>NZ_WQEG01000002.1 GCF_013033515.1 Ruegeria sp. HKCCA6707 | reverse complement strand
CCGGGAGAGTAGGTCACCGCCAAACCTAGTAAAAGCCCAAACCTCTCTAATACGACGAAACTCCCAAAGCCTAAATTCCCGACCCGTGCGAATTTCTCGCGTTACCTCTGTCTCAATGACTGTTTCAGTGCATTGAAAGACGCTTTGGGTGTACGTTCCATGGTTTCAAAGTCGACATCGACCAATCCAAACCGTTTCTCATACCCAAGGGCCCACTCGTAATTGTCTAGCAAGGACCAAAGGAAATAGCCTTTAACGGGTGCGCCTTGGTTCTGCGCATCGCGAACAGCCGTTAGGTGTTGATCGATATAGTCTATGCGCGCCGCGTCGTTGTGGCGTTCCGCACTGGCCATACCGTTTTCGGTGACGAAGAGCGGAAGATCCCCGGTGTATTCTCGTGCGGTGCGGAGAAGAAACCGGGTCAAAGCGGAAGGCTCGATTTCCCAACCCATCTGAGTTTTCGGCAATGGCCCCTCAACCTCTGAATAGCCTGGCCACGGTCCAGGGGCGGAGGCGATCAGCTTTCGTGTGTAGTAATTGACACCAGCCCAATCCACCAGCTGACCGATTGTGTCGAAATCATCGTGCCAACCGGAGGGCAAATGTGGCTCTAATCCGTCTAAAACCACCTGGGGGTATGCCTTTCTGAAAACGCCCCCTAGAAAAAACCGATTGTAGATCCCGTCATAGATTCCGGCCGCGTAACGCGCCTGATCGCTTTGATCTGCCGGCTCAGACCACTCCAGATTGAACACCGCGCCCAGGTTCCCGACGCCGAGGCCGCGCATCACCTCGATCGCGCAGCCATGCGCCAGAAGAACATGGTGCATCGCGCGTGCAGCTGCGCGGATGTCTCGCATTCCGGGCGCATGGTGCCCTTCAAAATGGCTGAGCCAGCTGACGCACCACGGCTCATTTATCGTTGCAACGCTATACATACGGTCGCCGATGCGAGACATGATGATCTCGGTGAAGTCGGCAAACCAACTTGCGATGTCGCGGTTCCGCCAACCGCCAAGATCGGCCAGCGCCGATGGAAGCTCCCAATGGTAAAGCGTAGCGCAGGGCTTGATATCGCGTTCCAACAACGCGTCCGTCAGCCGATCATAGAAGTCCAGGCCATCTTGGTTCACGTGCCCGCGCCCTTCTGGCAGGACACGCGCCCAACTGGTGGAAAACCGATAGCAGTCAAAACCTGCATCGCGGATCAGGTCAAAATCCTGTTCGTATCGATGATAGTGTTCACAGGCTCGATCACCGTTTTCGCAACGCACCACATTGCCTGGTGTCGCGGCGAAACTGTCCCAGTGTGTTTGGCCAGCCCCACCGAACTTATGCCCTTCGATCTGATAGGCCGAGGTCGCGACCCCGAACAGGAAATCCTTGGGGAAATCCGCACGTGTGTTCTTCATTTTAGTAAACCTAGTTTGGAGCGGGCCCGGTCGAGCGTCCTACGACCAGCTCAGCCTCGAGTAATTGCGTCATTACCGGTTCGGATGGTGCCTGGATTCGGTTGATCAGCATTTCTGCGGCCAATTCACCGGCCATTCGGACCGAGGACCGTGTGGCGGTGAAGATGGGAACATCCTGACCGTTTTTCAGATAAGACAGGTCATCGTCATGGGCGATCACTGAAACATCTTGCCCCATGCGCAAACCCGCCTCATCCAGTGCGCGGCGCACTCCGACCGCCGAAATCATGGATGAACACAGGATCGCGGTTGGCGGATGATCCAATTGCAGCATTCCACGGGTTTCGTGGTGGCCGTAGACTTCGGTCATTTCGGCGCTGCGCATGAGGCTCGGAATCGGCTCTAACCCTGCCTCATTCAGCGCCGCAAGATACCCGTCTCGGCGCCGTTTAGCGAAATCCATATCCTCAAGACCGTTGATCAACGCGATCCGCCGATGGCCCAAATCGATCAAAAACTGTGTCGCACGTTGAAAGGACCGTTTGTTGTTCACGTCGATCCAGTCATAGGGCGACGTTACCCCGGTTGAGCGCCCATGCACGATGAACGGCACGCCCATACGAGTCAGAACCTCGATCCGGGGTTCGTTGACCTTGGGGCCTTGCAGAACAACGCCATCAACCGCGCCACGTTGAAACAGGTTGCGATAGGCTTTTTCGATAGATGTGTCTTCGGCGTTCGAAAACATCATATCATAGCCATGATCGGCATATGTCTTGGCCGCTCCGGCGACAAAATCTCCGAAAATGGGGTTCACCATCTCATGCTGGGATGAACTGGGAATCACATGTCCGATCACCATGGATCGACCGGTCGCCAGACCTTTGGCCCAGCTGTTGGGCCGATAGCCATGTTTGGCCGCCGCTGCCTGAACCCTTTCGCGCGTTTCCTCTTTCACCTCGGGATACCCGTTCAGCGCACGGCTGACCGTCGTCTGCGAGAGGCCAAGAGTTTCCGACAGTTGCTTTAGGTTCATCGACTTTCAAAGCGCCTTCAAACATGTGATCGTTCCTGTTTTGTTGGCAAATGTGCGCTCCGTCAACCTGTTTTGGGGAAATACAGCGAAATATTAAGTTTACAGGCCTCTGCAAACAGAATGTTGACAGAGACAGAATGTTAGCGGATAACGTCGAGTATCCAAAGCGCTTTGAAAACATTGGGCGCGATAGAAAAAGTTGGGAGGACAATCTATGAAACACTCGCTTTACGCAGGTGCGGCAACGCTCGCCCTGATGGCGGGCGCCGCGCAAGCCGAACAAGTTACGGTTTTTGGGCCTTGGCTGGGGCCGGATCAGGAAAACGTTGAAAAGGTCCTGGATGGATTCGCCGCGGCCACCGGGCATGAATATTCCTATGTCGGATCGGACAGTTTCGAGCAGCAGATTCGTATCGACGCCGAAGCTGGGTCAGCCCCCAACATCGCGGTCTTCCCGCAACCGGGCCTGGCGGCTGACATGGCGAAATCGGGTTTTCTGACACCTTTGAGCGAAGGCACCGACGATTGGATCCGCGACAACTATGCGGCCGGTCAGTCCTGGGTTGATCTGGGGACATATGCGGGCCTGGACGGGGTAGAGGACCTTTATGGTTTCTTCTACAAGGTCGATGTAAAGTCGCTGGTCTGGTTTGTACCTGAGAATTTCGAAGACGCCGGATATGAAGTGCCGACCACCATGGAAGAGCTTAAGGCGCTTACGGATCAGATCGTGGCCGATGGCGAAACGCCCTGGTGTATCGGGCTGGGGTCCGGCGGCGCGACCGGTTGGCCGGCAACGGACTGGGTCGAAGACATGATGCTGCGCACCCTGGCTCCGGAAGACTATGATGCGTGGGTTTCGAACGAACTGAAGTTCAACGATCCTAAGGTTGTGGCCGCGATCGAGGAATTTGGTGCTTTTGCACGAAACGATGATTACGTCGCAGGTGGTGCCGGAGCTGTTGCAACAACAGATTTCCGCGACAGCCCCAAAGGCCTGTTCAGCTCACCGCCGCAATGCTACATGCACCGTCAGGCTTCGTTTATCCCCGCCTTCTTCCCGGAAGGAACGGTTGTGGGTGAAGATGCCGATTTCTTCTACTTCCCGGCCTATGAAAGCAAGGATCTGGGCAGCCCCGTGCTAGGTGCCGGTACCCTTTGGGCGATCACCAATGACAGCCCCGGTGCGCATGCGTTGATCGAGTATCTGAAGACGCCGGAAGCGCACGAAACCTGGATGGCTCTGACCGGCTTTTTGACCCCGCACAAAGGTGTCGATACCTCGGTCTTTTCTGATCCGACTCTGAAGAAGATGAATGACATTCTTCTGGGCGCAACGACCTTCCGTTTTGACGGATCTGACCTGATGCCAGGTGGCGTTGGTGCCGGAACCTTCTGGACCGGTATGGTTGATTATGCCGGCGGCGCATCTGCGCAAGACGTCGCGGATGAAATCCAGTCCTCATGGGACGCCGCGAAGTAACCTAAGCACTGGGGCGGTCACCAGGCCGCCCCGGATGCCATGCGAATGAGGGCATCATGACACCGGCACTCCAAGGCCTGCTGACCATCGCCATCGGCGTGACGGGTTGTGTTGGCTATTTCTACCTATCAAATCAGTTTCTGGACAAAATCCTGTTCCCGCCGCGGGGCCCGAATGCGGGCCGCAACATCAACCGCGCGAACATGATCCGGCCATGGCTGTTTCTGTTCCCGGCCATGGCTGCGCTGGGACTGTATCTGGCCTACCCGGTGGTTGAAACCTTGCGCTTGTCGCTCACGGAACGTGTGCCCGGTGGCGGGTACAGATGGGTTGGTCTGGACAACTATACCCAGATGGCGGCCGAGCCGAAGTTCTGGGAAGCCATGCGCAACAACATGTTCTGGCTGATCGTTGTGCCCGCCATGTCGACTGCCTTTGGTTTGCTGGTGGCTCAGCTGACGGATCGGATTCGCTGGGGAAATCTGGCCAAGTCATTGATCTTTATGCCCATGGCGATCTCATTTGTAGGCGCCTCGGTCATCTGGAAACTGGTCTACGACGCACGCCCGGCTGAACAGGATCAGATCGGTATCCTGAACGCGCTTTATATCTTTTTTGGCGGGACCGAACCGCAGACTTGGCTGACCATTCCGTTTTGGAATAGTTTCTTTCTGATGATCGTTCTGGTCTGGATCCAGACCGGCTTCGCCATGGTCATCCTGTCTGCCGCTTTGCGCGGTATTCCGGAAGAAACGGTCGAGGCCGCAATTCTGGATGGGGCCAACCCGTTCCAGATCTTCTTCAAGATCAAGGTGCCTCAGATCAAAACCACCATCCTTGTGGTTTGGACGACGATCACCATCACCGTGCTCAAGGTCTTTGACATCGTCTTTGCCATGACCAACGGGCAGTGGGAGACGCAGGTTCTGGCCAATTACATGTATGACAAATTGTTCCGCGCCAATGATTGGGGTGTGGGGTCGGCCTCGGCCATGGTCATCATGCTGCTGGTCACCCCGATCCTGATCTGGAACGTGCGCAATGCGCGCAAGGAAATGGAGTAACCCATGAGCGATATTGCAGGAACCAAACCGGCGCTCAGATGGGTTGTGCACCTGTCCGTTGTCGCTCTTGTGGCCCTTTGGGTGCTTCCCACACTGGGTCTGCTGGTGTCGTCCTTTCGGACGGCGGATCAGATCGTGACCAGTGGTTGGTGGCGATCGCTGTTTCCATCGGAACAGAACCTGACACTGCGCAGTGCCGCGCCAGAAACACAGGTTTTGGAAAACGGTGTCTATGTCATCGAAGGCCAACTGTTTGGCACAGAAGACCAGGCCACCATCTCACGCTGGGGTGTCAGCTCACGCGATGTGGATGCCTTTGTGCCGGGTGATGTGGCCGAGATGCGGCGCGGTGGCACCGTCACCGTGGACGCGCAGGGCAACTACCGGATGGAGAATACGGAAGAATTCACCGGCAATCGCGGTGCGCGTATCTTCGTGACAGCCGAGCTGCCACCCGAATTCACCACGGATAACTATCAAAAAGTCCTGCTGGACGAGAGCAGCACTGACAGTATGGCCAAGGCGTTCTTTAACACCCTGACCGTGACGATCCCGGCTACGATCATACCCATTCTGGTCGCAGCTTTTGCGGCCTACGCGCTGGCTTGGATGGAGTTTCCGGGCCGGGCCCTGTTGATCGCGGCAGTTGTCGGGCTCTTGGTGGTGCCATTGCAGCTGGCGCTGATACCTTTGCTGAAATTCCACCTCAATATCGGGATCGGCAAAGGCTATCTTGGGGTCTGGATGGCCCATACCGGCTTTGGGATGCCATTGGCGATCTATCTGTTGCGCAACTATATGGCCGGTCTGCCCCGTGATCTGATCGAAAACGCCCGGGTCGATGGTGCTACTGAATTCCAGATCTTCACCAAACTGATCCTGCCGCTCAGCTTTCCGGCATTGGCCTCGTTTGCGATCTTTCAGTTCCTGTGGACATGGAACGATCTGCTGGTGGCCAAAGTGTTCCTGATTGATGCAACAGGGCAGACCACCGTGATGACCAACCGCATTGTCGAGCTGTTGGGCACGCGCGGCGGAAACTGGGAAATCCTTGCCACGGCGGCTTTCGTTTCGATTGCGGTGCCGCTTTTGGTCTTCTTTGCAATGCAGAAATATCTGGTTCGCGGTCTGTTGGCCGGTTCCGTTAAATAGAGGCGTGTTATGAACGTGCAAAACTCCGTTGATCCCGCAAAATCAACCAAAGCCGCAGCCGATTGGTGGCGTGGTGGCGTGATCTATCAGATCTATCCGCGCAGCTTTCAGGACAGCACCGGCGACGGGGTGGGCGATCTGAAAGGCATCACCAGCCGTTTGGAGTATATCGCGTCCCTGGGTGTTGATGCGATCTGGATCTCGCCTTTCTTCAAGTCGCCGATGAAGGATTTTGGTTATGACGTCAGCGACTATCGCGACGTTGATCCGATGTTCGGAACGATGGAGGATTTTCAGGCGCTTCTGGATCAGGCCCATGCCCTGAACCTGAAAGTGATGATTGATCTGGTGATGTCGCACACCTCGGATCAGCACCCATGGTTCGTGGAAAGCCGCGCCAGCCGTGAGAATCCCAAATCCAATTGGTATGTCTGGGCCGATCCCAAACCCGACGGGACGCCGCCCAACAATTGGCTGTCGATCTTTGGTGGGTCCGGCTGGCAATGGGATACGCGACGTCAGCAATATTACCTTCACAACTTCCTGTCGTCGCAACCGGATCTGAACTTCCACTGCCGTGAGGTGCAGGATGCGCTTTTGGACGTGGCGCGGTTCTGGCTGGATCTGGGCGTTGATGGCTTCCGTCTGGATACGATCAACTTCTATTTCCACGACAAAGAGCTGCGGGATAATCCGCCCTTGCCGATGGATCAGCGCAACGCCACGATTGCGCCGCAGGTCAACCCGTATAACCATCAGGATCACCTCTATTCCAAAAGCCAGCCTGAAAACGTTGCCTTCCTGGAACGGCTGCGGGCACTGACCGACGAATACGAAGGCCGCGCCTGTCTGGGTGAGATCGGCGACGCGCAACGTGGCCTTGAGATCATGGGTGAATACACCACCGGCGATAAGCGGATGCACATGTGCTATGCCTTTGAGTTCCTTGAGAAACGCGCATTGACGGCGGCCTATACCCAACAGGTATTCGATCAGCTGGCGCAAAAGGCTGGCGATGCATGGCCCTGCTGGGCGTTCTCAAACCACGACGTGCCACGCCACGCTTCGCGCTGGGGGCTGGACGACGCAGCCATCCGCCAACATGCGGTGTTGATGATGTGCCTGCGCGGCTCGGCTTGCCTGTATCAAGGTGAAGAGCTGGGTCTGCCCGAAGCAGATGTGCCGTTCGAACGGCTTCAGGATCCTTATGGCATCGAGTTCTGGCCCGAGTTCAAGGGGCGCGACGGCTGCCGGACCCCCATGGTCTGGACCGCGCAGGACGAACAATCCGGGTTCAGTACGGGTGAGCCCTGGCTTCCGGTCAGTTCGGATCAGGCAACGCGAGCGGTTGATCGGCTCGAAGCCGATCCCTCCTCGATGTTGCATCACTATCGTCGCGCGATTGCCTTGCGCCATGCGCATCCTGCTTTGGCGACTGGGGATCAAGTGGACATGACGCAGAACGGTCCTGTTCTGAGCTTTGTCCGCGAAAATGGGTCAGAACGGGTGTTCTGCGCCTTCAACCTCGGCGACGCAACGGGTGAGGCCGCGCAGCCTGCCGGCACGTGGCATGTCATCGGGCAGGATCTGGGTGGGTCTGACACCCTGACGCTAGAGGCGGGGCAATTCTGCCTCATGGTTCAAAGCAAGAGGTAGGTCATGTCGGAACTTAAACTCACAGATGTCGCCAAGACCTATGGCGCAGTAGATGTCTTGAAACATATCAATCTTGATATCGAACAAGGCGAATTGATCGTATTCGTCGGCCCCTCTGGCTGCGGAAAATCGACCCTATTGCGAATGATTGCGGGGCTTGAAAAGATCTCGGGCGGCACGCTTGAGATCGAAGGACAGGTGATGAACGAGGTGCCGCCTGCGCAACGCGGCATTGCGATGGTGTTCCAGTCCTACGCGCTTTACCCGCATATGACGGTGCGCGAGAACATGGCCTTTGCATTGAAGATCGCCAAGATGCCCAGTGCCGAGATTGACACGGCTGTCGAACGCGCCGCCTCGATCCTGCAATTGGAACCCTATCTGGACCGCCTTCCCAAAGCACTGTCCGGCGGGCAGCGTCAGCGTGTCGCCATCGGGCGGGCCATTGTGCGCGACCCGAAGGTTTACCTGTTTGATGAACCGCTCTCGAACCTGGATGCTGCGCTGCGCGTCGCGACACGGATCGAGATTGCGCGCCTGAAAGAGGCGATGCCGGATAGCACGATGATCTATGTCACCCATGACCAGGTCGAGGCCATGACCCTGGCCAGCCGCATTGTGGTGCTGGCGAATAAGGGCATCGCGCAAGTCGGTACGCCGCTGGAGCTTTATGAGACGCCAGACAATGAGTTTGTGGCTCAGTTCATCGGGTCTCCATCCATGAACCTGCTGCCCGGCGTGATCACCGAAACGGGTGAGACCACGACAGTTGCGCTGGACTCAGGCGGAGTTGCGGTGTCCTCGATCCCGACAACCGACGACAAAAAGGGCCTGAAGGTCAATGTGGGTGCCCGGCCCGAAGACATGACCCCCGGCGATGGACCCGCGTTCTTTGAGGGTGAGGTGGATTTCGTCGAAGCCTTGGGTGAGGTTACGCTGCTTTACTTCACGGACCAGCCGGGGGCCGAAGGTCTGGTGGCCAAACTGCCGGGGATCGCAACAGATCTGCGTGGCAAGTCGGTCAAACTGACCGTTGATCCAGCGAAGGTCCATCTGTTCCACGACGGGTTGTCGCTGCGGAGCTAAAGGGCGCGGTCATCACTTCTTTTCGAAGAACAATACCACTTCGCCCAGCCGGACCCCGAAGCGTGAGACATAGGCTCGATTCAGTAGGCGATCATCGCTCAGCAACCACATCCAGTCATCAAAATTCACGCGCATCGTACCGTCTTTGACCGGCAGGTCGATCTTGTATTTCCAATTGAACGTATCGCCCCGTTCAACGCCGGTCGCCTCACCCAGAACGCCCGGCGCTGTGCCCGTCCAGGTGTCGTCGCCGGTTTTGGTCAGGGTCCAGATCCGCTGTTCGGTCGCACCGTCGTCATAGACGAAATCTTCAACCAGGGTCAGTGTCTCTCCGTCCCAAGTACCGTCGATCTCGACTGTGAACCGCCGAGGAACGTTGCCCAGAATGTCCTGAAACTGCCCATAAGCTACGGTTTCGCCCTCGAAGAATTCCTCAAGGTTCAGCTTGCGGTCGGACAAGAACGTTTTGGGCACACGGGGTTTTGCGGCACAGGCCGAGAGAACGGCCAGCCCGACAAGGGCAGCCACAGCGATCAGAACGCGACGTGAGATCATTGCAGCGGCCTCGTTTCAGTTGTGGAGTCGTACCCGTTGGCGCCATTCAGATGGGCTTGCTTGATCTCGGGTGCCGGGCGCATGGTTGCCACCAACTCGGCAACTTTCAACCCGAACTTGCGCATCTCGGACCGGTTCATGATCGTGCCGTTTTCGGTCAGATACATCCAATCAGTCACGTCCAAAGTATGCCCTCCGGCGTCTTCGGGCAGGATGATCCGATAGCTGAGCTTGACGGTCGCGCCCGAGATCACGCCACGCCCTTCGCCAACAATATCGTCAGCGGTGGCGATGAATGTATTGCCGGTGCCCAGGGTCAGATACCATTTGCGGGTCATCTGCTTGCCGTTGGAATAGGTGAAATACTCGGTCAGAGTGCCCGCGTTTCCGTCCCACTCGCCGACCATACGTGCAACAAAGCTGTTCGACATCTTGCCGTTGGGGCCATAGATCAGGCCTTCTGACAATATCTCGCCATTCAGGTTTTCCTTGAGCGAGAACTCGGGCCCGGTGCTGGCATAATCTGATGGTTCCTGCGACCGGAAGCTGAGGAAGCGGGCTTTGCCAATGATCACGGCAAGTATTGCGAAGAGAAGGATAGTAAGGAGTTTCATTTGACTGTGACCTCCGTCGGCAGCGTCAGAACCAGTCCAAACGCTCCGAGTTTCAGGATGCAGGGAAGAACGGCATAGGCGAGGGTGAGAACCTCAAGCGCCTCAGCCGAATTGCTTTGTCCGGGGACAAATCCGCTGCGTTCCAGCAGCGGCAGAGTGAAAAAAGCAGCCAGGGCCAGACCCAGTTTGCCCGCAAAAGACCAGATGCCAAAGGCGGCTGACGCGTTCAGCCCGGCGCGGGTCAGAACGACCGAGAACATGGCGGGCAGAACCACCATATCGGCCCCAAGCGCGGCCCCAGATGCGATGCAGATCAGGGCAAACCCGCCCAGATTTCCGGTCGACAGCATGGTTGCGCCGATAAAGCCCGCGATAGACAGCGGCATGGCAATGATCAGAGTCTGTTTCGGCCCGATCCTGTTGCTTAGCCGTGCCCAAAGCGGAACACTGACGCCAGCGCTGAGGAAGAACAGGATCAGCAGGGGGCCTGCTTGCCCGGGCAGTTGCAGGCGATCTTCGACAAAGAACAGAAACAGGGTCGAGGTGATGGCGACCGGCAGGCTGTTGACCAGGGCGAGCAACAGCAATCGCAACGCTCCGGCCTGTCCGAGACCGGCAAAAGACAGGCCATCCCCCGTTACCGGAGTACGCCGCCAGATCGGCAGCGTTATAGCCAGCGTAACCAAAGCCAGCGCTCCCAAGAAAAGGCCAAAGGCCGGATAGCCTTGTGAAGCCGCTCCAAGCGCCACGAACACAGCTGGTGCGCTGGCGGCCAGGATCACGCCAGTCAATTGACCCCCTTCGCGGAATGCGGCCAGCCGCATCAGCTCATGTGCTGTGGCCTTTTTCGCCAGAGTTGCACTGCGGCCGTATAGCAGGATGGTTCCGAGGCTGTAGGCCGAGAATAAGAGGATCAGCACAGCCACCAGAGCCATCACGCTTGTACCCTCCGGAAGGCTGAACAGCAGTGGAAAGCCAATGGCCAACCCCAGTGCCGCTGTTGCTGCGAACACCATCTGAGCGTTGGGCCAATGATCAATCGCCCAGCCGATCAAGGGATCTTGCACCAGATCCACCAACCTGATGGCCAGCAAGACTGTTCCGATCACCGCCAGACCCAATCCCAGATTGACTGACGCAAATCGCGGCAGGTGGATGTAAAGCGGTATGCCCGCCGCAGCCAGCATAAGCGCATACAGGCTGACACGCGGATACAGCATCACTGGCCCTTCAACTGCTGGGTAAAACTTGCCGATCGCGAATTGTCGCCGAGAAAGATCGACATGAATGACCGTTTCGCCCCGGGATAGGTCAGTGAGCAGGTCTTGCTTCCATTGCGCCAGAAATCAACCTCGTTCGGGCCTTTGGAGACTGCCAAATAGCTGTCGCCCTTGCTGACCGCTTGAAAGCACGCCTCCAATTGCGCTTGCGTCGGCGCTGAATTGCCCTGGCGAGTGATTTCTTCCAGCGTCGATTCAACCAACGCCTTTTGCTTCAGGTTCTTGCGGTAGGTCAGTTGAAGCCCGAAATCCTCGTCCCAACTGAACGCGGCGCCTGCGGGTGTATACAGTTTGGCGTCATAGAGAGGCAGCCCCAGAAAGCGAAACGTCGCGCTTCCCAATTGCTTGGGGTCCTTGAGGTCACCCGGAATCGGTGATGCTGCCAGACCTATTGGTGCCAGCAGCAGGATCGTTAGAGTAAATACACCCAGCCAAGCGGTTCTATTGCTATGCAGGAATGGCTGGATCTTCTTTGAGAATGCCATTGTCAGCTCCGATGGGTTGCGGGGTGCCATTCAACTGGTCGACGACATGCATCGCGCTGGCAATCCCGTCTTCGTGAAAACCATGCCGGTTGTACGCACCGGCAAACCATGTTCGGTTCTGTCCCTGCATCTCGCGAATTTGACCTTGGGCTTTCAGCGCGGCCTTGTCGAACACCGGATGCGCAA
Source organism: Ruegeria sp. HKCCA6707 (assembly GCF_013033515.1). GTDB lineage: Bacteria > Pseudomonadota > Alphaproteobacteria > Rhodobacterales > Rhodobacteraceae > Ruegeria. The sequence continues at coordinate 497,992 of NZ_WQEG01000002.1, read as the reverse complement.
ATTCGACCTGGTCATAGATTTTGTCCGCGGGAATTTCTGACCCGGCATTCAGCGTCACAAAAAGCGGATCGCTGTCGGGGATATTCTGAAGCCGGTTCATCCAATATGTGACCCCAACATTGCCCTTTTGCGAGCGATAGGTCCAACTGGACCAGCACGCGCGCCGGCGCGGCATTTGCCCGGGGTCGCAATGTAGAATGGCGATATTGGGCTGATAGCGGATCGCGCCCAGCGCCGCGGCCTCGGCCCGCGTGGCGTTTTCGCCCAGAATGGCCAGAGACTGATCTGAATGGGTGGCCAGAATGATCTCGTCAAACAGATCGGCCTGCCCCTGACTGCGCACGGTGACGCCCAGATCGTGCCGTTCAACGGCCTGCACTGGTGCGCCAAGACGGATATCGGCACCGCGCGTGCGCAATGCGGCTTCGATCCGGCGCACATATTCAACGCTGCCGCCTTTGACCGTGTACCACTGGTGTTGATTGGCGCGTCCACTGGCCAGCAATGCATGGTTGCGGAAGAACTGCACCAGCGAGCGGGCGGGGAATTGATCCACGAACTCCACTGGTGTCGACCAGATCGCGCCACACATCGGCATCAGATAGTTGTGGCGGAACCAATGGCCCAGCCGCAACTGGTCTACCAGTTCTCCGATTGTGGTGTCGTCATCTTGGGCGGCCTCGGGCGCCTCTTTGCCGAAGCGCAGGATATCGGCGATCATCTTGTAATAGGCGGGCCGCGCAAGGTTGCGCTTTTGCGCGGTCAGCGTGCGCAGGTTGTTCAACCCGTATTCGATGCGGCCATTGTCGATCGTGGCGCCAAAGCTCATTTCGCTTTTGGTGACGGGCACGTTCAGCTCGTCAAAGAGCTTGGTCAGATACGGGTAGGTCACATAGTTGAACACGATAAATCCGGTATCCACCGGCTGATCGCCGTTCTTGCCCGCCAGTACCGTTCGGGCATGTCCGCCCAGCCGGGGCTCGGCCTCATACAGTGTTACGTCGTTGTTTTCTGACAGATAGTACGCAGCGGAAAGCCCCGAAATGCCTGCTCCAACAATTGCAATCTTTTTCCGGGCACCCCGGGTTTCGTCGAACATTCCAGCCTCGTTAACTGACGTTTTACAATAAGATACGCATCGTAAACGGGTATGGATCAATCAGGTTAGATGTTTTTAACAAATGCACTATGTTAAGACTTCGGGTCAGCGAATACAGGGCTGATCCAAAGCTGCCGCATGGCCGTAAAACCTAACGTATCAACTGGAACGGTTCACGCATGAGCAGCTTTAAGGGCAAAACCTATTGGATCATCGGCGCAAGCGAGGGTTTGGGTCGCGCTTTGGCCAAAGAGCTGAGCGATAAAGGTGCGCATCTGATCCTGTCCGCGCGCAACGCCGAGCGCTTGGCTGAAATCTGCGAGAACCTGCCCAATGCGCGCTTTATCCCCATGGATGTGACTGATTTGAACGCTGTACGCAGCGCGGTTGCCCAGGCAGGGGCAATCGATGGCCTTGTGTATAACGCCGGAGCCTATGACCCGATGCGTAGCCCTGAGTGGGACACGGAAACCGCGCTCAGGATTAGCGATGTGAACTATATGGGCGCAGTACGCGTTCTTGGAGAAACAGTACCCGGATTTGTAGCGGCAGGCCGAGGAGAGATCACTTTGATCGGGTCGCTTGCAGGGTATCACGGGCTTCCTGCCGCAATCGGCTATGGGGCCAGCAAGGCCGCACTCATTTCGCTGGCCGAAACCATGCGGCATGATCTTGCGGGCAGTGGCGTCACTGTGCGTATCGTCAACCCCGGGTTCATCAAGACCCGATTGACCGACAAGAACGAATTCAAAATGCCAATGCTGATGACGCCCGAAGACGCGGCCTCACGCGTGATCAAAGCCATGGCGCGCAGACGGTTCCGCACCGATTTTCCAGCTCCGTTTTCCTGGGTAATCCGCGTGATCGACTATCTGCCAGACTGGCTGGTTTATCGCGGGAAATAGGCTCTATCACAGCTCAAAACACCTTCGTGTCAGCTTACCCGCAGGTGATATTTTCGATGATCCCGTCGTCATCGACAAAAACATTCAACCTATCAATACGGTAATCCTGTGCCATCAGATCGTTGGGCCCCAACACACGCGACCGTTCCGGAAGCGCGGCTTGGATGGTCTGGACCGGTTGGCCGATCGAACCCGCAAAAGGATCCCCCAGACAAAACGCCAGATCGATCGAGGGGGCGCGGGACGGCAGGCGCGGCGATTGCTGTTCTGACGGTGTTTCGGAACAGGCGGACAGCAAGATCAGAATGGGAAAAAATCTATACATTGGCGCTCCTTATTCTGGCTATGTCGTTTCTTGAATATCAAAGGTTTAGTCCACCAGCCATCAAAGCGCAGTTGAAAATACCCTTCAATTGACGCAGGGTCGAAACAAAGAAGACAGGGAGACAAGCACAATGCGCACGCGTGCAGCCGTCGCCGTTCAGGCGGGTAAACCTTTGGAAGTGATGGATGTAAACCTCGAAGGCCCCAAGGCGGGCGAGGTGTTGGTCGAGATCAAGGCCACCGGGATTTGCCACACTGATGAGTTCACGTTGTCGGGTGCTGATCCCGAAGGTCTGTTTCCTGCCATTCTGGGTCATGAAGGCGCAGGCGTCGTTCTTGAGGTGGGCGCAGGTGTGACCAGCCTGAAACCGGGTGATCACGTGATCCCGCTTTACACACCCGAATGTCGCGAATGCGAATATTGTCTGCATCCCAAAACCAACTTGTGCCAAGCGATCCGAGAGACGCAGGGCAAGGGTCTTATGCCGGATGGTACCTCACGGTTTTCGACTCTGGATGGTGATCCGATCCTGCATTACATGGGCTGCTCGACCTTCTCGAACCATACTGTCCTGCCCGAGATTGCCTTGGCCAAGGTGCGCGAGGACGCGCCGTTCGACAAGATCTGCTATATCGGCTGCGGTGTGACTACAGGCATCGGCGCGGTGATCAACACCGCCAAGGTCGAGATTGGCAGCCGCGCCATTGTGTTCGGCCTGGGCGGCATCGGTCTGAATGTGATCCAGGGCCTGCGTCTGGCGGGTGCGGATCAGATCGTGGGTGTCGATCTGAACCCTGCCAAGGTCGAGATGGCCACTAAATTCGGCATGACCGATTTCGTGAACCCGACCGAGGTCGAAGGAGATCTGGTGCCTTATCTTGTCAATCTGACCAAGGGCGGCGCCGACTACACGTTTGACGCGACGGGCAATGTGGGTGTGATGCGCGATGCGCTGGAATCGGCCCATAAGGGATGGGGCGAATCCATCATCATTGGTGTGGCACCTGCGGGGGCCGAAATCTCGACCCGACCGTTCCAGCTGGTCACCGGCCGATCATGGCGCGGAACAGCATTTGGTGGCGCGCGGGGCCGGACTGATGTGCCCAAGATCGTCGATTGGTACATGGACGGTAAGATCGAGATCGACCCGATGATCACTCACACGATGGGGCTTAGCGACATCAACCACGGCTTTGACCTGATGCACAAAGGGGAAAGCATCCGTTCCGTGGTGGTGTACTAGAGTTTGAGGCAAAGCAGGCCGGGGGAACTATTTCCCCGGCCGCGACGCACCAGTATCCGCCCGCGGTGAGCGCACCCGGAGGACCGGGGTATTGACCGAGGTTGTGTTCGACCGGCTTTCCCGCCAGACCACAAAAATACCCGACGCGATGATGATTGATGCGCCAACAGCCACCCAAGCGTCGGGCTGTTCTTCGAAAAACAGCATTCCGAACAATGTGGCCCAGATGATCTGGCTGTATTGACTGGGGGCCACGACGCCAGCAGGGGCCGCGCGATAGGCCAGGATAATCAGGTGCTGCGCAATAACCGAGAACAGACCAACCAGAGCCATCATTGCCAGATGCAGCAGTGATGGTGGTTGATATACAGCCGGTTGCAGCAGGCTCATTACCACGATGGCCAGCAGCATCGGATAAAGGATCAGAACGGCCGAACGCTCTTCATTTCCAATCTTGCGCACCAACACCGAAGAGAAGGCACTGCAAAACGCTGCCGTCAGTGCAGCAATGTGGCCCAGAGTGATATCTGTTGCACCCGGGCGCAAAACGATCAGAACACCGATCAGGCCAACACCAACGGCGGCCCAGCGTTGTATGCGCACGACCTCTCCCAGAATCGGGATCGACAAAACGGTGACGATCAGAGGAAAGGAAAACAGCAGCGAATAAACCTCGGCCAGCGGAAGAACCGAGAAGGCGTAGAACGCACAGGACATGCCCATGACCATCAGGCCGGATCGCAGCAGAACCAGCCAGGGATGATGAGGGCGGAAGTTTCCGGTGGCTCGATCAGTCAGGATGGTTACCGCCATCGGGACAAAGGAAAAGAGGGTCGCAAAAAAGATGATCTGCATCACCGAATAGGTTCCGCCCAGCACTTTGATCAGTGCGTCATGACTGGCGAAAACCGCGAATCCCAGAAACGCGAAACCAAGTCCCTTAAGGGTGGTGTTTTGAGTGCTCATGAACATGGCCTCGGGCAGAGTGTCGGTGTGGTTGCTATTCGCCGCAGCGTTGAAAACCGGGCTGCATCGCCTTTTTGAGTAAACACATTTGACCCATCCGCATAGCCCTTATTTTACCGCTAACACTGCAAGGCTGATATGCTCAGGGATCAACACGACATGGCTGACGGATGCTTGAAATGCGCAAGATGCGGGTCGCCTGCAGGTGTTGGATTCAGGCAGTCTGCCAAAAACCGGAGACCAGACATGTTCAAGATCACTGCCTTGCCCACTCAAGATGTACGTCGCCTTCAGGCCGGAGGACCTGACGCCTATGGCGCGGTGCCCGAGCGTGCCATTTCCGATGGTGCTGGTAACCCGTGTCGTCATTGCCTGCGCCAAATCCCAGAAGGCCGGGACATGCTGATACTGGCACATCGTCCCTTTTTAGAGACACATCCTTATGCAGAAACCGGCCCGATATTCCTGTGTGCGGATCCTTGCGATCAGTTTAGAGACGATGACATGCCCGAAATACTGACCTCTTCCCCAGACTATCTGATCAAGGGATATGGCACCAATGACCGTATCATCTATGGAACCGGAGCGGTCACGCCGACGGATCAGATCAGCGCCAAGATCGACGAAATCTTTGCGCGCCCTGACGTGGCCTATATCCACATCCGGTCCGCGCGCAACAATTGCTATCAGGCGCGTGTCGATCGAGTCTAAAGTTTGACGCGGTGCATGCCCCGGCGCGGTTGATCGTGATCATCTGCCGGGGGATCATCGGCGCGGGCTGCGGTCAGCGCAAGGAACACATCCTCAAGATCGGCTTCTTCGGTGCGCACGTCACGAATGCGGATATTTGCGGCGCGAACTGCCTCCAGAACCTGCTCGGCGGTGGTTTGGGCGCTGCGATAGTTGAGCTCAAGGCTGCCATCATCGCGAAGCGCGGCTTCGACCCCATCGGTTGTCGGAAGATCAACAATCGGACTGTCGGGAACGATCACCATCGTGCGGCTGTCCATGCGCGACAGAAGGTTGGCCGTGCTGTCCTGTGCGATCTTCTGGCCATGGTTGATGATAGCGATCTCGTCACACATTTCCTGCGCCTCTTCCAGGTAATGCGTCGTCAGAATGATGGTCATACCCTGATCGTTCAGCTTGTGCACATTGGTCCACAGCATTTGACGCAGTTCGATATCCACCCCCGCCGTGGGTTCATCCAGGACCAGGATTTTGGGGTGATGCACCAGTGCCTTGGCCAGCAGCAACCGACGCCGCATCCCGCCCGACAATGTGCGGGCATAGGCCTCGGCTTTGTCGCTCAGGCCCACCAGCTCTAAAATCTCATCGCTGCGGCGCTGGGCTTTGGGTACCCCGTAAAGCCCTGCCTGAACCTCCAGCGCTCCGCGCGGGGTAAAGAATGGATCCAGGTTCAGCTCTTGCGGCATGACACCGATGGCGGCGCGGGACTGGCGCGGGTGCTTGTCCTGATCAAAGCCCCAGATCGACACATGACCGGCGGATTTGACCACAAGCCCGGCCAGAATGTTGATCATCGTCGACTTTCCAGCCCCGTTTGGCCCCAGCAACCCAAAGACCGAGCCGCGCGGGATGGTCAAATCGATGCCTTTAAGCGCCTGTTTTTCCGGCTGGCCCTTGCCACCCCGATAGGTTTTGCGCAGCCCCTCGATTGTGATTGCCGCATCGCTCATGTGGCTCTTGCCCCCGGTTTGCTCATCGCTCATAAACGCACCTAGTACATGCCCGCGAGGCCAACAACCGAAGAAGGATCGCCAGCCGTGACCATCGAAGCGCCGGAAACCAAGATTGTGGAAACCTCTCGCGTTGCCTGCGACGGCGGTGAAGGCGCATTGGGTCATCCGCGCGTCTGGCTGCAAATCCCGGAAGATACCGGCTGGGTCGAATGCCCCTATTGCGATTGCAAGTATGTTCTGAAGGGCACAGAGCAAATCTAACCATCAATTCTGGCGCTAAGCGTCAAATTCTTGCCGTGATCGTCCAGCAAGCACTGTGTTGGAACACGTCCGCATAGAGGCAAGGATAAAGATGACCGCTGATGATACGGCCAATCCGGTATTTGGATGGATCGGGTTTTGTGTGGGTGCTCTGGCCTTGTTTGCCGCGCTGTTTGTGTTTTGGGCCGGGCCTTTTGCACCTCAGCATTCAGCGGGTGTGACGCTGGGCGAACTGGCCGCCGAAATCGGGAAATCCACATTGCGCGCAGCCGCTGGTCTGGATCAGCCATCGTGTTGTCTGCGATGGGTTTCCTGCGCCATGAAAGAAGGCGACCCGCCCTTGCTGGCGTGGCAATTGGCATCGGTGCGATCCTATTCCAGTTTTTTGCTTTTGCGGTTTTCGCTTTCTTGGGCGTCTTGCTTGTCATGGCGCTTTTGAACAGTTTCTCGGACGTGTTCAGCGGCCTCTTTGGTGGCTGACCTGCGTTCTTGACTGGCCACCCGCGCAGGCCTGTGGCAGAACCGTCCCTGACAATCAGGGAGCGCGCGCATGAGCAATTTCGGAAAAGGGTGTCACCTGCATCTGATCGACGGATCGGCCTTTATTTTCCGGGCATATCACGCGTTGCCGCCACTGACGCGGAAATCCGATGGTTTGCCGATTGGCGCTGTTTCGGGGTTCTGCAATATGCTCCAGAAATATGTCGAAGGGAACGCCGGGCCGGATGCGCCGACCCACGTCGCAGTAATCTTCGACAAAGGCTCGCACACGTTCCGAAACGATCTCTATGATCTCTACAAAGCCAACCGTGAGGCCATGCCCGAGGATCTGCGCCCGCAGATGCCCCTGACCCGCGAAGCCACCCGAGCCTTCAACATCGCCTGTAAAGAGCTTGAAGGCTTTGAGGCCGATGACATCATCGCAACGCTTGCAGTTCAGGCCCGCGAAGCAGGTGGTCGCGTGACCATCGTGAGTTCCGATAAGGATCTGATGCAACTGGTCGGCGATGGCGTCGAGATGCTGGACGTGATGAAAAACAAGCGCATCGACCGGGATGGGGTGTTTGAGAAATTCGGCGTGGGCCCCGAACGGGTGGTGGATGTTCAGGCGCTGGCCGGGGACTCGGTCGATAACGTGCCGGGAGCTCCGGGCATTGGTGTGAAAACCGCCGCTTTGTTGATCAACGAATATGGTGATCTGGAAACGTTGCTGGACAGGGCCGACGAGATCAAGCAACCCAAACGCCGGCAAACGCTGATCGAAAAGCGGGACCAGATCGAGCTGTCGAAGAAACTGGTGCAACTGGATGAGAACACGCCGCTGGATTTCACTCTGGATGATCTCGAGGTGAAAGACCCGGACGCAGAAACCTTGTTGGGTTTTCTGGCCGAGATGGAGTTCCGCACCCTCACCAAGCGGATTGCGGATAAGCTGGGTGCCGAGGCCCCCGTGATCGCTGACATTCCTGCACCAGCGGCTCAGGTCGAAGAAGAAGAGTCCCTGGCCTTCGATGCGTCAAAGTATGAATGCGTGCGCGATGCGGACGCTTTGCAGACGTGGATTGATACGGTCTATGAGCGCGGTTGGGTTGCGGTGGATACCGAGACCACGGGTTTGAACGAGATGATCGCTGATCTTGTGGGCATTTCGCTGTGTGTCGAGCCCGGTGCGGCCTGCTATGTCCCGCTGACCCACAGGGACGGGGCTGCGGATGATCTGTTCGGTTCGGACGCATTGGCCGAAGGGCAAATGCCCCTGGATCAGGCTCTGACTCTGTTGAAACCGATGTTTGAGGATCCGTCGATCCTGAAGATCGGGCAGAATATGAAATACGACGCCAAGATTTTTGCGCGCTACGGCATCGAGGTTGCGCCGATCGACGATACGATGCTGATGTCCTACGCCATGCATGGGGGTGAGCATGGGCATGGAATGGATACACTGTCGGAACGGTACCTGAGCCACACACCGATCCCGATCAAACCACTGCTGGGCTCGGGCAAATCAGCCATTACATTTGACAAAGTTCCGATTGACGAGGCCACGGCCTATGCCGCCGAAGATGCGGATATCACCCTTCGCCTGTGGCAGCTGTTCAAGCCGCAACTGCATCAAGTGCAGGTGACCACCGTTTACGAGACGCTGGAGCGTCCTCTGGTGCCGGTTCTCAAAGAAATGGAGATGCATGGTATCAAGGTCGACCGCGATGTGCTGAGCCGCATGTCCAACGCTTTTGCGCAAAAAATGGCTGGATTAGAGGCTGAAATTCACGAATTGGCCGGTGAGACTTTCAATGTCGGCTCACCCGCGCAGCTGGGTGAGATCCTGTTTGACAAGATGGGGCTGGAAGGTGGCAAGAAGGGCAAGACCGGGAAATACTCGACCGGTGCGGATATTCTTGAGGATCTGGCGACCGAGCATGAACTGCCCCGCCGGGTGCTGGACTGGCGGCAGCTGTCCAAGCTGAAATCGACCTATACGGACGCCTTGCAGACCCATATCAACCCCGATACGGGGCGGGTGCATACCTCTTATTCGATCACCGGGGCCAATACCGGTCGTCTGGCCTCGACTGATCCGAACTTGCAGAACATTCCGGTGCGCACCGAGGAAGGGCGGCGCATCCGTGAGGCGTTTATCGCCGAGCCGGGCAATGTGCTGGTCAGCCTGGATTATAGTCAGATCGAGCTGCGGATCCTGGCGCATATCGCTGATATCCCGGCGTTGAAACAGGCGTTTTCGGATGGGCTGGACATTCACGCAATGACCGCGTCCGAGATGTTCGACGTGCCGTTGGACGAGATGACGCCGGATATTCGACGTCAGGCCAAGGCGATCAATTTCGGGGTGATCTATGGCATTTCCGGCTTTGGCCTGGCGCGCAACCTGCGCATCCCGCGGGCTGAGGCGCAGGGGTTCATCGACCGGTACTTCGAACGTTTTCCGGGCATTAGAGCCTATATGGATGACACCATCGCCTTTGCCAAAGAGCATGGCTATGTGCAGACCCTATTTGGGCGGAAAATCCATACGCCCGAGATCAACGCCAAAGGCCCACATGCCGGGTTCTCGCGCCGGGCGGCCATTAACGCGCCTATTCAGGGGACGGCGGCGGATGTAATTCGACGCGCGATGGTGCGGATGCCCGATGCTATCAACGGGCTGCCCGCGAATATGCTATTGCAAGTCCACGACGAATTGCTGTTTGAAGTGGCCGAAGACGCGGTGGATCAGCTGGTCTCGGTGGCCAAGGAAATCATGGAAGGCGCATCGGATCCGGCGGTGAAACTGGACGTGAAGCTGGAAGTAGATGCAGGCCAGGGCGCCAATTGGGCCGAGGCGCATTAGCGGTCCGGGAGCGCTGCTCGTCAGGCCCGGCGGGCCCTCTTTGCAGCGGGTCAATCCTGCGGTTTGACCAGCCCATTGACGAACCGTTGCACGGTGGGCCCCAGCAATAGGATAACGGTGAAGGCGATGGGCCAGCAGAAGGCCCAGGCCGCCATCCAATCGCCAAAGGTGCTGGGCCCGAACCCATTTGCTTTAACTGTTGCGATGCCGGTGACGATGCAGGACATCAGACCTGACATGATCAGGCTGAACAGTGCGCGGGCATAACGTGCAGCGATCATGGGCGGTCCTTGAGTTCAGGCCCCATTGATCTGCGATATTTTCGAAAAAAACGCCAGTGGCGATCTCAGGACGCCCGCATCCAGCCCAAAGTCTGCGTGGTCAGCGGTTTTGACGGGGTGTATTCGGCGCTGACATGGCCGGTATAGCCGCTGTGATCCATCGCCTCGAACAGCGACGCGAAATCCGTGGGACCGCGCCCGGGTTCTGAGCGGTCCGGAGCCGCACCGATCTGCGCATGGATGAAGCGGTCGTGGTAACGGTGCCAAATTTCTAGCGCGTCACCGTGGATCATGTGGGCGTGAAAACTGTCATATTGCAGACCGATATTGGACCGATCTACTCGATCCAGAATTTCGGCCGCCAGATCAAAACTGTTCAGGAAATACCCAGGCTGTGAAACAGGGTTCAGCGGCTCGATCGTAAATCTTTGATCCGGGGCGAAATCTGCGGCCCATTGCAGGTTTCGGACGAAACTCGCCTCGGCCTCGGACCCTGAGGCCGCACCGGACATGATGTGGATCATCCGGGGGCGCAGGATCTGAGCATAGCGCAGCACCCGTTTGATGTCGGACTGAAACCGCGCCTCACCGCCGGGGATTGCAGCGTAGCCGGGTTCTCCGCCCGTATAGTTGGGCGGGGGTGCGTTGATCAGGATCAGGTCAAGCCCATTGGCCAAAAGGGCGCGTCGGGTTTCCTTGGCCGCCAGATCATAGGGAAACAGAATCTCGACCGCGTCAAACCCGGCCTGCGCGGCTGCGTTGAACCGTTCGAGATAGGGCAGCTCGGCAAAGAGCAGCGAAAGATTGGCGGCAAATTTTGGCATGAGCGGTCTCGGGTGGTGGTCGAAAAACTCTATCCGGGGATAGGTCACAGGGAAAGAGATGGAAAACGACAGATTGTCGAAAATCGACCAGAAATACAGGCGCATCTTCCTGACAATCGGACCAACGAGGCGAATCAATTCATCGTTGTCCCGCCTGCAAAAAGAGCGAAACCCATGGCGATAAGCCCTGATCCTGCACGCGGGTCGTCCTTCGGGGTACCCAGCGGTCGCAATGCGGCCTTGTCCGGCAACGGGTTGGCCGTGGCGTCGATGGTGACATGGGCCGCGGGGTTTCCTGCGGCCGAAATTCTGCTGCAGACATGGCCACCTGTGGCGCTTTTGATTGGGCGCTTGGCTTTGGCCGTTGCGATTATGTTGCCGATCTGGCTGATCATCGACGGCCCGCGCCGCGTGGCATCCGCGCGCTGGGGGCGGGCCATGATCGTTGGCAGTTTTGGGTTTGGTGCAAGTATGTTCCTGATGATCCTGGCGCAGAAACTCACGGATCCCGTGACCGTCGCGATTATTGCCTCGTGCGCACCTTTGATGGCAACGCTGTTGGAGCTTGCATCGGGGACGCGGCGATTAAGGTGGAACTTCGCTCTGGGTGTCGTGGTGTCGGTTGTGGGCGGCTTGATTGCCACCAGTGCGCTGGCGCCCGCCCAATTGGGGCTGGGTGCAGCCTGCGCCGTGCTGTCAACAGCAGGGTTTTGCTGGGCCAGTATGATGACCGTCCGCGACTTTCCAGACCTCAGCTTTACTGGCCGGACAACGATCACCTTCACGGGCGGGCTTTTGGCAGCGGTGGTAATGGTTTCGCTGATGGCAGGGCTTGGTATTAACGTTCTGCCGACCTCTCCTGTGGATTTGCATCAGGCGAGTATGCTGGCCATCTATGCGCTACTCGCCATGGGCCTAAGCCAGGTCTTGTTCATTTCGTCTGTTGGCAGAATCGGCGTCGCGCTCAGCTCGTTTCACATCAATGTGGCGCCGTTCTATGTCATGGTCATCATGCTGGCGCTGGGAGAAGACTGGAATTGGACCCGCGCGCTGGGCGCTGCAATTGTTGCCATGGCGGTGTTCATCGCGCAGGACCGCGCTCCTCGCTCAGCCAAGGTCGTCTGACGGGATCAGGCCAAAGAACTGGCCGCCGGACCAGACGCCAAACCAGCCCTCATGATGGGTGGCGATATCCACCATCCGGTAAAAGCTCTTGCGGTCGATACGCGCCTCAAGGTTGCTGCGGATCAGGATATAGGGCGAAGGCTCTGCTGTATCCGGGTCAATCTCAATGCGGATCGGGTGGTCTGCGCCGGCCTCGGCCTGATCACCGACAGAAGTGGTAAACCGCAGGACCTGGCCGTCGCCCGAACCGATCTGGTCAAAGTCTTCGGCGATGAAAGGCGCATCCTCAACGGTGATTCCCACCTTCTCAACCGGGGTGACCAGATAGTATTTGCCGTATTCTTTCTTAAGAATTGACGAAAAAAGCTTCACAAGCTCGAACCGCCGGATCGGTGACCCTAAATAAGACCAAGTGCCATCTTTGGCGACGCGTATGTCCAAATCGCCGCAAAACGGGGGATTCCACAGATGAACGGGCGGTAAACCACGAGTTTTGGCCGCTTTGACCGAAGCCGCCAGACCGTCTGGCGAAGGGGTCACGGGTTTTTGTCCGCTCATTGCTTTTGCCATTTCCTCTCAGCGCGATACACTTCAACCATATCAGTTCACGGAAGGGAACCTCATGTCCGAACCTGCCGACCTCGTCGTCGAGATCGAAGCGCTGGAAAACAAGCTGCAAGAGGCGAAATCCTCGATCACCCGTCGCTTTATCGGGCAAGAGCGGGTCGTTGACCTGACCCTGACCGCTTTGTTGTGTGGCGGTCACGCTTTGTTGATCGGCTTGCCCGGGTTGGGAAAGACACGGCTGGTTGAAACTCTGTCGACCGTGATGGGTTTGCATGGCAACCGGATCCAGTTCACTCCCGACCTGATGCCGGCAGATATCCTTGGGTCCGAGGTTCTGGATACCGCCGAAGACGGTACACGCCGCTTCCGTTTCATCCCCGGCCCGATCTTCTGCGAGCTGTTGATGGCCGATGAGATCAACCGCGCCAGCCCGCGTACCCAATCGGCGCTTCTGCAGGCCATGCAGGAACGGACTGTAACCGTCGCTGGCGAAGATCGCAGTCTGGGCACGCCATTCCACGTGTTGGCCACCCAAAACCCGATTGAACAGGAAGGGACCTATCCGCTGCCCGAAGCGCAGCTTGACCGGTTTCTGGTGCAAATTGATGTGGAATATCCCGACCGCCAGACCGAACGCGATATCTTGCTCGCGACCACCGGCGTTGAAGAAGACGGGGCGCATCAGATCTTCAGCAAGGAAGAGTTGCTGGCCGCGCAGGTTCTGTTGCGCCGGATGCCCGTGGGAGAATCGGTGGTTGAACTGATCCTCGATCTGGTCCGTGCCTTCCGCCCGGAAGAGTCCGGTGTTTCCGAGCGTGTGGCCGAGACGGTGGCCTGGGGTCCGGGGCCGCGTGCGGCGCAGGCTCTGATGATGACCGTGCGCGCCCGGGCGCTGTTGCAAGGACGGCTGGCCCCCAATGCAGATGATGTTCTGGACATGGCGCGCCCGGTGCTGAGCCACCGCATGGCGCTCAACTTCGCTGCCCGTGCGCGGGGTGACAGTCTGGCTGATCTGATTGAGACAACGGCTCGTGGTCTGATCCGGGCCGAGGCCGCAGCGTGAATGCGGCGCTGACTCTTCGCGAAAGATCCGAGGCCGAGGCGTCCCGGCTGCCGCCGCTTTTGGCGCGCGCCGAGCATTTGGCCGGAACGGTGCTGCTGGGCGATCACGGGCGGCGTCGGTCGGGTATGGGTGATGACTTTTGGCAATATCGCCCGGCACAACTGGGCGACAGCCGCCGGATGATCGACCATCGGCGTTCGGCCCGCGGGGATCAGCAATTTGTCCGCGAGCGCGAATGGCAGATTGCGCAATCCATTATGCTTTGGGTCGATCAGGGGGCTTCGATGCGTTTTGCGTCGGATAAAGGGCTACCGACCAAGGCCGATCGCGCGCGTTTGCTGGGTCTGGCAACGGCCATCCTGCTGGTGCGCGGCGGTGAGCGTGTAGGGCTGACTGGTACAAGCCTGCCGCCCCGACGCGGTAACGCGCAGATCGTTCGCCTGGCGCAAGCCTGGTCTGAGGATGCCGAGGCGGATTACGCACCGCCAGAACACAAAGCCATGATCCCTCATGCCCGCGCTGTGTTCCTGTCTGATTTTCTGGGCCCGCTCGGCGAAGTCGAGCTTGCCCTGACCAAGGCCGCTGATCGCGGGGTACGGGGTGTTTTGCTGCAAATTCTCGACCCGTCAGAAGAAGCGTTCCCGTTTCGCGGGCGGACGATCTTTGAAAGCGTTGGCGGCACCGCCCAGCACGAGACCTTGAAGGCTGGCGACCTGCGCGACCGTTATCTCGAGCGGCTGGCCCGACGCAAGGATGACCTGGCCCGACTATGCCGCGCCACCGGTTGGCAATTGGGTCTGCACCACTCCAAAGACAGTGCGCAATCGGCGCTATTGTGGCTCTATCGCGCGCTGGATGGGGGTGTGCAATGACGGTTCTCGCAGGTATCGGTTTCACTGCGCCGTGGATTTTGCTTGGTCTGCTGACCCTGCCGATCCTGTGGCTGATCCTGCGCGCCGTACCGCCTGCACCGATCCGTCGATTGTTCCCGGCGGTAACACTGCTTTTGGGGCTGAAGGACGAAGAAAGCGTCTCGGACCGCACACCATGGTGGCTTTTGCTGCTGCGGATGCTGGCGGCAGCGGCGATCATCATCGGTCTGGCAGGTCCGGTTCTGAACCCGTCACGGGATGAGACCGGCTCGGGACCCCTGTTGCTGGTGCTGGATGGCAGCTGGGCGGGGGCCACCCGCTGGTCGGCCACGCTGGACCAGATTGACGCGCAGCTGACCGAGGCGGGCCGGGCTGGGCGCCCGGTTTCGATCCTGCGCCTGACCGAGCCGGAAGCGCCGGTTTTCCAGGCGGCTGAGGCATGGCGTGGACGACTGCCCGGGCTTGTGCCGATGCCGTGGCAGCCCACACCTCAGCAATTAGATGCGGCGATCCAGTCGTTGAATGATGTTGATGGTGGGTTTGACACGCATTGGTTCAGCGACCGCCTGAACTATGACAGTCAAGATCAGATGGTCGACGCATTGCAGGCGCGGGGTGATGTGACAGTCTTTCAATCTCCGTCCCCGGTCATGGCCATTGCGCCCGCAACATATCAGGACGGTGCGATCGTGCTGACTGTGCTGCGTGCGGAACCCGGCCCGGCCGATACCGTCACCGTGTTGGCGCAAGGTCGCGATCCGGCGGGCACCATGCGCGTGCTGCATTCGGTCGATCTGGAGTTTGAAAGCGACGCCACCCGGGCGCAAACGCAGATTGTCCTGCCGTCCGAGCTGCGCGCCCGGATCACGCGGTTTGAGATCCAGGGCCAACGCGCCGCAGGGGCTGTCACGCTCACCGATGACAGCCTGCGCCGCCGCGAAGTGGCTTTGATCGCAGGAACGCTTGACCGCGAAGGGCTCGAGCTGTTGTCGCCGTTGCACTACCTGACACAGGTTCTGATCCCCACCGCTGATTTTGTCGATGGCGGTCTGCTGGATGTTCTGCGCGCCAACCCGGATGTGATTGTGCTGGCAGATGTCGCCACTCTGGCCGCCGCCGAAGAGGTTGCGCTGACCGAATGGGTGGAACAGGGCGGCTTGCTGCTGCGCTTTGCAGGCCCGCGCATGGCCGCCAGTGATCTGGGCCGCGCCGCCGAGGATACCTTGCTGCCGGTGCGTCTGCGCAGCGGGGGCCGCTCCGTCGGGGGTGCGATGAGCTGGGGGGAAGCCAAAGGCCTGGCCCCGTTCCCCGAAGATTCGCCCTTTTTCGGTCTGAACATTCCTGCGGACGTGTCTGTCACCACGCAAGTCATGGCGCAACCAGACCCTAATCTGGCGGATCGGGTGATTGCTTCGCTGTCGGACGGCACGCCGCTGGTGACCCGCAAGGCGCTGGGTCTGGGGCAAGTTGTGCTGTTTCACGTCACCGCAGACGCCGAATGGTCCAGCCTGCCTTTGTCGGGCCTGTTTGTCGAAATGCTGGACCGTCTGGCTGTCGCCTCTGCCGCCAAGTCGCGGCAAGAGGCGCAGTTGCAGGGCACAACATGGGAGCCTATTCAGGTTCTCGACGGTTTCGGCACCCTGTCGGATGCGGGTAACTTACCCGGTGTGGATGGTGTCAGCCTGATCTCGGATCCAATCGGGCCCGAACTGCGCCCCGGGCTTTATGAAAGCGGCAAGCAAAAGCTCGCATTGAACGTTCTGCCCGAGGACGCGCTGCTGAGCCCGGTGGTTTGGCCTGCAGATATCCCGATCCGCGGACAAGAGATCAGCACCGAGACGCCAATTGGCGGGCTGCTCTTGAGCCTCGCGCTTCTGTTGCTGACCGTCGACATCGTCGCCTCGCTGGCTTTGTCAGGGCGTTTGGGGCTGGCGCGCGCCGCAGCCGTTTTGGCCGGTGGCTTGCTGCTGGTGCCAGAGGTTCAAGCGCAAACCCCCGAGGATACCGAATTTGCCCTGCAAGCGGCGCATGAGCTTGTTCTGGCCCATGTCCTGACCGGCAATGCGCAGGTGGACGAGGTTGCTGAGGCCGGGATGCGCGGTTTGGCCCAGACCTTGTATTTCCGTACCTCGGTCGAACCTGCCGAGCCGATTGGGGTTGATCTTGAACGGGATGAACTGGCGTTCTTCCCGTTGCTCTATTGGCCCATCACCCCCGATCAACCGCAACCGTCAGCTGAGGCTTACGCCAAGCTCAACACCTATCTGCGGTCGGGCGGGATGATCCTGTTTGACACGCGCGATGCCAATGTCGCCAGTTTCGGGGCCTCCAGCCCCAATGGCCGGAAGCTACAACAGCTGGCAGGTCCGCTGAATATCCCCGCGCTAGAGCCTGTTCCGAAGGATCACGTGCTGACCCGGGCCTTCTACCTGCTCCAGGATTTTCCGGGCCGGCACATGGGCACCGAGGTCTGGGTCGAGGCCGCGCCGCCCGATGCCGAGCAGATCGAAGGAATGCCCTTCCGCAATCTGAATGATAACGTGACGCCTGTGGTCATCGGCGGCAATGACTGGGCCAGCGCCTGGGCGGTGGATCGCAACGGTCAGGCCTTGTTGCCGGTGGGCCGTGGCTATGCCGGTGAACGGCAGCGCGAGCTGGCCAATCGCTTTGGCGTCAATCTGGTGATGCACGTGCTGACCGGGAATTACAAATCCGATCAGGTCCACGTGCCTGCGCTATTGGACAGGTTGGGACAATGAACGGAACGCTTCTTTTTGATCCGCTGATTCCCTGGCCGGTTCTGGCCATCGTGGGCGCTGTGGCGCTGGGCGGGATTGCTGTCGCACTCTGGCGTGGATTGTCCGGTTGGGCGTTGCGCGGGCTGGCAGCGATTGTGGTGCTGATCGCGCTCAGCGGGCCGGTCTATCAGATAGAAGACCGCGCGCCTTTGACCGACATCGTGCTGATGATCGAAGATCAAAGCGCCAGCCAGACCTTGTCAGACCGCGCCGAGCAGACGGTGCAAACCGCAGACGCGCTGGCCGAAGAGATCGAAAGCCGCGCAAACACCGAATTGCGCCGTATCCCCGTTGGCGACAGTGACGGGGATGAGGGAACACAGGTGATGGCGGCTTTGAACGCCGCCCTGGCCGAAGAACCCCGTGCGCGAATCGCGGGGATCGTCGTCGTCTCGGACGGGATCGTGCATGATGTGGATCAGGCCCCGGATTTGCCCGCCCCGATGCATCTGCTGCAAACCGGACGGGCCGAGGATTGGGACCGCAGGCTGATCGTGCGCAACGCCCCGGCCTTTGCCATCATCGGTGAGCCCGTGACCCTGACGCTCCGGATCGAAGACAGCGGCGCGGTGCCCCCGGGCGCTACGACAGCGCCGCTTGAGATCTCGATTGATGGCGGCGCGCCGCAGACTTTCACCATGCCCATCGGCAGCGACATCGAAGTGCCTGTTGCGCTGCCCCATGGCGGGCGCAATGTGATCCAGTTCAGCGTGCCGCAGGCCGAAGGTGAGTTGACCGACCGCAACAACACCGCCTTGATCCAGATGAACGGCGTGCGCGACCGGTTGCGGGTGCTGCTGGTCTCGGGCGAGCCGCATCCGGGCGGGCGCACCTGGCGCAACCTTCTGAAATCCGACAGCTCGGTCGATCTGGTGCATTTCACCATTCTCCGTCCACCCGAAAAACAGGATGGCGTGCCTGTGGATGAGCTGTCTTTGATTGCCTTCCCGACCCGAGAGCTGTTTTTGGAAAAGATCAACGATTTTGATCTGATCATCTTCGACCGCTACAAACGCCGGGGCATCCTGCCCGCGATCTATCTGGATAACGTCAACAACTATATCAACGACGGCGGGGCCGTGCTGGTGGCCGCCGGTCCTGATTTCGCCACCGCCGACAGCATCTTTCGATCACCGCTTGGGCCGGTTCTGCCTGCCCAGCCTACCGCGCGGGTGATCGAGGAACGCTTTGTCCCGATGGTGTCCGAGCTTGGCGAACGCCACCCGGTCACCACCGATTTGGGCGCATCGGATGGCTGGGGCGCATGGCTGCGTCAGATTGATGTGCGGCCCCGGACGGGCGAAGTGCTGATGACTGGAGTGGATGAACGCCCGCTGTTGGTTCTGGACCGCGCAGGCGAAGGCCGCGTCGCCTTGCTGGCGTCGGATCATGCCTGGCTGTGGAGTCGCGGATTTGACGGCGGCGGTCCGCAGTTGGAACTTCTGCGCCGTCTTGCACATTGGCTGATGAAAGAGCCCGAGCTTGAAGAAGAAGCGCTCTGGGCCGAAGCCAACGGCCAAACCATGCGCATCATTCGCCAGACCCTGAACGAAGAGATTGGCCCGGTCACGATCACACGGCCCAATGGTGAGAGCCTGCAGATCAACTTGAACGAAGTCTCGCCCGGTCGCTTCGAGGTTCAGTATTTCGGCCCTGAAATTGGCCTTTATCGCCTGGAAGAGGGTGAGCATTTTGCTGTGATTGGTCTTGGCCCCGCAGCGCCCAAAGAGTTCGAACGCACCATCGCAACGTCCGAGATCATGGAACCGCATCTGGCCAGCTTGCGGGGTGGTGTGATTCAGGTTGAGGACGGCTTGCCTGCCATTCGCAATGTCCGCGACGGGCGTCCGGCGGCAGGGCGCGGCTGGATTGGTCTGACCCCGCGCGACGCCTATGAAACCCGAGATGTCACCCAAGCGGGCCTGTTCCCACCCTGGTTGGCGCTGCTGCTGGCTGGTGGGTTCTTATTGGCGGGATGGCTGCGCGAAGGGCGTTCGTAACAGCTTTAAGCACTTTTTCACCGCTTCCCGGGATGCTGCACGCAGCTAACCCGGGAAGAGCATGATATGAGCCTTGCAGAAAAACTGGCCCAAGAACGGCGCGCGCGGCTTGCAGCCGAAAGATTGTTGCACCTCAAACAGGCCGAGCTTTCCGCTGCCAACTGCAAGTTGGGTCGTCATGCGCTGGCCCTGACCCGCCAGATCGGTGAGACCCAGGCCGAAGTGGAAACGGTGCGGGGCGAGAATGAAAAGGTCAAATCCGATCTGACCGTCGCCAATGCCAAGATCGAAGTGGCCGAACGCCGGTTGTGGCATTCCATTCAGACCATTCAGGATGGCTTTGCCTTTTTCGACGAGAACAGCCAGTTGATCAGCGCCAATACCGCTTACCTGAGCGTGTTCGAAGGTTTGGACGAAGTTTCGCCCGGCATCGAATATCGCCGCATTCTTCAGCTTTTGACGGATGAAGGCATTGTCGATATCGGCGACGAACCTGTGGCTGAGTGGCGAGCGCGGATGTTAAGCCGGTGGGCCAGTCTCAACCCCGAACCGGTGGTCATTCAGCTGTGGAACGGAGAATATATTCGCCTGATCGACCAGCGTGGCAGTGGTGGCGATGTGGTCAGCCTGGCGCTGAACATCACCTCTTCGGTCCGGCATGAGGCCGAACTGAACGCCGCACGCGAACGGGCCGAGGCCGCGAACCGCGCGAAATCGGCGTTTCTGGCCAATATGAGCCACGAAATTCGAACTCCGATGAACGGGATCGTCGGTATGACCGAACTGCTGACAGAAACGCCTTTGGCCGAGGAACAGCGGCTTTACGTCAATACGATCCGCAACTCGGGGGAGGCGCTGCTGGTTATCATCAATGACGTGTTGGACTATTCCAAGATCGAAGCTGACAAACTGACCCTGCACCCCGAGCAGTTTGATCTGGAGCGGTGCATTCTTGAAGTCGCGATGTTGCTGCAACCCAGCGTGCGCGACAAGGGGCTGACCCTGCTGGTCGATTATGACCTGTTCCTGCCCACGCTGTTCGTCGGCGACCCGGGACGTCTGCGGCAGATCATGACCAATCTGGTTGGCAATGCGGTCAAGTTCACCTCGGACGGCCACGTGCTGATCCGGGTGACCGGAGTGCCAAATTCTGACCAGCAAAGCTGCGATATTCATGTGGCTATCGAAGACACCGGTGTTGGGATCGCGGCGGACAAGATCGATCATATCTTTGGTGAGTTCAATCAGGTCGAGGATGAGCGCAACCGTCAGTTTGAAGGCACAGGACTGGGTCTGGCGATCACTGAACGGCTGATCAAGATGATGGGTGGAAAGGTCTGGGTAGAGAGTGAACAGGGCGCGGGTTCCTGTTTCGGCTTTCGGGTATCTCTGCCCACGGCCGAAGGCCCGCAACCAGCGCCGCCTGATCTGGCCGGGCGCTTGAAACATGTTCTGGTGGTCGAAAATCTTGCGGTGAACCGCGCCATTCTCACCAAGCAACTCAGCCGTTTGGGGTCCCGCGTGACGGTATGCACCAGCGGAGAAGAGGCGCTGCGAGCGGTAGATGATACAATCGACCTGGTGCTCTGCGATCAGGACCTGCCCGATATGGAGGGGCTGGAGCTTGCGACCATGTTGCGCGAACGGAATTGGTCGGATCTGCCGATTGTCGTGATGTCGGCCAACCCGGGCGTCATCCATGCAGACCCGGCGAACCGGCTGATCGAAGGTATTTTGCAGAAACCGATCCCAAGGGCCGAACTCTTTTCACGTTTGATGGCACTTGGTGCACCTGTGTTCGAGCCTCAGAAACGGGCGGGTGAACCTGCCGCGCTATCAAGCGGCCTAGACACTGATGGCCATCGGCGCATGAAGGTGCTGGCGGCGGAAGACAACAAAACCAATCAACTGATCCTGAAGAAAATGACCAAGGATCTGGACATTGAGCTTAGATTTGTCAGCAACGGGCTTGAGGCGATCGAGGCCTATGCCGCGTTCGATCCCGATCTGATTTTTATGGATATCTCGATGCCGAAGATGGACGGGAAAGAGGCCACTGGTGAAATCCGGCGACGCGAGGTTGGAACGGGGCGCAGGGTTCCGATCGTTGCTTTGACTGCGCATGCCATGGCAGGCGATGATCAGGGTATTCTCGCCGCGGGGCTCGATCATTACCTGACCAAGCCGCTGCACAAGGCGCTGATCCACGAAATGATCAAGACCCATTGTCCGGAAGACGCCCGCCCGGTGGCCCAACCCGAAGGCGCTGAAAGCTAGCCTTGGGCCTGATAGGGGCGCACAAAAACCGGCTTGCCCGCCTCGGACAGATCAGGGCGATAGGCGTATCCGCCGGTGTCAAACTCGACCAGGGCATTGGGATCGGTCAACCGATGCTGCACGACGTAGCGCGCCATCGCGCCGCGCGCCTTTTTGGCAAAAAAGCTCACGATCTTGGGCGTGCCCCCCTTGTCCTCCATAAAGACCGGAGTGATCACACGCAGCTTCAGCGCTTTCAGATCGACCGCGCCGAAATATTCCTGACTGGCACAATTGACCAGAACATCACTGCCCACCTCGGCGGCTTGCGCGTTCAAAGCCTTGCTAAGTTGATCGCGCCAATACTCATACAGGTTCTTGCCGCGCCGCGTTTTCAGCTTGCTGCCCATCTCAAGCCGATAGGGTTGAATGGCATCCAGCGGGCGCAACACCCCGTAAAGGCCGGATAGAATCCTCAGATGATCCTGTGCCCAGGCCATTTCATCGGCGTCCAACGACGCGGCCTCAAGCCCCTGATAGGTGTCCCCGGCAAACGCCAGCGCCGCAGGACGGGTCGTCGTTGCATCAGGTGCGTCGGAAAAAGCCCGATATCGATCGCGGTTCAGGCGGGCCAGATCATCGCTGAGATCCATCAGCTTTTTCAGATCCCCCAGGGTCAGATTTCGCGCGGTTTTCGATAGCCGAATGGCGTCATCCTGAAAATCGGGTTGCGTGACATCCACGTTCCGTTCTGCCCAATCCAGCCGCTTGGCCGGCGAGATAACAACCAGCATGTCCGCCCTCTTTTCTTGCCTGACCCGCCGTATCTAGCTCGCCTGTTGCAGCACGTCCAGAAACGCGGCACCAAACCTTTCGTGACGGCGATCGCCCAACAGCTGTTCCAACCCGCGCGGGTCGTCCGGGCGCATCTGCGCCACCTTGGCCAATTGCGCGGCTGAACAAGTCAGCGGTTTGTCGATCCCCTCGGGGCCGCGCGACAATTGCGACTGTACTTCAAGCAGGCGGTCATAAATCTCGCCCTGCTCACGACCCGCCAGCTTGCGGCGCGCAGGATGCAGTGCTTTGGCCTCACCCGAGACCACCTCAAGGAACGTATCGCCATAGCGTTCCAGCTTTTTGGCGCCAACGCCGCCGATACGCGCCATTTCGTCCAATGTCATCGGGCGCTTCTCGGCCATCTCGATCAGGGTGCGATCGGGGAAAATCACATAAGCTGGAACCCGCGCGGCCTCGGCCAGGGCGCGGCGCTTGGCCTTGAGCGCTGACAACAGCGGCGCGTCTTCCTCGGCCACCATGGCCTTGACCGCAGGGCGGCGCGTGGCCTTGCGGATCGTATCCTTGCGCAAGTTGATCTGCGCCTCGCCTTTCAGAATGGGTTTCGCGGCTTCGGTCATGCGCAGCGCGCCGTGGCGGTCGGGGTCGGGGCGCACCAGATCATGCCCCATCATCTGCCTGAAAATCGCCTGCCATTGCGGGCGCGACCAGTCTTTGCCGATCCCCCAGGTCGAGAGCGCATCATGGCGGCGGGCGCGGATCTTGTCAGTCTCATTGGCCAGCAGGATGTCGATCAGATGACCTGCGCCAAACCATTCCTCGGTGCGCAGAATGGCAGACAAGGCCATTCGAACGGGCGTGGTGCCGTCGAACACCTCGGCTGGGCTGTTGCACAGATCGCAGTTCCCGCAGGGTTCGGTGTTTTCCCCGAAATATCCCAACAAGGTCTGACGACGGCACTGCAAAGCTTCGGCCAACCCCAGCAAGGAATTCAATCGCGCATGATCGGCCATCCGGCGTTCGGGCGGGGCCAGGCCTTCATCGATCTGAGACCGGCGCAGGCGAATGTCATCCGGGCCAAACAAGGTCAGCGTTTCAGCAGGTGCCCCGTCACGGCCAGCGCGGCCGATTTCCTGATAATAGGCCTCGATAGATTTGGGCAGGTCCGCATGGGCCACCCAGCGAATATCGGGTTTGTCGATCCCCATGCCAAAGGCCACCGTCGCCACGACAATCAGACCGTCTTCGCGGGCAAACCGGGTTTCCACGATGCGGCGGTCTTCCGCCTCCATCCCGCCGTGATAATGGCAGGACACATGCCCTTCAGCGCGCAGGGACTGCGCCAACACTTCGGTCTTGTTACGGGTGCCGCAATAGACGATGCCGGATTGACCCTTTCGCGCAGCGGCAAAATCCAGGATCTGTTTGCGCGGCCCGTCCTTGGCAGCAAAGGCCAGATGAATGTTGGGCCGGTCAAAGCCACGCAGAAACTTGCGCGGGGCTGCACCGTCAAACAGCTTCTGGACGATCTCATCCTGTGTTTCCGCATCGGCTGTGGCGGTGAATGCCGCCAGCGGCACATCCAACGCGCGCCGCAGTTCCCCGATCCGCAGATAGTCGGGGCGGAAGTCGTGGCCCCACTGGCTGACGCAATGAGCCTCATCCACCGCGATCAGGCTGACATTGATCCGCCGTAGCATCCCAAGTGCTGACCCTGCCGCCAACCGCTCGGGCGCCATGTACAGGAGTTTCAGTCGACCCTCTTCCAGCGCCTCCCACACGGCGTCGGTTTCTTCGGGGGTATTGCCCGAGGTCAGAGCACCCGCTGCAACGCCGGATTCCTGCAAGCCGCGCACCTGGTCGCGCATCAGGGCAATCAAGGGCGAGATGACCACAGTCACCCCGTCGCGCTGAAGGGCAGGCAGTTGAAAACACAGGGATTTACCGCCACCAGTTGGCATGATAGCCAGCACGTTTTCACCGGCGGTCACGGCCTCGACAATCTCTTCCTGCCCGGGGCGGAAGGAGTCGAATCCAAAGACATCTCGCAACAAGGGTGCGGCGTCTAGCATCTGCTTGGGTGCCCTGTCTTATCGTTTAACTGCTCTTAAGACAGGACAATCACATACTAAGATTCAGTGAACAAGTGGTCAGACGAAATAGACCGCGTTGTTGACCAGAATAATCCGAAGCGCATAGACGATGATCAAAACAACCAACGGTGTAAGATCCAATCCGCCCATATTCGGCAGAATGCGTCGGATTGGTCCGTATATCGGCTCCAGCAAGCGGTTCAGCCCATACCAGATCTGTGCCACCAGTTGTTGATGAAGGTTCAGCACCTGGAAGTTGATCAGCCAGCTCATGATCACATGGACGAGGATTATGAACCAGACAATGTCCAGGATCAGAAGCAGGATTTGGATCAGCGACAGCATAGAAACTCCGTTTTCGTATGACCTGAGACCTAAGCCGCCGCGCGGCAAAGAGCAAGTCTGCGCCAACAGAACGCTTGCGAAACGGTCCAAAGCCTCGTCTTATGAAGTCAACGATAAGCAGGGACAGGCATGGCGGTAATTTCCAAGCGCAAGCGCATCTGGGGCTGGTGGTTCTTTGACTGGGCCAGTCAGCCTTACCATTCGCTTTTGGTCACCTTTGTCTTTGGTCCTTACTTTGCGGGCGTCGCGGCGGGGTATTTCTCGGGCACCGGGCTCGATGCGCAGGCCGCAGCGGCGCGGGCGCAGACCGTATGGGCAAATTGCTTGACGATCACCGGCCTTGTCATCGCATTTGGTGCGCCTCTGCTGGGCGCCATGGCCGATGTGACCGGACGGCGCATCCCGTGGATTTTCGGGTTTTCGGTGATGTATGTCGTGGGCTCGGCGGCGCTGTGGTACACGATGCCGGATGGCTCGAACATGTGGCTGATGCTGTCCGCCTTTGGTCTGGGCTTTGTGGGTGCGGAATATGCACTGGTCTTCATCAACTCTCAGTTGCCTGATCTGGGGGATGACAACGAAGTCGGCGAGATCTCGGGGTCAGGCTTTGCCTTTGGGTATTTCGGCGGTCTGATCTCACTGGCGATCATGCTGCTGTTGTTTGTCGAACAACCCAATGGCAAGACTTTGATCGGGTTAGAGCCTGCTCTGGGCCTGAATGCAGCCGCGCAGGAAGGCACCCGGTTTGTCGGGCCCTTTACGGCTGCATGGTTCATCCTGTTTATGGTGCCCTATTTCCTGTGGGTTCGCGATGATCCCGACAGCGGCAAACATGGCAGTCTGGGCGAGGCGTTGCGGTTGCTGGGGAAATCCATCTCGGACCTGCGCCACCGGGTCAGCCTGGCAACCTATCTGGGCTCGTCCATGTTCTATCGCGATGCGTTGAATGGGCTTTACAGCTTTGGTGGCGTCTATGCGCGCCTTGTGCTGGAATGGGATCTGATCAAGATCGGGGTCTTTGGAATCGTAAGCGTTCTGGCTTCGGCCATCTTTTCCTGGATTGGTGGCAAGCTCGACAAGAAGTACGGCCCTAAACCCGTCATTCTTGTTGCGATCTGGGTGCTGATCTTTGTTTGTCTGACCGTCGTGTCGATGGACCGAACTCAGATCTACGGAATCTCTTTGCCAGAAGGATCGGGCCTGCCGGATATGGTCTTTTTCGGATGCGGTATCCTGATCGGCGGCATGGGTGGTGTTCTGCAATCTGCCAGCAGGTCCATGATGGTGCGTCACACAGATCCGGACGCTCCGGTCGAAAGCTTTGGGCTTTATGGTCTATCAGGGCGCGCAACGGCCTTTGCGGCGCCCTTGCTGATCGGGATTGCAACAACGGTCACCGGCAGTGCACGTCTGGGGGTGTCACCGATCATTTTGTTGTTTATCCTGGGGTTGATCCTAATGCGCTGGGTAAAGGCGGAAGGAGATCAGAGCAGATGATTTTACGACGTTTTTTCATACTCATAGCGGCGCTTTTCTTTGCACAGACCGCCGGGGCCGAGCCTTTGGCTAAACAATTGTTCGGGGCTCAAAAGGCGGGTTCTACCCAGAAAGCAGCCGCTTTTGGCAGTTATTCGCGCGGATGCGCGGCGGGGTCAGTGCAACTGCCCGAGACGGGACCGACCTGGCAGGCCATGCGCCTGTCGCGCAACCGCAATTGGGGGCATCCCGAGGCCATCGACTATGTGCAGGACCTCAGCCGTTTTGCGGCCAAACAACCGGGCTGGAATGGGCTCTATATCGGGGATATCAGCCAGCCGCGGGGCGGGCCGATGACATCCGGTCACCGCAGTCATCAGCTGGGGCTGGATATCGATATCTGGATGCTGCCCGGCGACAATATGCGCTTGAGCCGCAGTGCGCGCGAGAACATCTCATCCATTTCCCTGCGCCGCGCCAACGGGGCCTATGTAAACGGAAATTGGACCAAACAGCATCACGCAGTGCTGCGTGCGGCCGCCAAAGACAAGCGCGTGGCGCGGATTTTTGTCTTTCCGGGTGCCAAGGTGCAGATGTGCAATGACGAAAAAGGCAACAAAGCCTATCTGCGCAAGATCCGCCCCTGGTGGGGGCATCACTATCACTTCCATGTGCGATTGAACTGTCCCAGAGGGTCCAAAGGCTGCGTCAATCAGGATCCGCCACCAAAGGGCGATGGGTGTGCCGAAGCGCAGCAGTGGGTGCAGAACATCCTGAACCCACCGCCGCCGGACCCGAACGCTCCGGCCCCCAAGAAACGACGTGAATATGTTCTGGCGGATCTGCCCCAACAATGCGCCGCCGTCTTACAGTCCAACTGATCGCAGTTTTTCTGTGGGTGGGAACCGCGTGGGCGGTGGAGGTCAAGACCGCCACCCATCTGCAAAGCTATGCCTGGCGCCACCCGGCGGATTGGTTCGGAGGGTTTTCAGCGCTGCACATCTCGGACAATGGCCACCAGATGCTGGCGCTCAGCGATCGCGCCCTGATGCTGACCGCCCGGATCAAGCGCGAGGGTGATCAGATCTCGGCGATTGACGTGCAGGATCAATGGCCCGTGCTGTCCAGCACAGGCCAGATCATGAAAGGGGCGGCAGGCGATTCCGAGGGGCTTGCGCTGGCAGGCGATGGCAGCTTTTTCATCTCGTTTGAAGGCGTCCACCGGGTGGTCCATTTCAAAGCGCCCGACGCTCGATCAAAAGTTCTGCCCCGCCCAAAGGTGTTCGACGCTTTGTCCCGGAACGGGTCGTTCGAAAGTCTGGCGATAGATGCCCAAGGCCGTCTGCTAGCCCTGAC
The DNA here is from genome assembly GCF_013033515.1 of Ruegeria sp. HKCCA6707. Classification (GTDB taxonomy): domain Bacteria; phylum Pseudomonadota; class Alphaproteobacteria; order Rhodobacterales; family Rhodobacteraceae; genus Ruegeria. The sequence continues at coordinate 470,290 of NZ_WQEG01000002.1, read as the reverse complement.
CGAGAAAAGCCGGGCTGCAAATGGCGAAATACTGGTCTATCGCTGGGATGGTCAGGCTTGGTCCAGCCCGTTTGGCCTGCCTGCACGGGGCAAATTTCAGCCTGTTTCGGCTGATTTCGGCCCGGAAGGGAGGCTTTACGTGCTCGAGCGGGCTGTTTCGGTTTTGGGCTTTCGCTCGCGCTTGCGCCGGTGGGACATTGTTGACGACAGCCCCAGGTCCGAGGAAATCCTGTTTGAAACCGGCACCGGTACCCATGACAACCTCGAAGGGCTGTCGGTATGGCGCGACGGGCAAGACCGGTTGCGCGCCACCATGATCTCGGATGACAACTTCCTGGCCCTGCAACGCACCGAGCTGGTGGAATATCTGCTGCCCGATTGACAGGCGTTTGGCAAAGGTCTAAACGCACGGCTTGCCTTGGGACGGTCCCTTGGCCAAGTCGCCGCTACCTTGTCAAAACGGGCATCAAAACATGCAACGCAGCTTTATTCCCGGCATCATTGCCATGGCCACCATTGTTGTGGCGTCCAATATCCTGGTCCAGTTCCTGATCCTTGACGGGCTGTTGACCTGGGGTGCTTTCACCTATCCGCTGGCCTTTCTGGTCACTGACATCATGAACCGCGTCTATGGCGTGGGTCCGGCCCGCAAGGTTGTCTTTGCCGGGTTCATCACCGGTATCATCTGCTCATTGATCGGCAGCCAGATCATTCTGCAAGGTGATGGCTTTACCTATGCCGCCGTGCCGCTGCGCATTGCCGTGGCTTCTGGTACGGCCTTCCTGATCGCGCAACTGACCGATGTGACGGTGTTCAACGCCATGCGCGGCGGCCAATGGTGGCGCGCACCGCTGGTCTCGACCCTTGTGGGATCGGCCCTGGATACCGCGATTTTCTTCACACTGGCTTTCTCGGCCTCGGTTACCTTCTTCGGGGCCAATGCCGACGCTGCGATCAACTGGGCGTGGGAGCCTGTGCCCTTCATGCTGACCGGTCCGATGGCGCCGCTTTGGGTGACCTTGGCATTCGCTGATTGGCTGGTGAAGCTGTCACTGGCACTGATTGCCTTGATTCCGTTCAAAGTGATCGTTGGTCGGCTGACAGCACAGCCTGCGTAAAAAAGTGCTTTGAGATTGGCACAACTTGTGCCACGCTCAGAAATAACCGCAACAGATAGAAAAGGAGGTGATCCAGTGTCAAGAAAGAGATTGGAGAGAGGTGTCGGAACAACCGGGGGGACCGCCTGCTAGGGCAGCCCTTGGTGGAGCGTTTGCTCCGGCTGGTCGATTGATCTAACCGACCCGACCTCCTGAACTTTCGAAGGGCCGTCCCGCCGGGGCGGCCCTTTCTGTTTTCGCACGCGCCGGTTAAGGTCGCGCCCATGTTGCGCATAACCGACGATATCGCCATTCAAGACTGGGAAATGACCGAGAGCTTTGTCCGCTCGTCCGGTCCCGGTGGGCAAAACGTCAACAAGGTCTCGACCGCTGTCGAATTGCGGTTCGAAGCCGCGCGCTCGCCCACGTTGCCCGACCCTGTTAAGGCCCGGCTGAAGCGACTGGCCGGGCGGCGCTGGACCAAAGACGGTGCGATCATCATCCAATGCGAAGAGACCCGCAGTCAGGCCCGCAACCGAGAAATCGCCCGCGCGCGGCTAGCAGAGCTGATCACCCGAGCATTGGTCAAGCCCAAACGCAGGATCGCCACCAAACCCACCTATGGGTCGGTCAAACGCAGGCTTGCGGCAAAGAAGGCCCGCGGCGATGTCAAAGCGCTGCGGGGCAAAGTGTCAGAAGATTGATCTGGCATCTTTCAAGCGCGGCGCTAATCTGACCCGGTAAAAGGGGGACCAAACGCATGAGGTTAGAAGGAAAAAACGCTATCGTCACAGGCGGCGCATCCGGCTTTGGTGCCGGGATTGTGCAGAAATTCCTGGCCGAAGGCGCGCGTGTTGTAATAGCGGACATCAATGGCGCGGCAGCCGCTGACCTGGCTGATCAACTCGGCCCTCAGGCGACCGCTCAACAAGTCGATGTCGGCGATGCCGCATCGGTTCAGGCCATGGCGGATGCATCCGGTCCGATTGACATTCTGGTCAACAATGCTGGCGTCACCCATCTGCCCACCCCGCTGGAAGACGTCACCGAAGACGATTTCGACCGGGTCTTCACCGTCAACATGAAATCCGTCTACCTGACCGCCCGCGCCTTTGTTCCGGCGATGAAGGCGCGCGGCTCCGGTGCAATCCTCAACGTCGCCTCCACCGCAGGCCTGTCGCCGCGCCCCAATCTCAACTGGTACAATGCCTCCAAAGGCTGGATGATCACGGCCACCAAAACCATGGCCGTTGAACTCGCCCCCACAGGTGTCCGCGTAAATGCGATCTGCCCGGTGGCAGGGGAAACCCCGCTGCTGAAATCCTTTATGGGTGAAGACACGCCCGAGATCCGCGCCAAGTTCCTCTCGACCATCCCGTTGGGCCGCTTCTCAACCCCAGAAGACATGGCCAATGCGGCCTGTTTTCTCTGCTCGGACGAGGCCAGCATGATCACAGGCACAGCGCTCGAAGTCGATGGTGGCCGATGTATCTGATTCACCGCTTCTTCTGTTCCAAAATACCTCCGCCGGAGGCAGCGCGCGATAGCGCGCTTCTGATCTAACAAAAAAGACAAACATGACACCCGGACCCCGAAACCTGATCACCGATGTCCCCGGTATACTCGTCGGCAATGCGGAGGACGATGCCCTGAAATCGGGTACAACGGTGCTAACGGCCGATGCGCCATTAGTGGCCTCGGTGCATGTCATGGGTGGCGCACCCGGAACGCGTGAGACTGATTTGCTGGCCTCGGACAAATCGGTTGAACATGTGGATGCCATCGCCCTTTCCGGCGGCTCTGCCTTTGGGTTGGATGCCTGCTCTGGCGTCTTGGATATGTTGCGCGCGCATGGGCGCGGGTTTCAGGTGGGTCAGGCCATCGTGCCCATCGTTCCAGGAGCAATCCTGTTTGATCTTCTGAACGGCGGCGACAAGGATTGGGATGATAACCCTTATCGCGCGCTAGGGGCTGCGGCCTATCGATCGGCCTCGGATCAGTTTTCGTTGGGCTCGGTCGGAGCGGGAACAGGAGCGCTTGCGGCGATGCACAAGGGGGGGCTCGGTTCGGCCTCTTGCAGGTTGGAAAACGGTATTACTGTCGGGGCTTTGGTTGCTGCCAATCCTATGGGCAGCGTGACCACGCCTAAAGATCGCCATTTCTGGGCCGCACCGTTCGAGATTGGGGCCGAGTTTGGCGGGCTTGGGCCAGATCCCGCATCCGGGCTTGGCGAATTCCCCGCCAGCCGCAAGGCGCAGGCTATGCATCCCGCGAAACCCGATCAAGCGAACACCACAATTGCGATTGTCGCAACCGATGCTGCCCTGACCAAAGCGCAATGCCAAAGGCTTGCAACAGCGGCCCATGACGGGATCGCGCGCGCTGTGCTTCCGGCCCATACACCGGGTGACGGAGATCTTGTTTTCGGCGTCAGCACCCGGGCGCAGAAGGTTGATCCGTCCGTCATGGCGATGCTGGGCCATGTCGGGTCGCTGTGTCTAGCGCGCGCGATTGCGCGGGCGGTTTACCTTGCGACTCCCGCACCCGGGGACTTATTGCCGTGCTGGACGCAGCTGAACGACCCTGACGCGCGGCAATCCGCGCGTTGACTCTTCGTCTGCGCACAGCACCTATTGCATAAGCTGAAAGAACGTGGAGTTTTCACATGAATCGCATTCTCGCCACTGCACTGATGGGTCTGCTGGCCATGCCCGCCTTTGCCGAAGGGGACGCAGAAGCCGGTAAGAAGGCTTTCAACAAATGCAAATCCTGCCACCTGATCGCTGATCCCGCCGGAGAGGTTATCGTCAAAGGCGGTAAGACGGGCCCGAACCTTTACGGCATTGCGGGTCGGACTGCGGGAACGGTCGAGGGCTTCAAATACGGCGACAGCATCGTGGCCGCTGGTGAAAACGGGCTGGTTTGGGACGAAGCAAGCTTTGTGGAATATACCAAAGACCCGAAAGCCTTTTTGAAAGACTATCTGGGGGAAACATCAGCCAAGTCGAAAATGACGTTCCGCCTGAAATCAGGGGCCGAGGATGTCTATGCCTATATCGTCAGCGTTTCGGGCGAATAACTCGGACATTTGATCCAGTTCTGATTTTTCTGAAAGGCCGCACCCCCCTGCGGCCTTTCGTGCTGTTGATTGCTGGGCAGATCACCACCAGTTTGGAAGCATCAGTAATTGATCAGGTCTATGCACTTCAAAACTTGAACCAGTAACAAGAGAGAACAACAGATGGGTATCATGATCCCGGCCTGGGTCGATGGCGTTCTGACCCCTGTTGAAAAACTGGAAGCCCATAAAAAGGGTCTGCGGCACAAGGCCGTTTCCGTGTTTGTCGTGCGTGGAACCCAGATCCTTCTGCAGCGCCGCGCCATGGGCAAGTACCACACGCCCGGTTTGTGGGCGAATACTTGCTGCACCCATCCCGATTGGGACGAGGTGCCATCAGCCTGCGCCGTGCGGCGGATGCGCGAAGAGCTGGGGATCACTGGCCTTTACCCCGAATACCGTCACCGCCTGGAATATCATGCGGATGTGGGCAATGGCCTGATCGAGAATGAGGTGGTCGATGTCTTTCTGGCCCATGTGCGTGGGCCGCTGAAAATCGAGCCTAACCCTGACGAAGTGATGGATATCCGTTGGGTCGACTACCATGACCTTCTGGCCGAGGTGAAACGCCACCCCGACAGGTTTACCCCGTGGTTGAAGATCTATCTTCACAATCATGCGGATACGATTTTCGGGCCAGACCTGATTATTTCCGCCAATTCCTGACCATTGACGCATCAGCCTGTCTTGCATGGACGGGCCAAGCCGCCTACATCAACGCGTCATGGCCAAGCAGAAGACAGACCCGAATTACAAAGTGATCGCCGAGAACCGGCGGGCCCGTTTCGATTACGCAATCGAGGACGATCTTGAATGCGGGATCGTGCTGGAAGGGTCCGAGGTCAAATCCCTGCGCGCAGGCGGGTCGAATATCGCCGACAGCTATGCCTCGGTCGATGACGGAGAGCTGTGGCTGGTCAACAGCTATATCGCGCCCTATGAGCAGGCGAAAACCTTCAAGCACGAAGAACGCCGCCGCCGCAAGCTGCTGGTCTCGCGCAAGCAGATGTCGGATCTGTGGAACGCCACGCAACGCAAGGGCATGACCCTTGTGCCCCTGGTTTTGTACTTCAACCACAAGGGCCGGGCCAAAATCAAAATCGGCATCGCCAAGGGTAAAAAGACCCATGACAAGCGCGAGACGCAGGCCAAGCGCGATTGGTCACGCCAAAAGCAGCGCCTGATGAAAGACCATAGCTAAGCCTGTTCAGAACGCCATTGCCGCCGCAACTGCGCGTTGCCAGCGCGCATAGGCCGCATCACGTTTGTCAGCCGCCATTGCGGGCTGGAATTGCCGGTCCAGAGCCCATGTTGCCGCAAACTCATCCTGTTGCGGGTAAATTCCCGCGCGCATCCCGGCCAGCCAGGCGGCACCCAGGGCCGTTGTTTCCTGCATGACCGGACGATCCACCGGGGCGCCCAGAATGTCCGACAGGCCTTGCATGGTCCAATCCGACGCGCTCATGCCACCATCGACCCGCAAGGTTACATCCGTATCCGCGCCCCAGTCGCTTTGCATTGCGTGCCACAAGTCTCGGGTCTGGAAAGCGATGCTCTCCAACGTGGCGCGCGCAATCTCGGCCCGGCCCGAGTTACGGGTGAGGCCAAACATCGCCCCGCGACAATCCGGCTGCCAATAGGGCGCGCCCAGACCGGTAAAGGCAGGAACCAGAACGACATTCTGAGTGGTATCCGCACGCGCCGCCAGCTCACTGCTTTCGGCCGCGTTGTCGATGATCTGCAAGGCGTCGCGCAGCCATTGCACAGCGGCACCGGCGATGAAGATTGATCCTTCCAGCGCATAGGTGCGTTTTCCGTCCAGCTGGTAGGCGATGGTTGTCAGTAGACGGTTTTTCGACATCACCGGCGCATCGCCCGTGTTCAGCAGCGCGAAACAGCCTGTACCATAGGTCGATTTGAGCATTCCCGGCTCGAAACACGCCTGCCCGATTGTTGCAGCTTGTTGGTCACCGGCCACGCCTAGGATCGGAATCGTGCCGCCAAACAGCGTTGTCTCCCCGAAGTCCGAGGCGCAGTCCTGTACCGCAGGCAACATGTCGCGCGGCACATCCAGCAAATCACAAATCTCAGCGCTCCATTCGCCCTGATGGATGTCAAACAGCAAGGTACGGGCCGCGTTGCTGGCATCCGTGACATGCGATCGACCTTCGGTCAGTCGCCAAATCAGGAAGGTATCAATTGTTCCGAAGAGCAGATCTCCGGCGGCGGCGCGGTCGCGCGCGCCGGGTACAGTGTCCAGCAGCCATTTGACTTTGGTGCCCGAGAAATACGGGTCCAGCAGCAGTCCGGTGCGGGCGGTGACGTCTTCTTCCGATCCGGCCTCACGCAGGGTGGCGCAAATCTCGGATGTGCGGCGGTCTTGCCAGACAATGGCGTTGTGAATGGCCTGACCTGTGTGGCGATCCCAGATCACCGTGGTTTCGCGCTGATTGGTGATGCCGATCCCGGCTATCTGGTCGGCGGAAATTCCGACGGTCTGCATCACCTCGCGGCAGACGGCCACAACACTGTTCCAGATATCTTCGGGGTCATGTTCGACCCAGCCTTCCTGCGGGAAATGCTGAGGAAATTCTTGCTGCGCAGTGCCCACACGCTGCATCTTGGCGTCAAACAGAATGGCCCGTGATGATGTGGTGCCCTGATCGATTGCCAGAATATAGGTCATGGCTGCTCTCCCCCTGAAGTCTCGTTCCGCCGGACTTTAGCGCAAACACTGCCGCAGGGGCCAGAGCAGAAATCAGGCGGGGTCAACAGCGATATTGTCGATCAGTCGGACGCCATCTGCCCAGGCCGTCACAAACAGACGCGCGGGCCTGCTGGCTTTGGTCAAAGCCTCAAGCGTTTCGGCGCAGCGCAGGTCGAAATACTCGATCTCGGTGAATCCGGCCCGGATCAAGTCGATCTTGGCCTGCTCTGCCAGTTCTGCAAAATCGTGACCAGCAGACAGCTTTGCAGCGGTTCTTTTCATGATCGCATGTTTGTGCGCTGCTATCGCCAGCCCCTCTTGAGACAAACGCAGATTGCGCGACGACATCGCAAGACCGGAAGGTTCGCGCACAGTTGGGCATCCGATAACCTCAATCGGGATGTCCAGATCCCGTGCCATACGGCGCACAACCAGCAGCTGCTGATAGTCTTTTTCCCCGAAATAGGCTCGATCCGCCTGAGTTTGCAGGAAGAGTTTCGCCACGACTGTGGCCACCCCTTCAAAATGTCTCGGTCGAAACGGACCTTCCATTACATCAGTCAATCCGCCCACGGTCACTGTGGTCGAAAACCCTTGGGGATAGATCTCATCCGGGTCGGGTACATAGATCGCATCGACCTTATAGGGCAGCAGCTTTTGTGCATCTTCAAGCTCGGTCCGCGGATAGTTCGCCAGATCCTCGGGGTTGTTGAACTGTTTGGGGTTCACAAAGATCGTCACGATCACCCGGTCACACCCGGACTTGGCGGCCTCGACCAGCGACAGGTGACCCTGGTGCAAGGCGCCCATTGTCGGAACAACCCCAATCACTTCTTCTTTGCGTTGCCAGTCGCGGGTCAGGGTGCGTAGTTCCGAAAGCTTGCTTAGAATGGGCGCCGTCATGACTTGATACCTTTGGCAGGGGCCTGATCCGCGAAGACATGTTCCGCCGCAGGAAAGCTGCGGTCACGCACTTCGGCTGCGTATTCTGCGATGGCAGCCTCGGCCAGAGGCCCAAGCTCGGCATAGCGTTTGACGAATTTCGGCTTAAACGCGGTGAAAAAGCCAACCATATCGTCGACCACCAGGATTTGCCCGTCACACCCGGCAGACGCGCCGATGCCAATCGTGGGGATTGGAATTTCGGCTGTGATTTTGTCGGCCAATCCCTGCGGAATCTTCTCTAACACAACGGAAAACGCGCCTGCTTCCGCTACTGCACGGGCATCGGCCAAGACTGCGTCTGCTTGATCATCGCGCCCCTGAACTTTGTATCCGCCCAAAGTGTTGATCGACTGTGGCGTCAGCCCGATGTGGGCCATTACCGGAATGCCGCGTTGAACCAGAAAACGGATGGTTTCGGCCATTTCGACGCCGCCCTCCAGTTTAACCGCCCCGGCCCTGGTTTCGGCCATCAGACGGGCGGCATTGCGAAACGCCTCGGCAGGGTCATGCTCATAAGTGGCGAATGGCATGTCGATGACCATCATCGCCTTGTCCAAACCCCGGGCAACCGCCTGACCGTGCAAGATCATCATCTCCATGGTTACGCCAAGGGTGGAGTCGAGCCCATGCAGCACCATGCCAACGCTATCGCCCACAAGCACAAAGTCACAATGGTCATCCATCAGCCGTGCCATTGGCGTCGTATAAGCTGTCAGACTGACCAGAGGCAGGCCACCTTTGCGGGCGCGAATGTCTTCGGCGTTGGGGGCTTTTTTGCGGGCCGTGGCGCTCATGATCGCTCCTCCGGGGTTATACTGCGGCGCGGCATAGCAGATGCCGCAGGTGCAGCGAAAGCCCGGTTGCGCGAACATTTTCTTGATTGACCCAAGGTTTAAAGGAACATTGGTCTCAGAAAGAGCCGTAACCAGCGGCCCAACCTGTTCCAATGGGGAGTAATTGCCATGACACTGTACTCGGTTCGCACCTGCGCATCAGCCCTTGCGCTGGGCGCTACATTGCTTGCGTCACAGGCGCTGGCGAAATCGGACATCACCATCGCGATGCAGCTTGAGCCACCGCATCTGGACCCGACCAGCGCCGCGGCGCAGGCCATTGATTCGGTCGTTTACACCAACATCTTCGAAGGCCTCACTCGATTTATGGGCGACGGATCCGTGGTTCCGGGCCTGGCTGAAGGATGGGAGATTTCGGATGACGGCACCGTTTACACCTTTACGCTGCGCGACGGGGTGACGTTTCATGACGGATCGACGATGGATGCCGAAGACGTCAAGTTCAGTCTGGACCGCGCGACAGCAGAAGACAGTGCCAACGCGCAAAAGGCGCTGTTTGCCGGGATCGAAAGCGTCGAGGTTGTTGATCCCTTAACGGTCAAGATCACCCTGTCCGAGCCGAACGGCAATTTCCTGTTCAACTTGGCCTGGGGCGATGCGGTCATCGTCGCACCCGAAAGCATTGATGACATCAAGACCAACCCAGTGGGCACCGGTGCCTATACCTTTGGCGACTGGGTGCAAGGCGACAGCATCACGCTGAACCGCAACCCAAATTACTGGGGTGAACAGCCCGCATTAGAGACTGCAACGTTCAAGTTCATCTCGGACCCAACTGCGGCGTTCTCGGCCATGATGGCCGAAGATGTGGACGTGTTCGACAATTTCCCGGCACCTGAAAATCTTCCGCAGTTCGAAGCAGATCCACGCTTTCAGGTGTTGGTCGGATCGACAGAAGGCGAAACGATCCTGTCCACAAACAACAAACAAGCACCGTTTGACGACATTCGTGTGCGCCAAGCACTTGCCCACGCGATTGACCGGCAAGCCATCATTGACGGGGCAATGTTTGGATATGGCACGCCGATCGGCACCCATTTTGCACCGCACAACCCGGCTTATGTCGATCTGACAGAAAATTCGGCTTATGACCCCGAAAAAGCCAAAGCGATGTTGGCCGAGGCAGGTTTTGCCGATGGGTTTGAAACCACATTGCACCTGCCGCCACCATCCTATGCGCGCCGGGGTGGTGAGATCATCGCGGCTCAGCTGGCCGAGGTCGGGATCAAGGCCGAGATCATCAATGTGGAATGGGCCCAATGGCTGGAATCAGTGTTCAAAGGCAAAGAATTTGGCCTGACGATCGTCAGCCATACCGAACCGATGGATATCGGCATCTATGCGCGGCCTGAATACTATTTTCAGTACGATAGCACGGATTTTCAGGCGCTGATGGATACGCTGAACTCGACGACGGATCCGGATGAACGTACCCGGCTGATGGGTGAGGCGCAGCGTCTGATCGCGGATGACTATGTCAACGGTTACCTGTTCCAGCTGGCCAAGCTTGGGGTGGCCAAAGCAGGCGTTCAGGGCCTGTGGGAGAACGCTCCCACAGCGGCCATCGACCTGAGCGCCATCAGCTGGAGCGAATAACCAAATCGGGCGGGTCATAATGCTGGACCCGCCCGACCCGCGCCCCTAACGTGGCAGTAATGCTGCGCTACACTCTCAAACGATTGCTATCCTTGCTTGTCAGCCTGGCCGTTGCCTCGGTTGTCATTTTCGCTGTGATCGAGGTTGCACCGGGTGATCCGGCCTCGTTCATGCTGGGGGTTAATGCGCAAGAGGACACACTCGCGGCACTGCGGGCCGAGCTGGGGTTGGACGTGTCAAAAACCCAGCGGTATTTCAACTGGATCAGCGGGATGTTGGTCGGAGATTTCGGCACCTCTTACACCTATCGCACGCCGGTTTCGCAGATGATTGCTGACAGGTTATGGGTGTCGCTGCCGCTGGCGCTTTATGCGCTGACACTGTCGACCCTCATTGCTTTTCCAGCGGGGATCTACGCCGCTGCACGTCGGGGCAAACCGGGTGATCTGACAGTGATGGGCGCAACGCAGCTGGGCATCGCCGTTCCAAATTTCTGGTTTGCTATGATGCTGGTGCTGATTTTTGCCATCAACCTGCGCTGGTTCAATGCCGGAGGCTTCGCGGGTTGGGACAATGGGTTCTGGACCGGCCTGCATTCACTGACCCTGCCCGCGATTGCGCTTGCCTTGCCGCAGGCGGCGATCCTTGCGCGCGTCATGCGGTCGTCGCTGCTGGACATACTGGCTGAAGATTTCATGCGCACCGCTCGCGCCAAGGGTCTCACGCGTCGCCAAGCGCTGTGGCGGCACGGCGTGCGCAACGCTCTGATCCCGGTGCTGACCATCATCGGGTTGCAATTCTCGTTCCTGCTGGCTGGCTCGATCATCATCGAACAGGTGTTCTATCTGCCGGGACTGGGACGGCTGGTGTTTCAGGCGATCTCGGCCCGCGACCTGATCGTGGTCGAATCCGTGGTCATGCTGCTGGTCTTCGCGGTAATCACGGTGAATTTCCTGGTCGACCTCGCTTACGCCGCCGTTGACCCAAGGCTGAGGAGCAGGACATGAGCCGCAACCTGATCCTTGGTTCGGCGCTGTCGTCTCTGGTGGTGCTTGCCGCGCTGGTATCGTTCGTCTGGACGCCCTATGACCACGCCGCGCTGAATATCCCCGACAAGTTGCAGCCTCCGAACGCGCAACACTGGTTCGGCACCGACCATTTCGGGCGCGACATGTTCTCGATGATCATGGTGGGTGCGCGCACCTCGATTGCCGTGGCCTTGGTGGCGGTCGGCATCGGCATGGCGCTGGGCGTACCCTTGGGCCTGACCGCTGCAGCGCGCAAAGGGTCGTGGTTGGATGAAGTGATCATGCGCGGCAATGATCTGGTCTTTGCCTTCCCCTCGCTGGTCATTGCGATCCTGATCACTGCCGTCTTTGGCGCGGGTGCGATCAACGCCATCATCGCCATCGGCATCTTCAACATTCCCGTCTTCGCCCGCATCACCCGAGGCGCGGCCCTGTCCTTGTGGGAGCGCGAGTTCATTCTGGCCGCCCGTGTGGCAGGCAAAGGTGCCGCGCGGATATCGGCCGAACATATCCTGCCCAATGTTGCCAACCTGCTGATCGTTCAGGGCACCATCCAGTTCAGCCTGGGTATTCTGGCCGAGGCGGGGCTGTCCTATGTCGGTCTGGGCGCGCAGTCGCCCACGCCCAGTTGGGGGCGGATGCTGGCCGATGCGCAGACAATGGTCAGTTTTGCCCCACATTTGGCTCTGATTCCCGGTCTGGCGATCATTGTCACTGTGCTCGGATTGAACCTGTTGGGCGATGGGCTCCGCGACTGGCTGGACCCAAGAATTCGGGTGGCACGGGCGTGAGTTTGCTTCAGATCCAGAACCTCTCGTTGTCGATTCACGGCCAGCCGATCCTGAAGGATGTCAGCCTTTCCATCGATCCGGGTCAGATCGTGGCGGTCACTGGTGAAAGCGGGTCTGGTAAGTCGATGACTGCGCTTGCTGTGATGCAGCTTTTGCCGAACGGAGCCGACGCGACCGGGACAATCGAACTGGACGGTCAGGAACTTTTGGATCGCCCCGAGGCCCAGATGTGTGCCCTTCGCGGTGCCGCGATAGGCATGGTGTTTCAAGAGCCGATGACAGCGCTGAACCCGGTGAAAACCATTGGCGATCAGGTGATGGAAACCATCCTGATCCATAAAGCCATGCCACCGGCTCGGGCGCGTGCGCGCGCCCAAGAGGTGTTGGAACGCGTTGGCCTACCGCCAGACCGCTTTCCCCTTGGTCGCTATCCGCACGAATTGTCGGGCGGGCAACGTCAGCGCGTGGTCATCGCGATGGCCATCGCGCTGCGCCCCAAGCTGCTGATCGCAGATGAGCCGACAACCGCGCTGGACGTGACCACACAAGCCCAGATCCTTGATCTGCTGAAAGACCTCGTGCTCGAATATGGTATGGGCTTGCTGATGATCACTCATGATCTGGCCGTCGTGGCCGAAATGGCCAATCAGATCACGGTCATGCGCCATGGCGAAGTGATCGAGCGTGGGGCGACCCAGCACCTATTGCAAAATATGCAACACCCCTACACCCGGATGCTGTTCGAGGCGTCGGATCATCAGGTCAACCTGCCTGATCCGACAAGCCCGCAACCGCTGCTGGAGGTCACACAAGTTGTCAGGGAATACCGCCTACCGCGCACAGGGCTGTTCGACACCCCGGGTTCTCACCGTGCGGTTGACGGCGTCAGCTTTACCCTGAACCGTGGTGAGCGGTTGGGCCTGGTTGGCGAGTCCGGCTGTGGAAAATCGACCCTAACGCGGGCGATTTTGGGTTTAGAAGAGGTGCAATCCGGGCAAATCCTGTTGGATGGGCAGCCGGTCTTTTCTGGTCACCGGCCCAACTTGGCCGTGCGTCGCAAAATGCAGGTGGTGTTTCAGGATCCCTATGGCAGTTTCAATCCACGCCACCGGGTTGCCCGGCTGATCACAGAGCCGTTTCACTTGCTGGAAGTACCGCCGACTGGGACAGAACGACAAGAGCGTATCGCTGAAATGCTGACCGCCGTGGGCCTCCGCCCCGATGATGCGGGGAAGTACATCCATGAATTCTCGGGCGGGCAAAGACAGCGCATCGCCATTGCGCGCGCACTGATCACGCGCCCCGAACTGATCGTCTTTGACGAGGCGGTGTCGGCCCTAGATGTCTCGGTCCGGGCGCAAATCCTGGATTTACTGGCGGACCTCTGCGCCGCCTATGACCTGACCTACCTGTTCATCAGCCATGATCTGAGCGTTGTGCGCACCATCACTGACCGGGTTTTGGTGATGCAATCAGGCAAGATCGTCGAACAGGGCGAAACGGAACAGGTGTTTTCGAACCCTCAACATCCTTACACCCAAACGCTGATCGCCGCCGCGCCAAAACTACCAGATATCCACGTAGAAACCGCCTGAACGACCTTGTTAGAGACGAAAGGGAGAGCAAAATGACCCAGCAGCCATGGTTTGACCCTAGCTTGTGCCTGATCGGAGGAGATTGGGTTCCGGCGCGCTCTGGCCAGTTGCTTGCTTTGATCAATCCCTCGGATGGGGGCGAAATCTGCCAAATCGCGCGCGGGTCGTCTGATGATATCGATGCTGCGGTTGTGGCGGCGAGATCGACGATGAACGGGGAATGGGGGCGCATGACCGCGTTAGAGCGGGGTCGCATTCTGACCCGATTGGGGCAATTGGTACTGGACCGGGTCGAGGCTCTGGCCGCGCTGGAAGCGCTGGATGTGGGCAAGCCGCTGACGCAGGCGCGTGCCGACGCCATCGCGCTGGCGCGGTATTGCGAGTTCTACGGCGGTGCTGCCGATAAGGTGATGGGTGAAACGATCCCCTATCTGGATGGCTACACCGTTTACACCCTGCGCGAACCGCATGGGGTGACCGGCCATATCGTGCCGTGGAACTATCCGATGCAGATCATCGGACGCTCGGTCGGGGCGGCGCTTGCAATGGGCAATGCCTGCGTGTTGAAACCGGCGGAAGAGGCCTGTTTGACGGCACTTGCCTTTGCGCATCTGGCAGTCGAGGCCGGGCTGCCCGCCGGAGCGCTGAATGTCGTGCCCGGATTGGGCGCCGAGGCCGGGGCCGCCTTGTCCGGGCATCCGGGCGTCAACCATATCTCTTTCACCGGATCAGTTGCCACGGGCGCTTTGGTCCAGCAAGCCGCTGGGCGAAACGTGGTGCCGGTGACCCTGGAGTTGGGCGGGAAATCCCCGCAGCTGGTGTTTGACGACGCCGATCTGGATGCGGCGCTGCCCTTTCTGGTGAATGCCGGTATTCAAAATGCGGGGCAAACCTGCTCGGCTTCTTCGCGGATTCTGGTGCAGCGCGGGGTCTATGAGCAGGTCAAAACTCGCATGGCCGAGGCCTATGGGGCGCTGACTGTTGGCCCTGCGATGCAAGACCTGCGGGTTGGGCCATTGATCTCGGAGCGGCAGAAAGAGATTGTCAGCGCGTTCCTGGAAAAGGGCGCGGATCTGACGGTTGCCGCGCAGGGTGAAATTGTTGGCGGCGCGCCAGAAGGCGGCGCCTTTATTCAACCTACACTGTTTGCCGATGTGCCGCCCGATCACGTTCTGGCCCGGGATGAAATCTTTGGCCCCGTGCAGGTGATGATCCCGTTTGAGACGGAAGAACAGGCTTTAAATATTGCGAACTCCACCGAATACGGCCTTGTCGCCAGCATCTGGACGCGGGACGGCGCCCGCCAGATGCGACTTGCCAAAGCGCTGCACTCAGGGCAGGTCTTTATCAACAACTATGGCGCTGGAGGCGGGGTTGAGCTTCCTTTCGGTGGCGTCGGAAAATCCGGGCATGGCCGCGAAAAAGGGTTTGAGGCGCTCTATGGCTTTTCGCAACTGAAAACGGTGGCTGCCTATCACGGCTAGACGATGACCTCGATCGCCTGCTGCGCGCCGACGCCAAACACCCGTTTATAGCGCTCGATCTGGTCTTTGGGGCCCATGGCCTTTTCCGGGTTGTCCGACAGTTTCACCGTCGGCCGACCATTGGCTGACACCGCCTTGCACACCAGTGAAAACGGTGCGAGCGCGTCATCGGGTACCAAGCCGCGAAAGTCATTGGTCAGCAGCGTGCCCCATCCAAATGAGACATTGACCCGCCCGGAGAACTGTCTGTGTAGTTCATTGATCTTGTCCACATCCAGCCCGTCCGAGAAAATGACACGCTTTTGCGTCGGATCCTCGCCACGATCCTTCCACCAGTCGATGGCAATTTCGGCTGCGGCGGCCGGATCGCCGCTGTCGATGCGAATACCTGTCCAACCCGCCAGCCAATCTGGCGCGCGATCCAGAAAGCCCTTGGTGCCATAGGTGTCGGGAAGGATGATGCGCAGGTTCCCTTCGTGCTCATCGTGCCAATCACTTAGAACGTCATAGGGCGCCTGGGCCAGTTCCGCATCCGTATCGGCCAGCGCGGAATAGACCATGGGCAACTCATGCGCGTTGGTTCCGATGGCCTCAACCTCGCGCCGCATCGCGATCAGGCAATTGGATGTGCCGGAAAAGGCAGATCCCAACCCTTCGATCATGGCCTGCACGCACCAATCCTGCCACAGGAATGAGTGGCGCCTCCGGGTGCCGAAATCAGCGATTCCCAGACCGTCGATTTGACGCAGTTTCTCGATTTTTTCCCACACGCGTGTCATCGCGCGGGCATACAGCACCTGCAGTTCGAACCGGCGCATGCCATTCAGAACAGCGCGTGACCGCAGCTCCATCAACACGGCCAGGGCCGGTATTTCCCACAGCATGACCTCGTGCCATTTGCCTTCGAATGTCAGTTCATACTGATCCCCGCGGCGCTCAAGATGATAGGCGGGCAGGCGCATATTCTCGAACCATTCCATGAAATCCGAGCGGAACATCTGCCGTTTTCCATAGAACATATTGCCCCTTAGCCAGGTGCTTTCACCACGGCTCAGGCTGAGCGACCGAATGTGATCAAGTTGCTCGCGCAGCTCACCTTCGTCTATCAATCGGGCGAGCGGAACGTGATTCGACCGATTAATCAGCGAAAAAACCACATCCGTTTGGGGCTTATTTCGAAACACTGACTGGCACATGAGCAGTTTGTAGAAGTCTGTGTCGATTAAAGAACGTACAATTGGGTCAATTTTCCATTTATGATTGTACACCCGTGTCGCTATGTCGACCATGAGGAGCTCCTGCCATTTCTGTCGTTAGATCAATCTGAACGGCAATTGGCAAGAGTCGCGGAATTGGGAACAATGCCAAGGACAAGTCACATTGCGGGCTTAATACGAGTGCTCCTTGCCCAGTAGGTTATGGGCGGGATGGTGAAAGTTAAGAGTTGTGGATGAGTCTGAATTACGACTTTGATATTGTAACGATTGCGCCTGATGAGGTTGACCCGGAACATGGTTTCGCGTCGATGACAGGAACGCGCCCCGTGCGCGCGGTCTTCCGCGACTTCCAAACAGCTGAAGCGCTTCGCTCTGCGTCTCCCAAGATCCGCAGGATATTCCTGGAGTCGGGTTTCAGCCTCGAAACGCGTGAGACCGGTGTTGGAAGAGGCTTCTACCGCGCAGAAGACGCCGAAGCGCGCCAGCGCGTGCTAAAGCGGCTGTTTACCAATATTCGCAACATGGGTGTTCAGGGCGAATACTGTGGGGATTTCGACTTTTGGTCTTTTCTGGAACAGACCCGAAACGCGCAGCCTCTGCCGGCATCTGGACGTAAGGAATTTGCGCCGGTCGCCGATCAAACAGAAACGCAGCGACAACGCCGCCCGATTGCGGCTAAGATTGGGATTGCGATTGGTGTCGCCCTGGTTCTGTTTGCGCTGCTAAAATTGCTGGCTGCACAAGGTGCAAATCCCTGATCTCAGATCAGTTTCACACCGGCTTCCCGCACAGCCTGTTCGGCAGCGGCCAAAGATCCGTCCATATCGATGGCGCGACATGCATCAAGACGCACGGTGACGTCAAAGCCAAGCCTTGCGGCATCAACGGCTGAGAAATGAACGCAGAAATCCGTGGCCAGGCCAACCATCGTCAACGCGGTGATCCCGCGTGTGTTCAGATAGCCTTGCAGCCCCGTGGGCGTTGACTGGTCATTCTCGAAAAATGCCGAATAGCTGTCGATCGCGGGCCGGAACCCTTTGCGGATAATCAGATCTGCATCTGTGCGAAGGCCAGAGTGAAACGCCGCGCCGTTGGTGCCTTGAACGCAGTGGTCGGGCCAAAGCACTTGCGGTCCATATGGCATTTCAGTCATTTCAAAAGGTGATTTGCCCGGATGCGAACTGGCGAATGAGGAATGACCCGCCGGATGCCAGTCTTGCGTCAGGATCACGGCCTCAAAATCATCCATCATGGCGTTGATCGGCGCAACGATTTCGTCCCCGCCCGCGACGGCCAAAGCACCACCCGGGCAGAAATCATTCTGTACGTCGATCACGATCAGAGCATGGGTCATTTCGGTCTCCTGTTACTGCATGTATCGGTAGGTGGCCGGACGGGCTAGGTCAATGCGGTCTCTTGCGTCTGATCCGCGTCAGGAGTAGATCGCGCGCATGTATACTATCGCTGCTCTCTATCACTTTACGCGTTTCGATGATCCCGACGCTTTGCGTCCTGCATTGGTCGAGTTGTGCCGCGCCCAGAAGGTCAAAGGTACCTTGCTGCTGGCACGCGAAGGCATCAACGGGACAATTGCCGGTCCTCGCGTTGGCATTGACGCGGTCCTAACCCATATCCGTGCGCTGCCTGGTTGCGCAGATCTGGAATGGAAAGAGGCGACGTCGGATCACCCACCCTTTGGCAAAATGAAAGTGCGGCTGAAGAAAGAGATCGTCACCATGGGGCAACCCGATGTCGATCCACGGGCCAGTGTCGGACATTACGTCGAACCAGAGGATTGGAACGATCTTATCCGCTCTGACGATGTGGTGGTGATCGACACGCGCAACGACTATGAGGTGGCGATTGGGACATTTGAAGGCGCAATAGACCCTGAGACAGCCAGTTTCCGTGAATTTCCCACCTGGTGGGAGGCCAACAAAGACCGGTTCCACAACAAGCGCGTGGCCATGTTTTGTACCGGTGGTATCCGGTGCGAAAAGTCCACCAATTATCTGTTGGGGCAGGGGGTCGAGGATGTCTATCACCTCAAAGGTGGGATTTTGCGCTACCTCGAGGAAATGCCCGCTGAGCAAAGTACTTGGCAAGGTGAGTGCTTTGTCTTCGACAACCGCGTTTCCGTGGGCCACGGTCTGGTCGAAGGGCCGCATAAACTGTGTCACGGGTGCCGCCGCCCAATCCTGCCCGAAGATGTAAAGCGCCCTGAATACGAACATGGTGTTGCCTGTCATCAGTGTGTCGATGAGACCTCGGAACAGGACAAGATGCGGTTTCGCGAACGCCAAAAACAGATTCTCTTGGCCCGCAAACGCGGGGATGAGCATTTGGGAACGGACTGAATTTGGCTTGCAGCCGAGTTTTGAATTCCAGATGATCCCGCTTGTAACCCCGTGCCGGAGCGTTCATGTCCCGCGAACCCAGAACCCTTGAGGAATGGAAATCCACGCTACTCGCAGCGCTTGGCCTGATGCTGGCCAGCTTTATCGCGTGGTTCGGCCTGTCGCGCCTGAATGAGACCACCGCAGGCGATACAATCGGTACCCTTGCGTCGGTCGGTTTGCTGATCTGGATCGCGTCGCAATCCTGGTTCTACGTTACTCAGGTCAAATCGCCGCGGCGGTTGCTATTGCTGATGGGGATTTCCTTTATTCAGGTTGTCCCCTTCCTGTTTGCCGCTGTTTATGGCGCGTTTGGCTATAACGACAACTGCGTCGTTGGCGCGGGTGGACCGGCAGACATTTTGTACTTCTCTTATGTTACTTTCACCACAGTCGGGTATGGCGACATGTCTCCAACCGGTCTGTGCCGCGGGTTGGCCGTGGCCGAAGCGGTGACGGGCTACATCCTGCTGGGCATGTTCGTCGCGGCGGCTGTTGCTATCTATTCTCGCGAACACAATCATTGAAAGAAGCGAAGCAGATCTATTTGTTCTGATCGATCCAGCGCGACATCAGCTGCTTGTCTTTGAAGCATTCCGCAGGGATCGGTCGCCGTTTGCTGCGAGAGATACGTTCCGCAAAAGCAATCTGTTTGCCTGTTGGGTAGTTCGCAAACGGTGACGTATCTTCCGGTTTATGAGCCGATATCCAGGCAGACATGGACTTCCGATCGCGTTGCGCCTCAACCGGGATATCCAGAGCTGATTTTTCTGCAATGGCACGGGCATAGCGCATTTGCCGGTCGGTGACCGGTAACAGGTGGTAGTCGTTGCTGGGTGCATCGAACCAGCTTTGACGGGCAGCATTTGTCATCGCTCGAATACCTCCGTTCCACACAGGAACAAATATAGAACATTTGTGGAACTTTTTCAAGAATACCGTCAGTTTCGACACTTGATTTGCCGATACCCAAACAGCCTGTCCCGTCGTTATTCGACTTCGCGTGCGCGCATTTTTGCGTGTCTTACCTCAATGAAGAGTGAGATTTTGGCAATTCAACCCAAACGGATTCACGTCTTTGCGCGTTTTTTGTCATTGAGCACAAATTTGCTGATTCAGAGCCTGAATTTGTCAGACTTTCGGGTCTATTTCGTCTAATCCGCGCGGTTCTCGACATTTCACGTCGGGATCAGATCATATTCCCGGCCGGTCCTGTGGCTGAATTCCTGTACATGCACTTGTTTGGGGGTTTGATCATGAACGATACGTTTGGCCGCGTCGCCGAGCTGACGCTGAATACTCCAACCAATGCGATACCGGAGTCTACGCTAGAAACCGCAGCTTTGCTTTTTCTCGATACGCTGGGTGTCCTGATCGGTGCGGCCCCGATGGAGGCTGGTGTGATCGCGCGCGACACAGCGGCATTGCTCTACGTCAGTTCCGATCCAGCATTTTCAGCAGGCATGTTGTTCGATGGGCGCCGGGTCAGTTTGGCGGGGGCGGCCTACGCGACAGCGACGCAGACTGACAACCTCGACGCTCATGACGGATACAACCCCACCAAGGGTCATATCGGTGTTGCAATCGTGCCAGCTTTGGCCGCTTTGGCTGAGCAGCGACCAGAATTGAGCGGGCCCGAGGCCTTGGCCGCCATGACAATAGGTTACGAGATTGCCGGGCGCGCGGGTTTGGCTTTGCATCACAGCGTCAGCGACTATCACACATCAGGAGCTTGGAACGCGCTGGGAGTGGCGGCCATGGCTGCGCGGCTGCGCGGGCAGACCCCAGATCAGTTGCGCCATGCTCTGGGGATCGCTGAATATCATGGTCCGCGCAGTCAAATGATGCGCGAGATCGCAAACCCAACAATGTTGCATGACGGATCTGGATGGGGTGCAATGGTGGGCCTGTCTGCATCAGTTCTGGCAGAGCGTGGGTTTACCGGTGCACCTGCCATCACGCTTGAAGACGATGATGTCGCACAGTTTTGGTCGGATCTGGGTTCGGATTGGCTGATCGACGATCAGTATATCAAACCCTATCCGATCTGCCGCTGGGCCCATGCTGCGATTGACGGAGTACGCCAGTTGATGCAGCAACATGATCTGTCTCATGAGCAGATCAAAGAACTGAGAGTCTTCAGCTTTCATGAGGCCGCCCGCCTGTTCCCCGGTATGCCAAAGACAACATCGCAGGCACAATACTCGCTGCCTTTTGCGGTGGCCGCCCACGCTGTGCACGGTCGCATTGGTGTCGAACATATCTCGGGCGCCGGGCTGGCAGACCCGTCGGTGGCAAAGCTTGTCCAGCGGATCACCGTTTCTGAACGTGACCGCCACAACGCGCGGTTCCCTTTGGGCCGATGGGCCGATGTCGAGCTGAAGACGAATGACGGTCAGGTCTATGAGTCCGGCGACATCAACGCCCGTGGCGGAGCAGAAGAGCCGCTTGGCCGGGATGAAATTGTCGCCAAATACAATGAATTTGCCGTGCCCGTGTTAGGCCGGACCAGAGCCTCTCAGATCTGCGCGACCGTGTTGTCTCTACCTTCAAAACAAACCCGGTTTTCCGACCTCGCACATCTTATTTACGATCCGCCTGGAATATGACCGATCAGAAAATAACGGAATTATTTCCCGTATTAGAGACAAAAAAGCTTTCCCCGCTATTCCAACACAGCCTCATCTGACCTGTGTAAATCGTCCAATAGAGTGAACATCTCAGAGATCTGACTGCGAGTCGCGTCACTCTGTTTCAACAAAGCTTCAGAATCGGCGAGCGGTGTATCCGACGCGCGTCGCATCGGTGTCGCCAAAGCCGCGCTCAATCGCGATAGATTGCGATATGGCTCGCTGGTCTCCGGCAGATCCTCAACCGCCGCGCCCGAAAGCCAGAGATAGCGCGCAGCGCTCTCGCTTTGACCCAAGTCCTGCAGAACCTGCGCCGCGCCTTCATAATTCTCGCCCAGATTCATGGCCTCTGCCCGCAATAGCCGCGCTTCGTCTGATTCATCGCGCGAAAGCGTAAGCAGCGCCTGATTGGGAGATCCCTCATCCAAGTAGATACGCGCGCGTAACCTTCTGTTTGCATCTTCGGCATTGGTGGTATTGATCGTCGCAGTTATCTCAGCCGCGCGCTTGAGAAAGCCCAGCTCGACCAGGCGGGCAGAAATGGATGCAGCAGATCTCTGCGGCAATTTCTTATGCGCGGCGGCGCTCATGTTCAGCGCACGTCCCAGAAAGGTGATATCATCTGCCCGCTCAGTCACAAGATCCAGAACCTGATGACGTGTGCGCTGCCAGTCTTTGTCATCTGGTGCAGCGTCTAAACGTTTGTGAGCCGTGGCGAAATCTTGACTCAGAGCCAGGGCCAGAACATGCGCCCGCGCCATCATCGGCCCCATCTTGGACCGGCGCAGTTCAACCTCATATGTAGCGGCCAATTCCACTTCTTTTGGTGCGATCGTACCCCGATCAGACCAGCGTTTTTCGATCAATCGCGCCAGCGCCAGCGGTGCATCTTCTCCGGCCTCGGCTGTGGTGACAACTTCTGTCAACAACGCGTCTGTGCGTTCCTGTTCTCCTTCCGCCTGGGCTATTTCCGCCTTGGCAAGCGTGACATCCGGGCCCGGCTTTGCTTCGCCCCGCTCGATGGCGCGCAACACACGGCGCGAGGCCTCCAATTCATCAGCTTCCACCAAAATCTCAGACAATCTTGGTCCCAGATGTTTGCGAAGATGGAGTGGCAGCTTTGAGTAGGATTGCTCAATCGCATCCAAATTCGCATCGGGGGCCAACTGGCCTTCGGACAACAGGCCCCACAGCGCAGAGTCGGAGTCACATCTTTGCTGCCCGTCAAACGGCCCTGGCGCGCGGGCTGGTTCTTCGTCCATGATACGCGCGATGGCAGCCACTAGTTCACCATCCGAGGTGTCTGAACCCGTAAGATCGAGCAAATGCAACGCTTCAGCGCCAAACCCGAAATAGGCATAAAGTTTTGCTAGCTGTATCGCCCGCTCCTGATCGACCTTGTCAAACTCCATAAACAAGCCGGCACGCAGATTTGCGACTTGTTCGACAAAAGGCTGTTCGGTTGACCAGTCGTCAAAACCCAGATCTGCATCGGTCAGGCAAACCGGAACCGGATCCAGCGCGTCCAGCCGGAGGTCTCCCAACCCTTCAACATCGTCCAGCACCGAAGAAAGCCGGATGTTTTCAGGCAGCGAGTTCGGCAAGAGCAGAGACAAATCGCTTACTGAATCGCGGCGACCGACTCCTGCAATGTCCAGATCAACAACGCTTCGGTCCGCACCTTGGAGGACCCGTTCCATTAACTGTGCTTCAAAGCTGGGGGCATTCAGGTCCCGCAACGGTAGGGCGAGGGCCTCAGAGATTGGAAAAGGCGGTTTTTCAACCACTGAATTCTCTGTGAAATCAAAGATATCCGCTGTGGGCGGAGGCACAAATTCTCCCGGAGCGATGTCGATCACGATCATGGTTTGCCGATGCAAGAACGCCGAAGCGATGCAGTCACAGGCAAATTCCAGTTCCAGGGGCCCGCCCGGTTTGGGTTGGGTCAGCTTTGACAAACGGTTTTGGAAAAGGCGGTCAAATACTGGGCTCGTATCAAATGTCACGTCCGTAAGATCAACCGATACTGATGCCCCGTCTTGACGCTGAGACAGCTGCCAATCCGTGCCCTGCGGTACCTGCAGGACAAGGCGGGTGTAACCCTCATGCTCGCCCGACCGCACTGGGATTTCCTGAGCTTTCGCGGCAGCGGCAAAAAGACAGACAGCAAATATCGCGATCAGCCGGAATATCATGCCGCCGCCTGCTTGAGCTCTTTCAGCGCCTCTTCCAACTCCGAGAAGCCGGGACGGTTATGAGTTGGTGTATTTTGCCGCCCAACCTCGATGCACATAGCGGCGTTGTGGTTGTGCAGATTGGCAACCAGAACTTCCTTGATGAGCTGATAGAAATGGTTGTCTTCCTCAACGACAGCCTTCACCTTTCCCGCAAAGGGGCCGACCAGACCATAGGCCAGAAAGACCCCCAAAAAGGTGCCAACCAGCGCCCCGCCGATCAGCTTGCCCAATACTTCGGGCGGTTGATCGATCGAACCCATTGTTTTGATAACACCCAGAACCGCGGCAACGATTCCCAAGGCAGGCAAGCCATCGGCCATCGTTTGCAGGGCGTGGCTGGAATGCAGTGCGTGGTGGAAATTGGCCTCCATCCGTTTTTCCAGCACCTCTTCAACCTGATGGGGATCGTCATAGTTCATCGACGCCGACCGCATGGTATCACAGATTAGATCAACGGCTTCCTTGTCGGCCTGGATTTTGGGATAGGCCGAAAACAGGCTCGAACTTTGGGGATCTTCGATATGTTGTTCGACCTCCACCGGGTTGGCGCGCGCGATACGGATCAGCGAAAACAGCAGGCACAAAAGGTCACGATAGTCATCGGGTTTCCATTTCGGTCCCTTGAAAACCTTGCCGATATCCTTTGCGGTGTGTTTGACGGCGCTCATGTCGTTGCTGATCAAAAAGGCACCGACAGCGGCCCCCCCGATCATCATCATCTCGAACGGCAGTGATTTCATGATGATGGTCATCTTGCCACCCGCAGCCAGATAGCCGCCGAAAACCATGACGAAAATAACGACGATTCCAACAATGCCGATCATGAGAAATCTCCGGTGTTTTGAAGTGCGTGAGGGGAAACCATGGTGCCTATTCCTGCGGCGCGCGCGCGTTACGGCCAGCCATGACGACGCTGATTGTATAGGCGGCCTCGGGGCTTAGCCCGGCCATGACACCTGCGGCTGTATCGGCGGGCATCCGGCCCAAAAAACCTGCTGCGAAAACGGGATCCATGGTCTCGAACAAAGCGGCGGCGTCTTTGGGCTTCATGTTCTGATAAACCTCTGTCAGGCGCGAAAGATCCTTCTCGGCGGCCTTGTCGGCCAGACTAAGTGTTTCGCGCAGCGCTTCTTCGGCCTGTTCAAGCGTGACCAGGCGGGTTTCAATTGCGTCGTTTGCGATCTCAAGCGCCCGTTCGGTATTCTGGATTTCTTCTTCGCGTAGTTTGAGGTCTTTCTCGCGGGCTTGAAGCTCGCTCAGCAACAGCTGCAATTCAGCGGCTGTGGTGCTTGCGGGCGCCTCGGGCTTGGGGTCCATCTGATCCGGGTCCACCCCCCTTGCCAGCGCGGGCCCTGCCTCCAGACCGACCCGAATGGCGGCTGATCCCAGCATCAAAAGCGCGATGACTGCCAAAACGCCACCGCGTGGCCGTGGTTTGTTGGGAGCGACCGGGATCATTTCGCTGGCCCCGCCTGAGGTTTGGCATGGCGAAAGAACATCAGCCCGCCCGGAGATCTCTCAATTTCTGTCGAACCGACCGGTTTCTCAGGCTTTTCCGGCGCAGCAGGATCGACTGTGTCGTTCGAATTAGACACTGTCTGCGACACCTTGGGGTTTCGCGTTTCGGTCTGTTCCACCTGAGCTTGAGAGTGTTCGGGCGTCAGATCGTGCATCGACGCCATCATCAGTTCGAGCCGCTGAGCAACAGCCTCGGCACGTTGGGTCAACTCCTGCAGCGCAGCGCCCGACTGATCTGATGCCGCGCGGGCTGAGTCCAATGAGGTTTTCAACTCATCAGCCTGCGCCGACAGGACGGAAACAGCCCCTCCTACACCTTGTTCGAGATCGGTAAACCGTTTCAGACGGCGCGCCAGAACAAAGCAGTACAGACCCGCTCCAAGCGCACCGGCGACCAGCAGAATATCCGCAATCAGTTCCAACTTTGTCTCCTAATTCAATACGAATTCCATCACGAGAACGTCGCGAACGC
The DNA here is from genome assembly GCF_013033515.1 of Ruegeria sp. HKCCA6707. Classification (GTDB taxonomy): domain Bacteria; phylum Pseudomonadota; class Alphaproteobacteria; order Rhodobacterales; family Rhodobacteraceae; genus Ruegeria. The sequence goes on along the minus strand of NZ_WQEG01000002.1, from coordinate 444,605 downwards.
GGCCTTCTCCGACGACAATGGCGATGCGGCGCAGCAGGTGGCCGCGAATGCGCATCAGGGCCAGCGAATCCTCAAGATCAGTCAGTTCGACGGCCCGCATGTAGTTGTTCAAAACGTCCATGATTCGCGGCTGCATCTTTTCCACATCCGCCATGTAGTCGGCGTTCACCTCAAGCTGAGCGTGAAACTTCAAATGCCGCGAATCGCCAGCGTTCACCGAAACGATCACCGGAGGCAGGTCGACGAAACCAACATCTGGCAGGGCTTTGACGTCCTTTTTTTCATCCTTGGTCTTGGCCATATCTTCGGGTTTTTCCGATCCGTAAGGCAGCAGACCTGCGGTCGTCGCGAAGAATCCGCCAGCCGCACCGGCAAGAGCCAGAATCACCCCAAGGATCATTCCCAATTTCCCCGATTTCTTAGGGGCTTCTGCCTCATCTGCGGTCGCGTCGGTCATGACATCCTCATCCATGCGTCTGGCCCTTGTCATAACCCCGCAGGGACTAACCGATTGTTAAGGGCAATCGTTCAAACAAGGGACGTGCCGCACAGAATGTCGGCGAGTCGGAGGTGAGCGTGCAGCAGATCGGAACTGTCTGGGCAAGTTTGGACAGGCGTAAACAAATAATCGTGGCTGGTGCTGTCGTGCTGGTTTTTCTGGGAATCCTCGGCATGTCGCGTCTGGTGACGGCGCCCTCCATGACCCTGCTTTATGCTGGGTTGGAAAGCGGGGCCGCTGGCGACATCGTGCGCTCGCTGGATCAAAGAGGGGTCGCCTACGAGATTCGCGGCGGGTCGATCTACGTACCCAGCACGCAGCGGGATGAGCTGCGGATGACATTGGCCAGTGAAGGATTGCCCGCAAATGGTAGCCGCGGGTACGAGCTGCTTGATTCCCTTAGTGGGTTTGGCACCACCTCGCAGATGTTTGACGCCGCATATTGGCGCGCAAAAGAAGGCGAGCTGGCCAGAACCATCGTCGGAAGCCCTCATGTCAGTCAGGCGCGGGTGCATATCGCCAATGGCACCGCCAACCCGTTTCAGCGCAGTGTGACCCCGACTGCTTCGGTCTATCTGGCGGCGTCGGGCGCGCAGATCACTGGCGACCAGGCCAAAGCGATCCGATTTCTTGTTTCTTCGGCTGTCAGCGGCTTGACCCCCGAAAACGTTGCCGTGATCGATTCGAGCGGCGCAGTGATCGGTGCGCAGGATGATCCAGTGGCCGGGGATAGCGCGGATGAAAAGGCGCGCCAGTTGCGCGAACGCGTTTTGCGTTTGGTCGAGGCGCGGGTTGGCGCAGGAAACGCGGTGGTCGAGGTCAGCGTCGATACGGTGACCGAAACTGAATCGATCCGTGAACGGCGGTTTGATCCACAAAGCCGGGTGGCGATCAGCACCGATGTCGAAGAACGCTCGGACAGCGCGCGCAACCAGTCGTCTGAGGTGACGGTCGCGTCGAACCTGCCAGATGGTGATGGTGCCGGAGGGGACGAATCCAACTCGACGGCGACCCAAACCCGTGAACGCGTGAACTATGAGGTGTCCGAGACCGAACTCGAGGTTCATCGGGCACCCGGCGCCATCAAGCGGCTGACCGTTGCGGTGCTGGTCAATGGTATACAGACCGAGGCGGGGTTCGAGCCGATGCCGCAGGTTGAACTTGACGCGTTGGAAGAACTGGTGGCCTCGGCCGTTGGGTACGACGCCGAGCGGGGCGATGTGATCACCCTCAAATCGCTGGACCTGCCGGTGGTCGAACCGGCTGGAACCCTGGTGGCTTCTTCGCTGTGGCAGAACATCCACCTGGACGTGATGTCCCTGATCCAGATGGCGGTTTTGGCGCTTGTTTCCCTTGTTTTGGCTCTGTTCGTGATCCGACCGATCCTGACCAATCAGGCAGCCCCGGCTTTGCCATCTCCCGCCACAGCGAACACCGGCAATGCGCCGCTGGTTGGTGAGATAGCGGCAGATGATGGGCAGGAATTCACGGCTTTGCCAGGACAGCCGGCTCAGAATGTTCCAGCGTTGTCCGAGGCACGCAGTGACGATGCCGTCGACCGTTTGCGCTCGATGATTGGAGACAAGCAGGAAGAAACGGTCGAGATACTGTGCAGTTGGCTTGAGGAAAGCGAGGAGACGGCCTGATGTCGATTGCGCATCTTCTCGAGGATTTCACCACTCAGGTTGGTGGCAGTGCGTTGCATCTTCTGGATGAAGAAGCACTGGAGGAACAGCGCCTGATCGCATTCGAGCGCGGATATGGTGCTGGTTGGGACGACGCCACTCAAGCTCAGGACGCAGGCCGCGACAAGCTTACGGGCGATTTGTCAGCGGCCTTGTCGGATGTGTCGTTCACCTATCACGAAGCGCTGACACGGATGACCGTTTCGCTTGAACCGATGTTCGAAAGCCTGGTCCAGACGGTTTTGCCGGAAGCGCTGGATCAGAGTTTTGCGCGCAGACTGATCGAACAGCTTGTTGAGATGGCGCGCAACCAAATCGCGCAACCCATTCAATTGCGCGTGCCTCAGGGAACAGCCGCGCTGATCGATGACTTGCTGCCAGAAGGTCTGCCCTCCAAAGCTCAGGTCGTCGAAGACCCCGGTCTGATGCCGGGGCAGGCAGCATTACAGGTCGGGCAGGAGCGTCGCGAGATTGATCACATCGCGTTGCTGTCCACCATCGCGGCGGCTTTTGACGCCTATCTGTTTGAAGTAATAGAGGCTTTGACCCATGACTGACTCGCAAAACACAACCCAGGACAAACCCAACCCGTTCGAGGCCATCCCAATTGAGGTAACGGTATCCGTTGGCCGCGCGCGCCCTTTGATCCGAGATCTGTTGAGCATGGGTGAGAACGCGGTTCTGACCCTGGACAAGCGGATCGAGGATCCTGTCGATCTCTATGTTGGTGATCAACTCGTCGCCAGAGGTTTGCTGGAGAAGTGGAGGGGGACCAAGCCGGTCAACTGGCAGTACGTTTGACCGAAATCTCAGATCTTCAAAACGGGATCGGATAATGCGCTTGCTGGCCTGGCTACCGGTTCTGGCGCTGTTGATGACGCCGTCACATGCGGTTGCGCAAGAACTGTCCGTGTCGCTGGGCGAGGGCGGGTCCATCTCGGCCCGATCAATACAGTTGATCCTGCTGATCACGGTGCTCAGCCTGGCGCCGGGTTTGGCGATCATGATCACCTGTTTCCCGTTTCTGATCACGGTCCTTTCGATCTTACGGCAAGGGATTGGTTTGCAGCAATCACCGCCGAACATGTTGATTGTCAGCCTTGCGCTGTTCCTGACCTATTTCATCATGGAGCCGGTATTTACCGAAGCCTGGGTCACCGGCATCCAGCCAATGATTGAAGAAACGCTGGAGGTAGAGCCCGCGTTGACGCGGGCGATGGTGCCGTTTCGTGAGTTCATGGCTGCGCGGCTGGATGCGGATACATTCCAGGCGATGGCTGCCTTGCGTCCAAACGGCGACACCCTGCAGCCGACCCCGGACGCCCCGCTTTCGGTTTTGATGCCGTCTTTCATGCTTTCGGAAATTGCACGCGCCTTTCAGATCGGGTTTCTGGTCTTTCTGCCGTTTTTGATCATCGATCTGGTTGTCGCGGCTGTGCTCATGTCTATGGGCATGATGATGGTGCCGCCAGCCACTGTTGCGCTGCCATTCAAACTGGCGTTTTTTGTGATTGCCGATGGATGGGCACTGATCGCAGGCGCGTTGGTGCGCAGCTATGTGCCCTGACCCGTCCAGTCTCGCCTCGCGGCTCTGGTCGCGCATCAGGGCGGGAAACCCTAACCGATTGAATCCAGATCTTTGATCAACTGATTGAGGTTGCCTTTGCGTGCATCCAGCAGGGCCCCGATCTCTGTTCTTTCGGTCAAAAGCAGGTTCACACCCTCGATGAACATGTTGAAGAACTTACCGCGGCCCGATTTATCGGAAACGAGGAACGTCACCTCGAACGGTGCCGAGCCGCGCAGTTTCACTGATGTTCTAACCTCGTAACCCGCTTTGATTTTGCGTGCATTGAGAACGGTAACTTCGCCACCGATGAACTCGCGGAAACGACGACCGTATTTGCGCGAGATGTAACCCTGAAACGCCTTGGTGAACTGACGCATCTGAGCATTGGACGCGCTGCGAGCTTCAACACCGAGCGCATAGCGGGCCATGATAGGCACATCACCGTATTCCACGAAGATCCGTTCGAAATCGCGCAGCATCGCGTTTTCGGATTTACCGGAATCGATAACGCGGGTGATGTCGGCGACCACTGAATTCACCAGCTGCGTGGCCTCTGCCTCAGTCAAAGCAAAGGCGGGAAGGGGCAGCAGTGTCGCCGCTAGACCAGCGAATGAGGTCGAAACAAATTGACGTCTGTTCAAAACATTATTCGGCATAGGGGTCCTCGTAAGGGTCTAGGAAAGGGTCCCTGACAGGGTCGGTGCCAATATCGGCATATGGGTCATCATATAGACCCAAATAGGAGTCTTCATCATCTCTCGCCAGTTCAAACCGACGATTTTGTAGATAAATCAGGCGCGCCTGGGCGTAGCTGTCTGCGCTGTCGTACAAAATCGAGTCGACCGTATCTGAAAACCGACCACGGTCGCCCATGCGTCTTACAACTTCGGCATAGACGCCCAAATTGTCGGCGGGCCGCACTGGGGTGAAGTTGATGGGATTCGAGAACAAATTGACGATTACGCCCACCGCGTCGCGAGTGGTTGAGGGACCATAGAAAGGCAGCTCGACATACGCGCCTTCCCCAAATCCCCAAACGTGAAGCGTTTCTCCGAAATCGGTATCCACAGGTGGCAGGTTCAATTCGTCAGCAGGCGCGGATAAGCCCAGGCCACCAACGGTCATGTTGATCACAAAGCGCAGAAGCGCGTTGCCCATCTGTTTGGGGTTGCCCTGCAACAGATAGTCAATCGCCTGCCCGGGCAGCGAGATGTTTTCCGCGAAGGTGCTAAAGCTGGTCACCATCGGATCCGGGACGATTTTGACATAGCCCTTTGACGCCGGGCGGAACAGAAACCGGTCAACACCCAGATTGAACTTATGAACCGAGCGGTTGGCGCCTTCGTAAGGGTCAAATACTTCGCCCCGAGCAGCTTCGTCTGCGGGTTGGCTGGCACAGGCAGACAAAAAGGTCGCGACGGACAGCACCATCAGGGTTTTCAGAAGACTGAGACGAGACACTGTTCCTGCCACTCCAAAAAAGCCCGGTCTTACGATGCCGGTCATTCAAACAATAATAGGCTTGCCGCGCAAAGGCGCAATCCGAGGTCACATAAACGTTCCAAGTGTGAATTGAAACTCCTTGCGTTTAACGCGTTTAAGGGTTTGTCGTAAAGTGAGACCAACTTGCAGCATCAAGAATGAGTGAACTCATGCTCAGAGTGTCACTTTGACGGCAGATTTGCATTTCCCGCTTTCCGATTAGGCGCTTCCCGGTTAGCGTCCGCCCGAGTCGAACTTGGCGAGGAAGAGGAACAAGACATGAGCATTGCAGCAAAACTGGAAAGCCTGGGCGTCAACTTGCCAGATGCGCCTGCTCCGGCGGCGAATTATGTGCCTTTCGTGCGCGTTGGGAACATCGTTTATGTCTCGGGCCAGATCTCGATGGATGGTGAACTCATCACAGGCAAGCTGGGCGACACGATGGATGTCGAGGCCGGTGCCTCAGCCGCAAGAACCTGTGCGATCAACCTGTTGGCTCAGGTTAAAGCGGCGTGTGGGGGTGACATCGACAAGCTGGTGCGTGTGATCAAACTGACCGGTTTTGTGAACTCGACCCCGGATTTCACCGCACAGCCTCAAGTCATCAACGGAGCCTCGGATTTTCTGGTCGAAGCGCTGGGCGAGTCCGGTCGCCATTCCCGTTCCGCTGTCAGCGCAGCAGCACTTCCATTGGGTGTGGCGGTTGAAATCGAAGGCATTTTCGAAGTCCAATGAGACCCGCGCTGCCAGAGGCCTTCCTCTCGGTACCGATTGCGCATCGTGCCTTGCACGATATCGAAAACGCGCGCCCGGAAAACAGCCGGACCGCAATCGAGGCTGCGATTGAGGCCGGATATGGGATTGAGATTGATCTGCAGCTGACCTCGGACGCGCAGGCAATGGTCTTTCACGACTATGACATGACGCGATTGACCGGCCAGCCTGGCCCGATCCAGCAAATCCCGGCACGGCAGGCGCAACAAACGGCCCTGCTGAAAGGGGACGGCGCGGGTATTCCCAGCCTGGAAGACGTGCTGACTCTTGTGGCGGGGCGCGTGCCGTTGCTGATCGAGCTTAAGGATCAGGACGGTGCGATGGGGCCGAATATCGGCGCGCTCGAGGCCGCGACGGTGCGGGCCCTGCAAGGGTATCAGGGGCCTGTGGCGCTGATGTCCTTCAACCCGCACAGTGTTGTCGAACTGGCCCGTCTGGCTCCGGACATCCCGCGCGGTATTGTGACGTGTTCCTATCAGCCCAAGGTCGAGCTGTTGCCTGAAGCCGTCTGTGACCACTTGCGTGGTATCCCGGATTTCGACCGGGCTCACGCGAGTTTCATCAGCCACGAGGCCAAAGATCTCTCGCGCCCGCGGGTGGCCGAGCTGAAGGCAAGAGGCGTTCCGATCCTGTGTTGGACGATCCGCTCGCCCGAAGAAGAGGCACAGGCGCGTCTGGTTGCCGATAATGTGACATTCGAAGGGTATCTGGCCGAACATTCGGCTTGAACCGATTTGCCTCGGCCACAGATAATAGCCAGGGCGTTGAGGGCACATGGATCAATCACAAGTCGAAGTTCGGATTCTGAGCTCGCTGTCGCAGATTTCGGCGGCGGACTGGGACAGTTGCGCCTGTCCCGAGGCCGCAGAGGGCGGACGCCCGCTGGATCCGTTTACAACGCACCGGTTTCTGATGGCGCTGGAAGAAAGCGGCTCGGTCGGGCGTGGCACCGGCTGGCAGCCGCAATATCTGACAGCCTATCTTGACGGGATGCTGATTGGCGCCGCACCGATGTATGCCAAAAGCCACAGTCAGGGTGAGTATATCTTCGATCACAGCTGGGCCCATGCCTATGAAAGCGCGGGTGGTCGCTACTATCCCAAGCTGCAAATAGCGGTGCCTTTTACACCCGCCACAGGACGACGCTTTCTGGTGCGACCGGGTTATGACGTGGTGGGCATGTCAGCGCTTGTGCAGGGCGCAGTGCAACTGGCGGCCGAGAACCAGGTTTCGTCGCTCCATGCCACGTTTTGCACCGAGGCCGAAGCGCTTGCGGGCGTGCAGATGGGGTTGATGCATCGCCAGTCGCAACAGTTTCATTGGTTGAACGAAGACTATGCCGATTTCGATGGTTTTTTGGCAGCGCTGTCGTCGCGCAAGCGGAAGAACATCCGAAAAGAGCGTAAACAGGCCCCCGCGTTTGGCGGCCAGATCCACACTCTGACCGGAGACGACCTGCGCCCAGAACACTGGGACGCGTTTTGGCGCTTTTACCAGGATACCGGTGCACGCAAATGGGGCGCGCCTTATCTGACGCGGCAATTCTTTGATATCGCCCATGAAACCATGGCCGAAGACATGGCTTTGGTGATTGCGGAACGCAACGGATATCCGGTTGCTGGCGCGCTGAACTTCATCGGGCGAGAAACCCTCTACGGTCGCTATTGGGGGTGCGTAGAACATCATCCCTGTCTGCATTTCGAACTGTGCTATTATCGGGCCATCGATTTCGCCATCGCCCAGGGCATGAAACGGGTCGAGGCCGGGGCGCAGGGCGAACACAAGCTGGCGCGGGGCTATTTGCCAACACTGACGCATAGCGTTCACTGGGTTGGTGACGCGGGATTTGCGGATGCGATCCGAAAATATCTGGACGCCGAAGCCCAAGCTGTGGGGGAAGAGATCGAAATCCTGACGGATTACGGCCCGTTTAGAAAGGCAAACCCGGAGGAACAGCAATGAGTGAACTCTTGTCGACCGAGGCGCGTGGCCCTTTGCTGGACCCGCTATTCAGAAATGGCTGGATGATGGTCGAAGACCGAGATGCCCTGACCAAGACCTTTACGTTCGATGATTTCGTTGACGCGTTCGGATGGATGACCCGAGTGGCGATCTGGGCCGAGAAGTGGAACCATCATCCCGAATGGTTCAACGTCTACAAGACGGTTGAGGTCACATTGTCCACCCACGATGTGGGTGGGTTGTCATCATTGGACGCCAAACTGGCACGCAAGATGGACGCGCTGGTTTAGTCGCGATCCGATTGTGACCCTTGCCCGCCGGCCAAGAGAGCAACCTGTGCCATTTGACGGAATTCAGCGGGTGTGACGGAGCCGCTGCTAACATCGATGTTGCCGGGTATGCGCGTGGTGCGATTTCCGATCGACCGTACACTGCGCGCACGGGGATCAATATCCAGGCACCGGGTTTCAAAACAGGTCAAGCCGCTGGGATTGATCTCGATCCGCGTTTGCCCGTCGGCACCGACAAAAGTCGGCGCCTGAGGCACGTCACAGGCTGCTAAACACAACACGGCCCCGAGGCCGATCCATTTGTTCATAATACACTCCCGTCAAAATACCGGGGCTCAATCCAGCCGGCCGTTTCCGTCTTGATCCGCTGCCTGAAAGTCAGCGTTCATCTGATTGTTGTATTCCTCACGAGAAATAACGCTGTCGTTGTTTCGGTCAACCTTTTGGAATTGCTTGATGTCCAGAAATTTTGTCGCTTCGGCCTGACCCAGCGTGCCGTTCTTGTCGTCATCCATTTCCTGAAACGCATAGTCGGAAAACGCGTCGAATTCGTCTTTGGACAGGAAGCCGTCATTGTTTGTGTCGATGGCCTTCAATTCGGCTTCGTTCAACTCGGCCGTTGTCTCGGCTGCGCCAGCGCTTGCAAGACCCAAAAACACCAGAATTGCGGTTGCGTATTTCATCCGGGTTCTCCTCAGCAAGCGTAACGTTGACCGCTGACCCCACCGGCAGCAGCGCCTGCGGCAGTCAGAATTGCTTTGCCGGATCCACCGCCGAACTGATTTCCAATCGCCCCGCCGATCAAAGCGCCGCCAAGCGTTCCGCTTAGGCATGCGATCTCGTGCTGACGCGCGGCTTGTTGCTGAGGGGTCGGGGCGGGCCCGCATGCGGCCAAGGTGCCAGCGCTGACCAGGCCAAACGCAATAAACTTGAGTTTCATTCGCGGTTCTCCGGTTTGCATCACTTTGATACTTGCATACCAAAGAACCGCTGCAAGTTAAATTTGCCGCGCCGCCGGGGCTTAGATTGACGCCAGCAGACCTTCGCCTGCCGAAATCTCACATGCGCCCGGGCTTTCTTCCAGGTTCAATGCAGTTACCCTGCCGTCTTCGACAAGCATCGCATAGCGCTTGGAGCGTGCGATCAACCCCGCAGGCGGTGCGTCAAAATCCATACCAATGGCTTTGGTGAATTCAGACGTCGCGTCGGCCAGCATAGTCAGACCCGCATCTGCAGCACCGGTCGCTTCGCCCCAGGCTTTCATGACAAAAGGATCGTTGACCGAGATGCAGATGATTTCATCAACGCCCTTTGCGTCAAACTGATCCTTCGTGCGGATAAAGCTGGGCACATGGGCCGAGTGGCACGTTGGGGTGAACGCGCCCGGAACAGCAAAGATCACCACTTTGCGTCCTTTGGTCTTGTCTGAAATCCGAACCTCTTCCGGCCCTTCTGCACCCAATTGGGTCAATGTGGCATCGGGAAGTGTGTCTCCACTGGAAATCATTATTCAGCTCCTGTTGTTTGGATTTGCAGAGTTGTGTTGCGACGCAATATAGGTGTTCCTGTGAATGAGACCACGTGAATTTGACAGGGTAAGAGACACATGAGCCATTTTGTTGTGATCGGGGCCGGACAGGCCGGAGCATCGCTGGTTGCCAGATTGCGCAAGGACGGGTTCGATGGCGAAATTACCCTGATCGGGGCCGAGCCTCATTTGCCCTATCAGCGCCCACCTTTGTCCAAGGCTTATCTGCTTGGTGAAATGGAGCTGGAGCGTCTGTTTCTGCGACCCGAAAGCTTTTACGCGGAAAACAACATCACCTTGCGCCTTGGTCAGCCCGTGACTGATATTGATCCGCAGGCCAAGACCGTGACCGTCGCGGGTGAGGTGATTTCCTATGACGAACTGGCGCTTACCACCGGGTCCGAGCCACGACGCCTGCCCGCTGCAATCGGTGGCGATCTGGAGGGCGTGCATGTGGTGCGCGATCTGGCCCATGTTGATGATATGGGTCCCTTTGTGACCGAAGGCGCCCGCGCCCTGATCGTGGGCGGTGGGTATATCGGGCTTGAGGCCGCAGCCGTCTGCGCCAAGCGTGGGGTCAGGGTGACGTTGGTCGAAATGGCAGATCGCATCCTTCAGCGCGTCGCGGCCCCGGAAACCAGCGATTTCTTCCGTACCCTGCATACGCAATATGGTGCTGATATCCGTGAGGGGGTCGGCTTGGACCATTTGGTTGGCCATGACGGCAAGGTCACCGGCGCTGTTCTTACCGATGGAACAGAGTTGGAAGTTGATCTTGTTGTTGTCGGTGTCGGCATCGTTCCTTCGACCGCTCTTGCCGAATTGGCCGGGCTGGAATTGGACAACGGGATCAAGACGGATGCCCATGGCCGTACCTCAGACCCGTCGATCTGGGCGGCGGGGGATTGCGCCTCATTTCCGCATAGAGAGGGACGCATTCGACTGGAAAGCGTGCCCAATGCCATCGATCAGGCTGAAATCGTGGCCCAGAACATGCTGGGTGCGGCCAAGGATTATGTGGCCACGCCCTGGTTCTGGTCGGATCAGTATGACGTCAAGTTACAAATCGCCGGGCTGAACACAGGTTATGATCGTGTCGTCACACGTCAGGGCGAGGGCCAGACCGTGTCGTTCTGGTACTATAGGGGTGACCAGTTGATTGCCGTTGATGCGATGAACGACCCTCGGGCCTATATGGTTGGCAAACGCCTGATCGACGCCAGTAAGACTGCTGATCCGGCGGTTGTGGCCGACCCCGACGCCGACCTTAAACCGCTGCTTAAAGCGTGAGGATCATCGCCGGAGACTTCCGTGGCCGCGCTTTGGCTTCGGTCGGCAAAGGCGACGCGGGCGCACATCTGCGCCCCACCACCGACCGGGTGCGCGAAAGCCTGTTCAATGTGTTGTCGCATCAGATCGAGTTTGATGGGCTGCGTGTGCTAGACCTGTTTGCGGGCACCGGAGCACTGGGGCTTGAGGCTTTGTCGCGGGGCGCGGAACATGTGACGTTCGTGGATGATGGGCGCGTGGCGCAGGGTCTGATCCGTAAGAATATCGACCTGACCCAAGCAGCGGACAGCACCAATCTACTGCGCCGCACTGCGCTGAAACTTGGTGACAACCCCGATGCGCCTTACGATCTGATCTTTCTGGATCCTCCTTATGGCAAGGGGCTGGGGCAGAAAGCGATCGCGGCCGCATTAACCGGGGGCTGGGTCGCAGGTGACGCCCTGATCGTATGGGAAGAAAACGCCCCGATGGCCGCCCCGCCGGGGTTTAATCTGCGCGATATTCGCAAATATGGCGATACCCATATCTCATTGATGTGGCGCGATGTTTCAGACTGAAACGGACACTGGCGATTTGTCGCTGTTTCTCAAATTGCCACAACGCCCAAGCTCGGTTAGGGCTGAGCGGTAACAGTTGGAGACCCCTCATGCATGATCTGGTGATTTTCGATTGCGACGGTGTTCTGGTGGACAGTGAGCCGATCACCAACCAAGTGCTGATCGCGAACCTCAACAGCTATGGGCTGAACCTGACCATCGACGATAGTTACCAGCTGTTTGTGGGCGGCACCATGCGAGGTGCAGGAGAGGTCGCGCGCCAGATGGGGGCGGACCTGCCCAAGGATTGGGTCGATCAGATCTATGCCGCTATCTATGGTCGTCTGCGCCAAGGCGTGACGGTGATGCCGGGTGTGCCTGATCTGTTGACCGCGCTGGACCAAAAAGAGGTGCCATTCTGCGTTGCCTCAAATGGCAGCCCCGAAAAGATGGGTATTACCCTGGGGCAAAACGACCTGCTGCATCGTTTCCAAGATGCGATGTTCTCGGCGCATGTGTTGAAGACTGCAAAACCCGATCCCGACCTGTTCCTGACCGCCGCACGTCATTTCGACGCCAGTGCGCCGGTCGTTATCGAAGACAGCGTCAGTGGTGTGACTGCCGCGATGCGCGCGAATATGCGCTGTTTGGCCTATGCGCCCGAGGGTGGAGGCGAGAAACTGGCGGATCTGGGGGCCGAGGTCTTTCGGGACATGGCCGAGGTGCCAGAACTTTTGGGGATTTGAACGACCCATGCTAAGCTGGGCACATGGACCGAGCTTTAACTCCGCCCTTCTGGGTGCCAGCACAAAAGACCGAGGCCGCCACAGGCCCCGAGCCCAAACCCCGGCGCGCGCCGGTATTCATCCATGATGCAGTCACGCCATGGGGGGCCGAGACGATGCTGTTGAAGGTTCTTCGGGATCAGGCTCTGGATCAGGACGAAGAATAGGTCGGGTGGTATTTGCCACCGGGTGACAAGGTAAAGATCTCGACCCCGTCCGCTGTCACACCCACCGAATGCTCGAACTGTGCCGATAGAGATTTGTCCCGGGTCACCGCCGTCCAGTCATCGGCCAGCGTCTTGGTTTCCGGGCGGCCCAGATTGACCATCGGCTCGATGGTAAAGAACATGCCTTCTTCCAGAACCGCGCCAGTGCCCGGGCGACCGTAATGCAGCACATTGGGCGGTGCGTGGAACACACGACCCAGCCCGTGGCCGCAGAAATCGCGCACGACGCTCATACGATGGGCCTCGACATAGGCCTGAATTGCGTGGCCGATATCACCGAACGTATTGCCGGGTTTGACCATCTCGATGCCTTTGAACAGCGCATCATGGGTCACTTGGATCAACCGCTCGGCCTTGCGTGGCAGCTTGCCAGCCACATACATGCGCGACGTGTCGCCAAACCAGCCGTCGACGATTACGGTCACGTCGATATTCAGAATATCGCCATCTTTCAGACGCTTGTCCCCGGGGATGCCGTGACACACCACATGGTTCACGCTGATACAGCTGGCGTGTTCATAACCCTTGTACCCGATCGTGGCCGAGGTCGCTCCGGCCTCTTCCACCATCTGAGTGATGATCCCGTCAATCGCGCCAGTGGTCTGGCCGGGAAAGACGTAATCGGCAATATCATCCAGAATGCGCGCCGCCAGAGCCCCTGCCGCGTGCATCCCGGCAAAGTCACCCTGTTCATAGATGCGGATACCGTCCTTCGTCAGACGGCCACGATGCTCTTTCATCGACGCTTGGCTCCAATTGTTGCGCGCAATGAGCTATTTACGCTGCTTGCGCAGAAAGTTCCAGAGGGCGCAGAGTCGCGGTGTATTTCTACCGTTTACATGGCGTTAGAGACCATTTGTTCAAGGTTTTCGCCGGATACGGTCAAAACACATTACGGCGAATTGAACGTGTTCACGCGACCAGTAGCGATGGGTCAAACCAAATGTCTTCATATGAACCGTCTGTCAAAAATCGCCATCCGGGTGGTAGCAGTAGAAATTTGAGCGCCAACGCGCATCTCTCTTTCAGATGCGAAACGTGCATCGGTAAAAAGAAATTCTCCGCCTGCGAAAGCTCAGTTCCTCCCCAAATGTACCATCCCGTGGTGTCTTTTACATCCAGATGCCGCAACCCATTAAGTGGTAGTTCACCATCGAGTGCAGATCGCGAGATGCCGACCTTGAGTTCTGGTGGACATGCGTAGGGCTTAGCCCCAACCTTTTCACACAACTTAATTTGAACGTGCCGCACAGGTTTGCTCATGCAATATCAAGAGTTCAGTTTCCAAAAATATTTGCCCATGACATCAATTCTTGTTCATTTGGAAGTCTATTCAGAAAAACTGTCTGACACTACCCAAACCCCCTCGGGTGAAATGCGCGTGCCGCACACCATCCGCTCGACCCCGGTTGCTGCGTCGAAAGCCGCCGCATAGGCCGGGTCGATATCTGCGGCCAGCGCGAAGCGGTCACAATCGGTGCGCTGCACAAGATACAACATGATCGCGCGGTGGCCTTGCGCAGCCATTTTGGCCAGTTCACCCAGATGTTTGGTGCCGCGGGCGGTGACGCTGTCGGGGAACTCGGCCAAACCGGGCTGGCGCGACAGGGTGACGCTTTTGACCTCGACATAGGCGTCCGGCAGACCCGGTTGGGTCAGCAGGAAATCAACGCGGCTGTTTTCGCCGTATTTCACCTCGGCCCGCACGGTTTCATAGGCAGCCAGTTCGGGGATCTGCCCTGCCTCAAGCGCGATGCGTAGCGCGCGGTTTGGCACTGAGGTGTCGACACCGGTGAAATGCCCGTTTTCGTGATCGACCAGGCGCCAGCCATACTTCAGCTTTTTCCTGGGGTCATCATTGGGCTCCAGCCAGATCTTCTGCCCCGTTTCCGCCAGCCCCATCATGCTGCCGGGATTGGCGCAATGGGCGGTCACCTCGCGTCCGTCCTCCAACGTGCAATCGGCCAGAAAGCGTTTATAGCGGCGGATCAGTCGGGCGGGGACAAGGGGGGTTTCAAATCGCATGGCCAAGGGCCTATACCTGCCCAAACAGCCGATCAAGAGGAGACAGCGCCATGGCCAATCCAACCGCAGCCATGCTGGTCATCGGTGACGAAATCCTGTCGGGCCGGACCCGCGACGCGAACATGCATTTTCTGGCGCAGGAACTGACCAAGCAGGGGATCGATCTGAAAGAGGTTCGGATTGTCTCGGACGACGCAGCCGCAATCGAAAACGCGGTTCGGGCGCTGTCAGAAGCGTATGATCACGTCTTTACCAGCGGCGGTATCGGGCCCACCCATGACGACATCACCGCAGATTGCATCGCCCGTGCTTTTGAAACCCCAATTGATGTCCGCGCCGATGCGCGTGCGCTGCTTGAGGCGCATTATGCAAAGTCGGGATCAGAGTTGAATGAGGCCAGATTGCGCATGGCGCGTATTCCCGACGGCGCCGAGTTGATCGAGAATCCGGTCTCGACCGCGCCGGGCTTTACCATCGCCAATGTCCATGTGATGGCCGGAGTCCCATCGGTGTTCCAAGCCATGGTTGCCAGTGTTCTGCCCAAGCTGACCGGTGGCAGCCCGCTTATGTCTCAGACCCTGCGGGTGGATCGGGGCGAGGGCGATATCGCCGCGACGCTGGGCAGCCTTGCCGACGATTTTCCGGATCTGTCGATTGGGTGTTACCCCTTTCAGGTCAACGGCGTTTTCGGCGCAAACGTTGTGGTCAGAGGTGTCGAAGGTGCGCGCATCGACGCTGCAATCACGCGACTGGCGAAAGATCTTGAGCTTTGAGTAAAGACTGGTCGAAAATCGTTGACGGCACCTGGCCTGCGGCTGAATTCATCCAAGACGGCCCCTTCCGACTGCGCCGTGGTGAGGGCGGTGGGTCGCGTGTTTCGGCGGCCAGTCGGATCGGTGCGTTCTCAGAAGCAGACATAGACGCCGCGGAACAGGCCATGCTGGGCATGGGCCAAAAACGCTTGTTTTGTGTCTGGCCCGGGGATGAAGCGCTGGACGAACAGCTGGCTATTCGCGGCTATGAGGTTCTGGACCCGGTGAATATCTATTCATGCCCGGTTGAACACCTTACCGATGTACCGATCCCGCGCGTTACCGTTTTCACGTTGTGGGAGCCTCTGGCGATCATGCGAGAGATCTGGGCGCGGGGCGGGATTGGCCCTGCACGTCTGGCTGTGATGGATCGGGCAGCCGGCCCCAAAACGGGTCTTTTGATACGGCATAAGGATCAACCCGCTGGAACCGGTTTTGTGGCAGCTCAAGATGGGGTTGCGATGGTACATGCGCTGGAAATCCTATCTGACCATCGCCGCCAGGGTTTGGGCAAATGGGCCATGCGTGCTGCGGCCTTTTGGGCGCTGGAGAACGGGGCCAAAACCCTAAGCGTGATCTGTACACAGGAAAATGTTGGGGCCAACGGTCTGTACAGTTCGCTTGGGATGGAGTTGGTTGGAACCTATCACTACCGCTTGCAGGTCTAAGGAGGGCATATGAAACAAGACACAATGCCGACGGCGCTGAACCTGCCGATGGTCGATCCTTTGCCTCCGGAAACACAAAAATACTTCGACATCTGTGTCGAAAAACTTGGGATGGTGCCGAACGTATTGCGCGCCTATGCCTTTGATATCGAAAAGCTAAATGCTTTTACGGCGATGTATAACGATTTGATGCTGGCCGAAAGCGGGTTGTCCAAACTGGAACGCGAGATGATTGCGGTTGTCGTCTCGTCCCTCAACAGATGCTTTTACTGTTTGGTTGCGCATGGGGCGGCTGTCCGTCAACTGTCTGGCGAACCGGAATTGGGTGAAATGCTGGTGATGAACTACAAAATCGCCCCGCTGAACCCTCGTCACCGCGCGATGCTGGATTTTGCGGCGAAAATGACCACATCCAGCGCGTCGGTTGAAGAGTCGGACCGACAGAGCCTGCGCGATGCCGGTTTCAGCGATCGCGACATCTGGGATATTGCCAATGTGGCGGGCTTTTTTAACATGACCAATCGTGTCGCCAGTGCAACGGCGATGGTCCCGAACCCAGAGTATCACGCACAATTCAGATGATCCGCTTTCTTCTTTTATGTTTTGCGCTTTTGGCGAAACCGGTTCTGGCACAGGATCTGACCTTGCCGTCCAGCGCTCGCCAAGTGTCGGATCGCACCAGCACGTTGGACAGCTATGACTTGCCCACAGGTGTTTTTTCTGACGGCCAAATCCCTGTGCGCCGGGTCGAGGGCCGGGTCGAACGCCTGACATGGCGCTTGCAGGCGGGTGCCAGCACAACACTGCAATTACTGGCGCCATTGCGGGATCAATTGATCGCGCAAGGCTATGAGATTCTGTTCGAATGCGAAGCGCGTGAATGCGGTGGGTTTGATTTTCGCTTTGCTACCGAGGTTGTACCGACGCCAGATATGTATGTGGCCATCCAGGATTATCGCTTTCTGTCTGCTGCCCTCGGGGACGATGTGCTGAGCCTTTTGGTCAGTCGCAACCCGCCTGACGGGTACTTGCAAATGATCCGGGTGACCCCTGTGGATGCTCCGTCTACGCCAGCGCTGGTGATTGAAGAAACCGTGGACGGATCGCAAGGTCTGTTGGCTGATCTGATCCGTGATGGTCACGTCATACTGGCCGATCTGCATTTTCCAACTGGCGAGTTTTCCCTGGGTGAGGGCCCATTCAAGTCGCTTGAACTGCTGTCGAACTATCTGTCCGACAATCCCGATGTGCGTTTGGCTTTGGTCGGGCATACGGATGATACTGGTGACTTGCAGGCCAATATCACCGTCAGCACGGAACGGGCCCAAGCGGTGCGGACGCGGCTGATCGAAACCTATGGGATTGACGGAAACCGGGTGGAAGCGCGCGGCGCGGGCTATCTGGCCCCTATCACATCAAACGCTACCCCCGAAGGACGTGACACCAACCGCCGTGTCGAGGCGGTATTGCTGATTAACTGACCAACTTGCGCTGGCCAAAAAAAACCCGCGCAAGTAAGCGCGGGTTGTGAGGTGCCACAGGGAGAATTCTACCAGTTCATCGGGCCCTTTTCATTGAAGGACTCGACAAGAAAATCAATGAAAGCCCGGACTTTGGGCTGCGTAAAGCGGCCGGGCGGGTATACGGCGTAGATGCCTTGCACTTCGTCCGGCAAAGTCGGCATCGCGTCCACAACTTCACCCGCTTTCAATGCATCGGCATAAAGATAGCTGGGCAGATAAGCGATACCGAGCCCCGAGATTGCTGCGTTCAACAGTGATTGGCCATCATTCACGCTCAGCCAGCCCGCCGTGCGCACTTGGCGCTTTTCACCCGACGGAGCTGTCAGTCTCCAGACATTGCCAGAAGACTGGCTGGAATAATGCAGCAGCTTGTGCTCGTTCAACTCGTCAATCTTTTGCGGGCGACCAAACTGTTCGATATAGCTGGGTGCCGCGACCATACGTTTGACCGTTTCGGTCAGCTTGCGGGCACGCAGCGTGCTGTCATCCAACTCACCAATGCGCACCGCCACGTCAAACCCTTCCGAGATCAGCTCAACGTAACGGTTGTTCAGCACCATGTTCACTGTGATGTCGGGATAGGCAGACAAAAAGCCCGACAAGACCGGTGACAGGTGGTTTACCCCAAAATCCGTGGCAACACTGATCCGCAACAGACCCGAAGGGGCCGATTGCATCGATGTCACCATCGCATCTGCTTCGCCTGCGTCGTTCAACACCCGCCGCGCTCGATCATAATACGCCAATCCGATCTCCGTCGGTGACACCCGACGTGTTGTCCGGTTTAACAGGCGTGCGCCCAGCCGTGCTTCCAGGCTCGACACGTGCTTCGACACGGCCGATTTGGAGATTCCCATCTTTTTCGCCGCGTCGGTGAAGCCACCCTGGTCCACCACGTTGGAAAAGGCCTCCATTTCGGTCAGTCTGTCCATACTCTCATTCCCAGGTCTTCTTTTCGATGATCACATTTGCGTACAATCTGGGCGAGAACTTGGCAGACATGGGATAATATAAGGGTTTTAATTCTGATCGTTTGCGCTTGGGAAACGAGGAAACAGTCTTAATTCTCAGGCCAGATCGATGCCAATCACCTTATTTTCAAGGTACTTATCGATTTGTGTTATGATGCAGACGGCAAATTTATGGCCTTGGGAGGGAAATATGACACTCAGATCAATCGCAGTTGCCTTATGCGCGTCTGCCACATTTGCAATGGCGGGCGGACCAACGCCTTCGAACCCGGACGCTATTGTTTATTTCGCCAATCTCGCGGATGGCGACACGGTTTCATCGCCGGTCACAGTGGTCTTTGGGCTAAAGGGCATGGGTGTGGCGCCCGCCGGGACCGAGGTCGAAAACACCGGCCACCACCACCTGCTGATCAACCGCCCCCCGATTGGGCAAGGTGAAGACGGTGCAGATGAGCTGGCCTATGGCCTGCCAGCAGACGACAATCACGTCCACTTTGGAGGCGGGCAGACCGAAGTGACACTAGACCTACCGCCCGGTGAGCACACATTGCAATTGGTGCTGGGCGACGCGGGCCACGTCCCACACTCCCCGCCGATTGTCTCCGAGGTGATCACGGTCGCGGTGGAGTAGGGCGCTTCTTTGCTGGGGTCAGACCATCAAAAACCCGCCGCCAGCCGGGTGCCCTGATTGATTGCGCGTTTGGCGTCCAGTTCGGCGGCGACGTCTGCGCCTCCGATCACATGGGGGGTGATGCCGCGTTCGATCAGTGCATCTGCCAGACTGCGATCCGAGATCTGACCGGCGCAGAGCACGATCGTGTCAGCTGCGATCAATGTCGGGTCTGCGCGTTCTTCGCCAAAGCTGACATGCAGGCCGTCCTGGTCGATGCGTTCATAGTTCACACCGCCAACGAAATTGACGTTCTTCATCTTCAAGGTAGCGCGGTGAATCCAGCCGGTTGTTTTGCCCAGCCCTTTGCCATGCGCCTGTTTCTTGCGTTGCAACAGCGTGACCTGACGCGCCGGGGCGGCGGGTTGAGGGCCTTCGGGCGCAAGGCCCGAGCGGTGCTGTTCTGGATCGGTCACGCCCCATTCCTTCATCCATAGCGGCAGGTCGGTTGTGGCGCTGTGGCCTTCTTCCAACAGGAATTCCGAAACGTCAAACCCGATTCCCCCTGCGCCAACTACAGCGACGGTTTTGCCCACCTCGGCCTTGCCGCGCAGTACGTCGACATAGCTGAGAACATTGTCACTGTCCTGCCCCGGAATAGCCGGATCGCGGGGGGTGACGCCGGTGGCAATCACCACCTCGTCAAAGCCGGTCAGGTCATCTGCCGCGACCTCGCGGTTCAGTTCCACCTGAACGCCGAGATCCTCCATCATAGTGCGGTACCAATCGACCAGACCCCAGAACTCTTCCTTGCCGGGCACCTGTTTGGCCATGTTCAGCTGACCACCGATCTCGGCGGCGCGGTCAAACAAGGTAACGCGGTGGCCGCGCTGAGCTGCGGTCATTGCTGTTGACAGGCCTGCTGGACCAGCGCCGACAATGGCGACGATTTTGGGGGTATCAGCCTTTTCGATGACCAACTCCGTCTCGTGGCAGGCGCGCGGATTGACCAGGCAAGAGGTCAGCTTGCCGCTGAACGTGTGATCCAGGCAGGCCTGATTGCAAGCGATGCAAGGCGCAATCTGCGCAGACTGCCCTGCGATGGCTTTGTTCACAAAGTCCGCATCCGCCAGCATTGGTCGGGCCAGCGACACCATATCGGCGCATCCGGTTGACAGAACCTCTTCGGCGACTTCGGGCGTGTTGATCCGGTTTGAGGTGATTACTGGAATCCCAACCTTGCCCATCAGCTTTTTGGTCACCCATGCAAAAGCCGCGCGCGGGACGCTGGTGGCAATGGTGGGGATCCGCGCCTCATGCCAGCCGATGCCGGTGTTGATGATCGTCGCGCCAGCCGCTTCGATCCGTTGCGCCAGTTCGACGACTTCTTCATGGGTCGAGCCATTGGGCACCAAATCGATCATCGACAGACGGTAAATGATGATGAAATCGGTGCCGACGGCCTCGCGCGTGCGGCGCACAACCTCGATGGGCAGGCGCATCCGGTTTTCGTATGATCCGCCCCAGCGATCCTCTCGCTTATTCGTATGGGTGACAAGGAACTGGTTCAGAAAATACCCCTCGGACCCCATGATCTCGACCCCGTCATAACCCGCCTTCTGGGCCAGCCGGGCTGCGTTCACGATGTCGCTGATCTGCTTTTCGATCCCGTCTTCGTCTAATTCATTTGGTGGAAAAGGTGAGATCGGAGATTTCACCGGGCTGGGGGCCACGCATTTGGGGCCGTAGGCATAACGTCCGGCATGAAGGATTTGCATCGCGATCTTGCCACCGGCCTGATGTACGCGGTCGGTCACGATGGAATGGTTCGCGACGTCCTTGTCCGAGGTCATCATCGCCGCCCCCGTCAGCACAGAGCCTTCCAGATTGGGACCAATCCCGCCCGTGACCATCAGCGCCACGCCACCGCGTGCCCGGTCGGCATAGAACTCGGCCACGCGGTTCCAGTCGCCGGTTTCCTCAAGCCCCGTATGCATCGACCCCATCAACACGCGGTTTTTCAGCGTGGTAAAGCCCAGATCCAGTGGGGCCAGCATGTTCGGGTACGCAGTCATCGTGAAACTCTCCCTTAATTTCGCAAAGACAATCGCCGCAGGCTGCACGACTGTCACGCGAAACCTGACGTCACCCCCTTTGCGGTCAGGCCGGGGCTTGTTACTAGAGGGCGCACAGATCAAGAGGCCGCGCATGTCCCCCGAAGAAATCGCCAAACTGCCCTATCGCCCCTGTGTCGGGCTGATGCTGATGAATGCCGATGGCAAGATCTTTGTGGGTCAACGCAGTGACCGCCACAAGGATGCCTGGCAAATGCCGCAGGGCGGGGTGGACAAGGGCGAAGACCCGCGCGATGCGGCGTTGCGTGAGCTTTGGGAAGAAACCGGCGTGACCTCGGACCTGGTTGAGATCGTGACCGAGACCGAAGGCTGGCTTCCCTATGATCTGCCGCATGATATCGTGCCCAAGATCTGGAAAGGCCGATATCGCGGGCAAGAGCAGAAATGGTATCTGCTGAAATTCCTCGGGCGTGACGATCAGATCGATATCGAAACCGAACATCCGGAATTCACCCGTTGGAAATGGCAAGACCCGAGCCAATTGGTCGACGAAATCGTTCCGTTTAAACGAGACGTTTACGCTCAGGTGATCGCGGCATTTGACGGGTATTTGACCTGATGTGACAGCAAAACGGTCCAAACCACTGCGGATTCAGTCCAAATGTTTCATGCGCGACTGGATTGGCTCACCGAAACTCATGCGCTGACAACTTGGCGTGAGGGCGGATAGCCTGGTTTGGAACAGGCCTCTAGCTTTGAGGCATGAAAGACATTGCTCTCAGCCCCGCTAAATTTGCCCCTGCCGGACGGCGGTTTGTCGGCTCGGACCGGCGTGCCCCCTTGCGGGACGGTCTGTGGTCCTCGGGTGAATACGGGCCGGGCCAGACCGCGGGCCGGTTCTATCCCATCGCCTGCGTGGCGCTTGAAGTCACCCAGCGGTGCAATCTGGACTGTACGCTGTGTTACCTGTCCGACAGCGCCGAGCTGACCTATGACCCGCCTCTCTCTGTCCTTTTTGCGCGGCTGGAGTCGATCCACAGTCACTATGGGCCCGGAACCTCGGTGCAACTGACCGGCGGTGATCCGACGCTGCGCAAGGTCGAGGACCTGGAAGCGCTATGTCGCGAAATCCGCCGTCTTGGAATGCGATCCTGCCTGATGACCAACGGTATTCGCGCCAGCCGGGCCATGTTGGCACGACTGGCCGCAGCCGGACTGGATGACGTGGCCTTTCACGTCGATCTGACGCAAGAGCGCAAGGGCTTTGAAACCGAGACCGAACTGAACCGGGTGCGCCGATCCTATATTCGCCGGACACGGGGATTGGGCTTGCGGGTTCTGTTCAACACAACCGTTTTCGCGGGAAACTTTGCCGAGCTGCCTGCGCTGGCGCGGTTCATGCGGGACCAACCTGAAATCGCTTTTGTCTCGTTCCAGATGCAGGCGGATACCGGTCGTGGCGTTCTGCGCGCTCGGCCCGAGGGCCTCACGCAGGCCTCTGTGAGCAAAGCGATTGAGGACGGGTATGAAACCCCGTTGCACTTTGACACGGCATCCGTCGGTCATTCCCGGTGCAACCGATATGCCAGCGTGGTGTCGGCCGGTGGTCGAGCGGTCTCACTGCTGTCGAACGCGCCTTTGGTCCATCAGGTGATCGACGCGCTCGAGCAATATGACGAGTCCAATCAGGGTCACATCGAAACGGCCGAGGCGGTAAAGCGCCTTGTTTTGCGCAGGCCTCTTTTGGCGCTGCGTGCGGGATTGCACCTGGCGGGATGCGCTCTGCGATTGGGTGGTGGCTTGCTGCGGGGACGAGCCCGGCGGCAGGCGGTGTTCATTCACAATTTCATGGCCGCGGACGCGTTAGAGGAAGACCGCTGCGCCTCCTGCGTTTTCATGGTGGCCACCGCAAACGGCCCGATGTCGATGTGCGCGCATAACGCTCAGCGCGATGCGCAGCTGGCAGAGGCAGATCAGGTGGACAGCGAAATGGGGTCGTTCTGGTGGAACCCGACCCGAAAGGGCTTGTCCAGCCGCCCGGACCTTCCGCAACTGGATGACCCGTCACTGGCCCCTCTGAAACGGCTCAAGGGTCAGATGCGCGCGATGCGCGAACGGCAGAGGGATGCGTCATGAGAGCTTTTATCTTATGCCTGTTGCTGCCCTTGCTGGCCGCATGTGCAAGTGTCGAGCGTTTGGCTCTGCCCGCGCCAACGCCGCTTGAGAACAGTGCTCTGACGCGCTTGGCGGCGCCCCCCGGTATCAGGGTCAGTCATTCTGAGTGGGATAGGTTTCTTTCCACTTATGTGTCCACCGATTCAAGCGGTGTGAACCGAGTGGCGTATGGCCAGGTGTCTGCCGCTGACCGCGCGCGCCTTGAGGCCTATCTGAATACCTTGCAAGCGGTTGATCCCGCCACTCTGACCCGCGATCAGCAGCTGGCCTATTGGATCAACCTCTACAATGCGATCACCGTTGATCTGGTGCTTGAAAACTACCCGGTGGCATCCATTCGCGATATCAGCGAGGGCCCGCTGTCAATCGGCCCGTGGAACCGCCCGGTTGCCGTTGTGTCAGGTCAAACTCTGACCCTGAACGATATCGAACATCGGATCATCCGCCCGACCTTTCAGGAACCACGCATCCACTATGCGCTGAACTGCGCCGCTGTGGGGTGCCCGAACCTGATGGACCGGGCGTGGCAGGCGGGCAGGTTGGAGCGTGACCTGGCGGCAGCCGAGCGCGCCTATGTCAACGACCCGCGCGGCGTTCGGTTTGATGATCGCGGGCGGCTGATCCTGTCCAAGATCTATATCTGGTTCCGCGAGGATTTTGGGCCGAATGAACAAGCCGTCATCGCAGCCATTTCCAAGGCCGCCGAGCCCGAGCTTCGGGCACGGCTGCAACAGGCAAGGCGCGTCAATGCCTATGAATATGATTGGGCCCTGAACGACGCGGCTCCGGGCCTGTGAGGGTTGGTTACAGCAACCCTTCAGCGCGCAGCAGATCCTGCATGTTCGCCTTGGGGCGCGGGCCGATATGGCTGATCACTTCGCGCGCGCAGGCGTTGCCGATCTTGGCGCAGGTCTCGTAATCGCGACCGGTGGCCATGCCGAACAGAAAGCCCGCCGCGAACTGATCGCCTGCACCGGTGGCATCCACGGGCACAACCTTTTCGACGGGCACATCGAAACGCGCCTCGCCGTTCAAAATTGTAACGCCATCACCTGAACGCGTGCAGACGACCAGAGGGCAGATCTGCGCGGTCTTGGCCAAGGCGTCTTCAAGGTCATCTGTTTCGAACAGCGATTTGATCTCGGCCTCGTTGCCGATCACAAAATCCAGCTCATTTTCGATCAGCAAAAGGAAATCGACCCGGTGCCGTTCCACGCAGAACGGGTCGGAAATGGCGATCCCGGCCTTGCCGCCACCCTTGTGACAGGCGCGCGCTGCCTCAAGAAACGCGGCTTTGCCCTTTTCCTTGTCGAACAGATAGCCTTCGAGGAACATGATCTGGCTGTTTCCAGCCACATCCGCCGAGACATCTGCAGAGGACAGCTCGGACGAAATACCCAGATAGGTGTTCATCGACCGCTCACCATCCGGGGATACAAAGATCATCGAGCGCGAGGTCGGCAGCTCTCCACCCGGCACCGGCGGGTTCACAAAATCAACACCGTCTTCGTTCATCGCATCGGCGTAGAACCGCCCCAGCGCATCGTCATGGACGCGCCCGATAAAGGCCGACTCCAGCCCCAGCGCACCGGCACCCGCGATGGTATTGGCCACCGACCCGCCCGGCGTCTGCACCCGCCCTTCCATCGAGGCATAGAGCACTTCACCGCGCTCTTGTTCGATCAGTTGCATGATACCCTTCTCGATGCCCATCAGTTCCAGAAAACTGTCATCGGCCTGAGAGATCACGTCCACAACGGCATTTCCAATACCGGTGAGCTGATAGGTTTTCATAAGTTCTTATCCTCAAATTGACAGAGATCGCGGATGATGCAGGTTCCGCACATCGGTTTGCGCGCCTTGCAATGATAGCGTCCATGCAGGATCAGCCAGTGATGCGCATGGAGTTGAAAATCCGCAGGGATATTGTCTTCGATGGCGCGTTCCACCGCGTCCACATCCTTGCCGGGGCAGATGCCCGTGCGGTTACCGACGCGAAAGATATGCGTGTCAACGGCCTGTGCCGGTTGGCGCCACCACATGTTCAGCACTACATTGGCCGTCTTGCGCCCGACACCTGGCAACGATTGCAACGCGGCGCGGGAATTGGGAACCTCACCGCCATAGTCCTCGACCAGAATGCGGCTGAGCTTGATGACGTTCTTGGCCTTCTGGCGAAACAGGCCGATGGTCTTGATATGCTCGATCAGACCTTCTTCGCCCAGATCCAGCATCTTTTGCGGCGTATCGGCGATCTTGAACAATTCGCGCGTGGCCTTGTTGACGCCCGCATCTGTTGCTTGCGCAGACAGGGCCACAGCAACGACCAGAGTATAGACGTTCACATGCTCCAACTCGCCCTTGGGTTCGGGATCGGCCTGCTGGAAACGTGTAAAGATCTCGCGGATCGTGTGATAATCAAGTTGCTTTGCCATCCGAGCCTTAATGCCGCCCATGGCCCTGTGACACAAGCCCTAAGCCAATGCGCAAGTTCCGGGTCGCGAGGGCGGGGCCTGCGCGCTAAGGTCTGGATCAACAGATGAGGTGTGAAATGAACGTCCAGGCCCCCGAAAGCGGATACCATTACAACGTCATGCGCCGCGCGATCGAATTGATCGATCAAGGCGGCGAATCCCTCAGCCTCGAAGATCTGGCCCGCCAGATGGATATGAGCCCGGCGCATTTCCAGCGTCTGTTCTCGCGCTGGACCGGGGTATCGCCGAAACGGTACCAGCAATATCTGACGCTGGGCCACGCCAAGGCGCTGCTGCGCGAGCGGTTCACGACATTGGAAACCGCCCATAACGTCGGGTTGTCCGGCAGCGGCCGGTTGCACGATCTGTTCCTGAAGTGGGAATCCATGAGCCCCGGTGAATACGCCCGCAAAGGTGACGGGCTGACGATCTATTGGGGCTGGTTCGAATGCCCCTTTGGCCCGGCATTGGTCATGGGAACCGACAAGGGTATCTGCGGCATAGCCTTTGGCGCTGAAACTGGCGAAGAAGCTGCGATGGAGGACATGATCTCGCGCTGGCCCAAGGCACAGTTTGTCGAAGATCCGATGCGCCTGCGACCTTGGGTGCTCAGCGCCTTTGGCGCGGCCAGTGATCGGCTGGAGCCGACGCCGCTCTACCTGATCGGATCACCTTTGCAGATCAAGGTGTGGGAGGCGCTGATGCACATTCCTTCGGGTCAGGTCACCACCTATTCCGAGATTGCCCAACGCGTCGGCACACCTCAGGCGGTGCGGGCGGTGGGAACGGCGGTCGGGCGCAACCCGGTCAGCTGGTTGATCCCCTGCCACCGCGCCCTGCGCAAATCGGGCGGTTTGGGGGGGTATCACTGGGGCTTGCCGGTCAAACGCGCGATGTTGGCCTATGAGGCCGCGCAGGCCGACGCCTGATCGTTGCAAAAAAGGCAGGCGGAACCGGCGCCTGGATGCTACACAAAGGGTGAGGCAGCAAGAAACCGGCTTGATGATCCAGAAATTCGCCCTGTGGTCGATCCCGATTTCCATCGCGGTATTGGCGTTGAAGCTTTTGGCCTGGCACCTGACAGGATCGGTTGCCCTGCTTTCGGATGCCTTGGAATCCGTAGTCAATGTGGTGGCAGCGCTGCTTGCGTTCTTTGCCGTCTGGGTCGCGGGCAAGCCGCCTGACGCGAAACACCCGTTTGGTCATAAAAAGGCCGAATACCTTTCGGCGGTGGTCGAAGGCACACTGATCGTTCTGGCAGCGTTGCTGATCCTGCGCGAGGCGATTATGGCTCTGCCGTCGCCGCAGTTGCACGACACCCCAACCTTGGGGCTGGTGGTCAACACTTTGGCCACGGCGATCAACGCAGCCTGGGCGTTCATGCTGTTGCAGATCGGACGGCGGCAAGCGTCTCCCGCGCTTGAGGCCAGCGCAAAGCATATCTTTACCGACATCATCACCTCGGTGGGGGTGATCCTCGGCCTGCTGCTTGCGCTTGCAACCGGATGGCTGATCCTTGATCCGATCCTTGCCATACTGGTTGCTTTGAACATCCTTTGGGAAGGCTGGAAAGTGATCCGCAAATCGGTCGATGGGCTGATGGACGCCACCTTATCTGAACCCGACCTGAAGGCGGTGCGGTCCATTATCGAGGCCAATTTGGGGCCCGCGTTGGAATACCACGATCTGCGCGGTCGCAGGTCCGCAAACATGATCTTTGTCGAATTTCATCTGGTGGTCGAAGGCGGTATGACCGTGGCCGCGGCCCATGACATCTGCGATCAGATCGAAGCGGCGCTGAAAGACAGATTTCCCGGATCGGTCTTTGTCATCCATCTTGAACCCGATAGCGAGTTGCACAACGCGGTCTGATTGACAGGCCGCCCGGCGAATGCCAAAAGGCGGGCAGGTTCGGGTCTCCTGCCGTTCGCGGCCCTTTGGCTTTGGTGAAACCCGCTTGACCAAACATCTGTTGCCCTTTTCCAGGCGCGCGGATGGCAATGCGAACACCGTCCTGACTTCGCGCCCGTTTTAGGAAACGAGGCAAACATGACCGTGTCAAAACCGATCCCTTCGATCGAAGACCTAAAAACGCAGGCCAAACGGCTGCGCCAACACCTGTCTGCCGAAGGTGTAGACATCACGCACAGCAAGGCGCTGGAACTTATCGCTCATCAACATGGCGCCCGAGACTGGAACACCTTGCACGCACAAGCGGGAAACCGGCTGCATCTGCGCGTTGGAGACCGCGTGTCCGGCCACTATCTGGGTCAGGCATTTACGGCCGAAATCCGCGGGATGACAATGCTAGGAGACGGCGAACACCGTCGCCTGACCTTGCAATTCGACGACCCCGTGGACGTGGTGACGTTCGACAGTTTCTCATCCTTCCGCCACCGTGTCACTGGCGACATAGGCTGGGACGGACGATCCCCACGCCACACATCAAACGGCGAACCGCAGCTTGTCGTGCGCCCGGAGTGATGCGGCAAGTGGTGTTCTGGTTCTTTGAGAGAAGCACCCGCGCAGATTGCTGCGTGGGTGTTGCTGATCTTAGTGGCCATAGCAAGGACAAATCTGACTTTATTATCCGCAACACCTATCGTCATTCTGGATCGGTGGGCAAGGCACCGTGGCATAGGAGCAGTAGACGCAACAATCTCCTTCCAACGGCTTCAAGACTACGGCGCAAGACTTGCATTCATAGAACCACTGGCAAGCATCTGTCGGCATTATTTCGGTTTCGCTGTGACCGCACTTCGGGCACGTCAGGGTGCTTTCAAGCACTACAGTTTGCTCTGTCATTGTTTCACATCTGCATTATCAGGTAATCGTTGATCCGGGCTTCGTTAAAGACGACGACCCAAGCTAACGCGGTGATTGCGGTTGTCCCCGAAAGCCATCATTTCAACTTTGCTAAGGAGCCGCGCTGATAAGACACAAGCCACGATATAGCGACAAGCGCCGTCGAAATCGCCAGTACGTAGTAGCTTGCCGCCGCGATCTTTCCGAAAATGGCTAGCCAACTGCCTCCTAGTCCCAGCAGCATCATTGTTATGGGCAATACACAGCAAGTCGCGACGCCGAGTGCTGACAGTGATCCCAGGTAACTAACACTAAGGTGCTTCTGCATTTCATTCCCTTGACTGGCTGGAGTTGTCGAAATGTCAGCCTCTTGTATAACTTCTGTAGTCGCTACAGGATCAAGACGGGAAAACTAACATGTTTGAGATTGGGGAAGCATCCCGGCAAAGCGGTGTCGGCATTGAAACGATACGCTACTATGAACGCGAAGGGATCGTGCCCAAACCAGTACGGGCAACTAACAACCGACGGATGTTCTCCGCGCACGATGTTGGGAGGCTTCGTTTCCTGAAAAAATGCCGTGATTTGGGTTTTCCGCTAGCCGATACAAAGACGCTTCTCAGCCTGACCGAAGGCGACGAAGAGGATTGCCGATCCGTAAAAGAGCTGGCTGAGCTTCATATCTTCAATGTGCGTGAAAAGATAAACGAGCTGAAGCGATTGGAAGCGGCGCTGAACGAACTCACAGCCAACTGTGACAGCGGGAATGTCTCTTGCCCCATGCTCTCAAAACTGCGTACCGACCAGTGAAACTTTGGGCTCAAAACTCCCATTCGTTGCGCTTTTGGGGAACCAAAAAAGGCCCCGGCGTTTCCACCGGGGCCTTTATCATTCGAAAAAGAGCTGACTATTCTGCGTCTTCTTTCTTTTCTTTCCTCTCAGGCACGACTTCTTCGCCCGTCTCCTGATCGACAACTTTCATCGACAAGCGAACCTTGCCGCGGTCGTCGAAGCCCAGCAGCTTGACCTTTACTTCCTGACCTTCCTTCAGAACATCCGACGGATGGTTCAGGCGGCGGTTTTCGATCTGCGAGACATGGACCAGACCGTCGCGCTTGCCAAAGAAGTTCACGAAAGCGCCGAAATCGACGATCTTGACCACTTTCCCAGTATAGATCTGACCTTCTTCCGGCTCGGCGACGATCGAGTGGATCATCTCATAGGCCTTCTTGATCGACTCTCCATCGGGCGAGGCGATTTTGATGACGCCATCATCGTTGATGTCGACCTTGGCACCCGAGGTTTCCACGATCTCGCGGATGACCTTACCGCCCGAACCGATCACTTCACGGATCTTGTCGGTGGGGATGTTCATGGTCTCGATGCGCGGGGCGTGGACCGAGAACTCGTTGGTTTCGGACAGTGCTTTACCCATCTCACCCAGGATGTGCATCCGGCCGTCTTTGGCCTGCGCCAGGGCTTTTTCCATGATCTCGGGCGTGATGCCCGCAACCTTGATGTCCATCTGAAGCGAGGTGATACCGTTTTCGGTACCTGCCACTTTGAAGTCCATGTCGCCCAGGTGGTCTTCGTCACCCAGAATGTCGGTCAGAACCGCATAGTCGCCGTCATCTTCCAGGATCAGACCCATCGCAACACCGGCAACCGGTGCCTTGAGGGGAACACCCGCATCCATCATCGACAGCGAACCGCCGCAGACCGATGCCATCGAGCTGGAACCGTTGGATTCGGTGATCTCGGACACGATGCGGATCGTATAGGGGAAGTCAGTTGGCGCGGGCAGAACCGCCTGCAAGGCACGCCATGCCAGCTTGCCGTGGCCGATCTCGCGACGGCCGGGCGAACCCACGCGGCCCACTTCACCAACCGAATAGGGCGGGAAGTTATAGTGCAGCAGGAAGTTCGATTTGAAGTTGCCATGCAGCGCGTCGATGAACTGTTCGTCGTCACCGGTGCCCAGTGTGGTCACGGCCAGCGCCTGTGTTTCACCACGGGTGAACAGGGCGGAACCATGGGTGCGCGGCAGCAGCGAGGTTTCAGCCTCAATCGCGCGGACATCAGTGGTCGAGCGACCGTCGATCCGCTTGCCGCCTTTGACGACGTCGCCACGCAGAATGCCAGCTTCCAGCTTTTTCATCGCTGAGCCGAGGTTCGCGTCTTCCAGCTGTTCCTCGGTCAGCGCTTCCTTGATCGCTTCACGGGCCGCAGCAACCGCAGCGGTGCGCTCTTGCTTGTCGGTTATCGCAAAGGCGGCGCGCATCTGCTCTTCACCGGCTGCGGAAACAGCAGCGTACAGCTCGGAATAATCAGGAGCGGCGAATTCAAACGGCTCTTTCGCGGCTTCTTCGGCCAGACCGATGATCAGGTCGATAACTGGCTGGATTTGCTCATGCGCAAAGGTCACGGCGCCCAGCATCTCGGACTCAGACAGCTCATAGGCTTCCGATTCTACCATCATCACGGCGTCTTTGGTGCCAGCGACAACAAGATCCAGGCGCTGTTCAGGGTTCAGGCGCAGGTCCTGCATGTCGTCCACGGTTGGGTTCAGGACATATTCACCATCCACGAAACCAACACGGGCACCGGCGATCGGGCCCATGAACGGCGCGCCGGAAATGGTCAGCGCAGCCGAGGCCGCGATCATCGCCACGATATCGGGGTCGTTGACCAGATCGTGCGAAAGAACGGTGCACATCACCAAAACTTCGTTTTTGAAACCGTCAACGAACAGCGGGCGGATCGGACGGTCGATCAAACGCGCGGTCAGCGTCTCTTTTTCGGTCGGGCGCGCCTCGCGCTTGAAGAAGCCGCCCGGAACCTTACCGGCGGCATAGTATTTCTCTTGGTAATGGACGGTCAGCGGGAAAAAGTCCTGACCAGGCTTTTGTTGCTTGGCAAAGGTCACGTTGGCCATGACGCTGGTTTCGCCCAGCGTGGCAATCACGGTGCCGTCCGCCTGACGGGCAACCTTGCCGGTTTCCAGTGTAAGCGTCTCTTCGCCCCACTGCATTGATTTCTTCGTTACATCAAACATATGCGTATCCTAGAACGGAGCACTCCCGCCCCTGCGGGTCTCCGGTTTTGCATGGCGGCCCCATTGCCGCCGACCCCACTTTATCTTCCATTCGAGTGCCGGGGTCAGGGCACAACGTCTCAGATGCTGGGCGCATACAGGAGTTTGGGGATAAAGGGAAGTGGGAACGACGGCCAAAGAAAACGCGCAGAGTTGCACGCACAAGCCAGTTTAACTGTTAATTCAGCCGTTTTCCTGCATCAGCGCGTCAAATCCGGCGCAGCGATCAATCCGGAACGCCAGCTTGCTTCAGGCTGGACAACCATATCCGTCGGTTTTCTGGATGGTTCTTCGAGCCTGCGAACTGCCGTTGCATTGCTGAAATTGACAGGTTGGGGTTTATCTCCAACGCAGCGTTGACAGCCTTCTGCGCGTCCTCACCCCGACCCAACTCGTTCAGGTTCGCGGCGCTCAGCAAATGATGAAACAGCCGCCACGTATTGCTGGTCGCGACAGCGCCCAACTGGTGCGCAACCTCCAGTGCTTCGTTGTGGCGCCCAAGGTGAAACAGGATATGTCCTTTGTAAAAGAGCATGTTCTGCAACAAAGGATCGCGCGGGCTGAGTTTGATCGCCATTTCAATCTCGGGCAATGCGCGTTCCTGCATCCGAAACCAGTCAAATGTATGTGCAAGCTCTAGCCGGATACGCGCGTCATTCGGATTCAGCGCAACAGCGCGTTCCAAGTTTGCAATGGCCGGATCGACCTCGCCCGTAAAGCGATAGATATACCCCAGCGCCGCATGAGCCTGCGCGTCCTGGTCGTCCAGTTCTATCGCGCGTCTTGCGGATTGGGTTGCCGAAACCAACGTATCCTGCGGGTCATCGGACCACTGAAAAAAGAAGATTGTTCCAAGAGCCCGTGCCAGCAGGCTGTGCGCCGCTGCGAAATTCGGATCGGCTTGTATGGCGTCTTGTGCAAATTGGACTGCTTCTTCCTGAGCCTCTTTCGAGAACACCGCCTGTCGTGCGCGACCCCGCAGATACAAATCCCATGCGCCGATGTCTTGAGTTGGTTTATCCTGTGATCGCACCACGTCTGACTGATAGATTTCCGGAAGCAACCGACCGGCGATGGCTTGGCTGATGTCGTCCTGAACGCTGAAGATGTCCGTCATTTGACGCTCGAACGCTTCCGCCCAGATGGTCTCGCTCGCCGCGACGTCGATCAGTTCTCCGCTGATGCGCACCAGGTCGCCCTCGCGTCGGACACTGCCTCGGACAACGTAATTGACCCCTAGCTCTCTTGCGATTTCGATGGGCGTCGACTGACCGTCAGAAAAGGAAAACATTGTCGCGCTTGAGACTACGAACAGCTCTCGATTGCGCGACAACTGTGCGATCAGATTGTCCGTAAGGCCATCGACAAAGTACTGTCCCGCGCTCTCGCCATTAAGATTGTCAAATCTGACGACGGCTAGCGATGGCTTTTCGCCCTCTGGCAACGTAGTCGGATCGCGAAAACCGAGAATTGCAAACGCGACAAGTGCAAGGCTCATGATCAGACCAGCCAAAAGGG
Organism: Ruegeria sp. HKCCA6707; assembly: GCF_013033515.1. Taxonomy (GTDB): domain Bacteria; phylum Pseudomonadota; class Alphaproteobacteria; order Rhodobacterales; family Rhodobacteraceae; genus Ruegeria. The sequence continues at coordinate 411,227 of NZ_WQEG01000002.1, read as the reverse complement.
CCCTGCGTTTAAAGGGCGTTTCCGCGAAACCTGGAGGAGGCTCAACCGGCTGCACTGGCGCAACGAATTGAAACCCGCGTTTGGGGAAAGTTTTGATAAAGTTAGAACTGGCTGCTGAATCCCCCAGAGCTTTGCGAACCGACCGAATACGAGTATTCAGCGCGGCGTCGGTGATGGCAGCCCCGTTCCAGATTTCATCAATGATCTCTTGTTTACTTACGATCCTGTCCCGGTGCCTGATCAGGAATTCCAGCAGCAAAAGGGCCTGGGGCTCAAGGGCAACCGGCTCTCCCCCACGGCTGAGCCCCTTCTTCGGTTCAAGTCTGAAATCCAAAAACTCGTACATATCATAACTTACCCCGTGACGTTGCCACCGCTCAACGGGCTTTGGCGATTGTTATCAGAATGTCAGAAAATGTCAGCTTGCCATCAAGTTTAGCGCCCTGCTTTTGCTTACCTTTCGGCTCGGGTGACCTGCCCGACACTACAGCTTTTGAATTGGAGACAGAATATGGCACGACGGAACTCAGCTATTCTAGCAGCATTGATCACATTTTTCGGCTGCGCAGCTTTTGCTCAGACAGATCTTGAGAACGCTTTGGCGGACGGTGGAGAGCGGCTCAACGCCGACCAGATTGCGGAGATCTTGATCGGTCACACAGTTACAGCCAAATCGGGGGACAAGACCTTTCGGTTCTATTATGACCCGAATAACATCGTCAGCGGTGAATTGACCAATGGGGGTTGGCAAGGCGCGGGTGCCTTCGCAATAACCGACACTGACCAGGTCTGCGTGTCCATGGCCGCCGACAAGGGACGTTTCCGTTGCTTGACAGTACTTCGCGTCGGTGACCGGGTCCAAAAATTCAACACCGCCGGGAAGAAGACGTTTGATATTCTGGGTTTCGAACCTTCGACAGGGTTGTGACTTGTGAGTAACCCAAAGAAAAACGCCCGTCAAAAAGGCGGGCGTTCGAACCAGTATCTACTGGATTCAGATCAGTATTCAAAAAGCGTTTAGCGGCGGATGCCCAGCTTTTTGATCAGGTCCTGATAGCGTGCTTCTTCTTTGCCCTTCAGGTAGTCCAGCAGCTTACGGCGCTGGGCGACCATTTTCAGCAGACCGCGACGACCGTGGTTGTCTTTTTTGTGGGTCTTGAAGTGCTCGGTCAGGGTGTTGATGCGCGAGGTCAGGATGGCAACCTGGACTTCCGGCGAACCGGTGTCGCCGTCTTTGGTTGCGAATTCTTTCATGACGCGTGCTTTTTCAGCGGCAGTAATCGACATCGGGGTCTCCTTTGACAGGTTAGAGTTGATGGCGCAGGCCGGGATGTCGTCCAGCACAGGCCCATGGAGAAAAACCGCACCGATTCCAATGCGGATGGGCGCGTATAGGCGCTATTTTTGCAATTGGCAATGGGTTCAGGGTCGGAACACGAACTGATCCAAATGCGCCTCAGTCACGAATTCGATATCCGCAGCGGTCAGGCCCTCCGCCCCGTAAAGCTGTGCCACGTCTTGCCCATCGACCGCGACATGGGTCAGGTTGGTGTCTTCTTCATCCTGTTCGATCGTGACCTCGGGGGTTTCGGTCGCGTCCCATGTGATGAGCAGTTTGTCCTGGCCAACCTCAAAATCCATGATCATGACACTGTCTTGGTCTGCTTCGGTGGCGACGTAGATATCATCTGCGCCTGCACCGCCGGTGACCACGTCACCGCTCTCGGCCAGCAATATATCATCGCCTCCGCCACCGTTCAGGAAGTCTGTTTCGGGGATGTGATCCGCATCCGTGCCCGACAGGATGTCATCCCCGTCGCCGCCAAACAGAACGTCTTCGCCTGCGCCACCAGCGAGGTGGTCATCCCCGCCACCGCCTTGCAGCGCATCATCCCCTTCACCACCGTCCAATATGTCACCGCCGTGTCCGCCAAACAGCTCATCCTGCCCGGTATCGCCGTTCAGATCATCATCGCCAAAATGGCCATAAAGGGCGTCGTCCCCTTCAGATCCAGACAGATGATCGTCGCCATTCTCGCCATGAAGGATGTCGTTGCCCTGATCCCCAATCAGAAGGTCATCGCCTTCTGCACCGTGAATCACATCATTCCCGGCACCGCCGTTCAGCAGATCGTCGCCTTCATACCCGTTGATCTGGTCGTTGCCGTCCTGCCTCGAGATCACGTCATCGCTGTCATCCCCGGCGATCACCAGATGGCCATCATGATCCGACAGGACCTGCCCGGTGTCTTCGAGATCGGTGTCGTCGATCTGCAGAAACTCACCTTCCGTCAGCGCGTCGGTTTCGCCTTCGTCAATCTGATCGTCATCCTCTGCCTCTTGGGTGGTGAACACGTCACCCATGGCATAAGCGGCGCCGCCAATTGCGGCCAATCCAAACAAGCCAATCAGGAACATGGGAACCCTCCGAAAGCACATTGCTCCGAGCCTGGACTATCCCATCAGTCAGCTTGGCGGGTCAAAGCTAAGTTACTGCTTTGGTTAACCGTTTGTCACCAAGGCTCTGGCTGTTGGGTATAGGCGATATAGAGAGGATGCTTGGGGTGCCCCTCTTTGGTCAGCCCCAAATGGAACAGAGGCTGGCCGGTGTCGCGCAACAAAGCCTCGACCGCTGGTCCACGCTCCAGATGTGCGCCATGGGTACCCCAGGCGGCGATCACCTGATCGGCCCAGGCGACACCTTGCAGAATGGCCACGTCATTTTCGGGCCCCACTGGATCGACGGCGGCACGCATCTTGCGTGGGTCGGTATCGCGCCAGGCAAAGATATTGGTCACCTGAAACGCGCCGAACCCCAGCGCGCGGGCACGCCGCTCGCACCGCTCGACCGTGGGATCGTTTTGCACCTCGGTCGCGGTCGAAGGGTTCAGCATCACGAACAGCGCCCTGCGTCCGGCAGGATCCCAAACGCGGGTCAAGCTATAGCGATAGGCCTCGCAATCGGAATAAACGGCGGTCGAAGGTGCGTCGCCTTTGGTGTGGGAGCGGGTGATCATCGCAATGGGTTTCGCCGGTTTGGTCGGTGATGACAAGGGCAGATGTTACAAACGCGCGCTTGTGCTATCGTGCTGACATTTAATCCGCGTTTTCTGGGGGGGAAGCAATGGCATTTGAAACACTGGACCCGTCCGATTGGGAAGAGACCCGCAAACTGGCGCATGAAATGCTGGACATGGCGCTGGACCATACGCGCGATGTGCGGGACCGCCCGATCTGGCAGGACATGCCGCCCGAGATCCGCCGAGGGTTCGAAACCCCTGCACCACAACAGGGGATGCCGATGGGCGACCTGATGGAGGATGTGACAACGCAGGTGATGCAGTACCCGATGGGCAATATCCATCCCCGGTTCTGGGGCTGGTATATGGGGGCCAGCAATTTCACCGGCGCGATGGCCGATTTTCTGGCCGCCATTCAGGGCTCGAACCTGGGGGGTGGCAACCACGCAGCAGCGTTGATCGACCGGCAGGTAGTGGATTGGCTGCGCGAGATGATCGGGCTGCCGGAAGGGGCCAGCGGTACCTTGGTGAGTGGCGGCAGCGTCGCGAACATGATCGGCCTGACCGTGGCGCGAAACGTGAAATCGGGGATCGATATCCGCGAAGAGGGCGTCGCCGCGATAGAACGCCCGCTGCGCTATTACGGGTCAGACCAGATCCACAGCTGCCACCAGAAATCACTGGAAACGATTGGCCTTGGCAATAAGGCGCTGCGCCGCGTTCCGACGCGCGATGATCTGACCATGGATCTTGGTGAATTGGCGGGCATGCTGGCGCAGGATCGAGCGGACGGGTTCGCCCCGGCCTGTGTGATTGCAACGGCGGGAACCGTGAACACCGGTGCCATAGATGACCTGAACGCGATTGCCGATTTCTGCGAGGCTGAAGGCCTGTGGTTTCATGTGGACGGGTGCATTGGCGCTTTGATCGCGATTGCCCATGACAACAGCTGGCGGGTCAAAGGCATCGAACGCGCGGATTCGGTGGCGCTGGACCCGCATAAATGGCTGCACGCGCCCTTTGAAGTCGGCTGCGCCTTGGTCCGAGATCACGATGCGCACCATGCCTCGTTTACCCTGACGCCCGAATACCTCAAACCGCAGACAAGGGGGGTGGCCGGAGCTGCGTTCTTGCATGATTATGGCCTGCAAACCTCGCGCGGGTTTCGCGCGCTCAAGGTCTGGATGTCGCTGCGCGAGCACGGGGTGCAGAAATTCGGCCGGCTGATCGATCAGGATATCGAAAAGGCACAGGTTCTGACGTCTCTGATCGAGGCTGAAAGTGACCTCGCCCTGATGTTCCCCACCAACATCAACATCGTCTGTTTCCGCTATGATCCCGGCGGGCTCAGCCCCGAGGCGCTACGCGCGGTCAACACCGAGATCATGCTATGCCTGCAAGAGCTAGGCACTGCCGTGCTGTCAGACACAACCGTGCGGGGTGAACACTGCCTGCGGGTGGCGGTCAACAATCACCGCACCCAGGCGCAGGATCTGGAGCTTTTGGTGTCCGAGGTTTCGCGGTTGGGCCATCAGCTGCGTCAGGCGGCCTGACTCGGCTCAACTGGTGACAAAGACGCGGCTTGGGTGCAGCTCGCCCGATTTGTAGACGCCGACCGCCACCGCCTTGCCCTCCAGCGAGGCCCAGGCTTCGTCGCCATAGTCCACGTCACTGGCCAGCACCATGCCCGGATTGCCGTTGCGCAGGCGTGTGGCGCTTTCGGGCGTGCATTTCAGCTCGGGCAGGTCTACCAGACCGGTTTCCAACGGGTGCAGGTACTCGTCGAGCGCTTTGGTCTTGGCCATTTCGTCGATCTGTTCGATGGACAGACCATCTTGTACCTCGAATGGGCCGGACCAGATGCGACGCAGTTCCTTGACGTGGCCGTGACAGCCCAACGCCTCGCCCAGATCCCGTGCAATCGAGCGGACATAACCGCCTTTGCCACAGGTCATCTCAAGCACCACGTGGTCGGGGTCGGGGCGGTCGATCAGAACCAGTTCCTCAACCCAAAGCGGGCGGGCGGCCACGTCCACATCCTCGCCCTCGCGGGCCAACTTATAGGCACGTTGCCCGTCGATCTTCACGGCTGAGAATTTGGGCGGGACCTGCATGATCTCACCCAGAAACGGGCCCAGCGCTTGTTTGATCTGATCATCCGACGGGCGCGCATCGCTGTGCGCGATCACTTCGCCTTCGGCATCATCGGTGTTTGTGGCCTGACCCAAACGCACGGTGAAGGTGTAGGCCTTTAAAGCGTCGGTGATATAGGGAACGGTCTTGGTCGCCTCACCCAGCGCCACAGCCAGAACGCCGGTTGCTTCGGGATCCAGCGTACCCGCGTGGCCCGCCTTTTTCGCGTCCATCGCCCAGCGCACCTTGTTGACCACGGCGGTTGAGGTCATGCCCGCGGGCTTGTCTACCACCAGCCAACCGGAAATGTCGCGGCCCTTGCGCTTGCGTCCCATTCTGCACCTTGATCTTTGCTAAGGCGGGCGGGTTAGCGGATCACTCTTCCGCTGTCAATTTCCCGGCGAGTCTTCGACTACGCCGACAATCGGGCCCAGCGAAAACCCGGCATCCGACCGGTTGCTGGCACGGTCATACATACGAGAGATATTGCCATCAAAGAACAACGCGTTCGGGGTGCCGATCACGTCGCGAAACAGGCTACCGAACTCGTGAAAGGTGACGGCGTCTTCGGACAAAGCGAATACGACACGAGACCCATCCGCACTGGTGCCGACACCATTGCGCACAAAGCGCGAGGTCGAATCGGGCAGAAACCTTGGATGCAGCTCTCCGTCGATCACCAGCATGGGTCCGGATTGGCTGGCAAACCGGCATTGTGGCGCCTGATCAAGGAACGCCAACGTTTCAAAAACGTCGGCGCGCCCGTCGCGGATGCAGAACACACCGTTGGGCAGCAAGCCAAAATTACCGGGGCCGGGATTGGCGATCACGCGCATCTGTTCGTGGCCGTCTTCGACATAGTGACCCACAGGCGACCGGTCATCATGATACATGCCCGCGTTCATCGCAAAGGCCAGCCGTTTGCCTTGCGGCGCCAAAACTTCGTTCACTGACGAGAAATGACCCAAAACCGCACCGTCTTCATCATTCAGAAACAGACGCAGATCGGCTGCGCCATCCACTTCGCAAATGGTATAGCGCTTGTCCGCATAGGTCTGTCTTTCGCAGGTAACCGCACCCGCTTGCGCGGCCCAAAGGACAGCGCCAAGGATGACAAACGTGCGGATCACTCGTCCAGATCGCGGCGCACCGCGTCCTGTTCGAACATGCGGCGGGTGTCGTCCATCCGGTCGAACGTATCATCCAGCCGGAACCGCAGATCGGGCGAGAACTTCAGGCCGACCTTCTTTCCGACCGCGCGCCGCAGCTCGCCCTTGTTGCGCGCCAGCAGGTCGATCACATCCTCTTGCCCCTTGCCACCCAAGGGCAGCACATAGGCGGTGGCGATCTTCAGATCGGGCGATGTGCGTACCTCGCCCACGGTAATCGACATGCGGTTCAGGTCGGGGTCATGGACATCTCCGCGTGCCAGAACCTCGGACAGGGTGCGGCGGATCAGTTCGCCGACACGCAGTTGTCGTTGGGACGGGCCGGGGCCATCGTGAAATTTGTTCTTAGCCATGCCCCCGATCTAAGCGCAAAGCGGGGCTTTGCCAAGCGGGCGCGAACGGGGTAGGAGGCTTTGAGCGAACTGCAGCAAGGGAACATCGCCATGACCCATATACCGGGGATCGTTATCACAGGGGCTTCGGGCCGTATGGGGCAGATGCTGATCAAAACCGTGACAGACAGCGATCAGGCGCGTCTGGTGGGCGTGGTCGAACGCGCCGGTCACGACTGGGTCGGTCAGGACGTGGGCGTCGCCATGGGCGGTCCGGCGCTGGGTGTCACCGTGACCGATGATCCGTTGGAGGCGTTTGCACAGGCGCAGGCGGTGATCGACTTTACCGCGCCCGAGGCAACCTTGGAATTTGCCGCCCTGGCCGCACAGGCTCGCTGTGTGCATGTCATCGGCACGACCGGCATGACCGAGGAGCAGATCGAAGCGCTCGAGCCTGCGTCACGCCATGCGGTGATCGTGCGGGCGGGCAATATGAGCCTCGGGGTCAACCTGCTGGTACAGCTGACCAAAAAGGTCGCCGCAGCGCTGGACGAGGATTTCGATATCGAGGTGATCGAAGGCCATCATCACCACAAGGTCGACGCGCCCTCGGGCACTGCCTTGATGCTGGGCGAGGCCGCAGCTGAAGGGCGCGGTGTCAAGTTGGTGGATGTGGCAGACCGTGCCCGCGACGGCATCACCGGCGCACGCAAACGCGGCGATATCGGCTTTCACGCCATTCGTGGCGGCGACATCGTGGGAGAGCATGATGTCCTGTTTGCCGCGCCCGGAGAACGCATCGTCCTACGTCATCTGGCCACCGACCGCGCCATCTTTGCCCGTGGGGCGTTAAAGGCGGCGCTGTGGGGGCAGGGTAAGGCACCGGGTCAATACGACATGGTGGATGTGCTGGGCCTGTAACGCCATGGACGCGCCAGACCCCTGCGCTAAGCTTGGTTTATGCAGAGCCTGAAAACACGTCTGATAACCGGCACCTTACTGGTCATCTTCTACCTGACCTTGCTGCCCCTTGTTTTGCACGGGTTTGGCATGGTGCTTACCGGTATGTCGCAGGGCGAAAGCTATCTGTTCGTGCCTGACGCCAGCGTCGGCAACGCGGCCATGATCGTACATATCATTGCGGGGACGTTACTGGTAGCTCTGGTGCCATTGCAGCTGCTGAAACCCATCCGGCTGCGATTTACGCGGTTTCATCGCGCATTAGGAGCAAGCCTCGTTGCCTTGGCGCTGGTCACGGCTCTGGCCGGAATGACCTATATCCCGCTGCGTGGAACGATTGGCGGCCCGGTGATGTCGGTTGCGTTTTTTCTCTATGGCCTTTGCCTGTTCACATCCGCCCTGATGGTGGCGCGCATGGCGCTGAGCGGTGATCGCGCAGGTCATTGGGCCTGGGGGTTGCACCTGTTCTGGTTGGCATTGGGGTCCTGGCTTTACCGGGTGCATTATACGCTGTGGTATCTGTTGACCGGGGGGCTCGGCTCACAGCCCGACTTTCTGGGGCCCTTCGATCTGGTGCAGAATTTCGCGTTTTTCGTCCCGTATCTGCTGGCGGTTCAGATCTGGATTGCTCGGCGCGGTGCGGCACATCAGGGCCGCTTGGTCGCCTAGTTCGGTTCAACCATGTGCCGATCCACCATGCGCTGCACTATTGGGGCAAAATGCGCGAAATCCGGCGTGTCCATGTCGGGGCTCTTGCCTGCTTCGTCCAGATACCGCACCTGAATAATCGCTTCGAGGTTGGGGTTGGCCTGAAACGTGGCGACCTCTTCGGCACTCATCGGACCGCCTTGCAATTCCAGAGTGTGGACCGAGGCGGCAGACAAACGATCAAAATACGCGGGCTTGGTGGCACAGAGATACCGTTTGGCGGCCACGTGATAACGGCAGCAATCGGTGATGACCGAAGGAAAGAACTGTTCGAGAACCGCAGCGCCGGCATCTTCGTGGTGACGGTCTTCGGTGTCATCCGGGTGATAGCTGCCGAACTCCGAGGTGAAATGGCCTATGTCGTGCAGCAACGCACCCACGATGATCTCTTCCGGCATTTTGTTTTGCTCGGCAATTGTCGCGCCTTGCAGCATGTGCTGTGCCATCGTGACCGGCTCGCCCAGGTATTCCTCGCTGCCGCGTCGATCAAAGATGTCCGCCAGAAATGCCACGATATTGGCCTTATTCAGGGTCGAAAAATCAGGCTTCATTCCGCCGCCTCCGGGTGTTGGGCCTGCATTGCCGCCAGCGTTGACAGCAGCCCGTCCTTTTCGGCGTAACAGCCTTGCAGCCAGCGCGACCCGGCACCGGAATAGCCCAGCCTTGCGTGCAACACGCGGGTGTTGTCGACAATAAAGCTCTCGCCCGGTTCCAGTTTGAACGCCACGCCCATGGCGGGGTCATCGATGATTTCCGCGAATTGCCTGTAGGCGGTATAGAACGCCTCCATCTGATCAAAAGGCACATCCACAAAAGGGGCCGAGGAGCGGTTGTTGAACCGGATGCCGATCAGCTCGCCATCTGGTGCAAGCTCGATCATCGGGCGTCGTGCGCGCAGGCAAACCCCGTCGGACCCGCTGTATTCAAACCGCGCCGGATATCCGGCCAGCAGGGCAAAGCCATTGGGGTTTTGATCCCTCAGTCTCTGGGCGGCGCGAAACCCGTCCACAACAATTGAATCGCCCCCTTCGGCAGAGTTTTCCAGACAATAGAGGATCTGCAACGTCGGCACCGGATCGCGGTAGGGATTGTCGGTATGGGCCTGCAGTCCCAAACCGGTATAGGCTAGGTTGGTGGGGTTCACCTCGGTCCGAACCTCAAAGAACGGGCCATAATTGGTCTCGCGCACATAGCCGAACAGGTCGGCCACTTTCAGCAGCGCGCCGGGGTCGGTCGGACCTCCTGTCAGCTTGGCAAAGCCGAACTCGGCAACTGCCGCGAGCCAATTGCGCTTGGCCACTGGGTTTGCATGTACTTCAGCCCAATCCGCGCTGGGCGCGGTCAGCCCTTGCTCCCATGTGGTGATACCTTCGGCGGCGCGCCCGGTTTCAAGGGCCGTGTCCCGGTCATAGCTGTGATCGGCCAACCATTGGCCGGGGAAGGTGACCGTTTTGCCCTCGGGCTGGAATGTCACAAGCAGGCCCCCATCCACGACCTCAGCGGCGCTGACATGGGTATCTGGTGGTATATCCCCGATCGTGATCAGACGCTGCCCAATACCCGGTGCGCGTGTGTCCGGGTCAAGCGCATTGTCGCGCAGCCAGACGGCGTGAAAGCGCGATTGGGACATATCCGCGAATGTGAGTGTGACGACAGACGGGGTGAAACTGGCACTGTGCAGCATGGTGACCTCTAATCCGATGCCACCTCACGATAACAGATCGTGCCTGATTTGCCCGATCAAAAGTCGACAGCGATGCCCTTCTTTTCCCAATCGCCATAGCGCGCAGGGTCGGGTCCGTCGCGACCGCCCAATTCCTTTGGCTGCTCCTTGGCCTCTGCCTCGGCCTTGCGGCGGCGCTCTTCAGCTTCGGCCAAGGCGCGCTGGGCGGCAGGCGGCAGGTCTTTGCGCGTGTTGGTCATGACATTGGGTTCCTTTCCGGGCATGGGCTTGATATACGCCCGCGACCGCCTTTGGCAATGCGGGCACAAGTCACATGAAAGGCGAATCCATGTCCGACAGCGCAACAGCGGCGCGACGCAGCGCGATCTATTTGCTGGATCAGATTCTGGGCGAAGGCAGGTTGCTGTCGGAATGTCTGGCGGCGGGGGCGCTGGATCGGCTGGACCCCGAAGACCGGGCGCGTGCGCAGCGTCTGACGCTGGAAACCCTGCGCGGGTTGGAACGGGCGGACCGCCTGCTTGAAAATCACCTGAAGCGCACCCCGGCGCTGACCGTCCACAACGCGCTGCGTCTGGGCACGGTCGAGCTGTGCCACGGTGCGGCGGCGCATGGCGTAGTGAACTCGATGGTCGAGATCATCAGCCGTTCGCGCAAACACGGGCGGCTAAAAGGGTTGGTCAACGCGGTTCTGCGAAAGGTCGCGGCTGAGGGTCCCGAGGCCTGGCCCAGAATGCGTGTTCCGCGATTGCCCGAGTGGCTGCGCGACCCGCTGGTGATGGCTTGGGGCGCGGATGTCGTCGCCGCGATGGAGCAAGCGCATTTCAACGCGGCACCGCTGGATATCACCTGCAAACCCGGAGGGCAGGCACCGGATGGTGAGGCGCTGCCCACCGGATCACTGCGGTTGCGCGATGCTCCGCAGGTCTCAACGCTGCCGGGCTATGAGGCCGGGGCGTGGTGGGTGCAGGATGCGGCGGCGGCTTTGCCGGTGCAGGTCCTTGCGCCGCAGCCCGGCGAGAAGATCCTCGATCTTTGCGCGGCGCCGGGTGGCAAAACCCTGCAACTCGCAGCAGCCGGTGCAGAGGTGACGGCGCTGGACATCTCGGATGCACGGCTTGAGCGTGTGCGTGAAAACCTGGCGCGGACGCATCTGTCGGCCAAGGTCGTTGCTGGCGACGCGCTGGATCATCAGGGCGAATACGATGCGATTCTTTTGGATGCACCCTGTTCCGCCACTGGCACCATTCGCCGCCATCCCGACCTGCCATTCGCCAAGGACGGTTCGGAATTTGGCGGGCTCATTGATTTGCAGGCCCGGATGCTGAGCCATACATGGGGTCTGCTGAAACCGGGCGGGCGGCTGGTCTATTGCACCTGTTCTCTGCTGCCCGACGAGGGCGAAGTGCAGATCGAAGAGGCGTTGGAACAGTTTCCCAACGCGCAGATTGATCGCAAGGCGCTGGACATTTCAGGGGTGGACCCGGCCTGGATCACCGATGAGGGCGGTCTGCGTTTGCGGCCTGATTATTGGCCCGAACGCGGTGGGATGGACGGGTTTTACATCGCCTGCCTCAACAAATCGAAGTGAACGCACGCTTTTCGATGACTTGACCTTTTGACCCGTCTATCGTTGGGTCACGCGCCAGCAGAGCGTCGGGGGCAGAGTAACAATCGACATGTCACAGTCAGACACCTTGGCAAACCGATGGACACGGTTTCAGAACCGGCTCTACGCACGGCTGGCTCAGCGGCAGAGACCGGCGTCGGGGTTTGTGGTGCAGCCCGAACCGCGCACCGTTGGGTCCTATGCACGCGGGCGGCAATTGGTGGCTGGAAACCTGCTGTTTTCGGGGTATCTGGTCGAGGCCGAAGACACCGGGCTATGGGATGTGGCCGCCCCAAATGCCGAGTTCGAGGATGAGCGCCAAGGGTTTACCTGGCTGGATGATCTGGCCGCAGTTGGCGACATGCGCGCGCGTGAAAAGGCGCAGCGCTGGGTCTGGGGTTGGATTGACGCTCATGGCAAGGGCATGGGTCCGGGCTGGGCGCCTGACCTGACCGGCCGCCGGGTGACCCGCTGGATCAACCACGCGATTTTCCTGTTGCGTGGTGCCGATGAGCAGCAAAGCAAACAGTTCTTTCGGTCGCTGGCGCAACAATCCTGGTTTCTGTCAAAACGGTGGAAGGCCGCCAATCCAGGTTTGCCCCGGTTCGAGGCCCTGGCCGGTTTGGTCCATTCCGGGCTGGCGCTTGAGGGACTCGAGGCTTTTGCAGACCCGGCCTTGCGGGTTTTGGCAAAGGAATGCGGACGCCAGATCGACAAGCAGGGCGGGATCCCGACCCGCAACCCTGAAGAGCTGTTGGAGGTATTCACCCTCCTGTCCTGGACCTCGGCGGCGCTGAGCGAGGTCGGACGCGGCACACCGGCAGCCCAGACCGATGCGATCCGACGCATCGCGCCAACTTTGCGCAACCTGCGTCACGCGGATGGAGCGTTGGGTCGGTTTCACGGCGGTGGGCGCGGTGTCGAAGGGCGGCTGGATCAGGCGCTGGCGCAAAGCGGGGTAAAGCACAAGCATTCCGATGCCCTTGCGATGGGATTTGCGCGCCTTTCGGCGGCGCGGACGACGGTTATTATCGACGCAAGCCCACCGCCAACGGGTACGGCGTCGTATAACGGCCACGCATCGACCCTTGCGTTCGAGCTGACCTCGGGACGCAGGCCGTTAATCGTGAACTGCGGATCAGGCACAAGCTTTGGACGGGAATGGCGCCGGGCCGGACGCGCGACGCCGTCGCATTCGACGCTTTGCGTTGACGGGTATTCCAGCGCGCGGCTTGCCGACCCCATCAAGGGTTCGGACTATGAAGCGTTGGTAGATGGTCCGCGAAACGTACCGGTCGAGCTTGAGGGAGCTTACGAAGGCGCAAGGCTGACAGCCGGGCATGATGGGTACAATGCGGTGTTTGGCCTGACCCATGCGCGCACCTTTGAGCTGCGCTTTGACGGTCGAGAGTTGGCGGTCGAGGATATTTTGCTGACAGCCAATGACAAAGCCAAGCGTCAATTCGAGCGGGCGCTGGACAGTTCTGGCCGTCAGGGCGTGGCCTTTGACATCCGCCTGCACCTGCATCCCGACGTGGATGCAGCGCTTGATCTGGGTGGTGCGGCTGTCTCGATGGCGCTCAAAAGCGGTGAGATCTGGGTTTTCCGTCATGATGGTGGTGGAAAGTTATCTTTGGAACCAAGTGTTTACCTGGAAAAAGGCCGCTTAAAGCCCCGCGCGACAAAACAGATCGTTCTCTCTGCGCGCGCAATGGAGTATGCGACGCGCATCCGATGGACATTGCGTAAGGCCCAAGACACAGCTTATGCCGTGCGTGACCTGCATCGGGACGAGCCCGATTTCGACTGACGCCAAAAGGACCTTTGGACCCATGACTGACCTTCACCCCGTGCGCCGCGCGTTGCTTTCCGTATCCGACAAGACCGGGCTGATCGAGCTGGGCAAAGCGCTGGCCGAGCGCGGGGTCGAACTGTTGTCGACCGGTGGCACGGCCAAGGCGCTGCGCGAAGCGGGTCTTGTGGTGAAGGATGTCAGCGACATCACTGGTTTCCCCGAAATGATGGATGGTCGGGTCAAGACGCTACACCCGATGGTCCATGGCGGGCTGTTGGCTTTGCGCGACAATGACACCCATGTCGCCGCGATGGAGGAACACGGCATCGGTGCAATCGATCTGCTGGTGGTGAATCTCTATCCATTTGAGGCGACCGTCGCCAAAGGTGCGGAATATGACGAATGCATCGAGAACATCGACATCGGTGGTCCGGCCATGATCCGCGCCGCCTCAAAAAACCATGCATTTGTGAACGTGGTTGTGGATGTCGAAGATTATTCTTCGCTGCTGGATCAGCTTGAAGAAAACTATGGCAAGACGTCCTATGGATTCCGTCAGTGGCTGGCCCAAAAGGCCTATGCCCGCACTGCTGCCTATGACAGTGCCGTGTCGAACTGGATGGCAGATGCGCTGCAGCTTGAGGCCCCAAAACGCCGCGCCTTTGCGGGTGAGTTGAAACAGACCCTGCGCTATGGCGAAAACAGTCATCAAACGGCGGCGTTTTATACCGATGGTACCAATCGCCCTGGTGTTGCGACCGCTGTTCAGCACCAAGGCAAGGAACTGAGTTACAACAACATCAATGACACCGACGCGGCGTTCGAGCTGGTGGCCGAATTCGACCCACGTGACAGTGCAGCCTGTGCGATCATCAAACATGCAAACCCTTGCGGTGTCGCGACCGGAGCGACCCTGACCGAAGCGTACAAAGCGGCGTTCGACTGTGACCGCACCTCGGCCTTTGGCGGGATCATCGCTCTGAACCGGCCCTTGGACGCTGAAACGGCGCAAGAGATCACGGGCATCTTCACCGAAGTGGTGATCGCCCCGGGTGCAAGTGATGAGGCCAAGGCGGTCTTTGCCGCCAAAAAAAACCTGCGTTTGCTGACAACTGAAGGTTTGCCCGATGTGCGGGCAGCGGGAAAAACCGTGCGTCAGGTTGCCGGAGGCTTGCTGGTGCAAGACAAGGACAACGGCTTTGTCGATCTGGACGACTTGAAAGTGGTGACCAAGGTTGCGCCGACACCCGAGCAGATGCGCGATCTTCTGTTCGCCTGGAAAGTCGCGAAACACGTGAAATCCAATGCGATTGTCTATGTGAAGAACGAAGCAACGGTTGGCGTTGGCGCTGGTCAGATGAGCCGGGTCGACTCGGCGCTTATTGCTGCCAAAAAGGCCGAGCGCATGGCCGATGTGCTGGGCCTGCCGCAGCCGCTGACCATCGGATCGGCCGTTGCCTCGGACGCGTTCTTCCCCTTCCCTGATGGGTTGCTCGAGGCCGCCCAGGCCGGTGCCACTTGCGTTATCCAGCCCGGTGGCTCGATGCGTGACGACGAGGTGATCGCCGCCGCAGACGAGGCTGGCTTGGCCATGGTCTTTACCGGCATGCGCCACTTCCGCCACTGATGCGACACGGGCTTCTTCTCTGGGCGGCGCTGGTCGCGTTTCTGATCGACCAGATCAGCAAATATCTGGTCGTCTACGTCCTGCGCGTTGCGGAAAAGCCCGGTGGTATCGATGTTTTCCCGCCTTTTCTGGTGTTCCGATACGGTGAGAACCGCGGAATCAACTTTGGTCTGTTTCAGGGAAACTCGGACGCCGCACGCTGGATTCTGGTTGGCGTTTCACTGGCCATCAGCGTGGGGGTGCTGATCTGGTTGATGCGCGTGGTGCCGACCAGGTTCATGTTGCTGTGCGGCGGCTTGCTGATCGGAGGCGCGCTGGGAAATGTGGTGGACCGGGTGCTCTATGGCTATGTTCTCGATTTTTTGAACATGTCCTGTTGTGGGATCGAAAATCCTTATGTTTTCAATCTGGCGGATGTGTTCATATTTGCAGGCGCGATCGGGCTTGTGCTGTTTGATGGCAAAAAGGCCTCGTGACGCGCGAATGGATATGCGATAGAAACCCCGGGAACTGGCTGGAGACAACGATGCGGATACCGCGCGCGATAATTGCTTTGACACTTGCCGTCGCAGTTGCGGGTTGCGGTGAACAAAGCCTGCGCGCCTTGCAACCTCCGGGGCCGGGCCCAGACGAATTCTCGGTGCTCCCCGTCCAACCGTTGACACAGCCGCAGGATTACGCCTTTCTTCCTGCCCCGACACCGGGCGGTACGAATTTGACGGATCCCAACCCCAAAGCCGAGGCCGTTGCAGCATTGGGCGGAAACCCCAATGCGCTTAACCCGAACACTGCTATACCGTCTTCCGATGCGGCGCTTGTAACGGCCTCCAGCCGATATGGCGTTCCCGCCAATACCCGAGAGGTGGTTGCAGCGGAGGATGCAGAATACCTGAAACGTCGCGGGTTCTGGTCACGCTGGCGCCTGTTCCCGGTCGATCGCTATGCCGAAATCTATGACCGTCAGGCCATCGACCCGCAAGCGCAAACTAGCGCCTTGCGCGCGCAGGGGGTCGAGACACCCTCTTCTCCGCCGGAATGAAATCTCCTTAACTTTCCGTCATCGCTCTTGAACAAACCCGGCTCCACCGTAATTTGAGTACCAGCAAATAAAACGGAGGATGCCCTATGGTTCGGGCTCTGGCACTGTCTGCCGCCTTGTTGGCTGCGACCCCGGTTCTGGCCGATGAGGGGCAAGAGGCTGTCACCACGTTCACCTTGGACAATGGTATGGATGTGGTGGTGGTCGAAGATCATCGCGCCCCTGTTGTGCAGCATATGGTCTGGTATCGCGCGGGCTCTGCGGACGAGCCCATTGGGTCTTCGGGCGTTGCACATTTCCTGGAACATCTGCTGTTCAAAGGCACCGACACGTTGGCTCCGGGTGAGTTTTCGGCCACGGTTGCGGCCAATGGTGGGAATGACAACGCTTTTACCTCGTATGACTACACCGCATATTTTCAGCGCGTGGCCGCCGACCGGCTTGAACTGATGATGCGGATGGAAGCTGACCGGATGCGCAATATCCGGTTGAGCGAAGAAGATATCCGAACCGAACGGGACGTCATCCTGGAAGAGCGTAACCAGCGCACCGAAAACAACCCGCGCGCCTTGTTTGGTGAACAGATGAACGCGGCGCAGTATCTCAACCATCGCTATGGTGTGCCCATCATCGGCTGGCGGCACGAGATGGAAACACTGGATATGGAGGACGCGCTGTCCTTCTACGAGATCCACTACTCGCCCAATAACGCGATTTTGGTTGTGACCGGTGATGTCGATCCAGACGAGGTGCGCGAACTGGCCGATAAATACTATGGCGTGATCCCGGCCAATCCGGACCTGCCGGAACGCATCCGGTCACAGGAACCGCCCCAAACGGTTGAACGTCGCCTGACCTTCAAGGACCCGCGCGTCGCCCAGCCATATGTTCAGCGCAGCTATCTGGCGCCCGAGCGTGATCCGGGGGAGCAGGAAAAAGCCGCAGCCCTGTTCATGCTGGCAGAGTTGCTGGGGGGCAGCACCACGTCCTACTTGAACGAAAAGCTGCAGTTGGATCAGCAGATCGTGGTCTATGCCGGGGCTTTTTATCGCGGTGTGTCGCTGGATGACACGACCTTTGATCTGCTGGTTGTGCCCGCCGAAGGTGTCTCGCTGCAAGAAGCCGAAGATGCCATGGATCAAGCTGTGGCGGATTTCATCGCCGAGGGCGTCAACGAAGAAGATCTGAACCGGATCAAGATGCAGCTGCGCGCGTCGCAGGTCTATGCGCGCGACAATGTGGACGGGATCGGCAACCGTTATGGCCGGGCTTTGACAAGCGGTTTGACCGTCGAAGATGTGCAGGCCTGGCCCGACATCCTGCAAGCGGTGACGGGTGACGAAATCATCGCCGCCGCGCGTGAGGTGTTGCAACGCGAAAGCTCGGTAACTGGCTGGCTGATGAAAGACGATGAGGTGACCCAATGAAACGCTTGGTTGCGACACTGATCGCCTTTGTGGTTGCTCTGCCCGCTTGGGCCGATATCGAGATTGAAGAGGTGACATCACCCGGTGGGATCACCGCTTGGCTGGTCGAAGATCACTCGATCCCCTTCACCGCGCTTGAGATACGGTTTCGCGGCGGTACCTCGCTGGATGATCCCGAAAAGCGCGGTGCCGTTAATCTGATGAGCGGTCTGATCGAAGAAGGGTCGGGCGATTTGGATGCGCGCAGCTATGCGCGCGTGCTGGAGTTCCTGGCCGCCTCTTTCAGCTATCGCGCCAGTGATGACAGCCTATCCATTTCGGCTCAGTTCCTGACCGAAAACCGCGATGAGGTTGTCGATCTGCTACGCACGACACTGCACGAGCCACGCTTTGATCAAGGGGCCATCGAACGGGTGCGGGCGCAGGTGCTGTCCGGGCTGCGCTCGGATATGACCGATCCGAATGATATCGCAGGGCAGAGCTTTGCGGAAATGGCCTATGGCGATCACCCTTACGGGACCGAAGGCAAGGGCACGCTGGAAACGGTGTCGGCCCTGACGCGCGATGATATCGTCGAAGCTTATGAGAACGTGTTCGCCAAGGATCGGCTTTATGTCGGGGCCGTGGGCGATATTACCGCCGAAGAACTGGGTGTCTTGCTGGATACGCTTTTGGCGGACTTCCCCGAAACCGGGAAACCGCTTCCCGAACGCGCGGAAGTCACCATTGAAGGCGGGATCAGTGTTGTCGATTTCGATACGCCGCAATCTGTTGCCCTGTTCGGTCAAAAAGGCATTGACCGGGATGATCCGGATTTCTTTGCGGCCTTTGTCCTGAACCACATCTTGGGTGGCGGTGGCTTTGAAAGCCGTTTGATGCATGAGGTTCGCGAAAAACGGGGCCTGACCTATGGGATCGGCACCTATCTGGTGCCCAAAGATCTGGCCTCGGTCTACCTGGGATCTGTGTCCTCCGCCAATGACCGTATTGCCGAAGCCATCGAAGTGATCCGCCAGGAATGGGCGCGCGCGGCCTCTGAGGGTGTGACGCAGAAAGAGCTTGATGATGCCAAGACTTATCTGACCGGTGCTTATCCGCTGCGGTTTGATGGTAACGGTCAGATTGCCGGGATCATGGTGGGGATGCAGATGGACGACCTGCCCATTGACTATATCGCGACCCGCAATGACAAGGTGAACGGCGTGACGCTTGAGGATGTGAACCGTGTCGCGTCCGAGCTTTTGGATCCCGAAGGCCTGCACTTTACCATCGTTGGCAAGCCGGTCGGCTTGGACGGCTGATCCCGTCTACGCCACCACAACGGCAGGGCGTTTCTGAGCCCTCACAGTGTGATTGTTGCTGCTCAGGAGCTTTTGCCGCGTGTTCTTGAAATGCGCGGCCTTTAGCGCGTCATCCATGTGTCGGTTGCGACGCAGCAGGCGACATAAGCGTTCACCATCAAACACAAGGCACCGCGTTGGGTGAGTGGCCAGCACACTTGCAGTGGCGGGTTGACCCAGACCAAAGGTCAGCTCTCCCAATATCTCATCCGGGCCGCATTGGTTGATCACCCGCCCATCCTTGAGGATGGTCGTCTGACCGCTGAGGATGAAACCCAGAAAATCCTTGGTGTTGCCTTCGCTGATCAGGGTCGTACCGGGCGCATAGTCTTTGATCTCGGCGGTGTTAAGCAGTTTACGCGCCTGGTGCGGTTTTAGCGTGTCCAGATAATGCAAGATGAACTGCTTCTCGTCTTCCGAAAAGCGCACCAGATGCCGCGCGATATAGCTGCGCAACAGCCCCATGACCGATATCGAGATATAGGCCAGTTGAATGATTGTTCCAGCCAGATTGAAGTTTTCAAACATGCTGATCAGCACGCAGCTTGCGGCGGCAATGTTCAGTGTCGGGTAAAACACACCCGACCCACGAATGAACCCAAGCTGCAGGATGAAATAGTTCAGGATATAAAGACCGGCCCCGATTACGCCGATAATTGTGGCAAGCTGAAGCAGCCAATTCAATTCAACTGGTAAACCAAGCATGTGAGCCCCCTCACACAAATCAATGCGCGAAAAGCTGAGGGAACCGCATGTCGCTGTATGTGAACAAGTTCACACTGCAAGTTATTATGACTGCGCTTTTCCTTTCATACGCAGCATTTCGCCCATCATTTGTCCGAACCGGCCAGAACCGCGCTGATACAAAGCACCATCCACTGCCAGAACAGTGCCGCTGATATAGCTGGCGAGATCCGAGCTGAGGAACAGGCAGGCGTTGGCAACATCCTGCGGTTGCCCCCAACGGCCCAGCGGAATGTCTTTGCGAATTTCTTCATGCGCATCTTCCGACGGGCTCAGGCGTTTTGCACCCTCGGTGCCCTCGATAAAGCCCGGGACGACCGAGTTCACACGAATACCCTCGATCCCCCATTCCATCGACAATGTGCGCGTGATCTGATCGACGCCTGCCTTGGCGGCACAGACATGGGCTTGCCCCTCATAGGGCAGGTAGGCTTGCGGGGCCGAGATGTTGATCATGCTTGCACCGGGACGTTTGAGAAATGGATAGGCTCCTTTCATCACATGGACCGTACCGATCAGATCAATATCCACGACCGTTTTGAACGCATTGACCGACATCTCAGCCGTCAGCGCCGGAAAGTTGCCGGCCGCGCCCGAAACAAGCACATCGAAGTCGCCCAGCGCGTCGTGGAACTGTTCCAACCCATCCGCTACAGCCTGAGCATCGCGGACATCAAAGCTGGCACCGATGGCCTCGGCTGCGCCCGCCGCTTTCAGGGCCGCGACCGTATCGTCCACCTTGTCCTGAGATCGGCTGGCCACCGCGAGCTTGGCTCCTGCGGCTGCGAATGCCTCGGCGATCCCCCGATTGATACCGCTGGTGCCGCCGATGACGATGACGGTCTGTCCTGAAAAATCCATATAGGCCCCCCTCAAAAGGGAGCCCTACTCGCCGTAGGGCACCCAGATGTTTTTCACCTCTGTGGCAGCCTGAAGGAAGCGGCGCGAATGGTCCACGCTCCAGTCAAATGCCGTCGCGTTATTGACCCAGGTTCGCTTCAGGTTCCCGGCAGAGACTGCTTCAATCTCTTTCGACAGATCTGTCGAAGAGAATGACCAAACCGCGTCGACGTTCAAATGCGAGGCCAGAGGTTTCGCGAGCTCTGCATGGCTGCCAGTAAGGATGTTGACGACACCAGCGGGCACGTCCGAGGTTTCCAGCACCTGATAGAAATCCGTCGCGGCCAGAGGATAGGGTTCGGACGTTGCCAGCACCACCCGGTTGCCCATCGCAATCGCCGGCGCCATGACCGAGACCAGACCCAGCAAAGGGGCCTCATCCGCGCAGAGCGCGCCGATCACGCCAACAGGCTCTTTCATGGCAATCGCCACGCCACGGATCGGAACGCCATGCACCTGACCGTCATATTTGTCGGCCCAGGCGGCCGCGGTGAACAGGCGTTGAATTGACGCCTCAACCTCTGCCGCACCGTCCTTCTTGCCGGTCATCGCGTCGATACGGGTGGCGAATTCACCCGCGCGGGCCGAGAGGTTCTCGCCAATGTAATACAGGATCTGCGCGCGCAGATGGCCAGTGGTCTTGGACCAGCCCTTCGCACCGTCAGCGGCTTCAACCGCGTTACGCACGTCCTTGCGGTTGGCCAACCCAACATGACCCAGCAGGCCTGATTTCCCCCACACCGGTTTCGAATACCCGCTATCGGGCCGCGCCTGTTTGCCGCCGACATACATCTTGGCGGTGCGGTCAATCGGATCGACGGGGGTGCCTTCGCCGGTGGCCGGCTCGATCTTGGCCAGCGGCTTGGCTTTGCCCTTTGGCTTGGTATAGGCCGCCAGACCTTCCCAACCGCCTTCCCGGCCAAAGCCGCTTTCGCGCACGCCACCAAAGCCTGCGGCCGCGTCGAACAGGTTGGTGGCGTTCACCCAAACGACGCCTGCAACCAGCTTGGGTGCGATATCCAGCGCCAGGTTCACATTCTCGGTCCAGACCGTTGCCGCCAGCCCATAGCGGGTGTTGTTGGCCAGTTCCACCGCCTCAGTCGGCGTGCGGAAGGTGGACGAGACAAGCACCGGGCCAAAAATCTCTTCCTGCATCAGAGGGTCTGACGTCTCCAGCCCCGAGATCAGCGTCGGCGGGTAATAGCACCCGTTTTCGGGCAGTGCGCAAGCCGCCTGATAAACATGCCCTGCGGTGTTGCTGTCGACCATGCGCTTGATGGTCTGCAACTGCACCGGGTCCACCACCGCGCCCACGTCGATGCATTTGTCCAGCGGATCACCGATGCGCAAACCGTCCATCCGGGCGCGCAGCTTGGTATGGAACCGGTCGGCAATGCCTTCCTGCACCAGCAGGCGCGAGCCCGCGCAGCAGACCTGCCCCTGATTAAACCAGATCGCATCAACCAGCCCTTCGATGGCTGAATCGATATCGGCGTCGTCAAAGACGATATAGGCGGATTTGCCGCCCAGCTCTAAGGTCAGTTCCTTGCCTGACCCGGCAGTCGCTTCGCGGATGCGCCGCCCCACGGTGGTCGAGCCGGTAAAGGCGATCTTGTCCAAATCTGCGGCCACGATCATCTCACCCACCGCGCCATCGCCAGTGACGATGTTGACCACACCTTTTGGCAACCCGGCTTGTGCGCAGATATCAGCAAACAGCAACGCAGTCAGCGAGGTATATTCGGCCGGTTTTAGCACCACCGTGTTGCCCATCGCCAGCGCGGGTGCGATCTTCCAGGCCAGCATCAGCAGCGGGAAGTTCCACGGGATAATCTGACCGCACACGCCCAGGGCTAGCGCGTCGGGCAACTCGCTTTCCATCAACTGCGCCATGCCTGCGTGGTAGTAGAAATGCCGCTGCGCCAGAGGGATGTCGATATCGCGGGACTCGCGGATCGGCTTGCCGTTGTCGAGGCTTTCCAGCACTGCAAACAGGCGCGAGTGTTTCTGCAACAGCCGCGCGATAGCATAGAGATACCGCGCGCGGCCCGCGCCGCCCAGCTTCTCCCACTTGGGCTGCGCCTTGCGCGCGGCGGCCACGGCGGCATCCACATCACCCTGTTTTGCCTGTGTCAGCTTGGCCAACACTTCGCCGGTCGCCGGGTTGCGGCTGTCAAAGCCTTTCCCAGGCTTGGTAAAGGCACCATCGATAAA
Source organism: Ruegeria sp. HKCCA6707 (assembly GCF_013033515.1). GTDB lineage: Bacteria > Pseudomonadota > Alphaproteobacteria > Rhodobacterales > Rhodobacteraceae > Ruegeria. The sequence goes on along the minus strand of NZ_WQEG01000002.1, from coordinate 388,529 downwards.
ATGCCCGAATTTGTCGCCTTGATCGACAAGCCACGCCAACGCCTCAGCTGCGCTTTCGGGGGCAGGGCCGTAATCCATGGTCTCGAAGATTTCTTTGACTGTCATTGTTCTTTCCTCAGCCCATCGAGTGCCTGTAACCGGCCGAATACGCGCCCGTCACGTAGTGTTCCAACTGCCGCTCGATATCGCCCAGCAGGGATGAGGCGCCAAAGCGGAACAGGTCGGGTTCCAGCCAGCGGTCGCCCAGCTCATCCTTGATCAGCGACAGGTAGACCAACGCGTCCTTGGCCTTGGAGATACCGCCTGCGGGTTTGTAACCAACGCGATAGCCGGTGCGGTCGTAATAGTCTCGGATGGCGCGGATCATCACCAGAGACACAGGCAGGGTTGCATTGACGCTTTCCTTGCCGGTCGAGGTCTTTATGAAATCGGCGCCCGCCATCATGCAAACCAGCGAGGCGCGGGCGACGTTGCGCAGGCTGCCCAGCTCTCCGGTGGCTAGAATGGCCTTTACATGGGCATCGCCACAGGCTGCGCGGAAGGCCTTCATCTCATCATACAAAGCCTGCCAGTCGCCCGACAGCACATGACGGCGCGAGATCACGATGTCGATCTCTTCGGCCCCGGCTTTTACGCTTTCTTCGATCTCGGCCACGCGCAGGTGGAAGGGCGATAGCCCGGCAGGAAAGCCCGTGGACACGGCGGCCACGGGAATGCCGGTGCCGTCCAGCGCGGAAACAGCCGTTTCGATCATATCGTGATACACACAGACAGCGCCGGTTGTGATCGGCGGCATGTCCATGGCTTGCAGCAGAGACGGCGAAACCGGCTGGCGCGCCTTGGCGCATAGGCGGCGCACCCGGCCTACTGTGTCGTCGCCTGACAGCGTTGTCAGGTCGATCATCGTAACGGCCTTGAGCAGCCACGCCGCCTGAAAGTCCTTCTTGACCGAGCGCCGACCGGGTAGGGTGGCTGCGCGGCGTTCAATGGCCGAGGTGTTGGCCTGCACAGCGCGCACCCAGTCCAGATCCAGATCCATGCCGGGATTTCGCGGTTCGGTCACTTGCGGCAGATGCGCGGTGCGCACGGGGCTATCTGAGCTCTGCGTTTCCATAGTCACATCCTTTGGGGTGTTTGCGCCAAATTCGCACGGGATGGGATCAATTGGAAGGCGTCTCGGCGACTGGATGGGCAAATTTTTGACCATTTGGAAAAATAACTGCAACTTTTGTTGCGAATAATTCGCAATAGCGTTGACTTAGTTGCGAACCGTTCTCATATTCTACTGTGACAGGAACTTTAATGTGAGGTCGGACTATGATTCGCCGCAGTTTTCTTGCTGCGCTGGCTTTTGCCGCGTCGGTGCCCTTTGCCGCTTGGGCTGAGGCTCCTCTGAAAGTTGTGGCCACGACTGGCATGATCGCAGATGCTGTGCGTCAGGTCGGAGGTGATCAGGTCGAGGTCAAAGGCCTGATGGGCCCCGGTGTCGACCCTCATGCCTATCGTCAGACCCGCAGCGACATCGTTGCGATGACACGCGCGGATCTTGTTCTGTGGCACGGGCTGTATCTTGAAGCCCAGATGGAGCAGTTTTTTCACGACCTGTCCCGGAAACAGACCGTGATTGCTGTGGCAGAAAGCATCGACCCGGCCAAACTGCGCGCCCATGACGATTATGCCGATAAATACGACCCGCATGTCTGGATGAGCCCGACCTTGTGGGCCGAGGTTGTGACAACGGTGCAGGCCGCCCTGACCGAAGCGCGGCCCGAAGCGGCTGACCTTTTTGCAGCAAATGCCAAGGCCCATCTGGCCGAGTTGGAAGCGCTGACCGCCTATGCTGAACAAGCCCTGACCGCAGTGCCCGATCAAAGCCGCGTGCTGCTGACAGCCCATGACGCATTCGGCTATTTCGGTGCGGCCTACGGCTATGAGGTGATGGGCGTTCAGGGGATCTCAACCCAGTCCGAAGCCGGGCTGAATCGCATTGGCGAGTTGGTCGACACCTTGGTTGATCGCCAACTGACCGCGGTATTCGTGGAAAGCTCGGTCTCGGACCGGTCCATGCGGGCGCTGATCGAAGGCGCGGCAGCCAAGGGTCATGAGGTGACAATCGGTGGCGAGCTCTATTCTGATGCCATGGGCGAGCCCGGCACCTATGAGGGCACTTATGTCGGGATGCTGGATCACAACATCACCGTGATTGCGGGCGCTTTGGGTGCCGATGTGCCCGAACGTGGGCTGAACGGCAATCTGACGGCCGGGTTTTGAATGATGCTGGAGTTGGCCTCAGATCAAGGTGCAACACTTGAAGAACGGGATCTGAATACCAGCCCGTTGGCCGTGCGTGGTTTGACCGTGTCTTATGGCCAGAAACCCGCCGTGTTCTCGGTGGACATGACGGTGCAGCCTGACGCCATGACCGCCATAATAGGGCCGAACGGGGCCGGAAAATCGACCCTGTTAAAGGCGGCTTTGGGCATCGTGAAACCTTTGTCAGGGCAGGTCAGTGTCTTTGGCTATCCATTGGAAGATCAACGCGCGCGCATTGCTTACGTCCCGCAACGCGCCAGTGTTGACTGGGATTTCCCGACCCGGGTGATCGACGTTGTCCTGATGGGTCTGTCGCGACAGTTGGGCCTGCTGGGTCGTGTGCGTGCGCGTCACAAGGCACGTGCGATGGACTGCCTACACCGTGTTGGGATGCGCGATTTCGCGGATCGCCAGATCGGCCAACTGTCGGGGGGCCAGCAACAGCGGGTCTTTCTGGCGCGTGCGCTGGCGCAGGATGCCGATCTGTATCTGCTGGACGAGCCCTTTGCCGGGGTGGATGCGGCGACAGAGAAGGCGATCATTTCGGTTCTGAAATCTCTGAAACAGTCTCACAAAACCGTTGTGGTCGTGCATCATGATCTTGCGACGGTCACCGACTATTTCGACCATGTGTTCCTGATCAACACGCATAAGGTGGCAGAAGGACCGGTGGCCGAGGCCTTCACGGCAGAAAACTTGCAAAACGCCTATGGCGGGCGCTTGGCCACGGCTCAGATCGACCAGATTTCGCACGTGTCGGGATAGCGCATGCTTTGGGACGCCCTGACCCTTCAGCTTGGCTATAACGCCACGCTGGTCGCAATCGGTGCAAGCTTGCTGGGCGTGTCCGCCGGGGTGACCGGCACGTTTCTGTTTCTGCGTAAACGAGCGCTGGTGAGCGATGCGATCAGCCACGCAACCCTGCCCGGTGTCTGCCTTGCCTTTATGGTTATGGTTTTATTGGGTGGCGACGGCCGCAACCTTTTGGCTTTGCTGGCTGGTTCTGCCTTATCGGCCTGGGTTGGATTGCTGTGCCTGAACTGGCTGACGCGTCACACCCGGCTTGCCGAAGACGCAGCGATTGGCGCGGTACTTTCGGTGTTCTTTGGCTTTGGCATTGTGCTGCTGACAATTATCCAAACCATGGGTATGGGCCGTCAGGCCGGATTAGAGGGGTTCTTGCTGGGCTCGACCGCCGGAATGCTTTGGGCCGATGCGGTCATCATCGCGTTGGGCGGAGCAGCGACCTTGGCGCTTGTAATGTTGATCCGACGCCCCATGACAATAGTCGCATTCGACCCGGACTATGCCGCCGCGCAAGGTATGGCGGTTCATCGCATTGATCTGGCGATGATGGGGCTGGTGATGGCGGTGACCGTTGTGGGCCTCAAGATCGTGGGGCTGATCCTGATTGTTGCCATGCTGATCATCCCGCCTGTTACCGCGCGGTTCTGGTCGGAACGAGCCGAGCATGTGGTGCTTTTGTCAGGGCTCGCCGGAGGGATGTCTGGCTATGTCGGCGCGGCCCTGTCCGCAATGGCCCCGAACCTGCCAACGGGCCCGATCATCGTTCTGCTGGCGTTCGGGCTGTTCCTGCTGTCGATCCTGTTTGCACCGGTACGTGGCGTGCTTGCCGCCCTATTGCGCCATTTCCGGTTTCAACGCCGCGTTCACATTCGTCAGGGTTTGTTGGCCATGGCACAGGGGCAAAAAATCTATGAGCCGCTGACCCGTCGCTTGTTGCAGCGCGCTGGATTGATCCGTGCTGACGGGGTGGCCACCGAGGCTGGCAAAGCGCGGGCGGCCAAAGCCCTGCGCGACGAAAAACGTTGGGAAATTGTCCGCGCTGATCAGGCGCATGAGGCCGTGGCGGCGCTCTACAACGGGTTGCGAGATATCGAAACCGTCCTGACCCCGGACCAGATTGCTGAAATTGACCGCCGTATCGGAGCACCGAAAGAGGTTCCGGCATGAGCGGCGCAGAGTTTGTTCCCCTCTCCTTGACGCCCATGCTGATCGGCACCTTTGCTGCGATTGCCTGCGCCTTGCCGGGCAACTTTCTTGTTCTGCGCAAGCAAGCCCTGATCGGAGACGCGATCAGCCATGTGGTCCTGCCGGGCATTGTCGTGGCTTTCCTGCTGACCGGAACGATCTCGACCTGGCCGATGATGCTGGGGGCCGCAGGCGCCGCTATTTTGGCAGTCGTGATGATCGAAGCTGTCCGCCGGTTGGGCCAGATCGAGGCAGGCGCTGCCATGGGCGTGGTGTTTACCACCATGTTCGCGGGGGGTGTGCTGCTGCTAGAGCAAACCGACACATCCACGGTGCATCTGGATGTTGAACATGCGCTTTACGGCAATCTTGAAAGCCTGATCTGGCTGGACGCGAGCGGCTGGGCCTCGCTGCTGGATCCTGTCGCGCTTGCCGGGTTGCCGCCCGAGCTGCCGCGTATTGCCGTGACGCTGATTGCGGTTTGCCTGTTCATCTGGGTGCTTTGGAGGCCGCTCAAGATATCGACCTTCGACGAAGGCTTTGCGCGGACCATGGGCATCCGTACGGGTGCGCTGAGCTTGGCGCTGGTGATCACAGCCGCCGTTGCCGCAGTGGCCGCGTTCGATGCTGTTGGCTCGATCATCGTGATTGCCATGTTCATCTGCCCACCTGCAGCGGCCCGAATGATGACAAACCGCCTCGAAGTTCAAATCGGGTGGAGCGTTTTGTTTGCGACGCTCTCGGCCATCTTGGGTTATGTTCTGGCAGGCTATGGCCCGCTGTGGCTTGGTGCCGCGGACGCGGTCAGCGCTGCGGGTATGATCGCGACCGTATCGGGTGTGACTCTGGCCGTCTGCGCTGTCTTGGGCCCTTGTCGCCACCGGGTTGGGGCGCAAACTAGCGCTTGAATTGGCAGCTTGCTGCCACCTGCGTTTGCTTGCGATAGGCTGATCTTTGCTCGTTCTGAAACGATTTAGGTCTGTGAACAGATTTGTGTTTCAAGATATGCTAATGCAATTAAAGTGTTAACAACATAGCCACCACTCACCTGACCTCGTCCGACCTTTCGCGCCTCGACCCCTAACCGCCCTGCGGTATGGCGCAACAGGTCGGGCGAGGTTCAATTCTTTTACTCAAACCTCGATCCATGTCGCTGGCAGAATCGCACAGCGCTGTGCTAGGTTTTGGGGTATGGCTCAGACGAACCCCAATATCAGCGATGCTCGACCCGTTATCCGGCAACTGGATGATGCTGCGATCAACCGGATTGCGGCGGGCGAGGTGGTGGAAAGACCGGCCTCGGCGGTGAAGGAACTGGTGGAAAATGCCATTGATGCTGGGGCAAGCCGGATCGCAATTGATATCGCCGATGGGGGCAAAACCCTGATTCGCGTGACGGATGACGGGTGCGGTATTGCTGCGGAAGATTTGCCGCTGGCACTGTCCCGCCATGCAACGTCCAAGATCGACGGCTCAGATCTGCTCAACATTCACACTTTCGGTTTTCGGGGTGAAGCTCTGCCCTCACTGGGGGCTGTGGGTCGGCTGACCATCATCAGCCGCGTTCCCGGCGCGGATGCGGCCCAGATCCAGGTGTCGGGCGGCAAGGTGGACGCGGTGAGACCTGCCGCCTTGCGCGCTGGTACCGTGGTTGAACTGCGTGATCTGTTCTTTGCCACACCCGCGCGTCTGAAATTCATGCGTACCGACCGGGCCGAGGCGCAGGCGATCTTTGACACGGTCAAGCGCCTGGCGATGGCCGAACCGGCGGTCACTTTTACCCTGCGCGATGTTTCGGGTGGAGGTGAAGGCCGTGTGAGTTTTCGGGCCGACCGGGAAAACGGCGATCTGTTTGACGCCCTGCACGCCCGTCTGGCGCGGGTGATCGGGCGCGAATTTGCGGAAAACGCGCTGCGGATTGATGCGACACGAGACGGGATCAGGCTCTATGGCTATGCGGCGTTGCCGACCTATTCCCGAGGCGCTGCGGTGGCGCAGTACCTGTTCGTCAATGGCCGTCCGGTCCGCGACAAGATGCTGACGGGCGCGCTGCGCGCGGCATATTTCGACTTCCTCAGCCGCGACCGCCATCCGGCGGCGGCGCTGTTCATCGACTGCGACCCGACTCTGGTGGATGTGAACGTGCATCCCGCGAAATCCGAAGTGCGGTTCCGCGATCCCGGCGTCGCGCGCGGGTTGATCGTTTCGAGCCTGCGCCACGCATTGGCCGAGGCCGGGCACCGGGCATCTTCGACTGTGGCGCATGCGACTTTGGGTGCGATGCGACCTGAAACGGCGCAGCCCTCTCCGGCACGTGTCTATCAGATGGACAGGCCCTCGCCTGCGGCGCGCCAAGCAGCTTACCAGGCACAGGCGCCCGGTTTTGCAGAGATGTCGCGCGACTATAGCGGCCATGTCGTCGAGCCTGCGCCCGAACCTGAGTCCGAAGCGTCTCCCGAGGATCTTCCCTTGGGTGCCGCGCGCGGGCAGGTGCATGAGAATTACATCATCGCCCAGACCGCTGACGGGATGGTGATCGTCGACCAACACGCCGCGCATGAGCGGCTGGTTTATGAAAAGCTCAAAACCCAGATGGGTGAAAACGGCGTCGCCGCGCAGGCGCTGCTGATCCCCGAGATTGTGGAACTGTCCGAGGGGGATTGTGCCCGTCTTATGGCTGTGGCCGAGGATCTGTCGCGGCTGGGCCTGACACTGGAGCCCTTTGGCGGCGGTGCCATTGCCGTGCGCGAAACCCCGGCCATTCTGGGTGAGGTTGATGCCCGCGCGATGATCCTGGATATCCTGGATGAGCTGGCTGATCAGGGTGAAAGCCAGATGGTCCAAGCCAGGATCGAGGCGATCCTGAGCCGGGTTGCCTGTCACGGCTCGATCCGTTCAGGTCGCCGGATGCGCGCAGAAGAGATGAACGCCTTGCTGCGCGAAATGGAGGCGACGCCCCATTCCGGCCAATGCAACCACGGGCGGCCGACATACGTAGAGTTGAAGCTGGCCGATATCGAACGCCTGTTCGGGCGCAGTTGATCCGGCAGTCGTGCCGGGTTATGAAGAATAAAACAAGAACATCCGAGGCGACATGATCGAGATTGCTGGAACTCAAATGGCTTTGAACGACCCTGCTGTGCTGATCGTTGGCGGGGTGGTCGCGCTGATCCTGCTGCTGCTGTTCCTGTCGCTGCGCGCCTCGAACCGCTCGGCCCGGATGGCCGAACCCTTGGCCCGGCAGATGGTGCATTTGGGTCAGCATGTGCAGCAGTTGGGGCAGGGGCAAGAGCAGTTACGCGGTGGGCTCCAGCATGTCTCGGACACACAGGCCAATGCTCAGGTGCAGGTGATCCAGACGGTCGAATCCCGCCTGTCTTCGGTGCAGCAGCAGATGAATGACCGGTTGGCCGACAATGCGATGAAATCCGCCCGCGCGCTGGCCGAAATGCAGGAACGGATGAAGGAATCGCTGCATGGCTCGTCGAAACAAACCGCGACCTCGCTGACGCAATTGCAAGAACGTTTGGCCGCGATCGACAAGGCGCAAGACAATATCACCAAACTGTCGGGCGATGTGTTGTCATTGCAAGACATCCTGTCGAACAAACAGACGCGCGGCGCGTTTGGAGAGATTCAGCTGAACGACATCGTCTCCAAAGCACTGCCCTCGGACAGTTTTCAGCTTCAGGCCACATTGTCGAATGGGCGACGGGCGGATTGTCTGATCAACCTGCCAAACCCTCCGGGGCCGATTGTGATCGACAGCAAATTCCCGCTGGAGGCCTATGAGGCCCTGATCGGATCCACCAATGATGCGGAGCTGAAAGCAGCGGTGCAGATGTTCCGCTCGACCGTGCGCAAACACATCAACGATATTGCCGAGAAATACATTCTGGATGGCGAAACCGCAGATGGCGCGTTGATGTTTTTGCCGTCCGAGGCGGTCTATGCCGAGCTACACGCAAAGTTCCCCGAACTGGTGCAGGAGAGCTTTTCAAAACGCGTCTGGATCGTTTCGCCCACCACATGCATGGCCACCCTGAACACGATGCGCGCAATCCTGAAAGACGCGCGGATGCGTGAACAGGCGGGGGCGATCCGCAAGGAACTTGGGATGCTGCACAAGGATGTGGAACGTCTGGGTGAGCGCGTGTCCAACCTCGACCGCCATTTCGGTCAGGCGGCCAAGGATATCTCGGACATAAAGATCAGTGCCGAAAAGGCCGGGCGCCGTGCGCAGCGTCTGGACAATTTCGATTTCGAGGAATTGGCGCCCGACGACCACACGAATGTGGTACCGCTTGGCAAATCCGAAGGTTAGGCCTTACTGGATCGACAGGTCGAGGTTGTAGCCGACCGTTTTGCCTGTGTCCCGATCATTGCCCATCAGATAGACTCGGATCGTATAGTCACCACTTTCGGGCAGATCGACCCGGGCGGTGTTGCCGTTGATCGAGCCGATATAGATCGCTTCTCCATCGCTGCCGGGGGGCAGGATGTTGAAATAGATCACCCCGTTGCCATTGGTATCACTGACCTGAAGCTCAGCAAACATCTCCTGACCGGCTGATGCGCCCAGGCGATAGTCGAAATACTCGTCCCCGGTGATTGTGCCGCTGACCATGGTACCGAAATTGCCGGGTGCGAATTTGACGTCGGCTTTCATTTGGGCCGTCGCGATGGAAGCAGAGGTGATCAAGGCTGACGCCAAAACAAATCTTCCGAACATGCGCACACTCCTTTTAGGGTTCCTTGCCTTGCGGAAGATAGATCAGACTCAGATCCGCAGGAACGGTTGGAACAGACGTGGCATCAGCTTGCTGAACTTCAGTGGCGCGTCGGTGACCGCCAGGCAGATGCAATCTTCTGAAATGTCTGCGACTGGTGTGTGCTCCAGATGTTCATCTGCAATCTCGACATCGCCACGGCCAAAGTGGTCGACTTGGTCCGAGAAGGCCCCTTGCAGCACCATCGTCAGTTCGATGCCATTGTGACTGTGGTCCGGCACCGCAGTGCCCGCAGGGATAAACAACAGGCGCGCTGTTGCATCCCGCGTCGTCGGCAGGATCGCTTGTTTGACACCCATGCCAATCGGTCTCCACCGGATTGCATTCACGTCGCCGCCTACATAATCCTGAAGCGGTGTCGGTAAGACGGAACAATCAGAGCGCTTTGGCTTAGCGGTCGGCTGACCCTGCGCAATCATGGCCATGGTCGCTGCCAGCGACTCTTGACCCATTGTGACATCAGCTGCCTGATCTTCCAGCACCGAGCCGCCCACCGCGTCAAAGCTTTCCGCGCGGGCGCGGCAATGGTCACACAATGAGATATGCGTGGCGACCATCAGGTCGAACGCCTCGGGCAGCGAGCCTGCGGCATAGGCCATCAGCAGGTCATCTGTCAGGTGATGTTTTATGTCCTTCGTCATCATCGTCATCTCAGTTCATTGCGTGGCGCAGGCGATCCAGTGCCAGCCGTATCCTTGATTTGATCGTGCCCAGCGGCAATCCGGTTTGCGAGGCAATCTCGCGGTGACTCAGATCGCCAAAATAGGCTTTCTCGATCAGTTGTCTCTGCGCCTCAGGCAACGCGGTCAACGCGTCACGCAGCTGCGCGGTTTCCTGTTGCAGCGCAATAACATCGTCCTGGTCCGGCTCGGCCTCGGGCCCCCATCCCAGATCTTCGGGCTCGGGGCGGCGTTGCTTGCGCAAGACGTCGATGCGCTTGTTCCGGGCAATGGTGAACACCCAAGTGGCCACGGTTGCCCGAGACGGATCAAACAGGTGCGCCTTGTGCCAAAGGGTCGCCATGACCTCTTGCGCACATTCCTCGGCCAGCGCGGCATCCGATCCTGATTTCATCAGGAACGCCTTGATGCGCGGCGCGAAGTGCTGGAACAACTCGGCAAAAGCCGCCTGATCCTGCCCGTCCCGAATGCGCCTGACATGGCCCACCCACTCTGGTTCTGGGTTGCAACTGTCAGCCGTTCGGTTCACCTGTTTGCCCTTGATGCGTTTTGTGACCACAGTTTTCGAAACGCCGACGGGCGGCGCAGGATCGTCCAAGGTCACGGTGTCGATCTCGGTAAACATAACCACATTACGTTGTCTGACCCAAGCCGGATCACTTTCACCGTCGAAAATGATCCAATTTTGTTTAGACTGCGTAATGCAGAGCATCCTTGATCGAAGAAATATAAGGCTTTTGAGCGCTTTACAGGCCGAATGGGATAAGAACAGGAATGACGCAGATCGATCATATCGCCGGCCATACCTATCACGGCCGCAAGGGTGCGATCGACAACGCGTTTCGCTATTCCATCGACTACATCCTGTTCGACCCCGAGGCGCAGAATGACACGCCCGCTTTGTTTTCCATCAACCGCGCCAACGTCACCAATTGGCGCAATCGCGATCATGGTGGCGAGCCGCATAAGGGACGGGGCGCGGTTTGGGTGCGCGAGTGCTTTGACGCGCACGGCTTAGCTCAGCCCCACAGACTGACGCTTTTGACCCAACCGCGTGTGCTGGGCCATGTGTTCAACCCGGTAAGCTTCTGGTTCTGTTTCGACGCCGATGACCACATGTTTGCTGTCGTTGCCGAAGTGACAAATACCTACGGCACCCGCCACAGCTATCTCTGCATCAAGCCTGACCTGTCGCCGATCACTCCTTCTGATCGAATTGTTGCGACCAAGCGGATGCATGTCTCACCGTTTCAAGAAATCGAGGGGCAATACACCTTTCGCTTTGACTACAGTGATCAGCGGGTCGGAGTGTGGATCGACTATGGGCGCGAGAACGGAGGTCTGATAGCCACATTGACCGGGCAACGCGCTCCGTTGACCAACCGTGTGATCCTTTGGTCTTTCCTGCGTCGCCCTTTTGGTGCGCGGCGGACGTTTATGCTGATCCTGTGGCAGGCGATCAAACTGTGGGTCAAAAAGGCCCGGTTCCGTCCGTTCCGCAGCGCGCCGGTTCCTGATCACCCCGTTTCAGGTCACGGCACCGAATTGCGCAAGATCAAAGACGGGGCAGCCTGATGATGATTGGGTTCTGACCGAACCGCGAACGCAAGGAGTTTGGACAGATGCTGGAAATCTCGGCACGGAAAGTGGCGCAAGTTGCGATGATGGGGCGCGAGTTGGATCGTGCCGAAGGTGAGTTGCGTGCCTTTATTGACCGGATGGGTGAGGACGAACAAGCCGAGTTGGTGGCGATCATGTGGATCGGGCGCGAAAGCTTTGACACTGATGATCTGGCCGAAGCCATCGCAACCGCCAGGTCCGAGGCCTCGACCCCCTGCGCGGACTACCTGATCGGCACACCTCATATGTCGGATCACCTTGAAAACGGGCTGGATGCGCTGGGCATTTCCGCTGAAGACGTGGAAAACGATCTGATGTAGTGTGTTTCGCCGAAGGCCAACTCTACCAATCAACATTAACGCAGCTTAATGCGCTGCTTTGGCGATCTTCAGAACCGCCTCCTTTATTTGAAGTGTGACGGAAACACAGTTCAAACCAGGAGGAAGGCATTATGCAAAATGCAGGAATACTCACCCCGCAGCGCGGGATTTTCGACGGGCTGTTCTCGGACTACGCTGAAGCAAAGGTTGCGCAGTATCGCCGTCGATTGGTCGCCAAGACTGAGAGAGAGCTGAGCAACCTCTCGGATCAGCAGTTGAACGATATCGGTGTCCCTCGGGATCAGATTGCGCAACGGGCCTACGACTCCGTTTACGACCCAGCATCGCTCAAACGGTGAAGCCAACTTCGCCAAAGTTTCAGATGTAACGAGTCAAAAAGGAACAGATATGTTCGACCTAGACCCCAATACCCAATCCTACCCGCCTGCAAGTACGTTGCTCTTGTTCGACCGCGCGATGCGCATTCAAGCCGTCCGAGCTGACATCGTCGTCGCCGCACAACAGTTGAACGGATTAACGGACCACCAACTGGCTGAGTTGGGGATCAATCGAAGCGATGTAGAGGAAACGATCAACCGCTACATCTGACGGCAAGGAACACCAAAGTGACAGATCGATTAACCAAAAGGCCACTCTGACCCTCGGAGCTGGCCTTTTTTCTTCAAAAATCGATCCGCGTCAGATCCTAGGTCTTAATTTCGACACCTTGCGAAGTTCAAATATGTGCATTGTATCGCCCCGAGTTGATGGCGAAGAACTCAATTCATAGCTGTTTGAATGCAGATAAAAAGCTTGCTTGGTAAATTTCGGGTGTCGTCGTTCACGCTCATCATTGCGTCCATTCTGATCGCTGCGTCAGGCGCGGTTTTGCAATTTGGTGATAAACACCGCGAGATTGTCAGGACATGCAATTTAATCGACAGCCACCCGCAGGATGCTGTTGCTGCGTGTGACACTTTATTGAAATGGAGCGCGGTTTTCCCGACAACACGGTCATTGATTCATCGTCACAAATTGCGGGCTTTCATGCAGTTGAAAGACTGGGACTCCGCGCGTGCCGAAGCTGAGCTTGCGATCCGAGAAACTCCGAACAGCTATATACCTTGGGGGTGGAAGGCATTTGTCCTTGTAAAAACAGAAGACTACGCTGAAGCAATGGTGGCTGTTGATCGCGCGCTAGAGTTACAGCCAAATGACGCCTGGAGTTTGCAGACGAAGGTCAAACTGCTGAGCAGAATAAACCGTCATGATGAGATCTTACCGTTCCTAGAAGACGCCATCGAACACCGCGACGCAGGTGTCTGGGCCTGGAACAGGATAGGTCGCATTCATTTATATCAAAAAGATCATCATCGTGCTGCGCTGGCATTTGCTGAGGCTATAAGAACTGAACTTGACAGTTCCTACGCACGACGCAAACTCTTTGAGGCATGCATTCTTGCAGGCTCTGATTGCCCAGCATTGTTTCCCGAGGATCGTGCGGGTTATGAGACGCTTAGCTGTAAGGTTGCAGGGGCACAATGGTTGAAACTATATCCCAAACTTTCTGAAAATCCCGTTGTCATAGATTACATTTCGGGCGCCAAGCCGCTTCACGGTTTTTCAGACCCTGAAAAGCGGTCTTTTCAGTCTATTATGCAGGTCGTGTATTTGGGCTCTGCCACCTCCATGATGCAACAGGCTGTCTCGACCGAAGTCGCTGAAAAGCATATTGTACATAGCAAGATGTTTGACTGTGTTAACGATGGTCAGTTTGTTTTCCCGTTGGGTATTATAGACGAAGCTGAACGAGAGCATGCTAACACAGTTCTGTTCGGCTCTATTGTACGCCAAAACCTGATTGATATTGCTCAGGCAAGACTGGCGCGTTCCGTAGGGCTTCAGAAATAATTCACGGCAATGATCGCAAGTTATTTCGCGTGATCCACCACCTGCAAATGCTGCGCCAGAATGTCGATTTGGGCCATCCAGTCCTGCACCAGTTTCGGATCGCTGGGGGCTGCGTGAACACCGGCGGGAATGGCGCGGTTCTGTACGGCCTCGACCGCCAATGACACAGGAACCGACACAAGACGCGCCATGGCCGTGCCGCGTGCGTCGCCCCATGCATCCATGACATAGGTTTTGTGCCAGACCGGCACACCGTCTTTTTCGGCCTTCAGGCCCACACACAGAACCACGCGGTCGGGTTCACCCTCGTCATAGGCGTTTTCGGCCCAGAACTGATCGGACATCTCTTTCAAACGTGCATCGCCTTCGGGCCCCGAAAGGGTTTCGATCTCGGCAAACACATCCGACCAGGCATCCGCCCATCCGTTCAGGCGCAACGTGCCGCGCACGAATTCCTTGACCGGCCAATGGTCTTCAAACTGGTATTCGGCCATGAACGGGATCGAGTCCCGGTTTGGATAGACCTCAAAGCTTTCAGGTGTGGGCAGCGGCGCGATATAGCTGGTGATCGCGTCCCAGGGACGGGCAACCTCCAGCGGCGCGTAATCGCGGATGGATTTCGACGGAGACCGCAGGGCCTTGAGCACCCCAAGCGGCGACCAGCTGAATTTGTACCGAAACGGATTGGGGATCTTGGGAACACCGCCGCAATAGGAAATGAAGCTCAGGTGGTTTTGCGCATCAAACGCGTCCGAGGCGCGATAGTCGGAAACCAGCGCATGGGCCATGAGGTGATCGATGCCCGGGTCCAGACCTACCTCGTTGACCAGCGCCACTCCGGCTTCGCGCGCCTTGTCGTCCAACGCGCGCATTTCGGGTGCGATGTAAGACGACGAGACAAAATTGGCCTGTTTCGAGATCGCCAGCTCGGCCAGTGGTACATGCCAGTCACCGGGCAGCATGGACACAATCACATCGCCGGGCTCCAGCACGTTGCCCAAAGCCTCGATGTCAAAGGCGTGGATATCGTCCGTCAGATCGCCGATCTCGGCCTTGGCCTTTTTGATGGTCCGGTTCCAGACGGTGACTTTGTGCCCACCTTCGATCAGGCGGCGCAAGCCGGGGATGGCCGACAGGCCGGTGCCACACCAGTGAATCGTCATTGCTCAGATCCCTCTCATATGCGTTTTGTAGGTTGCTTCTGCCCGGCCCCAGACGCCCTTGTCCAGATCGGCCAGAGTCAGCAGCGAGGGCAGCAGTTGCGCCGCGTAGTCTTGTGAACTTTCAACCGGCAGCATCGACGGAAGGTTGTCGATCGCCATGACGTCCATCACAGGGTTTGTGGCCACACGCAACGCCGGTGCGTCCCAAGTCGTAGCCCGGTCATAGACCGGCACCGGGTTATAGTCACTGTCCGGGTCACAGGCGACATCACCGATCGCAGTCAGTTTGCGCTCGGCTGTCAAAGCATCACGTGGGACAAAGACCGGTGTGCCGGGGCGCGCAAAGATGCAATTCAGGAACAGATCGTGGTGCAGGATTTCGGGGAACGGTCCGCCACTGGCGGTTTCGGCCATATCCCATTTGGTGACGGTGACACCCATGGCTTCGCACAGGTCAGAGGCCCCGGTTCCGACGCGCCCCAAGGCACCGATGACAATGGCGCTGGGTCGGGCCGCACCCGTTGCGTCCAGCTCGGCCAGAAGCTCGGCGTTCAACCTGTCTTTGTCTGCATAGACGCCCACGGGCGGGCATTCCTGCCCGCGTTGCTGCGCAGCCCATGTTTTCAAAGTTACGGCGGCCCCGGCATAGCCAGCCCAGTACCCAAAGGCCGCAACACGCCGTCCATCCTCGTCCACCAGATATTCAAGGTCATAAAGCGTACCTCCCCCGGCCTTGAACCGTTGCAGCAAGGCGCGGCCGGAATGCTGGCCCTTATAGGCATGGCCGAACATGATATGGCGGTGGGGTAGGGGAGAGCCGTCCTCGGGCAGTTCCTTCAGGCCAGAAATGATCGCGTCGGTTGGCGCTTGCGGCCAGGTATTTTCCGGCGCGATGTCACAACCCGCCTGTTTATAACCTTCGATGGGAATGGCGCGGACATGGCTTTCTTCGACGGTCACGCGAATACCCGCTGCGATCAGCGCTGCGGCCCCGTCAGGGGTCAGCCCGACCCGTTCCTCGTTCGGGCGCTGTTCTGCCCGGACCCAGAGATGTGTCATCGCGTTTCCTTTTGTTCAGAGCATTCCAGCCGCGCGCACGGCTTGAACAGACGGGCGCGCCTCCATCGCCTCGCGGAACGCGACGATTTTGGGAAAGGCCGAGACATCGACCCCGTCGCCTTCCAGCCAGCTGCACACCACATAGAGGTAAGCGTCGGCCAATGAGAACGCCTCACCCAAAACAAACGGCCCGCGCAGACCGTTTGCGCAGACATAGTCGCAGGACGCTGTCATCGTTTCGGCCACTTTTGCAGCCATGTCTTCCCAGCTTGTCTCTTTATCCGCCCAGCGATGCCCACGCATCTTATGCGCATGGTTCACATGCATGGTCGACGCCAGATAGAACATCACCTCACGCATACGGCCAGCCAACACAGGGTCTGTTGGTACCAGACCGGCTTGCGGTGCTTTGGCCGCGACATATTCCAGCAACGCGCCGGTCTCGGTCAGGATGCCACCATCAACCGCCAGGGCAGGCACGCGGCCCTTGGGATTGATCTGCAAATAGGCGGGCTTCATCTGCTCGCCACCGGCAAAATCCAGCTTGACCGCTTCATAGTCCAGCCCGGCCTCTTCTAGGGCAATCGCAACGGCAACCGAGATCGTGCGCGGGGCGTAATAAAGCTGCATCAGAGGTCTCCTTAAAGATGGGTCTGGGCGTATTGCCGGTCGGGCGCTTCCAGATGGGGAACGGCGTTGAACAGAACCGGGCTCAGCTGCGCCCCGATCGGATGCAGACGATGCATTGAGGTGTTCATGATGGCAAGAGCCACCCGCGCCATAGACGGTATATCCAACCCCATCGCCTGCCGCACCACCATCGAGATCAACCCGCCCGAGGTCACGATGATTGCTGGCCCCCCTTCGGTGCCAATCTCGCGCAGCGCATCGCTCACACGGGTTTCGAACTCTTCAAACGTTTCGGGCGCATCCGTGATCTCTCCTCCAGCCCACGCGGCAAAGGTTTTGGGCAGATGCTCGACAAATCCTTCGCGGTCCGTGGGGATCGCCACGCCGTGTTGTTGTTCGAACAACTGCGCGAGAGTGAAATACTCGATCTCATTCAATCGCGCATCCCGAACCGGCTCAGACAATCCCATGCTGGCGGCGGTTTCGGCATGGCGGGTCAGAGTTCCGCAATAGACACGCGGATAGTAGATGTTGGTGTCGCGCAGATGCGCGCCCAGCCAGCGCGCCTGCTGGTGCCCCAAATCGCTGAGCTTGTCATAGCTGACCTCGTCGCGGGCCGCCGTGTTCGCCTGCCCGTGACGCACCAAAGTAATATGTGACATGTCGGTCCCTCTTGGCGCCAAGTCTTAGGGCAGCTTTCCACCCGGGACCAGAGGGGTTTGAACGCTGGACCAAAAAATCCTCGCGCCGGGGCGGTTTACGATTATGTTTGGCCCGACAATCAGATCGACAGGGGGGCTTATGGCCATCGATCATCAGCGTTTCATCGACGACCTGCACAGCTTGCGCGCATTTGGCGCCTCGGGCGTTGGCAAAGGCGTTATCCGCCCCGCCTATTCCGAGGCCGATATCGCGGCGCGCAAGTGGCTGGCCGGGCGCATGACCGAGGCGGGCCTGACCCCCCATTTTGACCCTGTCGGCAACCTGTTTGGCTTGGCTGATGGACCTTCGCTGCTGATGGGATCCCATTCCGACAGCCAGCCCGAAGGCGGCTGGCTGGACGGCGCGCTGGGCGTGATCGCGGCCTTGGAAATCGCGCGATCCAGCGACCGGCCTATTTCTGTTGTCAGCTTTCAGGACGAAGAAGGACGGTTTGGCGTGACCACCGGCTCGGCCGTCTGGTCGGGTGGATTGCCATTGGACAAGGCCGACGCGCTGACCGACGGAACGGGGATCCGCTTTGACGCAGCGCGCGGCGCCATGGCTGATCTGTCGCAAGATTTCGTTGATCCCGACCGGTTCTCGGGTTTCATCGAGATGCATATCGAACAGGGCCCCACACTGGACGCCTCGGGTGAGACAATTGGTGTGGTCACCGACATCGTCGGCATTCGTGACATGACAATCAGTTTCGAGGGTCAGCAGAACCACGCCGGAACCACGCCCATGCACCTGCGGCGCGACGCGTTCCAGGCGCTGTCGTTGTTCAACACACAACTGAACGACCGGTTCCGCAACGTGGTCACTCCGCAAACCGTCTGGACCATTGGGCGCGTCGACCTGCACCCCAATGCCTCGTCCATTGTGCCCGGGCGCGTGCGGTTTTCGAAGCAGTGGCGCGATGGTGATGCCGATCGCCTGGCCCGGATGGAAGAGATCATTCGCGTCACAGCGCAAGAGGTGGCGGACGACCTCGGTATGACCCTCGATTATGGCACGCTTCTCGGGTTGGAGCCTGTGGCCATGGATTTGACCCTACGGACGGCATTGGAAACGGGCGCAGAGCAGGTGGCTCCGGGGAAATGGCGCAGGATGCCGTCAGGCGCTTTGCATGACGCCACCAACGTGTCCCGGCTGATGCCGGTTGCGATGCTCTTTGTCCCCTCGATCAATGGAATCAGCCATGATTTCGCAGAAGACACGGATGAGGCGGACCTGATAGCGGGCCTCAACGTATTGGATCATGCGGTTCGGTCGCTCGGCACCTGAGAATCGTTTGGCTCCCAAAAACCCATACCAATCAGTGGGGTGGTCGCGAAAATCGCGTTTAATGGCATTCCGCGGTCACAAGAGATTTACTCTGGGTTTGAGAAGCCAGCACAAGGCGTGTTGCCTAACGGAAAAAAGTTTCCTATAGGAACATCAGCGATGCATACGCCCGCATACCGCTCTGTTCACCAAAGGCTGTTTCGTCTGACACGAAGTGGAATCTTTGCAATCTGTGCGGCTTGAGGCAGACTGACACAAATGCATTCGGACCGATAGATACAGCAAGAAGGTATCCGCCATGACCGATGTAAAGCGCACACCCCTATACGACCTGCATGTCGAGCTTGGGGGCAAGATGGTCGATTTTGCTGGCTGGGAAATGCCGGTCCAATACCCGGCGGGTATCATGGCAGAGCACAACCAATGCCGCGAAAAGGCCGCTCTGTTTGACGTGTCGCATATGGGTCAGGTGATCCTGCGTGGCGATGCCGTGGGCGAAAAGCTCGAAACCCTATGTCCGCAAGCCTATGCAACCCTGAAAGAGGGCAAGGCGCGCTATGGGTTTTTCACCAATGTGAATGGCGGGATCATGGACGACCTGATCGTATCGAACGCAGGAGATCAATACTTCGTTGTGGTGAACGCGGCGCTGCGCCATCAAGACATCCCGCATATGCGCGACAATCTCGATGGCGTTGAAGTCATTGAAATCTTCGACCGCGCCTTGGTTGCGGTGCAAGGCCCCGCAGCGGAAAACGTCGTGGGCGCGCTCTGCATTGCCGCGCGTGACCTGAAATTTATGGAAACCACTGTGGCCGAGATCAACGGTGTCGAGTGCCGCATCTCGCGTCTGGGCTACACGGGCGAAGACGGGTATGAGATCTCGATCCCCGAAGACAAGGCCATCGAAATCACCCGTGCCTTTCTTGCCCACGAAGATTGCGAACCCGCCGGTCTGGGCGCGCGCGACAGCTTGCGGCTTGAGGCCGGGCTGTGCCTATACGGCAATGACATCGACCAGACAACTTCGCCCATAGAGGCCAGCCTGGGCTGGGCGATTCAAAAGCGCCGCAAGGAAGAGGGCGGCTTTCCCGGTGCCGCGCGGATCCAGCGCGAACTGGCTGAGGGACCAGCGCGTAAGCTGGTGGGGATCAAACCCGCTGGCCGCGCGCCTGCCCGTCAGGGTGTTGAGATCCAAAGCGCAAATGGCGCCTCCATCGGCCAGATCACCTCGGGCGGGTTTGGCCCAACAGTCGGTGGCCCAGTTGCAATGGGCTATGTGTCGGCAGGTCATGCGGAACCCGGCGAGACGGTGAACCTTATTATCCGGGGCAAACCGCAACCAGCCGAGATCGTGGCGCTGCCCTTCGTCAAACAGAATTACAAGCGTTGAAGTCAGGAGAGAGACAAGATGGCAACCTATTACTCCGAAGAGCATGAATGGATCGATGTCGACGGCGATACCGCGACGCTGGGCATCACCAAACATGCTGCCGAACAGTTGGGCGACGTGGTCTTTGTGGAACAGCAAGAGGTTGGCGACGAGTTCGAAAAAGATGATGAGATCGGCGTGATTGAATCCGTCAAAGCTGCGTCCGAGCTCTATGCCCCGGTGGATGGCGAGATCACCGAAGTGAATGAAGCCCTGGCAGACAATCCCGGCGCTCTGAATGACGACCCAGAAGGCGAAGCCTGGATCTACAAAATCAAGATCACGGACGCCTCGCAGCTCGAAGATCTGATGGATGAGGCTGGCTACAAGGCATTCATCGGCTAGAACCCGGTGGCGGTTCTTTCGCGAGACCGCCTCTTCATCTTTTTTCAAATACTCCCGCCGGAAGCTCCCGCACTCTCCGCCGGGCCTGACCTATCCGTGAGGAGCGCACCACATGGCTTTCAAACTGACCGATTACGAAGCCTATGACTTCGCCAACCGCCGCCATATCGGGCCCAGCCCGACCGAAATGCGCGATATGCTCAAGGTTATCGGCTTCAAGACGCTGGATCAGCTGATCGACGCCACCGTTCCACCCGCGATCCGTCAAAAAGAGCCGCTGGATTGGGGTCCGGCGATGACAGAACGCGACGCGCTGTTTCATATGAAAGAGGTGGCAAGCAAGAACAAGGTTCTGACCTCGCTGATCGGGCAGGGCTATTACGGCACCACCACGCCCGCGCCGATCCTGCGCAACATCCTGGAAAACCCAGCCTGGTACACCGCCTATACGCCCTATCAGCCAGAAATCAGCCAGGGCAGGCTCGAAGCACTTCTGAACTTCCAAACCATGGTCAGCGACCTGACCGGGTTGGACGTGGCCAATGCCTCGCTGCTCGACGAGGCCACTGCCGCCGCCGAGGCGATGGCGATGGCCAAGCGTGGCGGCCGCTCCAAAGCCAACAACGCGGCCTTTTTTGTCGACAAGAACTGCCATCCGCAAACCATCGCGGTGATCAAAACACGGGCCGAGCCTTTGGGCATCGACGTGCAGGTTGCCGACCCCGACACGCTGGACGCAGGTGCGGTGTTTGGCGCAATCTTCCAGTACCCGGGAACCCATGGTCATGTGCGCGATTTCACCGCTGAGATAGCGGCGCTGCATGAGCACAAGGCGATTGCCATCGTCGCCGCCGACATCCTGTCGCTGGCGCTGCTGAAATCACCCGGTGAGATGGGCGCCGATATCGCCATCGGCTCGACCCAGCGCTTTGGTGTACCCATGGGCTATGGTGGCCCGCACGCCGCCTATATGGCCACCACCGACAAGCTGAAACGCTCGATGCCGGGCCGTATCATCGGGGTCAGTATCGACAGCCGGGGGAATAAGGCCTATCGCCTGTCGCTGCAAACCCGCGAACAGCATATCCGCCGTGAAAAAGCCAACTCGAATGTCTGCACCGCGCAGGCGCTGTTGGCAGTGATGGCGTCGATGTATGCGGTCTATCATGGCCCTGATGGCATCAAGGCGATTGCCCAATCGGTGCACCGCAAGACCTCGCGTTTGGCCATCGGTTTGGAAGAGGCAGGGTTCTCGGTCGAACCCGAAGTGTTCTTCGACACGATCACGGTCGAAGTTGGCCACCTGCAAAAAACGGTTATGGAAGCCGCCGTCGCGCGCGGCATCAATCTGCGTAAAGTCGGTGAAACCAAGGTTGGCATCAGCCTGGACGAGCAGGCCCGCTCCGAGACCATCGAGGCTGTCTGGGGTGCCTTTGGTATTGACCGTAAGGTCGACCGCACGATCGTGGCGTATCGCTTGCCTGATTACGCCCTGCGCGAGACGCCTTATATGACGCACCCGATCTTCCACAAGAACCGGGCCGAGGCCGAGATGACCCGCTATATGCGCCGTCTGGCCGACCGCGATCTGGCGTTGGATCGCGCAATGATCCCGCTGGGGTCCTGCACCATGAAGCTGAACGCCACGGTCGAGATGATCCCGGTCACCTGGCCCGAGTTTGGCAACCTGCACCCGTTTGCGCCGCAAGATCAGGCGCAGGGCTATCGTGAGATGATCGACGACCTGAACGACAAGCTGTGCCAGATCACAGGTTATGACGCGATCAGCCAGCAGCCCAACTCGGGCGCGCAGGGCGAATATGCGGGTCTTCTGACCATTCGAAACTATCACATCGCGCGGGGCGAAGGGCATCGCAATGTCTGCCTGATCCCGACCTCGGCCCATGGGACCAACCCGGCCTCGGCCCAAATGGTGGGCTGGCAGGTGGTGCCGGTGCAGTCTGACGAAAACGGCAATATCGATCTGGACGATTTCCGCGCCAAGGCGGAAAAGTACAGCGACAATCTTGCGGGTTGCATGATCACCTACCCCTCGACCCACGGCGTCTTCGAGACCACGGTGCAAGAGGTCTGCCAGATCACCCATGATCACGGCGGTCAGGTCTATATCGATGGCGCGAACATGAACGCCATGGTGGGGCTGTCGCGGCCCGGTGACATCGGCGGCGATGTCAGCCACCTGAACCTGCACAAGACCTTCTGCATTCCGCATGGCGGTGGAGGCCCCGGCATGGGACCCATCGGCGTCAAGGCACACCTGACCGAGCATCTGCCCGGCCACCCGGAATACGGCACCGCCGTGGGTCCGGTCTCGGCCGCCCCGTTTGGGTCGCCTTCGATCCTGCCGGTTAGCTGGGCCTACGTGCTGCTTATGGGCGGTGCCGGTCTGACCCAGGCCACCAAGGTGGCGATCCTGAACGCCAACTACATCGCGGCGCGGCTCAAGGATGCTTATCCGATCCTCTATACGTCCGAGACCGGTCGTGTGGCGCATGAATGTATCCTCGACACCCGCCCGCTGGACGCCAAGGCGCATGTCTCGGTTGATGACGTGGCCAAACGGCTGGTTGATTCAGGATTCCACGCCCCAACGATGAGCTGGCCGGTGGCTGGCACCCTGATGGTCGAACCCACCGAGTCCGAGCCCAAGGACGAGCTGGACCGCTTCTGCGACGCCATGCTGTCGATCCGGGCCGAGGCGCAGGATATCATTGACGGCAAGATCGACGCCGAGAACAACCCGCTGAAAAACGCCCCCCATACGGTACGCGATCTGGTCGGCGACTGGGATCGGCCTTACACGCGCGAACAGGCGTGTTTCCCTCCGGGCTCGATGGGGGTCGACAAATACTGGCCACCGGTCAATCGCGTCGACAACGCCTATGGTGATCGCAACCTCGTTTGCACCTGCCCACCGATGGAGGATTATGCAGAGGCAGCGGAATAACAAAATCCGCGGATCGGCCCGCGCTTTGCAGTAAATGTTGCGCGTGGCCGCAGTCCATTGGCCCGGTATTTTGTGTCAATCAAAAGCTTCCGGAGAGATCTCCGGGAGCGGAGTGTTAAGGTCCGGTCGGCGGACAAACCTGCCGTTATTCACTGTCCTTTGCGGGATCAATCTTCTTTCCTTCTAGCCTGTTAGCAACGCGATCCTCTGAAAAAGGTGGAGTTGGTCCGGAGCTTGGTTCACCCACAGCAACCCAACGGGATGACATCCGCGGATCTTCTTCTGTTCTAATTCTGGGTAAGTCGTCATGTATGTCGACCCAAGGTATTTGACTTTCGACGCCATAGTGAAGCTCAGGCGGAAAATCAGCTGGATTGTCGAGCGTCCCCACACGGATCGAATAGTATCCGATGTCTTTGATGTCGGTATAAATGCTAGTCCCGCAATTCCTGCAAAATGCGCGCTCAGAGAGCTTTGAAGAAGCGTACAAGCCCGGTTCTTCGCCTTCGAACGTCACATTTGGCTTCTCGAAAATCGCCCATGCATTCAATGGCGAACCAAGAGCCAGTTGACAGTGTCTGCAATGGCAAAACCCAACAGCGACTGGCAGAGACCAAACCTGGTAGCGAATTGCTCCGCACAGACATCCGCCTGCAGTGACTGGTTCTCGTTTAGCTGCCGTGAGGAACGGCCAGCCAATCGGCTTGGTCTCTTCTCCTGCAGCCGTCAAAGTCGAACGATAAGCTCGGACAGGCTGCACAATGTTTTTTAGTTTTCGATGACCGAGATCTACAAAGGCATGCTCAATTTTGGCTTTGACCTGATCAAACACGCTGCCCGAGATACAAAGCTCACCTGGTTTGGCAATTTCTTGAAGGCGTGACGCCTGATTTACGCCGTCCCCAAAAATGTCATCGCCAATGACAACAATGTCGCCAATGTTTACGCCGGTACGAAGAGTTATTTTCAGGTCGTCGGCTATGTCGGCTTCCCGTTCCGCGATGACTTTTTGGACTTCCAACGAGCAGGCAACCGCATCTACTGCCGTTGGAAACTCAATCAACAGGCCGTCTCCCATTGTTTTAACAACACGCCCGTCATGTACTGCGACCCGGCGCGAAACGATACCGTCGAAGCACACTCCAAGCCGTGCTAGGGTTCCCTCTTCATCAATTTGCATGAGACGCGAGTAACCAACGACATCGACCGAAACGATGGCCGCAAGCTTTCTGATCTTAGGCTTTGGCATCTCGGCAGGTTACGTCAGATTAGAGAGCTCGCATAGTGTGCATTGTTATCAGGGGTGTTTATGATCTTGCGTGAAGACTTAGCACACAAACATGCGCTTTGCGACCATCGTGCATTCGAAGCGGTCGTTGTGCAGATCTAGGCGAGCGTCTGTGTAGCGGACAAAGTCGCCGTTCGCTGCGAGTGTGCGAACGTTCGCTATTGGGTCTTGCTCGATGCGAAGGCTAGTTGCTCAATCAATATTCCCTGACAACCGCTGGGATCATGTGGTGCTTGGTACGCGGCCAAAGCGACGGACGCGAGTTGTGGTAGGCCAAAGGACGATTTGGCATGTACCAAGGGCGACACAATCGTGTGCGACGGCATCACAGAAAGCGCGAGACCGGCCTGAACCAGCGTTCTGACCCCCACCGGATGTGGGCTGAGGTGCGATACGCGCCCTTTCATTCCTGCGGCGTCCAAGGCGCGTAAAGCGTAGCGTCTGAGGTCTCGACCGTCCGTCAGAAATGCCAAAGGGACAGGCCCCTCAACCGGCATTTCAAAGTTGGACGACGCAGCCCATGCCAATTCAACAGACTGCACAAACGCGCGTAAGCTATGGCGTCCTTGGTCCATCATGAAAGCGACATCGATATCCCCTTCCTCTAGACGCTGAAGCAATCGATCACTGCGGTCGCATTGGATCTGAATCTGAATGTCGGGTCGCAATTTGGCGAAAGTAGTCAAGGTCTCTGCCACAAGTGACATGGCGAGTGTCACTGTCGTTCCCAACCTCAAGACCTGACGAGCATTGACTGTTTGTACCGCCTCTACCGCTTCTTCGGTGAGAGAAAGAATACGTTTGGCGTAGACCAGAAAAACCTCTCCATCTGGTGTAAGGGCAACTTTCCTGCCCCGCCCGCGAGACACAAGTTGCTGACCAAGGCTAGATTCGAGCTTGTTGATCTGAGTACTGACTGCGGATTGGACGGTATTTAGTCGTGCTGCCACCTGGGTGAAACTGAGTTCGTCCGCCAACATGGCGAAGGTGCGCAGCTCTTTGAGGTCGGGTAAAATCTCCATACCAGATTTTTAAATCGAATTTTAACCGTTTCATAGATTTTATTTACTTCGATATGCGTGGACCCGAAAGCTGAGGGTCTCTCAAGATGGATCAATCAATTGCATTCTATGTCATTGCGGTCGTGGCCATTGTGCTGACGGGTGTGTCTAAAAGCGGTTTTGGTGGCGGTCTGGGTGTGATGGCGGTTCCTTTGATGTCGCTTTTTGTAACACCTCAGTTCGCAGCTGCAGTCATGATGCCCATCTTGCTAACAATGGACCTGTTGATTGTTTGGCGCTACCGAGCCACTTGGGATCGTCGGATCATACTGGGTTTGCTGCCAGCAGCCCTTGTTGGTCTGGGTTTAGGAAGCTTGTCGTTTCACTACATGGATGCGAATGCGGTGAAGTTTCTGGTCGGGCTCCTCGCGGCGTTCTTCGTGATGCAATTCATCGCCTCGACTCGGGTGGAACTCTCTGAACAAGAAACGCCGCGGCCAGTCGTTATTGCACTTGGAGCGCTCTCTGGGTTCGCCAGCTTCATCGCCCATGCGGGCGGTCCGCCGGTGAAGGGCTACTTGCTGCGGCAGCAGCTCGAGAAGTCTTGGTTTGTGGGAACCAACACGGTCTTTTTCTTCATATTGAACTTCCTGAAGACCATCGCCTACGGGGCGTTCGGAACTCTTTCATTAACGAGCTTGCAGATCAGCGCCGTGCTATCGCCAATGCTGTTGTTCGGTGTCTTTATCGGTTTTCGGCTCCACACAGTTGCAAATCAGAGAGATTTTGTGAAAGTTGTCTATGGTTTTCTGGCGCTAACCGCCGTGAAACTGCTCTATGACAGCGGGACATTTTTTCTCTTGTAGAATAAAACTGCAAAGCTGCCGTTCGTACGAATTGCAGCATCGGTCGATTGGGCTCAATATTGCCGTTCTTTGCGGTTTGCATGGTTGGCGGGTCGCAGCCCTAACCGGACACTCCCAACTAAACTTTGCAAATCCCCATAAGCGGGACAAAGCTACTGGTGAATCTTTCGCAAAAATGCCTCTTATCTGACGCCTAGCAGTTTTTCACTCAGACCCGCGCGGCGATCATTTCGGCAGCTTTTTCAGCAATCATAATCACCGGCGCGTTGGGATGTCCGGTGTTCATTTGCGGCATCACAGACGCATCGGCAACACTCAACCCTTCAAGCCCGTGCACCTTCAAGTCGGGAGCAACGACGCAATCATCGCTTTGCCCCATCCTGCAACTGCCAACGGGATGAAAAGACGTCGACGAAATCTCGCGGATGTCCGCAAGAAGTTCTTCGTCGCTCTGGGCGTCCGCCCCTGGAGATATCTCAACTGGATCGAGCTTCGCAAAAGCTTCCTGTGACACAATCTTCCGCGCTTCTTTGATGATCGCGCGCATCAGATCGACGTCCGCCGGATCGCTAAGATATCCAGGATCGATAATGGGCCGATCCAATGGGTCGCTTGATGCAATCGTCACACGCCCTCGGCTCCAAGGACGGGTCGGAAAACCAGAGATTGTGAAACCGTGGCGATCCGGTGGGCGATACTCCGGGGCTCCCAAGCTTATGAAATATGGGATCATAAGCAGTTCTATATCGGGAATATCGACATGAGGTCCGGATCTCAGAAATGCACCAGACTCAAAGTGGTTCGTTGTCAGGGGCCCGCGCGACTCCTCTGAGTAGAGACGCTCAACTTCCGCAGTTTGCTCAGAGCTTCGGCCAAAGAAGGTCAAGGGTTGATCGATTTCCCAACGGGCGCGGTAATGAAAATGATCCTGCAGATTTTCGCCCACACCGGTCAGGTCATGCTTCACCGGGACGCCGACATTGTTCAACAGGTCTGCTGGGCCAATTCCTGAGAGTTGCAGGATCTGTGGTGAACCTATGGCCCCCGCCGCCAAGACGGTTTCCTGTGCTGTTGCATTGTTCAGTTCGCCCTTGGCGACAAAATTCACACCGGTCACAGAACTGCCCTCAAGTTGCAACGACATGACAGTCGCGCCAGTCACAACGGTCAAGTTGGGACGCCCCATCGCTGCGGAGAGGTATGTCTGCGCGGTGCCGCCCCGCCGGTTATCCTGCAAAGTCGCGGGGAAATAACCGCAGCCGTCCAATTCCGTGCCATTCAGATCGCCATTAAACGGAATCCCGGCCTGCTGGCAGGCTTGGATAAATGTCTCGGTCAAGGGCGACCGCTCGCCTGGCTTAGTCACAGTTAGCGGACCACTGTCTCCATGGATCGAAGGATCTCCATCGACTTCCCAATTCTCAGCCTTCTTGAAATAGGGCAGCACATCGTCCCATCCCCAGCCCTTAGCACCCATTTGGGACCACGTGTTGTAGTCTTTCGGATGCCCGCGCAGGTAAATCATGTAATTGATCGAACCAGTGCCGCCGATACATCGACCGCGCGGATAGGCGATCTGGCGCCCTGAAAGTTCACCCTGCGGGGCGGTTCGAAAGGCCCAATCGAAGCGTGTATTAGTGAGCGCGCCAAATTTTGCGGGTGTGGAAACTCGGGGGTCGTCGTTCGATCCACCGGCCTCTAATAGCAAAACGGAACGCTTTACATCTTCGGTCAAACGAGCGGCGAGCACGCATCCTGCGCTTCCGGCGCCAACGATAATAACGTCATAACTATCCGTCATGTCAAAACCCCAAACTACCAATCCGGAAAGAGTGGCGGACAGTCTGCCCTTTATCAAGCAACACATTTTGCGGAGGTTGGGTATGTCCGCTTTGGGCTCTGAGCCGTCAGCCGGCCTGAATTTTTCGAGCGTCAGCTTCTGAAAACTGAATGGCGGTTTATTGGGCTAAGTCAGTGAAAACGCCAGATCAACTTGAACATTGCAATGTCTGCTTTCGGGATTGGGTTGCAGTTCGAACCGCTGCAGCGCCGCAAGGCCGCTTTGAGCCCAAAGCCGCTATTTCCATCGTGCAGCTGTGCTTTAAAAATACGCTGATTGCTGAGAGCTCAAAGAAGACGTGGAGTTTCCCTAAACCTACCGTTTTTGAAACTTTTTAGTGCTAGCACACACGGTGCATTGGTACTTCGGCATTGTAATAGAATAGTTGTTTTAAAATCAAAAGTTAGTAAATGCCCCGCGTCGATTGCCCTGGGATGGGATCGACGCAGGACTGTAGGAAAGTGCTAGGTAATCAAAACGATGCCCGCACTCACTACGGGAAACATCTTGGTATATTGATGTTTGATTTTTCTATGTATCCAATTTGCATATTTGATAGGGCCAATTGCTGTCAATTTCGGAGAGCGTAATACGACAACTCCTCAAGGTGGTACGTTTTGGCGGCAAGTTTCCTGAGTACTTTCTTAGATCTGTTTGGCCGCTTTTTTCGATTGTTCCAGTTGAAGCTATTCCAAAACGGTCGCATAAAAAACAACAAAGATGGAAAAAGCTTTCGTGAAAACAGTAAGTGAGCTTTGTGGTTCTGTTTTCCGTGCTGCGCTCCGACTTTCTCTGAAACTCATTCTGGATGTTAATACGGCCCACGACCGGTAGAGGGATGGAAGAGGGCGGTGGGTAGCAGTTACTCGAACTGGCGTAAGCGTTTTCCGGAGAGTACATATTTCCGGCTGATCTGGGTGAGTGATCAGATCTAGAGTTAGACCCAAACAGAGTATCTGTTGATCACTGCGAAACATTCAAACATCAAGATAATTCTGGATTTTTTAAGTCTGTGTGTGCTCTCTTCGACTGTTAAGGCAGTAGGGGACAGACAGATGAGACAATCGCTGAGAACGTTAATGATTTGGTCATTCGTTTGGTTCACGGCATTTTCGAGTGCTTTTCCTGCCGGCGCGCAAGAAACTGAGGAGGACCAAGAGGCTGTAGAGGTCGAGAATGACGATCTTATTAATGCAGTCGTTGATGAGATGATTGCGGCCGATGATCTCGAGATCCTACTTGTTCCCTTAACTGTGGAAGAGCTTGCCCAGATCGCTGGTACTTGGCAGAGTTATGTACGTTCTCGGCTCGAAGAAGTCGCGCAAGTAAACTTGCAACTTCGATCGGCGAGCGGAACTCGGGAAGACAACTTGCGGTCTCAGTTGTCCTCCTTGAACGACGCTGGATCAGACATTCTCAACAAGTATCACCTGGTGCTCGAAGCATGGACCCTGAAAGGCGCAAAGGCGGAAGATCTGGAGCCGCATACTGACTATATTCTCGCGTTGAAAACGGGAGCCCTAAAAACGACCGATCTTCAAACACTTTTTCAGAACGCTTGGGCGTGGTTGTTCTCGTGGGAAGGGGGCGTCGGTCTGCTGATGGCCGGTCTGGGTGTTTTGTTGGCAGTCTGGGCCATGATGTTCGTTGCTCGAATAGTGCGCCGTGTCACTGAACAGGGTCTGAACAAAATACCGACTATCTCCAGAATGCTGAAACGCTTCATTGCCACCACCGTGTACTGGGCCGTCTTCGTCCTTGGCATACTCGTCGTTTTAGCTTTGTTCGGAGTTAACGTTACACCGCTTTTTGCCGTACTTGGCGGTTTGTCGTTCATCCTAGGTTTCGCATTGCAGGAAACGCTAGGAAACCTCGCAAGCGGTTTGATGATCATGGTTCTCAAGCCATTCGACACTGGCGACTATATTCAGGTTGGTGGCTCTTCGGGATTTGTTGATGAGATGTCGGTGGTTTCAACCAAGATCAGAACATTCGACAATCAGATTATCATAGTCCCGAACAGCAAGATTTGGGGGGACGTGATAACCAATGTAAGCGCATCCGAAGAACGTCGCGTCGATCTGGTCTTTGGAATCGCCTATTCGGACAACGCTGCCCAAGCAATTGAAGTGCTCAAAGACTTGGTTGCGCGACACCAGCTTTGCCTAAAAACGCCAGAACCAGAGATCTTCGTGGGTGAGTTGGGAGACAACTCCGTCAACATCTTCTGTCGCCCTTGGTCCAAGTCAGATGACTATTGGACCGTTTTTTGGGACCTGACCGGCCAAGCAAAAGAGCGGTTTGACAAAGAAGGAATATCTATACCGTTCCCGCAACGCGATGTGCACATTATTCCCGCAGAAGGAGCAAAATCATGAGGGCTCTTACACTTTGGTTGCTGACACTTCTATTCGTCTGCGGTGTCGCGTTTGCTCAGTCGGAAGAAATTCTCGCACCGGCTGAAGATGGAGATGATCCCGAATTCATTGCACCGGTCATTGTGGATGGTGAAGAGTTGTTCTTGGTTCGCGGATCAAGTGCGCTGCCCGCGACCGAACGAGCGAGAAAGATCGAGGAGCGGATCGCTCAGGTCGCCGATGCTTCGACGAGAGCTTCGGTTCAAATTCAAGTTTCGGACGCTGAATTTGGGAAAATGATACGCGTTGACGGGCAAATGGTTACGATAACCACCCAAGCTGATGCTGAGCACGAACAAATGGCCATTGATGTCCTGGCTGGGCTTCAGGCTGAAGCGATTGAGACAGCAATCCTTCAATACCGAGATGCCCGGTCTAATGAGGGCAGAGTAGATAGTGCGATGGCTGCATTTGCTTGGACGGCAGTCTTTGCACTCGCTTCGTATACGTTTTTTGCGCAGCGGCGAAAGCTATTGGGCTATATCAAAAATAACCTAGAAAAGAGAGCTGAAAGCGTTGAGGAAGCCACGAAGTCGATCTTGAGAAGTAGGGCAATTGCCTCGATTATCGTCTATTTAATCCACATATTGATGTGGGTCATGTTTTTATTCTTCTTTTACTACTACCTATCATTGGTGCTGCTCTCCTTTGCTGAGACGCAGGCTATTGCCCAAATACTTTTGAAGTACGTGAGCGAACCGCTCGTCACCGTTGTTCTCGCCATTGTTGGATACATACCCAACCTTATCATGCTCGGTATCATCGCAGCTGTGACACGGTTGGCCATTCGTGGCATCGATCTGTTTTTTGAGAATCTTGAAAACGGCGCTTTTGAACTCAAAGACTTTGAAGAGCATTGGATTGCACCCACAAAAATGTTGGTCAGGGCATTGATCATCGTGATCGCACTGGTGTTCGCTTATCCCTATATTCCCGGCTCCGACTCCCGGGCTTTTCAGGGTTTGACAATTCTGGCGGGTATCATGGTTTCGCTCGGTTCGAACACGGTTGTGTCAAATATGATGGCCGGTCTGTTTGTCATCTACAGACGCAGTACCAACGTCGGTGATCGCATTCAGGTTGGCGACAAGATTGGCGACGTCACTGAGATTAAACTGATGGAAACACTCATCAAATCGATCAAGAACGAGATGATCAGCATTCCAAATGCACAGCTGCTCAATTCCGAGGTCGTAAACTACTCGCGTAAAGTGGATGGCCGAGGGCTGTTGGTTCACACGACAGTAGGGATCGGATACGAGGAGCCACCAAAGAAGATCAAAGCGATGCTGATAGAGGCAGCTCACCGAACTCAAGGGTTAAGAAAGAACCCTGAACCTTTTGTGCTTTGGACGCAACTGGCTGACTACGCAATCAATTATGAGATCAACGCATACACTTCGCGCGGATCGAGCCTGCCCAAGATTTTGTCCGATTTGCGTGAAAACATTGTCGATGTGTTCAATGAGAACGGAACACAGATTATGACACCGTCATACATAGCAGATCCGCCTAAACCAAAAGTTCCAACAGAAGAGTGGGACGGTAGGCTTGCTCATCATGTTGAATAAACCGCACTCAGAAATTGGCTTTCAGTGTTCGTATTTGAGTTTCGTGTTGTAGAAAACGGTGATTGAGAACGCTTGTCTGCTTTTTCAGCCTTGCAGACACAGTCTGCACGCAGGAGATTTCAGACATGAAGAACCGAAAGCTCTACCTTGGTCCCCTTACTGACAATAGACGCTGGGATATGGTTCGCATCCGCCCAGACGATGTTTTCGTAGTGACACCTCCGAAATGCGGAACCACCTGGATGCAAACGATCGTATCTCTTTTGTTTTCTGGTGATCCCGAAGTTGAAACGGAGTTGTCCCTAAAAATGCCTTGGGTGGACATCCGAATCCGAGAGATGCCTGAAGTCGCTGAACGGCTCGAAGCTATGAAGCATCGGCGCAGCATGAAAAGCCACACGCCAATGGATGGGCTACCTCTAGATGATCAAGCGCAGTACATCTGTGTTTTTCGTCATCCACTGGATGCGCATTTCTCCTTTCGCAAACACGTGAAAAACATCCCAATGACCTGGTTTGACTCATGGTTTCCCGAGAACGATGAAGAGGGCATCACGTTCCGCCGCTTTCTGGACGGTGGAGCGGAGGGATTCGATGGAGATGCAATGCCGCTCGCACATATTCTCCAGCATTACAAAGCTGCTGCGGCAGTTTCCGACCGTCCGAACGTATCGCTTTTCCACTATGCGGATATGACACGGGATTTGAAAGGCACGTTCTCCAGACTGGCTGACATCTTGGACATGACCTACTCCGAAGCAGTCATGGAACAACTTGTTCAGGCTGCGACCTTCGACAATATGAAGGACAAGGCAGAGCGCTATGCTCCATCAGGTGGTAAAGGGTTCTTCAGGTCGGATGCTGAGTTTTTCCACAGCGGTACGAGTGGCAAATGGCTCGGAAAACTTACGGTGGACGAACTGGCAAACTACGACAGCATAATGAATGCATACCTAGATCCCAAAGATCGAGCGTGGTTGGAGTATGGCTCTCGGGGAAAAGTCGATACCTAGACATCGTTGTCGGCCTTCTCAAGGTAGCTACGCTTTGTCCGCTGAGCGGAAGTAGATGTTGCAAACCACGCTGCGCTCTGCATGAACGGCCGCTTTTCTCGCAGCGGAGCGGCTAAGACTTTTGGCCTTCGCGTTGCTGCACTTGCGAGCATTAGCACCGAAGTACTTCCGGATTGGGCTCGCAACGGACATTAAGCTTCGAGTTCGACAATCGTTAATTGCACCATTTGCTGCAAAGGCTTGGTGCTCGAAGGCGGGATTTTGTCTTCTTAGGGCTCAAACCCCTCGGGAACGCCAAAGGGCGGGGTGTCGGTGCTGGTTCCTGTCAGCGCGTTCAGGAAGGCGACCAGAGCGTCGATTTCCTGATCTGTCAGCTGCACTGGCTCTATGTCGACTTTGCTCTGCACCCGTTGCAGTTCAAGCTGATCCTGCCACACCACGAAATCTGCGGTTTGCAGCCAAGGCACGTCTGGCAGGTCGGCCATCTGGGGTGTCCATTCTGCAAAGCTTGATTGCGGGTCCAGATGGTGGCGGATCATGCTTTCCAGATCGGGGAACGCGCCGTTATGGCCATAGGGCGCCGTCAGCGCCACGTTGCGCAGCATCGGGGTGCGGAACCGATAGGCGTCCTCAAGACGGTTGCTTTCGCCCATCCGCCCGACATCGCGAGCATATGGATCCCATTGGCGGGTCCGTCCGGGGCCGAAAGGCGGCAGGGCGAGTGCGTGAAACGCTTGATCCGTCATCAGCGGGCCGGAATGGCAGTTGGCACATTGCGCCTTGCCGTAAAAGAGCCGCATCCCGTCTTCTTGAGATGCGGATAACGCCGTCTCGTCCCCCGCGAGAAAGCGATCAAACGGGCTGTCGGTGCTGCGCCATTCGATGGCCATGAACGCAGCCAGCGCGTTGGCAATCTGGGTGATGGTGATGTCTTCGGTCGCGTCGATCTCATCAAACGCCGCGACCATGGCCGGACCGTAGCTGGGATCCGTGCGCACTCGCTTGGCCAGGATCGGCCAACCCAGATCAATCCGGTCCGCAACCGCGCCGGTCACCTGGTTCTCACCCACATTCCCGGCCATCTCGAATTGTGCGGTGAGCGGGAACAGCGCCTGCGCCGCCAGCAGCGAATTCAGCCCATCGGGCAGCCATTCCTGCGCCGGAGAGTTGAAGCCGTTGCCATAGACATCAGACAGGCTGAGCCGCCCGTCATGAAACACGGTGTGAAGGTCTTTGGCGCCAAGGTTCCACAAGCCGGGCGAGTTGCGCGGGATGCGTTTGCGGATCTTGTCCACCCCGGTGCCGGGCGTGCGATCCGGGCCCAGACCCTGCCCACCCTCGCCAATGCCCAGCGACAGGCCATCAGAGGTGCCGAAATCAGGATGGTGGCAATGGGCGCAGGATATGTTCTGATTGCCCGACAGGATCGGGTCGTAAAACAGTTGATGACCAATCGCGGCCTGTTCCATATCAAAGGACAGGAAATCATCATCACTCAGCGGGCGCGGCAGGTCTTGGGCTGCGGCAGTCCCGGCAATCAGGAAAGCACCCAATCCATGCGCCAGCTTGTATTTGCCCTTTGCCTTTTCACGACGCCCGCACTGGCCGAACTGGAACAGGCGCGCGATTTGATGGAAGAGGGGAAATTTGAAGCCGCGCGCGAGGAATTGCTGCCCGCCGCGCGCTCGGGCAATGCCGAGGCTGAAGAGCTGATCGGTGTGATGTACGGCTTGGGCCTTGGGGTCGAACAGGATTACGAGAGGGCCTTTGAATGGTATCTGCGCGCCTCGATGAAAGGGCATCCGGGGGCGCAATCGGGTGTCGGATGGTACTACGAGGTGGGCTTGGGCATGCCTGCGCCCGATCTGGTGCGCGCCTATATGTGGTACACGCTCAGCGCGATTGGTGGTGATCCCGATGCGGCGATCAGCCTGGAAGAAGTGGTCAAGAAAATGTCGCCGGAGCAGATCGAAAGGGCGCATGTGCTGGTGAAGGACTATAAAGGGTGGATGTACCCGTTTCGGTAAAGGCCGGGCCCGAAGGCCCGACCCATAAGCTTAGTTCAGATCCGCATCGCGTGACGCGTTGACGTCAGCCTCGGCTGCCGCGACCGCTTCGGTCAGAGCCACAAAGATCTCATCCCCGCGGGTTACGTTGGACTGGAACCAATCATAAACTGGTGTTGCCGCCTCTTTGAACGCAGCCTTCTGCTCGGGCGTGGGAACATAGAGGTCGCCTCCGCCAGCAACAAAGTCTTCATAGGCCTGGATCGATTTGCGCTTGGGTGAGGCAAAGGTGGCCTGCTGCAGCGCATAGAAGCCGTCAACCACCACGCGGCGCATGTCTTCCGGCATCTCCTGGAACTTGGCGTTGTTCATCCACCACAGCGCGCCCATATAGGCGTGGCCGTCCAGCGTCACATATTGCAGGCCCGCATCAGGGAATTTCATGCCCATGATGTCGGTGATCCCGTTCTTGGAACCTTCGACCACACCGGTCTGGAAGCTGGTGAACAGTTCCGGCCATGGGATCGGGGTGGGCGACGCGCCCAGAGCTTTGACCAGTTCCTGCGGAAGATCGGCCACCACAGTGCGGATCTTCAGCCCCTCCATGTCCGCAGGCTCGGCGATACGGCGCTGTGTGTTGGCAAAGTTGCGCCAGCCACCGGTGTTGCCGATAGTCATCAGACGGATCGCGCCGCCGGAATCCTCAAGCGCCATAT
The DNA here is from genome assembly GCF_013033515.1 of Ruegeria sp. HKCCA6707. Lineage (GTDB taxonomy): Bacteria > Pseudomonadota > Alphaproteobacteria > Rhodobacterales > Rhodobacteraceae > Ruegeria. The sequence goes on along the minus strand of NZ_WQEG01000002.1, from coordinate 352,599 downwards.
CGCGCATGGTCCGGGTGAAATCACCCGACAGTACATGCTCGGCAATGCGGTCATCCGCCATCAGATAGGGAAGGTCCAGAACCTGCACGTAAGGAAAGATCCCCGAGGCACCGCCCGAGGTGGAAATATAGATGTCGATGGTGCCGTCCGCGACACCTTGCAGACATTCCGCACCGTTTGAACACAGCTGGGTGCCGATGAACAGCTCGACCTCAATCGCGCCGTTCGAGGCCGCTTCGACATAGTTTTTGAAAACAATCAGACCGTCATAGTCTTCGTCGTTTTCATTCGAGTTGGCCGTGGCGCGCAGCGTATAGTCGGCTGCTGTTGCGGCCACCGCTGAAGCGGCGACCAGCGATGTCGCCACCGCTGCGGATTTGATGAAGTTTCTGAGCATGCGTTTCCTCCCTGTGAAACTCAGTTAGTTGGCAAATCCCGTTATCCTCGGGATCGTCATGGATATTGCGGGGATATATGTGATCAGGAAGATCACGATAATTTCGACAGCCAGAAATGGCAGGATCGCCTTGGCGATGGTTTCGACCTTTTCGCGTGACACCGCAGCGGCCACAAACAGCACAAGCCCCATGGGTGGCGTGGCCAGACCCACAGTCAGGTTGACGCTCATGATGATGGCGAAATGGATCGGATCGACGCCGAGGCTGGTGAAAATGGGGCCAAGGATCGGACCCAGAATGATGATCGCGGGGCCTGCATCCAGGAACATGCCGACGATGAACAGCAGCAGGTTGATCAGGAACAGCAGGATCAGCGGGTTTTCCGACAGGCTCAGGATCAGCGAAGCCAATTGCTCGGGCGCGTGGCTGAGGCTGACCACCGTTTTGAAGGCCATCGCGGCCCCAACCAGCAGCAGTACAACAGCCGAGGTCAGACCGGCATTGCTGAGAATTTCTGGCACCTCTTTTAAGGTGAGCGTACGCAACACAAAGAAACCGATAATAAAGGCATATCCCACGGCAACAGCGGCAGCTTCGGTCGGGGTGAATACCCCACCCAGAATGCCGCCCAGGATGATCACCGGGGTCAACAGCGGGAAGAAGGCTTTCAGACTGGCCTGCCCGCGCTCGGGCCAGGAGTATTTGCGGCTGGCGACAGGAAAGTCGTATTTGTCGGCCATAAATTTGATCATCAGCATCAGGCCAACGCCAACCATGACACCGGGCACGATGCCCGCCAGGAAAAGCGCGGCGACGCTTTCGCCCATCACATAGGCATAGATGATCATGATCCCCGAAGGTGGAATGATCGGTCCGATCACCGAACTTGCGGCGGTGATGGCGGCGGCGAATTTACGGGTATAGCCCTGTTTCTCCATCGCCGGAATCAGCATCGACCCAAGGGCCGAGGTATCGGCCACCGCCGAGCCAGACAGACCGGCAAAGAGGATCGAGCTGAGCACATTCACATGCGCCAGCCCGCCGCGCAGGTGGCCCATCAGGGCTTGGCTGAATTCGACCAGTCGAATGGTAATGCCGCCACGATTCATCAGCTCTCCGGCCAGCATGAAGAACGGGATCGCCATCAGCGGAAAGCTGTCCATGCCGTTATAGACATTGCGATAGAGCAGCGTGATGTCGTTTGTCTGCCCGTTCAGCCACAGTAGGATACCGGGCGCGGCCAGAAGCGCGAAAAAGACCGGCAGGCCGATCATCAGAAAGACAAGGAAGGTGGGTAGGAACCAGATCAGCATCTATTCAGCCCCCACCGGCGCATCTGCAATTTCGGGCAGCAGGTCCTTGCCCCCCATAAGCGTCACGATCGCGCGCAGGATCAACTCGATATTCACGGCAACCAGCAGGACGATGCCCACAAGCAATGAGGCCATCATCCAGCTGCGCGGGATGCGATACCATTCGTCAAAGCCCAGTGATGTCGGCAGATAGAGCGCTGCGGTGGCGAACTTGCCTCCAAAGCCTGTGACCTCGGACCAGCCGATATTGACGGCCACCAGTAGGACCAAAAGCGAAACGAGCAGCAGGCACAGCATCAAAAGCTGGCCCAATACGCGCGGAAGCATCAGGGGCAACATGTCGATGGCCACAAAGCCGCCGCGCCGGAACGCAGTGGGGGCCATGAGGCCGGTCATCCACAACATACAGAACCGCGCCGCCTCGTCCGGCCAGGGCAAGGCGTTGCCTAACACGTATCGAAAGAACACCTGAATCAGGATTGCGATGACCATGAGTGCAATCGCAACAACGCCAACCGCGCGGCCAAAACGCAGCACGGTTTCGTTCACGAATGCAATCGGCGCAAGCACCGATGCCAGTCCGCCCATGCGGATCCTCCCTTTTTTGGCTGCGGGTATCACCCGCAACCGTCAGATCGCGCTTAGTGCTGCGCGAATTGGCCGAGTTTCCCGGCATAGAAGGTCAGCGCGTCTCCATCGCTCATGCTGGCCTTCAGGACTTTGCCCACCACGATCACATGATCCCCCGCATCGTGATAGGCGTGTTGTTCGCATTCGAACCGCGCCAGACAATCTGGCAGCAGCGGTGTTCCGTTCGCACACCGCTCATGCTGGATGTCGCGCAGAGCGTGAGCGTTCTTCGAGCAGCCAAAGCACAGCTCGGCCTGTTCCGACGATAGCACGTGAACGGTGAAATGGCGCGCTTTGTGGAAATAGGGGAACCGGCGCGAGTTCCGGTCGCCCGCCCACATGATCAGCGGCGGGTCCAGGGACAGAGACGAAAAGCTGTTGGCCGTGATGCAGATCGGGCCATCATCACTGTCACAGGTCACAATGGTCACACCGGTGGCAAAGCGCCCAAACGCGTCGCGCAACGTGCGTGTGTCATCCTTATGTGGCACAAAAGTATGGTTCATGTCTTTCGAGATTGCGTTCATCACGGTACCTCATGCCCAAGCGCCGCCTCATAAAGGCGGTACCAGCTTTCCCGATCCAGTTTGACTTTGAGCGCGTCAGTGGCGCGCTTGATCCGGTCTAGGTTGTTTGTACCCAGAACCGGCAGAATATTTGCAGGATGAGCCAGCAGGAAGGCCACGGCAACGGCGGCGCGGTCTACACCGAACTCGGCAGCGATTTCGTCTGCGACAATACCGACGGGCGGGTTTCCGGCCATCAAAAGGCCACCGCCCAAGGGCGACCAGGCCATGATCGGATGGCCGTGTTGTTGATGGAAAGCCAGATCTCCGTTGGTGAACGGGCTGATCTCACCCAGCGAGATTTCGATCTGGTTGGTCACAAGTTGCGTTTTCATCGCCGATTGCAGCAGCGACCAGTCCCACGGACGGAAGTTCGACACGCCAACGGCGCCGACCTTGCCGCTGGCCACAACCTCATCAAGAGCCGCACCGGTTTCATGATGATCCATCAACGGGTCAGGCCGGTGGATCAGCAGCAGATCGATATGATCGGTGGCCATTTCCGACAGCGATGTGTCGACGGATTGCAGGATGTGGGCGCGCGAGGTGTCATAATATTTGACCTTGGCGTGTGCATAACGACCCATCGGCGCGACGATGTCGCATTTGGTGACGATCTCCATCCGTTGCCGCAAGGCCGGATTGGCGCGCAGGGCCGCGCCCAAAACGGCCTCGGCGGCATAGCCACCATAGATATCGGCCTGATCGAAAGTGGTGATGCCCTGATCCAGACAGGCTTGGATCTTGGCCTCGACATGACTTGCCGACGTATCGGTATCGTCGCCCAGCCGCCACATGCCATACACAAGGCGGCTCATTTCCAGCGTGTCGGATAGTTTCACACGTTGCATCAGCGACGGACTCCGTTGCCCAGCGGTGTCGCCGGGGTCGTTTCAGGCACGCGACCGTATTCTACAGGCAGCGAGCAGGTTTTCAGATTAGGCAGTACGCGCGCACCAAAGTGTTTGGCTTCGTCAAGGTGCGGATAGCCCGAGAAGATAAAGGCGCGGATGCCCATCTTTTGATACTCTTCGATCTTGGTCATGACCTGATCGGTTGACCCAACCAACGCCGCCCCACAGCCGGACCGTGCCCGTCCGACACCAGTCCAAAGCCCTGGCTCGACATAGCCATATTCATCCGCCAAATCGCGGTTCTTGGCCTGATGCGCCACACCCAGAGATGTGGAATCCAGCGCCCGTTCGCGGATCGCGCGGCCATATTCGTCATCCAGCTTGGACACGATGTAATCCGCGTATTCCTGCGCCTCGGCCTCGGTGTCGCGCACGATCATATGCACGCGCAGCCCATAGTCCAACGTGCGGTCGTAGTTCTCGGCCACCGCATGAACGGCCTTCATCCGTTCTGCCAACTGATCCTTGGTTTCGGGCCACATCAGATAGACATCGCAATGCTCGCCGCACAGATCCAGCGCGGACGGGGAATAGCCCCCGAAATACAGCAGCGGGCCGCCTGTCTGGTAAGGTCGGGCCGGGTCTGTGGTCAGGCCCGAGAAACTATAGACCTCACCTGCATGATTGATCTCATCCTGCGTCCAGGCCTGTTTCAAAATCTCGACCACTTCGCGCGAGCGCTGATACCGGAAGGCGCTGTCAGCTTTTTCGCCGGGGAAGTCGGATGAGATAATATTGACGGTCAGCCGACCCTTGAGCATGTGATCCAGCGTCGCGATGGTGCGAGCCAGCATGATGGGCTGCATCTCGCCGCAGCGTACAGCGGCCAGCAGGTTGATCTTTTCCGTAATCGGCGCGCATCCGGCGACAAAGCTCAGCGTGTCTTGCCCAACTTGATAGGAAGACGGGCACAAGATGTTGCGAAAGCCTTGTGCTTCGGCCTCTTTCACGATGCTGGAACAATGGTCCCAGCTGGACCGCAGATCCCCATCGGGCACGCCCAGAAACTGATAATCGTCCGAACACAACGCGGAAAACCAGGAAACCTCGGCCGCGTCCAGATCGGGTGATGTAATGGGGACGATGGTCATCTAAACTTGGCTCCGTGCGGTTTTGCTTTTTCTCTTGCGTAGCAATCACATTGATGTAGATCAATAGTGTATCAATTTTTTCCGCGACAGAGTGAAGCGCCCGCACGTGTCCCCCAACAGCCGAAACCCAAACGCACTGCCGATCTATGTGCAGATCGCGGAATTGCTGATCCGCGACATCGCCGCTGGTCGCTTGATTGACGGTGAGCGTTTGCCCCCAGAACGCGACATGGCGGCAGAGCTTCAGGTCTCAGTCGGGACGTTGCGAAAATCGCTCGCCGAGCTTGCGAAAAAAGGCATGTTGGAGCGTATTCAGGGCTCGGGCAATTATGTTCGTGACACCGGAACACAAAACAGTGTCTATGCCATGTTCCGTCTGGAACTACCCGAAGGCGGTGGCCTGCCGCGCGCGGATGTTCTGTCGGTCGATCATCTGGAGAAGCCTGCGGACCTGCCGCAATTCGGGACGTCGCAGCGCGGCTCTCGCGTACGCCGAATGCGCTACCTGAATGACACAATTATAGCGGTCGAAGAAATCTGGCTGGACGAATCAGTTGGCCTGATCGACCAGAGCCTGCTGTCGGACTCGCTTTATCGCTATTACCAGCACCAGTTGGGCTTTTGGATCACGCGCGCCGAGGACCGGGTTTCGATCCAAGCGCTGCCCGACTGGACGCCTGACGGCTTCACCAAACCCGCCGGGCAGATCGCAGGGTATATCGAGCGGTTCAGCTGGTCGGAAACGGCAGAGCCCGTCGAGTTTTCAAAAACATGGTTCGATCCTGATCGGGCCACCTATGTCCAACGTTTGAAGTAAAAGGAAACACCCATGACCCGGACCATCCACTATGGGCTGATCGGATGCGGCATGATGGGGCAAGAGCACCTTCACAACATCGCCTTGCTTGAGGGCACGCGCGTCTCGGCGATATATGAGCCGGATGCCGAAATGGCCCAAACCGCGCAGGCCATCGCCCCGGACGCGGCACTTGTTGGGTCGGTGCAAGATCTGCTTGCGGTCGAAGATCTGGATTGTGTTGTCATCGTCAGCCCAAATCACCTGCATGTGGATCAGATCTGCGACATTGCTGCGACGCGCCCGTTGCCGTTGCTGGTGGAAAAACCCCTGTTCACCGATCCGCAGGATTTAACGCGGCTTGAGGCACTGGCTCGGGATTATCCCCATCCGATCTGGGTGGCGATGGAGTATCGCTATATGCCGCCCATTGCGGCGCTCATTGATCAAGCGGACGTCACGGGTGGTGTCAAAATGCTGTCGATCCGCGAACACCGCTTTCCGTTTCTCGAGAAGGTTGGGAACTGGAACCGGTTCAACCGCAACACCGGCGGAACCTTTGTCGAGAAATGCTGCCATTTCTTCGACCTGATGCGGTTGATCCTTCAGTCTGATCCGGTGCGGGTCACGGCCAGTGGCGGACAGGCCGTTAACCATCTGGATGAAAGCTATGATGGCGAAGTGCCCGACATTCTGGACCATGGCTATGTGATGGTCGATTTCGCGAACGGAACGCGGGCCATGCTGGAGCTGTGCATGTTCGCCGAGGGTGCGCGCTATCAGGAAGAAATTTCAGCTGTGGGCGCGCAGGCCAAGATCGAGGCATTGGTGCCGGGTCCGGGCCGGTTCTGGCCCGAAGATCTGGGCGAACCGCCTGTTCCGCAGCTCATCGTCAGTCCGCGAGCGCCCAAAGGGCCGGTGTCAAAAGACATTCAGGTTGATCCCACTTTGCTGGCGGCTGGGGATCACAACGGATCGACCTTCTATCAGCATCAGGGGTTTCTGGAACTGCTGCGCGGTCAACGCGCACGCCCGGACGTGACATTGCAGGACGGCATCTGGGCCGTTCGGATGGGTCTTGCCGCGCAACAGTCGCTGAGCACGGGCGAGGCGGTGCGCCTTACGTAAACCTTTCAGATAAGGCGCATGTCCGGCAGAGATTTGCGCCTATCGGAAACTTCAGTTCGCGATTTTTGTCACGAGCCGTGTCGTTTTCGGCGAATGAACCGTCTTTTCTGCTTGCTGACGCTGCGCGCGCAGCATAGCTCTGCCCGTGGGACACCCCTCCCCAACGAGGGGCGTGTATCTGGAAGGGTAATACAGATGACTATCGAACAACCGGCGTCGCGCGACGCCGCTCGCAAACCTGATATGCGGCCGGCGAATCCGCGTTTTTCCTCGGGCCCCTGCGCCAAACCCCCTACATTTGAACTCAGCAAACTGGCCGATGCTGCGCTGGGCCGCTCGCACCGTGCTGCTGTCGGCAAGGACAAGCTGAAAGCCGCCATCGAAGGCACGCGTGAGGTGCTGGGCATTCCGGCGGACTACAAGATTGGCATTGTTCCCGCCTCGGACACCGGTGCGGTCGAGATGGCGATGTGGTCGCTGTTGGGCGAACGCAAGGTCGAGATGCTGGCCTGGGAAAGCTTTGGCGCGGGTTGGGTGACCGATGTGGTCAAACAACTGAAGATCGACGCCGAGATCAAAACCGCTGATTATGGGCAGATCGTCGATCTGGCCTCGGTCGATTTCGCCAATGACGTTGTGTTTACCTGGAACGGCACCACCTCGGGCGTTCGGGTGCCGAATGGCGACTGGATCGCGGATGACCGCGCCGGGCTGACCATTTGCGACGCCACAAGCGCCGCATTTGCGATGGACCTGCCCTGGGACAAACTGGATGTGACCACGTTCAGCTGGCAAAAAGTGCTGGGTGGCGAGGCCGCACATGGCATGATCGTCCTGAGCCCCCGCGCTGTTGAGCGGTTGGAAAGCTACACCCCCGCTTGGCCCTTGCCCAAGATCTTCCGCCTGACCAAAGGTGGTAAGTTGATCGAAGGCATCTTTACAGGTGCAACGATCAACACACCGTCGATGCTTGCGGTCGAAGATTATCTGTTCGCGCTAGACTGGGCGCGCTCGGTCGGTGGGCTGCAAGGCCTGATCGCTCGGGCCGACGCCAATGCCGGTGCGGTACATGCGTTCTGTGACCAGAACGACTGGATCGCCAACCTGGCCGAAGACGCAGCGACGCAATCCAAAACTTCTGTGTGCCTCAAATTCACCGACCCGCGCATCCAAGATGGCGCAAGCTTTGCCAAGGCCGTGGCCAAACGGCTGGAGGCCGAGAACATCGCGCTGGACATCGGCGCCTATCGTGACGCGCCCGCGGGCCTGCGCATCTGGTGCGGCGGCACGGTTGAGACCTCGGATATCGAGGCGATGTTGCCATGGCTGGCCTGGGCGTTTGAGGCTGAGATCGCAGCGCAAAGCGAAGCCGCCTGACCTTTTTTCCGGGCCGCGTCTGGCCCGGACTTTCCATACAATTCAAGGACCAGAGATTATGGCCCCCAAAGTACTCGTATCTGACAAGCTCAGCGAAACCGCCGTGCAGATCTTTCGGGATCGCGGCATCGACGTGGATTTCATGCCCGATCTGGGTAAGGACAAAGACAAACTGGCCGAGGTGATTGGTCAGTATGACGGTCTCGCCATCCGGTCGGCCACCAAGGTCACACCGACCATTCTGGAAAAGGCCGACAAGCTGAAAGTCATCGGTCGCGCCGGGATTGGCACTGACAATATCGACAAGGAAGCGGCGTCGAAAAAGGGTGTGATCGTGATGAACACGCCGTTCGGCAACATGATCACCACGGCTGAACACGCGATTGCGATGATGTTCGCGGTTGCGCGGCAAATCCCCGAAGCCTCAACCTCGACCCATGCGGGCAAGTGGGAAAAGTCCAAGTTCATGGGGATCGAGTTAACCAACAAGACCCTCGGCGTCATCGGCGCGGGCAATATCGGTGGTATCGTCTGTGAACGTGCGCTGGGCCTGAAGATGAAGGTTGTGGCCTATGACCCCTATCTGGGCGAAGAGAAAGCCGCCAAGATGGGTGTGGAAAAGGTGGAACTGGATGAGCTGCTGGCCCGCGCCGATTTCATCACTCTGCACGTTCCGCTGACCGATCAGACCCGGAATATCCTCAGCCGCGAAAACCTGGCCAAGACCAAGAAAGGCGTGCGTATCGTCAACTGTGCCCGGGGTGGTCTGGTGGACGAAGAGGCTCTGGCCGAAGCGCTGCAATCGGGCCATGTCGCCGGTGCGGCCTTTGACGTGTTCAGCGAAGAACCGGCCAAGGAAAACGCCCTGTTCAACCTGCCCAACGTGGTCTGCACACCGCACCTTGGTGCGGCGACAACCGAGGCACAGGAAAACGTGGCGCTGCAAGTGGCCGAGCAGATCTCGAACTATCTGCTGACCGGCGCGGTGGAAAACGCGCTGAACATGCCCAGCGTGACGGCGGAAGAAGCCAAAGTCATGGGCCCATGGATCAAGCTGGCCGGTCATTTGGGCAGCTTCATCGGTCAGATGACGGATGAGCCGATCAAAGCGATCAACATCCTCTATGACGGGGTCGCTGCCGAGATGAACCTGGCCGCGCTGAACTGTTCGGTCGTGGCGGGTATCATGAAAAAGTTCAACCCCGAGGTAAACATGGTCTCGGCCCCTGTTGTTGCCAAAGAACGCGGTATTCAGATCTCGACCACCAACCAGGACAAATCCGGTGCGTTCGAGGGCTATATCAAGGTGACCGTCGTGACCGAAAAGCGCGAGCGTTCGATTGGCGGCACCGTGTTCAGCGACGGAAAACCGCGCTTTATCCAGATCAAAGGTATCAACATCGATGCCGAGGTCGGCGCTCATATGCTTTATACCACCAACGAAGACGTACCGGGTATTATCGGTGCGCTGGGGCAGACGATGGGCGAGCACGGCGTGAACATCGCTAACTTTACACTGGGCCGCGCCGCGGCAGGCGGGGAAGCGATTGCGTTGCTCTATGTGGACGAGCCTGTCCCTGCTGAGGCACGCGCCAAACTGGCTGAGACAGGGCTGTTCACACAGATCAAACCGCTGCAGTTCGATGTGGCCTGACCCAAGCTGTTGAGTTTCTGAGACAGTTTCATGCCCGCTCTAAACCCAGAGCGGGCATTGTCTTTTTTCTCAATGGGATTTGCGTCAGAAAGCAAACATTCAAACCGTTGAGGATGCCCCATGACAAACCCGATCTACGCAGTTGGTGACCTGCATGGGCAAACGGCCGAGTTTGATCGTGCGATGTCGCTGATCTCGGAAGACGGCGGGCCGGACGCACGGGTTGTTTTTCTGGGTGACTACGTTGACCGGGGACCGGACAGTCTTGGTGTAATCGACCGTCTGATCTGTGGCAAGGATGCCGGGCGCAACTGGATCACACTTCTCGGCAATCATGACAGGATGTTCGCCTGGTTCATGGAGGATATCCCACGTCATGATCCGCATCTGTTGGTCGGCTACCATTGGCTGCATGACCGCTTGGGCGGGATCGAGACTCTCAAGAGCTATGGTGTTGAGTTCGAGGGGCAGATCCGGCTTGAGGATTTGCACGCCAAGGCGAAAGCTGCCGTTCCGTACTCACACGAGGCATTCCTGCGGGATCTGGTGCTGATGCATCAAACGCCAGACCTCGCTTTTGTACATGCGGGAATTCGACCAGGCGTCGCTTTGAATGCGCAAAATGCAAACGATCTGGTTTGGATTCGGCAGGAGTTCCACAATTTTATCGGAGCGCATCCTAAGTTGATAGTACACGGTCACACTCCTGTTGATGCAGCTACGCATTATGGCAACCGGGTCAATCTGGATACAGGTGCTGGCTATGGCCATCCTGTTTCCGTCGCAGTCTTCGAAGGAAAAGACTGCTGGCTTTTGACGGATCATGGCCGTGTTCCTCTGCGGGCCTAAGTCCTTAGATTTGAGTGGTCATCCGATACCCTGCGCCGAAATAGAGCTTTGCGAAAGTCACTGGTGCCCCCTGCAGCCAGGTGATCCGCTCGGCGGTGAAAACCGGCTCATCTTTGGGAAGGTCAAGAAATCCGGCAACCGCTTCATCGGCGCGGCTGGCCAGAAAGGACAGCTCGACATTGGTGAAAGGCACGGTCTGAACCAACCACTCATTCGGGCCTAATTCGGCGAAATCGGCTGCCAAAACCTGCGGCACGCTTGCGGCATTGATCCAGCGGTCTTCGAATTGGAACGGGGTGTTCCCGGAAAAGTGCATGCAGCGCACATGGGCAACCTGTTGACCTTTGCGCAGAGCCAGACGCGCGCATAGCCATTCCGGTGCGTCGAGAATTTCGGTTGAGACATGGGCATAGCGATAGACGTCACCAGCCGCAGTGACTTCATCGCGCACGAGCGGAATAGTGAATTTGGCCTGCCTCTGCGGCGCGCGCAACACGCGGGTTCCGGCCTTGCGTCGTCGCTCCAGATACCCTTCTTCGGCCAGTTCTCTCAACGCGCGGTTTACCGTTGTGCGGGTGCAGGAAAAGCTGTTCGCCAGCTCTTCTTCGTTGGGCAGCAATGTGTCGGGTTGCCATTCGCCCGAGCGGATACGCTCAAGCACGGTATGCTTGATGTCTTTGTAACCGGTTATGTCGTTGGATTGGGTCATTCAGGCTCTGATACTTGGGGTTTCAGACATTTTGCAAGAGATCGCGCATCGCGGCGCGGTAGGTGGCAAGGATGGTGTCACGCTCGATATGCCGTCCGCCCCGAACCATGTGCCGCCCGGCGGACCACAGATCGGTGACCAACCCGTCAGGCGCGGCGAAACACACACCATCCAGCACTTGATCATCCTTCAGCGCGCACAGGGTCGGGTGGGTGCGGTCGATGGCGACAAGATCCGCCAGATATCCCGGAGCGATCTGACCCGCCTTCCGGGCGAGCGCCTGTGCCCCGCCGAGCGCCGCGCCGCAATACAGTGTCTGGCCAACCGATCCAGCCGCGGGCACTAGAACTGCCCGCGCCTTATCCCGCAGGCGTTGGGAATACTCCAACATGCGCAGCTCTTCCGGGGCCGATATCCGTATGTTGGAGTCTGAGCCGACGCCAAATGCCCCTTTCGCACGCAGATAGGTGGCCCCGTTGAAGATACCGTCGCCCAGATTGGCCTCGGTGATCGGGCAGAGGCCAGCCACCGCACCGGATCGGGCCATTGCGATCGTTTCCGCATCGGTCATATGGGTTGCGTGGATCAGGCACCAGCGGTCGTTTATATCGGCATTGTTCAACAGCCACTCCACTGGTCGTGCGCCGAGGGTGTTTTTTACATCCTGAACTTCTTTGACCTGTTCGGCGATGTGAATATGAACCGGGCCGTCCGTGGTGTGATCCAACACCTCGCGCAGATCATGCGCCGAGGTCGCCCGCAACGAATGTGGCGCAATGCCAATTGCGCTGTCGGGCAGGGGTAAGCGGTCGCGGCAGGCCTCTAGCAAGTTGAGATATTCATCCACGCGATATCCAAACCGCAACTGCCCACCCTCAAGCGGCTGCTGTTCGACACCGCCATAGGTATACAGCACCGGCAAATGCGTCAGCCCGATGCCGGTCTGTTCAGCGGCAGCAAAGATGCGCTGGCTAAGCTCGCTTTCGCTGTCATACCGCTGACCGCCGGGCTGATGATGGACATAGTGGAACTCTCCGACCGAAGCGAACCCGGCCTCTTGCATCTCAAGAAAGGCCAGTGCGGCGATGGACTGAATGTGATCAGGCGTCAAACGATCCAGAAACCGATACATCAAGTCGCGCCATGTCCAAAAGCTCTCTCGCCCTTCAACGCGGGTTTCGGTCATCCCGGCCATGGCGCGCTGAAAAGCGTGGCTGTGAAGGTTCGCAAGCGCGGGAAGCAATACACTGACCTGGATGTCATGATCCTTGGGTTGTGCACTCTGTTCTACCTGCGCGATCCGCCCATCTTCGACGATCACACGGATATTTCTGACCCACTCAGAGCCTAACAAAGCGGATTCGGCAAAGATCGTCACGGCGTTCTCATTTTGTGTAGTAATATAATTATTATACGTATACAAAAATTTTACACGAAGGGAGTCCAAAAGAATCGCGATGACGGAAAAATCTGTGATTTTCTGCCGGTCTTTGGCCACGATGGACGGCCCACGGGCCTATGGCATGATCGATAACGGCGCAGTTGCCATCGAAACCGGACGGATCGCTTGGGTGGGCGTGCAGGCGGAGCTGCCCGCAGCATACAGTCAGTGGCCACGTGTTGATGACGGTGATCGCCTCATGACGCCTGCGTTGATTGATGCGCATACTCATGTGGTGTTTGGCGGCAATCGCGCGGTTGAATTCGAGATGCGGTTAAACGGGGCAACTTACGAGGAGATCGCCCGTGCCGGAGGCGGAATCCTGTCCACGGTGAACGCAACCCGGGCCGCCAGTGAACAAGCCTTGCTGCGCGATGCGTTGACCCGCATTGACGCTCTGATTGCCGAGGGGGTCAGCTGCATCGAGGTGAAATCCGGCTATGGTCTGGACCGTGAGACAGAGTTGCGAATGCTGCGGGTGGCACGACAGATCCCCGAAAGCCGCAATATTAGGGTCAAAACAAGCTTCCTCGGGGCCCATGCCGTTCCCCCGGAATACGCGGATCGCTCAGATGCCTATATCGATGAGGTCTGTATTCCGACGCTGCGCGCGGCACATGCCGAAGGGCTGTTGGACGCAGTTGACGGGTTCTGCGAAGGCATCGCTTTTGACGCCAATCAGATCGCGCGCGTGTTTGATGCCGCGAAAGCGCTAGGCCTGCCGGTGAAGCTGCACGCTGAACAGCTGTCGAACCTCGGAGGTGCCAAGCTCGCAGCATCTTACGGAGCGTTGTCCGCAGATCATATTGAATACTTGGACGAGGATGGCGTGGCCGCGATGGGTGATGCCCGAACGGTTGCAGTCCTTCTGCCCGGTGCGTTCTATACATTGCGCGAAACGCAGGTGCCGCCGGTTCAGGATCTACGCCGCCACAACGTCCCCATGGCGTTGGCGACGGACTGCAACCCTGGCTCGTCTCCGCTAGCGTCTTTGTTGCTGACCATGAATATGGGTTGCACCTTGTTCCGACTGACACCCGAAGAAGCGCTGGCCGGCGTCACCAAAAACGCAGCCCGTGCGCTGGGTTTGGATGACACAGGCCTCATAGTGCCGGGATTGCGGGCGGATCTGGCCGTCTGGGATGTCACACACCCGGCCGAGCTTGCCTATCGCATCGGATTCAACCCGCTTCACGCGCGGTTGGTGGGAGGGCGGACATGACGGAACTGACCCTGACCTCCGGCTCTGTGTCGCTGGAACAGCTTGCGCAGATCTATTGGAACGAAACACCCATTGGTCTAGACCCGGCCTGCAAGCCCGCAGTGGACAACGCAGCACAGCGCATTGCCGAGGCCGCCGCTGGAGCGCAAGCCGTTTACGGTGTGAATACCGGGTTTGGAAAACTGGCCAGCCACAAAATCGCGCCCGAGGACACCTCGACCCTGCAGCGAAATCTGATCCTAAGCCATTGTTGCGGCGTTGGCGCGGCGGTCCCGCGCCGCTTGGTGCGGCTGATGATGTCGCTCAAGCTGTTGTCCTTTGGCCGTGGCGCATCCGGGGTGCGTTGGGAATTGATCGATCTGTTGCAACAGATGCTGGCGCGTGGTGTGACGCCGGTGATCCCAGCGCAAGGGTCCGTGGGCGCCTCGGGCGATCTGGCGCCCTTGGCCCATATGACCGCCGTGATCATCGGAGAGGGAGAGGCCGAGGTAAACGGTGCTGTTCTGCCCGGCGCGGATGCATTGACAAACGCAGGTTTAGAGCCTGTTTCTCTGGGGCCAAAAGAAGGATTGGCCTTCATCAACGGCACCCAGTTTTCAACCGCATATGCGCTTGGCGGTTTGTTCCAGGCCTGGCGCGCTGCTCAAAATGCGTTGGTCGTTTCTGCCATGTCAACCGACGCGATCATGGGTTCGACTGCGCCTTTGCAGCCCGAAATCCATGCGCTGCGCGGGCATCGGGGGCAGATTGATGCAGCAGCGGCGATGCGGGAGGTTCTGGCAGGGTCGGAGATCCGTGAAAGCCACAGGGACGGGGATACGCGCGTCCAGGACCCATATTGCATCCGCTGTCAGCCGCAAGTCACCGGCGCGGCGCTGGATGTGATGCGTCAGGCGGCAACAACGCTGGTGACCGAGGCGAATGCCGCAACAGATAATCCTCTGGTACTCAGCGCGCCTGAGGCCATCGTGTCTGGTGGTAACTTCCACGCGGAACCAGTGGGGTTTGCCGCAGATATGATTGCCTTGGCGATATCCGAGATTGGTGCCATCGCGCAGCGCCGCATTGCCCTGATGGTCGACCCGGCGCTCAGCTTTGATCTGCCGCCATTTCTGACACCGGAGCCAGGGCTGAATTCGGGGCTGATGATCGCCGAGGTTACGACCGCAGCGCTGATGAGCGAGAACAAGCATCTGGCCAACCCTTGCGTCACCGACAGCACCCCAACCTCGGCCAATCAGGAAGACCACGTCTCGATGGCTGCGCATGGGGCACGGCGGTTGAAGCGGATGGTCGGAAACCTGAACTATATTCTGGGGATCGAACTGCTTTGCGCGGCGCAAGGTATCGAATTCCGCGCGCCCTTGACCACAAGCGCGCCGCTGCAACGGGCCATCGACCGACTGCGCGTCGAGATCCCGTCGCTGACCGACGACCGCTATCTCGCACCCGAGCTGGAAAAGGCCCGCGCATTGGTCGAAAGCGGCGACATTTTACACGCAGTTGAAAGCTCGATGCCGGAGCTGTCATGATGCAGGTGGTGACTGTCACACGGGGCCAAAGCCCAATCGTGTTGGGACAACCGCATGGCGGGACCTATGTTCCCGATGACTTTGCCGCCCGTCTGAACGCAAACGGGCGGTCGCTGAAAGACACAGATTGGCACATAAACAGGCTCTATGAAGGGCTTCTAGCCGATGCAACCGTCGTACAATCCAATGTGCACCGTTATGTGATCGACGCAAACCGGGACCCAAACGGCGTATCACTCTACCCAGGGCAAAACACAACCACTCTGGTGCCCGTGACGGATTTCGACGGCCAGCCAATCTGGCAATCCGGACAAGAGCCGTCAGTTGATGAGATCGAAGCGCGGCGGCACGCCTATCATGCGCCGTATCACGCGGCGCTGGCTGAGGAATTGCGCAGAGTAAAAACCCGCCATGGTGTTGCGGTCTTGTTCGATTGTCATTCGATCCGCAGCCGCATTCCGTTCTTGTTCAAAGGTACCTTGCCGGACCTCAATATCGGAACCGACAACGGTGTGACCTGCGCGCCGAAGATAGAGTTTGTTACGAATGAACTTGCAGCATCCTCACCCTTTGACACGGTCCTGAACGGCCGTTTTCGTGGGGGCTGGTCGACCCGTCACTATGGCCAACCGGAAGCTGGGATTCACGCCATCCAGATGGAACTGGCGCAATCGACCTATCTGACCGCCGAAACCGAACCCTGGGCTTTCGACTCTGGCAAGGCCAATCGCCTGCGCCCGTGGTTGCACGATATTCTGACCACCATCCAAGACACTGCTTTGGAGCTTGCCCCATGACCGATCCCCGCAAAAACACGCGCGATATCTTCCCCCCGACCGGCCCCGAGTTGAACGCCAAAAGCTGGCTGACCGAGGCACCGTTGCGGATGTTGATGAACAATCTGCACCCGGACGTGGCTGAAAACCCGCATGAGCTGGTGGTCTATGGCGGCATCGGACGCGCGGCGCGGACTTGGAAGGATTTCGACACTATTGTTGCCGGTTTGAAGGATCTGGAGGTGGATGAGACGTTGATTGTCCAATCCGGTAAACCGGTCGCGATCATCCGCACCCACACCGATGCCCCTCGCGTTTTGATCGCCAATTCAAACCTCGTACCTCATTGGGCGACTTGGGATCACTTTAACGAACTCGATAAAAAGGGCCTGATGATGTATGGCCAGATGACGGCTGGGTCGTGGATCTATATCGGCACGCAAGGCATCGTGCAGGGGACTTATGAGACCTTTGCTGAGGCTGGACGCCAGCACTATGGCGGTGATCTGACCGGCAAGTGGATCTTGACCGGTGGTTTGGGCGGTATGGGCGGTGCGCAGCCCTTGGCCGCTGTCTTTGCGGGTGCTTGTTGTTTGGCGGTGGAGTGCAACCCTGACAGCATCGAGTTTCGCCTGCGCACCAAATATCTGGACGAAAAAGCCGATACACTGGACGACGCATTGGCGATGATCGACCGCTGGACCAAAGCGGGGGAGGCAAAGTCTGTCGGTCTGTTGGGCAATGCGGCCGAGATCTTCCCCGAGATCTATCGTCGCATGACCGCAGGTGGCATGCGCCCCGATATCGTCACCGACCAGACCAGCGCGCATGACCCGATCAACGGCTATCTGCCTTTGGGCTGGTCGATGGCCGAATGGCGAGAAAAGCGAGAAACAGATCCTAAAGCAGTGGAAAGGGCAGCTCGCGCTTCAATGAAGCAGCATGTGGCCGCGATGGTGGATTTCTGGAATGCAGGCGTGCCCACGCTGGATTACGGCAACAACATTCGTCAGGTGGCGCAGGATGAAGGGCTTGAAAACGCCTTTGCCTTTCCCGGATTCGTACCAGCCTATATCCGCCCGCTATTCTGCAAGGGGATCGGGCCGTTCCGGTGGTGTGCCTTGTCAGGTGATCCCGAAGACATCCACAAGACCGACGCCAAGATGAAAGAGCTGTTCCCCGAGAACACGCATTTGCACCGGTGGCTCGACATGGCCTCGGACCGTATCGCGTTTCAGGGGCTTCCGGCGCGCATCTGCTGGATCGGGTTGGGCGACCGTCACCGCGCTGGTTTGGCGTTCAACGAGATGGTTGCAAGCGGCGAGCTGAAGGCACCAGTTGTCATCGGTCGTGACCACTTGGATTCGGGCTCGGTCGCCAGCCCTAATCGCGAGACCGAAGCAATGCTGGACGGATCAGACGCTGTCTCTGACTGGCCGTTGTTGAACGCGCTGATCAATACGGCCAGCGGCGCGACCTGGGTGTCGCTGCATCACGGCGGGGGCGTTGGCATGGGGTTCAGCCAGCATGCGGGTGTGGTGATCTGTGCCGATGGTACCGAGGACGCGGCCCGGCGATTGGAGCGTGTGCTGTGGAACGATCCGGCCTCGGGCGTCTGGCGCCATGCGGATGCCGGCTACCAGAGTGCTAAGGACTGTGCTCGGGCGCATGGCCTGCGTCTGCCGGGTATTCTGGGTTAGGTCAATCTGTCTCTGGTGAAACGCGGACCCCTGCGTTATGCGCAGGGGAACGAACCGGAGACCCAAGATGTACATTGCCACCCTGTTGACCAATCCCAATGCGCCCACGCTGGAACAGGCCTTGGTCGAGTCACTGCGCAATGCCTGGGGTGGCGGCGACGGGATCTGGCTGAGCCCTGACGAGGCGGCCGAGTTCGCCCTTCCAACAGTGCCAGAGAACCTGTGGGACGTCTGGCAAGACCTACAAGGCTCGGGTGTGGACCTGATCGTGCAACCGGCCGAGGGTCGGCGCAAAAAGATGCTGTTGGCGGATATGGACAGCACCATGATTCAGCAGGAATGCATCGACGAATTGGCCGATGAGGCCGGTGTAGGCGCGCGGGTCAAGGACATCACGGCGCGCACCATGAATGGCGAGTTGGATTTCGAAGGCGCGCTGACCGAGCGGGTTGGGCTGTTGAAAGGCCTCGATGAAAGCGTGATCGACAAGGTTCTGAACGAGCGGATCACTTTAATGCCGGGCGGCAAAGCGCTGTTGGCGACGATGCGGGCAAACGGTGCTTATGCAGCGCTGGTGTCTGGCGGGTTCACGGCCTTTACGTCACAGGTTGCTGCCGAGTTGGGATTTGACGAGAACCGCGCCAATACGCTGCTGGCCGAAGGGGGCAAGCTGACCGGTGATGTGCAGCGGCCCATTCTGGGACGGCAGGCCAAGATCGAGGCGCTGGAGCAGATTTCAACCCGTTTGGGGCTGGCCGAGAGCGACGTCATCGCGGTGGGAGATGGCGCAAATGATTTGGGCATGTTGGGGCGGGCCGGGACCGGTGTGGCCCTGCACGCGAAGCCCTCGGTTGCAGCCGAATGCGACGTGCGTGTCAATCACGGGGATCTGACGGCCCTGCTGTATCTGCAAGGCTATGCACGCAGCGATTTCGTGACCTGAGGTATCAGAACAGATCGAACCGCACCGGGTTTTGCGCCCAGTACACGCGCGCGGCCAGCAATAGCCGCTCTTTCGGGTCATTCGACGCTGCAAAGGGCACCGGCACGCCGTATTCCGCGCTAATGTTTTCCAATGCGGCCTCTGTCGCAGGCCCGACCTGACCGTCTACGGCGATACTGCCACCCAACTCGTTCAACGCCATTTGCAGGGCTCGATCCAGATCCGTCCGCGAGATGTTGTCGAGCTGTGATCGTGCCTGGCTTGCGGCCTCTTCATTGGGCAAAAGCGCGGCCTTGGCGGCCCGCAAGGCCGCATCCGCCGGGCCAAGCCCCGAGACCTGACCATCGAGAATGATATATGCACCATTTGCTCCGCCCCAGGCGTCTCCTCTGGACAAAGAGGTGTCGTACCAGTCGAGTGCCTCGGCGCGTGTCCTGCCCGGAAGTTGGTCGCGCAGGATCATGCGAGCGATGCTGGCCGGGGCGGTGGGGTGACCCCCCTCGGCGGCGGCCAGAAAGTATCCTTCAGCCTTGTTTAGATCGACTGGATTGCCACCCAGCCCGTTCAGCGCAACATAGGCAAGATTGTCATAGCCATAGATATCCTTGCGCAGCTCGGACGCACGCAGATACCGCATTCCGCGTTCGGGGATATAGTGATCCGAGTTCTCGCGCAGGAAATAGAGCCCCAACTCGTTCATCGAGAAGGTATGACCCAGTTCGACCGAGCGTTCGAGCAGCTCAAAGCCGCGCTTTTTCTCATCGGCGGTTTCGCCTTGGCGTAACAGGTCCTTGCCCAAACGGTGCATAGCATAGGGGTCTTGCTGGGCGGTGCCTTCTTCCAACAGCGCGCGCGCCTTGTCCGGTTCATAGGGGATGCGCGTTACGGCGCGGTCTATGCGGTCGGTGTCCAGCAGAATGGCCAGCGCATATTTGGCCCGGATATGTCCGGCATCGGCTGCGGCGGAAAAGCTTTCATAGGCGTCCGCAACATTGCCAGCCGCCTGTTGTGCGCGACCCAGCTGATACTGAAACCGGGCAATTTCGGGATGTTCGTCCACAGCTGCGGTACAAGCCGCAAGCGCATTGGTGATGTTCAGCTCGTTGGGCAGCCGGAATACGCCGACCCCGTTCAGGTCCAGAGCATCGCCAGCCTCAAGGTCGCACGCATTCAGACCCAGTTCCAGCGAGACATCAACATTCTGGGCGGTTCGATCATCTGTAACGACCTCAACCGTGAACGTGTCAGAGAAACTGTCTACAATCTCTAACGCGCGGGTGTCCGAGATTTCGGGCGTATAGATCACGTCATTTGATTGCGATCGGCTGCCTGTATTCAGGCTGCCGCGATCAGGTGAATCAACAAGACGTACCGAGACGATGTCGTCACCCAAAGCCTGCTCAATGCGTTGCGTCAGTGGAATGGTCTTGTCGAACTGAAGACTCAGGTCCAGCGATTGTGAGCCAGTGTTTTCCACCTGAATTTCCGGAGTCTCGGCCTGCTGTTGGGCCAGATAGAACGGGCGCACCAAAGTCGAGCTTTCCCAGGGGATCTGCTTGCCTGACGTTTTCGAGTGGACCCGTTCACGGATGACGGGGAACAACTGCTGGATGTTGTGGAAGGGCGATGATTTCACTGTCTCCAGAACTGCCGCTGTATAGGGGCTGTTTTGACCCAAGTCGCCGTCACTGGCCACTGCTCCCGGCGACGTGGAATACGCGACCAGAGAATTCAGCGGTGTGCTGAACACGTCAAAGCCCGAGCGGGTTTCAAACAGGTTGGCGTCCAGATCAGCCGCCAGACGAAGATCCTGAAAGGGATTGTCCCGGCAGGAATCCAGAATGGCAACATGCGCAGCACTGCGCGCGGACAAGGTGTCGATTATGCGGTCCAGTGTCATGGTTGCCAGGGGAACATCGTAAATGCTCTCGAACTGGGCATCAACGGGCAGCAAGTAGTTCCGCCGCCCGATCTGAATACCGTGGCCCGCATAGTAGAAAAGCACATCCGCAGCATCGGGGATATTCAAAACGGCCGTGCGAATAAGCTCTTCAAACTCGCGTTTGCTGAGGTCATATCCGTCATAGACCCTGAAATCGAAGCTGCGCAGCATGTCTGCGATGTCTTGGGCGTCCTTGCGCGCATTGCTGAGATCACCAACAACGTCATAGTCCTGATTGCCGATGACAATCGCAATGCGATTGCTGCCGACCGATTGCCCCAACGCATCGCCCACCGATTGGGCGTGAGAAGCACCCGTTAGGACGAGTGCAACCAGAGCCGGGGTCAGAGCGCGCGCTGTTTTGCGCGCAAGGCTGTGCCGTGACATGTCGCGCCCCTTTTCAGATCAACCCCAGCTATCGCCACCGCCACCGCCGGTACCACTGCCACCGCCGGATCCACTACCACCACCGGATCCACCACCGGCACCGCCGCCACCTGATCCGCCGCCGCTGCTACCACCGGCACCGCCACCGCCTGATCCACCACCGCTGCTGCCACCGGAAGATCCACCGCTGTCGCCACCAGAACTGCCACCCGAGTCTCCGCCTTCGCGGTCTTCGCCGCCAATGCTGGGCTGAGACGAAGCAGCGGTGCTTCCGGTTGATGCTGTCGATGCTTGCGGTGTCGCAACCGCACTTGCAGGTTGGACAGTTGATGTTGTTGGATTGACGACTTCGGTCTGCGACCAGGGAGAAGCACAGCCCGCAAGCGCAACAGCGCTGAGAACGATTAAGGAAGTAGATGTAATCCGCAACTTAAGTCTCCTCGTTAATGCGTCAAACAACCAGCGTATTATGTCTGTTCAGTTTGACCTTTGTACCTTGAATGCGTCGACTTTAGCGTGAAATGGCCGTGTGTATGTGACTTTTCTCACATTTGGCCTGTGATTGTGACTCGCGCACCCAGCTTTCTTTCAGCTTTCGTTAATTTAACAAATGTGTTAAATAATGATCATGACCAGTCTTGTACCCTCCTTTGCCGCCTTGGCCGACGAAACCCGTTTGTCGATTGTTGAACAGCTTATGGACCATGGCGAACTGCCTGCCGGTGATCTTGTCAGAGGCAAAGGGATGTCGGGGGCCGCCATCTCACGACATCTAAAGGTGCTGCGACAGGCGGGCTTGGTGCAGCAACGGGTGCAAGGAACGCGGCGCATCTATTCGATCCAACCTGAAGGGCTGCGCGCCATTGCAGACTGGACCATTTCGAAACGGCAATTCTGGGAAACAAGCCTGGATCGTTTGGGCGATCTTTTGGAGCAGGAGACATCATGGCCGATTTAAAACTGGAACGGGATTTCCCGGTCAGCCCCGAAACCCTTTTTGCCTGGGTGACGGATGGGGCCAAACTGCTGCGGTGGTGGGGTCCCGAAGGAATGCATGTGCCCGAACATGATCTGGATTTCTCACGGTTGGGGCCGTGGTATTCTGTCATGCAAAACAGCGAAGGCCAGAGATACAAGGTTTCGGGCCAAGTGACTCATATAGACCCGCCCAACTCTGTCGGGTTCACTTGGGCTTGGCACGACGATCAGGATCAACGAGGTCCGGAAAGCCATGTGACCTTCTCGGTCCAAGCCACCAATGAGGGTGCGCGGCTGGTTCTGGATCACCGCGAACTGGCCGATGCAGAAGCTGCGGCCAATCACACCAAAGGCTGGACGTCTTCGCTGCGCAAGCTCGAAGCGCAGTGCCAATAGATTTCATCAGGGAGGAGCGATATGCCCCAATATTTATTTGTCTACCACGGAGGTGCGGCGCCACAGAGCCAAGCCGAGATCGATGCCACCATGGCCGCATGGGGCGCTTGGTTCCAGGGCATGGGCGACGCGGTCAAAATCCCGGGTAACCCGGTCGGGCAGTCCTATACTGTCAGTTCGAACGGCGTCGAAGACAATGGCGGGGCTAACCCGGCATCCGGTTTCAGCGTGGTCATGGCCAACTCGATCGACGACGCCAATGACATGGCGAAAGGCTGCCCCATGGTTGTGAATGGATCAGGCTCGGTTGAGGTGGCCGAGATCCACGAGTTCTAGGCCGGATTGGGAAAGTCCGGCGCGGGCCGGATGATCCCGCTTTCCAGGCCACGGCGGCTGAATTGAGTGGCATTCATGAATTTTCTCGTGGCCGGGTGATCGGCCTCGAGCACACCAAGGCTCACCAATATTGCGGCAATGGCACATTCGCTGGCGCGGGTGGTGCCATCGGTGATCTTCAGCGCCACGCCCATCCGCTTTTCCGGGATAATGGCGACAAACACAGCCTCTGCCCCGGTCTTGATAGCGGCACGCCCGTCCATGGCGCGCATCAACTCGGTGCAGGCTCGGGTCTCACCGGCGACAAGTTCAGGGTGTTTCACCATGGCCGCGGTCAATTGCTGTGCCGCATCGCTTGCCCGGTCCGAGCGATCAGCGGCCGATGCAAACCAGGCCATCGACCGTGCCAGTCCCAGAACCGAGGTGGCGAAATTGGGGGCCGAACAGCCGTCAATCCCGTAGCCTGGGCTTGTTTCGCCTGTGGTCTCTTCGACCGCGGACAGGCAGGCCTGTTGAACCGGGTGGTCGATCTCAAGGTATTCTGGCCCGGCCCCCATATGCTGAGCGAGCGTCAGAAACCCGCAGTGTTTGCCCGAGCAATTGTTGTGGATCTGACAAGGTGTGTCATCCGCCAGGATCAGCCGGTCACGGGCGACCTTGTCGGCAGGCTCTTGCGGACCGCAGCGCAAATCCGTCTCGCCCAGCCCCAAATGGTCGAGCCATGATGTCACACGGTCGGTGTGTATCGCCGCGCCGTTATGCGACGCACAGGCCAAAGCCAGGTGTTCCGAATTCAATCCATATTTCGACGCCGCCCCAGAGGTGATCAGCGGAAGTGCCTGGATCATCTTTGCCGATGACCGGGGAAAGATCACCGCATTTGGATCGCCCCAGCTTTGTACGATCTGTCCGGTGTCATCGCAGATCACGGCGTGGCCGAGATGATAGCTTTCAAGCAATGGTCCGCGCCAAAGCTCGGTCATGGGTACTGGCTGCGTCATCTGGCCTCTCATTATTTGCGCAAAAATCTGCCAACCGCCCTTTCGCCTGTGGCGAAACCTGCGTTAGTGTGTGTATGTCGGCAATCATCGGAATGCGCAATGATCATAGACGAACCGGCAGGGTTCGCAGCCGTTCACGATGGGATTGAGGTATAGGTCGAGCTAGGAGGCTGGACACATGGGATTGAAACGCGCCCGCGTCATTGCAGGCTTGTTGATGGCAGGCTTGGCGACAACGGCCAATGCACAGCAGACAGACAGCACCAACCGCGTTGCGGTAAACACGGATTGGAGCGTTTTTGTCGAAGATGACCCGACCGAATGCTGGAGCGTGGCGACCCCCGACGAAACCGTAAACACACGCGGTGGTCGCGTCGTTTCGGTTCGTCGCAGCGATATTCTGTTGTTTGTCGTTTTCCGCCCCAGCGAAAATGTGAATGGGCAGGTGTCATTTACCGGCGGTTACCCTTTTGCCTCGGGCTCGACAGTCAATGTCAGCATTGACGGTGAGCAGTTTGAGTTCATCACTGAAGGCGAATGGGCCTGGCCGGCAACTGAAGGGCAGGAACCCAATGTGATCGCGGCGATGAAACGCGGTACCGAAGCTGTCCTGACTGCCCGGTCCGAGCGCGGCACACAGACCAAAGACACGTTTTCCCTGCTGGGGTTCACGGCTGCTTTGGAAGATGCCGAAAAGCGCTGTGCCAACTGATCGAGCATAGCCAGGGCCGCAAACGGTTGCGGTCCTAATTTCGTACTTAGTTTCCAGATATTCAGGAAACTTGATCCGTATCAAGGCGACCTAGTCGAATTTCTGAACTTAGTAGTTCAGAAAAGAATAGGAGCTGTGCTGATGATTGATAAAACCCTGATCGCTTTGATGTTTGCGTCTGCCTTCGTTCTGACCGCATGTGAAAAAGAAGCGGACACCTATCCGGTGTCTGGTGAGCAATGCGGCCCGGAAGATCCGGTGAAACAGCTGGATGCGGATGACTGCTTTATCCCGCCAGCTGGGATCTAACGACACCCGTCGGGCAACCCAGTCGCAGTGGTTCGAGATCAGATTCCGCGTTAGAGTTCCAAAGTCAGGCGCCTCAGAGCGCCTGGCTTTGGGAGTCGGAGGTTTAAACATGCGCTTTTTTCTGGCCGCTTTATTGGTTCCGTTCGCGGCATCGGCTGATCCAACGCTTGAATGCTCAGATGCAAGCTCTCAGGTCGAAATAGGCGCTTGCGTCCGTGATATGGAGCTTGCTGTGAACGACGCGGTTGAGGCCGCCCTTGGGATTGCGCAATCTTCGGCTCAGGAATTGGACGAGGTTACCGGGCGAGAGGTTGCATTGGCTGCATTGGTGGCGTCGCAGGCCGCCTGGAACGCCTATCGTGACGCCCAATGCGAAGCGGTTGGTGCGTCGTTCGGAGGTGGGTCTGGCACCGGAATCGGGATCACTGCGTGCCGGGTAGAACTTGGCCGCACCCGTGTGGACGAATTGCTGCAGTTTGCGAACTGAGCCGCACGATTCCTTTTGATCTTTCGGCGCGGTCCTATATAGAGGCGCATCCCAAGCCAGAATCCACCGAGATACGCCAATGTCGCCCAAAGCGCCGATCACTCAAGATGTCATGACCATCCCCCGCAAACTGCCTGAGGGGAAGATCAACCTTGTTGGCTTGACCCGCGATCAACTGCGAAGGGCGCTGATCGAACATGGCACGCCCGAAAGGCAGGCCAAGATGCGCACAGGCCAGATTTGGCAGTGGATTTACCAATGGGGCGTGCGCGATTTTGCTGAGATGACCAATCTGGCGAAAGCCTACCGCGCGCAATTGGCCGAAAGCTTTGTGATCGAAATCCCCGAAGTGGTCACGCGTCAGGTGTCTGAGGATGGCACCCGCAAATACCTCTGCCGCATTGCGGGCGGGCATGAGGTCGAGGTGGTCTATATCCCCGAAGAAGATCGCGGAACGCTGTGCATCTCGTCTCAGGTGGGTTGCACGCTGACCTGTTCCTTCTGCCACACGGGCACGCAGA
Source organism: Ruegeria sp. HKCCA6707 (assembly GCF_013033515.1). Taxonomy (GTDB): domain Bacteria; phylum Pseudomonadota; class Alphaproteobacteria; order Rhodobacterales; family Rhodobacteraceae; genus Ruegeria. The sequence goes on along the minus strand of NZ_WQEG01000002.1, from coordinate 326,491 downwards.
AACTGGTGCGCAACCTGACCGCAGCCGAGATCGTGGGTCAGGTGATGATGGCCCGCGACGATCTGGACGAATGGCCAACCCCTGGCGCGCCCAAAGACGAAACGCGCCTGCTGTCCAACATTGTGCTGATGGGCATGGGCGAGCCGCTTTACAACTTCGAAAACGTCCGCGACGCGATGAAAATCGCGATGGACCCCGAGGGGATTTCCCTGTCGCGCCGTCGGATCACCCTGTCGACCTCGGGCGTGGTGCCCGAGATTGCGCGCACGGCTGAAGAAATCGGCTGCCTGCTTGCGATCTCGTTTCACGCCACCACGGATGAAACCCGGGATGTGTTGGTGCCGATCAACAAGCGCTGGAATATTGAAGGGCTGTTGCAAGCACTGGCCAGCTATCCCAAAGCCTCCAATTCCGAGCGCATCACCTTTGAATATGTGATGCTGGACGGGGTGAATGACAGCGACGAAGATGCGCACCGCCTGATCGATCATATCAAGCGCCACAAGATCCCGGCCAAGATCAACCTGATCCCCTTCAACGAATGGCCAGGTGCGCCGTACAAGCGCAGCTCGAACAACCGTATCCGCGCTTTCGCCAATATCATCTACCAGGCGGGATACGCCTCACCCATCCGCAAGACGCGGGGCGAGGATATCATGGCGGCCTGCGGTCAGTTGAAATCGGCCACCGAACGCGCCCGCAAGTCGCGCAAGCAGATCGAATCCGAGGCGGGATTGGGCTGACTCAGCGGCCCGAACATCGAATTCGATTGTTTTAATGTGAATCGGGTTTTGTCGCGCGGTCTGTTTTGTTAACTTTCTTACAGTCAAGAAACAGGGTGTTCACCAATTTGCACAACCCGGTGAGGCACATGGACGAGGTCATGGAAAGATCTCATTCCATACCTAACCTTGATTAGAGCAGATCAGAAAACAGGCGAACCGATTGTTCGGATGGGCCCAGACATGATTGCAGATTATTCAAAACCCTTGACCGTCGCTGGTGTGCTTGGCGCGCTGGTCATTGGAATTTCCATTGCCGATGCGCAGACGTCTGAACAAGACGCGCATTTGACACTTGAGAATCCGGCAGATTTGACCAAGGACGAGGCGAACGCGCATTACCGGTCGATGTCGCGCAGATTGTCCCGGGGTTATGCAGCCTCGCAGATGGATCTGATCCGTAATTACCAAAGCTGGCCGCTGTTCAATGACGCACCCTATATTTCGGCCACCCATGGTCAGCGCTATGTGAACAGCTATGCCAACCGTGTCGCCGAGAACTATGGCACGATGCACGATGGCGACGTTTTGCCGGTCGGGTCGGTCCTGGCCAAGGACAGCCTGACAGTGACGGATGAAGGCAATGTTCACCCCGGCGCGCTTTTTGTGATGGAGAAACTGCCCGCAGGCACAAACCCGGATACGGCGGACTGGCGCTATATCATGGTAATGCCCGATGGGTCGCTCTTTGGGGATACGATGGGCAATCGGGCATCTGCGGTGGCCTATTGCCATGATTGCCACGAAGCGGTCGCCGAACGGGACTATACCTTTTACGTGCCCGAAGAGTACCAGGTTGGAAACTGACCTCTAGGGAGGATCCGTTGCCGTCAGCGTGGTCACCCGCGCCGAAAGCGCGCCGTTTCGATAACTTCAACCAATTGTTTGCGCACCGGATCCGGTTGCGCCTCGACCGCGTTCAATACCTCGCGCAGCTCGGCGCGCAATCCATGCATTTGATCGATCAGGGACATCATCATCGATAGGGCATCGGCCTCCATGTCATATTGCTCATGCAATTCGCAGGCCAGTTCCAGCCGGGCAACATCGATGCGTTGATAGACCAACCCTTGATCAGATTGCGCGGGGATCACAATCTCGGCGGCCAGATATTCGCTGAGACGGTCAGAGGTCAGACGGGTGACGGTTTCGATCAGTTCCTTCTCGGTCAGGGTCATGAGGGCATTCCTTTCCGTGGATCATAGCGATGCATCTCGCGCCAGTTCTCCATGAACTGCTTCAACTCGTCATCGATCTTTTCGGGCATGGCGACGGTCAGTTCAATCAACTGATCTCCGCGATCAGACGTGCCGCGTTTCTTGACCCCTTTGCCGCGCAACCGCAGGGTTTTGCCGCTGCTGGTGCCCGCCGGGATGCTGACATTCACGCCGCCGTCAATAGTTGGGGCCTGGACCTTACCGCCAAGAATCGCTTCATCAATGGTGATCGGCAATGTGATGTGGATGTCGTCCCCTTGTCGATCAAACACAGCGTGTTTTGCGACCGACACAGTGACCAGAGCATCCCCCGCAGGGCCGTTGCCATAACCCGGAGCGCCCTTGCCGCGCAGGCGGATGGTCTGCCCGTCGGTGATCCCGGCGGGGATTTTCACTTCGATCCGGTCGCCATCTGGCAAGGTCAGCTTTTGGCTGGCACCAAACACAGCGTCCAGAAAACTGATCTGCAGCGAATAGTTCAGGTTGTGCCCGGGCGCATGGAACTCTTGGTGGCCCTGGCCACCAAACCCGCCGCGCCCGCGCATGAACTCGGCGAAGATGTCGGACATATCGTCTGGGTCGGCCTGACGCCCGCGATAGGGATTTCCGGCGGCTTCGGCATAGTCGCGGTAATACTGTTGCTGAGCCCGTTCCTGTCCAGAGGCGTCAATCTCGCCGTTGTCATACCGTGCGCGGGTTTCAGGGTCCTTCAACAGGTCATAGGCAGCGGCAGCGGCCTTGAACTTTGCCTCGGCTTCGGCATCGCCGGGTTTGAGGTCTGGATGACAGTCTTTGGCGATACGCCGATAGGCTTTCTTGATCTCGGCAGCGCTTGCGTCTTTTGCAACGCCGAGAACGGAATAGGGATCGTCGCTCATCTCACCTCTCGTCTATGTGGGTGGGGCTGATCTTGATGAAGGTGTTTTATCATGTGATTTCAACAGGTCAAAATGGCAGAGACACCGAATTGCCTCGCAAAATGGAATTGCCCTGCTAATATCTGCATATTTCGAATTGTCTACTGACGGAGATCGCCCCATGTCGCGCAGAATAAAATCCGCATTGGCCCTTTTGGTCGGGAACGCCATCGGGTTGTTGCTCGCTTCGCTGCTGCTGGCAGGCTTTGCGATCAAGCCGATATCTTTCATCGTTGTGGTGCTTGTCTTCACCGTGGTTCAGGTCGTGGCCGAGCCGTTGATCCTGAAGCTGGGTGAAAAGAAAGCGCCCGCGCTGAAAGGCGGGATCGCTTTGATCGTGACCTTTGTCGGGCTGTTGGTGACCGATCTGATTACGGCGGGGCTGACTGTTGGTGGCGTTTCCAACCTGTTGGCCGCGACCCTGCTGGTCTGGCTGGGGGCGCTGATCGCCAGCATCGTGCTGCCGATCTATCTGTTCCCAGAACTGCGCGAAGCTAAGAAAAAGTCATAAAGCGTTCAGGCTGGCTTCGATCGCTTGCCACAGTTCTTCGACGGGCTCACACCCAACCGAAAGACGAATGAAGGCTGGATCCACATCGTCGCCCCAGCGCGCGCGGCGTTCGGCGGAACTGTGGACGCCTCCGAAGGATGTGGCCGGGCGAAGCAGGGGGCAGGCGTTGATGAACCTCTCGGCCTGGTCCTCGCTGTTCAGCGTCAGTGACAGAAGAAACCCGAACCGTTGTGTTTGTCGTTGTGCCAGCGCAAAGGACGGATCATCCGGCAGGCCGGGATAGCGGAGCTGCTTGACCGCCGGATGCGCGGCCAGCCGTTCCGCCAGAACCTGGGCCGAGCTGCACATACGGTCGAAGCGAACATCCAGCGTTTCCAGTCCGCGATGCAGCAGCCATGCCTCATGCGGGCCGGGGATCGCACCCGAGACGCGCCGCCATTCCTCGACCCGCTCCATGATCTGGTCATTGCGGCTGGCGACGTGCCCCATCAACAGGTCGGAATGCCCACCCATCGCCTTGGTGTCTGACGACACGACGATGTCGATCCCCAGATCCAGAGGGCGCTGGCCCAGCGGGGTCAGCGTGGTGTTGTCTGCGATGGTCACACCGCCTGCGGCACGGACCTGTTCGGCAACAGCACGCAGATCGATCATGTCCAATCCGGGATTCGACGGACTTTCGACAAAGACCACGTCGAACTGGTCAAATCCACCATTTGCAAAAGCGGTGGTCGGGCGGGTTTCGACCACAACCCCCAGGCCCGAGAGGAACCGATCCGCCAGCAGGCGGGTGACATAGTACCCGTCGGACGGGATCAGCAAGCGTGACCCGGCCCGAACGGTGGCAAACAGTGCGGCCGAAATGGCGCCCATACCAGAGGGGAATGTCAGGCACGGTGCATCCTCGAGATGCGATAGGACATGTTCCAGATGCTCCCAGGTCGGGTTATCGACCCGGCCATAACTGGCCTGCCCTTCGGGTAACCCGGGTAGGTGATACATGCTGCTTTGGGTCAGAGGCAGCGCGACGGGCTCGCCCTTGTTCAGCGCATTGCCGCGCAGGTGCAGCATCTCTCCGGTCTTGGGGGCCATGGCTTAACGTCCCGGTATTGCGTCGCGGGGCGGGGCGGGCTCCCAATTCTCGATGATGTCGACCGCTTGTTGCGCGGTGTCGACAAAGCGGAACAGGTCCAGATCCTCGTCCGAGATTGTGCCGGCATCTGCCAGCGCGGCCCAGTTGATCACCTTCTCCCAGAACGCGCGGCCAAACAGCAGAAAGGGCACGCGCTCCATCCGGCCGGTCTGGATCAGGGTCAGGGATTCAAAAAGCTCATCCAGCGTACCAAACCCGCCTGGGAAGATGGTGATGGCACGGGCGCGCATCAGAAAATGCATCTTGCGAATGGCGAAATAATGGAAGTTGAAGCTTAGCTCGGGCGTCACATAAAGGTTTGGCGCCTGTTCATGCGGCAGCACGATATTCAACCCGATAGAAGAGCCGCCTGCATCCAGCGCGCCGCGGTTTCCGGCCTCCATCACACCGGGGCCACCCCCGGTGACGATGACGTTTTCGCGTCCGCCGGTTTCATTCGATTTCTCTGTCATCAAACGGGCGAACTCGCGCGCCTCGTCGTAATACTCAGACAGAGCCGCCAACGTTTCTGTCCGCGCCGTGTGCTTTTGCGACGGTTCGGGAATGCGCGCCCCGCCAAACATCACGATGGTCGAGCTGATTTCACGCTCGGTCATGATCATTTCGGGCTTGAGCAGTTCCAGTTGCAGGCGCACCGGACGCAGCTCGTCGCGGCACAGGAACTCATCATCAGCAAAGGCAAGGCGATAGGCGGGTGAGCGCGTCTGCGGCGTGTCCGGAACCTCGCTCGCGGTCGAACGGTCGGTTTGCGCGTCGCGGAACGGGCTGTGACGGTCTTCTTTCATAGGTAGTCGATCCCTGCTTGCGTGTTCACAAAACAGCTATAGGGTTCGCGGGCAGAGTGCCAGTCACGGAAAAACTAGAATGGATTGGAAAACCGAAATATTGAAGGCGCGTGAACGAATTGCGGGCTATGCGCAGGTCACGCCAGTGATGGAGAGCCACCTGTTGGGTTATCCCATAGCGCTTAAGTTGGAGCAAATGCAGCATACAGGCAGCTTCAAGGCGCGGGGCGCTTTCAACACCTTGCTCAGTTCGGATGTGCCGCAGGCGGGCGTTGTGGCTGCGTCAGGTGGAAACCATGGGGCTGCGGCGGCCTATGCCGCGAAAACGCTTGGCTATCCGGCCAAGATCTTTGTCCCGGAACTTGCAGGCCCATCCAAGATCGCGCTGATCAAGCAAACCGGTGCCGATCTTAGCGTTGTGCCCGGGGAATACGCCAACGCGCTGACAGCGGCTCAGGCTCATGAGGCCGAAACGGGGGCCATGCAGATCCACGCCTATGATGCACCGGCAACCGTGGCCGGGCAGGGCACCTGTTTTGCCGAATGGGACGCGCAGGATCTGCAAGCTGACACGGTTCTGATCGCTGTGGGGGGCGGTGGGCTGATCGCTGGGGCTTTGGCCTGGTGGCAAGGTGCGCGCAAGGTTGTCGCTGTCGAGCCGGAAACATCCTGCGCGCTGCGTACGGCCTTGCAGTCGGGTGCGCCGGTGGATGTCTCGGTCTCGGGCATCGCGGCCAATGCGCTGGGTGCAAGGCGGATCGGGTCGATCTGTTTTGAGCTGGCGCAAGGCATGACCTCTGTTTTGGTGTCAGATGATGCGATTGCCGAGGCGCAAAAGCTGCTATGGCAGGCACATCGCATTCTGGTGGAGCCAGCGGGGGCCGCCGCTTTGGCAGCCCTTTTGTCAGGTGCGTATCAGCCACAACCGGGCGAGCGTGTGGCCGTGTTGGTCTGCGGTGGCAACATCTCACCGGATCCGTTGGCTGCGTGAGCCGCGCCATCAGCCGAACTCTGCGTCGCATTGCAGCCGCTTCGCCGCATGCTTATACGCACACCCAACGTGAACAGATTCTGCAAGGAGCCCGCATATGTCGAATGCGCAACTGGAAGCCGCCATCGAAGCCGCCTGGGAGGCGCGCGACACCATCACGCCCGCAACCACGGGCGAGCAGCGCGAAGCCATCGAAGATACGCTGAATGCGCTGGACAGCGGCTCGCTGCGGGTGGCTGAAAAGCTGGACAGCGGTGATTGGCACGTAAACCAATGGGCCAAGAAGGCGGTACTGCTGGGCTTTCGCATTAAGGATATGGAAATTCAGACGGGTGGTCCACAGGACAGCGGCTGGTGGGACAAGGTCGACAGCAAGTTCGCTGGTTGGGGTGAAGACCAGTGGCGCGCTGCCGGGTTCCGCGCCGTGCCGAACTGCGTTGTGCGCAAGTCGGCCTATATCGCGCCGGGCGTCGTGCTGATGCCATCCTTCGTCAATCTGGGCGCCTATGTGGATGAAGGTACAATGGTCGATACCTGGGCCACCGTTGGCTCCTGCGCGCAGATCGGCAAAAACGTGCACCTGTCAGGCGGCGTTGGTATCGGCGGTGTGCTGGAGCCGATGCAAGCTGGGCCTACCATCATTGAAGACAACTGCTTTATCGGCGCTCGTTCCGAGGTGGTCGAGGGCTGCATCGTCCGCGAAGGCTCGGTTCTGGGCATGGGCGTGTTCATCGGCAAATCCACAAAGATCGTGGATCGCGAAACTGGCGAAGTCATGTATGGCGAGGTGCCGCCCTATTCGGTTGTGGTTGCGGGCTCGATGCCTTCCAAGAACAACGTCAACCTGTACTGCGCGGTGATCGTGAAGCGTGTGGATGAGCAGACGCGTTCAAAAACCGGGATCAACGAACTGCTGCGCGATTGAGCCAGCTATCTGACTCAGAAAGGCCGGTGCGTTCTTGCACCGGCCTTTCTTTCTTGCATTTACAAAAACAGTAAGTACCTCACTGTTTTCTCAGAAAAGCGTTTGAATTAGCGGTCCTCGCCCGGGCGTTCTACTTCTTCTTTTTCTTCCTCGTATTCTTCTTTTTCTTCCTCGGACTCTTCGCTTTCTTCTTCTTCGCTTTCTGACTCTTCCTCAGACTCAGGCGCTTCTTCTCTTACCTCTTCTGCGCGTTCCTCTTCACGCTCTTCTGAGCGTTCTTCCTCACGCTCTTCCTTTGGAGCTTCCTCACGTTCTTCCTTCGGAGCTTCTTCACGCTCTTCTTTCGGAGCTTCTTCGCGTTCTTCTTCGTATTCTTTTTCGACTTCTTCTTCGCGTTCTTCTTCACGCTCTTCTGCGTACTCTTTTTCTACCTCTTCTTCGCGCTCTTCCTCACGCTCTTCTTCCCGAGCTTCTTCGCGTGCTTCTTCCCTGCGCTCGCTCTGCTCACGCTCTTCGCTGTCACCTTCAGCATAGGCAGCTGTTGCCGAGAAAAGTGACAAAGCACCAACGGCTGGCGTCAATGAAAGAGCGATCAGGCTTGCGGTGGTTGTCAGCAATTTAGAGAGAGTAGTCATCTTAAGGTCCCTTCAGAAAAAAGTTTTATTTAATAGTAAGATTGAGCGTAATTTTCAGTCGGTCAGATGAAGTAACTGCACCGCGCATTCGCTGTGATATGAGCTATTTGTTGCACAACAAGGTTGGCCTGATCGGCGAAAAACCGCCGTTTTCAACCCCGCGGATTCTCTGCCTCAAAATAGACAATTTCTTGGAGAGAGCCAAATTGTTTCCCGAGTCGAGTCGATTCTAAGAGGTGGCTGATCTCTCTTAACCACTCCGACAATATACAATTTGGGAACGCGCAAAGATCCTGACACCCAAAGAAAAGTTGACCGCCCAGATCAGCGAACGTAAGGCAAGCGATATGGAAAAGAAAAAGAAGCCTTCGCGCCAGCAGGTGTACACTTTGTTGGTTCAGATCGGTCGCAAGGACGGTGACGGTTTGCCCGATCACGCGACGGGTGCCGCGTTGATCTGTTACGCCAGCGGTGTGGACGAGGCCGAAGCGGTACGTGAAACCGTGGCGATCCTAAAGCAAGCCGATACAGCGCCACTGGACGTCACGGGCTATGGCACTTTGGCAGAACGTGAAGCTCAGGGGCACGATATCGAACCTGATGAGCGCGCTTTGATGCAGCGCGCGCTGGACGAGAATGCCGTTATTGTCGCGCAGATGACACCGTTCTTCGACGACCAGCCGCAAGCCTAGTTCCGGCTACCGAACCATTTTCTATAGATGTCGTCGTAGGTGCCGTCTTCTCGCAGGGCCAATAGTGCCTGGTTGACCTCTTCGACCAAGGGCGAGCCGGTTGGGAAGGCGATCCCATAGTTTTCGCGCAGGAACACGCCGCCTGTGGTGGTGGCAATGCGTCGACCTTCATGGGTGGCATAATAGGACAGGATTGGCGCATCAAAAATCACCGCATCCAGGTCCTTGGCCTCGAAAGCTGCGATCAGTTCGGTCAAACCTTCGTAACCGGTGAACTCGATCTCGCGGCGGTTCAGAAAGCTCGCGGCGGTCGACCCATTGATGGTACCTACTTGCTTGCCATAGAGGTCGTTGACCGAGTTCACACTTCCGCTGATAGCCTCGACCGTCATGACCGAGGTGATGCGCGCGGTAAACACGGACACGATGAACAAGGACGATACCACAAGCACGACACCCAGCATCCGCCCAAACGCCGTGCGCGGCATGCGCTCTTCAAATCCGCCATTTACAACCAGGTTGAGCGCCCACCAGAACGAAGGAAACCAGGCTTCGTTCAGCTTGCGATCAAAATAGGGCTGAGCACGCCGTTCAAAGCCCCACATGAGCATCCCGCCACCCAACAGAATGGCAAAGGCCAAGCCAATCGCGATAAAGAGTTCGACCGATAACAAAGCCTGCAGCAGTGACGGGCTGCGAGCGGCTTCGGACGGGATCATGATTTGCAGCCCGGATTCAAAGATCGGCTGGCTGAAATCCATCTGTGTTTCGCGCGTGGCTGTAATCGAAATATTTGCAATCGCCAGATCGGCAGTTCCGTTCTGAACGGTTTCCAACATATCACCGAACCCTTCGACTCGGTTGATCTCGTAGTCCCAGCTTAACGACTCGGCCAAAGCAGCCAGCAGGTCCATCGAAAAACCAACTTGGGCCCCGTCTTCCACATAGGAAAACGGAGGTCGGGTCACTGTGGTGACCGTAAGAGTCTGGGCCTGGCTTTGCTCGGCGAGAAGCATGAACGTCAGGCTGACCAAAGCGAAAAAGAGTCGTTTCATCGTAGGCTTATCTGTTTGGCGGCGCTGTAGCGCAATTTGGCGGGGTACGGCAAGGACATCGCCGCGTAAGTTAATGCGTTTTCTAATGTATCCACTAATGCGCGAATATGCGTCTTACACGTAAATTCCCCTGTTGGGCTTGGCATTCCGTACAATTCATTGAATCTGTGCGTGAACTCGAAGCTGATTCACGAATACGAGGCGTTTGATGACTGATCCCGTCCGGTTGACCGCAGAGCTGGTCCGTTGCCCTTCCGTCACACCTGAGGAAGGCGGTGCGCTGGTCCTGCTGGAAGAGCAACTGACGGATGCGGGTTTTGAATGCACCCGCGTCGATCGAGGCGGCATCGCAAACCTGTTTGCGCGCTGGGGTGAACAGGGTCATGGGCAGACCTTCGGCTTTAACGGTCACACGGATGTGGTGCCCGTGGGAGACGCGGCCGCGTGGACAAAGCCTCCGTTTGGGGCCGAGATACATGATGGTATTCTCTATGGCCGCGGTGCGACCGACATGAAATCCGGTGTGGCTGCCTTTGCTGCGGCGGCGATAGATTTTGTGCGGGATACGCCGCCAGACGGGGCTGTCATTCTGGCCATAACTGGCGATGAAGAGGCTGACGCGCTGGATGGCACCACCGCACTGCTTGATTATATGGACCAAGCCAACGAACGCATGAGTGTTTGTTTGGTGGGCGAGCCGACCTGCCCCAACCATATGGGTGAGATGATCAAGATCGGTCGCCGGGGATCGATGACCGCCTGGTTCACGATCACGGGTTTGCAGGGGCATTCGGCCTATCCGCATCGCGCTAAGAACCCCCTGCCCGCAATGGCGCGTCTGATGGATCGGCTGGCCAGTCACGAGTTGGATCAGGGCACCGATCATTTTGATGCTTCGACCCTTGCGGTTGTTACTATCGACGCAGGCAATCCGGCGACCAATGTGATCCCGGCGCAGTGCAGCGCGACGGTCAATATTCGGTTCAACGACACTCATACCGGTGCCAGCCTCAGCGAGTGGTTGCGGTCCGAGGCCGCGCGGGTGGCAGAAGAGTTCGACGTTGAGGCGGATGTCAGGATCAAAATCTCGGGTGAGAGCTTCTTGACCCCGCCCGGTGCGCTGTCGGATTTGGTGGCAAAAGCGGTCGAGGCCGAAACCGGTGTGTCGCCCGAGCTTTCGACCACCGGTGGCACCTCGGACGCGCGGTTCATCAAGTCGCACTGTCCTGTGGTCGAGTTCGGCCTGGTCGGGCGCACCATGCACCAAGTGGATGAATGCGTTGAGGTTGCTCAGATCGAACAACTCAAAGCGATCTACATGCGTATTCTGGCGGATTATTTCGCCTAATCCATGCAGCGCACTCTTGTCATCATGGTCAAGGAACCGCGCCCGGGGCGGGTTAAAACGCGGTTGGGGCGCGATATCGGCATGGTTGGGGCGTCGTGGTGGTTTCGGCACCAGACACGGACGCTGATCCGCCGGTTGCGTGACCCTCGTTGGCAGATCGTCTTGGCCGTGTCCCCGGATCGAGAGGGGTTGATCAGTCGCGTCTGGCCCGCTGATTTGCCGCGCGCCGCGCAAGGGCCGGGCGATCTGGGTCAGAGGATGGGGCGTATGTTGCGTACGATGCCAAAAGGGCCGGTTTGCCTGATTGGTGCGGATATTCCGGGCATTACCCCAAGCCATATTGCGCGGGCGTTCAAGGCATTGGGGCAGGCCCTGATGGTGTTTGGCCCAGCCCCGGACGGCGGCTATTGGTTGGTCGGCGCGCAACGCTATGCCGCTTTGCCGCGCGGTTTGTTTGATAATGTCCGGTGGTCAACCGAATATGCTCTGGCAGACACATTGGCCTCGGTCCCCGGCTGCCGTGTGGCCTTGCTGGATCACTTGCGGGATGTCGACACAGTGGCTGATCTGAAAGCCTGACAGTTTTTGGTCATGACGCGGTCGCAAACGCATGATACGCCGGAGACATGAGTCGTATTCCCACGAAGCAGGAGGTCCTCGACTGGATCTCGGCGAACCCTACCCAGACCTCGAAACGCGATATCGCCAAGGCCTTTGGCATCAAGGGCGCGGATCGGATTGATCTTAAGCGTATCCTGAAAGAGCTGGAGGCCGAAGGCCATCTGGAAAAGCGCAAACGCAGCTATCGCGACCCCGATCGCCTGCCACCGGTCAGCGTGTTGCAGGTCAAGGCTCCGAACGCGGATGGTGACCTGTTTGCACGCCCGCTGGAATGGCATGGCGAAGGGGTTGAGCCTGTTGTTCTGATCATTGCACGCGCCAGTGATCCTGCGCTGGGCGAAGGCGACCGGATTCTGGCGCGGCTGACCGTGGTGCATGAGGAAGACCACAACTATGAGGCGCGCCTGATCCGCCGTATCGGAACCAACCCGCGCAAGATCGTCGGCATCTTTCGCAAAGGGGCCGAGGGCGGGCGGATTGTACCCATCGACAAGGCCGGATCGACCGAGTGGCTGGTGCCTGAGGGCGCTGTGCTGGGTGCGAAGGACGGCGAATTGGTCGAGGTTGAACAGGCCGGGCCCAAAAACCGTATGGGCCTGCCACGCGCCCGCATTGTCGAACGGTTAGGAGATCCGGCAGCCCCCAAGGCTGTGTCGCTTATTGCGATCCATCAGCACGGTATCCCCGATGATTTCCCCGACAAGGTGATTGCCGAGGCAGACGCCGCCAAGCCTGCTGGGCTGAAGGGCCGGGAAGATCTGCGCGATATGCCACTGCTGACCATCGACCCGTCAGATGCGCGCGATCACGATGACGCTTGTTATGCTCATGCCGATGACGACCCGAACAACCCCGGCGGGCATGTGATCTGGGTCGCTATTGCTGACGTTGCCGCCTATGTCACCCCAGGCACCGCGCTGGATCGTGAGGCGCGCAAGCGTGGCAATTCCAGCTATTTCCCCGACCGGGTAGTGCCGATGCTGCCGGACCGGCTGTCTGGCGATCTGTGTTCCCTGCACGAAGGTGTCCCGCGCGCCTGTATCGCGGTGCGGATGCAGATCGACGCGGATGGCAACAAGATCGGTCACCGGTTCGTGCGCGGTCTGATGCGCTCGGTTGCGTCGTTGCATTATGCCGAGGTGCAAGAGGCAATCGACGGCTCCCCCAATGACCGCACCGGGCCGTTGCTGGAAACGGTGTTGAAGCCGCTTTATGCCGCTTATGCGGCGTTGAAAAAGGCGCGGGCAGAGCGGCAGCCCTTGGAACTGGACCTGCCGGAACGCAAGATCGTGTTGAGCGAAACGGGCGAAGTGACCAGCGTGGCATTCCGCGACCGGCTGGATGCGCATAAGCTGATCGAAGAGTTCATGATCCTCGCCAATGTCGCCGCAGCCGAGACTCTGATCGCCAAGCGCCGCCCATTGCTGTTCCGCGTGCATGAAGAACCCGCGCCTGAAAAGCTGGAAAGTTTACGGGAAACGGCGCAAGCGGCAGGCTTGAATCTGGCCAAAGGGCAGGTGCTGCAAACCCGCCACCTGAACGCGCTGCTGAACGCCGCAGCCGGAACCGAAGATGCCGAGCTGATCAACCTGACCACGCTGCGGTCCATGGCGCAGGCCTATTACAACCCCGAGAATTTCGGCCATTTCGGCTTGGCGCTGCGCAACTATGCGCATTTTACCTCGCCGATCCGACGGTATGCTGACCTGATCGTGCACCGCTCGCTGATCTCGGCCCATGGCTGGGGCAAGGATGGGCTGACCGAGGATGAAATCACACGGCTGGACGAAACGGCAACCCATATCTCGGACACGGAACGCCGCTCGATGATGGCCGAGCGTGATACGACGGATCGCTATCTGGCGGCCTATCTCAGCGAACGGGTGGGCAATGAATTTTCAGGCCGGATCAGTGGTATTGCCCGGTTCGGGGCCTTTGTGAAGATGGACGAAACCGGCGCGGACGGGCTGGTACCTGTGCGCTCGCTGGGGCGGGAATTCTTTCATTTCGACCGAGAGGCAGGCTCCTTGATGGGTGCTGATACCGGGCTGATCATCGCCATTGGTCAGCGTGTGACCGTGCGCCTGACCGAAGCCACACCCGTGACCGGCGGGCTGGAACTGGAGCTGTTGTCCATCGATGACAAGGCCCTGCCACGCGGTCGCGGCCCTGCCGGGCGGTCTACGCGTCGCAAGGTGGCCAGCACCAAGCGCAAGAAAGACAAGATCAAACGCAAACGCCGTCAGAGATGATAGGTGAGCGCACGTGCAATCAACCAGCCGTGACGGGTCGGGTCGATCTGTGCGGGATCGTCGAACAACACAGCGCGACTGCCATCGATCCGGTCATCGCCGGGAAAGGCTGTGGTGAAATCCCCCATCAACCGGCTCTGGCAATGCACGAACAGGGCGAATGATGCGGATTTGTGGCTGCCCAGCCGGATCGTAGATCCTTTGGGCGCAAGATAGGCGGGCTGACCCCAACGCAGAGCCTCTTGCAGGGGTTGCGCAGTGGGTAGGGACGCGGCTGTCTCGAAAACAAGCGCGCGCAGGGCCATGGCACCCGCGCGCGTGTCTTCGCGCAGCGCTTCAAAGGCATTTGCCACTTTGGGGTCGTCAAAGGGCGTCATAGCGGTATCGCCTGCTCCATCAGGTCCACATAACTGTTCAACAGGTTATCCTGTTTGATCCGTCGCGTCAGCGGCGTGTCTGCGGGTGTGGCGCGCATTGCAGCCAGCATTGGGCCAACGCTCATGTCGGCGGCGGTCGGTGTGGCGCCCATCAGGTAAGGCGATTGCCACAGATAGGCAGAAATCGCCTCGAGATCATGTTCCAAGCGGTCTTGCCTTTCGGCCTGGGAAAACCGCCCGATCCCTTGCGCCCGTGTGCCTTTCAGAACCGATCTGCGGATCGCATTCGAAACGGGCTTGCGGATCAAAGCGGGGATTTCGGTGAAAAAGGTCTCACGCAGGATCGGCCACACCTCATCATTGCCCCAGCGATCCAGAACGATGTGGAAATACAAATGCTCTTCTGCAAGCCGAATCAACCCGCGTGATTGGGCTTTCTGCACGTCGGTGAGCCCCGCATCGAAATCCACACCTTGCGCCTCAAGCCAGTCGCGGATCGAGTCGCTGTCGGGCACCAGTCGTTCGGGCGTGCGCAGCACCGGGAGTTTCTGATGCGGCATCTGGCGGGGATCCAGCATGTCAAAGCGTCGCCAATGCTGGCCTGCAAACTGCAGCATAAGCGCGGTCTTTACGCAGAACGGGCTGGCACTGTACTGGCCAAAGGCGGACGGGAAAGTAAGTAGGGTCAAGATCGTCAGCTCCATCTTGAGGTGGGATATGAATATGTTTGCCTGATGACAGAAAGTGTCATTAAGGCTAAGTTACGCTCTGATATGTCCCGTACCGCCCGTCTCTTCCAATTGATGCAAGCCCTTCGATCTGGGCCCTCGCCGAAAACTTCGGTTCAACTCTCGCAGGATCTGGGGGTCTCGGCCCGGACCATCCACCGAGATATCGACGCGCTGCGCGGGCTGGGTGCGGTGATCGATGGAGAAGCCGGATTTGGTTTCACCCTTATCGAAGACGCGACCTTGCCGCCTTTGGGGTTCACAGATGATGAGCTTGAAGCGTTGGTGCTGGGTTTGCGTGAAGTTCAGGCGATTGGCGATCCGGGCCTGGCCGACGCAGCTGGTGCCGCTTTGCGCAAGTTGCAGGGGCGATTGCCACCAAGACAGTCGCACCGCTTAAGCCATGCAGTGCTGGCGGCGACGCGATTTTCCCGCCCCGCGAAACCGACAGTTGATGTCAGCGCCTTACGTCAAGCCACCTGGGATGAGCGAGTCATAGCATTTTCATATGCTGACGCCAAAGGCGACGAGACAGAACGCAAGGTCAATCCTCTGAGTATCGTATACATGGATCGCGCCAGCGTGTTGTTATCCTGGTGTCACCTGCGGCAGGATTTTCGTGTCTTCCGCTTGGACCGGATGCAGGCAATGTCCGTTCTGGATGAAAGCTTTCGGCCCAACCGGATACCGCTGCTGCGCGAGGCTCTGGCGCGCTTGCGGGCCGAGCGCGAAGCAAGATCCTGCGAGGCGGATGTCTGAACACTTTGTCCGATTCAGCTTTTGCGCTATCTTTGAGATGAGCAGTAATCAGGAAAATCGGAATGCGAAAATGCATAAGCGGCGTTATGACTGCTGCATTATGGGCATCCATAGTGCAGGCGGATCTTCCCAATTCATCCCTTCGGCCTCAGGTGCGGATCACCGACGAGACCGCCCGATTGGCCTCGGCCGATCTGACCGCGTCGATCCGGCCCGTATTGCGGCCTTCGGCTGAGGTTCGGCAGGTGTCAGTTGAAAGCAATGCCAGGTTTCAGGCCTGGGTCAGCGCCTTTCACGGTCGCGCAAGCGCGCAGGGGATATCACAGGCCACTCTGGATGCAGCACTGGCGGGTATCACCTATGACAAAGACGTCATAGACCGCGACCGCAATCAGGCCGAATTCTCGAAGCCGATCTGGGACTATCTGGGCTCGGCGGTGTCAGACCAACGGATCGCAAATGGCCGCGCGGCGTTGGAGCAGCACCGACGCGTTCTGAACCAGATTGAACGCCGATATGGCGTTGAGAAAGAGGTTGTGACGGCGATCTGGGGCCTTGAGACGTCGTTCGGCAGTTTCCGTGGCAACAACCAAACGATCCAGTCCCTGGCAACGCTGGCTTTCGAAGCCCGGCGGGCGTCTTTCTTTGAAACGCAGTTGGTGGCTGCCCTTCAGATCTTGCAGTCCGGGGACACAACACCGGCCAACATGCGCGGCAGTTGGGCCGGTGCGATGGGGCATACGCAGTTCATGCCGACCTCATATCTTGAGCACGCGGTTGACTTTGATCGCGACGGGCGGCGCGACATATGGTCGGATGATCCCACAGATGCGCTGGCCTCGGCTGCGTCATACCTGGCCCGGCATGGTTGGACCAAGGGCCAGCCCTGGGCCGTTGAAGTGCGCCTGCCACAGGGGTTCGACTATGCCACGGCGCGGCGGGATTTCACCTTGTTACCGTCCGATTGGGCCGCGCGGGGAGTGCTTGCCAAAACCGGCCAACCGGTGCCGGATCACGGCGAGGCCGCGATTTTGTTGCCTGCGGGTGGACGCGGGGTCGCGCTGATGATCTTTGACAATTTCGGGGTCATTGAGCGGTACAATGGCGCAGACGCCTATGTGATCGGGATCGGCCATCTATCCGACCGTCTACGCGGAGCGCCCCCGTTTCAGGGCGATTGGCCAAAAGGGGATCGGATCCTGAGCTTCTCGGAGCGCAAAGAACTGCAGCAGCGCTTGACGGAAGCTGGTTTCGACACCAAAGGCGTCGACGGGCGAACCGGTCCGAACACCATCGATGCCGTACGGGCATATCAACTCGCGCAAGGCCTATTACCCGACGGTTACGCATCGTTCACCCTGTTGGAGCGGTTGCGATAAGGGGAAGGGGGCACTGCCCCCGTCGCCTCAGCGCCCCCCCCCCCGGGGGGGGGTATTTTTTGCCAGATGAAGCTGTGCGGATTAAGACGCCGCCTGCATCAAACCTTGTGCGATGATCTCGGCCTGTGCTTCGTCCAGCGATTTGTGGATGCGGACGAACATTTCGTCGATATCGGCAGGTGTCAGGATCAGCGGCGGTGAGATGATCATACGGTCGCCCACATGGCGCATGATCAGGTTGTTGGCAAAGCAGCGGTCGCGGCAGATGTACCCGATAGTCCCCGGTGCGGATGCGAATTTGGCGCGGCTGGCCTTGTCCGGTGTCAGCGCGATTGACGCCATCATGCCGACGATCTTGGCTTCACCCACCAGCGGGTGGTCAGCCAGCGCCTCCCATTTCTCTTTCAAATAGGGCGCGGCCACGTCGCGAACATGCTCGACGATCTTTTCCTCTTCGAGGATACGCAGGTTCTCCAACGCAACGGCTGCAGCGACCGGGTGACCGGAATACGTATAGCCGTGATTGAACTCGGTGCCGCCGATTACCTCAGCGATCTCGTCATTGACGATCGAGCCACCGATAGGCGCATAGCCCGAGCTGAGGCCCTTGGCGATGGTCATGATATGGGGCTTGATGCCGACGGTTTGTGACCCGAACCAATTGCCGGTGCGACCAAATCCGCAGATCACCTCATCCGCGATCAGCAGGATGTCATACTTGTCGCAGATGCGTTGGATTTCCGGCCAATAGGTGTCGGGGGCGACGATTACACCGCCTGCACCCTGCACAGGCTCGGCGATGAAGGCCGCAACGCGGTCTTCGCCCAGCTCCAAAATCGCCTCTTCCAACTCGCGCGCGCGGGCCAGGCCGAAGTCTTCGGGTGACATGTCGCCACCTTCGGCCCACCAGTTGGGCTGATTGATGTGATGGATGTTCGGGATCGGGATGCCGCCCTGGGCATGCATACCAACCATGCCGCCCAGTGAGGCAGAGCCCACGGACGAGCCGTGATAGGCGTTCTTGCGGCTGATGATGATATTCTTGTCGGGCTGGCCCTTTTCGGCCCAATAGGTGCGAACCAGACGGATGTTGGTGTCATTTGCCTCGGACCCGCCCGCCGCGAAGAACACGTGGTTCAAATCACCCGGAGCCAGCTCGGCGATTTTTGCGGCCAAAGCGATGGCGGGCACATGAGTCGTTTTGAAAAACGTGTTGTAATACGGCAGCTCGCGCATCTGGCGCGCGGCAACGTCGGCCAGCTCATCCCGACCATATCCGATATTGACGCACCACAGACCTGCCATCGCGTCCAGAATCTCTTCGCCTTCGCTGTCCGTCAGATAGACACCTTTGGCCCGTGTGATGACGCGGGCGCCTTCTTGCCCCAGCGCGCCATTGGCCGAAAACGGGTGCATGTGATGGGCCGCGTCCAAGGCCTGCAGTTCGGCGGTGGGCATGTGGTTGGTGATGGGTGTCATTGGTTTGGTTCCCGCGAAAGAGGTTTGCCGCAAGAATATGATCAAATTTTTGAGTGTCAAACAAATCGTGCTTTAGTCACGATCCGCTGAGGGTGCCGACCATCAATTCCATTCCCTGCCGTATATCATCAGCCGTGGCCTTGGCTGCGGCTTCGACATCTCGGGCGCGCAGGGCCGTCAGGATTTCCTTGTGCCGGTCCGGCAGGCTTTGCGTGCCAAAACGGCCACAAACAACGCGCATGGACGGGCCAAATCGCAACCAGAGCCGACCCGCCAGGTCCGCAAGAATCGGCGCTTCCGCAGCGGCGTACAAAGACTCGTGGAACGCGTGGTTCAGGCGCAAGTAGCTGCTGACATCTCCCGCAGTGATCGCGGCATCAAGCTGTTGGTCGATTTCCTCCAGCCGGTCAATCTCGGCCTTTGGGATTTGCACGGCGGCGCGGCGGGAAATCTCTGATTCTATTGATATTCTTGCAAATATGATCTGTTCGACTGCAGAATCGTCCAGTTCGGGAACGCTGACCCTTCGGTTTCCCTTGAAGATCAGCGCCCCGTCCGAGATCAAGCGGCGAATGGCCTCGCGCACAGGGGTCATCCCGGCGCCAAGTGATTCGGTCAGACCTTGAATGGTAATGGCCTGACCGGGCACGATGTCACCGAACAGAATCTGCGATTTCAGTTCTTCATATACAATTGTGTGCGCGGGCAGGTTTTCGTCACGCGTTGTGCCCTCGCCTGCCTTTTTTTTGATCAAATTCAACGGGTGTGTCCCAATTCATGTTGTCCTGTCTTGCCAGGAATTCGGCCTCGTGAAAGCATAGCTTCCGTGGGCGGTAAAAGCAAAACTTGATCAAATCATACAAACTGTGACAAGTTTCCGCAAAATTAATGGGGAGAAGAAGATGAAGAAGACTACGCTGATGTTGACAGCGATCGCTGCATTGGGGACTTCGGCGGCTTTCGCCGAAGAGGTGCGCGTTTACAATTGGTCGGACTATATCGACGAAGATCTGCTGACCAAGTTCGAAGAAGAGACGGGCCTGACCCTGATCTATGATGTGTTCGACAGCAACGAAGTATTGGAAACCAAAATGCTGGCCGGTGGATCCGGTTATGATGTTGTGGTTCCCTCGGGCACATTCTTGCAGCGTCAAATCTCGGCCGGTGCGTTCCAACCACTCGACAACGCACAACTGTCGAACGCAGGCAACCTTTGGGATGTGATCCAAGACCGTACGGCAGGCTATGACCCGGACAACGCTTATTCGATCAACTATATGTGGGGCACCACCGGAATCGGTGTGAACGTTGGCAAGGTTCAAGAGGTTTTGGGAGCCGATGCCCCGCTGAACAGCATGGAGCTGGTGCTGAATCCTGAGAATATGGAAAAGCTGGCCTCTTGCGGGGTGCATTTCCTGGATGCTCCGTCCGAGATCATTCCTATGGTCCTGCAATATCTGGGTGAAGACCCCGACAGCCACGATACAGACGTGATCGGCAAGACCGAAGAGGTACTGACTGCGGTTCGCCCGCATATTCAGAAATTCCATAGTTCTGAGTACATCAACGCGCTGGCAAATGGTGACATCTGTGTGGCTGTTGGCTGGTCGGGGGATATCCTGCAAGCACGCGACCGCGCGGCTGAGGCTGAGAATGGTGTCGAGATCGAATACCATCCCTTCGCCGAAGGCTCGTTGATGTGGTTCGACCAGATGGCCATTCCGGTGGATGCTCCGAACCCGGAAGGGGCGCATAAGTTCCTGAACTTCATTCTGGATGCCAACAATATGGCGGCGGCGTCGAACTATGTGTACTACGCCAACGGCAACAAGGCCTCGCAAGAGTTTCTGGAAGAAGACGTGATCGGTGATCCGGCGATCTACCCGGATGATGCGACGATGCAGAACCTCTATATCACCACGCCCTATCCGCAGAAGACTCAGCGTGTGGTGACCCGTCTGTGGACCAAGATCAAATCGGGCACCTGATCCGGTTTCTCTGCGCAAGGCGATCCGCTCGCCTTGCGCGTTTTTCGTTCTGATCGACAAACGGGGGCTGATTTGAGCGCAACTGTCTTTGCACCGTGGGATGACCCGCAAGCTGAACCGTTGATCCAGTTTCAGAACGTATCCAAGCGTTTTGGCGATTTCACGGCAATCGACAACCTGTCGCTGGACATTTTCGAACGAGAGTTCTTTGCCCTGCTTGGCCCATCAGGCTGCGGCAAGACCACCATGATGCGGATGCTGGCCGGGTTCGAAAAGCCGACTGATGGCCACATTCTGCTGGGCGGACGCGATATCGACCCGGTGCCACCGAACAAACGCGCTGTGAACATGATGTTCCAGTCGTATGCGCTGTTCCCGCATCTCAGCATTTGGGAAAACATTGCCTTTGGTCTGCGCCGGGACAACATGCCCAAGCACGATCTGGAAGAGCGCGTCGAAGAGATGCTGCGTCTGACCCGGCTCGAGAAATTTGCCCGCCGCAAACCGCATCAAATCTCAGGCGGTCAACGGCAGAGGGTTGCTTTGGCACGCTCATTGGCAAAGGCGCCCAAGCTGCTTTTGTTGGACGAACCCCTTGGGGCGCTGGACAAGAAACTGCGACAGGATACGCAGTTTGAATTGATGGATATTCAGGAAAAGACCGGTACCACTTTTGTGATCGTGACCCACGATCAGGAAGAGGCCATGACCGTTGCCAGCCGCGTCGCCGTTATGGATCAGGGCCAATTGATGCAGGTGGCGACACCGGACCGGATTTATGAAACCCCGGCTTCGGTTTATGTGGCTGATTTTATTGGGGACGTGAACATCATTCAGGGCCGCGCGACGGCTCAGGGCGACGAAAGCTATCAGGTGGACTGGGCCGAGGGCCAGCCGGCCTTGCTGGCCAAGTCGGCGACCGCGTTTGACACGGGTCAGACCTGTCATTTGGCCATCCGCCCGGAAAAGGTTGCGATCTCGGCCGACCGTCCAACGGATGCCGTCAACGCTGTGCAGGGTAAGGTCCATGACATCGCGTATCTGGGCAATCTGTCGACCTATCATGTGCAACTGGCCGACGGCACGATCATCAAGGCGCAGACGGCTAACACCCGCCGCATCTCGCGCCGGTCCTTTACCTGGGAAGACCCGGTCTGGCTGTCCTGGACAGCGACGGCAGCGGTCTTATTGGCCAACTGATGCGCCGGGCCCTGCTGATCGCGCTGCCCTATGTCTGGTTGCTGGTGCTGTTTCTGGTGCCGTTCCTCATCGTCCTGAAGATCTCGCTGTCAGACACTGAACTGGCCATTCCGCCCTATACGCCGACCCTGGATCTGACCCAGGGATGGGCCGGGATAAAGGATTTCTTCAGCCAGCTGGATTTTGAAAATTTCGTCTGGTTAACCGAGGACGACCTCTATTGGAAAGCGTATCTCTCCAGCGTCAAGATCGCCGTGATCTCGACCTTCTTTACGCTGCTGGTGGGTTATCCCATTGCCTATGGTATGGCGCGCGCACCCGAGGAATGGCGCCCGACCCTGATGATGCTGGTGATCCTGCCTTTCTGGACCTCGTTCCTGATCCGCGTCTATGCGTGGATGGGCATCCTGTCGAATGAAGGTTATCTGAACCAGCTTCTGCTCTGGACGGGCATTATTTCGAACCCATTGACCATTCTGAACACGCAAACGGCGGTCTATATCGGCATCGTTTACACCTATCTGCCGTTCATGATCCTGCCGATCTATTCTGCGTTGGAACGCATGGACGGATCGCTGATCGAAGCCGCCGAAGATCTGGGCTGTTCGCGTGCGCAAGCCTTTTGGCTGGTGACGGTGCCCTTGTCGCGCCCGGGAATCATCGCAGGCTGCTTCCTGGTGATGATCCCGGTGATTGGTGAGTTCGTGATCCCCTCGCTGCTGGGTGGTTCAGGCACGTTGATGATCGGCAAGGTTCTGTGGGAGGAGTTCTTCTCGAACCGAGACTGGCCCGTGGCCAGCGCCGTGGCAGTGGTGCTTCTGCTGATCCTGATCATCCCAATCGTTCTGTTCCAGCGCAACCAGCAAAAACAGACGGAGGCCGATCAATGAACAGGCTCAGCTGGTTCAACGCTGTCTCTCTGACGTTGGGGTTTGCCTTCCTCTATATCCCGATGATCATCCTGATCATCTTCAGCTTCAACGAAAGCAAACTGGTTACAGTCTGGGCCGGGTTCTCGACCAAATGGTACGGTGAACTGGTCCAGAACGAGGCGTTTCTGGATGCGGCCTGGGTCACGATCCGGGTGGCGGTCTTTTCTTCGACCCTGGCCACCATTCTGGGCACGGCAGCGGCCTATGTTCTGGTGCGCGGTGGGCGATTCTTCGGTCGAATACTGTTTTCCGGAATGATCTATGCGCCACTGGTGATGCCTGAAGTAATCACTGGCCTGTCGCTGCTGTTGCTGTTCATCGGCATCGGGCTGGATCGCGGCATCCTGACCATTGTTCTGGCCCATACGACCTTTTCGATGTGCTTTGTCTCGGTTGTGGTCTCATCCCGTTTGGTCACGTTTGACCGGTCACTGGAAGAGGCCGCGCTGGATTTGGGGTGTTCGCCGGCACAGGCATTCCGGTTGGTGACCTTGCCGATCATTGCACCTGCGGTGATTTCGGGCTGGTTGTTGGCCTTCACCCTGTCGCTGGACGATCTGGTGATAGCGTCTTTCACTTCGGGGCCGTCAGCAACAACCTTGCCGATCAAGATATTCTCGGCTGTGCGCCTTGGGGTCAGCCCCGAGATCAATGCGCTGTCGACCTTGATGATCGCAGCAGTGACGATCGGAGTGATCACAGCTTCATTGGTCACCAAACGCGCCATGATGCGGCAAAAACAGGATGAATTGGCCGCCGCGCGCACCGAATGAAACGGATATTTCCACCTTTTGCCTATGGCCCGAAACCACGTGCCGGGTGTTGGTGGGATGAAACCATCGCTGCCCCGGACTGGCCGTGCCTTGAGGGCGATTTGAACACCGATGTTGCGATTGTCGGGGCCGGGTTTACCGGAGTATCGGCTGCGTTGCTCTTGGCACAGGCTGGGGCCCGCGTCGTGGTGCTCGAGGCCGGAAGCCCGGGATGGGGGGCGTCGGGACGCAATGGTGGGTTTTGTTGTTTGGGTGGGTCCAAACTTGGCCACGCATCGATGGCACGTCGCTATGGGTCTTCGGCGGCGGATGCCTACGCAGAAGCCGAAGCTCAGGCCGTCAATCTGGTCGCGGATTTTTTGGCGAAACACCAAATCGAAGCCGACACGCATTCCAAGGGAGAAACTCAGCTGGCCCACACACCCCGCGCGATGGAGCGATTGCGGCGCTCGGCAGCGGACGGGGGTGTTTTGCACGAACCCAAGGATTTACCTCACCTGGGTCTCGGGGGCAGGTTCTTTGGCGGATATACGCTTCAGACTGGCTTTGGCCTGAACCCCCGAAAATATCTGTTTGGTTTGGCAAAGGCGGCACAAGTACAAGGCGCTGCTTTTTACCATAACAGCGCAGTACTCGACATTCGAAAGCAGCGAGGCGGCTTTGACCTGACGACGCCGCAAGGCAAATTGCGCGCTGGGCAGGTGTTGATCTGCACCAATGGGTATTCCAGCGAGGATATCCCATCATGGATGGCTGGGCGTTATATGCCGGTGCAATCGTCGATCATGGTCACCCGCCCTTTGACCGATCAAGAGTTGCAGGATCAGGGGTGGACAAGTGATCAGATGTGCTACGACACGCGGCATCTGTTGCACTATTTTCGTTTGATGCCAGATCGTCGATTTCTGTTTGGTATGCGCGGAGGTCTTCGGGCGTCTCCGAGGGCCGAAGCAGGAACGATGCGCAAACTGCGATCAGACTTCGCAACCATGTTCCCCAAATGGGCTCAGGTTGACGCGACCCATAGCTGGTCAGGCTTTGTTTGTATGTCGCGCGATCTGGTCCCTTATGTTGGGCCCGTGCCCGGCCAATCCGGGATGTTCGCAGGCTTTGCCTATCACGGAAATGGCGTGGCGATGGGGACCTATTGCGGGCGCGCTCTGGCGCGGCTGGCCTTGGGGCAACCGACGGACCTGCCTGCGCCGTTGGCTCAAGTGCCAAAACGGTTTCCGCTTGGCCGGTGGCGACGGGCGGTGATGCCAATCGCCTATGCGGCGCTTACCTTAGCCGACCTCTGAGTTGCGCAGTGCCTCGAGTTCCAGCTCAAACCCTTGTTGGTAGTCCGGTGCCCCGGTCTCAACCCGCCACAGACAATAGGCGGTCATACGCCACGCATACCACGGCTTTAGGGCTTTATAGCGAGCAACGATGTGCGGGTCGGCATAGGCCGTAAGGAACCGCGCCACCTCGACTTGCGTCAAAGCTGCGCCACGATAAAGATGCTGCATCGCCGGGGACAGAAACAGAGCCAAATCTTCGGACGGGTCCCCGAGGCTGGGGCATTGCCAGTCGATCAGTGTCAATCCGGCTGGGGCGACGAGGATGTTGCCCGGAACCGGATCTCCGTGGATAAGCACAGGGAGGGGCGTCGGGGCGATTTCGCCTTTTGGTTCTTGTCGCGCAATGTGTGTGGACTGCTCAGAGCGACACAAACGAAGGATCGCGCGCGTTTGAGCTGCCAGCGCTGCGCTGCCATTGCGGCCCTTGGGGGCGGCGACCTTTGGTGACAAGTTATGCAGCTTTTGCAGAAGCTCGGCTACAGGTTCCGGATCTTGCTCCCATGGTGTGCCTGCGGCGTGATCATAGTAGACCCAATTGTCATTTTCGAACCGCCCTGTGGCGCGCAACTCGGGCACGAAACCCGAAGTGCTCAAAGCCTGAAGGCAGGCTGCTTCAAGCTGCGCATCATTGCGAAACATCGGGTTCTGGAAATCCGTTTTGTAAAGTTTCAAAACGGTGTCTGACCCTTTGCCCAGGACCTTCCAAACCTGATTGGTGCGCCCGCCATAGAACATTTCAAAGCGGACGCCCTCGTCAACCAATCCACGCGCACGCAGTTGGGGTACGAGGCCCGGGGGCGGAGCAAGAGGGTCGGTCAGGGCGGCCACCAACAGCTAGGGTCGACTTTTGTTTTGCCACGTTCTGACCTGCCATTCGCTTTAGATCAAGCGCTTGCGCGCACGCCCGAGATTGAATCGGCCGCAATCGTTGCGCCGCTGTCCAAGGTAAGCACGACCGACCCACCCTCGACCTGCGCCTCGACTACGCGGCTATATGAGGCCACCGGGCTGGTTGAGATGATCTCACCGTTCTCATAGCTTTCCAGCGTTGCGGAGTAGGACCCCGCCGAAAAGGGCGCGCTGCTGGAATCAACTCCGGCCCATTGGAATTCGTTTTGGTCTGGCGCAATGGCCGCCGTGTCGACCACTTCGCCAGATGCGTCGCGGATTACCAGTTTGACCTGATCTGCACTTGCATCGGCGGCTGCGGTCAGGGTGATGGGTTCATCGGTGAACTGGAACGCAGCTGTCGAGCGGACATCTACTCCGACCCAGTTCCCAAGCTCTTCCAGATTGATGCTGCCCAAAGCCAAGGCCAGTTCTGACAGAAGATCATTGGTCTGCACCTGCTGTTCAACCATCGAGAACTGCGCCAATTGCGAAGCGTATTCCGACGAATCCAACGGTTCAAGCGGGTCCTGATTTCGGGCTTGTGTGGTTAGCATAAGCAGGAAGGTTTCGAAATCCGAGGTCAGCGCCGAGCTGTGCGCATTGTTGGCCGGCGACTGCCCGGTGTTGGATTGCGTCGTCGCGCTTGTCTCAGAGATCATCGGTCAAAGCCTCATATCAAGGCCCCGATCGGGGCCGGTTTTAGGGGGAGGCGCAGTCGTTTCGGCCTCGTCAAGTTGAAGAGCCTCGCTGGTTGCGGCGTCCTGAGCAGTGCTGTCACCGCCCTTTCCGGTGTTATTCGACATGCCAAGATCAAAACTCAGATCGCTGTAGCCCAGCTTTTGAAATTCCGAGGACAGGACAGCCAAATGTCGGCGCATCAGGTCCAGTGTTTCGGGTCTTTCGGCTGCGATTGTCAGTTGAAACCCGTCCTCGCGCCCGTTCAGTATGATCGAGACGCGGCCCAGTTCTTCGGGGTTGAGCGCAATCTCGATCGCCCCGGAGCCAGGCTTGGCCGAAATCGCCGCAGCCATTTGCCCTGCGATAGCCCGCGCGGTATCAGCGCGGGCCGTGTTCATCATCTGAGACGCAGAGAGATCGCGCGCAACTTGGGTGTTCAAGGTCTCTTTGGCCGAGGCGGCCCATTCTCCCTCAGAACTTTGCATCGGGTCCGCGCGGAGTTCAAACATCTCGACTGATCGCGCCATAGTGGGCGCCACAGGTTTTTGAACTTGCGGCATTTCAGGCTTGATCGGCTCAATCGGTTGCGAAATTCTTCGGATAAGCTCGACGGGTGGGGCCTCAACCGGCTTGGTTGTCTTCGCGGTTGGTCTTGCCATGTGGTTATTGGCCAACGCAGTCTGAGCGTTGCTCAGCCCGAACGCAAATTCGAAGATCTGCGGGTTTTGCGGTTTGTTGGGGGTCGTTTCGAATTCGGATCGATCGACTGGTCGAGTTTGGGGTGAATCAGCGGGTGTTGCTGCGTTTTCTGACCGTAAAGCAATGGCGGTTTGAGCGACCGCAGCCTTGTCTGAACTTTCTGTTTCCAGTCCCGTCAGATCATTATGTTCATGTGGCTCACCAAAAGGTTCTGTTGGCCCGGTTGCGATGGCTGCAATCTGGATCTGCGGTTCATCGGTATCTGTTGCAGCAGGTTCGAGAGCCGCAAGATCGTCGGATGGTTCCTCTTCTGTTTCGGGCGAAATTGGCGTGATCGTTTGCGCGACATCCCGTTCTTCGATCAAACCGACTTTTTCCAACACATCCGAAAAGGCCAGATGCGTAGGCGCATCGTCAGTCTGATGCTTAGGGCCCCCAGAATTGGAGGCTGCGGAAAGCGTAGTCAGCATGGCTGTCAGAGGGTTGGGCATTTTGCTCCGGCTCCGTTGGTCTGACGGGGAAGATGACCGCGGGAAGTTACGTTTATTTTAACCGCTTTCCTCTTTGATCAAGAAAGTTCGAAGCAATTTTCGGAGAACCCGATGAAAATTCCGATGACCATTCAGGCTCACCAGCATTCCGCAACGCAGTCCCCTCTTCAGCAGGCCGCGGTCGAGCTTGAGGCCACGTTCCTGGCCGAAATGCTGAAATCCGCAGGGCTTGGAACAACCCCTGAAAGCTTTGGTGGTGGCGCGGGCGAGGACCAGTTTGCCTCGCTTTTGGTCCAGCATCAGGCGCGGCAGCTTGCGCAATCTGGTGGCATTGGTCTGTCGGAGGTTCTGTTTGAAGCAATGAAAGAGAAACACGATGTCGAATGATCTGATCAAAGCCTTGGAGGAGGTGTTGGACCTTGAACGCTCGGCTCTTGTTCAGGGTGACCTGGACCGCCTGGGGAATATGGTGCCTGAAAAAGAGAAACTGATCGGGGCTATTAATGAGTTGCAAGTGCTCGATAGTGACGAGTTGATCCGGGTGCAAAAGAAAGTGGCGCGCAATCAGGCTCTGTTGAACAGTGCAGCAGACGGGATTCGCGCAGTGGCAAACCGAATGTCCGAATTGCGCCGCGTGCGTCAGGAATTCAGCACCTATGATGCCACCGGCCAGCGCAGCGATTTTGCGCTGCGCCAGAAGGCAAAGCTGGAAAAGCGCGCTTAGTGACTGAGTTGAATAAAATCCGAGATTTGAGGCGGGTGCATCTTAGCACTCCGTTAGGGGATCAAGGGCAATGGTGTCGCTGCACCTGAAGACAAGGTGGCGCGCATGCCAATCGGCTCGACGCAGAGGTCAGAACGACAGAATGCCTGCCGCTGAGGTGGGGTTAGCATCGGCGCGAAACGCGCCTGAACTTAAAAAGGATGACAAATATGTCCAGCATTCTGACGAATAACGGCGCAATGGTTGCGCTGCAAACGCTGAAATCGGTCAATAAGAACTTGGCTGATACCCAAAGCGCTATCTCGACCGGTAAAGAAGTTGCCACAGCCAAGGACAATTCAGCCGTCTGGGCGATTTCCAAGGTTATGGAATCGGATGTCAAAGGCTTCAGCGCCATCAAAGACAGCCTGGCACTGGGTGAATCGACCGTTGCGGTTGCACGAAACGCATCCGAAACCGTGACCGACCTGCTGACCCAGATGAAGGAAAAGATCGTAGCGGCGCAGGAAGACAACGTTGATCGCAGCAAGATCAATGCCGACGTGACCGCGTTGCGCGATCAGATTGCATCGGTTGTCGGTGCGGCGCAATTCAACGGCCTTAACCTGGTTGATGGCAGCGCCGGCACTGTTTCGGTTCTGTCTTCGCTCGATCGTGACGCGGCCGGTGGCGTGAATGCGTCGTCGATCTCGGTTGCCAGCCAGGATCTGTCCATCGGTGGCTACACCGCTAAGGGTGTTCTTGCGGGGTCCGACAACGCGACAACCGACAACGATGTTGCCGGGTTCACATTGAACCGCGCTACAGGCACCGGTGACATTGTTATCGACAGCTCGACCGACAATTTCGAGGTCGGTGACAGCGTTTCGATCCGGGTGGGTGATCAGGAGGTGTCCTATACAATCCAGGCAAGCGATCTGGATCCGTCGGGTACTTATGATGAAAACTACACCGATGCTTTGGTTGCTGTGGGGCTGAAAAACCAGATTGATGCCCTGGGCATCACCGGTCTGGCGGCTGACTACGACTCGTCTGGTGCACCCAATACCATTGCGTTCGCGACCGGTACTGCGGCTGCTGGCGCTGACGCAGATCAGGATATTTCGATCTCAGCGCAGTTCACCAATGCGGGCTCTGGTGGCCTCGGTGCGCTCAGCTCGATCGACGTGTCAACTGGTACGGGCGCAACGGCTGCTTTGGGTACAATCGAATCACTGATCGACGCCTCGATTGACGCAGCAGCGGCCTTTGGTTCGGTGCAGGGTCGGATTGAGACGCAGCAGGAATTCGTGTCCAAACTGACCGACTCGTTCAAATCGGGTATCGGGTCGCTGGTTGATGCCGACATGGAAGAGACCTCTGCTCGTCTGCAGGCCCTGCAGGTTCAGCAGCAGTTGGCGACTCAGTCGCTGTCGATTGCCAACCAGGCGCCACAGTCCATCCTGTCACTGTTCCGCTAAGTTTGGAACTGAACCGGGGCGCGCCCGTCGCGCCCCGGATTTGAACACCCCCAGATGGACGATTGGAAGGATTTCAAGTGACTCTGCACGCCTATGCTCAGACAGCCTATGCGCAAGCTGCGGCTCCGACCCGCACCCCTCGTGATACGGAATACGAGGCGATTTCGAAAATTACGCATCGGTTGAAGGCTGCGACCGCGCTCAGACAAAAGAACTATGCTGCCTTTGTTCAGGCTGTGCATGAAAACAGACGGCTTTGGACTGTACTGGCAAGCGGGGTCATGGACACGGGCAATGCGCTGCCAAACGATCTTCGGGCACGCATTTTTTTTCTGGCCGAATTCACCGAGCAGCACAGCAGTCAAATCCTGAGGAACGCGGCCTCGGTCGAGCCACTGCTCGAGATCAACATGGCGGTTCTGCGTGGCTTGCGTCAAAGAGGAGCAACGGGATGAGTGGACTGGTTTTGAAATTGGCCCCGAAAGAACGGGTTTTGATCAACGGGATCGTCATCGAAAATGGCGATCGTCGCAGCCGGTTTTCAATTATGACGCCGCAGGCCAATGTGCTGCGTCTCAGGGATGCCATCCATCCCGAAGAAGTCAACACCCCTGTGCGCCGTGTCTGCTATGCGGCTCAGCTGGTTCTGTCGGGCGACACAGATCCCAAAGATGCGCGCCAGCAGCTGTTGCGCAGGGTTGAGGAGCTGAGCCAGGTGTTCACGGATGCCGACAGTCGTCGTGTCCTTGGCAAAGCGACCGAGGCACTGGTGGCCGAGCACTACTATAAATGCCTCAAGTCTTTGCGGTCACTCTTGCCGCGAGAAGAGCGTTTGATGGCCTATCACCAATGACCTTTCAACCGGTCATACCCACGGGCGGGATTGTCGGTTGGCGCTTTCTGCAACGGACCTATGATGCGCAGTACGATAGCTTTTCGGCATCTGCGGTGAACCAGCGGGATACGAAGTATTTTCTGGAGAATATTAGCAAGGTTCAATCGGCAGAAGATCTGGTGTCAGATCGACGGCTGTTGCAGGTCGCTCTGGGCGCTTTTGGTCTGCAAGACGATCTCAACAACCGGTTTTTCATCCAAAAGATTCTTTCTGATGGCACCAGCGCAGATGATACGCTTGCCAATCGGCTGGCCGATAGCCGTTATCGCGATTTTGCCGATGCGTTTGGCTTTGGGCCTGGTGACATTCCCAAGACCGGGCTGATCACCAATATGGAAAAGATTGCACAAGACAATCTAACCACGCGCTTTGAAGTTGCCGTCGGGCAATCGAATGACACAATGCGGGTTGCGCTATATGCGCAGCACACTTTGGCCGACCTCGCTTCAGAGCCCGGCAGCGACGACCAGAAATGGTTTTCAGTCATGGGCTTGCCAGCTATCAGATCGATGATGGAAACCGCGCTGGGGCTGCCATCCTCATTTGCTCAGCTGGACTTGGATAAACAGCTTGAGGTGTTCCGCGACCGCTTGTCTCACACAACCGGGTCCAGCGAGATATCTCAGTTCACCGACCCTGAAGCTATTTCTGACTTGACGGATACCTATCTTGCGCGCGCCCAAATTGCAGAGGTACAGGCCAGCATTTCACCGGCGCAAACTGCGCTGATCCTGTTGGGCGCTGGCTGAGCAAAGGGCATTATGGCCTCGGGCCGCTTGAGAAGCCGAACGAGGTATAGCAATAGGTGTGCGCGGCGCAAAAGTGGACAAGGTCAATGCCCTAACTGTTCTTCAACAGCCGTGCGCAAGGCGAACGAGGCGATCGGCTGGGACACATTGTGCAGAGTGACATCACCAAGCGGTATGGCATCCTGACACGCCGGAGCGATATCTCCAGACACGACAATCGAGTGCCCGACCGATTTGCTGTATTCACCAAGTCGTGCCGCGACATTGGCTGCGTGGCCGATCACGGTGAAATCCAACCGCTCTCGCGAACCAATATTGCCAAAAGTGACCCGACCGAAGGCGATCCCGATCGAACAGTCCAGTGGTTGGCCCGGCGCGGTCTGGCGCAGCTCTGCCAAACGTTCCACGATTTCACGGGCCGAGCGCTGAGCGTTACCGCGCGCTGCCTCCGGATTGTCGCCAGCAGGGAACACTGCCAGAACAGCATCGCCGATGAACTTCAGAACCTCGCCATCGTTTTCGTCAATAATATCCGAAACGGTTTCGAAGAACGTATTCAGCAGGTTGATATAGACATCGCGGCCCAGCGACTCTTCCAGGCTGGTCGAGTTGCGCAGGTCGCAAAACATGATCGCGGCATCAATATCGTCGCCATCCCCGCGACGAATCTCTCCACCCATCACCCGCGCTCCGGTGCGTTTGCCGACATAGGTTTCCAACAGGACCTGTGCGTTTTCGCGCTGCATGAAAACCTCATAGTATCGCGCGATCACGGTGGAACATTCAAATACAAGGCCAAGATTGGCGGTTGTAAATCCGTCAGGATGATCACTGGTCAGCGTTAGGACATTGATACGACCATCCGAAAACGGCAGCGGCATCGCAACGTAATCTGTCGCGCCTTTGGCGCGCAGATCCTCGACAATCGGGAAGCTGTTGTCAGGGCTGTCACTGATCCGTTGACGAATGCCCCCCAACCCTTCTGAGACATGGCGCAGAGGGCTGTTGATAAAGGCCGGGTGATCATAGATTTCATAGGTCGGTACGTTTGTCGAAATCTCGCCCGTGCTCTTTTCCCAGATATAGTGTTTGCCAGCAATCAAGGGATGGAGCGACCAGGCCAGAATACTGAGCCGCTGGATAGCGATGCCGTGTTCCGACATCTTTTCAGCCAGTGCCTTTGTAAATGTCTCGGGTGTTTTGAATTCGGATGCGCCACGCATCAGCCAGTCGATCAGCGGACCGCTGATATTGCTGTCATCTGGGTCGCGCAGCGTGTTTTCGCCAAGATCGATCCGGGTGACCGCATCTGGCATAAATCCCACGTGGCCCTGAATGTCTTTGCTTTCCGGCAAAGCATCATCATAGACCCAAATCGAATTGGTAAGATGTTCATTGGACACGCTGATGTCGTGATATTTTGCCGTCCCCTTGAACGGGCAAAATGTTTGCAAATCGGTCTCGGGGCCGAGTTCGATGCACAGGTCTTCGCGTGGGATGTAAATCGCGGGCGGTAGCCGCGTTTCATACATCACCTTCGCATTATGGCTTTCGGCCAACAAAATCTGACCACGGTAAACCGCGACGCGTCCCTTCAGGGGTTCGATCGAGATGCCATATCCGCTGGTCTTTGGTGTGGCGTGGACGTTCATAGCTGACCTCCCGTGCCCGAGCGGTATAAGAATGGGGCCTTCGAACTGCTTTTCCAAGAGGGAGATTTGCCGAAACTCACAGCGTCTGCCAGATCAAACCATCTGGATGACGTCTTTTTCGATCGAAAGCATATAGCCCTTTTTCGCGATATTCTTGACCAGCAACTCGCTGACCATCTGGTTGCCTAACGCATCACGCAACCGTTTGATCCGAGTGGCCCCGGCGGCCTCATCGCAATCGGCAGCGTCCTTGCCGGAAATCACCGCTTCGATTTGAACACCCGAAAGCACTTCGTCATCCAGTCGCGACTCGGCCAAAACCGACAGGGTTTCCATGGCGGCAGGTGTGAGTTTGAAATCCATGTTGTTGAGGTAAACGGTGTTTTCCTCACGACTGATCAACAAGGATGTCACCTGAATCCCCGTCCGCTCGATCTGGACCATTCGGCGATTCAGCAAGACGAGCATGACGAGAAAAACCAGGGCCGCAACCAGCATGGCTGTTGCAAAGACCAAGAGAACAAAGATCACCATCCGATAGCTGGTCAGTGTATCGGCAAAGGCGGTGCCTGATTGCGCCAGAATCTCAAGCAGGCGAATTTCGGATTGTGAGGTCAGATCGGTTTCGACAAACAGCCGTTCGACCTTGGCGTTAAAGGCATTGGCGTCGGGCAAGGTCAGAAACAGAAAAACCGCTGCAGTTGCAAGAATAGCGACAATCGCGGCGATACC
Source organism: Ruegeria sp. HKCCA6707 (assembly GCF_013033515.1). Lineage (GTDB taxonomy): Bacteria > Pseudomonadota > Alphaproteobacteria > Rhodobacterales > Rhodobacteraceae > Ruegeria. Next base: position 292,681 of record NZ_WQEG01000002.1, on the reverse strand, counting down.
AAAGCCAACCAAGCGCGTGCCAGACCGCCGCGCGTCAGAAACGGAGATAGAATGATCCGGCATTGGCCTTCCTTTGATCCAACCCTTCGGGCCCGAAAACGGACATGACATTCAGCAAAGTCCAACCATTCGATTTCAGCCGCTTGGCAACTTCGGATTTGGCCTGACCTTTTTTGCAGGCCGAGACCTGCATGACGCCATAGTGCAGCTTTAGAGGATTATCCTTTTTGGCTTTGTAATCAGCATAGCAATCGGCTGCCGAGGCAGCGGAGCCAATCGATATCAGGGCCAGGACAGCGAGAGAAGAGAGGATCTGTTTCATGGGCTGCATCCTGCGCACGGCTTGGCAGATATTCAATATCATAACGGGATTCGGGGCGCTGATATCGGATAACAACACCGCGTTATTGCCTGTCTGACAGGGGCGGTCGCAGGGTTGGGGCATCAGATTTGCGGTCTGCTCCCTGACCGCTTCAAACGACCCGAAAGGACAAGGATCATGCATCGCAAATTCATCGCCTTTGTTGTTGCCTCGGCTATGACCATAACCGGCATTTCCGCGTCGCAGGCCCAGGCTGCCGACGGCAAGGATATCCTGGGTGGATTGGCCGCGATTGCGCTGCTGGGTGTGGCGATCAACCATTTCTCGAAACAGGAACCATCCCGACCGAGCTATAACGTGACGCGCCAGCCCGCACCGGTTTACAAGCCCAAGGTTCATAAACCGCATGGCCACAAGCCTCATGCGAAACCGCATCACGTGCGCCCGCTGCCCAAATCCGTTGCAAAGTACAACCTGCCGCAGCGTTGCTTGCGAACCTTCAAGGGCGCCGGTCATCACCGCCCCTTGTTGGGCGAGCGCTGCCTGGGAAAACACTACAAACACGCAAGTAGCCTGCCCTACCAGTGCAAGGTCGGGTTTTGGAATGGCAAGCGCGTCAATCGCGGCTATGAACCCGCTTGCCTGCGCCAATACGGGTATCGTGTGGTGTACTGATTTTCGACCTTCGAGCAGGCGCAGCGCCACAGAACGCGCCGCATTGGAAGAGGGCATCCCCTGGGGGCCCTCTTCTTTTTTGGGTTGCTTCATAGGCCGAAACGCGGTTTGCCAAAGGTATGACGTTGCCGAGTTTTGATCTTGAGACCGCCCTGCGTGATCGCGGGCACCTGAGAATTGCCGGTGTGGATGAGGTCGGGCGCGGGCCTTTGGCCGGGCCAGTGGTTGCGGCGGCGGTGATCCTGAACCCTGATGACATTCCTGAGGGGCTCAACGATTCCAAAAAGCTGACAGCCAAGCGTCGACAGGCTTTGGACAAGGCGCTGCGCGATTGGGCGGAAATTGCCATAGGCGAAGCTTCGGTTGCCGAGATTGATGAACACAACATCCTGCGCGCGTCTCATATCGCGATGATCCGCGCCGTCGAAGCGCTGAACCCGGCCCCGGATTATTTGCTGATCGACGGCAACATGATCCCACGCGGTTTGAAAATCCCGTCGCGAGCGGTGGTGAAAGGCGATGCGCAGTCACTTTCAATTGCGGCGGCATCCATAATTGCCAAGAACTGGCGCGATCAGGTGATGGTGGATTTAGCGCAACAGCATCCCGGCTATGGCTGGGATGCCAACGCGGGATATCCGACAAAACAGCACCGCGAAGCGCTGCAAAATCTTGGTGTGACCCCACATCATAGACGTTCGTTCAAGCCAGTGCACAATATCTTGTATCAAGAGCAAATCGTAAGTCACTGATTCAAAAAAGAATTTGACGGCGAATCATCTTTGAATCATCCTTGTCTCAACCAAATGAGCGCAAAAGCGCCGTGGAACCGAGGCAGTGATATGACCAAAATCAAGACAAAGGGCGCAGCTGCGCTCCCTTTAAACACGATCCTTTCCGGCGACTGCATCGAGGCGATGAACAGTCTGCCCGAGGCGTCGGTTGACCTGATTTTTGCAGATCCGCCCTATAATTTGCAGCTGAAAGGCCAGCTACACCGCCCCGACAATTCTCAGGTGGATGCGGTGGATGATCACTGGGATCAATTCAGCAGCTTTGGCGCCTATGATCAGTTCACCCGCGCCTGGCTTAAGGCGGCGCATCGTCTGCTCAAGCCGAATGGCGCCATCTGGGTGATTGGGTCCTATCACAACATTTTCCGCGTGGGCTCCGCCCTGCAAGACGCAGGCTATTGGATCCTGAACGATGTCGTATGGCGCAAGTCGAACCCGATGCCGAATTTTCGTGGCAAGCGGTTTACCAACGCGCATGAAACGATGATCTGGGCCAGCAAACGCGAAGGCGCGAAATACACCTTCAACTATGAGGCGCTGAAAGCGTTGAATGAGGGTGTTCAAATGCGCAGCGACTGGGTGCTGCCGATTTGCACCGGGCACGAGCGGCTCAAGGATGAAAACGGTGACAAGGCGCATCCGACGCAGAAGCCGGAATCACTACTGCACCGGGTGCTGATCGGCTCGACCAATCCGGGGGACGTGGTGCTGGATCCGTTCTTTGGCACTGGAACAACCGGGGCCGTGGCCAAGATGCTGGGGCGCGAGTTTATCGGGATCGAACGCGAGGAAAGCTATCGCAAAGTGGCCGAAAAGCGCATCGCCAAGGTCCGCAAGTTCGACCGCGAGGCACTGGAGGTCAGCGCCAGCAAACGGGCCGAACCGCGCGTGCCCTTCGGCCAACTGGTCGAACGCGGCATGTTGCGACCGGGCGAAGAACTGTATTCCATGAACCAGCGCCACAAGGCCAAGGTTCGCGCCGATGGCACGCTGGTGGGTGACAATGTCAAAGGCTCGATCCACCAGGTCGGCGCGCATCTGGAGAATGCGCCGTCTTGCAACGGCTGGACCTATTGGTGCTTCAAACGCGACGGCAAAACTGTGCCCATCGATGTGCTGCGCCAGCAGATCCGAGCCGAGATGCACAACTGAGTTCAACGATACCGCCCGTGCCTGTGGCCTGACACAAGGCACGACCAACTGCCCCGCCGATTTCGGCGGGGTCTTTTGTTTTCCCCCCAACGGTGATTGCATAGGGCAAGTGCAAAGCTCCTCGAAAGGAGATCCGAGTCGTGACCGATTCAGCCGCCAGCCCAAGCCGGGCCAGAAGGTTCTTTGTTTCGCAACCGGACGAATATGACCTGGACAACAAATACACCGAGGCCGCGTTAGAGCGCCACAAGCGCGAAGGGCTGGAACTTGCCGTGCGGGCGCGGTGGGTCGCCATGGGGTTAACAGGGATACTGCTGATCTTTCTGAACCCCCAATGGGAGGTTCTTTGGTATCACTTTATCCTTTTGCTGATCTGCGCCAATGGCTGGCTGATCCAACGGGCCGGGCGTGTGGGGCAATCTCGGATCGAGCTTTTGCTGATCTTTGTCGATCTGCTGATCATGACGCTGGGTATGATCGTACCAAACCCATTCAGCGATGATGTGCGGCCCTTGGCCACGCAATACAGGTTCGACAATTTTCAGTATTTCTTCATCATCCTGGCGGCCGGAACTCTGGCCTATTCCTGGCGCACGGTTGTGGCCATCGGTTCGTGGACGGCCATGATGTGGACCGTTGGGTGGGTCATCGCCTGGTGGGTGTCGACCCCTTTCCCGGAACTGGGCGCCCGTGTTCACGCGGCGCTTGAGGGATATCCCGATCTGCAGGTCATGTTAGACCCCAACAGCTTTATGGTGCCGCAGCGGGTTCAACAGGTCATTGTATTCGTCATGGTGGCCGTGACGCTGGGCTTGTCGATGCGCCGTCTGAATCGGCTCTTGCTGAGCAATGCCGGGTTGGAACGGGAACGAGCCAACCTTTCACGATATTTTTCGCCGAACGTCGTGGAGGAACTGAGCCAGAATGACGATCCGTTGAAACAGGTCCGCAAAGAGAATGTGGCGGTGTTGTTCATCGATATCGTCGGGTTTACCAAATACGCGGCGGGGCGTGATCCGTATGACGTGATCGAGGTTTTGCGCGGGTTTCATGCCCGTATGGAACGCGAAGTCTTTCGGCACCATGGGACGCTGGACAAATACCTGGGTGACGGGCTGATGGCGACCTTTGGCACCCCCGTGACAACGCCTTTGGACGCGCGGAATGCATTGTCCTGCGCCCGCGCGATGGCGGATGTTGTCGATCAATGGAACCTGGATCGGCGCCGGGCCGGAGAGCCCGAGATTCACATCGGCATCGGAGTGCATTACGGCGCGGTCGTTCTGGGTGACATCGGCGCAAACCGATTGGAATTCGCCGTGATTGGTGATGCGGTCAATGTGGCGGCAAAGCTCGAGGCCCTGACCCGAGAGGTACATGCTCGTATCGTCATCAGCGACGCGGTACGTCTGCAGGTTATGCAGGAAGATCCCACGGCCGAGCCCTTGATGGCGGGATTTGCGCCGCTCAAAGCGCAGGCTGTTCGTGGGATTGCCACACCGATGGATGTCTGGGTGGCTGGGGCAGAGGGGCTCCCGCCGGGCGCGCCAGCATCATAGATGCAGGCCCGACCGTTGGGCCGGGCAGCGCGCTTGCGCACGCTGCGGTCAGGCGTGGGGCTGCGGGTTTTCGCTTTTGTTGTAGGGCTGCCAATCGGTGATTTCGGGATAATACTGCTTGCGCCAAGCCCGAACCCTTGGGTTCATGATCCGACGCCAGAGCGGTGGTATCATCGCGGCAATGGTCATGACCGGATAGCCATGGGGCAATTGTGGTGCAGCGTCCTGTGAATGGTGTTGCAACAGGGGAAAACGACGGTTGGGCTTGTAGTGGTGATCCGAATGGCGTTGCAGGTTGATCAGCAACCAATTGGACGCCTTCTGTGAAGCATTCCACGAGTGGCGCGGATGAACATGTTCGTATTTCCCCTCGCCCAAATATTTGCGAGTCAGGCCGTAATGTTCGACATAGTTCACCAGCTCAAGCTGCCAGATCGCGGTTCCGGCCTGGATGAGGAACAAGGCGAGGCCACTCCAACCTCCGATCAGCAGGGCCAAGAGCAGCATTCCCGCTTGCAGGGCCCAATAGCGCCAGAAAGGGTTTGCGGGGTCAGTCCAGGGCCGGTCGTTGCGCCCAAGCTTGTTGCGCTCGGCCTGAAACGCGGACAGCAGGCTTTGTTTCAGAACCCTGGGGTAAAACCGGTGAAACCCTTCGTTATATCGGGCGGTTACCGGATCGCGTGGCGTGCCGACATAGCGGTGATGGACCAGCAGATGCTCGGACCGGAAATGAGAATAGAGCACCATAGCAAGCAGGATATCCCCCAACCAACGCTCAACCCGGTTTCTCTGATGCATCAGTTCGTGGCTGTAGTTGATACCAATCGTACCCGAGATGACGCCCATGCCAAAGAACAGCCCGATCTTTTCAAGAACCGACAGATCCGAGCGGGTGGCATACCAGATCAGCCCGTAGAGGGTGAGAAACTGTACTGGCACCCAGAGCTTGGTCAGCAAGATATATCGCGGCAGCACACTATCGGGCGTTTCGGGGTCTGCGTTTTCAAGATTGAGGCCGGTCAAGCGGTCGAGCACCGCAAAGGCCCACCATGTGGACAGAGGCACCAGCGCGACCCACCATCCGCCAGCCAAGGCCGTTGCCCAGATCAGGGGGATCAGCAGGTAAGAGACCCAGAAGGGCAGGGCAGATTTCCATTGGGAGAGGGTGCTGGTTGTTGTCATCGGCGTACTCGGATCAAGTTATCCCAGCTAGCCATCTCTTTCGCCCGGGCACAACGGGTTAATTATGGGGGTCAGCGGTCGCGCCACAGGGCATGGGCCTTGCGCATGACTGTCGGCAGGTCGCTCGGACGGAAGGCATGCTTTTCGATCACCAGCAACGCGTCGCTTTGAAAACTGTGCGGAAGATCCGCGCTCCAAACCTGCAGGATCAGGTGGAAATGGGTGAAGGTGTGTCGAACCTCACCTGACAAACGCTGCCAGTTGGCGGTGAAAGGCGGGGCTTCGGCAGGGGCTTCTGACCAGTCAGAACCCGGCCAGCCCAGCATCCCGCCCAAAAGCCCCTTGTCAGGGCGGCGTTCCATAAGCAAAGCACCGTCCGCGCGGCGCGCGATATAGATATGGCCATACCGTGTGGGTTTGGGCTGTTTCGGGGTCTTTTTCGGCAGTTCCGATTGTGTACCGGCGATGCGCGCCCGGCAGGGTTCACGCAGAACGCAGATCCCGCAGGCCGGGGATTTGGGGGTGCAAATCGTGGCCCCCATATCCATCACAGCTTGCGCGTAATCCCCGGGTCGCGCGTTGGGCGTCAGGGCCTCGGCTTTAGCTTTGAGGATCGGTTTTGAGCCCGGCAGAGGGTCGTGGATATCGTATAGCCGCGCCATTACGCGTTCGACATTGCCGTCCAGAACCGTCTCGGGGTGGTCAAAGGCAATCGCTGCAATCGCCGCAGCGGTATAGGGGCCGACACCGGGCAATTTCAGCAGTTCTTCATATGTGTCGGGGAATTGCCCCCCGCGTTCATCGGCAACCACGCGCGCGCATTTCAGCAGGTTCCGCGCTCGCGCGTAATATCCCAGCCCGGCCCATTCGGCCATCACCTGATCATCGGGGGCTGCGGCCAAAGCGGTGACGTCCGGCCAGCGTTGGGTAAACCGTTGGAAATAGTCCCGCACTGCGGCCACGGTGGTTTGTTGCAGCATGACCTCGGACAGCCAGACGCGGTAAGGGTCGGGCTGCACACCTGCGGCGCGCTCAGCAGGCCCAATGCGCCAGGGCATCTCGCGCGCGTGGCGGTCGTACCACAGCAACAGAGCGTTGCTCACGTCAAATTCAGTGCTGTCACGCAAGATTTATCCATCTCCCTGTCGGGTTTTGCTGGCACCCGGGTCTTTGCCCATTACAATAGGTGTGCAGGAGATTGAAACCAGATGCAGCGCAGACGTTCTTCGACCCGCGGGTTCAAACGCACCGCGACTTTGCTGAACGACCAGATTAGGCGGGCCGGTGAAAGCCGGGGCTTCGCCGTGTCGCGCCTGTTGACCCATTGGGCCGAGATCGTGGGCCAGGATATCGCCGCCGTCGCGCAACCCGTGAAAGTGGGTTATGGCAAAGGCGGTTTTGGCGCTACGCTGACGGTGCTGACCACCGGACCACAAGCCGCAATGCTGGATATGCAGCGCGAGCAATTGCGCGACAAGGTCAACGCTGTTTACGGGTTCAACGCCATCAGCCGGGTGCGCATCACCCAGACCGCTCCGACCGGATTTGCCGAGGGGCAGGCCAGTTTCGATCACAAGCCGAAACCGGCGAAACCCAAACTATCCCCCGAGATCGCCGCCGAGGCGGACAAAGTGTCACGCGATATTCACGATGGCGATCTGCGTGCGGCCCTTGAACGATTGGGTCGCAACGTTTTATCCAAACAAAAACGCTGAGAAAGGGCTGAGAATGAGCCGTATTGCATTGGGAATTTGTGCGGCTGCTGCCGTGGCCGCGGGTGGCTATTTGCTGTCGTCGTCAAGCTCGTCGCCAACTGCCTATCCGCTGATCAGCAGCGCTCAGGCACAGGAAACCGAACTGGATACATCGACTATTGTCGAAATGGTACAAGGTGCCGAGGATGCGCCAGTCGAGATCATCGAATACGCATCCTATACCTGCCCGCACTGCGCCAATTTCCACAAAGGTGCGTATAAGCAGCTGAAGGAAGATTTCATCGACACCGGCAAGGTCAAGTTCATCTATCGCGAGGTGTATTTCGACCGCTATGGCCTGTGGGCATCGATGGTGGCGCGCTGCGGCGGGCCCGAAAAGTTCTTTGGCATCACCGACCTGATCTATGAAGGGCAAGCAGAATGGACCAGCGCAGGGGGGCCGACCGAGGTTGTGGACGAGCTGCGCAAGATCGGTCGTTTGGCTGGCATCGACAGCGATCAGCTTGAGGCGTGCCTCCAGGACGGCACCCAGGCACAGACTCTGGTGGCTTGGTATCAGGAAAACGCCGAACGCGATGATGTACGCGCCACGCCGTCCTTTGTTGTGAACGGCCAGAAGGTCAGCAACCAGTCTTATGACGAATTCAAAGCGCTGATCGAAGCCGAACTGGGCAGCTAAACGATACGCCCGGGTGACCGTTCAGGTCGGCCCGGGCGTCACTTGGGCGAAGGGGCGACGTTCAAGACCATCTCTTTCACCCGATCGTGCTCTGCCACTTGCAATCGCACGGGCAAGGTGATGACCTTGGCCCGAAAGGCCCGGGGTAGGCGCACCGCATCCTTTTCCGTTGTCACCATTTGTGCCCCCAGCAAGCGGGCTTCATTTTCCAGCCGTGTCATTAGCGCAGGTGTCAGAGGCTGGTGGTCTTCCAGGGCTTCGGCGCGCAGCAGCTCGGCCCCTTGTTGCCGCAATGTGCGAAAGAACTTTTCCGGGTGGCCGATTCCGGCAAAGGCCAAAACCTGCGTTGTGGACCAATCCATCCCGGTTTGCAGAGCGGTGACCTCGCCTTTGGCCTTGGGGATGGTGATCGCGCTCCCCCAGCTTTGTGTAAACTGGTCTTGTGCGTCGGACGCGCCCAAAGACAGCACCAAGTCGGCGCGTTTCAGACCGACGCTTACCGGCTCTCGCAAAGGGCCTGCGGGGATGCATCGCCCGTTCCCGAAGCCATTGGCCGCATCGACGACGATGATCGAAAAATCCTTGGCGACCGTTGGGTTCTGAAACCCGTCATCCAACACGATGACCGTCGCGCCCGCCTCAACGGCGGCTTTGGCGCCCGCTGCGCGATCCTTGGCGACCCAGACTTCGGCGAAGGCGGCCAGCAACAGAGGTTCGTCTCCGACCTCAGCCGCGCTGTGTTGGTTGGGATCGACCTTCACAGGCCCGTCCAATGCTCCACCATGCCCGCGCGTGACCACATGGGGGTGGTGCCAACTGTCGCGCAACACCTCCAACAGCCAGATCACGGTTGGGGTTTTTCCGGTTCCGCCCGCGTTCAGGTTGCCGACACATATCACGGGAATAGCGGGCCTATAGGCCTGTCGAGACGCGACCCGGCGCGCTGTGGCGGCGGCATAAAGGCTGCCCAATGGCGACAACAGCCGCGCGCGCAGTCCGGGATTGTCAGCCGGCATGTTCCAAAAATCAGGTGCGCGCACGGTTGGCTCTTCCCTTGTCCAGATAGTGCTGGACCAACTCTATCAGATCATCTGTCTGCGGCGCACCTTCGGTCACCAATTCCCACCCCGCCAGTGCCATATCTGCCGTGCGATCCGGCGCCAGAAGGTCAACAACCGCGTCGCCCAGCTCTGTTGCTGTACGCACCGTCACCGCCGCACCCGCCGAATCCAGCCGGTGATAGCTGTCGCTGTGGTGGATGACATAAGGACCATGGATCACCGAGGACCCCAATGCTGTCGACAGCAAAGGGTTCTGCCCGGTCGCGCCGCGCTCCAGAGATGTTCCCATAAAAGTCACGGGGGCCACCCGGTGCCACAGGCCCAGATCCTCGTCCGATGCCGTCAGAATGACTTGCGTATTGTCTTCAATTTGTTGTCCTTCGTCCCAGTTGGAACAGCGCAAATCCATAGCCTCAAGCCGCCGGTTCAAAGGGTCGGCTTCTGCAGTGTCGGCAACATGCAAAACCAGGGCAAGCCTTGGCAACAGCCGCATGGCCTGCCGATGCGCGCTTAGCACGGAAATGAACTCGGTGTCCTGAACCCAAGCAGCCAGCCAGACGGGGCGACCGCCCAAAGCATGGTTGGTTTCGATCAACTCATCTTCTGGCCAAGGTTGGGGATCAGGGCTAATGCGCAGCGGTGAGGATACAGAAACCTTCGACGAAGCAATCCCATACCTTCGAATTTGGCGGGCCGTGTTTTCGCTGCAAGTCTCAATCCTGTCAAAGCAATCCAGCGTGAAGCGCGTGATATCCGGCAGCCAGCGCCCCGAGCGCGACATGACAAGATCGACGACGCCTTCGAGCAAGATCATCGGAATGGCTTTTTCTTCCGCGCGGTTGATCAGATTTGGCATCAAGCCACCGCCGATCCAGATGCAAAGATCTGGCTGCCAATGGTCCAGAAAAGCGCGCGCCGGTCTTGGTTGATCAGGCGGTAGCGGTACAACTGGCCACAGGCTGTTGGACCAATCCGAAATGTTTGCGTCATACGGGGCGGTCAGTAAAAGCGAAACATCCGGTCGCGCAGCCAGAAGCCTGCTGGCGAAGTCTTCGATCACCGGCAATTTCTCGGGGCTGTTCAGATGCAGCCAAAGCAGCTCACCCTCAGGTCGCGGTGGCAGGTCGCGACCCATTGTCTGCGGCACTCCCCAGGACAGAATCCGGTACGCCGCAAGGCTGAGAGAGCGGGGTTTGCTCATTCAGGCAACCCGGCGCTGGTTTGATCGAGTTGCCCAAGCAACACTTCATGCAGATGCGCGCCGGCGGCCAATACGCCGTTCAGGCGCGGATGTGCATTGTTGAACCGCAGCGCAGTGCCTTTACGGTCAGTGCAATAGCCACCCGCCTCACGCAGGATCAGATCCCCCGCGGCGATGTCCCATTCCCAGCTGGGGCGCAATGTCAGCATGCCGTCAAACCGGCCCTGCGCAACAAGCGCCATCCGATATGCCAGTGAAGGGCGATAGACTCGCTTGAATTCCGGTACATTCCCGGCTTGCCAGTGGTGTGGCGCAAGGTTTGGCTTGGCTGCAAGCACCTCCGCTTCGGTCAAACCCTCAGGCTCCGAAACTTGTATCGGAGTTCCGTTCAGCGTGGCGCCCTGCCCAGCGGCGGCGGCGTAAAGAAGATCACGCATCGGCAGATAAATCACAGCAGCGGTCACAATGCCATTTTCGGCAATGGCAAGCGAATGGGCCCAGGTTTTCGACCCCTCGGCAAAGCTGCGGGTGCCGTCAATCGGATCGATGATAAAAACCGCGTCTTTGCCCAGTCGGTCGTCCGTGTCTTCGGTCTCTTCGCTAAGCCAGCCATAGCCGGGTCGCGCGGATTGCAGCTTGCGCTCCAGCATTTCGTTGACCGCCAGATCCGCCTCGGTCACTGGCCCTGCACCGTCGGGCTTGTCCCAGCGCTGCGCTTGTGGGCCCGAATACCGCGTCGCGATTTGCCCCGCTTCCAGTGCGGCGTCGATCAGCAGTGACAGGTCAGTTGCCGGCAAGTGTCATCCCTTCGATCAGGATCGATGGAACCACCCGCGACAGATAGGTCCGCGCGTCATTGGCCGGGATGATGCGCATCAGCATATCGCGCAGGTTGCCCGCAATTGTACATTCGTTGACGGGATAGGTGATCTCACCGTTTTCAACCCAGAACCCAGATGCCCCGCGCGAGTAATCTCCGGTATTGGGGTTGATCGTCGAACCGATCATCGACGTCACCAAAAGCCCCGTACCCATGTCGCGGATCAGGTCTGCGCGGCTTTTTTCGCCTTGTGTGAGGGCGAGGTTCCAATTGCTGGGTGACGGTGGGCCAGAAACACCCCTTGCTGCATTCCCGGTTGAGGTCATTTCGAGCTTTCGGGCGCTCGACAGGTCGAGCGTCCACCCGGTCAGCACACCGTTTTCCACAATGGCGCGGCGACGGGTCGGCAGACCCTCGGCATCAAAGGGCCGCGAACCCGAAATACGCGGGCGATGGGGGTCTTCGATCAGCGACAGGGTTTCAGGCAGCACCTGTTCGCCCAGACTGTCCTTCAGCCAAGACGCGCCTCGCGCAATTGCGGCACCATTGCTGGCCCCCAGCAAGTGGCCGATCAGCGATGAGGAAATGCGTTCGTCAAACAAGACAGGAAAGCTCCCGGTCTCGGGCTGACGTGCGCCCACCAGCGAAACGGCGCGTTCCCCAGCAGACCGCCCGATTTCGGACGGATCACGCAAATCGGCCTGAAAACTGCGGCTGTCTCCGTCATAGTCGCGTTCCATCCCGGTGCCTTCACCAGAAATGGCAACGCAGGATGTGGACCTGCTGGTCCGCGCATAACCGCCCGAGAAGCCATTGGTCGCAGACAGGTGAACCCGGTGCATGCCGTACCCTGCCGCCGAATCCGAGACCTGACTGACACCTTCCACTGCCATGGCCGCAGCCTCGGCTTGTAGCGCATCCTGCATCAGCACTTCGGCTGTGGGCTCCGGTGAAGGATCACAAAGCTCTAGCGCGTTCAGATCCCAATCTTGAATCAGCTGGTCTGCAGCCGCCAGCCCAGTAAACGGATCCTCCGGCGCTTCTTTGGCCATGGCCACGGCCCGCTCGGCCATTGCGGCCAGAGTTTCTGGGCGGCTGTCCGAACTGGACACGATCGCCTGCTGTTTGCCCAGAAACACCCGCAGACCCAGATCCGTGCCCTCGGCCCGTTCGGCGTGCTCCAAAGCCCCTTCGCGCACTTCGACGGAAACCGAGGTGCCGTCGATCACGATGGCGTCTGCCGCCTCGGCCCCGGCCTTGCGCGCGGCGTCCAACAACTGATGGCTGATGTCTTCGGGTGTTCGGGTCATGCGGCCTCCGGTCTGATTCAATTGGACCTAGCCTTGCGCGGGCAAGCCCGCAAGGGTCGAAGCCAATTTACCGGGCGTTTTGCCGGGCTATCCACAGGGTTTGACAAACAGTTGAGATATAGCCGCGCTGGCGCTTTGCCGTTATTTAGGATGAAAACGAGCAGAGGATTTCAATGTCGGACCATCTTGACTTGCACGGGGTATTAATCCCAGACGATCCCGCAATCATCGCCCCGCAGGTGAAACGCTCAATCGTTGCCGGGCGCTATGAAAAGGATGAGATGAACGGCCTGCCCAAGTTCATCGATCCCGCTGATCGGGTGGTTGAACTGGGTGCGGGCATTGGTTTTATCTCGTCCTTTCTGATGAAAAAGCTTGGCGTGCAGCAGGTCACCTGTATCGAGGCAAACCCCACCCTATGTGCCTTCATAAAACGGGTGCATGGGGCCAATGATCTTGCGGGGGGCGAGGTTATGAATGCCGTTGCCAGCGCAGACCCTCAGATCGACGGCACCGCTACATTCTACATACGCGATCCCTTTTGGTCGTCATCTCTGGACGCCAAGCCCGACTTCGTTTCACAAGCGCAGGTTTCGCAGCTGCCACTAACACGAGTTCTACGCGACACCGACGCAAATGTTCTGATAGTCGATATCGAGGGCGGTGAGAAAGCTCTGTTTGACGGTCTGGATCTGGCAAATGTCCAGAAAGTCTATCTGGAAGTGCATACCCGCAAGATCGGGCTGCGAGGAATAAAGGCGTGTTTCGACTGCCTGTCCGACTTGGGTTTTGTTTATGACCAGCGGGTCAGTCGTGGTGGATCTGTCTTATTTCGTCGTATTGGACGACGTTAGAAAATGATTGGGGAAGGCAGGCACTCCGCCTTCCCCGAGAAATTACTTCAGACGCTGGCCATTCGCGAGGATCTGGCCATCCTCTGTGAATTCGATCTTTGAATTCAACGTGTCAGGCTCTTCGCCCGGTACGGCCATCAGACCCATCATCATACGCGCCCCAAGCGCGTCATTCTCGGTGATCAATCCCATACCGATCAACTTGTCGATCAGTGCGTTGGCGCCCACCAATTGCAAATTGGCGACACCCGCAGGCGTCGGCATCCCGCCAAAGGCCTGGGTGTTGGTGTTGTCAAAGGTGAAATCGCCATCGCCGGTCAGTTTGGCGCCGACCAGTGACACAAGCAGTTCGTTTATTTTCAGCGAATGCAGTTCACCTGGCGTTACGTCGCCGGTTGCGAAGGTTTCGACCGCTTCCTCGTCCATGAAATCAACCAGAACCTTCCCGGTTCCGCTTGTGTCAACGACAATGGTCGCCGGATCGCGTGGCAAGGATCCTGCCGGGTCAAACAGGCTCCACAGGACATCCGACATGGTGAAATCGGTGAGGTTCATGCCGAAGCTGAACGATTGAATTTCGTCCGAGGCCATAAGCGGGAAGTCGAATTTGAATCCCGCCTTTTCCATCGCAACTTCAATCGGGAATGGCAGATCAGCTGTGGTCACTGCGACTTTGGCGCTGTTCTGTTCAACATCGTAGGCAAGATGTCCCGCGTCGATGCTGCCGGCAAGGCGACCACCCTCGGAACTACTGCTCAGAGAAAAGCTTTCGCCTTCGGCAGTGCCTTGGACTTCCGCACTGCCTGACCCATAGGTGAAAGAGCCTTCGCCCGAGAAACCAGCGTCATAGAAGGCCTGAACATCGGTCGTGTCCACATTGGTTGGAATGGTCGATTTACCTTCCATCACCAATTGTCCCATTTGGCCGCGGATCTGTCCGGCGTCATCGCTTTCAGGATCGTCGAACACAAATGCGTAGGTGGCGTCACTTGCGGTGAAACTTTGATCAACATCGCGTTTTTCGCCAACCAGCATGCGGGTCTTGCCCGTCACGTTATTGATAGAAATATTCGCGCCCATAGCGTCTTGCGGGATGGTTTCGTCGCCAACCGTGATTGAAGTCAAATCCAGGGTCAGGTTATCCGCGACATAATCATAGACGATATCTTCGGGTGTTCCGGAAACGTCCATCGACAAACCGGAATTGGTATACTGAATTTCAGCAGAAAACTCTTCACCTTCTCCGGCGCCGCTCAGAACGATCGGAAAGCTTTCGGGGAAGTTCAGGCTGACTGTACCGTCGCCGTTTTCCGTCATTGTCATTTCGGGCATGGTGATTTCGATCTGCCCATCGGTGTCTGGCAAATCCAAGGCCATGACCATGTTCGAAATTGTCGTGACATTGCCCGACGTGGCCTCGTCGCCGGTGACAGTATACCCGACGCTGGCCATGTATGATTGCCAATCGGCCCAAACATCCTTGGCGGTGACGTCAGCAAATGCGCCTTGTGCAACCACAGCATAGGCCAGTACCGCGCCGCAACTGCGGTGGAGGAAAACAGACATAGGAGAACCCTTCTCAATCAAATTTGACGGCATCGTCGTGCCTGCCGTTAGCGCCGTCAAGGGGCAAGGGGTGGACCTATTCCCCTTTTGCACGTTACGACTTGGCGAAGAATTTGGATCCAAGGGATTAGCATATGTCGATGCAGGGAAAAACTGTACTGATTACGGGCGCCAGCCGCGGTATCGGAGCTGAAGCAGGGCGCGTATTTGCCGCAGCAGGGGCCAATGTGGTTCTGGTTGCGCGCAGCGGCGATCAAATTAACGCCTTGGCGGCAGCGCTGGGCGAGAATGCAATGGCGCTCAGCTGCGACGTGAGCGATTTTGCGCAGGTCGAACAGGCGGTCGCTGATTGCGTTGACCGGTTTGGCGGGCTGGATGTTCTGGTCGGCAATGCCGGGGTCATTGATCCGATTTTTCATTTGTCCAATGCTGATGTGGCGGCTTGGAGCGCGGCGATTGACATCAACCTGAAAGGCGTCTTCTACGGAATGCGCGCGGCATTGCCCGTCATGCGCGCGGCTGGGGGTGGGACGGTGCTGACCGTGTCCTCGGGTGCGGCCTCGAACCCTGTTGAGGCCTGGAGCCATTATTGCGCGTCCAAAGCCGGGGCCAAGATGCTGACCGAGTGCCTGCATCTGGAAGCGGCGCATCATGGTATCCGCGCGATGGGTCTTTCCCCTGGTACGGTCGCGACCGATATGCAGCGGGTGATCAAGGCCAGCGGTATCAATCCCGTAAGCCAGTTGGATTGGGATGACCATATCCCGGCTGACTGGCCCGCCCACGCGCTGCTTTGGATGTGCTCAGGCGACGCGGATGAGTTTCTGGGCACCGAGATTTCATTGCGCAACGAAGACATTCGGGCGCGGGTCGGTCTTGCGTGATCGACCTGACCAAGGAAGACGGGCTTTGGATTGTCACGCTGAACAACCCCGATAAGGCCAATGCGCTGACCGGCGCGATGCTGTCCGATCTATTGCAAATTGCCCAAGATGCGACAGAGGCGCGGGCCTTGATCCTGACAGGCAAAGGCAGGGTATTCAGCGCCGGGGCTGATCTGGATGAGGCACGCGCAGGGCTTGCCACATCAGACCTGTGGGAAAAGCTGTCGGGTGCGATTGCCGCATTGCCTTGCCTGACGGTCGCCGCCCTGAACGGCACGCTGGCCGGAGGTGCAAACGGCATGGTCTTGGCCTGCGATCTGCGCATCGCTGTACCCGAGGCCAAAGTGTTCTACCCGGTGATGAAGCTGGGCTTTTTGCCTCAGCCCTCGGATCCAAAGCGTATGTCCGCCTTGATTGGCCCGGCGCGGACTAAGCTGATCCTGATGGCCGGACAAAAGATCACTGCAGCCGAGGCTTACGAGTTTGGCTTGATTGATCGCGTCGTCGAGCCTGACGCTTTGATGCCGACGGCGCGCGCTCTAGTGGCCGACAGTCTGGCGGCCAAACCTGAGATCGCGGCAGGGATCGCCGAGCAGTGCCGATGAGGATGTCGGCCCTAAAGCTGCGCGTGGCCGATCCGGAAGGATTGGCCAGGTTCTACCGCGATCTGCTGGGCATGCGGATCCAAGCCGATGGTGAGGCCCGGCGCGTCGGCTATGCCGGTGTGGGCGCTGATCTGCTGCTGCTACCGGGTGGTGGAGGCTTCACGGCGGATCGGGGTCAACGGTATTGGAAGATCGGAATTACCTTGCCGAATGTCGATCTGGCGGCCCGGCACTTGAACGACTTAGGCGTTCCGGTCAGCACCCCACGCCAGTTTCAGGACATTGGTTATATGTGCCACCTGAGTGACCCCGCAGGGTTCGAGATCGAACTTTTGCAACAGGATTTCGAAGGCAATCGGCCTGAAGGTGCCGGCGATCCTGATGCCCCATTCGCAGAGGCCACGATTGGCCAGATCACCCTGCGCACCGGTGATATTGCGGCAGAGGACGCGATATGCCGTCGTTTGGGAATGCGCCTGCTGTCAGTGCAGGATGTGGCGGATTATGGCTTTGATCTGCATTTCTATGCCTTCACCGACGAAACTCCACCCGATGCCGATCTGTGGGCCGTGGAGAACCGCGAATGGTTGTGGAAGCGCCCTTATACAAACTTGGAATTTCAGCATATTACCGATGCGCAATTTGCGCCGGTGCCTGACTATCAAGGCATTGAAATCGAGGGCCGCGACACACCGATCTTTCGGAACTAATCACCGCCCCCGCCGCTTGCCCGGCACTTTCGATTGAAACCCGGGCGGGCGTTTTCGAACCCAGGTCAGAAATTTCTCAAGCCGGGGGTGGCTGCGCAGGCTTTCAACCGTGTAGTAGCTGCGGGCCAGCTCGGCCTCAGTCAGGGTTGCGTGCACTTCCTTGTGGCAAATCTTGTGCAGCAGAACCGTTGGCCCGCCCTTGCCTCCTTTGAGTTTTGGGATCAGATGGTGCAGGCTGCCACCGCCCTCGGGGATCGGGCGGTCGCAAAGCGGGCAGGTCGGTGTACCATCGGTCATCGCAAGAAACTCGCGTGGAAACAGGGCGAAGGCAAGAGGGCAGCAATGGCGCAGGCAGTAGTGATCGGGGCAGGACCCGCCGGGTTGATGGCCGCCACGCAGCTGGCCGCTGCCGGGCACAGCGTTTTGGTGGCCGAAGCCAAGCCTTCGGTTGCACGCAAATTCCTGATGGCGGGAAAATCGGGCCTGAACCTGACCAAAGACGAGCCCTTTGACAAACTGATCAACGCCTACGGGCCAGCCGCGGAATGGCTGCGACCGATTATAGGCGAAATGGATGCCAAAGGCGTTCAAGATTGGGCCCGTGATTTGGGGCAAGAGCTGTTCAGCGGATCAACAGGCCGGGTGTTTCCGACGGTGATGAAAGCCTCGCCGCTTTTGCGAGCGTGGCTGGCTGAATTGACCAACGCAGGCGTGCAGATCCAAACGCGTTGGCGCTGGGCTGGATGGGACGGCAAAGACCTTCTGTTTGAAACACCTGAGGGCGTGCAGCACATTCAGCCGAATGCCACTGTTCTTGCGATGGGCGGGGCCAGCTGGGCGCGGTTGGGTTCGGACGGTGCTTGGGCCGAGCTTTTGGCGCAGCGCGGGGTTTCCTTGCAGCCGTTCGCCCCAGCAAATGCGGCCCTGTCGATGGATTGGAGCCCCCATATGCACCCCCATTTTGGGTCTGCGCTGAAATCAGTGCGCTGGAGCGCGGGGGATCAAACCAGTCGCGGAGAGGCCACGATTTCCGCCAAGGGGCTGGAGGGTGGGGGGCTCTACCCGCTGACGCCAGAGTTACGCAGTGGTGCGCCCTTAGTCGCCGAACTTCTTCCCGACGTCACGCTGGACGTCCTGCGTGATCGTTGGCGGGCAAAGAAACCCAAGGCGACGCTGACCCATTGGTTTAAGAACACGCTGCGGCTGACACCTCAGAAAATCGCTTTGTTTCACGAGATGTCCAAAACCCAAGGAACGGCACAGGACGTGCCCGAGCTTCTGAAACACCTGCCAATCCACCACGCCGGTCTGCGCCCAATGGATGAGGCGATCTCGACCGCTGGGGGGGTGACGCGCGACGCGGTGGACGACACTTTGATGCTGAAAGCTTTGCCGGGCGTGTTCTGCGCCGGGGAGATGCTGGACTGGGAAGCGCCCACAGGGGGCTATCTGCTGACGGCCTGTTTGGCCACCGGGCGTTGGGCGGGGCGCGCCGCCGCAGATTGGCTTGATCAGCGCTTGCTGGGTTAGGCTTTTGCCGCCATCTCGGCCATTCTCATATGGGCCGGTCGCGCGCGCATTTCTTTGCCATAGGCGCTCAGAACATCCGAGTTCAGGGGGAAGCCAGAGTTTCGGGCCCAGCTCATGCAGTGGATCAGCAAGATATCGGCGATGGTCATCTTGTCGCCCATCAGGAACGGACCTTTAAAGCGCTTTTCCAGCCGTTGGAAATTACGATCAAACTCCCATTCGACTGACGCGCGAATGGCCGGAACCCGCTTGTCTTCCGGCAGTATGAAACTGTGGCGCGCAGCCACCCACAAAACGGCGTCGATCTCATCCAGAATGGTGTGGAACAGCGCATCTTGCTCGGCCCGCTCAAGAGTGCCAGCCGGATAGGTCAAGGCCCCATGTTTGTCCGCCAGATACGTCGTAATGGCTGAACTGTCGGAAATGGCGCGGTCACCGTCGATCAGTACCGGAACCTTTCCCGAGGGGTTCAGGGCCCAGATTTCGGGTGTCCGAGGCGCAGCGGGCTCTAACTCATATGGCGCGCCGATCTCTTCCAACATCCAGATCACCCGCGATGTGCGGGTCATGACGGGGCCGTAAAGCTTGTACATGCGTTTATCCTGCTGATTGCCTTTGCGCAGTGTGCTGACGCTAGGGGCCGGGTCAAGCGAAACCCTTTCTCAGCGTGACCGCGCAAGCATCGCCAGGCGGATCATGGCACGCTCGACCAAGGCCATGGCCGGAGCGGTTTGCCCGGCCGAGCGCAGCGCCAGGTCGGTATCTGTCAGAACGCTAAGCGCGGTCTGCAGTTTTGGTGCCCCCCACCCCTGCGCCTGTCGCAAGATCCGGTCCCGCCGCTTGCCATAAACCGGCGGGCGCAGTTTGCCGATTCCCTGGGCCGCACCGCCCGGGTCCGATGCACAAGCGTAAAGCGTGCGAAAATGCCGGGTCGCCCCGATACACAACGTGACCCCATTGGTCCCTTGCGCCTGCAACCGGCGGATCAGCGGCCCGATCTGACCGGGTTGCCCTTCGGCCACCACGTTCAGAACATCGTCCAGGGCTGCCTCGTTGGATTGCGGCGCGCAGGCTTCGATGTCATCAATGCTCAACTCACTTGGGTCATCACGCTTGTAAAGCGAAAGCTTTTCGACAGTCTGCGCAAAATCACCGGGGCTGAGGCTCACGGCCAGCTCACTCAGGGCTGCCATCATGTCGCGCGGTACATTTTGCAACCCGGCGGTGCTGACAATACGCTCAACTTCGGCGCGCGACGGGGGATCATCATAGATACCAACGGCATAGGCGTTCGCGTGGCTCTCGAATGCCTTGCGAATCTTCGAGCTGGGTTTGAGTTGACCAGCTGTCACGATGATCTGCGCGTCGCCGGGGGCCCAATCCTCCAGCGCGGATATCAGTGCCGGGGCTGCTGCGTCGGTCGTGTCTTCGACAAAGACCGCACGCGGGCCAGGAAAGAACCCCACCGCTTTGATCGCATCAAGCACCAAAGTTGGGTCGCCGCGCAGATCTGATCCGGGCATCCGTGTCAGACGCATCTCTTCCTCAGCTCCGGGGCCGAGCAATGCCGCCAGCACTTGTTGACGCTTCAGCGCCACGCGCATGCCATCTGCGCCGTAGATCAGCAGACCTGTTTTGCCTGCGTCCGGCTTGGCGAAATACCCTTCGGCCTCACGCGGGCTCAGCTTCATGAGGCAAGACCGGGCGCGGCATAGAGGCGATTCACGATTTGATCTGACAGAATCACCATCAACCGCTCCCGCGCCGCCCGTTCATCGGCCAGTGCAGATACGGTCGAACCCGCTGCTGAATAAGACACAAAATCCGACACTTGGCCCGATGCCAGAACCTGACCGGTATCGGATGAGGTCAGGGTGAAATTGGCACGGCCATCGATATTGAGCCGATCTGTCTCGTTCGATGTTGTGATCGAAGCTGCCCGCGTGTTGGTCGTGACGTTCACTGCAAGGGCAAAGTCACTGGTCGATGTCGCGCTGCGACCTAAACGACGCTCAAGACTCTGCACCAGCAAGAAGCTTTCGACAGAGTTTGGCGCAGATACTTTCACCCGTCCGTTCAGCGTATCACCCGCGCCGCCCGGCGCATAAACCGGCTCGAACCCGCAGGCGGCTAGCGCCAGCGGCATAAGCAACAGGGATCTGCGATTAAACGACGACATTCACGATCCGGCCCGGAACAACGATCACTTTCTTGGGTGTGGCGCCGTCCAGCGCCCTTTGCACAGCTTCGGTGCTGAGCGCCAGTTTTTCAACCTCGTCCTTGGGCAAATCCTTGGCCACGCTGATTTCCGCGCGGCGCTTGCCGTTGACCTGAATTGGCAAGGTCACCGTGTCATCGACCAGCATCGCCTCATCTGCGACAGGCCAGGGGGCCGTGGCAACGAGCCCTTCGCCGCCCAGCATCTGCCAAAGCTCTTCGGACAGGTGAGGTGTCATCGGCGACATCAGTTGCGCCAGGGTTTTGGCGGCCTGGCGTTTCGCATCGGTCCCGGCCTTGGACTTCGCCAATGTGTTGGTGAAGGCATAGAGCTTGGCGATCGAGGCATTGAAGCCAAAGGATTCGACGCCGCCCGACACGTCGTGGATGGCCTTGTGCATCTCGCGCAGCAGGATTTTGTCCTCTGCATTGGCGGGAATGTCTGAGTCGACGATCTCGGAGGCTATGCGGTGCACACGGCTGAGGTGCTTGAAAGCGGCTTCAGCGCCCGAGGCGGTCCATTCCACGTCGCGCTCGGGTGGCGAATCGGACAGCACGAACCAGCGCGCTGTGTCGGCACCAAAGGCGGAGATGATGCTGACGGGGTCGACCACATTCTTTTTGGATTTCGACATTTTGGCCGAAGGGATGATCTCGACCTCGGTGCCATCTGCCAGCTTACCATCCGTTACCTCTTCGGGCAGGTGATAGACGGGGCGGTCGTTTTTGTCCCTAGTCTGGTAGATCTCATGCGTCACCATTCCCTGCGTAAACAGGGCATCAAAGGGCTCGATGGCTTTCTTCGGCAAGTTTCCGGTGACATTCATCGCCCGCGCAAAGAACCGTGAATAGAGCAGGTGCAAAATCGCGTGCTCAATGCCACCAATATACTGATCGACATTCATCCAGTATTCGGCCTCGGCCAGATCGGTCGGGGTTTCGGCGCGGGGCGCGGTGAAACGGGCGAAATACCAGGACGAATCGACAAACGTGTCCATCGTGTCGGTTTCGCGCTTGGCAGGCGCACCGCAGGCCGGGCAGGCACAATCGCGCCAGTTCGGGTGGCGGTCCAACGGGTTGCCTGGGATCGAAAAGTCGATCGGATTGCCATCGCCATTGTCGTAGGGCAGCTGGATCGGCAGGTTTTCTTTCTTCTCGGGCACCGTGCCGCACGTATCGCAATGAACCACGGGAATCGGGCAGCCCCAGTAACGCTGACGGCTGAGGCCCCAATCGCGCAGGCGGTATTTGGTTACACCTTCGCCCCAACCGGCCTTCTCGGCGAAATCCACTGTTGCGTTGATCGCTTCATCTCCGGTGGCTTCGGTCAAACCAGCGAAATGGTTCACCCAGCGGACCTTTTCGGTCTTGGGTGGAACAAAAGCGATTTTGTCGACGGGTGTGTCATCCTCGAGCGCAAAGAAAGTATCGATCACCGGCAGGTCGTATTTCCGGCAGAAATCCAGGTCGCGCTGATCGTGGGCCGGGCAGGCAAAGATCGCGCCAGTGCCATAGTCCATCAGGATGAAATTGGCGATCCAGACCGGCAGCTCCCAATTCGGATCCAGCGGGTGCTTGACCTTTATGCCGGTGTCATAGCCCAGCTTCTCGGCCGTCTCAATTGCCTCTTCTGTCGTTCCGCCTTTGCGGCATTCCGCAACAAATTCAGCGACTTCGGGGCTTTCGGCCTCAAGCTGCTTGGCAATCGGGTGATCCGGTGAAATCCCGACGAAAGATGCGCCCATCAGAGTGTCGGGCCGGGTGGTGTAGACGGTGATCGGTTCCTCGCCATCGGTGCGTTCGAACCCAAATTGCAGACCACGCGACTTGCCGATCCAGTTCTCCTGCATCAGCCGCACCTTGGCAGGCCAGTTGTCCAGCGTGTCGAGTGCGCTCAGCAATTCCTCGGAGTAATCCGAGATCTTGAAGAACCATTGTGTCAGCTCGCGACGCTCCACCAAAGCGCCCGAGCGCCAGCCACGGCCGTTTTCCACCTGCTCATTGGCCAGAACGGTCATATCGACCGGGTCCCAGTTTACCACCGCGTTCTTGCGATAGACCAACCCGGCCTCGAGCATGTCCAGAAACAACGCCTGCTGCTGGCCGTAATATTCCGGGTCGCATGTGGCAAATTCGCGCGACCAATCGATCGACAGACCCAGCGGCTTCATCTGACCGCGCATGTCGGCGATGTTGCTGTAGGTCCAGTCCTTCGGGTGGCCGCCGCTGGCCATTGCCGCGTTTTCGGCAGGCATGCCAAACGCGTCCCATCCCATTGGGTGCAGCACGTTGTGGCCGGTTGCCAGCTTGTGGCGGGCGATGACGTCGCCCATCGTATAGTTGCGCACATGCCCCATATGGATTCGGCCGGACGGGTAGGGGAACATCTCAAGCACATAATATTTCGGCTTGTCCGCCTTGTGATTGGCGACAAAGATTCCGGCCTTGTCCCAGGCCTCTTGCCATTTTGCTTCGATTTCGTTGGCCGAATAGCGCGACATTGTGCGGTCCTTGGTGAATGAAAACGCCGGGTGAGAACCCGGCGTGGTAATAGTGTGATTTTCGGCGGGTTGCTAGAACTTACTGTCTGCGATGCGTAGCTGGCGGGCACGTGACAGAATCGCGTCTTCAACCGCACGCGTGGTTGCAGCACTCACAGGTGCGCCACCGCTGGTTTGCAATGCAACCGAAAGCGAGCGCGCCGCAAGCGCAGGATCGCTGATATGTACCGTGGCCCGATATGAGCGCCCGCCACCGGGCGGTGTGCCGTAGCCGGTAACAATCACGCCGGTGAACGGATCAACCTCTTGAATCGGCAGGAAGTTGAGAATATCCAACGATGCCGTCCATAGATACCGGTTCACGTTGGTGATCTGCTCATTATTGTTCGGTCCAAAGACATCCCATATCGACGTACGATTCGGATCATTCAGCTCACGCTCTTCGGTAGAACTGCCGTCGACCGTTAAAACACTGGCATCCCCGGGGGGCGGGGCTCCGCAGGCTGAGACCGTGACGCTTGCAATCACCAAACCCATAATCGTCATCAGGCGCATCGTCAGAAAGTCCTGTATCGCTTGTTTTAACTTGTTCGCCATACTCCTAGAGAAGGACCCGACCTGCAACAAGTGTATTCTTTAGATGCTTGCGCGCCCGAAGGCGTGAATGCGGTCAAAACCGACTGTGACATCCTTGCACCAATTTAGGCCGAAAGACGGCAGTCCTAATATGCCAAGCTTGCGTAAAGGGGGGAAAAAGAGCGAAACGGTTCCCGTGCTGAGACGTGTGCTGTGCGCTCGTCGAGTAGAAAAACTTTTAACCGAGGGAAACAAGATGAAAAAAGTTCTCTTCGCAACGACTGCGCTGATTGCCACCGCCGGCGTTGCATCCGCCGAAATCAACTTCAGCGGCCTGGGCCGTTTTGGTATTGGCTACCAAGAAGACCGCATTGGTTCGGTTCCGAACATTCCGACAACCACCGGTCAAGGTACAACAGCTGTTGTTGACACCGACAACACAATCCTGATCTCGCGCTTCCGTCTGAACATCGACGGGAATGCTGAAACTGATGGCGGCGTTGAATTCTCGGCTCGTGTTCGTCTGCAAGCTGACGAAAACGCCGGCAACGGTGAAGCCAACGCCGCTAGCCTGAGCGGCGCGCGCTTCTCGGTCATCTACGGCGGTTTGCGTGTTGACGCTGGCAACGTATCGGGTGCCTTCGACAACTTGGCAAACTACTACGGTAACGAGCCTGGTCTGGAAAGCTTCATCGGTCAGTATTCGGGTGTTAACTACAGCTTCCTGGCCTTCTCGTCGACTGGCGCCGGTTCAAACGCCGTGTTCTTCCAGTACGCAGTTGGTGACTTTGCATTCGGTGCTTCTTACGACCAGGCAACATTTGCCGTTGGTGGTGTTCCTCAGGACGCAGACCGTTGGGACGTGAGCGCGACCTACACCTTCAGCAACGTCACTGCCGCTCTGGCTTATGGTGAAACTGATGCCGGTTTCGGCGGCTCCAACCCGAGCTTGCTGGTTCTGACCCTGGGTGCCGAATTCGGCGATTTCTCGGGTACAGTGTTCGTAGCTGACGACCAAACTCAAATTGCTGCCACAGATGGCACTGCATGGGGTGTGTCGGCAGCCTTCAACGTTGGTTCGGCTCTGACCCTGACCGCTGCTTACGGCGACGGTAACGCAGACGCAGATACCCAGCAGTACGGCATCGGCGCCATCTACGACCTGGGCGGCGGTGTATCGCTGCGCGGTGGTGTAGGTGTAAGCGATTGCGACATCTGCGCGGACTCTTCGACACGTGCGGACTTCGGTGTTCAGTTCAACTTCTAAGTTGATCTAAAACACAGAGTTCTGGGGCAGGTCTTCGGACCTGCCCTTTTCTTTTGCCGCAGCATCGTGTTTCTCTGCAGCAAACAGAGGACGAGGGGCAAATGTCGCTGCAGGAAATCACCAAACGAATCTCGAATGCCGAAGCTGCCGCCGGGCGCCCATCGGGCTCTGTTGATCTGATCGCAGTGTCCAAGGTGCAGCCAATTGAGCGTGTCGAAGCCGTGTTGCAACAAGGCCACCGGTGTTTTGGTGAAAACCGAGTTCAGGAAGCCGCGACTAAGTGGCCCGATTTCAAAGAGCGCTTTGACGGTATCGATCTACACTTGATTGGCCCTTTGCAGACAAACAAAGCGCGCCAAGCAATGCAGCTTTGCAACGCCATCCATTCGGTCGACAGGCCAAAATTGGCCAAAACTCTGGCGCGCTTGGCGCAAGAGATCGGGGCCTGCCCTGACCTTTTTATTCAGGTAAACACGGGCGAGGAAGAGCAGAAGGCGGGAATACTGCCTGCAGAGGCCGACGCTTTCATCACCGAATGCCAAAGCCTGGACCTGCCGATCCGAGGTTTGATGTGCATTCCGCCAGTCGATGAAGAACCTGCGCTGCATTTTGCCTTGCTGGCCAAAATAGCAGAGCGCAACGGTTTGACCGGACTTTCGATGGGCATGAGCAGCGATTTTGAATCGGCTATTGCGCTTGGCGCGACCCATGTGCGCATCGGCTCGGCCATTTTTGGTGCGCGGGTCAGGCCCGAGGCACAATAACCCGCGTGCCGGGTGACACATGTCGCGCGATCCAACGCAAATGGTTACGACGAAAGGCCAGGCACCCTTCGGTCGGATAACCGCGCCGCCGCCATTGATGCAGAAAAATCGCTGATCCGCACCCTGGAACCGCATTGGGCCAGTTCCAATCCGTCAGCAACACCAGATCATATAGAGGGTCCGCACGGCGCAGTTTCTCATGGCTGTGCGGATAGGGTGCCCGGACCCAATGGTTATAGGCCACATCCCTAGAATCATCCGACCAAAAGTCACCGGGGCCAATCGGTTTGGCCCAAGATGTTGGCTGCGCCAACCGGTCGGGACGATAGAGCATTCCGACGATGTGCAATACGCCAATAGGCGTTGCCCCGTCACCTTCACGCTTTTCGTTGCTTAGACCACCTTTGCCGATCGAGCAGGGGAACATCCGTCCAAGAAAACGCACGCCTTTCGGCGTCAGAACCAGATCCGCAGGACTCACAACAGATGCCCGGATTTCGCTGCTTTGGTCGCCAGATACGCACGATTATGCGCTGTTTCGCCAACTTTCAGCGGGACGCGTTCGGTTACAGCAATCCCTGTGCGTTCCATCATCGCAATCTTCGCCGGGTTGTTGGTCAGCAACCGTACGGCCCCAAAGCCCAGCGACTTCAGAATATCCGAACCCAGGCGAAAATCGCGCTCATCATCCTCAAACCCAAGTCGATGGTTGGCCTCAACCGTGTCGAAGCCCTGATCCTGCAGAAAATAGGCCCGCATCTTGTTTGCAAGCCCGATGCCACGCCCTTCCTGGTTCAGATAGAGCAGAACCCCTTCGCCCTCGGACCCCATCTGAGCCAGCGCGCCGCGCAGTTGCGGGCCGCAATCGCATTTCAGGCTGCCCATCAGGTCACCTGTAAAACAAGCTGAGTGCAATCGGGCCAAAACCGGTTTGCTGCGGTCGGGGCGGCCTATTTCAATGGCGTAATGTTCCTCACCACCGTCTTCTGGACGATAAACATGCAATCGTCCGGCCTCGGACACCTCCATCGGCAGCCGCGCGGCGACCACTTCGCGAAGGGGGCTGCGATCTGCCAGATGCGGGGCCGCGCGCGTATGATCAATGCAAGTCAGGCCGTGGGCGGCTGCAAAACTGCGGCCATCCTCGATGGGTGCGATGACCGCCGCCGGCAGGATTCGCGCTGATTTGGTCAAAGCAATTGCTATGCGGTGCAGATTGGCATTGCCTAGCCGCTCGGTCATCAACGGACCCTTCATCGGGGTGTTCAGGTCATCAGACGGATCAGCCACGGCTTGAACCCATGCATGATCAGCATCAGCCGGAATCATGACGCGCGCCAGATCGCCATCATACGCGCGTGCTTTGAGGGTTTCGGCCCGCCTTCCTGTGATCGCCACCACCTGGCTATCCCCGAGGGCGCGCAGGTCTGCAAGACGCTGCGGGCTGAGTGTCTCGCACGCCACGGCCAGAACGCTGTTTCCAGTATCATCCGCCAGCACGACTGGAACGCCCATACGCAGATCAGCCCGCGCTCGCGCCAGCAATTCGGTGATGTCCGGAATAAGACTCATGCCTGTTACCCTGTAACGTTTCGCTCATTTCCTAGCGGGATTGATCAGAAATGTGAAACATTTCCTATACATCAGACACGAGGGCGTGAGACCGTTGCAGTAAACCTTGTTGATTGACGCGAGCGCGCGCAATTGATTGACAGGACGAAGGAGGACCGGACATGGCTCAGCTCAAGAAAATCCTGCTGGTGGATGACGATGAAGATCTGCGCGAGGCGCTTAGCGAGCAACTTGTGATGACCGAAGATTTCGACGTTTTCGAAGCGTCGGACGGAGCATCCGCAATGGAACGCGCACGCGAAGCGATCTATGACCTGGTCATCCTTGATGTTGGTCTTCCCGACACAGACGGACGTGAGCTGTGCCGCCTGATGCGCAAGCAAGGGGTCAAAAGCCCGGTCCTCATGCTGACAGGTCATGACAGCGATGCGGATACGATCTTGGGTCTGGATGCGGGCGCCAATGACTATGTCACCAAACCGTTCAAATTCCCGGTTCTTTTGGCCCGCATTCGCGCGCAACTGCGCCAGCATGAGCAATCCGAAGACGCCGTCTTTGTTCTGGGCCCCTATACGTTCAAGCCAGCCATGAAAATGCTGATCACCGAAGATGACCGCAAGATTCGTCTGACCGAGAAAGAGACGAACATTCTGAAATTCCTCTATCGCTCGACCGATGGCGTGGTGGCCCGCGATGTGCTGCTGCACGAGGTCTGGGGCTATAATGCGGGGGTTACAACCCACACATTAGAGACACATATCTATCGCTTGCGGCAGAAAATCGAGCCTGATCCGTCGAATGCGCGCCTTTTGGTCACAGAATCCGGCGGATATCGTCTGGTGTCTTGATCCAAGCTAGAATGATGTGGATCAAAGTGATACCGTATAGGTGAGATAACATACCCCATCCCGCGCATGTCCGGGTTATGACATGTACCTCCCTGTTGGACTGCCGGGCCTGATGGCCCGGCTTTTTTTGCGCAAACGGCTTCGTAGCATCGTGTATTGGCGCTAAGTACGGGTATAAACAATAGGCGAATACTCAAGTTTTGGCCTGACTCAAAGATTTTGAGAAGATCGCCTATTGCGCGGATATCTATATGATTTTCATGAGAAAAAGTTGCCCGTTTCACTGCGGCGGAACATTTTCACTACGAGAAAAAATTCAAATTGCAGATGGCGGTGACAAACAATGCAATCGTTGTGATCAAAGCGTTGAAATTCCGATTTGGGCGGATTTCATTCTCGGAATGTACACAGGTTTAGCGCCTTTCTTCTTTTTCGCGCCTCTGATCATTTTAGTACTCAGAGGAATGTATGCAGCTGCATTTGGCCTTGTCGCGTTTGTATTATTGATTTGGCTGTCTATCGTCTGTGCAGCATCAATTCGAAAACACGAGAAAGTTGTTTGAATTCATCGCTGTAGATACAGTTTTTATCCATGCAGGTATCACAGGCAGTCTAACCGTCATCAGCTGGAATGGCGCGTTGATACAGGTGCCATGTGGTGTGACCCAAGATCGGAAGGGTGAAGATCAGGCCCAGAAAGGCCGGTACCAGTGAGAGCAGCACAGTGACCGAGATGATCGCAGCCCAGCTGAGCATCACCACCGGATTTTCGGTGACCACACGGACCGAGGTCAGCATGGCGGACACGAAATTGGTATCTCGGTCCAGCAACATGGGCATGGCAACTACGGTGACCGAGAACAGTACCGCAGACAAAGCCGCGCCGACGCAGGTTCCTATGGCAAGGAAGGTCCAGCCTTGCGGTGTAAGGAATACAGTGTTCAAAAACCCGCCAAAGTCCGAAAAGGACGCATCCTGCAGAATGATCGCCAGCCATAGCCGGATCTGGTAGGTCCACACCCAGAAGATGAACAGGGTAACAAAGGCCATCCAGCCCATCTCTCGCTTGCGCTGCTTGGCCATCACGGTCAGGATCTCTGCCCAGCCAAACGGCTCTCCGGTCTGCAATCGTCGTGACATTTCATAAAGCCCGGCAGCCGCGAAGGGTGCGACCAGTGGAAAACCGACAGCAGCGGGAATGATCATCCAGATCTTGCCAAGCCAGACCAGGCACCACACAAACAGAATCCCGAAAACCGCATAGAACAGGCCGAAAAAGCCGCTCATAAAAGGGCGCGCCAGAAAGTCGGCAAACCCAGCCTTGAGCGAGGCGGTGATATCAGCGGCGGTCAACGTATTGACCTTGTATTCACCCGGTCGCGGTGCACCCGTCTCCTCGGGTGGGCTTGCTGTCTTCGATGTCATGACACGTTCCTCCATATGGCGCTGAACGATGTGTCTGTTGGCCCGGCGGAAAGACCGACCTGTCCCGTAGTCTGCCTTAGGGGTTCATTTTGAGCAAGTGAAGCGGCTTTGCGCAGACCTGCCGCGTGCAGTGTCACCGACGGTCTTTTCTCATGGCAACCTCTGCTACACCGCGTTAACCTCCGGCCAATTGCGACAAAGGAATCCTCCGCTATGCCCTTTACCCTTGCCACTTGGAACATCAACTCGGTCCGCTTGCGAGAGCCTATCGTGCTGAAATTGCTGAAAGAAGAGGCCCCGGATATTCTGTGCCTGCAAGAGTGCAAGTCGCCGGTCGAAAAGATACCAACCGAAGGATTTGCCGCGCTGGGCTATACGCACATGGTTGCGCGCGGACAGAAGGGCTATAACGGTGTCGCCATCCTGTCGCGCCTGCCGATTGAGGAAGTCGGCGACAAGGATTTCGCCGGCCTTGGCCATGCGCGTCATATTGCCGGACGGTTGGAAAATGGCGTAACCATTCACAATTTCTATGTTCCGGCAGGGGGCGATGTGCCGGATCGTGAGGTGAATGAGAAGTTTGGTCAGAAACTCGACTACCTCACAGATATGCGCGACTGGTTCCACAGCGAGAAGCCTACAAAATCCATTCTTGTGGGCGATCTGAACATCGCCCCGCGCGAAGATGATGTATGGTCGCATAAACAATTGCTGAAAGTCGTCTCGCACACGCCGATTGAGGTCGAGCATCTGGCCGAGACGCAGGATGCTGGCGGTTGGGTCGACATAACGCGGCAGGACATCCCCGAAGGTCAGCTTTTTAGCTGGTGGTCGTACCGCGCGCGCGATTGGGATGCGGCAGATAAGGGGCGCCGCTTGGATCACGTCTGGGCCACGCCCGATATTTCGAACGCAGGCCATTCCAGCCGCATCCTGCGGGACGCACGCGGATGGGAAAAACCCAGCGATCATGCACCTGTTTTCGCGACATTCGACGTCTGAGATCTAGAAAAACACCTATTTGCGCCTTGGTTTCCGCGACAGGCGGTTGCATATAAGGCGCAAAGACGAACCTGAAAGTGAAAGCCATGGACCTTCTGAACGGCGCAGACAGCACCCCAGCCAGTGATTTGATCAAGGACGGAACCGAAGCCACTTTCATGGCCGACGTGGTCGAAGCCTCGCAAGAGGTGCCGGTGATCGTGGACTTCTGGGCGCCGTGGTGCGGCCCCTGCAAAACGTTGGGCCCCATGCTGGAAGAGGCTGTCACGGCAGCCAAAGGCGCGGTGAAGATGGTCAAGATCAACGTGGACGAGGCGCAGATGATCGCCTCGCAAATGCGCATCCAGTCGATCCCGACCGTTTATGCGTTCTCCAAAGGTCAGCCGGTGGATGGTTTTCAGGGTGCCGTACCGGGGTCCGAGATCAAGGCGTTTGTTGATCGTGTGATCGAAGCCGCCGGTGGTGAGAGCCCAGGCGGTCAGCTTGAGGATGCGGTGCAAGCTGCCGAGGAAATGCTGGCCGAAGGCGCTGCGGTGGATGCTGCGCAGACATTTGCGGCCATTTTGGGTGAAGATCCCAACCATGCAGGTGCTTATGGCGGCCTGGTCCGCTCGCATATCGCCTTGGGCGATCTGGAACAGGCCGAGGCCATCCTGAACGGAGCACCCGCAGAGATCTCGGCAGCCCCCGAAATCGAAGCCGCCCATGCGCAACTGGAGCTTGCCAAACAGGCTGCGGACGCGGGCCCTGTGGGCGAGCTGACTGCAGCGGTCGAGGCCGAGCCGGACAATCATCAAGCGCGGTTTGATCTGGCGCAGGCGCTACACGCCAATGGCGATGTAGAAGAGGCGGTTGCGCAATTGCTTGAACTGTTCCGGCGTGACCGCGAATGGAACGATGGTGCGGCCAAGGCGCAGCTGTTCACGATCTTTGATGCGCTCAAGCCCAATGATCCGGTGGTGCTGAACGGGCGTCGAAAACTCAGCTCGATGATATTTGCCTAAATCGTGATCAGGGCTAAGTTCGATGCTATGATGCATCCCGCCGATCTGCCGGACACAGTTTCCGTATTTCCGCTGCCCGGGGCCGTACTCTTGCCCCGCGCGCGCCTGCCGCTGAACCTGTTTGAACCGCGCTACCTGCAAATGTTCGATGACGCATTGAAGACGCCGGAGCGCATGATCGCGATGGTGCAGCCAAGCCCAAGTGCAAGCGATGAAAAGCGATTGCACAAAATCGGATGTGCCGGGCGGGTCACGCAGTTTTCCGAAACTGAAGATGGGCGGTATCTGATTACGCTCACCGGGATTTCGCGGTTTCGCATTCAATCCGAGTTGGACACATTTACCCCCTATCGGCGCTGCGCCGTGACCTGGGAGGGGTTCGATCGGGATTTGGGCAAACCCGAATCTGACACCGGATTTGACCGCGTTTCTTTCATGAGTTTGCTCGAGCGGTTTTTTACGTCTCGCCAGCTGTCCACCGACTGGGAAACCATGAAACACGCGGATGACGAGCTGCTGGTCAACTCGTTGTCAATGCTTCTGGATTTCGCCCCCGAAGACAAGCAGGCTCTGTTGGAAGCGCCTTGTTTGCGGACGCGTCGCGAAACGCTTGTCACCTTGATCGAATTTGCCATGCGGGGCGGCACCAACGAGGAAAAATTGCAATGACCGACGCCGAACACGCTTTTGACCGCCACATGCTTGAGGCGCTGATCTGCCCGCAGACCCATACGACCTTGCATTACGATGCTGAAAAACAAGAGCTGGTGTCAAAAGCCGCCGGGCTGGCCTTTCCGATCCGCAATGGCATCCCGGTGATGCTTGTGGATGAGGCGCGCACGCTGGACTAAATCGCACGCCCTTGCAGCAACTTGGGCAGGTCGCCGGTCAAACCTGCGGCCTCGCGCACAAACCCCCGGCGCAGGCCCGGCAGGGATCCGACGATCCCCATGCCGATGTCGCGCCCAAGGCGCAGTAAAGGGTTGTCGTTGGAAAACAGCTTGTTGAACACATCCGTCGCCATTGCCAGTGACGCCGTGTCAAACCGTCGCCATTCTTGATAGCGTTCCAGCACCAACACCGATCCGATATCTTCTCCGCGTCGCCCGGCGAGGGTCAGAACCTCGGCCAAAGCGCCCACGTCACGCAAGCCAGCGTTCAGGCCCTGGCCCGCAATCGGGTGCATCCCATGGGCTGCATCCCCAACCAGGGCCAGCCGGCCGGCAATGAACGCATTGGCAATGGTCAGGTTCAGCGGATAGGTAAAGCGGTCGCCTGCCAGCCGGATATCGCCCAGGAAATCCCCGAAACGCGGGCGCAGAACTTCAAGATATGCGTCATCAGACAGCGCGTTGATCTGTTGCGCGGCTTCTCGGGTTTCGCTCCAGACAATCGAGCTGCGGTTGCCCGTCAGGGGCAGAATGGCCAGCGGCCCCGGGGGCATAAAGAACTGATGCGCAATGCCGTGATGCGGCAAATCGTGCTCGATAGCGCAGACCAGCGCGGTCTGGCCATAATCCCAGCCTGTCCGTTTGATCCCCGCCCGCACAGCCGTCCCGCTATTGCGCCCATCGCATCCCACCAGCACACGGCCTGTTAGGGTCTGCCCATCCTCCAGCGTCACACTTGCGCCACTGGTGTCGATCTGCTGTGCGGTTACAGATGTGCCGTTCACCAGAGTAATCCGCGGCTCGACTGCCATCGCGTCTAGAAAGGCGCGGCGCAGGTGACGGTCTTCGACCATATAGCCCATCGGGCCCTCTTCGATCTCGGCATGGTCGAAATGCATGAAAAAGGGCGAAGGGCCCGCGCCTGCATGACCATCGGTGACCTTGATCTCAAGCATGGGCTGCGCATGATCCTCGACACGCTCCCAGATGCCGATTGCGTCTAGCAAACGCTGAGAGGCGAGCGCCAAGGCATATGCGCGCCCGTCGAAGGCCGCGTTCTTGCGCACCTTTTCCGTCAAAGCGTCGATCACCGTGACCGAATGCCCGGTTTGCGCCAAAGCCAGGGCCAGAGCAGGCCCATTCAACCCACCGCCTACGATCAGAATATCAGAACCAAATGTCATGCCCTGCAATATGCGCGCCCTTTCGGGATTGTCCATGTGCAGTCCTGTCGCTACCGTCGCGAAAAGTCAAAAAGCAGGAGGCGTTGGGATGCAGGACTGGTTGACCATGACAGCGTGTGATTTGGGTCGTGGGATTGGCATGGGTCAGATTGATCCGGTCGAGCTGACCGAAACCTACCTGTCGGCCATTGATGACCATCCGCATCGCGACCGCATCTATGCCCGCGTGACCCACGACCGTGCCCGGGCCGAGGCCGCAGCCGCCGCGGAACGCGCCAAGACAGGGTTGCGCCGGTCATTGCTGGACGGCGTGCCGATCAGCTGGAAAGACCTGTTCGACACCGCAGGCATCGGAACCGAAGCGGGCTCGGCCTTGCTCAAAGGTCGTATTCCGGATGCCGACGCTTTGGTTTTGCGCAACGCGACGCAGATGGGCACGGTCTGTCTGGGCAAAACCCATATGAGCGAGCTGGCCTTTTCTGGCCTTGGCCTTAACCCGATCACGGAAACACCTCCCTGCGTGAATGACGAGGCGGCTGTTCCGGGCGGATCCTCATCGGGGGCCGGGGCCTCGGTAGCTTGGGGGTTGGCGGCCTGTGGCATCGGTTCGGACACGGGCGGGTCGGTTCGGATCCCGTCAGCGTGGAACGATCTGGTGGGGCTGAAGACCACCGCAGGGCGGTTGAGCCTTGAGGGCATTGTGCCCTTGTGCCTGCGCTTTGACACCGTTGGCCCGTTGGCGCGTTCAGTCGAGGACGCCGCCCATATGCTGGCCGCATTGGAAGGCGGAACACCAGCGGACTTGCGTAGCGCCACGCTGAAAGGCCGCCGCTTTGCCGATCTGCAAAACGTCGCCAAGGACGACCTGCGCACCGCACCGGGTCAAGCTTATGAAAACGCACTGGCGAAACTGTCCGAAGCGGGTGCCGAGATCGTACCACTGGAAGTGCCCGAGCTGAACGACGCCATGGGTCTGACCAGCGTGATCTATACCGCCGAAGCCTATGGGCTGTGGCGTGATGTGATCGAAGCCAACCCTGAGGCGATGTATCCCGAAATTCTGGAACGGTTCCGCATCGGGTTGGGCTATTCCGGCCCCGACTATGTGGCGGCCTGGGCCAAGCTGAAGGCGTGCCGCAACGCCTGGGACGCTGCCACCGCGGGGTTTGACGCGGTCCTCGCGCCTACGGCCCCAATTCTGCCGCCCAATCTGGAGCGGTTGATGAATGATCACGACTATTACGTTACCGAAAACCTCTTGGCTCTGCGCAATACTCGGATCGGGAACCTGATGGGGTTGACGTCCCTGACTTTGCCAACCGGAACACCAAGTTGCGGGCTTATGGTTCTCAGCTATCCCAACTCGGAAGAGGCGCTTTTGCGCATTGGCGCAGCCATGGAATCGGCTTTGGCCTGAATGCCACAATCCCCTGATTCGGAACCTCTTTGTCTGGACGAGAGGGCGCGTGGGCTGTAACCTGCCTTTCAAACGGGGCGTAAATGATCCCGATATTGAGGCAGTAATATGAATTTCCCCGAGCGGTTTTCGAACCTTCCGGCATATGCATTTCCGCGCCTGCGCGCCCTGTTGGATCACCATCAGCCCGGCGGCGAAGTAGTGCACATGACAATCGGCGCGCCGACGCATGATTTCCCGGCTTGGGTGACAGATGTCATCATTGAAAACGCGGCCGGGTTTCAGGGATATCCTCCGAATGAAGGCTCGGCTGAGCTGCGAGAGGCAATCACCGACTGGATCCAGCGCCGCTATGGTGTCGAGATGGACCCCGATGCCAATGTGATGGCGCTGAACGGTACGCGCGAGGGGCTCTATAACGCCGCGATGGCACTTTGTCCCGAACAGAAGAATGGTCAGCAACCCGTAATTCTGTGTCCGAATCCATTTTATCAGGTCTATATGGTCGCCTCGCTTTCGGTTGCAGCGCAGCCCTATTTTGTGCCCGCCACCGCTGCGACAGGGCATTTGCCGGACTACGCGGGCCTGCCCGAAGACATTCTGAACCGCACGGCGATTGCCTATATCTGTTCACCGGCTAATCCGCAGGGCGCAGTGGCGTCGCGCGATTATTGGGCCGAGCTGATCCGCTTGGCCGAGACCTATGATTTCCGGATCTTCGCAGATGAGTGCTACTCCGAGATCTACCGGGATGAGGCACCAGTTGGCATACTGACTGTGGCGCAAGAATTGGGGGCTGATCCTGAACGCATTACCCTGTTCAACTCGCTGTCAAAACGGTCGAACCTGGCCGGTTTGCGGTCAGGTTTGATTGCAGGTGGGCCAAAGACAATTGACCACGTCAAAACCCTGCGCACCTATGCGGGTTCACCCCTGCCGCTGCCACTGCAGGCCGCTGCGGCCAAGGTGTGGGCGGATGAGGTGCACGTGCGGGAAAACCGCGCGCTCTATCAAGAGAAATACGCCATCGCCGATGAAGTCTTTGGTGGCGTGCAGGGATATATGTCCCCGCAGGCTGGCTTTTTTCTGTGGCTACCGGTCGAAAACGGCGAGGAGACCGCATTGAAAGTCTGGAAAGAAACCGGAGTTCGGGTTCTGCCAGGCGCATATCTGTCTCAAGGGGATCCGGGGCAAAACCCGGGCGAAGGCTTTATCCGGGCTGCTTTGGTGGCCCCAAAAACAGAGTTGCAGCGCGGGCTGATTACGCTGCGCGACTGCATCTATTCGTGAGGTACGAGGGCGAACATGGCATCTTATAACGCGCGTAATCGCGATCCATTGCTGGACAGCACCACTCAGGCCGCGCTGGAACGGCGCAGCAAGGAGCTGGTTGGTATTGCATTGATTTTGCTTGGTCTGGCCGCAGCTGCAATGATCTGGTCCTATTCTCCCGAAGATCCCAATTGGATGGTCTCGACGGACGCACCAGTTCAGAATTGGATGGGCCGGATCGGAGCGTCGATTGCAGCCCCCTTGTTCATGATTGTGGGCTGGGGCAGTTGGGGGATCGCTTTGGTCCTGATCGCATGGGGCGTGCGCTTTGCCGGGCATTTCAACGAAGACCGCGCCGTCGCCCGCCTGATCTTTGCACCGATCTGGATCGCCGTAGCCTCGGTCTATGCCGCCACGCTTGTTCCTGGTGCGGAATGGCGCGCCACTCACAGCTACGGGCTGGGAGGTTTGTTTGGTGACACGGTCATGGGTGCCTTGCTGACATTGCTGCCGATTTCTTCGCACTTCCTGGTCAAACTGATGTCGCTGGCGATGGCGCTGGGCATGTTGGCGATGGGTGCCTTTGTACTGGGCTTTTCAAAGGATGACGTTCGCCGGGGGTCCCGGGCGTTCCTTTTGGGGCTTGTCATGTCCTATGACATCCTGATGAACCTGTTGGGTCGTGGGGCTGCGGCCACCGCGCAGGCGGCGCGTGATCGCCGT
The DNA here is from genome assembly GCF_013033515.1 of Ruegeria sp. HKCCA6707. GTDB lineage: Bacteria > Pseudomonadota > Alphaproteobacteria > Rhodobacterales > Rhodobacteraceae > Ruegeria. The sequence goes on along the minus strand of NZ_WQEG01000002.1, from coordinate 255,400 downwards.
GCCAAATGGGACGAGCGCAAGGCGTTGCAGGCCGAAGCCGCAGAGTTTGACGATGAGTTCGCGTATGCCGATCCGATCTTTGATGAACCGGACCTGACTGACGCGCCCAAACAGGGGCTGTTGGCCCGGATGCCTGGCCTGATCCGCCGCCCCGATCCGATGCCCGAGCCTGAACTGATCGATCCCGAACCTATCGCTGATTTCGACGACATGCCCGGCGAAGATCGCATTCGTTCGAAAATCTCGGCCGCCGTACGCAATCGCAAAGTGGCTACGGGTGAGATGACGCCCGAGCCGGATCCGAACCTGCCGCTGACCAAAGGGCGCGGTCGTCGCCCCGATCCTTTGATCCTGAACGCGGGCCAAGGTGATGAATTGCCGCCTGAACCGCCGATTACAGCTGCCGGATTGCCGCCCGAACCACCGGTTACTTCGGCCGAAACGCAGTGGCAGGACCCGTCAAGCTTTGCACCCGAACCCGACTTGGACGCCTACACAGCCGATCTGGATGATGATCCGGTCTTTGAGGACGATATCGAACCCGCGTTGCAACAGCGCCCGGCGATGAAGATCCCGGCAGCAGAGCCGCGCAAACCGGTTGTGGCGCAACCGGTGCGCCGTACGCCCCCGCCCTCGCGACGGGCACAGGCCGAAGCGCAACCAACGCTGTCTTTCGAAGAACGGCATTCCGATTTCGAGCTGCCGCCTTTGGGTCTGTTGTCAAACCCGGCCAATATCCAACGCCACCATCTGAGCGACGAAGCGTTGGAAGAAAACGCGCGGATGCTGGAAAACGTGCTGGATGACTACGGCGTCAAAGGCGAGATCGTCAGCGTCCGCCCCGGCCCCGTTGTGACCATGTATGAGCTGGAACCGGCGCCGGGCCTGAAAGCCAGCCGTGTGATCGGATTGGCCGACGATATCGCGCGTTCGATGTCGGCCCTGTCGGCGCGGGTCTCGACCCTGCCAGGCCGTTCGGTGATCGGTATCGAACTGCCCAATGAGAACCGCGAAATGGTGGTACTGCGCGAAATCCTTGCCAGCCGTGATTTCGGCGATGGCAACCAGGCGCTGCCTTTGGCCTTGGGTAAGGATATCGGCGGTGAATCCGTTGTGGCGAACCTGGCCAAGATGCCTCACCTGCTGATCGCGGGTACCACTGGGTCAGGTAAATCGGTGGCGATCAACACGATGATCCTGTCGCTGCTGTACAAGCTGACACCGGATGAATGCCGCTTGATCATGATCGACCCCAAGATGCTGGAACTGTCTGTCTATGACGGTATCCCCCATCTGCTCTCACCGGTTGTTACCGACCCGAAAAAGGCGGTGGTCGCTCTGAAATGGGTCGTGGGCGAGATGGAGGATCGCTATCGCAAGATGTCCAAAATGGGCGTCCGAAACATCGCGGGCTATAACGGACGGGTCAAAGACGCGCTGTCCAAAGGCGAAATGTTCAGCCGCACGGTGCAGACCGGATTTGATGATGAAACCGGCGAACCCGTGTTCGAGACGGAAGAATTCGCGCCCGAGTCGATGCCTTATATCGTGGTCATCGTGGACGAGATGGCCGATCTGATGATGGTCGCGGGCAAAGAGATCGAAGCCTGCATTCAGCGTCTGGCCCAGATGGCGCGGGCCTCGGGTATTCACCTGATCATGGCCACCCAGCGTCCTTCGGTGGATGTGATCACCGGGACAATTAAGGCCAACTTCCCCACCCGGATTTCGTTCCAGGTGACCTCGAAAGTCGACAGCCGGACCATTCTGGGAGAGATGGGTGCCGAACAATTGCTGGGGCAGGGCGACATGCTTTATATGGCGGGTGGGGCCAAGATCACCCGTTGTCACGGGCCGTTCGTGTCGGATGAAGAGGTTGAAGAGATCGTCAACCACCTGAAACAGTTCGGCCCGCCGGATTACATGAGCGGCGTGGTGGATGGCCCGGCTGAAGAAAAGGCCGATAATATCGACGCGGTTCTGGGCTTGAACACCGGTGGCAATACCAACGGAGAAGACGCGCTTTATGATCAGGCGGTGGCGATTGTGATCAAGGATCGCAAATGCTCGACCTCATATATTCAGCGGAAACTTGCCATTGGGTACAACAAAGCCGCACGGCTGGTTGAGCAAATGGAAGACGAAGGTGTTGTTTCAGGGGCAAATCACGTGGGCAAACGCGAAATCCTGGTGCCCGAGCAGTAGGATATTTAATAACAAGGGCAAAACGCTTATCTGGGTTTTATGAAACAGATCGCTTTTGCCCTTGCCGTTGCGCTGATCGCCCCTGCCTCTTGGGCGGCTGAGAAGCTGCAACTGTCACAGATATCGAACTACCTCAACGACCTGACGACGGTTCAGACCACGTTTACGCAAGTAAACGATGATGGGTCACTCAGCACTGGGCAGCTCTGGCTGGACCGGCCCGGCAAGATGCGGTTCGAATATGATCCGCCCAACAGCGCCGTTGTGCTGGCGCGTGCCGGTACGGTTCAGATTTTTGATCCCAAATCCAATCAGCCGCCCGAGCAATATCCGCTGCGCCGCACGCCCCTGTCATTGGTGCTGGCCCGCAACGTGAATTTGGGGCAGGCCAATATGGTGGTTGGTCATGACTTTGACGGCACGGCGACGATCGTCACCGCGCAGGACCCAAAGAATCCGGAAAACGGGCGGATTGAACTGATGTTTACCAGCGATCCGGTCGAACTGCGCAAATGGGTGATCTATGACAGCGCAGGTACCCAGACCACGGTACTGCTTGGGGCGCTGACCGAAGGCGAAAGCTTTGATTCCAGCCTGTTTTCCAGCGGTAAAAGGGTCGGGTCAACCAATCGCTGACCCAAGCCGATCAGATCCGGCAACTTGCAAGCTGGGCTTGATACAGTTGCGCGCGGGCATCCACATCATCAGCCACATTCAGAAGCCATGACTTCCGGTTATAGCTGCCCCGGGCAAAGCCAGCATGACCTTCGTGATAGGCCAGATACTGGTTGCGCGTGTCGCTGGGATGAATGCCGTTTTTCTCAAAGCTTTTATTCATATACCAGCCGATAAAGTCGGATGCGTCGCGGATACGATCCCGCTTGGCGCGCCGCTTGCCGGTTTCGCGCTGATATTGCTCCCACGTTCCATCCAGCGCCTGACCATAGCCATAGGCGCTGCTTTGACGTCCCATGGGGATCACGCCCAGAACATATTGGTGCGGCGTGCGCGCGTCATGGCGATACCGGCTTTCCTGATAGATCGTGGCCATCTGAACGTGAACAGGGACACCCCATTTCCGCTCGGTGTTTTTGAAGGCCTTGATATATTCAGGCTTTTCGCGCGCAATACTGCACGCGTCATTCAATCTGCTTGGTGGTTGCTTAGAGCCACCACCACAGGATGCCAAAAGCAGCACCCCGAAGAGTACGAAAAGAATTCTGCTCATGTGCCTCGTGCCTTTTTTCTTTATTCTAGCGCAGATTGAGCCTTTAGGAAATCACAATCGCTACAGAATAATTGCTAGAATTATCGGCAATGCCGCTACTGATAGCAGCGTCGACACCATGACCATGCCCGCAACGGCGTCGGAATCGGCGTTGAACCGCTCGGCCAGCAGGTAAGACGTCACCGCAACGGGTGTACACATCTGCAACACCATCACGCCAAAGGCGATGCGGTCCAGTTGGAATGCTTCGGCCAATACCCAGCCCAGAACAAAGCAAACCAGGAGTTTTAATAGCGACAACCAAACAGCCTGCCGCAGCTTTTGTGTTGTCAGGCGGGCGATCGCCACACCGACTGTAATCAGCATCAGGGGCACCGCCATCTGGCCTAACAGATCCAGCGTGTTGGTCAGGAAGACCGGCGTTTCCCAACCTTGCCACAGAAACAGCGCACCCAAAAGCGTGGCCCAGACCATGGGTTCTTGCAAAGCTTTCCCAAACGCGCCGCGCCCCGCCACCAAATAGATTCCGTAGGTAAACGAGAACAAAGCCGTTACCGCAAGAAAGATAACCGCATAGCCAAGCCCCGCTTGACCAAATGCAAAGATACACAAGGGCAGCCCAAGATTGCCCGTATTGCCAAAGATCAGCGGTGCCAGATAACTGCGTTGATCCAACCCGGTTATCCGGACAAACACCCCAAATGCCAACGCCAGCGCCACATGGCCTGCAATGGCTGCCAGTGTAAAAAGCGTCAATTGCCCTGCGGGAATATCGGTTTGCATCAACGCGACAAAGATCAGACTGGGAACGGCCAACGTCACCCCAAGCCGGGTCACAAATTGCAAACGATACTCAAAACCCAGCTTGACCCAGATAAACCCAATCGCTGACAGCAAAAAAACAGGTGCCACAATTTCGAACACTGTCAGAATTAGGTTCACAGACTGTTTCCTTTGATTTTCGACGAATGATTGGCTTTTCGACCCGGAAAGATGTAGTAAAGCCTTCGGGGGCTGAAGCAATGCTAAAGACACATGCCAAATATCGCCTGGGACAGGTGGTCCGTCACAAAAAACATCCCTTCCGAGGGGTGATTTTTGATGTTGATCCAGAGTTTGCGAACTCGGAAGAATGGTATGAAGCCATTCCCGAAGACAGCCGCCCTATCAAGGATCAGCCCTTCTATCACTTGCTGGCCGAAAACGATCAATCCTTCTATGTTGCTTATGTTTCAGAACAAAACTTGATCGAAGACCAATCAGGCGAGCCGGTTGAACATCCTGATATTCCAAACATGTTCGGGCCATTCCAGGATGGGTCCTATCCTTTGCACTTTCAGTTGAACTGAATTTGCGGGTCAGGTCTTTTGCCCGACCCGCAACGCTAGTAGCCCAAGGCGCAACCATCTTTTCTCGGGTCACTTGCCCCTTCCAATACACCGCTTTCGTGGATACGGATGGCTTGGGCACCGCCTAGTGGTGTTTCCGGAGTCTCGATAATGTGGCCCATTCCTGACAATTGTTCGCGAACACTGTCCGAATAGCCGCGTTCCATTTTCAACACTCCGTCAGTCGCAAACGCCCTCGGACCCGTCAGGTTGTCCTGCAAACCCATGTTGAAATCCACCATGTTCGACAGAAACCGTGCATGGCCCGTCGGTTGATAGGCCCCGCCCATCACGCCAAACGGCATCAGGACGCGTCCGTTTTCGCGCAACAGACCCGGAATAATCGTGTGCATAGGTCGTTTGCCACCGCCCAATTCGTTTGGGTGCCCGGCTTCAAGGGTAAAGCCCGCTCCGCGATTTTGCAGAAGAATTCCAAACTTGGGCGAGGCGATGCCCGACCCAAACCCGTGATAGATAGAATAGATCAACGACACCGCCATTCGGTCACGATCCACCACAGTGATATAAATCGTGTCTTTATGTACGGCCTCGGTCAGCTCAGCCGCCGCTGGCATCGCACGTTTGGGATCAATCAGCACCGCAAGCTTTGCTGCCGTCTCGGGTGCAAGAAAGTGCTCCATCCGACTGCTGTAATCCGGATCCGCTATGAAGCGGTTGCGGGCATCATAGGCCAGTTTCGTTGCCTCAGCTTCAATATGAACACGCTCTGCGCCCCAAGGGTCCATTCCGGCCAGGTCGAAATGCTTCAAAATGTTCAGCAGCAAGATCGCAGTGGCCCCTTGCCCGTTAGGCGGATGCTCCAACAACTCGAGACCAGCATAGTCGCCCGAGACGGGTTCGGTCTTGGTACACTGCGTGATTGCGAAATCCTGCTCGGTATGCAGGCCGCCAAACTCAGACAAGGCCGCCAGCATGTCTTCGGCAACCTCACCAGTGTAGAACGCGTCGCGCCCGTCGCGCGCGATGCGACGCAACACCTCTGCCTGTCCGGGGCTGCGAAAGATGTCTCCGGTTTTCAGGGTCTTGCCTTGGTGCAGATAGTGATCCCGCGCTGCGCTTTGCAACGTTTTCGCGCCATTTATCCAATCAAACGCCACCCGCTGAGCCACAGGAACTCCGGTCTCGGCATAATGTATCGCGGGGTTTAGAATGGCCTCTAACCCCAGCTTTCCTTCGGTTTCGGACAAATGGCAGAACGCATCAATCGCACCGGGAACGGTGACAGCATCCGGGGTATTTAACGGCATGGCCGTCAGGCCCTTGTCTCGCAACAGAGCGGCGTTCGCCGCCTGCGGAGCGCGGCCCGAGCCATTGAGCGCACGAATCGTGTTCTCCCCGGGCCGGTTGAAAAGAACGAAACAGTCACCCCCGATCCCGGTCATCTGAGGTTCGCATATGCCGAGCAAAACCGCTCCGGCAATGGCCGCGTCCATCGCGTTGCCGCCTTGTTCAAGTATGTCGAGAGCCGCCTTTGCCGCCAACGGATGCGACGTGGCGCACATTCCTTCGGTCGCCAGAACCTCGGACCGGCCCGGCATATGTAAATCGCGCATCAGGATCCCTTTGCATTGATCAGGGCGAACCTAAGATGCTGATCGAGAATGTCCAACAGATTTGGGGGGGAAGTCCTCGACGCCGGTCACTGGGTGGGGGCTGTGACGTCCGGCGCCGAGGGAAGCTATCTGAGCTACCCTCTCTGTATGATTAGCATTTGCGGCGCCTCAATGGTCCGATCTGGGCGTTATTGTGGCCATTTCACGTATGTCATGACATTTCCGCGAAATCAAAGCTCAGAACCAGCCGATTCACACCCGCCTCGCGCTCATACACGACGTCGCTGGTCAATTGTCGGATCAGGAACCACCCGAATCCCCCTTCGGGCAGATCCTGCCGCGCGGTTTCGACCGAGGCTGCTTTGGCCTCTGGGATCTTTGTGCCGGGCATCGGTTGGCCGGTATCAATGATTTCGATGTCCAGCGTATTTTTGCGCAGGCGACAATTGACCTGAATGTCAGCAGCATCAACGCCGGAATATGCATGTTCGACAATATTGTTGACGGCTTCGGCCAACGCGATTCTGACATCACCGACGCGATCCGCCTGCAAACCTTGTTCTGCAAGACATGCACTCAGATATGCGATTCCCGAACTGGCCTGAACCTCAGTTGCCGAAAACGTCAGGTCCATGCAATCTGCTTTCTGGGTTGGCGTCACTATGTTTCACTCCGGCCCGTGTGTCAGTCAGCCGCGACCGCATCCTCAAGAGAAGCAAAAAGCTTGAACACCGTATCCATCCGGGTCAGCCGAAACACCTTTTCGACCACCGGATGAAGCCCGGCCAGATCTAGCCGGCAACCGTCGTCCAGCTGTTTCATTGACGCAACGATGGCACCCAGCCCGCTGGAGTCGATGAATTCGAAGACGGACAGATCCAGAATCACGCGTTTTGCCTTGGCTTCGGTGACACGGCGCATGTCTTCCTTGAATTGAATTGCCATAGCCGCGTCAATCCGGTCACAATTGACGGCGATAACCTGCGTGTCACCTGTTGTCGTACTGCTGAGTCCCATGCCCGCGACCCCTTGGATTTTGAAATCTATCGTAGAAATACGCTAGACGGGAATTCTTACCATTCGGTATCCAGAGTTCGGAAAGGCATGGGAGGCTTCTGATGAAAGACGTTGTGATCGCAGGTGCGGCACGCACACCGATGGGTGGCTTTCAAGGCGTGTTCGAAGGGGTGCCCGCAGCCCAGCTTGGTGGCACAGCCATTCGGGCCGCGCTGGATGGTGCAGGGGCTGCTACGGTAGATGAGGTTTTGATGGGCTGCGTCCTGCCCGCAGGTCAAGGCCAGGCCCCAGCGCGTCAGGCCGGGTTTGCTGCGGGTCTGGGCGAAGAGGTGCCTGCAACCACGCTCAACAAGATGTGCGGCTCGGGCATGAAGGCAGCCATGATGGCCTTTGATCAGATCGCGCTGGGCCATGCCGAAACCATGGTGGCCGGTGGCATGGAAAGCATGACTAACGCCCCATATCTGCTGCCGAAAATGCGCGGTGGGGCGCGGATTGGTCATGGTCAGGTGGTCGACCACATGTTCCTTGACGGGCTGGAAGATGCCTACGACAAGGGTCGTCTGATGGGCACATTTGCTGAAGATTGCGCCGAAGCGTTCCAATTCACCCGCGAAGCGCAGGATGAATATGCGCTACAGTCCTTGTCGAACGCGCTGAAGGCACAAGACAGCGACGCGTTCAGCCATGAGATCACCCCCGTCACGATTGAGACCCGCAAGGGTGCCGTGGTCCTTGAGGCTGACGAACAACCAAAATCCGCTCGGCCCGAGAAAATCCCTACCCTGAAACCGGCGTTCCGCAAGGACGGAACCGTAACAGCGGCCAATTCCTCGTCAATTTCCGACGGTGCAGCAGCGCTCGTTCTGGCGTCAACCCAAGCGGCCGAGGCGCAGGGCCTGACAGTCCGGGCCCGCATTCTGGGCCACGCGAGCCATGCACAAGCCCCCGGCCTTTTCACAACTGCCCCGGTTCCAGCGGCGCAAAAACTGCTTGAGCGTTTGGGTTGGAGCAAAAACGATGTGGACCTGTGGGAGGTCAACGAAGCCTTTGCCGTTGTCCCCATGGCGTTCATGCATGAAATGGGCCTGCCGCGTGAAATCGTGAACGTCAATGGCGGCGCCTGTGCCTTGGGCCACCCGATCGGAGCCTCGGGCGCGCGCATCATGGTCACGCTTCTCAACGCACTTGAAAAGCGCGACCTCAAACGCGGCATCGCTGCAATCTGCATCGGAGGCGGAGAAGGCACAGCCATTGCAATAGAACGCGTTTGACCCTTCCTGTTGTTTCAAATACGGCAGGTGTTGGGGCCGCGCGCGCCCCGGAAACGTCAAAAAGCCATACCATGACTGTCGACTACGCAACGCTGTCCAAAACCATCGCTGCCCTGACCGAAGGCGAAACCGATCAGATCGCGCTGATGGCCACGATCGCATGCGAGGTGCATCACGCTGATGATCGGTTCGACTGGACCGGGTTCTATCGCGTGACCGAACCTGAGCTGCTGAAAATCGGCCCCTATCAGGGTGGCCATGGGTGCCTGGTCATCCCGTTTCATCGGGGTGTTTGTGGCGCCGCCGCGCGCACCGGTGAAACCCAGCTGGTCCCCGATGTCGAGGCCTTTCCCGGCCATATCGCCTGCGCTTCCTCCACGCGGTCGGAACTGGTTCTGCCGGTGCGAGATGCCAAGGGCGAGGTCATTGCGGTCTTTGACATCGACAGCGATCAGCCGGATGCTTTCCGTCAATCCGATGCAACCGCGTTGCTGGCTATTTTGGACAGCGTGTTTGCGCGCTGAGCTAAGAAAACACGCGCGCGACGTCGCCGGACAAGACGAAATAGACCAAACCCGCCTGCACGCATAGAATCGCGTAGAGCCCAAAGCCAAAACGGGATTTGCGGGTTTTGTGCTTGAAAATCCAGCGACCCAGAACCGCACCGGGGCTGCCACCAAGCGCTGCAAGCCACAAAAGCCGACGCTCGGGGATCCGACGTTTCCGGCGACCCGCGCGCAGCTTGTCCCAGCCAAAGGCCAGCAAAGCCAAGGCGTTAACTGCCCACAGATACAACACGACGATCCACATGGTGACTGATTATCCAAGGTCACCCAAACACCCAAGTGAAAAAACGCTTGGAAATTTCATTGATTCGGGTCATCGTGAAAAACAACGGTAAAATTTCACGAAAGCCGGAGCCAGCTTTGAACGCTCAAGCCCCCCATGGCGCCACGCTCGGAGCGGATATCCGCGCCCTACGCAAAGCGCGTGGGCTGACACTGACTGAAATCGCCGTGCGTCTGGACCGCTCGGTCGGGTGGCTCAGCCAGGTTGAACGGGACATGTCCGAGCCATCGATCTCGGACCTGCGCCAGATTGCTGAATGTCTGGGCGTGCCGATGTCGATGCTGTTTGCCCATTCCGCTGTTCCGGTCGAAGAGCAGGGCTATGTCGTGCGCGCCGGGTCACGGCGGCCGATGGGGTCGGGTGAGGAAGGGTTGATCGAGGAATTGCTTTCGCCCGATCTGACCGACGATTTCGAGATGGTGCATTCAACTTTCGAGCCCCACTCCAAGATGCAGACACCCGCCAACAGGCCAACTCAAGAGGTGGGCTATATGATCTCGGGCCAGCTGGATCTGACCATCGGTTCGCGGCAATTCACGGTCGGACCAGGCGACAGTTTTCGGATCAAACATGAACCCTATCACTGGGCAAACCCCTACAACGCGCCCGCCGTGGCGATCTGGGTCATTGCCCCACCGGTGTATTAATGAGCTTTGAAGCCTGTGCCATATTTGCCCGTTCTGGGCTGAAGTCCGACATCTGGGCCCCCCGTTTTATGGCGACCTGTTTCTTCATCCATGGCGTGTTGCTGGGGATCAGCTCCACGCCCACAGCACGGGGGTAACGATATGTATACCGGTTCCTGCCTTTGCGGTGCGGTGGCCTTTACCATCGACGGCGCGCTTCAACGCCCTTCGGCCTGCCATTGCGGGCAATGCCGCAAACAATCGGGCCATCTCTGGGCCTCGGCCGTGGCCGATCAGGACGCGCTCAGTTGTACCGCCAGCGACACGCTTGCCTGGTATCGCGCTTCGGACATTGCGCGGCGCGGGTTCTGCAGCGCCTGTGGCTCGTTCCTGTTCTGGCAGCATAATGACGAGGACACGATTGCCGTCTCAATGGGATCGCTGGACGAGCCGACCGGCCTGAAACTCGCCCGGCACATCTTTGTCGCTGACAAAGGCGATTACTACGACATCAAAGACGACTTGCCCCAAGAGGCACAGTAATAGGGATCATGAAACATGAGTGACTTTCCGACAAAAGCCCGCGTGGTGATCATCGGCGGCGGCGTGGTGGGGACCTCGTCCCTGTATCATCTGGCCAAGAAGGGCTGGACCGACTGCGTGCTGCTGGAAAAGAACGAGCTGACGGCAGGTTCGACCTGGCACGCAGCAGGCAATGTGCCGACCTTTTCGACCTCTTGGGCGATCATGAACATGCAGCGCTATTCGACCGAGCTTTATTCGCGGCTGGCGGATGAGGTTGATTATCCGATGAACTACCATGTCTCGGGCTCGATCCGCTTGGCGCATAGCAAGGAACGCATGCAAGAGTTCGAGCGCGCCATGTCCATGGGCCGTTATCAGGGTATCCCGATGGAGATGTGGACCCCGGAAGAGGCCAAGGAACGCTATCCGTTCCTCGAGATCCATGACCTTGAAGGCGTGCTCTATGACCCGACCGATGGCGATATCGACCCGGCACAGCTGACACAGGCGCTGGCCAAGGGCGCGCGCGATATGGGGCAAAAGATCATCCGTTTCTGCCCGGCCACTGGGGTGACTCAGCATGAAGATGGCACCTGGACCGTGCACACCGACAAGGGCGATATCGCTTGTGACTATGTTGTGAACGCCGCCGGTTACTATGCGCAGCGTGTCGGCGAATGGTTCAAACCCTTCGGCGGACGCACAGTGCCAGCGATGGTCATGAGCCATCAGTATCTGCTGACCGACGAAATCCCCGAAGTCGAAGCCTGGTCCAAGGATCATGGTGGCAAGCTGCCGCTGCTGCGCGATGTCGATGTCTCGTATTACCTGCGGCAGGAAAAGAACGGCTTCAACCTCGGCCCCTATGAGCCCGACTGCAAGGGCCACTGGATGACCGAAGACGATCCGATGCCCGAGGATTTCTCGTTCCAGCTGTGGAATGACGATCTGGACCGGATCGAGGAAATAGTCACCGACGCGATGGAGCGGGTGCCGCTGATGGCGACCTCGGGCGTGGGTCGCGTGATCAATGGGCCGATTCCGTATGCGCCGGACGGGTTGCCTTTGATCGGGCCAATGCCGGGCGTCCAGAATGCGTTCGAGGCGCATAGCTTCACCTTTGGCATCGCGCAGGGTGGTGGCGCAGGCAAGGTACTGGCCGAATGGATCGTCGACGGCGCAACCGAATGGGATATGTGGGCCGTCGATCCGCGCCGTTATACCGATTACACCGATCAGGACTATTGCAACCAAAAGGGTATGGAGGTCTATGGCAACGAATATGCCATGCATTTCCCCCATCACGAATGGCCCGCTGCGCGGGACAAGAAATTGTCGCCGGTGCATGACAAGGTCAAGGAACTGGGCGGTGTGATGGGCGTCTATAACGGGTGGGAACGCGCCAATTGGTTCGCCAAACCGGGCGACGATACCTCGCTGGAGGCAACCCACACCTGGGGCCGCACGGGCCCGTGGGAGCAGCGGATCAAAGAAGAATGCGAGGCCGTGCGCGATCACTGCGGCGTGTTAGACTTGCCGGGTTTCTCGCGCTTCATGGTCAAGGGCGACGGCGCAGCTGAGGCGCTGCGGGGTCTGGTCACGGGCGGTCTGCCCAAGGTGGGTCGGATTAACCTCGTCTATATCGCGGACGACCGTGGCCGCATCCTGACCGAGATGTCCTGCCTGCGTTTGGGCGAGGATGAGTTTGTGATGATCACCGCCGCCACCGCGCAATGGCACGACCGGGATATCCTTGTTGCCGCCATGCCCGCAGGCGTCAGCGTTGAGGATGTCACCACGACCCGCGATACGCTGATCGTGACCGGCCCGAAATCGCGCGACATCCTGTCGGGGCTGACCGATGCCGACCTATCCTTGGGCTGGCTGACCCATCGGGCCGCGACGGTGGCGGGGCAGCCCGCCTATCTGATCCGCGTTTCCTTTGCCGGAGAGCTGGGATGGGAAGTGCACGCGCTGAACGCCGATATGCCTGCGATCTATGATGCGATCCTCAATGCTGGGGCCACGCCTTTCGGCATGTACGCGCTGAACTCTTTGCGCATCGAAAAGGGCTACCGCGCGTGGAAGGGTGATCTATCGACCGACTATTCGCTGTTGGAAGGTGGTTTGGAACGGTTCGTCAAACTGGACAAGCCGCAGAATTTCCCGGGCAAGGCCGCGATCCTGAACGAAAAACAGCAGGGTGTGAAGAAAGCCTTTGTCACTCTGACCGTCGAGGCTGGCGATTGCGACGCGCCTTATATGTCCTGCATCTGGCAAGGTGATCAGATCGTGGGTGAGACGACCTCGGGCGCGTGGGGATATCGCGTCGGCAAGTCTATTGCGCTGGGCATGATCAAGGCCGAGCTTGCCAATCCTGGAACCGCGTTGGAAGTCGAGATCTACGGCCAGAAATATCCCGCCGTGGTCCAGAAGGACGAACCGCTGTGGGATCCTGCAAACGAACGTCTGCGGGCCTGACCATGCCTGTGCCAAGCACCATGCAGGGTGTCTATCTGACCCGCCACGGCGGGCCAGAAGCCTTGGAATGGCGCGAGGATATTCCAGTGCCAGAACCGGGGCATGGTCAGGTGCTGGTCCGGGTTGCGGCTGCGGGGGTGAACAACACGGATATCAACACGCGGGTCGGTTGGTATTCGTCCGATGTGACTGGCGCGACCGATGCGGTGGATCAGGAAGTCGAGGCCGGCGGCTGGGGCGGTGCCTTGCAGTTTCCGCGCATTCAGGGTGGGGATCTGTGTGGCATCGTCGAGGTTGCGGGGCCCGAGACCGGGTTTCAACCCGGCCAGCGCGTGACCTGCCCAATCAACCTGCCGCGCCCGCGTCCCGGCAACCCGACGGGGTTTATTGCGCTTGGGTCTGAGATCGACGGCGCCTTTGCCCAGTATTGTCTGGTCGAGGCCTCGGATCTCTATGATGTTTCGGCCTCTCCCCTCTCGGACGTGGAAATCGCCGCCATTCCGTGCGCGTTTGGCACTGCCGAGAATCTGCTGACCCGGGCCGGTGTAACCGCGGGCCAAAAAGTCTTGGTCACCGGCGCGTCGGGTGGCGTTGGCCTGGCGGCGGTGCAATTGGCAACGCTTCGGGGGGCGTCGGTCTGGGGCGTAACAAGCGCATCCAAAGCTGAAGTGGTACAAAGCCAAGGCGCGGTTGAAACCTTTGGGCGCGACGCCGCGTTACCAGCGGATATGTTTGACGTCGTGATCGACGTTGTCGGTGGTACGGCATGGCCCGGCTTGATCCTGGCATTGAAGCCCGGCGGTCACTATGCGGTGTCGGGCGCAATCGCAGGACCGATAGTGCAAGCCGATCTGCGCGACATATACCTGCGTGACATCACCATTCACGGCTGCACACATCAGGCGTTTGACGTCTTTGGCCGACTGGTCGAGATGATGATTGCCGGGCAGATCAGGCCCTTGATCTCGAAAACCTATGACTTGAAACAGATTGCCCGCGCGCAGGAAGACTTCCAATCCAAGGCGATGCCGGGAAAACTGGTATTGATCCCCTAAGGAACGTGGAAAATGGCAGATATCACTCTCTTGGATGGCTCAATCGGACAGGAGCTGGTCAAACGCAGCGGCAAGACGCCTACGCCGCTTTGGTCGACCCAAGTGATGATGGAAATGCCCCATCTGGTGGGCGACGTACATGCCGAATACTTCAAGCGTGGGGCCACTGTCGCGACCACAAACACTTATGCCGTTCACAGATCGCGCCTAGAGCGGGTCGGGCTGGAAGACAAATTGCCAGATCTGATCAACGCCGCTCTGTTGCAGGCGGAACAGGCGCGGGGTCGAACGGGTGGTCGTATCGCCGGATCGTTGGGGCCACTTCTGGCGACCTACCGGCCCGACCTCAACCCCGACCCGGACGATGCAGCAACTAAGTTTGCTGAACTGGCGGCGCTGATGGCCGACCGGGTGGACCTGTTCCTGATTGAAACCGTGTCATCCGTGCAAGAGGCCGAAGGAGCCCTGCGCGGCACGACCAACCACGGCAAACCCGTTTGGCTGGCCCTGTCGGTTCAGGATTATGACGGCACCCGCCTGCGTTCCGGCGAGCCCCTGGTTCAGATCGCACCGGTATTGGACCGCTATGCGCCCGAGGTGGTGTTGATCAACTGTTCCCGGCCCGAAGCGATTCCTGTGGCGCTGGATATCCTTTCAGGTTTGGGTCGCCCTTTTGGCGCCTACGCCAATGGCTTTACGGAAATCTCACAAGGCTTTCTGGAAGACGCGCCAACGGTTGACGCGTTAGAGCAGCGTCACGATCTTGGCCCCGAGGCTTATGCCGATCACGCAATGGCCTGGGTTGCGCAAGGGGCGACGATTGTGGGCGGATGCTGCGAAGTTGGTCCCGATCACATCGAAACACTGGCCAAGCGTCTTCGCGCGGCTGGCCATCGTATTGTCTGACTGGAAAGGCGTGGTGTGACGCAATCCCAAGACGATAGGCAGGCACATTTCGACATTCTTGTCACCTCGGGCTTTGTTCTGAGTGAATTGGCCGGGATTGTCGATGTTCTGCGCATCGCCAATCGGGTCTGCGCGCAACCGCCGTTTTCCTACCGCTATATCTCGGCCAAAGGCGGCCCTGTTGCCAGCAGCGCCGGGGCTTGGGTTGAAACGGATTCTGTTGGCCCATTGCCCAAGGCCGATTATCTGTTTGTCATCGGCAACACGAACCCCGACCATCCGGGCCTGTCGCTGAACCGAGTGATTTCGGAATATACCCATCGCAATGCGCGGGTCTTCCTGCTGGCTGAAGCGGCCAGCCGGTATATCAAGGAAAAAGGCGCTGAAAACCACGCAACCCATTGGGAAAATGCGTCGTTTCTGCGCGAGCGGAATGCCGGGTTTGACGCCAATTTCACCATCGCCACACAGCATGGCCCGGTGGTGACCTGCGCGGGAATGGGGGCCACCGTTGACGTTGCACTTGAGGTTATTGGCTGGCACATCTCAGGCGCGTCCAAACTGACCGTTGCGGATATCATGCTGCACGAAAACATCCGGGATTTCGGGTCGATGCAGCCATTTTCCGGTGTGAAATCCACCGCGACGGGGGATGCGGCGCTGGATCAATGCATTCGGATCATGCAGGCCAATATTGAAGATCCGATCCCGATAAACGAGATTGTCTCGGCCCTTGGCCTCTCCAACCGGTCCTTGGAACGCAAGTTTAAATCCTATCTTGGCACCACACCCAATGGGTTTTACCGCGAAATGCGGTTGGCGCAGGCCAATAACCTGTTGGTAAACACAACACTCAGCGTGCGCGAGATCGGTATGGCCTGCGGCTTTCCCAACGGGTTTTCAAGCGTCTACAAAGCTGTTTACGGTACAACGCCTTTCGCGCACCGACGCACACGTCGCAGCGCCGCAGATCGGTGATTTTTGCGGACGCCCTGACGTTTTTGATGGATTTTATGACGCCTATCCGTGGCAGATTGGCAAAAACCAATTGATGTGGAGTGTTCAGGATGGTCGATCTTCCCGCTAAGGCCCGCGTGGTCATCATCGGTGGTGGCGTCATCGGATGTTCGGTCGCCTATCACCTGACTAAGAAGGGCTGG
This sequence comes from Ruegeria sp. HKCCA6707, assembly GCF_013033515.1. Lineage (GTDB taxonomy): Bacteria > Pseudomonadota > Alphaproteobacteria > Rhodobacterales > Rhodobacteraceae > Ruegeria. Next base: position 239,112 of record NZ_WQEG01000002.1, on the reverse strand, counting down.
ACAGACGTCGTTCTTCTCGAGCGTAAGCAACTGACCAGCGGGACAACCTGGCATGCAGCAGGGCTGATAGCGCAACTGCGCGCGACGGCGAACATGACCAAACTGGCGAAATACAGCCAGGAACTTTACGGCTCGCTCGAGGAAGAAACCGGTGTTGCGACGGGTTTCAAACGTGTGGGTTCGATCACCGTGGCCCTGACCGAAGAGCGCAAGGAAGAGATTTATCGTCAGGCCGCCATGGCCCGCGCCTTTGGTGTCGAGGTCGAGGAGATATCGAACGAACGCGTGCAAGAGCTTTATCCGCACCTCAATCTCGATGGGGTCAAGGGCGCGGTTTATCTGCCACTGGACGGGCAGGGGGATCCGGCAAATATCGCCCTGGCGCTGGCCAAAGGTGCACGGCAGCGGGGCGCGGTGGTGAAGGAACGCGTCAAGGTCGCAGAGGTCGTCAAACAAGCGCGCAGGGTGACCGGGGTGGATTGGGTTGCCGATGACGGCAGCGCCTCGGGCCATATCGAATGCGATATGGTGGTCAACTGCGCGGGCATGTGGGGGCATGAAGTTGGCCGCATGGCGGGTGTCAACGTGCCGCTTCACGCCTGTGAGCATTTCTACATCGTCACTGAAAATATCGATGGCCTGACCCAATTGCCGGTCCTGCGCGTGCCGGATGAATGCGCATATTACAAAGAAGATGCCGGTAAAATCCTGCTGGGCGCATTTGAGCCCGATGCCAAACCCTGGGCTGCAAACGGGATCCCGGACAGTTTCGAGTTCGACCAACTGCCCGAAGATTTCGACCATTTCGAACCGATCCTGGAAGCGGCCTGCGAACGGATGCCGATATTGGCCGAAGCTGGGATCCACACCTTCTTCAACGGCCCCGAAAGCTTTACCCCCGATGATGCGTATCATCTGGGTCTGGCGCCCGAGATGGACAATGTCTGGGTTGCCGCCGGGTTCAACTCGATCGGAATCCAATCCGCAGGCGGCGCCGGTATGGCGCTGGCGGAATGGATGGACACGGGCGAAAAGCCGTTTGATCTGGGCGATGTTGATATCAGCCGGATGCAACCGTTTCAGGGCAACAAAAAGTATCTGTACGAGCGGTCCAAAGAGACGCTGGGCCTGCTCTACGCCGATCACTTCCCCTATCGCCAGAAAGCAACGGCGCGGGGTGTGCGGCGCACACCCTTCCATCAACATTTGCTGGACCATGGCGCGGTCATGGGTGAGCTGGCGGGTTGGGAACGGGCCAACTGGTTTGCCGATGAGGGGCAGGAGCGCGCCTATAGCTACAGCTGGAAACGCCAGAACTGGTTTGAGAACTCGGCAGCCGAGCACAGGGCCGTGCGCGAGAATGTGGGCATGTACGACATGTCGTCCTTTGGTAAAATCCGTGTCGAAGGACCGGACGCTGAAAAGTTCATGAACTATATCGGCGGTGGTGACTACTCGGTGCCCATCGGCAAGATCGTCTACACCCAGTTCCTCAATCGCACCGGCGGGGTTGAGGCGGATGTCACGGTCACGCGCTTGTCCGAGATCGCTTATCTGGTGGTCACCCCCGCAGCGACCCGGCTGGCGGATCAAATCTGGATGCGGCGCCATTCCGATGGCTTCAACGTTGTCATCACGGATGTCACGGCGGGTGAAGGTGTACTGGCGGTCATGGGGCCAAACGCCCGGGCGCTGCTTGAGAAAGTGTCGCCCAACGATTTCACGAACGCATCCAACCCGTTTGGCACCGCGCAGGAAATAGAGATTGGCCTGGGTCTGGCCCGCGCCCATCGCGTGACCTATGTGGGCGAACTTGGCTGGGAAATCTATGTCTCATCCGATATGGCGGGACATGTCTTTGAAACCTTGCATGAGGCAGGGCAGGACATGGGGCTGAAGCTGTGCGGGATGCACATGATGGACAGCTGCCGGATCGAGAAAGGCTTTCGCCATTTTGGCCATGACATCACATGTGAAGATCACGTTGTGGATGCCGGGCTGGGCTTTGCGGTCAAGGTGGATAAAGGTTGTGATTTTATTGGTCGGGACGCGGTGATTGCACGCAAGGAACGCGGGCCCAAGAGCCGTCTTGTTCAGTTCAAACTGACCGATGCAGAACCACTCTTGTTCCACAACGAACCGATTCTGCGCGACGGGGAGTATGTCGGCTACCTGAGTTCGGGAAATTACGGTCACACACTGGGCGCTGCTGTGGGGCTGGGCTATGTCCCTTGCGAAGGAGAGTCAGCGGCGGATGTCCTTGCCTCAGGTTATGAGATCGATGTTTGTGGTGTGAAGGTGCAGGCCGAAGCGTCATTGCGGCCGATGTACGACCCAAAATCAGAACGTGTGAAACTTTGACCCGGTGGCGGGGGCTCTGCCCCCGTCGCGGTAGTCCGCGACTCCCCCGAGGTATTTATAAACAGAAGAAGCAGGGGATCCATATTTCTTTTGTTTCCAAATACCTCGGAGCGCGAGGCAGAGCCTCGCAAAAGATCGAGCTTCTGTCCTGCCCTTCCTGGAATTGATCAGGATTTGTGAAGCGTGTCTTCACGGTTTCCGCAGTTTTCAAACAGGCGTCGATTGCCTAAAGACAGGTTATATCAATCGGAGATCTGCAATGGTCGACGCTGCGACGCAGCCACAAAACGCCGATACACCAAAAGGCTTGGCTCTTGCGGTGACAGCGTATGTGCTTTGGGGCTTTTTACCTCTGTATATGAAAGCACTGTCTCATGTCGGGCCCTACGAGGTTGTGGCGCATCGGATCATCTGGTCGGTGCCGGTGGCAGGTATGTTGCTTATCCTTTTGGGACGCACCAAAGATCTGAAAGCGGCGCTGGTTAATCCGAGGATGTTGGCGATGGCGTGCCTTACGGCGGCGCTCATCTCGGTGAACTGGGCAATCTATGTCTGGGCTGTCACCAGCGGGCATGCATTGGACGCAGCGCTTGGATATTACATCAACCCCTTGTTCAGTATCGCACTTGGCGCGGTGCTTTTGGGAGAAACTCTGAACCGGACGCAGGTGATTGCAGTGGGCCTTGCGGCGCTGGGTGTTCTGGTTCTGATCGTCGAGGCCGGAACGCTGCCCTGGGCCGCCTTGGGAATGATGTTGAGCTGGGGTTTTTATGCTTTTTTCAAACGTTCCTTGCCGATCGGCCCAAATCAGGGCTTTTTGCTGGAGGTTCTGATCCTTCTGATCCCGGCATTGGCCTATGTGAGTTGGTTGACCCTGCAAGGCGAGAGTCATTTCGGGGCAAGTGCAAATGACACGCTGTTGCTGGCCGCGGCCGGTATCGTGACGGCAGTGCCTTTGCTTGTTTACGCAAACGGAGCCAAGCTGGTGCGGTTGTCCACCATTGGTATTCTTCAGTACATCGCGCCGACGATGATTTTCATTACTGCGATTACCCTGTTTGGCGAGAAGATCGATCTGGGACGGATGATTGCCTTTCCGCTGATCTGGGCGGGCTTGCTGGTCTATTCCATCCCGATGATCCGGCAAATGCGGGCTCAAACCTGAATGAGATGCGCGACCTGTTGTGCCCACAAGTGGTAGGCTCTGGGGCTAGGGTGGTAACCATCAGGTGCTGCGAGTGATGGATCCTCGGGTAGATCCAGCTGCAGGTGGCAGGCTTGGGGAAACTTGGCGATGGCAGTTTTCAAGCCGCGATCCAGCCGCGCAGCCTGTTTTCCCAGCACCCAAGCCAAAGGCTGCGGCAGGGCGGGAAAGCGCTGCATCTGTGGGACGCCGGTGACAATAACGCGTCGTACGGTCATCGTCTGGGTCAAATGCGCCAGCAGCCGCGTCTGATTGCGCTCGAATTCTCGGTGTGAGACAGCACGGGTCACATCGTTCACACCCAGGGCCGTAACGGCCACGTCGAACGCGTGATCAAGGGCTTGTAACCGCGCCAGCGTGTCCTGGGTTGTGTGGCCCGTGGTCGCCTCGACCCTCCATTCAACCGTATAGCGGGGCGCAAGCGCCGCAACCAACTGCCCAGAGAGTGCCTGCGCCTGAGTACCGGCTCCGACGCCTGCAGCGGAACTGTCCCCTGCGACAAGTAGGCGCAAACGTGGACCGCGGCCCGCGCGGCCAGATCGCATTCCAGTAGGTTCGGGCAGTAAGGAGGCATTCCGGCGCACATAGAGAGCCTGAGCCAGCAGAACGGGTAGCAGCGGAAGGCGCAAGATCTGATCGGCGGCAATTGGGCCCGGCATGATCAGCTTAGAGCGTCCTTGAACTTGAGAAAGCGCGCGTCTTTCATGACCCGCGCCATCATCGCCTCGCGCAGGGCGCCAATCGTTTTGTAGGGACGCATGACCACTTCAAACTCTTGGATCAAACCGTCGTCGTTCAGTGTGATCAGGTCGACACCAACGGCATCCAATGCACCGACCTTGCACTGAAATTCCAGCGCCCAATCCAGGCCGTCCCCCATGATCCGGCGATAGCGGAAGTCGGAAAACACCTGACCCACATGGCCCAAGACGGCGGCCACCGGTGCGCGGCCCGTCCATGTGCTGTAATAGGTGGGCGGTGAAAACCTGACATCCTCGGCCAAAAGAGCATGGATCAGGGCTTCGTCCCCCTTGGCGACGACCTCTTGCATACGGACGATGGTCGGGTGCATGTGTCTCTCCCTTTGGTTGGTGACAGAGTTGCTGAACCCGCGCCTGCAGACAAGGACGACGTTGCGGGAGGAAGCTGCCTGGGTTAGGCAGGCGCGCATGAACGAGCCCTATGATCCTCCTCAGACACCTCTGGACGTGTTGCATGAAGATGCCCAGCTGATCGTTATCAACAAGCCCTCTGGCTTGCTGTCGGTGCCGGGGCGTGGCGCACATCTGGCGGATTGTTTGCTGACGCGTGTGCAAGCGGCATTTCCGCAGTCCTTGTTGGTACATCGTCTGGATCGCGACACGTCGGGCGTGATGGTCTTTGCTCAGACCCCGCATGCGCAGCGGCATCTGGGACTGCAGTTTGAGAACCGGCAGACCCGCAAGACCTATGTGGCACGGGTCTGGGGGCGTTTAGAACCAAAGGCAGGCACGGTTGATCTGCCGTTGATCGTGGACTGGCCAAACCGGCCACGCCAGATGGTGTGCCAAGAGAGAGGCAAAACAGCTGTGACCGATTGGCGTGTGGCGAAATATGAGCCTGAGTCAACGCGCGTGCGCTTGTTTCCCAAGACCGGGCGGTCGCATCAGCTGCGCGTCCATATGCTGGCGCTCGGGCATCCCATTTTGGGCGATCCGTTCTATGCGGAAGGCCCCGCCAGAGCGTTCCCACGCTTGATGCTGCATTCCGAGGAACTGCGTCTGAAGAACCCGGAAGGCGGGATTGCGATGAAATTCCGCGCTTCTGCGCCGTTCTGATTTTAGTGACCCCATAGCATCTTGAGGTTCCCCAGCGACAGGCGCCATCGGCGCTGTTGCGGTCGGTGCGAAAGGCGTTGGCGGGCGGCGACCAATTCCCGCTCTACCTCGTATGCGCGCAGGGCGTGATCCTGCGCCCAGCGGTCCAGTTTCAATGTCATCATCACATGATTGTCGCGGCTCGGCATAAGCGGTCTCCTCTTTGTATTTGAACAAAGATTGCCGCATCACTGCTGACACCCCCCTGTCATGGGGGTGTGCTAGACTGTCAGCAGTCTGTAAGGAGATCGATATGCGCCGTTCGACCCGACTATTTGAAATCATTCAGATTTTGCGCGCCGCAGACCGGCCTGTTACCGCCGAGGCATTGGCAGAAAAGCTCGAAGTGTCAGTGCGGACTGTCTATCGTGACATCGCAGCGCTTCAGGCGCAGCGGACGCCAATCGAAGGCGAGGCCGGTGTGGGATATCTGATGCGGCGGGGATACGATCTGCCGCCGCTGAATTTTGATGCTGAAGAGGTTGAGGCGCTGTGGGTCGGTCTGTCGATGCTGGCGCGCACCGGTGACAGCACGCTCCAACAGGCCGCCGATCGCGTTTGCCGCAAGATCGAGGCTTTACGGGACCCTGCGGACTGGCTTCAGGTTGCGACCTGGGGCGCTCCGCTGGATGATCCGGCAAAGGGATGCGTGACGATTGCGACCTATCGTGAGGCTATCCGCGCTGAGCAAAAGTTGCAGCTGACCTATGTCAACGCAGAAGGTGAACGCACGCAGCGGGTCGTGCGCCCGGTGGCACTGATCTATCACATTGAATGCACCTTGCTGGCGGGATGGTGCGAATTGCGCAATGGATTTCGGCATTTTCGGACGGATCGGGTTTGGGGCTGTACACTGATCGACGCGTATTTCTGTGGTCAGGGCCAGGCTTTGCGCAATATCTGGCAGGAACAGGATCGGGAGGATCAGATCACTGGTGCGGCCTGACGGGCAATGTTTCGCCGATCTCAAGCAATTGTTGCTTGAGCCGTGTTACATCAGGCGTGTTATACGTTCTGCAACGAAGCAAACCCGAAAAAACGGGTTCAGGAGCAGAAGGTGCACCATGGCGATTTCCAAGAGTATTTTGACAGCAGGTCTGTGTTCGACCCTTTTTCTGGCAGCCTGTACCGACCCGGGCACGTTGACGGCCCCGGGTGATCCGAACCAGAACGCCAAGCAAGGGGCAGTTTTGGGCGGCTTGATCGGGGCGGGGGTTGGTGCAATCGCCAATGACTCTGATCCGCTGTTGGGCGCTTTGGCCGGTGGGGCCATAGGCGCTGCGGGCGGTGGTCTGATCGGCAACCAACTGGACCGACAGGCAGCTGAGCTGCGTCAGCAGCTGGCCAATGACGGGATCACCATCGTCAATGCTGGCGACCGGCTGATCGTGACCGTGCCCAATGACATCACCTTTGATACTGACAGTGCCACGGTACGCCCGGCTTTGCGCGCGGATCTGGTGAAGGTGGGGCAGAATCTGGTCAACTATCCCAACTCGAACGTTCAGATCATCGGCCATACCGACAGTGACGGCGACGCGTCTTACAACTTTGTTCTGTCCGAGCGCCGTGCCAACGCCGTGGCTGATATTTTGCAGGCCAATGGCGTCAGCTTTTCGCGGATAACCACCGTGGGTCAGGGTGAAAACAACCCGATTGCGTCCAACCTGACCCCGGAAGGCAAGGCGCAGAACCGTCGCGTCGAAATTGTGGTCGTGCCGAACGCCTAAACAGCAGCCGAAAACGCGTTTCCGGGGCCGCAATCTGCGGCCCTTTGCTTTTGCACATTGACTGCGCGCTGGCAGCACTATGGTTCTGTGCCAAGACGGATAAATTGGGTCTGACCCAAAGGATGGAGATTTTCTGAATGTCTGAACCGACCTTGCTGTCCCTGTCGGGCTCGCTGCGCCAGAACGCCACAAATCGCAAACTGCTGCGCGAGGCGGCGCGGCTGTTCAATCCGGGCACCTATATCGAGGCTGATCTGAATTTGCCGCTCTATGATGGTGACCTCGAAGAAGGCGAGGGTGTACCCGAGAAGGTTCAAGTGCTTGCAGACCAGATTGCGCAGGCGGATGCGGTGATTATCTCGACCCCGGAATACAACAAGGGCCCGTCAGGTGTGCTGAAGAATGCGTTGGATTGGGTCAGCCGCACCAAAGGGCGGCCCTGGGCAGACAAGCCGGTTGCGGTCATGTCCGCTGCGGCTGGGCGCGCCGGAGGGGAACGGGCGCAAATGGTTCTGCGGTCCTATATGGTACCGTTCCAGCCCCGTATCCTTCAGGGCCCCGAGATTCATCTGGCCGACAGTTCCAACGAATTTGATGACCAGGGGCGTTTGTCCAGCGAGCGATATGAAAACGCGTTGCAGACATTGATGCAAAAACTGCGCACCGAGGCTGGTTTCTGATCCACGCTTGCCGCGTCGCCTCATGGGGCCTAGGCTGCGGTCATGACGCAGTCTGAACACAGTGAAATTCAGCATGACGTGATGGACCCGGCCCGCGCCGCTGCATTGCAGGCCGCGCTTGGGCTGGAGGTTACGGTTGCCGAGGGCACGCCGTTGCCGCCCTTTTTCCACCAGCTGTATTTCTGGTCTCCACAGCCACCGCATCGGCTGGGTCGGGATGGGCATCCCCGCGTGGGCGAGGGGATGATCCCCGACATGGGCTTACCACGGCGGATGTGGGCGGGCGGTCGATTGCAGTTTCACGCCCCCCTTTTGGCGGGCGTTCCGGCCGAGCGGCGTTCGTTCGTCGACAGCACCGAAACCAAGATGGGTCGCTCGGGCCGCCTGGGGTTCGTGATCCTGCGCCATGCCATCTGGCAGGCGGGCGCGGTACGTGTCACCGAATGGCAGGATCTGGTCTACCGCGAAGATGCCTTGGGTACCGCGCCCGAACCGCCTGTTGCGCGAACGGACGAGACAGACAGTCGGCAGGTCGAGTTCAGTACAACGCTGCTCTTTCGCTATTCGGCGCTGACATTCAACGGTCACCGCATTCACTATGACGCCGATTATGCAAAGGATGTTGAAGGCTATGGGGGTCTGGTCGTGCATGGCCCGCTATTGGCGCAGCATCTGATGCTGTTTGCGACCGAGTTGATGGGGCCGCTGACGCAGTTTCTGTTTCGCGCCTCGTCACCGCTTATGCATTTTCAGTCCGCGACCTTGTGTCGAAACGGGGATGAGTTCTGGGTGCGTGGCCCGGATGGGCGGCAGTGCATGTTGGCCATCGCGCAATCAGAGTGAGGCTTCGGGTCGGAAATCCTCGGGGATCACATCTTTGCCGTCCAGAACCAGATGCGCCATCACCTCGGCCACCTTGGGGGCCATGCCAAACCCGATCTTGAAACCGCCATTTGCGATGAACTGACCGGGATACAAAGGGTGTGCACCCAGCATCGGGGCGCGGCTTTTGCTGCGCGGGCGTACTCCCGCCCAACGCTCGATGACCTCGGCCCCGTGCAGCAGCGGAACCGCCTGCGTGGCGCGTTCGATGACCGTGTCCAGCGCGTCATCGGTGCTTTGCGGGTCGTCATAGTCACGCTCTGAGGTTGATCCGATGGCCAAACTGCCGTCCGCATGAGGCACAAAATGGATCGCGTCGGCAAAGATCTGCGGCACGCACCCGGCGTCAAAGCGCAAAAGCGCCGCCTGACCTTTGACCCCGTTGCCGACCGTCTTGCCAAAATGCTGGCTCAGCTCTTGCAACCCGGCAAGGCCAGTGGCGTGGATGATGTGCCCGGCATCAGGGGCCTCGGCCACCACCTCAACCCCCATCACGGTCAACGCCGCAACCAGCGCAGCGCAGGCACGGCGCGGGTGCATGCGGGCCGACAACGTATCGAGAATTATATATCCCGTCGGGCTGGGTGGCGACCACGCGCCCAAATCCTCTGCCGCAACCACGCGCCAATCGGCCTTGCCCTGCCACAGGGTTGCGGCGGTTTCGGCTCGTGCCCGCGCCCGCCCAAGCGCGCGCGCATCCGCAATCGGTTGAAGCCGCCCAAGACGCCCGTAGCCGGCCGAGACACCGCCTGTCTCTTCGACCTGCTGCCAGAAGGATTCGGCCATGATCAGGCTTTCGAACTGAAAGGCTTTCTTGGCGTTCCAGTTCTCGGGCACATGCGGGGCCAAAGCGCCGACTAGACCGCCACTGGAGCCCGCGCCCGGGCCAAAGGGGTCGACCACTCGAACCCGGGCCCCGCCCCGGGCACAGGTCCAGGCGATGGACAGGCCAAAGATACCCGCGCCCCGCACCGTCACATCGACCATTGCCAAACCCCTTTTCCTTGTTCAGTGTCGCGCCGCTTAGCTACAGGATTACCCGATGGCAGACCAGCATGCCGAATTGTCGTGGAAAGAGGATCGGATCCCCGTATCGGATCGGTTCGACGACCCCTATTTCTCGTTGCAGAACGGGTTAGAGGAAACGCGGCACGTCTTTCTGGCGGGCAATGATCTGCCAGCGCGTTTTGAACCCGGTTTCCATATTGCCGAACTGGGCTTTGGCACCGGATTGAACATGCTGACCGCCTGGTCGGCGTGGGAGAGCTCGGGCCAGACCGGTGCCTTGCACTTCACCAGTTTCGAGGCCTTCCCGATGGCCCCGGTCGACATGGCCCGCGCATTACAGTCCTTTCCCGAATTGCAGCGCTGGAGCGCAAGGTTTCTGGACGCATGGCAGGGCGGGTCCTGCGATCTGGGAACGCTCAGGCTCAGGGTCATCGACGGCGACGCACGGCAGCAATTGCCAAGCTGGTCCGGTCAGGCCGATGCATGGTTTCTGGATGGATTTTCCCCAGCCAAGAACCCCGAGCTTTGGGGCGAAGACCTTATGCAGCAGGTCTATGATCACACGCGGGCCAAAGGGACGGCGGCCACCTATACAGCAGCGGGGTTTGTGCGCCGGGGATTACAGGATGCAGGCTTTGCCGTTACGCGCAGCCCGGGTTATGGGCGCAAACGGCACATGACCCGGGCGGTCAAGCCATGACGCAGCAAAATAACGTCAGCGCCGGTATCGCCCTTATGATCGGGGCAACCATTGTTTTTGCTCTGCAAGACGGTATCTCGCGCCACCTGGCCGGGGCGTATAACACCTACATGGTGGTGATGATCCGCTATTGGTTCTTTGCGGCTTTTGTCATTGCATTGGCCATGCGCCGCCAGGGCGGGCTGCGTGCCACCGCCAGCACCAGACAGCTGGGTTTGCAAATCACGCGGGGTGTGTTGCTGGCGGGTGAGGTCTGTGTGGCGGTCTATGCCTTTACCATATTGGGGCTGATCGAAAGCCAGGCGGTGTTCATCTGCTATCCGCTTTTGGTCGCCGCGCTGAGCGGGCCCATATTGGGTGAAAAAGTCGGCTGGCGGCGGTGGGCCGCGATTGGTGTCGGTTGCGTTGGCGTTCTGATCATCCTTCAACCCGGCATGGGTGTCTTTAACCCCTGGGCGGTGATCCCCCTGATCTCGGCCTTGATGTTTGCCGTCTATGGCCTTCTGACCCGCTATGCAGCGCGCCGGGACAGCACCGCCACCAGCCTGTTCTGGACCGGCATCGCCGGAGCCATCGCCATGACCGCGATAGGCCTATGGTTTTGGGAGCCGATGGTCCCCGCAGATTGGCTGTGGATGGGGCTGTTAAGCGTGTTGGGCGTTCTGGGGCATTGGCTGCTGATCAAATGCTATGACATGGCCGAAGCCAGCGCTGTTCAACCTTTTGCCTACTTTCACCTGCTCTGGAGCGCAATTCTGGGGATCACCATCTTCCACGAAGTGCTGCGCCCGGCAGTGATCGCAGGCGCAGCTTTGGTCATCGCCGCTGGTCTTTTCACCCTATGGCGCGAACGCCGCCAAGGTTGAGCCGGTCAGTTCCTGCGAAAAGGGAACGGGCAAGGCAGGTTTACCCAGACGCGCGCGATAGACCGGCAGGCTTTCGGCCACTCGCATGACATAGTTTCGGGTTTCCGAGAACGGAATGAACTCGATCCAGTCGACGATATCCACCGCACCCGCACGCGGGTCACCAAAGCGCTGCATCCACGAGATCGGACGTCGCGGGCCGGCGTTGTAACCGGCGGCCATCATGACAACGTTCCCGTTGAAATCTGCAGCAAGGCTGGCCAGATAATTCGCCCCGAGCTTGGCATTGTATTCCCAATCCGAGGTCAATCGCCCGGTTTTGTGACGGCTGAGGATGCCCAACTCACCCGCGACCAGCTTGGCTGTGGCTGGCATGACTTGCATCAACCCCCGCGCGCCCGCACCGCTGATCACAACAGGATCAAACTCGCTTTCGCGTCGCGCAATGGCCAGCGTCATTTCCTCGGCCATCGGCAGGCCCAGATCGGCCACAGGGTGAACAGGATAATAGGCTGCGGGCAGAACAATGCCCGTCCGTGCCGCGCGCTTGGCAATCATCACCGCCAAATGTGGTTCTTTGAGTTCCAACGCCACGTCGCCAAGCTGCTCGGCTGAGATCTGGTCAAGCTCTTCAACCAGATGGGTCAGAAACCGCTCTGCCAGATTGTCCTCTCCGGCCCGTTGCAGCAGCAGACCGGCCTCCAACACGCTGGAATCGGCGAACTTGGCCTGTTTCCAGTGCGGTGCACGGCGTGGGTTGGCCAGTGCCGGATCAAAGGGGCGTCCGATCTCCTCGGCCGCCAGAAGGCCGTAAAACGACGTCTGATAGTCCGCTCCCATCGCATAGGCGTCATAGGCCTTTTCCGCATCGCCCTGTGCGGCATAGGCACGGCCCAGCCAATACCCACCCCGACCTTTCGAGATCGGTGAAGCTACCGCATCCGAAAAATTCTGGAAATGTCGCACTGCTGTCGCCGGGTCATTCAACCGCCGTAGTGCCAGGAACCCGGCCAGCCATTCCAGATCCGCATAGGCATAACCCATTTCCGGGGTCATGTGGTGATTGGCGGCGACCTTATAGGCACGACTGTACTTGCCACTCCGCATCTCCAGGCGGGCCAAACGACGCCGACCCTCGGCCCATTTGTCCGGCTCGCCCAGTGCTTGCGGCCCTGTGGAGCGCGCCAGCATCAGATCAATGGCGCTGTCATCCAGCTCTTTCCGATCGCGCCAGACAAAACGGTCAAACGCCAGGCCCGGAGCGGATTTCAGAGCTTTCGGAACCGCCGCGACCTTGCCATCAACACCGGGCTGCCGTTTCTGCAAGGCAATCCGGGCCTCGGCCAGTTTGCGCTGATCGGAACTGACCAAGGGCAACATCTGCCCCGCGCTGACCAAGTGGTTATCCCACAACATCCGGTCCAGGCGCGCCTCGTGATGCGGTTTCAAGAGCGTGCTGAAATTCTCGATATAGTTCTTTTGCAAACCGGCCCCCATGGGCATGGTCCGCCACGCGGTAACGATATCGGCTTCGGCATCGCCGCGTCGGCCCTTGGCCAGCAACGCCACCGCATAGTTCAGCGCGCCTTCCGCCGTTTGTGGTGGGGTGTCTGCATAGAATGCGATTACGCGGTCAGGATCGCCATTGGTAAAGGCCGGTTCGCTTTTCCGGCGCAGCCAGGCCAGCCCGGGCCAATCCGGGCGGCGCTCCAGAAAGACCAACACATCGCCCGAGCTGCCAAACCCTTCGCGCAGCCAATGCCAGACAATAATGTCACGCGAAACCGATCCGCGTTTGCCTGAAACGCGCAGGGCGGCGTTCCAGTCCCCCTTGCGCATCTCGGACAGCCCGGCCCGCAAATCCCCCACCGCATCCGCGCGCGCGGGCTGGGACAGCGTGGTTGCCAACATAATCACTGCCGTCAAAACGGCCAGAAAGCGTGTCATCCCTTGCATTTCCTAACCAACCAAGGATAGAGCCATTCAGGATAGACCTTGCGCCGCCGGGATCAACTCACAATGGCAAGACCAGCGGCGGCATAGACGTAATTTTGCAACCCGCACCTCAAGGAGCGCGACCCATGTTCAAAGGCTCGATGCCAGCCCTCGTCACCCCGTTCAGCAACGGCGAGTTGGACCTGGACACGCTCAAACACTTGGTGGAATGGCAGATTCAAGAAGGCTCGACCGGGCTGGTTCCTGTTGGCACCACCGGAGAGAGCCCAACGCTCAGCCATGATGAGCATGAGACCGTGATCGCCGAGGTCGTGAAGGCCGCAGCAGGCCGGGTTCCGGTGATCGCCGGGGCAGGGTCGAACAACACTGTTGAAGCGATACGATTCGTTCAGTTCGCGCAAAAGGCGGGTGCTGCTGCGGCCCTCGTCGTGACGCCCTATTACAATAAGCCGACGCAGAAAGGCCTGATCGCGCATTTTCAGGCGCTGCATGACTGCGCGGATATTCCGATCATCATTTACAACATCCCCGGACGCTCGGTTATCGACATGACGCCGGCGACGATGGGTGAATTGGCAAAGCTGCCGCGCATCGTCGGCGTCAAGGATGCCACTGGCGATCTGGCCCGCGTCAGCCAGCAGCGCGCCACGTGTGGTCCTGATTTCTGCCAGTTGTCAGGTGAAGACGCCACGGCGTTGGGCTTCAACGCCCATGGCGGCGTCGGCTGTATCTCGGTCACGGCCAACGTGGCCCCGAAACTCTGCGCCGAATTCCAGCAGGCCACGCTCGATGGCGATTATGCCAAAGCGCTGGCCTATCAGGACAAACTGATGCCTCTGCACGAAGCGATCTTTATCGAACCCGGCTTGGTCGGCGCCAAATACGCGCTCAGCAAACTGGGTCTGTGCAGTACCGAAGTCCGTTCCCCTCTGACCGAGCTGGAAGACAGCACCAAAGCGGCTATTGATGCCGCGATGTCGCATGCAGGGTTGATCTGAATCCATCTGATCCAACAGGTTAGGGCGGCCTCGATCCCGAGCGCCGCCCTTTTTCATTGGCAGGATCCAAACCTCATCTGGCCCAAAATATCCCGGGGGGAGGCGCGGCTTGCCGCGGCGGGGGCAGAGCCCCCTTGCCCCCTTCAGCGTTTCCCGTAGTAGAGGCCAACAACATGCTCGGCCTGCGCGAAGAACAGCCATCGCGAGACCATGGCCCCGGCCAGATGTGATGCCACCGCAAGCAGCACAAGGAAATGTTTGATCACAACCCCCGAAGCGGGGATCAGGATCAGCAGCAGGGGCAGGACAAAAGCCAGCGCAAAAGCGATCATGCGCAACTTCTGGGCGTGCTTGCGTCCGACCACATGCACAAATTCGCGCAGCAGATAGTTGGTACCGGTATGCGGCGGTTCGAACGCGCGCACATCGCCGCGTACGCCCAAGCCGGTGGCCGTGCCCAGAGTGGTGCCGGACCGTGCAAAAGCGCCGTCACCCTTTGCCCAATAGGCCAGTTGAATGGCGCCGGCAATGGCGAGCAGCCAAGGCGCCAAGGCCTCGGCGCCTGACAGCAGCGCGCCACCTGCAAGGCTGAAAGAAAGGAACATCGCGGGCGTCAGCTCCATGTTCCAGCGTGGGATGGTCTTGAGCTGGGTATAGATCATCGATGTGGTAAAGACGGTGGCCAGGCTAAAAAGCGCACCGATCCAGCCCAGCAGCGACCAGTGGCTGCCCATAAAGACTGCGCCCAAAGCATAGAGCCCCATAACCAGCAAAGCGACCACGGCGCACACCCCTTCGCGGCTGAGCCAGCTGGATTTCCATTGGGTGAACGCTTTCCACGCGCGCTCCGGATGCCCAAGGTGGAAGGTCGAGGCCAAAAGGCCACCCACCGCCAGCGCATAGGCGATGGCATAGAAGACAAAAGCGACAAAGCCGGTCACTGCGGGCTGTCCAAGGCCCAGAAAGAACAGCAGACCAAAGCCCAGACCAGACAGGGTGGTGAAGATGATAACGGAAGGTGCGGGATGCATCAGATTTTCTCCAGCGTCTTGTCGAGCCAGCCCAGGAAGCCTTTGGGTTCTTCCGCGACGGGCGCAAGAAGCGGGGCCAGGATGTCGATCTGGTCTTCAACCGTGTCCTTGGGGCGTGGCGGCAGGTATTTGTTGACCGGTTTGGTGCCCATCTCGGGCATCAGGTCCATACCGTCCCGTTCAGCCACCAGCTTGCTGACATCGCTGTCGGGATCGCCCAGATCACCAAAGTGGCGCGCGCCCGCGGGGCAGGTGCGCACGCAAGACGGCACTCGGTCGACCTCGGGCAGGTTTTCGTTGTAGATTCGGTCGACACAGAGGGTGCATTTCTTCATCACCCCTTCGGCCATGTCCAGTTCGCGTGCACCATACGGGCAGGACCAAGCGCAGAGGCCACAGCCGATGCAGTCGCTTTCATTGACCAGAACGATCCCGTCCTCGACCCGCTTGTAACTGGCCCCGGTGGGGCAGACGGTGACGCAGGGCGCGTCCTCGCAATGCAGGCAGGATTTGGGGAAGTGGATCAGTTGGGCATGACCGTCGGCGGGCTGCACCTCGTAGGAATGCACACGGTTGAGGAAGGTGCCTGACGGGTTCCCGCCATAGGCATCCTGATCCGACAGAGGCGCGCCGTAGTTTTCAGTGTTCCAGCCTTTGCAGGAAATCACGCAAGCATGGCAGCCGACGCAGGTGTCCAGGTCGATGACCAGACCCATCTTGCGTTCGGTAGATTGGGGAAGTTGGGTCATGTCAGGAAGTCTCCGCTATGGTGAGCGGGGCCGGAGCGAGGGGCCAGGCCCTCGCGCTCCCCGAGGTTTTTTGAACAGGAGAAAGGCAGATCAGGGTCATTTGCCCACCTTCCAAGCCAGATCCTTGGGCCCAGTACCGACCGGGGACTTGATCGGGCCAAATTCGGGTTGGCTTTCCACATCCGCCGGAGCAGCAGCCTTTTCGATTTTGACCTTGAGGTCGAACCAGGCGGCCTGGCCGGTGATCGGGTCGGAATTGGCCCAGCGCATGCCATCGCCCTTGGACGGCAGAAGCTCGTGGATCAGATGGTTCAGCAGGAAGCCCTTGGTGGCCTCGGGCGCGTCTTCTTGCAGAGCCCAGGCGCCTTTGCGCTTGCCGATGGCGTTCCAGGTCCAGACTGTGTTGTCGTTCAGCGCCGCCATCTCCATGACCGGGACAGTGATTTCACCATGCGGTGAGGTCACTTTGGCCCAGTCGCCATCTTTCAACCCGTGTTCGCGCATCAGTTTGGTCGGCACATAAAGCGGGTTGCGTCCGTGCAGTTGCCGCAGCCAGGCGTTCTGGGTGCCCCAGCTGTGATACATCGCCATCGGGCGTTGGGTCAGCGCGTTGACCGTGAAGCCTTCGTTGCCCTGCTGGTCGGTTTCATACCAGATCGGCAGCGGGTCCATCTTGTCTTTGATCCGCTGGCGCAGATGTTCGGGGGGCTGGCGGTCGCCATGACCCTCGGCGGCCAGCTGGAATTTGCGCATCGGCTCAGAGTAAAGCTGGAACAGATAGGGCTGCGGGCTGTCATAGATGCCCATACCCACAGCCCAATCCTGATAGGCTGTGTTCCAGGGTTTGTAGTAATCCGCACCTTCAGGGATATGGGCCACGTAGAAGCCGCCATTTTCGATATAGCGGTCGAGTTGGTCGGGATTGACCTCGCCCCGGCCTTCCTTGTCGCCGTTTTCACCCCGGAACCCTGCCAGCGGGCCGATGCCCGCGCGGCGTTCATGGTTGACGATATAGTCGGCGTAATCTTTCCATTTCGGGTTGCCGTCTTCGTCGACAAAGCCGGGCAGGCTCATCCGGTTGGCCAGTTCGATCAGCACCGATTGGAACCCGCGCACGTCGCGGTCGGGTTCGATCACCGGCCAACGGATGGCGTCAGCAGCCGCGTCGGCTTCGCAGATCGGACGATCGAGCAGCGAGATGCAGTCATGCCGTTCGAGATAGGTGGTGTCAGGCAGGATCAGGTCGGCATAGGCGACCATTTCCGACGAATACGCATCCGAGTAGATGATGTTCGGGATTATATAATTACCGTCATCATCCTTGGCGGTCAGCATCTCCATCACGCCCTTGGTATTCATGGACGAGTTCCACGACATGTTCGCCATATACATGAACAGCGTGTCGATCTTGTAGGGATCACCAGCCGCCGCATTCGAGATCACCATATGCATCAGCCCGTGGGCAGACATCGGGTTTTCCCAGGTGAAGGCCTTGTCGATGCGAATTGGGTTGTTGTCGTCGTCCAGCAACAGATCATCGGGACCGCGTGGGAAGCCCAGATGCGGCCCGTTCAGCGGGCGGCCGGGACGGCGGTCTCCATGCGGGGTGGGGTGCGCTTCGACCGGTTTGGGATAGGGCGGTTTGAAGCGGAAGCCGCCGGGCACTTCGACCGAGCCCAACAGGATTTGCAACACATGCAGAGCGCGGCAGGTCTGGAATCCGTTGGCATGGGCCGACACGCCGCGCATCGAGTGGAAGCTGACAGGACGCCCGATCATCTTGCTGTGTTTTTCACCGCGGAAATCTGTCCATTCATGGTCCAGTTCGATGGCTTCGTCAAAGGCGACGCGAGCGATTTCGGCAGCGATGGCGCGGATGCGCTCGGCAGGGATGCCACAGCGCTCGGCCACAGCTTCGGGTGCGTGCTCGTCGCTGAGGTATTTCTCGGCCATCAGATGGAAAACTGGGCGGTGGGTGACACCGTCTTTGTCGTAGGTTGCCGACAGGTCGGGGCGCACACCGGGTTTGTCGAACGCGGTCGGTTCGCCGGTGGCGCGGTCGATCACCAGCGGTTTGCCGTCTGCATCGCGCAGGAACAGACCCTTTTCCGGCCCTTCTGCGGCATTCACCAGAACCGGAGCGTTGGTGTAGCGGCTGAGATAGTCGAGTTCGATCTTGCCCGCCTTCATCAGCACATGGATCAGAGACAGGATGAACAACCCGTCCGTGCCGGGCGTGATACCGACCCAGTCATCAGCCACAGCGTTATAGCCCGAGCGGATAGGGTTCACCCCGATCACCCGCGCACCACGCGCCTTGATTTTGCCGATGCCCATCTTGATCGGGTTGCTGTCGTGGTCTTCGGCCACGCCGAACAGCATGAACAGTTTGGTGTGGTCCCAATCAGGCTGACCAAACTCCCAAAACGCGCCGCCCATCGTATAGATGCCACCCGCGGCCATGTTGACCGAGCAGAAGCCACCATGGGCCGCATAGTTCGGGGTGCCGAAATTTTGCGCCCAGAAGCTGGTGAAGCTTTGGCTTTGGTCACGACCGGTGAAAAAGGCCAGCTTTTGCGGTGCGGTTTCGTGCAGTTCATGCATCCAGCCAACAGCGGTGCTGATGGCTTCGTCCCACTCGATCTCGCGGAACTCGCCCGATCCGCGAGGGCCGACCCGGCGCAGCGGTTTACGCAGGCGGGACGGGGCGTTGACCTGCATGATCCCGGCGCTGCCTTTGGCGCACAGCACACCTTTGTTGACCGGATGGTCCCGGTTGCCTTCGATATAGGCAACCTTTCCGTCTTTCATGTGGACGTTGATGCCACAGCGGCATGCGCACATGTAGCAGGTCGTCTTGCGAACCTCGTCGGAAACTTTGGGAGAGGTGTCAATTACTGGCTGGTTCATATGTGCCCCTGTCGCTTGTGACCCAATTATTCCCATAAATTGCGGAAAACCGGAATGCTTGTTGTCTGTTATTCTAAGGCTCTAGGCTAATTTCCTGAATTCAATTGCTGCGCCTGAACGATGGTCACCGCAATCATGTGCAGGACATCCTCGGCAGAGCAGCCTCGCGACAGATCGTTTGCAGGCTTGGCAAGCCCTTGCAGGACGGGCCCAATGGCCTCGGCCCCACCGATCCGTTGCGCGATCTTGTAGCCGAGGTTACCGGCATTCAGATTTGGGAAGACGAACACATTCGCCTGGCCGCTGACCGGCGAATCCGGTGCCTTTTTCGCGGCAACTTCGGGTACAAAGGCCGCGTCGAACTGCATTTCACCGTCAATCAGCAGCGATGGGTCCGCCGCGCGGGCGATTTTTGTCGCTTCGACGACCTTTTCCACCTCGGGATGTTTCGCGCTGCCCATGGTCGAGAAAGACAGCATCGCAACCCGGGCGGTATCGCCGGTCAAGGCCGTGTAGGAATGGGCCGAGGCGCGCGCGATTTCGGCCATTTCATTTGCGCTGGGATCCACGACCAGGCCACAATCAGCAAAGATATAAGCGCCTTTGACCGGGTGATGATCCTGGCAGAACAGCATCAGAAAGAATGACGACACCATTTTTGCACCCGGCGCGGTGCCGATGATCTGCAACGCCGTGCGCACTGTGTCAGATGTGGTTTCCACCGCACCACCAACGGTGCCATCCGCAACTCCATGCCGCACCAGAAGCGCGGCATAGACCAATCGGTTGGTGACTTGCTCCTGCGCCACCTCAAGGGTCATGCCCTTGTGTTTGCGCAGCTCAACCAGAAGCTCTGCAAGCTCGGACCGCAGCGGCGATGTAACTGGGTCGTGGATGGTGATCCGGTCTGAATCATATCCTTCATGGGTATCCAGCAGGGCCTTAACCTTGGCCTGATCGCCCACCAGAATGGTTTTGCCCAGCCCTTCTTTGGCGGCAAGAACGGCACCTTTGACAACGCGTGGATCATCGCCCTCGGAAAGAGCGATGATCTTGTCAGAAGTCGCAGCCGACCCCAGAATGGCGCGCAGAGCTTCCACGGGGCTATGCCCCGACCTGTGTGCGCATGTCGTCTTTGCTGATGCCTGCGACGGCGACGGGTTTTTTCATGGCGTCGCGGCGGAAGGGTTCGCCCAGTTCCTGGTTCAGCAGCACTTCGATGAAGGTGGTTTTGCCCTCTTCCATCTGGCGCTTGACCGCCTTGTTCAGCTCGTCGGTCAGTTCCGCCATCGACGACACCGCGATGCCTTCGACGCCGCAGGCGCGGGCGATGCCGGCATAGCTGACCTCGGTCGACAGTTCGGTGCCCACGAAGTTGTCGTCAAACCACAGCGTCGTGTTGCGCTTTTCCGCGCCCCACTGATAGTTGCGGAAGATCACCATGGTGATCGCGGGCCAGTCGTCGCGGTTGACCGAGACCATCTCGTTCATCGAGATGCCAAAGGCGCCGTCACCGGCAAATCCCACAACCGGCGTGTCCGGGCAGGCCACTTTCGCCCCGCAGATCGCCGGGAAGCCATAGCCACAGGGGCCAAACAGGCCCGGCGCCAGGTATTTGCGGCCTTCTTCGAAAGAAGGATAGGCGTTACCGATGGCGCAGTTGTTGCCGATATCGGACGAGATGATCGCCTCTTTCGGCAGCGCCGCCTGAATCGCCCGCCACGCCATGCGCGGAGACATCTTTTCCGGCTCGCGGCCCCGGGCACGCTCGTTCCAGGTGGTGCCCGGATCGTCATCCTCGTGATCCATCGAGGTCAGTTCCTGCGCCCAGGCCGATTTGGTCTTGGCGATGGTGTCCTTGCGCTCGGTCCGGCCCGCGTCGCCAGCACCGTCAGCCAGCTGTGCCAGGATGCCCTGCGCCACTTTCTTGGCGTCGCCCACGATGCCCACGCTGACCGGCTTGGTCAGGCCGATGCGGTCGGGGTTGATGTCCACCTGGATGATCTTGGCATCCTTGGGCCAGTAATCGATCCCGTAACCCGGCAGGGTCGAGAACGGGTTCAGACGGGTGCCAAGCGCCAGAACGACATCGGCTTTCGAGATCAGCTCCATCCCCGCTTTCGAGCCGTTATAACCCAGCGGACCGGCAAACAGAGGGTGCGAGCCGGGGAAGGCGTCATTGTGCTGATAGCCCACGCAGACCGGGGCATCCAGACGTTCGGCCAGCGCCATCGAGTCGCCAATCGCATCGCCCAGAACCACGCCCGCGCCGTTCAGGATGACGGGGAATTTCGCCTCGGACAGCAGCTTGGCCGCCTCGGCCACAGCCTGTTCACCGCCCGAGGGGCGTTCAAACTCGACAACCGCGGGCAGCTCGATATCGATCACCTGGGTCCAGTAGTCGCGCGGGATGTTGATCTGGGCCGGCGCGCTGGCGCGTTTGGCCTGCAGGATCACCCGGTTCAGAACTTCGGCCATGCGCGAGGGATCGCGGACCTCTTCCTGATAGGCGACCATGTCTTCCAGCAGAGCCATCTGCTCGACCTCCTGGAAACCGCCCTGACCCATGGTCTTGTTGGCCGCCTGCGGGGTGACGATCAACAAAGGCGTGTGGTTCCAATAGGCGGTCTTGATCGGGGTGACCAGCGAGGTGATGCCGGGGCCGTTCTGCGCCACCATCATCGACATCCGACCCGATGCGCGGGTAAACCCATCCGCCATCATCCCCGCATTACATTCATGCGCACAGTCAAAAAACTTGATCCCAGCCGCAGGAAACAAATCCGAGATCGGCATCATCGCGGAACCAATAATCCCGAAGGCATTGTCAATCCCGTGCATCTGCAAAACCTTCACAAACGCTTCTTCTGTGGTCATCTTCATGGCTACTGTCCTTTCAATATCCAAGAGCGGTCGCATAACGCTCGGAGGGAGTTCGCGGGGCCTTACTGCCCCTGAGGTCGTTGGGTAATCTAAAGGGTTCAGGAAGCCCGCGCGCGGTCTTCCAGGATCATATCGCTGGCCTTTTCGCCAATCATGATGGCGGGGGCGTTGGTATTGCCGCTGACAATCTCGGGCATGATCGAGCAATCGGCCACGCGCAGGCCGCGAATGCCATGCACACGCAGACGGCTGTCGACCACCGTGTTCTCACCCTCACCCATCTTGCAGGTTCCGGTCGGGTGATAGATCGATGAGGAATAGTTCCGCGCCCAATCCAGTGTGCCCTCGTAATCGTCCATATCCAGATCTTTGGTTGGACGGAATTCTTCCGAGATCTTCGAGGCCAACGGATCGCAGCGGGCGATCTTACGCGCGATCTTCACCCCTTCGACCACAGTGCGGCAATCCAGCTCTGTCGACAGGTAGTTGGGGTGGATTTTCACATGTTTGCGCGGGTCGCTTCCATCCAGTCGCAATTCGCCACGGCTTTCGGGGCGCAGCTGGCAGACCGACATGGTAAAGGCCGAGAACGGGTGAACCCCTTCGCCCGGGCTGTCGGCCGACCAGGGTTGAACGTGGAACTGAATATCGGGCGTATCCACATGCGGGCCGGTCTTCATGAAACCCACCGCAAGGCTGGCGGCCATGGTCATCGGGCCCGCACGGAACATGGCGTATTTCGCGGCGATCTTGGCCTGATTGAACAGGCTGCGTACTTCGTCGTTCAGCGTGGGTTCGTTACATTTGAATACAAGACGGGCCTGCAGGTGATCCTGCATATTCTTTCCGACCGCGGGCATGTCGGCCACTACGTCAATGCCGTTTTCCTTGAGGTGCTCGGCTTCGCCAATACCCGACAGCATCAGGATATGCGGCGATCCAAGTGCGCCCGAAGACAAGATGACCTCGCGATTGCTGGTCACTGTATGCTCGTGCCCTGCCTTATCCAGATAGGTCACACCGGTCGCGCGTCCGTCGGCCACGTTCACGCGTTTGACCTGCGCATTGGTGATGATGTTGAGGTTCGGACGCTTGCGTGCCGGGTTCAGGAAAGCCACGGCAGAGCTGCACCGGCGGCCATTGCGCGTGGTCAGCTGGAAATAGCCCACACCTTCCTGCGCCTTGCCATTATAGTCGGGGTTGAACGGATAGCCTGCCGTCTGCGCGGCGGCGACCCAGGCGTCACAGATCGGGCGTTGCAGGCGCATGTTCGATACCGACAACTCACCCTCGGTGCCGTGGAACTCGTCCGCGCCACGCTCCTGCTGTTCCGAACGCTTGAACAGGGGCAGAACGTCATCCCAGCCCCAGCCTTCATTGCCCATCTGACGCCAGCGGTCATAGTCCTCGGCCTGTCCGCGCACATAGAGAAGACCGTTTAGCGAAGACGAGCCACCAAGCACCTTGCCGCGCGGCCAATCGATGGACCGGCCATTCAATCCCGGATCGGGTTCCGTGCGATAGCACCAATCCACGGTCGGATTGTGCATGGTTTTGAAATAGCCCACTGGGACGTGGATCCAGGGGTTCCAGTCACGCGGACCGGCCTCGATCAAGACAACCTTGTTCGCCGGGTCTTTGCTGAGGCGATTCGCCAAAACACAGCCAGCCGAGCCCCCACCGACGACAATGTAATCAGCTTGATTTGACTGCATCTTTTGTTCCTCCCTTGGATTTTGACTTGATCCAGAACAACTTTCGCTTGCCTCATTGGGAATAACTGACTAAAAATGATACTGCAAGTCTCATAAATTTCATTTTCTGCGCAGGAGGAGGTGCACATGAAAGTTTCGGAGAACCTAAAAGGGATATCGCGTCGCGACTTTTTTAGGGTTGCAGGTCGATATGGAATGAGCTCGACGCTGCTGGCTGCGGGTGGATTTGGCGGCGCGATGAGCCTGGCAAATCTGGCGCAAGCAGCTGAATCAACTTACGAAAAACGCTTTTCGAAAGAGCCGAAGTTCACACTGAAGTTCGGTGCCTCGGGTTTCAACACGCGCAACCTGTTGATCGAACGCGCGGGCGCGATCGAATTTGCCCGTGACTTGGAAGAACGCACCGACGGTGAGATTCGGATCGAGTTCATCGGTGACAACCAGATCTGCGGTCAGTTGAGCTGCGTCGAAAAGACTCAGCAGGGGATTGTCGATATCTATGCTGCCTCGACCCAAAACTCGGCCGGTGGCGCGCCTTATCTGAACGTTCTGGACTATGCCTATATGTTCCCGAGCCGCGCGGCGCAGTATTACTTCTTCTATCACCCGGCGAGCCAGCGCATCCTGCGTGAGCCGCTTGAAAAGCGTCACGGACTGAAGTTTCTGTTCACACATTGTGAACTGCGCGGCCTGCAGATGGGCTCGAACTTTGCGGACAAGCCCACCGTGACCAAGCTGGAAGATCTGTTCGGCACCAAGAACCGCGTCACAGGAACTCAGCTGGGCCGGATCGCGATGCAGCTGCTCAACCTGAACCCGGTTCCGGTGGCCTGGGAAGAAACCCTGGACGCTCTGAAAACCGGCTTGATCGACGGTGCGGAAACATGGGCATCTGCGGTGGCCTATGCCAACATGGCGCCTGTGGTCTCGCAGTCTGTGGACCTCAAGTTCTTCTGCGGCACCGAGCATACATCGATGTCGGCAGAAGTCTTCGACAGCCTGGGCGGTGAACTTCAAGACGCCGTCATGGAGTCCTCGTACTTCACGCAGGCCCTGATCCAAGGTGCAAACGAAGCGGCGCTTCTGAACACCGTTGGGTTCTCGGATCCGCAACTGCCCAACACGATCTTCGCCGAAAACGGCGTACGCCCGGCCTTCCTGCCGGATGACCAGATCAAGCTGGCTGAAGAAATGTGTGCCCCCAACTACAACCCAGAGCCTTGGGCGCAGTGGCGCGAGCGGCTGAACAACTGGGCCGGTGGCATCGACACCTATCAAGAGATCTACGACATCGCGCGTGAGATCCCGGCAGACATGCTGCCAGAAAACGTCGAACCCCGCCGCTGGTGGAAAGGCGAAGCCTAATCTAAACTCAATACGAACCGGCCCAAACGGGCCGGTTCCATTAAACACCGACTGGGAGGACGGGGTTCATGTCTTTTTGGGCAGACGTCGGCGCTATCTTCAGCGCGCTACTCACCTTCGATTCATTCGAAATTCAATCCGCACTGGAATCCAACGCGACATGGGTCGTTGGTGCAGTGGTATCGGCAATAGGTGGGTACCTCATCATGCTGATCTACCGCAAAGTTCCTTTTGTAGAACGCCACTTCGAGCGTTCGGTTATGGTTTATTCGTATCTCGCCATCGCCCTGATCATCTTTTGGGGTGTGATCGATCGTTTTGTGTTCAATGATCAAGAGCCATGGTCAACGACCATTCCTCCTCTGCTCTTCATGGTTATGGCCTGGTTTGGCGCATCCTATAATGTCCGGCTGCGCACCCATCTGAGCTTTAGCGAATTTCGCAGCGCCATGCCGCGCGCAGGTCAGTTGGCCTGCCTGATACTGGACGCTGTTCTTTGGTATGTTTTTGCGGTCATCGTGATCGTAACAACCATCCGTCTGGTTGCCTTGTCCGCGTCGAACTTTCAGATCGTTCTTGGAACGGACAACATCATGCAATGGTGGTTCCTGCTGGCCGCGCCGTTGTCGTTTTTCCTAATGGTTGGACGCGTGTTCCAAAACCTCGCCGACGACCTGAGAAACTGGAAAACCGGTGAGCCATTGATCAAACAAGCAATGATTGGGGCAGACTAATGGCTGACGGAACCTGGGTTACACTAATTTCGCTGGGCGTTACGTTCCTGTTTATGCTGGGCGTCCCCGTTTTGCTGGTTATCGGTTATTGGGTTATCGGCTGTTCCTTTGTTCTGGGTCTGACCCTGGATAATATGGGCGCCGAGCTGCTGAACGTCTTCAACAAGGGTTTTGCCCTTCTGGCGATGCCGCTCTTCATCCTGACCGGTGACCTGATCAACAAATCGGGCATCGCGCGCAGGCTCAGTGACTTTGCCTATGCCTGTCTGGGCTGGATACGCGGCGGGCTTGCCATGGCGTCGCTAGGCGCCTGTGGTCTGTTTGCCGCGATCTCGGGCTCCAACTCGGCCACCACAGCCACAATCGGCTCGATGCTGCACCCCGAAATGGTCAAGGGCGGCTATGATGAGCGTTTCAGTGCCGCAACCGCTGCTGCGGGTGGTACGGTCGGGATCATCATTCCTCCGTCGATCATCTTCATCGTCTACGGCTTTTTGATGAACCTGCCGATCTCTGAGCTGTTCGTTGCAGGGATCATCCCTGGTGCGTTGATGGTTTTTGGTATGCAATTTGCCTGCTGGATCATCTGCCGCATGAACGGATGGGGCTATCTGATCCCGCTGCAGCTGAATCGGGTACTCAAGACCGCTTTTGGCGCATGGCTGGGCTTTTTCGCGATCGGTCTTGTGCTTTGGGGCATCTATACCGGTAAGTTTTCGCCGACCGAGGCTGCGGGTGTAACCGTTGGCTTCTGTGTCATCGCTGGGCTCGTCAGCTATCCGATCAACAAAATCATGGGTGCGCGCGACGATATCCCACCAACCGAAAAGAGCTTTGCCGAGATGCTGGTTGTCGAAGGCTTCACCATCCCCGAGATCCCCTCGGTCGTGATCCGCTCCGCTCAGATCACCGGCATTCTGGCCCCGTTGATCGCGATTTCGGTGGTGATGCAGCAAATCCTGTCGCTTCTGGGCGCGCAGGAAACCATCGGGAACTTTGTGACCTCGATGGGTGGCTATCACGCGGTACTGTTCACCTCGATGGTCATCGTCTTCTTCTCGGGCATGGTTCTGGAAAGCTTGCCGGTCACGATCATCCTGGCACCGATCCTGGCACCCATTGCGGCGTCGGTTGGCATTGATCCGATCCACTTCTCGGTGATCTTCCTGGTGGGCGCTTCAATCGGGTTCATCACACCGCCATACGGGCTCAACCTCTATGTGGCATCGGGTGTGACGGGCGTGCCCTACTTCCGATTGCTGCGCTATACGGTTCCCTATCTGGCAGCACTGCTGTCGGTGTGGATCCTGATCTCGCTGGTCCCGCAGCTAGCCTTAGCGCTGCTGCCCGGCAACTAAACCGCAGGTGGGCGGATTGTGTGTAAGCAAACACAATCCGCCCCCTTACACGTAAAGGAATTGGTCAAGGTAAGTTAAAGCCCCTCGACAACTCTGGCTCGGTCTGGATAGATCGACCCGGAACCGAACCGGAGGCAGACAAGGACTATGGCAAAAGACGAAGAGAAGAAGGAAGGCATTCCAACAAACTTGCGTCTTCTGCTTGTTCTTGAGGCCATGGCAAAGGCCGGGGTTCCGCTAACTCCGACGGAAGTCAACCAAGACATCGGCCTACCCAAACCAACAATTCACCGTTTGTTTCATACGCTGGAAAGCGAAGGTTTCATCCAACGTGAGATCGACGGTCGAGCCTACTCGCCCGGTCAACGCTTGCGCAGGATGTCGACGGGTATCTTATCGTCGCTGCGCATTCGAACCGCCCGTGTCGCTGTGCTGACAATGTTGGCCGAAGAAATTGGCGAGACCTGCAACATCGCCATCCCTGACCGGGACGAGATGATCTATCTTGACCGGATCGAAACCAAATGGCCGCTGCGCATTCAGCTGCCTGTCGGAACACGCGTACCCTTTTATTGTACCGCTTCAGGCAAGATGTATCTCAGCACGCTCGATCAGCGCCATCTGCGCAGCTATGTCGCAACCACCCCACTTGAGCCGCGCACGCAAGCCACATTTTCGGATTCACAAGCGTTGCTGGAAGATATCGAACGTATCCGGAAAAACGGTTACGCAACCGACAACGGTGAGTTCATGGAAGACATGATCGCGGTTGCTGTGCCTATCTTGGATCACCATGGGCGCTTGGTTTCCACACTTTCCTTTCATGCCCCCGAACAAAGATTGTCGATGAAAGAAGCTGTCACACATGTCGAAAAACTCATGTCTGCTGCCAAACAGCTCTCTGCTCTGCTGACGGTTTGAAGGCACAGATTGCGATCCGAAAACGTTTTTTTCCAAAACAAAGCAGCACAGACCAGGTAACCAAGCCGTTACAATCGCCAAGTATTCGTTTCATTTGCAACGAAATGAGTGTACGAAGCCCTCATTCAAATCCACAAGATTGCGCAGGCCTCAGTGTCTGCCGGTTCCCGAACCGCACGCAAGGTAGGACAACAGATGACCGATATCACCATCACACGCATTAACCGCTTCCCGATCAAAGGGCTCAGCGCAGAACGGCTTGAGTCTGTTCAACTTACCGCAGGAGACGGCATTCCCGGTGACCGTCTGTATGGGTTTGCACGCCATAACTCGGGTTTTGACCCACAAAACCCCAAGCCGTTGCCAAAAGATCGTTTCGTTGTCCTGCTGAAGGAAGCCGCATTGGCCGGTCTTGATACGCAGTTCAACTCGAACACTCAGCAGTTGGAAATCAATTCTGGTCAGAAAATTTCGTCTTTCGATATGCAGACTCAGGACGGTCGCATCGCGGCGGCGACGTTTCTTTTTGACGAACTGCAACTCAGCGACCCCGAGCCGCCTGTTTTCGTGTCCTCTGCCCCTCATCGCTTTACCGACGTTTCGGTTGTATCGCCTGTGATGATGAACGCAATTTCAGTCGTTAACATCGCATCGGTCAAAGAACTGGGCAAACGCCTGGGAACAGAGCTGAACCCAGCCCGTTTTCGCGCGAATATCGAAATCGACGGCCTGGACCCGTTTGAAGAACTAGAAGCAGTCGGTGCGTCCTTCAAATTCGGCGACGCGACCTTGCGACTGATTTCGCGCACAAAACGATGCGCTGCAACCGAAGTGAACCCCGAAACCGCAGAGCGTGATCTTAAACTTCCATATCTTTTGCGCAAAGAACTTGGGCATATGGACATGGGTGTTTACGTCGAAGTGGTTTCGGGCGGAACCATCCATCAGGGTGACACGGGGCAGTTGGTGCGCTGAAAGCGCGACAACATCAGTGTTCCGCTTGATCGTTGCATTCAACTGCCCACAAAGCAGCGAACGGCCGATATGTTTCGATGATGACGCTCTATAGGTTACGGTTCAGGGCAGCCTCGGACCTGAGCCGTTCTTTTGCAAAATCAATAAAGGTTCGGACTTTCGCAGCAGCGCGGCGTCCTTCGATATGAACAAGATGTATCGGAAGAGGATCGGGCTCGAAATCTTCGAGCACCGTCTTTAGCTGCCCGCACTCAAGTTCGGGACCGACTTGGTAGGACAAAAGGCGGCTGAGCCCCCAACCGCGCTTAATGACCGAGATACTGCCAGCGACACTGCTTACGACCAGTCTTGGATGCAAGCGCACGGAGTGCTGCATTTCTGTCCCAAAGCGCCAATCAGTTACAGGGCTCACCGGAGAAGCTGACACAACCTGATGCTCACGTAGGTCTTCGGGCGTTTGCGGCACGCCACATCTGTCGAAATACGACGGAGCACCGCAGACAACGCGCCTGACTTGCCCGACACGAACAGCCGACAAACCAGACGATGGCAATTGCCCAAGCCGAACAGCGATGTCGAACCCTTCTTCGACCATGTTGACGATGCGATCTACCATCAGAACTTCGACCGAAACATCAGGGTAAGTATCTAGAAAATCGGTCAGAATAGGTGTGACATAGATCCGTCCAAACTCGTTTGAACAAGTAATGCGCAAAAGGCCCAAAGGATTTGAGGCCGCACCCGACGCCGCATCATCCGCTGCTTGCAACTGGGCCAAAACATGTCGAGCGTCTTCCAAGTAGGCCTTGCCAATATCCGTCAATCGCACCCGACGTGTCGTGCGCGTGAACAGGCGCACACCCAAACGTTCTTCCAAAGCGTTTACACCACGGGTCGTCGATGGTGCGCTTAGGCCTACGACACGCGCACCACCCGCAAAGCTTTCTGCTTCGGCAACAGCTACAAAAACCTCAAGAGACCGTATTCGATCCATAATCCACTAAACCCTCTTATTATTATCGTTTTACAAAATAATATATTTCCTTGGAAGGCTATTACGTCGTTTCATAGTTTTAACTATTTCTCTGGGCAGATGATGAAAGCCGAAACAGCACTTTTCGAAGGACTTGAAATGACCCGTGAACCCCCTCGTCACCCATTACCTCCTTTCACCGCCGAAACCGCGCGCGAGAAAGTAAGACTGGCTGAAGACGGCTGGAACGGCCGCGATCCCGCAAAGGTCGCGCTCGCCTATACGCCGGATACCAAATGGCGCAACCGGGCGGAGTTTCCTCAGGGCCGCGAAGAGGTCGAGGCCTTCCTGACACGAAAGTGGAACAAGGAACTGGACTATCGCCTGATCAAAGAGCTTTGGGCACATTCCGACAACCGGATCGCTGTCAGATATGCCTACGAATACCACGACGACAGCGGCAACTGGTTCCGTGCCTACGGTAATGAAAACTGGGAGTTCGACAAAGACGGATATATGGCCCACCGCCACGCTTCCATCAACGAACTGCCGATCAAAGAGCAAGAGAGAAAGTTCTTTTGGCCGCTGGGCCGCCGCCCTGACGACCACCCGGGCCTGAGCGATCTCGGACTTTAGTCGCCGGCAAACGGCAATAAACTGAAAAGGAAGTGAAATGACTTCTCCCATCAAACTTTACCGCAACCCAAAATCTGGCCACTGCCACCGTGTGGAACTTATGCTGGCCCTGCTGGGACTTTCCTATGAGACAATCGATCTCGACATGGCCAACGGAGCCCACAAAGCGCCGGACTATCTGAGAATCAGCCCGTTTGGATTGGTGCCCGCGATTGATGACAACGGCCACACCATAGCCGATAGCAACGCGATCCTTGTCTACCTGGTGCAAACCTATGCCGCTGGGTCTGACTGGATGCCCACAGACGCAAAAGAAGCAGCCGAGGTTCAACGCTGGCTGACCATCGCGGCGGACAACATCTATTCAGGCCCTTGCGCTGCCCGACTGGTCAAGGTCTTTGGCGTACCGCTTGATCATGATGCCTCGGTCGCCAAATCGCACGACCTGTTCAAGATCATGGACGCGCATCTGGACGGCCGCGACTGGTTGGCAACTGACACAATCACAATCGCGGATGTGGCAGCCTATAGCTATATCGCCCATGCACCAGAGGGCGGTGTCGATTTGGCTCCCTACCCAAATATTCGCGCCTGGCTGAACCGGGTGGAAAGCCAAGACAAATTCGTCCCGATGGCTGCGTCACCGATCCCGGAACTGGCCTAAGCACGATGGGCGTCGGCCAATCTCTCCACCCGACGCCCAACACCCTCTTAACCCTGAAAGGTCCGTCATGTTGAAATCCTCCGACACCAACCCCTTTCATACCGGCGAATTAAAGGCCCAAAAACGGGCCGGTGTCGGTGATGTTGCCAAATGGGCCGCGGGTTTCATTCGGGACTATATGCCTCAACAACATCGGGATTTTTTTGAGCAACTGCCCTTTTTCGTCATCGCTGGTGGCGACCAAAACGGGCGGACCTGGGTCACCCTGATCGACGGTCCCGAAAACTTCATCCGATCCCCTGATCCGCACCGAATTACCCTTGCAACCGAGTTGGACGAAACAGACCCCCTCGCGTCCAGCTTTGCGCAAGGGACCAATATCGGCGTGGTCGGGATCGAGCTTGCGACCCGCCGCCGCAACCGGTTCAGCGGATATGTTCAGCGGTCCAAGGAGGGCTATACGATCGACATCCATCAGTCGTTCGGCAATTGCCCGCAATACATCCACGAACGCGTCTGGGAACGGGTCGAAAAAACCACCCCACCTGTTGCGGCGCATTCCACCGCGCTGAGCGACGCGCAGGTCAATCTGATCGGTCGGTCGGATACGATGTTCATCGGGTCAGGCTATATGGCGGGCGAGGATGCGCCTTCGCGCGGCTATGACGCCTCACATCGCGGCGGTATCGCCGGTTTTGTGCATGTGATCGACGGCACGCATCTGCAGATCCCCGACTATCCCGGCAACAACTTTTTCAACACCATCGGCAATCTGACAAATGACCCGCATATCGGATTGGTCTTTGTCGATTTCGATACCGGCGGCCTGCTGCATATCTCGGGCCGCGCGACGATTGGTTGGGACGGGCGCAACGCCCATGACCCGGATGCGCTCCGGACCATTGATGTTGAAATCGACGCTGTGCTCGACCGCCCTGCGGCATTGTCCCTCCGCTGGGGCAAGCAAGACCATCTGTCGCGGCGGTTGAAACTGGTCAAGCGGGTGAAGGAAACAGATCAGATTACATCATTCTATCTGGCTCCGGTTGATGGCCGCCCCCTGGACAGCTTTGAGGCGGGCCAGAATCTGCCCATCGAAGTGCAGATCCCCGGCCAAAAAGGCACGTCAACGCGAAACTACTCACTGTCCGGTCCGTCGACCGTGCGCGATTTCTATCGGCTGAGCATCAAGCGAGAAGAGATGGGGCTGGTGTCACGCTTTCTGCATGACGCCACCGCCGAGGGCGCCTATCTTGAGGCGCATAAACCCTCGGGCGACTTTGTTATCCCTTGCAGCAATTGCCCGCTGGTCTTGGTCAGCGCCGGGGTCGGCCTGACACCGATGCTGTCCATGCTCTATGCGTCCGCAGGCGATACGCGCCCGGTCTGGTATGTCCACGGCACCCGCAACAAACAAAGCCATGCGCTGCGCGATGAGGTGGACGCGCTTGAAGCCCAACATGACAATGTGCTGCGCCAGGTTCATTATAGCCGCCCGGGCCCGGATGATGTTCTGGGCTCTGACTACGATGTCGAGGGGCGGGTTACAGCCGAAGGCTTGATCGGTTTGAACGCGGGGCCTGATGCCCACTACATGCTCTGCGGTCCTGCGGCGTTTCTGGCGGATATCCGCAACGGGCTTGAAGCGTTGGGGGTCGCGCCCGAGCATATTCATTTCGAAACATTTGGCCCCGGCAGTTGATGATCTCAGTCATGCGAACCCTGTTGTTGCTCCTGACACTTCTGGCCGCTCCTGCCACGGCGCAGGATTTGCAAGGAAATGATTCCGCCAGCAATTGGGTGAATACCCATTACAGCGCGTTTGGTATCTGGAAGTCGATCTGTGACGAAAGACCCGAAGACGGCCAATTAAATCAGCGCTGCTATATCCGTTGGGTCGACGTTTTTTCAGAGCGTCCGCGTTTTGGCGGTCAATTTGTCTTCATCACACCGCAGGAACAGGGTTACGAGGTCGAGTTCGGGATCGAACCCGGCACGCTCTTTGCCCCCAACGGGTTCAGGATCGAACGAGACGAAACGGTCGTTTGGCGCACCCTCTGGCCGGGTTGTTTGACAGGTCTGGGATGCCGGTTCGATGGGCGCAGAGCGGATACGATCATCGCACAGATGCAACAGGGCGGCGCGTTCCTCTTTGACTTTCGCGACCGGCAGGGCGTGTCACGGTCTTTGAACTGGCCGCTTCAGGGGTTCCCAGACGCCTGGGCTGATTTCCAAACCCAAGCGCGCGCTCGTGGATTGATCGACTGACTAACCAAATCGCTGGAAATTTGGGCTCGAAAAATCAGGCCCCCATCACCCGCAGCACCAGTTTGGCAACCGGACCATACGGCGGATAAAGCAGCTTGGTGCCGGTCAGATGCCCGATCCCCCTTTGCTCAAACACCGATTTTGAATGGCTGAACGTATCAAACCCTTCCTTGCCGTGATACGCACCCATCCCACTGGCCCCGACCCCGCCAAAAGCCAGATCCTCCTGGATGTACTGCAACAACGCCTCGTTCACGCAGGACGGATGGTTCGATACCGGAGATATCGCAAGTATCGACGCGGATGGGTTTGTCACCATTCTGGATAGGTCCAAGGACCTGATCAAATCGGGTGGCGAATGGATCTCATCGGTCGAATTGGAAAACATCGCAATGGCGCATCCGAAAATCGCCGATGCCGCCGCCATCGCGGTGCCGCACCCCAAATGGGATGAACGACCGGTCATTCTGGTCAAATTGGTGGATGGGGCCGAGCTCAGCGAGGCTGCGGTTCTGGAAATGTATGGGCACAAGATCGCGAAATGGCAAATCCCGGATCGTGCAATCTTTGTCGACGAAATCCCGCGCAACGCAACCGGCAAGATCGTCAAGACCAAGCTTCGCGAGACTTACGCAAAAGACGTCACATTGGCCTAATGCAAATTGACAAAGGGCGGGTAAGAACCCGCCCTCTCACATTCTCTAGCGGCGCGCCAGATGGACCCCCGCTATCGTACAGCGGACCGAGCCGCCCGCCATTTCAATGGTCGGGATCGGCAGCGGAACAAGCCCGGCGCTTTTTTCGATAATTGTCTTTTGCCCGTCGGACAACGCATCAAACGCCGTTTGCGACAGGGCCAGGATGCGACCGTTTTTCCCCTGAAGTTCAATCGCGTTCCCTGCAAAGGCCTCGATCTGATCGTGGCTCAGATCAATCACCTCGCGACCGGGCTGGGCAAGACGATCAACAACTTCCTGGCGGCGCTTTTCATCAGAGATCATCTCGGCCCCGATCAAGGCATAGTCGGTTCCGATGCACATCAGCACATTGGAATGATACACCGGCACGCCCCGCCGGTCGGTCGCGGCAAAGGCCATGGGTTCATAGTTGAAATGGGTGCAAAACCGTTCCAGCAAGATCGGGCTGGTCCGGTCGGATTCCACCGCATAGGCCACGCGATCTGCGTGGTCGATCACCATCGCGCCAGTGCCTTCGAGGAACAGGTTGTCCTGCTCCAGCCCTGAATAGTCGATGATGTCCTGAACACGGTATTCCTGTTTGAGCAACTCGATCACATCCGTGCGCCGCTCCAACCGCCGGTTTGGCGCTTTCATCGGATAAACAGCCACGTGACCACCCGCATGGGTCGAAAACCAATTGTTCGGGAACACGCAATCCGGCGTGCGAGGGTCTTCGCCTTCGAACACATGCACAAGCACACCATGCTGACGCAAGATTTCGGCCGAGCGCGTCGCCTCATCATAGGCTTGCTGCGCGATATCCCCATCGGCTGGCGGGTTGGCCTGAAACACGTTGTCACCCGTCTGCGTATTCACCGAGAAATGGTGCGGACGGATCATGATCACCGAAGACGGTGCCTGAATGCTGGGTTTTTCCATTGAATAGCCTCTCGCCTGATCACGCCGAACGCAACAGCATACCGAACAGATCGCGAGGATCGTCGGGGTCGGCCAGCATATCCAGATCCTGGAAGTAATCCGTGCCTTTGATGCGATCACGAATGAAGCGCAGGGCCGAGAAATCTTCGATCGCAAAGCCCACGCCATCAAACAGGGTGATCTGACGATCACCGGTCCTGCCGGGCTTGGCGCCGGTGATAACTTCCCACATTTCGGTCACTGCAAAGCTTTCGGGCATTTGCTGAATCTCGCCCTCAACCCGTGTCTGCGGCGGGTATTCGACAAAGACGTCCGAGCGTTCAAGGATGTCTTTGTGCAACTCGGTCTTGCCCGGGCAGTCGCCTCCGATTGCATTGATATGCACGCCCGCGCCAACCATGTTATCCGTCAGGATGGTCGCATTCTGCTTATCAGCGGTGCAGGTCGTGATGATCTGAGCACCCTCAATGGCCTCTTCGGGCGTGTTGCACGCGATGATGTTGAACCCGCGCCCGGTCAGATTGCGCACCAGTTTTTCAGTGGCTTTCGGATCCACATCATAAAGACGCAAGGTGTCGATACCGCAAAGCACTTTCATCGCCGTGGCCTGAAACTCGGACTGGGCCCCATTGCCGATCATTGCCATGCAAGTCGCACCTTTGGGTGCCAAATGCTTGGCCACCATCGCCGAGGTCGCGGCAGTGCGCAGCGCGGTCAGGATGGTCATCTCGGTCAGCAGGACCGGGTAGCCAGTATAGACATCCGCCAACAGGCCAAACGCCGTGACCGTTTGCAGCCCTTCCTTGGTGTTCTTGGGATGCCCGTTGACATATTTGAACCCATAGGCCTCACCATCCGAGGTCGGCATCAGCTCGATCACGCCGACATCCGAATGGCTGGCGACGCGGGGGGTCTTGTCGAACTTTTCCCACCGGCGGAAATCGTCTTCGATATAGGCGGCAAGCCCTTCCAGCATCGCCTCGATGCCGACGCTATGCACAAGCCGCATCATGTTTTCGACGCTGACAAAGGGAACAAATGCAAGTTCAGAGGGGGATGGCTTTGTCATGAGGCACCTTCGATTCTTCGTTTTTGACAGTATCGCCTGTTAGAATTTCAGGATAAATGAGCTAATTGTTAGATGATGGGATCAGCCGATATACATAATGCGCACCCCAATTTGACAGAAAGCCAAGAATGACACGACCTGGTCAAAGCAAACATATCTATGACGATCTTGACCGACGGCTGATTGCGTTGCTGCGGCGCGATGGCCGCGCGCCAGTGTCAAAACTGGCTGATCTGCTTGGCGTGACCCGCGCCACGGTGCAAAGCCGGATGGACAAGCTGTTGGACACCGGTGCGCTGCTGGGCTTTACCGCGCGCGTGCGCGAGGACTACGAAGAGGACTATATCCGTGCGATCATGATGATCGAGGTTGTTGGGAAATCCACCAGCCAGGTCATTCGCGCGTTGCGCGGGATGCCCGAGCTGTTTGCACTGCATACGACTAATGGCAACTGGGATCTTGTGGCCGAGGTGCGCGTGGCCAAGCTGCACGATTTCGACCGCGTGCTGCGCGAGGTCAGGATGATCGACGGCGTTTCAAACAGCGAAACAAGCCTCCTTCTGTCCAGCGTGTGACGCAGCTGGCTATTGCTGCTGTTTTTCCCGAATCCGAATCGCTTTTGCAGCCGCACGGTGCTGTTGACCTACGCCCGACCGGTCGAGTTGCCTATTCTTTACGCACAAGCCGCACTGACTTTGGGGCGGTGATCCGGCTGAAACACGACCACTAAACATCATTAAATCAAAGACTTAATGCCGAACCGCGGTGAAAGACCCGGAAGTTTGGCGCTAGTTTCTGTAGTGTCGGCCCGTGTATTTTTTCTTGAAATGTCAATTAGGTCTTTTCAACATGTCAGTTCGAAAAGGATGAAATTTTCATGTATGATCCCAGCTCACCTCTTTTGCGTTCCGGCTCGGAAGACGGGGCGCCCCCGGCACCCGAGGCCAAGGCGCGGTTCGCTGAAGACCGGCTTTTGGATGCGGTGATCTGGTGTGAAATCCGGCCAGGCGAAATTCTGACCGAAGCGGATGCGATGGAGCGGTTCGGGCTGACCCGAGCGGCGGCACGGGCCGGGCTGACGCGTCTGGGATATGACAATTGGGCTTTGCCACAACCCCGCACCGGCTGGCTGATCCTGCCGGTCACCGGCGCGCTGATCGGTCAGGTTCTTGAAGCGCGCCGGATCGCTGAACCTATGCTCTCGACCGCGCGTCTGGATGTGCAGGCGCGTGCCGAGTTGAAGAATATCGCCGATGTGATCGAAGCGCTTCACCCTCGGAATGAAGCCGCTGCCATCGCTTCGTTCCGGCACTATGTCGACCGGATCGATGGGTTGTTGCTGGGCGCCATCAATCCATTTACCGCCCGGCATCTTCGAAAGCTCTGGCATCATACCGCACGCATCACCCGGTTTCTCGAAGATGAAGCCGACAGCACAATTTTTCGCCGCGATGACATCAATGCCTTGGTCAAAGCGGTCCTTTCCGAAGACGCCGAAGCCGTGGCTGCGGCCCGGCTTTCCCTTATTGACGCGCAAGAGGCCTTCTTCCTTCGCCAACTCCTGAAAAGCGAGGCTCCTCTCACCCCCGGCAGCGGGGTCATTGCGCGCAGCAAACAAACAGCTGCCCCCAACAGGAGACCCTCATGACTTCAACCTTCAAAGGACTAATAACCGGTGTGGCACTGGCTTTTTTTGCCCTGCCAGCCTTTGCGCGCGACATTACTATCGATCTGGCGGGCGAGCCGTCGTCGCTGGATCCCCATCTGCAGTGGAACCCCGACAGCTATTACGTCTATCGCAATGTGTTCGACAATGTGGTCACCCGCAACAACGCAGGTGAAATTGTCCCCCAACTCGCCACCGAATGGGAACAGGTCAGCGATACCGAGCTGGTTTTGACCATTCGCGACGATGTCACCTTTCACGATGGTGAGCCGTTGGAGCCGTCCGACGTGGTCTATTCGGTTCTTCGGATCACCAACCCCGATTTCGCCTCGCCACAGCTGGGGCAATTCAACCAGATCATCGGGGCCGCAGTCGTTGATGGCAACAAGGTCAAGCTGACCACCGATGGCCCCTATCCGGCCCTGATGGCGCAGCTTGTCAAACTGTCGGTTGTACCCGAGCATGTTGTCGAAGCGGTGGGCAATGAGGCGTTCAACGCGACCCCGCTGGGCTCGGGCCCTTACACGTTCGAAGAGTGGGATCGCGGCGTGTCGGTCACACTGGCGCGTAATGATGCCTATTGGGGCGAGGCCGGACCCTTTGACAAGGCCATCTTCCGAGCGGTTCCCGATGCAGCCACACGGGTGGCTGACCTTCAGGCCGGTACCGCTGATCTTGTTGTCAGCATCGATGCCGATGCGGGCGCGCAGCTGGCCTCGAACCCCAATGTCAAGGTTCTGTCCGCCCCGACCGAGCGTGTGGGCTATGTCGGTCTGAACCTCGACAAACCACCGTTCAACAATCTTGAGATGCGCAAAGCGGCCAGCCTTGCTATTGACCGTCTGGGCATCACCGAAGGGTTGCTGCAAGCCGGTGAGGTGCCGATGGCGCAAATGGCAAGCCCGGCGCATTTCGGCTATAACCCTGATCTTCCGCTGTTCGAATACGATCCCGACATGGCGCGCGAGATCGTTGCGGCCAATGCCGATCTGGCCCAGACACCTGCCACGCTTGCAACAGCGCCTGTCTTTGATCAGCGCATCGTGCAGGCGGTTCAGCAGATGCTGAACGATGTGGGGTTCAACGTGTCGATCTCGATGACCGATATGCCGACCTATCTGGGCATCGTGCGGTCCGAGCCGGCAGAGAACAGTGAGCTTAGCTTCGGGCGTTGGTCCTGTGCGTGTCAGGACGCGGATGGCATCGCCTATCCGACCCTGCATTCCGACAGCGCCTGGAGCCGGGTAAACGTGCCCGAACTGGATGAATTGCTGGAAAAGGCCCGCGTATCGTTGGACCCGGCCGTGCGTCAGGATGCCTATAACAAAGTGTCCCAGATAGTGCGCGACAACTATTACCTGCTGCCAATGTATCAGGCTGCCGTGCTTTATGGTGAACCGCCGATCTGGAATTCGAGCCAACGGCCAACGAAAGCATGTTCCTCAACCGCATGAGCATCGCTGAATAATGATGCGCTTTGCTTTGCATCGCAGCGGGCAGGCTTTGATCGCGGCCTTTGGTGTGGTGACGCTGGTGTTCTTTATCCAGCGTCTCACCGGAGACCCCGTGACCTTGCTGCTGCCCGAAACCGCGACGCAGGCAGATATCGAGGCCATGCGCAGCGCGCTTGGCCTCGACCGCCCGATCTGGGTTCAGTACTTCACCTTTCTGGGTGACATGGTGCGGCTGGATCTGGGCCGCTCGTTCGTTCAGAACGCGCCGGTCTGGGACATCCTCGCCAGCCGCATTCCGCAGACGCTGCAACTGGCCGGAGGGGCTTTGTTCGGCGCTCTGGTCATCGGCTTGCCGCTGGGGCTGCTGATGGCGCTGAAGCGGGGCAGCCGCGTGTCGCGTTACAGCATGGGGCTTGTTCTGGCCTGCCAATCGCTGCCGACATTCTGGTCTGGCATCATGCTGATCCTGGTGTTCGGCGTGCAGTTGCGCTGGTTGCCGTCCTCGGGCACCGGCACATTGGCGCATCTGATCATGCCGTCAATTGCCCTGGGCCTGCTGTCGCTGGCGACCTTTGCCCGGATTGCCCGCGCCTCGGTCGTTGATGAATTGGGCAAGGACTATGTGCGCTCGGCCCGCGCGCGCGGTGTCGGCACCGGACGGCTGGTCCGGCGACACCTGCTGCGCAATGCGATGATCCCGGTCATCTCGATCACCGCGCTGGAAGTGTCACAACTGCTGGCGGGTGCAGTCATCGTGGAGACGGTCTTTGCCTGGCCCGGGCTTGGGCAATTGACCGTCCAATCCATCGCCGCCCGCGATTTCGTTGTCGTGCAAGCGGTTGTTCTGTTGGGCGCCTTTGTCACCATCGGGGCCAATCTTGCGGCAGATATACTCTATTCCGTGGTTGATCCCCGGGTAAAACTGAGCGGCACCACATGAACGCACGACCCTATCTGACCTGGTGGCCTGCCTGGCTTTTGGCTGCGCTTGTGCTGTGCGCCTTGTTTGCGCCCGCGCTCGCACCCCTTGACCCGGACCGGCAGGACCTTCTGGGGCGGCTGAAACCACCCGGACACGAAGGCCGTAATGCCGCAACCTTCTGGCTGGGCACGGATGAGCTTGGCCGCGATATCCTGAGCCGTGTCATCCATGGCGCGCGGGTTTCCATCGCGGTGGCGGTGCTGTCAGTGCTGCTGTCGGGCGTTGTCGGTGTGGCTGTAGGCATGACCGCAGGCTATCTGCGCGGCTGGGTCGAAGCGATGTTGATGCGCCTCGTCGACATCTTCCTGTCGATCCCGGCCATCTTGCTCGCCATCATCATGGTCGCGGTTCTGGGTCCGGGATTTTTCAACGTGATCCTGGTGC
Organism: Ruegeria sp. HKCCA6707; assembly: GCF_013033515.1. Lineage (GTDB taxonomy): Bacteria > Pseudomonadota > Alphaproteobacteria > Rhodobacterales > Rhodobacteraceae > Ruegeria. The sequence goes on along the minus strand of NZ_WQEG01000002.1, from coordinate 198,515 downwards.
TCGCCCTCACCCGCTGGCCGCGTTATGCGCGGGTGGCCTATGGTCAGACCCTGGCCATTGCCGAGCGCCCCTATGTTCGTTTGGCCCGCGCGATGGGCGCCACAACGCCGCGCGTTCTGGCGCTGCACATCCTGCCCAACATCATCGGCCCGCTTCTGGTGGTCGCGACGCTTGAATTTGGACTGATGGTCCTGTTTGAAGCCGGGCTGTCCTTTCTGGGCCTGGGCGTGCAACCGCCCACCGCAAGCTGGGGCGCGATGCTGTCAACCGGGCGCAACTATGTGGCAACCGCCTGGTGGATCGCAACCTTCCCCGGGCTGGCCCTGTTTTTGCTGGTGCTCAGCGCCAATCTGATCGGCGACCGGGTCAGCGACCAAATTGGAAAAGGACGTTAGAAATGAATTTCGGAGCCGAGTTTCACGGCCAGAAAGTTGTGGTCACCGGGGCCGCAGGGATCATGGGCTGTGCTTTGGCGCAAAGCTTTGCCGATGCCGGGGCCGAGGTCTGTTCGGCTGACCTAAGCACCGAAGGTTTGAGCGGTTTTACCGTCGCCGCTGACCTGACCACCGATGCTGGCACCGAAACGCTGTTGGACGCGGTGGCCGCGCGCTGGGGGGCGCCGGATGTGGTGATCAACAATGCCGCCATCTATCCCTCGTCCTTCCTGCTGGACATGCAGGTTTCCGACTGGGATCAGATCATGGCGTTGAACCTGCGCGCGCCTTTTGTGCTGATGCGCGGCTTTGCGCTGCAAATGATCCAGCAGGGCAAAGGCGGTTCTTTCATCAATATCTCATCTGGTGCGGCACGCAAAATGCGGCGCACGGCGGTGACCTATTGCATGTCGAAAACCGCGCTGGACCGGATGACCAAGGGCTTTGCGCTTGAGCTGGCCGAATACGGGATCCGCGTGAACTGTCTGGAACCGAGCTTTGCCGCGGGCTCGGCAGTGTCCGAGCTGAGCCAGGAACATATCGACCGCGTCATGGCCGCGATCCCGCTGGGGGCAGAGACGCAGAGCGAAGATATCGGGCAGGCTGCGCTCTACCTGGCCTCATCGGCGGCCAAGAATATCACCGGCACCTCGCTGGCCGTTGATGGCGGCAATTCCGCCGGAACCATGGATGTTTACCAAGCCAAAAAGAGCGCGCTGTGAACTGGAACCCAACCCCATATCCCTGGCCCGATTGCTATCGCGCCGCCGCATGTTTCACGGTGGATGTCGACGCCACATCACCCTGGCTGTGGCAGCATCGCGATAAGATCCCCAGCGGCATCGCGGCGCTTGAGCACCGGCAATACGGCATGCGGCAAGGGCTGGCGCGCATGGTCGCCATGCTGGACCGTCTGAACATCCCCGGCAGCTTTTTCGTGCCCGGCATCGTCGCCAAGGACAACCCCGACCTGCTGCCCAGCCTGATCGAACGCGGTCATGAAATCGGGCTGCACGGGTTTTATCACGAGATCGTATCCGAGACTTCGGACGCGCAGTTTACCGACGCGCTTGAGGCCTCGATCGAGCTGTTTGTCGCGCAGACGGGCACGCGCCCTGCCGGGTTTCGCTCACCTGCGTGGGAAATGACACCCCATATGCTGTCGGAATTGCGGCGACACGGATTGTGGGATTCCAGCCTGATGGGTCATGATCTGCCCTACCAGATTGACGGGGTCACCGAACTGCCGGTGCGTTGGGACAATGATGACGCGATCTTTTTCAAGTTCCTGGGCGCAGGTGACCGCCCGCCACGCTCGGAAGCCGAGATCTGTGCCCGCTGGACCAATGAGGCCCGGGCCCAGATCCGCGACGGTGGGCTGTTCATGCTGACCGTTCATGACTGGATCTCGGGCCGCGCGGCGCGGGTCGAACTGCTGTCGGATCTGTTCGAGCCTTTGTGCGCGGATGAAACCGTCTGGGTCACCACATGTGGCGAGATCGCCCGACATCACCAAACGGTGGGCGGGCTGGAGGTTACCTCGCAAACGGTGACACCGATCAATGAAAGGACAGGCCATGAGTGACGCCCGGACCCAAGCGGCAGGTCACGAAACCGGCCCGCTCTGGGATGTCAGCAAACCGGCCGTGCAAAGCGCGAGCGGCATCGTGGCCGCGCAGCATTTCGAGGCCGCGCAGGTCGGGGCCGATGTACTGGCTGCCGGAGGCAACGCGATGGATGCTGCCGTGGTCGCGGCCTGCGTATTGTCGGTGGTCGAACCCTGGCTTTCCGGGCTGGGCGGTGGCGGGTTCCTGCTGCACGCCAGCGCCGCGGGTCAGATCGAAGCGCTGGATTTCAACCTGCGCGCGCCGCGCGGCATTTCGGTATCCGACTATCCGCTGACCGGTGGAGAAGGGGGCGACTGGTTCAACTGGCCCTCGGTCGAAGGTGATCGCAATCTGATCGGGCCCCATTCCATCTGCGTGCCCGGCGCGGTTGCCGGGCTGGCCGAAGCTCTGTCGCGCCATGGCAGCCTCAGCTGGGCCGAGGCGCTGGCCCCGGCAATTGCCGTCGCCGAACGTGGAATGCGGGTGGACTGGTTTGCAAAGCTGGCCTTTGCCATCGACACACCCGGCCTGTCCAGCAACGCGGCGGCGGCTGCGGTTTTTCTGGATCCTGCCCGACTGAAACATGATGCAGATGATCCCACCGGGCAAGTGCTGCCCCTGCCCAAGAAGGCCGCGATGCTGCGCGCTTTGGCCAAACACGGTGCGCGGGACTTCTATGAAGGCGCGGTGGCAGCCCAGCTGCTGGCGGACCTTTCCGACATAGGCGCTAAACTTACGGCAGAGGATCTGAGCAGCTATGCGCCGCAATGGTCTGCGCCCGCAACACTGGCCTATCGCGACCGGGTGGTGCACACGATGCCGGGCCTGTCCGGTGGGGCCTCACTTCTGTCCGCGCTTTCCAAGCTTGAACCACAGCCCCTATCCACGTTCGGCGATGTTGATTTGGCGGTGGCCTATGCTGATGCCATCCGGTCGGCCTATGAAGACCGATTGACACAAATGGGCCATGCGGCGGCGGGTGGGGATTGTACCAGCCATGTCTCAGTAGTGGATGCGGCCGGCAATATGGTGTCGCTGACCAATACGCTGCTGTCTCGGTTCGGATCCAAAGTAGTGGCCCCTGGGCTGGAATTGCTGATGAATAACGGCATGATGTGGTTTGATCCACGCCCCGGTCAGCCCAACTCTATCGCGTCGGGGGCACGGCCTTTGGCCAATATGACACCGGTGATCACCACCCGCGACGGGATCCCCGACATCGCCATCGGGGCTGCTGGAGGGCGGCAAATCTTTCCCGCAGTGCTTCAGATCCTGTCGCAGATGATTGACCGCGGGCTAACCGCCCAAGCCGCGCTGCATCATCCCCGGATTGATGCCAGCACGCCCACCATTCTGGTCAACCGTCGCGCCGCGGCCGATACCGCCTCGGCCATTTCGGCGCGGCATCCGGTGCAGATTACCGAAGACTCGCTCTATCCCGTGCAATTCGCCATCCCCTCGCTGGTGCAGCGAGGCGCGGGTGGTGCGGCCAATGCGGGCGCGGTTCATCCGACCTCTCCCTGGACCGCAGCGGTGGCCGCGACATGAGCTTGCTGCGCATTCAGGATCTGGCCATCACTGCGGGCGATCTTTCACTGGTTGATGGCGTCACGCTGGACGTCAATCCGGGTGAGGTTGTGGCGCTGGTTGGCGAAAGCGGATCTGGCAAATCCCTGACCGCGCTGTCGATCATGGGGCTGCTGGCCGAGGGGTTGGAACGCCAAGAGGGCCAGATTGTCTTTGACGGCAAAGACCTTGCGGCGATGCCCGACGCTAAGTTGCAAGACCTGCGTGGCGCCGATCTGGCGATGATCTTTCAGGAACCTGTCTCATCGCTCAACCCGTTGCTGAGTGTTGGTGAACAGGTCGCCGAAAGCCTGATCGTGCATGGCCGGGCCAACCCCGACACCGCGCGACAAAGTGCAATCGACATGCTGGCGCGGGTCGGCATCCCGGATCCCGCCCGCCGCGCACAGCAACTGCCGACCGAATTGTCCGGTGGCATGTGCCAGCGCGTCATGATCGCCGCTGCTCTGATCTCGCAGCCGCGCCTGCTGATCGCGGATGAGCCGACAACGGCATTGGACGTCACCATTCAGGCTCAGATTCTTGCACTGATGGGGAAGCTGGCCGCCGAGGCCGGAACCGCCATCCTTCTGATCACCCATGATATGGGGGTGGTGGCCGAACTGGCGGATCGCGTCTGCGTCATGTATGGTGGACGGGTTGTCGAACAGGGCCCGGTCACGCAATTGTTTGCAACCCCGCTACACCCCTATACGCGTATGCTGTTGCAGACGATCCCGCGTCTGGATGATCCACCCAAACGCGAGCTCTTTGCCATTCGCGGCAATGTGCCCAGCCCGCGCGACTGGCCCGAAGGCTGCCGTTTTCGCAACCGGTGTGATCGCGCGTCCGATGCCTGCCGCACACGTCCCGAACTTGACGACACCACCCGCCGCGTCGCCTGTTTCCACCCGGCCGAGGTCCCCGCATGAGCCTGTTGCAGATCGAAGATCTTCGGGTCCATTTCCCTGTCCGCACCGGTCGGTTCGGTGGCGGTCGCGGTACAGTGCGCGCGGTCGACGGGGTCTCACTGACCATCGAAGCCAATGAAACGCTGGCTGTTGTGGGCGAGTCGGGATGCGGCAAGTCCACCACCGGCAACGCGGTTCTGGGGCTTGCCCCGGTGACGGAAGGGCGCATCCTGTTCGAAGGACAGGATCTTGCCAGTCTGGATGCCGCCGCGCGCCAGAATGTCTGGCGTGAGATGCAGGTGGTGTTTCAGGACCCGGTCAGCGCCCTGAACCCGCGACGCACGATTGCACAGTCCATTGCCGAACCTCTGGTCATCCATGGCTGGGCCAAGCCCGACATCGCGGCGCGCGTTGACGAACTTATGGCGCTGGTCGGTCTGAACCCGGATCAACGCGACCGGCGTCCGGGCGCTTTGTCGGGCGGGCAGCGGCAACGCGTCGTAATCGCACGGGCACTGGCGCTGAACCCCAAGCTGGTCATCTGCGACGAGCCGGTCAGCGCGCTGGACGTCTCAATCCAGAGCCAGATCCTGAACCTGTTGATGCGATTGCAGCGGGAATTGGGACTTAGCTATCTGTTTATCGCCCATGACCTGAGCGTGGTGCGCCACATCGCCGATCGGGTGGCCGTGATGTATCTGGGTGTGGTGGTCGAGGAAGGCCCTGCCAGCGCGGTTTTTGCAAACCCGGTCCACCCCTATACCCAAGCCCTTTTGTCCGCCATCCCGCTGCCGGATCCCACGTTGCGTGACCGCAAAAAGCGCATCGTTCTGGAAGGCGATCTCCCCTCGCCTCTGGATCCGCCAGCGGGATGCCCGTTCGTGACGCGTTGCCCGCTGGCCGAAGCGGCCTGTTCTGCGGCGCGTCCGGGGCTGGACCTGGCGGCGCCCGGCCACAAAGTCCGATGCCCCGTTCGGCTGCGCGCCGCGGATCAGCCCTGATCAGGTCGACAGCTGCGCGCGGCAGTTGGGCACAAATGTCGCCCTTGGTGATGCCAATCGTTGCGTTCCTGCGCTAAGCTGACACAATGCCCAATGCCAAGCCGCCACATCCGCAAGACTATTTCCCACCCTTTGGGGGGCTGAAATCTTTCTACGAGGTTGCCCTGACCGGCAGCGCGGTGGCCGCTGCTGCGCGGCTGAACGTGTCGCCTTCGTCCATCAGCCATCAACTCAAATCGCTTGAGGCCGAGCTTGGCGTGCGTCTGATTGAAAACCGGCGCGGGCGGCTGTTTCTAACACCGGATGGCAGCCAGTTCTTTGACCGGATCAAAGGCCCGATGTCCGAGATCCTGCGCGCGACCGAGGCAATCCGGTCGATGCCCGGACGCAAACGCATCTCGTTGACGCTGACCCCGTCCTTTGCGGCCGGATGGTTGCTGCCGCGTTTGGCCGACCTGGAGCGCAAACACCCCGATCTTGAGGTCAATCTGGTCACCACGACCCGGGTGGTCGATCTGGAGCGCGAGAATGTCGATCTGGCCATTCGCCGGGGCACCGGGGACTGGCCCGACACCATCGCGCAGCCTTTGTTGGGCGAGACGATCATACCCGTCATGTCCCGCGCACTGGCAAACCAGCTGAACGGCGCGCCCTTGCACGAGGTGCTGAAAACGCAGCGCATTCTGGTCAACACAACCGTCGATGGTGAGTGGGATCGGTGGTGCGCCGCCCGTGGGCTGGATCTGCCCACCGCCAATCAACGCTATGGGCTTGAGACATACGAGCTGACAATCCAAGGTGCGCAAGATGGGCTGGGGATCGCGCTGGGGCGACGCCCTTTGGTGGATCCGCTGCTGGATATGGGTGGTCTGGTTGCCCCATTCGATGTCGCTGACGCCGACAATATGGCCTATTTCATTGTGCGCCCCAACACGCCGATGCGATCTGATCTAAAACGGTTTCACGACTGGCTGATGAAACAGAGCAGTTGAATTTTTTTCAACTCCTGCTGAGATTTTTGCACTTCGATTTGGTGGCCCGACACGGTTACGTTCTGGGTAAGGATCACAGGAGCAAGTGACAATGCAAAGCGACGATCTTCCAAGACATGGCCCGCTGACGGGTGTTCGGGTTGTGGATCTGACAGCCGTGGTTTCGGGCCCGATGTGCACCATGATCCTGGCCGACCAGGGCGCTGATGTGATCAAGATCGAGCGCGCCGATGGCGATTTCACCCGCCATGTCGCCACCCGGCGCGGCGGGCATTCGGCCTCATACCTCAACAACAACCGCAACAAACGCTCGGTCGTTGCGGATTTGAAGAACCCCGACGATATCGCGATGATCAAGCAGCTGGTCAAGGATGCGGATGTGTTCATCCAGAACTTCCGCCCCGGTGTGATGGACCGGCTGGGCCTGAGCTATGAGGTGCTGAGCGCGATCAACCCGCGCCTGGTCTACATGTCGATTTCGGGCTTTGGATTTGATGGGCCGCTGTCGGGCAAACCTGTTTATGACCCGCTGATCCAGGCGCTTTCGGCGCTGACCACCGTGCAGGCGGGCAGCGATGAAGAACGCCCACGCCTGGTGCGCACCATTCTGCCCGACAAGCTGACCGCCGTGCAGGCCAGCCAGGCCGTCACCGCCGCCCTGTTCGCGCGCGAACGCACCGGCAAGGGCCAAAAGGTCACTCTGTCGATGCTGGACACGGTTGCGGCCTTCCTCTGGGCCTCGGATATGAACGGGCATACTTTTGTCGGTGACGAGATGGAGAAAGAAGAGAGCCAGTCTTTCCACGATCTGATCTATGAGGTGAAAGGCGGCTATCTCAGCATCTCGATCATGCAGAACAAGCATTGGGAGGCTCTGGCCCATGCGACCGGTCGGCCCGACATCCTTGAGGATGAGCGGTTCAAGACCACCGAGCTGCGCGACATCAACCGCGACGCGCGTCTGGATCTGACCCAAACCATCGTGCGCGAGGTGGATCGTGACACGCTGCTGGCTGCGCTGGAACAGGCGGGCGTGCCCTGTGCCCCGGTTTTGACCCGCCGCGAGATGCGGCAGCACCCGCAACTGCAGGCCAATGGCACCATCGTCGAATATGACCACCCCTCAGCGGGCCGCCTGCGCCAGACCCGCCCGGCGGCTATGTTCCACGGCACCCCGGCAATCGATCTGCGCCCTGCGCCAGAACTGGGTGAACATTCCGACGAAATCCGCGCCATGGCTGGCCGCTCTGATCTGGCGGATGCTTCATGATCGATTTCTACTATTCCCCAACGCCGAATGGCTGGAAGGTTGCGATCATGCTGGCCGAAACGGGGCTGGAGCATCGGACCGTTCTGATGAACCTGCGCGCAGGCGACCAGCTGACCCCCGCCTTCCGCGCTATCAGCCCCAACGCCAAGATGCCCGCCATCGTGGATCATGACGCCCCGGATGGCCCGCAAACCGTGTTCGAAAGCGGCGCAATCCTGCTGTATCTGGCCGAGCGCACCGGCCAATTCGGCCCCCAGACCCCGACCGAGCGTATCGCTTTCAACGAATGGCTGTTCTGGCAGGCCGCCAATCAGGGCCCGATGGGTGGGCAGCTCAGCCATTTTGTCAATTACAGCCCGAAGGGCGAAACCTATTCCCACAATCGGTACAAGGGCGAGTTTGAGCGCGCGCTAGCTGTGATGGAAACCTGGCTGGACGGGCAAGACTATATGCTGGGGCGCTATTCGATTGTCGACATGATGTGTTTTCCCTGGGCGTTTATAGCCAAGCCCTTGGGCGTGTCGCTGGACAATTTCCCGAATGTCGCCGCCTGGCGCCAACGGATCAAGACGCGCCCGGCAGTGATCGACGCCATCAACCTGCACAAGGACGCCCAGTTTTCCGGCAAAGCCACTGCCGAACAGAACGCCACCCTGTTCAACCAATCCGCCGCGCATCTGATGCAAGGCCAAGAAAAGACCAACTGAAAGAAGAAAAACCACCACCAACACGGAGAGAACAATGCCCAAGATCGAAGGAAGCTGCCTGTGCGGCCAGGTCACCTATAGCTCAAGCGCCGAAGAACCGGCGATGATGGTCGTCTGCCACTGCCCGGATTGCCAAAAGCAAAGCGGATGTGGCTATTCCACCAATGTGCTGGTTCCTACCGCCTCAATCTCATTCTCGGGTGATAGCCGCAGACAATATGTGGTCAATGGCGCATCGGGCCTGCCTGTGACACGGAACTTCTGCAGCAATTGCGGCTCGCCCCTGACCACGGAGATGCCAGCCTTTGATCATCTGGCCGCCGTCAAAGCTGGGACGTTGACGGACAGCAGCTGGGTGAAACCAACCACCGAAATCTGGTGCGATTCATCGCAACCCTGGAGTAAGCTGACAGACGACATGGCAAAGGCGCCCGCAAACCCGGGCTGAGTTTTGCCTGACCAAGCGGCCCCTGTGCCAAGGAGCAAACGCAATGAAAATAGCCGCGGTACAGGCCGCCCCGGTTTTCCTTGATCCGCAAGCCAGCACCGACAAGCTGATCAGTTTGTTGCGTGCGGCTGCGACGCAGGGGGCCGAACTGGTAGTGTTTCCCGAAGTGTTCCTGTCGGGTTACCCCGTCTGGCTGCGCGCGCCCGAAGTGGCCCACAATGATGAGCTGTTGCGGATCGGCCATCTGGCCTATCTTAAATCGGCAATCACCACCGACGGGCCCGAAATTGCAGCCATTTGCGCCGAGGCAACGGCCTTGGGCGTAGCTGTTATGACCGGGATTGTCGAACGCGCGGGCTCGGGTGGGTCGGTCTATGCCACGCTGGTCACCATTCTGCCCGACAAGGGTGTGGTGAACGCCCATCGCAAGCTGAAACCTACCTTCCATGAGCGGCTGCTCTGGGCCGATGGCGATGGCCACGGGCTGGCGGTGCAGGAATGGAAAGGGGTCAGGATCGGCGGTCTGAACTGTTATGAGAACTGGCAGCCCCTGGCCCGTCAGGCGCTTTATCAGCAGGGCGAACAGCTGCATATCGCCACCTGGCCCGGTGATCTGGACGTCACCGATCATATCACCCAGTTCATCGCGATGGAGGGCCGGGTCTATGTCGTCTCGGTCTCGGGCTTGCTGCGCAGCGCTGATATCCCCGAAAGCTTCCCGTTGCGGAAATATGTTACCGAAGGGCGCGACCTGATCAACGATGGCGGCAGCATGATCGCCGCTCCGGGCGGGGCGCTGCTGGCCGGGCCAGCGGTCGGAGAAGAGGTCACCCTTTTCGCCGAGATAGATCTGGATGCGGTGACCTCGGCGCGGCTCAAGCTGGACCCGGCAGGCCATTACAGCCGCCGGGATATTCTAAGCCTGTCGCATAACCGTCAGAGGCTGGATTAGGATCAGTCCCTAACCGAGGTCTTCTTCCAGATCAAAGATCAGATCCAGCACCAGCACCAGTCGGGTTTCGCCGGTTCCGGCGATAGGGGGCGAACGGTGTTTCAAATTCGAGACCGGGTTTTCAGGCCAAAGCGTGCCGCGCATGACCATCGGGGATCCGGTGGGCACGGTGGCAACATCGCGCGGGTCCACTCCGTCTTGCGCGAACCCATACTGCGTAGCTGTGCCGCGATAGGTGCAGATCAGCCGCGCCTTGATCGCATCAATATGGAACTTGCAACAGGCGTTGGTGGTGATCACCCCCAAACGCAGCCGCAGATAAGGCGCACCCATGATGGTGGCAAAGCGTTGCGACAGATCCGCAATGTCGCTGATCAACCAATCGCGCTCAGCACAGAGTTCCATCGCGGCACCATCGCAAAGATACGACACCGCCTGCCGGATCACGTCGGGGCGCAGCACGGTGCGGGTGGCGGGCAACTGATCCGGGTCGAGCCCGTCGATCCAGTTCTGAAAACCTTGCGGCAACGGGCGATTCCAAATCGCTGCCGCGCATTGCGGGTCGTGAAGGGCGGACAAGCCGTCAGCCGCCTTGGCAAAATGCACGGCTTCTGAATGGTTCTTGATCTCGGCATATGCAACGCTCATGCTGCTTCCCCTTCGCGGCGCCAGCCGGGAAACGGATCAGGCAGATCCAAAGGCAGCGCGTCTGGGTTGGCCGCCACATCTGCGGGCACCAGACAGTCATCCAACCGCGCCTTCAGCACGGGCCAGTCGATGCCCGAACCGATGAACACGATCTCTTGCCGCCGGTCGCCCCAGGGCTCGGCCCAATGTGCCTGCATATAGGCCCGTGCGCTGTCGTGGTCAGGCCAGCGCTCTTTCGGGACCGACGCCCACCAGGTGCCCAAAGGTTTGACCGAGGACAGCGCCCCGGCCATTGAAAACTCAGCCACCCAATTGGGGCGCGTTGCCAACCAGAAATGCCCCTTGGCCCGGATCACACCCGGCAGGTCTCCGTTCAGCACATCAAGGATCTTTTCCGGCTCAAAGGGCTGACGTGCGCGGTAGACAAAGCTTGTCACACCGTATTCTTCTGTTTCGGGCACGTGATCGGCAAACCCATAAAGCTCTTTCGCCCACATCGGGTGCTCATGCGCCTTTTCAAAGTCGAACATGCCTGTGTCCAGGATCGCCTCGGCGGCCACATCCGAGTGGTTGGTCTCGATGATCCGGGCATCCGCGTTCAGGCTGCGGATGATCTTGCGCGCTGCATCGGTGCGCTCGGGCCCGGCATCCGCGACCTTGTTCAGGATCACCACATCGGCAAATTCGATCTGTTCCACCAACAAATCGACCAGAGTGCGATTGTCCTCGTCGCCCATCGTCTCGCCGCGATCCTTCAGGAAATCGTGGCTTGAATAGTCCTGCAAAAGGTTCACCGCATCGACCACCGTCACCATCGTATCCAGCCGCGACACATCCGAGAGGCTTTCGCCAAGCTCATCGCGAAAATCGAAGGTTGCAGCCACGGGCAAGGGTTCCGATATCCCGGTGGATTCAATCAGCAGGTAGTCAAACCGCCCCTCATCGGCCAGCCGCCGCACCTCTTGCAGCAGATCGTCGCGCAGGGTGCAGCAGATACAGCCATTCGACATCTCGACCAGCGTCTCATCGGTGCGGCTCAGCTCGGTATCCGCGCGCACCAGATCGGCATCGATGTTGACCTCGGACATATCGTTGACGATCACCGCCACCCGACGTCCTTCGCGGTTGTTGAGAACGCGGTTCAGCAATGTGGTCTTCCCCGCACCAAGGAAACCGGACAGGACAGTGACGGGCAGTCTGGTATCAGTCATTGATAGGTAACTCCGTTAGAATTTGAGTGAGGGACGATGGGGGCCAGCGTGGACAGAGGCAGGATCGAAGGTTTGGCCGGGATGCGTGGAATGTCTGGCTCTACATTTTATGTGATAACATAACACTTCTAGAGCGGCGAAGTGAAACTGTCCAGTCCCTCAGCGCTCTAATCCAATGGTGCCGCCTGTTAAGCCCCGCGCCGCAGGTTCAGACCCAGCAGGCTGAAACAGGCGAAGATCACCGCTGCAACGCACACGATCGAGGGCCCCGCTGGCGTGTCGAACACATAAGCGGCCCGGAGGCCCGCAACCGCAGAGAACGCCCCGATGGCCGCGGCAATCAGAGCCATCGATTCCGGTGAACGCGCCAGGCTGCGCGCGGCAGCGGCGGGGATGATCAGAAGGGCCGCAATCAGCAACACGCCCACGACCTTGATCGCCACGGCAACCGTCACGGCCAGAGACAGGGTCAGGATCAATTGCTCTCGCTTGGGGTTAAAACCACTGGCATAGGCCAGTTCCTCGTTCAGGGTGGCCGTCAACAGGTGCGACCACCGCCAGGCCAGCAGCGCCATGACAAGCGCGGCCCCGCCCCAGATCACCACAAGATCAGACCGCGAAACCGCAAGGATATCGCCAAAAAGATAGGCCATCAGATCAATGCGTACGCCCGACAGGAACGACACCGCAACCAACCCAAAGGCAAGTGCGGAATGCGCGAGAACCCCCAGCAAGGTATCCATCGCATAGCCCCGCCCCGACAACAGCGTCACCGTCAAAGCCATGATCAGCGCAACCGCCAAAGCGCCTGCAAAGATCGACATTTGAAAGGTCAGAGACAGCGCCACGCCCAGAATGGCTGCATGCGCCGTAGCGTCTCCGAAATAGGCCATGCGGCGCCACACGACGAAACAGCCCAGCGGAGCTGCGGCAAAGGCAACGCCAACCCCTGCAAGGGTGGCCCGTGTCATGAAATCATCAAGCATCATTCAGCCGCTTCATGGTGGTGGTCGTGATCATGGTCATGGTCGTGCCGATAGAGCGCCAGCGCGCCACCCGTACCCGTTCCGAATAGCGCGCGGTATTCCGGTGCCGAGGCCACCACGGCCGGCGAGCCCTGACAGCAGACATGGCCATTGAGGCAGATCACGCGATCTGACGCGCTCATGACCACGTGCAATTCGTGGCTGATCATCAGAATGGCACAGCCGGTTTCGCGACGCACCTCTTCGATCTGGCGATAAAACGCGGCAGATCCGGGTTGATCCAGTCCTTGCGTGGCCTCGTCCAACAACAAAACCTCGGGCTGGTTGATCAGCGCCCGGGCCAGCATCACGCGCTGGAACTGCCCGCCCGACAATTGTGACATCTGCCGCAGCAGCAAGTCAGGCACGCCTGCGGCCTCAAGCGCCGCAGCACAGTCGTTCCGCGACACCCGGTCGGTCAGACGCATGAACCGCTCGACCGAGATGGGCAGCGTGGGATCAATATGCAGTTTCTGCGGCACATAGCCGATCTTCAATCCAGGCTTCAGCGCCACCTGCCCCGCAGAAGGTTTGGTCGCCCCGATTATCGCACGCAACAAGCTTGTCTTGCCCGACCCGTTCGGGCCTACGATCGTGACGATCTCACCCGGTTCGATGGTCATCTCGACATGACTCAGAACCGTATTGGCGCCATATCGGACGCTGAGGTTTTCGACCTTGATCAGGCTCATTCTTAAGCCTTTTCAGTGCAGTCGGGGCACAGGCCTTCGGCCTCGACAACCGTGCGTTCGATCTCGAACCCGGCGGCGCGCGCGGCGGCACCCAATGCGCCTTTGGCCGGGGCTGACTGTGCCTCGGCCACCGCATCGCATTTTCGACAAATCATGAACGCTGGCGAATGCGTGGCCCCGGGATGGGAACAGGCCACAAAGGCATTCAGACGTTCGATCTTGTGGACAAATCCGTTCTGCACCAGAAAGTCGAGCGCGCGATAGGCCACCGGCGGTTGCGAGCCGAAGCCTTCTTCGCGCAGCCGGTCAAGAATCGCATAGGCCCCAAGGGCGCGATGCTCTTGCAGCAACATCTCAAGCACCTTGCGCCGCACATCGGTCAGGCGCAGCCCATCTTGCTTGCATCGTGCTTCTGCCGACGCCAGCGCGGTCGCGACACAGGCCTTATGATCATGCGCCTGAAAACCCACCGGCGCGGTGTCTTCGGCTGGAACAGGGGGGGAGTCACTTGTCATGTTATTTCATATCATGTATGTCGCTCATAATGTTATAAAATCACACAGAGGATCCGATGTCCAGAAAGCTTCTTCCACTATCGATTACCGCAGCACTCATGGGTGGAACGGCCCTCGCCGAGGTCCCGAACGTTGCGGTCGACATCGCCCCTGTGCATTCGCTGGTGGCGCGTGTCATGGATGGAGTCGGCACCCCGGATCTGGTCATCCCCCCCGGGGCATCGCCGCATGCATACAACCTGCGCCCGTCCGAGGCCGCAGCTCTGCAACAGGCCGACCTGGTCTTCTGGATGGGTGACGATCTGACACCTTGGCTTGAGGATGCAATCGAGACGCTCGCAGAAGGTGCCAGCGTGACAAGCCTTCTCGATGCGGATGGTACGGTTTTGCTGGAGTTCCGCGAAAATGCTCTGTTCGAGGCCCATGACCACGGAGACCATGAGGATCACGACGATCATGGTCATGACGACCACGACGACCACGACGACCATAGCGATCACGGTGATGAGCACGCGCATGATGATCACGATCACGAAGAACACGCAGAAGACAAAGACCATGACCACCATGATCATGAAGATGAAGCGGCGCATGGCGACGAGCATCACGACCATGATCATGAGGAACACGCTGAGCATGACCATCACGATGGGCATGACGATCACGATGGGCATGACGATCATGCTGAACATGATCATCACGACCACGGCGAACATGATCCACATGCCTGGCTGTCTCCGGCGAATGCCGAAACATGGCTGAACGTGATCGCGGCACAGCTGTCGGCGGCCGATCCGGATAACGCCGGAACCTATTTTGCCAATGCGGCCGCGGCGCGCGAAGAAATGGCTGCGCTGTCTGCCGAGGTCGCGCAGACATTGGACCCGGTACGCGGTGGTAGCTTTATCGTGTTCCACGACGCCTATCAGTATTTTGAGGACGCGTTCGATTTTCCCGCCGCTGGTGCCATTTCGATCGGCGACGCCTCTGACCCCAGCCCTGCCCGCATTGCCGAGATTCAGGCGCGCATCCGGGATGAAGGTGTGGATTGCGTATTGGCCGAACCCCAATTCAACACCGGTATCGTATCAACGGTCCTCGACGGAACCGAAGCTCGCACAAGTGTAATCGACCCGCAGGGCGCAGCTCTTACACCGGGACCAGACCTTTACCCGCAGCTGATCAGGGCCATGGCCGCGTCGCTTTCAGAGTGTCTGCCACAATAATGCGTCGGGTGAGACAGCAAAACCGGATGTCTCACCCACACCCTCTACAAGTCAGCGCGTTTCTCGGCGGAGTACTTGTCTCTTGGCAAATATTTCATCCGCAACTTTTGAAGCAGCGGTGATATAGGGGGCATCTGACAAAACCCTGTCCCAGTCGACTGCGCCGTGAACAGCAAGGGCTTGTCGCAAGGGTTGGCCGGACGCCAGAGCGTCTTTGACAATGCGCGACGCCTTCCCCCGGCCCATCGTTTCCGCCAATGCAAATACTGCGGCCTCGGCATGAACAGCAGGCTCAGAACCCACCCTGTCACGCATCGACGTCGCGTCGACCTCAAGCCCCTGCAGCAGCGCGATGCCATGGTCCAACGCTGCTCCGGCGGTTTCAAACAAAAGTGGCATGAGCAACCATTCGACGGGCCAATTCGCACCATCGCGCTCTTCCAAATGAACGGTGCTGGCAGCCAAACCGGCCTGATATCCCGTTGCAACCGGCACAAGTGATTGAAGCATCTCAGCAAGCACCGGATTGGACTTGTGCGGCATGGTCGAAGACGCCCCCCCTTGCGCAAGCCGCAACTCGGAAATCTCACCACGCGTGGCAATGCTGACATCGCGCCCGATCTTTCCAATGGCGCTCACAACCTGCATCAACCAGGCCGACAGTTTCTGAACACCGCTTCGATCGGTGTGCCATGGCGGACCATCGCTCAAGTTCAATTGTGCGGCCATCGCACGGGCCACATCGTCTTCCGAACCCCTAAACGCTGATCGACTGCCAGAAGCGCCGCCCAGCTGTATGCGCAGCGCCCCGGCTCTGAGCTCGCTCAGATCCGCCTCGGCGCTGACCAAAGGCTGCGCCCATTGCGCGGCGCGTAGGCCGAAGGTGATTGGTGTCGCCAGTTGCCCGCGTGTCCGCGCCAACATAAGGGTCTTGTCGTGAGTCTGAGAGAGATCGTGCAGCAAGTCGACCAAATCGGTCAGCAAATCGGCCAGATCATCCAACGCTGCCTGTGCACAAAGACAGAAGGCTGTATCAACTATATCCTGACTTGTGGCCCCAAAGTGCAAAAAGTCGGCCGCCTCGTCAGAAAGCTGGTTGCGCAACGCAGACAGAAGTGCCGGAACCGGAACCCCTGCTTGCGCGACCCCAATCGTCAGATCCTCGGTCACGGAACCCGGCAGTTTCAACGCAGATATTTCGGCAGCTGCAGCGTTCGGAACAAACCCAAGCGAGGCCTGTGCCTGTGCCAAAGCCACCTCGACTCGCAGCATCGCTTCGGCAATAGCACCATCGCCGAAATGCGCACGTGTCGGCCCGTGCCCAAAAATCGGGGCAGTCAAAGCATTCAGAGCACCTGTCATCGGATCAGGCCGCTACGGGCCGAAGGCCCAGAATGTCTCGGGCCTGGCGCCAAGTTGCCACAGGACGCTCGTGTTTCTCGCAAATCTCGATTGTGCGCTCTACCAAAGCGGCATTTGACGGAGCCAATGTCTCCCGATCAAGCCGAACGTTGTCCTCCAGCCCGGTCCTCGCATGCCCCCCTGCCGAGATTGCCCATTCGTTCAGCGTGATTTGATGACGCCCGATTCCTGCCGCACACCACGGTGCGTCCGAGCCGAACAATCGGTGCACTGTTTGCACATAGAAATCGAAGACAAGGCGGTCGACTGGCATTGCGTTCTTTACCCCCATAACAAATTGTACATACGGGGTGCCAAGCAGCTCTTGGGCGTCAGCCATTTCCTTGGCTCTGAAGATATGGCTCAGGTCAAAGGCTTCAATCTCGGGCTTGACCTCATAGGTCCGCATCTCTGAGGCGAGCCATGCAACCAGATCAGGCGGGTTCTCGTAAACGCGGGTCGGAAAGTTGTTCGACCCAACCGTGAGCGATGCCATGTCTGGCCGTAATGGCAACATCCCACCGCGTGCCTGCCCGGCACCGGACCTGCCGCCCGTCGACATTTGAACGATCATGCCGGGGCAGTGTTTCTTCAGACCATCTTGTAACGCTGCAAACTTGTCCGGGTCTGATGTGGGGGTCTCATCGTCATTGCGAACATGGAGATGTGCGATCGAGGCCCCCGCTTCAAACGCCTCCTGAGTACTTTCGATCTGCTCCAAGACCGAAATGGGAACAGCGGGGTTGTCGGACTTGCGCGGCACCGAACCGGTGATGGCAACACAAATGATACAAGGTTTTGGCTGACTTGCGGTCATCATGTCGTTTCCTGTTTGTGCCGAACCGTATCGCATCGGGTTCGAACGGAAACCAAACGTAGCCGGTTTTTTCTAAACATCAAAAAAGACCGTCTCATTGTCGCCCTGAAGTCGAATATCGAAACGATAGGTTGGTAAATCCCCAAGTACATCCCGATCAGCGATAAGAGTGGCGCGGCGGCTCTCCCACTCAATCAGATTGAGCACGGGGTCGATGGTATTTGCTTCGGCCTCGTCAGCAAAATACATTCTTGTGTTCAGGCCGACATTGATACCCCGCGCGACAATCCAAAGGTTGAGATGGGGCGCCTGCGGAGTGCCAGCGCTGCCAGCGGTATTACCTGGCTTCACGGACTCGAAGGTCCATTCACCGGTTTCGAAATCGGTAATGACGCGACCCCAGCCGCGAAACCCGTCCTCAACCGGTCCTCCACCACCGGGATGCGCATAGACCCCGTCGGCATTGGCCTGCCAGACCTCAAGCATCGCATCCTTGATGGGTGCCCCCGTCCCGTCGATGATAACGCCGGTGACCCGAATACGCTCGCCTTTGGCATTCGGTCCACAGATGTCATGACCCAGTTCTTGCCGGTAAATATCAAACCCCGCCGCGCCGGGCGAAAGGCCGATATGGACATAGGGACCCGCCGTCTGCGATGCGGTTTCGCTGAGATACTTAAGCGCCTGTACCATGTCAGTTCCCCTCGGGACGGTTTTCGAACAAAGTCGAACGGCGACCGCGCAGAATAATGTCGAACTTATAAGCAACGCTATCCAGCGGAATTGTGGCGTTCAGGTCCAGCCTGGCCACAAGCTGCTCAATCGCGTTTTGATCCGGGATCGTCTGCACGATGGGGCAGAGCGGTATCAAAGGATCGCCTTCGAAATAGCATTGCGTAATCAGCCGCTGTGCAAAACCCGATCCAAAGATCGAGACATGTATATGCGCGGGCCGCCAGTTGTTTGCATGATTGCGCCACGGATAAGCGCCCGGCATTACAGTGCGGAAAAAGAAATACCCGTTTTCATCGGTCAATGTCCGTCCACAACCGCCGAAGTTGGGGTCAATGGGCGCAAGGTAAGTGTCTTTCTTGTGCCTATAGCGCCCGCCCGCATTTGCTTGCCAAATCTCGACCAGCGTGTTCGGAACAGGCCGCACGTTTTCGTCCAATACGTGACCGTGAAGAATAATACGTTCACCAATAGGGCTTTGGCCCGGCGCGGCATAGTTGGTCAGAAGATCGTTATCGCCAGCGTCAATATCATCGGCGCCAAATACCGGCCCGGTCTGTTCTGATATCGTGCTCTGCAGAGACACCAGTGCCAAACGCGGGCTGCGCGTCACCGAAGACTTGTACCCGGGCGACAGCGACACAGGATGAATATCTCGGTTTCGCGGATAGAACTCGCCTGGCTTCGTCATGATGGCTCCTCCATCTCGGCATAGGTTTGTTTGGCGATTTTGATGGCATGATTGGCTTTGGGTACGCCCGCATAGATCGCGACATGCAAGAAAGCCTGCATAACGTCGTCTTTGGACGCCCCGGTGTTGGCAGTGGCGCGGATATGCATGGGAATTTCCTCGAAATTCCCCATCGCTGCCAACAGGGCGAGTGTCAGCATCGAGCGGTCGCGTTGGCTGATCGTGGTATCAGACCAGACGGTCCCCCAAGCACCTTCGGTGATCAAGCTCTGGAACGGCGCGTCGAATTCGGTTTTCTCCATTTCGGCACGCTCAACATGTGCTTTGCCCAAAACAGATCTTCGCGTTCGCATTCCTAGCTGGTAACGATCTGCCATTGATGTGCTCCTTTTATGAGCCCTGCCTCAAGACAGCAGAGGTGTCAGGTGTCTGGCCACTCACACAAAAACAGTTTTCCAACGCGCTTAAAAGACAGAATATCGGGCCACACCAGCTTGTTCGACCACCGCTGCCCATTTTGAGAGATCACGGCAGAAAGGATTTCAGCTGTCTGTTTGGCTTAACTCACCCCAAAGGTGGTCAGGCACCACAACCCCCCGATCACGAGCCTCGCGACGTGCCTGCACGCGGCGTGTGCCCGGCAGTCTTGCACCGTCCTGTGCTTCGATCTGACCGGCCAGAGCCGCAAGCTGTGCTGCGAAAGGCGCGCCGCTGACGCACCCTGGGTCAATCGCGATGATGAACTGACCCACGCCCGGAGGCGCGCCCTCAGCCTCGAAAAACGAACTGGCCTGCGCGCTGGTATTCGCTCCTGTCAGGGTCGCGGCGAGTATTTCGACGATCAGCGCCAGGGCCGATCCCTTTGCATCACCCATGGGCAGCATCATGCCCGAAAGTGCGGCATCCGGGTCGGTTGTGGGGTTGCCGTCAGCATCCAGCGCCCAGCCTTCGGGGATCGGCTCGCCCTTTTTCTTGGCCGCCATCACCTTGCCGCGCGCGATCTTTGACAGTGACAGATCAATGACCAGTGGCGCGCCCTCACCTTGCGGGGCGGCAAAGGCTATGGGATTTGTTCCAAACAAGGCCGCGTTGCCACCCCAGGGCGCCATGGCCTTGGGTGTATTCGCCACCATCAGCGCAACCAGCCCGTTCTCAGCAAGCCGTTCCACATGCGCGCCCAATTGGCCGCAATGATGCGAACGGGTAATCGCCGCAGCCGCAATGCCGGTGGTCTTGCTTAGCTTGGTCAACTCGTCGACGGCCAGATCGATGGCGGGATAGGCAAAGCCAAACCCGGCATCCACCCGCAAGACAGCAGGGCCCGCGGCCGAAACCGTTGGACAGACCGCACCTGCAACCTTGCCCGACCTCGCCTGTGCTGCATAGGAGGCAACGCGCGAGAATCCGTGCCCGGCCTGGCCGTCAACCTCTGCTGCGACCAGTGCTTTGGCGACCGAGCGCGCGTTTCGCTCGGACACGAAATTGGCGACCAGCGCCTTGGTTACCAGATCCTCGGCCTCTTCGATCTTCAATCTGTGTTCCAGAACAAATCTCCTGTCCTTGCGCGCCTGCCCCGCCCCAAACGTGAAAAATCCCAGCCCGATTGTCCACCGGGCTGGGCCTGTCCTGTGCGGTGCAACCGATCCTATGCCGAGCGATAGAGCTTGGTCATGGAAAACTCGCGATGCCCCAACGCTTCGGCAGCGGTGTGGCGGCCATTGGCGGTGCGGCGGATCATCTCAATCAGCGCGTCGCCGGCCTCTTCAATGGTCATTTCACGGGTCAGAATACCGGTCACATCCAGATCGATATGTTCGCCCATGGTGCGCAGGGTACGCGGGTTGCCCGAGATCTTGATCACCGGAACGATTGGGTTGCCGACAACATTGCCCTGCCCCGTCGGGAAGGTGTGGATCACCGCACCGCCAGCAGCCATCAGAGTCACACATTCTGCCGCTGCTGATGAACTGTCCATGAAGTACAGACCCGGCCCTTTTTCAGGTGCTTCTGCGGGACCAATAGCGTCGATATAGGTCGAAGTCCGCCCGATCTTTTCCAAATTGCCCAGGGCTTTTTCTTCGATGGTCGTCAACCCGCCCAAAATGTTGCCTTTGGTGGGCTGGCTGTCTGACAGATCGTCAGTTTGGTGCGCAAAAATGACGTCGTCAGTATAGGCCTGCCAGATCTGCTTGAACTTGGCTGCCGCTTCGGGAGTGGCGGCGCGTTTCTCGCAGATATGCTCGGCCCCGGTGATCTCGGATGTTTCACCAAAGAACCCGGTCAGGCCATGGGGCAGCAGCTTGTCATACACGTTGCCTACGGTCGGGCAGGATGACAGGCCGGTCGTTGTGTCGCTTTCACCGCATTTGGTTGAAACCCACAGCTCGTTGATCGGGCAGGGTTCTTTTTGCAGCTCGGTTGCCCAATGGACATATTCCTTGGCCTTCCAGCTGGCCTGGCGAATGGTCTCAAAGTCGCCCTTTTGCTCGATCGAGAAACCTTCGACCGGTTTGCCGGTCTTGGCGATGCCGTCGACGATCACCTTGGTCCATTCCGGCTCGATCCCGATGACCACCACGGCAGCCACATTGGGGTTGGCCCCGGTGCCGATGATCGTACGGAAATGCAGGTCCAGGTCTTCGCCAAATTGCAAACGGCCATAGGCATGCGGGATCGCCAATGTGCCCTTGACGTTATTGGCCACCGCTTCGCAAGCCGCGTTGGAAATATCGTCAACCGGCAGGATCAGCACATGGTTGCGAACACCAACGCGCCCGTTTTCGCGGCGCCATGCGTTCACTGTTACGTTCGAGAAATCCAAAGCCATGATCTTACCACCGTTTCGTTTTGCAATTGTGGGTGTGTACATGATCGCCCACACCAGCAGATCCGACCATACGCCCGATATCTTCACCGTATTTGATCACGGTATCGCCTTCGCTCAGCGGCTTCAGCGCAACCTTGTGGCCGATGGGGATGTCGCTGTTGGCGGTCAGTTTGAAATCGGAATTGTCATGCGTCACCACGCAGAGCATTTCCGTTCCGGCGGTCAAGCCTTCCACCACAACCACGCCGACATTGTCCTCGTGATCATGGACCAGCAATTGCGGTATCGCCATGTCCTTTTTTCCTTTTGCAAAATTCCAAATCCGGTCTTACTTATATGTTTACTCTTATATAAGAGTCAATATAGATCATTGAACATACGCGCGCATATCTGATAGCAAGGCAGACCGAGGAAACCCGATGACGACACCGCTCTATCAGTCTGTTTACAATGAGATAATCGCGCGGGTCGCTGATGGCCGGTACCCGCCGGGCACGATGCTGCCAAGCGAGTTTGATATCGCGGCCGAGCTGGGAGTCAGCCAGGGCACCGCAAGAAAAGCGCTGAGCGAGCTGGAAGCAAAAGGAATCGTCAAGCGCCGTCAGGGGCGTGGCACGTTCGTGGCGTTGCGCACGCCTGAAAACTCGCTGTTTCACTTTTTTCGCATGCGTGATGCTGCAGGCAATCAGGTCGCTCCGACACTGGGGTCTGAAACTGTATCGCGCCGCGCCGCCACCCCGGCCGAGCGCTACAGCCTGTTTGGCGCCCCGCAAGAGGTGTTTCAGATCGACCGGGTGCGGAATTTCAACGACAAGCCGCTGTGTCTGGAAACCTGTGTCGTATCCACCGATCTTTTCCCGGGACTTTTGGAACGCGCCCCCCTGCCCAACACGCTCTATGTGCTGTTTCAACAGGCCTATTCCTGCATTGTCATCTCGGCCAAAGACGATCTGAGCGCAGGCCTTGCAGACAAGGCAACCGCCAAAGCTTTGGGTCTGCGCACCGGCACCCCAGTTCTGATCGGCAAGCGCGAAGGCAAGGATTTGCTGGGCCGTGTTGTCGAATTGCGCACCAGTCGGTTTGTCACCGACGACGTGACTTATTCCGTCAGCCTGGATTCCCTTTGAGCCCAACGGCGGACACAAATGGTGGCTTTACTTGCCGTCTCGCGTGACGGCACACTGGCAGCATAGGGGTGTCACCGGGTGCAAGGACAAAGGCGAGGGTCATGAACACAAAACGCGATCTTGTTGTCGGAGCGCTGGTCGCCGACGCGGCCTCATTGGGGTTGCATTGGCTTTACGATCAGCCACGGATCGCGCAATTGGCGCTGGGTGAACCCGAATTCCGTGCGACCAATGCAAAGGACTTCGAAGGAGTCCCGTCGTATTTCGCCCATCCGCTGAAACAGCCGGGCGACCTGACGCAATATGGGGAACAAACGATGGTCCTGTTGCGCGCTTTGGCGGCTTCGGGCGGCCGCTATGACCAGGCGGCGTATAATGCCGAGTTTCGGGCCCATTTCGGCTATGGCGGAACCTATAGCGGCTATATCGACCACGCAACGCGCGAAACCCTGAACGCCCTTGCCGCCGGTGAGGCTGATACGCCCAAAGGGGCCGAGGATGTGCAAATGCCGGCCATCGCCAAACTGCCAGCTCTGGTGGCGGCTGGGTTAGAAGATCACGCGCGTCAGGCCATCCGCACCACCAACCGCTCTGATCTTGCGGAGGCGTATGGCGCGGTTGCCACGGCAATGCTGGTCTCGGCGCGTGAGGGGCATTCCATCAACGAGGTGGTAGCCGCAGGCCTTTCCGCTGCCGACCCGGCGATCCTGCCGCGACTGGAACTGGCCTGCGCGGCCACAGATCGTAGCACGCAGGATGTGACGGCAGAATTCGGCATGGCCTGTGATCTGGAAAACGGGTTGCCGAGTATCTTGCATAACCTGTCGACAACAAACTCTTACCAGGACGCCATCCGTGCCAACATTCTGGCCGGAGGCGATAGCTGTGGCCGCGCCATGCTGCTTGGGGCCGTGGCGGGTGCCGTCTATGGCGTGCCACAGGATTGGGAGGCGCGGTTGAACAGTTTGTCAGACGTGACGGATCTGATGGACCAGCTGGCGCTTTGAGGCGCGGAACACAAAAAACCCGACAGCGCCGGTTGGTAGGGTCAAAGACCCGAAAGCTTGTGCTTTTCCAGCAAGCCCACAAGGATATCGCGCGCTTGCTGGCGGTGTTTGTGGTGGCGCTGCCGCGCCAGATCGGCATCTCCGTCGCGAATGGCCTGAAACACCGCCCGGTGATCCTCGTTCGATTTCGTCGGCAGAGGCCGGATGAACAAGGTGGTGGTTCTGGCCCGGCGCACCTGATCGCTCATCATCGCGACAATGGCTTTGACCCGGCTGTTGCCCCCCAGCCGCACCAGCTCACGGTGAAACCGTTCATCTGCAGCGGCCCAGGCTTCAAGGTCTTGTTTGGCGATGGCCTCGTCCATATCGACGATGGCCTGACCCAGATCGCGCAGGTCTTTCTGACCATATCCCATCTGCGCCGCGCGTTCGGCCGCCAGGCTTTCAAGCTCGGTCAGAACATCGTAAATCTCGCGCATGTCGTCGGCCGAGACGGGCAGAATGCGCACGCCCTTGCGCGGTCGCAATTCCAACAGGCCCTGACTTTCCAGCGTCAATGCCGCTTCGCGTATAGGTGTGCGCGACATGCCCAACCGTTCCGCCAATTCGCTTTCCAGATGATCCGACCCTGCCGAAAGCTCGCCTGAAAAGATCATGTTTCGCAAAGCATGCACGGCGCGCTGCGCATTGGACGGGGAAGAATTCTGAGTGGCCTTCAAGGTGTCTCCACTTTGCATTTTCGACCAGTTGCCGCCGACGTGTAAATCGCCTGTTCAATCGCGATCACGGTCAAATAATCCAGCGCTTGGTTTTCAATTGGTGTCTGGTGCAATAGTCCAGAAACAACGTGGTTTTGCAAGGCATGGACACAATCCCCGCCAAATCCCTCCCAGGAATTTGATCCCAGAATTTCCACGGCATCCAAAGATCCAAACGCACGCAGCCAGACCGTCCCGTCACCGCGCAGCGAAATCGACCCTTCGGTGCCTTCGAACAGGGCCTCGCCCATCGTGCGCCGTAGGTTGTCCGAGGCGTGGTCGAGATGACGGTTACCGTCAAACAGCGCGCGCACCTGCCGGGGATGATCGAACAGGATCACAGCTGCGTCTTCACCTGCGATCACCGGGTTCAGGCGCTGCAGGTCGGCATAAACCGCAGTCGGGTCGCCCATCAGAAAACGGAAGGTGTCGACCCAATGCACAGCGGTTTCATGCACCAGAAACCGCTCCATCTGCTGGAAATAGGGCTGACGGTCCAGATAGGCATTGGGCCCCTGCCCGTCGCCTGGACGCATCCGAAACGTAGCCTGTTGCAACGTGCCGACCCGCCCGGCATCCAGCGCCGCCTTGATCGCACGATACCAGGGTTGGAAGCGAAAATTTTCATGAATGACCAGAGTCGCCCCGGCCTCGGCGGCGTCCTGCGCCATCGCGCGGGCCTCATCCAGATTAACGCCAAAGGGCTTTTGGCAGATGATTGCGCGCACCCCGGCCTCAAGAGCCTGAGCCAGCGCCACGCGATGACCTTCGGGCGGCAAAATGATGTCCAGCAGATCGGGCTGCACGGTAGCCAGCATGTCGGGCAATCTGTCAAACGCGGGCACGCCCCATGCCTGCGCCTTGCTCAGATCCTGGTCGCAGCAGGCCACAAGCTCGACCTCGGGGATGCGGCGCCAACTGCCATAGTGGAACTGACTGAAATAGCCCGCCCCCACACCGGCCACGCGCAGCCGAGCGCTCGGGCTCATGTGACAAAGAGCGCGTCGAGCACCGCAGCAGCAGCCTGATCCGTGCCGGCCTCACCGCCAAGATCCGCTGTCAGGGTTTCGCCACGCGCCACTACATCCTCGACCGCATCGCGCAGCCGGGTGCCATCTTTTACCATTGCACTGTTGTCGTGTTTATGTCCCAGCCACTCCAGCATCATGGCCGCAGACAGGATCATCGCAAACGGGTTTGCAACGCCCTGCCCTGCTATATCAGGGGCCGATCCGTGGCAGGGTTGAAACACCGCGTGTTCCAGCCCGATATCCGCCGAAGGAGCCAGACCAAGCCCCCCCATCAGGCCCGCACCCAGATCCGACAGGATGTCACCAAACATGTTTTCAGTGACCATCACATCAAAGCTCCACGGCTTTTGCACCATCCAGAGTGCGGTCGCGTCCACATAGGCGTGATCGGCGATCAGGTCAGGGTGGTTTTTCGCCTCGGCGTCAAAGAGTTCACGAAAGAACGCAAAAGCACGGAATACGTTGGCTTTGTCAACGCAGGTCACACGACCCGGACCCCGGCCAGCGGTTTTGCGGGTCTTGGCAAGATCAAAGGCAAAGCGGAACAGGTTCTCGGACACTTCGCGTGTGATGCGCAGGGTTTCGCGGGCCTCGTCCTGACTGACCTCTCCCGAACCCTGAGTAAAGAACAGCCCCTCGGTGCTTTCGCGGATCAGGACAAAATCAATCTCGGTTCCGGCAGGCAGGTTCAACGGCGTTTTCTGTCCTGCTTTCACCGTGACCGGGCGCACGCCCGCAAACAGGTTCAAGGCTTTGCGCAGGTCGATTTGGGGCGAAATTTCGGTCCCGTCCGGATAGCGAACGTCCGGCAATCCCATCGCCGACAGCAAAATCGCATCTGCCCGGCGCGCGGTCGCCATGGATGATTCGGGGAAGGATTCGCCGGTCTTGGCGTAATGCGCAGCCCCTGCGGCAGCCTCGGTGAAGCTTAACTCATAGTCGGGCGATGCGTCGGCCATACGCCGAAGGATATCGACGCAGGGCTCTGTAATTTCAGGGCCAATCCCGTCTCCTTCAAAAACCGCGATCTCGAATGTCTGAATCATTTCCGCCTGCCTTTTCTGTGTCAGCTCCGCTTATACCCTCGGAAGTTTTAATCCGAAAGTTGACAACGCATCTTTTAATGCATACGCAAATAAATGCAATAACGAGAGCACATCAGCTGGGAGGAACAGCAAAATGAAAACGAGACTTGGTAAACTGGCGGTCGCTGCCGCTCTGGCCGTGGGGGTTGGCACGGCTGTTTCGGCACAGGACTATCCGTATCGCGATATCACAACCGCCGTTGTTTGGGGTGCCGGGGGTGGTACCGACACGATTAACCGCATGATCATGGCCGAGATGGAGAAACACCTGCCCGTGTCGATCAACGTGATCAACCAGACAGGCGGCGTCGCCGGATCCAACGGCATGGTCTATGTGCAGAACCAACCCGATGACGGCTATACACTGGTGGGCTTGTCCGAATCGAACGTAACCGCTGCTGTGCAAGGCGGCTGGGATCAGAAGTTCGATTTCTGGTATCCGTTCATCGTTGGCGGCTCGCCTGACTTGATCTCGGTCCCGGCCAACAGCCCCTATAACTCGCTGCAGGAATTGGTCGACGCGGCCAAAGCCGATCCGGGCAGCATCCCCGCAGCCGCATCCGGGGCCGGGTCAATCCACCATCTGAACCTGCTGGCGATCCAGAACGGATCAGGGGCCGAGTTCAAGTTCATTCCCTACAAAGGATCCGCCCCCGGACAGGAAGCGGCAATAGCAGGTGAAGTTGCCCTGGTCGTGACTTCGCTGGCAGAACAGGCACCCCTGATCGAAGGCGGTCAGTTGAAGCCGCTGGCGATGCTGACACCGGAAAGCGTGGACTTCGCGGGTCAGACCATCCCGTCAGCCTTTGACATGTATGACGGGCTCGATAAATACCTGCCGCTGAAACAGGCGATTGGCTTTGCGGTTCATAGCTCTGCCGATGACAGCGTAAAAGCTGCCCTTGGTTCTGCGTTCGAGCAGGCCATTGCTTCGGACACAGTTGCAGAATGGGCGGCAGCCAACAACTACGATGTGGGCGGGCAGTCTGGCCCCGAGGCACAAGAGCTGTTTTCCAAGCTGGAAAGCACCTTTGCCTATACATTGCAGGATCTGGGTGCCGCCACGGTTGATCCGGCCTCGTTGGGCATCAACAAACCGTGACGCGTTCTGTTGAACCGAAGGATCAGAGGGGGCGTGCAAGCGCCCCTTCTGACCATGCCGAGGTCATGGCCGCCGAAGACACTCTGATCCTGCGCGCGCGGGATTTCTGGACTGCACTCGTGCTGATTGCGGTTTCGCTGTTCTTCCTGTGGAAAACCTCTGACATACCTTTGTTCGGATCGAACCGCGCAGGGGTCAGCGGGGCGGATTGGTATAATTCAGCGGCCATCGTACCGCTGGGCATTTTCAGCGGACTTTTGGTGCTGTCTTTTGTTTTGCTTGCCATCTCGATCCGCAGCGGCGGCGCTGCACATGCGCTGACGCGGGCCGGTATTGGCTGGAACCCGTCCGAGGCCCTGCGCTTTGGCACAATCGCCCTCATGCTGCTGGCCTATATCGCAGGGCTGGTGCCGCGCGTGGATTTCATCCTGTGTTCGGGTCTTTTGATTACGGCGCTGATCTTTGGCTATCAGGGCGGGCATCCGCAACGCATGATCCTGTCGACCGTTTTCGTGACCGCAGCGGGTGCGTTCGCGCTTTTGGCTTATGGCCCGCAAGCCGAATGGAACAGCCATGTCGATGATTGGGTCACGCTGGCGCTTTGGGCCCTGCTGACACTGATCGTTCTGTCGCAAGCCAAGCAAACACCTGTGTTGCGCGTCGTGCCTTTGATCGCTGTTCTTGCCCCCTTCATCCTTGTCTGCGCCATGGCCTTTGGCTTTCGTCAGAACGTGCCTGCGCGCGGCGGGCTGATCTTCAAACAGATCGAATACCATTACTACGTGACTCTCCGTCCGCTTTGGAGAACTTGACTATGGAGTTCATCCTGAACCAACTTTCGGGCTTTGGCGGCGCTTTTGTTGCGCTTGTCGTCGACCCGTTGACCTATGCCTATCTGATTACATCGGTGTTTCTTGGCATTGCCTTTGGCGCCCTGCCCGGTCTGACAGCCACTCTGGCCGTGACCATCCTGACGGGCTTCTTCGGCAACAAGATCCCGCTGGATTACTCCCTCATCGCACTTTTGGGCGCTTATGTCGGCGCGATTTATGGGGGCTCTTACCCCTCAATCCTTCTCAATATTCCCGGCACTGCGGCCAGCGCGGCCACCGCGATGGATGGCTATCCGCTGGCCAAGGCCGGGCGCGGGGGTGAGGCGCTTGGCCTGACCACAACCGCTAGCTTCATTGGCACGGTTATCGGCACGCTTGCCCTGCTTATCTTCGTGTGGGTGCTGCTGCTGATCTCGAAAAACATTGCCTCGCCTGAAAAGGCCCTGCTGGCGCTGTTCGGCATCCTTCTGTCCGGCACATTGATGAGCGAGGATCTGGTGATCAAAGGCTGGATCGCCGGTCTGATCGGATTGGCCATGGCCATGGTTGGACTCGATCCGATCCTATCCGAGCCACGCTATACCTTCGGCTGGTCCTATATGCTGAGCGGATTTCAGGTGGTGCCGGTGCTGATGGGTGCCTTTGCGGTGCCGCAAATCATCGAGGGCCTGCGCCACACGGCCACCGGCACCATGGTCGCGCTCAAGGGGCGGGTGGTGCCGAAACTGGGCGTGGTGCGGAAATACCTGCCGACCATTGGCCGCTCGGGCGTGATCGGAACCGGCGTCGGCGCCCTTCCCGGCGTGGGCGAGGACGTGGCGGGTTGGGTCTCTTACGGCGTCGGCAAGACCGTCTCGAAAGAAGGCGACACGTTCGGCAAGGGCAGCATGGAGGGGTTGCTGTCATCTGAGACTGCCAACAATGCCTGCATCGGTGGCGCGCTGATCCCGCTGTTGGTGCTTGGCATCCCCGGATCACCCCCTGCGGCGGCCTTAATGGGCGCGTTCAAGATCAACAACGTGATCCCCGGCCCCACCATCGACCCCGAGATCATCCTGCGGGTGGTCGCCATCATGGTTCTGGCCAGTTTTACGATGTTCATCATGGGGCTCTTTACCGCAAAGATCTTCATCCGCATTCTACGCATCCCGCAAACCGTGTTCCTGCCGGTTGTGATGGTGCTGACCACCATCGGATCCTTCTCGGTCGGCGGTGGGATCAACGACCTTTACCTGATGCTGGCGGTTGGATTTGTGGCCTATTTCATGAACCTGATGAAATATCCCATCGCACCGCTGGTCATTGGCGTTATCCTGGGTGGGCTTTTTGATGAAACCCTGCGCCGGTCGCTGTTGCTGTCGGACGGAGATCTGTCTGTCTTTGTCTCGCGCCCCGGCGCCGCCATTTTGCTGATGCTGAACTTAGCGCTGGTGCTCAGCCAGTTGCCGCTTGGAAAACGCCTTTTGGCACGTATGAAAAGGACCCCCGCCTGATGTATGCCGTCACCGTCACATTCCGCGTGGCCCCAGATCACCTTGAGACGTTTTTGCCCTTGATGGTCGAAAACGCCCAAACTTCGCTACAGCAGGAACCGGGATGCCACCAGTTTGACATCTGTCGCGGCGACGATCCAAATCAGGTGTTTCTGTATGAAATCTACGATGACCGGGCCGCCTTTGATGCCCATCTTGCATCGGTGCATTTCAAAAGTTTCGACAGCAAGGTCGCCGATATGATTGAAGAGAAGACAGTGGCCCTGTTTGATGAGGTGATCCGGTGAGGAACTGGCAGATACATGCGGTGAAATATGCCGACCGCAACGCGCGCGTGCGCGGCGACAGTTTTATCTTTGATGACAACCACGACGCCCCTCATGCGATGGATTACTTCATGTGGGTTATTCAAAATGGCGATCAGGTCATTCTGGTCGACACCGGCTATGATTCAAACGAGGCCTCGGCCCGCGCGCGCCCTATCGCGATGGATCCGAGAGCTGCTCTGGCCCCACTTGGCATTCAGGCCGAGGCGGTGGATCAGGTCATTGTCACCCATCTGCATTACGACCACGCGGGCGGGCTGCACCTTTTTCCCAATGCCAAGCTGCACCTGCAAACGGCCGAGATGGCCTTCGCAACTGGCCCCTGCATGTGTCACGAGGCGCTGCGTCACCCGTTTTCGGCCCATCATGTCTGTGAAGTGATCCAAAGGCTTTATTCCGGGCAGGTCATCTTTCACGATGGCGACGCCGAAGTGGCGGATGGCGTGACCCTGCACAAGATCGGAGGGCACAGTCGCGGCCTGCAATGTGTGCGGGTACGCACGCAGTCGGGGTGGATGGTGCTGGCCTCGGACGCGGCGCATTTCTATGAAAACGCCTGGCGCAAGCAGCCCTTTCCCATCGTTGTCGATCTGCAAGACATGCTGGACGGGTTTGACACGCTTGAACGCCTCGCCTCACGCCGCGAGTTGATCATCCCCGGGCATGACCCCCTTGTGCGCAAATTCTTTGCGCAGGATATCGCGCCCCATATCTACCGGTTGGATGTCGGCCCTCAGAAAGAGATCATTCTATGAAAATCGGGGTCATCGCCGACGACTTTACCGGCGCGTCCGACATCGCCCTGACGCTGTCCGAGGCCGGGATGCGCGTGGCGCAATTTATCGACACCCCCCGCGACCCGGCTGATCCTGCGCTTGAGGCGGGGGTGATCTCTCTGAAATCCCGCACCGCACCGGTGGACGAGGCCGTGCGCGCCTCGCTTGCGGCCTGCGACTGGTTGTTGCAACAGGGGGCCCGGCAGATTGTCTTCAAGGTTTGCTCGACTTTCGACAGCACGCCAAAGGGCAATATCGGCCCGGTTCTGGATGCCTTGGCCGACGGGCTCCAGGCCCAAGCCACCATCGTTTGCCCGGCCTTCCCGGAAAATGGCCGCTCGGTCTATCAGGGGCATCTGTTTGTGCAGGATGTGCTGCTGAACGAATGCGGGATGGAGGATCATCCCCTGACCCCGATGACCGACCCGGACCTGCGTCGGGTTTTGGCGGCTCAATCCACGCGCCCCATCGGACATGTGCCCGCAGCCACCGTCATGGCAGGCGCCGATGCGATCCGCGCCGCCCTGCCCGGCAACGGACACGTGATCGTCGACGCCATCCGCGATGCGGACCTTGTGCAGATCGGAGCCGCAGCCAAAGGCGCGCCGTTGGTTTGCGGTGGGTCGGGCATCGCGCTTGGTTTGCCCGCCAATTTCGGCGCGCAGCCGAAAACGGCAGAATGGGTGCCGATCACCGGCCCGGGTGTTGTTCTGTCCGGCTCATGCAGCCGGGCGACCCGGGAACAGGTGAAGCTTTATCAGGCGCACGCCGAAGCGATGGAAATCTCTGCCGAAGACGCAATTTCCGGCACGGCCAACGTCCATGCCATTGCCGATTGGGTCTGCGCCCAAACGACCCCGCCCCTGGTCTATTCCTCAGCCGACCCGCAGATCGTAAAGGACGCCCAAGCACGATTTGGTCAGGACCGAGCGGCCCATGCGCTGGAAACGCTTTTTGCCGAACTGGCAGCCGAACTGGCCCGTCGCGGCGTCAGGCGTTTCTTGGTCGCTGGCGGAGAAACCTCGGGCGCGGTGGTTCAGGGGCTGGGCGTTTCCGCCTTTACCATCGGGCCTCGTCTTGCAGCGGGCGTCCCGGCCTTGCGTGTCGAAGGGTCAGATCCCATCGCTTTGGCACTGAAATCCGGCAATTTCGGCGGGCCCACGTTTTTCAAAGACGCTCTGGACATTCTGGAAGGCCAGATATGAGCGAGATCGCCAAACTGAGGGAAGAGATCTGCGTGATCTCAAAATCGCTTTATGATCGCGGGCTGACCGGAGGGGCATCCGGTAATATCTCGGCCCGCGCTTCGGACGGGACGATAGTGATGACGCCCACGGGTAGTTCTCTGGGCTTTCTTGACCCCGCCCGTATCAGCCATCTGAGCCAGGATCTGAAGCTGATCTCGGGCGACGCGCCCACCAAGGAAATCCCCCTGCACACGGCCTTTTATGAGACGCGGGTGGGTACCGGGGCCGTGGTGCATCTGCATTCCACCTATTCGGTGGCGCTGTCTATGCTGCCTCAGGTCGATCCCGATGATGCGCTGCCGCCGCTCACCCCTTATGCGATCATGCGGTTGGGCAAGGTAAAGCTCTTACCCTTCTTCCTGCCTGGTGATCCCGAAATGGGTGAAGCCGTGCGCGCGCTAAAGGGCAAATATACCGCTGTCCTGCTGGCCAATCACGGCCCGGTTGTCGCAGGCCCCGACCTCTGGGCCGCCACCAACGCGATGGAAGAGCTGGAAGAGACCGCGAAATTGGCAGTTCTGACACAGGCGATGTCGCCCAAACACCTGACCAAGACGCAAATTTCAGCGCTAATTACCCGGTTTGGCGCACCCAAGTGATCGTGCTAGGCTGCGCGTCAGAAAATGTTCAAAGACCTTTACTATTCTAAAGCTGGTCGCAGCTGCGGCCCATTTTGATAACTAAATTCTGTTGGAGGGCATTATGCGCGTTTCCACAAAGGCTGATGGCTTTTCAGTTCATGCGATCAGCGGCACACGGGTTGTGATGCTGCATATGAACGCAAAGGAAGACGTGTTGGACGGCTTCTTGGGGTTTGGCGTGGGCCTGCGCACCGAAACCGGCGGGATCCGCTGGTTGAAAGGGTTCAAATGTTTCGAATCCGTTGTGCCCGATCCGGCCCGCGCAGAACGGTTTGACACGGCTGATCACCCGGTTCAGGACTTTCGCTGGGGCCACTATTGGGCCGAACCCGACCGCGCCTACTCTTACGTGATCCGGCCCCTGTTCCGGCCTGTAAACGGTGATCTGTCAACGCTGCGGCGCGGAACCGATCTTGAAATCACCGTGCGCACCGAGTCCGAGGAAATCGGTGAACATTCGATCTTTTTCAATCGCGGCGCAATTGTCAGCCAGGCCTATGCCGAAAGGTTTGCCAATGACGAAACGCTGGACCAAGACGCGCTGAAGGCCGAACTGGACGATCCGCACTCCGAGCGCACCCAATGGCTGTCGCGCGGGCTGCTGGAAGGGGCGCTGAATTTCATCGCTCAGGCCCGAGACAGCCGGTTCAGCCTGCATTGCGGGTTTTATGAACTGACCTATCCGCCGATCCTGCAAGCGCTTGCCGATGCGGCCGCAAGAGGGGCGCGGGTCGAGGTAACTTTCGAGGCCGATTTCTTCAAACGCAGCGAGAACAGGCGGACCGAAACCAAATACGGCGTCATGAACCGGGCAGCGATCGCACCTTTTGCCGGGCAGGCGAACCTGCATTTCAAGGAACGCATCCACTTTGTTGCGATCACCCATAACAAATTCATGGTGTTGAAAGAAAACGGCCACCCGGTGCAGGTCTGGACCGGCTCGACCAATATCACAGCATCCGGCTTTTGCGGGCAAAGCAACACCGGCCATGTCGTGCGCGATGAAGGCGTGGCCCAAGCCTATTCGGACTATTTTGACCTGCTCGCGCGTGATGCACAGCGCGAAGAAATGCGTGCCTTCACCGAGGCCCGCACACCGCCGCCGCAAGAAGAGTTGCCCGAAAATTCAATCACCCCGCTTTTTTCGCCGCGCAAAGGCTCAAGCGAGCTGGATTGGTATGGCCGCAAGATCGAACAGGCCCGCCAGACCGTCATTCTGACGTCGGCCTTTGGCGTCACCACGCGGCTGGCGAAATATTTCGACAATGACCGCGACTATCTGCGGTATATCCTGATGGAACAGCGCAGCCGGGGTGCGGGCGCGCAAGAGATGATCGAACGCGACCGCGACACGCGCATCGTCTTTGGCCAGGGGCTTGGGTTTACCGGCAGTCTTGGGCACTGGCGCAAGGTTCCCGGCTTCAAACTGGAACAATGGATGTGGCGCGAGCATCATTTCCGCAGCTCGGGCCATGTGTTCTTTGTGCATACCAAATACATGGGTATCGACGTTCTGACCGATGAACCCATGGTCTTTACCGGATCGGCCAATTTCTCACCCGGATCCTTGTCGTCGAATGATGAGAACATGCTTTTGATACGGGGCAATACCCGTGTCTCAGATGTATACCTGACCGAGTTTTTCCGGCTGCTGAACCATTTTTATTTCCGGCAGGTTGCCAACCGCAAAGCGCGAGATGGCCATAGTGATCCCAGGATCCGGTTTCTTGACGAAACAGGTGATTGGGTGCGCGGTCATTTCCAGTCAGATTTCTATCGCTCGAAACGGCGCGAACTTTTTGGGGTTGCGCCTTAGGTCAGCAACTTTTCAAGTCGTGGGCTGGCTCGACATTTTCCGATAGTCTCGGGGGCTCGCGCCGAAATGAGTGCGGAACGTTGTCGAAAAGTTCTGCATGTTCGAAAAGCCCTGGCGGAAAGCGATCTCACTGATCGATTGCTGCGCAAATCGCGGGTCTTTGAAATCGGCAGCCACGGCCTCAAGACGCATCCGACGGATGAAAGCGCTGATCGATTCATCATGTTTCGAGAAGATCTCGTTCAGGCGCCGCACCGACATACCGATCTCGGCCGCAACGCGGTGGCGGTCAAGCTTGGGGTCATGCAGATTTGCGCGCACAAAGGATTTGGCGCGCAACAGTACATGCTGTTCTGGCGAGGACAGTTCCAACCGATCCGCCCCCTCAGCCGCCAGACCCGTCGCGATCAGATCAATCAGCGTGTCTTGCAACAGCGCCTGCACGGTTGGGTTGGGCGTATTCACATGTTCAGAAAAAGCCAGAATATTCTCGCGCACCAGCTTGCCAATACCGCTTTGCCCGTCGATCCGGCGCGCGGTCAGCAGTTCGGCATTGGGCAAGCGCTCGATCAGTTTCGCGCTGGGAAGCTGGACAACCGTCTGACTGAAATCGTCAGTCAAGCGCAGCGAATATGGATCGGTACTGCTGTAGAGCGCCATATCACCGGTGCGCAAAAGTGCGGTTTTTCCAAATTGCGTCACGGTCGACGATTCGGCTGTTTGCAGGCTCAAAAGAAAATAGGCATCCGTCGCAGACCGGATATCGCGTTTGCGGCGTTCGACCCGATGCGCCAACCCCGTCACACGTGAAATCGACAGAACCGAGTGCCGAGCAACTTCGATCAAGCCTCGGAAGTTGTGACGATTTTCGATCTCACACCCGAGCTGCACATAGCTGTTGCAAACGGAGTCTTGCCAGTATGCGAGGCGCTGGTTTAGCGGCACGTTGTTTGTGTCGTAACGCGTCTGAATATCCATGTGGTCCCCTTGAATGGATCGACAAAGCATGTCGATCTTGCCCGAAAAAGCAAGTTTTTCCGCCCAGACGCAAAAGCACGACCGCCCGTGATCCGACAGCCTTTGTTCATCCAACGGAGGTGCACCATGTCTACTCAATTCAAAGTCGCTGCGGTTCAGGCGGCCCCCTGCTTTCTTGATCTGGACGCAGGCATCGACAAAGCCATCGGTCTGATCGAAGAGGCCGCGAAGAACGGCGCCAAGCTGATTGCATTCAGCGAAACCTGGTTGCCGGGCTATCCCAATCACATCTGGCTGGGCCCTGTTGCCTGGCAGATGCAGTTCGTGGGCCGTTACTTTGACAATTCGATTGTTGCCGGCAGCGATCAGGAAAAGCGCCTGTCCAAAGCCTGCCGCGACAACAACATCCAGCTGTCGATGGGTTGCTCTGAACGTGATGGCGGCTCGCTCTATATCGCGCAATGGCATTTCGACGAAACCGGTGAGGTGATCAACCGCCGTCGCAAGCTGAAACCCACCCATGTCGAACGCACGGTCTATGGCGAAGGCGACGGCTCGGACCTGAGCGTGGTCGACACCTCGATCGGGCGCGTCGGGCAGCTGGCCTGCTGGGAGCACCTGCAACCGCTGAGCAAATATGCCATGTATGCCCAAAACGAACAGATCCATGTGGCCGCCTGGCCGAACCTGGCGCTGTATGAGGGCACGGCCTATGCGCTGGGGCATCAGGTGAACAACGCGGCGTCCATGATCTATGCGGTCGAAGGTGGCTGTTTCGTTCTGGCCCCCTGTTCGCTGGTAACCAAAGAGATGCAGGACCTGCTGTGCGAGGGCAATCCCGAGAAAGAGGCGCTGTTCCCGGTGGGCGGTGGCTATACCGCGATCTTTGGCCCGGACGGGTCGGAGCTGGCCGAACGGATCCCGCATGACCAGGAGGGCATCATGTATGCCGATATCGATCTGCACATGATCGGCTATGCCAAGGCGGCGGCCGATCCTGCGGGTCACTATGCGAAACGCGACAGCACGCGGCTGCTGATCAACCGCAAGAAACAGCGCGCCGTCCTGCACTTCGACGATGCGCCCGGCTGGGAAGAGGTCGACCTGATCGACACCCAACCCGAAGCCGCGGAATAGACGTCTCGGCGATGGTCCCCGGGGCGGGGCCATCCCAAAGCATCAAAAGGGGATCCGAAATGACAGACCCAACACCCGCAATTCCAACGCATAAAGACTAACACATTGACGACCGGCGGCGGTATGAGCACCGAAGAAGGTTGCATGGGAAAGATTATGGACGGACCCTCGGAGGAAGGACTGGCCCTGAACGGAATGTGCTTGTCGTTTAACCCCCCCAAACGCAACATTTGAAGGGATTGAGGCGAATGACGGGGCGCTGACCAAATCGGGCCTTGCATCCAACGTTACGAGCCTATGTCATACCGCCATTGCGACTGGATGGTTTGATCAGAGGTTTACGTGTCTCAAGGCTTGGAAAAATCTACTGAAGAACAGCCCGCGCAATCTTCCCCGAAAGTGACCCGAACGCTTGGGCCCTGGACCTGCACCGCACTTGTGGTCGGCAATATCATCGGTTCGGGCTTTTTCCTGGCACCCGCCGCCCTGGCCCCGTTTGGAGCGGTCGCGATCATCGGCTGGATCGTGATGTCCATCGGCGCCTTGTGTCTGGGCCTGGTGTTTGCTCGCCTCAGTCGGGTCGCGCCGGAAACCGGTGGCCCCTATGCCTATACCCGCCTGGGGTTTGGGGATTTTGCCGGGTTTCTTGTTGCCTGGGGATATTGGATCGCGGTTTGGGTGGCGCTTCCGGCGATTGCCTTGGGAGCCACGGATTATCTGCTGTATTTCGTGCCGGGCCTGAGCGATCTGCCGGGTGGCGGCACCACCGTAGCTTTGGCAATGATGATCGGGGTTGGACTTTTGAATCTCAGAGGCGCTGAAACCGTCGGAGTGTTCCAGCTTGTCATCGTCTGCATCAAGATGATCCCGTTTCTGGCTGTCTCATTTGTGGGGCTGTTCTGGGTGGACTGGGGGCATTTTACTCCGATCAACCCGACGCCGCATTCCTTTCTATTGGCCCTTGCAGGCACTGCGCCGTTCATCATGTTTGCTTTCACCGGTGTGGAATCCGCCACCGTACCCGCGGGCGATGTCAAAGACCCCAACCGCACAATCGCCTTTGCCACCGTCGTTGGAACGCTTTTGGCCGCACTGGTCTATACGTTCGGCACGCTCACGGTGATGGGCGTCATGGATGCGGACGCGCTTGCGCAGTCTACGGCTCCTTTCTCGGATGCCGCCAGCCTGATTTGGGGTGATTGGGCGGGATATGTCATCGCCGTCGCCGCCGTGTTGTCATCCGTGGCGGCGCTCAATGGCTGGACATTGCTTATGGCGCAGGTGCCGCTTGCGGCTGCGCGCCACGGGTTATTCCCCGCATGGTTTTCTAAGCTGAACAAGAACGGTGTCCCGGCAAAGGGGATCGTGATTTCAATGGCGCTTTCCGTTGCGATCCTGCTGTTCAAATCCTTTGCGTCCAGCTCTTTGCTGGGGCTGTATGAATATCTGATCGACCTGTCGATTGTGACAGACATGGTGAGCTATTTGTTCTGCTGCTGCGTCGAGGGCCTGATCCTGATCTCGCTGGGCCGCCGTATCGGTTTCCTCAACCCGTGGACCTATCTGCCCGTCGCTGGCATCGCCTTTGTGTTTTCGCTGCTGACCATCTATGGCGCGGGGGCCGAAGCCGCGATGTGGAGCTTTTTGCTGCTTCTTGCTGGAATTCCGATCTTTGTGCTGAATCGGATCCGTCAAGCGGCTCGGCAGGACTAAGCGGATGAATGTGAATGCCAGAACGTCCTCTGAGCGCATCGAAACGCTGTCCCGTGCTGCCAACCCCGCCCTGTTCGAAGCTGCGATAGATCCACAGCTTTTGACGGTTCTGATGCTGGCCAATCTTATGAGCCCGACGCTCTGGCAGCTTAGGGACAAAGTGCTTGCCCGGGCCCACGCAAAATACCCCAACGAAGACCATCTGAGGCAAGCCCATATCACGCTTGAGATGCTGGCCTATGTGAACCAGCATTTCACCCATAACTATCCCATGAACACCGCACAAAAGGTTGGCGTGGCCGAATTATCCGACATTCGCCAACGTCTGGGGGCCGCAGGTGTGGACGACGCGCTGGATTTGATCCGGCAGCATTTCCATCACCGCGATGAACAAGGGCTGCTGACGCCTGCACTGGATATCTTTCCGGTGCTGGAGCAGGGAAACTTCCCGATCTTCAACTATTCGACCATCGACGGCCTGCGTGCCATGCGCCGTCTTTTGGGGCATAAGAAACACAAGCCCATGGGTGTGACCATCTGCGCGGATGAGGCGACACTGACAGCGACATTGGCCAATATCCTGCACGGTATATCTTTCGCAGACATCTTTTTGCTCGCCACGCCCGCCCATTACACGACCTTCCTGCGCAAGGACGGTGAAAGGTTCTGGTGCAATGGCAAGCCCGAATTTTTTGACAAGCACACATGGGACAAGACCTGCGCCGCGCCTGGGTCTACGGGGCCGCAAGCTGCCTTTGCCGCACGGCTTCCGTTTCTGGATCGGCTTATCTCGCCGCTGGGCACGTTGCGGATCTCGACCGGTGAAAGCTCAATTCCCAAACCCGCGCTTGATAGGTTTCTGGACGAAAGCCGTGCCTTTTTTGGCTGTACCCTAGACCTGCTTAAGCAGGCCGTAGATTCAGGCATCACATTTCAGACGCCAAGCATCGATGCATCAGACCTGCGGGCTCTGGACCGATTATCGGGGGCCGATCACGCGCGTCAGGTGATTTCCGATCTTGCCAAGGCTCAACCGATGTCGGTATTCGATCAGGCCTTGTACTGTATCCGCGATCTGGATGTCCCCTACCCCGGAGCCTATCTGGCCGCGGCTTTGCACGGGACCAAACTTCGGGGCGCTGCGGCACGGGTCGCGTCTTGGGCGGATGCCTGCGCAGTGGTTGATACCATTGCGGGTAGCGAGCCAGTGCTGGGCGCCCGCGACAGGCTTGCGCTGCCCGATGAGGTATTGCTGTTTCAGACCGGCGACGATGTGGACAAGGGGCTGTTGCTGTTCTCATTGCTCTTGGCCAGCGCGGCCCTTGATGAAACGGAAAAAGCATCCGCACAGCTTAGGATTACAGATCACGCGACCTACTGCACTTTTCAGGGTCAAACCATTGACCTTCGCACCCTCTCGCCGGTGGTCACCCCAACGGGTCGGGACCGTCTGATCCTGACCCAAGCCAGCTTGAACACCTAGAAGAATTTTCGTCGGCTTGATCCGTTTGGGGGCTGGCGATCCGGCCCAATACCCACTATCGCCAAAGCCAGAGATCCTTGTGATCGGGACTAATTTTCATGGAGATTTCCAACGTGACCATCACCCGTATTGAAACCGGCCAGCGCATGAGCAAGATCGTAAAACACAATGGTGTTGCCTACCTGTGTGGTCAGGTCTCGGATGCCGAGACCGCAGCGGATCAGACCCGTGATATTCTGGCCAAGGTCGAGGATCTTCTGGCTCAGGCGGGCAGCGACAAGACGCGGATCCTGCAATGCGTGATCTGGCTGTCGGATATGGCCGATTTCGCCGAGATGAACCAGGTTTGGGATGAATGGGTGCCGCAAGGCCACGCCCCGGCCCGCGCCTGTGGCGAAGCCAAACTTGCACGCGATGTGCTGAAGGTTGAGATGATCGTTACCGCCGCCTGCGACTGACAAGGGCGGCATTAAGGTGCCCGACCAGGGCCCGGATCCCGCGCGGCTCCGGGCACTTGCCAGCGGTTTAGGGTCTACAGACCTGCCATCTCGCTTTGATAGCCGAACAGGGCCGGCAACCCGCCCGTATGCACCATCACCACTTTTTGCCCCGGACGGATCTGCCCGGTTTCCACCAGATCCAGCAGCCCGGCAAAGGTCTTGGCTGTATAGACCGGGTCGAGGAATATCCCTTCGGTCCGCGCCATGCGTTCAAGTGCCGCCTGTGTCTTGTCGCTCAGCTTGCCATAACCCGGCGCGAGCGCGCGATCCCAGATCTCGATCCGCGCTTGCAACGGTTCGGGATCAATCCCAAGCAGATCCGCCAGCTTTTCCAGCACGGTGCGCATCCGCGCGGCCTGTTGTTCCGCATCACGACGCACACAAACGCCAAACACCTTGGCTGGGACGCCCGAGACCGCAATCCCAGTCAAAAGACCCCCATGGGTGGCCCCGCTGCCCGAGGCCACAACAGCCACATCAAAATCCGGCATCTGGGCGCAGATCTCTTGCCCGGCCACCACATATCCCAGGGCCCCCAGCGGTGGGTGGTGCAGCCCCAGATGGATGACGTAAGGGGTACGCCCCTCGGCCCGCAGCGCATCCGCGCGCGCGTGCAGGGCCGCATCAGCCCCCGCCTCATCTTCGCCTTCAGGATAACTCATGTGTTCAGCGCCCAAGAGCTTGGCCAGCAACACGTTGCCCGAACTGTAATACTCCGCACCCATATCCGGCACCCGCTCTTCCAGCTGCAGCACCGATTGCATACCCAGACGGGCGGCGGCAGCAGCAGCCGAACGAACATAGTTCGACTGCACCGCGCCGGTGATCAGGATGGTATCCGCGCCTTTCTGTTGCGCATCGCCAAAATAGAATTCCAGTTGCCGGGTTTTGTTGCCGCCAAAACCAAGCCCGTTCAGATCGTCGCGTTTCAGCCACAGATTAATCCCCAGCTCAGCCGATAGCCTGTCCAGCCGCTCCAGCGGCGTGACCCCCGACATCAGCCGCGCCCTTGGGAATTGCGCAAGAAGGTCTGTCTCTGTCATCGTCATTTCCCCAAATTAGGCCATCACATAGGCGCGTTGAAAGAGCAGAGCGCAGGCCAGCACGGAAATGATCCGTATGGTCACACTCACCAGGCGCTGCGGCAGATAAGGGCCCACCACGCGACCCATCAAGCTGCCGAACACCGTGGCGGCAACAAAGGCCCAAAGCTGCGGACCCAAAGGCAGTGTTGACGTCCCGTGCAGCAAGAACGCCACCCCGTAGGCAACCAGCGCAATGGGTTGCACCAGGCGCGCAACCGCGCGCCCCGCACGGCCCTTTGCCATCAACCCAAGCACCATAAGTGGCCCCGGCATCGCGGCCCACACCGTGGCCAGCCCGGATAGGCCCGACATCGCCATGAACCCCACAGGCCCGGTCGCGCGGCGCAGGGGCACCAAAGATGTCGCCAGCCCGATCAACAACAAACATCCCGTGAGGGCCAGAACAAAAGGCTCGCTCAGCAGCGGGTAGAGCATCAACCCGATCCCCACCCCAATCAGACAGCCCAGAATGGCGATCAGAATGCTGCGCCGTTCGGCCTTCACCACGCGTGGGTCAGTGGCCACCGCCGACACTATGGTGTTGAGCAGCAGCAGAACGGGCACCGCGGTCGATGTGCCCAGCAGGATCATCATCGGCGGCCCGGCCACGATGCTGAACCCGATACCTATTCCCACCTGCACCACGGCGCCCAGACAGATGGCAAGGATCAGAAGGGTAAGATCGACGGGCACATTACTCTCTTGCGGTTTTCTCTGCGGATCGCGCAGCAGACCCTAGACGCAGTCTTGACCTCAGGTCCATGCCCTTTCTCACCCGCCGCGGCACAGGCCCAAAGATAGCTAGAACCGCATCGGTGAGAACGCCGCCATGTCGGTGTTGGGGTGACGATCTGACATAAGGTCTGCCACAAGCTCAGCTGTTTTGGGCGCCATCATCAGCCCATAATGAGAATGCCCAAAGGCGGTGAACAGCCCTTTGATCCCTTCAATCGGACCGATCGCAGGCAAACTGTCGGGAAAGGACGGGCGACGCCCCATCCAGAACCGCACCTGACTGGTATCTAGATCAGGCACCATGGATTTCGCCTGATCGATCAGCATCTTCTGCTTTTTGGGATCGGGTGGCGCATCGATGCTGCCAAATTCGGCTGTCCCAGCCACACGCAACCCACCTTCCATGGAACTGGCCACCACTTTTGCGTCCACATCCATGATCGAATTGTTCAAGGTGGCCTCGGGGTTCGAAAACTCGACGTGATAGCCACGTTCGGCCACCAGCGGCACGGAAAAGCCCAAAGGTTTCAAAAGATCGGCCGACCAAACGCCCGCTGCCAATATCACCTGCTGGGACT
The DNA here is from genome assembly GCF_013033515.1 of Ruegeria sp. HKCCA6707. GTDB lineage: Bacteria > Pseudomonadota > Alphaproteobacteria > Rhodobacterales > Rhodobacteraceae > Ruegeria. The sequence continues at coordinate 155,391 of NZ_WQEG01000002.1, read as the reverse complement.
TCAACGTCTTGTCCTTGGTGACAACCTGCCAACCACCCTGCTCTAATCGTGCGAGTTTGGTGACCTCGGCACGCAGGAACTCGGCCCCTTGCGCGCGGGCTTTGTCGGCCAAAACCGCCCCCAAACGACCGGGTGAAAGGGCCCGAGCCTGGCCTTTGATCACGATCGCCGCCTTGAAATCATCGGACAGAGCCGGTTCCATCCGGCGCAGCTCGGCCCCTTCGATCCGTTCCAGATCGCCACCTTTTTCGCGACGTACGCGATAGCCGAAATCATCCAGACTGGCCTGATCCGCACGCCGGAACGCATGCAGGTAATAGCTGTCTGCGATCAGCCCCTCATGCCCCGTCCCCTGTAAGTGACGCCGATACAGGTCAATCGACGGGCGGCACAAAACCTCCATACCGTCCGAAATCTTTCGCACGCTTTGTTCGCCCGAGATGCTGAGAAAGCGCAGCCCCCAGGGGATCATTCTGGGCCAAAACCCGGCCCTTACCGAAAGCGCGCTTTTGGGATTCAGCAAAAGTTGCGGAAGTTGCTTCCAGATCCCTGGAACTGCCTGCGGGATGATCGACCAGGGCGATACCACACCGGCGTTGCCAAAAGAGGTCTCCTGTCCGGGCTCACCCCGATCGACAAGCCGGACAGGAATTCCGCGGTCTTGCAGGGACAATGCGCAACAAATGCCGACGATCCCTGCGCCGATAATTGTGACCTGTTCAGCCATCCTTTCAGGCCGGTGACTGACTGCGGCTGCGGCCAATCAACTGGGTGATGATCACGGGTGAGGCCACAGCCAGAGCAACCAGATCAGCCGTCAGGCTGGGTGCCACAAAGATCACACCGGCGATGGCCATCAGGATCCGTGACGCCAGGTTCAGTGGTTTCAACCAATAGCCCACAACCGCCGCCGAAAGGGCGATGACGCCTGCGATACAGCTGGTGGCGGTATAGGTGAACTCCCACAGATCAAAGCCTGTCGACGACACAAACAGCAGCACCGGCGCATAGACAAAGGCCATTGGTGCAATCACCTTGCCCAAGCCCAGAGTGAAGGCCGACAAGCCAGTTCGGAACGGGTTCGAGTTTGCGATGGCCGCCGCCGCATAGGCCGAAGTACAAACCGGTGGCGTAATCTCGGACACCACGCCGTAATAGAGCACGAACAGGTGGGAGGCGATGGGCGGTACACCCAGCTGCGCCAGCGCAGGCTGCGCGACCGAGACCAGCATGATGTAAAGCGCCGTAGTCGGAATGCCCGCCCCCATCAGAATGCAGACGATGGCAATGAAGACCAGCGAGATGAACAGCTGCAAGTCTTCCAACGCAAACAGCTGGAAACTGCCAAACGAGATCATGTTGTAGACATCTGCCGCCAGATTGCCTGCCCCTTGGGTCACCATGAACCCGATGCGGAAACCGATACCGGTTGTGTTGATCACACCCACCACGATGCCGACCGCAGCGGCAGCAGCACCCACAGCCAGCGAATATTTCACACCCAGTTCGACCGCCTGTAGCATCTCAGGCACTTCGATGCGTTTCTGTGGGTTAAAAGTGGCGATCACCGACAAGCCACACAGTATGGCCGTCATGGTCAGATCAAACCCGCCATCGGAAAACTTCCACAGCACAAAGGCCAGGAACGCAACAGCATAGATCAGTGTCGGCGGTTGCTTGACCCGCGACATGCCCGCGATGACAGCCAGCGAAATGCCGCAAAAGGCCGACATGAACGGCGTATATCCCGTAAACAGCACCACAAGAAGCCCGATCAGCGGCACGATATTGGCCCAACCTTCGGCCCAAACGGCCTTGAGCTGCGGCAGTTGTTCCTTGGCCAGACCTTGCAGGTTCAGCTTGCGCGCCATCAGGTGCACAACGGCAAAGACGCCGACATAGTGCAGGATCGCAGGGAAAATCGCGGCGATCACGATTGTCGTGTAAGGGACCTCAAGGAACTCGGCCATGATAAAGGCCGCAGCCCCCATGATGGGCGGCGTGATCTGCCCCCCTGCCGATGACGCGGCTTCAACCCCGCCTGCAAAATGGCCGGGGTATCCAAGGCGCTTCATGTTGGGGATCGTCAACGCACCGGTCGAAACGGTGTTCGCCACCGAAGAACCAGAGATCGTGCCGAAGAAGGCCGAGGATACCACCGACACTTTTGCCGGACCGCCGGTATAGCGACCCGCCAAAATCGTGGCGTTGTCGATGAACAATTGCCCCAAACCGGTGCGCTGTGCGATCACGCCAAACAGGACAAAGTGGAACACGATGGTCGAAACCACCCAAAGCGTGACGCCATAGATCCCCTCTTGCGGGAAATACATCGACGACACGAAGGTTTTGAAGTTCACGCCAGGATGCTGCAGCAATCCGGGGAAATACGGCCCCAGCAAGGCGTATGAAATAAAGACACAGATGATCAGCGGCAGCACCCATCCCAGCGTGCGGCGCGCAATGTCCAGCACCAGCAAGATGATGATGACGCCAAGGATCACGTCATAGGTGTTCGGATTACCCATGCGGAAGGTCTGTTCCTCGATCCCGAGGAACGGAATGCCGCGCCAGGCAACACCCACATACAGAGCGGCGATGATGCCAAGCCCCATGAAGACAAGATCATAAAGAGGAATATTGCCGATCCGGAACCGGCTGACCTTGAGAGCATAGAGGTTTTTTGACCCGATTATCGGGATCGTCGCATAGACCAGGATGAACAGCAGGGCCAGATAGATGCCCATATGCCAGTGATCGGCTGGAAGGCCAAACCCGGCGGTAAAGAATTCGTAAGCTGCGAAAATCAGGGCAACAACGCGCAACACCATTCCGGTGGTTGGGCTCACCTGACGAACCGCTGCGCCTTCGTCGAACTGTTCTTCGATGGCCGCAAGCTCTTCGGCGGTCAATTCGTGGTCATCAAGCTGCTGATTGTCGGTCATTGCGGCCCCCTGCCTTCGCATAGATCGGCTGTACGGTGCCCCGAGGATGGGGCACCGGCGATTTCATTGCGATGTGATGTGGTTACTGAAGAAGCCCGGCTTCTTTATAGAACTTCTCGGCACCCGGATGCAGCGGAACACCCAGCGCGGCAACACCGTCCAGCGCCGTATCAGGCGTGATCTGCTTGCCTTTGGCGTGGCCGTTGTCCAGCAGCTTGCGTGTGTTGTCGTTCCACAATGCCTTGGTCAGTTGATAGACCAGATCGTCCGACAGCTCTGACGAGACAACCAGCATCGCGCTGACCGCAGGGGTTTTGGTTTCCGTATCGATACCTTCATAGACACCACCAGGAATGGCCGACGGGATATAGGCCGGGATGATCTCGTTGATCTTGGCCAGATCTTCGTCGCTGAACGAATGCAGGTTCATACCTTTGGTCGAGGACAGCTGCACCATCGCGGCAACCGGCCAGCCCGCCGCATAGAAATAGGCGTCCAGCTGACCATCGGCCAAACGCTCGGCGCTCTGGCTGTTGTTCAATTCGGCCTCATCCATGTTGTCGCGGGTCACACCCCAGGCTTCCAGCATTTGCAGAACGGCAACCTGCGTGCCCGATCCGGCCTGCGCGATACCGACGCGCTTGCCTTCCAGATCGCTCAGATCACCGATGGTTTCGCCCGCAGGCAGTACCAGGTGCAGATCTTCGGGGAACAGGTTGGCGACGATCCGCAGGTTGGGATGCGGCTTGCCTTCGAACTTACCCTCACCCAGATACATCGAGCGGGTCACGTCAGCAGCCGCCAGACCGGCCTCAAGCTCACCGTTTTGAACAGCAGCATTGTTAAAGACCGACGCGGTGGTCGATTGCGCAATCGCGATCAGGCCCGGAACACCACATTGGCCACCTTCTTCACAGGGGCGCGAGCCCGGAGGGGCCGAGATGCCGTTTGCGATGGTGCCACCGATGGGGAAGTAGGTTCCGCCAGCACCGCCGGTGCCGATACGGAAAAAGGTCGGGTCCTGCGCCAAAGCCGGTGCAGCAAAGGCTGCCGCCAGGGCCAGGCCGGTCAAGCTTTTCATAAAACTCATCTTGTTCTCCAGTGTTGGTTCGTCGGATTCGGTTTGCCCGAACTTCGATTTTGATGAGCCTAAAGAGAATTCGCATAAATACAAATTTGTTATATTTCATAAAACTAAAGTTTGGCTTATAAATTTCCACATGAACCTGACGCAGCTCACCGTGTTTCGCGAAGTGATGGAAACCGGCTCCATTTCGCAAACCGCGAAGAAATTGAACCGCACCCAACCCGCCATCAGTTTGGCCCTGAAAACACTCGAGAAAAACCTGGGCCTTACTTTGTTCGAACGCAAAGGACGCAGATTGGTCCCGGTGCCTGAGGCGCATTACCTGCTGGCAGAAACCACCGGCATTCTGGATCGCCTTTCGGTCATTTCGAACACGATGGAAGGTTTGATCAAGGGCCATTCCGGCAGTCTCAACATCGCCACCATGCCCGGCCCTTCGACCTTTCTCTTCCCTCATTTCATCAGCAAGTCGCTGGGAGAGAACCCCGACATCCGAATCACGCTGTCGACGCGCAGTTCTCTGCAGATCATGGAATTGGCCGGCACCCAGAATATCGATTTCGGCTTTGCCGATTTCGAACATTCGTCGGGAAAAGAGCCGCAGTACTCCGCCGAACTGATCCGCGCAAACTGCTTTTGCGCGGTCGACCGTGATCACCCGCTAGCGACGCGCAGCAGTGTCGCAATCTCAGATCTTGATGGCGTACCTATTGGCGGACTGCACGCGACACACCCGTTCCAAACCAGAATCCAAAACGCTTTTCAAGAAAGCGGCGTCGATTACAATCTGACTGTGAACTGCCAGTATTTTCTACCGCTGATCCCCTTTGTCAGCTCGGGCCAATGCTGTTCTATCGTCGACCCCCTAACCGTCGCGACAGAGCGCGAGTTGAATGCATCCAAAGGCAAAGTGGTGTTTGTTCCGCTGAAAAGCCCGCTGCAGTATGAGTACGCGATCCTGGAACCAAACCACCGCCCCCCATCACAGCTGGCTTTGAAGATCAAAGCCGGATGGATGGCTGAAGTTCTGAACAAGCTGACGGAATTGGATGCGGAACCAAGCGTCAAAAAGATTGGTGCAAACGACAGTAACTGACATCGCCAACGATCCGAACGGCTTACTTGTTTGGGTAGTGATTACGGCTCTGATGCAAAGATTTGGCTGTTGATGCGCTAGTGTTTAGCGGGTGGATGGCCTTTCCCCAGCACCACGACATCTGGCTTTCGGGTGTTTCCTGAGTTCGCACGATAGTAGCATCTAGCATAACGCTGACTTTGATCGGACAATAGTTTGCGCCACACCCCCGCGAACCACACCGCCTAATATAAATCAATTGGTCCAGAGCCTAGATCAGCCCGGTGGATGAGGTGTCAGACAGAAAAGAAATCGCGTTCTCAGTGTTGGTGTCAAAGGCATGAAATTTGCCGGGCTCGGCTGCTAGATGGATTGTTCCACCTTGGGTGACATCCGGGTACTCCTTGACACTTGCGAGAACTTCGTAACCGGCGACATCGCAGTAAAGAAGCGTTTCCGCGCCCATTGGTTCAACAAGCTTCACCGTCGCCTTCAAGCCTTCACCGACGGGTGCAAGACCAATATGCTCGGGCCGAACTCCGAGTTCGATTTCTGCGCCGGCTGGCAAACTCGTGTCCAGGTCAATCGTCTGGCCATCGGAAATTGCAGGTCGGCCATCGGCCCGAATTTGCGCTGGTAGAATATTCATCGCGGGTGAGCCGATGAACGTCGCCACAAATTTGTTAGCTGGAGCAGTATACAGTTCAAGCGGCGTACCGATTTGTGAGACATTCCCACCGTCCAGAACAATAATCTTGTCAGCCATTGTCATGGCTTCAATTTGATCATGGGTCACATAGACAATTGTCGTTTTCAGCTTCTGGTGTAGCGCCTTGATCTCTGCGCGCATCTTGACCCTGAGCTTCGCGTCAAGGTTCGACAACGGTTCGTCAAAAAGGAAAACAGCCGGATCGCGCACAATGGCCCGACCCATCGCGACCCGTTGCCTTTGCCCGCCTGACAGCTGCCCAGGCTTGCGATCAAGAAGCGCCTGAAGCCCCAGCACCTCTGCCGCTTCGTTCACGGCCCTTTTGATCTCTTCCTTGCCAGCTCGCTTTACACGCAGTGGATAAGCCATATTTTGTGCGACGGTCATATGAGGATACAGAGCGTAGTTCTGGAAAACCATCGCGATATCCCGCTCACCAGGGGGCAGGTCGTTCACCACGCGACCACCAATTGCGATTTCTCCCTCTGAAATTTCAGTCAGGCCAGCAACCATTCGCAACAAAGTGGATTTGCCACAGCCAGAAGGACCGACCAATACGGCGAATTCGCCTTCGTCGACTTTGATATCAATCCCATGAATGACGTCCATGCCGCCGTATCTTTTTACGACAGACTTGATCTCGATATTAGACATTGTAGATGCTCACAGGTTGTCAGACAGGCGTGGAGCCAGAAAGTTGTTGGGTGTTCAAGGAGTTCGCTTCGTCGTTACCCAAATAGTTTTTTGAGCTGCTCGGGTCGGCGACGATGCCGGGCCCAAATGGGGCAAGTGCTGTAAGAACATATCCGTTGATATTCTCATCGTCATGCGCGATGCCAAACTTCCAAAGCTTGCGATAAAGCTCCTCGACCTTCGCGCGAAGATTGGACGGAATCGAATCCAACGGCCCGCGGCCAACCTTTCTTTGACCGACCGGATCGGCCAGAAGATTCGTTATTTCTTCCGGATCTTTTCCAAGATCGTACAACTCGTCTTGATCAAACATGTTATAGACCAGCTTCCAACCATCGCTGATAACCGCGCGTTGAATGCCGAAGGCCTCGTTTCCGTTGGATTGGAAAAAAACATCTGGCTTTGGTGTTTCTTGCGACGAATTTGTCAAAAGCAGGACTAGGGAAGTGCCCGATACCTGATAACTTGGTTCCACATCGCACAATTCTACGATGGTCGGGCCGACATCTACGATTGATGTCGGGTGATCCAATTGGGCGCCTTGAAGATCGGGAGAGATTCCTGGCCCGCCGATGACCAAGGGAATGCGATAGGCGGATTGAAACGCGGGTAATCCCTTTCCCCAGAGGCCATGTTCGCCCAGATAGTCGCCATGGTCCGAGAGAAATACAACGACCGTGTTGTCCAATTGATCCGTCTCCTCTAGCGCGGAGACAAGCTTTCCAAAAAGCGCATCCTCGTAGCTGCAAAAGGCAAGATAGTGCCTTATGGCATCGCGATGCTCCTCGGCTGTCAGCTGATCAAAGCGGTCTCGTGTACGCCGATACAAGCCCGGTTTGTCATCCATTGTATCGTCGAAGCTTTGGGGCAGCTCAATATCTGACAGGTCATACCAATCAAGGTATTTAGACGGTGGCGTATATGGATCATGCGGCCCTAAAGTTCCAACATACATGCACCAAGGCAACGCTTCGTCTGAAGTATCGGCGTAGGATTTCACCTGCTTGATCGCTGTATCGACCACCAGCAGATCGTCGAACGGATTTTCGGCTGTGCCAAAATGCGTATAGTTTGGCCAGCCGGGACGAATGATCTGCCCTGGTTGACGATTTGTTTCTGTCAAAGCAGGGTTTTAGCTTTCAAGCAATTTTATTTCTTTGGTCCTCGCACGCGATCTTTGTTCATCCGCACTGAGGCTGACCCCAGACCCCTGGGCGGTCACTTTTAACTCCATCCAACCAAAATCGGCAGGTTGCTCGGAGTTGCTGACGTGCCACTTGCCACTGAACGCAAGATCATATCCGGCTTGCTTAAGGTCGCGAGACCAAAAAGGTGTGGCCTCTCTCGGGCCGCGCGAGAGGGCGTTGGTAACGTTCACATTGTTCCAGACACCATGTTCGGATGGGTATTTTGATGTGAAAAAACTTGCGCGCGATGGGCAGCAATGCGGCGAAGGCGTATAGGCATTGGTGAATGTCACTGCACGTTTGCGAAAGCGGTCCAGATGGGGGTTTTTTGCACGGGCATAGTGCCCATCGCAAAGCGTATAGCTGCTCTGCTGATCTGTCATGAAGATCAGAACATTCGGCTGTTTTTTTATGGCTGCGTTCCGCATTACTTCAATCCAGATGTTGCGATGCCTTCAACAAATTTCTTTTGCAGAAGGAAAAAGAGAACGATCATGGGCAATTGAGCCATCAAAGACCCGGCCATAAGCATCGGGTAGTCGATCGTGTATTCGCCGTTGAGCGTTGAAATCCCCGCTGCGAGGTTGAGTTTTGACGGGTCCGAATTCACAACCAACGGCCATAGCAACTCGTTCCATGACCAGAGCGCCGTAAATATTGCGAGCGCAATAAGACCCAGTTTGGCCAAGGGCAGCATGATTTCAAAAAATATCCGAATTCTGCTTGCACCATCAATACGCGCAACTTCCTCCAACGAAGGCGGAAGCGTCAGGAAGAACTGCCGCATCAAAAAGGTCCCAAACGCACTGAACAACCCGGGGGCCGCTAGTGCAGCAACTGTGTCGATCAGTCCCAGAGATTTCATGATTTCGGTTTGAGGCAACAAGTAGATTTCGCGCGGGACCATCATGATCTCCAGCAACATGATGAAAAGCGTATTGCGGAACGGAAAATTCAGGCGCGCAAACGCGTATCCCGCCATAGAACAGAACACCACCTGCGCTATGGTACGCGCCAGGACGGACCAGATCGATGTATAGAACATATCCCAAAAGGGAATACGCTCGAAAACGCGATAATAAGCTTCAAAGTCGAATTGACGCGGAAACAAGCGCGCCGGAACCTCAATCGCCTCGGTAGGCGATTTGAAAGAGGTCATGATCTGCCAGATGCAATCGGTGCGCAGCTATCAATATCGCTTGAACGGCTGCAGCTTTCATTTGCCCCGATTTATGTCATGCATCGCGACAATCCTGACATCCCGGTCGGCGAATTTGTGGATGCGATTGCCAAAGAGATTGCCGCTGGTCGTATCGGAATCTGGGGCGGTTCGAACTGGAGCATCGAACGATTTGACGAGGCTTGCACCTATGCAAAAGAAAATTGCCTGACCGCGCCAACGGTCTTGAACAACAATCTGTCATTGGCCCAGATGATCAAACCTGTCTGGCCAGGATGCGTTACTTCAAACAACCCTGAAACGCTTGCGCATCTGCGCAAGAACAACGTGGTGCATGTAAGCTGGTCCAGCCAGGCACGCGGCTTCTTCCTCCCAGAAGAGCTGCGCAACCGGTTGCCCGAAGCTACGCGACCTGACGTCTGCTTTGGCGGGTCGGATAATGAAATTCGCCGCGCACGCGCCGAAGAACTTGCTACGAAATATGGCGTCTCGGCCCACAACATCGCGACAGCCTGGGTTCTCGCGCAGTCATTCCCATCGCTTGCTTTGATCGGTCCACGAAGCCCGGGTGAGATCGCGTCGACACTTCCTGGCCCTGGTCTTGATCTGACTGCCGAGGAAGTGGCTTGGCTCAATCTCGAAGGGTGATTGCGTCGCGACCGCCTGGCTCGCGCTTACGAGGCATACCAAGATTTGCGAGAATGGTGAAACCCCTCAGGGATGTGTCACAAACTTTGAGCCTGGATTGACGAGAATGCATCATCTGAAGTTTGTGCTGGTCGAATAGTTTTCGAACAGGTTATTTGGGCATGATTTCGTCAAAGCGGTAACGGCAAGCGGACCCGGGATATGGTCAAGAAAAGCAGATGTTAGTCCGCCCATGACAAAGCCAGCAGGCTTCACATGATCCGGTTTTGTCGGAAAGAAAACGCCGATGACCCTTGGTTCGGGATCGCGGAAGATCAATTCACCGCCCAAGAACTTGTTGATGGGCGACACAGGAAACCTTGAACGACCACAGCTTGGGTCCAATTCTCGGACCTAATTGTAAGTGCCTGCATGTATACCTTTTGTGTTGGTGGCTCTTGCGGCAGGGGCTCAAGCCAAAGCTCGCAACCATGCAGCTAAGGCTTGGCCGATCTGTTGCCCGCTGTCTTCCTGGATGAAGTGACTGCCTTTGACGGTTATCTCCTGCTGGTTTTTCCAACTGCGGCAGAAGTCACGCGCTGCGCCGACGAGGATTGCGCCGGGGTCGGCATTTACGAAGAGTTTTGGCAGGTCGTTTTCCGCCATCCAATCCGCGTACTGCGCGGCAATCGTGGTTACGTCTGCCGGGTCGCCACCAACTGGAATCTGGCGCGGCCAGGTCAGCGTCGGCCAACGGTCTTCCCGGTTTCGGAAGGGGCGGCGGTATTCATTCTGCTCTGCTTCGGTCAGGTCGCGGAGGACAGAGCCAGGCAGAACCTTTTCGACAAAAAGATTGCGGTCGAGCACCAGTTCTTCGCCCTTTTCCGAGCGGAAGCCCTGGAAGAGCGGCGCAGCCTGGGGGTTGAACTCGGACCAGTCGGCCAGTGGTTTCACGATCCCTTCCATGTAGGCAATGCCGGAAACGGCATCGCGGTGACGGTTGGCCCAGTCGAAGCCCAGTGCCGAGCCCCAGTCGTGGATGACCAGAACCGCATCGCGCGTCACGCCCACGGCGGTAAGGAAGCCCTCGACAAAGCGGCGATGGGTTTCAAACGTGTAGGTATTTGGGCCGGGATCGGGCAGTTTTTCGGAATCGCCCATGCCGATCAGATCGGGCGCAATGAGGCGACCCAGCCCCTCGCATTCGGGCATGACGTCGCGCCATAGGAAGGACGAGGTGGGATTGCCGTGGAGGAACACGATTGGCCGTCCTTCGCCGCGTTCAACATAGGCCATGTCATGACCATCCACTGCTACTTTGCGCTTTTGCGCCGCCCAGTCGGAACTCATTGCCGTTTCTCCTTTTTCGTCCAGCGCGCAATCATCGCGCGCATGTGGTCACTGCCGCCGGGGCCCAGAACCGGGGTTACATCGCGTGGGCCAAGTATCCGTCCGTCTTGCGCCGTCACGGCTATCTCTTGCACCGGCCGCCCTGTTTCCCGTTCCACCAGCGTGAGGCGTGGTCCACGCCCGTTTGGGGCCCATTTCTCTCCCCAGTGCAGAAGCGCAACCAGCACCGGGTAGAGATCGAGCCCTTTCTCGGTTAGTCGGTATTCATGCGAGCGCCCATCCTCGGGGTTGGGCAGCTTTTCGATCACACCTTGCTCAGTCAGCGTTTTCAGTCGTGCCGCCAGAACGCTGGTGGAAATGCCCAGGTGATCCTGAAGCGCATCGAAGGTGTGCATCCCGTTGAAAAGATTGCGTAACACAAGAAGGGTGCGCCATTCGCCCACCACGTTGAGCGCCTGGGCCACACCACAATCGTCGGTGATCGGTGTGCGGGTCATTCGCCTTTGAACTCCGGCTTTTGCTTGGCCAGGAACGCGGCGATCCCGTGCGGGCCGTCGTGGGTGCGCATCATGGCGGTGATGGAACGGGTTTCCTTGTCAAGCTGCGCTTCGAAGCTTTCGGAGAATGCCGTTTCGAGAAGGCGCTTGGCCCCGCCATAAGCTTTGGTTGGACCCTTGGCGAACCGGTTGGCGAGTTTGCGCGCCTCTCTCATCAGGTCTTCAGCCGCGACCACGCGGGTGACGAGGCCCCATTCACAGGCCTCATCAGCACTGAGAACACGATTGGTCAGTACAAGCTCTTTGGCGCGCAGAAGCCCCACATGCTTGGCAATGTAATAGGTCGATGACCCGTCCGGGGTCAGCCCCGAGGCGGTATAGGCCGAGACGAACTTGACCCTGTCCGAAGCCAGAACGATATCGCCCGAGATGGCGATGGAAAAACCACCGCCGCCAGCGGAACCGTTTACGGCGGTAATGACGGGCGCGTCCAAATGGGTCAATCGTGCCAGCGCGGCGTGCAGGATCGTCGCCATTCGGGTCACGTGGTCCGACTTGTTCGCGGCGGCCTCGAACTCGGCGAGATCGCCACCACCATTGAACATCTTGCCCGCGCCTGTGACGATCACGGCGTGCGCGCCTTCCGCCTCGCATCGGCAGGCGACATCGAACAGTTCATCGGCCATCCGTGCATTCAAGGCGTTGGCGTTGTCAGGGCGGTTCATCGTGATCTCGACGACGCCGTTTTCAAAGGCCCAGCCCAGTGTTTCATATCTCATGTAGCCGTCCCTTTGATCATTCTGCGGCAACGCGAACACCGCCTGACATGGTGGCCAGCCGTTTGACAATGATCGCATCGGCTTCATCCATGATCCGGTCAATCAACTCTTTGCAGGTGGGGATGTCGTCAATCAATCCAGCGACCATGCCGCAGGACCAGGCGCCGGCGTCCATATCACCATCGAGCATGACCTTCGGATAGACGCCCGCGACCTCTTCGATGATGTCCTCGAACCGGATCTTGTCGCCCAGATTCTTTTCCTTTTCCAAAAGGCGTTCGACCGCCGCATTGCTCAGCACCCGTTCGGTGTTGCGCAGCGGGCGCATGACAAGACGTGTGTCCAATTCGCTCGCCGCGACGATGGCATCCTTGACCCTCTGGTGTACCGGCGCTTCCTGCGTGGCAATGAAACGTGTGCCCATGTTCATACCTTCGGCACCCATCGACAATGAGGCAACCAGGCTGCGCCCATCGGCCATGCCACCCGACGAAACAAAGGGAATCTCTAACTCGTCCGCAGCGCGGGGCAATAGGATCATGTTGGGAATGTCATCTTCGCCGGGGTGGCCGCCGCATTCGAACCCGTCCACCGACACTGCGTCACAGCCAATCTCTTGCGCTTTCAACGAGTGACGTACCGAGGTGCATTTGTGGATCACCTTGATATCTGCATCCTTGAGATATGGCAAAACCTCGGATGGGTTGCGACCTGCAGTTTCCACGACTTTCACCCCTCCGTCGATGATGGCTTTGACATAGCCCGGATAATCGGGGGCATTGACAGTGGGCAGGAATGTCAGGTTGACCGCGAAAGGCTTGTCGGTCATGTCGCGGCATTTCGCGATCTCATTGGCAAGGTCGGCAGGAGATTTCTGTGTCAGCGCGGTGATCGTACCCAATCCGCCTGCGTTTGACACGGCGGCGGCCAGTTCGGCAAACCCGACATAGTGCATGCCGCCCTGCAGGATTGGGTGCTCGATACCGAACATTTCGGTGATACGGGTTTTCATGGATTGTCCTTCGTTTTTCGGGCTGAACCTGAGGTCCAAAAAATAGCTTTCTTTATCGAAGTTATATTTCCCTAATGGACCACGCAAGCTGATTCCAGCCGGGTTCGGGAGAATGCCGTAACGTCGTGACGGAGTTAGGATTGTGAGTTGTCGGTCAATGCACCTGCGCGATCCCCAAAAGCAAATGTCGTCGGATCACTGGCGTCCGCAGCAAATCTTGGCAGTTCACGCGCCAATAAACACTCTGTTCCGTCACCGGTGACCCAGCAGCCATAGGTCTGGTCGTCGTGCGATTTGGGATTCCGCGCGCTACTTCGGTTCAAGAAGCTGTTCTATCTCAACACCTTGGTTTGCAGCGCTCGTTATGACACCTTCCCGCAACGCCCTACTGCGCTCAACAAGCCTACGGAATCGTTCCTCGTCCAGCACGAATAGTGTTGTGGGCACAATCGCTCGGACGGAGGCGCGGCGTTTTTGCCGAAGCAATAACTCGGCCTGCCCGAAGATATCACCACGCCCTAGCCTCCAGCTCTGGCCACCCATCTCCAATTCAACGGCGCCTGAAGCAATGAAATAAACGCCTCGCGCTGGTGCGTTCTTTTGGATAACAACCTCACCTGCCTCGCCGCACGCAAGTATCCCGTACGCCCTTGCAAACGTGTCGATTCAATAAGCCGATCGATATCCAATAGCGCGCGTTCGGCCAGACGAATTGAAAGAGATCTGTCGCGCATATGGCCGAGGACAAAACCGAACCTCCCTACACTATTATCACGCCATACTTGCAATGCTCATTATAGCGCTATTTTGCACATCACTGGGGCGGCGGCTCTTCGGGATAGTGATCCTCAAAAGCCTCGGGCTCGAGCTCCGCCCAGAAGTTTATGATCGCCGCGGCGTTCAGACCTGACCGCCAACCATGTGCCCGAAAATGTTCGCGGTCCAGATCATCTTTCAGCCCAGCCATAAAGAGCCGCTTATCAGCGTCTCTCTGGGTCGGGTTTCGTCGCGAAACCAGATCTTGGACTACCGACAGCTTGCGCGCACGCTCCGAGCGTTCCGCTGCGCGAGACGCATAGGCCAGATCCTCTCGCTGTTTTTCCTCAGACCGTTGTTGTGCGGCAGCAATAGCATCAGGGTTCGGTTCAGCAGGCTTTACAGATTCGGGCCGACGAAAGTCATCGCGCAGGGCGGCCGACAGATAACCAACTGTCGATTTCACACCCCCCTGCCCTTTCACGTAATCCAGTTTCTCGCGCACATAGTCTTCACCATGTTCCGCAATCCATTGCCGCGCCAATCGGTCCGATACACCTTGCGCCCGAAGCGTTTTATAGACTTCCAGGTTTCGAACACCATCATTGTCGTCAATCTCGAACATGGCTTTTTGAGGATTGCCTTTGATCCGAAACCGTATGTCCGTCACGCTCCGGCCTTTTTTCTGAAACTCCGGTTCGATGAAAATGTCCGAGCTTCGGTTCACTTCCGACACAGCGGGTTTGATAATCTTGGCATTCAGGTGTTTGAAACTTGCATAATAGTCGCTGCCATCCACACCCATCAGTTTGCGAAATACATCCAAAGCCCACCATCCTGTCGAGCCTGTTCGGACAAATCGATAGCAATTTTCGTATAACGCCAACCCATGGCCAGAGCTGAAATTGCGCTGAATATGTACATTGATCAGAGCATAGATCTTTGGATCGTAGAGCTTCTGCGCCAGCGCGGGTGAATAGGCATATTCACACACGCCTGCCTTTAGTTTGGCGAAACTCAACAACGAGGACACGCCCCATTCCTGCCGCCCCTGCTCGTCCAGCATATCCCATTCGGCAACCGTCTCTGCCAATGCTCGCAGGCTTGCCCGCAAAGTGTCAAAATCGTTCGAGTTATAGCCAACCATCATCGCCAATGTGCGCGCATCAATGGTATGGGTGGTCGCCGAGGTCAGCGCATCATAGGCATTGAGAAGCAACACATTCGAAAGCTTGCGCTGCAACAGCGAAAGCTTACCGCTGATATGTATCGCGGCAACGTTCTTCTTCACCGTCTCTCGACGCAGTGCGCCCGAAAGGTGATCCATGTCCAATTGTGTATCCGGCATGATTCTGCCTGGCTGCTCGTTTTTTGAATTTGTTGCACAAAAGGTACCCAGGTTGCAATTATATTTGGGTGCCCAAATACGGGATTGGACTGATCCCGCAAACAGGTACCCTAAGCGTCGAATTCAGAGTTATCCACAGAAAGCCACTCATTTGGCCTCTCGTCAATCCGATCATGGCCCGAAGAAGCAGGCTCTAAATTCCCAATTAGACCCAGTTCAGCCATTTCCCGAGAATCAGTGCCCGTTAAACCGAAAGCAGCGACCCGACATCCTGTATATTGGTTCCTTTGATCCCGTATCCGGTTACCTTTGAACCTGTTTTTGGTTACCCTAACCTGGCTAAGTATATGTTTAAGAATGATTATATTATCGCAAAATATATAAAATAACTAAATAAAAGAAACGATTTGTGTGGTCCTCAAATAATTGATTCAGGAGTTTCGTGACGAAACACCCCTCTCATAGCCCTGTTCTGTGGAAAACTCGAATTTCTGGGATAGCCACTCAGGAAAAGGTTCGCTAACTTGGTGAATATACGCCGCAAAGGCGAACATTTTTCGAGGCAACGACAGTGAACAAATCCAACCAACCTCCGCTCCCGCCTTATTTCAATTTGGACCCGGATACAGCGGCGTCGAAATTACCTGATCCTATCGGGACATCACGATTCGCAAAAGCCGCCACTTTCTGTGCCAAGGGACGCGAGGATCTGGCGCGGCGCGGCTATGCACCCGATGGCGAAAAGCGGCTTCGGCGGTTCTCGACCTGGGAAATCACGAAGTACCTGATCCCCATCGCACCTGCCCATCTTCGCCGCGTACTCAAGGCCAACCCGGACCTGCCACAGGGCGAAGGCGAAGGAGGATCAAAGTGGTTTACACTCGATGAGGTGTTGGTTCTGCGACAGCATTTTGCGGCAGAAGGCGTCAGCACCAAAGAGTATCTGCCCTATCGGCCCGAAGGTCTACCGGCCAAGGTTGTGGCCGTGGCGAACTTCAAAGGTGGTGTCGGCAAGACGTCGACCGCCGCGCATCTGGCCATGTCAGCGGCGCTGGATGGCTATAAGGTTTTGGTGATTGACCTGGACAGTCAGGGTTCGATGACCTCGATCCTCGGAGGGCGCGTGGCCGATGAGTGGCAAACGGTGTTTCCTCTGATTGCAAAAGACTATGCGCGCGCAGTGCAGTCGGAGAACCGCGTTCGCGCGGCTGCGGGTCAGGCCGAAATTCCTCTGGATGAGACCTTGCAAGAGGCTTTGTCCACCTCGCCGCGGGATGTGATTCAGAAAACCCATTGGCCGAATATCGATTTGATCGGGGCGCAGTTGAACCTCTATTGGGCAGAATTCCAGATCCCGGTATGGCGGATGGGTCTGCGCAGTTGGCCCTTGTGGGACGGGTTGACCAACTTCCTTCAAGATGAGGGTGTATTGGATGACTACGACATTGTCTTCCTCGATACGCCTCCTGCTCTTGGGTACCTAACGATCAACGCCTTGGCTGCGGCGGATATATTATTGGTTCCTCTCGGTGCGAGTTTCCTGGAATTCGACTCCACCGGTCGGTTCTTTGATATGCTCTACACCACCTTCGCCAGTATCGAAGACGGGGAAAATGCAGCCCACAGGGCGGCGGGTTTACCAGAACTTAAGTTCGAATGGGATGTAGTACGCGCTATCATCACGCGGTTCGATGCCAGTCAGCAAACGGATATGGCCAATGTCATCCAAGCCTATTTCGGCGATTTCATGAATGCCTACCGGCAGGACTTTACCGCTCTGGTTGGTCAGGCCGGGGAACAGGTCAATGGCATCTACGAAGCCGACTACCGCGATTTCAACCGCGACACCTATGTACGGGGGCGGGAAACTTTCGACAGAACCTATGCCGAGTTCAAAGAGGTTCTGATCGGATGTTGGTGGCGTGATGCTCAGATGGGAGGAGAGGCAAATGGCTAAACGCAGAAGACTTATCGCCCCGGACACGGCTGAACTGGAGCAAATGGAGGCAGGTTTCGCGACGAAACCCTCGATCAGCCCGTTTGATACCAAGTCAACGCCACCGATCGCGCAGGTCGCCGGAGAGGCGGCTGCCTTGGGCGGGATGGCTGCTGTAACGGATCGGGTTGCCATGGCCAAGGATCACACCGATGCCGAGCTGTGGCGGGAAGCGCAGACGGCAGGGTTGGTCGCCGAAAAGCTGGCGTTGGATCAGATCGACGCGGATTTCATCCGTCGTGACCGTATGGTCGAAGACGAAGAGGCGATGGCGGAACTGCTTGAATCGCTGCGTGTACACGGATTGCGCACCCCGATTGAGGTAACGCGGACCGAGGACGGGTATGGATTGATTTCGGGCTTCCGGCGCCTGAACGCGTTCCGCAGGCTGGCCGAGACCGATCCTGCCTTTGCCGCAATTCCAGCATTCGTACGCGATGCCGGGACGGGGCAGGGCGCGTATGTCTCTATGGTCGAAGAGAATGAGCTGCGGTCCAATCTCAGCCCCTATGAGCGGGGTCGTATCGCTGTTTTGGCGGCGGGGCAGGGGATCTTTCCCAGCACCGAGGCAGCGGTTGATGTTTTGTTTGGCGCGGCGTCCAAGGCCAAGCGGTCAAAGGTGCGTGGTTTCGCGATGGTGCATGAGGCGCTTGGGGATCTGCTGCGCTTTCCGGTCGCGCTGTCCGAGAAAGCCGGGCTTAAACTGGCCGCCGCTCTGAGGGAGGGTGCGCAAGCCAAGCTACGCGATGCTCTGGCAAGCGCCGATGCTGTTGACGCCAAGGCCGAGTGGATGGCACTTGAAAATGCGCTGAAAGCCGTCCCGCAAACGGGTACCTCAAAGCCGCGCGGTGGCCGTCCTCAGCAAATTTCGCGACTGCCCGCGACGGATCTGGCCGGGGGCGGAGCGATACTGGCAGAGCTGTCGAGTGACGAGCTGCGGATCCGGATCAAAGGACGCACCTTGTCGGCCGATGACGCTCAGTCTTTGATTGCGCAGATCGAAAAACTTCTGGGCTGAGGCATGCAGACAAGCGGGGTAGGGGGGCTGATTGTCCCCCAATTTCTTCCATGGGCTCTTCGTTTTGGTTTGTCTTGGCGTTTAAGGCTTAGAGCTTTTGAGGGCCAATGAAAATCATTTCAAAACAATGCCTTGTGCAGGTAATTGAACGCACAACCTTAAAAAGCCGCCAAACCCTCGTTCAACCCCGCAACACCTGACCCAAAGGGTCAAAAGGCGGTTCATGCAGGATAACCGCCTTGTGCGGACGGCCCAAAACCATCACTTCAACCGCGTCTCCGGGTTGGGCGTTTTTGACATATCCCAGCGCCAGCGACATGCCGACGGAATAGCCGTAAGCACCGGATGTGACACGTCCGATACCCTGGCCATCCTTGAAAATCGGCTCACCTCCGGTTGCGTCTGCATTCGACGTTGCGACATCCTCTGCGTCCAGATGCAGCATCACCAGCTGCTCGCGCGCGGGGTTCTGCAACACCTTCTGCGCGGCGTCTTTGTTCAGGAACTCTTTTTCGAACTTGCATAGCCGGTCCAGACCGACCTCATGGGGCCAGTATTCGGGGCTGTATTCACGGCTCCAGGAGCCGTAGCCCTTTTCGACGCGAAGCGACATCAAAGCACGGCTGCCTACGGGTCCCGCGTCAAACGCCGCTCCGGCCTCCAGAAGCGCCGTGTAGAGTCGCGATTGGTGTTCTGTGGGGCAGTGGACCTCCCACCCCAGATCGCCCGTGAATGAGACGCGCAGGGCCAGCACTTCGATCCCGGCCAGTTCGGTCCGGGCTGACCGCATAAAGGGGAAATCTTCGGTGGCCAGAGAGGTGTTTGTCAGCCGCTGCAAGATTTCGCGGGATTTCGGGCCGGCGATGTTGAAGCCACATATCGCGTCGGTCATGGATGTGAACGTGGTGCCTTCGGGCAGGGGGACCTGTTTGAAGAACCGTTTGTGATAGCGTTCGGCCATGCCCGAACCGATGATCCAGAACTCATCCTCAGCCACCCGCGTCACGGTGAAATCGCCCGCGATGCCACCGCGTTTGGAAATCAGCGGGGTCAGGCATGATCGACCCACCGTTTTGGGCATGGTATTGGCAAAGACCGCGTTCAACCAATCCGAGGCACCGGGGCCTTTGCAGACGTATTTGGCAAAGTTCGAAATATCGATGATCCCCGCCCGATCCCGCAGCATCTTGCATTCTTCGCCCACTGGCCCCCACCAGTTCTGCCGGGTAAAGCCGTTGGTCTCGACCGCACCAGGTGTGTCGGCGAACCACAGCGGATGCTCCCAGCCTGCGTTCAGGCCAAAGACGGCGCCCATGGCCTTTTGCGTCTCATAGACCGGGCGGGTGCGCGCAGGGCGGCCCGCGCTGCGTTCCTCGTTCGGGAAATGGATGGCGAAGCGATGGGCGTATTGATCCTGCACTCGCGCCTTGGTGAAGTCCTTGGTGGCCCAGCTGTCAAAGCGGGCCAGATCCCAGGCGAACATGTCATATTCGGTCTCACCTTCAATGATCCATTGCGCCGCCATCAGGCCCATGCCGCCGGATTGGGAAAAGCCGGGGATGATGCCGTTGCAACAGAAATAGCCATCGACTTCCGGCACCGGGCCCATCAGAACGTTTGAATCCGGAGACCAGATCATCGGGCCGTTGATCACCCGTTTGATCCCGGCCTCACCCACAGCGGGCAGCCGTTCGATGGCGTTCATCATGTTTTCTTCGATCCGGTCCAGATCGTCGGGGAACAGGTCATGGGCAAAGTCCAGCGGCGTGCCGTCTTCAGCCCAGAACCGCATGTCTTTTTCATAGGCCCCGACCAGCAGGCCCTGACCTTCCTGCCGCAGGTAATATTCACCATCCCGATCGGCGACCGAGGGCAGACGGGTACCGTGCCCTTCAACATCCGACATGGTTTCGGTGACGAAATACTGGTGCTCGGTCGGTTGCAAGGGCAATTCGATCCCCGCCAGTGCGGCCACCTCGCGGCCCCAAAGGCCTGCAGCATTCACCACCCAGGGTGTGCGGATGTCGCCCTTGGGCGTTTTGACGATCCACGTCCCGTCCGCCTGCTGATCGGTCGCGGTGACGGGGGTGAAACGATGGATCTCGGCGCCGCGTTGACGCGCACCCACCGCATAGGCATTGGTCACGCCCGAAGGGTCAACATTGCCACCATCAGGTTCATACATCACACAGCGGATACCGTCGAAATTGACCAGCGGGTGCAGCTTCTGCGCCTCTTCAATGCTGATCTCATAGAAATTCATGCCATAAAGCTTGGCCTTGGCGGCCTGCAATTTCAGCTGATGCTCGCGCTGTTCGGTCTGCGCCAGATAGAGCGAGCCGGGCTGAAACACGCCGCAGCTTTGGCCGGTTTCTTCTTCCAGCGATTTATACAGGTTCATCGTATAATGCTGGATGCGGCTGATATTGGTGCTGTCATGCAGCCCGTGGATATTTGCCGCCGCGTGCCAGGTCGAACCCGAGGTCAGCTCGTCGCGTTCCAGCAGAACCACATCGGTCCATCCCAGCTTGGCCAGGTGATAAAGGATCGAACACCCGATCACGCCTCCGCCAATTACAACTGCCTGTGCTTCTGTCCGCATGTTAAAATCTCGCGCGCTTTTCTGTCTGATGGATGATCTACGATTGCCGCCTAGCCGACAATCCAGACAAAATTCATTGTCGCGTGAGGCAGCCTCATCTCAGACCACAAAAGCGACGGGATCAGGGGGGCATATGACGGGATTGGCACATGCGTCTGCGCGCGCGCCCTTTTGTCGGCCTGTGCGGGTGCACAGCGCCAGAATCAACGTATCTGCCGCAGGGATTGGTTACGCGATCTCGTGCGACCAGGGCGGGTTTGCGCCTGCGCGCGATACGGTCACTGCAGCGACCTTGGCCCCCAGCGCCAGCGCTGCGCGCAAGGTGGCGGGCGGTAGCGCACGGAGGCCGGGTTTCGACAGATGACCTGCCTCTTCTAACGCGGCCAACACACCTGCGTTAAACGTGTCGCCGGCGCCCACGGTATCGACCACCTTTACCGGCTCGACCGGGACCGAGGTTTGGCGGCTATCCGCCAGATAACCCGTCGCACCTTCGGCGCCGCGCGTGACGATCACCACGGCAGGACCGGCTTGCAGCAGCAAAGGTACTTTCTCATCCAGGGTTTCTGGGCCGGGGATGATCCAATCCAGATCCTCATCCGAAACCTTGACGATATCGGCTTGCGCGATCATCCGGTTCAGACGGGTGCGATAGCGGGTTTGATCCTTGATGAAACCGGGCCGGATATTGGGGTCCAGCATCACCGCGCGATCTGCCCCATGTTGCTCCAACAGGGCAGCATAGGCATCCGCGCAAGGTTCACAGGCCAGGCTTATGCCCCCGAAATACAGTGCGCTAATGGCACCGGGCAGTTGGCGTGGCATATCTTCGGGCCGCAACATCCGGCCAGCGGTGTTTTCGTCGACAAAGTTATAGCTGGCGTGCCCGTCCTTCAGCTGCACGAACGCCAGGGTTGTGGGGCGGTCCGACTGGATCACATGGCTTGTTTCAACGTGGCTGGCCTGCAGGGCTGCGGCCAGTTGCTGGCCGAACATATCCGTCGAGAGCCCGGTCAGCAGCCCAACGGGTGCGTCCAAACGGCCTAATGCAATCGCCGTGTTGAACACCGCACCGCCGGAATGGGGCACAAACCCGTCCGCGCCCGAGGCCGTGGGTTCTGCGATCATGTCGATCAAGGCTTCACCGCAGCACAGGATCATAAGGTCCCCTCCCAGGTGCGTGCTCTGTCAATCGGACAGGGCAGATTTGCAGAAGTTGTTTGCACCGATCACACCGAATTCGGCGTGGTTCGAAATGTAAAGGTTCAGCCCTTGCCGCACGGAATCGAACCGTCCTCCAGCGTTAAAGGCCGACCGGAAGGCTTCTCCGAACAGCCAACGGTTCTTGTCGGCCACACCGCCCAGCAGGAAGATCCCGCCAAAGGGCATCAAGGTGACCGAGATATCGCCGATCACCGCAGCCAGATGGGTGGTAAACATCTCGGCACAGCGGACGGCAACAGGGTCTGTAGCGGTTTGGGCATCTTGCAGGATGTCTTTGGCCGGGCGGGCGGCCACATCCGTCAGCCCTTCGGCCAGACCAATGGCTTGATAGAGAACCGGCAAGCCGGTTCCGCTGAGGAACATTTCGGCCTCAACCGCCAGGCTGTCGCCGAAGAAGCATTCCGGTACCAGAGTTCGGGCAGCCTCGAACACCGCCACTTCTTCGCGATAGCGCGGGGCCAGACCCACATGACCGCCTTCGCCCGATGCCGTATGATAGCGGCCCTGTGACCATAGCAAAGCACCAACCCCAAGACCGGTTCCCGGACCAACCACAAGCCGGGTACCCGTCGGTGGGGTCGGGTCGCCTTGCAGCACTTGTACGTCATCCTTGCCAATCTCGGCCACCGACCAGGCGGCGGCGGTGAAGTCGTTGATAACAAAGGTTTTTTCGGCTCCGGTGGCCTTCGCGATATCGGTCTCGGACAGGGTGACTTGCGCATTGGTCAGATGAATTGTGCCGTCACGGACCGGCCCCGCGCCTGCGGCCACGACGGCCAGCGGGTTGCTGCCCACCACATCGCGGGTTGCGTGAAACGCATCCAGCAGGTCGCTATTCGTACCGGTCGGGAATTTGTGCAGCTCCGTCAATTCTCCGTCGATGACCACACCCAATCGCATATTGGTTCCGCCGATATCGGCGACCAATGTCCAGCTGGGCTTGGCCAGCGTTGGAGTAGGGAAACGTGCGGTGGACAAGAGACTGGTTCCCAAAAAGCTGCTTTCAAGTTCGATACGTGCTTCGGTATTACGGCGCAACACCCGATCAGGGGTTGCACAGCCTCTAGCAACTTATGTTAGCGGTATCAATTCTTATGATCATCCGTCTATTCGACTTACAGTTCGTTGAAGACCACACCGCAGCCCGGTACCTGCGCGCCGTTCCACTCGACCGCCTTGGCGTTATAGTTGATCAGGACCTCATGCCGCGCCGTTTCGCGTCGCCGCAGGCCAGGGGGCATCGAAAAGATCTCTAAGCCCGTGGCTTGTGCCGCCAGAGCGATGACCCGATCCCATAGCGGCTCATCCGGGAAACAGCCCAAGTACCATATGTCATCATTGCCCATCAGTGCCGGGGTGCCGTCTTCGAACTCCAACAGTTTGGGCGCTGTGCCGGACAAGCGTTCCACCCAATGCTGCGCCGCACCGCCACCGGTGACCGGACGTTCGACAGTGGGGGGCAGGCTTTCGACCAGCTCGACCTGGCAGTCCAAAGCGGAAAGGCCGGGGCGCCCGCCCTCCGGAATCTGGAAATCGGGCGTGATCGCACCGCTGCGCGGACCAAAGAGGGCCAGATCACAACCGTTCGCGATGCGCGCCGCCAGAGCGTCATCCACCGAGGCCAACCCCGGGGCCAGGATCAGTTTGTAAGCTTTTTGCGGGATGTTCTCGGTCGATACAAAGTCTACCGACAAACCGGCCCGCCGCAGGGCGCGATAGGTCGAAAAGACCAAACGGAAATAGTCAAACCCCGCCCCTTGCGGTTGCGTCGCCCAGGCCCAGTCTGATGCATAGTCAAACACGATGGCCACTTGTGCCGGGCGCACCGATGTGTCCCCCAAACGTGCAAGATCTTCGGCAGTTTGGCGCGCCTCGCCCATGCCGGGGGCCTCGGTGTCATGCGGTGTCAGCAGCCCCGCATGCATTTGCTCTTGCGCAAACGGCGCCTGTCGCCAGCGGAAATAGCTGACCACCTCGGCCCCATGCGCCACGGCCTCAAGCGACCACAGGCGGACCATGCCGGGCAGGGGGGCCGGGTTGAACGGCGCCCAGTTCACCGGGCCGGGCTGTTGTTCCATCACCCACCAGCGTTCACGCCCGACAGCGCGATAGAGGTCGTGGTGAAAGCCCTGCATATCGGGATCACCCTGCTGAAGATAGGCCGCTTTGTGCGCCTCGTCAGCCTCAAGCCGGTCGGACAGAAAGCCGATGGGATAGCTGTCCCATGTGGCGATATCCAGATCGGCACCCACTGCGAAGTGATCAAACTCCAGCACGCGGCCCATGTAATTGTGCAGCAGCGGCGCGTCGGCTAACTCGCGCAGTACATCGACCTGCGCCTTGTTGAAAGCCACCACCTGATCCGAGCTGAAGCGCCGGAAGGCCAGAACATGCGCCGGGTTCGGTTCGGTCACGGTCAGGTTTGGCAGCTCGATCTGATCAAAACTGTCATAGTCCATCGACCAGAACACATTGCCCCAGGCTTCGTTCAGCGCCGCGACCGTGCCATAACGTTCCGCCAGCCAAAGGCGGAACGCGGCTAGGGCAGGTTGGGAATAGCTGAGCGTGGTGTCGTGACAACCATATTCATTGTCGGTCTGCCAGGCGGCCACATGCGGATTGCGGCCATAGCGTTCACCCATGATCCGGGTGATGCGCCGGCATTCATCGATATAGCCTTGATGGCTGAAACAGTAGTGCCGTCGCGACCCGAATTTACGGGGGTTTCCCTGAGCATCCACCGCCAGCATGTCGGGGTGCCGGTCCAGCATCCAGCGCGGTGGCGTTGCCGTGGGTGTACCCATCACCACCTTGAGGCCCGCCGCGCCCAGTGTTTCAACTGCGCGGTCCAGCCAGTCAAATTGCAGATCGCCCGGTGATGGCTCCATCCGGCTCCAGGCAAATTCGCCGGTCCGCACCCATGTCAGGCCGGTTTCAACCATACGTTTGGCATCATCGGCCCAGCTGTCTTCGGGCCAGTGCTCGGGGTAGTAACAAACACCCAGTTCGGGTTTCATAGAAGGACTCGTGGTTCTGCTTGGCCCTTGCCCGCATTGGCGGCTGCAAAGGTCATGCCGTTGCTGGGTTGACGCGCCATAGTGTCCGCATCGACGTCAACGCTGGCGGTAGTGCAATAAAGGGTGGTCAGATCCGCGCCGCCAAAGGCAGGGCAGGAGGTATGCTGCGCCTCGAAACTGACGGCCTGAAGAAAACGCCCTGCAGGGTCATAGGCCGCTACGCGCGATGCGCCCCATTGGGCGATCCAGATGTTGCCCATTGCGTCCACAACGGCCCCATCGGGGTTCAGGCCTTCATCCCGCAGATCAAGATAAAGCTCGGCCGTGCCAGCGGGCCAGCCGGTTTCTGGGTCAAGTGCCTGACGCATGACCTGCCCGGAGGCTGTATCGCTGTAATAGGCGCAGCTTTTGTCAGGGGCGAAGCAGATCGCATTGGTGATGGTGACATCCCTCACCAGCTTGCGAAGTTCGCCTTGGAACAACCGGTAAATCGAACCGGCACCGGTTTCGCCAGATTTCCCCATCGTCCCGATCCAGAACCCGCCCCAGGGGTCTGCACGCCCGTCATTGGAGCGGGTGACCGGATTGTCGGCCTCAAGCGGCACCACAAGCTCTTTCGCACCGGTGTCCAGGTTGTACGTCCACAGCCCGGTTTCCGAGGCGATCAGCAGAGTGGTGGTGTCGATCCACCCTGCAGCCGAGACATGCTCGTCAAAGCTCCAGCTTTTCGCCTCGCCGTTTTCGCGCGTCATCAGCTGTTTGCCGATGATGTCGAACCAGAACAGTTGCTGTCGTTCGGGGTGCCAGAGTGGTCCTTCCCCCAAGGCGCAGGGGCGGTTGTCGAAAACCTGGCTCATGCTAGGGCCGCGTCATAGGCGGAAACGATCTGGGCTGCGCGTGTGGCGATGTCATCCACCGACATGCCGGGCTTGTAGAGCGCCGAGCCGATGCCAAACCCGTCGGCGCTGGCCTTGAACCAATCGCCAAAGTTTTCAGGGCCCGCGCCGCCTACGGCATAGACCTGCGTGCCCTCGGGCAGCACGGCGCGCAGCGCGGCCAGCCCGGTTGTGCCAGCCATTACGCCCGGAAACAGTTTCAACCCGGTTGCACCGGCCTTGAGCGCCGCAAAAGCTTCGGTGGGGGTAAAGATGCCCGGCCAGCTTTCAAGGCCCAGCTTGGCGGTATGCGCGATCACCTCGGTATCGCAATTGGGCGACACGATCAGCTTGCCACCGACCGAGGCGACACCGTCGACCTGCTCTACGCTCAGCACGGTGCCTGCGCCGATCAGGGCACGATCCCCAAAGGTCTGGGCCAGCGCGCCGATAGAGTCCAGCGGATCGGGCGAGTTCATCGGCACCTCGATCTTGTCGATGCCTGCGTCGATCAGCGCCTGACCAACGTCCACGGCTTCGGCGGGAGTCAATCCGCGCAGGATGGCGATAAGAGAACGGCTCATGCTGTTTGCCTCGTTCGGTTGCGGGCCATGGCAAGCCCGGCCAGAGTGGTTGTTGTGGCGTCTGCGGTCTCAACGCTGGCCCCTTGGGCACCGAGCGCTGTGGCATAGGCAGCGGACAGGGTTTTAGAGCCGATGATCGCGATCTGTTGACCCAGCCAATAGGCACGCGAGGCGGCCAGCTCGGCCCCGATCAACAGGCCCGACAGACGGGCGCGTGCGACAGAAGCATCTTGCGCGTGCAACAGATCCGCAGCGCGCAGGCCAAACAGACGTGCGGCCAGCTGTTCGGGTTTCGACAGCGCATCTGAGACGGCCTCGGCAAAGGCGTCGTCATCCCAGCCATCTCCGATCGAGTGTTTCAGAACCGATTGCTTGCGCAGCAATTCAAACATCTCGCCGGTCATGAAAGTGCGGAAGCTCACCACCTCGCCAGCGCTGATCTGGGCCCATTTGGTGTGGGTGCCCGGCAGGCAGATAATTCCGTCCCAGTTGGGATGGGTGGCCAGAAAACCCGCGATCTGGGTTTCCTCGCCGCGCATCACGTCTGGCGGGCTGTCCTGTTTCAGACCGGGCACAACAAAGGCGCGGATGCGCGGATCGGTATCGGGCACACGGATCGGAATGTCGGGCACAGGTGCAGAGGGTACAGCCGCATAGGGTGCCTCGACCCAGCCCTGACGGGCGCCAACCATACCGCATGCGATGACATCAACAGGGTCAAGACCGAGCCAGCAGTCGACAAGCTCCAACAGGGCGGGTTGAAACCCGCTCTTGTCCAAGCGCCCCATGCCTTTGGCGGATTGCTTTTGGTCTTGCACGATGTCGCCGCGCATTGCCCAAACGCGCAGTTGCGACGTGCCCCAATCCACCGCGATCCATTCAGCGTTCATCGCATCACCCCGACACCACGACGCCGCCGTCGACCGCCATGCACTGCCCGGTCATGGCCCGGCTGGCCTCGGAGGCCAAGAAAAGCGTAGGCGCAATCATGTCTTCGGGCGACAGATGTTCTTTCAGACATTGACGGTCCAGATGGGCGGCCAGATCTTCGGGCGTGGCCCACATATCCAGTTGTTTCTGCGTCAGCACCCAGCCCGGTGCCAGCGCGTTGACACGGATTTTCTGCGGCCCCAGCTCGCGTGCAAGCGACCGGGTCATGCCTGTGATACCCGCATTCGACGTGGTATAAATCGGGTATCCCGCATTGCCCATCATATAGCTGATCGAGCTGAAATTGACGATCGCGCCGCCCTTGCCCTGCATCTGGCGCGCGGCCTCCTGACAGGCAAAGTAATAAGCCTTGAGGTTCACCTCGATCATCCAGTCCCAGAACTCGGGCGTGGTTTCTTCAAGCGAATGCCGTTTGTCATTGGCCGCGTTGTTGATCAGCACATTCAGCGGGCCATGCGCTTCGGCGGCCTTTTGCATCGTGGCATGCAGCAGTTCGGTGTCGGTCATGTCGCCCTGCATGAACAGCGGCGCGCGCCCGTGTTTCTGGTGCATTTCGTCGACAAAGGCCGAAGCGTCCGAGCGCCCGATAAAGGCGACATTTGCGCCTTGTGCCAGGAACCCATCGGTCAAGGCCGCGCCAACGCCCGAGCCTCCACCGGTGATGTAGACAGAGGCGCCGTTCAGATCGTGGAAAGTGGCGGTTTGGTCCATCAGTGACTCTCTCGTGTGACTAGGCGTGTATCTTTGCCGACAAGAAAATCAAGGTCGGCACCCCGATCGGCTTGCAGCACGTGGTCGATATACAGCCGCGCATATCCGCGGGTATAGTGCGGATCGTCCGGTTGCCACGCGGCGCGCCGGGCGTCCAGTTCGTTTTGATCCACCAGCAACTCAAGCTCACCCTTGCTGGCTGAAACGCGGATGCGATCTCCGGTTTTCACCAAGGCCAGGGTGCCACCAGCCTGTGCTTCGGGGCTGACATGCAGGATCACAGTGCCAAAGGCGGTGCCCGACATGCGTGCATCCGACACGCGGATCATATCGCGGACACCCTGTTTTACCAGCTTGCCGGGGATCGGCATATTGCCCACCTCAGGCATCCCCGGATAGCCTTTTGGTCCGCAGCCCTTGAGCACCAGAATGGTGTCGGCGGTCACCGGCAGATCGTCGCGGTCGATATTGGCCTTCAGGTCTTCGATGCTTTCAAACACAAAAGCCTCGGCCTCGGTTTCCAGCAGCGTATCGGTCGCGGCCGACGGTTTCACAATCGCGCCGTTCGGGGCCAGATTGCCGCGCAGAACGCGCAGACCGGCAGCGGGTTTCACCGGATCATCGAAGGGTCGGATGACATCGCTGTTATAGCATTCGGCCCCCTCATAATGCGCCGAGATATCCTTGTTCAGCACCGTCTTGGCCGGACGCAGGAAGGATTTGAGTTCATTCAGAACGACGGGCACGCCACCGGCGTAACAGAAATCCTCCATCAGGTATTTGCCCGAGGGCATGCAGTTGACCAGCAGCGGGATTTGCGAGCCGATCTCGAAATCCTTCAATGTCAGGTCAACACCCACACGGCCCGCCAGGGCCAGCAGATGCACCACGGCGTTGGTTGATCCGCCCACGGCCGCATTGGCCAGAATGGCGTTTTCGAAGGCTTCCTTGGTCAGGATGTCCGAGGGTTTCAGGTCTTCATCCACCATCTCGACAATTCGCTTGCCGGTCAGATGCGCCAGCGCCATGCGACGGGCATCGACAGCGGGCAGGGCGGCGTTGGTGGGCAGGGACATGCCCATCGCCTCGACCAGAGACGCCATTGTGCTGGCGGTGCCCATGGTCATGCAGACCCCGGCGCTGCGCGACATGCCGGATTCGGCGTTCATGAAGTCCTGCAGGGTCATTTCGCCCGCGCGAACCTCTTCCGAGAATTTCCACACATCGGTGCCGGACCCGATATCCTTGCCTTTGAACTTGCCGTTCAGCATCGGGCCCGAGCTGACCACAATCGAGGGCAGATCGACCGAGGCCGCGCCCATCAACTGGCCCGGTGTGGTCTTGTCGCAGCCACCCAGCAGAACCACGCCGTCAATGCCATAGGCGCGGATCGATTCCTCGACATCCATGGCCAGCAGGTTGCGGAATAGCATGGCGGTAGGCTTCATCTGGGTCTCGCCCAGTGACATGACCGGGAATTCCACCGGAAAGCCTCCAGCCTCCCAAACGCCGCGTTTCACACCCTCGGCCAGATCGCGCAGGCCCGAGTTGCAGGGCGTCAGTTCCGACCAGGTGTTGCAGATGCCAATAATGGGCCGCCCGTCAAAGGCGTGATCGGGAAAGCCCTGGTTCTTCATCCAGGACCGATGAATAAACCCGTCCTTGTCGAGTTTCCCGTACCAGTGCTGAGACCTGCGTTTTCGGGTCATAGCTTGTGGCCTTCGATGACCCACATGGATTGTGGGAAGCTCCAGGGCAGCGACAGGCCCTGGCTCATCAGATATTGTCCACTGACGGTGATCGGCCCCTGTTTCAGGGCCGGGTTGCCGCGCGACAGCGTGGCCGGTGCGGTGGCTGTATCCCGCAGCTCGACGCGGTATTGGGCATCCGCCTCAAGCCGGGTCAGGCGCAACGGGCGCGGCGCGATTTGCGAGGACGTGTCGGTTTTGCCGGCAAAGACCACAAAGCGCGAGCCATCACTGGTTTGCTGCTGTTCGGCAATGACCGACGGGTCTGGGCTGTCCAGTCGCAGGATGTCGGCATAGTACAGCCAGTCGCGGTTGTCCTTCCACCATTGGGTGACCTCGCGCAGAACCGTCTCTTCTTCGGGGGTCAATTCGCGGGGGTCCATCTCGAACCCCATATGGCGTTGGGCCGCAACCCATGCGCGGAACTGGATGTCCAGCACGCGGCCCGAGGTATGGCACACGCGGGGCCCCACATGGCTGCCGGTTACAGCCATGGGCAGGAAGATCGCGGCGTTGTGCTGAATGCGCAGCCGTTCCAGAGCGTCGTTGCTGTCGCTCAGCCAGACCCTCTGAGTACGTTTGAGAATGCCGAAATCAATACGCCCGCCGCCGCTGGCGCAGCTTTCGATTTCCACATGCGGGAAGTCCTGCCGCAGCCGGTCGATCAGCGCATATGACCCACGGGTCTGCGCCGCATCGGGCATCGGCAGCACGCGGTTGTGGTCCCATTTAATATAGTCGATGTCGTGGCCCGCAAGGATCGTCGACATGCGTTCATAGAGGAACTCGCGCACCTCCGGCAGCGCCATGTTCAGTGCTTTTTGCTGGCGGCCCAGGATCTGATCTTCACCCCCCAGCGCCCATTCGGGATGGGCCCTGTGGATGCTGCTGTCGGGGTTGATCATCTCGGGCTCGAACCAGATGCCGAAGGTCATGCCCAGCGAATGCACATGCTTGATCAGCGGGTCGAGACCATCGGGGTATTTCCGCGTATCCACTTCCCAGTCACTCAGAGAGGATGTGTCATCGTCACGCTGGCCGAACCAGCCGTCATCCAGCACGAAGCGTTCCGCGCCAAGCGCGGCTGCGCGGTCGGCAATGTCCTTGAGCTCGGGCAGGTTGTGATTGAAATAGACCGCTTCCCAACAGTTGTAATGCACCGGCCGTGCACGGTCGGGCTTGGGGAACGCGACGATGCGATCGCGCAGATGCCGTTGGAACGCAACTGCGCATCCGTTGATGCCATCGGCCGAGAACACCGCATAAAGCGGGGCGGTTTCGAACCGGGTCGAGGCCTCACGCTCCATCCGGGCTGCCTGTCCAAACTGGATCTGGCGGCGCCCGTCGGGCAGCTCTTCGGCCACCATACGGTGCCCGCCGGACCAGCCATAGTGGAACCCGTAAGCCTGACCCTGTGCATTCGTCGCACCCCGGACAGGGACGATCAGGCCGGGGAAATGCTCGTGCCCCGTGCGCCCGGTACGGTTCTCGCGATAGCGGATACCGGGCGACCACGGCGTGGTGTTCATCTGAAACTCACCACACCAGCGACCGGCGAAATCGATCAGCTCATCCGAAAGTTGCGGCGCTGGAAAGACCGGGGCCGACAGCCAATGCAATAGCACCGGGCGATCCGCCTCGACCGCTGCGCGGGCCTCGATGATGTGGGTTTTCGGGTCGATCGAAAAGATCGCCTGATAGGTCAGCCGATGATCATCATCCCGAAAGGTCAGAGTAAGGTGGTTTTCCGAAACCTCTTCGCTTTCAAAACAGAATTTCGGAAGGATCGGCGTGCCATCCCCATCCCGCATGATCAGGCCTGGCTGGCCCGGGAAACTGCGCGTGGCTTCAGGACAGATGGACAATTCCGGGTTGGCATCCAACATGCCCCCGGTCACGTCCAGCCCGTAGGCGTCAAATAATGTGTCTAGGTTTTCGTCATCCGGCAATCGAGGGCCAAAATACACAACTTCAGGAAGGTGCTCGCGATGGGCCGCGAGCACCAGAGATTGTCGCTCATCATGAAGCGACCATGTTCTTATCATTACTTTACAGCTCCGAGGGTAAGACCTGCGATGAAGTGTTTCTGCATTAGGAAGAACATTGCCACCGGTGGCAGGGCCGCGACGATAGAGCCCGCACTCATCAATTGATATGCGGCACGGTACTGCGCGTTAAAGCTGGTAATACCGGCTGTAACAGGTTGGCTTTCAGGACCTTGTGTCAGCACGACGGCCCAGAAGAAGTCATTCCAGATGAAGGTGAAGATCAAGACGCTGAGCGCGGCAATCGCCGGTTTCATCAGCGGCAGGACAACATACCAGAAGATGCGCCATTCACTGATGCCTTCAACCCGTGCGGCCTCGATCAGCTCGAAGGGCAGGGCGCGGATGAAGTTGCGCATGAAGAGGGTGCAAAAGCCGGTCTGGAACGCGATGTGGAACAGAACCAGCCCGGTCTTGGTGTTGTAGAGGCCCAGCTCCAACGTCAGGTCCCGAACCGGAACCATCAGGATCTGGAACGGGACGAAGTTGCCCGCAACGAACATGAAGAAGATCCAGATGTTCGACTTGAACTTGTAGATCCCCAAGGCAAAGCCGGTCATGGTGCTAAGCGCCACCGCTCCGATCACCGTTGGAATGGTGATCATGAACGAGTTCAGCAGATACCGGGGCATGTCCGAGTTGAAGAAGACCTGCCCATAGTTGAAGGCGCCTTCAAAGCTGGACGGCAGCCCCCAATAGTTGGCGTTGGTGAAATCCGCCGCCGGTTTGACCGAGAACAGTGCCACCGCCAGAAGCGGGCCCAGCCACAACAGCAGGGCGACGGGCAACAGGGCCTGATAGGTGATCTGCGCGGGGCGGGATTGTTTTTCGATAGGTGTCGGAAACATCTTAGTGCCCCTTTTCTTCGCGATACATCGACCACAGGAAGTAGGCGATGAAGCAGAGCATGATCAGGAACAGGACCACGGCGATGGCAGCACCATATCCCATGCGGAACCCGTATTCGGACAGGGCGACTTCGAACATGTAATAGGCCAGCACGCGGGATGAACCGAACGGGCCACCCTGTGTCATGATCGAGATCAGGTCGAATGAGCGCAGAGCGCCGATGATGGTCACGACGAATGCAATGAAGGTGGCCGGGCGCAATTGCGGCAGGATCACATGCCACAGCATCCGTCCACCCTTGGCACCGTCAAGACGCGCAGCCTCGATCTGTTCGGGATCCACCGCGTTCAGACCGGTGAGATACAGGATCATGCAATAGGCCGTTTGCGGCCAGAGACCGGCAAAGATGATTCCGTAGGTTACGAACCGTTCATCCCCCAGTACGTTCAGCGGACCCATTCCGAATAGGCCGAGAAATTCGTTCAGAAGGCCGAAGGTCGGATCATAAAACCAAGTGAAAACCAGGCCAACCACAACCTGCGAGATCACAAAGGGGAAGAAGAAGAGCGATTTGTAGAGCCGGATGCCCCAGACCGTCTGGTTCAGAAACAGCGCGATGAACAGACCGGCGGGGATCGCCAGAAGATACAGGACCAGCCAGATCAGGTTGTTCTTGAGCGAGACATAGAATGCGTCGCGGTCAACCCATTCCCAATAGAGGTCTTCATAGTTGCGAAACCCCACATATTCAGCGGCCCCCAGACCATCCCATTCGTACAGGGAGAGGTTGAAGGATTGGAAAACGGGGATGATTACGTAAACCAGGAAAAACAGCAGGCCGGGGGCTAGAAACAGCCATGGGGCGAGGCGTTGCTGGTTTTTGTGGAACCAGCTTTCCTGTTCAGGGACGTCGACGGCTACGGTCATGGAAATACTCTGGCTAGGGTGAGACAGGGCGGGATCATGGCCCGCCCTGTGCTGAGCTTTGGCAATGGCCGGGACATAGCCCGGCCGTCACCCCTATCAGTTGTCGTAGATGCGCTGACGTGCGCGTTCCAGCTTGGCCAGAACCTTGTCAGCATCGTCGGGCTTGACCATGAATTCCTGGAAGCCTTCCATCGACACTTTCGCCATTTCCGCTGGTGCGTCACGGTCCCAGAACTGTGCAACACCGCCCGGGCTGTTGGACGACAGCATCTCAAAGCCTTGCAGCAGGAATTTGTCGTTATCCACCGAGGATTTCGCGTTCACGGGCAGCTGACCCAGGTTCGCGCCGTTGTTGATCTCGGTCTGCTCGTCCGGAGAAACCACAAAGCGCAGGAACTCGCGCGCGGCTTCTTTGTTCGATGCATTGGCCGGGATGTGGAACGTGTCGGTTGGCGCGTCTTCGGCCAGTTCGACATCAGGATTGATCGATACGAACTGGTAGAAGTCCAGTTGATCATCGGTCAGGCCTGCTTCGCGCAGCGGCGCAACAGCAAAGTTCCCCATCAGATAGGCCGCGGCTTCACCGTTGACCATGAAGGGCAGAGCTTCCTGCCAGCTGTAGGTCTGGTGGTTGTCGATGAAGGCACCCATGTCGATCAGCTCTTTCCAGTTCGCGAAAGTCTGCTTGACGCGGTCATCTTCCCAGCTGATTTCACCGTTGGCCAGCTGGTTGTGGAACTCATACCCGTTGGTGCGCATGTTCAGATAGTCGAACCAGCCGCCGGCGGTCCACAGGAACTTGGTGCCGATGGTATAGCAGGCACGGCCCGATGCTACGATCTTTTCGCAGTTGGCCTTTTCTTCTTCCCATGTGGTCGGCTCGGACAGGCCCAGCTCGTCAAAGATGTCTTTGCGATAATAGACGCCCCACTGATAGTAGGTATAGGGCACGCCCCACTGTTTGCCGTCGATGGTCATCGCACCTTTGGTGGATGCCAGGTTCTCGGCGATCTCGGGCTCGGCCCACAGATCGGACACGTCTTCGAACAAACCCGCCTCGACATATGGCTTCATGCGGTTCGCGGCGTACCAGGTTGCAACGTCAGGCGTGTCCGCCGTCAGGAAGTTGCGGATCTGGGTTTTATACGCTTCGCGGTCGATCACGGTTGTCTCGATTTCCAGGCCCGGGTGCTGGGCTGCGAAACGGTCGATCATCGCTTCCATCGTCGCGCGTGGCGCAGGGTTTGATGTGTCCAGGAAAATCCGCAGCTCACCTGTGAGCTCGGCAGCAACGGGTGCTGCAAGTGCAACGCTGGCGGCCAGCGCGGCCGCGGTGCGCTTGAACATGGAATGCATGGTGTCCTCCCTTAAGCTTCCATATATTCAGTTCCAAATATTGAAACCAAGTTTTATATGTTGAAAACTACACATCGAATCGGCTAGTCTTGTCAAGACCCTCGTCGGGAGAGCGATGGTCAAACGGAGGAGACTGACACCCGTGTCAGGTGATGGAACGATAGGCAAGGCATGTGACGTGCTGGATCAGGTGGCCGCCTTTGGCCGACCTGTGCGATTTGGGGAATTGCTTGAACACAGCAGCTTCCCCAAGGCGACCCTTTATCGGTTTCTGCAATCGCTCAGCAATCAAGGTATGCTCAGCTATGAGCCGGATCGGCAGACCTATTCGCCGGGCATCCGGTTGGTGCGTCTGGCCCATGCGGCCTGGATGCAAAGCTCTTTGGCACCGATTGCGCGCCCGGCCCTGGATGCGCTCAGCCAGGACACGGGTGAGACCGTTCATCTGGCGCAGTTGGACTCGGGTCAAGTTATCTATGTCGATAAGCGCAACGCGCACCGCCCGATCGAGATGTTTTCGGACGCCGGCAAGGTGGGCCCCGCCTATTGTACCGGTGTTGGCAAGGCGATGATGGCCTATCTGGACGAGGCGCAGCTGCAAAAGACGATCTCTCAGCAAAGCTTTCATCGGTTCACGCCAAAGACGTTGACGTCGGAACAGGCGCTGCGCCGAGATCTCGCAGCCATTCGCAAGCGTGGCTATGCGGTGGATAACGAAGAACACGAGCCCGGCATCATATGTGTCGCCTGTCCCATCCTCACGGATGGGGGCAGATTGCTGGGTGCCGTGTCCGTAACCGGGTCGACCGAGCGGATGAAATTTGAACAATTGGAGACATGGGTTCCCCGCGTGCGTCGTGTCGCCGAACAGATCGGAACCGAGGCGCAAGCATGGCGCTTTCCAGAGAATCAGCAGAATAGGATGCAAGTAACATGACGGGTGTGACTCTGAACGGTGCAATCAAGCGCTATGGTCAAACGCAGGTGATCCACGGGATCGATCTTGAAATCAAGGATGGCGAATTCTGCGTTTTTGTCGGCCCGTCGGGGTGCGGCAAATCCACTTTGCTGCGGATGATTGCCGGGCTTGAAGAGACCTCGGAAGGGCAGATTCATATCGGTACGCGGGACGTGACCCATCTGGACCCGGCCAAGCGCGGCGTGGCCATGGTGTTCCAGACCTATGCGCTTTATCCACACATGACCGTGGCTGAAAACATGGGCTTTGGCCTGCGCATGAACGGCGTGCCCAAGGCAGAGATCGAAAAGAAGGTTCAGGAAGCCTCAAATATCCTGAAGCTGGATCAATATCTCAAGCGCAAACCAAAAGCTCTGTCTGGTGGTCAGCGGCAGCGGGTGGCCATCGGTCGTGCCATCGTGCGCGGCCCCGAAGTGTTCCTGTTCGACGAACCACTGTCCAACCTGGACGCCGAATTGCGCGTCGAGATGCGGGTCGAGATTGCCCGTCTGCACAATGAAATCGGCGCGACGATGATTTACGTGACGCATGACCAAGTCGAAGCGATGACCATGGCCGACAAGATCGTTGTGCTGCGTGATGGCCGGATCGAACAGGTTGGTGCGCCGATGGATCTGTACCGCGATCCGGACAACAAATTTGTGGCGGGCTTTATTGGCTCGCCTGCGATGAACTTCCTCGATTGTGAGGTCGCAGATGGCGCGGCGCATCATTCGGCGCTCAGCGCACCGATCCCGCTGACCAACAGCGTACCAGCCGATGCCAAGAAGGTTACGCTGGGTATTCGGCCCGAACATATCGAGGTTGATCGGAACTCCGACGCCTGCACCGTGGATCTGACCGAAGCGCTTGGCGGCGTGTCTTACGCCTATCTGCTGGCCGCCAATGGCGACAAGCTGATCGTCGAAGAACGCGACGATCACCGCAGCACAATGGGTGAGAAGATCGGAATCTCGGTCCGTACTGACCGGGCGATGATGTTTGATCCCGAAACCGGTCTGCGCCTGCGCTAAGCTGGTCCGACAGTTCTTGTAAGTCTCAGGGGCGCCGTTGAGCGCCCCTGACCTTTTTGGGCGCGTCGGTTTTGTTAGTGGGGGTTTTTTGTTTTGGATTTTGTATCCAAAATCCATTACCGATTGACACAGCTGACCAACCAACCGAGTCGCAGATTTGCAAGAAGGAGCCCAACCATGCAGCCGACCGTCTTTACCGGCATGATGCCTGCCCTGATGACCCCGTGCAAACCTGACCGGACGCCAGACTTTGATGCTCTGGTGCGCAAGGGGCAGCAGATGATCGCGGCGGGGATGTCGGCAGTTGTCTATTGCGGGTCGATGGGGGATTGGCCGCTGCTGACCGATGCTGAGCGGATGGAAGGTGTCGAACGGCTGGTTGCGGCTGGGTTGCCAGTGGTGGTGGGCACGGGAGCGATCAACTCGAAATCCGCCACCGCCTTGGCCGCGCATGCGCAGCAGGTGGGGGCGGCGGGGTTGATGGTGATCCCGCGCGTGCTGTCGCGGGGGTCATCCGTGACCGCGCAACGCAACCATTTCAAAGCCATTCTGCAAGCCGCGCCGGACGTGCCGGCCATTATTTACAACAGCCCGGTTTACGGGTTTGCGACCCGGGCTGATCTGTTCTTTGCGCTACGGGATGAACATCCCAACCTGGTGGGGTTCAAAGAGTTCGGCGGCAAGGATGACCTGCGCTATGCGGCGGAGCATATCACCTCGCGCGATGATAAGGTCACGTTGATGGTCGGAGTGGATACCGAGGTGTATCATGGCTTTGTCAATTGTGGTGCGACAGGTGCAATCACGGGGATTGGCACCGCGCTGCCGAAAGAGGCTCTGCTGCTGGCAGCCTTGTGTGAAAAGGCCGCGCAGGGTCATGCCGAGGCGCGGCTGCGCGCGCGAGAGCTGGAAGAAGCGTTCGGCGTTCTGGCCAGCTTTGATGAAGGCACCGATCTGGTACTGTATTACAAACATCTTCTGGTTCTGAACGGCGAGGAAGAATATCGGCTGCATATCAATGAAACCGACATGTTGTCGGATGCGCAGCGAAATTATTGCGAACAGCAATACCGCCTGTTTCAAACTTGGTTTGCCGATTGGTCGCGGGAGGGCGGGGTGATTGCCGAATGCATGTGATCGACAGCCATACCGGGGGTGAGCCGACACGCGTGATCTTGAACGGTGGGCCTGATCTGGGCCAGGGGTCCGTGGCCGAGCGGGCGCAGCGTCTGGCGCAGGATCACCGTGCCTTTTACCGCTCGGTCCTGTTGGAGCCGCGCGGGCAGCCAGCCATGGTGGCCGCGCTTTTGGTGGAACCGCAGGATCCAAGCTGTGTTGTCGGTGCGATCTATTTCGATCTGGATGCGGTGTTGGGGATGTGTGGCCATGGCACCATTGGCTTGGCCGTTACCCTTGCGCATCGAGGGCGGATCGATCTGGGCTGCCACCGGATCGAAACCCCGGCGGGTGTGGTCACGGTTGAGTTGGAGGATGCAAACACGGTCACCGTCACCAATATCGAAAGCCGCCGCGTGGCGGCGGATGTCGTGCTGGACGTGCCGGGCTATGGCCCGGTGACCGGAGATGTGGCCTATGGCGGCAATTGGTTTTTCATCGTCGACCCCAGCCCGATCCCCATCGATCCGGCCAATATTCCACAGCTGACTTCCTTCACCACCGCGATCCGACAAGCATCCATCGCGCAAGGCATTGGTGGAGAGGCGGGCGAACCGATAGATCATGTGATCCTGCAAAGCCCGCCTGAAGGCGCGGTACACAGCCGAAATTTTGTGCTCTGCCCGGATGACAATTATGATCGTTCCCCTTGTGGAACCGGCAGTTCTGCCCGTTTGGCCTGTCTGGCGGCGCGCGGGGTGTTGCGCCCGGGCGAAGAGATCGTTCAGGCCAGTGTCATCGGCAGCACCTATCGCTTGTCCTATCAACCCGGGTCCCGCGGTGGGGTGATCCCGCGCATTACTGGCCAGGCCTTTGTGACCTCGGACAGTACGATGATCTTTGACGCGAAAGATCCGTTCCGGTCGGGCATCGAGCTGTGAAGCGCGTTGTCATTGTTGGTGCCGGTGTTATCGGGATCACCACGGCGCTCGAGTTGCAACGCCGGGGGCGCGCGGTTCAGGTGCTGGACCGGGACGGAGTTGCGGCGGGTGCTTCTGCTGGCAATGCGGGGGCCTTTGCCTTTGCCGAGATCGAGCCTTTGGCGACACCGGGGATCCTGCGCAAAGCGCCGCGTTGGCTGCTGGATCCACTGGGCCCGTTGTCGGTACCGCCTGCCTATGCGCTGAAAATCGCGCCTTGGCTCTGGCGGTTCTGGCGGGCCAGCCGCGCGCAGAACTATCAGCACGCATTGGCGGCGCAAGCTGGTTTGATGCAGCTGTCCTCGGTCGCTTTGGACCGGTTGATCCCCTTTGCCGGGGTGCAGGACATGGTGCAGAACGACGGTCAATTGCAGCTGTATGAAAGTGAGGCCGCATTTCGCGCCAGCCTGCCCGGCTGGGAACAGCGTCGCCGTCATGGTATTGCGTTCACATTGCTGGAACATCCCGAGGCGATTGCCGAAATTCAGCCGGGGCTAAGCCCTCGCTTTACCCATGCCGGGTTCACGCCGGATTGGATCAATACCGCAGATCCAAAGGCCTGGGTCGAAACGCTGGCGAAGGTGTTTCAAGACAAGGGCGGACAGATCGACCGGCGCGAGGTGTGCGCCCTGTCTGTGTCTGATCAGGCGGCGCAGGTGCACACGACTGATGGCACGATTGCAGCCGACAGCGTTGTGCTGGCTGCTGGTGCCTGGTCGCATTATCTGGCGCGGGGCATGGGTGATCATATCCCGCTGGAGACCGAGCGTGGATACAATACGACCCTGCCTGCAGGCGCGTTCGACCTGCGCACGCATTTGACCTTCTCGGACCACGGGTTTGTGGCCAGCCGGATCAACGGCGGTGTGCGTATCGGCGGTGCGGTTGAACTGGGCGGGCTCGACATGCCTGCCAATTTCAAGCGGGCAGATGTGATGCTGACCAAGGCCCGCGATTTCCTGCCGGGGCTGAAGGCCGAAGGTGGCCAGCAATGGATGGGGTTTCGCCCCTCATTGCCCGATAGCCTGCCGGTGATCGGGGCGGCGTCACGCAGCGATCGGGTGATATATGCGTTTGGCCATGGTCATCTGGGTCTGACGCAATCAGCAGGCACGGCTGAACTGGTTGCAGCGCTGATTGATCGCCAACCACCGCCCATATCGCTTGCCCCATTCGCGCCGACGCGATTTTGAAAGAGTTCTTATGCGAAACCGTCACGACCCAGACAACACTCTGAACACAGGACGCCAGACATGACAGCGAAACGTGCGATCCAGCGCCAAAGCCTGCCTGATGTTATTGCCAGCGATCTGCGGGAGCGCATCCTCAGCGGCGATTTGGCCGAAGGCGAAACCATCCGGCAAGAAGCGCTGGCCGATGAGTACGATGTCTCGCGCATGCCAGTGCGAGAGGCGCTGAAACAGCTGGATGCCGAGGGGCTGGTGCAACTGACCAACAATCGCGGCGCCACGGTGACAGAGCATTCACTGGCCGAGATTGCCGAAATCTTCGACCTGCGCGCCTTGCTTGAAGTTGATCTGTACCGGCGCGCCATTCCGGCCATGACGACGGCAGAGTTCGCGGCCTGCGCCAAGATCCTTGAGCAGATGGAACAGTCTTATGACGCCAATGATGTCAGCGCCTGGGGGGCGCTGAATCACAAGTTTCACACCGCACTTTATGCGGCGGCGGATCGCGGGCTGACCAACGATCTGCTACACCGGGTGGCGCTGCAATCGGACCGCTATGTGCGGATGCATCTGAGCGTGATGGAACAACGCGAACCGGCACGCAAAGAGCATCGCCAATTGTTGCAGCTGGCCCAGTCCGGTCAGGTCGACGCGGCCTGCACCTTACTGTCACATCATATCGGACGCACGAAAGAGGCGCTTTTGGCACTGATGGCCGCGCGAAATGACCCAGAGACTACTGTGTGAACATCAACCGCGCGGTTACGGGTATCGTGCGGGTAATGCTGGGCAGCTGCGCCAGCTCCATCAACTTGTCGACCCCGGACGAGACATTTGCGTCTTCGGTGCTGATGAAAACCATGTCATTGGTTGAAACCATGACCCGGTCTTCGGCCACCCGCAGGATGAACATATCGGTGTAGAATTCGACATCGGCGCTTGCCAGCGACAGGGTGGCCTCCACCTCGATCACCGATGCTTCACCAACGCCCATCCCCGAAACCGCATCCATGTCGATCTGCGCAGTCAGTTTGGCGGTTGGGGCTTTGCGAAACACATGTTCGATCATCCGTTCGTTGCGAATATCGATATTGGTCTCGACCGAGGACAGGTCGATCTCAATCTCGACCTGACCATCATCGCCGACATGCCCTGACAGGTTGGTGAAGGAATTCACCTCGCCCAGATCCTCAAGCTTGATCGTGCCATAGGCCAGATGCGAGGTGTCCGGGTCCAGCGTCCAATCTGCCGCCAGGGCCGGGCTGGCCATCAGGACCGACGCAATCGTGATTGTTTTCATCAGGAGTTTCATTTCTTTCCTCGCCGTAATATGTCACTCAGGGCAGGGGGTTCTGGCCCGTCTCTGACATAAACACACACAGGTCGCGGTTTATTCGATGGATGTCGATCTTAACTCGGAACAAGCCGTGCGCGGCGCGATCCAGACGCATTCGAAAAGGGTATGGCGGTTTGCTTTGTCGCTGTCGGGGGCGTCGGATATCGCTGATGATCTGCTGCAAGCAACTTGCCTTCGCGCGCTGGAACGCCACCACCAGGTGACATCAACGGCCCGGTTGGACAGTTGGCTGATGACGATCTGCCGCTCGATCTGGCTGAATGAAATACGGTCCCGCTCGGTCCGCAAGGCGCAGGCCTTGTCTGTGACACCCGAAGTCGAATTGATTTCACAAGATGCCGACGCAGAAACGAATATTTTTGCGGCTGAAGTGTTTACGAAAGTGATGGAACTGCCCGAAGCGCAGCGTGAGACGGTGATGCTTGTGTTTGTAGAAGGATACAGCTACCGCGAGGCGGCGGATATTCTGGGCGTTCCGATTGGCACGATCATGAGCCGGCTGTCCAATGCCCGGCAGAAACTGAAGTCTGCGATTCAGCCTGATGAGGCTGGGTCTGATCGACGGAGTGGCAAATGAAGTTTTCCGACGAGACGCTGTTGGCGTATCTGGAAGGCGATCTGGATCGCGACACGGCCAGCGCCATCGAAGACGCTGTTGCCGAACATGCCGAGCTCGAGTCGCGCCTGATGGCGCTCGACCCGATAGCGCCCATGGTTCAAACCGCGTTTGAAAACGTGCCCGCCAAAGCACCCGTTATCGATCTGCCCGAACCAGAACCGGCACCCATTGCAGGCCCCTCACCGGCGATGGGAATTGGGCGTTTGTTGGCTGTGGCGGCTTCGGTCTCGGTCATTGCGGTCTCGGCCACCTTTTGGGCTACCCGCCCCGAACCGATGGGATGGGCCGAGCAGGCGGCGATTTATCAGTCGCTTTACGCGCCAGAAACGGTTGCCGCGCTTGACCCGTCACCCGAGGCTTTGGATGCGCAATTTGCGCAGGCCGAAGAACAGCTTGGTCGATCTTTGAACCGCGATGTCCTTGAAACCCTTCCGGGGCTTGATCTGAAGCGTGCGCAAATTCTCTCGTTTAAGGGCAAACCGCTTATTCAGGTGGTATTTGCAGACGCACAAGGGCAGCCACTTGCATTCTGTGTCATACGCCAGGGGCCTGGCGCACCTGCAAAGAATGTTGAACACGCCGTTCTCAGCGGTTTGGCAACCGCGACCTGGGCGCAGGATGGCTATGGCTATATCCTCATGGGCAGCGATGCCGACAGCCCGCTTGAAGGGAATCTGGATATTCTGACCACCAGTTTTGCAAGCTGAGCCGCGCACCGCGAAAAGAGCTTGAGAACAGGTGAAAATCTTCGAAGAATGGGCGGTATGAAGCCCAAATCCGCCATACCTGATCCGGACGAGGAAGAACTCGGGCCGCGCAGCATCTATGATTCCGATCCGGTGGATGAGGATGACCTGTGGTTCTTGCCACCCGAAGAGGAAGTGGCCGATGAGGATTTCCTGCCACCCGGACCGCGCGCGGAACAGGGTCTGCTGTTTGATCCCCGCGACTGGCAGGCGGCGCAGAACGATTTGTCCGCCGAGCTTGCCGA
Organism: Ruegeria sp. HKCCA6707; assembly: GCF_013033515.1. Lineage (GTDB taxonomy): Bacteria > Pseudomonadota > Alphaproteobacteria > Rhodobacterales > Rhodobacteraceae > Ruegeria. The sequence continues at coordinate 111,998 of NZ_WQEG01000002.1, read as the reverse complement.
TCTGTGTCTGACCTTCGGAGCGCTGGATGAGCGCTTGCGCGCGGGCCCCAAGGGTTGGGGCCATCGGCTGGCCCTGATGGACGTGTCGGATCTGGGCTGGTGGACCGGCGACCGGATCAGCGTTGATCGGCTGGCGCTCTGGACCGAGCTGCGGATCGGAGCCACCTCGGATGATGTGCAGGCGCTGTACCGCGCCGGCTGGGCCGTGCGCCGCCTGACTTCGGGCGCGCCACCTGCGGATGGTGGGTGGGAGCAAGGGTTGACCGCGTTTCTGGATCGCATGGCACAAGGGCTGGACGCGGTGCCCGAGGCGGTGGCCGATCTGGCCGAGGTATTGCACAATGCGCAGAGCCTGCATCCGGCGACCCAATCCGCGATTGCCTTTCATGCCTGGCGGGCCCTGTCGCAAGGTATCGGTCAGGATACCGAGGCGGCCATCATCGCCGCCCGCCATGCCGCCAGCATGGGCCGGGCTGGCGCGCTGTTCATGCCGCTGGCCCTGTCCGGTCCCGGTGCGCTGCGCGGTGTCGGCGACCCGCATGAAAAACTGGGTGCCTGGTTGCGTGGGGCAGGGCAGTCCGCTCTGGCCGCCTTGCTGCATCTGGACCGCGTCAGCGCGTGGGACACCCGCGCGCGGGGCGCTACGACAGATCTGAGCGGCCGCACCCCACCGCGGTTGATCGAAGTTCTGACCGCGTGGCCCATGGTCTCGGCCCCCTTGGCGGAGCGGCTGACCGAAGCCTCACGCGCAGCCGTGCAACGTAACCTGATCCTCTTCACCGAACGCGGCCTGATCCGGGAGGTCACCGGTCAGGGACGATACAGGGTATGGACGGCGGCTTTGTGACGGGCCAGATCATGTGAGGGTTCAGTCGAAGATCGCTGAGTTGCAGCAGTTGGAAAACGCCTTGTCGGAGCTGATCGCCAATCGCTCGCAAGGGCAGTGCACCTGTCCGCTTCTCGAAGAGCTCAGTTCCTAACGCTTCCATGATGAAGTGTGGTGGCAAGTAAGAGTTGCAATAAACTCAGTAATTCAATAATTCACGAAATATGGAAGAACTAATTCCTCATCGCCTCTCGACTCTTGGCCATCCGCAGCGCTTGGCCCTGTTCCGCCTTCTCATGCGTCGGTACCCAGATCGCGTGCCTGCGACCGAGCTGGCACAAGCACTTGCGCTGAAACCCAACACACTCTCGACCTACGTGAGCGCCTTGATGCAGGTGGGTCTGGTCACGCAAGAGCGCATTGGCACCTCATTGCGCTATGCGATCCATATGGACGCGGCACGCGAGACCTTTGACTATCTGCTGCGCGATTGTTGCCGCGGTCGCCCCGAAATCTGCTCACCCCTCACCACTTTTGACTTCGACGGAGACAGTCTCATGACTGATCGTAAGTTCAATGTCCTATTCATCTGCACCGGCAATTCCGCGCGCTCGATTTTTGCTGAATCGATTCTGCGCAAAGAGGCCGGGGACAGGTTCGTGGCCTACTCGGCGGGCACCAAGCCGCGCTCAGAGTTGAACCCGTTCGCGCTCGAAGTTCTGGCGCAGAAAGGTCACGATATTTCTGTTCTGGAGTCAAAGAACGTGTCGGTCTTCCAAGTTGACGATGCACCAGACTTCGATTTCGTCTTTACGGTTTGCAATCAGGCAGCAAATGAAGAATGCCCGGCTTGGACCGGTCAGCCGGTAAGTGCCCATTGGGGTATGCCGGACCCGGTGAAGGTCGAAGGTTCCCACGCCGAGAAGAGCCTGGCCTTTCAGCAGTCTTATGGCGCGCTTCTGAGCCGGATCAAAGCCTTTACCGCTCTGCCGATTGCATCTCTTGACCGGATCGCTTTGCAGAAGGCTGTCGACGACATCGCACAATCAAATGAAGGAGCCTCTGCGTGACCACCTACGCCCTCAACGGCCTTGGCCGCATCGGTAAACTTGCCCTAAAGCCTTTGCTGGAACGCGGGGCCAAGATTGCTTGGATCAACGACGCCGTGGGCGACCCAGAGATGCACGCCCATCTTTTAGAGTTCGACACCGTCCATGGCCGGTGGAAGGCAGACTTTTCTCATGACGCGGACAGCGTGACCATAGACGGCACGCGTCTCCCATTCATCGGGACCAAAAACATCGCCGACCTTCCGTTGGAAGGGGTAGATGTCGTCATCGACTGCACTGGGGTCTTCAAGTCCGAGGCCAAGCTTGCGCCTTACTTCGAAGCGGGTGTGAAGAAAGTTGTTATTTCCGCGCCCGTGAAAGACGTCGATGCAGCCAACATTGTCTATGGCGTGAACCATGACATCTACGACGCGGGCAGACATCGCATTGTCACGGCGGCGAGCTGTACGACAAACTGCCTCGCGCCGGTCGTGAAGGTCATTCATGAGAATCTTGGCATCAAGCACGGCTCGATCACCACAATCCACGATGTGACGAACACCCAAACCATTGTGGACAGACCGGCCAAGGATTTACGCCGTGCGCGCTCGGCTCTGAATTCCCTGATCCCGACCACGACAGGCAGCGCGACCGCGATCACGCTCATCTATCCGGAACTGACAGGACGGCTGAATGGCCACGCGGTGCGCGTCCCGCTCTTGAACGCCTCGCTAACAGACTGTGTTTTTGAGGTGGAACGCGAAACCACAGCTGAGGAGGTCAATGCCCTCTTCAAAGCCGCGTCCGAGGGTGAACTGAAGGGAATTCTGGGCTACGAGGAAAGACCGCTTGTTTCGACCGATTATACCAATGACGAACGCTCTAGCATCGTGGATGCGCCATCAACGATGGTCATCAATGGGACGCAGCTGAAGGTCTACGCCTGGTACGACAACGAAATGGGCTATGCGCATCGTCTTGTCGATGTTGCGCTGATGGTTGGAGCGTCAGTGTGACCGACACCTCCGCGCGGCCAGAGGGGCTTTCGGCTTACGTCGCAGTCACGGCGGCGTACTGGGCCTTTATGCTGACCGATGGCGCGCTTCGAATGCTGGTGCTGCTGCACTTTCATTCGTTGGGCTTTAGCCCTGTCCAGCTTGCCTACCTCTTTGTGTTGTACGAGATCGCAGGCATGGTGACCAACCTCTGTGCGGGGTGGATTGCCGCACGGTTTGGTTTGACCTCTACGCTTTATGCGGGCCTTGGCATTCAGGTCTTGGCTTTGTTGGCTTTGGCACAGCTCGACCCGACCTGGGCGATTGGCGTTTCGGTGGCCTATGTGATGGTCGTGCAAGGTGCGAGTGGTGTGGCCAAAGACCTTGCGAAGATGTCGTCCAAATCCGCCGTCAAGCTTTTGGCCCCTTCCGAGGATGGCGGGCTGTTCCGTTGGGTGGCGCTGCTCACCGGTTCCAAGAATGCGGTGAAGGGCCTTGGCTTTTTGTTGGGTGCCGCACTGCTGGCGACGCTCGGCTTTGTCTGGGCCGTCCTCGGGATGGCAGCAGTCCTCGCCGTCATCTTTGTCGCCGTATTGATCGCGATGCCTCCGGGTCTGCCGAAGGGTCGGAAAGGGGCGAAGTTCTCAGAGGTCTTTTCCAAGTCAACGAATGTAGACTGGCTCTCGGTGGCACGTTTATTTCTTTTCGGGGCGCGCGACGTCTGGTTCGTGGTTGGCATCCCGATCTACTTTTATGCGGTGTTGTCCGACGGAACCGTGGCCGGAAACCGAGCCGCCTTCTTCATGATCGGAACCTTTATGGCGGTTTGGGTGATCCTCTACGGTTTTATCCAGGCTTCTGCTCCGCGCATTCTGCACGCGTCATCAAAACCAGAGGGCGAGTTGGTGCGCGCCGCAAAGTGGTGGGCATGGGGCCTCGCTGCGGTCCCTGCCGCTCTGACCATAGCAGCCCTTGCGTCAGATGGGCCGCAGACTTGGCTGACAGTTTCCTTAGTTGCGGGCTTGCTCATCTTCGGAGGGATATTTGCGATCAACTCAGCGCTCCATTCCTACCTCATCCTCGCATTCACGAAAGCGGAGCGTGTTACTATGGATGTGGGCTTTTATTACATGGCCAACGCAGGAGGGCGGCTGGCGGGAACGGTCCTGTCTGGCGTCACATATCAGCTTGGAGGTCTGCCGCTGATGCTGGGGACTGCAACGGTTATGGTGGCAGGCGCAGCGCTCGCCGCGGGGCGGCTGCGGGGCGACGCGCCCGACCCCGCAGTCTAAGGCAGGTCATTTGGATTGGAGCGGACCGTAGAGCAATTTCAGCGAGATCGCGATTTGACTTGCGGTCTGTGAGTTCGCGGCCGGGATCTGCAGCGAACTGTTGCTTTGAGCGCCAAAGAGGCCAGTGGGGTTGCAGATCAGAGCCAGCGTCTATCAGGAATATTTAGCGAACCTATCCGGCACAAAATTGTGCTGTTCTACAAAAATGAAGAACGGGTTCCGAAAATGGTCGGACATTCGTGTATTCCTCTCTGTCTTCAGAGAAGGATCGACGCTTGCGGCTTCCCGAAAGCTGAAGGTCTCCCAACCAACGGTTGCCCGACGCATTGATGTTCTCGAAAGAGAAACAGGTTTGACGCTGTTTGAGCGCGGTACGCACGGCTTCAAGCCGACCCCGGAAGCCCTTCGCCTCGCTCCCTTCGCCGAAGCAATCGAGGCTTCAGTCAGCGAATTTGACGATTGCGCGAAGGAATTGACGTCGACACAGCCCATCCGGATTACAGCTTATTCGGCAAACTTCTCTGCGCGCATGATTGAGATCGTAAACGAGTTCTCTGCCGACAATCAGGATGTCGCATTCGAGTTCTTGTCCAGCGTTCGGGCGCTGGACCTGATGGCGGGCGAGGCCGACATTGCGTTGCGCCTTGCAAGAACCGATCCCGATCCTGAACTGATCTGTCGTAAGATCAGCACGGCCCGCTGGTCTTTGTTCGGCAGCAGAAACTACGCGGACAATTTTGGCTTGCCAGAGTCAACCGATGATCTGGCCGGGCATCGGTTTGTTACCTTTCAGCGGGACGATGTACCGAATGTATTCCACGAATGGTTGACCAATCACGTGGAGCCGGACCAGATCGTCATGTCTTTCACTGAACTCGAGCTGATGCATGCAGCGATCAGATCAGGGCAAGGCCTTGGGATCAGCAATGTGAAACTGGTTGAACCAGACGACTCCTTTATCCGGTGCTTCGACGAAATCCCCGAACTTGCGGTGCCGCATCTGATGCTCATTTCGCCGGAAGCTTATCGCCGGCCCGAGGTTAGAGCCTTCGTTAAGTTCTTCGCACCTCGCTATGCGGCAATCTACAAGTAATGGTTATCCCCGCATTGGACCGCGTACTGACGCTGATGCCAAAAGCGGAGAGCATCATTTCTGTCGTCGAACGCATGTCGGCCAAGGACAAAAGTTGCAGCGAGGGTTGGCGGCAATACTAGCCGGGGATGTCGTTGGGTATTCGGCGCTTAGGCACAAGGATGAGCAATCCACAATTCTAATGCCTGATCACCTGAAAAGCGACATCGTCACCGCAACGATAACAGACCAATCAGGTCGTTTCGTAGAGAGCATGGGTGATGTTTGGCTGGTGCAGTTGCCGGTATTGCGCGCAGGCGAAAGGGATAGTGCGGCCGTTACGTGAGAAAGGACGAGACTTGCATCAAGGTGAAAAGAGCGCGGGTTTGTCTCTATCGAGCTGTCAACAAGCACGACAAGACACTAGATTTCGTGCTTTCGCATCGTCGAAACATACACGCTGCCACCAAGTTCTTCGCGCGGATGTCGAAAGGATTTGGATTCCCGATCCCGATTGAGGTGGTCAGGCCGAGTATTAGAACAACATGGTGGAACAGGACCATCGCTTCATCAAGAGACGCCCACGACCGATGCTAGGGTTCAAAGCCTTTGCTTCACCGGCGGCTACACTGGACGGAATCGAAGTGGCGCACATGATCCGCAAAGGTAGGCTCTTTCCGTTTCGCCAGTACACAGAGCTGGTAGCCTAACCCATCGGCTCAAAGCTACGTTTTCGCCTACACGGCACCGACAACTTGGCTCGTCGAAACACTTGCTGAGTTGTATGTTGTTTTCTAAGGTCCAGGCAGACAGTCACATTCAACAACAGGAGGGCACAAGCTGAACATGCGTATCATCCGCCGACTTCAGCATGGTCCCCGTTTCGCCCTGTAAATGCGTTTGCAGGGCGGGTCCGAGTAACAACGTTCCAATCGGTCTGCCCAAAGCCGCACAGCGGCAATTTTTTCTATGAGCAGAGACTCCGATGACTGTTATGAATATCAACGCTTTAAGCGTAATCCGTGGCGACGTCCTATTCGATGACCTCAATTTCACGATTTCCAAAGGTGATCGTATTGGATTGGTTGCCGCAAATGGGCGTGGCAAGACAACGCTTTTGGAATGCATGGTTGATCAATCCGACCCAACCAGCGGAAACATCGTCCGGGCGCGTGGTTTGAGGGTGGGATATGTAACCCAATACGTTCCAGATCATGCCCATGCCAGAACCTTATACGATTGGGTGCTGGGGTCCCTTCCTCACGAGCTGGCAGAATATGAAAGCTGGCGTGTGGATGTTGTGCTTGGGGACTTGAACGTTCCTTATGAGTTTCAGCACCGCCCGCTCAGTGAGTTAAGCGGAGGGTGGCAAAGGACCGCGCTGCTGGCGGCTGCATGGGTTCAGGAACCCGATCTACTTTTGCTGGATGAGCCGACAAACCATTTGGATTTGCATCGTATTGGTTTGCTCCAAAACTGGCTATCCGATTTGCCACGAGATCTGCCCTTCGTCGTGACGTCACATGATCGGGCCTTTCTTGATGAGACAACCAACCGAACATTGTTTCTGAGGGCAAACCGGTCTCGCGTATTTTCGCTCCCATATACGGCGGCGCGGGCCGCGCTCGACGAAGCTGATGCTGCTGACCAACGGCGGTTTGTGAATGATCTGAACAAAGCGCAGCAGCTGCGCAAACAGGCTGCGAAGCTTAAGAATATCGGTATCAACTCCGGATCTGACCTTTTGGTGACCAAGACCAAACAGCTCAATGATCGCGCGGCGCAGATCGAAGCAGGCGCCAAGCCCGCCCACCGAGAGCGCAGTACAGGTGATATCAAACTGGTAAACAGCGGAACCCATGCCAAGGCTTTGGTTACTTTGGGTGACGTGCGGGTTGAAACGCCGGACGGTCGTTTGTTGTACAAGACCGGGCAGAAATGGATCCTGCCCGGAGACCGTATCGTGCTTTTGGGCGCCAATGGCACTGGCAAAACCCGTTTGGTGAAGATTCTGCAAAGTGTGTTTTCGGGGAACAGCGAGGTAATCAAATCTGCACCGTCCGTCGTGCCAGCCTATTCAGATCAGCAATTGAGCCAGCTTTCAGACAGCGACACACCGATGGCTGCTGTTACAGGGCAATTTGACATTGGTGACCAACGCGCACGCAGCGTTCTGGCGGGTGCGGGTGTCAACATACAGATGCAAGACACCAAAATCGGTGCGCTGTCCGGGGGGCAAAAGGCGCGCCTGGCGATGTTGATGCTGCGGCTCAAGAACCCGAATTTCTATCTGCTTGATGAGCCGACAAACCATCTCGACATTGAAGGACAAGAGGCTCTTGAGGATGAATTGATCACACATGGCGCATCATGTTTGCTTGTCAGTCACGACCGCAGCTTTGTGCGCAATGTGGGCAATCGGTTCTGGGTGATCACCAATAAGAGCCTGGAAGAAACCGACAGCCCCGAGCCGTTTTTGGCAAGCGAAATGCTTTGACTGTGATCCCTCTGGCCTTGTGCTTTCGCCCGGACCGGTTGTGGATTTGCCGAGATCTTGTTGCGATCGATTCCCGCTATTGCCGCAAGGAAAGAAATGCAGAAGTGGCACCGCCGTCGACGGGCAGAATATGACCGGTGATCTGGCGCGCATCTGATCCTGCAAGGAACAAGGCCGTGGCGGCAACATCCCGAGCTTCATTCGGGCGTCGCGTCGAAGTCGCGCCCATCGCTGCCCGGCTCCGCACGCAAAATGGCAACGAAAGCACGGCGCTCTCGTTGCCAGGTAAGGCGCTCGTTAATACGCGGCCTTTGGGGAGTTCTCTGGATCTTTGCGGCTCAGCTCACGCCAGCGATTTCCTTCAGGCGAACCATGACTTCTTCACCGACCAGCTCTGTTCCAAGCTCGTCCCACACTGGTTTCATCGCCTCAGCCCATGCAGCACGCTGTTCATCGTTCAGGTAATGAACACCAACGCCTTCACCGGCAATATACTCCGCAGCGGATCCGTTGATTTCGGTGTTCTTCGCCATGTTCCAGGTTGTTGCGTCGGCCAGTGCTGCCTGAACCTCGGACTTCACGTCATCGGGCATGCTATCCCACCACTGTTTGTTGGCCCCGACCAGGTAGAACGAGTACTGGTGGTCTGTCATTGTGATATGGTCAACAAACTGATAGGTCGACGATCCGCGCCATGAGTTTGGGGTGACTTCGCCCGCATCGATAACGCCCTGCTGAAGCGCGGTCGGAGCTTCTGACCAGTTGATGCCAACCGGATTTGCGCCGACGGCCTCCCAAGTTTTCACAAAGATCGGAGCTGACTGAACACGAACTTTCAACCCTTCCGCATCCTGTGGCAGCAAAATCGGATCCTGACCCTTATAGCCAAGGTCACGCGGGCCGTTCATCCAAACAGCGACGATCTCGATGTTTTGGTTGTTCAGACCGGGCATGATCGCGTCACGGATCACCGGATCAGCAACGGCCGCCTGGATCTTTTCGGGTGTGTTCAGCATGAAAGGCAGCTGCAACGCCGCGACCTTGGGCTCGACCGTGCTGTAGATGCCTGCGGTGGGCGAAATGATATGCGTGCCACCCAATTGGAGCCCCTGGATCTGGCTTTGCTGATCGAAAAGCGTGCCGGAATGGTGCATCTCGACATTGATCTTGTCCCCAAGACGCCCTTCAAAGCGTCACGCAACCCTGCCACATCCGCGAGTGCTGGCGTGCATGTTGTGTCATGCATCAGCAGGCGATTGGGCTGGAACGTGAACTCGAAATCCGGCTGTCGTTCCCGCATCGCGCGCAGCAACTCAGGCAAAGAGCCACCTGCACGCAGATGGTTTTCGGCCAACAAGCGCAGCACATACGGCAATCGCGGCAGCATATCGCCAAGCAATGAACTGAGATCGAGCACACGCAGCTTGCGCGGTCCGATTGTCACCGTTCGTTGGGCCTGTTCCGGCAACGGTCAGATCAGTTTTTTGTGGCTGTGCAAAACACCGTCTGCATCGCCATAAACCCAATCTCCAGGCGTGAATTTGACCCCCCCGAATGAGACAGGATCGCCGACCTTGCCCCATCCGGCTTTGGCGCTTTTCACCGGGCTGGTCGCCAACGCAAAGACCAACGTGTCCATCTGATTGACCTCGGCGCTATCGCGGATTGAAGCATTCAGGATCAAACCCGCCCAGCCATTTTCGATTGCCAGTTCTGCCAGAATGTCCCCCAGCAAGGCGATGCGGGTAGAGCCTCCGCCATCGACCACCAGCACACGACCTTCACCCGGTTGTTCAAGCTGCGCGCGCACTTCGGTGTTGTCCTCGAAGCATTTGACCGTCTGCACCTGAGCGGCAAAGAACGGCTTTGTTCCAAACTGACGGAACGGCAAATGCACCAACGTCAGGTCTGCGGCGTGGCGATCAATCAGATCAGCGGTTTTCATGGGTCAGATCCTTCCAAACGTTTGTTTTAATTCGCTCACGTCAGCTTCTGACAGGAACCGTGTGGGCAACCCACGCAGCGCCACAAGAAGCTTTGCTGTCTCTTCCAGTTCTTCAGCGGCGCAAACCGCAGAAAACAGGTCTTTGCCTGAAACGACCGGACCGTGATTTGCCAAGAGAACCGCGCCATATCGGCCCTCCAGGTCGCGGATCAGATCTCCCGATCTAGGATCCCCTGGTTTGACATAGGGAACCATTTTGACGGGCCCAACACGCATCACCACGTAAGGTGTCAGCGGTGGGATACAGTCGTCCGGATCGGTGTCCGACAAGCAGGACAAAGCAGTGGCCCAGGTAGAATGTAGATGCACAACGGCACCTGCGTCGGGGCGCGTTTCATAAAAGGCCTGATGTAAAAACACTTCTTTGGTGGGTTTGTCGCCATCGACATGGACGCCATTTAGGTCAATTTTGGCGATCCGCTCAGGCTCGATGCTGCCCAAAGTGGCATTGGTCGGTGTCATCAGAATGCCGTCCGGCAGTTTGGCGGAAACATTTCCCGCCGTTCCAACCGAAAAGCCCCGTTCATAAAGCGAACGGCAAAGATCGGACATTTGTTGACGAAGGTCTGCTTCGGTCATGAACCTGTCTCCATAACGCGCAGGGCCTTGGAAAAGAAATCCGGTGCTCCGAAATTGCCGGATTTCAACGCCAGCGCCAATGGCGTGTCCTGGCCCAATGTCAGGACAGGAACGCCTGGATCAATTTCTGGCCCAATAGTCATTGCAGGTGCTTGCAGCGCGTTTGTAACCGATTGCGCAACGGCTCCCGAAGTTTCGCCGCCCGCGACAACGATCCTGCGATAGCCCAATTCAACCAGATCCCGCGCCGTATCCGCAAACAAGGCATCCAATTTGGAGGCAACCTTTTCGCGACCGAACCGCGCTTGCAGCGCGCGGACTTCGTCAGGCGTGCCCGACGAATAGGCCAGCGGCTTTTGCCCGGCATTCTCTTGATAGAAATCGACCAGCGTTTTGCGCGTCACTTCACCGGCCATTACCGCAGGGACATCAATGGCCAGGGACGGGTGCGATTTGGCGTGCAGATCAACCTGACCACGAGTGGCACCAGAACAGGAGCCGGCCAAAATAGCCTCGGGGCCCGAAACGCCTTGGAACCCAGATGGTTGTCCCTCTCTGGCGGATGCCCGGTCAAAGTTTCTTGGCAGACCCAAAGCAATTCCCGACCCCCCGGTGATAAAGGGAGCGTCACGCAAAGCTTCGCCCAGAGCCAACAGGTCTTCGTCTGATATGGCGTCTGCAATCAGAAACCGTTCTTCGGCATCTTCGATGGCGGTTCTTACCGCGTTTGGCCCCTGACGAACAACTGACATTGGAACCAAGCCGACTTTTTCGCTGGTTTGATGCCCCAGCCAACGGCGAATATTGGCATCCGTCATCGGGGTGAGCGGATGATTTTCCAAACCAGACTCATGCAACAGACGGTCATTCACAAACAGATGACCCTGATAGATCGTGCGCCCAGCTGTGGGAAAAGCCGGGCAGAACACAACACCTTTTGCGTCCAGTTCGTCCGCCAACGCCTCTGCGACCGGGCCGATATTACCTTCTTTTGTCGAGTCGAATGTCGAACAGTATTTGAAGATGAACTGGCGGCATCCCTGGTCACGCAACCAGCGCAATGCCGCAAGGCTATCGCTTACGGCTTCGGATATCGGCGCGGTGCGGCTTTTCAGCGAGATTACACCTGCTTCGACATGTTTCGGTGCAGGGCCAGTTGGCACGCCCGAAAACTGTGCCGTATACAATCCGCCCTCTGGGGCGACCCCCTGTGCCAGAGTGTTCGCGATATCACTGGCTCCGGTGAAATCATCTGCAATCACGCCTACCAGCATTTTATGCCTCGCCTTTTTGAGTTTCGACCCGCCGTTTTATTTCGGCAATCGCGGCCTCGGGGCTTGTCAAAACCGGCACATCGGTCACGTCGCGCACTGCGTCGGCTGCGCCGGCCATCGAAAACTGAGCCAGCAGTATGGCATCGGCACCGGTGATCTTTTGTGCCGTCTTTGCAATCAGACGGTTATGTGTCGCGTCGTCGCCTGCTCGTTTGGCGTCCAGCGCACCTTCGGCGAAGTGGCTGGAAAGACGCGCTGAGCTGCCACGCGCCGCCGCCGCTTCTTTGAATTCTTCTTTCATGCCGGGTGCTGCGGGCTCGAAAGTGTATATCATCGCGATGTTGTCACCATGGGCAAAGGCCGCATCAAACATCGCTTCGTTAGGCTTCATGACCGGAACTCTTGCGCCATCTGCAGCATCTTCAATCGCCTGGCCAAACGCCGAACAGGTGAACAGGATTCCGCTAGCGCCCAGGTTTTCCGCGTATTGCGCAAGGCCGACGATCCTGTCCCAAAGATCCAGGGAAAGCTCGTCACTTTTCTGGCGATCAGCAGACAGGCCTTCTTCCAGAATCGTGACCGTTTCGGCCTCTGGCCACAGGTCCCGAGCAGCGGTTTCGATTGGGTCTATCGCGACGCGGGTGGCGTGTATCAACGCCAATCGAGGCATCTGTTTCATCGCAACCTCACTTAAAGAGAGGTGACGCCGTCACGGGACGACGCCACCAGACGTATAGGGCAATGCCCTGCTGGGAGGGAGTAATCAAGCCGCTACGGCAACCTTGGCGACTTCCTGAGCGACGAGCGTTCCGAATGCGTCGGTGTTCACCGTTCCACCAAGATCTCGGGTGCGTTTGGCAGGATCGTCGATGACTACGTCAACCGCGTCAGCAATTGCCTGCCCTGCATCCATCAGCTTTTGAACGCCGCGCTGCTCGCCCAGCCAGATCAACATCATGGCAGCGGACAGAATAAGTGATGTGGGGTTTGCGACATTCTGCCCGGCAATATCAGGCGCCGAACCATGTTGCGCCTGCGCACAGCAAAGACCGGTTTCCGCGTTCGCGTTGATGGACCCTGCAAGCCCAAGCGAGCCGGAAAGCTCGGAAGCCAGGTCGGACAGGATGTCACCGTAGAAATTGGTTGCGACAACGACGTCGTATTTCTGCGGCTGGCGGACCAACAGCGCGGCAAACGCGTCAACAATCAGCTCTTCCGTTTCAACCTCGGGATAATCCTTTGCAACCTCGCGGAAGCATTCAAGGAACAGACCATCGGTCATCAGGAACGAGTTTGCTTTGTGAATCGCCGCGACTTTTTTGTCGCGCTGCATCGCCAGCTTAAAGGCTTCGCGGCAAATCCGCATTGATCCGTGACGTGTGATTTTGCGCACCGAAAGAGCCATGTCCGGGTCCGGCATCATCTCGCCGACGCCTTTGTACATGTTGCGGTCCGGATAGAACCCTTCCGTCGCTTCGCGCATGATGACCAGATCCATGCCTTCGGCCTTGTTCGGCAAGAAGTCGCGGCTGCGCGCCGGGCGGACGTTTGCATACAGGTCCAACCCAATTCGAAAGCCAGCGGACACGTTGCGCCCGCCCTCGACCACTGGCGGATAGTCCATGTGGGACTGGGTGCCGAGAATCACGCCGTCAAACTCGGTCCGCGCCCGGTCCAATACCTCTTCTCGCAGCGTGATGCCGTGCTTTTTCAGACTGACAAAGCCCGATTCTTCCTCGTGAAATGTCAGACCCAAGCCGAAGCGGTTGTTGGCAGCTTCAACAACTTCCAAGGTCGCGGCCATGATTTCTGGGCCAATCCCGTCGCATGGCAAGGTCATAATCTTCATTTCTCTTCCTCCCGAGGGCTATTCGCTTCGATAAACGGTTGTTGGCCAGCTCTTACTTAGATTTTTTGCATATTACAATAATAAAAAACTATTTTGTATCTTGTTGAGCAGGCAGTCTTTTAATTTAAGTTATATATTACAGCATATTACTAGTTCACTGGTCTTAATATAACAAGACTGACCTCTAAGATTTATGCTTTTCTATTTGACAACGTGCAATCCATGTGAATATTGCACTATCAGATCGTAAAAAGCAATGTGGTCAAAGGGAGGACACCATATGATCATGCGAAGAACTTTTACTATGCTTGCAGCAGCTGCCGCATCGGCCGTTTTTGCGATGCCGGCGGTTGCGGAGGACTATCCGTCCGAGCGTCTTACCTATACAATTGCATTTGGTCCGGGCGGCGGTAACGACCGTATGTCGCGCACCGTTGTCGACATTCTGCGCAAATACGAGCTGTTCGATAACAACATCGTTGTCGAAAACCGCGAAGGTGGCAGTGGTGCCGTTGGCTTTAGCTATGTCGCAGGCAAAGCAGGTGATCCGTATCGCCTGACGTCCACCAGCGGCAACTTTATCGGAACACCTTTGGTGGCCGACACCGATTGGACCTTTGCTGACTTCACGCCAATCGGCCTGCTTGCAAGTGACGCAATGCTGCTGGTTGTCCGCTCCGACTCGGATTTCGGTGACGTTGGCGCATTTGTCGACGCGGCAAAGGCAGGTCGCGTGACCATCGCGGGCAGCGGCTCGGCCGGACCCGAGCGTGTAACCGCCGCGCTTTTCGCAAATGCAGCTGGTATCGAATTTGAGTATGTCCCGATCGGCTCGGGCGGTGAACTTGTTACCGCGCTGACGTCCGGCAGTGTTGACGCGGTTGTCGCCAACCCGTCCGAAGTTTCAGGGCAACTTGAAGCCGGAACTTTGAAGGCGCTGGCGTTTTCAGACACAGCCCGCAGCACCAACAACCCCGACGTTCCGACCTTTATGGAACTGGGCTACGATTTCAGTTTCTCGCTGCCGCGCGGCGTTGTTATGCCCAACGATCTGGACCCGGCTGTTCAGGACTGGTGGATCGAAACGCTGAAAAAAGTGATCGATACACCTGAATGGGAAGAGTACCTGGTCAAGAACGGTATGTCCGGCAACCCGATCTGGGGCGACGAGTTCGCAGCCTACCTGGAAGACACCAGCACCAAGTACCGCGCGACTCTGGTCGAAATCGGCGCAATCCAGGAATAATCAATGTACAATCGCGGGCGCTCCCTCGGGGGCGCCCGTTTGCTGTCTAACTCCAATCGGAAAGGGGGGAGATCCGATGAAAAAGTGGTTCGCCGCTGGACTGCTTGTTTTGGCTGTCGGCTATACACTCTACGGCATCAACACATTAACGCTTTTGACCTCATCCGGCAGGCCCGCCGCAGGGTTCTTCCCTCTCGTAATTGGCGTGTTGATGGTCATTTCCTGCGCAATCAACCTGTGGGGAGACTGGCGCGAGGAGCAAGAGCAAGTGCGCTCGGGCGTTGTTCCTTCGCATCAAGCTGATCCTGAAACCGAGGCCAAGGCCGACGCGCTGGGTGTGGATGCCCATGGCATCGATGGTGGTCAAGCATTTGGCCGCGATGTGTTCATTGTCTTCATATACATCTGCGCAATGGTCGCGATCATGAAGCCTGTTGGTGCGTTCCTTGCAATGGTCATCTTCATGCTTGTCTTCCTTTTCACGTTCAACCGCAAACAGGTCATCAGCAATGTGATCTACAGCATCGCTCTGCCTGCGTTTTTGTACGGGCTGTTCAAGATCCTGTTGAACGCCTCGTTGCCCACAAGTCCGTTTGGCTTCTGACGCGCCACAACGAATGACAGAGGACCAATCACATGCTTGCTGAAATCGCTGCAAACCTCTCGCTTGGATTAAGCGTTGCTGCTTCGCCAGAGGGCTTTCTTTTTCTTGTCATCGGCGCGTTCCTTGGAATGATCGTCGGTCTCTTTCCGGGCTTCGGTCCGGCCGCTGGGATCGCGGTGCTTATTCCAATGACGTTCGGGCTGACGCCCACTATCGCGATCATCATGCTCGCGGGTATCTACTATGGCTCGATGTACGGGGGCACGATTACGTCGATCCTGATCAATACACCCGGTGAATCGGCGACCGTTGCATCAACGATTGATGGCTATCCACTCGCCCAAAAGGGCCGCGCGGGGCCCGCGCTGGTAATGCAGGCCATTGCATCGTTCTTTGGTGGAACCATCGGCGTTATCCTCATCACAGCGTTGGCGCCTTCGCTTGCCAATTTTGCTGCCTCTTTTGGTCCATCCGAATATTTTCTGATCATCGCGGTCGGTTTGCTCATGCTGACCACCATGATGGGGGACAACAAGTTCAAAGGCTTTATCTCGGCCCTGATCGGTTTTGCCATCGGTACAGTTGGCGTTGACGTCATGAGCGGCCAGCAACGCTATACCTTTGGTTCAGCAGAGCTGATTGGCGGTGTCTATTTTGTCGCCGTTGCCATTGGCCTTTTCGGTATTGGCGAGTTGCTGCATTGCATCCTCAATGGCCAGCACCGGCAACCTGCAAAACGGCTTCGGGTCAGCTTTCGTGACAAGGAGTTTTGGCCCAACAAACAAGACTACTACGAGTCGCGTTGGACATTCTGGCGTGGATCGGCCATCGGTTTCATCGCTGGCGTGCTGCCGGGATCGGGCGCTACGCTTGGGTCGATCATCGGGTATTCGGTCGAAAAGAAAGTCGCCAAAGATCCCGAGAAATTCGGCAAAGGTGAAATGCGTGGGCTGGTTGCGCCTGAAGCTGCAAACAACGCGGCGTCTGCTGGCGCTATGGTTCCACTGCTGTCGCTGGGTATTCCCGGCTCTGGCGCGACCGCGGTTCTGCTTGGCGCGTTCCTGATGTGGGGCTTGCAGCCCGGTCCGTTGCTGATCGTCAACGACCCGGAATTCGTCTGGGGACTGATTGCCAGCATGTATCTGGGCAATATGATCCTGATCGCGATGAGCATTTTCGCCATCCCGCTTTTCGTAAAGTTCTTGGACATTCCTTATGTCAACGTGGTGCCCGTCATCGTATTGCTGTGTATCATCGGTGCCTATGCGATCAACGCGAGCATCATCGAGACCTGGATTCTTGTGCTCAGTGGCTTGGTCGGCTTTGCGATGAAAAGCTATGGCTATTCACCTGCAGCGACCGTCTTGGCTCTGGTGTTGGGCTCAATGGCAGAAGAAACTTTCCTGCAAACCTACATCATTTCGCAGGGAACCATGAACCTCTTCTGGCAGCGTCCGGTGTCTTTGGTTCTGTCCATCATTCTTCTCACGATCATCATCGTCCCGATTGCGATGACCCTCTTGAAGAAAAAAGACCGCGCCAACGTCGGCAACGCCTGATCGTCTGGTGTTTTCAAAATTCCTACCGGTCGGTTTGCGTTGCGCAAGCGGACCGGTAGATGATGTAGCCGCGCGCAGGATGGTCGTTTGCGATGGGTCTGCGCGCCGAACACACATTGGCTGGCGATGCGGTTCTGTTTGGTCAGGCCGACTATTACCATGCTTTCGAAAATGAAACGTCTGTTGCCTTCGGGCAGAATACGGTCCTGACCGAGCGCGGGGCGAACACGGCTGGTCTGACCCTGGGCGGCAATGTGGCCGTATCGTCCAGAACTAGTCTGTTTGCCGAGGTCACCGGAGAAACCGGATTCGGCAGCAGTTCAGGCGACTATACCTTTGGTGGAAACATCGGAATCGAGTTCCGTTTCTGAAGGTCCTACGAAGCATCGCGGCCCGCCGTAGTGATGGCGGGCCGTAATTCATTCTGCCACTAAAGATCGCGCGAACCGTGGTTTGACCTGACCTGGCTTTTTCGCACGCGGGAACAACAACGACATTGGCTCCGTTGTGATGACCAATCCTCAAATGAATGGCTTTAGCGGCCTGCGGCCAGGTTCGACATCACCGCCCAACACCTACATAAGTCTCGAACCCGGATTTCAGCGCTGAACGTTTCGAGTAGATGTTGCGCAAATCGACCATGCGGGGGGTTTTCATTGCCTGTGCCAGATCGGCAAGGTTGAGCGCGCGGAATTCGTTCCATTCGGTGAGCAATACCACAGCGTCGGCATCCTTGGCCGCTTGATAGGGATCATCGGCCCAGTGTACGCCCGGCAACAGCTCTTCGCCTTCGGCGCGGCCTTGCGGATCAACCACGCGGACCTGCGCGCCGCCACCGATCAGGGCAGGGACGATCGACAGCGATGGCGCCTCGCGCATGTCATCGGTATTGGGTTTGAAGGTCACACCCAGAATGGTGATGGTCTTGCCGTTGAAACTGTCGTTGCAAGCCTCGCGGATCTTTTCGATCATCCGCTTTTTGACTTCGTCATTCACCCGCATGACGGTTTCGGTGATCTGCATCGGGTGCGCATGATCCTGCCCGATCCGGGCCAAAGCAGCGGTGTCCTTGGGGAAACACGACCCACCATAGCCGGGGCCGGCATGCAGGAACTTGTTGCCGATCCGCCCGTCCAGGCCCATCCCGCGTGACACCTCTTTCACATCGGCACCAACCCGTTCGCAGAGCCCAGCGATTTCGTTGATGAAGGTGATCTTGGTCGCCAGAAAGGCGTTGGCCGCGTATTTGATCATCTCAGCGCTTTCCAGATCGGTAGTGAGGATCGGGAAGTCGCGCAGGTAGAGCGGGCGGTAGATCTCGGCCATGACATCTGCGGCCCGGTCGTTTTCGACCCCGACAACGACACGGTCGGGGCGCATGAAATCGTCAATCGCCGCGCCTTCACGCAGAAATTCCGGGTTAGAGGCCACATCAAAAGCGGCATTGGGATTAGCTGCCGAGATCACCTGATGCACTTGACGGTTGGTACCCACCGGAACCGTCGATTTGGTCACGACAACAGTGTAGTCGGTCAGCGCATGTGCAATTTCCTCGGCGGCTGCCATCACATAGGTCAGATCTGCATGACCATCCCCGCGCCGCGTGGGCGTTCCGACCGCGATGAACACCGCGTCGGCCCCATCCACCGCAGCGGCCAGATCTGTTGTAAAGCTGAGCCGACCCGCAGCCACGTTCTTGGCCATCAACACATCCAGTCCCGGTTCAAAAATCGGAACCTCACCGGATTGCAGCATCTCGATCTTGCTGGCGGCCTTGTCGACACAAATGACGTCATGGCCAAAATCTGAAAAACACACTCCCGACACCAGGCCGACATAACCGGTGCCAATCATCGCAATACGCATTCGTTAATATCCTTTGTTACTCAATACCGATGCTGGCGCGCACACACTCGGGGAAAGTTCCGCCGGATTCAATGCCTGACGCTCAGGTTGGGTTGCATTCGGCGCAATGATCCTGTTTTTGGGCGACAAAGACGGATTTAGCATCGAATAGGACACATCTATGACCAAGACAGCATTGATCACCGGCATTACCGGTCAGGACGGCTCGTATCTCGCCGAATTTCTGCTGGCCAAGGGATATGAGGTGCACGGGATCAAACGGCGAGCGTCTTCGTTCAACACGCAACGGATCGACCATATCTATCAGGATCCGCACGAGCCAAACCCAAAGCTGCGTCTGCATTATGGTGATCTGAGCGATACGTCGAACCTGACGCGCATCATTCAGGAGGTTCAGCCCGACGAGGTTTATAACCTTGGCGCGCAATCGCATGTGGCGGTCAGCTTTGAATCGCCCGAATACACCGCCGACGTTGATGCCATCGGGACCCTGCGTTTGCTGGAAGCGATCCGGTTTCTCGGGCTTGAGAAAAAGACCCGTTTCTATCAGGCCTCAACGTCCGAGCTTTATGGTCTTGTACAGGAAACCCCGCAGCGGGAAACCACACCGTTTCACCCGCGCTCGCCTTATGCTGTGGCCAAGCTCTATTCCTATTGGATCACGGTGAACTACCGCGAGGCCTATGGCATGTATGCCTGCAACGGCATCCTGTTTAACCACGAAAGCCCGCGTCGGGGGGAAACCTTCGTAACCCGCAAGATCACGCGTGGCTTGGCCAATATCGCCCAGGGGCTTGAGAGTTGTCTTTATATGGGCAATATCGACAGCCTGCGCGATTGGGGCCATGCCAAGGATTATGTGCGGATGCAGTGGATGATGCTGCAGCAGGACACACCCGAAGATTTTGTCATCGCGACTGGAGTGCAATACTCCGTGCGTCAGTTCATTGAATGGTCCGCAGCCGAACTGGGCGTGACGCTGGAATTCTCCGGTTCCGGCGTTGATGAAATCGCCACCGTGACCGCGATTGAGGGCGACAATGCTCCGGCGCTGAAGGTGGGCGACGTGGTCATGCGCATCGACCCCCAGTATTTCCGCCCTGCCGAAGTTGAGACGCTTCTGGGTGATCCCAGCAACGCCAAGGCCAAGCTGGGCTGGGTTCCGGAACTGACCGTGCAAGAGATGTGCGCCGAGATGGTGGTCGAAGATCTGAAAACCGCCAAACGCCACGCGCTGCTGAAAGAGCACGGGTTCGACCTGCCGGTCAGCCTGGAAAACGGCTGAGGAGGGGTTTGCGATGCGCAAGATCTATGTAGCAGGCCATCGCGGCATGGTGGGTGGCGCGATCTTGCGTCGTTTGCAAGCATGTCAGGCCGAAGGTGAGGCGTTGGAGCTGATCACACGCACCCATGCCGAGCTGGATCTGACCAGCCAGGCGCAGGTGCGCGACTTCATGCAGGCGGAACACCCCGATGTGGTCATACTGGCGGCTGCCAAGGTGGGCGGCATTCATGCCAACAACACCTATCCTGCGGATTTCATCTACGACAACCTGATGATCGAATGTAACGTGATCCATCAGGCCTTTGACGCTGGGGTCAAACATCTGCTGCAACTGGGCAGCTCGTGCATTTATCCGCGTGCGGTGCCACAGCCGATGCGCGAAGATGCGCTGTTGACCGGTGTGCTGGAGCCCACGAATGAGCCCTATGCAGTCGCGAAAATCGCCGGGATCAAACTGTGTGAAAGCTATAACCGGCAGCACGGGGTCGACTACCGCTCGGTCATGCCGACCAACCTTTATGGCCCAGGCGATAACTTCCACCCCGAAAACAGCCATGTTCTGCCCGCTCTGATACGCCGTTTCCACGAAGCGCAGCGTGACGGGCTGGATGAGGTGGTGATCTGGGGCACTGGCAAACCCCGGCGCGAGTTCCTGCATGTGGACGACATGGCCGAGGCGTCTTTGTTCGTGCTGGATCTGCCGCGTGATGTTTACGAGGCCAATACCGAACCGATGCTGAGCCATATCAACGTGGGTTGCGGTCAGGATGTCTCAATCGCAGAGCTAGCGGCGATGGTGGCGAAGACCACCGGATTTACGGGCCGTATCACGCAGGATGTCAGCAAGCCCGACGGCACCCTGCGCAAGCTGATGGACGTATCGCGCCTGGCCGATATGGGCTGGCGCGCAGGTATTGGCCTTGAGGACGGTATTCGCGAAACCTATGCCTGGTTCCTGGATCAGGCGGATACCGAGATCCGGTCCAAGTAACCGCCTGAAAAACCAGCTTCAGACCCAGCGACCAATGGCCACCAGAGTGGGGGCCAGCTGGGTTGGGTCTGATACCGCCGACAGGACTTGACCGCTGGCTTGCGTGCCAGATGGCGCGTCGAGGCCCAGAAAACGGCTCGCTGCACCAGCCGCACCGCTGACGGCAGGGGTGGCGCTTGTGGCGAAACCCATCGGGAAATCCCAGGTGAACACGGCGCTGGCAAACAGCGCGCCGGTGGCATTGGTGCAGTCAACCGCCGAAAGCGTCACCGTGCAGATCTGCGTTCCATCGGCAAAACGCACATAGTCTCCGTTGGCGTTCGACCCGCGCTCAATCACCGCGCCTGTGGGCGTGCCGCCGCTTTCCGAGACCGTGCCCAAAAGATTGCCGGGACCATAGCCGTAATCGGCCCGCATCAGACGCCCTGTAGTGGTGTCGTCGGCGCTGCTTTGCACCGCCGTCCCGCTGGCAACGCCCGTCGCCGGGTCGAACGCCAGCGCATCATTCCAGGTGCTGCCATCAGCAGACACTTTGATCGAAAACCCGGTATTGCCCGCCAGACCCATTTCGGCATGGCCGGTCCAGTTCGATTGAAACAACAGCGATGCGGTATCGCCTGCGCCTGCCTTGTTGATCTTCAGCTGATGTCCTGCCCCATCATGGCTCAGCAATGTGGCCGGGCCACGCACCGACAGGCGGTTGGTGCTGTCCGAAGTGGTCGCGATCCCAACACCGGGCAAGTTTTGCGTCGAAAGCGGCGGATCGTTCCACGCGCTGCCATCCCAAACCTTCAACTGACCCGCGGATTGATCCCAGGCGCGCCAGCCTTGGGCGGGCGTTACAAAATGCCAGGCATTGTCCAACCACGCGGCAAGCTCGCCACCGTGATCGGCCCATTCCGCTGAGGGTGCCGCGCCCAAGGCATGAATGTCGCCCTGGGACGGCACCGCAGGGGGCGTTGCTGCGTTCATCGTGACTAAGCTCAACTGCACCACCAGATCCAGCTCGCGCAGGGCCTCGTTATGGGTGACGTGTTTCTGGGCCTGTGACGGTTGAAGAAACGGCAGTTTCAAACGGGGTGAGTTTTGCGACATCGGGCATCCTCCTGTGGCTGTCGGTCCGGCGCTGATTGCGCGCCACACTGCCGTGACGCGCATGAATCCCGCCTGACCAGGCCGAACGCCCGGATTAGGATTTGGAAAGGTTTGAGCCGCTGTTTGGGGCAGGGGCCAAGGCTCCTGCCCGCGTGTTAACTGCGTGCGTAGATGTCTTCGTAGCGGACGATATCATCTTCGCCCAGATAGGCACCGGTCTGAACCTCGATCAGTACCATTGGCACTTTGCCTGGGTTCTCCATCCGGTGAACCGCGCCCAGCGGGATATAAACCGACTGGTTTTCCGAGACCAGCTTGACCTCTTCATCAATGGTGACCTTTGCTGTGCCTTCCACCACGATCCAATGTTCAGAACGGTGGTGATGCGATTGCAGGCTCAGCGCGGCACCGGGATGCACATGAATGCGTTTGACCTGAAACCGGTCACCGATCACCAGGCTTTCGAACCAGCCCCAGGGTCGGTGATCCACCGGCAATTGTTCGGCCTGTTTGGCGCCTTTGGCTTTCAGCGCGGCGACCGCCTGTTTAACATCCTGCGCCTTGTCCATGCTGGCCACCAGCACCGCATCGGGCATGGCGACGGTGATCACGTTCTCAAGCCCCATCGCAACAACCTCTTGCGCCGGAGATTCCGAGCGGACGAGGACGTTCTGACAGTCGATTGTCGTGACCTCACCGGTTGTAGCCACGCCGTTTGCGTCGGGATTGCTAAGCTCTTGCACCGCAGACCAACTGCCCACATCGGACCAGCCTGACGCGTAGGGTACAACGCTGAGGTTGCCGGCTTTCTCCATAACCGCATAGTCGATCGAGATGTCCTGAACCGCGTTCCAGGCCTCTGGATCCAGGCGCAAAAAGCCCAGATCGCTTTGCGCCTTTTCGACCGCTTGGCGCACCGGCTGCATCAGTTCCGGTGCGTGCGTTTCGAACGCTGCGATAATGTCGCGCACGGCAAACAGGAAGATGCCCGAATTCCACAAGAAACTGCCATCGGCCACCATTGCCTCTGCTGTGGCCAAATCCGGTTTTTCCACAAACTGTTCCAAAGCGACAGGCAGGCCCGATTGATCCGGTTTCTGGCTGAGTTTCAGATAACCATAGCCGGTTTCCGGGCGATCCGGTGTGATCCCGAAGGTCACCAGATCCTTGCGCTCGGTGATTGCCGTCAGACCCTTTTCCACGGCCGCATGAAAGGCCGCTTTGTCGGGCACAACATGATCCGAGGGTGCTACGATCATCACGCCATCCGGGTCGCTTGCCGCCAGGTGCAGTGCCGCAGCCAGGACGGCGGGTGCCGTGTTGCGCCCGTCCGGTTCGATCAGGACCGGACCGGGATCAATACCCACAGAAGCCAATTGTTCCGGCACCACAAAGCGAAACGCTTCGTTGGTCAGGATCAATGGCTTGGCATACGGCGTTTCAGTCGGCCCCTGTAACCGGTCAGCGCAGTCCTGAAGCAGGCTCGTCTCTCCGATCAAAGGGACGAACTGCTTGGGATAGCTTTTTCGCGACAGGGGCCACAAACGCGTGCCAGAGCCACCGCACAGGATCACAGGATAGACTTTATTCATAATGCTGCTGCCTTTGTATGACTTTGGCACCAGCATATCGCAATGATTGCAACAAAGGTGAAGAGGCTATCGTTACTGAGCAGCCCGATCTGCGGCAATGATGTCATGCAGATAGTTGTTCAGGTCTTCGCGCAAATCGTCCCGTGCCAGCGCAAAGGCCACAGTGGCCTGCAGGAACCCGGATTTTGAGCCGCAATCAAAACGCTGACCTTTGAACCTATACCCAAAGACCGAGACATCATTCTTGATGTCCTGTGCAATCGCGTCGGTCAACTGAATCTCGCCACCGCTGCCGACCTTCATTTCATTGAGGTTGTCCAGAACGGAAGGTGCCAGGATGTACCGTCCGATCACGGCCAGATTAGATGGCGCCTTTTCGGGCGCGGGTTTTTCAACCATGCCGCGGGCGGTCACAACGGCGCCCATGTCCTCTTGGACATCAAGAACGCCATAAGCGCTCGTCTTTTCGGGTGCGACTTCCATGGTTGCCACCATGTTGCCACCGGTCTCTTGATAAGCTTCGACCATTTGCTGCAGACAAGGCTTGTCCGCTGCGATTACGTCATCCGGCAGCATAACCGCAAAAGGCTCGTTTCCGATCAGGCGACGGGCGCACCAGACCGCATGGCCTAGACCCAGCGCTTTGTGCTGACGGATATAGGCAATGGCACCGCTTTCCATATTGGTTGCTGCCAAAGTGTCCAGCAACGCTTCCTTGCCTTTATTGCGCAGCTCTTGTTCCAACACCAGATTGTGATCGAAATAATCTTCAAGCGCGGACTTGCCGCGTGACGTGACAAAAATGAATTCCTTGATGCCAGCGGCCCGCGCCTCATCAATTGCATATTGAACCAGCGGTCGGTCGACCAGTGTCATAATCTCTTTTGGCACCGACTTTGTCGCAGGAAGGAACCGTGTTCCTAGCCCGGCAACGGGGAAAATAGCTTTCGTGACTTTACGTGTCATGTGACCTCTCAAATTTCACTCGTAACCGGAAAATGTGGTGCGCCGGTGTGTTCTCTTAGTCTTGCCAGGTTTGGCATTCAATCCGATTGACCTGCCAAGGCTTCAAGTGGTCGAATCCTGCCATCCGGGGCACAAAGAGTCAAAACCTGTAGACCCGCGACGCCTTTGATCTGCGAAGGATGAAAACGCGATTTTGGGCGTATCATGCAGAGCCTGTGCCCCCCCGAGATCGATCGGTATTCGCTTAGGCTCGCCCTTACCGAGCGGT
Organism: Ruegeria sp. HKCCA6707; assembly: GCF_013033515.1. Taxonomy (GTDB): domain Bacteria; phylum Pseudomonadota; class Alphaproteobacteria; order Rhodobacterales; family Rhodobacteraceae; genus Ruegeria. Next base: position 87,088 of record NZ_WQEG01000002.1, on the reverse strand, counting down.
TTTGACGCAGTGTTTTGCCAAAAATTTCACCGCTTTGCCCCGCTTTGATCTCGGGCCGTCCCTCTGGTGAGTGGCTTGGCAGCCTGTCAAAGAAGGGTCGTTTACGGTGAACAAAGAGACCAGTTTCCCCCCTTCAAATACACTCGTTCCTTTCCCTATGCGTAAGGCAGAATGGAATACTGTTTCCGAAATGAGAACGATGCGCGGCTGATTTGCGCACCGTTCTTTGGGTTCAATGGAATTGTTGCCTTGGTTTTCCCGAAAAACCCTTCGGTCCCGGCTTGATTCTACCCACTGGCGGGTTGCTTCAAGGCTTTAGCTTTCTCTTCATTTCAGCTTCGGGAAAACATGTAGGCTGTTCGCCCACTGCCTCTTGCCAGCGCCCGATCGAACGGCGCGTTTTGTAACCCGCCAGGCCGTCGACACCGCCAACGTCATGGCCCATCTGCTCTAGAGCCAACTGCATTGCCGCAACATCGGACCGGTCGAGCCCCCCAACAGCCGCCCAACCGGCTTTGAAATCACCAATGCCATATTGAATCCGATCCCCGACATGGCCCACAAACAGCGCATAGAGGTCGCTGAAATTATAGTCTTTGAGAACGTAGAAGTTCGGGGTGACCACAAATGCAGGTCCATTGCGACCGGCAGGCATCATCAAGAATCCCTCCCCCCGCAACTCATGCGCCGGAAACGGGCGGCCCGAGATGCGTGTGACGCCCAGATCGACCCATTCCTGAATGCTCCGCCCCTGATCCGGCCCTTCCAGCGCACAAGACAGGGAGGCGGGCACGACAACTTCGAACCCCCAGTCGCGCCCGGTAACCCAGCCGTGTTGTTTCAGGTAATTTCCAATCGAGGCGAGTGTATCCTCGGCCGAGCCCCAGATATCGGCGCGACGATCGCCATTGCCGTCCACCGCATAAGCCAGCACATTCGACGGCATGAACTGTGGCTGTCCCAAAGCACCCGCCCAACTGCTTTTCATGTTGCGCGGGTCCACATGCCCTGCTTCGGCGATTTGAAGGGCTGCAATCAATTCGGTAGTGAAATACGCGGCCCGCGTACTCATGAACCCTTTGGTGCCCAGCACGCGAAAGGCGTCATGAGGGATCGACACTTGCCCATATCCGCTTTCACGGCCCCAGATCGCCAACAGGATACGCGCGGGCACGCCGGTGTCCGCCTCGACACGCGCCAGAACGGATGCATGACGCTTCGTCATCTTCCGCCCCACCGCAGTCGTGCCTTGCACCGTGTTGGCATTGAAATAGCGCCCGGGCGAGCCGAACTCGGCCTGCGACTGTTCAGAGGGTCTGGCTTGCGTGCCGGGTGGAACCAGATCCGGCAGTTTCCAGTTCAACGTCACCCCGTCAAAGGCTTGCTCCATGGTGCGCCGCGACACGCCTTTTGCCTTTGCGCGGGGCCACACCTCCTCTTGCAGCCAGGTTTGAAACTGACGCTCAATCGCCGCGCGATCCTGAGCGGCAGCGCAGCTTGCCCACAAGATCAAAGACAAAAAGAAAAGGCCCAAACGCATACAAGAAAAATGCGGTTACATCGAATGTGATGTCAACACATCCGGGCCCGGCGCGAAAAGCCTTGAGAAAATCCGAAACTCTGCCGATAGTTGCAGTGATTTTGAGAAGGTAAGGGAGGCGCGCAGGCGTGGTGTATTTCCGGAAAAGTCCTGCCTTTGGGGTGCTTGCCGCGAGCCTACTTATCGTCTTCGCTTCGGTGCAATTGGCTTTGGCCAGCGACAGTTTCATGGACCCGCAAGGCCCGATTGCTGCTGTCCAGAAAACCCATCTGCTCCGTGCCACAGCGCTGATCCTGATCGCCGTTATACCTGTTCTGGTTTTCGTGCCTCTGATTGCGTTGCGGTACCGTCGCCGGAAAAACAGCGCGGCTGCCTATCGGCCAGAATGGGATTTCTCGGCGCGGCTGGAATTCCTGATGTGGGGCGTGCCGGTGGTGATCGTGGCGATCTTGTCCTTTTACCTGTGGAAGGCAACCCATCGGCTGGACCCCTACAGCGCGTCGTTCGGAGAAGAACCTGCGCTGAGGGTGCAGGTGGTTGGCCTCGATTGGAAATGGCTGTTCATCTATCCCGATCTGGGCATCGCCAGTGTGGGAGAGCTGGGCATCCCGATCAAACAACAGGTGGCGATGACACTCACCACCGATACGGTCATGCAATCCTTTATGATCCCAGCCCTTGCCGGTCAGATCTATGCAATGCCGGGCATGTCCACGCAACTGCATTTGGTGGCTGATACGCCCAAGACCATGCAAGGTGAAAACACGCAATATACCGGGCGCGGCTTTACCAAGCAGAAGTTTCTAACCCAGGCCATGCAGCCCGAGGATTTCAACGCATGGGTCGAAAGTGTGCGCGCAAATGGCATTCCGCTGACCGATCAGACCTATCGCACTCTGGCCATGCGGACGGACCGGGATGAGGCACAAAAAGCATTGGGCACTGCACAGATGCCACTGAACGCGCTGTATTTCACCTTAGAAGAAGGCGATCTGTTTCACAGCATTCTGCGCCGGTATCACAGCGGTGAGCCTTTGGCGGTCGCCGACCAACCGGGCACGACGGAGTTTGGCCAATGACCTCTACCGACAGTGGTTTCTTTGGGCGGCTAACCTGGGATGCCTTTCCCATCGCTGGTCTGATCCAGAACCCCGGCGCCAATGAGATCGTCGCCAACGCCGCCGCTGCAATTGTTGTTGTCGGAGTGGTGGCTGTCGTTGGGCTTTTGTCCTGGTTCCGCCTCTGGGGTCCATTGTGGCGCGATTGGCTGACCAGTGTGGATCACAAGAAGATCGGCATCATGTATATCGTCTTTGCCATCGTGATGCTGGCGCGCGGTGTGCTGGAAGGCGTGGTGATGCGCGCGCAACAGGCCGCAGGGCCCGGCGACGGATTCCTTGAGGCGGAACATTTCGCCGAGCTCTTCAGCACCCATGGCACCATCATGGTCTTCTTTGTTGCCGTGCCCTTTGTCTTTGGGGTGGCGAACTATGTTGTGCCGTTGATGATCGGCGCGCGTGATGTGGCCTTTCCGGTGATGAACCAGATCGGGCTGGGCCTGACGGTTTCGGCGGGCATGATGCTGATGGTGTCTTTGGTGGTGGGCGAGTTCTCGACCGGCGGGTGGACAGCCTATCCGCCCTTCACCGGTGCTGCGTTTAATCCGGGTGTGGGGCCTGATTACTGGATCTGGGCCATTGTCGTCTCAGGGATAGGCACCACCCTGACGGGGATCAATTTTGCCGTAACGATCTATAAGCTGCGTGCACCGGGGATGAAGTTCACGCGTCTGCCGATGTATTGCTGGACGATTATTTGCAGCTCGATCCTGATCATCTTTGCGATGCCGCCTTTGGGGGTTGCCGCGTTGTTGCTGGCGGCAGACAGGTATCTGGATTTCCACTTTTTCACCAATGATCTGGGCGGCAACATGATGAATTATGCCAACCTGTTCTGGCTGTTCGGCCACCCCGAGGTCTATCTGCTGGTGCTGCCCGCCTATGGGATCTATTCCGAGATTTTCGCCACCTTCTCGGCCAAACGGCTCTATGGATATAACTCGCTGGTGATTGCCACCATGTCGATTGCGATCCTGTCCTTTACCGTCTGGCTGCACCATTTCTTTACCATGGGCCAAAGCGCCCTGATCAATGCGGTGTTTGGCATCGCAACGATGCTGATTGCCATTCCGACCGGGGTAAAGGTCTATGACTGGATGGCCACGCTCTGGCGCGGGCGGATCCGGTTCTCGGTACCCATGCTCTATGGTCTGGCCTTCCTGATGCTGTTTGTGATCGGCGGGCTCAGCGGTGTGATCCTTGCCAATCCGACCGTTGATTATCAGGTGCACAACACCCTGTTTTTGGTGGCCCATTTCCACAATGTGTTGCTTCCCGGCGTGTTGTTTGGGCTGCTTGCGGCCTACAATTACTGGTTCCCCAAGGCCTTTGGCTTCCGATTGAACGAAAGCTGGGGGCGCATCAGCGTGGCGCTTTGGACGGTTGGCTTCATGCTGACCTTCCTGCCGCTTTATTTCGTGGGCCTGATGGGGATGCCGCGCCGCTCTTTCAGTTGGGAGGATCCCAGTTTCCACCCCTATATGATCGTGGCGGTCATTGGCGCTCTGGTCATTCTGGGGGCGCTGCTGTCGATCCTGGTGCAGCTTTGGGTCAGCATCCGCGACCGTGACAGCACGCGCGTTCCTGTGGGCGACCCCTGGGATGGGCGCACGCTGGAATGGTCGATCCCGTCCCCTCCGCCCGAATATAACTTTGCGATCATCCCACAGGTCACGGATCGGGACGATTTCGCAGCTGCCAAGGAACGCGGGCAGGCTTACCCAACGCCCGACGCTTACGAAGATATCGAGATGCGGCGCAATACCGGCATCGGGTTCCTGCTGTGTGTGTTCAGTGGTGTCTGGATGTTTGCCCTGGTCTGGTGGATCTGGTGGCTGGCCGCGCTGATGACGCTTACGATGCTGCTGGCCGTTATCCTTTGGAGCTTTGACACCAACACCGAAGAGATCATCCCCGCCGAAGAAGTCCGCAAAGATCATGAGGCCTGGTTGGCGCTGGTGCACAGCGCGCAAGCGGTGGATCGCGACCATGAAACAGCCCCGGAAAACCAGGGCCTCGCCCGACCGGATATGGAGGCCGTGACATGAAGCGCGCGCCTTCACACAGCTATCCGGGGATCAACCTGGGCGAAAACCATGCCAGTGCCGACAAGGCAACCGAGGTGGTCACCTTCGGTTTCTGGGTCTTTTTGATGAGCGATCTGGTCTATTTCGGCCTGATGTTCGGCGTCTATATCACCATGATCGACGCGCAGGCTGGTGGGCCTGGCCCGCATGAGCTGTTCGATCTGAAAAGCATCTTTGCGCAGACCATGATCCTGCTGACCTCCAGCCTGACGGTTGGGCTGGCGATGCTGGCGTTGAAATACAACCTGCCGCGCCCGCGTATCGTGTTGTGGTTCGGGGTGACGCTGGTGCTGGGGATCAGCTTTCTGGTTCTTGAGATCCGCGATTTCGTCAACATGGCTGCGCAGGGTGGTATCCCCCAACGCAGCGGCTTTTTGTCGGCGTTCTATGGGCTGGTGCCCTTGCACGGGCTGCATGTGGCGGCGGGGTGTATCTGGTTGATCGTGCTGGGCATTCAACTGCGCATGATGGGCCTGACCGATTTGCTGATGTCGCGCATGGTGCGGCTGGCCCTGTTCTGGCACTTCCTCGATCTGATCTGGATCGGCATCATCACCATCGTGTATTTCGGAGGTCTGGCTTATGGATAACAGCTCGGAAATGCACCGCCGCGAGCGCCGCCGCTATGTGATCGGCTATGGCGGATCGTTGCTCCTTACACTTGTGGTTTTCGGGATCGCCTACTTGTTTGGAATCGAAAAACGCGGTGTGTATCTGACCATAGGGCTTCTGGGGCTGGCGCAACTGGTGGTTCAGCTGGTCTATTTCCTGCATATCGACCGCCGCCGCAGCAGCCGCGAGGATCTGGATCTGATCCTGTTCTCAACCCTTGTTCTGCTGATCATCATCGGGGGAACAGTTTGGATTCTGGGCAATCTGGCCGTGCGGATGCATATGCACGTGATGTGATCGCTCAGGTCAGAACCAAGCCAAGCCACAACGCGCCCCAGCACAGCAAAAGGCTTAGCAGGATGTTGCCCGCCGCATGGGCAAAGGTGCGGTTTTGATGCAGATCCAGCGTTTGATAGGCAAAGCTGGAAAAGGTCGTGAACCCGCCGCAAAAGCCAAAGATCAGGCGGCTTTCTTCGGGGCTGATGCCCTGTGCACCGCCCTGATAGCCGACCCAAAGACCCAGGATAAGGCTGCCCAAAACATTCACGATCAACGTTGCAATGGGCAAATCACTTGTAATCTGCTGGGCCAGCCAATGACGCAGAACAGCGCCAAGCCCACCGCCGATCGCAAAGATCGCATGCAGATAGAGCGCGCTCATCCAACATCGCCTTTGCTGTGAAAGCTACGGCCAAGGCGCTCTCCGACCGCGGCGGCCCCCAGACCCAAGGCAATTTCGGCCAGTATGGCGATCAGAACCGGGCTTGGGCCGATCTCGGCCAGCCGCGCCAGTTCGGCCACAAAGGACGAGAAGGTGGACAATCCTCCGCAAAATCCGCCCGCACCCAGATGCAGGACATGAGCGTGGACCTTGTGGCGAATGGCAAACAGCCAGCCTAGAATGAAACAGGCTACGATATTGATCCCGAACGTGGCGGTCAGAAACGGCGCTCCGGGGATTTGCAGCGAAAAAAGTTCGCGCAGCAGCGATCCGGCCGCGCCTCCGACAAAGACGGCTGAGTACATCCCAAGTTTCGGCCCGATGGTTGCCACGGCTTGTCCCTGCTGTGATCCACGCCCAAGCTGGCATAACGCGTGTCTTGGGCCGGATCAATCAAAGCGCACACTGGTTTCTGCGGCTGAACCCCGACAAACCCTTGCCTTGTCACAGGAAACTGTTCACCCTCTGGTCAGGGCCTTGCCGTATTGAAAGGCCGTAAACGTTCGGGGATGCGGTCCTCGCCATACCCCAGGAGGATTGGGATGATCGTTCGTCGAATTTACTTTGCTGTGGCTTTTCTGGCCTTGCCGATAACCCTGCTGCTGGGCCTGCTCTGGGCGCCGATCCTGTGGCTGCTGGTGTTGATCCTGCCTTATGTGGTGATCGGGGCCTATGACATCCTGACCACCAAACATAACGTGCTGAATAACTATCCGGTGCTGGGTCACTTCCGGTACATGCTGGAATTTGTCAGTCCCGAAATCCGCCAGTATTTCGTTGAAACCAATGAAAGCGGCCGCCCGTTCAACCGGATCGTGCGCGGGCTGGTTTACGCACGGGCCAAGGGGCAGGTGGATACGCAGGCCTTTGGCACCCAATATGACATTCTTGATGTGGGCTATCACCGTGCGAACCACTCGCTGGCACCCAAACATGTGGATGAAAGCGAAGAACGTGTGCTTCTGGGCGGACCGCAATGCGACAAGCCCTATAATGCCTCGCGTCTGAACGTGTCCGCCATGAGCTTTGGCGCGCTCAGCGCCAATGCAATCAAGGCGCTGAACGGGGGTGCCAAGGATGGTGGTTTTGCCCACAACACGGGCGAGGGCGGCCTATCACCGCATCACTTGGCCGAAGGTGGCGATATCATCTGGCAAATCGGAACCGGCTATTTCGGATGTCGAACGCCTGAAGGAGGCTTTGACAAGGACAAGTTTGCTGAAAAGGCGCAAAAGGATGTGGTCAAAGCGATCGAGATCAAGCTGTCGCAAGGTGCCAAACCCTCCCATGGCGGCGTGTTGCCCGCCGCCAAGGTCGATGAGGAGATCGCCGAAATTCGGGGCGTGCCGATGCATCAGGACGTGATCTCGCCGCCCATCCACTCGGCTTTCGATGGTCCGACTGGCCTGATGGAATTTGTGCAGCATCTACGTGAGATGTCGGGCGGTAAACCCGTGGGATTCAAGCTGTGCATCGGCAAGCCGTCCGAGTTCATGGCGATTTGCAAGGCGATGCTGGACACCGGGATCCTGCCCGATTTCATCACCGTTGACGGGGCCGAGGGCGGCACGGGCGCGGCGCCGGTCGAGTTTACCAACCGTCTAGGTATGCCGTTGAACGAAGGGCTGGTATTCGTCAACAACTGCCTGCGTGGGATCGGCGTGCGCGACAAGGTGCGGATCATCTGCTCGGGCAAGGTGGCGACGGGCTTTGACATGGTCGAGAAATTCGCGCTGGGGGCCGATATGTGCAACTCGGCCCGTGCCATGATGTTTGCTATCGGCTGCATTCAGGCCCTGCATTGCAACACCAATCGCTGCCCCTCTGGCGTGGCCACGCAAGACCCGATCCGGGGGCAGGCGGTCAATGTACCGCAGAAACGCCAACGCGTGCAGCGCTATCACGATGCAACGCTGGAAAGCTTCCGCGAGATCCTGGGGGCAATGGGCAAAGCCACGGTGGACGAGCTGCACCCGTCCGATATCCGTCGCCGCATGGCGGATGAGGGCGAACAGAGCTATGCCGAGATGTATGAATTGTTGGAGGACGGCGCGCTGCTGAACGGCGATGTCTCAGCCACATATGCTGCCGCGTGGGAGCAAGCGTCGCCGGGGCATTTCTAGGTCAAAAGCCCGTGGGGTCAGCTTTCGACCCCGCGCGGGTTGTTGGCCGCATGAGTATTGATCCTGCGGATACTCCATTCCACAGCATCGCGCATTGTACCGCCCAATGCTTGGTCATAGGCAAGGACAAGATCCGGGGTCTGGTCGCTGGCTGATGTTACATTCTCTTCGAACGAGGCGGATGCGATAATCTTGTCTTCGTACTCGTCGATAATCTTGATATTCAAGCGTACTTTGATCTGGATATAGGTGCTGCCATCGGGGTTGGTCAGAACATGGCCCTGAAACTCGCGCAAATCGGGCGAGACGACATAGTCCGCCCGCAACCCAACTGTCGACCGCCCTACGGCAGACACTTTTTTGGAGTTTTCAAAGCTCTCCACCAACAGCGATTGCACAATGGCGGGCGCGCGATCAGCCCATCGCGCCTGCGGCAGGTATTGGACCTGAAGCGGGGTAGGTTGAATTGCGATCTGATCGGTGTTCACGGCAGCCGTGGCTGTTGGTTCGGCCACGACAATCTGCTTTTGAACCCGCGGCAGCGATGATGAAAACGTGCTTTTGGGTGTCAAAAGATACAGATCATTGGGCTTGGACGCCTGTCGCAACGTATCCAAGCCGGTACATCCGGCCAGCGACGCCAAAACCAGAGTGACAATAAGAGGCCGGATCATTGACGGAACTCCGATGCTTGTGTGCCCAGCAAGAAGCGTGCGGGGTCGCTTTCGACCCTGTCCACCAATCGGTCGAGGCTGATGACCAGGCGCTGGGACTCTTCGATAAACCGGACGAATTGCGGTAGGCCGACACGCAGGAAATCTGACACTTGGCGGCGATTGTCCTGAACAATTCCGTCAATCGTACCCAGCAATTCGGACGCCGATTGCGATGCGCTCAGGATATCGTCGGAAATTTCGTCGATCTTGCTTGTGACATTGGTGACGGTTTCTGCGACCTGATTTGCCGCGTTGCGAATGTCTGCAGCAACTTCGGAAATGTCTTCGTCCAACACTCGGTTGGCCGAGTCAAACGCGCGTTTGGCAGAGTCCAGCGTACCTTGCGCGCTGTCCATCGCCAGATTGATCGACCCCAAGGTCGTATTGGCATTGGCAATGGTCTCGGTCGCGACGCCCAGGGCCACCTGGCCCTCGTCAGACAGCGTGGTCAGACTTTCTGCCAGGGTCGAGGCCCGTGCGATGAAGGGGCGAATGTCCTGCTCGATGACCCGTTCGGTTGTCTCAAGCGTGCCAGTGGCTGTTTCGAGCGTCGTTTTTGCGGTGTCGGTGGCATCCTTGATGCTGTTCAGCGTATCGGTCCCGGTGGTCAAGGTGGTTTCGGCCTTCTCAACTAGACTGTCTAGGCGTTTGGTGAAATCCCCGATCTCGCGCGCGGCGTTGCCCAAATCTCCTGATAGGGTTTCGAAATCTGACAAGGTCTTGTCCAAACGCCCCGAGGCCGAAGCGATATTGTCGAGAATGTCCGAGACCGATTTGCGGTTCTTGTCATCTACGATGGAATTCAAGTTCTCGAGAAGCGTAATCGCCTCATCCAGCACCTTGGGCGCACCTTCAAACAGGGATTGAATGGTGCTGCGTTTGCTTTTGATCACACTATTTTGCGGCAAGCGTTCGGCTGATGGAGAGCCCCCGGACAACTCAACATATGCAACGCCGGTTACACCCAGAGATTGCAACTGCGCTATGGTGTCTTCTTTTACTGGAATCTCGGCATCTATCTCGATCCGAACGCGCACCTTCGACGGGTCGTCCTGATCAAGGTTCAACGCGATGACCTGACCAACAGGCAGGCCGTTATAGTTCACGCCGCCTGCCGCAGACAGGCCCGAGACATTGTCGAACAGCACGTCATAATAGGCATATTGGCGGGTCACTTCGAATTTGGCGAGCCACAGGAAAAAGCCAAACGCGGCCAGAATACCCCCAAGTGTAAAGGCGCCGATCAGGATATAGTTTGCTCGGGTTTCCATTGCCTCTTACCTGTCCTGACCCTTTTCCTGCGCCGCACGGGCGCGGGGGCCGGTGAAATATTCTTGCACCCAAGGGTGATCGACTTTGGTCATATCTTCAATCGGACCCTCAACCAAAACGCGTTTTTCCGCAAGCACCGCGATGCGGTCGCAAATCGCATAAAGACTGTCCAGATCATGGGTTACCATGAAAACGGTCAGCCCCAGTGCCTCTTGCAACTCGCCGATCAGGTCGTCATAGGCGGCAGCACCGATCGGATCCAAACCAGCGGTGGGTTCGTCCAGAAACACGATCTCGGGGTCCAGAGACAAGGCCCGGGCCAATGCTGCGCGCTTGCGCATGCCGCCCGACAACTCCGACGGAAACTTGCTGCAGCTGAACTGCGGCAGACCAACAAGGCTGATCTTGAGCCCGCCCAGCGATTCCATCAGACTTTCGCTAAGGCGGGTGTGTTCGCGCAGCGGGGCCATGACGTTTTGCAATACGGTCAACGACGAAAACAGCGCGCCATCCTGAAAGGCGACGCCCCAGCTTTTCTCGATCCGTTGCCGCTCGGATTCCGGGCCGTTCAAAACATCGACGCCCAACACTTCGATACTGCCAGCCGCGGGCTTGTTCAGCCCCACAATCGTGCGCAACAGCACCGATTTGCCCGTACCGGACCCCCCCACGACGCCCAGCACTTCGCCGCGCCAGACATCCAGGTTCAAATTGTCATGCACCACCTGCTCGCCAAACCGGTTGGTCAGGTTGCGGACCTTGATCACGGCCTCGCGCTGCGCACTGGATTTGTGGCTGGTTTGAATCACGGTCCCGTCCATGTCACAGCCCAATCTCGGAGAAGAAGATCGAGAACAGCGCGTCCAGCGCGATCACCATAAAGATCGACTGCACAACCGAGGCGGTGGTGCGCTGCCCGACGCTTTCTGATGACCCCTGCACCTGCATTGCCTGCCAGCAGGCAATCACGCCAATCACAAGCGCAAAGAAGGGGGCTTTGATCAACCCAACTGCCAATTGGGCCACTCCGGTGTTTTCCTTAAGCCGCGTCAGGAACATGCCGGGGCTGACCCCCAGGTCAATCCAGCTCATCAATGCGCCGCCGATAAGGCCCGCCATATCAGCCACAAAGCCAAGGATCGGCAGCATGATCAGCAAGGCCAGCACGCGTGGCACGACCAGCACCTCGACCGGGTCCAGTCCCAGCGTGCGCATGGCGTCAATCTCTTCCTGAACCTTCATCGACCCGATTGACGCGGTGAAGGCCGAACCGGATCGGCCTGCCACGATGATAGCGGTCAGCAAGACGCCCAATTCCCGCAGAACCGAGATCGAGATCAGTTCAACCACAAAAATCTCGGCACCGAATTGTTTGAGCTGCGTGGCGCCCTGAAAGGCCAGCACGACCCCGATCAGAAACCCCATCAGGGTCACAATGGGCAAGGCCTTGAACCCGGTCTGCTCCATCTGCGTGAACAAAGCCGCGCGGCGCAGGCGCCACGGCATGATCAGCGTGCGGACCAATCGGTGCAGGGTCAGGCCAAGAAACCCAAGGATTGACAGCGTGTCATGCCAGCCGCCGACAGTCCGTTCGCCGATCCGCGCTACCCACGGTATGAACCCGCGTGGCGGAGCTTGAACCCCGGCCTCTTCCGGGATGTTTTTGGAGACCGTTTCGATCAATGAGGCATGGGCCGGTTGTAACCCCAGATACTCCACCTGTGTGCCCGCAGCCCGTGCGCGCCGGGACAGATCCGCCACCAACCAGGCACCACCGGTGTCCAGTGCCTGTACCTCGGAGAAATCCAACCGCATTTGGGGTCCATCGGCCTTGATCGACCGGAACGCACCTTCGACCGCATCCAGCGACTGCGTCAGCAGATCTCCTGCGATCCGCACCAAGGGGCCGGATGCGTCCGTTTCCGTGGTTATTGAAGGCCGTGTCATGGTGCCATCTGAGGGAAAACCCCCTTGAACTGCAACGGCTTTGTCCGGGTTGCCCTGAATTCAAACCCGGGTTGGGGCACTGGTGTGACAGGTGTGCCCCTACACCTGTCGCAAAACTGGTGTTAGGCATAAACCAAGAGGGGGGTGCCGTGCGGATATCCGAACAACGCGTCAAAGCCATGACAAGCGCGGGTCTGAACCTGATTGGGCAGGCCCTGTCAATCTATGACAGCAAGCTGCGATTGGTTCTGTGCAACCTGCGGTTTCAGGAAATGTTCGATCTGCCGGACCATCTGGTCCAACCCGGTGCGCTGTTTCGCGATACGATCCACTATCTGGCGACGCGTGGAGAATACGGGAACGACCAGAATGTCGAAGAGCTTGTGACGCACCGGGTGCAGCAAGCGCTTGCCTTCGAGCCGCATTACATGGAACGGACGCGCCGCAACGGTCAGGTGATTTCCATCGAGGGCGCACCGCTGCCCACGGGGGGTTGGGTGGCGGTTTATACCGATATCACCCGCACCAAACAGGCTGAAGATCTCTTGCGCGCCAGATCCGAAGTGCTCTCGGGCCAATTGTTGACCCGTGCCGAAGAGCTTTCGGCCAGCAACCGCAAACTGGCTGCCACCAACAAAGCGCTGGAAGAAGCCAAGCGGCAATTGACCGAGATCGAAGCGCGCACACGCATGACGACCGAGATGATGCCAGCCCATATCGCGCATCTGGATGCCGAAGGCCGCTACGACTATTCCAACCGGCGGCTTAGCTCGGTCATGCCCGGGCGGCCTTCGGACATTGTCGGGCTGCATATCTCACAGGCCTTGGGCACGGACGCCTACCAACGCGTCTTGCCGCATCTGCAACAGGCCTATGAAGGCGAAACCTCGGTTTTCGAGTTCACCGAAGCGCAGAACTCACGCCGTTTACGGGTGTCGTTCAGCCCGGACGGAGAGGGTGGCGTCTATATCATGTCGGTGGATATTACCGAAGAAACCCAGGCCCGCGTTGCCTTGCAGCAAACCCGCCGCCGGGCATTGGCGGCCCAGATGACCAGCGGCATGGCACATGACTTTTCCAACCTGCTCACCATCATTCTGGGGATGCAATCCAAGCTGGCCAAGATGGGGCTTCCGGACGAGGCTGGTCAACTGGTCGCCGCCACGCAGGCCACAGCCCGCCGTGGTGGCCAGCTGCTGAACCGGATCGCGGATATGACCGGCAACCGCACCCCGGATCCCAAAGCCACCGATATGGGTGCGCTGCTAGAGGACCTGCGCGTGCTCGCCTCACCTTCGCTGCCGCGCGGGGTGGGGTTGTCGGTGGTCAACACCTTGCCCGACCGGCCTTTGATGCTGGATCCCGGCATGGTGCAGGATGCACTGCTGAACCTGGTGCTGAACGCCAAAGATGCTTGTGGACCTTCGGGTCAGATCACTGTCAGCGCCCATGCGGTTGGGGACATCTGGGCCGAGATCACTGTCTCGGATACCGGCCCCGGCTTTTCTGCCGACGCCTTGGACCAGGCGCTGAACCCGTTTTTCACCACCAAAGGCAGTGATGGATCAGGATTGGGGCTGCCTATGGTCTATGACACGGTCAAACTGGCGGGCGGTGATCTGCATTTGCGCAACACGCCTTCCGGCGCGTCGGTTGTCATCCGCTTGCCCTATCGTCCAGCCATGCCCGCAACCTCTGGTCTGGTGCTACTGGTCGAAGACCAAGACGAGCTACGCCACCAGTTTCGCGATATGCTGGTTGAGATCGGTTGCTCGGTGATCGAGGCGACCACGGTCGAGGAGGCGATGGCCCTGACCACTGATATCGAAGACATCTCGTTGATCCTGTCGGATATCAGGCTGGAAGGGGCGGGCACCGGGCTTGATCTTGTCGAACAGATGGGGGGACGTTTGCCTTGCATTCTGATGACATCGCTGCCTTATTCCGACCCGCTCCACCAGCGTGCGCTTGCCATGGCGCCCGTTCTGCAGAAACCTTTTGCGGCTGAGCAATTGTCAGCGCTGATCCGAACCGAGGGCCATTGATGACGCAACCGCTGGTAACGATTCTGGATGATGAGCCCGAGATAAGGCGCATTCTGACCGAGGCCCTGGAAGAGGCTGGGTTCCGCACCCAAAGCTTTTCCCGGGCGCGCGAGTTCGAAGCCTCGCTGAAACGTGTGACGCCGGATGTTTGCCTTGTCGATCTGTCCTTGCCCGATACCGACGGGCTTGCGCTGGTGCATCGGCTTGCGTTGGAACAGGGGGCCGCGGTCATCATCATTTCCGGCCGCGCGCAGGTTCAGGACCGGGTCACCGGGCTGGAGCTGGGGGCGGATGACTATATAACCAAACCTTTTGATCCCACCGAAGTGGTTGCCCGCATCCGAGCACGCCTGCGTTCGGCGCGACCGGCGGTGCAAAACTCGGACATCGCCACTTTTAACGGTTGGAGTGCATATTTCGACCGATATGTCCTGATTGATGCGCAAGGCATCGAGACTCCGTTCAGCCATGCCGAAGGCGAAGTTCTGCGTTTGTTTCTGGAAAGCCCCAAACGCCTGATCAGCCGCGCCAGAATGCAGGAAATGCTGGGTGGCGGTGCTGGCGACAGCTTTGATCGGGCGATGGATGTCAGGATCTCGCGTTTGCGCACGAAATTGGGCGAAGATCCCAAAAACCCGCGCCTTATCAAAACGATATACGGTGCGGGTTATATTTTCCTGGGCGATGTCAGTTGGCAATGAAGCGAATTCGTGCTCAGGAATGTGTTGCTTGCGCAACGTATCAAAATCTAAGCACTGGAATATTGCGTGTCACCAGCATAACTAGACGCAACCGTTCACTTGGCGAACGGATGTCGAAGGCAAGACGGTCGGTTTTCCGGCCACCACTCAACCGGCTGAGTGGACAATACTGGAGATCTGAATGATCACGAAGGCCTGGACGAAATGGCGGGCGACACCTCTGGGGCGTATCGTGGGCGACAGCTTGCGTTCTCAGGGATGGCTCTATGGTATTGCCATTATCGCGATGATCGTGGTTGCCGTTACCACGGCCGGAACCGCGTGGATGATGGAAAACATCATCAATGTGATGACAACCCCGGAAATGCGATCACAGGTCTTGTTCATAGCCGGCGGTGTCGTGCTGTTGTTCTTGACCAAGGCCGTCGCAAGTTACGTCCAGGCAGTTTTCCTGGCGCGTGCTGGCAACCGGATTGTCGCGGTTCAGCAAGAGATCCTCTACGACAAGCTATTGCAGAGGGGCCTCGATTTCTTTTCGAACACTGAATCCTCGAACCTGTTGATGCGGGTCACTCAAGGGGCGCAGGGCGCAAGACGCTTGGTCGATGTCATCGTCACAAGTTTTGTGCGCGACGCGTTTACCCTGGTCGGGCTTGTCTTTGTGATGGTCTACCAGCAGCCTGTTCTTTCGGTGATGTTTTTCGTCTTGGGTCCGGTTGCGATGTTTGCCGTTCGTAAGCTGCTGCGTGGCGTGCGTTCCATCATGCAAGGCGAACTAAAGGCGATGTCCGAGATTATCCGCGTGTTGCAGGAAACCTCGGGTGGCATACGGGTCATCAAGGTATTTGCGCTTGAAAGCCATATGGCCGAGCGTATGGACGGCGCGATCAGAGCTGTTGAAAAGCGGGCCAACGACATCGCAAGACTGCAATCCATTGCCAGCCCGCTTATGGAGTTTCTGGCTGGTGTCGCGGTTGCTGGTGTCTTGATCGTCTCAACCATGGGTTTGGCTGGAAGCGAACCGCCAACCGCCGGGCAGTTGATGTCGTTCATTACCGCGCTTTTGATGGCCTATGAACCTGCCAAACGCCTTTCTAGGATGCGCGTGGTGATCGAAACCGCGATGGTACCTGTGCGCATGATGCTTCAGTTGCTTGATGAAGAAGACACCATGCAAGAAAGCGTCAATCCGGTCGAATTGCGCTCTGGCCCTGGCAAGATCCGTTTTAACAAAGTGTCGTTTGGCTATAGCGGGTCGATGAAGATCATCGAAGATATGGATTTGACATTTGAGCCGGGCAAGACAACAGCCTTGGTCGGTCAGTCTGGCGGAGGCAAATCAACCGTATTTGGTTTGATCATGCGTTTTTACGACCCGGACTCGGGTACTGTGGAAATCGATGGCCAGAACTTGCAGGATGTCAGCTTTGCGTCGCTCAGACGCAAGATCTCTTATGTGGGCCAAGACACGTTCCTGTTCTCGACCACTATTATGGAAAACCTGCGTTATGCGTCGCCGGATGCGACAGATGAAGAAATCATCGAAGCCGCCCGTGCCGCTCATGCGCATGATTTCATAACTGGCCTCAAAGACGGTTATGACACCGAAGTTGGCGAGAACGGTGCCTTCCTCTCTGGTGGTCAAAAACAACGATTGGCAATCGCGCGGGCGATTTTGCGCAAGGCAGAAATACTGTTGTTGGACGAGGCGACAAGCGCCCTGGACGCCGAGTCAGAGGCCTTGGTGAAAGAGGCGTTGGACCGGTTGACCAAGGATGTCACAACCATCGTCATTGCGCACCGTCTTTCAACGGTGCTGCAAGCGGATACCATCATGGTCCTTCAGGATGGTGAGGTCATCGAGCGCGGAACTCTGGACCAGTTGATCGAACAAAACGGAGCGTTCCGTCGGTTGTTTGACCAACAATTCAAAAACCCGCAGAAGAAAAAAGAAACCGCTGAAAACATGCCTTAACTGAGGTCATTGCTCGCGCAGCGCACGGTCTTTTACCTTCAGGACGGGCTGTATCACGTAATCCAGAACGGTTTTGCGCCCTGAGAGTATATCGACCTCGGCAACCATGCCGGGGATGATTTCTACCGTTACACCCCCTCCATCCAGCATCGTGTTCTCGGTGCGGATTTCAACGACAAACACTTCTTCATCACTGCGTTCCGAGCGGGTTACGGTATCCGCACCTATCCTTTGGATTTGGCCCTCAAGCCCGCCATAACGGGCAAAGTCATATGCGGTCAGCTTAACCTTTACGTTTTGGCCAGGATGCAGAAACCCGATGTCATCAGGTTTGACATAGGCTTCAACCAAAAGCGTGTCATCCAGCGGAACAATTTCGATCAGCTCTTCCCCGCCGCGGGCCAGACCACCGATTGTGCTGCGGTGCAGTCGGTTGACAACACCCCGAACCGGTGCCCGGATCTGGGCGCGTTCGGTTCGGGTTTCAAGCGCAGGTAAAGCTGGTTCGAGCGCGGCCAATTCGGCGGTTACGAGGGCAAGATCTGTCAGAGCGGCGCTGCGAAACCGGCTGCGCGTGGCGGCGATCTGGTCGTCTACCTCATCCAGACTCGCGCGCAATCTGTTGACCACCGCATCGGCACGAACCTGGCGGCCCTTCCATTCTGCCTCACTGCGTCTGAGCGCCAGCAAGGTCGTCATCGGCTCCATCTGTTTTTCGACCAAGGGAGCCATCATCGCCCTTTCTTCGGCCAGAACGCTCAGCGTTTCGACAGCGGTGACCTGATCCACCAACCCCTCTTCGAATTGTTGTTGCCGTTGCTGCCGCTGCCTTTCGAGTATGGCGATTTCCGCGGCAAGTTCGGCCTGACGACCACGGTAGAGCGCGGTTTCCGACCGCACCACTTCGGGCGCGTCTTGTATCAACGCTGGGTCAAAACTCAGATCGCCCCCTTCAATTTCAGCGCGCAGGCGCTGCATCCGAGCCATAAGACCCAAGGCGCGTTGCTGCTCCTGCATCAGCTCTCCGCTGGCTTGGGCTGCGTCGAACTCCATCAACAGCGTTCCTTCCTCAACCACCTGACCTTCGTGCACATGGACAGCCTTAAGCACAGCGGTTTCCGTGGCCTCGATGCGCTGAAGATCGCGCGAGGGCACAATTCGGCCATCAACTCGCACGACATTGTCCAACTCGGTCAGATGAGCCCAAAAAACCGCCGATACCAGAACCCCCAGAATGACGAACAGCAAAGCCGATCCACGCAAAGGCGCATGACCTTGCATTTCGCGTGCCAGCTGATCCAGATCATGATGCCGCGACATTCAGATGCCTCCTGGATTTTGGTGCGTGCCGGGTGAGCAGGCTCTTGGGTCCGTCGGCGCCGACCTTTCCGTCTTCGATTACGATCACACGATCAACCAGTTCCAGCAGGCTGGTGCGGTGGGTCACCACAATCATCGTCTTGTCTTGTGTTGATGTTTTTAGCCGCGCGATCACCTCAGCTTCGCTTTAGACATCCATGGCGCTGGTCGGCTCATCCATCAGCAGGACCGGGGGGTTTCCGATCAACGCCCGGGCCAGCGCAACGGCTTGCCGCTGCCCACCCGAAATCCCTTCGCCACGCTCGCCCAAAGGCAGGTCATAGCCCGACGGATGCTGAGCCAGAAATGCCTCGATCCCTGCGATACGTCCAGCCTCGACGATGTCGTTGTCGCGCGGCCGGATCGCACCGCTGGCAATGTTGCTGCGTATGGTGCCCGAGAACAGCCACACATCCTGCAAGACCGAGCCGATATTGCGGCGCAGATCAGCTGGATCGATTTGGCGGATGTCCAACCCGTCCATCATCACCGCGCCCACACGCGGTTGATAGAGACCCAGCAAAAGCCGCGCGATGGTACTTTTGCCGGATCCGATCTGCCCCAGGATCGCAACCTTCTCACCCGGCTGGATATCGAAGCTTACACCCTTCAGAGCCTCTTCGGTCTGATCGGGATAGGAAAAATGCACATTGTTGAAGGTGACCCGCCCGGCAAATCCCGGCCGGTTTATCCAGTTTCGGCCAAAAGGGCGTTCGCTTTCGGCGGTCATCAGCGCGTTCAGATTGCGATAGGCACTGCGCGCTTGATTGACCCGGCTGAGCGTCTGCGCAAGCTGACCCAAGGGGGCAAGCGCACGGCCCGTCAGCATCACCGACGCAATCAGCGCCCCCATGCTTGTCTGCCCGTCGGTAATCAGAAACACGCCGTAAAACACAATCAGAACCTGCGCTGCCTGTTGTGTGAACCCCGTGAGGTTCAGCGCAAACTGCGTCACCGCGCGGCTACGGTTGCCGTGATTGGATTGCCGTTCAATCGCCTGTTCCCACCGCCCCCGCAGATGCTGGCCCGCGCCGGTGGTTTTGATCGTCTCAAGCCCCGAAACGGTTTCCACCAGCACAGATTGCTTGGATTGACCGTCCGCAAAGCTTTTCTCGGCCAAACGGCCCAGGACCGGTTGGATCGCAAGCCCTGTCAAAAAGACAACCGGGACGGCAAGGGCTGGGATAAGCGCGAGGGATCCGCCCACGGCGTAGATGGCAAATATGAATACGGCGATAAAGGGCAGGTCGACCAAGGCCACAAGCGTGGCCGATGTAAAGAACTCACGCAGTGTCTCGAACTCGCGCACGGTGCTGGCAATTGCCCCGGTCGATCCCGTTCGTGACGCCATGCGCAGGTTTATCAACTGGTCGAACACCCCAAGCCCCATGGCCCTGTCCGCATTTTGGCCCGCCCGGTCGATGAATCCGGCGCGGAGCAGTTTCAGGATGAAGTCGAACAAAAGCGCCAGGCCCACGCCAGCGGTCAGGGCAATCAGCGACTCGGTGGCTTCGCTGGGCAGAACCCGATCGTAAACGATCATGATGAAAACCGACGTTGCAAGCCCCAGGATATTGGCAAGTGCCGCGGCCAGAGCCACTTGAACATAGGTCCACCGGTTGGCCGCCAGCGCCGACCAGAACCAGTGGCCCGAACGCCCCGAACTGGCCACTATGTCACCGCGCCCCGGGTCGCGCCGCAGGAGCAGTGCATATCCGGTATAAGCGGCGTCAAGGTCGCTTTCGGAGATCTCACCCAAGCCGTCCCCCAGTTCGGGGTCAAAGACCAAAAGATGCCCGTCCGCCGAACGCCCGTGATAAACCACTGCGCGCTCATCGTTCAGCAACAGGATCGCAGGGACAAGCGTGCTGTCAAAGCGCGCCAGCGATCGTTTGCCAAAGCCCGCTTGCATTCCGGCATTGCACGCAGCGTTTATGGCATCGCGCACCGTCAGCTCTCCGCCAGGGCCCGAGCGTGATGCGAGGACAGCAGCCTGCGTCATCGGGCGTTCAAGCGTATCGGCAACGTTCAACAGGCAGGATTCCAAGGTGGTCAGTTGTGTTGCAGCGCGTGTCACCAAGGCACCTCTTGATTGTTCAGGTTCAGCCTTGCGGATCGCTCGCTGCGCGCGCTGCAACCATTGCAGATGGGACAGAGATATCTCATGGGCGTGAAACAGCCGCAGGACAGCTGCGGCATTTCGCTGAATTTTCCCCAAATCCATTGCGTCGAACCGTTTGGTATCTATGGCAAAAAGCTCGGGTGGCAGCGTGATGCCCGAATGAGATCTGAGGGGAACAAACATATCTTTGATCCCGGCGCATTGGTGCCGGATGTCCCTTACTGCAGCTTCGCGATCCTGAAAAAAGCCAAGCACTTTTTTGAGCTCAGGGGTCAAGGCACCGTTTTGATCGTAAAACGGCTCATCCGTTGGGTTGTCGGTGACCAGCCCGGTCCCCTCATCGACGAAAAGCTGCGCTTTGTTCGGGTCATCGCCGGGCAAGGGTTGCGCCTGAAACGGATGGCAGCGCAACGCCGAAGGCAGGTATTGGGCGCGCCACTTTCCGGCCTCATCCACAAAGGGAGTTTGTGCTTCAGCGTCTAGCGAGAACAACGCAACGGGTTCGAACCTCTGGCCAGTTTTTTGAAAGAGGATCGGAAACGCGGCGGCGACGGGCAGAATTTTGGTGGCGACCACGGAGCAAAGCTGCATGTGGCGGGCGAAATCCATCGAGGTGAACCGCCGCCAGAACCGGGTCTTGTGTCGTTTCAGGCTGACGGGGTGAAGGCCATCTCTGCCATTTACATACTCACTGTTCGGGGATTTGGGCGATGCGAGACCTCACATCGCCCGGAGTTCGACCGTGCCTCAAGCTGAGGCACCGGTCGGATCGGTGTGCAAGATGTTGTCAGGATGAAAGTTGCTGAGATCCGCCAACCCATCAAACTGCGCCACCGTTTCCAGCGACACCGAAGCCGGGGCGTCATAGTCAACCTTGACAAGAACGCTGTCGGTTCCATCACTCGCCAGAAGATAGATTTCATCTCCGGCCTGCGCCCCGGTCAGGCTTTCGGCTGCGGCGGCGATAGTGCCATTGCTCAGATCCGACAGTTGGGTGTCGAGGCTGACAATGCCCGTATCGGCTCCCAATGCATCACCAGTGCTGAGCGTTTCAATACCGGTGCCATCCCCGCGTAATGTGGCCGGGACCAGATCCGCAAAGATGAACGCGTCCGAGACTTCATCGGCGGCGCCAAGCGTGAAGCCCGTGATCGTATCGACACCGTTTTTTGCGGGATCCGCCTCAAACACGACAATGTCACGACCCGCGCCAGATAGATCGATGGTGTCATCTCCATCCGCGCCGCGGATAAAATCATCCTGACCAGTGCCTGTCAGTGTGTCATTGGCAGCTGTTCCAAGATGCAGCTGTGACGGACCTCCATCCGGGGTTGTCAGCGTCAGTTCGATCGGGCTGTTGGGGTCTTGCACCGTCATCGTGAAGGTCACGACGGGTTGCGACAGATCGCTATAGCTGGTGGCGGCACCGGCGAAGCTGACGATACCTGATCCCGGGTTCACAAGGAACAGATCGAAGTCGCTGTTTTCGGTGTCAGAGCCTGCGTCGAAGGTCACGACACTGGGATCAAAAGCCATGTCGGCGGTGATCGCAAAGCCACTTGATATATCCCGGTCGGGATCGGCATGGATCTCGAATGTCACGGTCGAGCCGCTGCGCCCGGCTTCGGTGATGACATAAGCTGCAGGAACATGGGCAATCGCCTGATCCGTTGCCGTGAGGCTGGCCGGGGCGCCGGAAATCAGCGTAGTCGCCGAAAAATCAAGCGTGTCTGTAGCAGTGAACCCGGCAAACTCCGACGCATTGACAGCCAGAGACCATGTGCCGTCCGGTGCAACCGTGGCTGTTCCGACCGGGGTTGTGTTCAGCGTCACGTCGAAAGATTGCCCAGGGGTTAGTCCAAACGAGGTGCCGCTGACCGTCAGACCCGAAGCCTGCGCATCTGCAAGCGGCACCGCATCATTGGACCCCACTGCATCCATTCGCAGGATCGGTTGGAAATCGGTGGTCAGGCTGGTTGTTGCGCTGGCCGGATTCCCCGAGCTGTCTGCAACTGAAGCCGTGAGCGTAAAGCCCGTGGCATCGGCCAGGGCGGCTAGGTCCGAGGATGGCACCGAGGTGCTCCACACACCGCCGCTGACCGTTGCGGAATAGCTTTCGCCATCAAGATCAACGGTGACAATCTGCCCGTCCTGCGCATTTGTCGTGCCTGACACGGTCAGGTCCGACCCTTGTTCGATGATGTCGAGCACCGGCCCGACTGACAATGGGTCTATCGAGAGGCTGGGTGCAGCGAAGTCGGTGTCAAAGCTGGTGGTGGCCGCAGCGCTGTTGCCTGCGGCATCGGCGACAGAGGCGTTGACGTCGTAGGTTGTGCCGTCTTGCAGCGCCGCCAGATCGCCAGATGTGGCGGTATAGGTCCAGTTGCCACCTGACACCGTGGCCGTTCCACTGATATCCACGGTGCTATCCGGGCGCTGGATTTGGACGGTGACAACGGTGCCGTCAACAGCATCCGATGTGCCGCTGACCAGAAGGTCGGTTCCCTGTTCGGCTGCGTTCATTACGGCGCCATCAGACAGGGTCGAGATGCTCAGGCTAGGGGCGCTGAAATCCGTATCGAAACTGGCCGAGCCCTGCACCGCCGGGTTGCCGGCGCTGTCCGAGACATCGGCGGTTGCGGTGATCGTTGCGCCATCGGTGAGCGCACCCAAGTCAGCCGTCGGGACGGTGACGCTCCAGGCGCCGCTAGTGGCGGTGGCGGTATAGGTTTCACCGTTCATCTGCAGCGTGACCGTCTGGCCGTCCTCGGCACTGGTCGAGCCGGTGAGTGTCAGGTCAGAGCCTTGCTCGGCCGCATTCAACACCGCGCCATGGGAAAAGCTGTCGATGCTGATGGTCGGCGCCGTGACATCCTTGGACAGCCCCACGCTGGCTTGCGGTGCGGCTAGGCCATCGGTGTCCGAGACATCTGCGGTGACCGAGAAGCTGCCGCCATCGGCCAATGGGCCCAGATCGCTTGCGGGGACTGTGACGCTCCAGGCTCCGCCGGTGACGGTGCCGGTATAGGTTTCACCGTCGAGCGTGACGGTGACGGTCTGGCCGTCAGTGACTTTGCCGGTTGCACCTGAAATGGTCAGATCGCTGCCCACCTCGACGGCGTTCAGAACCGAGCCGACCGACAGCGGGTTGATGTTGATGGAGGGCCCGGTCAAATCGACTGGAATAGATACGGTAACGGTGGGTGCCGGGTTGCCCGACACATCGCTGACCCAGACGCTGACGGCTGCCGGAGTTCCGGTCGTCAGTCCCGAAAGACCCGCGTTGGGGACCGTCACGCTCCAACTGCCGCCGGACGCGGTTCCGGTATAGGTCTTGCCCTCGAATGAGACGGTAACGGTCTGGCCGTCTTCGGCAGACGTTGTTCCGGTCAGAACCAGATCGCCGCTGACATCGATCAGGTCGATCGATCCGCCACCCACCGGATTCAGGCTGAGGGTTGGTCCAGTGAAATCGGTATCAAAACTGTTGGTCGCCTGAGGGGCCGGGTTGCCCGCAAAGTCAGAGACATCCGCAGTCACCGCGATGGTCGACGCATCGGCAAGCCCCGCCAAATCCGCAGCCGGAACCTGAACCGACCAATTCCCGCCCGAGACCGTGCCGGTCAACGTCTGACCGTCCACCGAAACAGTGACGGTTTGCCCGTTTTCTGCATCTGTGGTTCCCGAAATGGTCAGCGGTGTGCCTTGTTCTTCGGCATTCATCACCGCGCCGTCCGAGAAATTTGTGATCGTCACGGTCGGTGAGATCGTATCAACGGTATATTCGATGGTGTCGACCGAGAGCTCTTCTCCCAAGGCGTCAAGCGTACGCACGGTCACAAAAGTATCACCCTGCGGCAAAGAGGCCGCTTCGATCGGTGTCAGCGAGACACTCCAACTGCCGTCCAGAGCAGGTGTCGCGGTGGTGACCACCGATCCGATTGTCACTTCAACAGTCGCCGTCTCAGCAGGGATTGGCGTGTCCAGGATCGCTTGGTTTATCGCCGAACCCTGCACATCCGCAAGGTTCAGAATTGGTAGGGCCGGTTCTGGCGGTGCTGGCGGTTGAGGCGGTGTTGGTGTCACACTGGGGGGCGGAGTATCGTCATCGCTACCCCCGCCGCCACCGCCTGCTGCGGCAGCAGCGGCGCCAGCAAGACCCAGCCCTCCCAAGACCGCACCCATGCCACCGAGCCCGCCCCCTGCGACGGCAGTCGCACCAGCGGTTTCTGCGGCGGCGCTGAATTGGCTGACGTCATCAACCACAGCATCGGCGGCCATGATCGCGCCGTTATCCAGAACCTGGACGTTCTCCGCGTCGATGATCACCGTTCGACCATCCGCCATTTTCAATTGCAGGTCACCATTTGCCAACAGTTTGACGGACCGCACGCCCGGTATCGTCTCAGCAAACTGGAACGCTTCAAGCTGAGCATCCGTGGCCTGTGCCAAAGCCGGGAGTGCCAAAACGGTAGATCCTAGCCCGCCTGCCACACCGAGCCCCGCCCAGCGTTGCAGCTTGCCATCGATCCATTTTCGAATGAAACGGGCGCGGCTTACCTCAGATGCGTCACCGCTGGTCGAAATGTTGTTGGACAGGGGTTCTTTGCTCATCATACCCTCACTTTTCGTGACCACATGCACCCGGACGGCTCCTTAAAGAGGTAAGGATCTGTTCAGCCGTCTTACTGCCCGGTGCCCACTGCGGTCGGACCGGAAGAAATTGAATCAAACTCAAGCCGAACTCCTCGTTTTGACCACATTCCTGCTTTGCTTTCGGTCTGGGCTGCCGGTCATCCTGTGTTCAACGCCAGAGGTGGCTTTGGGGGTAAACGGCAATGAAGCTTCAGTTCGAAAGAGTGGTCGCAACGGGGACCGCGGCGCTCGATTCAGGTATCGGCGATACGGCTTTAAAAACGTTTAACGGTGACGTGTATCTCTACAGCGTCACCGGCTTTGGGGGTGGGTTTGCGTCTTGGAGACTGTCGGAAGGCACAGGCCCGACGCTGATCGATCAGCAGCTTTTTAGCCCGACCATCACCTATCAGATCGATCGCGACGGAATGCCCGTCACCCTTGGCGGGTCCGAACAATTGATCCTTGATGTCAATACCGCCACGGGCTTGGTGGGCTATGGCCTCAACAATGATGGAACGATCGGAGCCCTTCAGGAAACCGGTACTCTGGTTGGTGGCGGCGATATCTCGGCACTGGCGCAGCTGAGCATCACCGGAGGAGATATACTTCTGCTGGCCCATGAAGATACTGGACAAATCGGCACCTACGATATCGATCCTGACGGGTCGCTCAGCAGTGTTGGTTTTGTCTCGGCACAGGTCGATTCGATGCAGGTTGTGCAGTCTGGGGGGAACCCGTTTCTGATCGGCACCGACGCGGCCTCCAGTACCGTTGCGATCTATTCCGTCGACCAGACCTCGGGCGCGCTTAACCAGATCGATACGTCATACGCGATTGATGTTCTGGGCATCGGTACGCACACCGCGGTTGAAACCATCGAGGCTTATGGGAAAGTTGGATCGTGATCGCAGGTTCGGCCAGCAATTCGCTGAGCGTGCTGCGTCTGTCCACCGATGGCAGCCTGTCACCCACAGATCATGCGCTGGACACGTTGCATACGCGATTCGGCGTGGTTCAGGATATGGCGGTGGTTGAGGTTGATGACCGCGTCTTTGTGGTGGCGGGAGGGGGCGACGACGGCGTCGCGTTGTTCACTCTGACAACAGATGGCAAGCTGATCCATCTGGACAGTTTTGCCGACACGCTCAGCAGCGGGTTGCAAAATGTCGAAACCCTGTCTGTCGCCCATGTTTGCGACGAGTTGCAGATCTTTGTCGGGGCGCAAGAGGATGCGGGGCTGACCCAACTGAGAGTTTCGGTGGCCGATCTGGGCGTTGTGATCGAAGATTTTGGCACGGTAAATGGCACCGCGCAGGACGACATGCTGGCTGGCGGGTTCTGGGATAGCACCCTCTTGGGTGGCGCAGGCGATGATATTCTGATTGCGGGAATGGGCGAGACCATTATGACCGGAGGGGCAGGGGCCGACATCTTCGCCATGCGCAGTGGGGTCGGCAACACAGTCATCACCGACTTTGAACCGGGGGTGGATCAGCTGGACCTGACAGCCTTCCCCTTCCTGCGGTCGCCCGCGCAGCTAACGGTAACGCCAACCGCACAGGGGGCCGAAATCCATTACCGGGACGAGATGATCGAGGTGCAATCCGCCTCGGGCGGACCGCTGACCAGTGTGGATATCTTTGGTGCCGGGTTCGATGGTGCGGACCATATCCCCGTGGATTTGTTCACCGGGCCCGACACAAATACATCGTCCGGGATTGCAGGCCCTGTTTCAGTGGATTCGACTGGACCGAATCCGGTGCTGACTGATGCCGAGATCCAACTGACCTTGGAGGCAGGGCCAAAGGTAACAGCACAAGCTGATGATCAGGGCGTGTTTGACCTGGATCTGCCGGATGGCACCTATACGGGGCATCTGGATGCCGAGAAATACTATTCGACCGCTGGGGGTGAGATCACAGCTCTGGACGCGTTGCAGGTGCTGCGCATCTCGGTCGGTCTGGACCCGACCTGGGGCCCGGCCACGCCTGAGGCGCTGATCGCGTCCGACATCACTCAGGACGGTGCGATCAACGCTCTGGATGCGCTGTCGATCCTAAAGGTGGCAGTGGGTCAGACCCCGGCCCATGACGCCAAATGGGTCTTTCTGGACGCCAGTACCGACCTGTCCGGCATCACCCCGACGAACGTAGATTACGACACCGGTGTTCAGGTGACCGTGATCGACAATGTCGTCACCGCTGACATGACTTCGATCCTGCTGGGCAATGTCGAGGCGATCTGAGCCTATTCCCGGAAAGCCCGGTTGAAATAGTCTGCCATGGGTTTGACCAGATAAGACAGAGGGGTGCGTTCATCTGTTTTGATCAGTGTCTCCACCGGCATCCCAGGCAGCAAAACCTGGCCATTCAGGCGATCGGTCTGACCTTCGTTGGGAATAATCTCAGCACGGTAAAAGCTGAAACCCGTCTGCTCATCGGTGAAGGCGTCGGCTGAGACGTTGAAAACCTGTCCCTCGATCTCGGGCGTTTCGCGCTGATTGAACGCAGGAAAGCGCAGGGCAACGGGCTGACCCCGGTGTACCTGATCCACATGCAACGAATCCACCCGGGCTGCGACCAGCAAGGGGGCATCTTGCGGAACCACATACATCATCGGTTCGGCGGGTTGGATCACCGATTGGAGGGCAAAGACCTGGCTGTCATAGACCGTACCCGTCGCCGGTGAGCGTATGTCGAGCCTGGACAGGCGTTCAGAAAGCGACAATCGCCGTTCGGACAGTTCAGCAATGCTTGCTTCTGCGTCGCGCAGCTGCGTGATCGCCTCTTCTCGGCGGGTGGCCGACAGTTCGACGATCTGGATTTCAGTGGTCGCGATCTGGCCGCGCAAACGCGCGATTGTGGCCTCAAGGCTGCCGATTTCCCCGTCCATCGACACTTCTTCGCGCTGCAAGGCCGAAACGCGGCTGGCCTGGGTCAGGCCGCGGCCCAGAAGGCTCTGTTGATCTTCCAGTTCCTCGCGGATCAGGGCGATCTGACGCTGCAGCGACTGCAATTGCGCCTCGGTCCCGCCGATTTCACTGAGGATCTGTTTCTTTTGCTCGCCCAACTGCTCGGTTTGCTGTGCCAGAGTCGCCAGACGGGCTGTGAACAGGCGTTCCTGACCCGCCAGCAGCTCGGGGTCGATATCCTCTTGCGCGGTTAGCGCAGCGAAACGTTCAGCCAGCACATCGGCGCTCAGCTCATCGCGCTCGGTTTCAAGGCGAATCTTGCGGGCCAGCAATTCGAACAACTGCGATTCGACAATCTTCATTTCCGAGATCAGGAACGTGTCATCCAACCGCAACAGCATATCGCCGCGCTCGACCTGGTCTCCGTCGCGGACGAATATCTCTCCAACAACGCCACCATCGGGATGCTCTACCACAAGACGGTTGCTTTGTACTTCGACCACACCTTGTGAGATGATAGCGCCAGCCAGCCGGGTCTTGATGCTCCAGACCCCCAATCCCCCGACCAGTATGGCCAAAGCGACAAAGCCGACAGTCGCGGGGAAGGTGATGTTCCAGGCCGGGCGGTTGTTAACGTGTTTTGCCATTACCGACCCACCTTGGAAAAGTTGCGCTTGATGGCCCCCGCGTTTTGAACGATCGCGCCCAAAACCTCGTCACGGCTGCCGGACTTGACGATTTGGCCGCGCTCGACCACTGCCAGATCATCACATTCCGAGATCGCCTGCGGCCGGTGCGTCATGACGATAGCGGATTTGCCATCGGCCTTGAGCTCGCGGATCGCGGCGTTCAGCGCTTCAGTTCCATCCGCGTCGAGGGCCGAGTTCGGTTCATCCAGGATCAGCAGCACAGGGTTGCCGTAAAGCGCCCGAGCCAAAGCGATGCGTTGTTTTTGACCCCCGGAAAGCTGGCTGTCATTGCCCTCAAGAAACGTGTCGTAACCTTTTTCCAGCGACAAGATCAGCTCATGCGCATTGGCCTTTTTGGCAGCCGCCACCACAGCATCAGGGTTGGGGTTTTGAGACATACGGGCGATGTTTTCGGCTACAGAGCCGTTGAACAGCGTCACCTGTTGCGGAAGGTAACCGATATGCTGGCCCAGATCATCGGGGTCATATTGATCCAGCGTCGCGCCACCAAGTCGGATTTCGCCGACCGCAGGCTGCCACAGGCCCAGCAAGGCTTTGGCCAATGTTGTTTTGCCCGATCCGCTTTTGCCGATTACGCCCAACGCCTTGCCCGGGCCCAGTGTCAGAGACGCACCGCGCAGTGTCGGCGAGGTTGCGCCCGGCGGGATGACAGTGATGCCCTTGGCCACCAGTTCAGCCGGTGGTGTGGGGAGTTTTGTGCGTGGTGCTTCGGGCGGGGTATTGTCCAGAAACCGGTTAAGCGAATACCAGCCCGCGCGCGCCCGTTCGATTGTGCCCCATTGCCCGATTGACTGTTCGATCGGCGCCAGCGCTCGACCCAACAAGATGGAACCCGCAATCATTGCACCCGCCGTGAGTTCGTTGCGCAAAACCAGCCAGGCGCCAAGGGCCAGCATGGCCGATTGCAGAAACAGACGCAGAGATTTTGTCAATGAGGTAAAGCTGCCCGTCCAGTCGCTGGCTTTGATCGTCTGCGCCAGCGCATCAGTACGTTGTTGCAACCAGCGGCGGGTCACGTCCTCTTGCATCCCTTGCGAGCGGACGACCTCAGCCGCTTGGCGGGCCTGCTCGGAAAACGCGTTGGCCTTGGCCGATGCGATCTGTGCACCAGCCACACGGCGACGTGTCAGCGCCTGGTTCACAATCGCGATCACGACCAAGAGCGTCCCGCCTGCAACCGCGAGCCAGCCAAGCAGCGGATGGAACAGGAAGATCGCAGCCAGAAAGACAGGCGTCCAAGGTATATCCATGACTGCCAACAGGATGGGCGAAGAACACAGGTTTTGAATGGTTTCCAGATCCCGCAGGGCCGTTGCCGGGGCAGCTCGCATCTTGGGATGCAGCGCATGTTGCATCGTGGCGTCAAACACGCGTTCATCCAGCTGTGACTGGAACCGCGCACCAAATCGCGCCACAATCCGCCCACGCGCATAGTCCAGCAACGCCATGAGGCCGTAAAGCAGTGCAACGAGCAAGAACAAAGCCGTCAACGTCTCAACTGCACGAGAGCCCAACACCCGGTCATAGACCTGCAGCATGAACAAAGGGCCCGTCAGCATCAACAGGTTGACGAATACGCTGAACAAAAAGGCAATGGCCAGAAACGTGATGCCCTGATTGCGTACTTTTTCCAATTCATGCCGAGCGGGGGCAGAAGGAGGAGAAATCGAATTCACTATGCTCGCCTTTGGCTGTTCTGTTTTTGAGGGCGACTGCTCGCGCCGCGCATCCTAATGTTTCGCAACACTGGTGAAAACGGAAGATTTGCAAATTGGCGAAAAACCCCACCCACACCCGATGCCTTGCCGTAGTAGATTTAAATTATTGCGAATTTCCAAATACGCAAAGTTAAACTTTACATATCCGGGCCTATTTTCCTTTGCGTAAAGAAAAAGTCTGGCCAAGGTGAATAAAACCTTTGTTCTGATTTTGATTCCCGACACGGGCTCAGAGCCTTTTGCCAAATCATGAGCTGTTGTCAGGGCCGCCGCGTACGCCTTGTGAAGGCGTTGTTGGTTGGAGGCGCAGTCAGACTACTTTTTCATCACGGGTGTGAATAATCGCCCAAGAAATAGGCAGAAAGAACCCTGTCGGCATTGCCAGGCCGCGCCGCAATAGAGATTCCCGGGCAAAGTGGCGACAACACTTTCGGTATCAAGGATCCGAAGGTGGACGGCATCACCCAACATTTTCCCATAGCTCCTGCACAGAAGCTTCGGCAGCCGCGGGCTGAGGGGCAGGTGGTCTTGCAGACGAAACCTTTGGGCAATCGCAGCGTGATTGACCGGTTTCGGCAGTCAGGCTCGTTCAAGTGTCTGTTTCCAAGGCAGAATGCCGTACATCTGGATGCGGTTTTACTCAACACAGCCGGGGGCGTCACAGGCGGAGATCAGTTTCGGTTCGCAGGTGAGGTCGCGGTGGGCACCACTCTGACCGTGACCACCCAAGCCTGCGAGCGCGCTTACCGCGCGCAGCCCGAGCAGACAGGAAAGATCCGCAACAGAGTGCAGGTCGAGGCAGGGGCACGGCTCAACTGGTTGCCGCAAGAGACGATCTTGTTCGATGGCTGCGCTTTGGACCGCCGGTTGGAGATTGATCTGGCCCTCGGTGCGTCGGCGCTGATGGTCGAGCCTTTCGTCTTTGGTCGCCCCGCGATGGGCGAGCGGCTGACCGATGTGCGCTTGAGAGATCGGATCGAGATCCGGCGCGACCAAAAACCCGCGTTTCTGGATGCCATGGCGTTTGACGGCAACCTGCACGACCATCTGGCGCGACCCGCGATTGCCGATGGGGCAGGGGCCATGGCGCTGGTTGTGTTTGCTGCAGATACCGCGGCGGCTCATCTGACAACGATCCGCGATCTGCTGCCCGAAACCGCAGGGGCCAGTCTGATCCGCGATGATCTGCTGACCGTTCGACTGCTGGCCGAAAACAGCTTTGCGCTGCGCAGCTCATTACTGCCGATCCTGCGGCAGCTGAACTCTGACACTCTCCCTCGATGCTGGACGATCTGATATGAACCTGACACCGCGTGAAAAAGACAAATTGCTGGTCGCCATGGCCGCCGAGGTTGCGCGCAAACGACTGGCGCGCGGCGTCAAACTGAACCACCCTGAGGCGATTGCCCTGATTACCGATGCGGTGGTCGAAGGCGCGCGTGACGGGCGCTCGGTGGCCGACATGATGCAGGCGGGGGCCGAGGTCATCACCCGCGACCAATGCATGGAAGGCGTGGCCGAGATGATCCACGAGGTACAGGTCGAAGCCACCTTTCCTGACGGCACCAAGCTTGTGACCGTCCACAACCCCATTCGATAACCCAAATGAACGGAGCCCAAAAATGACGCGCATGTTGTTTCCCGCACTGATCCTTGCCGGCCCTGCCGCAGCACATACTGATACGCATATCCATGCGCATGGCACCGACTATGCTGCGTTGGGTGTTGGGTTGGTCCTTGTCGCAGCGGCTGCTGTGATCGTGATGATCAGACAGAACAAATGATCCCCGGAGAGCTCTTCCCAGCCGAAGGTGAGATCACCCTCAACCCCGGCGCCGAGGTGACCACCCTGATGGTGGCCAACTCGGGTGACCGCCCGGTTCAGGTCGGATCCCACTATCATTTCGCCGAGACCAACCCGGCACTGGAGTTTGACCGCGCGGCGGCCCACGGCCTGCGCCTCGACATCGCGCCGGGAACAGCGGTGCGGTTCGAGCCCGGTCAAAGCCGCGAGGTCTCGCTGATTCCCATCGGTGGCGCACGGTGCGTGTATGGGTTCAATCAAAAGGTCATGGGGGCGCTTTGATGCCAGCAACTATTAACCGCTCTGACTATGCCGCTATGTTCGGCCCCACCATCGGTGACAAGCTGCGCTTGGCCGATACCGATCTAATCATCGAGGTTGAGCGTGATCTGACCGCCGAACGCGCCGGAGCTGATGCGACAGGCGGTAGCGGTACGAACGCTCTGCACTATGGCGAAGAGGTCAAGTTCGGGGGTGGCAAGGTGATCCGCGACGGGATGGGGCAATCTCAGGTCACCCGCGCGGACGGAGCGGTGGATACGGTGATCACCAATGCTCTGATCGTGGATCACTCAGGGATTTACAAGGCTGACGTGGGTTTGAAAGACGGGCGCATCGCCAAGATCGGCAAGGCCGGAAACCCCGACACGCAGCCGGGTGTGGACATCATCGTTGGTCCGGGCACCGAGGCCATTGCGGGCGAAGGGCGCGTCCTGACCGCTGGCGGGTTTGACAGCCATATCCACTTTATCTGCCCGCAACAGATCGAAGACGCGCTGCATTCGGGGCTGACCACCATGCTGGGCGGCGGCACGGGCCCGGCCCATGGTACGCTGGCCACCACCTGCACGCCCGGCCCCTGGCATATCGGGCGGATGATGCAGGCGGCGGACGCCTTTCCGATGAACCTGGCCTTCGCGGGCAAGGGCAACGCGTCGCTGCCTGCGGCGTTGGAGGAACAGGTCAAAGCAGGCGCTTGCGCGCTGAAACTGCACGAGGATTGGGGCACCACGCCTGCTGCCATCGATTGCTGCCTGACGGTGGCGGATGCGATGGATGTGCAGGTGATGATCCACACCGATACGCTGAACGAATCCGGTTTCGTGGAAAACACCGTGGGGTCGATGAAAGGCCGGACGATCCATGCTTTCCACACCGAAGGCGCGGGGGGCGGGCATGCCCCCGATATCATCAAGATCTGCGGTGAAAACAACGTTCTGCCCTCATCCACCAACCCGACGCGGCCCTTCACGGTGAACACGGTCGAGGAGCATCTGGACATGCTCATGGTCTGCCACCACCTGGATAAATCTATCCCCGAGGACGTGGCTTTTGCCGAAAGCCGCATCCGGCGCGAAACTATCGCGGCCGAGGATATTCTGCACGACATGGGCGCGTTTTCGATCATTGCGTCGGACAGTCAGGCCATGGGCCGGGTCGGAGAGGTTCTGATCCGCACCTGGCAGACCGCAGACAAGATGAAGAAACAGCGGGGCCGTTTGGCCGAGGAAACGGGCGAAAATGACAACCTGCGCGTCCGCCGCTATATCGCCAAATACACCATCAACCCGGCCATCGCCCATGGCCTGAGCCATGAGATTGGCAGTATCGAAGAAGGCAAACGCGCCGATTTGGTGCTGTGGAACCCGGCCTTTTTCGGGGTGAAACCGGAAATGGTTTTGCTGGGTGGCACCATTGCCTGTGCGCAGATGGGCGACCCGAACGCTTCGATCCCGACGCCGCAACCGGTCTATAGCCGCCCGATGTTTGGTGCCTACGGGCGCTCGGTTGAACACTCGGCTGTCACCTTCGTTTCCGAGGCCGCTCAGGCCGATGGAATTGCGGGCCAGTTGGGCCTGGCAAAGCAGACGGTCGCAGTCCAGAACACTCGCAGCATTGGCAAGCGCGATCTTAAACTCAACGATGCAACCCCGGTGATCGAGGTCAATCCTGAAACCTATGAGGTACGCGCCGATGGTGAGCTGCTGACCTGTCAGCCCGCCGAAGTCCTACCCATGGCGCAACGCTACTTTTTATTCTGACCAAATTTTGTGCTGCATTGCAGCATGTGCAATCCGGCCATGACAATTAACCCTCTACTCATCGAGGTTGAAATGACAAAAACTCAACGCCAGGGGAGGACCAACTTAACCCATGATTCTGGGGGTCCTGATGGCAGATACAACACTCAACACCCGCTCCGGCATTTCTCTTTCCGGACTGTTCCGCACCGTCGGCGAAAGCCTGTTTGCCGGTCTTTGCGCAATGGGCGAAGCGCGGTCGCGCAGCCGGCAGCTGAACTTCTACGCCTCGCTCAGCGACGAAGAGCTGAAAAAGCGTGGCCTGACACGCGATGGGATCGTGCAGCACGTCTTTGCCGGGTCCATCTGGCGCTAAGCAAAACCATTGCAGATGGGGGGCGCTCATGAACGCCCTCTTCTGCACCGCGCGTAAATACGCAAACCATACCCATGGCGATCCCGCTGATAACCTGTCGCTGACCTACGAGGACAGGTTTCTGCGTCGCAAGGTGCTGACCTGCGAAAGCGGTGAACAGATCCTGATCGATCTGGCGCAAACCACCTCGTTGGACCACGGCGGTGCCCTGATCCTTGACGATGGGCGGGAAGTCGAAGTCCTTGCGGCGCCCGAGGCTTTGCTGGAGGTCACCGCACCGGATCTGACCCGCATCGCTTGGCATATCGGCAATCGCCACACCCCATGTCAGATCGAACCGGGTCGCTTGCTGATCCAGATCGACCATGTCATCCGCGACATGCTCTTGAAGATCGGCGCAACAGTGCGCGAAGTGCACGAACCCTTTACGCCCGAAGGCGGTGCCTATGGCCACGGCAGGACCCATGGCCATTCCCACTGACGCCGATATCCTGACACTGACCCAATGGCTCTCGCCTGCCTATCCGGTGGGTGGATTTGCCTATTCGCACGGGCTTGAGGCAGCGATCGAGGCAGGTCGGATCAATACTGCGACTGACACCCAGGCCTGGATCGCGGATGTGCTGGAGTTCGGCTCCGGTTGGAATGATGCGGTGTTTCTGGTGGCGGGGTATAAGGCCGATGATCCTGAACAACTGGCGGCCACCGATGCGGCGGCGCGGGCTTTTTGTGCCTCCTCCGAGCGGTTGAAAGAAACCGATCTTCTGGGTCAGGCCTTTGGTGAGATTACTTCGGATGTCTGGGGCGCGGATCTGAGCGGGCTAAGCTATCCGGTTGCCGTAGGGCGCGCGGCGCGGCTACAGGCGCTGCCATTACCTCTGACGACCCAGATGTTCCTGCAAGCGTTCCTGTCGAACCTTGTCGCCTGTGCGACACGGTTGGTGCCCTTGGGCCAGACCGATGCGCAAAAGATCATCCGAGACCTGACACCGCTTTGTTCGCGTATCGCACAAGCCGCGCAGCAGGCCGGGTTGGAAGATCTGGCATCGACCGGTTTTTTGTCCGATATTGCGTCGATGCAGCATGAAACCCAATATTCAAGGATCTTCCGCACATGAGCACGATGAACGGACCCCTGCGCGTTGGTATCGGTGGCCCGGTGGGCGCGGGCAAGACAACGCTGACCGCCGCCCTGTCCGAGGCGTTGCGCGACCGCTGTTCGCTGGGTGTGATTACCAATGACATCTACACGCAGGAAGATGCCGAAGCGCTGATGCGGCTGCAAATCCTGCCGCAAGATCGGATCATCGGGGTCGAGACAGGCGGCTGCCCTCATACGGCGATCCGCGAAGATGCCTCGATCAATCTGGCCGCCGTTGCCGAGATGCGCACGCGTCATCCCGATCTTGATCTGGTGCTGATCGAAAGCGGCGGAGACAACCTGTCGGCCACCTTCAGCCCGGAGTTGGCAGATGTGACGCTTTACGTGATCGACGTTGCTGCAGGCGAAGAAATCCCGCGCAAGGGTGGTCCGGCAATCACGAAATCGGACGTGCTGATCATCAACAAGACCGATCTTGCGCCCTATGTCGGCGCGTCACTAGAGGTGATGGAGCGCGACGCAACCCGCATGCGCAGCGGACGCCCCTTTGTGTTTACATCACTGCGTCAGCGAAAAGGCGTCGACGCGATTGTCGATCACCTTGTCCAGATCGGCGGGTTGAAACTGGCATCACCTGAAATGTCCCAGTGATTTCAATCTCATTCTGATTGTAGCCATCGGCGCAAACGATTATTGGCTTTGTCGCCCGCATCGTTATCAAGTGACCCCTGCCGCTGGTGCCCCGACGGGCTTTCTAAAGAACGCCAAATCTTGAGCATCTGACGTGTCCCTCGCTGTGGAATGCGGCAGTTTCGGATGATTTTGCTGTCGCGCTGCCACAGGCTTGCGCGCGCCCTGTCTAGATCTCAGTATGATATCAAAAGAGAAAACACGGGACACTGATATGAACATGGACTCGATCGGCTCGGCCGAACAACTTCGCGACCCGAACTATAAACCGCCATTTGTCAAGGCAGTTCCTCTGGGAATACAACATGTCCTTGCGATGTTCGTGTCGAATGTCACACCTGCGATCATTGTTGCCGGGGCCGCAGGTTTTGGGTTCGGGTCGAACTCACCGGATTTTCCGGAACTGCTCTACATGATTCAGATGTCCATGTTGTTCGCGGGCATCGCAACGCTTTTCCAGTCAATCGGAGTTGGGCCCGTTGGTGCACGCTTGCCCATCGTGCAAGGCACCAGCTTTGCCTTTATTCCCATCATGATCCCGCTTGTTGCGGGCAAAGGCGTGGATGGTCTTGCGGCGCTGTTTGGTGGGGTCCTGATTGGCGGGCTTTTTCATGCAGCGCTTGGCACCGTTATTGGCAAGATCCGGTTTGCTTTGCCCCCTTTGGTCACTGGGCTTGTGGTCACGATGATCGGTTTGGCCTTGGTTAAGGTGGGCATCCAATATGCGGCGGGTGGCGTGCCCGCGATCGGCACTCCGGACTATGGAAGCCTGCACAATTGGGCTGCCGCATTGGTCGTGATTTTTGTCACGCTCGGGCTAAAGTTCTACACCCACGGGATGCTATCGGTTTCTGCGGTCCTGATCGGCATTCTTGCGGGCTATGTCTTTGCCCTGGCAACAGGAATGCTGTCATTTGGCGCGATCTCCGGTTCGTGGAACAACGCAGCCGCATTCGCGCTGCCTCAACCTTTCAAATACGGGTTCGAGTTCTCAGCAGCCGCCATCATCGGGTTTTGTCTGATGGCCTTCGTCTCGGCGGTCGAAACCGTCGGTGATGTGTCCGGGATTACGCGCGGTGGGGCCGGGCGGGAAGCCAGCGAACAGGAAATCACCGGTGCAACCTATGCAGATGGGGTCGGAAGCGCCATTGCGGGTATCTTTGGGGGTATGCCCAACACATCCTTCAGCCAGAACGTTGGACTTATTGCGATGACCGGCGTGATGAGCCGTCATGTTGTGACGATTGGGGCGCTGTTTCTGATCCTCTGCGGTCTGGTCCCCAAGGTCGGTGCAGTGATCCGAACTGTTCCCATCGAGGTATTGGGCGGTGGTGTTATCGTCATGTTCGGAATGGTGGTCGCCGCCGGTGTGTCGATGCTGTCGGATGTCGATTGGAACAAGCGCAACATGGTGATCTTTGCCATCGCTCTTTCGGTTGGCTTGGGATTGCAGTTGGAACCCGGGGCGGTACAGCATCTGCCGGACACCCCGCGTATTCTGGTGACATCCGGATTGCTGCCTGCCGCGCTTATCGCCATTGTCTTGAACCTGATCCTGCCAAACCCCTTGGGTCCCGAAGCTACCGAAGAGATTTCCGGTGGGATGGCGCACGCTGACACCAATATCTGACCACTGTCGGGTATTCGCCACCTCAGGGCCGGGTCGGGCAGACCTTATGTCTCTCGGCCCGCCGCAAACACTGATCGGTGCGAGGTGCCTCTTTTTGCCTCAGATCAAAGGCATTCATACTGGATGTACCAGTGATCCAAGACCTCGGCCGCTTGGCCCAAAGCCTCATCGTGGGTCAGCGGTGGCGGGCCAGCAAGGCAATCGGCTGTGTCCCACGAGCACAACTTTTCGACGACTCCATTTTGCCAATAGGCAGGGTTCGCATAGATGTTAAGTTGACTGTCCCAAAGGGCAGGCCGCGAAACTGGATAGATATTGCATGAGTGTTCCCTCGCAAAAAAGTACGATGCGACGCGTTTTAACCGAACCCTTTTTTCAATTTGCGGTTCTTGGTGTTCTGATTTTCTTTTGGTTCAATCTTGTTCAAACCGACGAGTGGACCGTAGATCCCGAGTCGCGTGTGATTGTGCTGGATCAGCGCCAGCTCGACTTGCTTGCGCTTCAATTCGAAGAAACTTGGCGTCGTCCTCCGAGCGAAGAGGAATTGTACAACCTCAAAGAAGATTGGCTAAATCGCGAAATTCTGTACCGCGAGGCACTGGCGCTGGGGTTGGATGGCAATGACGAGATCATCCGCAATCGGCTGGTGCAGAAGATGAATTTCTTGCTGGTCTCAGAGGCGCGGGCATTGCGGCCCACGGATGAAGTTCTCACAACGTATCTTTCCGAGAATTCCGAACGCTTTACGATCCCTGTTCAAGTCGCTGCCAGTCTCGTCCATTTGGGTCAAAACCCCAGCGAGGATTATGTTGAACAAACCTTGGAAGAGTTGAAGAGCGGAGCTGATCACAGTCAGCTTGGTCAAGCGTCCCTTCTTCCGTCTGATTTTGGTCTGAGTGTCAGAACAGCGATCGACGGAAGTTTCGGAAACGGCTTTTTCGATCAGCTGGACACGCTACCGCTTGAGCAATGGAGCGGCCCGGTTCGATCATCCTTCGGGAACCATTTGGTGAGATTGGGTGCGCGTTCCGAGGCGGTACTGCCCTCATTGGATGATGTGCGTGACAAAGTACTGGCCGAATGGCAAGCCAGTCAGGCCGAGCTTGCCACGCAAAGATACCTCGACGCCCAAAGATCAGCATATACGATACGGGAACCTCAAGCCGTCGACTCGCACTCGGATGACCAATGAGACACCTTCTGGTACTCATATCGATGCTATCGGCGCTTTTGTTTCCGGTGACAGTAAATGCGCACGCATTGGAGCCTGGCTATCTTGAGATATCGCAAGAGACCGAAGCAGATTGGTACGTTTTCTGGCGCAAGCCCGACGTCCGAGGCGCACCGATGGACATACACGTCAAGCTTCCGGCGAACTGTCAGTCACCGACCCTCGACGCGCCGGTATTTGACGGACGCGCCTGGACTCAGGCTTGGCGGATAACCTGCGCCGAGGATCTGCGGGGCAATACCATTCTGATCGACGGCCTCGACGAGCAAAGAACAGATGTTTTATTCAGGGTCGGATATCTTGGCGCCCAGACGACAGCCACGTTTCGTCTGACCCCGGACGCACCTGCCGTAACGCTGCCCGCGCAACAGGGCCTGCTGCAGACGCTGTGGCAATATGGAGTGTTAGGGTTCGAACATATTCTGGAGGGTTGGGATCACCTCCTGTTTGTATTTGCTCTGCTTGTGCTGATCCGAAACCTGCGCCAATTGATCTGGGCCGTGACAGCCTTCACCCTCGCTCATTCGATCACACTGGGCCTTGCGACCTTTGGTGTGTTGAACGTACCCGGTCCTCCGGTTGAGGCGGTCATTGCGCTTTCGATTGTCTTTCTGGCAACCGAGGTGCTGCGCTCGAACAAGAGGCAGAAGACGCTCACCAGCCGATTCCCCTGGGTGATCTCTTTTGGTTTTGGTCTACTGCATGGATTGGGGTTTGCCGGCGCGCTGAACGAGATCGGCTTGCCAGAGCAAGATATCCCGGCCGCTCTGTTGGCCTTCAATCTCGGTGTCGAGGCGGGACAACTTACCTTTATTTTCGCCGTTTTGAGTGTGTTTTTGACGTTGCAGAAGATCGTCCAGACGATTTGGGGCTGGTCGCTGGTGCAAGGCACATGGCGACGGTTTCTTGGCTACCCAATCGGATGCATCGCCACATTTTGGCTGGCCGAACGCCTAGCTGGATTTTGAGCTCTGGTGTCGTAAAATATCTTCTGAACTTATCGCGCTTAGGATTTTCAATACTCTCGATAACCGAGGTCACCCAAATTGAAAGCGACAAGTGCTTGACGTGGCGAGAATACTCTAAGCGTTTGTTGATGTTTAGATTTTTGGTCGGAGCGAGAGGATTCGAACCTCCGGCCCCTGCCTCCCGAAGACAGTGCTCTACCAGGCTGAGCTACGCTCCGACCGTGGCGGGTGATCTACAGAAGGGGGGCGGGATGCGCAAGGGGGATTCTGAGGCTAAGGCAGCGGGTCGGTTTGGTAGAGGCGCACCTTGGTGCCGCCATGATCCACGACCGGGCCGGGGGCCAGCAGAGGCAGGCGCGTTGCGCGGGCCAGCGCGGGTGCGCTCGTTACAATGCCTATGCGCCAGCATTGAAATCTGGACATAAGCGTTTTGCCCAGGCTTCCGTAGAGTGACCGCAGGCGTTTTTCGTCGCCAATACGCGCGCCATAGGGGGGATTGACGATCACCAACCCAGTCGGACCCGGCGGGGGTTTGATATCGCTGACGGCGCGCTGGCTGAACCGGGTGTTGTCCGCCACGCCTGCGCGCGCGGCATTTGCGCCTGCTGCCTCAACCGCACCGGAATTGCGATCAGATCCGAAATGGATCAATTTGCTATGGGTCGGTGTGTACGAAGACCGCATCTGAGACCAGGCATCTGCGTCAAAACCAGCCAGTTGCTCGAATGCAAACGATCGCGACCGACCGGGCAGCAGGCCCCTAGCGATCTCTGCGGCCTCGATGACGAATGTGCCCGATCCGCACATTGGGTCCATAACGGGCTCTGACCCGTCGAAACCACACGCGCGCAGGAACATCGCGGCCATGGTCTCTCGCATCGGGGCCTTGGCGATGGCTTCCTTGTGCCCGCGCTTGTGCAAAAGCTCTCCGGAACTGTCGATCGAAAAGGTGCAGAGGTCTTTTTCGATGCGCAGCAGCACGCGCAAGTCGGCCTCGGACGAGATGGGTGCGCCAAGCGTTTCGTTGATCGCGCGTTCGACCCTCTGCCGCGCGGCACCTGCGTGATAGATGCGTGACTTGCGGCTGGTGGCCTCAACCCTGACAGGGATATCCGGGCGCAGAAAGTCAGCCCAAGGAAATTTGCGGCACCGTTTGTCGAGTTGCGCCAGATGCACTGCCGGGAAACTGCCGATACGCGCCAAAACCTTGTTGGCCCCCCGCAGGCAGAGATTGGCGCGCCAGACCTCGGGCCATGATCCCTGGCAGACGACACCGCCCGGAACTTTTCTCGCGTCTGCGAATCCGTTTTTCTGCGCTTCGGCACAAAGGGGCGATTCAAGCCCTGGGGTGGCGACCAAAAAAATCTCGAATTTCGTGTGTTTTGTCATTTTGGTTGCTTACACTGGATGCAACAGGGGCGCGACCGGCTAATTTGAGGAAAATCTGATGAATGAAACGCCAAAATTACCTTGATTGCGGGTTTGAGCCATGACTTTTCGCGGTAACGGGTTTGCGTTTGTGACCAACCGCGCGTAAAGGGTCCATGATCAGAAATACGCCTGCGGATTCTGGAGTGTTTACGATGCGATTGCAAAGCGAACCCAGAGTATCCGCGCTGACGCAAAATCCCGATTGGGTGTAGGCTAAGCTGGCGCAGAGAAAAGGCTTGGAAGACCGTAGCAAGATGCAAACTTTCAATCTGAAAAAGGGGCTGGACCTGCCGGTCGAAGGCGCCCCGGACCAAAAGATCCAACCGGGGCCGGAATACAGCCGTGTTGCGGTTCTGGGGGGGGACTATATCGGTCTGAAGCCCAAGATGCTGGTGCAGGAAGGTGACATCGTGCAGCGGGGCGCGCCGCTCTTTTGTCATAAGGACGTTCCTGAGGCTATGATGGTGGCCCCGCTTGGTGGCAAGGTGGTTGCCATCAACCGCGGTGCGCGACGTGTGTTGCAAAGCGTGGTCATCGAAGTGTCTGACGCCAATGACACCGGCATAGATTTTTCGGACGTCGGTGATGCCGATACGGCCAAAGGCGTGACAACCAAACTCTGCGCGGCGGGTCTGTGGACGTCGTTTCGTACGCGCCCCTATTCCAAAATGCCGCAACCGGGAACTGCGCCTGCAGCGATCTTTGTTACCGCCATGGACAGCGACCCGCTGGCACCGGATGCGGGCTTGATCATCTCCGAGGTGACAGAAGCCTTTGCGGCGGGTCTTGCGGCGGTTGCCAAGCTGACCGAAGGCGTGACCTATGTCTGCCACAAGGATGGAGATACCGTGCCGGGCGCTGACGTGGCCGGGGTAGAGCTTGCGGCATTCTCTGGCCCACACCCTTCGGGCCTGGCCGGAACGCATATTCATTTTCTCGAACCCCTGATCGGTGACAAGCAGGTCTGGACGATAGGATACCAGGATGTCATCGCCATCGGTCGGCTGATGCTGACGGGCCATCTGGACCCCAATATCGTGATCGCCCTGTCCGGGCCCGGTGCGCGCCAGCCGCGCCTGATCCGAACTGTTATGGGAGCTTCGACCGACGATCTGACCCGCGATGAGGTCAATATCGACGGCACCGCCCGGATCATCTCGGGCTCGATCCTGTCAGGCCAGCATGCTGAGGGGCCAACAGCCTTTTTGGGTCGGTTTGCCCGACAGGTAACCATCATCCGTGAGGATCATGACCAGATCCCGATGGGCTGGATCCGTCCGATGCCGTCAAAGTTCTCATTCCAGCCGGTGCTGGGCTCGGCGTTTTCGAAAAAGCTCTATGCTTTGACATCGAATTTGAACGGTGGACGGCGCGCCATGGTTCCGACTGGCGTGTTCGAAGAGCTGATGCCGCAGGATTACCTGCCGACCCAGCTGCTGCGCGCGCTCCTGGTGATGGACACCGATACGGCGCAGGCGCTGGGTGCGCTGGAGCTGGATGAAGAAGATCTGGGCCTTGTAGGCTTTGCCTGCCCGGCGAAATATGAATACGGGCTGGCGCTGCGCGACTGTCTGAACAAGATTGAAAAGGAGGGCTGAGCCGATGGGTTTGCGCAGCTTCTTTGATCGGATCGAGCCGAACTTTACCAAGGGCGGCAAGTACGAGAAGTATTTCCCCATCTACGAGATGGTCGAAAGCTTTATCTACACGCCGAAAACCGTCACCACCGTTGCGCCACATGCGCGGTCGTATATCGATATGAAACGCATCATGACCTATGTCGTGATCGCGACGATCCCATGTATTTTGTGGGGGATGTACAATACCGGCTATCAGGCGAACTCGGCCATTGCCATGCTGGGCGCGGACGCGGCCACCGGCTGGCGGATCGCCATCCTGCAAGCATTCGGCATTTCACTGAACCCCGACAGCATCTTTGCCAACGTGATGCACGGGATGATGTATTTCCTGCCGATTTACATCGTCACTTTGGTCGCGGGCGGCATATTCGAGGTCATCTTTGCCACCGTGCGTGGGCACGAAGTGAACGAGGGCTTTCTTGTTACTTCGATGCTTTACACCCTCATTATGCCCGCTTCGGCCCCGCTATGGCAGGTGGCGCTGGGGATCATCTTTGGTGTGGTCATTGGCAAAGAAGTGTTTGGTGGTACCGGCAAGAACTTCCTCAACCCGGCACTTGTTGGGCGGGCTTTCTTGTATTTCGCCTATCCTGCCAGCATGTCGGGCGACACCGTCTGGACACCGGT
Source organism: Ruegeria sp. HKCCA6707 (assembly GCF_013033515.1). Lineage (GTDB taxonomy): Bacteria > Pseudomonadota > Alphaproteobacteria > Rhodobacterales > Rhodobacteraceae > Ruegeria. The sequence continues at coordinate 43,253 of NZ_WQEG01000002.1, read as the reverse complement.
GGATGGCTTCTCGGGCGCGACCGCCCTGTCAGTGTCGGCCTCGCAAGGCTATCAGGCGCTGGCCGCGGATGGCATCACCTGGTGGAACGCCTTCTTTGGCACCATTCAGGGCAGCTTTGGTGAGACATCGACGTTGGCTTGCATGATCGGCCTGGCCTTCTTGCTGACCACGCGGATTGCGAATTATCGCCTGATCCTGGGCTGTTTGGGTGGAACAATCGGCTTTACCCTGCTGCTGAACCTGATCGGGTCCGACACAAACCCGATGTTTGCCATGCCGTGGTACTGGCACATCGTGATTGGCGGCTATGCCTTTGGTCTGGCCTTTATGGTGACCGAGCCGGTCTCGGCCAGCCACACCAATCTGGGCCGCTATATTTATGGCGCGCTGATCGGTGTCATGGTTGTGATGATCCGGGTGATCAATCCGGCTTTCCCCGAAGGCATGATGCTGGCAATTCTGTTCGGGAACGTATTTGCACCGCTGATCGACTATTTTGTTGTTCAGGCCAATATCAAACGGAGGGCGCGTCGCCATGTCTGATCCGCAACCTCAAGAACCCAAAGGCGCCTTTGCCAAGTTTCTGGCGGCCTCGCCGGATTCCGTTGGCAAAACGATCGTCATCGCTGTGGCCGTCTGCCTTGTGGCTTCGATGGTCGTATCTGCCGCCGCCGTCAGCCTGCGCCCGGTGCAAGAGGCCAACGCCCTGAAGGACAAGCAGGTCAATGTGTTGCAGGTGGCTGGCATCTACGAGCCCGGCATCGACGTGACCGAGGCTTTCGCTGCGTTCGAACCGCATGTGCTGGATCTGGCCACCGGCAGCTTCGTCGACGATCAGTTCGACCCGGCCACGTTTGACGACATCGCTGCCGCCAGCGATCCTGACCTCAGCGTCGCGCTGGAGGATGATCCGGCCGGTATCGGCCGCAAGGCCAAATACCGCGTGATCTATCTGCTGCGCGACGATGCGGGCGGGCTGGATAAGGTGATCCTGCCGCTGCATGGTTATGGGCTGTGGTCCACGCTCTATGGCTTTATTGCGCTGGAAAACAACGGCAACGATATCTTTGGGCTGCAATTCTATCAGCACGGCGAAACCCCCGGTCTTGGAGCCGAGGTGGACAACCCGCGCTGGAAAGCGCTGTGGAACGGCAAAAAGCTGCGCGACGACGCGGGTGATCTTCAGATCACCGTGGCGAAATCGCAGCCTGCCGCAGGCCCCGACTTTTACATCGACGCGCTGGCCGGGGCGACCCTGACCTCGGTCGGTGTCGACAACCTGGTGAAATTCTGGATGGGTGACGCGGGCTATGCTCCGTTCCTGGCCAAGCTGCAAGCAGGAGAGATCTGATGTCCCAGACCAAGAAAGAGATGCTGGTCGACCCGCTTGTCGACAACAACCCGATCACCTTGCAGGTCCTGGGCATCTGCTCGGCGCTGGCGGTGACCTCGTCGCTGCAAGTGTCGATGGTGATGGCGCTGGCGGTGATCTTCGTGACCTCGTTCTCGTCCTTCTTCATCTCATGCCTGCGCAACCAGATCCCCGGCTCAATCCGGATCATCGTGCAGATGGTGATCATCGCCTCGCTGGTGATCCTGGTGGATCAGATCCTCAAGGCTTATGCCTTCGAGATCTCGAAAACCCTGTCGGTCTTTGTGGGCCTGATCATCACCAACTGTATCGTGATGGGCCGGGCCGAGGCGTTTGCGATGAAGAACCCTCCGGTCGCGTCTTTCATCGACGGCATGGGCAACGGGATGGGTTATGGCCTGATCCTGCTGCTGGTCGGGTTCATCCGTGAACTGTTCGGCGCGGGGTCGCTGTTTGGCGTCACCATCCTGCAAACCGTGAACAATGGCGGCTGGTATGTGCCCAACGGCATGCTGCTGCTGCCACCTTCGGCGTTCTTTATCATCGGTCTTATCATCTGGGCCTTCCGCACATGGAAGCCAAACCAGGTCGAAGAACGTGAATACAAAATCCAGCAGGTAGAGGCCCACTGATGGAAGGTCTGATTTCACTGGCCGTAAAGGCCATCTTTGTCGAAAACCTAGCGCTCAGCTTCTTTCTGGGGATGTGTACTTTCATCGCCGTATCCAAAAAGATTTCCACCGCGCTGGGTCTGGGCATTTCGGTCATGGTCGTGCAGGCCATCACCGTGCCTGCCAATAACCTGCTGCTGAACTATCTGCTGAAACCGGGCGCGCTGGCCTGGGCGGGCTTCCCGGATGTGGACCTGACCTTCCTTGGTCTGATCTCGTATATCGGTGTGATCGCGGCAATGGTGCAGATCCTTGAGATGGTCTTGGATAAATACTTCCCGCCGCTTTACAACGCGCTGGGGATTTTCCTGCCACTGATCACGGTAAACTGCGCCATTCTGGGTGGCTCGCTGTTCATGGTGGAACGCGACTATAACTTTGCCGAGGCGGCGACCTATGGTCTGTCGTCGGGCTTTGGCTGGGCGCTGGCGATCACTGCAATGGCAGGTGTGCGCGAAAAGCTGAAATATTCGGACATTCCAGACGGTCTGCAAGGCTTGGGTATCACTTTCATCACCGCTGGGCTGATGGCGATGGCCTTCATGTCCTTCTCGGGCGTGAAACTGTAAGGAGGGCGGAATGGAAACCTTTGGCTTAGGTGTAGCCCTTTTCACCGTCATCGTTCTGGGCCTTGTCGCCATCATCATGGCGGCACGGTCGCGGCTGGTGTCGACCGGGAATGTCAACATCACCATCAATGGTGAGAAAACGGTCTCTGTTCCCGCCGGTGGCAAGCTGTTGCAAACCCTGGCGGCCGAAAAACTGTTCGTGCCGTCCGCTTGCGGTGGTGGCGGGACCTGCGCACAATGCCGGGTGCGGGTGCATTCCGGTGGCGGCTCGATCCTGCCGACCGAGGAAAGCCACATCACCAAGCGTGAAGCCGCCTGCGGTGACCGACTGTCCTGTCAGGTGGCGGTCAAGCAGGATATGGATATCGAAGTCCCGGAAGAGGTCTTTGGCGTCAAGAAGTGGGAATGCACAGTGCGTTCGAACGAGAACGTCGCGACCTTCATCAAGGCTCTGACGCTGGATCTGCCCGAGGGCGAGGATGTGAATTTCCGCGCCGGTGGCTATATCCAGATCGAAGCCCCCGCGCATGCGCTGAAATACACCGATTTCGACGTCGAGGAAGAATATCGCGAAGATTGGGATCGCTTCAATCTGTGGCAATATGAATCGGTCGTGAGCGAACCGATTGAGCGCGCCTATTCCATGGCAAACTACCCGGACGAAAAAGGCATGATCATGCTGAACGTCCGCGTGGCCTCTCCACCTCCGGGGGCCGAAGGCATCCCTCCGGGTCAGATGTCATCCTATATCTTCAACCTGAAACCGGGTGACAAGGTTACGATCTCGGGTCCGTTTGGTGAGTTTTTCGCCCGCGAGACCGAGAAAGAGATGGTGTTCATCGGTGGCGGTGCCGGTATGGCACCCATGCGCAGCCACATCTTTGATCAACTCAAACGGCTTGAAAACCGAAACCGCAAGATCAGCTTCTGGTACGGTGCGCGGTCCAAGAAAGAGATGTTCTTTGTCGAAGATTTCGACACTCTGGCGAAAGAGTTCGACAATTTCGAATGGCATGTGGCCTTGTCCGATGCTCAGCCCGAGGATGACTGGAAAGGCTATACCGGCTTTATCCATAACGTGTTGTTCGAAGAATACCTCAAGAACCACCCCGCTCCCGAAGATTGCGAATATTACATGTGTGGCCCGCCGATCATGAACCAGTCGGTCATCAACATGCTGCTGGAACTGGGCGTGGACCGCGAAGACATCATGCTGGATGATTTCGGCGGCTAAGACAAAGAAACCGGCGCCCTGAGCGCCGGTTTTCAGTTTTGGGTGGCGTCGATACCCAGAACCTCTTTGATCGCAGCCGGTGGGTCGCAACTGTGGGCGCGCACATGGCGCTGGCTCCGCCCAGCGGAACGAGTTGAAACTGTCCCTTGTTCTGGGGATAGGGTGCAAAAAGCCACCAGCCATCCGCCGAGATCATCACCAGTGCCAAACCGGTGAACAGCGGGACCAGAACGCCCCTTGCTGGGGCAGGCATTGCGGGGGCCTTTTGCGCGATTGCATTGATCACAGCACCACCCGTTAGAAAGGCCGTCGCGAACGCGGCCAGTATGGCACAGTTTGCGGTGACAAATTCGGGTGGCAGGGTGGTGAACACCCGTACCTGTTCGATCTGCCCCGTCACATCGATGGCCAGAAGATAGCTGGCATAGGCCAGCAACGTCCCCAACATGGCCGCCGAAACCAATCGACGTTTCAGGCCGTTGCGCAGTGTGAAGACCGCCAACAAGGCGATCAGCGGCAGTTGGTATAGGGGCATGGTGATCACGCGGGCTGTGCGCTCCAAAACCCGGCGCGGGCCATGGCCCAGACAAGATAGATGCCGGATTGTGTGATCTGGGCTGCGATCACGCCAGTAACCCCGAATTGCCAAGCGCCCCAGAACACCAGCGTGATGCCCAAGACAGCCGTCGGGATCCGGGGCCGCATTAGGGCTGCGCTGTCAAGCGTCCCGAACAGGCGCAGCACCACCAACTCGGCGCTTGCCGTCAGGCCAGCGACCAGAACCAGCCAGGGCAGCAGGGTCGAGGCGTCCCAATAGGCGGGGGCCAGCAGCAGGTGCGATATTGGGGTTTGCAAAATCATCGTTGCTGCCCATCCCAACAGCGTCAGCAGTAAGGCAAGCCGGGTCAGCTTGTGCACATCGCGCAACGCCGCGGACTTGTCGGATTCCATCTGGTCGAACAGGCGCGGGGCCAGAAACCGCAGAACGGCTGACATGCCGACGCGGGCGGGGCCAAGCGTCATTTGCGCAGCAACGGCATAGAGCGCCAATGCAGCGGGATCAGCAAAGCTCTGCAAGGCCCAGCGATCCGCCACCAAGAGCCCCCAGGTGAACGGGGCCAGCAGGTAGATGGGCCCGGAAAACTGTCGAAACACGGGTGCGATCTGACCCGGCGCTGACGGCGCATCCAACCGCCATGGTTTCAACCAGAGGATCAGAGAGCCAAGCGTTAGAAGACTCGCGGTCGCATAGGCTGCAAAAATCAGAGGCACTGACGCTGTGAATGGCACGGTCAGTAGCACAAGCACCGTGATCTTGAGCCCGGTATCCAGCCCCTGATGCAGCGCAACGGCCCGACGCGCACGGGACGCATTGCCATAGGCTATCAGTGCGCTGAGGCCGCCATTGAGCACCGAATAGGGTAGGACTATCATGATCAACATAGTGGTTCCTGTCTGTCCCAAACTCTGCATAAACGCAGCCAATGCCAGAACCGCTCCGGTCCATAGCAGCGAAACCCGGATCAACTGGCTGGTGATATATCGGCGATAGGCGCCGTACCCGCCAAAGCGCGGGGCAAGCGCAAAAAATCGCAAAATCCCATGGTTGAGCGCGCCGTAGATGCAGACCTGCCCAAAGCTGAACAGTGTCATCGCCAGCGCAAGCTGCGCATAGGTCTGCGGTTCCAGCATCTCGGTCTGTAACCGCAACAGCACCAGCCCTCCGACCAGCAGAAACAGCTGGCCGAGCCCGACCCAAATCGCCTCGGACCGTGAGGTCAGAGCGGCCCCGGCGTCATTTGCCGTGGTAATCCCGGAACCATTCGACGAAACGGGCTATCCCGTCTTTGAAGTCGGTCTGTGGGCGATACCCGGTCAGGCGCTGCAACAGATCCGCATCTGCCCAGGTGGCCGGAACATCGCCCATCTGCATCGGCATGTAATTACGGATCGCCTTCTGACCCAGCGCCTCTTCGATGGCTTCGATGAAATCCAGCAGGCGTATCTTCTCACCATTGCCGATATTCACCACCCGATAGGGCGCGACGGGCGACAGGCTATCGCCCTCGATGATCTCGTCAGGGCTGGAGGGCCGGACCGGAGGCGTGTCGATCAGCAAACGGATCCCGCGCACAAGGTCTTCGACATTGGTAAAGTCGCGATACATGTCGCCGTGATTGTAAATGTCGATCGGGCGGCCATCCAGAATGGCATCGACGAATTTATAAAGCGCCAGATCAGGTCGCCCCCAGGTGCCATAGACCGTGAAAAAGCGGAACATGGTGGTCGGCAGATCCCACAGATGGGCATAGGAATGGCCCATCGATTCATTGGCCTTTTTGGTCGCGGAATAGATCGTCAGTTGGGTGTCGGCTTTTTCCACCTCGGTGAAGGGCATTTCGGTATTGGCGCCGTAAACGGATGAGGTCGAGGCCATCAGCAAATGCTCGACCTTGTGCTGCCGCGCGATCTCCATCACGTTGAACGTACCCACGACATTGGATTGGATATAGCTGCGCGGTTCCTCCAGGCTGTATCGCACACCGGCTTGCGCGGCGAGGTGAACGATCACATCCGGCTGAAACGCATCGGCGACACGGACCAGGGTGTCATAATCTTCCAACATGCCTTCGGTCGCGGCAAAGCCCGGGTTTTGCAGCAACATCTGATGGCGGCGATGTTTCAGGGCCACGTCGTAATAGTCGGTCATCCCGTCATAGCCGTGTACACGGAACCCCTCGGCCAGCAAAAGCCGCGCCAGATGGAACCCGATAAACCCAGCTGTACCTGTGACCAGAACCCGCTTCATATCACCCTCAATCATAGTCTTGACGTCGCGCCATCAGGGACCCTTTCCACCTGCGAAGGTCAAGGAGATTTTGTCAGCCACCCGCTGCGTCCAACCCCGCATTGACCAAAGAGGGCAGGAATTGATCCAGCGCGCGGCCCCATGTGGTGATCGGTTGTTCCTGAATGAACACGATATCATTGGGGCGCAATTGCATGCGCGAGGCCACCGACAGGGCCGCAGGGTTGCGCGCATCCAGATGCCACGCGGTCACCGCACCGAACTCGGCCGGGTTGGGGGAGGCGCGCAGCACATAGATATGGGACGCATCAGCGGTGCGCGTGCTGAACCCGCCTTGCCCGAACAGCGCATCCGCCAGATTCAGGTGCTGCCCATAGGGCAGGGGCATACGGGCGTTGCTGCGGAACTCGCCACCCAGATAGACATAATCGCGGGCTTCGGCCCCCAATTCGGTGCGGGCGGTGAAATTGCTGCGAGATTCGATCAGTTCGTCGCGTTGTAGCCCCACCGCCAAGTCCAGCTTGGCCAGCGCATCAGCGCGGGCCTGACGGTTGAGGCTGATCACATCGACCTGATCTCGGTAGAACCCAAGCGCGCGGTCCAGATCATAGCTGGTATCCACATAGACCGCGTCACCATTCAGCAGGTTCAACCGTTGCAGATCAGGCCGCGCGAAATAGTCCTTGAGCGGGATCTGATAGAGGTCGCCCGTGCGATAGATCCGAATGGTGCCATAGTCGCGATCCCGCGTGCTGAGCCCCCCGGCGGCGGCAATCGCCTGGCTGAGGGTCAGGGGCACGGGTTTGACCGCGATATTCTGAGGTGCGGCGACCAACCCGCCAATGGCCACGCGTTTGGAATTATAGCCGGTCTGTTCAAGTGCAAAAGACGGGTCGATCTGGCGGTCGACGAAAGCGTCAAACAGGGCGGCCTCGGCATCTTGCAGGCTGAGGCCCGACACTCGAACAGCGCCAATATCAGGTACCGAAATGGTGCCGTCCGCTCGGATTGTATAGGTCTCACGCTGCGGCGCCGATTGCGCGCCCAACGTGCTTGGACCGGCGCGGACCAGGGCAAGTTCGTCGCCCACGCCCAGACGATAGGGTGGCGGCTTGACGGGAGGTGGCGCGCGCAGTTCCAGCGCTTGAGGGGTTAAGTGCGGCACTTCAGGGCGGTCCGGCAGCGTGGCCAGACGCTGCACCGGCGCGCCTGTTCCGGCCGTGTCATAGAAGGAAGCGGGCAGCCTACGCGGCGTGTAGGGGGTAGACCGATTGGCCAACAGGACCGTCTGAGCTGTCAAATCCACCTCTCGCACCGCAACGCTGTCCAACTGGTTCGACACGCGCGGGCTGGTATAGGTGATCCCACAAGCCGTAAGCGGCAGCACCAGCAAAACAAGCGAAAGAAAACGGAGGATCGGCGTCATGTCATTCTCCTGAACTGTCGTTTCAGCGGACCAGATGTTCAGCCCATAGGTACCCGGCACTGGCGCTGACCCATTGGCGGGATTTCCAGATGAACCCGTCAGGGCCCAGCCAATAGAGGTTGGTTACGGTCAGGCCGGGCGTGATGCAGGTTTCTTCGATACGAACCGTGTCATGGGTGCGGTCGAAGATGGTGATGCGTTCTGGGGTATTGCCGGTGCGCTGGCACTGAAAGCTTTGAAATTCCGTCTGAAATTCACCGTCCAGATAGCTGTGCAGCTTCAGGTAATATCCAGTTTGGTCACCCCGCAGCATCGACAGTGTCCCGGATATATCTGCTGTCATCAGGTCGCGCCCCAATCCACGGCTGGCCACCAGAAGCCCGCTCTGGAACGACAGCGAGGCCTGATCGCCCGACGACCAGGTGCGCACGCCCGTATTCTGCGCGGATGGCTCAAGTGTTGCTGCAACTTTCAACTCGGGCAGTTCAGCAAGCAAGGTGGGACGTCCAAGCGCGTCCAGTTGCGTGCGGCTGAGCACATCCCGCGGGTCTACAGGTTGCGCCGCGCACCCCATCAAGGCCAGCAAACCGATCAGACGGATCACCGCCAGAACCGCCCCCAATTGACCTGAAGGTCATGCCCACGCACCCCGCGTACAGTGTCGTAAAGCCGCCCGGCCACATCCAGACGCGCGCCGCCATCGCGTTGGACGGGGCGCAGCACGGTGGTGAAGTCATCGCGGGTGGGGGAACCCGAAAGCCAATCAATCGGGATCGTTACAATGATGCCCTTGTCAAACGACCCTTCGCCAAAATCCTCGGCCGAGACATTGGTAAGCGTGGCAAAGGCCCCGATGCGCCAGCCGTTCTTGAACTCGCGATGCAGGGTGAAGGTGGCGCCCCAATCACCGGCAAGATATCGGCCCGCGTCGATCTGCGTGTGAAACCCGTTCTGCATCTGCCAATAGCCCGACAGATGACCGGTGGCGACACTGTAATCCTGAAAGCCGAACAACTGGTTGAAATCGCGCTGGCGCACATAGTTCAACTCGGCCCCCACCGCAAACCGCGACTTCAGCGGAAACCACAGCAACTCTGCGGAAAGGCCGCCGAACATCGGCTCCAGATAACCGCCCGTGATCCGACCGAACAGATCGCCAGCTGGCTGATAATAATAGGCACCCGTAAGCTCGGTGATCGCGGGGCTGCCTTCGGCATCATAGAGCGCCCCATCGCTGCGCACGCGCGGTAGGGTCGAATCCGAAGGCCTGTCAGAATCGTCCAGATTGCCCAGCAAGGGCTGGCGCAGGATGCCGCGCAGGATCACGCCACGGGCCGGTTCGACCCGGGTCGAGGCCTGAACGCCGAAATCTGCCCGCACCGGCTCGTCAGGATCGAAGAGGGCCGGTTGGATATAGGGTGAGATGCGGTTGTCCCACACCGGGTAGGCAGCGCGCGGTCCGGCAATGGCCTGATCCTGCTCTTCGATGCGCGCGCGCGCATAGCTGGACCAGCTGTTGTCCAGCTCATGTTCCAGCTGTTCCATATCCCGCCGTTGGATTGTGACCTTGGTCGGGGTCAGGCCCTTGACAACCAGTGCAATTTCGAACTGTTCGATATGGGCAGGCAGGGTGCGGCTCATCGCCCGGGCGGTGCGCCCGATGTCCTGCCCCGTCCGGGTGCGCGAGGTGCCCTGTACGCCGACCGCCGCGATGTCGCCCTGCGTTTCAAGGCTTTGCAGCCGCAGCCCTTCTTGCTGCAACGCCGCTGCCAAACGACGCCGACTGTCGGCAGGGGTGCCTGAGGGCATTTGGTTGACCCCGCGCACCAAGACTGGTGGCGGTGCATTACCGCGCAGCCCTGCGGCGGGTGGGTCTTTGGGGTTCAACGCAAAACTCAGGTTCACGCCGACTTCCGAGCCATAGAGATAGGTCAGCGACAGATGAATGTCGGGACGAATGCGATACTGCGCGGCAAAATTGAACGAGGATTTGCGGTCAAACGCCGTGCCGTCCTCCTGCGGGTAGGCATCGGGCGAGAACTCGGCCTGCAGCTTCCACCGGTCGCCGACCTGCCATTCGATCCCGCCAAACAGGGCGGCCGGACCGCGAAACCAGTTTTGCGATTGCAACGTGCCACCCTCATCGCCTTCACGGCCGGGTCGGTTGTCCATCCGGCTGCCAAAGATATAAGACAGCGGGTTCTGAAAAGACCCTACCCCCGCGAGTCGACCCCAGCCAATGCCACCTGTCAGGCGCAGGTTGGGGCGCATGGTCTTTGAGGCTACGATATATTCCGACTGGTAGATCCCGGTGCCCAGAAAATCGTTCAGCCCGATGGCCATGGCCGGGCGGCGGCTGGACTCGTCCAGAAACCTTTAATGGATTGAGAAACTGCGATCGAAGATCTCATCCTGCACAGCGGCGCCTGGTGTATTGCCGCGCACATCGCGCAGCGCCGAATAGCGCAGGCTTCCCGACAGGCGCGGGGTGACCTGAAAAGTCAACGTCGTGCGCGTGGTGTTTCTGAAATGGCTGAAGTTCAGCGCCAGTTCCGCGTCCGGGCGGCTGTGGGCCGAGGGAAGCTCGACCAGCCCCGGATAACCATAGGTGTTATAGGTGGTCTGGATCTGAGGTTCTGCCATGGTCAGGGTCGGTGCAACCAATGCCAAAAGACCGACAAAAAGACGGCTGCGTCTAATGGCCCGGGTTCCGAAGAAGCGGCGCAAATTGCCCCAGTTTACGCAGGTTCTTTGCCAACAATGTGCCAGCGCCCCCAGCCTGGTTGGCGCGCAACGCACGATAGTCTTCGCGCGCCTTTGTCAGCAGTCCAGCGCCCAGATGGGTACTGACACCGCCATGGCGCATCTTGACCAAGACCCGTGGCACGTAACCCAGTTTGATCTCGCCGGCCCCGATCCAGCGCAACATCGCGTCATAATCCCCGGCAATCCGGTACGCGCTGTCATATGCGCCAAAGCGTTCGATAACACTACGGCGCACGTAAAGCGTAGGGTGCGGTGGCATCCAACCCCAGCTGAGACGCCTGCGTGAGAACGGTCCTGCGCGCCAACCTGACACGACAGGGGTTCAAGACTTTTTGCCCCACACGCTGGGAAACGGCGCGGGTCGGTCGCAAGCTCAGAACCAAGACGCAACCGCTTTTCCCAGGCTACCTCTTTGTCAGCTTTACGCCGCAGTCAGCGCGCTGGCAGGTGATCAACAACACGCGCGGCGTCAATCGGCTGATAACCGATGCACGGTTGAACCCTGCGCCCATTCCTCCCGATTTCATGACAGCGTTAAGGGCACGCTGTGATGCAGAGGGTGTCTTGCAACCCGATCAGGGGCTGGCTCCGGGTGACACGGTGCGGATTTTCTCGGGCCCGTTTTCGGGGGAACTGTCCCGGATCGAAAAGCTGGATCAGCACCAGAGATTGCAAGTGCTGATCCAGATACTGGGCCGCGCTGTACGCGCAACGGTTTCGCGAGACGTGGTCGAGCGAGTTTCGCGGCCGGAACCCGCCTGATCCATCGTTCAGAGGGTTTGCAGACCCATATTTCCGATGTCGCTGGCCCAAAGACGAAGCCTTTCCACATGACCCATCATCCCGGGCCCAAGGATCAGATCTTGCGACCCAAGCACCGGGATGCCACTCACCGCAGCTGAAGACCCGTCGGCCAGAGCGACCTCTGAAGAGGTGTGGCGCGACGCGAATACAAACGGTTCGTGGTGGGAAAAACCCACACTGCCGGGGGCGGAACTTACGGTGGTTCCGGTGCCGCCAGCCAAATGCAAAACCTCTTTCCGACCGTCTGCCGCCACGTCGTATTCCAGCCCCTCGGTGAGCCCATCAGACCAGTCGAGCAACACAGCGCGACCCGGAACCGCGGCCCGATCAAGCGCCCCTTCCAACGCAATCGACACCGCTTGTGACACGCCGCTATCGGGTAGAGACGCCGATTTCAGGGTTATGCTTTCAGCCGCACGTGTCTGTGCACTTGCCTGCGTTGGGATAAAGGATGACGGTGCCCCGCCGTGTTCCAGCTGGGCACCCCAGATATAGGTAAATCCGGGCTGTGCAGAGGATGTGTTCAGATCCTCCTCGGAGTTGTAGATTTCGAACGCCGAAATCGCCGAGCGCGTGGCCTGCACCGTGATGGCACAGCGATACCAACCATTGCCAAGCGCCTCCATCGCGGCCGTGTGCACCGAGTTTACCGTTCCGGTGACCCCTGCGCTCAGGTTGAAATAGCTGTCTTTGGCAAAACCATGCGTGCGTTCGCGCAGAAAGATGAATTCGCGGTCACCGGCTTTGGCGTAGACCGAAAAGGTCAGGACATCCCCATCCAGATAAGCAACCGATTGCTGCACGGCTCCATCAAAGGTATCCGCTGTACTGGTCAGCCGGGATGCAGTGCCGGTGCCATCAGGGGCTAGGGCATCATTGGGCGTGACCGAGGCGCGTGATCGCGACCAGACCGGCGCATCAAAGCCCGAGGCGTGTAGCAGCAGATTTGTGCGCGCCTCGGATTCCAACAAAAGACCGGCGCTCTGCCAGGTTCCGCCCGTCAGGCGATGGTCAAACCGAGGTTCACCGGGTACGGCCTGGCTTAAAAGGCCCGAGGAATTCACATAGGTCGCTGTTGAGCCGCGCGCAAAGTCAAAGGCATCGTGAAAGGAAACTGGCCCACCGGTACCCCGATAGGCCGAGGATGAGAAATCCGCGACGACATCCGGCACCATCCCGTTGACGCCATACGCGGCAAACGGGTCACGCAGCGGCGCGGTGCGCCCGCTGAACGCGAACCGTCCGCTTTGAAACCGTGATCCTGTCACCATATGTCACCCGACCAAAAGCGTTACAGGGACGTCATTGCCCGCGATCCACAGGCGCTCGCCCGATTTGATCTGCATGGCCTGCGACCGGCCCGGTTGAACCGGATGGCCTTGCGAGACGTCAAGCGCGGGCACAGCATCGTCGGTTGTGATCTCAAAATGGATTGTGTCACCGCCCACATTGCTCAGCAATATGTCTTCGTCAGCGGTCGCGGTGTGACGGTTGGATGCGATCCATCCTGCAGCGGTCTTGTAAGCAGTTGATGGCATGGGAAACTCCTGTGGTTAGACCGCGCCACCATAGGGGCAGAGCCCGCGTCGTTGCCCGCGCGGCAAAATAACCTTGTGTTAAGGCGCTGCGATCTTTGCCGATTGCTCCTGAATGGCTGACAAGATAGGGGTCTGTTCCATGATACCCGGATGGCTCAAAACCTTGATCTTGCGCCCTGCATCGAATGCAGCAGAGCCGGGCGTAATTGCACCGGATCAACGCTTTATCGCGGTTGGTGATATCCATGGTCGGATGGATCTTTTGCAGTCGTTGCTGGACCGGGTGGACCCCGATTGCCCATTGGTATTTCTGGGGGATTACGTTGATCGCGGTCCCCACAGCGCGCATGTGTTGCGTCATCTCTATAAGCTTGAACAGAACGACAATCGTCCGGTGACGTGTTTGCTGGGGAACCATGAAGAGATGTTGCTGCGTTTTGTTGATGAGCCAAAACGGAATGCGCAGTTATGGATGCTGAACGGTGGCTTGCAGACGATTGCATCCTTCGGCCTGGGAGACCTGGACGGGGCTGCCATCGGCCGAGATGCTGAAGGTGCCGCAACCCGGTTGCGCGAAGCCATGGGCGACGCGCTGCTGGACTGGCTGCGGGCGCGTCCTCTGACCTGGACAAGCGGCAATGTCACAGCTGTCCACGCCGCGCTTGATCCCAATCGCGCAGTAACCCGGCAACAGCGCCAGACCTGTCTTTGGGGACACCCGGAGTTTCCGAAAACGGTGCGGCAAGACGGGCACTGGGTTCTGCGCGGCCATGTAATCGTTGATAAGCCCGACGCGTCAAACGGGGTGATTTCGATCGACACAGGCGCGGTTTTTACCGGTCGCCTGACAGCAGCAGACATCTCGTCCAAAGGTGTTCATTACATTTCGACCAGCTGACCGCGTGAGCTTGTGACAAAATTCCGATCATAGCAGGAGTCCGCGTTCTCCGAATATTAGAAAAATCGCATGTTTTTGGGTAACCCACTGTTAAGGTTAACCAATAATTTACCAATGTCCCGTGACCCTTGCCCAAAGATTCGCGCTGTTTTCCGGCGCACAAGGACGCAAGGGGACAGGAATGTTGGATTACGAGCTCACATCGACGCGTATCGGACAAGAGGCTACTTTCTATCGACCGCTGCGGCCGGGGCCGTCGCCTGTATTCTTGGTGGCAAAGCGCGGATTTGACCTGTGGTTTTCGGTGATGTTATTGCCTTTGCTTTGCGTTACTTCGGTCATGCTGCTGCTGCTGAACCCGTTTTTCAATTCTGGCCCGGTATTTTTTGTTCAAATCCGAATGGGGCGCCACTGTCGGCCGTTTCTTGCGTACAAGTTCCGATCGATGAGCCCCAGGCAGCGGGCTTCACGCGGGCCGTTTGATCCACTGGAAGCGGACCGCATTCCAGCGCTGGGGGGGTTTATCCGTCGCAGCCGGTTGGATGAATTACCGCAAGTCCTCAACGTGATTAAAGGCGAGATGAGCCTGATCGGTCCGCGCCCAGATTATGTGGGGCATGCGCGACACTATAACCGCACCATGCCAGGATATCCGCCGCCTATCGTTCCAGCATTACTTCCCTGAGAATCCGAAAGGCGGATTGGTGACCGCCTTGTCGTATCGAGTGCCTGTGCAAGATCTGATCCAGCGCGATGCGCGAACCGGCCTGGATGTGTTGATGGGCGAGCGCAGCGCCGACAGCGCGGCTGATCTGTTTTCATCGCCCGAATTCCACGCGCTGTTTGAAGACCTGCGGCATCGCTATGATCATATCGTCATCGATTGCCCACCGGTTCTGGTGGTGCCCGACGCTCGCGTCATCGGACAATCTGCCGACGCCATCCTGCTGACCGTTACCGCCTCTGACACAAACCGGTCCCTGGTCGAAAACGCGCTGCGTGAGTTTTCAAGCGTGAACCTGCAGGTGACGGGGTTGGTAATGTCGCGTGTCAGCGCGACCAAAGGTGCCAAAACCGATCTGGTCTATGGCACCTATGGTCAATACTACGATACGGTCTGAGCGTTAGCCGACAATCATTTGCTTCATCCGCAGCGCTTCGTATTCCAGCTCTTTCAGACGGAATTGCACCACATCTCCGATGGTAATAACGCCTTTCAGATGTCCGTCGGACATCACTGGCATATGGCGAAAGCGTCCCTCGGTCATGGTTTTCAGAACTGCATTCAGGCTGTCTTCGGGCGCGCAGGTCTGAACCTCGCGGGTCATCAGTTCTTCGACAGACTGAGGCAGGGTCTGACCGGGCGTATCGGCCATGCGACGCACGATGTCACGCTCGGACAAGATGCCCTGTAGCGCACCGTTCTGATCAGTCACAACAACAGCACCGATACGTTTGTCGCGCAGCAGGTTCACCACCGAATGGATCGTGTCATTGGGCCGTACCGCAAACACCGCATCCCCTTTGCCTTCCAGCAACTTGGCTACTGTCGTATTGGAATGCGACAGGTTGGATTCAACCGACTGACTGCGGGTGGGTGCAGCGGGCTTGTCGCCGCGTGTCGGGGGCTGGTAAGAGCTTGGGGCCATGGGCGGTCTCCTCCTTTACCGGAAATGGCGGGTTCCTCTACCTTAGCGTGAAGATGGGCCCTGTATAGGGTAGAATCTTGCAAGGTGGCGCATCAGAAGGAAACGCGAAGACGTGAGCCAACTCTATCTGACCCCAACCTTTGCTGTTGTGATCTTTATCGGTGTGGTCATTTGCGGCCACAACTTTCGCATGCTGTGGAAGCATCAGCCCGAAGGCTGGCAAAAGCGCGCTTGGCTCTTTGGTGTCCCGGCGGGTATCGGCCTTATGGCCTTGGCCTTTCTGCCGATGAAGATCTGAGGTCGTTTGACTCTGCCAAAGCCCGCTGGCATATGCCGGGCACCACGTCCCGCAGGAGGTCAAACATGCGTATCTTGTCAGCACTGGCTGGGGTTTTTCTGGTCACCGGCTGCTGGTTCGACAAAGAACCCGACGTTGTTCGGCTGTCTGGCGAAACCATGGGGACGACCTTCAATATTGTCGCAATCGGGGAAGACCTGGATCAGGATGCATTGGCCGCTGATGTGCAGGCCACGTTGGATCGGGTCAATGGCAAGATGTCGAACTGGGATCCCAATTCCGAAGTTTCGACATTCTCGGCCTCAAGCAGCACCGATCCTGTGCAGGTCTCGGACGAATTCGCGCTTGTGCTGGCTGCAGCGAATGAGGTGCACAGCAAATCCGGGGGCACTTTTGATGTTACCTTGGGGCCACTGATCGAGCTTTGGGGGTTTGGCCCGCGCAAACCCGAAGACCCGGTGCCCAGCGATGCCGACATTCAAGCTGCGCTGGATGCGGTCGGGCAAGATCGGCTGCTGACCCTGGACAGTCAGGCCGGGACACTTGCCAAGTCCGCTGCTGGCGTCGGCATCAACTTGTCAGCCATCGCCAAGGGCTATGGGATCGATGCGGTTGCGGCCACGTTGGCTGATGCGGGGATCGAGGATTATATGGTTGAGATCGGCGGCGACCTTGTGGCCAAAGGCGAAAACGACAAGGGCGAAAGCTGGCGTATCGGGGTCGAGAAACCGGAAACCGGAACACAGGCGATCCAACTGGTTGTGCCCTTGAATGATCTCGGCATGGCAACCTCGGGCGACTACAAGAATTTCTTTGTGCAGGATGGCATTCGCTATTCCCATATCATTGACGCCACCACCGGGCGTCCGATCACCCATCACACGACCTCGGTCACTGTTCTGGCCGAAAACGCGATGATGGCCGATGCCTGGGCGACAACCATGTTGGCCCTGGGCCAGGAGCGGGGGCTGGACCTGGCCGAGCAGCATAAACTTGCCGTGTTTTTCATCTCGCGGGATGTGACAAATGGCGAAGATGCCTATATCACCGTCCAAAGCAGCGCTTTCAAAGACGTGCTGGACACCAACTGACCGCTAGGAGCCGTTATGAGCACCTTTATTCTCGCCTTCTTCCTGCTGTTGATCGTCATGGTCGGTATGGCGCTGGGTGTGATGTTGATGGGCAAGACCATCAAAGGCAGCTGCGGTGGCCTGAACGCAATCTCGGGCGCGGATAAATGCGTTGTGTGTCAGAAGGACGTCGACCCGAACAGCCCTCTGCGCGATCAGTTGCAGTGCAAGCGCGCCAAAAAGATGCTGCAACGGATGGAAGGCTAGGATAACCCTCTTGGCATGAGCAAAGCCAAGAATATTCTCTTCATCATGTTCGATCAGTTGCGCTGGGACTACCTCAGTTGCAACGGCCACCCGCATCTTCACACCCCCAATATCGACCGGCTGGCATCAATGGGCGTGCGCTTTACCCGCGCCTATATCCAATCGCCAATCTGCGGCAGCTCGCGCATGTCCACCTATACCGGGCGCTATGTGCATTCGCATGGGGCGTCCTGGAACGGCATTCCGCTGAAAGTTGGCGAGATGACGATGGGCGATCACCTGCGCAAGGCGGGCATGGGCTGTTGGCTGGTGGGCAAGACCCATATGGTCGCGGATGCCGAGGGGATGGAACGTTTGGGGCTTGAGCCCGACAGCCTGATCGGCGCGCGCGTGGCGGAATGCGGGTTTGACGTGTTCGAGCGCGATGACGGGATGCGCCCCGAAGGCCCCAATGGTTTCTATGACCCCAATGGTGCCAAAATCTACAACGCCTATCTGAACGACAAAGGCTATGAGGGTGACAATCCCTGGCACGATTTTGCGAATTCCGGTCTGGATGAGGACAGCAATGTCCTGTCGGGCTGGTTTCTCAAGAACTCCTCTGAGGCCGCCAATATCGCTGAGGAAGACAGCGAAACGCCCTACCTCACGACCCGCGGCATGGAGTTCATGGAAAGCCAGTCCGGCCCGTGGTGCTGTCACCTGAGCTATATCAAACCGCATTGGCCGTATATCGTGCCGGAACCCTATGCCTCGATGTATGGGCCAGAACACGTGTTGCCTGTTGTCCGGTCACAGGCCGAGCATGAGAACGCCCACCCCGTTCTGCGCGCCTTCATGGACACGAAAATCGGCAAAACCTTTTCGCGTCAGGATGTTCGAGAGGCGGTGATTCCGGCCTATATGGGCCTGATCAAGCAGGCAGATGACCAGATGGGCAGGCTTTTTGACTGGATGGAGCAAACCGGCCGGATGAAGGACACGATGATTGTCCTGACCTCGGATCACGGGGATTTCTTGGGCGATCACTGGATGGGCGAAAAGACCTTTTTCCACGACACATCCACCAAAGTTCCGCTGATCATTTACGACCCATCCCCGGACGCGGACGCAACCCGTGGCTCCACCTGTGACGCGCTGGTCGAATCCATCGATCTGGCGCCGACCTTCGTCGATGTGGCCGGTGCGCAGGTTCCAGACCATATTCTTGAAGGGTACTCTCTGCTGCCGATCTTGCGCGGGCAAGCCAAGGGAACCCCGCGTGAGGTGGCGATCTGCGAATATGACTACTCGGCCTCGCCCATCGCGACGATGCTGAACGCTTCGGTGCGCGATGCAGTGATGTTCATGGTGGCCGACAAACGCTGGAAACTGATCCATTGCGAAGGCGACTATCGGCCCGTGCTGTTTGATCTTGAGAATGATCCCGATGAACTGGTCGATCTCGGCGATAGTGCTGAGCATGCAGATGTGATTGCACAGATGTATGATCACCTGTTCGCCTGGGCTCGCCGCCCTTCACAGCGGACAACAAGATCTGCAGAGCAGCTTATGGAACGGCGCACCAAAAGCAGTGGCACAGGTGTGGTGATCGGTATCTATGATGAAAACGACACGCCGCTTGAGCTGACGGTGAAATATCGCAACCGAAAGGCGCGCCCGTACCAAGAAATCAGAGGCAAGACAGAATAAATCAGGGCAAGACCCTGAATGCCAGTTCACCCTTGGTCACCCAGAGGGTAGAAGATCGGCGCAGAGCAGCAGACGGAGACCCTCATGACCGCCCCCAAACCCGTAGTCTTGTGCATTCTCGATGGTTGGGGATTGTCTGACGACACGCAAGCCAACGCCCCGGCGCTGGCCAAAACGCCTACATTTGACGCGATCATGGCAAAAGGGCCGTCGTCACAGCTGATCACCCATGGCCCGGATGTTGGGCTGCCTACCGGTCAGATGGGCAATTCCGAAGTTGGGCACACCAATATCGGTGCGGGTCGTGTGGTGGCGATGGATCTGGGGCAGATCGATCTGGCAATCGAGGACGGGTCATTCTTTGTCAACGCGGCTTTGCAGGATTTCATTGCCAAGGTGAAAGCCGCAGGTGGTACGGCGCATCTGATGGGTTTGGTCTCGGACGGTGGGGTGCACGGTCATCTGACCCATATCGTGGCTGCCGCAAAGGCCATTACTGATGCTGGCGTGCCCGTGGCCCTGCACGCGGTGACAGACGGCCGGGATGTGGCGCCTAAATCGGCTGATGGGTTCATTGCCCAGCTGGAAAAGCTTCTGCCGGAAAGCGCTCGTGTTGTGACGGTATGCGGGCGATACTATGCGATGGATCGGGACAATCGCTGGGAACGGGTGTCTCAGGCCTATGAGGCGATGATCAAGGGGCAGGGGCGTACAGCGCCCACAGCTTTGGCGGCGATCAAACAGGCCTATGACCAGTCGGAAACCGATGAATTTGTCGTTCCAACCGTCCTTGATGGCTTTGGCGGCGTCAAAAACGGCGATGGGTTCTTTTGCCTGAACTTCCGCGCCGACCGGGCGCGTGAGATTTTGCGAGCCATTGCCGAGCCGGGTTTTGCCGATTTCGACACCGGCCCGCGCCCGAACCTGTCGGCTTTGTTGGGCATGGTCGAATACTCGGATGGTCATAACGCCTATATGACCACCGTTTTTCCAAAACGCGCGATTGTGAACACTTTGGGGGAATGGGTGGCCAAGCAGGGCCTGCGCCAGTTCCGTCTGGCTGAGACCGAGAAATACCCCCATGTCACGTTCTTCCTGAATGGTGGCAAGGAAACACCCGAACCGCGCGAGGACCGTTTCATGCCGAAATCGCCGAATGTGGCAACCTATGATCTAAAGCCGGAAATGTCTGCTCCTGAGGTGACAGAGAAATTTGTCGCAGCCATCAAGGGCGGCTATGACCTGATCGTCACCAACTATGCCAATCCAGATATGGTCGGTCACACGGGTGATTTGCAGGCTGCGATAAAAGCCTGTGAGGCGGTGGATAAGGGGCTGGCGCAGGTTGTTGCCGCATTGGAAGAGGTCGGCGGCGCGATGATTGTTACCGCAGACCATGGCAATTGCGAGGTAATGGTTGATCCAGAAACCGGCGGCCCGCACACAGCGCATACGCTGAACCCGGTACCGGTGGCATTGGTTGGCGGCCCTCAGGGCACCACATTGCGGCAGGGGCGGTTGTCTGATCTTGCGCCCACGCTACTGGATCTGATGGAACTGCCCAAACCGCCAGAAATGACCGGAGAAAGCCTTTTGTCATGAGGCTTGTCACGCTTGTCGTTGCCTGTGCTGTCCTCGCCGGGACCGCGTCGGCGCAAACCAGCCCGGCGGATGCGGCTTTGGCGGCGGCGCAGCAGTTGGAAAAGGCGTCTGTGTCCTTGTCTCAGGCCGACACGGCGCGTGACCGTGTTCGCGCGCTGACGGAAACTGTGCAAGCCTATGAGGCCGGTCTTGCGGCCATGCGCGAGGGGTTGCGCGGGGCGTCGCTGCGCGAGGCGCAACTGGTGGCCGAGCTGCGCGCCAGTGAGGCCGAAGTGGCGCAGTTGCTAGGCGTGTTGCAAACGATTGAGACCACAGCGCCACCGATCCTGATGCTGCATCCGTCGGGGCCCCTGGGCGCGGCGCGCACGGGTATGATCTTGTCGGATGTCACCCCAGCGTTGAACGCAAGGGCGCAGGACTTGTCCGCTGATCTGCAAGAGGTTCAGACCCTGCGCAAGTTGCAGGAAAACGCGCAAGCGACACTGACCGAGGGTCTGACCGGCGTGCAGGACGCCCGCACCAAGCTGAGCGAGGCAATTGCCGAACGCACCGACCTGCCGCGCCGCTTTGTCGAAGACCCAGTGCGTACCGCGATCCTGATCTCTTCAACCGAAACGCTGGACGGCTTCGCCAGCGGGCTGTCCGAGATTTCGGATGGTGAGATCATCGCCAGCAATGCCGACATCTCTTACCTCAAGGGGCGGCTTGAGCTGCCGGCCCAAGGGGTGATTCTGCACCGCGCCGGTGAAACGGATGCCGCTGGCGTGACCCGCCCCGGTCTAGTTCTGGGGACACGACCCCGCGCGCTTGTGACAGCGCCCACCGCTGCAACGATCCGCTATCGCGGGCCGCTTCTCGACCTGGGAAACTTGATCATGCTCGAACCGCAACCCGGTCTTCTCTTTGTTTTTTCTGGTTTGCAGGATGTCTATGGCGAGCCCGGGCAGGTCATTCCAGAGGGCACTCCGGTGGGACTGATGCCGGGGGAAACGCCTGAAATTGGCGCTATTATGTCAACAAGCGGTGAAGGCACTGGAACTGATCGCTCAGAAACGCTCTATATAGAGGTAAGACAAGAGAACAGCCCCGTGGATCCGGAAGCGTGGTTTCGGACGAACAAGGATGGATAAACGAGTATGAAGAATTTTCTGATGGCCGGATTGGCCGGAACCGTGGCAGGTGTGATCGCAACAACGCAGGTCGCAGGCCCACTGTTGGCGCAAGAGGCCGAAAGCAAGGCCAGCGTCTATGAGCAACTGGATCTGTTTGGTGATATTTTCGAACGCATTCGCGCGCAATATGTGGAAGAGGTCGAGACCGAAGACCTGATCGAAGCGGCGATTGACGGGATGCTCACGTCGCTCGATCCGCATTCCAGCTATCTTTCGCCCGATGACGCGGAACAGATGCGGGTGCAGACCCGCGGCGAATTTGGCGGGCTTGGCATCGAGGTCACTCAGGAAGAGGGGTTTGTAAAAGTTGTGTCGCCCATCGACGATACGCCAGCCGATGCGGCGGGGATCGAAGCGGGCGATTTCATCACCCATGTGGATGGCGAAAGCATTCTGGGCCTGACGCTGGACAAGGCCGTTGATCTGATGCGTGGCCCGGTTGGCTCCGAGATTGTGATCACCGTGGTCCGCGAGGGCGAACAAGACCCGTTTGACGTGACGCTGATCCGCGACACCATCAAGCTGACCGCTGTGCGGGCCCGGACCGAAGGCACCAGCGTTGTGCTGCGGGTGACCACATTCAACGACCAGACCTATCCCAACCTCGAAGCCGGGTTGCAAAAGCAAATCGAAGAGGCCGGTGGTATCGAAAATATCAACGGCATCGTTCTGGATCTGCGCAACAACCCCGGCGGCTTGTTGACCCAGGCGATCAAAGTGTCGGACGCGTTCCTGGACGAAGGTGAGATCGTCTCGACCCGTGGCCGCAACCCCGCCGAAGGCGAGCGGTTCAACGCGACGCTGGGCGATCTGGCAGATGGCAAACCCATCGTGGTGTTGATCAATGGCGGTTCGGCCTCGGCGTCGGAAATTGTGGCCGGTGCTCTGCAAGACCACAATCGGGCCATCGTTGTGGGTACAAAAAGCTTTGGCAAAGGCTCGGTCCAGACCGTGATGCCGCTGCGGGGTGACGGTGCGATGCGCCTGACGACGTCGCGCTACTACACGCCGTCTGGTCGCTCGATTCAGGCGCTGGGTGTCAGCCCGGACATCATCGTCGAACAACCGCGTCCTGCACCTGAAACCGAAGAAGAGGAAGCCTCGAACACACGCACGCGGTCAGAGGCCGATCTGCGCGGCAGTCTGAACAATGACAGTCTCAGCGAAGACGAAATCCGTCAAATCGAAGAGGACCGCGCCAAGGCCGAAGCCACGGCAGAGCTGCGCGAAGAGGATTATCAACTGGCCTATGCCATCGATATCCTGAAAGGCTTGTCCGCCTTCCGGCCAAACGGGCCGTCTCAGTAAACCAGATCAGGGCCGCAGCAGATGCGGCCCTTTTTCCCTGCCGGTCAGCCTTCGACCTTGTGCAGTTTCTTCTCATCCAGCAACAGCGCCAGAACAAGCCCGAACGACACCGAGACTGTGGCGAAGACAAAGGCCATGTTCATTCCGCTGTCAAAGGCGTTAGCGATTGCGGTCTGAACTTTTTCGGCCTCAGTAGAACTGAGTTTTTGCATGATCGCCTTGGCCGTATCGGTGGTCAAAGTGCCCCCATTGATCGCCTTTTGATCTGCAAGAGACAGATCAATACCAAATGCCTTGAGCTGCTTGCCAAGACTGTTCAAGCTGCTGACATACATGACCGCTGTGGCGCAGGCGACGGAAATGGCGCCATAGACCAGATGGGTCATGAAACTCAGCCCGCCAACCAGGCCTGCGCGTTCCGGTTTAACGGCACATACTGCCGCTGTGCCTGACGGACCCACGGTCAGAGTTGCCCCAAGGCCGATCAAAGCCATCCCCGGCAAGATTTGGAAATAGCCCAGGCCGTCAGGCATCAACACAATACTCGCCGAGCCCAAAGTGGCGCTGAGATATCCCCAGAACAACAGCCGTTTGGGACCGAAATCGTTGTATAATGTCCCCGAAACCACAGATCCGACCGCCAGCAACACGGTCAAAGGGGCCAATCCCAGAGCGGATTCAAAGGTCGACCAGCCCAGCACCTTTTGCATGTATTGCGGGAAATACAGCAAGCCGACGAAGGCCGCGGACACGTTGAACATGTTCAGCCCCAGCGTGATCAGAAACTCCCGGTTCTGCATCAGCTGCGGCAAAAGTAGAGGTTCGGGCACCTTTTTTTCGATCCTTGGGAACATGAAAAAGAGAACGCCGCTGGCAAAGAAAAGCAGCAGCAATGGGACCGAGGTCCACCCCCAATCTGCACCGATGTCGAGCCCATAGAGCAACAGAAGGACCGCGAAGGACAGGATTGCCATTCCGGCAAAGTCGATCCGCTCACCTTGTTTGTGCTGGGTTTCCTTTTCCATCACGAAAATCGCGGTGGCCATCGAGATCGCTGAAAACACAACATTGGCCAGAAAGAACAGCCGCCATTCGCCCAAGGTGACAGCCGCGCCACTGATCATCGGTCCAAAGACGTTCCCGGTGGTCACCCCGGCCAGGATCATCCCCATGATCAGAGCCCGATGTTCGGGTTTCGAGACTTTGGTGGCCCCAAACGCCAATGTGCAAGGCCAAACGCAGCCTGCACCAATCCCCTGAAGGGCCCGCGCGACAATCAGATAGTCCAAACCGGGCGCGACAAAACACATGATCGACGAGAACAGAAAGATCGACAGTCCGATAATCATCATCTTCCGATGCCCGAACATGTCGCCCATCCGTCCTCCGGCAACCATCGTCATGGCAAAGAACAAGGCATAGATGTTCAGAACCCACTGGGTTCCCGTGATGTCCGAGTCAAAACTGTTTTCAATCGCCGGAACCAGCATCAAGGCGCCAGTAAAGTCGATGCCAATGCCAAAACCCGTCACCATGAGGGCGATGAGCATTACGATGCTTTTGCGTTCCATAGGTCCACCCGGATTGAACGTGATGTCCTATTGATGCACGGAAACGTGTCAATAAGACATATAAAACCCGGATTTGCCGGTAATTCAGCTGCCGGACACGTGCAGGCGGCGGACCACTCGTTTCAGCAAATCCACTTCGGCTCGCAGCAGGGACAGCTCTGCCAGCAGGCTGTCGTCGGCGGGCTGGCCTGCGATGATGGTGATGTCGCCTAGCTTTTCATGTGTGGCCGCGTTTTGGATAAGGATCGTGTGAACCCCGTCCGATAACGTTTCAGTCGGCACGGTTAGTTGCAAAACCCACTCGGCACCGTCTTGCGTTAGTTCGAAATCGGTCAGGGTTTTGCCGCAATACAGAATTTCGACTTCTGGGGGAGCATCGCTTGTGAGACGACCTTCCCAAACGCCGTTATTCAGCCGGATTGGAGTCAGAATGGGATGGGTCATGCTTTGGCCCTCTTACAAATCGGCTCGGTGGTGGCGGCAAAAGGTCATATCGCGCAAGATCACCCGATTCATGGCGGGGTGTTCCAGGATGATATCCAACCAGAGTTTTTCGATCCGCCGTTCGTTCAGATCCAGATGCGCCAGATCGAAGTCGATTGAGGCTTCTGTCTTGGACAGATCAAGTTCCCGCAGAACATGGTCGGTATTGGGACCGTGCTGCACATTGAGCCTGGCAAAGATACAGCAAGGCCGTTCGGTTTCGGTCAGCATGTCCAATCGAATGAGATGCTGTTGGGTCAGCTGGTTCGCGGCCTCGGCTGGCAACTCAACGGCAAGAGACAGAAACGACCCTTCAAAGGCAAAAACTTCGATTGCAAGGCTGAACGGGGCAAGGTCTTTGTCACTTCGGTTCCGGATCTGTCGCAGCGCGATCTCACGCAGCTCACAGTCATGGAACAGGGTGGACTGACCATCGATTGGTGCGCGGCGCGGGGCCGAAGCAATACCCTGGGAATTCAGCGGCAATCGCCAAAGATCCGGTCTCCATGACCAATCCGACCCCAAGGGTTTGGAAAATCGCGTCGATCCGATCTCGGGCTGAACCAACCGCCCGTCTGCGTTCCGGATCAGCCGTTCAACAGCAGTTTTGATCTGGCGCGCTTCGTCCCGTTGTCGCCGCAGGTCGGGCAGGGGTGTCAGATCGGCATTGCGATCCAGACGCGTCCAGCGCGCCAGCGCTTTGCGGTGAAGATAGCGATCCAGAAGTTTTCCCATTGCGCCTGATCCAATTTTCAGCCCTGTTTAGCTATTTTTACGCAAAGGGGTAGCCCGAGACTGCGCGTCAGGTGGTAAAAATTTCCTGAATTCTCGCGGGGCATGAGAAAATCGAGGTCTGGGTCTGTTCCAGTTCTTGTAAAGGCGCGGGGTGCGCCTTAAGTTCCGCTGTCCGGCGTGTATCATTTCCTATACAAGCGTTTTCCAATAAGAAGGCAGGGCATGGAACCCACCCTATTCTCGTTCATCTGGAAATATTCCAAGAAACAGCAGCTGGTGCTGCTGGTCCTGACAGTATTGTCGTTCCCGTTTCTCTACGCTTCGCTGGAACTGCCCAAGCAAATCATCAACGACGCCATCGGCGCGCCCTCGAACGAGGTGTCATTGTTTGGCTATTCGGTTTCGCAGGTACAGTACCTGTTGATCCTGTGTTTTGCCTTCCTGGCCACTGTGATTGCCAGCGGCCTGATGAAGATGCGTATCAACACGATGAAAGGCGTCTTGGCCGAGCGGATGCTGCGGCGGTTGCGCTATACGCTGATCAGCCGGTCCATGCGCTTCCCGAAATCCTATTTTGCATCGACCAGCCAGGGTGAGCTGGTCTCGATGATTACGTCAGAGGCCGAGCCGATGGGCGGCCTGATGGGCGATGCCATTGCGCAGCCGGTGTTCCAGTTCGGTCAGATGATGACCATTGTGACGTTCCTGTTCATGCAAAGCGTCTGGTTTGGTCTGGCCAGTATCGCGCTGATCCCGCTTCAGGCCTGGTTGATCCCCAAATTGCAACGCCAGATCAACTTTTTGAACAAAGAGCGTATTCAGGAAGTACGCCATCTGAGTTCCGAGATTGGCGAAAGCGCTGCGGGGATCAGTGATCTGCGCACCAACGGCGGGTGGCGTTACCGTCTGGCGCAGTTCAGCCACAGGCTGGGCACCTTGTTCGAGATCCGCTTCAAGATCTACAACAAGAAGTTCTTCATGAAGTTCCTCAACAATCTGATCACTCAGATGACGCCGTTTCTGTTCTATTCGGTCGGTGGTTATCTGGCGATCAAGGGTGAGGTAACGGTCGGGGCTTTGGTCGCGGCGCTAGGGGCTTACAAAGATCTGAGCGGTCCTTGGAAGGACCTTCTGACCTACTACAACCAGGTGCAGGACATGTCGCTGCGCTGGGAGGTGGTGACCGAGCGGTTTGCCCCTTCGAATATGATCCGCGAGGAGCTTTTTGAAGGTGAGCCCGAAACCATTCCACGCCTGACTGGCGATATCGAGTTGCGGAACGTCACCGTGCGCGATGATGACGGGAAGACCATTCTTGAAGATATCGACCTTACGATTCCCCAAGGCGCGCGGGTTGCGATCCAATCGACCCATGCCTCGGAACGCTCGGCCCTGGCGCAATTGCTGACCCGAGAAGTTTTGCCCGCGCAGGGAGAGGTGATCATGGCAGGCCATGATCTGAACGATATGCACCAAAAAGTCATCGCGGCGCGGATCGGCTATGCCTATTCCCGCCCTTATCTGTTTGACGGCACGCTGGGTGACAACTTGATGATGCCGCTCAGAACCCACCCGCATCCTTCGAAGGAACTGTCAGTTCCATCGCAGCGACAGATCGAAGCGGTGCGGTCGGGGAATTCTTCCGATCTGCTCGATACCGATTGGATTGACCCCGGACTGGCGGGGTTGGACGACACTGACGGTATTCGCGACTGGTGGTTCCAACTGGTCGAGGCGATGGGGATTGACGAGTTTATGTTCCGCCGCACTTTGCGGTCGCAGTTCGATCCCAAGCTGCACCCGGTTCTGGCCCAAGAAATCGTCAATTTAAGGGACGTTGTCGCAGATCGTTTGCGTGAAAAGGGCCTAGATGAATATGTCTATCGGTTTGATCCCGATCGGTTCAACCCGGCCGTACCCCTGGGCGGAAACCTTCTCTTCTCGGCCCCGTCGCGCCGAATTTCGGCTGACAATCTTGTTGAGGATGGCCGTTTCCTGTCGATGCTCAAGGATCACGACCTTGACGATGATGCTTTGGTGATCGCGACAGCAGTTCTGGACACGCTGCGCCAGACCTTTGGACGTGATGGTGCCGATCACCCGCTCTTCCTGCGTCTTGGCTTGTCCAAGGATATGTACCATCGCTTGCTGGATATCGAGGAAGAACGCATCTCGAAAGGCGCCGATGCGATCAGTGAAAGAGACCGGGCGCTTTTGCTTGCGGTTCCGTTCATGCTGACCGCTGAACAGGTTGGCCCAAGTTTTCCGGATGAATACAAGGACAAGATCCTTGCGATCCGCCAAAGCCAGGCGGAACAGCTGCGTGCAGCGTTGGGAGACATGTTCACTCCGGTCTCTCCCGATGTGTATCTGCCGCGGCTGACCGCGATGGAGAACGCGCTTTACGGGCGGGTGTCGTTAACCGCGGGTGCCAGAGCAGACGAAATCGAGGACGTCGTGGCCGAGGTATTGAACGAAGCCGGATTGCGCCGTCGGGCAGCAGCGATCATCTTTGATTTGCCCTCAGGTCTTGGTGGGAACAACCTGCCGACCGTATTCCAGGAACGCGCGGCCTTTTCGCGTGCCAGTATCAAACGCCCAGATATTTTGATCCTCGACAAAGCGCTGGCCAGTCACGATTCCGAAAGCCGTTTGCGGACACGTTTGAAACTGCGGGAATTGCTGCCGGATTCGATCATGATCTTTATGGAAGATCATTTTGCCCATCCCGAAGCTTACGATCTGTTTATCGAAATCAAAGATGGTCGAATCGACGGTGTGTCTCGCACGTCGGCCGAGTCCGACGACAGACCGTCCGATGATCTGAGCCGCAAGCTAAAGATCATATCCACCACCGAGCTGTTTTCACGACTCGACGGTCGCAACCAACGACTGTTGGCCTTTTCGGCGCAATGGTATGAGGCCAGCGCTGGCCAAACGATTTTCGCGCGAGGAGAGTCGCCGGACGCCGCGTATCTGTGTATTTCCGGCAAGGCGACATTGTACATGGACACTCGTGACGGTGCGCCGCAAGCGATTTCCGTTATCGAACCGGGTCGGCTGATCGGAGATCTTGCAATCATAACCGGCGATGCACGACAATTGGATCTTGTCGCAAGCGAACCATGTGTATTCCTGCGGATCGGAGCCGAGGAATTGCGCGCGGTGATCGAAAGCGACGCAACTGTTGCCGTACAGTTGCTGGAACGGGTCGCAGGCCATTTGACATCTGTTGCAGAACGGCTGCGAGATTCAAATGCTCTGTTGCATCCACACCCAGACACAGTCGAGCAACACAATGCGAGTTGAAGGGCCTCAGTCCTATGTCGCTCATGAAGAATTGGTCGCCGATGCGCGCCGCTATCCGCAAATATGGCGGTTGGTGGTCGGCGTGTTGGTGGTGGGTGCCTTTACCATACTGGCGAATTTCGCCTTGTTTTCGGTTGTCGCAAATCAGGGCCCTCCGACTTGGGTTGACGGTTTTCTGAACGGGCTTTTCCCTGTCGCTGTGCTCGTGATTTTGGCGAGCTTTGTGTTCGTTATCATGGGGGTGGCTCTGGCCGCACGTCTGTTGCAGCGTCGAGCGTTGCGGTCGATCATCGGGCCTTCTTCAAGGGCAATGCGCCAATTCGTAAAAGTGCTTGTG
Organism: Ruegeria sp. HKCCA6707; assembly: GCF_013033515.1. Classification (GTDB taxonomy): domain Bacteria; phylum Pseudomonadota; class Alphaproteobacteria; order Rhodobacterales; family Rhodobacteraceae; genus Ruegeria. The sequence goes on along the minus strand of NZ_WQEG01000002.1, from coordinate 13,672 downwards.
GCATTGCTGACGCTGCAAGTGATCCTGCTATTGCTGCCGCCCTACGGGTTCGGAGCACCTTTGGTGCCCAATCTGGCCTTTGGTCAGTGGGTGTTGTTGCTGCCTCTGGGGCTGGTAGCGATCCTGATCCAGACCAGTGCCGAAGAAATCCTGTTTCGAGGCTATCTTCAGCAAAGCCTTGCGGCGCGGTTCCGATCGCCCTGGATCTGGATGCTGGTGCCTTCGGTCCTGTTCGGGTTTGGCCATTACACGCCCTCCGTGGCCGGTGGAAACGCGATGATCGTCGCAGTATGGGCCATGATCTTCGGTCTGATCACAGCGGACCTAACCGCACGCGCCGGCACACTTGGGCCCGCGATAGCCTTGCATTTCTTCAACAACTGCTGGGTCATCCTGGGCACCTCGATGCCAGATATGCTCAGTGGCTTGGCGCTGTACCACTGGCCGTTCGACTCTGCTGATACAGCAAGACTCAGGCCCTGGCTTTACGTCGATTTCGCGATCATGATCGTTAGTTGGCTAACCGTCCGGCTTGCCATCAGGCGTTGATTGCATTTCTGACCCCAGGGTCTTATTTGACGTCAAAACCGTAAAACAAGGTTCCGACATGAACTGGATCACAAACTACGTCCGCCCCCGGATCAACTCGATCTTTTCGCGCCGCGAAGTGCCCGAAAACCTTTGGCACAAGTGCAGCGAATGCGGAACGATGTTGTTCCATCGCGAATTGGCCGAGAACCAGAATGTCTGCACCCAATGCGGTCACCACATGGCTATCACGCCACGCGACCGGTTCGGTCATCTGTTCGATGGCGGTATCTTCACCGAAATCGAAGTGCCCGCACCCAAGGACGATCCGCTGCAGTTTCGGGACCAAAAGAAATACCCCGACCGTATGAAAGCTGCGCAGAAAAAAACGGGTGAGAAAGAAGCGATGCTGGTCGCCACTGGCGAGATCGGGCGCACTCCGATTGTGGCCGCCGCACAGGATTTCTCGTTCATGGGCGGCTCGATGGGCATGTATGTCGGCAATGCCATTATCGCTGCAGCACAAGAGGCAGTTAGGCTAAAGCGCCCGTTGATCCTGTTCTCCGCCGCAGGTGGCGCGCGTATGCAGGAGGGGATCCTGAGCCTGATGCAGATGCCGCGTACGACTGTTGCGGTTGAGATGCTGAAAGAGGCAAACCTGCCCTATATCGTTGTCCTGACCCACCCGACCACAGGCGGTGTAACCGCGTCTTACGCCATGCTGGGCGATGTTCATATTTCCGAACCCAACGCGCTGATCTGTTTCGCAGGCCCGCGCGTGATCGAACAAACCATACGCGAGAAGCTGCCGGAAGGGTTCCAACGCGCCGAATACCTGCTGGATCACGGAATGTTGGACCGGGTGACCAAACGCACCGAGATGCGCGAAGAGCTGATCACCATCACCCGGATGCTGATGAACCAGCCTCCTGCGATCAAGGGCGATCTGCCAGCGCCAAAACCCGAAGACACCACCCCCGAGCCACAGGCGGCAGAGCCCGATCAGACATGACCCAACAGACATCTGACGTCATCCTCGAACGGATGATGGCCTTGCACCCCAAGATCATCGACCTGACCTTGGATCGCGTCTGGCGTCTTCTGTCCGCGCTTGGCAACCCGCAGCTTGACCTGCCGCCGGTGATCCATATTGCCGGAACCAATGGCAAAGGATCAACACAGGCGATGATCCGCGCGGGGCTGGAAGGGGCAGGGCGCAGCACTCATGCCTATACCTCGCCTCATCTGGCACGTTTCCACGAACGTATTCGTCTGGCCGGAGAGCTGATCTCGGAACCTGCGCTAACGGCTGTTCTGGACGAATGCTATGCCGCAAATGGCGGTCAGGACATCACCTATTTCGAAATCACAACCTGCGCCGCCTTGCTGGCTTTTGCCCGCACCCAGGCGGATTACACCTTGCTAGAGGTCGGACTGGGTGGGCGTCTCGACGCCACCAATGTGATCGAACAGCCGGCGGTGACAGTGATCACTCCGGTCTCAATTGATCACGAGCAATTTCTTGGTGACACTTTGGGCAAAATCGCTGCCGAAAAAGCCGGGATCATCAAGCCTGGTGTGCCCTGTATCGTGGGGCCGCAAGAAGACGAAGCGCTTGAAGTCATCGAATACACCGCCGCCCGCCTTGGTGCGCCGTTGTTGGTCCATGGCCAGCACTGGCATGTGCACGAAGAAAACGGACGTCTGATCTATCAGGACGAAACCGGGCTGCGCGATCTTCCCTTGCCCAACCTTCTGGGTGCGCATCAGTTTCAGAACGCGGGTGCTGCTTTGGCTGTGTTGCGCCACCTGAACATGGGCGATGACGCCTATGAGGCCGCAGTGACCAAATCTCATTGGCCTGCCCGCATGCAGCGCCTGAAAACCGGTCCACTGGTCGATCAGGCGCCGCAGGCCGAGCTGTGGCTGGATGGTGGCCACAACGCCGCCGCAGGCAGCGCATTGGCCGATCTGCTGGCGAAACTGCCAAAAAAACCGACCCATATGATCTGCGGCATGCTGAAAACCAAGGATGTGACCGGCTATCTCAGCCCTTTGGCCGCGCAGGCCCAAAGCCTTACCGCCGTCTCGATTCCGGGCGAGGCCGCAACGCTCAGCGCGGATGAAACCGCCGCGGCTGCCAAGAAAGTCAAGCTGCCCGCAACCACCGCCGGAACCGTGTCAGAAGCATTGACCGCAATCACGCAAAACGATCCGCAAGCTCGCGTGCTGATCTGCGGCTCGCTCTATCTGGCAGGCAATATCCTGCGCGAAAACGGGTAGGCGGATACGAGCAGCGCGAAGGTGCAGAGCCCCCTATGTTCCCCAGTTCTGATCCTGCATTTCCCGCAGCCGCGAGGCCGTGCGCTCAAATTCAAACGTCCCTTCGCCTTCGACATAGAGCATCTCTGGCTCCGCAGCCGCAGAACAGATCAACCGCACCCGAGCCTCGTAGAGCGCGTCAATCAACGTAACGAACCGTTTGGCCTCGTTGAAATTGTTGCGCGACAGCCGCGGGATATCCTCCAGAACCAGCACCTTCACGGCCTCAGCAATGGCCAGATAGTCCCCCGGACCCAGCATCCGACCGCACAGATCGTAGAATGAGGCCCGCGCAACCCCGTTTCGAAATGCGGGCAGAACAACCTCGCGCCCTTTGACCTGCAACGCCAACGGTTCAGCCGGTCCACCGGACAGATCGGCCCAGACGGCCCTGATCTTGTCGCGCGCCTCCGGGCCAATGGGGGAAAAATACACCGGCGAGCCTTCGAGGCGGTTCTGTCGATAGTCGGTGGGCGAGACCAGCTCCCAGACCTGCAATTGCTCTTTGATATGCGCGATAAAGGGCAAAAACAGCTGACGGTTCAGTCCATCCTTATAAAGATCATCAGGATGCCGGTTCGATGTGGTGACCACCACAACCCCACCCGAATGCAGCAGATCAAACAGTCGCCCGACGATCATCGCATCGGTGATATCGGTGATCTGCATTTCGTCAAATGCCAACAGGCGAACCGACTTCACGACCGCCTCGGCCACCGGGGCTAGCGCATCTTCAACGCCGTCTTCGCGGGCTTTGTGCAGGCCTGAATGGATTTCTTGCATAAAGGCATGAAAATGCACGCGGCGGGCAGGAATATCCCCCAGAGTTTCAACAAACATGTCCATCAACATGGATTTGCCGCGCCCGACACCGCCCCACAGGTACAGGCCCTTTGGGGGCGGAGGAGCTTTACGGAAGAAACCGCGTTTAACAGGGGTCGCAAGCTCGGCCCTGATCCGCTCGAAATGCGGAAGAACCGCCTCTTGCGCGTCATCGCGCGTCAGGCTGCCATCCGCGATACGGGCTTCATAAAGCGAAATCAGATCGGTCATGGACCCGAGCCATAACGCGCCGTTCCAGCCTTGAAAAGCGGCCTTTTCCGCGTGACATCAGAAATTCTGATCTGACCGCCCATAAATTCTGATTTGACGCGGCCTAACTAGCATTTAGGCTCGCCAAACCACTCATTCGCAGGACACCATGCCTCACACCGTACGTCTCTTGAACCCGATCCTGATCGTCGGCTGTATCATCATCACCGTCAGCTTTGCTGTGCGGGCCTCGTTTGGTGTGTTTCAGATCCCGGTCGCCGAAGAATTCGGCTGGCTACGTTCGGAATTCTCTATGGCGATTGCGATCCAGAACCTGGCCTGGGGCATCGGACAGCCGATTTTCGGAGCGATCGCCGAAAAAGTCGGAGACCGCCGTGCCATTGTGCTGGGGGCATTGACCTATGCGGCGGGCATGGTGCTGACCGCGTGGTCTGTCACCCCGTTTGAACATCAGATGTACGCCTGGCTTGTCGGTTTCGGAATCGCAGGCACCGGGTTCGGGGTTGTGCTGGCGGTGGTCGGGCGGGCGGCAACGGATGAGAACCGTTCAATGTCGCTGGCCATTGTCACGGCCGCAGGCAGTTTTGGTCAGGTCATCGGGGCGCCGACAGCAGAGTGGTTGCTGACCTTCATGCCTTGGCAGCAGGTGTTCATTGTCTTTGCCGTTGCCATTCTAGCGCTGGTTCTGACCCTGCCGCTGATGCGCGCGCCGCAGCCCGCCAACAAGGCCGAACTGCAAGAAAGCATGGGGCAAATCCTTGTCCGCGCCTTCCGCGATCCCTCATATTCATTGATTTTCATTGGCTTTTTCAGCTGTGGCTATCAATTGGGGTTTATCACCGCCCATTTCCCCGCCTTCGTGACCGAAATGTGCGGCTCGATTCAACCCGGCGGCGTACTGCACTCTATGGGAATTACCTCGACCTCTGCTCTGGGCGCTGTGGCGATATCGTTGATTGGTTTGGCCAACATCGGTGGCACCCTATTGGCCGGTTGGGCGGGCAATCACTTCCCCAAGAAATACCTGCTGGCCGCTGTCTACACGGGCCGCACCGTTGCCGCCGCCTTGTTCATCCTGTTCCCGATCACGCCCATGTCGGTCATCGTGTTTTCGCTGGTGATGGGCTCGCTCTGGCTGGCCACGGTGCCGCTGACCTCGGGCCTTGTGGCGCATCTGTACGGTGTGCGCTATATGGGTACGCTTTATGGCATCATCTTCCTCAGCCACCAGATCGGCAGCTTCTTGGGCGTCTGGCTGGGCGGGCGCATGTATGATCAGTTCGGCGACTATTCTCTGGTCTGGTGGATCGGTGTTGCCATCGGCGCGTTCAGCGCCATTGTCCACCTTCCCATTCGCGAGAACAGGCCGTCGATCCCCGCCGCTGCGTGATCACGGGGCGAATTTGCTTTGGATATAGTGGCTGGTCATCAAGTCCAGATGCGCCCCACCGCCATTCTTGAACAGCGTCACGGTGGAAGGGTCGGGGTGGAACTGATCCAGCCCGTAGAAATCGGCGATCAGGTCACTGCGCGAGATCACCCCCTCGGCAATTGGGGTCTTGATCTCGCCAATATGCTCCACGGTCGACTCAAAGCTGTCCACATAGATCGCCGAGCGCCTCAGCACCGCGTCGTCGACCTCGCGCATGTCAGGACGATAGGCGCCGATCAGGTTCAAATGCTGCCCAGGGCGCAGCCATTCGCCTTTGATCACGGGTTCGGTGCTCATAGTGGCCGTCAGGACGATATCGGCTTGGTGTACCGCCTCTGCCAGATCATACGCCACGTCGACATGCCCCATCTCGTGCGCCAGCGCTTCGGCCTTGGCGGTTGTCCGGTTCCAAACGGACAATTGCACCTTCGGAAAACCTGCCGAGAACGCCTCACATAGCGAGGCCGCAACCGGCCCGGCACCCACAATCAGCACCGACTGGCTGTCAGGGTTGGCCAGCCGCAACGCGCCCAACAGGCTGTCACCGGCGGTTTTCCACTTGGTCACAAGGTGGAAATCCAAAAGCGCCGTGAATTGCCCGTCCTTGTCATCAAACAGGCTGACCGACCCGTTGATCGGTGGCTGCCCCTTTTCGGCGTTGCCTGGAAACACGGTGGCGGATTTGACGGCCAGCCCCAGCCCATCGATCCATGCCGCCCGAGACAGCAGCGTATCTTTGCCGCGATAGAGGAAGCTGTCCTGAATCTCGGCCTTGGGGCGGGTATGCCCCTCTGCCAACGCCTGTGTCAGCTCCAGCCAATCCAGATTGGCTTGTCCCTCTTCAAACGGGATTTGCAGAACCTTCATCTCGCCTCGCTTTCTGCCCGACAGCGCCTTGGCGCCTGAATGCCATTGGTCCCGGAACTGAACCAATCCTAAGCCTGGGATGCAAGCACCGACCGCAGCGCGCAGCGCTGCCGGGCCCAACGGGAAAAGGCGCATCTTTGATGCGTCGATGACCGGCGGGAGTGTCAGCCTCGCTTGGCGGCTCGCAGCTCTCGCTCCAAAGCGTCAAGGAACCGCGACCGGTCCGCCTTGCCAAAGGGTTTGCCACCACCTCCCTGTCCCAGAGGGTTGGCTGCACGCAGATCGGCCATCAGATCACGCATCGCCAATTGCTGGCCGATATTGGCGGCGGTGAAGGCCTCGCCATTGGGTCGCAACACCCGTGCGCCGGCTTCGACACATTTGGCGGCCAGAGGAATGTCGGATGTCACCACCACATCTCCCGCACCGCAGCGCTCGGCGATCCACTTATCCGCCTCGTCGGCACCCTCGGACACGATGACAACCTGCACCAGCGGATTGGGTGACGGGCGCAGCCCTCCGTTCGAAACTAGGGCCAGTGGCACTTTGTGGCGGGTTGCCACGCGCTCTGCCTCGGCTTTCACCGGACAGGCATCGCCGTCGATATAAAGTGTTGTCACGCCGATTTGGCCTTTTTCTTTGCGGCGGGCTTCTTGCGCACTTTGAACTCGTCCGGGATCGGCATCCGGTTAAAGGCGTCCAGACCGGCGATCTTGTAGGCCTCGGCCAGCGTCGGATAGTTGAACGTGTTCTGCACGAAATAGTCGACGGTGCCTTTCAGGTTCAGCACTGCTTGGGCGATATGGATCAACTCGGTCGCCCCTTCGCCCACGATCTGCACCCCCAAGACGCGGCGGGTCTTGAGCGAGAAAAGCATCTTCAGCATGCCATGTTCCAGCCCCATGATATGCCCGCGTGAGGTTTCACGGAACCGTGCCACGCCGACCTCATAGGGTATTCCACGCTCCTGCAGCTCTTCTTCGGACATGCCGCAGGTCGACATCTCGGGTACCGAATAGATGCCATAGGGGTACCACGGGCTTTCCGGCAAGGTTGGCGTGTCCAGCGCATGGCAAGCGGCCACACGGCCTTGTTGCAAAGAGGTCGAGGCCAGCGATGGATGACCGATGACGTCCCCGGTCGCATAGATATGCGGAACCGAAGTTTGATAGGTCTTGCGGTCGACATTGATCCGGTTGCGATGATCGGTCTCGATCCCCACAGCCTCCAGGTTCAGCGCTGAAGTGGCACCCATGCGACCGGCTGCAAAAAGCAGCATCTCGGCCCGCACATGGCGCCCGTTTTCCAACGTCACCTCGACATGGCTGCCTGCATCTTCGATCTTTTCGACCGCCGAACCCAGCCGCAGATCCACGCCATTTTCGCGAATCTGATGGGTGAACTCGTGGATCAATCGGGTATCTATGAAATCAAGGAAGGTCTCGCGCGGCTCGATCAGCGTCACGCGTACATCGAGCGCCGAGAACATGGTGGCATATTCCACACCGATCACACCTGCGCCAATCACCACCAGCGAGCGTGGGATTTCCGCCATTTCTAGGAAATCATCCCCGTCCACAACCGTCTTGCCATTGAATGGCACATAATTCGGGCGATAGGTCTTGGTGCCGGTTGCAATCAGAAACTTGGCCGCCGTCAGGCGCGTGGTGTCGCCGGAATCGGTGGCAACCTCAACCTCGTGCGGGCCGATGAATTTCGCCAGACCGCTCAGCGTGTCCACATGGTTGCGGTTGAACTGGTGTTCCAAAACATCGACTTCATGATCCAACGTCATATGCAGCCGTGCCTTAAGGTCTTCTGCCCGGATCTGGTCCTTCACACGGTACGAGCGCCCATAAAAGCTGCGTTCGCGCCAGCCTGACAGGTTGAGAACAGTCTCCCGCAGGGTTTTCGACGGTATTGTTCCTGTATGAACGGAAACGCCACCCAACCGGTCATGGCGGTCGATGACCAGCACCCGATGTTGTAGCTTCCCCGCCTGAATTGCTGCTGAACGCCCAGAGGGGCCTGATCCAATGATAATCAGGTCATAGTCAAAATCGCTCATGCTTCAGTCCCCGTATAGCGCTTCGGCATGGAAGGTGATGTGGTCTTCCATGAAGGTGGACACAAAGAAATAGGAATGATCATAACCCGGCTGAAGCCGGTAAATGGCTTGCTGGCGACGTTCGACAATGGCCAGTGCCAACGTTTCCGGGCGCAAAAGATCCATGAACTGGTCTTCGGCACCGGTATCTATCAGCACCGGCCCGTCAAACCCCTTTTCCTTCATCAACAGCGAGGCGTCATGTTTGCTCCAGCCCGCTGTGTCATCCCCCAGATACGCGCTCAACTGCTTGCGGCCCCAATCGGCCCCGGTCGGGTTGCAGATCGGTGCAAAAGCCGAGACCGAACGGTAGCGACCTGGCAAGTTCGTCGCCAGCGTCAAGGCGCCGTGCCCACCCATCGAATGCCCGGTGATGGCCTGGCGATCGGCGTCTATGGCGAAGTTTTCGACCAACAGTTCGGGCAACTCGGTCGCGATGTAGTCCCACATCTGAAAATGCGGGGCCCAGGGTTCTTGTGTGGCGTTCACATAGAACCCGGCACCCTGTCCCAGATCATAGTCGTCGTGATCGGCGACGCCCGCGCCACGTGGGGACGTGTCGGGAAAGACAATTGCGATCCCCTGTTCCGCAGCCCAGGCCTGCGCCCCGGCTTTGGTCATCGCGTTTTCATGCGTGCAGGTCAGGCCAGACAGATACCACAGAATCGGGACAGGGCCGTCTTTTGCTTCGGCGGGCAGGAATAGCCCGAAAGTCATATCGCATTGGCAGGCTGACGACGCATGGCGATAGACGCCTTGTACACCACCAAAGCATGCATTTTCCGAAAGGGTTTCCATCACGCTCTTCCTTGCAATGAGTTTGGGACATGGCTAACGGCCTGCAAGCGCAAGGTAAAGTGCAGGTGCAGAAAGCGCGCATAATTTACCATTGGTGAAGATCAGAGAGCGCTAATCCAGCCGATGACGACCGGGACTGTAAAAATGCTGAGCATTGTTGAAAGCAAAATTGCAGCTGATGCCCGTTGCGGCGCAATGCCATAATGCGCTGCCAGAATATAGACGTTACCTGCCACGGGCAGGGCGGCCGCAGAAATTGCTATAGCCGCCGAGAACGGGGCAATTGGCAGCACATAAAGCAACATGATGGCGACGCAAAGCGGGTGGATCACCAGCTTGCAAAAGCTCAGCCAACCCGCAACCTGGATGCGTTCAGCGGACTTCCCGGCCAACGACGCGCCAATGGCAAACAAAGCACCGGGGGTAGCGGCTCCGCCCAGAATTGTCAGAAAGTCGGTCAGAGGTGCAGGAACTGGGAACTTTAGTGCAGACCATGCCACACCTGCCGAGATCGACAGGATCATCGGGTTTGTCAGCAGCCCTTTCCCGATCTGCCGCACCATGCGCCATGACAGCCGTCCGTCCCGGCCTCCGTTTATCAGGATGACGATCAGCGAAGAAAACACCACCAAATCCACGGTCAAAACCACCATGACCGGGCCTATCGCGGCTTCGGTGAACAATAGCGCAAGCATCGGCAGGCCCAAAAAGCCCACATTCCCAATGGCTGCGCATTGAGCCTCGACCGCTCCGGTAGGGATGTCGAGCCCGCGCAAATAGGCCACCAGCGTTGCCAGGCTATAGACCGCCAATGTGCCAACCAGGTACCCGATCACCAGTTTCACATCGAATATTTCGTCAAAGGGCAGCGTAGCCGAAAACCGGAAGAGCATGGCGGACAGGGCGAAATAGAAAACGAACTTCGTCAGATAGGCCGTCGCCTCGGCCGGAAAAAACCGTGTGCGCCCAGCCCAATAGCCCAGGCCGATGATCGCAAAGAAGGGCAGAGTGCGCAAAAAAATCTCGACCATGAAAGTGTCCCTAGCACAGCTGTCGTGTGCCGCAAGGGCCTTTACCGCATTGAAACGAGACACGTGGTTATCAAAAATCGTTGATACTAAACTAAATGGTTTATATTCTCGACGGATACTCAAGGAGGTGTCATGACCCAAACTGCCACGATTCTACGCACCGGGCGCAAATTTGATCAGGTGCTGCGCGGCGCGCGAGAGGTTTTCATGGCAGACGGGTTCGAAGGCGCAAGCGTAGACGATATCGCCCGCGCCGCCGGGGTCTCGAAGGCCACCTTGTACAGCTATTTCCCAGACAAACGCCTTTTGTTTTCCGAAGTCGCCCAGACCGAATGCAGCCGGATGGCTGAGAGGGTGATCGCGATGATCGATGAAACGAAACCGGCGCGCGAAGTCTTGATGATCGCTGCCACGCAATTGACCGGGTTTCTGGTTTCTGAATTTGCTCAGCAGGTCTTTCGCATTTGTGTGGCCGAACGTGACCGGTTCCCCGAACTTGGCAAAGCGTTCTACCAGGCTGGCCCAAAAAACGGCCAGGAACATATGGCAGCCTATTTGGACAAGGCCGTCGCCAAAGGTGAGTTGAAGATCGACGATGTCCACTTGGCAGCTGAACAGCTGTCCGAGCTCTGCAAAGTCCGGATTTGGAATCGGTCGGTCTTTGGCATTCAGGTGTCCTTCACCCAGGACGAAATCGAGGCCGTCGCGACGCAGGCGGTCGATATGTTCATGTCGCGCTACGGCGTTTAATATTTTTCGAAAATTTTGGTGCGGGTGGAGGGCATTGAACAGGCATTCTTAGGTGTTCTCGTATATGCCGACATGTCCACTAGAATTACTTCAAACCAATGAATGTTGATGTTTTTCGTTCCTGGTTGTTCCTGTATACTCCATTATATACAACATATGGAAGTGGGACTGAAAGTTGGACTGCTAGGAGCACTTGTCTAGCCATGCGCCAGAACAACAAGCTCAGTGGAGCAAAAATCAGGACAGCCTTAGCCGGAAAATACGGCGATGGTTGTGGGCTGTGGCTGCATAAACGGGACATCAAACAAGGCAAGTGGGTGCTGTTGGTCACTGTTCAAGGACGCCGTAGGGAAATGGGCCTCGGAGCCTATCCGAGCGTATCATTGAAAGAGGCGCGCGAAGAAGCCGAGAAGTGGCGGGCTGTCGTTCGCAAGAGCCTGGACCCGATAAAGGAGCGAGAACGTGAGCGCAGGCAAGCAGAGCGGAACATGAACCTGCTGAAGGACATTGCTCTTGATGCATTCGAATCCCGCAAGGCAGAGCTAAAGGGCGATGGTAAGGCAGGGCGGTGGTATTCTCCCTTGGAGCTACACGTCCTGCCAAAACTGGGCAGGGTTCCTGTCGCCGATATTGACCAGATCGATATAAGAGACACTCTGGCCCCGATTTGGCACGAGAAAGCCGAAACCGCTAACAAAGCAATGGAACGCCTTGGCATCTGTCTGAAGCACGCAGCTGCGTTGGGATTGGATGTGGACCTGCAAGCCACAATGAAAGCTCGGGCACTATTGGGGAAGCAACGCCATAAACCCAAAAACATCCCGGCACTACCTTGGTTAGATGTTCCAAGTTTCTATGCCAGCCTTAACGACGGCACGACGACACAGCTCGCGTTGCGTCTGTTGATATTGACGGCGGTTCGCTCTGGGCCAGTACGTAAAGCGCACCGGGATCAGTTTAACGGTGACGTTTGGACGATCCCCGCCGAAATCATTAAGGGTCGTAGGGATGCAACAGAAGACTTTCGAGTTCCGCTGTCGGATGCTGCGCTGGACATCATTGAAGCAGCTAAGAAGCGATCACGCGACGGGTTCCTTTTTCCAAGTGTCCGCAAGGGTGTCATCTCCGACGCGACAATGTCCCGTTTAATGGAACGCCGGGAAATGGAGGCACGACCCCATGGGTTCAGATCCAGTTTCCGGGATTGGGTCGCTGAGACCACAAACACACCACATGAAGTTGCTGAAATGTGTTTGGGCCATGTCGTTGGCGGAACTGTTGAACGCGCATACAGGCGGACCGATCATTTGGATCAGCGTCGGACTCTCTTACAGCGGTGGACAAATTATGTGACAGCGAAATTGGCAGATACTGTGGGGACTAGTCGATGATTGCACCAGAAGGATTTAACTCCCTTGCATATTTTAGGAATGCGGTGAGGAGCGAAATCAACAGGCGGGTTCTCAGTACTCTGGGTGTGTCTTCCTGGAGGGAATTCGACGAAATAGAAAATAACAGTGAAAGAGAACTCGCTTTTCCAGGGGGCCACTTGTTACCCGTTGCAGCTAATTGGGTCGTTGCTGGTGCTGCGTTGTCGTCAAACTTGGACTTAGAATTTGTAGTTAATGACCGTGCCCAACTAGTAAAAATTTCTTCGGCTTTTTTAAGACCAACTGTACGACTCGTTCGCTCGACAGATAAAGAAATACCCGCCCCCATACATTTGGATATTTTGAAAATGTATGAGGACGGCGAACTTGTAAGCGCGATGTGCAAGAAGGATTTCCTCAAACTTTCTGCGCTTGCGCCCTCGTTAGCTCGTGGGATGGTGGTAAACTACGTTACAGGTTGCTTAGATTTAAGTGTGCTCGAGTCGGCATGCCAATTTAAGTCATTGAAAGAAGAATTGGATACAGTCCGTGAACAGCTTCGCAACAGGATCGCGGGACTTTCCGGTGTCACTGTTGAAAAAGGTGCTGCACAAGCTCCGCCTCTCTTTTGGTCCGACAGGGAAACCGGCAGCATTTTGAATATGCTATCTCCATACAATGGCTTTCCCTTATTGATTCGTGAAGAAAAGTGTCACGAAGCTTTAGAATACCTAGGTGTCGAGGGGGAACGAGAAACCCCAATTGAAGACATGCAACCCAGCGAGCAAATTCTGGTAGAATTTGAGGAAAACCCGGCAAATAAAAGCGAAATAAAAGGCCGCCTTTTCCCAGATATGAGCATGAGAGAGTTTGATAAACACTGGTGGGCTGCCAGCCAAATCAACCCAAGTTTGTCAGCACCTGGCCGGAAAGCGAGTTTGGATCATTCGTGACGCGAATACTGCTCTATTCCCTGCACAATATTGCCCAAGCACAAAAGCAATTGGTGATTTGGATTACAAAGGTACGAGTTCCCCTACGCGATATGGCGCCAAATTATTGATTTCATGAAGTCTTTTCCCTAATTTCGATAAAGCCGATCATTCCTGCATGTTCCACTTAATGCAGGAGGTAACCGAGATGTTGGAAAAGCATTACCGGCGCACCGAAGTTGAAGAAATCACCGGCCTGAGCCGCAGCACCATCTACGACATGATGAACCGGGGAGAGTTTCCTCGCCCCGTTAGACTAACCACCAAAGCTGTGCGTTGGCCTGAAAGTTTGATTCGTGGATGGCTAGAGAACCGTCCGGAGGTCATCTGATGAAAAACCCCAACTCCAAGCGCGGAGATGGGGCTTTTCCAGTGACATCAACTGCCACCCTAGCAAGTCCAGTTGATGCCACAGGATGCCC
>NZ_WQEG01000019.1 GCF_013033515.1 Ruegeria sp. HKCCA6707 | reverse complement strand
ACACTCCATCTTTGCTCTCAAAGTGAAGTGTTGCGGCGATCCATTGAGACCGCCGCCCAAATCGGACGCCTAAGGGCATCCACCTGGTCATCTTTCAGAGCTTTCACATTCCGAAGCGATAGTGGGAAACGGATGTACAGCATTACAGCAAGGCGGATGATCTCGGGACTGGGTCTAAAGTATTTGAAAAAGAAGGTTTGGTCATGGACAAAAGCTACGCAACCGCTCTGCCCCGCTCAAGCAAAGTTAATCTGACAAGACCCAGATGGCAGGACGCCTATGCTTGCTTCAGACCAACCAAATCGGAATAAGATCGCTCACCGCGAGTAATTTGCCGTTTGAGCGTGTTCACTGCTGCTTTTACTTTACCCTCGCCGAGTAGCGATGTGATCGCTTGATGTTCCTTAAATGATTTTGTCGTTCGATCGGAACGCTTGGACAGATGCGTCCGCATAGTTTGGACGATATCACTGACTTTTTGATATCCATCCCGCAGGTAACTGTTTCCGCAGGACCTGAAAAACGCGTCGTGAAACTCGGCGTCAAGTTCCAAGTACTGCTCGAATTCATCCGCTTCCTGCGCTTCTGACATCTTCGAAACAATTGTAGCCAGCTCATTGATCAGAACCGACGGGTTCTTTTCAAGCGCCTGCTCCAAAGCTGCAGATTCTAGGATGAGCCTATACTGACAAAGCTGCACCACGTCCTCTTGAGAAAGAGAGAATACAAAGGCTCCTCGATGAGGAAATATCTGAACGAGCCCCTGAAGATTCAAAGCCGACAGCGCTTCGCGAATCGGAGTTTTGCTGATGCCCATGGCATTTGACAGCTTCACTTCCGGCAACGATTCACCCAATCGAAACGTGCCATTGATAATGCCTTTTCGTATGTGCTCTTCAGCAGTTTTACTCAACGAATCCGGGCGCTTAATCTGCAAAATCTCGGTCATTTTCACTTTGTCCTATTTCGTCTCTCTAACACAATAGCACATGTGAGCTTGATTTCTATATTATATCTGATATCTCAGATAATAGATCGAAAATAACTAAATCCATGGGAGGATACCTTGTTCAAGAAATCAACATTGGCGCTTGGCGTCGTCATGTCAGCCGGGCTTGCTTTTGCAGCATCCGCTGAAACAGTCATTAAGGTTGGGCATGGCGCAGCAGAAGCGTTTCATATGCATCGCGCGCTACTGAAATTTGAAGAACTGGTTGAAGCTGGCTCGAATGGTGAGATCGACGTACAGATATTCCCTTCATCGCAGATGGGCCCTGATCGCGAGATGATCGAAGGTGTTCAAACCGGCGTTCTGGAAATGGCAATTCCTCCTTCCTCTTTCTTCGCGGGCTGGGATCCGGCTTTTGCAGTAATTGAACTGCCCTACATGTATTCCTCCAAGGACATCGCCTTTGATGTTCTTGATGGTGATGCTGGTGATGGCATGCTTGCACGGGTCGAAAACCAGGGATTGGTAGGTCTTGGCTGGCTTGAATTGGGTGTACGCAATGTGACCAATAATGTCCGTCCGGTTGCAACCCCCGCAGACCTCGAGGGTGTCAAACTGCGTACCATGAAGGTTCCGGCGCATGTGGCGACATTCGAAACGCTCGGGGCCAACCCGACGCCAATGAACTTTGGTGAGGTCTATTCTGCTCTCCAGCAAGGCGTGATCGACGGCCAGGAAAACCCACTGGCGATCATTACCTCACAGCGTTTCTACGAGGTGCAGAAATACCTTTCGACCACGGGCCATGTCTTTGCGGTCTATATGCCCGTCATCTCCAAACCGTTCTTTGACTCGCTGTCCGCAGAGCATCAGCAACTGGTGCGGGACTCGATGGCTGCCGCACGTAACTATCAGGCCGAGTTGGTCGCCAGCGAAGATGCAGCACAGCTGGAACAAATCCGGGCCGCTGGTGTCGAGGTTCTGGAACTGACAGCAGAGCAGCGACAGGCCTTTGCCGACAAAACCGAAAGCGTCCGTCTGCAGTATCGCGACGAGGTTGGCGCCGAAGCCTATGACGACTGGGTAGCAGCGGTTTCCGCAGCGAGCGGAAGCTGACCCTCGGACTACTCAGCCAATACGGGCACCCGTGCAATGAAGGTTCGGGTGCCCCTTTCGTTCAACGGGAGGTGAACGGTGTCGGTTATCAAATGGATCGATATGAATGCCGAAAAGGTCTTAGCCAGCGCACTTTTGGCCGCGATTGTCTTATTGATCTTTGGCAATGTGTTCATGCGCTACATTCTGAATGCCTCTCTTTCATGGGGCGAAGAGCTAACGCTTTGGCTATTTGTATGGTTTGTCTGGCTTGGCGTCAGCTATGCATTCCACACTGGCGATCATGTGCGGATCACGGTCCTGCGCGATGTCCTAAGCGAGCGGGCAAGGCTTTACGCGGATGTTGTGATCGCGCTTCTTGTCCTTGGATTTCTGGTCGTTCTGACAATTGAATGCATCAAGCTTATCCGACAGCCTTTTGTGGCCAGCCAGACGTCGGTCGTTTTGGGACTACCAATTCCGATCCTTTATGCTTCGGCGCCGATTGGCGCGGGCCTGTCTGCGATCCGCGTCACTCAACATCTGATCCGAACCCTGCGTCTGATCGCAGGAACCAAAGCGTGAGGAACCCGGCATGCTTGCGACAACGCTTTTCTTGACGCTCTTTGCCCTGTTGCTCTCCAGCGTGCCAATTGGCATCTGTTTGGGCTTAGCCACTATGATCGTGATGGTCTTTGTGGATGGCACGCCACCTATGGTTCTTCTGGCACGGTCGGTGGTAACAGGCGCGGACTCGTTTCCTCTAATTGCCGTCCCTCTGTTCATTTTGGCAGGCGACCTGATGCAGCACGGCGGAATGTCTCGTAGACTGGTTGGGTTCGCCAATGCGCTGATTGGTCATATCCGGGGTGGGCTGGCTTATGTGAACGTACTCGCCTGTGTGTTCTTTGCCGCCATATCCGGCTCATCTCCTGCGACCGTAGCCGCCATCGGGTCGAACATGATCCCAGAGATGGAAAAGGTCGGCTATACGCGCAAATTCAGCGGCGCATTGACAGCATCCTCGGGAATGATCGGTGTAATGATCCCGCCAAGTATTCCCTTCATCATCTATGGTGTTACTGCCGAGGTTTCGATCGGCAAACTGTTTCTTGCGGGCGTCGTTCCTGGCATCCTTTTTGCCCTCATGTTCATGTTGGTTGCTAGGGTTCTGCTGCGAAAGGACGAGGTTGCACACCAATCGACGATTACGTTCTCAGGTCCGGGCGTCTGGCAGAGTTTCCGCTCTTCTATCTGGGCGCTACTGGTGCCTGTGATTATCCTTGGGGGCATCTACAGCGGTATCTTCACCCCTACCGAAGCCGGAGCCGTGGCAGTGGTTTATGCCGCCTTCATCGGGATCTTTGTTTATGGAGACATCTCCCTCAAAGACCTGCCAGAGGTATTGGCGGGCAGTGCAAAGACCAGCGGGACTATTCTGATATTGGTGATCATGGCGACCGCCTTTGGCAGGCTGATCACACTCGCAAGAATCCCGACAGAACTCGCAACAACGATCACCAGCCTGTCCGACAACCCCATCATCATCCTGTTGCTGATCAATCTGCTGTTGTTGGTGATCGGAATGTTCATGGAGACGATTTCGTCGATCATCATCATGACACCGATCCTGCTGCCGGTTGCAACCGCGCTGGGTGTCGATCCGATTGTTTTTGGTGTCATCTTGACGGTCAACCTGGCCATTGGGTTTTGCACACCACCTTTGGGAGTAAACCTGTTCGTGGCTAGCAGCATTTCGAAGGTTTCCATCGAAAGCCTCAGCCGGGCGATCCTGCCATTCTTTGTAGGCATGCTGATCTTGTTGATGTTCATCACCTATGTGCCCGCAATTTCCTTGGCCTTGCCGTCCCTTTGGTGACCGGCCGAGGGCCTACAAACATTAGACGATAAAACCAGAGGACCCGGATGGATTTGGACCTATCCCACCCGTCGATAGAAGACCTTCGGCAAACCGCGCAAAAGCGCATTCCGAAGTTTGCTTTCGAATACCTCGACAGCGCGACTGGCCGGGAGCTAGGGTTGAAGGTCAACCGGGACGCACTTGATGCCATCGGATTCATGCCGCGTGTACTATGCGGCCGAACAAAGGCCGACCTGCAGACTAAATTGATGGGTCAAACTTACGATCTGCCATTCGGGATAGCACCGGTAGGCATGTCCGGCCTAATGTGGGCGGGAGCAGAGCGGATGCTTGCAAAGGCAGCGGTTGCTCACAACATTCCGTTTTCGCTGTCGAGCGTGGCGGTTGCTTCACCGGAAGATGTGGCACCTTACATTGGCAAAAATGGATGGTTTCAGCATTACCCGGTGAACTCCAGCGATTTGCGCCGCGCGATGCTGCCGAGGATTAAGGCAGCGGGATTTCATACGCTGATCATCACGGTGGACGTACCAGAAGAAAGCCGGCGCGAACGACAACGCCGCGCCAACCTGACCGTGCCTCCAAAAGCTGACCTGCGCACGCTGACTGAAATGGCGTCACGACCCGCCTGGTGCCTTGCGCATTTGCGCGAGGGCATCATGCCACGTATGCGGTTCTTTGACGATTACGTCCCCACGCGCGGGCGAGAAAGTTTTACCCATGCAGGCGCTCTGATCCGTGGGATTCCAGATTGGGACTACCTGCGCGAACTACGTCAGGAATGGGAGGGTTACTTGCTCGTCAAGGGTGTCCTGCGGCCGGAAGACGCAAAAAAAATGGTGGCCGAGGGCGTAGATTGCATCTGGGTCTCAAACCACTCCGGGCGTCAATTCGAAGCCGGGCCCGCCGTGATTGACCAACTCCCGAACATCCGCGAGGCGGTCGGAACAAATGTGCCACTGATCTACGACTCTGGCGTTGCCTGGGGATTGGACATCATGCGTGCCCTGGCGAAAGGTGCAGATTTCGTCATGGTCGGACGCGCCTTTCAATATGCCGTTGCAGCGTTCGGAGCACGGGGGATCGACCATCTCGTTCACATCCTAAAAGCTGACATAGAGGCCAACATGAGCCAGCTTGGCAGCGAAAACCTCGGCAATCTGGGGGAGCACCTTCTGATAACTGACTGATCGGCGCTTACGGCGTCCGGGGTATCAGAGAAGCGTGTTGTCACCCCCGTCAATCAGTCCCTTCACGATCAGATCTGCAGTTGAGCGCGAACATGCCATTGGCAGATCATATACCGTCGCGAGACGGGTCAGAGCCTTAACGTCGACGTCGTGTGGCATAGGCGACAGAGGGTCGACAAAGAAAACCAGTGCATCCAGTTTCTCTTCACAGATCATAGCGCCGATCTGTTGGTCGCCTCCGAGTGGTCCACTTTTCAGGCTGGTCACGTCCAGTTCTGGATAGGCTTGCTTAATGCGACTGCCGGTGGTCCCTGTCGAAAAGATTTGTACTCTGGACAGGCGGGTCAATTGCAGACCCACCCATTCAACGATTTCGTCCTTTCGAGCATCATGGGCCACGAGCGCGAAACGCGGCGCATCACCTGATGAATTGTTCAACGTAATCTTCTCCAAGACCGACTTCCGCGAAGTGTTTTCGGCACAGATCAATCTTAGTAAAGACATCTTCGTAGCCAGTGACCTTGCCCCACGGATCAACATAGCACATCACGCCATTGACCTGGAAATAGGTAACCATCTCTTCGACATCGTCGGGAACGACCAAAGTATGAGTCTCACCCGGCGGCTCAAAGACATATCCTCCTTCTTCTGCAACCCAATCATGTTCCAGATAATGCCAGCGCCCTTTCAGAACGAAGCCATGGACTGGCTGGGGATGGCGGTGCCGCGAAAGAACACCAGCTTTGCGCACTTTGAGAAGGTTCATCCAATAACCTTGCGAGCGGTTCAGGCAGAGCGGTCGGAACCAGACGTTCTCTGCCTGCGGAACCCACAGTCTGTCGTCCTCGCTCATGGCATTCGGGATCACGATCTCATCTTGTGCATCCTTGGGGAAAGGCAACTGATAGGGCATTCGGGCGGTGTCATGGTCATTCATTGATTTTCCTCACATAGCGAGATAGCCGCCATCGACCGGATAAATCGACCCGGTCACAAAGCTGGCGTTTTCACTCAAAAGCCATTGCACAAGCGCACCGACTTCTTCGGGTTTCCCCCAGCGTTTCATGGGCGTACGCGCCATGATCCCCGCTGTTCGTTCAGGGTCTTCCCGAAGGCCCTGGGTCATCTCTGTCTCGATCCAGCCCGGAGCGATGGCATTGACCCGGATACCGTCTTCGGCCCAGCGACCTGCCAGTGCCTTCGTCAATTGTGCCACGCCGCCCTTGGAAGCGGAATAGGCCGGCACCAACGGTCCACCAAAAGTGCTGAGCATAGAGGCCGTATTGACAATAGCCCCACCTGTTTCCGCTAAGAAAGGATGCGCGGCGAGACAGCAGCGCATGGTGCCGGTCAGGTTCACATCTAGCACCTTGGCGAATACGTCGATGTCGTATTCTTCGCCACGCTGAAGAATACCTGCGCAGTTCACCAAAGCATTCAGACCCGTGAGTCCACTGAATACATCATTAATTGAAGCCTGGTCGGTGACATCCAAGATCTGCACCTTTATCCCGTCTCCAGGCTCGAATGCATCCAATTCGGATTGGGAGGCGGATGCAGCAATGACGGACCAACCTGCATCCGCCAACGACCGCGCAACACCCGCACCGATCCCTCGCGTACCGCCCGTTACAAGGGCCTGTTTCATCCAAGTTCCTCCAATACACTGGTGAAGGCGCGCGCGCGCCTGCCGATATCATCCAATGTATAGCTCGGTTTGAACAGTGCGGAACCCAGCCCAAATCCATCTGCACCCGCGGCATGATACGACGCCATCGTTTCCGGCGTTATGCCCCCTACCGCAGCGATGACTGCGTCTGCAGGAAATACGGCGCGCAAGGCAGCTATGGCAGCTGGTGGCACCATTTCCGCCGGAAATAATTTGAGGACCGAAGCTCCGATATCCAACGCCGCAAAGGCCTCAGAGGGGGTCATGATACCTGGACACCAATAGAGATCCCGCGCGACAGCCGCGCGCCCGACGTCCGGGTTCATATTGGGCGACACGATGATCCGCCCACCTGCATCTGCAACCGCCGCGACCTGATCCGTGGTCAACACTGTGCCAGCGCCGACTATGGCTTGAACGCCATGTTTCGCAACGATCTGCGTAATCGATTCCAGCGGGTCCGGTGAGTTGAGCGGCACTTCGATGATCCGAAACCCGGTATCGAAGAGTACATCAGATACCGGGCGCGCATTTTCTGGTGCCAGCCCCCGCAAAATCGCAATCAGCGGGTTCTCAGCCAGAGCTGCAGTGAGGTCAATCATCCGACCAACCCCGCGGCGCGAGCAATCAGAAAATGCCCTTTCGCAACGATATCATCTGGCGCGCGACGGCTGTCGAAACCAGCAGTTCGAAGCGCTATTTCGTATCGGTCGGACAAATCGCTACGTCCAACAACAGTGATCGAACCAACGTCTTCTAATTCGCCGATCGCGGCAGCAACCTCCGTCCCGATCAACAAGCCCGACAAGTAGTCGGCCGTAGCTACCTTTGAGATTTTTCCCATGAGAGGAAGCGTCCGAACATGAAACAGGCTGTGCAGCAGGTTCGACTCACCACTGAGGCCCGCTTCGACGCCCATCACGAAAGCGTCTTCGCTGAAGACGTCCTCCTTCATCAAGGTGCCAAGGATTGTGTGTTCTTTCAGCGCCGAAAAGATCTCGCCGGTCATGTAGGTCGAGAAATCCACGATCTTCCCATCCGCAACCTGAACCCATTTGCTGTGCGTTCCCGGCATCACGAACACACCTTCGCTCAAGCCTAGTGAAGATGCCCCGATGATCTGGGTCTCCTCGCCGCGCATTACGTCAGGTCCACCGGCATGTTCCGTTGAAGCACCTGTCACAAAATGAATACGCGCTCCGTTGGCCGCTTCGTGCGGGACCAACGCTCGCGCAAGACCGCCAGCACCCAGAGGCATTTCGGCATATTGCGTTTCTACCCAGCCATTGCGGCTGGTGATCATGCCAGATGCCAGGATCGGCAGGTTAGCTTTTGCGACCCAAGGGCCGATGAGACGATCAAGGACCGCGTCAAAGGTTTGCCCCGCAACCTGCATGATACCTTCAGGCGACGAGACCCCTTCGATCACCTCGCCCTCCGCGCCAATTAGAAATGCACGGAACGATGAAGTGCCCCAATCTACGCCGATCAGCGCTGGCTCAGATGCGACCGAATTCATTCAGCAGATCCTCAACGGTTTTGCCTTGGGCCACCCATTTACGGGTTTCCTCCTCACGGTCAGCTTGCTCTTGAGCAAGGCGCACGGTTTCCTCGGCAATTTCCTGTGGAACCACGACGACGCCCATAAGATCAGCTACAATGAAATCACCGGGGTTTACGACGACGCCCCCACAGGCGATTGGCACATTGATCGAAAGTTCTTCTTTACGTTCCGAGAACATCGTGTGCGTTCCGCGCGGCGTGATCGCGCGCGTCCATATTGGCCAGTTGATGTCTTCCAACTCATCTGTGTCACGGCCAGTGCCATCTACGATCATACCACGAATGCCACGATTCTTGGCCAGACCACCCATTAAACCGCCGCAGACTGACGTTTGACGATCACCACCTGCGTCCACAACGATCACGTCCCCGGGTTGTCCCATTTCAAGCGCTCGCAATGGGTCGACCAGATCGCCTTTTGAAAGCTGAACCGTCACGGCCTGGCCTGTCACCTTGGCGCGGAACGCGGGCTTGATGGCGCTGTCCATCACGCCTGTTCGGTACTGCACATCCGCAAAAATGGCAGCAGCAGAATACGCCTCCAACACCTTGTCGAATTTTTTGAGAAGTTCCGGGTTTCTTTCAAAATCATTGAAAACCCTAAGGTCTGTGCTGACGTCTGGCATTCTTGTCTCCTGTTATGTGGTAGATACGGCCAATGCCTCAGCATTGACTGTGTAGTCGGGGTTTTGTCCTGTCAGAACCTTGGCCACTTGCGTGGCCGCGGTAACCCGCGCTGCGTGTATGGATTCCTCGGAATAGTAGGCGGCATGCGGCGTTACGAGGACGTTGGGCAGTGTGAACAGCGGGTTGTCATCAGGTGTCCAGTTGGCGCGCTTGGCCGGCTCTTCTTCGGGGTCGTCGAGCCCTGCAGCAGCCAGATGGCCTTCGGTCAGCGCCCGGAACAGGGCTTTGTTGTCGACCGTTGGTCCGCGTCCAGTGTTCACGAGTATCGCACCGGGTTTCATGACCGAGAATTCGGCATCCGATAAAAAGTGATGCGTGTTCGGCGTCATCGGCGCTTGCATCAGGATATAGTCGGACCTTGCCAGCAATTCAGGCTTGCTCACCAGCTCGACCCCAATCTTTGCCGCGACTTCTCTTGGCAAATACGGATCGTAGGCGATGACCGTAACTCCGAAAGATTGCGCCCGCGTTACGATGGCTTGCCCTATTTTTCCCAGCGAGACGACACCCATCGTCCGCCCGCGCAACCGGTAGACCGGCTGCCCGCTTTGCCACTTCCAGACCCCTGCATGAGTGGCCCGATCATAGTCGGGCAACTTGCGCGCCAGGGTCAGCCAAAGGGCAATCGCGTGATCGGCGACTTCCTCCGTGCAATAGTTTTGCACGTTGGTAACGAGGATGCCTTTTTCCGTTGCCGTGCCGACATCCACGATATCTACGCCCACGCCATAACGCGCGATGACCTCGCAGTTCCGCATCCGCGCAATCGTTTCCTTCCCGATCCGGGCATATTGATTCATCATCGCTGAGCAATGCGGCGCGACATCAAACAGGTCTTCCTGGCGTTTGGCCTGAAGCGCAATCACCTCGGCTCCGGCGGCTTCCAGAATTTCCGTCTCAACGGCAACATCACCAAAGTCGTAATCGGTTATCACGACCTTAGGTTTGTCCGTTCTGGGGGAAAAGTCGGCGCGATCAGTCATAGGCACCCGCCGAATAGGTCAATTCGTACGAGTGGCTGTAGAGCTCGAAGATGTTGCCAAACGGGTCTTCCATATAGACCATGCGATAAGGCTTTTCACCTGGGTAATACTTGCGCACTTGGCTCATGCGCTGGCGCCCGCCCAAGTCTTCGATAACCTTGATGCGGCCTTCCAGATCCTCGTCCTGTACGCAGAAATGAAACAAGCCACGCCGCCAATATTCAAACGGGCGTTCTTCTTCGACGGTCTTCGGGAACTCAAACAATTCGATGCCAACACCGTCGCCCATCGACAAATGTGCGATGCGGAAGCTTCCCCAGCCTTCCCCAAATACATCGTCGCACATCTGACCGATGGCGCTTTCGTCATGCAGGATTTCAGTTGGTTCCATCAGCACGTACAGGCCGAATGCCTTGGAATAGAACTCCACGGCTTTTTCGAGGTCGGGAACTGTGATGCCAATGTGAGAGAAAGTGAGAGCGGCCATGTAGGGCTCCTCCAGTTAGAAGTTAAAGAATGTTGCGAACTATGCCGCCTTCGATCCGATGCGCAGAACCGTTGGAGGCTGTACTTGCAGAGATCGTGACGATCATGCGGGCGACTTCGTCTGGTTGGACAAAGCGCTGTATGAGCGATGTGGGTTCATCTGATTTGAAGTAATTGCCCACGATCGTGTCGAGCGGCTCACCCTTTTGATCGGCGAGGCCGTCAAAATAGGCTTCGACACCTTCGGTCCAGGTTGGACCAGGCAGGATCGAGTTAACCCGGACTTTTGTCCCCTTTGTCAATTCTGCCATGCCACGTGTCAGACCTAACATGGCAGTTTTAGTGACAGAATAATGCACCATCTGAGGTAGTGGCTTCACTGCCGCTTCGCTGGCCATGTTGATGATAGATCCCTTATCGCGGCCAAGCATGTCAGGCAGGAAAATTCGGCTCATCCGAACGGCGGACAGGACATTGATGTTGAAATAGTGCATCCAGTCGTCATCCGTGAGATCCTCGAACGGCTTAACCGAGAAGATGCCGACATTATTAACGAGAACATCCACCGCCCCGCGCGCTCGCGCAAACTCCGCCAGAGTTTCCGCATCAGGCGTCTTGGTTAGATCGGTCGCAATGCCTTCAACGTCACCCAGAGATGACAGGTCATCGACGCAGTCGGACACCTCCGCCTCGGTCAGGCCATGCACGATGACCCGCGCGCCTTCTTCCAGATAGACCCGGGCAGTGGCTTTGCCGATGCCGGAACCTGAGCCAGTTACCAGGACCAGCTTATTTTTGAGCCCCAGATCCATCTCAGGCCTCCTTCTTAACGTTAGATGACTGCTGTGATGAAGGGCGGCCGAACATTCGACCCATCAAGCCCGAAATTTCCGCGCGCCACATGTCTATGCCAACGGCCAACAGAATGATCAGGCCCAACACGATGTTCTGAACCGAAGATGGCGCAGCGTTTAGGTTCAAACCATTCTGGACGATAACGATTGTCATCGCCCCCATCAGCGTGGCGAGGATGTTGCCGCGGCCGCCTGCAAGGCTGGCTCCGCCGACAACAGCAGCGGCAATGGCCTGCAGTTCCAGCGTCTGGCCATAGTTGGGCGAACCAGAGTTGAGGCGCGCTGACATCAGGATCGCACCAACTGCAGTCATAAAACCCGCGATGACAAATGTCGTCGTCTGAACTTTACGTACGTTTATACCCGTCAGAACGGCAGCGGATGGGTTACCACCCACGGCATAGATCTCACGGCCGAGTTTCGTGAAGTTCATAGTGAACGCGGCAAGGACGTAGAAGAACACGAGGTAGAAGAAAGGCATCGGAACGCCGAACAACTTGCCGTAAAAGATTGGCTCCAGCGCCGGATCCAGCGAGAAGATCGGAGACCCATTGTTGAAGGTCAGGGCAAGGCCCCTGAAGGCAATCAACGCCGCCAATGTTGTGATGAAAGATGGGATACGCCCATAGGCTGTTATCAGCCCAATGAATAGACCAAGCAATCCGCCCATGAGGAGAATGAGTGGCAATGCCAGAACCAGTGGAATGCCAACAAATTTCAACATTTGCGCAAGGATCATGGTCAGCAAAGCCACCATAGACCCGGAACTCAGATCGATGCCCGCAGCGAAGATCACGATAGTAGACCCGATTGCGATCAAGGCCACGATACTCACCTGTAGGGACAGGTTTGAAAGGTTACCCGGGTTCAGGAAGCGTTCGGTCGTAAGTGCCACGATCAATGCGACGATCACCATTGCTGCAAATGGTCCGATCAACTGGGTGTCAAAGATCCGCTTCATGCGAAAGCCTCCTTAGGATTGGATTGAGGAGTGTCGGCGGACGCGCGCACAAGGTCGTCATGCGTAAGGTCGAACGCATCGACCGTGCGCATTATCGTTCCGTGCTGCACAACGGCAATCCGATCGCTCATGGCAAGCAACTCATCATGGTCTGAACTGATCAGAATGATCGATTTTCCCGCCCGCGTGAGCCTGTTAATCAGCTTGTAAACAGCGATCTTGGCGCCGATATCGATCCCCTGCGTTGGCTCATCAAGGATCAGGATGTCCGAGGCTGAAAACAGCCAGCGTGCAATCACGATCTTCTGCTGATTACCACCAGACAAGAAGTTGACCGTCTTTTCCTCGGCCTGGGTCGAGATTTCCAAATCGCGGATCAGGTCATGGGTGGCTTGCTCTTCCGCCTTGAGATTCAACACGCCGAACCGACTAAGCCCGCCGAGGGAGGCTGCGGTTACGTTCCCGCTTGCGCGGAAATTGAAGAACAACCCGTCAAACTTACGGTTCTCCGGAACAAGGGCCAATCCAGCACGGATTGCATCGATTTCCCGGCGGAAGCGAACCGGCTTGCCGTTAAGTGTTATCTGTCCGCCCGTCAGCTCGTCTGTCCCGAACAGGGCGCGAGCGATTTCTGTGCGGCCACTGCCCAATACGCCGCCCAAGCCCAGAACTTCACCCCGGTGCAACGAAAACGATACATCTTTCACGCCCGAATTGGTGGCCAGACCCGCCGCCTCTAGCACAATATCCTTGGTCGCGTTCTGCTCCTTAGGATAATGCTCACCAATGTCCTCACCGACCATTGCGCTGACAATCTCAGAGACGCTGATCTTGGTCTCGCCACTTGCACGCACAACACAACCGTTGCGCAGGATCGTCACTTCATCAACGATCCGTTCAACCTCATCTAGCCTGTGCGACACATAGAGAATAGCGGTGCCGCGCTCACGCATATTGCGCAATAGCTGGTGCAAGCGCTCGATTTCATCTTCACCCAATGCCGCCGTCGGCTCATCCAAGATGATCATGCGGGCGTCCATAGCGACCGCTTTCGCGATCTCGACCAGTTGTTGCTCGCCGACCGATAGCGATCCGGTTATGGTTTCGGGAGAAACATCGACATCCATTTCAGCTAAAACGCGCGCGGCTTCGTTGTGAACCTTGGCCCAGTCGATCACACCAAAACGAGACCGAGGCATATTGCCAAGGAAGATGTTTTCGCCAACCGACAAGGTGGGCGCGATCGAGAATTCCTGAAAAACTGTTGCGACGCCCAGCTCACGTGCCGCCTGCGGATCGCTGATCGTGACCGGCTTGCCATTGTGCAGGATTTGACCGCTATCGGGTTGCTGCACGCCGGAAAGTGTCTTGATCATGGTCGATTTGCCACAGCCGTTTTCACCCAGCAGCCCATGAATGGAACCGGGCATAAGCCGGATGCAGACTTTGTCATTCGCCAATACCCCAGGATAGGCCTTGGTGATATCGACAAATTCCCAAAGTGGCGTTGCGGGTGTCATTGCGATTGCCTCGACAAAAGGGGAACTCGGTTGAATTGCGACCCGGCAGCACGCGCACGCGCCACCGGGAAGCGAGGAGAAAGTTCAGTACTCTTTGGACGGCTGCGGGAAGAGCTTTTCTGGCTCTTGCAGCACGCTGATCGCACCGTCTTTGTCTTCAATTGATGTGGGCGTTTCGATCCAGCCGCCGGGATAGGACCCGTTGAGCGCATCAATGGTTGCGTGCATAGCCGCTTTACCCATTAAGAACGGTGAGGTGTTGACGGTTGCCGTGATGTTGCCAGCCGCAATCTCTTCAAGGCCTGACGTGTCTCCATCATTACCCAAAAGGACGATATCATTGCGGCCGAGTGCTTTCGCAGCAAAGGATGCCCCAATGATCATGTAGTCGTTCGCCGCGAAGATCATGTCGAGATCGGGGTTCGACTGTAGGATGTCCATACCAGCAGTGTTGCCGCCCTCAACGTTCCATTTACCGTCAATAGACACCACAACGTCGAAGTTTTCGTTGCCCTCGATACCGTCGAGGAAGCCGCCCACACGTTCGGTCGAGTGATAGCCAGGCTGCCCTTCGATAATGCCGACCTTCAACGGTTGATCGCCATAAGTTTCAATGGCCCAATCAGCGATAGCATGTGTGCCGTTGCGCTGGGAGTACCCGACAACGCCATGAATTGGTGTCGGGAAGTTCGGGATGTCCGAGTTGATCATCAAAACTGCCATGCCCTTGTCGACGGCTTGCTTCAGCAGTGGTGCGGCAGCAAATTCATCGTGGGTACCAAAGATGATTGCATCCACATCCTGCGTCAGCACATCCTGGATCATTCCCATTTGGCCGTTGATGTCCGCACCGGACTGGGGAGCAAGCATGAAGACTTCCACCCCGGCCTCAGCGGCAACCGCTTTGATGCCTTCACCAATGGCAATGTAGTAGTTGAACTCCGTCGCCGGCGGCATATACGCGATCCGGAACGTTTCGTTTTTGGGTTCTATCGCATCGATTGGCGCTTGTGCCCCGTCCTCAAGCGGAACCGGCGCTGGATAGTTTTCGGCCAGAGCGACCGTTGCCAGCGTGGCGAACCCCGCGGCAAGCGTAGTGGTCATTAGCGTTTTCAACATAGTTTTCTCCTCCAGAATTTCGTTGGTTATCCTTTGAATGGCGCGTCGATCACGCCACGAACGCCGGGTTTCACAGCAAAGAGGCCGCCGGATTCCGGTTCTTTTGTTAAAGCTGCTTCGTCACTCATCAGCCTTGAGGTCGTGATGAACAGCGCGTCGAGATCAGGGCCACCGAAAGCGCAACAGGTGGGCTTCCAGACCGGCACCTCGATCACGCGGTCTATCGTGCCGTCAGGTGCGACGCGAACAACGCGATGGCCTTCCCATTCGGCGTTCCAGACGCCCCCTTCGACATCGACACAGGACCCATCAGGCAAGCCAGGCTCATCATAGAAAGAAGCATGCTGCCGACGGTTCGAAACGGTTCCACTGCGGGTGTCGTAATCAAATGCGACGACTTCCCGAGCGGGGGTATCAGCAAAGAACATCGTGGTACCGTCGGACGTAAAGCAAGTCGAATTGGCGCAAGACACTCCTTCGATGATCGTCTGTACACTCAAATCCTTATCGACGCAGATGACCGACGAATCGGCCTTGCCAGAAACTTCGTTCATGCCTCCAACAATCAATCGCCCCTGGCGATCGGTTCGCCCATCGTTCAGCCGTGTCTCCGGATTGTTCGGCTCGAATCGCGTCACGAGAGTTTCCTCGCCCTGGGGCGAATCCAGCAAGACAACTCGGTCCGCATAAGCAACGATCAGTCCGCCAGACGCACGCGGCGCAAAGCAACACACACGCTCTGGCATCTCATGAGATGCGGATTCTGACGTTGCAGGATCAAATGACCAAAGCGCGCAGCCCTCAATATCGGTCCACCAGATAAGGTCATCGGCGGGATTCCAGAAAATCCCTTCCCCGTGCTGGTTCTTACAATCGACGACCAACTCTGCGCGCACTTTTTTGATCTCCCAAGTACATTCTGATATCTGATATACCAGCTTGCCTAATCTGGTGTATCAGATATCTTGCATCTGGCAACACCTTTTTTTGGAGATATCCTCAAATGGCGCTTGAGAGACCCAAGTCTTTGCGTGAACTCGCACTGGAACATTTGCGGAATAGTATTATCGATGGCTCCCTGAAAATGGGTCAGGTTTTGTCGGAGCGAAAAATCTCCGAAGAGCTGGGCGTATCGAAATCGCCAGTCCGCGAAGCACTCGCTCAATTACGTGACGAAGGGTTGGTCAGTATCGAGCCTCAAAAAGGCGCACGCGTTTTTTCGCTGTCTGAGCCGGAAGTGACTCAGATCTGCGATTTCAGACAGGCTATCGAAACTGCCGCCTTTGAACTTGCATTGTTGCGGAGCCCGGAAGGTCTTGCCGACGACATGCAGCGTGTCGTGAAGGACATGGAGAGGGAACGCAGGCGAGGCAATGAAAAGGGCTACCTTTCACTGGATACCACATTTCATCAGTTGATTTTTGAACATGCCGGTAACGATTATCTGACGGCCAGCTATACACGCTATATCGGTAAGATTGCCGCATTGCGGACCCATTTGGCAAAGCTGCCACAGCATACTGAGCTTTCCTTCGATGAGCATTCGAAAATCGCTATTGCCGTTCGCGAAGGCGACATGGCCAAAATCAAATCTCTTCTCACTGCGCATATTGACCGCACCAGACAAGCCTACAAAAGCGCCGCCATCGTCCTCGAAGGAGCGACCGCATCCTAGCAAAAACGTAGCTTTGTTGTGACGGGGGCGGGCCAAAACGGCGCCGCCCCTTTCTCTTGGGCACCTCCCGGTCTTTTCTTTTTCAGTTGACATCTGAGATATCAGATGCCAATTAAAAGGCGGGAGGAAGCTTGAATGACGCCAGCAATGAAACCTGAATCACCGGGGCTACAGCCACTGATCCAGCTGGATCGGGTTGGCAAAAGCTTCGGCACGAACGTTGTTTTGGATGGCGTCGACTTTGAATTGAGACCCGGCGAAGTTCACGCGCTTTGTGGGGAAAACGGCGCTGGCAAATCCACCTGTCTCGGCCTGTTTTATGGGCTTCACCAACCTTCTGCTGGGCGCATCCTGTGCGACGGTAAGGAACAGCGGGTCGAAAGCCCGTCGCATGCGCAATCCCTGGGCATCGGCTGTGTTTTCCAAGAGCTCAGCCTCGCTGGCGCGCTCTCTGTTGCGGAAAACATCTACGCGGGCCGCGTACCCACCCGGTTTGGTGTAGTTGACTGGCCTGAACTGCGCCGCCGAGCGGAGGCGTTGCTGGCGGAATTCGGTCTGAAAATCGACGTTTCAACACCCGTGGAAAACTTGCCGA
Source organism: Ruegeria sp. HKCCA6707 (assembly GCF_013033515.1). Taxonomy (GTDB): domain Bacteria; phylum Pseudomonadota; class Alphaproteobacteria; order Rhodobacterales; family Rhodobacteraceae; genus Ruegeria. The sequence continues at coordinate 8,246 of NZ_WQEG01000019.1, read as the reverse complement.
TCAGCTCCCGCCAGATTGTTGAAATCGCCAAGGCGTTGTCGTTGAATTCCCGCGTCCTTTTGCTGGATGAACCGACGTCGGCATTGGCACCCGACGAAGTAGACGCACTATTCGATGTCCTAAAGTCCCTGACAAAAAAAGGGATTGGCATCGTCTATGTCAGCCACCATATGGCTGAGATTTTCCAGATCTCGGATCGCATTACCGTTTTGCGAGATGGGCACCACATCAGCACTTTACCGGTTTCGGAAACTTCTCAGGAACAAGTCGTTGCCGAGATGATCGGTGGCGCTCACCCCGGTGATGTCACGCGGTCAGGTAAGGTTAACGGCGAAGAGGTTTTGCATGTCCAAGACCTATCCCATCCAGGTGAATTCGAAGACATTTCTTTCTCCATTAAAGCCGGAGAGATTGTAGGGATGGCAGGGTTGATGGGCGCTCGCCGCAGCGAGATTGTTCGATCGATTGTCGGGCTGATGCATGGCGAGACCGGGGAGATCAGACTTCACGGCAAGCCTGTTAACTTTGCGTCCTTGCGGCAGGCGATGCGTGCTGGGGTCGGGTTTGTTCCCGAGGAACGCAAGACTGAAGGCCTCTTTCTGGAACAATCACTCAGCGACAACCTTATCGCGGCCAGTCTTTCCGATCATTCGTCTGCTGGGCTCATGCGTTCGGGCTCGATCAAAGCAGCCAGCCAAACCGCCATTGACGCCTTCAGTGTCAAAACCAGCGGGATTAACGAACTTGTTGGTGATCTGTCAGGGGGCAATCAGCAAAAGATCATGTTGGCCAAGTGGCTCAAACGCGCGCCAGCTCTTCTGATCATCGAGGAGCCCACAAAAGGGGTCGACGTCGGAGCCAAATTCCAAATCCACACGGAGCTTTTACGTCGAGCAGCCGAAGGAATGGCCATCCTCGTCGTGTCATCCGATTTTCCCGAACTTGTCTCTCTCTCAACCCGCATCCTTGTCGTCCACGACGGTCGCCTCATGGGAGACATCGCAGCCGCTGAGGCAACCGAAACCACGCTTCTTCAAATGGCCGCCGGAAATTCCGTTCCAATTGTGGACGCACCCCAAACCAATCAATCAGGAGTCGCGACGTGACCATGACCGCTCAAGCCAACTTGCCCATGAAGCGTCCGCTGCTGCGCCGTGTTTTACAAGCTTTTGTCGATATTCGTGAACTGACGCTGATCGTTCTGATCGCCGCCATCATCATCGTGATGTCCAACGTTAATCCCTATTTCCTCAGCTTCTCGAACTTTCGAGCCGTGGCCGTAGGCATGGCCCCCACCGCGATCATCGTGATCGGTATGGCGATACTACTTGCATCCGGCGGGTTCGATCTTTCCGTTGGATCGGTTATGGCTTTGTCTTCTACCGTCGTGGCCATGCTGCTTTTGACTGGCATGCCAATTCCGCTCGCGGTGGTATGCGGATTAGTGCTGGGTGGAATTGTCGGCGTAGTGAACGGTTTGCTGGTGACCGGACTCGGGATCAATCCGCTTATCGCGACCCTCGGCACGATGTCGATCGCGCGAGGCATCGCTCTTGTCTTGACCGAAGGTTTTTCTGTTTCAAGCCTGCCGGCATCATTTGCCTGGATCGGCAAGGCCGACATAGGCGGTTTTCCGGTAATCGTCTTGTTCACCATTCTGCTGGTCGTCCTGTTTGACCTAGCCGTCCGCCATACACGCTTTTTCCGTCAGGTCTATTTCATCGGCGCCAATGAAAAGGCCGCGATGTTGTCAGGCATCCATGTAACACGCGTGCGTATCATCCTGTACGCACTGACCGGTATTCTGGCTGCTTTGGCAGGTGTATTGCTGGCGTCCCGCCTGATGAGCGGTACGCCCACGGCAGGCAACGGTATCGAACTTCAGGTTCTGGCTGCGGCCGTCATCGGTGGCGCATCCCTACGCGGCGGGGAAGGTACTATTCTAGGTGCTTTCCTCGGCGTCGTTTTCGTCGCGTTGATCAACAACACCATGACGATGCTGGCCGTATCGATCTACTGGCAGATGATCGTCATCGGCGGTGTACTCGTTACAGCGGTCGCCTTGGACATGCTGATCCGAAGCAAACGGGGCTGAGCCCGAAGCTTTCCAAAACTCAACAACAACCAAAGATCCAAAACAGGGAGACTACGATGACTGAATTGAATGTGAATCGGCGCAGGCTGCTGACAGCGGGCACCACCGCTGGACTGGCCGCAGCGTTCGGACTGCCCATGCTGTCCAAAGAAGCCATGGCACAAGCGGCCGGCAAGGAGTATGTGTTCCTGTCCATCGTCACGCAGGTGCCTTTCTGGGTGGACTATCGAAATGCGATGGAAGACCTTGAGGAACTGATGGGCATCAAGGCCACATTCACGGGCCCGTTGGATTTCGACACGGCCGCACAAGCACGCCAATTGGATGAACTGATCGCAAGACGTCCCGCAGGCATCCTTATCTTCCCCGGTGATCCAGCCACTCTGGCCCCCGGCGTTGAACGTGCGGTGGAGGCTGGCATTCCAGTCACATGTTGTATTGGCGATATTCCCGACAGTCCCCGGTCCACATTCCTTGGTATCAACGGCGTTCAGGCAGGACGAGTCGGCGGCGAAATGCTGGCGCAAGCGATTGGCGGTAAGGGTAAAGTTATCCTCGGCACTTTCCCTGCCCCTTCCACATTGGAGCGTGTCGAAGGGTACAAACAAATCTTTGCCGAGAAATACCCAGATATCGAGGTCGTCGACGTCGTCAACGACAAGGCCGACCCGTCCTATGCGCCGACAGCCTACCTTCAGGCAATTCAGGCGAACCCTGATATTGTTGGCATTGGCGGCACGGACGGCGACAGCGGCAAAGGCGCGGCAATTGCAGTCAATGAGGCGGGACGCAAGGACATCAAGATCGTCGCGATGGACCGGAATGATGATATGCTTCCCTATATCGAAGACGGCACAATTCACGGCGCAGTGGCTCAGAAATCCTATCTTGAGATCTTTCTCGCCTTCCACATGATGCATTGGCAGAACACTGACGCGCTGAAGGTCTTGCCCGATTGGAAGGCGGCTGGCATCAATCCTCTACCCGAGCGCGTTGAAACCGGGGTTATGCCGATTACTGCCGAGAACGTCGTCCAGTTCAAGCACACCTAGGCGATTGTCCCGGTGCATTCTATCGCGCCGGGAAACCGATATGAGGGGGTTACATGTCGGACAGATGGAGCGTTCTCCACCTGCAGCAAAACGATCTGCAACTGACACTCCTGCCCGGCATCGGGGGCCGCCTATGGGATGTAAACTTCCAAGGGCGCTCCCTCCTATTTCAAAACGCGGATCTCAACGGTTTCGATGTCGATAGTACCCAGCTTACTGATCTGCCCACACGCTCTCCACAATTTGGTTTTCCGCTCTGGGGCGGCGAGAAGACTTGGATCGCCCCGGATGCATCATGGGTAAACCGCGCTCCGTTTCCCGTGTTGGACAGCGGCTCTTACCAGATCACTTCAAGAAGCAGCACTCGTATCGACATGACCAGCGCATTATGCCCGACCTCGCACTTGTCAGTGTCGCGCCGCATCACGCTGACCTCGGCGGAAAGCTGGGAAATAGAACACATCGTGGTCAACCATGGGACCTCCTCGCGCCTGACCGGCATTTGGTCAGTCATGATGCTTAACACCCCCACCAAGGTCGGTGTCGAATTGGAAGACCCTGCATTTTATCCTGTTTTTGGCTCTGCCGAAGGGATGATAGCTACGCACGGCAATGGCATTGTAGTGGATTGCAACAGACAGCAGGAATTCAAGGTCGGGCTACCGAACCCCAACGGTCGTACATTGATACGGTGCGGCGCTGATGCCCCGTTGCTAATGTGCTCGGTACCGGAACCTCAAAAGGGCGATCAATTTGCACACGACTATCCGTTTGAGGTCTTTAATTCAGCCGATTACGCCTATTGCGAAGCGGAGTGGCACTCCCCGGCACGCAAGCTCGCACCGAATGAAACGCTGAGTTTTCGGCAGATGTTCCGCGTCTTGACGGATGAAGATGCAACCCAAATGCCATTGGGGCTCACAAACAACAAGGAGTTCCTTTCATGCATGTCTTGATTACAGGCGCAGGCGGGCATCTCGGCCGCAAACTCTTCAACGCGCTAGAAAGCGACCCCGATTACACCGTCTCTGGCATCGACATCCGTCCCGTTGATCATCCCGACATTCACACAGCAGACCTGTCCGACGACAGCAGTTGGGTCAGTTTGCTAAAGGGAGTGGACGTTATCGTGCATCTTGCCGGAGACCGAGAGCCTTCCGCCACTTGGGCTTCCGCGATCAATCACAATATGGATGCAACGCTTTCACTCTATCACCATGCGGCAGCCATGGGCGTCAGCCGCGTGGTTCTTGCCAGCTCCAATTGGGTTCACGGCGACAAAAGGTTCACGCATGAGGTGCTAAACAGCACGACACCACCAGGGCCAGTAAACGCCTACGGCATGTCAAAGCTATTCTGTGAACGGACAGGGGCCTATTTCGCCGAGCATCACGGACTATCGGTCATCTGCTTGCGCATCGGCTGGACACAATGGACGCATGACAACCAACCCGGCACACACATGGCGATGGGTCGGTGGGGTCAGGAAATGTGGTTGAGTGATCGGGACTTTCTAAGCGGAATGCGCGCCGCAATGGATGCCAAGGATATTTCCTTCGCAGCCCTAAACCTAATGTCAGATAACCCGGGGATGCGCTGGAATATCAACGAAACACGGCAAGCGATTGGCTACTCTCCAATGGATGGAAGCCCCGCGAAAATAACAGTGGGCATTGTACTGAGATCCACGCTGAAACGGCTGTTTTCAGTCTGGCTCCCCAGCTACGTCACGACACGTTTTCCAGATTGGTAAAGTACAAGGTCCGGGCATTGTTGTTGCGTTGCGCAATCATTTTCCGAAACCTCGCATCGAAGTAAGCGCAAAAGGTCAGCGTTGTCCGCTTCGCAGTCGACGGAGAGTGACAGAAAGCTGTCAGCACATGGCGGGTGAACTTGCACCATCAAGACGCTCATTGTCAGCTTTGATCGGGTAGCATTTTTTGACCGGCGTTGCAGGCCGAGAAGTCGAAATGAGTGTCCTAAATCTACCAGTTCGCCAACAGTTCGCCCATGCGCTCTAGGCCAAGGTCAAGGTTGGCAGCAGCACCTCCCCCCACACCCAGTCGGATGTGGTTCCGCATCCCATAAGACGAGCCCGGTAAGAGAAACGTCCGATAGGGATCTGCTAGTAAGCGTTTGGCGAAAACATCGCCATCTATCCCATCGAGCCTTGCCAAACCAATCAATCCAGCCTGAGGTTTGACCCAATCGAGGCCGGGTTGATCGGCAACAAACCGATCCAGGCGTTCCAGCGTTTTCATCCCAGCTGCCCGCGCAGTTTTCAAAGCCTGGCTATATCGGTCAGGCCTTAAGGCGATTTCGGCAATGACTTCGCCGAGAATATTCATAATTTCGCTCGAGTTTTCCCGCAGAATAATAGCGTCCCAAATCAGATCGGGATCACGGCATATCATCCAGCCGGTGCGTAGCCCCTGGAGCCCCAGTGCCTTAGAAACGCTGCCAGTCGTGATACCCCTAGGATACAAACCAGCAATCGAAGGAGCGCGGGACCCGTCCCACTCCAATCCCGCGTAAACCTCGTCAACAACCAGCCATGCACCTACACGATCTGCGATTTGGACAAGCCTTTCCAGCTCTGCTTGTGTCGTCAACTGCCCGGTGGGATTATTGGGGTTGGTTATAAAGATCAGTCGAGTGCGTTCTGTTACTGCGGCCTCAACTTTGTCGAGCGGCAATACCCATCCAGCACTCTCTTCACGGTCGACAACTTTTAGCGTCGCGCCAACTGCCTCTGCCAATACGCCCGCTTGTGGCCAGCCCGGGCGTTCCGTTACGACTTCGTCGCCCGGTTGGACCAATTGCATGAATGCAAGATAATTGGCTTCCGCGGCGCCGGCGGTGATCAGAACGTCGTCTGGCTTGCAAACATCAGACAAGCCGGCGCGATCCAAGACATGTCGTCGTAAAGCAGGCAGACCCCGAAAACTCTTTTGGTTCCAATCCAACGGCAGCGCTGGATCCAGCGCATCCATGAACTCACCCAAACGCGGCGACTCTGACAAGGAAAACCCGACGAACGCATCTGGATCCGCTTCCGTAGTATCCAATAGGTATTGAAAAAGTGTGTGTATCTTGACTTTCATGCTCTACTCAAAATCCTTGTAGTCAATCCGGGAGAGATTCTGTGCAAGCAGAGGGATTTGTCAAAGGGCGACCGATTGACCTTGCGGTTTTGGACTACGGGCTGTTCAAGGTCCATTCCACTGGCCGCATAATTGGTATCTGCGGGTTTCTGATCCGGACAGATTTGGGAGAAGCAATACTCATCGATACCGGGTTCCCCGAAAAATATGCCACCGCCACTGACGCCGCAGTCAAAGAAGATCGATTGTTCGAGTTTGGCGAGGTTCTGAAGTGCGAACCAGACAATCTTCCATGCGCACAGCTGGCAAAACTTGGGCTTATTCCTTCAAACATTACACTACAGATTTGTACGCACACCCATATCGACCATATCGGTGCATTGGGCGACTTTCCAAGCAGTCCAATTCTTATCTCTGCTGCGGAGCGAGCCTTACCCCGCCCGTTGTACTGGGGCGATATGCGGCCTTTGGAATGGCCCGATCAGGATTACCTGGTTGTTGATAACGACGTAGAGATTGGGCCAGGTATCTTCGTTTTGATGGCACCCGGTCATGCGCCTGGTCAGATCGCGGTAATGGTCGATCTCCCGTCGGGGACGGTTTTACTAACCAGTGATGCGATTTCCCGACCAGCAGAAATCGACGAGAAGTTTGCCGGGTCTTGGGACGAGGATGCAGCGATTGCCAGCGCAGACAGGTTGATGCGTCTGGCATCCGAGCGAGATGCGTTCGTAATCTATGGGCATTGTCCAAAGCAATGGCCTGTCCTGAAAAAAGCACCAGAAGTCTACAGCTGATCCCACCCCATGGACCATTTTCCATAAAGGCAACGGTGCGCCTAGGAGTTATCTGACGTCGCGCCCTTGATTCAGGACAATCACATTCCCACTGGAGACATCACCAGCCGGCGAAATTAGAAAACCGACCCAAGCGGCGATTTGCTCGGGCAGCATCGCGCGGCCATGCGGCATAGCATTAATGGCTTTCTCCAAGACGTCCTTGGTTAAGACATTGAACAACGGTGTCTCAGTCATGGCAGGTGCCAGAGAATTTACACAGATTTTTTCCTGCGCGTATCGACGGGCAAGGTCTTTCGTAAGTGTATCCATCGCCGCTTTTGACGCCCGGTAATGGGGAGGGTCGAACACATCGAAATTGTAAGCTCCATTCGATGAGATATTTACAATCTTTTTGATGCCTTCGCGTTCCAACATCAACTGAACCGCCTGCTGGCAACAGTGGAATGCAGAGTTAAAGTTTATCGCCATCTGCTTTTCGAGTTCCTCGGGCGGAATGTGCGGAAAGTCAGACATGAAGCAGGTGCCCGCGTTGTTTACCAAAGCATCCAGACCGCCATGGGCTGTCTTAATGCGCTCAAACGTTTGAGCCACGGACAAAGGATCTGTTAGATCAACGGAAATAGGCGTGAAGTCCGAACTTAATTTTGATGCCAGCTCGACTAGGCCCTCTTCTTTGAGGTCCAGACCAATCACATGCAACCCGTTCGTCTGCAATTGGCGACAGATGGCCTGCCCCATCCCTCCCGCGGCGCCAGTCACAACCGCTGTTTTCATAACAAATCCTCCCACCTTGGTATGTTTTGGGATACTCCGAGTTAAAGCAGAAAACTCACAACCCTTTTTTCTGAAAACCGGGAAAGTCAATTCCGTTTGAATTCAGCGCACGTTCGTTTTGGGCTCAAGCTAGACTTTGCAAAGTCCGCTTTCTGCGCGTAACAGTCGTTGGCCCGGACTGCAGCATTCGGCGCTTCGGGCTCGAAGCGGTCATCCGCGTGTTTTTGCCCGATGACCGCTCTGCGCTCTTAAGAAGGCATTTGCGAGCTGTGTGGCCTCGTTATCACTCCAACGCAGGTTGCTCGACCACCGTCAGCGCCGTGCTGATCCGCTCATACAACTCTTCACCTGTCCGGATATGCCTTTCGAGATCTGCGATCTCATCGGGGTCGGTCTCGTGGACCAGTACTTCACGCAGATG
>NZ_WQEG01000018.1 GCF_013033515.1 Ruegeria sp. HKCCA6707 | reverse complement strand
CCGTCACACCGTCTCTCCAGTGGGTCCGCACAACCTCAGCTGCGCCGGTGAAGGGCGTTCTAAGTAATACTCAAAACTTCCGCAAGAAGAAAAATGGCTATTTTCACATTTTTTTCAAATTTATAATTTAATCATAAAAAACAATATCTTACATCCATATGAGGCCACAGAGTCCTTTGGTGCTGGCCCGTGCGCCCTATTCAGCAGCCGCAATCCCGAAATCAGCACTCGGTCCGAACACAATATATAGCTCAGGATACACCCCGCAGCACAAGACCTCAGAGCCACAAGTGATTCACCTTGGCCTAGAAACTGTTCTCAAAACCGCATCTGGTGGTTTCGGATTCTCTCCCCTGAGAACTTGCACTTTGGTCATTGATGGGGTCAGGTCGCTGCATGAAACAACAGGCCAGTACTGCAGGCACCCAATGACAGGCACAAAGACGTTCCCACGAATTCGATCCGTTGGCCTTGATGGAGCGCTGGTCACATTTGCAGATACTATGACAGAAGCCTCAAACCGGGCAGCGATTGCTTTTCGATACGCAGTCGAAACGCTGAACTGGGACGGGGTTATCGAAACCTCAGCTTCGCTTGCATCAACTTATCTGCGGTTTGATCCGCAGGTCCTGCCACATGAAGACGTTCTGGAGCGTTTGAGACAGATGTTAGAGCGCCAGGACTGGTATGGCGCGCCTTTGCCAAAGGGCCGTAAGCTGTGGCATGTGCCCACTGTCTACGGAACCGATCTTGCTCCCCAATTGGATGAGGCGGCGGACGCCGCAGGTTTAAGCCCCAAAGAGGCTATTCACCGCCTAAGTCAATCGCGTGTACGCGTTTTGACCATCGGGTTTGCACCCGGGCAGCCCTATCTTGGCCCGCTGGGGCCAGAGTTCAACATCCCCCGGCAGAAAGAGCTGACCCCCATGGTACCGCGCGGTGCGCTGGTGCTGGCGATATCGCAATTTGTGCTGTTTGCGGGCCCAACGCCCACCGGATGGCGCCATGTGGGGCAGACCGGGTTTCAGTGCTTTCGCCCTGATCACGCCGACAGCTTTTCTTTGGCCCCCGGCGATGAGGTGATTTTCACCTCTGTCACCCGCGACGAATACGACTCGCTGCAAACCGATGCCATGGGGGGTGCTGTGTTTGAAGAGATCACATCATGAGTTTGCGGGTGCAAGCAATCGGTCCGGCCTGCACGGTACAGGATCTTGGACGCAGCGGATACCTTGATCGCGGTCTGTCCCGGTCCGGTGCTGCCGATGTTTTGGCTCTGTATGAGGGGGCCGCTTTGTTGGGTCAAAGCCCTGATCTGGCACAGTTAGAGATGGCCGGGCTGGGCGGCACGTTCGAGGCAACGCAAGGCCTGCGCTTTGCGCTGACCGGAGCACCCATGCAGGCCACAATCGACGGGGCGACGATTGCCTGGAACGCGTCGCATAGCCTTGAGCCCGGACAGACGCTTGTGATCGGCGCCGCCATGCAGGGCAATTATGGCTATCTTCATCTGGGTGGCGGGATCGATACGACGCCTTTTCTTGGCTCACGCTCGACCCATCTGACCGCCAATATCGGCGCTGCGATCCAAGCCGGTGACGTACTGCCAATGGGTCCAGACAAAGGGGAGGCAGGTAAAAAGCTGCGGCCCGACAATCGGTTCTCGGGCGGTCTGTTGCGGATCGTCTCAAGCTTTCAGACTGAGCTGTTCGATCAATCCACTCTGGACCGGTTTACCGCAACGACTTTCCAACGCGGAGCCCGTGCCAACCGAATGGGCATGCAGCTGGAAAGCGACGGTGCGGGGTTTGCTGCCAAAGGTCAGCTGAACATCTTGTCCGAAGTGATCACGCCCGGAGACATACAGATGACCGGCACAGGTAACCCGTTCATCCTGTTGCCCGAGTGTCAGACCACCGGGGGGTATCCCCGGATTGCGACCGTGCTGCCCTGCGACATGCCGCGCGCGGTACAGACACCGGCGGGTGCTCGGGTTCAGTTCGAGTTTGTGTCGCTCGATCAGGCTTTGGCGGCAGATACAGCTTTCCGGTCGGAATTGATGCGCCTGCCCCGCCGGATCGAGGATCTCGTGCGCGACCCGCATGACATTCCCGATCTGTTGTCCTACCAATTGATCAGCGGAATGATCTCAGCCACAGAATAAGGAGTCTACCCATGCCCCGCGTCGATCTGAATGCCGATATGGGGGAAAGCTTTGGCCCTTGGAAGATGGGTGATGACGCCTCCCTTTTGAAGATTATCACATCAGCCAATATCGCCTGTGGGTTTCATGGTGGCGATTGGGACGTCATGGCTCAGACGATGGCTCTGGCGGCGGAAAACGGTGTGGGGATCGGCGCGCATCCGGGGTTCCCGGATTTGCAAGGCTTTGGTCGCCGCCAAATGAAAGTGCCTCATGACAGCCTGCGCAATCTTGTGCGGTATCAACTGGGCGCGGCCATAGGAATGGCCAAGGCGGTCGGCACGCATGTCCGACATCTGAAACTGCATGGTGCACTGGCGAATATGTGTTCGGTCGATTTCGACATGGCGCGCGCCTGTTATCAGGGTGCATTGGACGTCGATCCCGACATCATCATCATGGTTCTTGCGGCCACCAAACAAGAAGAGGCCGTGCGGGAGCTTGGATGCAAATGGGTGGGCGAAATCTTTGCGGATCGGGCTTACAACGATGATGGCACACTGGTTGATCGCAGCCTACCCGGCGCCGTCATCCACGACCCTGATCTGGCCGGGCCGCGTATTCTGAATATGGTGAAAGAAGGTGCCATCATTACAGAAAGTGGCAAACGGCTTGAAACATCTATCGATACGATTTGTCTGCATGGCGATGGCCCTACGGCTGTTCAGATCGCGCGATCCGTGCGGGAAAATCTGATCGATGGCGGCGTTGAGGTGACCAAATTCACCCGATGATCAGGCAAACTTCATGGGCATTCACCAGATAGCTTAGTGTTGCCCCGGCGCAGCTTGGGTGCTTAGCATGCGGTGGCAGAAGATTTTCTTTTCCACCCCGCGCTGGCCGGGATCGGAATACGCAAGGAGCATTGCTTATGTCTTTTGATCTGATGTCTTATCAACCCCGGGGCGATAAGAAAAACTCGGACTTTTTCGCCGAATACCTGCCTAAGATCTACGAACGGCGCACCAGTTCGGGCTTAGCCGATCTGGTCGGCCCTATGAAGGCAATTGTCATGCAGGTCGAGCGCGACGCCTTGTTTGACACGCTGGTCGAGCTTTATGTGATGACCCCCTACCGCCACACGGCCAGCTATCTGGGCCAAACCCATAAATTCGCGATCCTGCATTCGCAGCCCCAATTTCCTGCGCTGATTGTCATGGCACCGCTCAGCGACGCGTTCGAGGATTTCATTTCGCGCGTCAATCGCATGTATCCGCTGGCACGCGGCACGCCGCAAACGCGGTATGTTGGCGAAATTTACGGTGCCAGCGATTTGGACACGTTAACCCGCACCCTCGAAGATCAAAATATCCGCTTTGAATACAGCGGCGAAACTGAAAACCCGTTTTATTCCGCGCAGGGTTTCCGCTTTACCACCCCATCGGATTTCACGTGCAATCGGATTGGCTACTCCAGTCTGGACTTCAACGACACTGACAGCCTTGGCCTGGGCGAACGCGTGTTGCTGAGCGATGAGGAACAAGCTCGGTTGGATCAGGCCGCAGGTTTTGGGCAAGACAGCAAGATCGCACCCCTGATGCTGGGCATCGACCATCTGGCAACACGCATTCTTGCCGGTGAACGAGAGGATGCCATTCTCGAGTTTCTGACGATGGTGCCCTATTACTTCTGGGGCGCATACAACATCTTTGACATGAACTCCTCGACCAATGTGAACCGCAACCCGACCGTGGATGATGACAAGAAATCACCCGCCAAAGTCTTCACAGCCAACAACACGCCGTCATTTGTAAACTCTTTCGCAAAGCTACCGATGCCTACCGAGGATTTCGTGCGCAATTTCGGACGTCGCCTGCACCACATGGCGGTCGAGATACAGGATGGCGACCACAATGCCGGGGAAAAGAACGTGGATTTCGTGGTCAACACGCTGAAAGACAAAGGCGTACCCTTTCTGGCCCATGTCGTGGGCGAGTGCAAAGACGATCCCAACCTGAAACAGATCTTCTCGAAACACTCGAAGAACACCCTGTTGATCACCGAGTATATCGAGCGCTGCCACAAATATGATGGCTTCTTTACCAAGGACAATGTTGCCGCCCTGACCGCTGCGGCAGGTCAGGATGAGCAGTATCAGCATGGTCAGGTTTTCGACTGACAGCCCCTGAAAATGAAAAAGGCTGTGAACCGAGGTTCACAGCCAGTGCCCATGAGTGAGAATGTGCCGGCCCTTATGATGGGCCGATCATGAAACAGGTAACGTTGCGCGCTTGCAAGCGACGGCAGGCCAAGTCCGCCTGTTCGCGTGTCATGCCCTGGAAGGTAGCATCAAACCCGCGATTGCTTTGGTTCACCTTGCGCAAGGTGCCTTCCAGCGTCGTCATTTCGGTGAGCGCCGTTTTCAGCAAGACCTTCTCGGCCTCATACCGGGTCGTGTAACGGCCAACGTTCACGCCCCACAGATGCCCGCCAGACGATGACAATCGAGTCACCACCTCTTGCTGCGGCTCAGGAATTTCGACCGGTTCGGCCGAAGCGACTTGTTCACCCTGAGGGCGCGGCGCCGGGCGTGGCGCGGTTGACCCTGCGGCCTCGGCAATGGCTTCCGCGATACCGTCCTGAATACGAGAGCGTTTCTCGTCTACAGTTTCTGCGCCAGCCTCGGCTATCTGAACCCGCGGCCTGATGACGGGACGCAAGCTGGTTTGGGGGGCACCGGTTGCCCGCGCGACCTGAATATCACCCAACCCTGTGTTGCCCGCGTAGGCCGGACGTGCCGGTTTGCGGATGGGCGCGCGAGATGGTGCGCGCCGGAAACCCATATCGAGCAATTCCGCGACTTTTGCGTTTCGTGATGCCCCGGACTTGCCGCCAAACACGGTGGCAATAATCCGTTCATCCTTACGTTTTGCCGAAGCCACAAGATTGAAACCTGCCGCCCGCGTGTACCCGGTTTTGATCCCGTCCGCGCCCTTGTAAGCCGCCAGCAGGCGCCGGTTGGTATTCGGCACGGTTTTGATCCCTGCGTGGGTCGATTGGCGTGAGAACAGGTTATAATACTGCGGGTAATCATACAGAAGATGCCGCCCCAGCGTGGTCATGTCACGCGCCGTAGACAAATGCCCGGCCTCGGTCAGACCATGCGCGTTTTTGAACGTGGTGCGGCTCATCCCCATCGCTTTTGCTGTCCGTGTCATCCGCCGAGCAAAGGCCGCCTCGGACCCGCTGAGCGCAATTCCGATCGCCGTGGCCGCATCATTCGCAGATTTCACGGCCGCAGCACGGATCAGATAGCGGAACGCAATCGTCTGCCCGGTCCGCAGTCCAAGCTTGGAGGGCGGCTCAGCCGCTGCAGCCTTGGTGATGCGTACGGGGGTGTCCAGAGTGATCTCGCCGTTCCGAACGGCCTCGAACGCGATATAAAGCGTCATCATCTTGGTCAGCGAGGCCGGGTGCAGTCGTGTATCGGCATTTCGCGAGTGCAGAACCTCTCCGGTTCGCGCATCGATTACCATTGCCGCGTAGGGTGCCGCCACCGCCTGAACGGGCGCGAACGCCATCAGCCAGACGAATGCTGTAAGGATAAAGCCCATCCGGGCCGGAACTGTCCGCCGAATCCGCACGATTTTTGCCTCTGTCTGCCTCGCGCCGCCGGGTTTTCCCGGTCAGCTCATTTATTTATTGTCTGTCAGGCTAACACAGAGTCCTCGCCAAATAAACCAAAACCCGCGCGTTTCGCCGATTCGTGAGCGGCCTCAAACGCCACTATATATGGTGTTTTTCCCCACTCTACCCACCACATTCGGATCCCCTCCAAGAACAAAGGAAACTTGTGAACAGTTTTTTCCCAACCTGCGACCAATGGGCCACATCACCCAAGCGACTGAACCAGTTCTGCAAGTCCGCTCAGGTCCTCAAGTGCCCGATATCGCGGATGCTCCGACGGTGTGTCAGCATGCTCGATATCCCACATCAGATCATGCGGGACATGAACACCCCAACTTCCGGCATCAAGCGAAGCAACAACATCCGACCGCATTGAATTTCCAACCATCATCGCGGCCGCCGGCCCATCCCCGTGTCTCTGGAAAACATCGCGGTAGGTTTGCGGCGTTTTTTCCGAAACGATTTCTACTGCGTCAAACAACTCGCCCAAGCCCGATTGAGCCAGCTTGCGTTCCTGATCCAGCAGATCACCCTTTGTCACCAAAACAACGTTATGAGTAGGTGCCACGGCCTCGACCGCCTCGCGCGCATGCGGCAACAGCTCGATCGGATGGGCCAACATCTCTTGCCCCGCTTCGATCAAAGAGCGAATGACGCGCGCAGGAACGCGGTCGTCCGTGACCTCAATCGCGGTTTCGATCATCGACAGGGTAAAGCCTTTAATCCCATAGCCATAGCGCTTGATGTTGCGCTTTTCAGCGTCCAGCAATCGCTCCATCAGATGATCATGTTCGGCATAATCCTTCAGCAGTTCGGCAAAATGAGCCTGTGTCAGTTGAAAGAACCGTTCGTTGTGCCACAACGTGTCATCTGCATCGAAACCAATTGTTGTCACCTTCTGATCCATGCTGATTCCGTTCGGTTCCTCTTTTCTCTGACCACCTGCACGTTATATAAGCCCGGATACGAACCGAAGACTGAATCGGACCTATAAGATCAATGCGCGAAACTCCTTGGATGATGTCTGACAAATCGGACGACGATGGCGACACGTCGATCCTGGTCGAGTCGCGCCCGAAGACCAAGCGTCCACCATTGTATAAGGTATTGCTTTTGAACGACGATTATACTCCGATGGAGTTTGTTGTTCACGTGCTTGAACGTTTCTTTGGCATGACCCACGCACAAGCTTTCGAGATTATGCTGACGGTTCACAAGAAGGGTGTGGCGGTCGTTGGTGTCTTTAGCCACGAGATTGCCGAGACCAAGGTGGGTCAGGTCATGGACTTTGCCCGGCGGCACCAACACCCCCTGCAATGCACCATGGAGCGTGAAGAGTAGGCGCAGCCGTCGCCAAACTCTTGTGTGGAAATATCGATGTCCTCCCGCCTCAGCTATGCATTGGAGTCTGGCCTTTCTCTATCACAGCCGATCTCGGTGATCGGCGCGACGCCTGAACACAATCTGTCGGCTCTGCCTCGGGACACTCAGGTTGTTCAGCCGTTCAAACCTTTTCACGACCACTTTGCTGCAGCAGGTTTTGAAACCGTTCCGAAAAGCGACACACCCTGTCAGGACGTGATCTTGATCCTGCCGCGCGCCAAGGCTCTGGCCCGTGCTTTGGTGCAACAGGCTTGCGCGCGCGCTGACGGCCAGGTGATCATAGACGGCGCCAAGACGGATGGCGTGGACAGCCTTCTGAAAGATATTCGCAAGCGTGTGGATGTTTCGGGGCCGGTCGCAAAGGCGCATGGCAAGATGTTCTGGTTCTCCACCGATAAAACCGCATTCAAAGACTGGACCGCCCCGGCATCGCAAGAAGTGCAGGGCTTTCGCACCGCGCCCGGTGTGTTTTCAGCAGACGGGATCGACCCGGCCTCGGCCCTTTTGGCCACCAATCTGCCCCAGAAACTGGGCGCGCGCGTCGCCGATCTGGGCGCGGGCTGGGGGTTTCTGTCTGCACAGATCGCACAGAATGCGGCAGTGACAACCCTGCATCTGGTCGAGGCTGACCACACCGCGCTGGACTGTGCGCGGATCAATGTGACCGATGCCAAGGCGCAGTTTCATTGGGCGGACGCGGTGACCTGGACGGCGCCCGACCCCGTTGACACCGTGGTTATGAACCCGCCCTTTCATACCTCGCGCAGTGCGGATCCCGGTCTTGGCCAGGGCTTTATCACCTCAGCCGCGCGGAACCTGACCCGCAGCGGCCAGCTGTGGATGGTCGCCAATCGCCATCTGCCGTACGAGGCCACGCTGAATGATGCGTTCATGCAGGTTGATGAGATCGCGGGTGACAATCGGTTCAAGGTCTTTCATGCCTCTCGCCCTCGGCGGTAAGCGCCGCTAACCTATTCCGCAACTCAGGAGGATTCGGATGTCCTTTTCCATAGCCGGCAAAACCGCGATTGTGACAGGTGGCGCCAATGGTATCGGTCTTGCCATCGGACGACACTTTGCGGATGCAGGCGCAAATGTCATGTTTGCCGATATGGACGAAAAACGCCTGAGCGAAGAGCTGGGCGACAAGGCCGAAGACGGCAATATCCGCTATTTCGCGGGCGACCTGCGCGAGAAACTGACGATCGCCAATTTGCTTTCGGCCACCCTGGATGAGTTCGATCAGGTCGACATTCTGGTCAACGGCGCTCGTCAGGTGATCCCGTCCGACCCGCTGGATACCGATGACGACTCGGTCCGCACTTTGCTCAACCAGAACCTGATGCCTGCCTTGCGGTTGAGCCAATTGGTTTCCAAACGCATGATCAAGCAAGCCGGCGACGACGGTGACGGCCCTGCAGGTTCGATCATCAACCTTTCGTCTATTGCCGCAAGACGCACGCATCCCGACCTGATGGCCTATTCCGTGTCGACCGCTGCGCTTGATCAAATGACCCGGTCGCTGGCCGTGGCGCTGGCACCCAACCGGATCCGCGTCAATTCGATTGCGCTTGGCTCGGTCATGAGCGCATCGCTGCAATCGACCCTGAAGGAAAACCGCGATTTTCGCGATGACATTGAAAAACACACACCCCTGGCCCGTATCGCCGCCCCGAATGAGTTGACAGAGACAGCGCAATTCCTGGCCTCGGACGCGGCGGGCTTTATCACAGGTCAGATCCTGACCATTGACGGCGGGCGAACCCTGCTTGATCCTGTCGCAGCACCAGCACACTGAACCCCATGTTTGATACCGAAAAAGCCACAGCCTCTGCCTGGTTCCGCCAATTGCGCGATGACATCGTCGCAGCGTTTGAATCACTAGAAGACAACCACCACACCGGGCCGTTTTCTGATGCCGAACCGGGAAGGTTCGAAGTGAAGGAAACCAAGCGCCAATCAGAGGACGGATCGGATGCCGGTGGCGGGCTGATGTCGGTCATGCGTGGCGGTCGCGTGTTCGAGAAAGTCGGCGTCAATGTCTCGACCGTATTTGGCACCCTGGGCGATCGTGCCCAGAACGCGATGGCCGCGCGCAAGGGTATTCCCGGCATGAAAGACGACCCGCGCTTTTGGGCGTCGGGCATCAGTCTTGTGGCGCATATGCAAAACCCGCATGTGCCTGCGGTGCATATGAACACGCGCATGTTCTGGACGCCCCATGCCTGGTGGTTTGGCGGCGGGTCCGATCTGAATCCCTGTTTGGAATATGCCGACGACACCGCGCATTTCCACGCCACGCAAAAGGCACATCTGGATCCACATGGCACAGATCACTACCCTCGCCTGAAGGCTTGGGCGGATGAATATTTCTATATCCCCCACCGCAAGCGCGCGCGTGGCGTGGGCGGTATCTTCATGGATGATTATTGCACCGGTGATTGGCAGGCGGATTTTGCCCTGACACAAGACATTGGACGGGCCTTTTTACCTGCTTTCGTTCCACTGGTCGAAAAGCGTCGCGTTCAAGATTTTGGCGACGACGAAAAAGATACACAACTGGTTCATCGCGGACTTTATGCCGAATACAACCTTGTTTACGACCGTGGGACCAAATTCGGGCTTGAAACGGGCCACGATCCCGACGCTGTCCTCATGAGCCTGCCGCCCCTTGCCAAATGGGTTTAGGGCCTAGAACCCGAAATCGATGAAGTTGTCATAGCAGTACCCCTGCGCCGTACCTGCAGACATATTGGCGCCAACACGCTTTACCGTGACTGAATAACTGTTGCCGGTATCGGCGCCTTCTGGCGGTGTGAATGAAAACTGCACTGTCCGCGCGCCCTTGATATATTCACGACTTATATAAATGCGTTGGCTTGACTTGGTTCTGAGCGTTCTGATGGCATAGTCACCGATACCGCACCAATAGGCCACGGGTGCCGAGCTCCCAAATGTTTTGACCTCGTAAACTCCACCATCCAGCGGTGTCACCTCGGTTCTGAACTGCGGTCTAACGCTGATACCAAATCCGACGGCAGCCGCAATTCCGGGCGTCAATCCAAGACACAATACCAATAACAGTCTAGAGACCCACATAGAAAATCCTCGCTGTAAAATGGCCGCAAGGATGCGGCTGTGCGACGCTGACACTACCTTAGCGCTTTCCGGCAGGTTTGCCATCGCTGTCTTTGAAGCCCTGGCGCAGGAACTAGGTTGCAACGCGCCCGCCGACATCCTGCGGGGCCAAAGCCACCGTTTTGATCACTGCATGGCACGGCTGGCCCAGTTCTAAGCCCAAGGCCTCGACCGAACGCCGTGTTACCCGGGCCAAAACAACACCTGCGGGGGTCTTGACCGAGACAATTGCCCCTGGTCCCTCACCAGCACGCACCGCCTCGACCGTGCCCGAGAGAATGTTGAGCGCTGATAGCCCCTCGGGAGGTTTGTTGGACAGGATCACCTCTTGCGCCGGGATGCGGATGCGCAAATGCTCTCCAACCTGATGAGGAATGCGCGGCAGGAAAAGACGCGCGTCACCTGCGCGCAGTTCAGTGAGCCCGTCGGCGTGATGCTGCGCCACCTGCACCTGCAACACCGCCCCCACCGCGCGCACACCCGCAGGCGCCACAGACGGGTCCGCCAGCACGTCCGACGCAGGACCATGGCGCAAGACCTTGCCGTCTTGCAGTGCGACGACCGAGGTTGCCAGCCGCGCCACCTCGGCTGCGGAATGCGTGACATAGAGGATCGGCACCGACACCTCGTCGCGCAGGCGTTCGAAATAGGGCAGGATCTCGGCCTTGCGGGCCTCATCCAACGCAGCCAGCGGCTCATCGGCAAGGATCAGGCGCGGGGCGGCCAACAGCGCTCGGCCAATGGCTACCCGCTGTTTTTCCCCGCCCGACAGCATCGCCGGACGGCGATTCAGGAGATGACCGATCCCCAGCATCTCAACCACGCGGTCTTGACTTTCGCGCTGCGCGCCCCGCGGTGCAAACCAACGACCATAGGCCAGGTTCTGGCGCACGCTCAGGTGCGGGAACAAACGACCTTCCTGAAAGATGTATCCAAGCCGCCTGCGATGGGTCGGCAACCAACTGCCCTGATCGGTATCGAACAAAACCCAATCGTCGACGGCCACGCGCCCGGCCTGCGGCCGCAATAGTCCTGCCACCGCATTGATCACTGTGGTCTTACCCGCACCTGACCGCCCGAACAGAACTGTCACGCCCGGAGGGGCTTCAAACTCCAGATCCAGCGCGATGCCGGGCAATTGTTGCTGCAATCGGACCGAAAGGCTCATGTCCCGGCCACCCGCCGCGCCACTCGGCGCCCAACATATTCCGAGAGCAGCAGCGCCGTCATCGCGACAATGACCGAAATGATCACCAGCCGCAGCGCCGCCGGTTCGCCCCCCGGCACCTGCAAAAAGGAATAGACCGCCGAGGGCAATGTCTGGGTCTGGCCAGGAATGTTCGACACAAAGGTAATGGTCGCGCCAAACTCTCCCATTGCTTTGGCAAAAGCCAGAATTGCGCCTGCAATGATGCCCGGCAGGATCAGCGGGAGCGTTACAGTGGCAAACACGAACATGCGCGAAGCCCCCAACGTCGCCCCGGCCTGTTCCAGTTTTGGATCCACCGCCTCGATCGACAGCCGAATGGCGCGCACCATCAAAGGAAAAGCCATGATCCCGGCGGCCAGAGCGGCCCCGGTCCACCTAAAGGCGACCACAATGCCGAACTCGGCCAGAAACCGCCCCAACGGGCCTTGGATACCAAAGGTCAACAACAGCAGATAGCCAGTGACAACAGGGGGCAGGATCAGCGGCAGATGCACCAATCCGTTCAACAGCTGCCGCCCCGGAAAACGCCAGCGAGCCAGCGCATAGGCGACAAAAATACCCAAAGGCAAGCTGACCAGCGTGGCCCAGATCGACACTCGCAGAGACAAGCGCAGGGCTTCGAGCTCTGCAGGACCCAGCCACCCCATGGCTCAGCCCTGCGGCAGGGTAAAGCCCTGCGCCTCAAAAACCGCGCGCGCGGTATCTGTTTGCAAATAGGTCAGAAACGCAAAGGCTTGGGGGGCGGCGTCACGCGTCGCAGCTGCCGGATAGATGATCGGCGGATGGCTGTCAGACGGGAATACCCCGATCACTGAAACACGGCTCTCCGCCAAAGCATCTGACCCGTAAACAATGCCCAAGGGCGCGGCTCCGGTGGCCACCAGTGCCAGTGCCGCCCGAACGTTATCAGACTGGGCAATACGCCCCTCAACATCAGCCCAAAGCCCCAGTTCCTGCAGTGCCGATTTCCCGTAGATCCCTGCCGGAACGGCATCGACCAACGCCATCGCCAAAAAGCCACCGTCCAGCCGCGCATTCAGGTCCAGCGCAGCATCGATCTGGGCCTCTGCTTGCGCTGGCACCCCGATCAGCACCAGGTGATTGCCCAGAAGATCAACCCGGCTTGACGCGTCAACCAGACCGTCCCGCACCAAAACATCCATCCATTGCACATTGGCCGAGATAAACAGATCCGCAGGAGCCCCCAACTGAATCTGGCGCGCCAGAACAGAAGAGGCCGCATAAGAAACTGTTACCTCGCCTCCCGTTTGATCTGAGTAGTCAGCAGCGATCTGGTCCAACGCGGTTTTCAGGCTGGCGGCCGCAAAGATCAAAATACCCTCCGCCGACGCCCGAACCGGCACTGCCAGCACGACGCACAGCGCCATGACCATCAGCAGGCTGCGTCGGGCGACAGTCATATTTGAGCCTCCGGTTCAGAGGGTTGCGGTTCTCAACGGCATATCGGAGGCACCCGGGAACAAGCAAGGCCCTTTGCTGCCACCGATTGGCGCATATCGCCGACCGGACATGTCGCAATTGGGATTGATCCCGCGCTTTTTCCTGTCAAACCTACACCGAGCCAAAACAGGACCCGCCTCATGCTGCACCAGACCCCCGGCCTTATCGACGACATCCGCGCCCGTTTTGCCCACGTCGACAGCTGTCCGTTTCAAGGCCCCCGTATCTTTTTCGAAAATGCCGGTGGTGCGCTGACACTCAATTCGGTCACTGCAACCTCGGCCAAGTTTGCCGCGATCCCCGATAATCAGGGCCGTGACAATGTGGCCAGCCATGCGCTGGTGGATATCATCAACACCGCAAAGGCGGATATGGCGACGTTCATGAACGCGCCAAGCGGGCAGTTTTTCATGGGCGAAAGCGGGACAGAGTTGCTGTTCCGCATGATCCGAACTGCCTGTGTCAACGCGCCGTCAGGCTTGAAAGTGATCGGCAGTTCAATCGAACACCCCGCCAGCCGTAGCGCTGCGCGTCGCTGGGCCGAGATTGCCGGGTTGAACTATGTCAACGTTCCACATGATGACGCGACGGGTATGGTCACGGCAGAGGCCTATGCGGAACAGATGACACCCGACGTGGCGGTGGCAACGATCCTGCATGGCTCTCCTGTGACCGGAATGGGTATGAATGTCGCCGCCATCGCACACGCGATCCGCACCGTCTCGCCTGACTGCTTCATCATCGTGGACGGCATCCAACATGCCGCTCACGGCCAGATCGATATCGCAAGCTATGACATCGATGGTTATGCCGTCTCACCCTACAAGGTGTTTTCGCGGCACGGTTTCGGAATTGCCTGGATCTCGGATCGGTTGACCGCCCTGCCCCATGATCAGCTCATCAACGCCCCGGCCTCGGGCTGGGAGTTTGGCACCCGCGACACCGGAGCCTATGCCACAATGTCGGATGTGGTCGCGTATTTCGACTGGTTGGGCGGCCGGGTCTCTGGCTCTGAAGATCGATCAGAACGCATTCGCGCGGCTGGCGCTGCGATCCATGTGTATGAAACACATCTGACGCACGCCATGATCAACGGCACCGGCAACCTTCCCGGTCTGCGCGAGATGGACCATGTCTCGATTCTGGCTGGCACCGACAATCCGGCGCGCGAAGGCCTGGTTTCGATAACTGTAAAAGGCATGGCGTCGGCGGACGTGGTCACGAAACTGAACCAACTGGGCATTCGGACCCATACCCGTAAAGCCGACCATTACAGCGGCAATGTCCTCGACCCGTTGGGATTGCCCGATTGCATCCGAATCTCACTCTGCCATTACAACACTCAGCACGAAGTGGCTCAGCTGTTGGCGGCCATGAACGCCATAACTGATTGACGCCGAAAAATGATGCCGAATTCAGAAAGAAATTCCACGAAACCCTCTTGCGCCCACCGGAACCCTTAGCTAAATGACCCCTCACGGGTGATTAGCTCAGTTGGTAGAGCGCTTCGTTTACACCGAAGATGTCGGGAGTTCGAGTCTCTCATCACCCACCATCCTTTTCCTTGATGTAAGAGTGTCTGGCCCGGTTCGCACCTATCGTTGTGATGCGTGTGGCTTTGTGGCAGCCGGAATCGATGGGCACAGACACCTCCAACAAATGAGACATACGCCAAATCCCAACTCGGACAGCGTCCTGCCGATTTCGATCAACCCGTGATCAGGTCGCTATTTCACGAGCTGGGACAATGCAGAAAATTTTAAGATGTGAGCTTCAGCGGCGCTGATCGGACTCTGTTTTCTTAGGGTAAGCCCCTGAAAGCTCAGCGCGAATAGAATCCATCACGAAGTTCTTGCCGCAGACGTAAACGCTCGGGGTATTCTTGCAGAAATTGCTCGGGGGGCTTGCCCTCCCAAACCTGCGCATAAACCCGCATCTTGTTGCCGCCATAGATCTTTGCAAGGTCGTCGTTTGAATAGCCGCGCGCCCAAAGGTCATCGGTAATCGCTGCAAGGATTTTGGCAAGTTCTCCATTACCGGTTGCCCCCTTGTTGAATGCATCGATCATGTAGCCGCCATCGTCGTACATGCTTGCGTTTGCAGTAGCGAACTGCACGACAAGTTCGGTTGAGAACATGTCATCCGTTGCGATTCCAACGTGGTCGACGCCGACAAGCTGGACATAATAGTCAATCATATCGGCGGCCTGCTTGGGCGAGATATCCTCGGGCCAGACACCGTCCATCATCCATTCTGTGAACGTAGGAGAAACGTAGCCACCGGACTTGGCCGCTCGCAGCGCCTCATCGTCGGGAATGGCCCGATAACACCCTTTTGGCGTCGCATTGGGCCCATTCGCGTACAACCCTGCAGGAACCGAGTGCGTGTAGACATAGGGCACCCCGGGGTAGTTCTCATCCATGTAGTCCATGGCGTCATTGGCCGTTTTCGAGCCCGTGTGGCTCAGGTCGAGTAAGATGCCGAAACGCACCATTTCGTCGATGACCGACTTGCCCCAAGGGGTCAAACCAATGTCGCGCCCGTTATAGGCCGCCAATTGCCCGGAACCCGTGCGGAAAATGTCATTGTAAGCCAGGATCATACTCTTGATCCCCATATCCTTGAGCAATGCCATCTTTTTGAGATCGCCGTTCAGGATCGTGGCGGTTTGGCTGTTCCAGATGACCGCCGTCTTGCCCTGTATGTGGGCAGCCTCAATATCGCGGGTTTCATTCACGATCAGGTAGTTTTCCGGTTGCTGCGCCATCGGCGCGCGGAAGTGGTAGTGCTGTTCTAGCAGGGTTTCAAAAGACATATCTGCTGCGGCCAGAGTCATCTCATGCCCAGTGATACCGTTGTCCCGCGCACGCTCAAAATAGGTGTGAAGCTGGTCGTAGTCCGTCCAGCCTGTGCCGTAGGGGCTAGCCAACATGCCGAGGACAATCGTGTCCTGAACAAACTGCTTCGCCTCTTCTGATGCATCCCACGTCTTGCTCTCTTCACTCGCATGGAGCGCGCCACCAAGGGTGATCGCGATAGCGCTGATGGCCAACAGAGTCTTCATGACAAGACCTCCTAAGGTATTATTTGAACGTCCACTTGTAATCCACACTAGAAAACGATCCGCGTTCTTAGACCGAACAGCGTAACGCTATCCTGGGCGGGATTCAGCAGCGGGTCGGAAATGAACTGTACTGATGGTGTGATCTGCAATCCGGGTGAGATTGAAAATCGGTAGAATGCTTCAAGCGTGAACTGATCTCCGTCGATACCTCTTGCCTCAGCCCAGTTCAGGCCCAGCCCAGCCAAATCGGTGTTGCGACCGTAGTAACCAAGACCGGCAGAAACGGATCGATCATAGAGCGCTGCGGTCCCCTTTGAGGCACCTGCCCGAAAGAATGGCATCCATTTATTGTCAACAAACCATGCGGCGGAAACCGCAGCGCCGTAGTCTTCCGCTCGGCTGCCATCGTCGGCCGCATCCGCATGCCAAAGCGTCAGGTGGATATTGTCAAAATAGATACGATCGAAACCAGAGGTGTAGCCGAGCTCGAGCGATTTGAAGAGATTGCCGTCGCTAAACACATCAAAGTTTGGATCAGACGGGTCGGCATTTGCGTCAGCAACACTCGCAACCGCGTAAAAGTTTTCGCTCAGCTTTAACCCACCAGCAATGCCCAGGCCCGGATTGGGGGCATTAAGTGTCGGGTTGGTATTGAAAGACAGGTTTTGGAACCCGCTGTAGGGGCTTACCAGCCCATAGATATCGACGAAATCTGTGACATCAATCTGGCCGACTTGCAGCGTCCACGAACCGTTCTCGGCCCGTTGGGTCCAGAACAGATTGGTCAGTAGCAATCCAGTATCGTTGAAGGCCGTCCCGGTAATCGAAAGCGCTCCGCCATCCAGCCCAAGGAATTGCGGGGCAACATCCGTGTAGCTGTGCCGGTCTTCGATCTTGAATGTCAGGGAACCCCGCTCAGTTGCCTGCCAACTTCCGTAGAAACGCGCAATCCCGCTGGCCGCTTCACCGGTTCCCAGATCAGCATTCGTCGATTGGCCCAATGCCAGGTAGTCAATGTTGAACCGAAAACCACCCTCAGCCAGTCGATCTTTCCACTGAAACCAATCCGGTGCGATGTTGCGTGGAAAATCGGAACGATATTGCGGATCGGTCAACCCGTCTCCGGGCTCTAGATCAGCTTCGACCGACGAGGGCCCGGATAGTCCCTGAGCCGACGCTGCACCAGCGAAGGCAATACTTAACGCGACAACGAGAAGCTTTATCATTCAGACGCCTTTGCCCCGCCGGTTTTGCGATTTCCCGCCGCCCGGATGCGATCAGCGGCACGCTGCTTCCATTCCAACCCGTCTGCTTCGGATTCCAAAGTTTCGACCCGCTCCGTCTCTAACTGGAACGTCGCATTCATGGGCATGAGGCCATCCACAACCATCATTTTCTGAACAGAAGGATCAATCGTCAGCCTGCCTGTCAGCCGAACGGGTTCGTGGACATAGCTGGGCGTCCAGTCCCCGTTCAACCGCACACGGATCATTTGGTTGGGTGGAGGTGGCGGCATGTGACTGCACATTCCTCGTTCTGGCACCAAATACGCCACAGGCCGACCGTCCAGATCACTTGGGGCAGGAATGGCAAAGCCCGCGAGTGTGACTGTTTGACCATCGAATTGTGGATTTCCGTGCGTTCCCGCTTTTCTTCGGCGTTCCGTCACGACCTCGCGCTGATCCAGAAGCCAGTCGACATCAATTCCATCAACTGCCAAGGCATCCTCAGTATCGGTCAACAGCGCTTGCCATTTTTGCCGTTCTTCTTCGCTGCCACGATCCCCCTGCAGCCTTCCGCGCAGTCGTACGACATACAGGAGATCATCGAGCTGTTCCGGGCTGAGATCACGGTAAGGGTCTTCAAAAACCTGAGCGGATGGGTCTGGCAGGTCTGACCAGTCCAACGCAGCTCCAGGCGCTGCCATGGCAGCGTTACCGCACAAAACCAATCCTGCGAAGACTGCAGAGCAAAACCAATTTCGCATATGTGCTCTCCGACTGCTTTTTCTGATCACTCCAGTGTGTTTTTGTATATCACACCATCCTTCATGATCAGGCGGATCGTTTCGGGGCTATCTGGTCTCGGGTCGGCACCAAACCACTGATCACCCGTTCCAACGACCGAGAAGTCTTCAAGCGGGTTGCCGTCTATCAGCAGGATGTCGGCATAGGCGCCTTCCTCGATCACGCCGAGCTTTCCAGCGGTATAGGGGTTCATAAAGTCACCTGACAGAGCGACCACCTCGCCGCCCGTCGATGTCAGCGTAACCAACGACGTGTAGGGTCCGAAAAACTCATTGTTCAGGTGCTTCTCATAGGCAATCTGGATGTTGCAAGCCTCGACCGAACCAACACAGTCAGTCTGAAACCCTCGTTTGACTGGGCATTCCTTCATATTGTCGATGTAGCCTGCAAATGTGGCCGAGGCGGACTTTGCCTTAGCAAGGCTCGACGGGACATTTGCCACTGCCGGAATGTCTAGCAATCCAGGATCGAAGGCCGTCAGGTTGGTGGTAATGTATGCCCCTTTTTCATTCATGACTTGTGCAATTTCACAGTCAAACGAGAAGCCGTGTTCGATAGACATAACACCTGCATCAAGCGCACTCAGGATAGCTTCCTTGCGATAGGAATGCGCCATGACATAGCTGCCATACTCATTGGCCACTTGAACGGCGGCTCTGATTTCCTCGGGCGATCCAGCTAGCAATTGCCATGGGTCGAACGCCGAAACGACACCCCCAGATTGCATGAATTTCAACTGCGTCGCGCCCATGCGGAAATTGTTGCGGGCGAACTTGTAAACATCAGCCACACCACTGACTTCCTGCGCCATGTTCAGGCGGCTCATGTTGGTCTCTGAACCCGGTGGCGCAGTGAAATTCGCGAAGTCAGCGTGACCACCTCGCGTTCCTATAAATGCGCCAGATGGAAAGTAACGTGGGCCGTCAATCTGACCCGAGTCAATCGCGCGACGCAGCCCACCATTAGCCCCTCCTGCATCCCTGACTGTGGTAAAGCCCTGCATCAAATACATCTCGGCCATCCGCGCGCCATGAATGGCGAAGTCTTCCCAAGTTGTGTTCGCCTCCATCGATGGCAATGTCGGCCCCATCAGCATGAGGTGCGCGTGCAGTTCAATAAACCCAGGGGTCAATGTCCGCCCCTCTCCGTCTATGACCGTGGCATTGGGGGCATCAATCGCATCGGTTGAAACGACCTTGATCAGATTGCCCTCGACCAATACGCTGGCGTTCTCGATACGCTGTTCATTTACGCCATCAAAAACATGCACGTTGGTAAACAGTGTTTGGGGTTCTTCCTGATCCTGAGCCAGCGCAGACGCTGCAAAAGAAAGACCCGCAGCGACGATAATCGTCGAGCAAAGGGACATTTGTAGAACAGACATAGGTACTCCCTTCATATTCGTGTTTTGAAAATTGTAGTCCGAAAAGCTTTGGATTGGTTGCCTGTTTTGAATTAGAATGTTCGAATGTGACCAAAAAAGTGGCCACCGGATAACCGAAGTTCAGACAAGGGTGACGAGCTTGCCGTTCAACTCTATCGCTTCAGAGCATAGCGAAGGTTTCATTCGTCTCTCTTTAGCGGCGCCATTTCTGCAATATCTCATCGACCGAGGGATCAGCCCGCAACCTGCCTTGGATCAGGTCGGTTTGAAGGCCGAACTGTTGTCTGACCCATCTGTGTTCGTGCACTCAGAGTTGGTATACGGCTTGGTGAATGCATTCTCTGAAGTTTCAGGCGATCGATACCTTGGACTGAGGGTCGGTGAGACATTCGACCTAGAGGGATGGCCACCGTTCGCTCAGGCCCTGCGATCAACAAACTCGCTGTTCGAGTTTTTTGCCCGTTTCGTGGGGCTTGTACCGCGAGAGTCTAATTCTGTGCGGCACAGCCTTGTCATCGAAGCAGACAAAGCGACGTATCGAATAGACAGGCAACAGGAGCCAGCTGTCCCACCCATACAGGTGACCGGCTTTGGCGCCGCAATCTATGTGCGCCTATTGCAGACCGTCGTCGGAAATTCTTGGGATGCTTCCCATGTGCGATGGGAAAGCAGATATATCAATGGTCTGCCGATCGGATACAAAGGTATCGAGGTTGGCCTGGGAACCGATCCAGGAATGCAAATCAGTTTTCCTGTGGAATGGCTGTATTTGCACCATGCCTCCGAAGGCTCTGCCAAGCCCATAAGTACGCCTCGACAGGATGAAGAAGTAACCGTGGTGGCCGCTCTACGATCTGTCCTGCGCGACAAATTGGATGAAACCGAATTGGGACCAGAGGTGGTGGCCGGATTGCTGGGCATACAAACGGATCGATTTCTGAAGGCGCTTCAGCAACACGGCACAACGCTGCCCCGCGAAATCAAACGGTTGCGCGTGGACCTCGCCAAAGAGCACCTCAAACAGAACCAGATGACAATTGCACAGATCGGACTGATGCTCGGCTATTCCGACAAGTCCCATTTCACCCGCTTTTTCCGAGGTCAAACCGGAATGACACCGACTAAGTTCCGTCTTGGTGGGTAGGGCAGTTAAACTAACTGTCTAAGTCCAACGCCTTCAACAATTCGAAGACTTGGCTACGCATCCAGGCCGCCATCGGGGCATTGTCGGAACGCTTGTGCCAGATGCCGATGATCAACGCTGGTTCAATATGCATCGGAGGTTCGAACACCTTTAGTTCGAATGTCTTGGCCACCTTCATTGCAAGCTGCGCGGGTACAAGCGCGATGAGGTCGCTTTCGCTCACCGCGCGGCAAACGCCACTAAAGACGGGCACTGTCATAGCAACTTGTCGCTGCTTTCCGACGCGATTAAGAGCAGCATCACCCATTGCAGCCAGGTTCCCTTCAGGGGAGAACAAGACGTGGTGCAGTGCGCAGAACGTATCCATGTGCATTTGCGTCCCTTCCTGAAGCCCCTCAAGCATTGGATTTTTCTTGCGAGCTATCACGTGGAACGGCGAATTGAAGAGTGGCTGCCGATTGACCCAGTCCGGCAGAAGCAAATCCGGGATCAGCGCAATGTCAGCGTTGCGTTGTTCAAGGCTGGCCACATAGTCATTTGGAACCAGATCAACCAACTGCGCTCGTAGATTGGGCGCCGATTTTTGCAAAAGATCAGCCAAAGGCGGCATCAGGAGTTCTGCGAAGAAATCGCTGGCGGCGATCCGGAAAGTGCCTTCAGCGGTTTGCGGATCAAAGGTTGCTGGTGGAGCTAGCAAAGCCTCAAGACGTTCGAGTTCTTCGCGCAAACCGGATTCAATCCTGGCGGCATAATCAGTGGCAACCAAACGGTTTCCCTGCCGGACAAAAAGGGGATCGTCCAAGGCATGACGTAGACGCGACAATGCACCCGAGACTGCGGATTGCGACATGGCGAGCGTGTCAGCCGCCTTGACGGTTGAGCCTTCGTAAAAGAGGGCGTCCAACACGCGTAAAAGATTGAGGTCCAGTGTGGCGAAATTCACTTGGCCGATATCCTATATTAGATATTGCGGTTTGCCTGATAGGTTGGCCTTCGGATAGGCTTCTGTCAACGGAAGCGCTTTCGTTTCAATCCGATGCTAATGGAGAGAAACGATGAAAGACCTGGACCAAATCGACGGAGCCATCGAATGGCTCGGTGTAAAATACAAAACCATCCTCAGCCCAGAACAGACGGGCGGTGCTATGTCCATTGTGGACAGCTGGTCCCCTGCTGGTAGCGGCCCCCCACGCCATGTGCATCAAAACGAAGACGAAATCTTTGTAATCCTGACCGGCACATGCAGGTTCTGGTTGGAAGGCGAGGAGTTTTCCGCAGGGGCCGGCGAAAGCGTATTCATCCCACGAGGCAAAGAACATACATTCAAAGTGACAGACGACGAACCGTGCCGCCATCTCGTGATCCTGACGCCCGGCGGATTCGAAGGTTTCTTTTCCGACATGGCAGCCGGTCAGTGCCGTATCCCAGAAGACATGCCCGACATTGAGGAGAGCGCCAAACGGCACAACATGGCCTTCACCGGCCCACCATTGGATTGAACACATGACTAAGAAACACATCGTCTATCATATCCCCGTCTGTCCCTTCTCGCAGCGACTGGAAATCCTACTGGCGCTGCGCGGACTAACGGATGCCGTAGAATTTCGTGTCGTAGACATCACCAAGCCGCGCGACCCTGAATTGCTAGCCAAGACCCGAGGGACGACAGCCTTGCCGGTGCTAGAAACCAGCGACGGTCGTATATTGAAAGAAAGCCTCGTGATACTGCGCTATCTTGATGAGGCTCTGCCGGGGGCACCATTGCGCCGCAGTGATCCTGTCGAGCACGCCATTGAGTCGATGCTGATTGCCCGCGAAGGACCCTTCACAATGGCAGGCTACCTCTTTGTCATGAATCAGGATCAGGCCCACCGAGATGAGCATTTGAATAAGCTCCTGGCGCTTTATCGAGACCTTGATGATTTCCTGGGTCATCACAATCCGACTGGCCCATTCTTGTTCGAGGACTTCGGTTTGGCAGAGGCTGTTTTTACCCCTATGTTCAAGCGGTTTTGGTTCCTTGACTACTACGAAGGGTTTAGCCTTCCCGAGGGCAAAGAGTATGACCGGGTGCGGATGTGGCGTGACGCATGCATGGCACATCCGTCAACCGCACAGGTAACCGAGGAAGAAATCGTCAAACTCTACTACGACTACGCGCTAGGGGCCGGAAACGGTGCCCTACCTGACGGCCGCAGCGTTTCAAGTTTCACCTTCGAACCACCTTGGCAATCAAGACCCATGCCGCCAAGGAAAAAGTATGCGATTACAGCCACCGACAAAGAGTTGGGGCTTGTCGCCTGACCATGGGGTAGATAGCCAACACCGGACACCTACGCGCCGCGCAGCATCGGACAAAATGGGCTCAGTGCTGCCTTCGGATGCGGTGCGGCAGACACCCATCGGCGATCCGTTTCACAGTCGCACACGGCCCAAAGCGGTCATCCGATACTTAGATTCGCAAGGCCCGAAATGCGGACGAACCTGCATTTCCCTGCAACCTGTTCAACCAGTGCTGAGGGCCCTGGAGCATACACTCAGGGTCCCATCACAACACTAAAGCTCAGAAGTCGTCACGGGGTAAGATCCATTGCCGCCACGACCTTGTCGTAAGGAAGTCCGGCGGTATCGTTTAATCGACGAACTTGATCGGCGCTTTCACCATCAAACAAGCACATGCAGCGCCCGTCTTCGGGAGCAAATGTTGAACGAACATAGCTGATCTTGTCGCCATCTGCTGTCATTTTCTGTGCTGTTGCTATCGCGGCTTTTTGAGCAGCACCCAAGTCATCCATACTGATACCCTCGAGGTTTCTTTCGACCATAAAAACAGACATTTCGCTCCCTTTCGGAATAATCAAAACCGGTGCATCGATTACACTATGGAACGTTGGCTCGGGGAACTATCGATACCTTATGAGTTAATAACTCCAGGTTTGGAAAAAACGGTGTATCCTGCGTTAAGATTGTTTTTCGCTATCAGTGACGAGGTGCCCCAATATGGAGATGTCTCAGATTAGATATGTCTTATCTGCCGCAAAGCATCTGAATTTCACCAAAGCTGCCGCAGAATGCAATGTGAGCCAACCGGCACTTACCAAGGGCGTCAAGTCACTAGAGACCGAACTTGGCGCACAGGTTTTTCACCGGGAAGGCCGGAAAATATTGGTCAGCGACTTTGGAAAGTCAATGCTGCCGCATCTACAGCACATCGTTGACGAAGCAGCAGCCACTCAAGCGCTGGCTCAGAATTTTCGTTTGCTCGAAAAGGTGCCGTTGCGCTTAGGTGTCCTTTCAACAATTGGTCACGTTCGCCTTGCACGGTTTCTGGCTCAATTCGAAAAAAACCACAGCGGCTTGGAGTTGTCAGTCAATGAAGCAAGCGCGTCGGATCTCAGGAAAAAGCTTTCTGATGGTGATATCGATGTCGCTTTGATGACACTGACTGAAGAACTGGAAGAAGAGTTTCGGGCAAGACCACTTTATGTCGAAAGATATGTGGTTGTTTTTCCGCCCGAGCACCGCCTTGGACGGCTAAATTCAGTCTCGCTTCAAGATCTATCTCGAGAAAACTACGTAGATCGCTTGGCTTGTGAGTTGCGCGAGATGGTAATGTCCGTTTGTCAGTCAAAAGGTGTGGAGCTGTACGCTCGTTTCCGTTCTGAGCGCGAAGATTGGGTACAAGCAATGGTTGCTGCAGGCATTGGTTTTGCTTTCATGCCAGAGTACTCGGTTACTCTGTCAGGCTTGTTGCAGCGCCCGCTTGTGGAGCCAGAAGTTTCAAGAACGATCGCGGCCTTTACAGTCCCTGGCCGAAAACACTCGCCGGCACTTGATGCGCTGATGAGGTCTTCGCAGACCTTTGCATGGCCGGGATAAGAAACTTCGGTTTTGGGCGCGAAGTGGTCATTCTCTACGAATTGCTTGAATGGCTGATGGCAGCCCTAAGCGGACCTGGCACAACTCAGGGCGAAGACAACTCGGCTGTTTGTCCTCCAAGCCTTTCGCGCAGACGAATGGCATAGTTTCCCAACGCTGAAACCGACTTCAAGCAAGGGCAGAAACCGACCCTGTGCACTTTCGCATGGTCTAAACACGTAGCGACCAGTATGAAACAAAAAGGAGGACAACACGTGGAGCGAAAGCTGGCAGCCATCCTGATTGCTGATCTTGTCGGCTTTACCGCCCGAATGGAGCGGGACGAGAAAGGCACGCTCGAAGTCCTCTCAGCGCACATTGACAAAACCGCTGTTCCGCTTGTCGGTCGGCATCACGGTCGCATCGTCAAACAGATGGGTGACGGTCTGCTCGCCAGCTTCGACAGCGCTGTCGACGCTGTTTCCTGCGCGGTTGAGTGGCAAAGTTCGCCAGTGGTGGGCTCCGATCCACTTCGCTTTCGCATCGGTGTCACTCTTGGAGACATTATCATGCGCGACGGAGATGTATTTGGTTCCGGTGTGAACCTTGCGTCAAGGTTGGAGCAGCTTGCCCCGCCAGGCGGTGTGTTGGTGTCTGAAGATGTTTATCGTGTGGTCGGGAACCGTATACCGGTCGCTTGGGAGGATGCTGGTAAGCTTACGGTGAAGAACGTTGCCGAACCGGTACATGCTTGGCGCATTGGCGGGACAAGCGCAGTTTGCGCTGAACCGCCTCGGCCTGAATCATCAGGAAAAGCCACTATTGCGGTCTTGCCACTACACAACATGAGCGACGACCCCGAACAGGCCTTCTTTAGCGACGGGATTTCGGAAGACATTATTGTGGGCTTATCGCGTTTTCGGACGCTCAAGGTTGTTTCCAGAAATGCGTCTTTCAGGTTCCGGACACAGGACAAAGATCCGGCCAAAATCGCGGAAGCTCTCGGCGCAGATTACCTGGTTGTAGGCAGCGTGCGGAAGGCCGGCAGTCGCGTGAGAATCTCGGTACAACTTGCTGACGCCCGTACAGGCACTCAACTTTGGTCGGATCGATACGACCACGAACTGGAAGATGTTCTAGCGGTTCAAGACGAGGTGGCCCGAAATATCGTCGCAGTGTTGCCGGGCAGGGTCCAGCACGATGTCGTCGACCGTTCGACACAGAAACCAACGGATCAGATGAAGGCCTATGAGCTGATGCTTAAGGGCAAGGCGTTACGCGACGGCCTGAACGCCCGAGATACGGCCAAGGCGAGAGCGTTGTTGGAACGAGCGGTCGCGCTCGATCCCTCTATCGCGCGATCTTATATGTATCTCTCAGATACATATGTCATAGATCTGTGGCTTGGGCTGGCGGACGCTGATGCACCCACGCACACATTGAAAATAGCCCGAAAGGGCGTGGCACTCGATAACCGCGACGTCTACATTCAGGACCAGCTTGGTTTTGCTTATCTCTGTGCCGGATTGTGGGATGAGGCTGATGCGCAATTTAATAAGGCACTTTCGATGATAGAAAGTGAAGCGGAGTCTATGGCCTGGTGTGGTTATGCTTTCCTACTACTCGGCCAGCACGAAAAGGCGCGCGAGGTGGTTTCGAAAGCTATGGGACTGGATCCGCTGCATCCACCTGCCATCGACTGGATTATGGGGCAGGTCGAGTTTTTCAACGGCAACTATGAAGCAGCGCTTAGTTTTCTAATGGGAGCAGCGCGGCTTAACTCGCTGGCTGCCGCATTTGTCACCGCATCTTACGCGCAGCTCGGACGAGAGCAAGACGCGGCCGATGCGTTGCGAGAATTCGTGATCGAACGTCACGATGAGTTCACAAGTCGAGGTATCGTGGTTGAGGATGACACGTTAGATAGCCTTGCACGCGGGTTTCGGTCTATGTGGCGGCGACCGGATGATTTTAAACTTCTCACCAATGGCCTAAGGGCGGCAGGTATGACCGGCTGACGCCGAGTTTTGCTCTTTTGTCCAACCGCCGCGGCCTCAATTACGCGTTTCTCTGCGCCCCTTTTTTTCGGCAGGTCGCAGCCCGGAGCGAACATTTCCAAATGAACTTTGCGAATTTGGAAAGTCAAAAACGTGAGAACTCGAAAATCTCTGTTGCATGAAATCACTTAGCTAGTGCGTCAGATATGCGTTCGACTAATGCCTTCTGAACAACGGCAAACCTTGGGGTATGCGCGATTTCCTCTAACGTCGCGACCCACAACGGAACTTCGATCTTAGGATTCAAGTCCTGTGTCCGTTTGAGGCGAGTATCCGCGTCGCCAAAAAATGAGGGCAGAAAGGTTTTACCAGCTCCCGAGGCAGCCATCTGCTGTAGCACCAGAAAACTGTCTGCTCCGTTGGTCATTTCGTCAGAGCCCACATTCTCCGCGAGCCATTTTGCTGGGAGGGAACGGCTCAGCGCTCCGTCAAGCCTCATCCACTTGCGATTGGGGCTACCGTCGTCAAAGACACCGAAGGACAGCGTTCCTGCACGCTCACCGATTAGCCCATCTCCGAGCTTTATCGATGGCCGCACGGCAATGTCTGCACTCAACCGAGACAAATCATGGTGACTGTTTCCGCTTAGCAAAGTCAGTTTCAGGCCGGGGTAGAGAAGTGAGATTTCGTTGAGTATTCTAGGGAGAACAATCTGACAAAGACTGTCGGTCGATGTAATACGCACGTGACCCTTTGGGGAACGATTTGCTCCGACAACCGCCCGCTCCACCGAAAGTACCGCCTCTTCAACGCTTTCCATGGCCGAAAAGATCGCACTGGCTTCAGGGAGAACGGAATAACCTGACGAACTTTTTTGGAAAATCCGGCAACCATTTCTCTCCTCGAATGCGGCCACCCTGCGCAAGACGGTGGCGTGCGTGACGCCCATGGCCGCTGCGGCTGCATTAAGTGAGCCGTATTTGCTTACCGCCAGTGCGTATCGAATGTCGTCCCAGTTTTCGTTGTTCATAAATTAACAGGAGACGCCCAATAATAAACAATTACAAGAAAATTCGTTCAAGATAAGGTTCGGGCATTGAACAGGGAGACACATCATGATGAAGCAGTTCTCAATCTTCGCGGCGGGTCTTTTGTCATTGGCCGCAATTGGCACAGCTATCGCCCACGAAAGTGAAAACCCGGCTGTGAAAGCTCGAACCTCAATCATGCAGCTCTATGCCTTCAATCTTGGTACCCTTGGTGGCATGGCCAAAGGCGAGGTGGACTATGATGCCGAGGCCGCAACACGGGCTGCAAACAACCTTGTGGTGCTAACGCAGATCGACCAATCCGCAATGTGGCCACAGGGATCTGACAATGTGTCCGATCCGTCGTCTCGAGCGCTACCTGCGATCTGGGAAAACTTCCCTGACGTTGGTGCAAAAGGGCAGGCCATGGCAGACGCCGCTGTTGCGATGCAGGCTGCGGCTGGCCAAGATCTTGATGCCCTGAAAGCGGCTATGGGCGATCTGGGCGGAAGCTGTTCGGCATGTCACAAAGCCTACAGAGCACCGAAAAACTAAATGGTAGAAAGCTGTGAAGCGGTTTTTCCTTTTCACTGCTTTCATTGCACTTTTGGTTGGGTTGGCCGGTTTGGTGCTGACCCGGCCACAAAGAATGGATCAATCTCAACTTGACGGTTTGAACCCAGATCTTGCCAGAGGTGAAATCGTGTTCCACGCCGCAGGATGCGCATCCTGTCACTCACCGCCGGATGCGGTTGGTGAAGAAAAGCTCATGCTCTCCGGTGGTCGACGGTTTGAGACGGAATTCGGCACGTTCATTGCCCCCAACATTTCCAGTCACCCAGAAGTTGGTATTGGGTCCTGGTCTGCCCTTGACTTGGCCAATGCTCTGATCCATGGGACCGGACCAGAAGGGCAGCACTATTTTCCTGCGTTTCCCTATACATCTTATGCCAACATGTCAGTCGAAGACGTTGTTTCGCTTCACGCATTCCTCGGCACGCTTCCAGCGGTCGCAACCGAAAGCGAGGTGCATGAGGTTC
Source organism: Ruegeria sp. HKCCA6707 (assembly GCF_013033515.1). Taxonomy (GTDB): domain Bacteria; phylum Pseudomonadota; class Alphaproteobacteria; order Rhodobacterales; family Rhodobacteraceae; genus Ruegeria. The sequence goes on along the minus strand of NZ_WQEG01000018.1, from coordinate 595 downwards.
GCTTTCCCTTCAACATTCGACGCGGACTGGGGGGATGGAAGCTCTTGTTCATGTCGCCAGGTTGGGTGCTCGATGGGGATCTAACCGACCAACAACGACATGGCCGGTACTTAGTGGAGGCTCTTGGCCACTGCGCCGAGTGCCATACGCCACGCAACGGCTTAGGGGGCATGCAACGCGATCTCTGGTTGACGGGAGCGCCAAACCCCAGCGGAAAGGGGCGTATCCCCGGCCTGACCGTAGACCAACTTGATTGGTCTGAGGCAGACATTGCCGAGTATCTGAAATCCGGCTTCACTCCGGATTATGACAGCGCGGGTGGTGAGATGGTGGACGTCATCGAGAACACATCGCGCCTCACGGATGAGGACCGTTTGGCGATTGCTGCCTATCTCAAAGCTATTCCTGTTTCGTCGACGGGGCTTCCATCCAAGTAACAGTCATTTGGCGCTATGCTGTGGGGACTAGAACTGCCGGGTCCTTCGTCGCTTGAGACAAAGCAGAACGCCCGCAGCGTTGTCGCTACGGACGTTCTGTGTCGCTGGTCGCGGGCGTAGGATTTGAGCCTCTGACCTTCAGGTTATGAGCCTGACGA
>NZ_WQEG01000017.1 GCF_013033515.1 Ruegeria sp. HKCCA6707 | reverse complement strand
ACACTCCATCTTTGCTCTCAAAGTGAAGTGTTGCGGCGATCCATTGAGACCGCCGCTCAAAGCGGACGATTGACGTCGTCTCACATGCGCAGAATGGGTCAGCCGGGCGGTTCGTCCGGTACGCGGACAAAGCCGCCACAATTAATTAGCCGAAAACGGGTAATGCGCGATTATCGAGCTTATGTGTCGGAATCACACCAAACCTTAACGAAATGGGACCAGCGTCCAGATAAAGTTTGATGGCTTAAGGCGGTCTTTCTAGCGTCGGAGGATGAGAATTTTTGTTCTCATTTATTTGAGGTTGTTCTTGACCACAATTCGAATTGCCCGAGAGGGATGTATGCGGAGGATCGTCTTAACCGTTAGTATGCTTGTTCTGTTGGCTGCTTGTGCTGTCTCAAGACCCTTGGAAGCGTCTCGTGAGCAATTTGCAGCCTCCGCTGCCTATGTTCCTGAGGGCCCACCCAAGTTGACGCTATTCACAGTGATAAGCAACAATAGTGAAAGCGGCGGTCACACGGCACTCATGGTGAGCGGATCGCAGCAGGTCATTTTTGATCCCGCAGGCTCGTTCAAGCATTTTGAAATAGTAGAACGCGGTGACGTGCTCTACGGCATGACCCCCGCTTGGGTGGCTGCATATAAAAGCGCCCATGCGCGCAGCACTCATCATATCGTAAGCCAGGAGATTGTTGTTTCCCCCGCTCAGGCAGAACTCGCGCTGGAGTTGGTAACCAACAACGGTTCTGTATTAGGGGCGTTCTGCGCGCGATCGACATCTTCAATACTACGGCAGATTCCTGGTTTTACGGATGTGGAAGTGACGTTTTTTCCTGTCAATCTGATGAAACAGATTGCCCGGAGGCCTGACGTTACAACGGATCGCTACTACGAAAACGATATTGGCGATGTATCCGATGGTATCGTTAGCCCGCAGGTGACACTGGTGCAGGCTACACAACGAGGCGAATGATGGTATCTGATTTCATTGAAAGAGCGAGCAGGTTTGTCGCCGAAGCAGAACTCGTTTTTGTATCGTAAATTGAACACATCACGGACCTACCAGATGTAATGGTCAAGCAACGGTTTTCGGAGCTCAGAGCCGTTATTCGTGGAAATCAGGTCATCTAGAGAGAACTTATCAATACGTGATGCCGTGCTACATAAGCTTTCCTCACTTCGACCGGTGGCCGTAGCGTAATCCTCAATCCCTCCATCACCGCTTTGTAGGGCCTTCCAAAAAACTTGGTCGCCTCGGCCTCGGAGAACCCGGCGATCTGGGTGGCTTCCATCCAGGCGCTGATCTTGTCGGCTTTCTTGATCTGACGTTTTACTGTTTTTGGCACCTCGGCGGGCAGACCAAAACGGATGTGGATGGCGGCGGCCAGGCGGTCGTCGAGCGCGCCATAGTCGGGACCGACGGCGGATTTGACCGGTGAGATCATATCGCCGATCACATATTCGGGGGCGTCGTGTAACAAGGCCGCCAGCCGCCATTTAACCGGCGCGTTTGGTGCGATACGGCCAAACAGTTCTTCAACCAATAAGGAGTGTTCGGCCACGGAATATGCAAAATCTCCGCCCGTTTGCCCGTTCCATCGGGCCACAAATGCCAGGCCATGCGCGATATCTTCGATCTCGATATCCACCGGGGTTGGGTCCAGCAGATCCAGCCGGCGGCCCGATAACATTCGTTGCCACGCCCTGGGTTGTGTTGCCATTATACCATGCCCTTCAAGTGCCCCCGCGCGGATCGCGCAATTTTGTGCTAAGATTTACCTATTCGGATCACCCGCTGCCAACGATTTCTTGAGCTTTCGTGCTTTGAATCGATCCAAGGTGGTCCCGACATAGACATCAAGGGGGGCGCCAAGCCCTTCGTGGTGTGCCCCTCTCGAACCGTAAACGCGTATCGAAAGGAGCATGTTATGTTTAAGCGTTTGTTTGGAATTGCCCTGGCCTTTGGAATGGCTGCCACAGCCCCGCCTGCCTTTGCACAGCAGAATTGCGCACAGCGGGATCAGGTGATCGCCAAGTTGCAGGACAGCTACTCGGAACAACTGGCCTTTGGCGGATTGCAGAAATCGCGCGGGGCGCAATCGGTGATGGAGGTTTGGACCTCTCAGGAAACGGGAAGTTATACCGTTTTGGTGACCCACGCGAATGGGATCAGCTGCATTGTTTCGGTTGGCACCGATTTTTTCGAAGCCATACCCAAAATCAAGGTAGAAGGCACACCAAGCTGATATTGGCAACATAAGTTCCCGTTTCCGGCCATCTGCGTTGCCACGTCCCGAAAGGGATGCTAGGGGCAAACCGGATTAACCTTTACCGGAATGGAGTACCTGATGGCCGGGGACTATATCGTCAAAGACATTTCACTGGCCGAGTTCGGCCGTAAAGAACTTGATATCGCTGAAACCGAAATGCCGGGCCTGATGGCGTTGCGCGCAGAGTACGGTGAAAGCAAGCCTTTGTCAGGCGCGCGGATCGTTGGATCCCTGCACATGACCATCCAGACCGCTGTTCTGATTGAAACATTGGTCGCGCTGGGCGCGGATGTGCGCTGGGCGTCGTGTAACATCTTCTCAACCCAGGATCACGCAGCAGCTGCGATTGCAGCCGCAGGTATTCCGGTCTTTGCGATCAAGGGTCAGACGCTGGAAGAGCATTGGGATTATCTGGACAAATCCTTCCTGTTCGACGACGGCCCGAACATGATCCTGGACGATGGTGGCGACGCCACGCTCTATATCTTGCTGGGCGCACGGGCCGAGGCGGGTGAGGACATCATCCCTGTTCCGGGCTCGGAAGAGGAAGAGGTGATCAAGAAGCAGATCGCCAAGCGTATGGCTGCCAGCCCCGGTTGGTTCACCAAAATGCGCGACCAAATCCAGGGCGTGTCCGAAGAAACTACCACCGGCGTGAACCGCCTGTATCAGCTGGTGAAAGACGGCCATCTGCCGTTCCCGGCGATCAACGTGAATGACTCGGTGACCAAGTCGAAGTTCGACAACAAATACGGCTGTAAGGAATCGCTGGTCGACGGTATCCGCCGCGCCACCGACACGATGATGGCCGGTAAAGTTGCTGTGGTCTGCGGCTATGGAGACGTAGGCAAAGGCTCTGCCGCGTCGCTGCGCGGTGCCGGTGCCCGAGTGAAAGTGACCGAAGTGGACCCGATTTGTGCGCTGCAAGCTGCGATGGACGGGTTCGAGGTCACGCTGCTGGAGGATGAGGTCGACAGCGCCGATATCTTTATCACCACCACAGGCAACAAGGACGTGATCCGCATCGAGCATATGCGCGCGATGAAGGACATGGCCATCGTCGGCAACATTGGTCACTTCGACAACGAAATTCAGGTGGCTAGCCTGAAGAACCACAAATGGACCAACATCAAGGAACAGGTGGACATGATCGAGATGCCTTCGGGCAACCGTATCATCCTGCTGTCTGAAGGTCGCCTGCTGAACCTGGGCAACGCCACAGGTCACCCGTCTTTTGTGATGTCGGCCTCGTTTACCAACCAGGTTCTGGCGCAGATCGAACTGTTCACCAAAGGCGATCAGTACGAAAACAAGGTCTATATCCTGCCCAAACATCTGGATGAAAAGGTCGCCCGCCTGCATCTGGACCGCATTGGCGTGAAACTGACCCAGATGGACAGCGATCAGGCGGCTTACATCGGTGTGAAACCGGAAGGTCCGTACAAGCCGGAACACTACCGCTATTAAGCCTGTTCCAGCATGAATGAACATCCAAGACGCCGCCGAATTCTGATTTTGGCGGCGTCTTTTGTTTTCCGACTTGCGGTTGTTGCCATCCTGTTGGGCGGCGGTGGATGGTGGCTGTTGGCGCATCCGGAAACGCCGGTGCCAGCCCATTGGAATCCGCTACGCCCTTTGTCGGTGACCGCGCCCGTCACGCCGATCACAAAGTACCAGTTGAACCGCGCGCTGGCGGATGAGGCGCAGTGCCGAGCCTCACTGTCGGACGCAGGCGTTGTGTTTGACGCGATGGAGGACCTGGTTGTTGATGAAAACTGCGGCATCTCAGGTCGAGGGTTGCTGTCAAATCTGATGACCTCACGCATTGCTCCGGTAGAAACCAGCTGTACCACCACCCTGCGCCTTACCATGTGGGAGCACCACGTAGTGCAACCTGCAGCGCGCGAGATTTTGGACACTGAAATCACGCGGCTGAGGCATTTGGGCAGCTATAACTGTCGTCGCATGCGTACCGCCCAGGGTGAAAACAGCGGATGGAGCAGCCATGCCCGAGCTGATGCGATCGATATCATTGGTGTGGACACCGCCGATGGGCGCAGCCTGACGCTGTTGCAAGACTGGCCCGGCGACACCCCGGAATCCGCTTTTCTAAGGCGCATTTGGAAAGGGGGCTGCAGCTGGTTCCGTGTTGTTCTTGGCCCTGATTTCAACCGGTTACATGCTGATCACTTCCACCTGCAGGGTCCAGGTTGGGGATATTGCAGATAGCCTATCCAGCAGGATTTTGCTTGAGTCTGTCCAAGGGGGAGGATTCGCGGATTTTTTTCCTTTTGGGAATTTCACGATCACGGATAGGCTTCGCGCCATCGGCGAAGACATCCGCCTAATTGGGATTAAGGAGACTGGGACATGGGCAAGCGCGACGAACTGATCGCAAAATACGCAGAAGATCTGAAAGACAAATGTGGGATGGACCCCGATATGGACCTGCTGACCAAGGTTACAATCGGTTGCGGTCCGGCGATCTATGACGCGGATGCGGCCACAGTTGCCGCCAGCCAGGACTCCGAGTTGGAAACGGTCAAGAACAACTTTCTGATCAAGAAACTTGGATTGGCAGATGGCCCGGAGTTGATGGAAGGCATCAACAAGGCAATGGAAACCTACGGCATGTCCGAGCGCAATAAATACCGCGCCGTTGTCTACTACATGCTCACCAAGCATTTCGGCAAAGAATCCGTCTACAGCTGATTTTCTGCTCGGTACTGGACGCCCGTCGTAATTCGGCGGGCGCTTTGCATTTGATTTGTAATTTAAAAACTTAGCCTTTGAAATTCTGCGCGCAAATGGGCTAGGTTCAGTTCGTGACCAGTACGGTCAGAACCAGATATTTCCATACGCGTGTGGTGAGTAGGGAGCACGCGGGGGTAGGGAAGGTTCTGATCCGTCAGGGCCTTCCCTTTCATTTACCGAAACTCGTTCACCAGCCGGGTGACGAATTGTTCGATGCTGCGGGACGGGTTGCGTGTGCGTCCTCCGCCCTGACCTTCCAGATAGACTTCGATATGCCCCGGCTGCGTCTTTGACGCTGCATTGGTGAAGTCGCGCGCGATTCCCCCCAACGCTTCTGCAGCAAGCCCGGCCCGTTTGGCGTCAGCCTGATGATAGAACCGCACCTGTGTCTGTTTCACGGAATATCCGACCAGTGCGGACGCGACGATTTCGGCTTGTCCACCTTTGAGTGCGTCCAACGCGTCTGCGCTTATGTCCGATGACACTCCAGCAGGTACAAACACGGAAACCGCGACGTCAATGAAGGGCTTTGGTGGCTCGGAAACAGACAAATCCGGACCATGCTGGGGATCCTCGGTTGACGAATAGGCCGGTTCATCAATGGACATGACCAAGGCCTCTATCGCGGCTTGCATTTCGGGTTCCGGAATAACCGGTGTTGCAAGTTGCGGGAAGCCTTCAGGTGGCTGGTCCATTTCCAAACTTGGGGCCGGCAAAGACGCGTCAGACTTTTCGACAGAAAGTGCGATCTCTGGAGTATCATCATCCAGCGGATCGACACCTGTAACGGAAGGATTCTTCGGTTCCAAAACCGAAGTCTGAATTGCGGAAACGTGGGCGATTGCAGTCGGTGATTCCACTACCGATTCTCGGGAATCGACCGCGCTAAGCTCCTGGGATTCGGCCCATCCCGCGATGAGTTTCGTTGCGGACCATTGCAGGAACGCACCGCACAAAACCGCACCCAAGACGATCAATGACATACGGTTGATCGCCCAAGTTTTCGCTTTTGTAGCGACCTGATCAGCATGGGCATATTTGTAGACAACACGTTCAAGCCGCGAGCTTCCGCGAGCGGGCGCAGACTGCTCTTCAAGCGGCTCGCTCAGGAATTCAGTTTTATTTTCAGAGGTTTGCGATACATCTGCCTGTGCCAAGGCTTCGGCGCGTTGTTGGCGCGCGATCTCTAACCGCGCCTCCCAGCTTTTGGAGGTCAGTTCGGCAACAATCTCTTCCGTTGCTTCAACGCTGTCTTGATCGTCAGACACAGGTTTACGCTTTCGAAATGACCAGCACGCACTCGAACACCACAGAAAGATTCGCGGTCACGCAAACAAAAGCCCACAAACCCCCACCAGGCGTAGCTTGTGGAAACATAGCATTTTTAAGAGCTTTTGAGAAGAAATGCCCGGGTCGGGCAGGCTGAAGTCAGTCTGGTTTGGTATCACCCAGCGCGCAAACCACCTGCCATTCCTGATCAGTCACCGGCTGCACAGACAGCCGAGAGTTCTTGACCAGCACCATCTCGGCCAGGCGTTCATCTGCCTTGATCTGATCCAGGGTCACTGGCTTCTCAAAGGCGCGCACGGCCTTGATATCGACGCATTCCCAGCGGTCATCATCTGTGGTGCTGTCGGGATGCGCCTCGGCACAGACCTCAACGATGCCAACCACCGCTTTTTCCGTCTGAGAGTGATAAAAGAACCCGCGATCACCGACCGCCATCTGCCGCATGAAGTTGCGGGCCTGATAGTTGCGCACACCGTCCCATTCTTCACCGGTCTCACCCTTGGCAACCTGCTGATCCCAGCTCCAGGTCGACGGTTCGGATTTGAACAACCAATAGGCCATTAGCCGACGACCTTTTTCCAGGGGATCAACTCGACCGATTGGAACAATCCGGCTTTGGCATAGGGGTCATTGTCGGCCCAGGTCTGCGCGGCGGCCAGATCAGCGACGTCGAGAATGATCAAAGAGCCGATCATGGCGTCGCCGTCCAGCAACGGCCCGGCCTGCGAGACAACACCCGTTTCCTCGATATAGGCCAGGTGCGCCGCACGATTGTCCAGCCGGGTTTGCAGCGCGCCGTCTTTGTCGCGCGCGATCAGGGCGATCAGCATGTTATTCCTCCTTCAGGGGTCGATTGAGCAGCCATTGGATGGCTTCAGCGACACTGTATGCGCCACTGCTGAGTTCCGCCACCGTTGTCGTGATCGGCATGTCCAGACCTTCGGCTTTGGCGATCTCGGCCACTGCCTCGGCGGTGGCCACACCTTCGACTGTTGTGTTGATGTCAAACGCTTCGCCACGGCCCAGCGCCAGACCAAAGCGGTAGTTCCGCGACAGCTCGGAAGAGCAGGTCAGAACCATGTCTCCCAACCCCGACAAACCCATCAGGGTCTCGGCCCGCGCACCGCGTAAAAGCGCAAAACGCTGCATCTCGGCAAAACCACGGGTCATCAGGGCCGCGCGTGCGCTTTCACCCATTCCGTCGCCGATACAAGCGCCGCACCCGATGGCCATAACGTTCTTGAGTGCTCCACCCAGTTCGGCACCTAAAGTGTCTGTAGTGCGATAAAGGCGCAGGTTAGCGGTGGTCAGTTCGGATTGCAGCGCTGTGCACAGAGCGTTATCGGCGCAGGCGAGTGTCAGCGCAGTGGGCAATCCGCGGGCAATGTCATCGGCAAAGCTGGGGCCGGTCAAAAGCGCAGGACGCGCCGTCGGGATTACGTCGGAAATCACCGCTATCGGTCCAAGCCCGGTCGATAGTTCTATCCCCTTACAGCAGGCCACCAAAGTTTTGTCGGCCAAAACCTGGGCATGATCCTGCAAAGCGGCGCGTAACTTCTGCATGGGGACCGAGACGAGCAGCGTATCGCTTTCAGCCGCAAAGGCGATGTCAGATGTCACGGTGATCCCGTCCGGCAACGTGACATCCGGAAGCCGCGCAGCGTTCTTGCGCCCGTCCTGCATCAACAGGGCGTGTTCGGGGTCGCGCGCCCACAAGGTCACCGGCCCATTCCGGGCCAGTGAAATCGCCAGAGCTGTACCAAACGCACCTGCGCCCAGAACCGACACGCTCATGCTTTGGCCCCCTTTTTGCCGCTGCCGAGCATCGCCGGGCTGGTCTGGTCCAAAGGCCAACGCGGTCGCGCGGTCAGATCCAGACCGTCGCGTGCGCCATTGCGAAACCGTTCAAGCCCCGCATAGGCGATCATGGCAGCGTTATCAGTACACAGCGCCAGTGGAGGTGCCGTGAATCGAGTGCCTTTTTCACTGCAAACAGTCTCTAACGCGTCGCGAATGGCCGAATTGGCCGCCACACCGCCCGCGACCGCAATCACTGGGTGAGCTGGGTCATACTCCAGATACAGATCAATCGCGCGCCCCGTTTTCTCGGCCAGAGTGTCCACGACCGCTTGCTGAAACCCGGCACAAAGATCGGCGCGGTCCTGACGGGTCAGGCCACCCTTTTCCGCAACGATCTGATCACGCATCCGCAACAACGCCGTCTTCAGCCCCGAGAAAGACAGATCACAACCGGGCCTGTCCAGCAGCGGACGGGGAAAGCGAAACCTCTTGGGATCGCCTGACCGTGCCTCGGCCTCGACCGAAGGCCCGCCGGGTTGTGGCAGGCCCAACAGGCGCGCGGTTTTGTCAAAGGCCTCTCCGGGCGCGTCGTCGATGGTGCCGCCCAGTCGGGTAAAATCCTCGGGCCCATGCGCAACCAGATATTGGCAGTGCCCGCCCGAGACCAGTAACATCAGGTAAGGATATGCAATCCCGTCGGTCAGACGCGGTGTCAGGGCGTGGCCTGCCAGATGGTTCACTCCGACCAAGGGCAGGCCGGTGGCTGCGCTGATCCCCTTGGCGCACATCACGCCAGACATCACGCCGCCAATCAGGCCGGGGCCTGCGGTGACCGCAATGGCGTCCATATCCTGCAAGGACAGGCCCGCGGTCTCCAAGGCCTGTATCACGCAAGTATCCAGCTTTTCAGCATGGGCCCGCGCCGCGATTTCGGGGACAACACCGCCAAAGGCGCTGTGTAGTTCGGTCTGCCCATAGACAATCGAAGACAGGATCTGCACCGGTTCACCGTCAGATTGGCGCACCACGGCGGCAGCGGAGTCATCGCAGCTGCTCTCCAATCCCAAAACGGTAAGTGTTTGCACCATCGGTCCAATCCGTTGCATCATGATTGCACAGCGGGGTATCACCCTGCGTGGACGCAAACAATCCTCAAGGCCAAGGCGCCAGACGTTGTATTTGTTGATGACCCGCCCTCGCGCCGCCTCTACCAGGTTTGTCGCGCAGCTTTCGACGCGCACCCGGTCCCGCGTTACGGTCATTCATTCGCCTTTGTTGGAAATCCGACCCTTGAATGTTTCGGTGGAAATCGCAGGCACTCAAGGGCTGATCTTTTCCTCGGCCAATGCAGTCAACGCAGCGGTGTCCCTTGGTATTCCGCGTCAGTTTCCGGCCTATTGCGTCGGGCCTTCAACCACGGCGACGGCCCAAGGTGCAGGCTGGAACGCAGTAATGGCCGGGTCTACAGCCGAGGAACTGGTGGCAAGCTTGCTGCAAGACCGCCCCGATAGCCCGCTTTTGCATCTGCGGGGCGAGCATACGCGTGGAAACATCGCCGAGCGTTTGACCGAGCTAGGTCTAACCACGCGCGAGGTACCAATTTATCAACAGCGCCTGCTGCCTCTAACGGTTGAGGCCATTGCGGCGTCACGGGGTCAGATGCCGATCATCGCCCCGATATTCTCACCCCGCACGGCGCGACAATTTGCCGATGTCTGGACGGGGACGGCCCCGCTATGGCTGGCAGCCATCAGCGAAGCGGCCGCCGAGCCGCTTTATTCATTGGACTATGCACGTTTGAAAATCGCAAAACAGCCGACGCCCAAGAAAATGCAGAAAGCCGTTAAAAAGCTTGTGAAACATGCGATGCGGGTTGAGGGTGCGCCGGGGGCAGTCTAACTTGTTTCTGTCTGTAGTTCTGGTGTTTTGGGAATCGATAAGGGGAATTTGACAGTGGCCAGGAAAAAGAAATCCGATCAGGACCCTGTAGAAGACCCCAAGGTTGAGATCGAGTCCTCCGAGGCTGATGCAGAGTCGACATCGGACGCTGAAAGCCTTGACGCAGACCAGCCAATAGAAGAAGCGACTTCCGAAGCCGAAGCCGAAGCCGAAGCCGAAGCCGAAGCCGAAGCCGAAGCCGAAGCCGAAGCCGAAACGGCGGCTGAAGTGACCGAAGCAGCTCCGGTCGAAGAAAAGATCGTCGAACGCACGGTTGAAAAGCGGGGTGGGTTTGTTCCGGCGCTCCTTGGTGGTGCAGTAGCTGCAGCGGTTGGGCTTTGGGCCGGCAGCAGCGGGTTGATCTCATCAAACGGAGCGGACAACTCCGAAGCATTGACGGCGTTGGAAGCCAAGCTGACGGACCAAGCGACGCAGATCGAGAATTTGACCAAAGCCCTGGCTGACGGACCGGATACATCCGCTTTGACCGGCCAGATCACAGCGTTGAGCGACAAGCTTGCACCGATTGAAACCGATGTGGGTTCGGTAAAGTCCAGCCTCGAAGCGCTGAGTGGTCAGATCGACCCGCTTGCCGACCGCCTGGCTGAATTGGAAAAGCGCCCGATAACAGAAGGGGCCTCTGCCGAAGCTGTGGCGGCTTATGAAGCAGAGCTGAAGAAGCTTCAGGATTCGCTGGCTACCCAACGCGCTGAGGTTGAGAAAATGGTCTCGGACGCGCAAGCGCTTGAGGCAAAGGCTGCTGCCGAAGCGCGCGCGGCCACAAACACGGCCATTCTGACCCGACTGCAGGGGCGGTTGGACTCAGGCCAAAGCTACGAAGATCTTGTGACTGAGTTGCAGGCCGGTGGTCTGACTGTTCCGGATGCACTGACCACATCTGCCCAAAGCGGCGTAGCCACGTTGGCCGCGTTGCGGACATCGTTCGAACCCGCTGCACGTACTGCTCTGGCGAATGCGCGCGACGCGGACAAGGGCACCGGGCTCGTCGCGTTTCTGCAGCGCCAGACGGGGGCGCGATCTGTCACACCGCAGGACGGTGATGACCCGGATGCGATCCTGTCTCGTGCTCAGGCCGCTTTGGCGGGCGGCGATATCGAAACCGCACTGACCGAGCTCAAAGCCCTGCCGGATGCGGCAAAGGCTGCGCTGTCAGATTGGGAGAAAAGCGCCCAGACCCGTCTATCCGCGCTGGATGCCGCGCAGGCGCTTGGCGCCAGCGTAAACTCGAATTGAAGGACCTGCCATGCTGTGGTCATTGTTAAAGATCCTTGTTTTTGTTGCGATTATCGGCCTCCTGGCTGTTGGCGCCGGGTTCCTTATGGAAACCAGCGGTGGCGTTCAGATCACCGTTGCGGGCACTGAATATACGCTCAGCCTGTTGCAATCGGTCATTGCGCTGGGCGTGTTGGTGGTTCTGGTCTGGCTGTTCTTCAAACTGCTCAGCCTGCTGATCGCCACGTTGAAATTCCTCAACGGTGATGAAACCGCCCTGTCGCGCTATTTCGATCGCAACCGCGAGCAAAAGGGCTATCAGGCGCTGGCCGATGGGCTGATGGCATTAGCCTCGGGCGAAGGGCGCGCGGCCATGTCCAAAGCGAACCACGCCGAAAAACTGCTGAACAAACCGGAACTGACCAACCTTCTGGTGGCGCAAGCAGCGGAAATGACCGGTGACACTAAAAAGGCGTCTGAAACCTATAAGAAACTGGTGACCAATAATGCGACGCGTTTTGTTGGTGTGCGCGGCATCATGAAACAGAAGCTGGCCGAAGGCGACGACGATACCGCCCGCAAACTGGCCGAGAAAGCTCTGGCCCTGAAACCGCGCCACGAGGAAACGCAGGACGTTCTGTTGAACCTGCAGACCAAGGCGCAGGATTGGGCGGGTGCGCGCTCGACCCTGACGGCAAAGCTAAAAGCAGGGTATTTGCCGCGCGATGTGTTCAAGCGGCGCGATGCGGTCCTGGCCTTGTCCGAGGCCAAAGACCTGTTGGACGAAGATGCTACCATCGAACAGCAGGAACGCGCGATTGAGGCCAACCGCCTGTCGCCGGATCTGGTGCCAGCGGCTGCGATGGCCGCGCGCGCGCATATCAAAAAGGGCAAGGCCCGCGCCGCGACCAAGATCCTGAAAAAAGCATGGGAGGTTCAGCCGCATCCAGAGCTGGCCCATGCCTTTGCCGAGATCGAACCCGACGAAACCCCGCATCAGAGGATCAAGCGCTTTACCGCTCTGACCCGTGTGCATCCTGAAAATATGGAAACCCGTCTGATCCTGGCCGAGCTGAACATCGTCGCCGAAGACTTCCCCGAGGCGCGTCGCGCGCTGGGGGATGTGGTGGAAAACAAGGGAGATGCCCGCGCGTTCACCCTGATGGCCGCCATTGAAAGGGGCGAGGGCGCATCAGATGCCGTTGTGCAGGGATGGCTCGCTCGTGCCCTGAACGCGCCACGCGGTCCGCAATGGGTTTGCGACAATTGCCATGACATTCAAGCCGAATGGGCACCCGTCTGCCCGAATTGCGGCAGTTTCGATACGCTCAGCTGGCAAACACCGCAAACCCCCGAGATCGCCAGCGCGACCGGAGTTCACATGCTGCCGCTGATCGTTGGCGCGCTGGAGGACAAGACCGAAGCCGAGGAAACGGAAGAGGTTGACGACGCGATCGATGTTGAGGCTGACCCGGTGGAAGAAACGGTTGAAGGTGCTATCGAAGACAGCACTGAGCCTGCGGTCGAAAAACAGGCTTGATCAGACTCGTTTCCGGGCCTGATCACTCGTTCCGCGCACCTGTGTAAGTCCATCTGTAGCTTGGTGGGGTCGGTCCTTTGTTCCGGCCCCCTTGCTGCGATTGCTCCCAGGCATGGGCCAGAATCCCGACCGAGCGTGACAGGCAGAAAAGACCCCGGGCAAGCGGCGGGGCAAAGCCAAGTTCAGCATAGATGACAGCCGTGGCGCCGTCGATGTTCATGGGCACGGGTTTGCCCTTTCGACGCATCAGCTCGGCCTCGATATCCGTCGCGATCTTCATGAACCGACCGTCGCAGGCCCCGTTGTCCACCGCGTTCTGCACCAATGCCATCAACCGAGGCGCACGCGGATCGGTCGGGGTGTGAAAGCGGTGCCCGAAGCCCGGCAGAATCTTCCCTTGGGTCGAGATCCATTCGTCCAGCGCGTCCCCCAGATCACCAGATCGCGCCTCGACGAAGTGGTAGAGCATGACGGCCTGCTCTCCGGCGCCACCATGCACATCACCCAGCATATTCACCGCGCTGGCCATCGCGTTGTTCAACGGCAGGCCGCAGGTGACAGCCATACGCGCAGTGGCAATGGACGGGGCTTGTGGCCCGTGATCCACAGCCGCAACCACAGCCGCCTCGAACAGATGGGCCTGTGCTTGTGTCGGTTTGTCACCGCGCACCAGGAACCAGATCATTTCGGCAAAGCTGATATGGCCGATCAGATCCTCAATCGGCTCTCCGCGCAGTGCGATGCGTCCGGGTTCCATGTCGATGATGGAGGTTTGCCACCAGTCCGAGACGTCGCTCATAGGATCCCCTTTTGTTTCAAATCGTCGATTTCGGCCTGTGTTAGGCCCAATTCAGACCAGATCGTCGTATTGTCGGCACCCAGATCCGGCGGTGCAGTTTCAGGCATGTTGCGCTGCCCGTCCATAACCACCGGACTGCCGGCAAGACGCATCTTTTCACCGTGAATCGAGACTGTGCCGATCATCCCTCGCCCGGCAAGTTGATCGTCATCCAGCGCATCAGGCACCGACAGGACTTGGCCCGCGGGTACGCCCAGCGCGTTCAGCTCAGCCACCCAAGCTTCAGATGGCCGGGTACGCAGCATAGCCTCCAACACGTCACGCAGTGCAACCCGGTTCGCCTTGCGGTCTTCACGGGTTGCGAAATCGGGATGGGTCAGCAGATCATCGCGACCCAGATGTGTCGCCAGTGCTTGCCATTGTTCATCGCGATTAGCAGCAATGTTGATCGGCTTGTCAGCGGTCGCAAACGTGCCGGAGGGGGCCGATGTTGTGTTTTCATTGCCATGCGCAGCCGGGCGCACACCTCCGACAAGATAGTTCGACACGACCCATCCCATCGTCGAGATCACTGCCTCGGACATGGCCACGTCCAGAAAAGTTCCGCGCGGATTGGCATTCAGGGCAGAGCTGATCGCAAAAGCAGCGGTCAGCCCACCCACCGTATCGGCCAGAGGATAGCCCACACGGTAGGGCGCAGTATCCGGCGCGCCAGTGATCGACATGACACCGCTGATCCCCTGAACGATCTGATCATAGGCCGGATCATCTCGGCGCGGACCGTCCTGACCAAAGCCGCTGATGGCGCAATAGATCAGGCCGGGATTTTCTTTGCGCAGGACGTCATAGCCCAATTCCAGCCGGTCCATAACGCCGGGCCTGAAGTTCTCGACCAGCACATCGGCTGTTTGAACCAGCCGCTTGAGCAGCGCTTTGCCTTTCTGGGCCTTTAGATCCAGGGTGACGGATTTCTTGTTGGCGTTCTGGGCCAGAAAGCTGATGCCCATACCGGATTTGTTGCGCGCTGGATCGGCCCCCAATACACGCGCCAAGTCTCCTGCTCCGGGCCGTTCTACCTTGATGACTTCGGCCCCCATCAAGGCCAGTTGGTAACAACAATAGGGGCCTGCCAGCACATTGGTCAGGTCGAGAACCCGAACACCAGTTAGCGGATCAGTCGCCATCAGCCACACCAGCGGCACGCGCACGAGCTCGTCGTGCGCGATAGCTGGGCAGAAGCACCAAGAGTACAGCAACCACAAGCAGGCCCAATGTCATGGGGCGTTCCCAGATAAACGCGATGCCATCATACAACTGCATGGATCTTGCAAAATTGTCCTCCATCATCCCGCCAAGGATGAAGCCGATAAGCAATGGCGCCAGCGGGTAATCGGCAAACTTCAATGCGGTGGCGCAGATTCCGAAACCGACAAGGATCAACAGCTCGGTCGCATTGTTCTGACCGATATAGGCCCCCATCAGCGTGAAAAACAAAATGAACGGGATCAGGTAGTTACGCGGGATCGCAAGTACCTTGGCGATATACGGGATCAGCGGAAGATTCAGGATCAGCAAAACCAGGTTGCCAATGAACATCGACATGATGACCGCCCAGAAAATCTGCGGTTCGTCGATCATCAGGCGTGGGCCCGGTGTAACGTTCAGGGCAATCAATGCTCCCAAAAGAATGGCGGTTGTTCCTGAGCCCGGAATTCCCAAAGTCAGCAAAGGAACAAATGAGCCCGTGCAAGCGGCGTTGTTGGCCGTTTCGGGAGCTGCCAGACCTTTGATCGAGCCCTTGCCGAATTCTTCCTGCTCTTCCTTCGGTGCAATGTTGCGTTCGACGGCATAGCCAAGGAAGCTGGCGATTGTTGCACCCGCTCCGGGTAGAACCCCGATAAAGAAACCCTGTACCGACTGACGTCCGACAACAGGCGCAATGGCTTTTGCCTCGTCCTTGGTGATCCTAAGATCTTTGATCTCTCCCTCATCCCCTTTCAGATCTTTGGGTTTGAGGACAAGAAACAGCGCCTCTGGCAAGGCGAACATGGCCATCGCCAGGGTGATGAAACCAAAGCCTGACTGCAAGTCCATGATACCCATCGTAAAGCGGGGCAGATTGAACAAGGCGCCTTCGCCAACGGTGGCCATGATCAGACCCAGAATCGTCATGATTATTGCTTTGGCCACTTGGCCCGACCCAGCAAAAGCGGCAATCGCAGATAATCCGACAACCATCAGCGCGAAATATTCGGCCGAGTGAAACAACAGGGCGACTGAAGACAAGGCAGGTGCGAAGACCATCAAGAGAACAGCCCCCAACGTCCCGCCTGCGAAACTTGCGACCGCAGCGACGGTCAGAGCTTTGCCCGCCTTACCCTGACGCGCCATCGGATATCCGTCAAAACTGGAAGCGACGGTACCGGCAACCCCCGGTGCGTTCAGCAGGATGGACGACGTGGACCCGCCAAAGATGGCGCCGTAGTACACCCCTGCCAGCAAGATCAGAGCCGCCGAAGGGTCGCCCATCGAAATCGCCACAGGGATCATGATCGCAATGATCGACATCGGGCCCAGACCGGGCAGCATTCCGATGAACGTGCCGATGAGACACCCGGCAATAACCATAAGCAGGTTCTGAATGGAAAAAGCCGTCTGCAGGCCGATCAGAAGTCCTTCAAGCATGTCAACCTCCGAAAATGCCCGGCAAGGGGCGCATATAGATGCCAAGAACCTCTTGGACCAAATACCAGACAGCACCGGTTGCAATCAGCGCGACAGGCAACATGACATGCCACTTTCGCTCACCCAGAATGAACGAACCGAGTATCAGAAAGGCTGATGTCGAGATCAGGAAGCCGACCGGACGCAAGCAAAGCGCGTAAACGACCATAAGAACAAGCAGCGTGACAGCCTGACCCAGGTGGTAGTCACCCAACCGGCGATAGTCGATTTCGGCCTCTTTCAACTCGCTGTTTTCAAAGCCCAGAAGGATGATCGTTGATGCAATGATACCGAGAACCGACAGCACTTTGGGGAAGGTGCTGGGCCAAATCGGATTTCGCTGCATGAAGGGAGGCAGAGCACCGTCCATGGTAAACCAAGCCGCGTACCCATATGTCAAACATATGCCCAGTAGAATGAGCGCGATCCAGCGATCCAGCGCCATGGTGTCCCCTCCCCGAAATTCTTGCGGCAGAGCGGAGATCCGCTCTGCCTGGTTGTTGTCTTAGAGGAAGCCCAGCTTCTTCATCAGGTCGCTGATTTGCTTTTCCTGATCCTCAAGAAACGCCTCGAAGTCAGCGCCAGAGTTGTGGATGTTTACCCAGCCATTGCGCGAACGTACTTCTTCCCATTCGGGCGTATCGTACATCTTGGTAATGGCCTCTTGGTAGGCAACCAGCTTTTCTTCGGGCAGGCCCGGAGCAGCAAAGAAGCCACGCCAGTTGACGAAGGTGGTATCGATACCCTGTTCCTTCATGGTCTGTGCATCTGGTGCCGCATCGACACGTTCGTCCGATGTTACGCCGATGATTTTGACTTCACCTTGGTTGGCCAGATCCACGGCTTCGGAGAAACCAGTCGACAGAGCGGCGATTTCACCCGATAGCAGGGCGGCCATTGCCTTACCGCCTGCGTCGTAAGGGATGTATTTGACACCCAACGCATCTTTTCCAGCCGCTTCCATCACCATGGCAGCAACCAGATGGTCCATACCGCCGGGCACAGAACCGCCACCGATGGCTGTTGCGCCGGGATCGTCATCATAGGCTGCCAGCAAATCTGCCATCGAGTTGATCGGGCTGTCTTTTCCGACAACGATGGCAGCGTAATCACCGATCGTGCCCGACACCAGCGTCAGGTCCCGGAAGTTGTGAGGGAAAACACCGGTCAGTGAGCGGATCACAATTGGTGTTGAATTCACCATCAAGGTACCGTGGTTGCTTTCTGCGTTTTCAATCAAAAAGCCGATAGCTTTACCGCCGCCGCCACCCGACATGTTTTCATAAGATGCGGTGCCAACAAGGCCTGCATTGGTCAACGCCTCACCGGTACCGCGTGCGGTGCCGTCCCAGCCGCCACCGGCGCCGCCTGGGATGAGAAAGTGGATGCTATCCACAACCTGGTGCCCATCCGCCAGAGCGGGGCCACTTAGGCCAAATGCGGCCACAGCTGCGATTAGGGCCCGACGGCCCAGTTTCAATGTTGTCATGATGTCCTCCCATTTGACAATCGGCCGTTTGACGGCTCAGACTGTTGCGATCCTAAACATATGAACCTGACATCAACCTGTCACGGTCGCGAAGATTTCCTGAGGCTTATGAAATTTCTTCTTGTAGAAGATAACCTGGACCTGGCGAACGCCATCACGTCACGCATGCGATTGGATGGTCATGTCGTTGATCATGCAGCGAAATTAGACGATGCCACGGCTTATGCAGAAGTCGAGGAATATGATCTGATCCTACTGGACATCATGCTGCCTGATGGTGACGGAAGAGAGTTCCTGGCACGCCACCGCGCCAGTGATCTAGACACACCGGTCATCGTTTTGACCGCGCGAAGTCAGGTTTCAGATCGAATCGGGTCGCTCGATATGGGGGCAGATGACTACGTCACAAAACCCTTCGATCATGCCGAGCTTGAGGCGCGCTGTCGTGCGGTGTTGCGGCGGAAATCGGGTAATGCGAAATCCAGGATCGAAGTTGGAGGGATCGTTTTCGACCCGGTTGCCGGTCACTTTTCGGTCGGCGGTCGCGACATCTCGCTACGAAACCGCGAGTTAAGGCTGATGGAGCTGTTCATAAATGCTCCGGGTCAGGTTTTTTCCAAGCAGAAACTGGCCGATAGGCTGTTCACCTATGATGACAATGTTTCTGACAACGCGATTGAAGTTTACGTCGGGCGGTTGCGAAAACACCTCGAAGCTTCGGACTTGAAGATAACGACCCTACGGGGGTTGGGCTACAGGTTGGATCATGACGGATAGCCCCACTGTCTCTGGGTCGCTAAGAAACCGCCTTGTTTTGACACTGATCGGTGGTGCGGCGATACTGGCAATCCTGCTATTTCTTGCAGTGCGCAGCTATGCAGCGCGCGTAGCCCAGCAAGGTCAGGATAATATTCTGAGCGCCTCTGTAGCTTCGATCCTCGACGCGGCCGCGATCCGGGATGGGCAACTTGAAATCGACATCCCTTATGCGGCGTTTTCAATGCTGACAACACCGTCGGACGATCGCGTGTTCTATGCCATCTATCAGGATGGCGCGTTCATTTCCGGATATGATGAGTTGCAAGTTGACGAACCAGTCGCACAGGCAAATTGGACGTTCCAATCAACGGAAATGCGCGGTGAAAGCATTCGCCAGGTGAATGCGGGGCGAACTTTGGTCGGGCTTGGAAAACAGACTCAGATCGAAGTGGCGCTTGGCCAAACCCAGGACGCGTTGTCCCAAACCATGGATCAGATTTCACGCAATGCCGCGTTTCTGGGAATTGGGTTCTTTCTGTTGGCTGCCTGCCTGTCCTTTTGGGTCGCGTCAACGACCATTGGTCAGCTGAATAAATTGACGACCTCGGTCACCCGCCGGGGGCCCCAGGACCTCAGCCCGTTTCGCAAGCCTGTCCCGCGTGAAATGGCACCGTTGGTGACCTCGTTGAATTCTTTGATGGGGCGGTTGGATCAGTCGCTTGGTCAGTCTGAAGACTTCATTGCCGAAGCAGCCCATCGCGTGCGTACGCCATTGGCGACTGTCAGGTCTTATGCCGAAGCGACGCTTCATCGTGTCGAACGCAAAGAGAATCGCGAAGCGTTGCGGGCCATGGTGCGCGCAATTGACGAAAGCTCTCGTGCGGCTGGGCAATTGCTGGACCACGCCATGATTACGTTTCGTGCCGATCATCTGGAGCGTGAAGACATCGACCTTGTTGTATTGACCAAGGATCTTGTCCAGCGGCTGACACCCATAGCGGAGATGAGAGAGCTCACGTTATCGCTGACCGGAGCGCGGGCTGTACCCTATTCCGGTGATCCGATCCTGTTGCAAAACGCGGTGCGGAATATGATCGATAATGCGTTGAAATACGCCCCTGTGGACAGCACGGTCGTCATAGACGTCAGGGCAGACCCAAATGTTCAGATTAAGGTCAGCGATGCTGGCCCTGGGTTTCCGTCAGAAGAAATCGACATGCTGACAAGACGATTTGAACGCGGGCAGAATGCGACCGGAACAATTGGTTCTGGATTGGGTTTGACCATCGCGCAAGACGTGGCCACCGCACATGGCGGCACATTGGAGTTGTCAAACAAGCCAGAGGGCGGCGCATGCGTTATCTTATCGCTGTAATCCTGCTTCTCTTGCCCCTTTGTGCGTCAGCCGATGATTGGGAAGAGCGTTTTGTGTTCAATGAGGGTGCCGAGGGGCCGCAATTGCGCGTTATTTCCAGCACCGACACCTTGCTTTTTGCTCCATTTATCGAAGGATTTGTCGCAGAAAACCCCCTGATCAGTGTCGAATACCTGGTGACCGGCTCGGCGGATATCGACCGGCGGGTGCGGGCAAATCCCAGTGCATTCGATGTGATTATCTCAAGCGCAATGGACTTGCAGCTAAAGCTTGCAAATGACGGTTTTGCGCTTCGGCTGGAAGATGTGGAGGTTCCACCATGGACACAATGGCACCATAGCCTTTTCGCCTTTACCTCTGAACCCGCTACGATTGTTATCAATCGTTCTGCTTTCGAAGGACGCGCGTTACCTGAAACCCGTCAGGACTTGATCGAAGCGATGCGCGAACGGCCTGACATGTTTCGCGGCAAAATCGGAACATATGATGTTCGAGAATCGGGTTTGGGTTATCTATTTGCTACACAGGATTCTCGTGTCTCGGAAACCTATTGGCGCTTGATGGAAATCATGGGGGGTCTGCGAGTTAAGCTTTATTGCTGCTCGGGCGACATGATTTCAGATCTTGTGGAGGGTAAGATTCACGTCGCATATAATGTGCTTGGCAGCTATGCGAGCGCGCAGGCCGAAGGGCAGGATGCCCTGGAAGTCATTCTGCCGTCAGATTTTCAAACAACCATGATGCGGACGGTGATGGTTTCCAGTGCGACCCAATCAGTTCAGGCCGCTCAGCAGTTCTTGCGGTATCTTGTTTCGGACAGACCAAATGAGTCCACCACTCAATCGCCCCTTCCTTTGCTGGTTGCGGAGGACACTGTGAGCGAACAGGAAACCATTGGGCTGAACCCTGCCCTGTTGACGTTTCTGGATAGCCTGAAGAGGAAAAAGTTCATCTCAGCCTGGGAAAACGCCGTCATTCAATAGTTGCGTGCCTTTGTCCTTGGCTCTCAGATTGTCGTGCTGTGATCGGTTTGCTAACGTCACGCTTGCGTCAGGGAGGAAGCGCAAACGCGATGCTGGATTATTCGCATAACGGCTGGCTTGTGGCGGCCTCGTTGGCGGTGGCGCTGATGGCCGGATTCACCGGCCTCTACCTGACCCATGGCGCCTCCAAGTTAGAGCCGCAACGGCGCAAGCTTGTGGTCGCATTGGCAGCGGTCATTCTGGGTGGTGGCATCTGGTCGATGCATTTTGTGGCCATGCTGGGCCTGCAATTGCCGATCCTGTTCTACTATGACGCGCTGATCACGCTGATATCGGCCTTGGTTGCGATCCTGATGGTTGGGTTGGCATTGCTTGTTCTGCATTTCCGGCCGCGCACGTCGCAGACGATTATTGGATCGGGGATCATTGTCGGGTTGGGCATTGTGGTGATGCACTATATCGGCATGGCCGGAATGCAGCTCTGTCGCCCTGTCTACAACCTGCTTGATGTAGCTTTGTCGACACTGGCCTCGGTGATCCTGTCTGTGGCGGCCATCTGGGTGGCATATGGCAATCGAACTCAGCGTAATATCTTGCTGGGGACGATCTGTTTCGGGTTGGCCGTGTTCTCGATGCATTTCGTGGCAACGGGACTGACCGATTTTGTCGCCACCGGCAGCGCGGGTGGGGCGGGTCCAGCGCTGGACAATCAGATTCTGGCAATGGGCGTTACGGTTTCGGTTTTTTTGATCTGCGGTGCCTTTCTGTTGACCGGTATTTCGTTCATCGAACCCAAAGAGCAGCCTAGCCTAGAACCCGTGCCGAAGCCGGCGACCTTGCGCGCGGGTGTACCGTTTGAGCGGGAAGGGCAGACCTTTTTCACCGAACCTGCAAGTATTGCCGCCATCCGGGCCGAGGGGCACTACACCGTTCTCTACATGGGATCTGAGAAATTATTCTGTCCCTGGTCGATCACCGAGGCGGCGACCCGTTTGAAACCGGACGGGTTCCTGCGCGCGCATCGCAGTTATCTGGTCAATCCCAAACACGTCTCTAGCTTTGAGCGGCACAAGGACAATGGCACCTGCTATTTCGACGGGGTTGATGCGTTGGCCAAGGTGCCTGTCAGCCGATCACGCCTGACGGATATTCGCGAAGCGCTGGGCCTCTGATCGCAGCTCGTGCAGCTTATTCGCATTTCGTGAAACAAGCTGCGCGCCCGGTTTCTGTCTGCTGGATCGCCTACGCGCGTCATCCTTTCCTTGTTCCAGGTCCCCCAAGGCATACCGCTCGGACCCAGGGAGGAAAACATGATACCAGCCGGTTTTGAGTATCACCGGCCAGGCGACATCGCCTCGGCCATCGGCATTCTACAGGAACACGGAGATGAGGCGCGCGTGCTTGCGGGTGGGCACAGCCTGATCCCGATGATGAAGCTGCGCATGGCTGAGATGGGCCATCTGGTCGATTTGCAAGCCATTGAAGAACTGAAGGGCATCGAGGTCGGAGCCGACACGGTGTCATTGGGTGCGATGGTTACGCAGCATGAGTTGATCACCCATGACGGGCTGGCCTCGGCGATCCCGCTGATCCGCGAGGCCGCGTTGCAGATCGCCGATCCGCAGGTCCGCTATGTCGGCACTGTAGGGGGCAATGTGGCCAATGGTGATCCGGGCAACGACATGCCGGGGCTTATGCAATGCCTGAACGCCACGTTTGATCTGTCTGGCCCCGATGGCAATCGCAGCGTCGCGGCGCGCGACTTCTATGAGGCTGCATATTTCACCGCGCGTGAGGATGAAGAGATCCTGACCCGCATTCATATCCCCGTGCCTGGTGCAGCTGTCGGGCAGGCCTATGAAAAGCAAAAGCGCAAGATCGGAGATTATGCCACTGCCGCGGCTGCGGTGATGGTCGGCAATGGCACGGCCTCGGTCGCGATGACCAATCTGGCCGATACGCCGGTCTGGTCCGAGGGTGCCAGCGCGGCGCTCGCAAGTGGCGATGTCGAGGGCTGCGTTGCCGCAATGCTCGACGCGATTGACCCGGTGGCTGACAATCGCGGCCCCGTCGAATTCAAGAAACACGTGGCTGCGGTGATGTTGCGCCGCGCCATCGACCGCGCACAAAGCCGCGCGGGTTGAGGGGAGGAACAACAAATGTCGAAAATGCACGTCAAACTCACCGTGAACGGCAAGCAGGTCGAAGGTCTGGCCGAGCCGCGCACGCTGCTGATCCATTTCCTGCGGGAAGATTTGAAAATCACCGGGCCTCATATCGGCTGCGAAACCAGCCATTGCGGGGCCTGCACCGTGGATATCGATGGCAAGTCGGTCAAATCCTGCACAACTTTTGTGGCACAGGTGAACGGGGCGGATGTCACCACCGTCGAAGGCCTGACCAACGAGGACGGGAGCCTGGGTGTCATTCAGGAAATGTTCCGTGAACATCACGGGTTACAATGTGGCTTTTGCACGCCGGGCATGATCACCCGCGCGCATCGCCTGCTGCAGGAAAACCCGAACCCGACCGAGGAAGACATCCGTTTTGGCATGGCCGGGAACCTTTGCCGCTGTACCGGCTATCAGAACATCGTCAAGGCGATCTCGGCCTCGGCGGATATGTTGAATGCTCAGAAGGAGGCCGCGGAATGAACGACCAGACCATGACCCCCGAAGAACGCGCCGCCAACCTCAAAGGCATGGGCAGTTCGCGCAAACGCGTCGAGGATGTGCGGTTTACCCAGGGCAAAGGTAACTATGTAGATGACATCAAGCTGGACGGGATGCTGTTCGGCGACTTTGTCCGCTCGCCCTATGCCCATGCCCGCGTGGTGAGTGTAAACAAAGAGGCGGCGCTGGCGCTGCCCGGTGTGATTGCAGTACTGACCGCCGAAGACCTATCGCCGCTGGGTCTGCACTGGATGCCAACGTTGGCCGGTGACAAACAGATGGTGCTGGCCGATGGCAAAGTGCTGTTTCAGGGCCAGGAGGTCGCCTATGTCGTGGCCGAAGACCGTTATATCGCTGCGGATGCGGTGGAACTCGTCGAAGTCGAGTACGAGGAACTGCCGGTTCTGACCGACCCTTTCGAGGCACTGAAATCCGATGTGGTCCTGCGCGAAGACCTGGAAGGCCAGACCGAAGGCGCGCATGGCCCCCGTAAGCATCACAACCACATTTTCACATGGGAACAGGGCGACAAGGACGCGACCGAGGCAGTTCTGGCCGAGGCCGACGTGGTCGCCGAAGAGATGGTCTATTACCACCGGACCCATCCCTGCCCGCTGGAAACCTGCGGCTGTGTGGCCAGCATGGACAAGGTGACGGGCAAATTGACGCTGTACGGCACGTTTCAGGCGCCGCACGCGATCCGCACTGTTGTCTCGCTGATCTCGGGCGTGGCTGAACACAATATCCGTGTGATCAGTCCCGATATTGGCGGCGGATTCGGCAATAAGGTCGGGGCCTATGCGGGTTATGTCTGCTCGGTTGTGGCTTCGATCGTCACCGGCAAGCCTGTGAAGTGGGTCGAGGACAGGATGGAAAACCTTATGTCCACCGCCTTTGCCCGCGACTACTGGATGCAGGGCAAGATCGCGGCCACGAAGGACGGCAAGATCACCGGTTTGTGGTGCCATACCACGGCGGATCATGGCGGCTTTGACGCCTGTGCCGACCCGACCAAATTCCCGGCGGGGTTCATGAATATCTGCACCGGGTCCTACGACATCCCGACCGCTTATCTGGCTGTCGATGGGGTCTATACCAACAAGGCACCGGGTGGCGTAGCCTATCGCTGTTCCTTCCGCGTGACCGAGGCCGCCTATTTCATCGAACGCATGATCGAGGTGCTGGCCATCAAGTTGAACATGGACGCGGCAGAACTGCGCCGGATCAACTTCATCAAGGCCGATCAGTTCCCGTACCAATCTGCGCTGGGCTGGGAATATGACTCGGGCGATTACCACACGGCCTGGGACAAAGCGCTGAAAGCTGTGGACTATGACGGTCTGCGCGCAGAACAGGCGCAGCGGATCGAGGAGTTCAAAGCCGGTAAGACCCGTAAGCTGCTGGGGATTGGCCTGACGCATTTCACCGAAATCGTCGGGGCCGGGCCAGTTAAGAACTGCGATATCCTTGGGCTGGGCATGTTCGACAGCTGCGAAATCCGTATCCACCCAACCGGCTCTGCAATCGCGCGGTTGGGGACGATCAGCCAAGGTCAGGGCCATGCCACGACCTTCGCCCAGATCATCGCCAGCGAGATTGGCCTGCCCGCTGATGACATCACGCTGGAAGAGGGCGACACGGATACCGCGCCATACGGTCTTGGGACCTATGGGTCCCGGTCCACACCAGTGGCGGGGGCGGCAACGGCGATGGCCGCGCGCAAGATCCGCGCCAAGGCGCAGATGATCGCGGCCTATCTGCTTGAGGTTCATGACGACGACGTCGAATGGGATGTGGACCGCTTTGCCGTCAAAGGCGCGCCGGAGCGCTTCAAGACCATGAAAGAGATCGCCTTTGCAGCCTATAATCAGGCCATCCCGGGGCTGGAACCAGGGTTGGAGGCGGTCAGCTATTACGACCCGCCGAATATGACTTATCCGTTCGGGGCCTATATCTGTGTCATGGAGATTGACGTGGATACCGGCGAGTGGGAAGTGCGGCAGTTCTATGCACTGGATGATTGCGGCACGCGGATCAATCCGATGATCATCGAAGGGCAGGTGCATGGCGGTGTGACCGAAGCGTTGGCTATCGCGATGGGGCAAGAGATTGCCTATGACGAGATGGGCAATGTCAAAACCGGCACGTTGATGGACTTTTTCCTGCCAACAGCCTGGGAGACACCAAACTACACCACCGATCACACGGTAACGCCGTCGCCGCATCACCCGATTGGGGCCAAGGGCGTGGGAGAGAGCCCGAATGTGGGCGGTGTGCCCGCGTTCTCGAATGCTGTGCATGACGCGTTCCGGCCGTTTGGGTTGGTGCAAAGCCATATGCCGCATGATCATTGGCGGATCTGGAAGATCGCCAACGGGCTGGGGTTGCATGGGTGAATGGGTTCGGACCGGCTGACGCCGGTCCGACCGGACGGAGGGGGTTCCACCCCCTCCGAACCTCCCCCGTGATATTTTTGGCCAGATGAAGATGGGATCCTGGTTGTGACTTTGATGGAAGTGCAAAACGGATTGGCCGAACAGGGCTATGTCGCTGACGACCGCCTGGCGATGGCGCTGCATCTGGCGCGGGCCTTGGGGCGGCCTTTGTTGCTTGAGGGGCCTGCCGGTGTCGGCAAGACCGAGGTGGCCAAGGCGATGGCGGCGTGGTCTGAAACACAGCTGATCCGGTTGCAATGCTACGAAGGGCTGGATGCCAGCCACGCCATCTATGAGTGGAATTATCAGCGGCAGTTGCTGGCGATCCGAGCGAGCGAGGCGGATGGTGGTGTTGGGGAAGCGCAGTTGTTTTCTGATGAATACCTGCTGAAACGCCCTTTGTTAGAGGCTATTTCGCAAGACACATCTCCGGTTTTGCTGATTGATGAGATTGATAGGGCGGATGAGGAGTTTGAAGCTTATCTGCTGGAAATCCTCTCTGAGTATCAGATCACGATCCCTGAACTGGGTACGATCAAAGCACGCTCGCGACCGGTGGTGATCCTGACCGCAAACGGAACGCGGGATCTGTCGGACGCATTGCGGCGTAGATGTTTGTACAGCTTTCTGGATTATCCATCGCGCGAGACGGAATTGGCGATCCTGCGGGCGCGGATGCCCGAGGTCGAGGGGCTGTTGGCACGGCAGATCGTCGGCGTTGTGCAGGCCCTGCGCAGTGAGGATTTGGAGAAAACGCCCGGCATTGCAGAGATGCTGGATTGGGCGGCGGCTCTGTCCGGATTGGGTGTCAACGATTTGGCGCAATCGCGCGAGGCAGTGCAGGCTACTCTGGTCTGTCTGCTCAAGACGGCGGCGGACTATGACGCCGCCCCGCCCGAGGTGATGGACCGGCTGATCGGGAAGGTGGCGTGATGCAGGTGACGCGCTTTCCGGCTCGCGCGGCGGGTCTGGCCGACCGGATGGCGGGGTTTATTGCCCATCTGCGGATGAACGGGATGCGTGTGGGCCCGGCGGAAACCGGGGATGCGCTGGCGGCGCTTGCCGCGACCGAGGCAACCGATGCGGCGCAGGCGCGGCAAGCCTTGTGCGTTTTGTTGGCCGGGGATGCCGAGGACTGGCGGCGGTTTGATGAACTGTTCGATGCCTATTGGTTCAATGCGGGCAAGCAACGGCAGGGCACGGCTCAGTCGTCTCATGTGCGGGTGCAATCGGCAAAGCCGATGATTTGGCAAGGATTGAACCAAGACACGGACAATTCCCAGACGGGCTCTGATCAGGCGGCCACCATTCCCGATCCGGGTGATGGAGAAGGTGAAGGAACGGATGGGCGGTTGATGGCGACCCAAACAGCCAACCTGTCGCGCCGGGATCTGCGCGAGTTGATGGATGAACAGTCTCTTAAACAGGCGGAACAGGCCGCTTTGGCGCTGGCGCGGGCGATGCGCGACCGCCGTTCGCGTCGGCGCAAACAGGCGCTCCGAGGTCCCGCTCTGGATATGCGGCGGATACAGCGGGCCAGTCTGGCGCGCGGAGGAGAGCCGTTGGACCTCTATCGCCGTTCGCGGCCTCCGCGCCCGATGCGGATTGTGGCGCTGTGCGATGTCAGCGGGTCGATGACCGTTTATGCGCGGGTGTTTCTTGCTTTCCTTAAGGGGTTGATCGGTAGTGGAGCCGAGGCGGATGCCTATCTTTTCCACACACGGTTGATGCGGGTTACGGATGCTTTGCGCGACCATGACACGCTGCGCGCCGCCGGGCGGTTGTCGCTGATGGCCGAGGGGTTTGGTGGTGGCACCGATATCTCGGGTAGTCTGGACAGATTTCTAAACGGCTATGGCGCGCGCGCTCTGAACGGGCGCACCATCGTTCTGATCCTGTCGGATGGCTATTGCAGTTCAGACCCCGAAGCGCTGGGCGCGGTTCTGGCGCGCATTCAGCGCAAAGCGCGACGGGTCGTCTGGCTCAACCCGCTGAAAGGATGGCAGAACTACGAACCCATAGCTGCGGCCATGCAGGCAGCGCTGCCTCATCTGGATGCCCATCTACCGGCAAATACTCTGGACGCATTGGCCGCGCTTGAACCTGAATTTCGGAAACTGTGAAGGAACTAGCCTATGCCCGGTTTTGACATTTTCGATACAATCGACACGCTGCGGGAAAAGGGTCAGGCTTTCTGCGTGGCTACGGTGTTGCGGACGGCGGATGCGACCTCGGCCAAAGCGGGGGCCAAAGCTGCGATCACGCGAGATGGCCAGATACTGGGGCATCTGGGTGGCGCTTGCGTGCAACGGGCGGTGCGGGTTTCGGCCCAAGAGGCGCTGGCAGAAGGCGCACCCCGGATGATCCGGGTGAAACCGTCAAGCAAGGTGGTGACCATGGCAGACCCGGATGATGTGCACATGTTCAACAGTGGCTGTCCGTCTGGCGGTACGGTCGATCTGCTGGTCGAGCCTTATCAGCACGCGCATCGGCTGGTCTTGTTTGGGGACACGCCGATCGCCAAGGCGCTGGCGGCTCATGCGGCGCTTGCCGGATTCAGGGTCTGTGTCGCGCAAGGCACCGAATGGTCCTCGGATATCCTCGCGTTTGACGCAGAGGACATGGCCTCCCTGGGAATCGAAGCGCGCGACTTCGTGGTCGTCGCGTCACAAGGCCATGCAGACGCTGCGGCATTGCAAACCGCCTTGGAATCTCCGGCGCGTCGGGTGTCGATGGTGGCAAGCCACCGCAAGGCAAGGGTTCTGGGCGACAAGTTGATCGCAAAGGGTATGGCCGCAAAGCGGGTTTCGCAACTGAAGGCGCCTGCCGGGTTGGACATTCGCGCGGTCGATCCACACGAAATCGCCTTGTCGATCCTCGCCGAGATCATCCGCTGGCGGAACACGGATAGCGAAAGGGAGGTGTCAGATGATGAAAAACTTGCTTGAATGGGTGCGCAAACTGTGGCCAGAACGCCCGGAACAATCTGCAGAAGACGCCACGCAAGAGGCACTTCGTGTCTATCCAAGATGCTGTTGAACAAAGGAAAGTCGAATGGAACTGAGTGACGAAATTCGGATCACCGCCCCGCGTGACGTTGTCTATGAAGCGCTGAACAACCCAGAGATATTGCGCGAGTGTATCCCGGGTTGTGAGGAACTCACACAATCCGAGCCCAATCATCTGGAAGCCAAGGTTGTTCTGAAAATCGGCCCCGTCAAAGCGAAATTCGCCGGTGAGGTCACGCTGGACACAACCAACGCGCCAGACGGGTTTTCTTTGATGGGCGAGGGCAAAGGTGGTGCGGCTGGGTTCGCCAAAGGCGGTGCAGACGTTACCCTGACCGAAGATGGTGACGAAACCATCCTCGCCTACACTGCGAAGGTCGATGTCGGCGGAAAGATCGCTCAACTCGGCAGCCGCTTGATTGCGGGAACGGCCAAAAAGCTGTCGGGCAAGTTCTTTACAAAGTTTGGTGAGATCGTGTCGGAACAGGCTGTTGGCTGACGGGGAATAGGTGTCAGCGCAGAATACCCTGCTGCGCTGTCACACGATGGCGCAGCATTCGAAATCAAAAAACGTAAGTTCTTGGATTTGGGGATTTGGTGTCTAAGAGAGACACCTAATTCCTGTTTCACCAGGTGTCATGGTTTTGTTTAGCATAGCATTTTCAGTAACTTAAATATTCTACTGCATTCCACTCTTCCCCAGAGTCTACTATTTATCGAGGATGGATTGAGAGGTGGGTTAATGCCTCGTCCTTTGAGCAGGCACAGCGCATAATATCAAAGGAAGCAAGTTACACCTCTTAAGGGATGTTGCGTTGGATGCATTCGGAAGCCGAAAGGCCGAACTCAAACGCGAGGGCAAGGCTGGGCGCTGGTAAACGTCAGGTACATCACGTTCAGAAAGGCAAAGACTCCCGAGGGGCGCAACGTCAATATCAGCGCGCTTAGGCACCACCGATCTGAGCGCATTCGCCTGATGGTACTGTCCCTATAACGGCAACGAATGCGAACGCCATAAGCTCTGCCCAATTCAGCAAAAACCCGCG
>NZ_WQEG01000016.1 GCF_013033515.1 Ruegeria sp. HKCCA6707 | reverse complement strand
CCGTCACACCGTCTCTCCAGTGGGTCCGCACAACCTCAGCTGCGCCGGTGAAGGGGTATTTACGGATTAGGTCTGTCAGCCGCAACCCCCATTTTGAAAAAACTTCAAAATAATTCGGGAGGTTTCTGAAATTTAACAAAAACAATATGTTAAGTTAACTTTTCCGCTGAAATGTCTGATTTGCCGATACAGAACACAGCAGCACCGAGCCCAAACCAAAGGCAAGGTCTGGATTCGGTGGGATTGCGGAGCTTCGGTGGGGTGTGTCTTCCCGTTCACGGACAGAGCCCTATCCGATCGCACTCAACCCCACATGGTTTCAGCCTGAACAAAAACTCCGATGCAGAGATCTCGGACCACCTGACGCGACGTTCCCGGCCCGCCCGATTGTGTTTTTCACACAACCTATCAGAGTGGTTCCATACAGCTGCGACGCGTGACTGGCGTTACGGGGACTTCAGGGAGGATGGTATGGAATTTGACTATGTCATTTTAGGAGGAGGCTCTGCCGGGTCAGTTCTGGCGAACCGTCTGAGTGCGAACCCACGCATAAAAGTGTGTCTTCTGGAAGCCGGGGGATCAGGCGATGGCATTCTTGTGCGTATGCCAGCGGGGGTTGTCGCGATGCTGCCGGGACGCCCCAAGATCAACAATTGGGCCTTTGAAACGGTTCCACAACCCGGTTTGAACGGGCGCAAAGGATATCAGCCGCGCGGCAAGGCGCTCGGAGGATCCAGCGCGATCAATGCAATGCTGTATATCCGGGGGCAACGCCAGGATTATGACGGTTGGGCCAGCCAGGGTTGCACAGGTTGGGATTGGGACAGTGTTCTGCCTTACTTCAAAAGGGCTGAAAACAATGAACGCGGGTCGGATGACGATCACGGAGGTGATGGTCCACTACAGGTTTCGGATCAAAGGGCAGAGCGCCCGATCTCGCGCGCCTTTGTCGAAGCGACAACCCAATTGCAGCATCGGGAAACGCATGACTTCAACAGAGGCGACAATGAAGGGGCAGGCCTGTATCAGGTGACCCAGTTTCATGACACCGCTCGCAATGGCGAGCGATGCTCGGCTGCAGCGGCCTATTTGTTTCCGGTCATGAAGCGCGCGAACCTGACTGTGATCACGGGCGCTTTTGCTCAGCGCGTCACTTTCAACGAACGGCGCGCAAGCGGCGTGGTGTATCGCAAGAATGGAAAGGGCCCGGACATTTCGGTCACAGCCCGGCGCGAAGTCATACTATGCGGAGGCGCATTCAAGTCGCCGCAGCTTTTGATGCTGTCGGGGATTGGCGACCCGAATAACCTTACCGCGCATGGGATCGATACGGTACATGCGCTACCTGGTGTTGGTCAGAACCTGCAGGACCACTTGGATTTCATACTGTCGTATAAAACCAGGGATACCGACAATTTCGGTATCGGGCTCACTGGAACTGTGAACCTGCTGCGCCATATTTGGCGTTGGCGGCAAAGCGGAAAGTCCATGGCCGCGACCCCTTTTGCCGAAGGGGCAGCCTTTCTGAAAACAAGCCCCAATCTTGATCGACCAGATATCCAATTGCACTTTACCATCGCGCTGGTCGATGACCACGCTCGCAAATTGCATATGGGATACGGGTACAGTTGCCATGTCTGCAAATTGCGACCCGAGAGCCGAGGAACAGTGACGCTTGGCAGCGCTGATCCGATGGCGGCGCCAGCGATCGATCCGCGATTTCTGTCCGACGCCCGAGATCTGGATACGCTGATCAAAGGCGCGCGCATGACCCGCGAGATCGTGGAAGCCCCAGCGCTTGCCGCGTACAAACATCGTGAGATGTTCGGGACCGAGACGGCGCAGACGGATGCCGACTGGGAACAACACATTCGCGCGCGGGCGGATACGATCTATCACCCCGTCGGCACCTGCAAAATGGGTACTGATGAAATGGCGGTTGTTGATCCGGCGCTACGCGTACGCGGCGTCAGCGGGTTACGCGTTGTCGATGCATCGGTGATGCCCACTCTGGTTTCGGGAAACACAAATGCCCCTACAATCATGATCGCTGAAAAGGCTGCCGATATGATCCTTGAGGATCAAGAAAACTCAACCGCACCATAGGAGTTTCGACGATCAAAGTGGCCTATTTGGCCGTGCCTTTCTTGGCCTTGGGCTGACTATAAAGGTCCCAAACCTCATCGACCGTCACCATGTTGAATGGCGGTTTGCGCAGCCAGGGCTTGTCTTCCCGGAAATGGCCGATCCCGGCTACGATGCCGCTGTTCAAAATCACTGGGTCTGGCGTTCTGCGATGTGTCATCCCGCGACGCGCGGTTACAAATGCCGTTGCCGAATCCCACGAGAAATACAGCTTGAGAACATTCAAAACATCGCGGCCCGGCGTCCGATCAAGGCGTTCGACCACATCTTTGGTTTTGGTGTCTTCAACATGCGCGATATAGTCATCTTCGGACATCAGGAACATGTCACGCAGTTCCGGAATAAGCGCACGGATGCGGCTTGAATGAGCAGCCCAGCCCCAACCTTGAAAACGCGTGAAATTCGGGTCGTGCTCGGGTTCGACCCCAAAATGATGGCCATAAACCGAATAGACGTTTGGGTTGTTCTTCACTTCGTCCAGAACGGCATCGAAAGCATCAATCGCGCCTTCTACCGGGAAGCAATCATCCTCAAGAACCAGAACACGGCTATAGCGAAGGCTCATCCAATCCAGCGAGTCCAGCATCAGCTTTTCTATGCCAACATGTGATCGCAGTGCATGAATTTCGGCAACGTCATAAGATTCTGCGAGTTTAAGCGTTTCTTTGTTCACGCCGTCAAACTCACCGCGCCCCTGGGTGCCGTCGATCCAGACATGAACATCTGATAGCCGACCCTGCAGCTTCAGGCTTTCAAGCACGGTTTGCAGATGTTTGGGCCGGTTATAGCCGATGACCATGATACCGGTCTTGTCCTGCTGCTCCACCGCTGCCACCTCTGGTGTCACCGGGGCGGCACCGGCCACATTGAGAAACCGGGGTGCCTGATGAAACACCGATGTTGTCCACCCCTCGGCGCTGACCGGACCCAGACCGGAAAAGTCGATCCGGCGATATCCGGCATCCTCAAGCATTTGCAAGGCCTGGCTGTAATAGGCCTGCTCGGCGTCATCAAAGATGATGATCCCGTCTTTTTGCAGATACCGAAGCGCAGCCCAAGTTGACAGATTGCGCGCCATCCCATCGATGATCGCTACATCGAACGTGTCTTTTGGGTACTCCAGAATGTGCAGGCCGTAGGCTTGAAACGGTGTGTTCAATTGTCCCGTCAGGAAGGCGTTGTTACTTCGCTCAGGGTCCTGGAATGCGGGGGCTGCAGACAAATGCTCGGACGCCGTCTCGGAAAGGGCGGCGTTTTCCTCGACCACGTGCAATTCAGCTTTGCGGTCCAGTTGCTTTCTGAGATGTGCAATAAACCGAGGGTCGTGATCAACGCTGACAATACGGTTGACCCGCTTTGACCAGAACACCGTCGACTGCCCGCCACCATATTCGAACAGGCTGACATCTGACTTGATCTCTTTTTCCAAGAACTCAAGCGCGGGATAGGTGTAACGCGGAATAGGCTCGCCCATGCGCACCGACATCTTCCGCGTTGCGCTTTCGATCCATCCGCTTTTTCGAAGATACCCTTTGCGTAAACCCGCTTCCAATTCGGCCAGGGTTTTACCTTCGAAATAGACCGGAACCGCAGGTGTATCGCTCATTACTTTTTCCTTATGGCGCCCGACAAAACCGCTTTTGCAGTGTCTGCGCACCACGTATTCGGCAGGGTGTAACCCAATTCATTCGGTTACTTGTCAACGACGAAAACGTCAAATTTGCGCAGCGGGATTTCCCTTTTCCTTAAAATTCTCAAGGATGAAAAAACTCGCCTGAACACATTCCCTTTTCGCGACAAGACGATCCCGTGATCATTGGATGTTGACGGTATTCCCGAAAAGTACTTGTCGGCTGGAAGTGTCTTTCCCAGCGCACAGAGCAAGTAGACCTTAAGCTTGAAAACCGAATTTCGTTTTTTCAACTCGCAGGTTTCCGGCAAAAGCCCGTCTTCCACGCTGGTTGCATTATGCAATCTTAGATAAGTGGTGCGCCCAAGTGGCATGGCACCACCAACTATGGTTTTCCAACTCAACGGGAAGCGCGAGAACAGTGATCCACGGAAGACAACAGCACCTTCGCTGTTAAAAATCCGCCTCGTTGTGCCGAAATTGTCCAGATAGTCATGCCTGAGCGCCATCGAGATCGTGTTTCTGGGAATGCCTTCTGGCAACGAGTCAGCAAATCGTCCCTTTGTCCAAGCGGCGTTTATGGTGTCACGCATTTTGGAATAGTTGACATCGACACCAGATTGGCAACGCGGCAAAAGTGTTTTTTCGTACCAGTCCATTTGCGACCGGAACTCGTCAAAGTCGGTCACACCCAAGTTTTTGAACGCAAATCTTGGTTTTTGACCTTCGCGTCCGGCGGCCAGCTCGTCAACGATCGCGCTATTGTTCTCTGCCCCGGGGAAGCAAAAGTCCATGACCTTGCTCAATGTTGCTTTTGGGTCGAG
Organism: Ruegeria sp. HKCCA6707; assembly: GCF_013033515.1. Classification (GTDB taxonomy): domain Bacteria; phylum Pseudomonadota; class Alphaproteobacteria; order Rhodobacterales; family Rhodobacteraceae; genus Ruegeria. The sequence continues at coordinate 33,893 of NZ_WQEG01000016.1, read as the reverse complement.
CAACAAAGCTTCCTGCGACACCGGAAGAATTCGGTCGGGATAGCGATCCAGGCTTTCAATGGCTGCTTCGTTCATGACGCGCCAATACATCAACTGCTTGACCGCATAAGATGCTGCATGAAAAACGGAAGGATCAAGAAGGGCCTGAGACGGAAACCTGCGCGTATCCGAAGGATGGTATTCATCGCCGAAGAAGCTGAACATCGGCAACACAGAGTTCACCACCGAACAGGGTTCGCGAAAAATGAAAACGAATTTTGCATTTGGCCAGCGCTTCAGAAAGTGATCGATCCGTCCATTGGCCTTGATGAATTTCACCAAAAAAGGTGTGTCATCCAGCGTCAAATCCGAGATGAACCGGTCAAGCGCCTCATGCTCGGCGCCTTTCAGGAACAATGGGGTTTGCGTGTGCGCATACATGCCCGGAACAGAGAGTTCGTCTGTAGTCGTAAACGCAGTGTCCAGATCATCTTGTTTGACACCCCACAAAAAGGGCTCGTACCGTATCTGGTGATCTTGCTGCATCGATTGATAAGCTTTGTGAAGGTAGTGGAACAAAGCGGTCGTGCCTGATCGTCCCACGCCGAAAATTACTACGCTGTTCGCCGATGCGTCCACGCCGTCACCTTTCACATTCATGCTTTTAGATGCACTCTGATCTCTCATTGCGACAATTGCTCCGCTTCTTCAATCGCCTTTTTCAAATCGTTGCGTCGCTCCAATTCTCCTTGAAACCAATTGTAGGTTTTTGAGAAAGGATAAAGCTTTTGCGCGATTGACCGTCGTTCAAGGTAGCGCATCAAATGATTTTCGTCTGAGTATCCATAGGGCTCTACACTTGCAAGCCTTCTGTCCAGCGCGCGATAGGTAGCGCCGTTAAGATACGCGACGGCATTGAATTTCCAATCGGATAGGGGCGATGTGGTATCCAGCGGTTGATGCAACAACCAGTCTCGGCGCGTGTATTGCGCCTGATGAGAAAACGCCATGCCCGTCGACATCAGGGCTTTGTGCGGCATGATCTTGTCTGATCCCATGGTGCAAGTATGCCCATAGACAATATCCGCATATCCAAGACATGACTTCACATAGTCGACCGCTTGATCATCAAAGAACGCATCGCCCGAGTTCATGAACACCACGTATTCGCGGCTGCTCATTCGGGCTCCTTTGTTCATGGCGTCAAATATGCCGTTGTCGCGCTCTGACACGTGAATGTTGATGCGATCTTGGTTCTCTTTGATAAGTTCAACAGATCCGTCTGTTGATCCACCATCGACAACCACAAATTCAAAATTCTGGTCGGATTGACTGGCCACCGATTCAATGGTGCGCAACAGCCCGTTTCTGTTGTTGTAATTGATCGTCACCACGGAAAGCGATCTTTCTCGCTCGCTTAACCCATCTGACGCAGCCACTTTGTCTCGAATACTCTGAGACAACAAATTACTTAACGCGGCTTCTCGCGCGAAGGTATCCGTGCTGGTGTGAAATAGAAACTGGCAGATATCCAGCGACTCTGAAGGGTCACGACAAACACGCCAGCCATGAACCAGGAAATCTTGAAGCGCATGCGAAGGCTTGGTTTTCCATTTGGAAGCATAGGCTTTGAGATCAAAATACGCGTTTGGGTCCGACTTGGACGAGGCACCAGCTTTCATCCACCGATCAAGGATATCGGCCCGCCCGACTGCCCCGGGAATTCCCATTTTTTGCGCAACAAATTCATGGTCGAAATGTTCTGTATCCAGATAGAATGCTCGAAGCTCTTCAGGACCGGGTTCGTCAAAAGGGTTTTGCAACGTCATTAAGTCTGCCTTGTTCAATCCCGTGCAACTTCGATTGCCACGACCTGGTCACCCGGTATGCGGCGTCTACCTATGACGGGTCTGGAAAAAGATTTGAAGCCAGAACCTCAGAAAACCGGCAAAGGAACGCGAATTCATAGGCAGTTTGCCGCGAAACCTGCCTTTCGGCACAGGTCAACTAAGAGTATGGTCCCGCTGTCTCGGGCGCATCGCACCGAACCTCCACTGTGTAATCCAAAGGAATCAGCAATGATCACACTAAAAGACCCAAGTTTGTTGCGACAGGCCGCCCTTGTGGGTGCGCGATGGATTGAAGCTGATCCTGAAAAAGATCTGGCCGTCACCAACCCGGCCACCGGCGAACTGATCGGTCACGTCCCCAAACTGGGCGCGGATGAGACCGCTGAAGCCATTGCCGCCGCCGAAGAGGCCCGCCATGGCTGGGCCAAGCGCACCGCAAAAGAGCGGAGCCAGGTATTGCGCCACTGGTATGAGCTGATGATGGAAAACCAAAGCGATCTGGGGGCCATCCTGACCGCGGAACAGGGCAAACCTCTGGCCGAGGCCACGGGCGAAATCGCCTATGGTGCCAGCTTTATCGAATGGTTTGCCGAAGAGGCCCGCCGCGCATATGGCGACGTCACACCGGGCCACGCGCCAGACAAACGCATATTGACGGTGAAACAGCCCATCGGTGTTGTTGCGGCCATCACGCCCTGGAACTTCCCCAACGCGATGATCACACGCAAAGCCGGCCCGGCGTTGGCGGCCGGCTGCGCCATGGTTCTGAAACCCGCCAGCCAAACGCCGTTTTCGGCCATCGCGCTGGCAGTTCTGGCCGAACGCGCCGGGCTGCCGGACGGTCTGTTCTCGGTGGTGACCGGATCCGCGCGCGCGATCGGGGGTGAGATGACCGGGAATGCCACTGTGCGCAAACTGACCTTTACCGGCTCGACCGAAATCGGCGCGCAGCTTTACGCGCAATGTGCCCCGACCATCAAGAAACTGGGTTTGGAACTGGGAGGCAACGCACCCTTTATCGTGTTCGACGACGCAGATATCGACGCGGCGGTTGACGGTGCCGTCATCTCGAAGTTTCGCAACAATGGGCAAACCTGCGTCTGCGCCAACCGCATCTATGTGCAAAGCGGTGTCTATGACACGTTCGCCGAAAAACTGGCCGCCAAGGTGGCGACCCTGCCCACGGGCAACGGGTTTGACGAAGGCATCGTGTTTGGCCCGCTGATCGATCAGGCCGCGGTTGAGAAAGTGACCGAGCATATCTCGGACGCGACCTCAAAAGGCGCTCAGGTCACGCTGGGTGGTCAACCGCACGAGCTGGGCGGCACGTTCTTCCAGCCCACAATCCTGACCGGTGTCACATCCGATATGGCCGTCGCGACCGAGGAAACCTTTGGCCCCGTCGCTCCACTGTTCAAGTTTGAGACCGAAAGCGAGGTTGTAGCCGCCGCAAATGATACCGATTTTGGCTTGGCGTCCTACTTTTATTCCCGCGATCTGGCGCGCGTCTGGCGTGTGTCCGAAGGACTGGATTACGGGATGGTCGGCGTCAATACCGGCCTGATCTCAACAGCTGAGGCTCCATTTGGTGGCGTCAAACTGTCGGGTCTGGGCCGCGAAGGTTCGCGCTATGGTTTGGACGATTTCATGGAGATGAAATATATCTGCATGGGCGGCATCGACGCTGAATAAAGCAAACGCTTGGGGCGCTGGCTCAGTCTTGCATCAGCGCCTCAAGACCCAAACGGTAGTTGGGATAGCGCAGTTTGACACCCAGCTCTGATTTGATCCGGTCATTCTTCACACGCTTGTTTTCATTGTAAAAACTGCGCGCCATGGGTGTCAGATTGGCCTCATCATACGGAACCGCAGGTGGCAGCGGCAAACCTTGCAGCTGCGCCGCATATCCGATCACGTCCTGTGGTGGCACCGGCTCATCATCGCAGACATTATAGATCGCGCCCGGATTGGGCTGGGCCATCGAGGCCGCCAATACCTGAGCTATGTCATCCACATGGATGCGTGAAAACACCTGACCAGGTTTGATGATCCGGCGCAGACCACCCTTGCGCAGCTTCGAGAATGGCCCACGACCAGGGCCATAAATACCGGCCAGGCGAAAGATATGCAGAGGCAAAGCGGGGATTGAGGCCCATTGCTCCTCGGCCCGCAGGCGCCAACGTCCGCGTTCAGCCGTTGGCGTCGCAAGGGTCGTTTCGTCCACCCACCGCCCCTGGTGGTCACCGTATACAGCCGTCGTAGACAGATACCCCACCCATTCGAACTGGCGCGCGCGCGCAGCGATCGCATCCTGCAATTGCGCCAAAACAGGATCGCCCTCTTTCGTCGGCGCGGTCGAGATCAGCAGATGCGTGACGCCATCGAAATTCACGTCATCGCCCGGCCACACCAACGGCTCGGCACCAGCATCGCGGATGGCGTCCATCTGCTCCGGGTCACGTGACGTGCCAATCACGCGCCATCCCTGCGGCACCAGAACACGCGACAATGCCCGGGCGGAATAGCCATGTCCGAATGAAAAGAGTGTCCCCGTCATGGCCCTTTGATGGGCTGCCAAGCGCCGGGATGCAAGAGCCTGATGGCCGCACTTGATTCGAATCCGAAGCTGCGGCTTGATGAAACCATGAGCGACAAGACACCGAACCTGCACTCGGCCTATGCCCTGAAATCGCCCGAAGATAACAAACGCCTCTATGCGGAATGGGCCGGTGACTATGATGACGGATATGCGGCCTTCGAGGATTACCAACTGCATATCCACACGGCGCGGGCCTTTGTGGCAGCCCATGGGCAGGGCCCGGTGTTAGATGTTGGCGCAGGAACCGGGCTGTGCGGCGCGGTTTTGTCGGGACTGGGCGTCGGGCCAATTGATGCCGCCGATATCAGCGCCGAGATGCTGGCCGAAGCCATGCGCAAGGATGTATATCGCGACGCAATCGAGGCCGACCTGCATGTCGGCCTGCCCGTGCCACGCGACAGCTATGCCGGAATTGTGTCCTCGGGCACGTTCACGCACGGGCATCTTGGCCCCGATGTTTTGCCCGCTTTGTTGCGCGTCGCGCGACCCGGTGCTTTGTTTACGCTGTCGATCAACGCCAAGCACTATTCCTCGCTTGGTTTTGCTGACGCGCTTGCTGATCTGGCAGTGACTCAAATCACCACTCCGGCGCTGCAGACAGTTCGGATTTACGGAGACCTTGCGACCGGGCCGAACAAAGACGACGAAGCCTTCATCACCCTGTTCGAGAAACGTTAACGCCCCTTCCAGACAGGATCGCGCTTTTCTGCAAAGGCACGCGCGCCTTCCAGATTGTCTTCCGAACCATAGAGGACATCCACGGTTGGCAATTGGCGTTTGGTGATCCGGTTCATCACGTCCTGGAACTTGGAATCCTCGGCCTCACGGACAATCTCCTTTATCGCCGCGTAGACCAGAGGGGGGCCGCTTGCCAACAGGCGCGCCAGGTCCCAAGCGCGGTCCATCAGCTGATCGGCAGGAACGATTTCGTTCACCAGCCCCCAGCGATGCGCTTCCTCCGCATCGAACCAGCGACCGGTCAAAAGCAGCTCCATCGCGATATGGTAGGGGATACGTTTGGGCAGTTTGACACTTGCCGCATCGGCCACCGTACCGGACCGGATTTCCGGCAGGGCAAAAGTGGCGTGATCAGCTGCCACCAACATATCTGCACTCAGCGCCAGTTCCAGCCCGCCGCCACAGGCGATTCCGTTCACAGCCGCAATCACCGGTTTGTTCATATCGCGCAGCTCTTGCAGCCCGCCAAACCCACCGACACCGTAGTCACCATCCACGGCGTCTCCATCCGCGGCGGCTTTCAGATCCCAACCGGGGCAAAAGAACTTTTCACCACCACCCGTAAGGATCGCAACGCGCAGCTCGGGGTCGTCTCGGAACTCGCGAAAGAACTCGCCCATGATCCGACTGGTCGCCAAATCAATGGCATTTGCCTTGGGCCGGTCAAGGGTGACTTCCAGAATGGCCCCATCGCGGCGGGTTTTGATCGGGTTCATGAACGTGCCTTTCGGATCAGCGCATCCACCGCAACCGCCCCTTGGGCAGCGCAGATCAGCGGGTTTATTTCAACTTCGCCGAGTGTGTCGGCATTGGCAATGACATAGCTTTGCACGGCCTCAATCGTGTCGAGAACAGCACTAAGGTCAGCAGCGGCTTTGCCGCGATACCCTTGCAGCAAAGGCGCACAACGCAAGCTCATCAAAGCGCGGTGAATGGCCTCTCGCGATGCAGGGATCAAAAGCTGCGCAGTATCGCCCAGGATTTCGGTCAAAACACCGCCCGCACCCAAGGTCAGAACATAGCCGTGGGCAGGGTCGCGTGTGACACCGATCAGCAGCTCGGCCACAGCGGGTGGGGCCATTTCTTCGATCAGAACTTCGGGCGTTCCGATCGATGCCGCGACTGCCGACAGCTCTGCATGAGAGACATTCAGATGCACCGCCCCGTGTTCGGATTTATGGGCCAGACCGACGCCTTTCACCGCAAACGGCGCGTTCAGCTTGTCCGCCGCGCCCAGAGCGTCCAGACGGGTGACAACATTACGCGGCACGCGCACGCCATGCTGTGACAGCTGCGCCTTTGCTTGCGCTTCGGTCAAAACCTGATCAGCGTTACGGTCCGACGGCAACAGAACAGGGTCAGCCGAAGCCGGAGGCGCCAAGGATGCGGCCTCTGCCGCCGCGAGCGCCTCATTCAGCCCTGCAAACGGCACGACACCGCCTGCCATCAGGCGGTGGGCAACATCTTCGGGCATCAACTCGGGCAGTGTTGCGGCAACGGCAAAGGGGCGACCGACGCGTTCGGCACAGTTCAAAGCGGCCTGCGTCGCACAATCCCAATCCTCGGCATTGGTGTGTGGATAGTCCACAATCGACAATGTTAGAGCCGTTTTAGGCCCCATCATCGCTGACCAGGCCCGGCTCATCGCTTCTGCATCGCGCCAGATATAGGTGTGGTAATCCAGCGGATTGGCGACGGCCACCATCGGCCCCAACGCCACGCGCAGTTCTGTTTTTTGCGCTGCGGTCAGCGGCGGGAAATACACATGTCGCTGCTCGGCCATATCCGCGCCAAGGCTGGCCTCGCCACCCGAGCAGCTTATCATGCTCAGCCCGTTTCCATCCAAACCGCCGGTCACATGCAACAGCTTGAGCGTTTCCAGAAAACTCGGCACATCCTCAAGCCGCGCGATCCCCAGCCGATCCAGAAATGCCTGCGCGCCCGCGTCACCTCCAGCCAGTGAGGCTGTGTGCGAGATTGTGGCCGCCTGAGCGTGGCTCGACCGCCCCATCTTGAGCGCAACAACACGTACCCCGTGAGCCTGTGCCTTGGTGGCCAGCGCTTCCCATTTCCTAAGATCGCCAAAACCTTCGATATGGACCCCAATCGCGGTGATGCGGGGATCATCCAGCAGCGACGCGGCGATATCCGCCTGATGGGTTTGCGCCTGGTTGCCGCAAGTCAGCATGAAGGCCAGCGGCAGCGCCCGGCGCTGCATGGTCATGTTGATCGCGATGTTCGAACTTTGGGTGAGGATCGCGACGCCACGATCTACCGGCTGCATTCCATGCTGGTCCGGCCAGACGGCAATATGATCGAGCGCATTGACGAACCCATAGCAATTCGGCCCTAATATTGGCATTTCTGCCGCTGCGGCCACCAATTCCGCCTGCAAATCCGCCGAGGTTTCATCCTCGGCCTGTGCTTCGGTAAAGCCCGAGGCGAAACACACCGCCCCCCCCGCGCCCGCTTGGCTGAGCGCGGCAACAGCTTGAACGGTCGAATGACGGTTGATACCCACAAAAGCCACGTCCGGCGCATGAGGCAGATCCTCGATGGAAGCGAAAGCAGGTAAGCCGGCAATTGCATCCGCCTTGGGATGCACGGGCCAGATCTGACCGGTGAACCCAAACTTTTGCGCCTGCTCGATCACGGCACGACACCATGCGCCGCCACCGATCACGGCAAGGGTCTTGGGGGTAAAGAGGCGGCTTAGCGCTGGCATGAAGACTCCTTAGGCGCCCAGCGCGCGCAATAGATCACGGCTTATGATATGGCGCTGAATCTCGCTGGTACCGTCCCAGATACGCTCGACCCGCGCGTCTCGCCAGAACCGTTCCAGCGGATAGTCGTCCATCAATCCCATTCCGCCGTGCACCTGAATCGCCGCATCCGTTACTCGCGCCAGCATCTCTGAGGCGTAAAGCTTGGCCGAGGCGATCTCACGGTTGGCAGGCAGCCCTTTGTCCAGCCGGTCCGCCGCAGCCAGCGTCAACAGGTCGGCGGCATCGATCTCGGTGATCATATCGGCGATCTGGAACGAAACGCCTTGGAATTTGCCGATTTTCTGCCCGAACTGCTCGCGCGTGGCGGCATAATCCAACGCATAGTCAAAGGCTCGCCGCGCGCGCCCGACCGACATCGCGGCCACGGTGATGCGCGTGGCATAGAGCCAGGTGTTCATCACCTCGAACCCGCCGTCGACTTCACCCAGAACCTGCGTATCCGGCAAGCGGCAATCGTCGAAATCCAGCACCATGTTCTTGTAACCGCGATGGCTGACCGACTTGTACCCGTCGCGGATGGTAAACCCGGGCGTGCCGCGATCGACCAGAAAAGCCGTTATGCGCTTTTTTGGCCCTTTAGGCGTCTGATCTTCGCCGGTTGCGATAAAGACAATGATGAAATCTGCGTGCTCAGCGCCCGAGATAAAATGTTTGGTCCCGTTCACGACCCAATCGCCACCATCCCGCACAGCCACGCATTTCATTCCGCGCACATCCGAGCCCGCGCCCGGTTCGGTCATGGCCAGCGCATCCATCTTTTCACCGCGCACCGCTGACATCAAATAACGTTCGATCTGTTCCCCTTCGCAGGCCATCAGAATGTTCTGCGGTCTGCCGAAAAAGTGGTTCAGCGCCATGGAACCGCGCCCCAATTCACGCTCAACCAAGGCAAATTCCAGATGGTTCAGCCCAGCGCATCCGACACTTTCGGGGAAGTTGCAGGCATAGAAGCCCAGCTCAAGCGTCTTGCGCTTGATCTCATCCGCGATCTCTTTCGGCACCTCACCGCTACGTTCAACGAGGTCTTCATGAGGATAAATCTCGTTTTCGACAAAGCTGCGCACAGTCGAAGCGATCATTTCCTGCTCTTCTGACAGGCCGTATTGCATCATGGGCTCCCGTTTTTCGCTGGGGATAGAGTGAACCAGCTTGAGGTCAATTTCATGCAGGATTAGGAGTTGACCATGCAAGTTTGGTCGAAATCCTCTGCCGAGACGCGGCAAATCGGTGTTGTGCTGTTCGATGGCTTTTCCAACCACTGCCTTGCCAACACGGTTGAACCAATGCGCGCGGCCAATACCCTGTCTGGGCGGCAGCTTTATACTTGGCAATTTCTGGCGATAACGCCCGAACCTGTGATCTCATCCTCGGGGCTACAGGTTGCTCCGCAGGCGCGGTTACACGACGCGTCGGGGGATATTCTGATGGTGATGCCGTCTTATGGGTTTCAGGATCTTGGGGGTTGGCGCACGCAGGCCAGCCTCAGGGCCGCCGCGCGGCGCTTTCCCACTCTGGCAGGGCTGGACACCGGCAGTTGGCTGTTGGCACAGGCCAGTCTACTGGATGGGTACCGGGCCACAATTCATTGGGAAGAGCTGACGGCCTTTACCGAACGTTTCCCGGAAATCGAAACTTGCCGCGAACGGTTTGTCATCGACCGAAACCGGATCACCTGTTCGGGCGCGATGGCGGCGTTTGATCTGATCCTGCATCTGATCGGGCAGGATCACGGCCAAGCGTTGGCGCTTGAGATCGCGCAAACCTTTATGACCCGCGAGTCCGCACGCTCTCATACGGCGCGGACGGGGCCGGTGAACAAAGCGCTGGCCGTGATGCAGGAGAATCTGGAGACGCCTTTGACCATCCCCGATCTGGCCAAGCGGGTCGGGCGGTCGCAGCGTGTGCTCGAGGCACGTATGAGGGCGGAATTGGGCGCGGGCCCCGCCCATGTCTATCGTCGCCTCCGCCTGAACCTGGCGCGCAAGCTGGCGACAGAGACCGACATGTCCATCGCCGAGATTGCCTTGCGTGCCGGGTACCAAGACCCCAGCGCCCTCACGCGCGCGTTTCGAACCGAGTTCGGCACCACCCCGCGCGCGATGCGCACCGCTTAGGTATACATCTGTTTCTTGAACGCCCTCGTCCGCACCGTCGCTTCGGCAGATCCGTCGTGATAGGTGCCAAACCACTTGTCGAAGGGAATCTCTGAAGTGCCATAGTTGCACTCGAAATACCTGTGGTGAAGCTGGTGAAAGAAATCGCCAGCCTTGGCCGCGTCGGCCTCGCCCGCTTTCAGTTTTTCGAAGCCCGAATGCGACAGGACCGGGCTGATCTGCTGGAAATAGACGTGAAACAGAAGGTGCAAGGGATGGGATGGCACGATCAGGTGGATGAAATAGGTCGAGAAATACAAAAGGTTCTCGTACCAATGGTTCGAAATCCCCGACCACGGCCCGATATTGACGTTGCGGTGGTGCACGGCGTGCACATGCTTGTACAGCTTCGGGTGATGTTCCAGCCGGTGCACCCAATAGAAATGCAGGCCCGACCACATCGGAATGAACAGCATCCAGACCACAAACCAGACCGGCGCGGCGGCCCATGTGACCGTTGGAACATATCCATTGGCCATGGCCCAGAAGATCACCCACTGATACACGGTCGCGACGCTCATCGCGCTGCCCAGCGTCCACCAGATATTGTCCCAGACCTGATTGCTGAAGGTGAAATTGCCGTTCTTTCGCGTCAGGTCACGGCGGTCGAACTTTTTGTAGAGCCCCTGCCCCTTGCGCATATACAGCCACCAATGCAGCGTTCCGGCCACAAGGATCTGAGGCACCATATTCAGAAGCCAGATGCGAAACATCCAGCCCGGTTCAAAGCTTTGCATCGCCTCAAGCGGCGGTAGAAACGCAAAATAAACGATCAGTGCGATGGACATGCACAAGGTCAGCGCTGTTATTTGCAACCACGCGCCCTTGTACCAGTTCAGGACTTCCATCGGGCGCGGCGGCCAACTGAACAACGGGTTCAACCCAACAGGCCCTTCAGGCCGGTAATTCCAGCGCGCGGCTTCCGCGTCGTGGCTTGCATCGGTCATGGCAACTCCTCCCCTGCTGCCTGCTTAGCTGGCGTAATCTGATCCTTCCGCGTCCAGCAAAGCCTTGATTTCGCGCATATGAGCCTCGGCCTGTTCGGGATAGTCTTCCAGCTCTTGCGCCGTTTTTTCTGCGATCTCGTCCGACAGGATCCGAAGCTTTTGTCCGGTTTGCAGCGCGCGGATATATGTTTCTGCGGCCCGTTCGAAGTAAAAGAGCCTGTTAAAGGCATCCGCGACGTCACGTCCGATCACCAGAACACCATGGTTGCCCATGATCATGACCTTCTTTTTGGGATCGGACAGCATCTGCGCACAGCGCTCGCCCTCACTTTCAAAGGCCAAGCCGCCAAAAGCGTCATCCACCACGTAACGGTTGTAGAAAGTGGCGGTGTTCTGATCGATCGGCGGCAATGTACTGTCCGCCAAGCTGGCCAGAACAGTGGCAAAGATCGAATGCACATGCAGAACACAGCGCGCATGTGGGCAGTGGCGATGGATCGCGCCGTGCAGACCCCACGCTGTCGGATCCGGTGCGCCGGGTTGAGACATCACGTCGGGATCATTGGCATCCAGCAACAGCAGATCAGACGCTTTGATCCGTCCAAAATGCATCTGGTTGGGGTTCATCAGGAACTGGGTGCCATCCTCGTTGACCGCCAGGCTATAGTGGTTGGCCACAGCCTCATGCATGTTCAGCCGCACGGTCCACCGGAACGCCGCAGCCATATCCACCCGTTCCGACCAATGGTCGATGTTGGTTCGCAGATTCGTCACGCTCATCTTCGGTCTCCGGTTTTTGCTGCCGCGTATTGAAAGCTTGCCCTATCATTCGGGTTCGGCCAACGAAAATCGGAGCAGAGTCATTCGGTGGCAGACCTTTTGAGGCCCGGCACGCCGTCGCCAATGCAACCTGTGACGGTTTCATGATACCGCTTTTGCAGGGGTTGCACCTTCCTGCACATTGGGGAAAGTTGGGCCATGGAATACACACCTTTCCCCAGTTGGCCCGACACAGCCCCCAAACTCATCGCCGTCGCCGCAGGGCGCGCGCCTGCAGATACGGTGATCAAGGGTGGCATTTGGGTCAATGTGCACAGCCGCGAGGCGCTGCCGGATCACGACATTGCCATCACCGCCGGTCGGATCGCCTTTGTGGGGCCCGACGCCACGCATTGCATCGGGCCCGACACGCAGATCATTGAGGCAAACGGGCGCTATATGATCCCGGGCCTGTGCGACGGGCATATGCATATCGAATCCGGGATGCTGACCCCAGCAGAGTTCGCCCGCGCGGTCATCCCGCATGGCACAACCAGTATGTTCACTGACCCGCATGAAATCGCCAATGTGCTGGGCCTGAATGGTGTGCGGATGATGCATGACGAGGCGCTGTTGCAACCGGTGAATATCTTCACCCAGATGCCGTCTTGCGCACCATCTGCGCCGGGCCTGGAAACCACCGGGTATGAGATCACACCCGAGGACGTGGCCGAGGCAATGAACTGGCCCGGTATTATCGGCCTGGGTGAGATGATGAACTTTCCCGGTGTGATCCACGGCGACCCCAAGATGCTGGCCGAGATTGCGGCCACGCAGAGGGCTGGCAAAACCGTGGGCGGTCATTATGCATCGCCTGATTTAGGGCCTGATTTCGCCGCTTACGTGGCCGGTGGCCCCGCCGATGATCACGAAGGCACCTGCGAGGCCGATGCCATCGCACGGGTGCGCCAGGGGATGCGGTCGATGATGCGATTGGGCTCGGCCTGGTATGATGTCGAAAGCCAGATCACGGCCATTACCGAAAAAGGGCTGGACCCGCGAAGCTTCATCCTGTGCACTGATGATTGCCATTCCGGCACGCTGGTCAATGACGGCCATATGAACCGCGTCGTGCGCCACGCGATTGCCTGCGGCTGTGATCCTTTGATCGCCCTGCAAATGGCCACGATCAACACCGCCACCCATTTCGGGCTGGAGCGTGAGATCGGGTCGATCACGCCCGGGCGGCGCGCGGATATCATCCTCAGCGCGGATCTGACTGAACTGCCGGTCGAAACCGTGATTGCGCGCGGTCGAATCGTGGCCCAGGACGGCGCAATCACCGTGGATTGCCCCCACTTGAACTGGCCCGACACCGCTCGCAATACAGTCCATCTGGGCCACGCGCTTGACGAAACGGATTTTGAGATCAAAGCCCCAGCCGGGGCCAATCGCGTTCGGGCCAATGTGATCGGGGTGGTTGAAAATCAGGCGCCCACCAAAGCGTTGAAGGCCGAGCTGCCGATTATCGGCGGGCTGGTCGAAGGAGAAGACGGCGTGTGCCAGATCGCCCTGGTGGAGCGTCACCGTGCAACAGGGGGCGTTACAAACGCCTTTGTGTCTGGCTTTGGCTATCAGGGCAAAATGGCCATGGCCTCAACCGTTGCGCATGACAGCCACCATATGATCGTTGTTGGCACTGATCGCGAACAGATGGCCATGGCCGCGAACAGGCTAGCCGAGGTGGGCGGCGGTATCACCATTTTCCGCGACAGCGAAGAACTGGCGCTGGTCGAACTGCCTATCGCTGGCCTCATGTCCGACAGCCCTGCCGCTCAGGTCGCCGCAAAGGCCGAGCAGATGGTTGCCGCAATGCAGGCCTGCGGTTGCTCGCTCAACAACGCGTATATGCAACATTCTCTGCTGGCTCTGGTGGTGATCCCGGAACTACGGATATCAGACATCGGGCTAGTGGATGTGCGCACATTCGAAAAAATAGACCTCTTGGAACCTCTCTCATGACAACAATAAAAACACCTGAGACCCCTCAAGCCGAAGAATTCACTGATCCCAAAGCCGCTGTCGCGCGGCTGGAGGAGCTTTATGCAACGGCCACGCATTTCCTGTGCGATGCTTTTGCGCACGCTCTGCAACATGGCGCGCCTGCTGAGCGGATCAGAGCCTATTACCCGGAAATTCGCATCAAAACCCTGTCTTATGCGCAGGTCGACAGCCGGCTGAGTTTTGGCCACGTTTCCGAACCCGGCATTCACGCGACGACAGTGACCCGGCCGGACCTGTTCCGTTCCTACCTGACACAGCAGATCGCATTGCTGATCAAGAACCACGCACAACCTGTAACAATTGGGCTGTCAGACACCCCAATCCCGGTGCATTTCGCCGTGGCCAACAATCCGAACCTTCATGTTCCGCATCAAGGGGCGGCGGGATTCACGCTGCGCGATGTATTCGACGTGCCCGACCTCACCACAACCAATGATGACATCGTTAATGGTGTCAGCGATCCGGATGATGAGGTTGGGTCACTGTCTCTGTTCACCGCCCAGCGTGTGGATTACTCGCTGGCCCGGCTGGCGCATTATACAGCGACGGATCCCAGCCATTTCCAGAATCATGTGCTGTTCACCAACTACCAGTTCTATGTCTCGGAATTCGAAGCCTACGCGCGCGAACAGCTTGCCGACCCTGACAGCGGCTATACCAGCTTTGTCTCGACCGGAAATGTCGAGATAACAACCAAGGATGCCGCGCTGGAGCAACCACTCAAGCTGCCGCAAATGCCGACCTATCACCTGAAACGCGCTGACGGATCGGGCATTACACTGGTCAATATCGGGGTTGGGCCATCCAATGCAAAAACCGCCACTGACCATATCGCAGTTCTGCGGCCCCACGCGTGGCTAATGGTGGGCCATTGCGCCGGGCTGCGCAACACGCAGGCGCTGGGGGATTTCGTGCTGGCCCATGCCTATCTGCGCGACGACAAGGTGCTGGACGACGATCTGCCCGTCTGGGTTCCCATCCCGCCCTTGGCCGAGGTGCAAGTGGCGCTTGAACGCGCGGTGGCCGAGGTGACCAAGTTGGAAGGGTATGAGCTCAAGCGGATCATGCGCACGGGCACCGTTGCCTCGGTCGATAACCGCAATTGGGAGTTGCGGGACCAGTCGGGCCCTGTGCAACGGCTCAGCCAATCCCGCGCCATTGCGTTGGATATGGAAAGCGCCACGATCGCGGCAAATGGCTATCGCTTCCGTGTACCCTATGGCACTTTGCTCTGCGTTTCCGACAAGCCCCTGCATGGTGAGTTGAAGCTGCCGGGCATGGCATCGGCCTTTTATACCACGCAGGTCAGCCGTCATCTGGCCATCGGAATCCGCGCGATGGAGCATCTGAGGGGCATGCCGCTTGAGCGTTTGCACAGCCGGAAATTGCGTTCCTTTGATGAAACCGCCTTTCTCTGAAGCAAAAAAGCAACGATTTCCCCATATTTTTAGGGTTTTCGGCGCTACTATTCGTTGTGTTCCCCTACAATATCCCGTTACAGTTACGCGGTGAGGCCCAAATTATCGGGCACGTTAAGGAGACCAAGAAATGGCAAAGCCTATGACAAAGACTCAGCTGGTTGCTGCTCTCGCTGAGGAAATGGGGACTGACAAGAAATCCGCCAACTCTGCGCTGGAGGCAATTACTGGCCTGATCACGCGCGAAGTATCCGCTGGCGGTGCAGTCACCCTGCCCGGCGTTGGCAAAATCTACTGCCGCGAGCGCCCCGAGCGCATGGTACGCAACCCCGCGACCGGCGAACAGTTCAAGAAAGAGGCCGACAAGGTGGTCAAAATGACCATCGCCAAGGCACTGAAAGACAGCGTGAACGGCTGATCCCAGCCGTCATCGCCAAATGATCAAGGGCCGCCGATTGGGGGCCCTTTTTTTTTGCTACGCGGAGATTGATTTTAAGGGTACACGGAGGTCGTTTTTTTCATGGTCCGCTCTAAGCCCAGTGTGCTCAATGCAGCAGCCCGTGCGAGTGTCCGCCTCTGTGTCCTTTCAAGATTTCACGTCACCGGCGAACCGCGCGGCATTTTCTTTGGCAAAGGCACTTGCATCAGCACTTTCATCCCAGAACTGCGGGTTGGCTTTGGGTATGGTCAGAGCTTTTTGCACTGCAGGGCGCGCGTCGATCCGATCAAACCACGTCTGCAAATGAGGCAGGCCATCCACGCTCGCACGTGCCCAGACATAGGCCCGCGCCCAAGGATAGGTCATCATATCAGCGATCGTGTATTCGCCTGCCGCCAGCCATTCGCGACCTTCGAGATGCGTGTCAAGAACTCCTAGCAACCGGCGGGATTCGTCCACGTACCGCTTTATCGAAAACGGCTCCTCATGCCCGTTCGGCGCGGCGATATGCTGAAAGTACATGGCTTGCCCCATCATGGGTCCAACGTGCCCGACCTGGAAAAACATCCATTGCATAACTTCCGAGCGCTTTGTCGGCTCTTTGGGAAGGAATTTGCCGTATTTCTCTGCAAGATGCCAAAGGATGGCGCCGCTTTCAAAAATGGCGCGATTCTCGTCGCGGTCAACAATAGTTGGGATTTTGCCGTTTGGGTTTAGCCTCAGATAGTCGGGAGTCTTTTGTTCCTGCTTTGAGAAATTCACAACCGTGAGGTCATAGGGCACTCCTGCCTCTTCCAAGAAAATGACAGGTTTGTAACCGTTCATCGTCGCGGCGGTGTAAAGGTGAACTGCGGGTTGGGTCATCTTAAGTCTCCATTTGCGACCACATCCAAAGGGGCTTGACCTAAACTGATTACAAGGTGAAGAAAATCAACTAGTATACTTTTTGTAACCTAGATCAGTGAAGTGGTTCGACGGATGGAAGCCCGCGTCAGACAGGACCAACGTGGTCGCAAGAGCGTCGATGACGCATGTACAACGCCATGCGCGATTGAACGCGGCATGAGGATCATCGGCGGGAAATGGACCGGTTCGATCCTGTGGCACCTCAAGGACGGACCCGTGCGCTTTAATGATCTCTCGCGCATGATCGGCGGTGCCAGCAAGAAGATGATCACAGAAAGACTTCGTCAATTAGAGGCACAGGGATTGGTGCGCCGCGATGTCGTCGAAACCAAGCCGCTATCGGTCATTTACGAAGTGACAGACTTTGGGAGAACCGCGCTCGGGTTCCTCGATGAGCTACGCAAATGGAGTGAGGGACTCCCCCACAATACTGATAAGGTAAATGGCTAAGTGGAAGTCGCCCAAAGCAATCATTCAATTCGGGAACGTGATTGTCTTTTTCGGCCCGCGTTGCTGACATTCGAGTAACCGAGCCTCGCAGACCAACCTCTTTTTCCTCGAAAACCCCACCAGCCCAGAGAGATCAACCGCTTGCGAACCCGACGAATTTCAGAAACAGTCCCCGCAAACGGAAAAGAGGCCGAAAAATGGATCTGCGCGCCATTGCGATGGGGTTAGTTTTTGCCCTGATCTGGTCTTCGGCCTTTACGTCCGCGCGTATCATTGTGGCCGATGCGTCCCCGCTATTTTCTCTGGCTGTGCGGTTTTTGATTTCAGGGCTTCTGGGCGTAGCCATTGCCAGGATGATGGGCCAAAGCTGGCGTCTGACAAAAGGGCAATGGCGGGCAACGATTATTTTCGGGATTTGTCAGAATGCCCTTTATTTGGGTCTGAATTTCTATGCGATGCAAACGGTTCAGGCGTCGCTGGCGGCCATCATCGCCTCGACCATGCCGTTGCTGGTCGCGCTGGCCGGGTGGTTGATCTTCAGCGAAAAGCTGCGGCCTCTTGGGATTGCCGGTTTGTTGGCCGGTTTCGCCGGGGTCGCGTTGATCATGGGCAGCCGGATCAGCGACGGGGTTGATCTGTTTGGCGTAGCGTTGTGTGGTTTGGGTGCGTTGGCGCTGGCTTCGGCAACTCTGGCGGTGCGCGGTGCCACCTCGGGTGGGAATTTCATGATGGTGGTGGGGTTGCAGATGTTGGTCGGTTCGGCCCTTTTGTTCGTCGCGGCCCCGATCTTTGAAACCATCTTCGTCAACCCGACCCTGCCGCTGGCATTGGCCTTTGCCTATACCACGGTAATGCCGGGCCTGGTTGCGACGCTGATCTGGTTTCTGCTGTTGGACCGTATCGGTGCCGTCCGAGCTGCGACCTTCCACTTTCTGAACCCGGTTTTTGGAGTGGCCGTCGCTTATGTTCTTCTGGGCGAACAGCTAAGACCGCTGGACGCGTTGGGTGTACTGATCACCACATTGGGCATTCTGGCCGTGCAGCTTTCCCGTCAACCTGCCGGCCAACACCGAGCCTATGCCTGAGGTTCGCAGTATCCGGACTGCGAGGCTGGCCGTAAATTGATTTTGATTTCCCAGCCCCCGCCCCCAAATTATAGAACATCTACCAAACGACCGGAGGTTCCATGTCCCGCTATACCAAAGACCCACAGGTCATTGCGTCCCTCTCACCCGAAGAGTTTCACGTCACCCAACGCAGCGGGACGGAACGGCCGGGTACGGGCAAGCTGTTGAACAACAAGGAACCGGGCATCTATGTGGACATCGTCTCGGGCGAGCCGCTCTTTGCCTCGACCCACAAATACGAATCCGGCTGCGGTTGGCCCAGTTTCACCAAGCCCATCGTCCATGAACATGTGGAAGAGTTTCGCGACACCACTCACGGCATGATCCGCACCGAGGTGCGGTCGAAACATGGGGACAGTCATTTGGGTCACGTCTTCCAGGATGGCCCTCGTGAACATGGTGGGCTACGCTATTGCATCAATTCCGCCTCGCTGCGGTTTATCCATCGCGATGAGATGGAGGCCGAGGGCTATGGCGAATTTCTGATCCATGTGGAGGATATCTGATGACCGAAGAACGCGCTGTTCTGGCCGGGGGCTGCTTTTGGGGGATGCAGGATCTGATCCGCAAGATGCCCGGCGTACTGCGCACGCGTGTCGGGTATACCGGCGGCGACGTGCCCAACGCCACCTATCGCAACCACGGCACCCATGCTGAAGGTATTGAGATCTGGTTCGATCCTGCACAGATCTCGTATCGGCGTCTGCTAGAGTTTTTCTTTCAGATCCACGACCCGACGACAGTCAACCGCCAGGGCAATGACCGGGGTCTCAGCTATCGGTCGGCCATCTACTATGTGGATGACGCCCAGAAAGCGACCGCGCTGGACACCATCGCCGATGTGAATGCCAGCGGTCTGTGGCCGGGCAAAGTGGTGACCGAGTTGGAACCGGTCGGCGATTTCTGGGAGGCCGAGCCCGAGCATCAGGACTACCTGGAGCGGATCCCCAACGGATACACATGCCATTTCATCCGCCCCGATTGGGTGCTGCCCAAGCGCGTGGATGCTGCGGAATAGTAAACGCTTCAGCCGGTGGCCACCCGAGGGCGGCCGCTGGCCTCGACCGTGATCAACGCCTCGACGAAAACGTCTTTGGCCTCGACCTTCGCGGTTCGGATATCGCGTTCGACAGTCACACGGATGTCTTCGGCCCCGGCCTCGCGTACCGCCTGTTCAGCCTCATTTCGTAATACGGCCTCGATCAGGTCCAATGCTTCGCGCTCATCTGCAAAATCCTGTGGCCCGTCTTCCAGATGGACGCGGTATCGCCCTTCGGCGGGTGAGGTGATGGTGCCAGACCGGCGCAGCGTCAACCGCCCAACCACGGCCCCGATGGCATTGGCCACACCTGCGTGTTCCGGCAAAATCATTTTGCACCGCAAGCGCGCGCCCACGACGGGGTAAAAGCTGGGGGCTGATGCCCCAAGCCCGACCACATCCACATTCAGCGCAGTGTCCAGGGCTAAAAGCCCCCGGTGACGCTCCAATCCGCGTTGGGTCAGAACATGGCGGGCCAGTTCTTGCGGGTTGGAGCCAAAAGCCTCTGCTTCCTCTGCAAAAGCAGTCTCTAACAAGGTCAGAACGGTTTGTTCCGTCAGCTGGTCGATGATCATCTGCGCCAATTGTTGCGGGGATGTCGCCAGCAGGTCACCGGATCCAACCCGTTTGCGTGCGATCAGCTCCAAAGCTTTAGTCGCAGCATCGCCATTCCACACATCCAGCCGCCCCAAAACATGGCTGGCATCTGACGGCGTGATGCCCGACACCTGAACCAAGCCGCGATCGACCAACCGGTTCAGTGCAGCCCCCTCCATGCGGTTTTGCAACAATTTGCCTAGTGGCACGACAGCGTCACCCAAGCGGTCCAGCAACGCGGCTTCGCGCGCGCCGATACCCTGCGCGGACATGCCCGGCAGTTTTCGTGCAAACCGTGTATCATGCTCACCCACGGTCGTGGCCCGTAGCTGTTCGTCCAGCGCAGCATGCACCACCTCGGGTGCTTCAGTGGCCAGCAGTGAGACGGGCAGCACCCGGCGCGGCCCCAGAAAGACGCCACCGCTCAGCCCTTCAGCCGCGACATGCACCTGACTGTCACCGCCCAGACCATGGGTCCGCATCGCGACTGCCTCGACCATGGTGCGGAACCCGCCAACCTGCGCGCCTGCAGGATCAATGGCAGGCTTTCCATCGCGGATCAGAGCCACATCCGTTGTTGTGCCGCCAATATCCGACACCAGCGCGTTTTGCGCTCCCGTCAGCCAGCGCGCACCAACGATTGAGGCCGCAGGGCCGCTGAGGATGGTTTCAATCGGACGCGCGCGCGCCTGTTCTGCGCTCATCAAAGCGCCATCGCCGCGCACGACCATCATGGGCGCGGAAATCCCCAAGTCACGCAGCTGATCTTGAGCCCGCCCGATCAACCGGTCGATCATCCCAATCAACCGCGCATTCAACACCGCCGTCACCGCCCGTTTCGGGCCGTTCAGCTTGGCCGACAATTGGTGCGAACAGGTTACCGGAGCGCCAGTCTGCGCGGCGATGACCCGGGCCGCTTCCAATTCATGGCTCGGGTTGCGCGTCGCAAACTGCCCCGCAACTGCGAAACCTGAAATGCCGTCATGAGTCATTAGAAAACGTTGCAAGGCGTCCACGTCCAGCGGCGCGGCCTCACCCCCTGCATGGTTATGGCCCCCGGTCAGAACCAGCGCCGGATCCCCTTTCAACGCGTCGCTCAGCCCGTGCTTCGCAAGATCACCGTCGCGAAACCCGATATAGATCAACGCAACCCGGCCGCCTTGTCCTTCGACCAGCGCATTGGTCGCCAAAGTGGTCGAGAGCGATGCCAAGGCGATCTGATCAGGCGCGACCTCAGCCGCCTCCAGAACTGCAGAAATCGCCTTGCCCACCCCAATCGCCAGGTCACTGCGCGTCGTCAGCGATTTGGCCGAGGCGATCACCTCTGTTTCATCCCGGATCAGAACCGCATCCGTATAGGTCCCGCCGGTATCCACCCCCAAAGCCAAAGCCATCGGGTTCTCCTCTTACTCGCTTGGAATGGGTCTAGCGGTCCTGCGCGACACGTCCAGCCTGTTTGCGGCACTTATGTCAGTTGTTGCACAGCCCAACGCGCCGCGTCCGCCACAGTTGGGTCGGGGTCGTCGGTTAAGGCCATAGCCGATGGCAACAGATCAGGCACCCCTGAATTACCAATCGCATAAAGCACATTGCGCACAAATCGGTCACGCCCAATCCGCTTGATGGGTGAGCCCGAAAACTTCGCCCGAAACGCGGTATCATCCAGCGCCGCCAGATCAGACAGGTTCGGCGCCATCAGATCCTCGCGCGCGGCATAGCGGATATCGCTGGCTGCCACCGCGAACTTGTTCCAGGGGCAAGCCGCCAGGCAATCATCGCAGCCATAGATGTGATTGCCCAGTTTTCCGCGCAACTCTTCGTCAACCGGGCCTTTGTGTTCAATCGTGAGATACGAGATACAGCGCCGCGCATCCAACTGGTAGGGCGCCGGAAACGCATCGGTTGGGCACACATCCAGACAAGCCCGGCAGGATCCACAATGATCCCTCTCCGCCTTATCCTCAGGCAGATCCAAAGTTGTAAAAACAGAGCCTAAAAAGACCCAATTCCCCAGTTCTCGACTGACAAGGTTGGTGTGCTTGCCCTGCCATCCCAGCCCCGCCGCCTGGCCCAGCGCTTTCTCGGGCACAGGTGCTGTGTCCACAAACACTTTCACCTCACCACCGGCCTCGGCAATCAACCACCGCGCCAAACGCTTGAGGCGCTTTTTGACCAGATCGTGGTAATCTTTGTTTTGCGCATAGACCGAAATCGCCCCCAGCTGCGGGTGCTGCAATATC
This sequence comes from Ruegeria sp. HKCCA6707, assembly GCF_013033515.1. Classification (GTDB taxonomy): domain Bacteria; phylum Pseudomonadota; class Alphaproteobacteria; order Rhodobacterales; family Rhodobacteraceae; genus Ruegeria. Next base: position 11,802 of record NZ_WQEG01000016.1, on the reverse strand, counting down.
TCGGTCGGATCATGTTCAGGCGAATAGCTCTCGGCCAACATGATCACCGATTTCGCCTCAGGCCAAAGCGCGGCCGGGTTGCCGCGCCAATGGGTACGCTCGGCCATCCATTCCATCTGACCGTGATATACCGCCTCCAGAAAGGCCTGCAAACGCTCCGGCACATGGGGCACATCCCAGGGCCTGCAGATCCGACAGGCCACAAACCCCTCTGACAGGGCCTGCGCCACCAGCCGCTCTTTCAACTCGGGTCCGCTCTTCATCTGGCTGAACATATCCTCGAGGGGAAACGCGCCCCGGCGCGATGGAGGGCAGACTGCCCCCCTTTCGATTCCGCCCGATCAGAAATCCAGGTCAGCATAATGGGGCGGTGGCCGGAACCCGGGCACCTGATCCGCCAGGATCGAGCGAAAGGCCGGACGCGACTTGATTTTGGCATACCAATCCTTGACCGCCGAGCTCCGGTTCCAATCCACGTCCGAGATGTAATCCAGCGCCGAAAGGTGCGCAGCAGCGGCAAAATCAGCCAATGTCATCTGATCGCCGGCCAGCCAGCGGCGGTGATCCAGCAGCCAGGCCATGTAGTCCAGATGGTACTTGATCGCCTTGGCCCCGGCTTTGACATTCTTGCTGTCAGGGTAGCCTTGCCCGGTGACCTTCTTGTTGACCCGTTCATAAAGCAGGTTCGCTGTCACTTCATGATGGAACTTATCATCGAACCAGCCCACAAGACGGCGGACTTCGAACCGCGCTTCGGGCGTTTTGGGCATCAAGGGCGGCTCCGGCCGGGTCTCTTCGATATACTCACAGATCGCGGTGCTTTCCGACATGATCTGCCCGTCCAGCCGCAACACAGGAACCTTGCCTGCCGGGTTGCGACGCAGGAAGTCGGGATCCTGTTCCCAATATCTTTCCTCGACCAGCTCGACCTCGATCTTTTTCTCGGCAAGCGATAACCGCACTTTTCGGCAATAAGGGGACAGGGGGACGTGAAACAGACGCGCCATGAAACTCCACTCGAAACCAGCTTTGATCCCACCAGCTTTAGCCGTTGAAGGGCCTGCGTTTCAATCCTCGAAACAATCCGCGCGACCATCTGCGCGGATGGTGGCCGCCCCGTCCATGATTGCAGCGGCACGCCTGCGGGTCCGGGCCGAGGGGTCGGTGACCGATCGGTTGCGCGGTGACGGCAGGATCGCTGCCAGTCGCGCGGCCTGCACCGGGGTGAGCTTATCGGCACTGGTTCCAAAATACTGCTGTGCCGCGGCCTCAACGCCAAACACGCCCTGCCCGGTCTCTGCCACGTTCAGATAGACCTCAAGAATACGCTCTTTGGTCCAGACCATCTCGACCACCGGCGTGATCGAGGTTTCAACCGCTTTGCGGACCCAGCTGCGCCCTTGCCAGAGGAAAACATTCTTGACCACTTGCTGCGATATGGTCGAGGCGCCCCGGCCCCCACCGTCTTCCAGCGCGTCGCGAATGGCTTCGACGTCAAAGCCCCAATGCAGACAGAAGTTCGCATCCTCTGCCGCCACAACCGACCGCGCCATGACCGGAGAGATCTCTTCAATCGGAACCCATTCCCGTTCGACCTTGCCCAACCTGCGCCATTCCGACCAGATCGTGTGCGTGACCGGTGGATTGACCACGGAAAACAGCAAAACCAGCGCAAGAACAAAGGCTGCAAAACCCAATGCAGCCATCACAATCCAACGCCGCAGCCGCGCAAACAGCGACCGGCCGGTTTTCGATTTTGATGCCTGCTTCTTTTTCCCACGCGCTTTGCGCGCTGCTTTCTTTGCCATGTTTTTTCTATACGTCGCGACTTGGCGATTTGGAACGGCCTAATTCGCGATCAACCGCGCCTCTCTTGGGCGAATGACTGGTCGAACAGTTTTGGAGTTGCCCAGCTCGGTCCGGCTTAATTCCGGAAATAATGCCAGTATTTCAGCCTGCGTCCGCCGTTCAGCCTGCGTCACAGCGTGCCCTGGGTAATAGCTTTCGTTCTTGGCACCATTTGCGAAGATGATTTCATGGCGGTCAAACAAAAGATGGTAATAGTCGATCTCATCCACCGGAGCGCGCGTGACCGTATCGCCGTTTACCAAACAATGCGCTGCAATCAGAATTTCGGAATGACCATAGAAATACTGCGCGCGCCAGTCGTCGATTAACATGCGATGCTGCGGCGATACCAACAACGGGTGTGACAAGCCAAAGGTGCCTGCTGAAAACCTGACCGGCGCAAACGTGTCATTTGCCGCAACCGTTGTCTTTCCGGTCCACAACAATGGCTGCGCACCACGATCCAGAGTCATGACCTGGTCACCGGGTTGCAAGTCTTCAACTCTGCGCTGACACTTCGGTGTTTCGATCAATGTCCCCGCAGTAAAACAGGGCGGCGCCAATTCGCCACCGGCAATGTCGACCGAACCAAAAGACCCACCGGTATCGCTGAAATCGGTAACAGACGAACTGACAAAGGTCCCTTGCTGCAGAAGCTGACCGTCCGTTGGCGTGAAAACCTCACGACCGTCGGCCAGATAAAACGTCACCCCCGTATAGGTCACCTGACCACCGCCTGGCAGTTGGATCGTCACGATATCGTCGAAGTAGGATGCCGTTATGTCCTGCCCATCGACGGAATCGTTATTCAATCGATTGATCAGACCGTTGTCATTCTGATCAACAATATCAAATTGCGAAACGGTCAGAGTCGACCCGACTACGGTACCGTTGGCACCGGGGTTTGCTGGGTCGAGCACAAAGAACTGATCTGTATACGTCGTAGGCATTCAGAATCCACTTCTGCCGGGGTATCACCAGGCATTCTATTGCGCGTTCCCGAAGAAACCGTGGCCAAAGCTAGGCGTTTTAGGTGCTGTATCGCAAGATTTGACACAAATTGGCGTCGAAAACAAAAAGCCCTGCGTGGTTTCTGAGTCACGCAGGGCTTTGGAACGTGTTCGACAAGTGGGCCTACTCTGCTGGAACAGCCTCAACTTCGTTGGTCAGCGGATGGCTGAGCTTGTTCAGCATTTCCTTGGGGCAGACCTGAATAAAGTTACCCTTTTCCACATCCCAGTGCTGCAATACGTCGGCTGCCTTGCGGCTGTGCGTTTCTGCCGCGTGACGTTCGACAAGCGATCTCAGCTGATCTTCCCAATGGTCCACCGTTACCGGGCAGGTCACCAGCGTTTCCAGATTCATCAACGCCTCTGCTTTGCCTTCAGGGTCGTACAGGTAAGCCATGCCGCCGGTCATGCCAGCGCCAAAGTTGGCACCGATCTCACCCAGAATGACGGCTACACCGCCGGTCATGTATTCACACCCGTTCGACCCGCAGCCCTCGATCACCACTTTGGCGCCCGAGTTGCGGACCGCAAAGCGTTCACCCGCGCGGCCTGCGGCGAACAGGTGGCCGTCGGTGGCCCCGTAAAGAACGGTGTTGCCGATGATGGTGTTCTCATCCGCTTTCAAGGGGCTGATCTGTGGCGGGCGCACGACAATGGTGCCCCCCGACAGGCCCTTGCCGACATAGTCATTGGCGTCGCCCGAAACTTCAAGCTTGAGACCCGGTGCTGCAAACGCGCCCAAAGACTGACCGGCCGAGCCTTGCAGTTTCACATGCAGGTGGTCGTCCTGGAACGTGTTCCGCATTCCAAAATTCTGCACGATATGGCTGGAGACGCGCGTACCCACGGTCCGGTGCGTGTTCTGCACCGCATAGGACAGCTGCATTTTCTCACCATCTTTCAGGAACCGGGCCGCGTCACGCACGATCTCGGCGTCCAGCGTATCGGGTACCGCGTTGCGCTCTTTTTCGCGGTCATAAACGATGTCATGTGCCCCATCGACGGTGATCAGCAGCGGATTGAGGTCCAGATCATCCAGATGCGCTGAACCCCGGCTGACCTGCGCCAGAAGGTCCGCGCGCCCGATGATCTCGTCAATGGACCGCGCGCCTAGGCTGGCCAGCAGCTCGCGCACTTCCTGCGCGTAGAAGGTGATCAGGTTGACGACCTTATCTGCATTGCCGGTGAATTTGGCGCGCAAGCTTTCGTCCTGCGTACAGACGCCAACCGGGCAAGTGTTCGACTGGCACTGACGCACCATGATACAGCCCATCGCGATCAGCGCGGCAGTGCCGATCCCGTATTCCTCGGCCCCCATCATCGCGGCCATGACGATGTCGCGCCCGGTGCGCAACCCGCCATCGGTGCGCAGGGTCACGCGGTCGCGCAGGTTGTTCATCGCCAGAACCTGATGCGCCTCGGTCAGGCCCATCTCCCATGGCAGACCAGCATATTTGATGCTGGTCGCGGGCGACGCGCCGGTGCCGCCATTGTGGCCCGAAATCAGGATCACGTCCGCCTTGGCCTTGGCCACACCGGCAGCAATCGTGCCCACGCCTGAGGACGCCACCAGTTTCACGGTCACCTTGCAGCGCGGATTGATCTGCTTGAGGTCATAGATCAGCTGCGCCAGATCCTCGATCGAATAGATATCGTGGTGCGGCGGCGGAGAGATCAGCGTCACGCCCTTGGTCGAGTGACGCAGACGTGCGATCAGGTCGGTGACCTTCATGCCCGGCAGCTGACCACCCTCACCAGGTTTCGCCCCCTGGGCCACCTTGATCTCAAGTTCCTCACATTGGTTCAGGTACTCAGCCGTCACACCGAACCGGCCCGAGGCCACCTGTTTGATCTTGGCGGACGGGTTGTCGCCATTGGGCTCCGGCACAAAATGCGCTGGATCTTCGCCGCCTTCGCCCGAGTCGGACTTGGCCCCGATCCGGTTCATCGCCACGTTCAGCGTTTTGTGGGCCTCTGGGCTCAATGCACCAAGGCTCATGCCCGGCGTGACAAAACGTTTGCGGATCGAGGTGATCGACTCGACCTCTTCAATCGGCACCGGTTTGCCCATCGGCTTGAAATCCATCAGATCGCGCAGATGGATCGGAGGGTTCGATTGCATCTTGGCCGAATACTGTTTCCACAGCTCATATGAGGCTCTGTTACAGGCCATCTGCATCATATGCATCGAGGTCGCTTCCCACGCATGGGTCTCACCCGACTGGCGCGCCTTGTAGAAACCGCCGATGGGCAACACGTCCAAGCCACTGTCCCAACCCTTGGCGTGAATCTCTTCAAGCTTGGTCTGGATCCCGGTAACACCGATGCCTGAAATACGGCTGGTCATGCCGGGGAAGTACTCAGCCACCATCGCACGGCTGAGGCCAACGGCCTCAAAGTTCAGGCCACCGCGATAGGACGAAATCACCGAGATCCCCATCTTGGCCATGATCTTCAGCAGACCCTGGTCAATGGCTTCGCGATAGCGCGCGACATTCTCGGTCAAAGTGCCATCCAGCAAGCCACGATCAATACGGTCGGCCAGCGAATCTTCGGCCAAATAAGCGTTTACAACGGTCGCACCGCAGCCGATCAGGACGGCGAAATAGTGCGGATCAACACATTCCGCTGACCGCACGTTCAGCGAACAGAAGGTCCGCAGCCCCTGCCGCGTCAGATGCGAATGCACCGCACTGGTCGCCAGGATCATCGGCATCGCCACACGGCCCTCGCCTGAATTCATGTCTGACAGAACCAGATGCCCGGCGCCCGAGCGCACGGCCTCTTCTGCTTCGGCTCTGACACGGGCCAAGGCGGCGCTGAGCGCGCCTTGTCCAGGCTCGAAGCTACAGTCAATCTCTGCCAGCGGTGCGTCGAAGCTTTCGACGAGCTTGTCCCATTGCGCATTGCCGACAAAGGGGCTTTCCAGAACCACGATTTCGGTCTGGCTGCTGTCTTCGTCCAAAACGTTCTTGAGGTTGGCAAACCGCGTCTTCAGCGACATCACCCGGTATTCACGCAAACTGTCGATCGGCGGGTTGGTCACCTGGCTGAAATTCTGCCGGAAGAAATGGCTGAGCGGGCGGTATTGCTTGGACAGAACCGCCGAAGGGGTATCATCGCCCATCGAGGCCAGAGATTCTTTGCCATCTTCGGCCATCGGTGCCAGGATCTGTTCCAGTTCCTCAACCGAATACCCGGCTGCGATTTGCCGCTTGCGCAGCTCTGCGCCCGAGAAGATCGGGGTTTCGGTTACGCCTGCCAGCGATTCATCCAGATCGTTGATCTTGGCGACCCATTCACCAAACGGCAGCGCCCGGGCCAGCTTGTCCTTGATCTGCTTGTCACGGTACAGCTTGCCCTTTTTCATGTCGACGGCCAGCATTTGACCGGGGCCAAGCGCGCCCTTTTCGACAACGCTGGATTCGTCGATGGGCACCATGCCCGCCTCAGATCCAGCGATGACCAGCCCGTCACCGGTGACCACATAGCGCATCGGGCGCAGGCCGTTCCGGTCCAACCCGGCACAGACCCAACGGCCATCGGTCATCGCCAAAGCCGCCGGACCATCCCAAGGCTCCATCACCGAGTTGCAATAGGAATACATGTCCCGCCAGGCTTGCGGCAGTTCGACCGCCTGTTTGGACCAGCTTTCCGGCACCAGCATGGTTTTCGCCATGGGCGCGGAACGACCTGCACGCACCAAAACCTCAAAAACCGAGTCTAATGCGGCCGAATCCGATGATCCTCCGGCGATAATCGGCTTGATGTCTTCGGCATAGTCGCCAAAAGTGCCGCTGGCCATGCGGATCTCGTGGCTTTTCATCCAGTTGATGTTGCCCTTCAACGTGTTGATCTCGCCGTTATGCGCCAACATGCGGAATGGTTGCGCCAGCCACCATTGCGGGAAGGTGTTTGTAGAATACCGCTGGTGATAAATGGCAAAGGCTGATTCGAACCGCTCGTCCATCAGGTCGGGATAGAATACCGCAACCTGCTCGGCCAGCATCATGCCCTTGTAGATGATCGACCGGCAGGACAGCGACGCCAGATACAGGCCCGAAATTCCCACCGCTGCCGCCGCTTTTTCGATACGGCGACGGATGACATACAGCTCGCGCTCGAATGTCTCTTCGTCCACACCTTTGGAGTTCGAGATCAGGATTTGTTCGATCTCGGGGCGGGTCGCGTTGGCCTTTTCACCCAGACAGGTCACATCAACCGGCACATGGCGCCATCCATAGATGTAGTAACCCATGCGCAGCACTTCGGTTTCAACAATCGTCCGGCATTGTTCCTGCGCACCGAAATCGGTCCGCGGTAGAAAGACCTGACCGACCGCGATCAGCTGATCCAGCTTGGGTTCATGCCCGGTGCGACGGATCTGGTCGTAGAAAAACGAAACCGGGATCTGCACATGGATCCCTGCGCCGTCACCGGTTTTACCATCCGCATCCACCGCACCCCGGTGCCAAATCGCCTTGAGCGCATCAATGCCAGCGTCAACTACCTTGCGCGACGGCTGTCCGTCGACGGACACAACAAGCCCGACGCCGCAGGACGAATGCTCTTCCTCCTCGGAATAGAGACCATTTTCCACCATCCACTTGCGCTTGGTCTCTTCCGCCCGCACCCAATCGGCATCGTATTTGGTCATTGGCTGTCTCCTTCTTCCGAGGGGCATCGCTGCGTCGTCCCCGGGTTTGATCTGTGCTGGCGTCCGGCTGTGAACGCCGCCCCTTACGGAGCATTTTTTGATAAACTGCTGCGGGTCGTTATTCCGCCGCAACTGCCGCCTTGGCGTTAAACCGGTCGATGATTGCGTCAGCGCAGTCGCGCCCGTCACGGATGGCCCAGACCACCAGTGACGCACCGCGTACAATATCGCCGATGGCATAAACACCGTCCATTTCGGTCGCGCCGGTTTGGAACGCCGCCTTGACGGTGCCCCATCGGGTCACAGGCAGATCGGGCTGGCCGAACAGGGTGGGCAGGTCTTCGGGTTCAAAGCCCAGCGCCTTGATCACCAGATCAGCCTCTTCGACATAATCCGCGCCCTCGATCACTTCGGGAGCTTGGCGGCCCGATGCATCGGGCTGACCCAAACGCATTTTCTGCACCATGACGCCCGAAACCTTGTCGTCTCCGGTAAAGCCTTTGGGCGCGCTCAACCATTCAAAGATCACGCCTTCCTCTTCAGCGTTTTGCGTTTCGCGCTGCGAACCAGGCATATTCGCTCGATCACGGCGATAAAGGCATTTGACCGAGGTCGCGCCCTGTCGGACCGAGGTCCGCACACAATCCATGGCGGTATCACCACCGCCAATGACCACGACCTTTTTGCCTGCTGCATTCAGGCGGCCATTGTCGAAGTCTTCAACATCGTCGCCAAAGCTTTTGCGGTTTGAGGCCGTGAGGAAATCAATGGCTTTCTCAATCCCGTTCAACCCGCTGCCAGGCATCGAAAGGTCGCGCGATTTATAGACACCCGTGGCAATGATCACAGCGTCATGCTTGCTGCGGATCTCTTGAAACTTGTCGGCATCGACGTCGCAGTTCAAAACAAACTCGACCCCGCCATCGGCCAGCAATTCGTTGCGCCGCTGAACCACGTCTTTTTCCAGTTTGAACCCCGGAATGCCATACATCAGCAATCCACCTGCGCGGTCGTAGCGGTCATAGACGGTCACCTGAATACCCGCGCGCCGCAACATGTCGGCCGCGGCAAGGCCACCGGGGCCTCCGCCGATAATGCCAACGCTTTCGCCGCGCTCGACGCTCGGTGCCACAGGCTTCACCCAGCCTTTGTCCCAAGCGGTATCGGTGATGTATTTTTCAATCGTGCCAATGGTGACCGTACCATGCCCCGATTGCTCGATCACACAATTGCCTTCACACAGGCGATCCTGCGGGCAGATGCGGCCACAGATTTCCGGGAAGGTATTGGTCGCTTGGCTGGTCTCATACGCCTCTTCCAACCGACCGGTTGCAGTCAGGCGAAGCCAGTCAGGGATGTTGTTGTGCAAGGGGCAATGCGACTGACAATAAGGCACACCGCATTGGCTGCACCGGCTGGCCTGCTCAGCGGCCTTCTCGGCGGCATATTCCGCATAGATTTCGTCAAAGTCCTCTCGGCGGTCGTCTGCGGCACGCTTTTCCGGCATGTCGCGATCGATCTGCACAAACTTGAGCATCGGTTGCTTGGCCACGGGTCAGACTCCATGAATTGGCTTGGTCGCGCCTGTTTAGGGGATAGGGTAGAGGATTAAAAGTCAGTATTGCTGACATAAATGACAAAATACCACCCCCACACCGCCAATTTTCGGAAAAAATGTGCGGAAAATAGAACCGAATCGGACCTATTATGAGCTCTTCCCTTTCTGACGTCACAAGAATACCCATTGAACCCAAGTTTAGCGTTATAATTTCACGGCAGGGTTGATGAGTCTTTTTCAATTGATTCTCGTGGCGATCATTCAGGGGGTCACTGAATTTCTGCCAATTTCGTCATCGGGACATCTTATTCTTCTCCCCGGCTTGACCGGCTTGGACGATCACGGGTTGGCGATCGACGTAGCCGTGCACGTTGGAACACTTGGGGCGGTGGTTCTGTATTTCTGGCGGGATGTAAAACAGGCTCTAATCGGAATACCGCAGGTCTTATCGGGACGGATCACCTCTCCTCAGGCGCGTTTGGCGTTGTGCCTTGGGATTGCGACTATCCCAGTTGTACTTGTCGGTCTGGTCCTGCATGTCACAGGCTGGAACGAGGCGATGCGGTCGGTTGCCGTAATAGGCTGGGCAATGTTGGGCTTTGGTCTGGTCTTATACGTGATGGATCAGCGCGGTGCGCAGACCAAAACAGCCGCAGATTGGGGGATCCGTGATGCGGTTATCATGGGTCTGTGGCAAGTTCTGGCACTGATCCCCGGCACGTCACGATCCGGGATCACAATCACCGGCGCACGGCAGCTGGGATATTCTCGCGAGGACGGCGCACGCATCGCCATGCTCATGTCGATCCCGACGATTCTGGCCTCGGGTGTGCTGCTGTCTGTCGATGTGATCCGTCAAGCGGATGCGCAATTGGCCAAGGACGGTGCTATCGCGGCCGCATTTGCGTTCATTGCTGCCTTGTTTGCGCTGACGCTTATGATGCGCCTGCTGCGCAGTATCAGCTTCACGCCCTATGTGATCTATCGGGTGATCGTGGGCGTCATTCTGTTGGTGATCGCCTATAGCTGATCAGCTGCGCAGGTTCTGGGCCGAGTTCTGAATGTCATCGTACTGACCATTCGGACGGTATTTCCAAAGGTATTCTGGCAAAACAGCCTCAAGCGCCGTGGGGCGGATACCCAATTCGGCAAAGCCTTTTGCCTCATCCGCCACAACGTTGTCACGAGCCAGGTTTTTCAACTGATCACGCGTCAGGATATTGTTCGGGAACAGTTGGAAACTGACGAATTTGAGGATGTCCAGGACACCAGCCATGATACGCGCCGCAAAGAAGGGCACCGACAGGATCACGCGACGGCGATGGATCACATCCAACATTTGCTGCATCAGCGCGCGGAAAGTCGCAACTTCGGGCCCGCCCAACTCATAGGTACCGGGGGCAGCTTGTTCCAATACTCCTTTGACCGCCGCCTGAGCCACATCGTCCACGTAAACCGGCTGGAACCTAGTCTCGGCCCCGACCAAAGGCAGAAACGGACCCATCCGTGTCATGGCTGCAAACCGGTTAAAGAACTGATCTTCGGGGCCAAAAATCACAGAAGGGCGCAGGATGATCGCGTTGGGCATATGGGCCAGAACTCCGGCCTCGCCTTCGGCTTTTGTGCGGGAATAGGCGCTGGCGGCGCCCGCATCGGCACCAATTGCCGACACATGCACCATCCGGGAAATACCGTTCGCCGCTGCCAATCGCGCGACACGTTCAGCGCCCTCGGCCTGCACGCTGTCGAATTCGTTTTTGCCCATCTCGCTCAGGATGCCCACGCAATTGACCACCGCGTCTGCTCCATGCATGGCCGCATCAACCGAGCCATCGTCGCGAATGTTGCACAACAGTGGTTCGACCTGCCCCACCGCACCATAGGGGCGCACAAACATCGCCTCATTCGGTCGCCGCACAGCCACCCGAACACGCCAGCCCTCGGCTGCCAGTCGACGCGTGATATACCGGCCGACAAATCCCGATCCACCGTATACCGTGACCAGTTTGGACATGATGGCGCTCCTGCTGTCTGGGTCCTGAATTGATGTAGCGTTCTCGCGTCGTGCAAACAAGCTGCAATTGCGTCGCGCTGACCCAGTTCAACAGACCATCAAACGCCGGTTCAAAAAACTTTCAAAAACTGCCTGAATCAGGTTGACGCCCCCGGCCACTCGGCTTAAACGCCCCTCCACGACACCTGCCCAGGTGGCGGAATTGGTAGACGCGCTAGCTTCAGGTGCTAGTGTCCGTATGGACGTGGAGGTTCGAGTCCTCTCCTGGGCACCAAATCTCAGCAACAACTAATTGATTTAACTGAGATTTTCATTTTTCCTTCCCTCGTTATCCACCCCGATATCCACCTTTGGTATCTCCGTGCCTGCGGTTTCAGACGGATTATGAGGGAATCCGAAGATTTGTAATTTTTAGGATTGAAAAATGTTGAACTGAGGAAAATAGCGAAAGCCGCGCCGTACCTTTTTTAGGTAGGTCCTAGCGCTTTGATCGCCCGCAAAAGCTAGGTCAAGTAGCCTCTCAATATCGGTTGACCGAGGAGCAAGTTTTGGTACGCCTACTGATTGCATACCCAATGGTACGGCACGCACTTCGAGACTATATTTTCGCAACAACCTACGCGGCAGGTGATGCGCTTCGGCGTAAAAGTTGTAGAGTTGGGATACTGTTCTGCCAATTGACTGCTTTGGGCTTAGAGCTATCGGCCGACGTGGT
>NZ_WQEG01000015.1 GCF_013033515.1 Ruegeria sp. HKCCA6707 | reverse complement strand
CCGCGAAGGCGGCCGCACCGTCGGCGCCGGCGTCGTGTCGAAAATCATCGAGTAAGGCGCGCTTGCCGCGCCCGGTTGCGGCAGGCGATTTTCCATAAGAAAACCTGCCGGGAGCAACTCGGTTGAACTAAAGAAGGCCGTCCCAAAAAGGGGCGGCCTTTTTCTTTTTTGCTCAAGCCGACTGAGATGCTAACCTCTTCCGTATTTAGACGTAACAATTAGAAAGAGGTCACAAGATGTGTTTCTCGGCTCGTTCACTTTGTTTTGTCACCGCAGTCACCGCAATTATTAGCTTTTCTTCCCCAGTGTCATCACAGCAAATCGCGGACAGGATCTATCTCGGGGGTCCAATCGTTACGATGAATGACACGGCACCTTCAGCCGAAGCAGTTGCCGTCAAGGATGGGCGCATTCTAGCGGTGGGGTCTCTTTCTGATGTGTCGACCCACCAAGGCGACAAGACCGAAACCTATGATTTGGATGGCCGCGCGATGCTTCCGGGTTTCGTCGACAGCCACGGTCATGTCGTCATGGGAGGCTTGCAGGCTCTCTCTGCGAACCTTCTTTCACCGCCCGATGGCGAGGTTGTTGATATAGCCAGCCTGCAATCCACTCTTTCAGCATGGGCCGAAGAGAATGCGCAGGCTGTTGAACAAGTGAAAATGATTATTGGGTTTGGCTATGACAATGCTCAACTAAAGGAACTGCGCCACCCGACACGGGAAGAACTGGACAAAGTGTCTGAGGATTTGCCTGTCGTAATCGTTCACCAGTCCGGGCACTTGGGTGTTGCAAACTCAAAAGCCTTGGAACTGGCGGGCATCACAGCTGCTTCAGAGGCTCCTCCGGGGGGCGTGATTCAGCGGGACGAAAGCGGTGAGCCAAACGGCGTTCTGGAAGAATACGCATTCTTTTCCGTCCTTGTGCCCATGTTAGGAAATTTGGGTGAGGATGGACTGGCAGAATTTGCCAAAGCGGGCACAAAGCTTTGGGCGAAATTTGGATACACAACCGGGCAAGAAGGTCGATCCTCTGGTGAAATTGTCGAGGTACTAAAGAAAGTCGCTGCCGACGACGGGCTTCCCATCGACGTCGTAGCGTTCCCGGATGTCCTCGAAGCCAGGGAATATATTGGTGCCAACACTTCCATGAACTATGACAACCGGGTTCGGGTCGGTGGCTGTAAGCTTACAATTGACGGTTCGCCACAGGGGTTCACAGCGTTACGGGACCGACCCTATTACGACCCGGTCGGGAACTATGCTGCCGGGTATGCGGGATACGCGGCCATCACTATGGAACAACTCCAGGACGCAGTGAACTGGTGCTATGAAAACGGGTTCCAAATTATTGTTCATTCCAACGGTGAGGGGGCGTCTGATATGCTTATCGCAGCCCTCGAAGAGGCCCAGATCAAGTATGGCGACCCCGGTAACCGTCCGGTTCTGGTTCACGGGCAGTTTCTAAGAGAGGATCAGGTCGCTAGCTTCAAACGGCTCGGGGTTTTTCCATCGCTTTTCCCAATGCATACGTTTTATTGGGGCGACTGGCATCGGGATCACACGGTTGGGCCAGTGAATGCCGACAACATCTCGCCGACCGGTTGGCTACGCGAGCGCGATATGATCTTCGGCACGCACCATGATGCTCCTGTGGCTTTTCCAGACAGCATGCGTGTCCTTGCCGCGACGGTCACCCGGCGCACCCGGTCCGGTGACATTTTGGGCCCGCATCAAAGGGTTGATGTCATGACTGCCCTGAAAGCCATGACAATCTGGCCCGCCTGGCAACATTTCGAGGAAGATGCGAAGGGTTCTATCGAAGTCGGAAAGGTCGCGGATTTTGTGATCCTGTCAGACGATCCCACGGCGGTCGATCCAGAGACATTGGCGGAACTTGAAGTACGCGTGACCATCAAGGGCGACGAAGTGATCTATGAAGCTGAAGGCGATGTCAGAGAAGGAAATCTGCAATTCTCGCCATTTTCAAATGACCCTGTGATCGCTCATCTTTTCCTGCACGCGGTATATCAGGGCATGAAGGTCGAAGACCCGTGGCTCGTTAAGAACTAGCCTGTTGATGTCAGGGAAGCGATACGGCGCAGTAATGGTTAGGCCGGGCGATAACGTTGGCTTCACCGTCGAGATGATCGCGGCCATCGCAATGAAAAACGGCCTCCGCTTCGCCATCCGCGAAGGCGGCCGCACCGTCGGCGTTGGCGTCGTTTCCAAAATTATTGAATAATTTTGGAAAGCGGTGGGCGGCAGTTGCTCTGAAAGAGCAATGAGAGCCCACACCGTTGAACTAAAGATGGCCGTCCCACATCGGGGCGGCCTTCTTGTTTGCTTTTGCCCTTGGGAACAGCGACTTTAGGTTTCGCAGGCGCTTTCAAAAAGTGGAGTTGGTTGCGTTTAACAACCCGAAAACAAATTTGTTCTTCGATGCCCCCACCGATCTTAGCTTGTACGCATATGAAAACGACGACATTCGGATTTTCAAGCTGCAAAACAATACCTGTGTACCGTGGTCCTGAGCGACCTTGTTGGTGGACATCAACAATAGCCCTTGCCAAACCCCACCAACCCCACTAATACGCGCGAGTTCTTCATAAGAACGTCAAGGCGGGGTGATTCCCGCCTTTTGGGTTCGATGAGGGTTGGCGATGCGCGTCTGTCCTCCTCTCAACCTCAACGCCTGATAAAAGGCTGTATCTATGCAAAGCCAAAATATCCGTATTCGGCTGAAGGCATTTGACTATCGCGTTCTGGATGCCAGCACGCAAGAGATCGTCAACACTGCCAAGCGGACCGGCGCGAACGTGCGCGGCCCAATCCCGCTGCCGAACAAGATTGAGAAGTTCACGGTTCTCCGTGGCCCTCACGTTGACAAGAAATCCCGCGACCAGTTCGAGATCCGTACGCACAAGCGTCTGCTCGACATCGTTGATCCGACCCCCCAGACCGTTGACGCGCTGATGAAGCTCGACCTCGCTGCTGGTGTGGATGTCGAGATCAAGCTGCAGTCGTAATCGGAGGGTATTATTCATGCGCTCTGGTATTATCGCAAAAAAAGTTGGCATGACCCGCCTGTTCATGGAAGACGGCAAGCAGATCCCTGTGACCGTTCTTCACCTGGACAACCTGCAGGTTGTTGCACAGCGCACCGCTGACAAAGACGGTTATACCGCCGTTCAGCTGGGCGCCGGTGCGGCCAAGGCAAAACGCACCTCGAAAGCCATGCGCGGTCACTATGCCGCTGCCAAGGTCGAGCCCAAGCGTAAGCTGGCCGAGTTCCGCGTCTCCGAAGATGGCCTGATCGATGTGGGTGCCGAGATTTCGGCAGAACACTTCCTGGAAGGTCAGAAGGTTGACGTTTCGGGCACCTCGATCGGTAAAGGCTTTGCCGGTGCGATGAAGCGCTGGAACTTTGGTGGTCTGCGCGCCTCGCACGGTGTTTCGATCAGCCACCGTTCGCACGGTTCGACCGGTCAGTGTCAGGACCCGGGCAAGGTGTTCAAAGGCAAGAAGATGGCCGGTCACATGGGTGCTGCCCGTGTTACCACCCAGAACCTCGAGGTTGTCAAAACCGACGCCGACCGCGGTCTGGTCTTCATCAAAGGCGCCGTTCCCGGACCGAAATCGGGCTGGGTCACCGTCAAGGACGCCGTCAAGAAGAAAGCACCGGAAGGCCTGCCTTTCCCGGCTGCTGTGAAATCGGCCGTATCTGAGGCAACCGAAGCTCCTGCGGAAGAAGCACCCGCGGAAGGTGGTGAAGCATGAAACTTGATGTAATCAAACTGGACGGCGGCAAAGCCGGCAACATCGAGCTGAACGCCGAACTGTTCGGGCTCGAGCCGCGCGCGGACATCCTGCACCGTGTGGTCCGTTGGCAGCGCAACAACGCGCAGGCCGGCACCCACAAGGTCAAGACCCGCTCGGAAACCAGCTACTCGACCAAGAAGATCTATCGCCAGAAGGGCACCGGTGGCGCGCGCCATGGTGACCGCAACGCGCCGATCTTCCGCAAGGGTGGTATCTACAAGGGCCCGACCCCTCGCTCGCACGGCCACGACCTGCCGAAAAAGTTCCGCAAGCTTGGCCTGCGCCACGCTCTGTCGGCCAAAGCCAAAGCAGGTGAACTGGTTGTGATCGAGAACGCCGAAGCCGAAGGCAAGACCGCCGCTCTGGCCAAACAGGTTGCAAACCTGGGCTGGAAACGTGCTCTGGTCATCGACGGCGCGACCGTGAACGAAGGGTTCCTGAAAGCGTCCAAGAACATCGAAGGTCTGGATATCCTGCCGTCGATGGGCGCAAACGTCTATGACATCCTCAAGCGTGACACTCTGGTGCTCACCAAAGCGGCTGTCGAAGCACTGGAGGCTCGTCTGAAATGAGCGCGAAGGCAGAACATTACGACGTGATCCGCAAGCCGGTCATCACCGAAAAGTCGACCATGGCGTCCGAAAACGGCGCGGTTGTCTTTGAAGTGGCGATCGACAGCAACAAGCCGCAGATCAAAGAGGCCGTTGAGGCGCTGTTTGGTGTGAAGGTCAAAGCGGTGAACACCACTGTGACCAAAGGTAAGGTCAAGCGGTTCCGCGGCCAGTTGGGCAAGCGGAAAGACGTCAAAAAAGCATATGTGACCCTTGAAGAGGGGAACACCATCGACGTGTCCACCGGTCTTTGATCGGATCACGTTTGTGGAGAGAGATAATGGCCCCCGCGCAAGCGGGGGTTTTTTTGTTTTAGTACGTATGCCTCTGGCACTTGATATTCTTGCATGCATAAGATGTGCGAGAAGTGCATCGGAGGTGCTAATAGTTGTCGCGTTGGTCTAACGAATTTGAGAATCACCCACTACACGAAACGCTGCGGCAATCTGCAGAATTTTTAGATACTACAGTGGAGAACAGCGAACCAGAATTTGAGGTGGAACGGCACCGACTAACGAAGGTTCTAGATAACTTACAGACTATTGTTACCGGCTTAGATGATGAGTTTTTTCCAAAGGCTTTGTTAGATCAGATCAACCAACACTTGCGACATGCGCACTTTTTTCAACAGCTTCAAGCTTATTCGAATTCACCTCAGATAACGCACCTGCAAACAGCCAATAATCACATAACACAATACGCTCTGCAGATCTATCAATTGGCGGCGATGTCCCGACTCCCTGAGCCTCAGTCGGTCATTAAGCAAGCAGAAAAAGCCTACAGATCATTTTCCGCATCGATGGAAGGCTTCATCAAACAGACAGAGGGAAGACTTGAAGAAACTGCTGAGGCTCACTCCAAACTAGAAAGTAAGGCGAACGACTTAGGAGATCAGCTAGATCATCTTTCGACAGACGCTGAAACGAAGCTTTCAGAGTGGCAGTCTGACTTCACGGAAAAGCAAACGGCTCGCGCTGAAGAACATTCCGAAGCCCAAATAGAACGGGATACGAAGTTTGAAGAGCTGTTGTCAGAATGGCGAAAGTCGGCCGATACTCAGCATATTGAGTTAGGGAAAACACAAGCCGAGAAACTCGCGGCGCTACTGGAGCGTTTTGCAAAGCGAGGCGAAGCGGCTTTGGCGGATGTGAATGAGAAACATCAAGCTGTGTTGGAAATACACGAATTGGTTGGCCGTGATAGTGTCGCCGGGGGGTACCAAAAGAGCGCTGGTGAAGAAAAGGAAGAGGCTGACCTTTGGCGATGGATATCCATGGGATCACTGGTCGCAGCTATCATATGGTTAGGTTTCAAGTATTGGATCGGGTTTGAGCCAACTGACTCTGGCGCTATAAATTGGGCCAACATCGTCACTGCATCATCGCTTACAGCAATTCTCTTAGTGACAGCCGGATACGCGTCGCGGCAATCAAAAATGCACCGAGACAACGAGAAGCAGATGCGATCATTCGCTCTTGAGACCAAAGCCCTCGATCCCTTCATTGCCAACTTGGAGGAAAAGGATCAGAAGGAGATTAAAGCTGAGTTGATCAAACGTATGTTCGGTCAGCAGCATAACCACACCATGGGTGGATCAAACAAAATAGATGACGGGACTGTAAACACAGTGGCGGAGCGAATAGCTGATAAAGCTTCTACACTGATCATGAAGGCGGGCGACAAGTCTTAGCTCATATTCTATGAAGGCCACCACACAAATCACTCCCACCCTATAGACACCCACCCCCAACCCTGTTACACGCTCCCAATCTTGCGGCCTCGGATTCGTTCCGGGGCCTCTGATATTTGTAACCGGGGACCTTCGGGGCCCTTCACCTCGGGCACCTACGGGGGCCTATCACATAGCGGGGCAAAGCCTCGCACTTGCTAAACGGAAGACAGAAAGCATGGCACTCAAGTCGTACAAGCCGACGACGCCGGGCCAGCGCGGGCTGGTGCTGATCGACCGTTCGGAGCTTTGGAAAGGACGTCCGGTCAAATCTCTTACAGAGGGTTTGACCAAATCGGGCGGCCGGAACAACACCGGACGGATCACTTCACGCCGCCGCGGCGGTGGCGCAAAGCGTCTCTACCGGATCGTTGACTTCAAACGGAACAAGATGGATGTCGCGGCAACCGTCGAGCGGATCGAATATGACCCGAACCGGACCGCATTCATCGCACTGGTAAAATACGAAGACGGCGAGCAGGCCTATATCCTGGCGCCTCAGCGTCTGGCTGTTGGTGACAAGGTCATCGCGTCGGCAAAGGCCGATATCAAGCCGGGCAACGCAATGCCGTTCTCGGGCATGCCCATCGGTACCATCGTCCACAACATCGAGATGAAGCCTGGCAAAGGCGGTCAGATCGCGCGTGCGGCCGGTACTTACGCTCAGTTCGTTGGTCGCGATGGCGGCTACGCTCAGATCCGTCTGAGCTCGGGCGAGCTGCGCATGGTCCGTCAGGAATGCATGGCCACCGTTGGTGCCGTGTCCAACCCCGACAACAGCAACCAGAACCTCGGTAAAGCCGGTCGTATGCGCCACAAGGGCGTTCGTCCGTCGGTTCGTGGTGTTGCAATGAACCCGATCGATCACCCGCACGGAGGTGGTGAAGGTCGGACCTCGGGTGGCCGTACGCCGGTTACTCCGTGGGGTAAGGACACCAAGGGTAAGCGTACCCGCAACAAGAACAAAGCGTCCCAGAAGCTGATCATCCGCTCGCGGCACGCCAAGAAGAAGGGACGTTAATCTATGTCTCGCTCTGTTTGGAAGGGTCCTTTCGTCGATGCTTACGTGCTGAAAAAAGCCGAAGCAGCGCGCGAGTCGGGCCGTAACGAAGTCATCAAAATCTGGTCGCGTCGTTCCACCATTCTGCCCCAGTTCGTGGGTCTGACTTTTGGTGTGTACAACGGCCAGAAGCACATTCCCGTCAACGTCTCGGAAGACATGATCGGTCAGAAGTTCGGTGAATACTCGCCGACCCGCACCTATTATGGCCACGCCGCAGACAAAAAAGCGAAGCGGAAGTAAGTCATGGGCAAGGAAAAGAACCCCCGCCGCGTGGCTGAAAACGAAGCAATGGCGAAAACCCGCATGCTTCGCACCAGCCCGCAGAAACTGAACCTGGTAGCGCAGATGATCCGCGGCAAGAAAGTCGAGAAGGCCCTGACCGACCTGACTTTCAGCAACAAGCGTATCGCGCAGGACGTTAAAAAGTGCCTGCAATCCGCAATCGCCAACGCCGAGAACAACCACAACCTGGACGTCGACGAACTGATCGTCGCCGAAGCCTGGGTTGGCAAGAACCTGGTCATGAAACGCGGTCGTCCGCGGGCTCGCGGCCGTTTTGGTGCGCTGAAAAAGCCGTTCTCGGAGATCACCATCAAGGTGCGTCAAGTTGAGGAGCAAGCCTAATGGGTCATAAAGTCAATCCGATCGGCATGCGCCTGCAGGTCAACCGCACCTGGGATAGCCGCTGGTACGCCGACACCAAGGACTACGGTGATCTTCTGCTGGAAGACCTCAAGATCCGTGAGTTCATCAACAAAGAGTGCAAGCAGGCCGGTGTTGCCCGTGTGATCATCGAACGTCCGCACAAGAAGTGCCGCGTGACGATCCACACAGCACGCCCCGGTGTCATCATCGGCAAGAAAGGTGCAGACATCGAAGTGCTGCGCAAGAAACTTGCTCGCATGACCGACAGCGAGTTGCACCTGAACATCGTCGAAGTGCGCAAGCCCGAGCTTGACGCGCAGCTGGTTGCCGAGTCCATCGCTCAGCAGCTGGAGCGTCGTGTTTCGTTCCGTCGCGCAATGAAGCGATCGGTTCAGAATGCCATGCGCATGGGCGCCCTGGGGATCCGGGTGAACGTCGCTGGTCGTCTGGGCGGCGCCGAAATCGCACGGACCGAGTGGTATCGCGAAGGCCGCGTGCCTCTGCACACTCTGCGTGCCGACATCGATTACGCACATGCCGAAGCGATGACTCCCTACGGGATCATCGGGATCAAGGTCTGGATCTTCAAAGGTGAGATCATGGAGCACGATCCGCAGGCACGTGACCGTAAAGCACAGGAACTCCAGGACGGCCCTGCACCTCGTGGTGCTGGTGGCGGTCGTCGCTAAGGAGGGAAAGATATGCTTCAACCAAAGCGTACTAAATTCCGCAAGATGCACAAAGGCCGGATCAAGGGCGAAGCCAAGGGCGGCTCTGATCTGAACTTTGGCACTTACGGTCTGAAAGCTCTGCAGCCCGAGCGCGTCACCGCGCGTCAGATCGAAGCTGCACGTCGTGCCATGACGCGTCACATGAAGCGTCAGGGCCGCGTCTGGATCCGCATTTTCCCTGACACTCCGGTCACGGCCAAGCCGATCGAAGTGCGGATGGGTAAAGGTAAAGGTTCGGTTGACCGCTGGGTTTGCAAGGTCAAGCCCGGTCGAGTGATGTTCGAGATCGACGGCGTCAATGACGACATCGCCCGCGAGGCCCTGCGCCTGGCTGCGATGAAACTGCCGGTCAAGACCCGCGTTGTGGTCCGCGAAGACTGGTAAGCGATCTGGGGTACCCCCGTTCGTGACAAGATTGACCCCCGTCGGGAAACCGGCGGGGGTCTACTTTTTGGGGGGGGCGCTGCCCCCGCCGCGGCAAGCCGCGCCTCCCCTGAGGTATTTTTGAACAGAAGAAGACAGGATCCGTTCTTCATCTGGCTAAAAAAATCCCGGAGCGCGAGGCAGAGCCTCGCAAAACACCCATCGCCAAGGGCGCGCGGCTGATATAAAGCGGGCCCATGGCCCAGATTGAATCGCTCTTCGTTACCCGTCTTTACCGTGCAGCCCTGTCCGAGTTCGATCCGAAGATCGACGCCGAGGAGTTGGAAAATTCGTGCCTCGTCATCGCCGAGGACGATGAGGCAGGGCAGGAGTGGTGCGAGGAAAACGGCTATCCCGGCTATACCAGCTATGCCTCGTTGACCGATCTGCCCTGGCGGTTTCCGATCTTTGCGGATCTGGTTTCAGTTCTGGATCAACATGTCGCAGCCTTTGCGAAAGATCTGGAATTCGATCTGGGCGAGGGCGCGCTGAAGCTGGAGGACCTGTGGATCAATATACTGCCTGAAGGCGGGATGCATTCCAGCCATATCCACCCGCACAGCGTGATCTCGGGCACGACCTATGTGGCGATGCCCGAAGGGGCCAGCGCGTTGAAACTGGAAGACCCGCGTTCAGGCCGCATGATGGCCGCGCCGACGCGGATCAAAGGCGGGCGGCGGGATTTGCAGTCGTTCATCTATATGAAGCCGCAGGTCGGCGACGTCTTGCTGTGGGAAAGCTGGCTGCGGCATGAGGTGCCGATGAACATGGCCGAGGACGAGCGGATCAGTGTCAGCTTTAACTACAAGTGGGATTAATCCTTGTATCAGGCAATCAATGGAAGCTGCGACACCGGTGTTCTGGGTTGGGGTATTGGTGCTGTTTGTATTGATTTCACATCGAACAGGCTGGAACTTTCGTGAGAGCATAATGGTACTTATCGGACTGCGGGGCTCTGGCAACGTAACTACGCTTGAGTTGTTAGTTGGGGCAGGGACAATCGGCGGCACATTTTTTGTGTTCTTGCAGGTGTTGGACGCTTGTAAGCCTTCTTGAACCGGAGATGGGTTTCAGGACATTCGGTTTCCCCAAACTTCCTCTTGCCACCCACCCCCTTAACCCTTATACGGCGGCATCCTGCGATCTCCCGGCTATGTCGGGCGATTCGTATGTCTATCATTCATCCACCAGGTCCAAGGTGACCCTGTAAGGGGGCCTTCTGGTGTTTTGAGCAAAGGAAAAAGGCGATGAACGCCCAAGAACTGCGTGACAAGACCCCGGACCAGCTCCGCGAGGAACTGGCCAACCTGAAGAAAGAAAGCTTTAACCTGCGCTTTCAACAGGCCACCGGTCAGCTGGAAAACACTGCTGGTATCAAAGCGGCCCGCCGCAACGCTGCCCGCGTCAAAACCATTCTGAACGAAAAGGCCGCTGCTGCGGCATCCGAGGAGTAATCAGATGCCCAAGCGTATCCTGCAAGGCACCGTGACCAGCGACGCCAACGAACAGACTGTAACCGTATCCGTCGAGCGCCGCTTTACGCATCCGGTTCTGAAGAAAACCATTCGTAAGTCCAAGAAATACCGGGCTCACGATGAAAAGAACGCCTTCAAGGTCGGTGACACCGTTCGCATCATCGAATGCGCGCCGAAATCGAAGACGAAACGTTGGGAAGTTCTGGAGGCGTAAGCCACCGGGACTTTTCATTTGTCGAAACCCTGGGGGACCTAAACAGAACAGCCCCCACAGGTCGGGAGAAACCACATGATCCAGATGCAGACCAATCTGGATGTTGCTGACAACTCTGGCGCTCGCCGAGTTCAGTGCATCAAGGTCCTGGGTGGTTCCAAGCGTAAATACGCCTCCGTTGGCGACATCATTGTCGTCTCGGTGAAGGAAGCCATCCCGCGCGGCCGCGTGAAAAAAGGGGACGTCCGCAAGGCCGTCGTCGTGCGCACCGCCAAGGAAGTCCGTCGCGAAGACGGCACCGCGATCCGTTTCGATCGTAACGCCGCCGTCATCCTGAACAACAACAACGAGCCGATCGGTACCCGTATCTTTGGCCCCGTTGTGCGTGAACTGCGCGGCAAGAACTTCATGAAAATCATCTCGCTGGCTCCGGAGGTGCTGTAATCATGGCTGCTAAACTCCGCAAAGGCGACAAGGTCGTCGTACTGGCTGGCAAGGACAAGGGCAAAGAGGGAACCATTTCCTCGGTTGACCCAAAAGCCGGTAAAGCTGTTGTCGATGGCATCAACATCGCCATCCGCCACACCCGCCAGACCCAGAATTCGCAAGGTGGTCGTCTGCCTCAGGCAAACCCGATTGACCTTTCGAACCTGGCTCTGCTGGACGCAAACGGCAAAGCAACCCGCGTTGGCTTCCGTATGGAAGGTGACAAGAAGGTACGTTTTGCCAAGACCACGGGGGACGTGATCGATGCTTGATACCGCAAACTATACCCCGCGTCTGAAAGCTCAGTACGCTGAAACCATCCGCGCCGCTCTGAAAGAAGAGTTCGGCTATAAGAACGACATGCAGCTGCCCAAGCTGGAGAAAATCGTTCTGAACATCGGTTGTGGTGCCGAGGCCGTTAAGGACTCGAAGAAAGCAAAAGCTGCTGTCGAAGATCTGACCGCGATTGCAGGTCAGCAGGCGGTTGCAACCAAGGCGAAGAAATCGATTGCGGGTTTCCGCGTCCGTGAAGACATGCCGCTGGGTGCCAAAGTGACCCTGCGCGGTGACCGGATGTATGAATTCCTGGATCGTCTGATCACCATCGCGCTGCCGCGCGTGCGCGACTTCCGCGGTGTGAAACCCTCGTTCGATGGTCGTGGCAACTTTGCCATGGGCATGAAAGAGCACATCGTGTTCCCCGAGATCGACTTCGACAAGGTCGATGAGGTCTGGGGCCTGGATATCGTAATTGCCACCACAGCGAAAACCGACGCTGAAGCGAAAAGCCTGTTGAAAGCGTTCAACATGCCGTTCAACGCGTAAGCGCCCGGAGGATTAAGACATGGCTAAAAAAGCAATGATCGAACGCGAGAAGAAGCGCGAACGCCTGGTGGCCAAATATGCCGCAAAGCGTGCCGAGCTGAAAGAAATCGCGAATGACGAGAGCAAGCCGATGGAAGAGCGTTTCAAAGCGCGTCTGAAACTGGCGAAACTGCCGCGCAACAGCTCGGCTACCCGTCTGCACAACCGTTGTCAGCTGACCGGTCGTCCCCACGCTTACTATCGTAAGCTCAAGGTCAGCCGTATCGCGCTGCGCGAGCTGGGTTCTGCTGGTCAGATCCCCGGCATGGTGAAATCGAGCTGGTAAGGGAGACATAGATATGAATGATCCTATCGGCGATATGCTCACCCGTATCCGCAACGCGCAAATGCGCGGCAAGTCCACCGTATCCACCCCGGCATCCAAGCTGCGCGGTTGGGTTCTGGACGTGCTGGCGGACGAAGGCTACATCCGTGGCTATGAA
Organism: Ruegeria sp. HKCCA6707; assembly: GCF_013033515.1. GTDB lineage: Bacteria > Pseudomonadota > Alphaproteobacteria > Rhodobacterales > Rhodobacteraceae > Ruegeria. The sequence goes on along the minus strand of NZ_WQEG01000015.1, from coordinate 32,672 downwards.
AAGACGACCGGTGAAAACGGTCATCCGGCCATTGAAATCAGCCTGAAATACTACGAAGGCACCCCTGTTATTCGCGAGCTGAAGCGGGTTTCCAAGCCCGGTCGTCGCGTCTACATGGGCGTCAATGACATCCCGCAGGTCCGTCAGGGTCTGGGCGTGTCGATTGTCAGCACTCCGAAAGGTGTGATGTCGGACGCAAACGCGCGCTCCAACAATGTTGGCGGCGAAGTGCTCTGCACCGTCTTCTAAGGAGGTCTGCAATGTCTCGTATTGGTAAAAAACCGGTCGAGCTGCCCAGCGGCGTTACCGCCTCTGTGTCGGGTCAGACCATCGAAGTGAAGGGTCCGAAAGGCACCCGCAGCTTTACCGCCACCGACGACGTGACGCTGTCGGTTGAAGACAACGTGGTCAAGATCGACCCCCGTGGCATGTCAAAGCGTGCCCGCCAGCAATGGGGCATGAGCCGCACTATGGTTGCCAATCTGGTGACCGGTGTGACGACTGGCTTCAAAAAAGAGCTGGAGATCCAGGGTGTTGGTTACCGGGCTCAGATGCAGGGCAATACCCTGAAGCTGAACCTGGGCTACAGCCACGATGTTGATTTCACTGCCCCGGAAGGTGTCACCATCACCGCGCCGAAGCAGACCGAAATCGTTGTGGAAGGCATCGACCAGCAGCTGGTGGGCGAAACCGCGGCCAAAATCCGCGAGTGGCGCCGTCCCGAGCCGTATAAAGGCAAGGGCATCCGCTATAAGGGCGAGTTCATCTTCCGCAAGGAAGGCAAGAAGAAGTAAGGACGCAGAAAATGGCAAACAGCAAAAGAACCCTGTTTCTGAAGCGCCGCCTGCGCGTTCGGAACAAACTTCGCAAGGTCAATGCAGGCCGAGTGCGCCTGTCGATCCACCGCTCGAACAAGAACATCTCTGTTCAGCTGATCGACGATGTGCGCGGTGTGACTCTGGCCTCGGCCTCGACCCTGGAAAAGGATCTGGGCGTTGTCGGCAAGAACAACATCGAAGCGGCCACCAAAGTGGGCGCGGCCATCGCCGAGCGTGCCAAGAAGGCTGGCGTCGAAGAGGCCTATTTCGATCGTGGGGGCTTCCTGTTCCACGGCAAGGTGAAGGCAGTCGCCGACGCCGCGCGTGAAGGTGGTCTTAAGATCTAAGACCAAGCGCATCCCGAAAACTGGGTAACGGTTTTCGGATCAAGATGCGCGATATCAAAGATTGCGGGCGGGTTTCGATCCGCCCCGATGATCCGGGGGCCTCGGCGACAGTCGGGGCTCACTTGGATTGAAGCAAACGGCGCCGAGAGCGCCACATGAGAAAAGGGATGCCAAATGGCAGAACGTGAAAACCGTCGGGGCCGTGGCCGCGACCGTGAGGAAGCACCGGAATTTGCCGACCGTCTGGTCGCCATCAACCGTGTGTCGAAAACCGTAAAAGGTGGTAAGCGCTTTGGCTTCGCCGCTCTGGTGGTTGTCGGCGATCAGAAAGGCCGTGTGGGCTTTGGCAAGGGTAAAGCGAAAGAAGTACCCGAGGCGATCCGCAAGGCCACTGAACAGGCCAAGCGTCAGATGATCCGCGTGCAGCTGCGCGAAGGTCGTACCCTGCACCACGACATCGAGGGCCGTCACGGCGCCGGTAAAGTGGTCATGCGCACCGCACCTGAAGGTACTGGTATCATCGCCGGTGGTCCGATGCGTGCTGTGTTCGAAATGCTGGGCGTCAAGGACGTTGTGTCCAAGTCGCTGGGCTCACAGAACCCCTATAACATGATCCGCGCCACCATGAACGGCCTGCAAAAAGAGCAGAGCCCCCGTTCAGTCGCCGCGCGTCGTGGCAAGAAAGTTGCTGACATCCTGCCCAAGCGGGACGAAGCACCGGCTGCCGCCGAAGCTGAAGCGTAAGGAGAGCGAACCATGGCTAAAACCATCGTCGTCAAGCAGATCGGTTCCCCGATCCGCCGCCCCGCCGAACAGCGCGCAACCCTGATCGGTCTGGGCCTGAACAAGATGCACAAAACCCGCGAACTGGAAGACACCCCTTCGGTCCGCGGTATGGTCAACAAGATCCCGCATCTGGTCGAGATCATCGAAGAACGCGGCTAAACGCGAATTCTTTGTAGAACTTGAAACGCTCTCGACGACGTCGGGGGCGTTTTTTGTTTATCTGTTTGCATAGAGCTCAGGTGGATTGAGGCAGAACCTGTGTTGGCGTCAGGTCGAGTTCAGTGAAGGGCCCGTGTTCACCATAGTTTTTTCAAGGGTTTGGATCGTCGCTGCCAATACCAAGGTTTTGACCAATCAAGGAAAGCGCTTTTGGGTCCAGGATCCCTTCAACAAGAGTGTACAACACGCTTCACCAACCCAACGATCGGCGCTAGTCTCTGACCTACGCAACGCTAAAAGGAGCGGCCCGATGTCTCTATTGTCTAAACTCTTCGGTGGCGCAGAAAAGTCCAAGCCCGAGCCGGTTTTTTACAAAGAGTTCGAGATTTTCCCCGACTTGATGGCCGAGGGCAACAAGTTCCGCCTGATGGCGCGCATTGAAAAGAGCATCGACGGAGACCGCAAGACCCATACAATGATCCGGGCAGATGTCTTTGAAAGTCGGGATCAGGCCGAAAGCGTCAGCATCGCCAAGGCGAAACAGGTGATTGACGAACAGGGCGAGCGCATGTTCGACTAGTGAACAGTTCGTTTGCTTCCCGGACCGCACCCATAGATGGAATTAACCGCCATCGCCGACGAGCGATCTAAGCAGTGGTCTGGACACACGCATTCAGTTCTTTTTTCTGAACATTTGGTTCATGAAAACCCCATAGAAAAACTGCTTTTCACTGTTGCAGTGACGCACGTAAAGTCGAGTTCGCATAATAATCCAGGCGGCCGTGCCGTTGCCAAAAGTAGCAACGAAGACTGATCAATACTGACCTCGCGCCATACCCAAAACGCATAACGGCTAGACCGAAACCTGTGTTGTTAGCGCTGCCAAGCACTCCTATCTGAGCCTTGTCCCAAAAGGAACAAATGGAAACGCCCGGGGAATACGCCTCGGTACAGAAAGGAATAGAAATATGGCACATACAGCTACACTGACACATAACGGATTTGGCCTGAGCGCCCGGTTTGCAGCACTTGTCGAGCGCGTCAAAGAAGCCCGCGCACGGTCGGCGGAATACAACCGCACCTTCCACGAACTGCAGAGCCTGAGCGATCGTGAGCTCAACGATATCGGCGTGCGCCGCTGCGACATCGCGGATATCGCGCGCGATCACGCCTATTGCGCGTAAAACCCAAACCACTCACTCACCAAGAGGCGTCGGAACCCCGGCGCCTCTTTTGTTTTGCAGCATCAAAAGCACGGCCTGTCTCCTGCTTCACAATCTGATCGTTGCGCAGCGACGGCAAAATTGCTTACTGCTGGTTCAGGCCGCGAAACTCCTTTGCGGATCAAGTGCAGAAAGTCGGCAGCGTGCGGGAATACCAGATTGGAATGTTATGGGTCGATGGCCCCCTTAGCTTTCTTGAGCAGCTTTGCATCAAATCGTTCTTGGATGCCGGACAGCATGTATGCCTCTATACCTACGGAGATGTGACGCACATCCCCGACGGGGTTGAGCGTCGCGACGCCAGAACCATTCTTCCCGACAGCGAGTTAATAACGCATGGCCGAACCGGAAGCCCGGCACCGCATTCTGACAAGTTTCGATATCGTATGTTGGTGCAGGAACCCGATCTGATCTGGGCGGATACTGATGCCTATTGCGTAAAGCCATTTTCAACGCCTAACGGTCATTATTATGGTTACCTCGAAGGCGAGGTTGCGATTGGGGTACTTGCGATGCCGCCCGATAGCGAAGCCTTGGGGCTGCTTAATACCTACACCCAAGATCCCTATCTTATACCGCCCTGGACCCCGAAACGTATCCGGATACCGCTGCAAGAGGCGCAGGAAAAAGGCGAACCCATCAACGTGCCCGAGGTCTATTGGGGTGCCTGGGGTCCCAAGGCGATCACATGGGCGCTTACGAAGACGAAAGAAATCGAACACGCTTTGCCCGAACACGTGTTTTATCCTGTGAATTTCTCGCGGCGCAGGGCATTGGCGCGTCCAGGTGCCGACCTGTCGGCGTTTATGAAAGAGGACACCGTGTCCATTCACTTTTATGGCAGACGGATGCGGTCGATTTTATCCAACAAGTACGGCGGCATACCTGACCCGAACAGCCTTGTCGGACAGTTGGTTGCAAAGCATGGGATCGATCCCAGAGAAGCGCCGATTTTTGCGCATGGGTCTTGACCGATTGCCTGTAGCCTAAGATCGGAACTTGCATCGAAAGTCGCAACGCTGTAGAGCGCTCCGGTGGATTTTGCTCCACGAGAATCAAAATCAAGAAATGCCGTGTTTGACCCATCACGCTTCGGGGGTCACATCCGGCTTAGGAGAAGCGAAATGAAACTGAACGAATTGCGCGACAATCCTGGCGCCGCCCCCAAACGCACTCGCGTCGGTCGTGGCCCCGGTTCCGGCAAGGGTAAGATGGGTGGTCGTGGTATCAAGGGCCAAAAATCCCGTTCGGGTGTGGCCATTAATGGCTATGAAGGCGGCCAGATGCCGCTGTACCAGCGCCTGCCTAAGCGTGGCTTCAACAAGCCGAACCGCAAGGAATTTGCCGTTATCAACCTGGGCCTGATCCAGAAATTCATCGATGCCGGCAAGCTCGACGCTAAAGCAGCGATCACAGAAGACGCTCTGGTTGCTTCGGGCCTGGTGCGCCGCAAACTGGACGGTGTCCGCGTTCTGGCCAAAGGCGAAATCAGCGCCAAAGTGAACCTGGAAGTGACCGGTGCTTCGAAATCTGCCGTCGAGGCAGTCGAAAAAGCGGGCGGATCACTGACGGTCACAAAAGCTGCTGCGGCAGAGTAAGCGCTTGTGAGCGGGCCGAGTCCTGCTTACATAGAGCACTAAGTTTTCCCAGACGCCGCCCGAGCCGGAAAACGGTTCCGGGCGGTGTTTTCATAAGAGAGACCGATTTATGGTATCAGCAGCAGAACAAATGGCAGCCAACACAAGCTGGGCTGCTTTGGGCAAAGCCACCGATCTGCGCAACCGCATCCTGTTCACGCTGGGTTTGCTGATCGTCTATCGCCTGGGCACTTTTATTCCGGTGCCAGGGATTGACGGGCAAGCGCTGCGCGAGTTCATGGAACAAGCGGGGCAAGGCATCGGCGGCATGGTTTCGATGTTCACCGGTGGGGCGCTGGGGCGGATGGGTATCTTTGCCCTTGGGATCATGCCCTATATCTCGGCCTCGATCATCGTGCAGCTGCTGACATCGATGGTTCCGGCGCTTGAACAGCTCAAGAAAGAGGGCGAACAGGGCCGTAAGAAGATCAACCAATACACCCGTTTCGGCACCGTGGCATTGGCCACCGTGCAGGCCTATGGGCTTGCGGTATCGCTGGAATCGGGTGATCTGGCCACCGATCCGGGCCTGTATTTCCGTATGTCGACCATGATCACGCTGGTCGGCGGGACCATGTTCCTGATGTGGCTTGGTGAGCAGATCACCGCGCGCGGTATCGGCAACGGCATCTCGCTGATCATCTTTGTTGGCATCATCGCCGAGGTTCCGGCTGCGTTGGCACAGTTCTTTGCAAGCGGTCGCAGCGGTGCGATCAGCCCCGCCGTGATCGTGGGTGTGATCATCATGGTCATCGCCGTCATTACCTTTGTGGTGTTCATGGAGCGCGCCTTGCGCAAGATCCATATTCAGTATCCGCGCCGTCAGGCCGGTATGAAGGTCTATGAGGGCGGATCAAGCCATCTGCCGGTCAAAGTGAACCCTGCTGGCGTGATCCCGGCTATCTTTGCAAGCTCGCTCCTGTTGCTGCCTGTGACGATCTCGACCTTTTCATCAGGGGCCACCAATGGGCCTGTGATGTCCTGGTTGCTGGCCAATTTCGGCCCCGGACAGCCGCTTTACCTGCTGTTCTTTGCCTCAATGATCGTGTTCTTTGCGTATTTCTATACGTTCAACGTGGCCTTCAAGCCGGATGACGTGGCGGACAACCTGAAAAAGCAAAACGGTTTTGTCCCCGGTATTCGCCCCGGTAAGAAAACCTCGGAGTATCTGGAATACGTGGTCAACCGGGTGCTGGTTTTGGGCTCGGCTTATCTGGCGGCTGTCTGTCTGTTGCCCGAGATCCTGCGGGGCCAGTTTGCCATTCCGTTCTATTTCGGTGGTACTTCGGTTCTGATTATCGTCTCGGTCACCATGGACACGATCCAACAGGTCCAAAGCCACCTGCTGGCGCACCAATACGAGGGGCTGATCGAAAAGTCCCAACTGCGCGGCAAGGGTAAAAAACGCGGTAAGAAGGCTCCGGCGCGTCGATGAACATCATTCTTCTCGGCCCCCCGGGGGCAGGTAAAGGGACGCAAGCGCGTCATCTGGTTGAAACCCGCGGAATGGTGCAACTGAGCACTGGCGATATGTTGCGCGAGGCCAAGGACAGCGGCACTGAAATGGGCAACCGCGTGGCCGAAGTGATGGCCAAGGGCGAGTTGGTCACCGACGAAATCGTCATCGGCCTGATCCGCGAAAAGCTGGAGCAGGGCGCAAAGGGCGGGTTCATCTTTGACGGCTTCCCGCGCACATTGGCGCAGGCGGACGCTTTGGGTGATCTGCTGGACAGCACCGGTGAAAAACTGGATGCCGTGATCGCGATGGAGGTCAATGACGACGCGCTGGTCGCACGGATCACGGCGCGGTCGACCTGTGGTGGTTGTGGTGAGGTCTATAATGACATCACCAAACCGATCCCGGCGGATGGCAAATGCACCAATTGCGGCAAAGAGAATGACTTCAAACGCCGCGCAGACGACAATGAGGAAAGCCTCAAGACCCGTCTGATGGAATACTATAAAAAGACCTCGATGTTGATCGGCTACTACCACGCCAAGGGCAATCTGTCTTGGGTTGATGGCTTGGGCGAGATCGAAGAGGTTCAGGGCGCGATCGCAGGCGTGTTGGACGCCTAACCCAGCTTGTTCTGAATATGGGCTTGACGACACGTTCAAAAGCCCATATCGACCCCCATCCCCAATGGGAATCAAGACCGTAGGCGGGATTCGCCCCGTTTGCCCCGACCACCTCGAATAATGCTGAACCCTCTGGCGACACTGCCACGGTAAAGCGTTGTGAAAAAAGGTTCTGGAGTTACGGAACCGCAACGAAAAGGAAAGTGACACGTGGCACGTATTGCCGGCGTAAACATCCCGACTGCAAAGCGGGTACCTATCGCCCTCACATATATCACCGGTATCGGCAACACCTCGGCGAAAGCGATCTGCGAAGCCGTGGGCATTGAAGCGCATCGTCGCGTCAACGAGCTGTCGGACGCCGAAGTACTGAAAATCCGCGAATACATCGACGAAAACTTCACCGTTGAAGGTGATCTGCGTCGTGAAGTTCAGATGAACGTTAAGCGCCTGATGGATCTGGGCTGCTATCGCGGTCTGCGTCACCGCCGTAACCTGCCGGTTCGCGGTCAGCGCACCCACACCAATGCTCGTACCCGCAAAGGCCCCGCAAAGGCCATTGCTGGTAAGAAGAAATAAGGGAGGGTCTGACCGATGGCACGTGACAAGACTCGCGTTAAGCGCAAAGAGCGCAAGAACATCGCATCGGGCGTGGCCCATGTGAACTCGACCTTCAACAACACCAAGATCCTGATCTCGGACGTACAGGGCAACGCGATCTCGTGGTCGTCTGCTGGTACCATGGGCTTCAAAGGGTCGCGGAAATCGACACCCTACGCCGCTCAGATGGCTGCAGAAGACGCAGGCAAGAAGGCGCAGGAACATGGCGTCAAGACGCTGGAAGTCGAAGTTCAGGGCCCCGGTTCGGGTCGTGAATCGGCCCTGCGTGCGCTGGCTGCTGTTGGCTTCAACATCACGTCGATCCGCGACGTGACGCCGATTGCCCACAATGGCTGCCGCCCGCCGAAGCGCCGCCGCGTCTAAGCGATTTTGAATTGAGCTGGGGCCCGCGTTTTCGCACGGCCCCAGCACGTCATTTTAAACCTCGGGCGTCTGCACCTTGTTGGTCATGGGGCGCGGACAGGAATGGAGGGATTACATGATCCACAAGAATTGGGCAGAATTGATCAAGCCGACCCAGTTGGAAGGCAAGCCGGGCAACGACCCTGCGCGTCAGGCGACCTTGGTCGCTGAACCGCTGGAACGTGGCTTTGGTCTGACTTTGGGCAACGCGCTGCGCCGCGTTCTGATGAGCTCGCTGCAAGGTGCGGCCATCACCAGCGTTCAGATCGACAACGTGCTGCACGAGTTTTCAAGCGTTGCCGGTGTGCGTGAAGACGTCACCGACATCATCCTGAACCTCAAGCAGGTTGCCCTGCGCATGGAAGTCGAAGGCCCCAAGCGCCTGTCAATCAATGCCAAGGGTCCGGCGATTGTCACCGCCGGTGACATCAGCGAAAGCGCAGGCATCGAGGTTCTGAACCGCGATCACGTCATCTGCCACTTGGATGATGGTGCTGACCTGTTCATGGAACTGACCGTCAACACCGGCAAGGGTTATGTCTCGGCCGAGAAGAACAAGCCCGAAGACGCGCCCATCGGCCTGATCCCGATCGACGCGATCTATTCACCGGTCAAAAAGGTTGCTTATGACGTTCAACCGACCCGTGAAGGTCAGGTTCTGGACTATGACAAGCTGACCCTGAAGATCGAAACCGATGGTTCGATCACGCCCGAAGATGCGCTGGCCTTTGCCGCTCGTATCCTGCAGGATCAACTGTCGATCTTCGTCAACTTCGACGAGCCCGAAGCGGCTGGCCGCCAGGACGAAGATGATGGTCTGGAGTTCAACCCGCTGTTGCTGAAGAAAGTGGACGAGTTGGAACTGTCGGTCCGTTCTGCGAACTGCCTGAAGAACGACAACATCGTATACATTGGCGATCTGATCCAGAAGACCGAAGCCGAGATGCTGCGCACCCCGAACTTTGGCCGCAAGTCGCTGAACGAGATCAAGGAAGTGCTGTCCGGAATGGGTCTGCACCTCGGCATGGATGTCGAGGATTGGCCGCCTGACAACATCGAAGATCTGGCCAAGAAATTCGAAGACGCGTTCTAGACGCGTCTTCCCAAATGCCCGGGCTTGCCGGGGATCATATGGGCAGTTCCGCCCCAAGGAGAGCCGGTGACACGCATCGCCGGCCAGACAAAGCAAAACGCGAAAGAAGGAATTAGAAAATGCGTCACGCACGTGGTTACCGCCGCCTGAACCGCACGCACGAGCACCGCAAAGCTCTGTTTGCAAACATGGCTGGCTCGCTCATTGAACATGAGCAGATCAAAACAACTCTGCCCAAGGCCAAAGAACTGCGCCCGATCGTTGAAAAGCTGATCACCCTGGGCAAACGCGGCGACCTGCACGCCCGTCGTCAGGCCGCATCGCAGCTGAAAGAAGACAAGGACGTCGCGAAGCTGTTCGAGGTTCTGGGCCCCCGCTATGCCGAGCGTCAGGGCGGTTATGTCCGTATCCTGAAAGCTGGCTTCCGTTATGGCGATATGGCTCCGATGGCGATCATCGAATTCGTGGACCGTGACCTGGATGCCAAAGGCGCCGCCGACAAGGCCCGCGTTGCTGCCGAAGAGGCTGCTGACGAAGAATAAGAAAGCCTAGGCTTTCCGAAAACGACCCCTGCGCCCCGGGCGTGGGGGTTTTTTAGTGTCACAGAGCATCCGACCGTTGCGGTACCTGGCACTGGCCTACTGGCACAGCCGCTTGCATTACTGCGCTGGCCACCGCATATCGGGTTGAATTCAATGCGGTCGAGGTCCCAATGCTCCGCCAGACATTTATTGCCGCTCTGTTTGCCTGTGCGTCTGTCGCCCATGCAGAAACACGCGTGCCTCAGTCACAGGCCGAGATTTCGATGGGCTTTGCCCCCGTGGTGAAACAGGCTGCTCCGGCCGTGGTAAATATCTATGCCAAGATCGTCCGGCAGGGGCGGGCCAATCCGCTGTTTGCGGATCCGTTCTTTCGCGACTTTTTCGGCGATGGCTTTGGCGCGCCGCAGCCGCGTGTGCAGAACTCACTGGGGTCCGGGGTGATCCTGTCTGAAGATGGCTATGTGGTTTCGAACTATCACGTGGTCGGCGCGGCGACCGAGATACGGGTTGTGACCACAGATCGCCGAGAATATTCGGCCGAGGTTGTCTTGGGGGACCGGGAAAGCGATATCGCAATTCTGCGACTAGCCGAGGCTGAAGACCTGCCGTTTCTGACCTTGCGCGATTCCGATCAGGTTGCGGTAGGCGAGCTTGCGCTTGCAATCGGTAACCCATTTGGCGTTGGGCAGACGGTTTCGTCGGGGATCATCTCGGGTCTGGCACGTACCGGGACGGCGACGGGCAATGCGCGTGGTTATTTCATCCAGACCGACGCGCCGATCAACCCGGGCAATTCGGGTGGGGCGTTGATCGATGTGAACGGAGATCTGATCGGGATCAATACATCAATCCTGACCCGCTCGGGCGGCTCGAACGGGATCGGTTTTGCTATCCCGGCCAATCTGGTGGCCGAGTATCTGGATCAGGCCCGCGCCGGGAACGAGCGGTTCATCAGCCCTTGGGCAGGGATGGCAGGCCAGCACATGAGTGCGGATATCGCGGAGTCGCTTGGTCTGGCTGTGCCCGAAGGTGTTGTCATCTCGGATCTGCATGCGCTTAGCCCGCTGGCCGAGGCGGGTTTGTCCGTTGGGGATGTGATCACCCATGTGGACGGCAAAGAGGTCAATTCTCCCGCCGAGATGAAGTTTCGCATGTCCATCGCGGGTGTTGGCGGAACTTCGGTTCTGACCCGGCTGAAAGGCGCAGACCGACAAGAGATCGAAGTGGCCCTGATCCCCGCCCCTGAAACACCCGCGTCGGAGGAGACGACATTAGACGGTGGCACCGTTCTGCCGGGCTTGGTTGTGGCACGGGTCAATCCGGCGCTGATCACGCGTTTGGGCCTTTCGCTGTCGCAAGAGGGCGTGGCCGTCATTGATCCTGGCTCATTCGGGGCGCGGGCAGGTTTGCGTCCCGGTGATGTATTGAGCGCGATTAACGGAACGATTGTTGTGCGCCCGGTGGATGTGGTCGATGCGCTTACCAATCCCGGACGGCGCGTTCAGATGGACATCCAGCGCGGCAATCGGGCGGTTTCCCTGAGGTTCCGGTTGTAGAGCGATGAGCGATCTGTTCGACACTGGCGAAACGCCCCCGGCGGCAGACCCGCATCGCCCACTGGCCGACAGGTTGCGCCCGCAGACACTGGCTGAGGTGATCGGGCAGGAACAGGTCTTGGGACCGGACGCGCCTTTGGGGGTGATGCTGGCTTCGGGCAGCCTCTCCAGCTTGATCTTCTGGGGCCCGCCCGGGGTGGGCAAGACGACTATCGCGCGCTTGCTGGCTCGCGAAACCGATCTGCATTTCGTGCAGATCAGCGCAATCTTTACCGGGGTGCCGGATCTGAAAAAGGTCTTTGAGGCGGCCAAGATCCGGCGTCAGAACGGGCAGGGCACTTTGCTGTTCGTCGATGAGATCCACCGGTTCAACAAGGCGCAGCAGGACGGGTTTCTGCCACATATGGAGGACGGCACGATCCTTCTGGTGGGCGCCACGACCGAGAACCCGTCGTTCGAATTGAACGCCGCGGTTCTGAGCCGGGCGCAGGTGCTGGTTCTGGAACGGCTCAGCCTTGCGGATCTGGAACGCCTGACCCAGCGCGCCGAAACAGAACTGTCGCGCGAACTGCCGCTGACCGGCCCCGCACGCGAAGCATTGCAAGAGATGGCTGACGGAGATGGTCGTGCGCTTTTGAACCTGATCGAACAGGTCTCGGCCTGGACGGTTGAGGGACCATTGGACGCTGATGCGCTGGCCACGCGACTGATGCGGCGCGCGGCGAAATACGACAAGTCAGGCGATGAGCATTACAATCTGATCTCGGCCTTGCATAAATCGGTACGGGGATCAGACCCGGACGCGGCGCTTTATTGGTTTGCGCGGATGCTGACAGGTGGCGAAGACCCGCGATACCTGGCGCGGCGGATCACGCGCATGGCCGTCGAGGATATCGGGCTGGCCGATCCGCAAGCCCAATCGCTCTGCCTGCACGCGTGGGAGACCTATGAGCGACTGGGCAGCCCCGAAGGCGAGCTGGCACTGGCGCAGGCGGTTGTCTATCTGGCTTTGGCGCCGAAATCTAACGGGGCCTATGTGGGCTATAAGGCGGCGATGCGTTTGGCCAAGCAATCGGGCAGCGCGCCGCCGCCGAAACATATCCTGAATGCACCGACATCTTTGATGAAAGATCACGGATATGGGGCGGGCTATGCCTATGACCATGATGCCGAAGACGGGTTTTCCGGGCAGAACTACTTCCCCGAAGACATGGAGCGGCCCAGCCTTTACCAACCGGTTGAGCGCGGGTTCGAGCGTGAGTTGAAGAAGCGTTTGGACTATTTTTCCAAGCTCAGAACTCAACGCAATGGGTGAGTTGGCGGCCCGGATGCGTACTGCCTTGACTCTTCCGGTCCCGCGCGCGACAGACGCGGATGTTTTCAAAGGCAGCTAAAGGCTTGAACCGCGTGCGGATCGACTGCGCGGGTCAGAGGAAATCGACATGAGCGGCGTACAGATCATCACCGTGGCAGAGGGCGACGGCGACCAGCGGCTGGATCGGTGGCTGCGGCGTCTGTTTCCGCATGTGAGCCAGGGCCGTATCGAAAAGATGTGCCGTAAAGGCGAGCTGCGCGTCGATGGCGGGCGGGTCAAGGCCTCGACCCGGCTTGAGGTGGGGCAGGCGGTGCGGGTGCCGCCCTTGCCCGACGCGGATCACAAACCGGCCGAGGTGCGGCGTCAGATATCGGATGCGGATGCCAAGATGATCCAATCCTGCGTAATCTATCGCGATGACCACGTTCTGGCCTTGAACAAACCGCATGGGTTGCCGGTGCAAGGCGGCAGCGGTCAGACCCGTCATGTGGATAGCTTGTCCGAGGCATTGCGTTTTGGCTATGACGAAAACCCGCGCCTTGTTCATCGGCTGGACAAAGACACATCGGGCGTCTTGCTGATGGCGCGCACGCGGGATGCGGCCAAAGGTCTGACGGCGGCTTTCCGTCACCGCAACACGCGCAAGATTTATTGGGCGTTGGTTGCCGGCGTGCCGACCCCCTATCTGGGTGAGATCAAGACCGGTCTGGTCAAGGCCTCAGGCCATGGTGCGCACGGCGAAGGCGAAAAGATGATCGCCGTGCATCTGAACGATGTCGATCAGACCCAAGGTGCCAAGCGGGCGCATACGCTTTACGCCACGCTCTACCGTGTCGCTGGCCGTGCCGCCTGGGTCGCGATGGAGCCCATCACGGGCCGTACCCACCAGTTGCGGGCCCATATGGCCGCAATTGGGCATCCGATTATCGGCGATGGGAAATATGGTGGGTCAGGTCAGGAAAACCTGGGGGATGGCTGGGGTGCGCAACTGGGCGGAATCATCAGCAAAAAGCTGCATCTGCACGCGCGTCGCCTGTCTTTCGAACATCCGGTGACCCGCAAAGCCGTGACGATCACGGCCAGCCTGCCGCCGCATATGAAAGACAGCTGGGACACTTTGGGCTGGACCGAAGATCTGGCCGCAGATGATCCCTTTGAGTCGCTGCAATGAGCAACCCTTTGCGTTTGGTTCTATTCGATGTGGACGGCACTCTGGTCGATAGCCAGGGCAGTATCGTTTCGGCCATGACGGCCAGTTTCTCGGCTTTGTCGCTTGATGCGCCATCGCGTGATGCGATCTTGTCCATCGTTGGCTTGTCTCTGCCACAAGCGATGCAGAACTTGGCGCCGCAGCAATCAGAGGCTGCGCAGGTTCGGTTGGTTGAAGAATACAAGCAAGCGTACCACGCTCAACGCTTGGCGCAGGGGGCGGCAAGCTCACCGCTTTATCCCGGAGCGCGCGACGTTCTGGAAGAGTTGCACGCACAGCCCGAGACATTGTTGGGTGTCGCGACCGGGAAATCGCAACGTGGGTTGGACGCGCTCGTCGAAGCGCACGGGTTGGAGCGGTTTTTCATCACCTGGCAGGTGGCGGATCACCACCCTTCCAAGCCGCACCCGTCCATGATCCAAACCGCCCTTTCAGAAACCGGTGTCGCGGAACGAAATGCCGTTATGATCGGGGACACGCGCTTTGATATGGATATGGCGGCAGCGGCTGGGATTGCTTCTATCGGTGTCAGTTGGGGGTATCACGACGTGTCCGCTCTGAACTCGGCCACAGCGGTAATAGACGACTTTGCGCAGCTTAGCCCTGCGTTGGCACAGCTTTGGGACAAGTAAGATGAGCGACTGGAAACCAAAACGCTTTTGGAAGCAAAGCGCCGTGGTCGAGGCCGAAGGTGGTTTCACTGTTGAGCTGGATGGGCGGCGGGTCAAGACGCCTGCCAAAGCGGGTTTGATCCTGCCGACCCAAGCCATGGCCAAAGCGGTTGCACTGGAATGGGATGCGCAGGAGAAAGAGATTGATCCGGTCACCATGCCTGTCACGCGATCCGCCAACGCAGCCATCGACAAGGTGACTCATCAACATGCGGAAGTCGCAGACATGTTGGCGGGCTATGGCGATTCGGATCTGCTTTGCTATCGTGCGACGCATCCGCAAGAGCTGCGCCACCGCCAGGCCTCAAAATGGGACCCCGCGCTGGATTGGGCAGCCGAGGCTCTGGATGCGCGGCTTTCACCGGTTGACGGTGTTTTGCACCAACCTCAACCATCCGAGGCTGTTGCCCGGTTAACCCAACGTGTACATGCGTTTGACGCGTTCCAGCTGGCCGCGTTTCATGATCTGGTCAGCCTGTCTGGCTCTTTGGTTTTGGGGTTCGCCACTGCGATGAACTGGCGAAATCCCGATGCAATCTGGGAAATCTCGCGTCTGGACGAATTGTGGCAGATCGAGCAATGGGGTCATGATGAAGAGGCTGCGGCAGCGGCCGAAGTGAAGCGCGTAGCGTTTCTGCATGCAAAACACTTCTTTGATCTATCGAACTGATCCTTTGCGCTTAATTTTTCACTGCCAGAGTCGCCCGGTTGGGCTTTGATCCATCGATTTCACTGTTCCGGCACTTGACGTTTGTTGATGAATGCGCCCAAACTCAGGCCACTTAAGGGGAGACACCCGTTGGGTAACCTTTCCGGCAGGGGAGTGCCGGACAGAAACGTCCCTGCAGGGGATGGCAAATCAGGAAGAGGTAAAAATGAAAAAATCCGTAATCTTGGGCGCGGCGACAATTGCCGGTCTGGCTGCTGGTGCAGCTGCGGCGGGAACTGTTGACGACGTCAAAGCACGCGGCAAGCTGAACTGCGGTGTGACCACTGGTCTGGTCGGCTTTGCTTCGCCCGACGCGAATGGCGAATGGCAGGGCTTTGACGTATCGCTGTGCCGCGCGGTTGCAGCAGCCGTTTTGGGTGACGCAAGTGCAGTTGAATTTGTTCCGACCACCGGTAAAACTCGCTTTACCGCACTGGCCTCGGGCGAGATCGACATGCTGGCGCGTAACACCACATGGACATTCAGCCGCGACGTAGACCTCAAGTTCGAATTCGTTGGCGTGAACTACTACGACGGCCAGGGCTTTATGGTTCCCAAAGAGCTGGGCGTAAGCTCGGCCAAGGAACTGGACGGCGCAACCGTTTGTATCCAAACCGGTACCACCACCGAGCTGAACCTGGCCGATTTCTTCCGTGCCAACAACATCAGCTACGAGCCGGTTCCGATCGAAACCAACGCAGAAGCACAGCAGCAGTACCTGGCTGGCGCTTGTGACGTATACACCACTGACGCTTCGGGCCTGGCCGCGACTCGCGCCTCGTTCGAGAACCCTGGTGATCACGTTCTGCTGCCCGAAATCATCTCGAAAGAGCCGCTGGGCCCGCTGGTCCGCCACGGCGATCACGAGTGGGGCGATGTTGTCCGCTGGACTCTGAACGCGCTGATCTCGGCGGAAGAGCTGGGTGTCACCTCGGCTAATATCGACGAGATGGCCGCTGGTACGGACAACCCGGAAGTCAACCGCCTGCTGGGTACCGAAGGTACTCTGGGCGAGATGCTGGGTCTGGACGCTGACTGGGCCGCCCGCGCGATCAAAGTGGACGGTAACTATGGCGAAGTGTTCGCCAAGAACATCGGTGAAGAAACTCCGATCGGTCTGGCACGCGGGCTGAACGCCCAGTGGACCGAAGGTGGTCTGCTCTACTCGCCGCCGTTCCGCTAAAATTTCGACAGGAGAGGGCGCAGGGTAACCTGCGCCCTCTTTCATAACAAATGCTACGGGTCGCTCGAGAGCGAGGAAAACCTCGCCGGTTGAAACGCACCCGATAAGCACGGGGACTCCAAATCATGTCAACTATGACTGACCCACCGAAAGCTGACTTTCGGTTGTCTATGCTCATAAACGACACCCGCTATCGCTCTCTGACATTTCAGGTGATTGCGGCGATCGTTATCGCGCTGAGCATCTGGTATCTTGGCAACAACCTGATCCAGAACCTCCGGGCCGCTGGCCTGAACATTTCCTATTCATTTCTTGGCGACCCGTCTGGTTACGACATCAACCAGCGCCTGATTGAATATGACAGCCAAGCTTCGCACGGGCGCGCGGCTGTTGTCGGCATTCTGAACACGTTGTTGGTGGCCTTTCTGGCCTGTATCACGGCAACCTTGTTTGGGGTGATCGCTGGTGTTCTGCGCTTGTCCAACAACTGGCTCATCTCAAAACTGATGGCGTTTTATGTTGAGATCTTTCGGAACATTCCCGTCCTGATCTGGATCCTCATCATCTTCTTTATCATTACCGCTTCGATGCCTGCACCAAGGGCCTATTTGGGTGAGGATGCCGAGCGTGGAATGACACTCGGACTGTTTGCCTTTACCAACCGAGGAATATACGTACCGTTTCCTTACTTTACCGGTGGATTTGGCGGCATTGCGAACTGGTTGCTTGTGATTGCCGTCTTGGTCGCGTCCTATTTCTCGACGCGGGTTGTGAATAAAAACGCCCAATTAAAGCAAGAGAAAACGGGGATCAGACCCAATACGCTGCTGTTGAACGCTGCGATTTGGCTCGTACCGCTAATCGTTGTTCTATTCTTGTTAGGACTGTCATGGGACCTGCCTGATCCACTGGCCAACCGCTTCAATCTGCGTGGTGGTCTTCAAATCGGTGCACCCCTGATCGCGCTTTGGTTCGCTTTGTCGATCTATACAGGCGCGTTCATTGCGGAAAACGTGCGAGCTGGTATCCAGGCGATCTCGAAAGGTCAGACCGAGGCTGCGGCCGCGTTGGGCCTGCGTCAGGGTCGGATCATGAACCTTGTAATCCTGCCGCAAGCGCTAAGGGTCATCATCCCGCCGCTGATCTCGCAATATCTTAACATCACCAAGAACTCGTCGCTGGCGATTGCGGTGGGCTATGCCGACATCACCGCGACATTGGGTGGTATTACGCTGAACCAAACCGGTCGTGCGATCGAATGTGTTCTGCTGCTGATGCTGTTCTATCTGACAGCCTCGCTGCTGATCTCGATGGTGATGAATATCTACAACGCATCCGTCAAGTTGAAGGAGCGCTGAGCCATGGCCGATCAAACAACAAATCCGATCGCCTTTGTGGCCGAAGGCACTATCCCTCCGTCACCGCCCCCGGCAAATGAGGTCGGTGTGGTCAAGTGGATGCGCGAGAACTTGTTCTCGGGCGTGGGCAACACGATCCTGACGGTGATCTCGCTGATCCTGATCTACCTTGTTCTGAAGAACACATTGCCGTGGATTCTGAATGGGGTCTGGAATGCCAACTCGTTGGCGGAATGCCGCGAAATTCTAGCGGGCAAGACAGGGGCCTGTTTTGCGGTTCTGACCGAGCGTTGGCCGCAGCTGATCTATGGCTTCAAATATCCAACTGACGCCTATTGGCGCCCAAACTTGGCCTTTGTGCTGATGCTGGTTGCCATTGCACCGGTACTGTTCTTCGACCTGCCACGGAAACTGCTGATCATCACAGCGCTGTATCCCTTTGTGGCCTTCTGGCTGATCTGGGGTGGGACAATTCTTGTTCCGCTGGTCGCGCTGATCGGCTGCGTCGCTGCTGGTTTTGTCTTTCAGAAGCTGGGCAAGAACAGCTTTGCAGCGGGGTTCTTTGGCGCCATCATCGCGGCCTTGGTCGTCTGGAACCTTGGTGGGGCATTGATCCCCGAAGGCGCGTCCGAGAACGCCGTGCTTTCCCCGGTGCCCAGCCGTGATCTGGGTGGCTTCATGTTGAACATGATGCTGGGTGTCACCTGTGTTTCGTTGTCGGTTCCGCTGGGCATCGCCCTGGCGTTGGGCCGTCAGTCCGACATGCCGTTGATCAAGTGGGTCTGTGTGATCTTCATCGAATTCATCCGGGGCGTGCCTTTGATCACGCTGTTGTTCGTGGCTTCGGTGATGCTGTCCTACTTCTTCCCGCCCGACAGCACGGTCGACCTGTTCCTGCGCGTTGTGATCATGATCACCATGTTCTCGGCCGCCTATATCGCTGAGGTGATCCGAGGCGGTCTGGCTGCGCTTCCGCGGGGTCAGTATGAGGCCGCAGACAGTCTTGGGCTTGATTACCCGCAGGCAATGCGTCTGATCATCCTGCCGCAAGCGTTGAAGATCTCAATCCCGGGTATCGTGAACGTGGCCGTTGGCCTGTTCAAGGATACCACACTGGTTTCGGTCATTTCGATGTTTGATCTGGTGGGCATGATCCGTGGACCCATCCTGGCGTCAACCGAGTGGCAGGGCATCTATTGGGAGCTTTTTGGCTTCGCCGCGCTTCTGTTCTTCGTCGTCTGCTACGGCATCTCTCAATATTCACAGTGGCTCGAGCGTCGCCTTGCCACCGATCATCGTTAAGGAGTTCAACACATGTCTGAACTTGCAATAGAACGCGAAATCGACCGCTCCAAGATGCAGGTGAGCGACGAGGTCGCCATCGAAATCAACGGCATGAACAAGTGGTACGGATCGTTCCACGTGCTGCGTGACATCAACCTGACCGTCAATCGTGGCGAGCGGATCGTGATTGCCGGGCCGTCGGGGTCGGGTAAATCGACCCTGATCCGTTGCCTGAACGCGCTGGAAGAGCACCAGCAGGGCACCATCGTGGTGGACGGAACCGAGCTGTCGAATGACCTGAAAAACATCGACAAGATACGGTCGGAAGTTGGCATGGTGTTCCAGCACTTCAACCTGTTCCCGCACCTGACCATTCTGGAAAACTGCACGCTGGCTCCGATCTGGGTGCGCAAGACGCCTAAGAAAGAGGCCGAAGAGCGCGCGATGCATTTCCTGGAAAAGGTGAAAATCCCGGATCAGGCGTTGAAGTATCCCGGCCAGCTTTCGGGTGGTCAGCAACAGCGTGTGGCGATTGCCCGCTCGCTTTGCATGATGCCGCGGATCATGTTGTTCGATGAACCGACCTCGGCGCTTGACCCCGAGATGATCAAAGAGGTGCTCGACACCATGATCGAACTGGCCGAGGAAGGCATGACCATGCTGTGTGTTACCCACGAGATGGGCTTTGCGCGCCAGGTTGCCAACCGCGTGATCTTTATGGATGCCGGTCAGATCGTGGAACAGAACGAACCTGAAGAGTTCTTCAACAATCCACAGAGCGAACGCACCAAGCTGTTCCTCAGCCAGATCCTGGGCCACTGATACAGGACGATCTCAGAGAAAAGGCGGGGTTTGGCCCCGCCTTTTTTCATTCCAGCAATTCGCGTGGGACGGCGAAATCCAGCACGGTACCGCTGTGCCAACTGATCTGCGTCCAGTCGGTTAGAGCAAAGCGGATCACTTTAGTGGCACCGGTTGGATAATCGTGGAATCTCGGATGTCTCGGCGCTTGGGCCACGATACGGCTGGCGAATTCTGAAATGCCGGGGTTATGGCCCAGCATCAGCACGGTGCCTCCGCTGGCGGTCGCCAGTTCGGCGAGCATTTCCTCGGGTTCAGCCAGGTAAAGCGCGCGGATGAACCGCTTGGTGTCTGCCTGCAAGCCCATCCGATCCCATGTTTCGCGGGTACGGGTTGCAGAGGAGCTCAGCACCTCATCGGGCAGCCAGCCATGCGCGCGCAGCCATGCGCCGATGGCTGGGGCCGATTTTCGCCCGCGTTTGTTCAAGGGGCGGTCATGGTCGTTCAGTGATGGGTCGTCCCAACTGGACTTCGCATGCCGTGTCAGAATCAGGACGCGGCTCATGAGGGGTGAAACGCCCGCATGTGGTGCGCGGACTGTTCTGGATCGCGCTCTGCGCCCGCGCTGAGCGGGCAGGAAAGGCGGGCGAGGCATCCGCCGGTCATGCAGGTCTGGCCCTCAGGGGTGGATAAATGCCCATGGCAGGCCTCGACATCATAGAAGCTTTGGTCATTTAACGCACCGACCGGGCATGCTTGGGTACATGGCGCAGGGCATGCGATACAGGGTGAACCTGCCGAGGCCGGCGGGATCGCAATCTCGTCCGCAAATTGCAGCGCTCCGCGGAATGAGATCATCATGCCAACCGTGTCGTGCACCAAAGCCCCGACCGGGCTGCTGAATGTCCGCCCGGATTTCAAAGCCCAATCTATGAAGGGCGCATAGGGGGGACCACCAAAGGGAAAATGCGCCTGAGCACCTAATTGCTGCGCCATCTGACCAATCACACGCAGCGACCACTGATCCACCGGGTCACGGCCTCGCCATTCCGGTGCAGCCTTCAGAACCGGCCAGAAGCCCGGCCCTGCACCCAAAAGGATCAAGGTCCCGCTGTCCAGCTGCTTGGCGACTGTCACACGCGGGTGCAGCGCACCCATAACGATCAGGCCTGCCCGATGCGCGGTTTCTTCGACAATCTCATAGGTTATGGCAGAGGGGCGCTCGGTCATGTCTCCTCCGCTGTCCGCTCAATCGGGCCGGATCAGTGAGCCCGCACCGTGCTCGGTAAACAGTTCCAGCAGCACGGCATTGGGCGCGCGCCCATCCAGTATGACCACCGCGCGCACGCCGCTGTGCAGCGCATCCAGCGCGGTTTCGGTCTTGGGGATCATACCCCCTGCAATGGTGCCATCCATGGTCATCTCGCGGATCTGACCCGCTTTCAGCTCGGTCACAACCTCTCCACCCGCGTTCTTGACGCCGGACACATCTGTCAGCAACAGCAGGCGGTCGGCTTTCAGCGCCGAGGCGATTGCCCCCGCCGCGGTATCACCATTGACGTTAAACGTCTCACCATTGCGACCTGCACCCAGAGGTGCGATCACCGGGATCATGTCATGCGAGAACAGGTCATGCAGGACCTTCGGGTTCATCTCAGAGGGTGCGCCGACAAAACCCAAAGACGGGTCCGCCTGATCACAGATCATCAGATTGGCGTCCTTGCCCGACAAGCCGACCGCCATGCCACCTTGATCGTTGATCGCTTGCACGATGCGCTTGTTCACGAGGCCGGATAGAACCATCTCGACCACCTCAACCGTGGCCTTGTCTGTTACGCGTTTGCCGTTCACGAACTCGGACTGGATGTTCAACTGGTCCAGCATCGCGTTGATCATGGGCCCACCGCCATGCACGACCACCGGGTTCACGCCGACCTGGCGCATCAGAACCACGTCACGGGCAAAGCTCTCCATCGCTTCATCGCTGCCCATTGCGTGTCCACCCAGCTTGATGACAACGATGGCGTCGTCATAGCGCTGCAAATACGGTAATGCGCTGTTCAGAGTTGCGGCGGTAGCGATCCAGTCCCGGTTCATGTCTCTTGTCTTCATGGCGTGTCCCTTTGGCGCTCCCTGTTAGGCCCTTTGGGCCGGGCTGCCAAGGGGCAAGCTATTCCAGATGTGCGATGATCGAACGCAGGGTGGGGATGCCATCCCCTTTTTCTGAAGAGGTCAAAACGATTTCAGGATACGCTGCAGGGTGTTTGGACAGCGCGGCCCGCACTTGATCCAGAACCTTCGCACGATCCTTTTCCTTAACCTTGTCGGCCTTGGTCATCACGCATTGAAAGGTGACGGCGCTGGTGTCCAACAGCTTCATGATCTCGTCGTCGACAGGTTTCACCCCATGGCGCGCATCAATCAAAACAAAGGCACGGCGTAGCGTCTGACGGCCACTGAGATACTGCTTTAGCAGCCGCTGCCACTTCTCAACCACCTTCACAGGCGCGTTGGCATAGCCATAGCCGGGAAGGTCCACCAGATAAAGCTCGGGGCCTTGGGTGAAAAAGTTGATCTCTTGCGTGCGGCCCGGCGTGTTCGACGCGCGCGCCAGCCCTTTGGTGCCCGTCAGCGCATTGATCAGACTGGATTTGCCCACGTTCGAGCGACCTGCAAAGCAAACCTCCAACCTGTCCGGAGCGGGCAAACCGGTCATCGCGACCACGCCTTTGACAAATTCCGACGGTCCCGCGAACAGTTTGCGCCCATGCTCCAACGCAAGAGCGTCGGGATCTTCGGCCAGCGGAAAGGGGAGAGGGGTCATTCTATGTGCACTCCGTCACAAACGTGAACACGACACATGGTGCCCCAAACACGATCCCCGGGCATGGTTTGCCCGGGGGTCTTTCTGAGACGCTCATGGTCGGCGCGCCGCCTAAAGGTGGTGGCGGTGCTGCTCATTTATCCCCGGTTTTCGGGCTTCGCTTGAACCCGGATTTGATGTTGCCGAACACATCCGGTTTGTAACCCTGGCTGCGCATAATCAAATATTGCTGGGTAAATGTGATCGTGTTGTTCGCGATCCAGTAGACCACCAGACCACTGGCGAACCCGCCCAGCATGAACATGAAGACCCAAGGCATCCAGGCAAAGATCATCGCCTGAGTCGGATCGGTTGGCGCCGGGTTCAGCTTTTGCTGCAGCCACATCGAAATCCCCAGCAAAAGCGGCAGGATCCCGATAAAGACCAGCGCCATCAGGCTTTCGGGCTGGGGCGCGGCCCAGGGCAACAGGCCGAAGAAGTTGAAGATCGACGTTGGGTCAGGTGCGCTGAGGTCTTGGAACGGGCCAAACCACGGGGCCTGGCGCAGTTCGATCGTGACAAAGATCACCTTATAGAGCGAGAAGAAGATCGGGATCTGCAGCAGGATTGGCAGACACCCGGCGGCGGGGTTCACCTTTTCCTTCTTATACAGCTCCATCATGCCCTGCTGCATCTTCTGGCGGTCGTCGCCAGCGGACTCCTTCAATGCCTCCATCTGAGGCTGAAGCTCTTTCATCTTCGCCATCGAGACATAGGATTTGAACGCCAACGGGAACAGGATCGCCTTGATGATCAAGGTCAGGCCAATAATCGACCAGCCCATATTGCCGATCAGCAGGTTGATATTGTGCAGCAGCCAGAAAATCGGCTTGGTCAGGAAGTAGAACCAACCCCAGTCGATGCTGTCGATGAATTTCTGCACGCCTTCAGCCTGGTATTCGCGGATAGCGTCCCATTCCTTGGCTCCGGCGAACAACCGTGTAGTCACCTCTTCGGTGGTGCCCGGTGCAACGGTCAGCGTCGGCAGCACAGTTTCGGTTTGATAGATCTTGCGGCGGGAATCGTATTTCGCTGCGGCCTTGAACGTGGCGCCTTCGGCCGGGATCAAGGTTGTCATCCAATAGTGATCGGTAAAGCCGACCCAGCCGCCTTCTTTGACCTGGTAAACTTCGGCCTGCGCGCGCTCATTGGGGTCGATGTCGAAATCGCGGACATCACCATAGTCGATCTCATCCAGAACCCCGTCAGCCATGACCATGACGCCTTCATGCAGAATGAAGAAGTTCTTGAGGCCGGGCAGATCGCCATCTTCGCCAATGCCGTGGCGCGCCAGAATGCCGTAGGGGGCCATGCCTACCTCGGCTTCGGTGGCGTTTTCGACCGATTGCGTGACCGAGAACATATAGTTTTCGTCTACCGAGATGGTGCGGCGGAAGGTCAGGCCACTGCCGTTCGCCCAGACCAGCGTTATCGGGCTGTCGACGCCTAGGGTTTCGCCCTGTTCCAGCGTCCAGAGCGTGTTTGGTCCCGGTACATCTGTGCCTGTCAGACCCGCGCCCGGGGCCCAGCCGTAAAGCGCGTAATAGGCCGAGTCAGAGCCGACCGGAGACAGCAGCTCAACGATTGGTGCGCCCTCTTCGATCGAGACCTTGTAGTCTTTCAGAAACAGCTCATCGATGCGTCCACCGGACAGCGAAAGGCTGCCTTTCAAACGCGGCGTGTCAATTTCGACGCGGGGGGCTTGCTCTTCCGGCAGGGTTTCTTCCGGCGCGGCTGTGGCCTCGGCCACGGTGTCGCTTGCGCTGGGTGTTTGAACCCCGGTGTCGTCAACGGCGCTGATTTCCGTTTGCTCGGTCGTCGTTGCCGGTTCCGGTGGAGGGAACAGAACGAACCACACGAGGATCACCAGAAAGCTGAGCGCGGTTGCGAGGATGAGATTCTTATTCTGTTCGTCCATCTGGGACAGCCACCTTGAGCAGTGAAAGACACCGGAGGGTTCAACAGAGTGCAGCCCCAAAGGTCAAGTGGAATCGGCCCATATTTGCATGGAAGGTTGGATCTGTCAGACGGATTTTCCGGCTCAGCCGGTTTTCCGTCCGATTTTTGGCGCGTCTTTCATGCGCGCCCGATGGTTTTTGATCCAATCCATGGTCTTTTCGATGGGCATCGGTTTGCCGATGCCAAAGCCCTGGACATGATCACTGCCCAATTGCGCCATCAGAGCATGTTCGCCCGGGGTTTCGACACCTTCGGCCAGTGTTTCAAGGTGCAAACGCTCTGCCATGGTCAGGATGGCACTGACCAATTGTTGCTGGCCGGGGTCCTGGTCTACCTTGGCGATAAAAGATCGGTCAATTTTGATACGGGACACATCAAAGCGTTTGATGGATGCGATGGACGCATGACCGGTGCCAAAGTCATCAAGATCGATACAGCACCCCAAGTTGGCCATACTGGTTACATTGCGTGTAATGACGTCATCGGGCCGCCGCGAGAACACGGTTTCCAGCACTTCGACCACCAGCCTGTCGGGTGTCAGGTCGAATTGGTCCAGTTCCCATTTCAGCCGGTCAACCAGGCCGGGGTCGCGCAATTCATCGGACGAGAAGTTTACAGCGACGCGGGGTATGACAAAACCGTCCTGTGCCCAGGTTTGCATGGCTGCAAAGGCATGGTGGCGCATGACTTGCCCCAGCCGCTCCATCAGTGCAGCTTGCTCGGCAAAGGGCAGAAATACTTGCGGACCCATAATGCCCTTTTCTGGGTGTTCCCACCGGGCCAGCGCTTCGAATCCTGAAATTTCACCGGTTTCTGTGGAAACCTGAGGTTGAAACCACGGGCGGATCTGTGCATTGTCAAGCGCAGCTTCGAATTCCTTGCGCAGATTGGCCCGCACCAGAGAGCGTCGACGGGTATCTGCAGAATAGGCCCTAATGGTCGAAGGCCCGTTGCGCTGCGCTTCGCTCAACGCAGCATTGGCAGCCTCAACCCATGCCTCTGCTTCGCCGTCGAACAGAGTGGTGTCGAGACAAAACCCGATAGAACATGACAAATACACGCTTGCCCCGTTGATCAATACCGGCTCTTCGATGTGCTTTGGATGCGCCCGGACATCTGGATACAGGCCTCAAGATCCAGATGGGGCGAAGGCTGCAGCCCGATAAGAAACTTGTTCTGCTGTACCTGCGTGACAAAGTCCTGATTGCGAATGACCGAGTGGATGCGGTCGCCAAACTGTAGCGAGACAAAATCTGCCGCTGTCTGGCCGTGTAGATCCAAAATGTCCTCGTAACCGTCCAGCGCCACAGCGATGCACGCCGCCGAATGCCCGGTCTTGCGCGTTGCTTCGTGAAGCGCCTGCAACTCTTGAAAGAAGACATCATTCGTCACTGCACCACTGGGTTTTGCACCCTTTGCGGTCGTGGTGATGGAGTGTTCTTTCAAAGACCCAAACGCAACAAAAACGCAAGGAGCCCCCAATGCGACCAGTAGCAGCGCCATTTCACCGCCAAGCCAGAAAGCTGCCAGGCAGATCGCCGGAACAAAGGCCAGCGCAGGTGGCCCTGTCATAACAGCGCACAGCGTTTCAACTAGACGTTCAACAGGAGCTCGTTTCGGCATTCTTCTCTCGGCCTTCGTCTTTTGCGGGATCGCACAAACTGTAGTTAGAAAGCCAATCTGAGTCAGTCGTTAACGCAGGCGCGGAATTTCTTCTGAATTTTCGTCGTTTTCTTCGGACTTTAACGAAAGGTTTTCGAAATCGAACAGTTTTGGGTCTAACAGATGTGAGGGCCGGGCATTTGTTAACGCTCGGAACATAACTTGACGGCGACCGGGGCTATTCTTTTCCCACTGATCGAGAATCTGTTTGACTTGTTGGCGCTGCAACCCGTCCTGGCTGCCACACAGGTCACATGGGATGATCGGGTAATTCATCGCTTTGGCAAATTTTTCGCAATCAGCCTCGGCCACATGCGCGAGTGGGCGGAAAACAAACAGATCGCCTTCCTCATTCACCAGTTTGGGCGGCATCGTGGCCAGCCGACCTCCGTGAAACAGGTTCATGAAAAAGGTCTCGAGGATGTCATCGCGATGATGCCCCAGGACAACGGCGGTACATCCTTCTTCGCGGGCAATCCTGTACAGGTTGCCGCGACGCAGGCGCGAACACAGCGCGCAATAGGTTCGGCCTTGCGGGACTTTGTCGACAACCAAGGAATACGTGTCTTGATACTCGATCCGGTGTGGCACCTGCATGCGTTGAAGGAAGTCAGGCAGAACCGTCGCCGGAAAGCCGGGCTGTCCCTGATCCAGATTGCAGGCCAACAGGTCCACCGGCAGCAAACCGCGCCACTTCAACTCGTAGAGCACCGCCAACAGGGTGTAGCTGTCTTTCCCACCCGATAGACAAACCAGCCATTTCGGCGGTTTGGCGTCTTTGTCATGCGCGGACGGTTTTATCATCCCGTACTGCTCGATCGCCTCGCGCGTCTGGCGCACAATGCGTTTGCGCAGTTTCTTGAACTCGGTGGTCGAGGGCGCGCCCGCGAAGAGTGGATGGATATCGTCAGCGTTGTCAAACATGGGCTGGGCCTATCGCAGATGGACGCACCGGGCAAGGGCAGGGGTTAGTCGTCTTTGGGAACAGGATCATACCCGTCCCCACCCCAAGGGTGGCAACGACCGATGCGGCGCGCAGCCAGCCATGCGCCCTTGATGGCACCATGCTTTTCCAACGCCTCCAACGCGTAGGCAGAGCACGTGGGCTGATAGCGGCAATTAAAGCCGACCCAGGGGCTGAAGATCAGGCGATAGGCATGAATGGGCAGAGCCAGAAGGCGTGCAAACAGCGTCACTGGCCGCCCCCATGCAGCTTGCGCAAGGCGTAGCGCAGGTCGTCCTGCAAAGCCTCGAATGGGCGCGCGGCGGTGACCTGAGCACGACCGATCAAAACATAATCCCAGCCGTCTTTGCCGTGGACAGGTAAAACGGCCCGAGCCGCCTCGCGCAGACGACGTTTGGCGCGGTTACGGGCAACGGCATTGCCGACCTTCTTGGAACAGGTGAAACCTACGCGAATGCCTTTGGCTTCGTCTGACGCGCGTTTGCGCGCCTGCACCATCATCGAAGAGGTGCCTTGTCGTTTTGCCCGCGCAGCTTTCAGAAAATCAGAGCGATTTTTCAGAACGGTCAATGTTTCAGCCGCGCAAACGGACGCCGCCAGGGGCGTATCCCCGGGCTGGTTCGTACCATCCTCAGGGGCCTCCGGCGGCGTCATGTTCATAACCTGTGAAGTGAGCGGTTTACGCGCTCAGCGACTTGCGGCCACGAGCGCGGCGCGCGTTCAGGATCTTGCGGCCGGCCTTGGTGGCCATGCGCGCGCGGAAACCGTGGCGGCGTTTGCGAACCAGGTTCGAAGGCTGATAGGTGCGTTTCATCGCTCCGTCTCCAATCTATGCGGTCGGGTGCGGCGCGGATTCGCCTGCCCGTGGTGTTCGAAGCCCGTCCTCTACTGACAAGCGCAGGGTAAGTCAAACCCTATGGCCGCCGAATTCGCCCGTTTTGCAACAATTCTGTAACCGAAACAGAAAAAAGATTTCAAAATCCCGCTTTGAGACCCGAAACCCTCACATTCTGTGCGATAATCATCAAGGCAACGTGAGGGACCTGTTGTACCGGCATGATGTAACTCATCTTGGGTGCAAGATGAAGCAGACATTGTGGACTGTTAGATGAGCGAAACTACTCAGCCAACCCGCAGCGGGATTGGACGTCATATTCCATTATTGGTGATCCTGGCGGTCGCCTTGGCGGGGTTCTTTACCCTAGGCGATTACCTGTCGTTTGAGACCCTGCGCGACAATCGCGAGGCGCTGTTGGCGTGGCGCGACGCGAATTACTGGGCCATGGCTGCAGCCTTTGTGGGCATCTACATCGTGATCGTCGCCTTTTCTCTGCCCGGGGCAGCCGTTGCATCCATGACCGGGGGGTTCCTGTTCGGCCTGATGTTCGGCACAGTGTTCAACGTTGTAGCGGCCACTATCGGTGCCTCCGCGATATTCTTGGCGGCGCGTTGGGGGCTGGGAGAGACGTTGACCGCCAAGCTGGAGACATCCGAAGGGACCGTCGGCAAGCTGAAAGACGGTCTGCGCGAGAACGAAGTCTCGGTTCTGTTCCTGCTGCGCCTCGTCCCGGTCGTACCGTTCTTTGTCGCCAATCTGGTCCCGGCCCTTGTCGGAGTGAAGTTCCGCAATTTCCTGATCACCACTGCGCTGGGCATCATCCCCGGTGGAATCGTCTATACTTGGATCGGCGTAGGGCTTGGCGGTGTCTTCGACCGCGGAGATACGCCTGAATTGTCGCTTCTCTGGGAACCGTTTGTGATTGGTCCGATTATCGGTTTGTGTGTATTGGCTGCTTTGCCGATCGCCATCAAATATCTGCGCCGACAAAAGGACGTCTGATCCATGAAAGATTTGAAAACAGATATCCTGGTGATCGGAGCCGGGTCAGGAGGGCTGTCTGTTGCCGCCGGTGCCAGCCAGATGGGCGCGGATGTTGTCCTGCTTGAAGGTCACAAGATGGGTGGCGATTGCCTTAACTTTGGCTGCGTCCCGTCTAAAGCTCTGATCGCCAGCGCCAAAGCAGCCTATGGGCAGGCACATTCGGCTCCTTTGGGAATCGCCAGTGTGACGCCTCAGATCGACTATGCCGCGGCGAAGGACCATGTGCATGACGTGATTTCTCAGATCGAGCCTATGGACAGCCAGGAACGGTTCGAAGGGTTCGGCGTTAAGGTGATCCGCGAATATGGCAGCTTTGTCTCCCCGACACAGGTCGAGGCCGGTGATACACGTATCACCGCGCGCCGCATTGTGATTGCCACCGGATCTTCTCCTCTGGTGCCGCCCATGCCCGGCTTGGACCAGGTGCCGTTCTATACCAACGAGGACATTTTTGAGCTGCGCGAAAAGCCCGAGCATCTGTTGATCATCGGCGGCGGCCCCATCGGTATGGAGATGGCGCAGGCCCATATTCGACTTGGCTGCAAAGTTACTGTCATCGAGGGCCAAAAGGCGCTGGGCAAGGATGACCCCGAGGCCGCCGCCATAGTGCTGGACGCGTTGCGCAGCGAAGGCGTGGCTATTGAAGAAAACCAGATGGTGGCGCAGATCCGTGGCCAAGCTGGGGCGGTGGAAGTTGTTACTGAGAACGGCCAGATCTATGCGGGTTCGCATTTGTTGCTGGCGGTTGGTCGCAAGTCGAATTCCGACCGCTTGAACCTCGAGGCCGCTGGAATCGAAACCACACGTACCGGACTCAAGGTAGACGATGCGCTCCGCACGACCAATCGCAAGGTCTATGCGATTGGTGACGTGGCCGGAGGCCTGCAATTCACGCACGTCGCAGGGTATCATGCGGGGATTATCATCCGATCCGCTCTGTTCGGTATGCCATCCAAGGCGAAAACCGCACATATTCCTTGGGCCACCTATACGGACCCTGAACTGGCGCAAGTCGGACTGACCGAAGCTCAGGCGCGCGAAACGCATGGGGATGCGGTCGAGATTGCCCGGTTTGACTATCACCACAACGATCGGGCCATCGCTGAGCGAAAGACTACCGGGTTCATCAAGGTCATGGTTGTCAAAGGTCGTCCGGTTGGCGCGACGATCGTTGGGCATCAGGCTGGTGAATTGATCAATCTGTGGTCTTTGGCCTTGGCGAACCGCCTGAAAATGGGGCAGGTTGCGGCGATGGTTTCGCCTTATCCGACGATAGGCGAGCTTAACAAACGCGTAGCGGGTGCCTATTTCTCGCCGAGGCTGTTCGAAAATGAGACGGTAAAACGCGTGGTTAGGTTCGTCCAGCGCTGGATACCGTGACCCAATGAAGGAGCGCAAATGAACTCGCTGTCCGGCCGCTTCCTGATACTGACTACGGTCTTCGTCATGTTGGCCGAGATCATGATCTTCGTGCCTTCAATTGCGCGATTCCGCGAAGACTTTTTGCTTAACCGGCTGGAACGGGCCCAAATCGCCTCGCTGGCGTTGCTGGCCGATGACATGCTGGCCGATGACCTCGAAGCGGAACTGCTGGCGAACGCGGGCGTCTTCAACGTCGTGCTCCGCCGGGACGAGGTGCGGCAACTGATGCTGTCGTCGCCAATCCCGGATCAGGTTGCCAACACCTATGACCTGCGCGATGCCAGCCCCTGGGTATTGATCCGCGACGCGACAAGCCGACTGTTCACCCCGGGCAACGAAGTCATTCGCGTCATCGGTGCACCCGTGAAAGATGCCGGTCTGCTGATCGAAGTGACGATGGAAACCGATCCGCTGCGGATGGCGATGACAGATTACGGGTTGCGCATTTTGGGGCTGTCCTTTGTCATCTCGATTATCACCGCCTCATTGTTATTTCTCGCCGTTCGCATCCTTCTTGTACGACCCATCAAAGGGGTGGTCGGGTATATGCAGCGCTATGCCAGCGCGCCCGAAGATGCCCGAGGCATCATTTCTCCCAACTCGAAAGTGTCTGAACTGCGCGAAGCCGAAGAGGCGCTGAAGACCTTGCAAACGGATCTGACACAGGCCCTGAAACAGCGCGAGCGCCTGGCTCAGCTGGGTGGGGCAGTGGCCAAGGTCAGCCACGATCTGCGCAATATCCTGACATCCGCGCAACTCTTTACTGACCGAATAGAATCTAGCGACGATCCGCTGGTGGCGCGCCTGGCGCCCAAGTTGGTCAACTCGATCACTCGCGCCGTGTCCTTGTGCGAAAGCACGCTCGCCTTTGGTCGTGCCGAAGAACCGGCACCAACCCTGACCATGATCGAGTTGCAAACTATCACCGGAGATGTGGTTGCCAGTGAACAAATGGCCATCGACGGTACCGAGGTTGAGATCGAGAGCCAAGTGCCGGGCGATCTGGTGGTCCGTGCTGATCCCGAACAGCTATACCGCGTGATCTTGAACCTGGTCCGCAATGCCCGTCAGGCGTTGGTTGCTTCGAACAAGCCAGGCACAGTTACCATCAGCGCCGTTGAGACCGATAATTGCTGGTGCATCGAAATCAGTGATACAGGTCCGGGGCTGCCCCCCAAAGCACAGGAAAACCTGTTTACGGCATTCCAGGGCAGCGTGCGCAAGGGCGGCTCAGGTCTCGGTCTTGCGATCTCGCAGGAACTTGTGCGCGGTCACGGCGGAGAGCTGTTCCTGAAACAGACGGGGCCTGAGGGAACCACCTTCGAAATCAAGCTTCCAAAGAGCGACGGGACTTTTTGAGCAATTTTTGAAGAATCGACTTGCACGTATCAAATCCCGGGTCTACATAGCGCCTCACCAACGCGGACCGATAGCTCAGCTGGATAGAGTACTTGACTACGAATCAAGGGGTCGGGGGTTCGAATCCTCCTCGGTCCGCCATTTAAATCAATCACTTGGTGGAAATCTGGCAACTGGAAAACAGGGCTGTGTCAGTCTGGTGTCAGTCGCGGCGCTTCATTTCATCCCGTAAGATTCGCTTGGCCACTATCAGCCCAGCACTGCTTTTTTCATCGCCCAACTCGTACGACCAAACATTGGGTCGTTGTCTCCTTCTGCCAAACAGCGGTCGAGGATTGCGTCACTCAGTTGCGCCATTTCGTGCAACTCATCCAAGATCAGTAACACAGGACGGCGGCCCACTGCGTTACGCATGCTGCACGAGATAATCTGAATGACGATACCGCTTGTGATGTGCGTCAGGCTCTTGGACTGGGCGTTACTACGGAATAGGGGGCGCAACTCATCATCCGCAAGAATGGCCTCTAAGACGTGGTTGAACACGATCTTTGCGCCTTCGATATTCGCGGCCATTATGACAACCTGTCCGCGCGTGTTGATACGCAGGATGCTGGACAACATGACATAGCCCAGAGCAAAGGCACCGACGCTTACAGATTTGCCGCTGCCCTTGCCCAGAACCCAGAGCGACTCGCGCACTTGAAAGCTGGCCTTCCAGTGACATCAACTGCCACCCTAGCAAGTCCAGTTGATGCCACAGGATGCCC
>NZ_WQEG01000014.1 GCF_013033515.1 Ruegeria sp. HKCCA6707 | reverse complement strand
CAATCCCGTGCATCTGCAAAACCTTCACAAACGCTTCTTCTGTGGTCATCTTCATCGGGCAAACTCCGGAGTAATAGGGTGCAAACGGCCTTTCGGCGCGGTATTTCTCAGCGGTTTTGGCGTATGGGTGCCTGAGGCGTTAGGGCCAGAAGTGCAGTCCGGATATGTCCAGCTTAGGTTTTGCTTCGGATCGCTTGGGCAATTTGTTCGATGCCCGGAGCGATGCGTTCCGGTGGTATTGAGGAATAGCCAAGCCGGTAGTAATTCCGAGGTCGGTCAGACCCGGAAAAGAATTGCTCTCCTGGCTCGATATGAACGCTGCGCGCCCTTAATTCCTTGGCCAATCGCGTGGTGTCTATCCCGTTTGGCGCTTGCATCCAGATCGACGATCCTCCGTGATATCCATGCCCGGCGATGGTCAGCCCATGCTGATGGATGGCCGCTTCGATTGTGTCGCGTCTTTGGTGCAGGGCTTTCGACATCCGGCGGATCTGCGCGTCGTAATGTCCCAGTGATAGAAAATAGGCTGCGGTGCGCTGAACATGGCCGGGAGGATGACGCAGAACCAAGGTGCGCAGGGCGCGCACCTCGCGGATAAATGCTTCGGATCCGACCATGTAGCCAAGCCGCAACCCCGGAAACAGGGATTTGGAAAAGCTGCCCACATAGACAACCCGCCCATCGCGATCCATCGATTTCAGCGCGGGCGAGGGCGCACCCAGATAGGACATTTCGAACTCGTAATCGTCCTCGACGATGATCGCGTTCAGGTCGCGAGCGCGATCCAGCAAGGCATTGCGCCGGTCCACGGGCATGGTGGCCGTGGTGGGGCATTGGTGGCTGGGCGTGGTAAAGATGACATCAGTCTGATCGGGGATGTCCTGCGGTGGTAGCCCGTCTTGATCCACCCGTATCGGCACAAGTCGACAATCGGAATGTGACAGCAGATTGCGCAGCGAATAATAACACGGATCTTCAATCGCGGCGGTCCGGTCAGGTTTCAGCAATACCCGCGACGCCAGCCACAAGGCGTTCTGGGCACCCAGCGTTATCAGGATTTCTTCGGGGCGCGCGGCAATCCCGCGCCGTGGCAGGGTGTGCCGGGCAATGAACTCGACCAGC
This sequence comes from Ruegeria sp. HKCCA6707, assembly GCF_013033515.1. Taxonomy (GTDB): domain Bacteria; phylum Pseudomonadota; class Alphaproteobacteria; order Rhodobacterales; family Rhodobacteraceae; genus Ruegeria. The sequence continues at coordinate 62,694 of NZ_WQEG01000014.1, read as the reverse complement.
AGAGGATCATCTTGGTCGACGTAATCTCCGGTCAGCGAATCGAAATCCTTGTGCCCCAATGCGCGCACGGCGCAGAGACGCCAATTGGCATGATCGAACAGGGACCGGTCAGTCTGCCCATAGATGAACGGATATCGAAAGTCGCGCCAGTCGCTGGGCTTGCGCAGAAAATCTCCGCCTGAAAACGGACGCGCAAGCGACCTTTCCCAGTTGACCGTGTCATCACTGCGCTGGAGGGGGGTGTATTTCGGGGGCACCGGAGCATTCTGCGACACGTAGTAGCCCGACCGCCCGCGCGAGGTCAGATAGTCATTGGCCAATAGCTCGGTATAGGCGAGCGTGACCGTGATCCGGCTGACCCCAAGATGTGATGCCAGCTTGCGTGAGGATGGCAATTTCTCACCAGTGTGAAAGCGGCCCGATAAAATGCCTTCGGCAATCATCTGCTGAATGCGTGCTTGCAACGTACCCTGACCGTTGGGATCAAGGAAAAAGGTGTCCACGGAAATTCCCATCCCTCCTTATAGGTTGGACTTAAGGCAGAGGCAATCTGGACTTAAGCTCCTTTGAGGAAATCCATCGGTTGACCACCGGCGTCGAACAAACTATATAACCAGAAAATTAGTTATGTAGGGAAATCCAATGTGGGAAGAAGCTGCCGCGGGATTCTCGGCCATGGGCTCTGAGGCCCGATTGAAAGTACTGAAAACGCTGGTCCGCGCAGGTGAGGCTGGGCTGACCGTTGGTGAAATCCAGACGCGCACGGGCATAGCCCCGTCAACACTGGCCCATCATCTGCGATTTCTGGCAGCGGGTGGCGTGGTCGAGCAGGAAAAGATCGGACGCACGACAATCAACCGTGCGTGCTATGGCGAATTGCAGAAACTGGCGCAGTTCATTCTGAGCGAATGCTGCGCGGACCAGATTGAAAAGGCCGCAAATGATGGCTGAGCTGACACAAAACCCCAAAACCTCGGTGCGCAACGTTATCGACGCGCTTAAAACGCCATGGGCTCTGATCATTGCCATTCTGCTGCTGGTTGCCCTGTTGGATCCGGGCAACTGGACCGAAATCGTGACATTTGCGGCCAAGGCGCTGGCGCATACGGGTCAGTACATCCTTTTTGCCGTTTTGCTTTTGTCTTACCTCAAAGCCACGGGTGCTGAGGTCATGGTGGCCCGCGCCTTTGAGGGGCGCGAGACCCGAATGATCTTTTTGGCGGCGTTGTTTGGCGGGCTGGCGCCGTTCTGTTCCTGCGAAGTCATTCCCTTTATCGCGGGCCTTTTGGCGCTTGGCGCACCGCTATCGGCGGTCATGGCCTTCTGGCTCAGTTCACCCTTGATCGATCCGCCAACGCTGCTGATCACAGCGGGCGCATTGGGCTGGCCGTTTGCGATTGGCAAAGCCGTCGCTGCGGTGGCCCTGGGCCTGTTTGGCGGGTTTGCCGTGCGGGCGCTGATGCGGGGTGGGGCGTTTGCGCAGCCTTTGCGGAACTACAAGCCGGCGGGATGTTGCGGTTGCGGCCCCAAGCTGGACGACAAACCCGTTTGGACATTCTGGAAAGACCCGGACCGCCGTCAGCGATTTCGCTCGGAGTTCGTCCAAAACGGCCTGTTTCTGCTCAAGTGGCTGGCATTGGCTTATGTGCTCGAGGCGTTGCTGGTCAGCTATGTCCCGGCAGATCTGATCGCGCGCGTCGTTGGCGGAGAAGGTGTTGGCCCGATTGTCGTGGCTGCGCTTGTGGGGATGCCGGCCTATCTGAATTCCTATGTGGCTCCGCCGCTGCTGGCCGGTTTGATAGAGCAGGGCATGACCGCGGGTGCCGCAATGGCCTTTATGGTGGCGGGTGCCGTCAGCTCGATCCCCGCGATGGCGGCAGTTTGGTCGCTGGTCAAGCCGCGTGTCTTTGCCACCTATCTGGCTCTGGGTGTTGGCGGTGCGATCCTTACGGGTATCGTGTTTCAGATGGTTTAAAAAAAGCCGCCTGGGCAATTCCGGGCGGTTTTCAAGGATCAACTCGATCCGCAGAGCCGTGGCAGTTTCAGCCGATACCGCGCCTCGCCGCTTTCAACATAAACGCGTTTTTCAACGCAGGCATCAGATCCCACGCTCTGCGAGATCTGCGCATCTGTTGAGGTGAGCGAGACAGCCGACCCATCCGGCAGACGGACTGACGCAACCACACCGTTCCGCAGATCACCGTTGATCGCCGTTGCCGACAGGACCGGCACGGTTAGAAACGCTTCGTGCTCATGCTCTCCGTCGTCGCCCACAAGAACGATCACCGAAACAATAACGACCATGACCAAGGCACCGGCCAGAGCCAACCCCCAGGTCTTGAGGAAAGCATAGATCGAAACTGCGCGATGCGGGCCGAAAACTGCGGACAAAACGTTCAGCATGGGATTCCCAAAGCAAGCGCCCCGGGCCTGTCAGGCCGGGGCTGTTCCAGGATCAGGGGCGAAACTCGTCTTCTTCTTCGTCCGTCTCGCCACCTTTGGGCAGGTTGAAGAAGCTGTCCGCATCAACAACCTCTTCTTCTTTTTCCTCAGCTGGCTCATCGGTCAACGAGAAAGTTTCCAGCCCTTCAATTGCCGACGGGATCTTGGGTGCTGCATCCATATCCAGTGACTGTTCGGTGGACACCAGCTTGCGGCGCTCATCATCACTCATGACCTTGCCTTCAGCCGCTTGTTTGGCTGCGGCTTTCTGAACGGCTGTATCCAGCTCGGACTGTTTGCACAGGCCCAAGGCAACCGGATCGATCGGTTGCATATTGGTGATGTTCCAGTGGGTGCGCTCGCGGATCGACTGGATTGTCGGCTTGGTGGTGCCGACCAGTTTGGCGATCTGACCGTCGCTCAGCTCGGGGTGGAACTTGACCAGCCACAGGATCGAGTTCGGGCGGTCCTGACGCTTTGACAGCGGCGTATAACGCGGACCACGGCGTTTTTCCTCACCCGCTGCCGACGGGTTGAATTTGAGCTTGAGCTTGTGCAGCGGGTTGTTCTGCGCTGCGTCAATCTCTTCCTGCGTCAGCTGATTGTTGGAAATCGGGTCGAATCCTTTGACGCCCGCAGCCACATCGCCATCTGCGATGCCCTGCACCTCCAACTCGTGCATTCCTACGAAATCCGCGATCTGCTTGAAGCTGATCGTGGTGTTATCCACCAGCCATACGGCGGTTGCCTTGGCCATCAGGGGTTTTGCCATCAGCCCGTCTCCTATACATACATCTGTCCCGTCGCCGGAATTCGGCGGCCCCGTGGCTTTGGGGCAGGTTTCCGTTGTCGGGGAACTTGGGGCTTATATAGTCGCGTCAGGTTAAGAAGGAAAGAGGCGAATGCGCCAAGGAATTTTGGGGCTGGTTTTGTTGGTGCTGGGCGCGATTTCCGCTTGGGCCGAGGGCGAAAAGGCCGGAGAGTTTGACTATTATGTCCTCGCGCTCAGCTGGTCACCCAACTGGTGCGCGCGCGAAGGTGATGCGCGCGGATCAGATCAATGTGATGAACGTCATGACCACGGATGGATCTTGCACGGGCTCTGGCCACAGTTTCACCAAGGCTGGCCCTCTTATTGCCGCACGCCCGAGGCACCGCCCTCACGCTCGATGACTCGCGCGATGGAGGATATCCAGGGCAGTGCGGGCTTGGCCTGGCATCAATGGAAGAAACACGGCACCTGTTCAGGCCTCTCCGCACCTGACTATTTCGCCCTGTCGCGCGAAGCTTACGATCAGGTGAGCCGCCCAGACGTGTTCCGCAAGCTGGATGCTGCCGTCAAACTGCCCGCATCTGTAGTGGAAGAGGCGTTTCTGAAAGCCAACCCCGGGTTAGAGCGTGACATGATCACGGTCACCTGCAAACAGGGCTATATCGCCGAAGCGCGCCTATGCCTGTCCCGCACGCTTGATCCGGTGCCCTGCGGCCGCGACGTGATCCGGGACTGCACGGCGAAAGACGCGCTGTTCGACCCGATTCGTTAAAGCTTCTTGTTCTGACAGTCCCGCGCATAGTCCAATGCTTTGGCGGTTCCCTTTAGATCAATGGCCATCACCGTCTGACCTTCGGGATTGAACACTGTCAGCGTCTTGTTCTGCGCAATCGCCGTCACGAACGCCCGGTCTGTAAAAAACACGGTCGCGCCCGGTACGTCCCGGTCATTGAACCCAATCGCTGTTGCGTCATAGCTTTTGCCGTCCAGCTCAAACCGGATCGGATAGCGCTCGCCCTGCTGTATGGCGCCCCAGGCTTTGTTGTAGACGGCGAAATATCCACGATTGTCCAAAGCATCATAGCCAAGCCGTACGACCGAAAGATCCTGATAGACCGTCTGGATCAGGCACCCATTGCCCAATGCGGGATCCATCATGATGTTCCAGCCTTCGACAAAGCCTTTGTCGACAAGGTTCTGCGCAAGGGCAGAGGTGGCGGTGAAGGCGGCGAGGGTGAGGGCGAGAAGGCGGGTCATCAAACTGTTCCGGGGCAAAGAAGATACAAGATCTTTCTATCTTCAAAGCTGTTCAGTCCAAAGGGAAATTCGGGAGTTGGTGCGTTGGCCATCTTGACCGGGTTTAATTTACCTATTGATTAATTAACTAACAGGTTTATTAATGGGCCTATGACTGAAGACGAAAAACTGGACTTCGCCTTTGCGGCACTTGCCCATCCCGCCAGACGCGCGATGCTGGCGCGATTGGCCCAAGGGGAAGCGACTGTCAAAGAGCTGGCAGAGCCGTTTGACGTCAGCATGCCAGCGATCTCAAAACATTTGCGTGTGCTGGAAGGAGCGGGCTTGATCGAACGCTCGCGCAACGCGCAGTTCCGTCCTTGCCGGTTGAATACAGACCCGCTGAAATCGATCGCAAACTGGACCGACCAGTACCGTCACATCTGGGAAGTTCGCTTTGAGGCCATGGAAAAATTACTGAGCGAAATGAAGGATTTGAAAGATGGATGATTCTGAAAAATGGGTGCGGATCGTGCACGAGTTCCAAGCGCCCATGGCGCTGGTCTGGCGGATGTGGACCGATCCTGCACTGTTCCAGAAGTGGTATGGCCCTATGGGGTTCTCCGTGCCAACAGCAGAGATTGATTTGCGTGTCGGTGGGGTACGAAAGATCTGCATGGAAATGAAAACGCCGGAAAAAACCATGAGGATGTGGTTTACCGGCGTCTACAAGGAAATCACCGAGCCGTCTCGATTGGTCTATACCGAAAGCATGTGTGATGAGGCTGGAAACATCCTGTCGCCCAAAGACATGGGAATGCCAGAAGGCCATCCGGACATAACCGAGGTTATTGTGGATTTGCGAGAATTAGACGGCAGAACGCAGATGACCATGGTGCATCGTGGCGTCCCCGCGGGCAGCGCCGGCGAAGGTGGCTGGAAACAGGCGTTCGAGAAACTGGAGGTCGTATTGGCGAAAGGATGATCTAATCCAAGGAATAAGGTTAGATCTCTTTCCGCGCCCTCAGCGCCGCCGTGATCGTCCCGTCATCCAGATAATCCAACTCGCCCCCAATCGGCACACCTTGTGCAAGTGAGGTCAAGCGCACCTGGCCCTCGAGCTGATCGGCGATGTAATGCGCAGTGGTCTGTCCGTCGATTGTGGCGTTCAGGGCCAGGATGATCTCGGTGATTTCTTCTGCCAGCACACGGTCCCGCAGGCGTGGGATGCGCAGCTCGTCCGGGCCGACCCCGTCCAGTGCTGACAAGGTTCCACCCAGAACGTGATAACGGCCTTTGAACACACCCGCGCGTTCCATTGCCCAAAGGTCAGCCACGTCCTCGACCACGCACAGCTCTCCGGTCGCACGGGCCTCATCATTGCAGATATCGCAGATATCAGACGTGCCGACATTGCCGCAGTTCAGGCACTCGCGGGCGGTGACGGCAACCTGCTGCATTGCGTCCGAGAGCGGTGTCAGCAGCAGGGCACGTTTGCGGATCAGGTGCAGGACAGCGCGGCGGGCGGAACGGGGGCCAAGGCCCGGCAGTTTCGCCATCAGGTCGATCAGATTATCAATGTCGCTGTTAGAGCTCACGGCCTGTCCTGTCTGGCACCGGAGGGAGCCTCCGGCGGGAGTATTTTTGAAAAGATGAAGATCAGAAGGGCAGTTTGATATCCGCCGGCAGCCCCATGCTTTCGGTCAGTTTGGCCATTTCCGACTGCGCGCGTTCGGCGGCTTTGGTCTGGGCGTCCTTGATGGCGGCCAGGATCAGATCTTCGACCACTTCCTTGTCGTCGCCATTGAATATCGACGGATCAATGTCGAGCCCCTTCAACTCGCCCTTGGCAGTGGCAGTGGCCTTGACCAGACCGGCCCCGGATTCGCCAACAACCATCAGAGTGTTCAGCTCTTCCTGCATTTCCGTCATCTTGGTCTGCAAGTCCTGCGCGGATTTCATCATCTTGGCCATATCGCCCAGGCCGCCAAGCCCGCCGAGTCCTTTGAGCATCGGTAATCTCCTTTAACTGGTTTGACGCTTAAATACGAAGGGCGTCGGTGTGGCACAAGGGGCAGGAATGCTCCCGCCGGTCGTCGAGGTCTTTGGCAAGACCTTTCCTCCCGTTGGGCCCGGCAGCGCGGGCTTTGCCCGCGCTGCCGGGCCCAAGTCCGCTCAGGGGTAACGGCGTCAGCCGATAGCCCGTGGCGGGCGCGGGAGTTTTGCCTTTATCTTAGTCCTCCTCGAACGGGTCCCATTCATCCTCGACCTCGGGCAGGGCTTCGGTTTCGATCTGGGCTGCGCGTTGCTCGGGGGTTTCGATTTTGGTGATCCGTGCTTTCGGGAACTGTTCCAATACTGCCTGAACCAGCGGGTGCGCCTTTGCCTTGGATTTCAGAGCCAGATCGGCGGCGTCGCGGGTTTCTCCGATCGTGGGGGCTTCGCCGTCCGAGACAATCGAGACGGCCCAGCGGTTCCCGGTCCAGCGCTGCAGCGCAGATCCCAGCCGCGCGGCCAGGTCTGACGGCGCTTGTTCGGCGGGTGTAAACTCGATCCGGCCGGGCTGGTAGGACACCAGACGCACGCCGTTTTCCACTTCGACCAACAGTTTTACGTCCCGGTTGCTGCGGATCAGTTCGACGACGTGGTTGAAGGTTGGATAGCGTGCCAGGGCGGTGGCGGGGTCCTGGGCCAGCGCAGCGGAAGGCCCCCCGGCGGGGCCGCGCGCGGCCATGGCAGGTTGCGCAATGGCTTGTGTCGGAGCAGCGTCAGGCGCTCGGGTTGGCACGCCACCATCCGGTCCGCCATTCGGTGGTGGGGCAGGCATGTCCTGCAACCGTTTCACCAGCTCTTCAGGGCTGGGCAGGTCGGCCACATGGGTCAGGCGGATCACCGCCATTTCCGCCGCCATCATGGCGTTGGGTGCAGCCGAAACCTCTTCAAGCGCTTTCAGCAACATCTGCCACATCCGGGTCAGCACCCGCATCGGTAGCGCCTCGGCCATTTGCTGACCCCGGGCGCGTTCGTCGGGGGATACTGTTGGGTCTTCGGCAGCGTCGGGGGTGATTTTCACGACCGAGACCCAGTGGGTAATTTCCGCCAGATCGCGCAGAACTGCCAGCGGATCTGCCCCTTCGGCATATTGGCTGCCCAGCTCGGTCAGTGCCCCTGCTGCGTCGCCGCGCAGGATCATATCCATCAGATCCAGCACCCGGCCCCGGTCGGCCAGACCCAACATAGCGCGCACCTGGTCGGCGCTGGTTTCCCCCGCGCCGTGGCTGATCGCCTGATCGAGCAGAGACGTGGCATCGCGGGCTGAACCTTCGGCAGCTCGCGTGATCAGCGCCAGCGCGTCGTCGGCGATTTGGGCGTCTTCGGCATCCGCGATCCGGCGCAACAGCGCGATCATGTCCTCGGGTTCGATCCGGCGCAGATCAAAACGCTGGCAACGGGATAGGACCGTCACCGGGACCTTGCGGATCTCGGTCGTGGCAAAGATGAATTTTACATGTTCGGGTGGTTCTTCCAACGTCTTGAGCAGCGCGTTGAACGCGCTGGTCGAGAGCATGTGAACCTCGTCGATTATATAAATCTTGTACCGCGCGCTGGCGGCGCGATAGCGCACGCTGTCGATGATATCGCGAATATCATTCACACCGGTGCGACTTGCGGCATCCATCTCAATCACATCGACATGGCGGCCTTCCATGATGGCCTGACAGTGCTCGCATTGACCGCAGGGTTCCGTTGTAGCTCCGCCCGTGCCGTCAGGACCGATGCAATTCATACCCTTAGCGATGATCCGGGCCGTTGTGGTTTTCCCCGTTCCCCGAATGCCGGTCATGACAAAGGCTTGCGCAATCCGGTCCGCCTCGAACGCGTTCTTCAGCGTGCGGACCATGGCGTCTTGCCCAACCAGATCGGCAAAGGTTTCCGGGCGATATTTGCGGGCGAGAACCTGATAGGCAGGGCTTGGCGTGTCGGTCATGTTGTCTCTGACGGATTCGAGTTCCGATGCAGCGTAGAGCGACCTGCTCGTCGCGTCCACCACGAGGGCGCGAATTTCGTTTTGGATTTGGCTTGGCTTGGTTACACCGCTGAGGCACAGAGGCGCCGAAGGACACGAGACATGAGTGGATTTCAGATTTACAGTCTGACTGTGCGCGATGGGCAGTTGGCATTGTGCCCATTGCCGGGGCGCGATGGCAATTACGAAGCTGATCTACGTGCGATTGCGGCTTGGGCGCCGGATCTGGTGATCACTTTGACGACTGCCGAAGAAATGGCCCAGCTGGGGGCCTCGGCGTTGGGGCGCGACGTTGAGAATATCGGTGCGAAGTGGGTCCATTTCCCGATTGCTGATTTCGGCACGCCCGAGGATGACGCACAGTCGACGTGGGAAGATGTCAGAGCTCTGGGCCTGCGCCAGCTGTCTGGTGGCGGCCGGGTTCTGGTGCATTGTCGTGGCGGCTGCGGGCGGTCTGGGATGGTGGTGCTGCGGTTGATGATTGATAGCGGCGAAGCGCCGGCAGAGGCGTTGGCGCGGCTCAGAAAAACCCGCGCTTGCGCTGTGGAAACTCAAGGACAGATGGACTGGGCGATGGGCCATCAAGGCTGAGCTAGATCGAGGCCTGCTCGGCAGCCTGCGCCGCTACTGGCGCGGCGTTGGTGGTGACCTGCAACATGGCGCATGGCGTCTTGACCAAGGCGTCTGCGGCCATCGAAGTTACTTTGGCCGAGAACATCAAGTCAGCGAACTGTTCCAGAGTCTCGTTTTCAGTCCGGGGATCAGCGTCACAAAAAAATCGAACCTGCTTTGGTCGGGCCAGATATCGTGCGGTGCACCCTTTGGCGCAATGGGTCAGCTGTGCGTGGCCGTCAACTTCGAACCCATCTGTTGTCACAGGTTTGGCCGCTGACATCGCCTGGGCTATCGCGCGCGCCAATTGCGCCAGCGCCGGGCAGGGTTTGCCAGTGCGCTGGCAAAGAGTGGCCGAAAATTGATGAGTTTTTGTGTTCCAGATCATACCGCGCCCTCCGCGCAATGGGCAGGGGCGAAGATCAGGAACACTTGGCTTCCGACAAGCAGGCCCGCCCGGACACCCCGCCCGAGTTTCGGTTTCAATTCTTGATGGCAGGTCTCCTGACTTGCGGGTTATCGCTCTGCCGACCTTCCCAGCCTTGCGGCCAGTGGTTTTTCGACATTGCTCTCCGCCTACAGTTGCGGGGGCAGTCTCGGATTTGGGCCGTTCCGATCAGATCGGATTGGCCCGCACCGCGTTCCCTTTTCATCCCGACCCCAAACCGGGGTGCGAGAACCATCACACAACCGCTAGCGTTCGGGGCGGGGCGCTGTCAAGCGGACGTTTGGTCATGCGCGCTGCGGCTTGACAGTGATGGTCGAGCTGGGCGCATATTAATTCTGAACTGATTGGTTCAGTGTGGGCGGGTGACACTATGCGAGATGACCAGCATATCATCGAAACCGAGGATTTTTGGATCCCGTCACAGGGCGGAAACTTGTCGGCGCGGCTCTACAAGCCAGTCATCGAGCCGGAAATTGTGGTGACGCTGAACAGTGCAACCGGAGTTCCGCGCGACTACTACCAGCATTTCGCACTCTGGCTGGCGCTTGAGCATGGTATGGCTTGTCTTACCTATGATTATAGCGGCTTTGGGCAGTCGCTGACCGGGCGCATTCAGGATGCAATTGTTACCATGGCCGATTGGGCCTTGGTGGATATACCGGCAGCGCGTGCAGAACTGCGCCGCCGCTATCCGCAGGCGCAGCATTGGACCATAGGGCATTCCATCGGTGGAATGTTAGGCCCGGTTCAGCCGGACGTGGCGCAGATCGACCGGTTGATTTGCGTGAACTCGGGGCTTGTGACCTTTACCGACCATCCCTGGCCCTACCGTGCCTTGGCTGGGTTGTTCTGGTACGGGCACGCACCACTGCTTGCGCGTATGTTGGGGTATCTGCCCGGCAGGGCGGTTGGGTTTGGCCCGGACCTGCCGGCGGCAGTATATTGGCAATGGCGCCGATGGTGCGCGGCTCCGCGCAATTATGAGCCTGAAATCGGCGGGTCCTTGCCCGATGTCACCTGGGATTCGACCTCAGGCACAGTCGACCTGGTGACTTTCACCGACGATCAAATGGTCCCACCACAAGCCGTTTGGCGGCTGGCCGAGCTGTTCGGACCTGACGCGCAACGCCATCTGATCGACCCGAAGGACCATGGCTTGCAATCAGTGGGCCATATCGGGGCTTTCGCGCGGCGCAACTCGGCCATCTGGCCGCGTCTTATCGCACAGCAGGGTGTCTAGAAAGGTTGTGGAAGTAAGTGAGAGGTTGGACATCGACCCAAGCGGGGCTCGTTGTGGCTGCTTCCTTCCGGACCTGACCAGGTTGGCGAGGCGCTCGCCCGCGCCAACCTCTCGACCTTGGATATAAGCAAGCACCGTCGGATTCGCAACCCGTCAGAGCGTCAACGCGATCCGCAGGAAACCCTGCGCATCGGTCCCCAGTAACTCTGGCGCGTATGGGTCAAGCTCGTCGATATGGTCCAACGCTTTTGGTCCGGTCTCCAGAATCGCTTTGGCACCACCCAGATTGCTGAAGCCAAAGGGATTTTCGGCGTGTTCCAAAGGATCTACCTGGCTGCTTTCGGCCAAATAGTCCCGCAAAACGCTTTGGATGCTGCAGGATGGAAGGTGGAGTTTGCGTGCATCGGTCACGGCGTTGAAATTTCCACCACCATTGACGCGATAGTTGTTGGTAGCGACGACGAATTCCGCTGCATCGTCAACAGGTCGCGCTTGCCAGCGCAAATTTCGGATCCGGCGGGCCTCTGGATCTGAAAGATGCCCATCCGCCCGATAACGCGCCGGTTGGCTGAGGTCGATTTCATAGGTCAGCCCATGAATGATATCAAAGTTGTGACCCGCGCGATCGGGGTCTGTCAGAACTGTTGCCGAGTCTGGATTCAGTTGCCTGAAAATCCCCGCCGACATTTCGAGCCATTCGCTTAGCTGTACCCCGGTGACACGCACGGCACGCAGTTCATTTGGGAACAGGTGAATATCTGCGACATGCCGCATCGAGATATCCCCGGCGGGTATGTCAGTATAGAAATCTGGGCCCGAGCGCCCTCCGAACTTGGCAGGGGCGACCGCCGAGAGCACAGGCAATTCCGATGCAGGATCATCATTCAACAAGGCGCGTAACGCGGCCGCCTGCGCGGCCGCCAAAAGCGCCAGGGCCCGATCTGGCGCGCAATAGGCGAAATAGCTGTGTATCGACGTTTCAAGACGCCCCACAGGCTCTGGCGCAAGGGTCCGCGTTTCGGCGTGCCCCCGAGCGAACAGGGCTACCATTTCGGGATCTTCCAGAACATCCGTATTTTTGGGACAAATCGAACGCAGTTCGGTTTCAAAATCACATATGGTCCAGGCGCCGGACATCTTATTGTCCAAAGTTATGTCTATGACACCCAGATAAGACCCTGCCGACCCGGCCATGACGACCGGTTTGCCATGAACCCTCCCTCGTCGAGCATCCACAAAGGGCAAATGGTCATGCGCAGGGCCCGGAAGGGTCAGGTGGGTATGTCCGGCTATGATTACGTCGATGCCGTCGATTGCTGCCAGTTGTATTACCGTGTTTTCCAGACCGGGCCCCGCGCTTTCGGCTTGCAGGCCGGAATGGGCCAGAACGATAATCAGATCGCAGCCAAGGTTGCGCAGCGTGCTGACAGTTTCTTCGGCGCTGCGCAAAATGTCGTGCGAAGCCACCTGACCGTCCAGCTTGTGCCGCTCCCACATTGTGGTTTGTGGAGGTAGTGCGGACATGACGCCGATCTTGATGGTGGCTGTTCCAGTATCATGCGTTATGTTGCGGCTTAAAACGGTGTAGGGTCGCCAGCCCGCGCCTGTGGGCTCACGGTCCAGATTGCTGCAAAGCACGGGGCAGTTCAGTTGTGACGCAAAGCCGTCGATCAGATCCAGCCCGAAGCTGAAATCGTGATTGCCCAGCCCAACGGCATCGTACCCAAGCCGATTGAACGCTTGAGGCAAGGGGTGAGTTTCCGCACAGTGCGCGGCAGCCCAATCGCCAAAGGGTGTGCCCTGCAAGGCATCACCATTGTCGAACAGCAAACTCAACACCCCTTCGGAATGCGCCTCATCCTGCGCAGCACGGATCAAGCTTGCGGTTCTGGTAAATCCGATCCTTGGGTCCTTGCGATCCGAATAATAGTCAAATCCGGTCAAATTCATATGAAGGTCGGTCGTCGCTAGGATCTGGATACGCGCCGGCGATGATGAAACTTCGGCGGTCTTGTCTTTTGTATTCAAGTGTAAAACTTCTGCATGTTGTTGTGCAATTGAATAATCCTATAGGTTGAATAAGCGCAATAAAAACGACAAGTTCGCGGACAATCTGCCGCATTCTAACGATAGCATATTTGAAAGGTCATTGCGTCAACGATCAAGACGTGGCAGCCCTGTCGCCAAAATGAGGGCGGTGCATGAAACGAGCAGAGGAGGTGACCTTTGGGGGGTCCGGCCTGAACAGGGCGGCTGAGCGGCGCAGTGACGCTGCCTTGCTGGCTCAGGATTTGGCGGATCCGTCGGCGCGCTGCCTTTTGCTCTGGCGCGGAAAGGTTTTGGTGCAGGGCGAGAATTTGGACCAACTGGCGCTCGTTCCGCTCAGCCACACCCTGTTGACCGACGGTCCCGGTGGTATCGTTGACGCACCGGTTTTTCTCGGCCTTACCAAAGAGAGAGCGCCTTTGTTCGCAACCGATATTTCCGGCTGGGCCGCCGAAGGGTTGGATCTGGCTGGCGTAGGTGCGTTTGTCGATCAGACCGAGCAGCAGCATCCAGATTTGCCCACCGGTCAGGTCTTTGCCGAGCTGCGCAGGATCATGACCCGTCTATCGGCGCGCGATGCCGAATTGGCCGCGACAGCCAAGGCCGTCATCGGCTGGCACGAAACCCATCGGTTTTGCGCCCGCTGCGGCGCTCCCAGCGAGATGGCGCAAGCGGGATGGCAGCGCAGTTGCCCCGATTGCGGTGCCCAGCATTTCCCAAGAACCGACCCCGTGGTGATCATGCTGATCACACATGGCAACGCGGTTCTGGTCGGGCGCTCACCTGGGTGGCCCGAGGGCATGTATTCGCTGCTGGCCGGTTTTGTTGAACCAGGCGAAACGCTCGAAGCTGCGGTGCGCCGCGAGGTGATGGAGGAAGCCAACGTGCCCGTGGGCGCTGTGCACTACCTCTCAAGCCAGCCCTGGCCCTTCCCGGCCTCGTTGATGTTCGGCTGCGCGGGCGAGGCTTTGTCACGTGATATCAAGATCGACCCGGTTGAAATCGAAGAGGCGATGTGGGTGAGCAAGACCGAGATGATGCAGGCGTTCGCCGGGGATCATCCGAAACTGAAACCCGCCAGAAAGGGTTCGATTGCTCATTTTATCCTGCAACATTGGCTGGCGGATACGCTGGATTAACCCTTAGAACGATAAGCAGGGAAAAGGCTGAGCGGAAAAACAGATGCAGTTCAAAGCGCAGGAGGACATAACCGCCCCGATTGATGCCGTGTTTTCCATGGTGTCCGATGTCGACCGCTTTGAACGCATGGCCATGCGACGCGGGGTCGAGGTGCGTCGTGTTGTTTCGAAAACACCGCTGCAGGCGGGGGCCGAATGGCATACGAGGTTCAGCTTTCGGGGCAAACCGCGCGACATATCGGTTCTGATGACAGAGTGTGAGCGGCCATCGCTGATGCAGTTCACCTCAAGCAGCCGCGGCATGATCGGTCAGACAGTGATCGAGCTGTTGGCCCTGTCTCCGCGCCATACGCGGCTTAGCATCCAGCTGTCTCTTGCCGCCAAGACCCTTCCGGCGCGACTACTGTTGCAATCCATGAAGCTGGGCCAGGCCCGGTTTCGCAGACAATTTCAGGCGCGACTCAGCGATTTCGCACAAGAGCTCGAACAGCGTCACAACCACGGGGTTTGACAAGTCGAGGTTCGGCAAAAGGCACCTCGGATGGCTCTGATCGTTTTCCAGAATGGTGAGCCTACACTCAAATACTGACCCGGTCGGGTAAGTGGCGAAACTTGGTTTTCGAGGTTTAGAATTTACACCGCTCGTCGCTATAACACATGTTCCGAAGCTGTCTTCGAAGTGTGTCGATTTGGTTGCGACTGAAACCCAGTTTTCGCTGTTGAATCAACGTAGATCTCAAACGCGGACTTTTCCGACCTAAGTCAGCGGGCCAACAGAAGTTTTGTCGAGAATGGCTGTATGAATATCAGTACAGGTTTTCTTCGGCATCTTCTTTGCAGCCATCCGCGATCTCAGTGACGGTTTCAGGCATCGCGCCGTGAACCTTCAACATCTCTGCAAGAGTGGGGACATCGGAGGTGTCCGGCCAATCCTGTGATTGCCAGACCTTTCCGCGTATGAACGCTTTTGGGCAATGGCATAAAACCCTTTCGACATGTACGAGCAGGATCAGATCCGAGGGCCGTCCGTTGACCGAAAGCTGTTGCCCCAGTTTGGTGTCCCTAACGACCGCTCCTTTGCCACTGACGCGCAGTGTGTCTCGATGCCCAGGAATTATGAACAATATGCCGACATTCGGGTTCGCCAGAATATTCTCGAACGTATCCATCCGATTGTTCCCGGGGCGATCGGGAATTGCGATGAGTTTTTTGTCAATGACCTTTACGAAACCTGCGGGGTCGCCGCGAGGGGTGATGTCTAATACTCCGTCATGACGCGTCGTAGACAAGATCGCCAATGAGGACGCTGCGATAAAGCGCCCGGCAAGTTCGTCAATGTGGTCAATTACTTTGTTGTCGACCCAATGATCGAACGGTTTTTCCCCTCCTCGCAGTTCGATTGGTAGCTTCAAATGATGGTCAACGCTGCATCCAAAAACACGATCCATAGGTCAATCTCCGTTCAACTGCGGCGACGTTACCATACGCAGCTTGGCCCGAAAAAGGGCGCGGTAACCTATGTCGGCTCTTGGGCACGCGGCAGACATTCTTTGCATCCTAAACAAAGGGCTGGTTCTGATATTGAGAATGTCCGGTGACGATGTGGGTTCCGGCAGCTCGGCGAACAAAGCTGCCGTTCGCTTTGGCGGTGCAATCAGCTGCTTTGGTTTAAGGGATCTGGCGCGCAGAGTCGGCTGTTTACATCCACAAACACACAACTCGTGCAGGTATTTCTCAGGGATCTACGGGCCTCTGATCTCTCATTTTCTTCATCCGCAATCTGCATTCATTGTCTGTGCGCGTATTCTTGTAGGTGGCGAAAACGTAACCTCCCGCCAACCAGGTCGAACCTGATACCTCGATGAAATAGCCTTCGCTAACTTGCTCAAAGAACTCGAAACGTGTCGCGGCAAAGCTGCCGTTTACCAAGAACCCCGTTATGTCTTTTACACCAAAGCTGACCCCTCGTGACTTGCCTGACAGTCTGCCGTTGGGCGTTTGCTCAAAATAGTAGATATAGCGGCCAGACCCCACACTGCATTGTAGTGTCGCGTACCATTTGCCGGACAGATCAGGTTCGTGGGGTTTTTCGTCATTCGGAAAGGCACGCGACTGTATTCTTTCTGCTTCCGTGACGAGATGGTAGTGCCCGGCTTCACAAAAGGTGCAGATCGAAAAGACGAAACTCAAGATTGATCCTGCGAACACCTTTCTTGCTCCAAAACTCTTGTCTATCCGTCGTCATATCATATTCCTGGCGCAGAGTAACGATCACGGAATTTGACCAATCGGGGTTGCGAAAAACGGAGTTTCAAATGGCGCAGATCATCTTCCTGCATGGTGCGTCGAGCAGTGGAAAATCGACGATCGCACGCGCATTGCAAAGGCAGATCGAGCGCCCCTTCTGGCACATTTCGATTGATCATCTGCGAGACAGTGGTGTCATACCAATGGCGCGATTCAGGGCAGGGGATTTTGAATGGTCCAAGGAACGCGCCCGGGTATTTGAGGGATTTCACGCCTCGATCGGTGCCTATGCGGATGCTGGTAATGATCTGATCCTTGAGCACATTCTGGACACCGACGGATGGGACAAAACACTGCAGCAGGTTTTTGCCCCGCATGACGTTCTGTTCGTGGCGATCCACTGCGCGCTGATGGAACTTGCCCGCCGGGAAACCGGGCGCGCTGACCGCGCCGAAGGCAGTGCGGTTCAGGATCAAAAGACGATCCACAAAGGCAGGCGTTATGATCTGGAGCTGCGGTCCGAAGACGGGATCGAAGCAAATGTCGACGCCATTCTCAATACGTGGCGCAGCGGGGTGCGCTGTTCGGATTTCTCGTAGCCCCGATAAAAGCCCGGCCTAGCCCCGCGGTTGAGCGGCTGGATAGACGCCAAGGACCTCTACATTGGTCGTGAAATGCTCCAGCTCATCCAGCGCCAGTTGAACGTTTCTGTCCGCAGGATGTCCGACGATATCCGCATAAAACTGCGTGGCGGTGAATGAGCCGTCGACCATGTAGCTTTCCAGTTTGGTCATGTTGATCCCGTTGGTGGCGAACCCACCCATCGCCTTGTAAAGCGCTGCTGGGATATTGCGGACCTGAAATACAAAGCTGGTGATCATGCCGTGATCCCCCCGCCGCGATTCGTCTGCCTCGCGCGACATGATCAGGAACCGTGTCGTATTGTTATCCTTGTCTTCGATATGGCGCGCCAAAACGTTCAGCCCATAGATTTCGCCCGCAAGCTCGCTGGCCAGTGCGGCTGAGTGTTTTTCTCCGGCTTCGGCCACTTCGCGCGCCGCCCTTGCGTTGTCCGGGCTTACGCGGCCGCGGATATTGTGGTGTTGGAGAAACCCCGCGCATTGAGGCAGCAACACCAGATGCGAATGCGCCTCGGTGATGTCGTCCAGACTGGCCCCGGGAACGCCCAGCAGGTTGATATGCACGCGGACAAACGCCTCATCGACAATGTGAAGCCCGCTATCGGGCAGCAATCGGTGAATGTCGGCCACCCGCCCGTAAGTGGTGTTCTCGACCGGCAACATCGCCAGATCCGCCTCACCAGACCTGACCGATTCGATCACATCCTCGAAGGTGCGGCAAGGAAGAGCATCCATATCGGGCCGCGCGTCGCGGCAGGCCTCGTGGCTATAGGCGCCGGGTTCCCCCTGAAAAGCAATGCGGTTGGTCATTTGGTCGATTCCGTGCAACAAGTTTTCGAATTGGGCGTTTCGTCGCGGTGTCTATACCTTGCCTCTTGCAAGGGGAAGCCTTAGACACCCGGCAGACAGCTGAAATGGACACGCGATCAATGTTCGACACGATGACAGTTACCAAGGCCGCCGCAGGCCTGTTTGGCACCTTCCTGGTGTTGCTTCTGGCAAAATGGGCCGGGGACATCCTCTACAGTTCCGATAGCCATCATGCCGAGGCTTCCTACATTATCGAAACCGACAGCGCGGGCGAAAGCGCCGACGGCGAAGAGGTCGTATTCGCAGATCTGCTGGCCGCCGCTGACCCCGAGAAAGGCGCGCGCGTGTTCCGCAAATGCACCGCCTGCCACAAGCTGGAAGATGGTGCCAATGGCACCGGACCTTATCTTTATGGCGTCGTGGATCGTCCGCTTGGTACCGCCAAGGGTTTTGGCGGTTATTCGGCCGCGATGCTGGCCCATGGTGGCAACTGGACACCCGAAGCGCTTGATGCGTTTCTTGAACGTCCCAGCGGCTATATCGCAGGCACAAGCATGAGCTTTGCAGGTTTGAAAAAGGCGCAAGAGCGTGCTGATGTGATTGCCTACCTGCAAACCATCGGTAACTGATCCTGAGCCTGGATCGGAGTTTTAAAAGGCCGTTGCCCCGCGCAGCGGCCTTAATTTTTGTGTGAACAAATCTTCACAAAGCGCTCACGCAGTCTAAACTTGCATCTAACTGAGCTGGTCTTTTAGCTAGCGCGCACGAAAATGAGCATGTGAACGAACCCAGAGGATGTACCTGATGAAATCCCATTTGACGTCGATGCGTGTCACAAGAATGAAGCCTTTGACCTTTGTCATCGGTCTGACCACTGCAATGGCATTTGGGACGTCCCTTTCGGCAACGGAAGACAAGATTATCGAAAGTCACGGGTATTCCTATTTTGGCAATCTCGACTATCCCGCCGATTACGAGCACCTGAACTACGTCAATCCGGATGCACCAAAAGGGGGAGAGCTGTCTTTGGCTGCGTCGGGAACGTTCGATTCTTTGAACCCTTATTCACGCAAGGGCCGGTCGGGTGCTTTGACGACACTTCAATACGACCGTTTGATCGAAAGCTCGGATGACAGCGTGGGTCAGTATTACGGTGTTCTTGCAGAAAGCCTCGAATATGACGCGGATCGAAACTATGTGATTTTTCACCTGCGCCCCGAAGCCACGTTCTGGGACGGCACACCGGTAACCGCCGAAGATGCAGTTTATAGCCATCGTCTGTTCATTGAACAGGGCCTGCCATCTTATGCCCAGGCCGTTGGTCGCATGGTCACAGGCGCCGAGGCTTTGGATGATCACACGGTCAAATTCACCTTCAACCCCGAAGTCACGCGCCGCAGCCTGATCGAAACGGTTGGTGCGACGCCGGTCTTCTCGAAAGCGTGGTTCGAAGCGGATGAGTCGCGTCGACTTGACGAGCCTCGTTTGGAAGTTGCAGTCGGATCAGGGCCCTACAAGCTGGACAGCTATGACATCAACCGTCGCATCGTCTACAAGCGTCGGGATGATTACTGGGGTGAAGACCTGCCGTTCAATCGCGGACGCAACAATTTCGATACAATCCGTGTTGAGTATTTCGCAGACCAGACAGCGGCCTTTGAAGGCTTCAAAGCCGGGGAATACACCTTCCGCATCGAAAGCGACCCCAAGCTGTGGGCAACGGGCTATGATTTCCCAAAGCTGAATGAGGGCGTAGTGGTCCGCGACGAAATTCCAGATGGCAGCCCGCCGACCCCGTCGGGTTTCGTGTTCAACTTGGGCAAGCCGCAGTTTGCAGACAAGAATGTGCGCAAAGCGCTTGCTTTGGCGTTCAACTTTGAATGGGTCAATGAATCACTGCTCTTTGGTCTCAACTCGCCCAGAAGCTCTTTCACCCAAGGAACCAAGCTGGAAGCAACTGGCGTTCCAGAAGGGGCGGAGCTTGCCTTTATTGAAACCCTTGGTGATGTCGTCCCTGCAGATTTCCTGACCGAACCAGCCGTCACGGTGCACGAATCCAATTCGGCCCGTTTGAATGATCGGCGCAATTTGCGGCAGGCGTCCAAAGCGCTGGATGAGGCCGGGTGGCCTGTCGGCGACGGGAATGTGCGGCGAAACGCGGAAGGGGAAACGCTGAAGGTGAACATCCCATACCCGTCCAACCTGCCGACCTCGACAGCCACGATGATTGAGACCTATGTGCAGAACCTCCAGTCGCTTGGTGTCGACGCATCTGCCGAGAAAATTGACCCGGCACAATACACGCTGCGCAGCCGTGAACGCGACTATGACATGGTTTATTCCACGCGGTATGGGTCTTTCCTGTCCACTGGTGGCGGATTGAGCCAGATGTACGGATCCGAAGAGGCCGCGTTCAGCCTGTTCAATCCTGCTGGTCTGGCAAGCCCTCTGGTGGACGCGATCATCGAGGCGTCGTTCGAGACGGATAATCAAGCCGATCAGGATACCGCTTTGGTCGCACTTGACCGGGCCCTGCGATATGAGTTCTTCGTGGTCCCAGTGGGATACATCGCAGACTATTGGACAGCCTATTACGACATGTATGAATATCCTGAAAACCTGCCTCCTTTCTCGCTGGGTCATCTGGACCTGTGGTGGATCAACCCCGAGAAAGAGGCCGAACTGAAGGCCACCGGCGCGCTGCGGTAACATGGGCGCGTATATTCTAAGGCGCCTGTTGTTGGTCATTCCGACCCTTCTGGGCATTATGATCGTGAACTTCACCTTGGTGCAGTTTGTGCCAGGGGGACCGGTCGAACAGATTATCGCGCAGATCGAAGGTCAGGGTGATGTCTTCGCCGGCTTTGCGGGCGGAGGCGGAGATGCTGGCGCAGGTGCCGAACCCGCAGGCGGCGGTGGGTTTGATGACAAATATGTCGGCGCGCGCGGTCTGCCGCCTGAGTTCATCGCTGAATTGGAAAAAGAGTTCGGCTTTGACAAGCCGCCCCTCGAACGTTTCCTGAGCATGATGGGCAACTATCTGACGCTGGATTTTGGCGAGAGCTATTTCCGGTCAATCAGCGTGATCGATCTGGTGCTGGAAAAGATGCCCGTTTCTATCTCGCTGGGTCTGTGGTCCACTCTGATCGCCTATCTGGTCTCGATCCCATTGGGTATCCGCAAGGCTATCAAGGACGGGTCGACCTTTGACACCTGGACCAGCGGGACCATCATCGTGGCCTATGCCATCCCGGGTTTCCTGTTCGCGATCCTGCTGCTGGTGCTGTTTGCAGGTGGCTCTTACTGGCAGATTTTCCCACTGCGGGGGCTGACTTCGGACAATTGGGAAAGCCTCAGCCTGATGGGCAAGATCGCGGACTATTTCTGGCACATCACACTTCCGATTATCGCCCTGACGATTTCGGCTTTTGCAACGCTGACGCTGCTGACCAAGAACTCGTTTCTGGATGAGATCAAAAAGCAATATGTCATGACCGCCCGCGCAAAGGGGCTGAGCGAGCGCAAGGTGCTTTACGGTCATGTGTTCCGCAACGCGATGCTGATCGTGATCGCAGGGTTCCCGGCGGTGTTCATCGGTGTGTTCTTTGGGGGCTCGATCATTATCGAGACGATCTTCTCGCTGGATGGGTTGGGTCGTCTGGGCTTTGAGGCTGCGGTGGCGCGCGATTACCCGGTGATTTTCGGCACGCTGTTCATCTTTGGTCTGATGGGCCTAGTCGTCGGGATCATCAGTGACCTGATGTATGTGCTGGTCGATCCCCGCATCGATTTTGAAAAGCGGGAGGGGTAGATGGCGCTTTCCCCTCTTAACCAGCGCCGCTGGCGTAATTTCCGACGCAATGGCCGGGCATTCTGGTCGCTGATTATCTTCTCTGTCTTGTTTGGCCTGTCTCTGTTCGCCGAGTTCATTGCCAATGACAAACCGATCCTTGTCAGCTATCGGGGTGAACTTTATACGCCGTTTTTCAAGTTCTATGCCGAGACTGAGTTCGGCGGCGATTTCCAGACCGAAGCGATTTATCGCGACCCCGAAGTGATGTGCCTTATCGATAGCGGCGGTCTGGATCAGTGTTTTGACGATCCAGAAGGCATCATCGAACAGATCAAGGCCGGAACGTTCGAGGCTGAAGGGTTTGAAAAGGGTTGGGCCATCTGGCCGCCCATCCCCTATTCCTACAACACAAGCGTTGATCGTCCGGGGGCCGCGCCTTTGCCGCCCAATGGTCAGAACCTTCTGGGCACCGATGACACCAAGCGCGATGTACTGGCGCGGGTGATCTATGGCTTCCGGCTGTCCATCCTGTTCACCCTGTTGGTCACTGGTGTTGCCAGTATGATTGGGATTTTCGCCGGGGCCATTCAGGGCTTTTTCGGTGGCTGGTTGGACCTGATCTTTCAAAGGGTCATCGAAATCTGGTCCGCGACCCCGTCGCTTTACGTGATCATCATTATGTTCGCGATCCTTGGGCGAAGTTTCTGGCTGTTGGTCATATTGATGATCCTGTTCAGTTGGACCGGCCTTGTGGGTGTCGTGCGGGCAGAATTCCTGCGGGCCCGAAACCTGGAATATGTCCGCGCCGCGCGGGCACTGGGCGTCGGCAACATGACCATCATGTTCCGCCACATGCTGCCCAACGCGATGGTCGCCACGCTGACCTTTATGCCCTTCATCGTCACAGGCACCATCGGCGGGCTTGCCTCTCTTGACTTCCTGGGCTTCGGCTTGCCGTCATCTGCGCCCTCATTGGGTGAAATGACCTTGCAGGCGAAACAGAACCTGCAGGCCCCGTGGCTGGCCTTCACCGCCTTTTTCACCTTTGCCATCATGCTATCGCTCTTGGTCTTCATCTTCGAGGGCGTGCGCGATGCGTTTGATCCCAGAAAGACCTTCTCATGAGCCTGCTGGATGTGAACAACCTCAAGGTCTCGTTTCGGCAGGACGGGCAGGTGAGCGCCGCGGTCAAAGGCGTGTCCTTCACCGTAGATCGGGGTGAGACCGTTGCGCTGGTTGGCGAATCCGGGTCGGGCAAATCGGTGACGGCGTTGTCCACAGTGTCCCTGCTGGGGGACAGTGCTATCGTCGAGGGCTCGGTGACCTATGAAGGCCAGGAAATGGTTGGCGCATCCGAAGATCACCTAATGAAGGTGCGCGGCAACGACATCAGCTTTATTTTCCAAGAGCCGATGACCTCGCTTAACCCGCTGCACACGATTTACAAGCAGATGGCCGAGTCGCTTGCGCTGCATCAGGGGGTAACCGGCGACGCGGCGCGGGGCAGGATTGTGGAGCTGCTGACAAAGGTTGGCATTCGCGACCCCGAGGAGCGTCTGGACAGCTATCCGCACCAATTGTCGGGCGGACAGCGCCAGAGGGTCATGATTGCCATGGCTCTGGCCAACAAGCCTGACATTCTGATCGCGGATGAGCCCACCACGGCGCTGGACGTGACCATTCAGGCGCAGATCCTGGAATTGCTGGCCGAGTTGCAGAAATCCGAGAATATGGGGATGTTGTTCATCACCCATGATCTGGGCATCGTGCGGCGCATTGCCGACCGGGTCTGCGTGATGAAGGATGGCGAGATTGTCGAGGCCGGTGTGACCGCCGACATCTTTGACAATCCACAGCACCCCTATACGCGCAAGCTGCTTGAGGCGGAGCCTTCGGGCCAGCCCGATCCGGTGGCGGCAGATGCCGAAGAGGTTGCGCGCACCGATCATCTGAAGGTCTGGTTTCCGATCCAGCGGGGGTTTCTGAAGCGGACCGTTGGATATGTGAAGGCTGTCAATGACGCCACGCTCAGCGTGCGGGCCGGGGAAACACTTGGCATTGTAGGTGAAAGCGGCTCGGGCAAGACGACGCTGGCTTTGGCGATCATGCGATTGATTGCGTCTGAGGGCGCGATCACTTTCCGCGACCAAGACGTCCGTCGGTGGTCCACGCGTGAACTGCGGCGGCTGCGCAAGGATATGCAGATCGTGTTTCAGGATCCGTTCGGCAGTCTGAGCCCCCGAATGACCTGCATGCAGATCATCGCCGAAGGTCTGGAGATCCACAATGTCGACCCCCACCGCGCCCCGCGTGAACTGGTGGCTGAGGTCATGACCGAGGTTGGTTTGGACCCGGACTCGATGGACCGCTACCCGCATGAGTTCTCGGGCGGGCAGAGACAACGGATTGCGATTGCGCGGGCCATGGTGTTGCGGCCGAAGCTTTTGGTTCTGGACGAGCCGACCAGTGCCCTGGACATGACGGTTCAGGTTCAGATCGTCGATCTGTTGCGTGACCTGCAACGGAAATACGGGCTGGCCTATCTGTTCATCAGCCATGACCTTAAAGTCGTGCGCGCGATGTCCCACAATGTCATTGTGATGCGCAATGGCGACGTGGTCGAGATGGGTGCGGCTGAGGATCTCTTTGAGAACGCCCAAACAGATTACACCCGTGAGCTGATTGCGGCGGCGGGCTGACGCCCGCCTGCCATTGGATCAGGCCAGTTCTTTACTTTTGGCCGCTGCCGGAACCGGGCCACGCAGCTCTTCGTAATGGTCGAATTGCAGTTTGACCCAACCTGTCCCGCGGGTGGCGCTGGCCAGGATCCGATGCAACTCGTCCTCGGCCACGGCAGGCAGCTGTGCGTTGAAGATTTCCCAGCCCGAAGCGTTCGGATTGCCTTCGAACCCCAGTACCTGTCCTTGCAAAGAACTGATGGTCGGAACCAGATCGCCCACAAAGCTGGACGGCAGATGGATCTCGGCGTTCAGAATGGGCTGCAAAACCACAGGCTTGGCGGCAGGCAGGGCCTCGCGTACGGCGTTCTTGCCAGCGGTGCGGAAGGCATAGTCGGAACTGTCGACATTGTGGTGCTTGCCATCGCTGAGCGTGACCTTGACGTCCACCACCGGAAATCCTTCGGGGCCCTGGGCCAATGCGTCTTTCGCTCCGTGTTCGACCGAAGGGATATAGTTCTTGGGAACGGCGCCGCCCTTCACCACCTCTTCGAACTGAAACCCCGACCCGCGCGGCAAAGGTGCGACCGAGATCACCACATCGGCAAATTGACCAGCCCCACCGGATTGCTTTCTGTGCCGGTGGCGATGCTCAATCGGCGCGCGAATGGTTTCGCGGTAAGCGGTCTCGGCAGGCTCTGTCAGAATTTCGATCCCGAAATCTTCGGCCAGCTTGGCCGCAACCCGACGCATATGCTGAGGCCCTTGCGATCCAAGGATTGCGTGCCCGCTCAGGTCGTCATGGTCCAGATGCAGGCCCGGATCAATCTCCACCAGCCGCGACAGTGCGTTTGACAGGCGCACATCGTCCCGCTCATGCGCGGGCGAGACGACCTGACGATAGGCCACAGGGTGCGACTCGGCCCACTCCGGCAACGGTGTTGACCCGGTGCTGTCGTAGATATTGCCGGGGTTGAGGTGATCGGATTTTACCGCCAACCCGATCTGCCCGGCCTCCAGCGTGTCGATCTGGGTTTTACCGTCCAGCGCTGTCAGGGTGCCGACTGTTTCGCCCCCAAGCGGCGCATGGGCTTTGACGCCGTCCCCCAACCCGCGCAGAACGGTGATTTTACCGATGTGCTTTTTGACATCCGAGAAACCGGCAATCGCGCGTGCGTTGTCTTCGGCCTCATCCCGGTCTGCTGCGATGTTGAATTCGGGTGCTTCATGGCGCAGGGCTTTCATCAGGCGTGTCAGGCCGTTGCCATGGCTGGCAGCGCCAAGGCAGGCCGGGATCAGCTGATGGCTTTGCAGAACCTGAGCCGCCAGATCATAGACCTCGGCGCTGGGTGGCTGCTTGTCTTCGATAAGCTGTTCCAACAGGTGGTCATCGAAATCCGACAGGGTTTCCAGTAGTTCGGTGCGGGCCTCCTGTTCGCGTTCTTCAACCGATTGCGGCAGCTCGATCAACGCCGACGGCTGACCTTCCTGATACTTCCACGCCCGCTCCGAAATCAGATCAACGGCGCCGATGATCGTGTCACCCTCGCGGATGGGCACCTGGCGCAGTGTGATGTGATGGGTGCAGTAGGTCTGCAAGGCGGCGATGATGTCGCGGATGCGGCCGTTGGGGTTGTCCATGCGGTTGATGAACAGAAAACAGGGGATGCCCGCCTCTTCGACCAACCGCAGGTAAGGGGCACACAAAACAGCCGCGTCAGGATCAGGTGGTGCGACAACAACCGCCGCGTCCGAGATCGCCATGGCGGGCCCGACATAGGCCAGCGCATCGCCGCCCCCATTGACGTCGATGGCGCACCAAGGTTCGTCTAAATAAGAAAAACCGTGCAAATGCACGGTTTCGGACAGGTCGAAGGTGGTGGGCCGCCCGTCAAGGCGGCTGATGGCCTCGACCAGGGTGGATTTGCCCGATTGGCTGGGGCCGAGGACGGTAAAGACGCGCATGAGTGTTGTCCCTCTTTCAGGTTGCAGATGACTGCACGAAAAGGGCTGTCGAGCGAGAACGCATCGGCGAAACTTGACTGCGGATTTGCCTGCCTCGGGGCACAGAGCGCTGCAGCTCTCTGTTCTGTCAGTTTGGAGAAAACCGGGCCCCTGCGTCAAGGCCTGCCGATGCGGTCGGCCTCAGATTGCCGAACTGTGCCCGGCTTTGCTGAGGTCGTACTGGTCGAAATTGCGCGCGATCATCCGGGTCAGAGCGCGTGCCTCGGGCGGGATGGACAACCCAGTGTCGTCCACACGCAAAAGCCCGTCAAAGGCCGCATTTGCATTGGCATACATCTGGTGCAACGCGCCCGCGGTCACATCGAAATCCCGAAAGATTTCCGCTGAATCGATCCGAAAATCGCACATCAGCGCCTCGATCATGCGCGCCCGCAGCACGTCCTGTCCTTTGAAAACATGCCCGCGCGCTATCGAGAACCGTCCGTCCCGGATCGCCTTGGTATGGGCTGAAGTGGCCGATGCGTTCTGGGCATAGCCCTGTGGGAACTGGGAAATCGAACTTGCACCCAAACCGATCAGAACCGGAGATTGGTCGTCGGTATAGCCCTGGAAATTCCGTTTCAAACGACCTGCGCGCTGGGCAATGGTCAGCCCGTCATCTTTTGTAGCGAAATGGTCGATCCCGATCTCGGCATAATTGTCCCACAGGAAAAGCCGCCGCGCGGTTTCAAACAGGTCCAACCGTTTTTCTGGCGTCGGCAGAGCATCTGAAGGGATCATCTGCTGGCGTTTTGCCATCCATGGCACATGTGCATAGCCATAAAGCGCAACCCGGTCTGGTGACAGCGACAAAAGTTTTTGCACGCTTTCGGTCATCCGTGCGCGGGTCTGATGCGGCAGACCATAAAGGATATCGGCATTCAGGCTGGCAATCCCGCGCGCGCGGATCATGTCGATGGCATTACGCGTGGTGTCATAGCCTTGAATACGACCGATGGTCTTTTGGATTTCGTCATCGAAATCTTGTACCCCGATCGAGGCCCGGTTCATCCCCGAAAGCGCCAGTGCATCGAGACGTTCCTCGTCAATTTCATTGGGGTCGATTTCTACCGAGAACTCGGCATCGTCACCCATTGGCACGGTGGCAAAGATCCGGTCCGCCAGATCGCGCATCAGCTCAGGGCTCAGCAAGGTGGGCGTGCCGCCGCCCCAATGCAAGCGCGACAGGGTCACGTCTTGGGGCAGGTGTGCCGCCAACAGATCCAGCTCGGCCTTGAGCATATCCACATAGGCGATCACGGGGTGATCTGTTTGCGTGCCTTGGGTTCGGCAGGCACAGAACCAGCACAATCGGCGGCAGAACGGCACGTGGATATACAGCGAAATTGCACTGCCTGGGGTAATCTGGGAAATCCAGTTGCCAAACAAATCAGCCCCCACTTCATCGCTGAAATGGGGGGCGGTGGGATAGCTGGTATAACGCGGTACTTTCGCGTCAAAAAGTCCAAGCCGAGCCAATTGAGGTTTCAAAGTCATACCGCTAGGGCTATACCTAGGAACGCTCAGTTGCTTTGACCGAGATCAAGTGGAAACGCGAATGACACTGAAAGCCTCATATGAGCATGTCGGCTGCGACGATTGCCCGATTCGACATCGGGCCGTTTGCGCGCATTGCGAAAAGGATGAGCTCGAAGAGCTTGAGGCCATCAAATATTACCGAAGCTTTGAGGCCGGTCAGACCATAATCTGGTCTGGTGATCCGATGAGCTTTGTGGGCTCGGTTGTTTCGGGTATCGCATCGCTGACCCAGACGATGGAAGACGGGCGCACCCAGATGGTGGGTTTGTTGCTGCCCAGCGATTTCGTTGGTCGCCCGGGGCGCGAGGCTGCGCCTTATGATGTGGTTGCGACCACCGATCTGGTGATGTGCTGTTTCCGCAGGGCGCCGTTCGAAGAGATGATAGCCACAACGCCTCATATCGCCCAGAGGCTGTTGGAAATGACGCTGGATGAGCTGGACGCTGCCCGCGAATGGATGCTTGTTCTGGGCCGGAAAACGGCACGCGAGAAGATCGCCAGCCTGCTGTCGATCATCGCGCGCCGGGATGCCTCGGTAAACCGCAAGGGGCTATCGGGACCGATCGCCTTTGACCTGCCGCTGACACGTGAGGCGATGGCCGATTATCTGGGTTTGACGCTGGAAACAGTCAGCCGTCAGATTTCAGCTCTGAAGAAGGATCAGGTCATTCAGCTGGAAGGCAAGCGCCACGTGATCATTCCCGATATGAGAAGTCTGCTGGACGAAGCCGGAGATGACTCGGATGGCGGGTTTCTGGTCTGACGCGGAAAGGAAACGAGATGGTATTCAGCAGCCTTTTGGCGATGATCTTTATCGGTGCGATTGCCGGGTGGCTTTCGGGTAAGATCATGGAAGGCCGTGGCTTTGGCCTGATCGGCAATATCATTGTCGGTGTTGTCGGCGCATTTCTAGCGGGAACGATCTTTCCGGCATTGGGCTTTAGCGTTGGTGGCGGCCTGATCTCGTCGATTATCTTTTCGACAATAGGCGCGGTGATCCTTCTTTTCGTTATCGGGCTGATCCGCAAAGCCTGAATACTGACAAGCTGCCGACACGGGGCAGCTTGCCTGTCCGAGCTTTTCCGCTTTGCTAATGTGCCAGGAAGACCGGAACAGTTGATTGTTCCAGCATGTTGCGGGTGGCCCCGCCAAGGATGGCTTCGCGAAAACGCGAATGCCCATAGGCACCCATGACGATCATATCGGCTTCGGTATCCGTGGCGTGGCGGCTAAGGATGTCAGATACCCGCGTCATGGTTTTGCTGAGGACATCGATCTCACATCTCACGCCATGCCGCGCCAGCATCTGAGACAGCATTCCACCGGGATCGGATCGATCGGGGCCATGGCGGGGCGGGTCGATGACCACGATCCGCGCCATTTCGGCCTGCTGCAAAAAGGGCAGGGCCCGGCGGATGGCCCGCATGGCTTCGGGACTTTCATTCCAACCGATCAGAACGGTCTTGGGCTTCACGAAGGGTGTCGCGTCATCGGGGACCAGCAGCACCGGTGCATGCCCTTCGAACATGGCTGCTTCGACAATCGGTTCCGCCTCGGCGTCACGCCCGTCGCCATAGGGCCTTGGCAAGATGACAAGGTCTGAAAATCGGGCGCGTCGTGCAACGTGCCGTGAAATATCTGCGATTTGGACCACTCCGCTTTCGGCGGCCCAACGGATGCCGGATTTGCCCAGATAGTCTTTGGCAAAGGCCAGAACCTCATCCGCTTCGGCATTGGCACGGCTCAAGGTTTCTTGCAGGATCAAAGCGTTTGCACCCGCATAGTAATACCCGGTCTGGCTGCGATCCACACCAAGGCAAAGCGCGTCCGCATGGGCATCGGTCGCATCTGCCAATGCGACCATCTGGGCCAAAGCCCCCTGCGCCAGCACGGTATCCGTCATGACTGTCAGCAGTGATTTATACGCCATTGTGCTCTCATCTTTCGCTGTTCTGGTGACCGACGCGTTCCAATCCCCTTCAGGGGACCCTGTTCAAAAGGACATGACCACAGAATTCGGCGAAACGTCTTGATGCAGATCAAGGCAAGTTGCGGCCCCTGGCGGCATTACCAACCCCAGTCAAACAGGTTTCGCGCGGCAAAAAGAATCGCGTGAGGCATGGCAAAGGGACGCAATATGTCAAATTACATCAAGCTGATTGTGCTTGGGCTGGTCGTGGTGTTCGCCGCAATCGGGACCAATTATGCACGCGATTTGGCGTATCAGGTGCATGCGATACTGGTGATGCTGATCGCCGGTGGGCTTTTCATCTGGACGCTACGAAACACAGACGAGCCTGTTCTGCTGACGGACCGCTCGGGCGAATATATGGATGACGTGATCCGCTATGGCGTGATCGCGACCGCATTCTGGGGCGTGGTCGGGTTTCTCGCCGGAACCTTTATTGCGTTCCAACTGGCCTTTCCCGCGCTGAACTTTGAATGGGCGCAGGGATATCTGAACTTTGGACGCCTGCGGCCCTTGCACACCTCGGCGGTGATTTTTGCGTTTGGGGGCAATGCCTTGATCGCAACTTCGTTCTATGTGGTTCAGCGCACCAGCGCGGCGCGGCTATGGGGTGGAAACCTGGCGTGGTTTGTGTTCTGGGGCTATCAGCTGTTCATCGTCCTGGCCGCGACCGGATATATTCTGGGTGGCACGCAGTCCAAGGAATATGCCGAGCCTGAATGGTATGTCGATCTGTGGCTGACAATCGTCTGGGTCGCCTATCTGGCTGTTTACCTTGGCACGATCATCAAGCGGAAAGAACCACACATCTATGTGGCCAACTGGTTCTACCTCGCCTTTATCGTCACCGTTGCCATGCTGCACCTGGTCAACAATATGACCATCCCGGTCAGCATCTGGGGCTCGAAATCGGTCATCGTCTGGTCAGGTGTTCAGGACGCCATGATCCAGTGGTGGTACGGTCACAATGCTGTGGGCTTTTTCCTGACCGCGGGTTTCCTGGGCATGATGTACTACTTCATCCCGAAACAGGCCGAGCGTCCGGTCTTTAGCTATAAGCTTTCGATCATCCATTTCTGGGCGCTGATCTTCCTGTATATCTGGGCTGGTCCGCACCACCTGCACTATACCGCGCTGCCTGACTGGGCCTCGACGCTGGGCATGGTGTTCTCGGTCGTACTGTGGATGCCGTCCTGGGGTGGTATGATCAACGGTCTGATGACTCTCTCGGGTGCATGGGACAAGCTGCGCACCGATCCGATCATCCGCATGATGGTTATCTCGGTCGGCTTTTACGGTATGTCCACGTTCGAAGGTCCGATGATGTCGATCCGCGCTGTGAACTCTCTCAGCCACTACACCGACTGGACCATTGGTCACGTACACTCGGGCGCGCTGGGCTGGAACGGTATGATCACCTTTGGTGCACTGTACTTCCTGGTGCCTGTCTTGTGGAAACGCGAGCGGCTCTACTCGCTGCAAATGGTCAGCTGGCACTTCTGGCTCGCCACCATCGGCATCGTGCTTTATGCCGCGTCGATGTGGGTCACCGGTATCATGGAAGGCCTGATGTGGCGCGAAGTGGATGCCAATGGCTTCCTGGTCAACTCGTTCGCCGACACCGTGGCGGCCAAGTTCCCGATGTATGTGGTGCGTGCTTTGGGTGGCGTGATGTTCGTCGCTGGCTCGCTGATCATGTGCTACAACCTGTGGATGACTGTGCGGAAAGCGCCGGCCAAAGAGGCCAGCCTGACCGTCGCGGTCCCGGCTGAATAAGGAGGGCCGGAGCAATGGCAATTCTCGACAAACACAAGATCCTCGAGACCAACGCGACCCTCCTGCTGATCTTCAGCTTTCTGGTCGTGACAATCGGTGGCATCGTGCAGATCACCCCGCTGTTCTATCTTGAGAACACCATCGAAAAGGTCGAAGGGATGCGCCCCTATACGCCCTTAGAAATGGCCGGGCGTGAAATCTATCTGCGTGAAGGCTGCTATGTCTGCCACAGCCAGATGATCCGCCCGATGCGGGACGAGGTTGAACGCTATGGCCACTACTCTCTGGCGGCGGAGTCGATGTATGACCACCCGTTCCAGTGGGGATCCAAGCGTACCGGCCCTGATCTGGCCCGCGTCGGTGGGCGTTACTCGGATGAGTGGCACGTGCGCCACCTGCGCGACGCGCAATCTGTGGTGCCCGAGTCGGTTATGCCGAAATACGGTTTCCTGGAGAACCGCAAGCTCAACGGTGAATATATCGGCGACATCATGGCGGCTAACGCGGTGCTGGGTACGCCCTATACCGAAGAGATGATCGAGAACGCGGTGGCCGATTTCCAGGCGCAGGCTGATCCCGACAGCGATTTTGACGGGCTGCTTGAACGCTATGGAGACAAGGTCAACGTGCGCAATTTCGACGGCCAGTCTGACCTGACCGAAGCGGACGCGCTGATCGCATATCTGCAAATGCTGGGCACGCTGGTCGATTTCTCGACCTTCACCCCGGATCCGAACCGTTAAGGGGGCTAGAGATGGAACTTTACACTCTCCTCAGACAGTTCGCGGACAGTTGGATGTTGCTGCTCTTGTTCACGTTCTTTGTTGGCATCGTGATCTGGGTTTTCCGCCCGGGCGCCAGCAAGGAATACAAGGACACGGCCAACATCCCGTTCCGCCACGTTGATGCACCTGCACCGCAGCAAAACAAACCCGCCACATCCAAGGAGGCGCGGCCATGAGCAAGACACCTGAAAAACAGCCGGGTGATCCGAATACAACCGGTCACAGCTGGGATGGGATCGAAGAGTTCGACAACCCGATGCCTCGGTGGTGGCTATGGACCTTCTACGCCACCATCTTCTGGGGATTGATCTATACGATCATGTACCCGGCATGGCCCTTGGTGCAGTCGGCAACTGCGGGTGTCATGGGCTGGTCTTCGCGCGGTGAGGTTCAGCAGGAACTGGTAGCGTTCCAAGAGGCCAACGCCCCCCTGAACGCGCAACTCGTTGAAACACCGCTCGATGACATCGCCCAGAATGCCGAGCTGCAGCAATATGCAGTAAACGCGGGCAGTGCGGTGTTTCGAACCTGGTGTGCGCAATGCCACGGCTCTGGCGCGCAGGGGGCTCCGGGCTTTCCGAACCTGCTGGATGATGCCTGGCTCTGGGGTGGCACCATGGAGGACATCCACTACACCGTCAGCTATGGCATTCGGAACGAGGAAAGCGACGACGCGCGCTATTCTCAGATGCCGGCCTTTGGTGAGATCCTTGAGGAAGACGAGATCACGCAAGTGGTTCAATACGTGATGTCCTTGACCAATGCCCAAACCGATGATGCCGCAGCGCAAGCGGGCGCGGTGGTTTTCGCGGACAATTGTTCAGTTTGCCACGGCGATGATGGCAAAGGCGATATCACGCAAGGCGCTCCAAACCTGACCGACGCCATCTGGTTGTTCGGTGGCAGCCAGGAAGAGCTGACCGAAACCGTGGTCTATAGCCGGTTCGGCGTGATGCCGAACTGGGACACCCGCCTGACCGAAGCACAGATCCGCGCTGTCACTGCGTATGTGCATCAGCTTGGTGGTGGTCAGTAAGAGCTAGAGAATACCTCCGGGCGGTCTTTCGCCCGAAGGCTGCGACACCGGCTGTTCCCTCTGTTCGCGCGTTTCCAGGACGGCCGGTGTCGATTTTTCAGCACGAGTTTTGGCATTGTCCAAATCTTGAAATGTCGTGCCAGCGGGTTCAAAGGTTGTTCATATCCCTGGCGCGCGGATGTTCTCTCCACCAGTGATGGTCAGGCAGCCACCGGGTTTTTCGGCTCTTTGGTCTTGGTACATCCCGTACGTGGGGTGCGTTGATCTGGGTTTCGGTGACAAAGTACCGGGTAAAAACAGTCAGCATGGCGTTTCTCCTGTGCCGCAGCGTCTCTGCAAGACAGATTGACGTTTCAAATCTAAAATGCGACTCAATTGCTATTCTCTTATGTAAGCTGGAATTACATATGGATTGGCTGAACCTGCCTCCTCTTGCGACCCTCAGGGCCTTTGCGGCCTTTGCCGAGAAACGCAACGTCGTCGATGCGGGAGTGGCTTTGAATGTCAGTCACGCTGCCATAAGCCAACAATTGCGCGCGCTCGAAAAGCATATTGGCGTTGCCTTGCTGGACCGCTCGTGCAAGGCGCTGACCCTGACGGGTGAGGGCGAACACCTCGCGCGGGCCCTGCAACTGGGTTTTGGTGCGATCGCTGCAGCTGTAAGCGACCTTGCCCGTTCCGGCCAGGACCGCCCCGTTCATGTCTCGCTGACATCGTCCTTTGCCGCATCGTGGCTTATGCCACGGCTGCCCGGTTTTCGCGCGGCCCATCCAGAGGTTAACCTGATCCTTGATCCGACCTACGAAGTTGTCGAACTGCGCCCGGGCGGGGTGGATGTCGCCATTCGGTACGGCGCGGGTGGCTGGCCCGGTGTTGAATGCGAGATGTTACTGCAAACACCGATGGTGATTGTCGCCGCGCCCAAGCTGTTGGGTGGTAGAAAAGATTGGTCGCCAGCCGAATTGGCTCAGCTACCATGGCTCGAGGAAATCGGCACCACGGAGGCAAGCAAATGGTTGTCCGAGCGTGGTGTTGGCCCGAAACGCGGTGCCGGGCGTACGCAATTGCCGGGCAACCTGCTATTGGACGGTCTGAGATCGGGACAGGGTGTCACAGTCACCGTGCGACACTTTATCGAGGCTGACATTCGGGAGGGCCGTATCATCGAGCTTTTTGTCGAGCCCGACACACGCGGATACCATATTGTCACGCCAAAATCGCCCCTTAGACCAACCGTAAAGACCTTTACCAACTGGCTAAAGCGTGAGGTGCGCACCGCTAAATAGCACCGCAGCAAAAAGATGCCTTTACGATGCGCGTTTTGACCCATGTCAAAGTCTCTGGTCCTGTGATCTGGAAGAAAGCACACTCAGAAATGCCAGTTGCGGAGCCTGTCTGTGAGCGATTCCAATCCAGCCCCAAGTCTCTACGCCCCAAGGGAGCCCATTTTTCCCAGACGCGTCTCCGGCCCGTTCCGCAATCTGAAATGGATCATCATGGCGGTGACGTTGGGCATCTATTACGTCACCCCTTGGATCAGATGGGACCGTGGCCCAAGCCTTCCTGATCAGGCAGTGTTGCTGGATCTGGCCAACCGCCGGTTCTATTTCTTCTGGATCGAGATCTGGCCGCATGAGTTCTATTTTGTCGCCGGTCTGCTGATCATGGCGGGGCTTGGCCTGTTTCTGTTCACATCCGCCTTGGGTCGTGTCTGGTGCGGTTATGCCTGCCCGCAAACCGTATGGACAGATCTATACATTCTGGTGGAGCGCTGGATCGAAGGAGACCGCAACGCAAGGCTCAGGCTGCATCACCAGAAAAAGCTGGATGCGCGCAAAATCCGGTTGCGGCTGACGAAATGGACAGTGTGGTTCCTGATTGGTCTGGCTACCGGCGGGGCCTGGGTGTTTTACTTTGCCGATGCGCCAACCTTGGCGCGCGATCTGGTGACCGGCAATGCGCATCCGGTGGCCTATACCACCATGCTGATCCTGACAGGGACGACGTTTTTCTTCGGTGGCTTCGCGCGCGAGCAGATTTGTATCTATGCCTGCCCCTGGCCACGTATTCAGGCCGCGATGATGGACGAAGACACTTTGGTCGTTGGCTACCGCGAATGGCGGGGTGAGCCGCGCGGCAAGGGCAAGCGGACCAATGATGCCGATTTGGGCGACTGCATTGATTGCATGGCCTGCGTGAACGTCTGCCCGGTGGGTATCGATATTCGCGACGGTCAACAGCTGGAATGTATCACCTGTGCGCTTTGCATTGACGCCTGCGATGACGTGATGGCCAAGATCGGAAAGCCGCGCGGCTTGATAGACTACATGGCGCTGAGCGATGAGGCACGCGAACGCGGTGGCCAACCTCCCAAAAGCGTCTGGAAGCATATCCTGCGCCCGCGTACGATCATGTACACAGCACTTTGGTCTTTGGTGGGTATCGCACTGCTCTTCGCGCTTTTCATCCGGTCCGAGATCGATCTGACGGTGGCACCGGTGCGCAACCCGACCTTTGTCACGATGTCTGACGGTTCGATCCGCAACACCTATGATGTGCGCCTGCGCAACAAACACGGTGAAGAGCGGCCGTTCCGATTGACTTTGGCAGGCGATCCGTCGCTGCAATTGCAGATCGAAGGCATCGAAGGTGATACCGTCGATGTTGCAGCAGATACCGCTCAACTGACTCGTGTCTACATCGTAGCCGCTCAGGATACTGGTCCGGCTGCGGCTGATGTGACATCGCTGCGTATCTGGGTCGAGGATCTGGAGAGCGGTGCGCGCGCGTATAAAGACACAACCTTCAACGGTCGAGGGAACTGATCATGGCGGAACGCGAATTCAAAGGGAAACACGCCTTGGCGATCTTTGTTGCCGCATTTGGTGTGATCATCACAGTGAACCTTGTGCTGGCCTATAATGCGGTCAAGACCTTCCCTGGGCTTGAGGTCAAGAACTCATATGTTGCCAGTCAGGAGTTCAACGAACGGCTGCAAGAACAAGAGGCCCTTGGGTGGACGGTTGGTGCCGAGCTGACCGGTGGGTTGCTGGTGCTGCGCATCACCGACCAGACAGGTGCGCCGGTCAAAGTGGCTGAACTGCAAGCCGTTGTTGGGCGCGCGACCCATGTTCGTGACGACTTTACGCCTGAGTTCAATTTTGACGGGATCGCCTATGCCGCCCCTGCGGCGCTGGGCGCTGGCAATTGGAACATTCGCTTGGTGGCCAAGGATCTTAACGGGTCCGAATTTGCGCAGCGCGTTCCGCTGTATGTGAAGGGCTAAGGCGTTGGGTGCGCAGATGACAACTGGCACGGCGGTGTGCCCGGGTTGCGTCGCCACCCCTGTGGACGCGGCGCGCCCGATCCTTGAGGACGTGCAAATTGCGCTGTCTCTGCCGGGCATACATTGTTCGGCTTGTATCGCCTCGGTCGAGCGCGCATTGAACGCCCATCCCGGGGTCGAGGATGCACGCGTGAACCTGACCCTGAAACGCGCGATGATCAAAGCGGCCCCCGATACCCGGGCCACGGACTTGATCCCGCTTCTGGAACAGGCCGGGTATGAGGCGCATGAGCTGGACCCCGGCGCGCTGTCAGCCACGCAATCCGACAAGGCGGGCCGCGATCTGCTGATGCGGCTTGCGGTGGCTGGGTTTGCCTCGATGAACGTGATGCTGCTGTCGGTGTCGGTCTGGTCTGGCGCAAGCGACGCAACGCGCGACATGTTTCACTGGATCTCGGCTGCCATCGCCTTGCCCGCGATTGCGTTTTCGGCGCAGCCCTTCTTTGCCAACGCCTGGAGCGCGCTGCGTGTCAGACGTCTGAACATGGACGTCCCGATTGTGCTGGCGATCCTTCTGGCCCTGGTCACGTCGCTGTGGGAAACCGCGCTCAGCGGTGAACACGCCTATTTCGACGCCGCCCTGACCCTGACCTTCTTTCTGCTGGCCGGGCGGTATCTTGACTACCGCACGCGCGCCGTCGCCCGTTCTGCCGCAGAGGAGCTGACGGCGCTGGAAGTGCCCCGCGCGATCCGCGTCGTGGATGGTGTCGAGCAAGAGGTCGCGGTATCCGAGCTGAAAGCAGGTGATCTGATCCTTGTGCGACCCGGCGGTCGGATGCCCGTGGATGGTGACATCGTGTCGGGCCAGTCCGAGCTTGACCGATCGTTGCTGACCGGTGAAACACTGCCCGTTTTTGCCCAGCAAGGGTTGGCCGTCAGCTCCGGCGAGGTCAATCTGACCGGACCGTTGACCATTCGGGCAACGGCTGTGGGCGAAGATACCTCGCTGCACCGGATGGCCGATCTGGTTGCCATCGCTGAATCCGGTCGGTCGCGCTATACCTCTTTGGCGGACAAGGCGGCCAAGCTTTACGCGCCGGGGGTTCATATCCTGTCGGCGCTCAGCTTTCTCGGATGGTATCTCTATTCGGGTGATCTACGCACCGCGCTGAACATCGCGGCCGCAGTGTTGATCATCACCTGCCCCTGTGCGCTGGGGCTGGCAGTGCCTGCGGTGACCACGGCAGCCTCGGGGCGATTGTTCCGCTCAGGGATGCTGATCAAAGACGCCACCGCGCTGGAACGTCTGGCCGAGGTCGATACGGTTGTTTTCGACAAGACCGGCACCCTGACATCGGGCACACCCGAGTTGACCAATCTGGGTGAGCATACCCGGGCGGATCTTGCGGTCGCGTTGGCCTTGGCCGAGGCCTCTTCGCATCCACTGTCTGTGGCTTTGGCGCAAGCGGCCCGTGATGCGGGGATCAAACCGGTTTCTCTGCGGGATGTGGCCGAAGTGCCGGGATACGGCACCGAAGCCATCTACCGTGATCAACCTGTCCGGTTGGGACGAGCGGCATGGGTGGGTGGCGCTGACGGCGACCAGACCACGGCCTGGTTGGCCATCGGATCACAGGCGCCAACGCGTTTTACCTTCACCGACAGCCTGCGCCCCGGTGCGGTAGAGGCGGTAGCGGGATTCCGCGCCGCTGGCAAAGAGGTGATCCTGATTTCCGGTGATACCGAGGGGGCCGTCCGTGCTTTGGCCGAAAGGCTGGGCATCGAAAACTGGACTGCACAGGCCCTGCCGCAAGACAAAGCTGCCCGAGTGCAGGCGCTTGGCGCGCGGGGGTGCAAGGTTCTGATGGTTGGTGACGGCTTGAACGACACGGCGGCGCTGACGGCTGCGCATGTGTCGATCTCTCCTGCTTCGGCTCTGGACGCGGCCCGGGTGGCCTCGGACATCGTCCTGTTGGGCAATGACCTCTCGCCCATCGCCGAGGCCTGTGACACTGCTGTGAAAGCCACAAAACGAATTCGTGAGAATTTCCGTATTGCCACGGTCTATAACGTGATCGCCGTGCCTTTGGCCGTGGCCGGGCTGGCAACGCCGCTTATCGCCGCCTTGGCGATGTCGACTTCATCCATCACTGTATCGCTGAACGCATTGCGGTTAAGGTAAGTTCATGGAAGTTCTGGCCTATCTCATCCCGATTTCTCTGCTCTTGGGTGGTGTTGGTTTGGTTGCGTTTATTTATACGGTTCGGTCGAACCAATATGATGACCCCGACGGCGACGCACAGCGTATCCTGAGCGACGAATGGGACGACAAACCCAAGCCTTGACCGACAAGTCCAAGCGCCCTTGAAATTGCCGCAATGCCCGTTTATGTCCCAAACACCCGCTAGCAGAGAGATGTAAGCCTCATGGCCACCACAAACCCGATCCAGTTCATCCAGCAAGTCCGTGCCGAAGTCTCGAAAGTCGTTTGGCCGACCCGTCGCGAGGTGCTGTTGACCACGGTGATGGTGTTCATCATGGCCGCGCTGACCGCTGTGTTCTTTGCGCTGGTTGATCTGGGCATTCGCGGTGGCTTGCAACTGGTGCTGGGCGCGTTCAGCTAAGCCGGGGCGGGGCAGGCGCAAACGCCACTGCCCCCTTGCACAGAACACGATGTCAGAGTAGGTGACATGATTATTCGGAATGGGCGTGCGGCGAATCAGGTTGCGCGCCGCTTTTTATTCCGGGTGACGCAATAGGAATTAACGAGGGGTGCCCACAGCCACCCCGACGAGAAACAAGGACGACAGGTTCATGGCGAAACGGTGGTACTCGGTCAGCGTTCTTTCGAATTTCGAAAAGAAGATCGCAGAGCAGATCCGCACGTCGGTGGCCGAGCAGGGCCTTGAAGATGACATTGACGAAGTTCTGGTGCCCACCGAAGAGGTGATCGAAGTGCGCCGGGGCAAGAAGGTCACCACTGAACGCCGCTTTATGCCCGGCTACGTGCTGGTGCATATGGAAATGTCCGATCAGGGTTATCACTTGATCAACTCGATCAACCGGGTAACCGGTTTCCTGGGCCCGCAGGGCCGCCCGATGCCGATGCGCGACGCCGAGGTGAACCAGATCCTCAACCGCGTTCAGGAAGGTGAAGAAGCGCCCAAGCTGATGATCACCTTCGAGGTGGGCGAGAAGGTCAAGGTCAACGACGGCCCGTTCGAAGATTTCGACGGCATGGTCGAAGGCGTCGACGACGAGGCGCAGAAGCTGAAAGTGTCGGTTTCGATCTTCGGTCGGGAGACACCGGTCGAGTTGGACTTTACGCAAGTGACCAAGCAGAGCTGATTGGTTTTCAAACCGCTCCAAGAGTTGCTTTAGCGGCGCATCTATGGCGTTTGGAGCGCGGGCATTTGCCAGACAGTTTGGTCTTGACCAAACCCCTTGAGTGGCACGACCCCGACGGGTTTGCAGAGTTTCGGAAGAAACGCGGCAGCGATTTCGGACAGGACGTGATCGCAATCCAGCTCGGTGGCAGCCGAAACCAGTCTGGCCGTCAAATTGACATCGGGACCAATGGCTGTGAAATCCAGACGGTGACCACCTCCGATATTCCCGTAATGGAAACGACCGTGATGGATTGCGGTCCGAACACCCAGCTTATGCTCGAAGTCCGCATCATCCAGTAAACTCAATCCTTCATTTACGGCCCTACTGGCTGCCAGGATTTGGGTTCTTGGCGGAAGGCTCTCATGGGTCGGGAAGATCGAGAAAAAACCGTCACCCATGAATTTCAGAATTTCTCCTCCTTGATCCATGACCGAAGGAACAAGGCAATCAAAAGTGTCATTCAGAAGTTTGACCAACGCGTCGCCGGATATTGAGTTCGAAAGGCGGGTAAACCCTTTGAGGTCTGCAAACAGGATGACGGCTTCGATATTGCTGCCATCCCCGCGATGAACCTTTCCGTCGAGAATTTGTGCTCCACCGTTGCGACCTACATAGGTTGATAACAGATAGGTAGCGTCGAGCCGCAGCATGTAGGTTTCGGTCAATCGCGCAAGCGGTCCGCGAACTCGATTCAAGATCGCCAGATCCCGTTCCGAAAACCCACCTGGTGAAGCACTGGACCAAGTGCAGACATGGGTATCGCCGTTGATGTAAATCAGTGGTTGCGCCAGATAATCAGTGAATCCTTGTTCGCGTAGTTCGCCCACGATGATGTAATCCTCGGGGCAATTGGGGTCTTCCAGATGACGGCGGATGGATTGTTGCCGCTCAATTACATGAGGAAGGGGGTTTTGAGTGTAGATTGCTTCGGTAAACAGTTGTGACGGCGCGTCAAACCTGTCGACACCGGCACCTGCTTTCCAAAGGAATCGGCGCCCTGTCAGATTGGGGTGCAACGTCCAAATGAACAAGCCAAACCGGTCAACTGCCACTCCGGCATCGAGAAGACGGGTGCAGATACCCTCGATTATTTCGACCGCATTCGCCGCCGGGCGGGCCCCGTCAACCATCCATTCGATCAGAGCGTCGACCTTGTTCTCTATTGGATCCGGTTCATGTGATGGTGGCAACATAGCATTTTCATGAGCAGCGTCGGGACAATTGAAGAGTCGGCGGTATCAGACCGGCTGCCAAAAGTTCGGACAGTTGAAAGCTGCGTGAACTCAGCTGACGAAGCGGGACAGCAAGGCCTTTTCACTAGAATTGAAACGCCGCGATGCATCAGGCACCGCGGCGTCGGGGTTCGACCGTTCTGACGTCAACGCAGATCGGTGCGCTGCGCTATTGGATCTGCGTCACCGCGGCGCGCAGGAGCTGTGGCCGATCGGACTGGGACGGCAAGAACACCGCTTGTGATCCGGTGTCGAGTGCCGCCAGGCTGGCATCATACCACTGCACCGCCAAATCGCGCCGCTCTTGTACGCCAAAGCCTTCTCTCAGGTGGTGGCCCACCAACTCTCCGTAAGCGGGCTCGCCGATGGCCGCCAGCATCAGAGCAGAGCCAACCGCCGCGTCCATATTGTCCTGCCGGTAGCCCATCGCCAGGCATACTTTGCTGGTTGCCGCCAGGTTGTCGGGGCTCAGGCCGGAGTCCAGCGCGAACTGACGCATCTGCGCCTCGGCATCTGCCTTCGAGCTGAGGGACAGCGCAGCGACCTGCGGGGCGAGGGATTCGCCAAACGCGGCGCACTGGGCGCTGATCTGATCCGGCGTCAGTCCCTGAATGTCCTGAATCAGGTCCTCACCACCCGCCATGGCGTAGCTGCGGGCCAGACAGAACTGTTCACTAAGCGCGAAATCAGGATCGGACATATTGGCCAAGGTCGTGTAGCCACCGTTGGACGATGTTTGCAGCATGACCGCGCTGCAGCTATTGGCCAGAGACGGACGTGCGGTTCCGCCAGAAAACAGGCTGGGCAGGGTGCTTGATGCTGTTTCCGTCGATTCCGTCGCCGGAGCCGCTTCGGGTTGGGGCGTTGTGACAACAGGCGTTACGGGTGCCGGAGCAACTGGGGCCGGAGCAACCGGGGCGGCCGCCAGCGCAGTGGCCGCTTGGACCTGCCGGCGATACTCCAGCAATAGCGGTTGGCCGGTAAGTTGAGTCGCCGCCTGTCCACCGCTTGTCGCCCAATAGTAGGCCTGCTGCAGGAGGTCATATTGGTAAGGCGGAAAGTCGTAGCCATTGATAGGATAGCCCATTGACGCCTGATAGCGTTCGATTGCGGCGCGGGTTCCGCGTCCGATCTGACCATCGACTCGTCCGGCGTTATAGCCAAAATAATTGAGTGCGGTTTGCGTTTGCGCGCCCTGCGTGGTCGAAGGAATGCCAGAGCGATAGGTCCGCGTCGTCTGTGCCTGCTTTTTCCGTTGCTGATCTTTGCCAATGGCATAGCCAATGACCCCGCCAACAACCGCGCCTCCCAGAATTTCGCCGGCGTCGGCCCGGGCGATCTGAGGCGCGGTAACGGCAAGCGATAGCGCGACACCTAGAGTTGTTATTAAACGAACGAGCATAGTTAACCTCCACTGAAATACCAATTTTCCCGAAGTATAACACAAGCATACATAATTCGATGATGCATGGGCTGTTTCCTTCGCGGTCAGGGTTTTCTGCAGGTTAACTTATCTTTATTAATCACTTAGCGGACTTCACGGTTATGTCATAAGCGACCCATTGCCTTCATCCGGTAAGAATCCGCTGAAGTTCGATTCGATCTGCTCGGATGTCGCAGGGCAGGCGACTTGCCAACCTCACCAATCCTCTGTAAACGCCCCCTCTATCGTCTTCGGGCGAGATTCTCTTGTGGGAGGTTGCCGGGATCGCGATCCTGGGCCGGACCACGCAACATAATCTGGGCGAAACGCGTTTCGTCCGAGTTGAAAGGAAAACCAAATGGCTAAGAA
Organism: Ruegeria sp. HKCCA6707; assembly: GCF_013033515.1. Taxonomy (GTDB): domain Bacteria; phylum Pseudomonadota; class Alphaproteobacteria; order Rhodobacterales; family Rhodobacteraceae; genus Ruegeria. Next base: position 19,754 of record NZ_WQEG01000014.1, on the reverse strand, counting down.
GCTTGCTGGTACAATGAAGCTGCAGGTTCCTGCAGGTCAGGCGAACCCGTCGCCGCCAGTTGGTCCGGCGCTGGGTCAGCGCGGCATCAACATCATGGAATTCTGCAAGGCGTTCAACGCCAAGACCGCAGACATGGAGCCCGGCGCTCCGTGCCCGACCGTGATCACCTATTATCAGGACAAGTCCTTCACCATGGACATCAAGACGCCGCCCGCGTCTTATTACCTGAAAAAAGCGGCTGGTCTGAAGCCGGTTGGCAAGCGGAACCGTCCGCGTGGCGCGGAAAACCCCGGTCGTGAGACTGTGGCCACCGTGACCAGCAAACAGGTTCGCGAAATCGCCGAATCCAAAATGAAAGATCTGAACGCCAACGACGTCGAAGGCGCAATGCAGATCATCCTGGGCTCGGCCCGCTCTATGGGCATCGAGGTGAAGTAAGATGGCAAAACTTGGTAAACGTACCCGCGCTGCGCGCGAAGCTGTCGCTGGCAAGGAAAACCTGTCGGTCGAAGAAGCTGTTTCCCTGGTCAAAGGCAACGCCACTTCGAAGTTCGACGAGACCATCGAGATCGCTCTGAACCTGGGCGTCGACACCCGTCACGCAGACCAGATGGTACGTGGCGTTGTCGGCCTGCCGAACGGCACCGGTAAAGCGATGCGCGTTGCTGTTTTTGCTCGCGGCCCCAAAGCTGACGAAGCAAAAGAAGCGGGCGCAGATATCGTTGGCGCAGAAGACCTGATGGAAACCATTCAGGGCGGCACCATCGAATTCGACCGCTGCATCGCCACCCCGGACATGATGCCCATCGTCGGTCGTCTGGGTAAAGTTCTGGGCCCCCGCAACCTGATGCCGAACCCCAAAGTCGGCACCGTGACCATGGACGTGAAAGCGGCCGTGGAAGCAGCCAAGGGCGGTGAGGTTCAGTTCAAGGCGGAAAAAGGCGGCGTTGTGCACGCCGGTGTTGGCAAAGCGTCGTTCGACGAAGCCAAACTCGTCGAAAACGTCCGTGCTTTCATCTCGGCCGTTGCCAAAGCCAAGCCTTCGGGCGCCAAAGGCACCTACATGAAGAAAATCGCGCTGAGCTCGACCATGGGCCCCGGCGTGACATTGGACGTAGCGGCTGCATCGGGCGAATAAGCCTAGGCGACACGCTGTGAAGCTAGATTCCGGGCGGTGCGAACCGCCCGGGATTTTTTTGTTTTAGTCAATCTTCCCGTTTCACCATCCCAAACGAGACCGGGTCGAAACCTGCTGGAAACGGGGTCCGCGCATCATATTCAGCGCCATCAAGCTGCGTGCCGTCCAGTTTGGCCGCAGTCAGGTTGGCACCTTGAAGTTTTGATCTTCCACCAAGGTTATCTCGTCCCAAATTGGCGTCTCGGAAATTGGTTCCTACACATGAGGCATTTGAAAGGTCTGCCCCCTGCATATCGGCGTTAACGAAGTTGGTCCCATCCAAGTGTGCTGTGCTGAAATTGACCCAGTAGACATCTGCATGGCTAAAATTTGCCCCGCCCAGTTGAGCGCCATATAGAAATGCCCCCTCCCAATGGACTTGTTCAAAGCCGATTATTCCGAGACTTGCCATATCTTTGTCCCAAAGTCAGCCTAGCGTCGCGCGCGAGCGGGGTAGTGCCCTCTGCCTGGGTCATCGGAGGCTGTTCAATGCGAGTCACGACAAATGGGGCCATCGGAATTGTTTCGGTCAGCATGATGGCCGTCATGGTCGCGGCCATCGCTTATCAGGAGTTTTCTTGGTGGGTCATCCCATTCGCAGTGTTGTTTCTTACGATATTTGCGGTGATCCTTTTTCTTTGCCTGATGGACCGCACCGAATTTCGATTTCGCAGCGCATCCAAGACCGAATTTCCGAACAAACCCTAGATGCGCGACAAGCGTTGGTGGTCGGTCGAGATGACGTCTCGCAGCAGGTCAGAGTTCTGGGGAAGCGTGGCGCTTATGCTGATCCTGGGGATGTTCGCGCTGGTTGGAAGTGTGTCCCTGCGTTCCGGGGTGGCAGAGGGAAACTACTGGGTATTGCTCAATATCGTTCCCATTGCCGCAGCGGTCTATTGGGCCCGCAAGACCTTACTCGCCTGGAAGGTGTGGCGTTTGGAACGCTTTGTCACTCTGACGTCTGAAACGCGCCCGGCTTGGATCGGGGCGCAGTTTTCGGCGATGATGGAGTTTGCGCAAGGTCTGAGTGCCGAAGGGGTCGAGGTCTGGTTGGAGCACCTGAAGACCGTGCGCGTCGAAGACAGTGATGGCGTATCCTATGAAAAGGTGACGGACCTAAAGTTGAGCGGTCAGGCAGAGGCGTTGGATAGCGGTCAGATCAGGCTTAGGGTCGACATCCCCCAGAACAGCCCCGCCACGTCTTGGGATGATGCGCAAGGGTCCTGGTGGGATTTTGTTGTCGCGATTGGTTTACCCGCAGGCAAAATCACGTTGCGGTACGAAATACCCGTCGCCGACCCCGCAGCGCATCTGCATGTCAAAGCTTGATGCGGTCCGCCCTTGGCGCAGGCATGTGGGTTGGGCGTTCTTTCTATACAATGGTCAAAGTGTCGTGTTGCGCCACATTTTCCGATAGCGAGAAAAAGCTGCTCTCTGCAATCGGGGTCCAGGTGCCGGTTCCTTTGTCCAGAGGTTCAGAAGCAATCACCTTACCGCCATGATCCAAACCCTCACCGAAATACAAACTTGGGCTGCGGCGATCTGTGGAATAGCGAAACGCATAAAGGGTTGAGCCATCAGATATGGCCACTGCCATCCTGTCCGGCTCTGTTCGATCATGTCCAAGTGTCAGGATTTGCTGCAATGTTGCTTGTATTGCTTGGGTGGCCGACGTTTCCAAGCCATTGGAAAGCAGCAATAGAAAAAGCAATTCAGAGTCCGTGGATCCCCGCCGTGCGGCGTATAGCTCATCGGTCAAGGTTGTTTCCAACTGTCGTCTCAAGCGACCAAATTCGCCGATCTGGCCATTATGCACAAAGGACCACTTTCCAAAGGTAAACGGATGGCAATTTGAGCGTGAGACTTCGCCGAAAGTTGAAGCTCTGACATGGGCCAGAAACAAGGGTGATTTGATCATCCGGCACAGATCGTTCAGATTGCCGTCGGACCATGCCGGAAGGACATCGCGGTACAGGCCGGGCCTGTCCTGATCCGCGTACCAGGCCATGCCAAATCCGTCGCCGTTCACAGCCAGCTTGGCCTCATTGGCGTGCTGACTCTGTTCCAAAAGCGAGTGACGGGGTTTGATGATGATGTTTTCCAGCGGTATGCTTGGCCCTGAATAGGCGGCAATTCGGCACATTCCTTGGTCCTCAAAATGGGCGGCGCATCTGCGCTGCAAGACTCGGCCAAAAAGCAAAAGAAGTCATCTGACAATTTTGCACAATCGTGTATGCTGGATTGCAAGGAGCCGCATCCGGAAAGCTGGAATGGTGTGAGCCCCTGGTATTTTGAGGTTTCGAAGTGATTTACCCCTTGGAAACCACTGCCATCTGCCCTAAGTAGACCTGCGGAATAAAGCGTGCGATTCGTCGTGCGCTTTCTTTCGTTTCGTCCAAGACGGTGGGTGGTGTCCTCGGACCCCTTAATTTCCTGCCTGAGACGGGTAAGACCAAAGAATTCTGAGGGCTTCGATCCTCGGGCGCATTTTGGCCAATCCCGTAACAACGGACCTGAACGCCGGGGTTTACCTTCGGCAAATATGAGCCGGGATGTCTGACATCCCTAACTTGGAGAGAACTGTGGATAGAGCCCAGAAAGAGAAAGTGGTCGAGGAACTCGGCCAAATCTTCGAAAGCTCTGGCGTCGTAGTGGTTTCGCACTACGCCGGTCTGACAGTTGCCGAGATGCAGGACCTGCGCGCGCGTGCACGCGAAGCGGGTGGGTCTGTGCGTGTTGCCAAGAACAGGCTTGCCAAAATCGCCCTCGACGGAAAGCCATGCGAGAGCATCGCTGACCTGCTGACGGGTATGACCGTTCTGACTTATTCCGAAGACCCTGTGGCAGCTGCCAAAGTGGCCGAGGACTATGCCAAGGAGAACCAAAAGTTCGAAATCCTTGGCGGTGCAATGGGTGAGAACGCTCTGGACCGGGCTGGTGTAACAGCCGTGTCGAAAATGCCGTCGCGTGAAGAGCTTATTGCTTCGATCGTGGGCTGCATCGGCGCGCCTGCTTCGAACATCGCCGGTGCAATTGGCGCACCTGCAAGCAACATCGCAAGCATCCTTTCCACCATCGAAGAGAAGGCGGAAGCTGCGTAAGCGGTTGGCACTGAATGATCTGCGTGGGGCAAACGCCCTGACGTTGGAACACACACTGTAAACGGAAAGAGCTGATAAAATGGCTGATCTGAAAGCACTCGCAGAAAGCATCGTGGGTCTGACCCTGCTGGAAGCACAAGAACTGAAAACCATCCTCAAAGACGAATACGGCATCGAGCCCGCAGCTGGTGGCGCCGTAATGGTTGCAGCTGGTGGCGACGCCGGTGGCGCAGCTGAGGAAGAGAAAACCGAATTCGACGTCGTTCTGAAGAACGCCGGCGCTTCGAAAATCAACGTCATCAAAGAAGTTCGCGGCATCACAGGCCTGGGCCTGAAAGAAGCCAAAGAGCTGGTTGAAGCTGGTGGCAAGATCAAAGAAGGCGTCGACAAAGCCGAAGCCGAAGAGATCAAAGGCAAGCTGGAAGCAGCTGGCGCCGAGGTCGAACTGGCCTAAGCCCGTCGACAGGTACATCGCTGATGTGCCTAAAAATTTGGCTGGGTCCGGAGAAATCCGGGTCCAGCCGAACCTGTCTTAGAAAGGGCCTCAACGGTTGGGGCGTTTTCTAAGACACGGTTTTCGGATCGGGAGGCCGCCTTCGGGACGGTGGCCATGAATTGATCCGGACGTGTTGTCTCGATTGTGCAAGATGCCGGGGCCCGACGGTGTCTTTGCCCGCTGAGAACATCGAAAGGTGACATCTGACATGGCTCAAACGTTCCTTGGCCAGAAACGTCTTCGTAAATACTACGGCAAAATCCGCGAAGTGCTGGAAATGCCGAACCTTATTGAGGTCCAGAAATCTTCTTATGATCTTTTCCTGCGCTCCGGCGATGCAGACCAGCCAACAGACGGCGAAGGCATCAAAGGCGTGTTCCAGTCGGTTTTCCCGATCAAGGATTTCAACGAAACTTCCGTTTTGGAGTTCGTGAAATACGATCTGGAAAAGCCCAAATATGACGTCGAAGAGTGCATGCAGCGCGACATGACCTACAGCGCGCCGCTCAAGGTCACTCTGCGTCTGATCGTTTTTGATGTCGATGAAGATACCGGCGCCAAGTCGGTTAAAGATATCAAAGAACAAGACGTGTTCATGGGCGACATGCCCCTGATGACGCCCAACGGCACTTTTGTCGTCAACGGCACCGAGCGCGTTATCGTCAGCCAGATGCACCGTTCGCCCGGTGTGTTCTTTGACCACGACAAGGGCAAGACCCATTCCTCGGGCAAGCTGCTGTTTGCCTGCCGCATCATCCCGTATCGCGGCAGCTGGCTGGACTTTGAGTTCGACGCCAAAGACATCGTGTTCGCCCGGATCGACCGTCGCCGCAAACTGCCGGTGACCACGCTGCTTTATGCGCTGGGTCTGGATCAAGAAGCAATCATGGACGCGTATTACAACACTGTGTCCTACAAGCTGGATAAGAAGAAGGGTTGGGTCACACCGTTCTTCCCCGAGCGTGTGCGCGGCACCCGCCCGACCTATGATCTGGTGGACGCCAAATCAGGTGAAGTGATTGCCGAAGCTGGTAAGAAGGTCACTCCGCGCGCAGTCAAGAAGCTGATCGACGAAGGCAGCGTGACCGACCTGCTGGTCCCCTTCGACAACATCGTCGGTAAGTTTGTCGCCAAGGACATCATCAACGAAGAAAACGGCGCGATCTATGTCGAAGCCGGTGATGAACTGACCCTGGAATATGACAAGGACGGCGACCTGATCGGTGGCAGCGTCAAGGAACTGATGGATGCGGGCATCACCGACATTCCGGTTCTGGACATCGACAACGTCAATGTTGGCCCCTACATGCGCAACACCATGGCGCAGGATAAAAACATGAACCGCGAAAGCGCGCTCATGGACATCTATCGTGTCATGCGCCCGGGCGAGCCGCCCACCGTCGAAGCGGCGTCGGCCCTGTTTGACACGCTGTTCTTCGACAGCGAGCGCTATGACCTGTCTGCCGTTGGCCGCGTGAAGATGAACATGCGTCTGGCTCTGGACGCGCCCGACACCCTGCGCACCCTGCGCCGCGAAGACATCGTGGCTTGCATCAAGGCGCTGGTGGAACTGCGCGACGGCAAAGGCGACGTGGACGATATCGACCACCTTGGCAACCGTCGTGTGCGTTCGGTCGGCGAACTGATGGAAAACCAGTATCGCGTTGGCCTGCTGCGCATGGAGCGTGCGATCAAGGAACGTATGTCCTCGGTCGAGATCGATACCGTGATGCCGCAGGATCTGATCAACGCGAAACCGGCGGCTGCGGCTGTCCGTGAATTCTTTGGCTCATCGCAGCTGTCGCAGTTCATGGACCAGACCAACCCGCTGTCCGAGGTCACACACAAACGCCGCCTCTCGGCGCTTGGGCCCGGTGGTCTGACGCGCGAACGTGCGGGCTTTGAGGTGCGCGACGTTCACCCGACCCACTATGGCCGGATGTGCCCGATTGAAACGCCGGAAGGTCCGAACATTGGTCTGATCAACTCGCTGGCCACCTTTGCCCGCGTGAACAAGTATGGCTTTATCGAAACGCCCTATCGCGTGGTGAACGAAGGTCAGGTGACTGACGAAGTTCACTACATGTCGGCGACCGAAGAAATGCGTCATACCGTGGCGCAGGCCAACGCGACGCTGGATGCCGACGGCAAATTCAAAAACGAGATGGTCAACACCCGTCAGGCCGGGGATTACACCCTTGCGCCGGTCGAAAGCGTTGATCTGATCGACGTGAGCCCGAAGCAGCTGGTCTCGGTTGCTGCCTCGCTGATCCCGTTCCTTGAAAATGACGACGCCAACCGGGCTCTGATGGGTTCGAACATGCAACGTCAGGCGGTTCCGCTGTTGCGGGCCGAGGCGCCGCTGGTCGGCACCGGGATCGAGGAAAAGGTTGCCATCGACTCTGGCGCTGCGATCCAGGCGAAACGCGCCGGTATCATCGACCAGGTCGATGCTCAGCGTATCGTTATCCGCGCCACCGAAGATCTGGAGCTGGGCGACGCCGGCGTTGACATCTATCGTCTGCGCAAGTTCCAGCGCTCGAACCAGAACACCTGCATCAACCAGCGTCCGCTGATCAAGGTGGGTGACACCGTCCAGAAGGGCGAGGTCATTGCCGATGGTCCGTCGACCGATATGGGTGAACTGGCCCTTGGTAAGAACGTGGTCGTCGCGTTCATGCCGTGGAACGGTTACAACTACGAAGACTCGATCCTGATTTCGGAACGTATCGCGCGTGATGACGTCTTTACCTCGGTTCATATCGAGGAATTCGAAGTTGCCGCCCGTGACACCAAGCTGGGCCCGGAAGAGATCACCCGCGACATCCCGAACGTCGGTGAAGAAGCGCTGCGCAACCTCGACGAGGCAGGCATCGTTTACATCGGTGCGGATGTTGAGCCGGGCGATATTCTGGTCGGCAAGATCACACCGAAGGGCGAAAGCCCGATGACTCCGGAAGAAAAGCTGCTGCGCGCCATCTTTGGTGAGAAAGCATCTGACGTGCGCGACACCTCGCTGCGCGTGAAGCCGGGTGACTACGGTACGGTTGTCGAGGTTCGCGTCTTCAACCGTCACGGTGTCGAGAAAGACGAGCGTGCGCTGCAGATCGAGCGTGAGGAAGTCGAACGTCTGGCCCGTGACCGGGATGACGAGTTGGCGATCCTTGACCGCAACATCTATGCGCGTCTGCAAGGCCTGATCCTGGGCAAAACCGCTGTCAAAGGCCCGAAAGGCGTCAAGGCAGGTTCGGTGATCACCGAGGAGCTGCTGGACATGCTGACTCGCGGTCAGTGGTGGCAGTTGGCGCTGGAGGACGAAAAAGACGCACAGATCGTCGAAGCTCTGAATGAGCAGTACGAAGTGCAAAAGCGTGCTCTGGACGCGCGGTTCGAGGATAAGGTCGAAAAAGTCCGCCGCGGCGACGATCTTCCGCCGGGTGTGATGAAGATGGTCAAAGTCTTCATCGCCGTGAAGCGCAAGCTGCAGCCGGGCGACAAGATGGCCGGTCGTCACGGGAACAAAGGTGTGATCTCCAAGGTTGTTCCGATGGAAGACATGCCGTTCCTGGCCGATGGTACGCCGGTTGACTTCTGTCTGAACCCGCTGGGCGTGCCTTCGCGTATGAACGTGGGTCAGATCCTTGAAACCCATATGGGTTGGGCCGCACGCGGTCTGGGTCTGAACATCGACGAAGCTCTGGGTGAATACCGCCGGTCCGGCGACCTGACCCCGGTGCGCGAAGCGATGAAGCTGGCCTATGGCGAAGATATCTACGAAGAAGGCATCACCGGCATGGACGAGGATGGCCTGATCGAGGCTGCGGGCAACGTGACCCGCGGTGTTCCGATCGCAACCCCGGTCTTTGACGGTGCCAAAGAGGCTGACGTCAACGACGCGCTGGTGCGTGCGGGCTTCTCGGAAAGCGGTCAGTCGGTTCTGTTCGACGGTCGCACCGGTGAGCAATTTGCACGCCCCGTGACTGTGGGCATCAAGTACCTGCTGAAACTGCACCACCTTGTGGACGACAAAATCCACGCGCGTTCGACTGGGCCGTACAGCCTGGTGACCCAGCAGCCGCTGGGCGGTAAGGCGCAGTTCGGTGGTCAGCGCTTTGGTGAGATGGAAGTCTGGGCTCTGGAAGCCTACGGCGCCGCCTACACCCTGCAGGAGATGCTGACAGTGAAATCGGATGACGTCGCCGGCCGGACAAAGGTCTATGAGTCGATCGTCAAGGGCGAGGATAACTTTGAAGCGGGCGTACCGGAATCGTTCAACGTTCTGGTGAAAGAAGTCCGTGGCCTCGGCCTGAATATGGAACTCCTGGATGCGGAGGTTGAGGAGTAAGGGCGCCGCCCTTTCTCCCGTCCCCCCTTCCGCAAGATTTGAGGTAACAAATGAACCAGGAAATCACCAACAACCCGTTCAACCCGCTGACGCCCCCGAAGGTCTTCGACGAGATCAAGGTCTCACTGGCGTCGCCCGAGCGGATCCTGTCTTGGTCCTATGGCGAGATCAAGAAACCCGAAACCATCAACTACCGGACGTTCAAGCCTGAACGTGACGGCCTGTTCTGCGCGCGTATCTTTGGCCCGATCAAAGATTACGAATGTCTGTGCGGCAAATATAAGCGGATGAAGTATCGCGGCGTTGTCTGCGAGAAATGCGGTGTGGAAGTCACCCTGCAGAAGGTCCGTCGCGAGCGTATGGGCCATATCGAACTGGCAGCACCCGTTGCACATATCTGGTTCCTGAAATCGCTGCCGTCTCGCATCGGTCTGATGCTGGACATGACGCTGCGCGATCTGGAACGCGTTCTGTACTTTGAAAACTATGTCGTCATCGAGCCCGGTCTGACCGACCTGACCTATGGCCAGATGCTGACCGAAGAAGAGTACATGGACGCGCAGGATGCCTATGGCATGGACGCGTTCACTGCCAATATCGGTGCTGAAGCCATTCGTGAGATGCTGGCCCAGATCGATCTGGAAGCCGAAGCCGAGCAGCTGCGCGCTGATCTGGCCGAAGCAACTGGCGAGTTGAAGCCCAAAAAGATCATCAAGCGTCTGAAGGTTGTTGAATCCTTCCTCGAATCCGGCAACCGGCCCGAGTGGATGGTGATGACCGTAATTCCGGTTATTCCGCCGGAACTGCGTCCACTGGTTCCGCTGGATGGTGGCCGTTTCGCGACCTCGGATCTGAATGATCTGTATCGCCGCGTTATCAACCGGAACAACCGTTTGAAGCGTCTGATCGAACTGCGCGCGCCTGACATCATTGTCCGCAACGAAAAGCGGATGCTGCAGGAATCCGTGGATGCTCTGTTTGACAATGGCCGTCGTGGCCGCGTGATCACTGGCGCCAACAAGCGTCCTCTGAAATCGCTGTCGGACATGCTGAAGGGTAAGCAGGGTCGCTTCCGTCAGAACCTTCTGGGGAAACGCGTCGACTTCTCGGGTCGTTCGGTCATCGTGACCGGCCCGGAACTCAAGCTGCACCAATGTGGTCTGCCCAAGAAGATGGCGTTGGAGCTGTTCAAGCCGTTCATCTATTCGCGCCTTGAAGCCAAGGGTCTGTCTTCGACCGTGAAACAGGCGAAGAAACTGGTCGAGAAGGAACGCCCCGAAGTGTGGGATATCCTCGACGAGGTGATCCGCGAACACCCTGTCATGCTCAACCGTGCGCCGACGCTGCACCGTCTTGGCATTCAGGCGTTCGAGCCGGTGCTGATCGAAGGCAAAGCGATCCAGCTGCATCCGCTGGTCTGCTCGGCCTTTAACGCCGACTTCGACGGGGACCAAATGGCCGTTCACGTCCCGCTGAGCCTTGAGGCCCAGCTGGAAGCCCGTGTTCTGATGATGTCGACAAACAACGTTCTGTCGCCTGCAAACGGTGCACCGATCATTGTTCCGTCGCAGGATATGATCCTGGGTCTCTACTATGTGACCCTGGAACGCGAAGGCATGCCGGGCGAAGGCAAGGTCTTTGGGTCTGCGGAAGAGGTTCAGCACGCGCTGGACGCAGGTGAGGTGCATCTGCACAGCAAAATCACCGCGCGGATCACTCAGATCGACGACGAGGGCAACGAAGTTCAGAAGCGGTTTGAAACCACGCCGGGCCGTCTGCGCCTGGGTGCGTTGCTGCCGATGAACAACAAGGCGCCGTTTGAACTGGTTAACCGTCTGCTGCGCAAGAAAGAAGTGCAGCAGGTGATCGACACCGTTTATCGCTACTGCGGTCAGAAAGAGTCGGTTATTTTCTGTGACCAGATCATGTCGATGGGCTTCAAAGAAGCGTTTAAGGCGGGCATCTCGTTCGGCAAGGACGACATGGTTATCCCGGATGATAAATGGGGCATCGTCGATGACACCCGCAACCAGGTGAAAGACTTTGAACAGCAGTACATGGACGGCCTGATTACTCAGGGCGAAAAGTACAACAAGGTTGTTGATGCCTGGTCGAAGTGTAACGACCGCGTCACCGAGGCGATGATGAGCACGATCTCATCCTCGGAACGGGCAGAGGACGGTTCGGAACAGGAACCGAACTCGGTCTACATGATGGCCCACTCTGGTGCGCGTGGCTCGGTTACTCAGATGAAACAGCTGGGCGGTATGCGCGGCCTGATGGCCAAACCGAACGGTGACATCATCGAAACGCCGATCATCTCGAACTTCAAAGAAGGTCTGACCGTTCTCGAGTACTTCAACTCGACCCACGGTGCCCGTAAAGGTCTGTCGGATACCGCTTTGAAGACCGCGAACTCGGGTTACCTGACCCGCCGTCTGGTAGATGTTGCGCAGGATTGCATCGTGCGCGAGATCGATTGTGGCACCGATCGCGCGATCACGGCCGAAGCCGCTGTGAACGATGGTGAGGTTGTTGCATCGCTGGCCGAACGTGTGCTGGGCCGTGTCGCGGCTGACGACGTTCTGCGTCCGGGCACCGATGAGGTGATCGTAGCAGCCGGTCAGTTGATCGACGAGCGTATGGCCGACACAATCGACGAGGCCGGTGTTCAGTCGATGCGCATCCGCTCGCCCCTGACCTGTGAGTCCGAGGAAGGCGTCTGTGCCACCTGCTACGGTCGTGACTTGGCGCGCGGCACCATGGTGAACACCGGCGAAGCTGTCGGCATCATCGCCGCACAGTCGATCGGTGAACCCGGCACGCAGCTGACCATGCGGACCTTCCACATCGGTGGTGTTGCGCAGGGTGGTCAACAGTCGTTCCAGGAAGCCAACCAGGATGGCGTTGTTGCCTTCGAGAACCCGCAGATCCTGGTCAATGCAGCAGGTGAAAGCCTGGTCATGGGCCGGAACATGAAGCTGATCATCAACGACGAACACGGTGAAGAGCGCGCCAGCTTCAAGCTGGGCTATGGCTCCAAGCTGTTCGTCAAGGATGGTGCGCAAATCTCGCGTGGCGACAAGCTTTTCGAATGGGATCCCTACACCCTGCCAATCATCGCCGAGAAAGCCGGTACAGCGAAATATGTCGACCTTGTTTCGGGCCTTGCCGTCCGGGATGAGACCGACGAAGCAACCGGCATGACCCAGAAGATCGTGGTTGACTGGCGCGCCGCCCCCAAAGGCAGCGACCTGAAGCCCGAGATCATTCTGGTCGGTGAAGATGGTGAACCGGTCCGCAACGATGCGGGCAACCCGGTTCACTATCCGATGTCGGTGGACGCGATCCTGTCGGTCGAAGACGGCCAGACCGTCGAAGCCGGTGACGTTGTCGCGCGTATCCCGCGTGAAGGTGCCAAGACCAAGGACATAACCGGTGGTCTGCCGCGTGTGGCCGAACTGTTCGAAGCGCGTCGTCCCAAGGATCACGCGATCATCGCAGAAGCCGATGGTTACGTGCGCTTTGGCCGCGACTACAAGAACAAGCGTCGCATCAGCATCGAACCGGCGGACGATTCGATGGAAACGATCGAGTACATGGTGCCCAAGGGCAAGCACATCCCGGTGCAGGAAGGCGACTTCGTGCAGAAGGGTGACTATATCATGGACGGTAACCCGGCTCCGCATGACATCCTGTCCATCATGGGCGTCGAAGCGTTGGCGGATTACATGATCGACGAGGTGCAGGATGTTTATCGTCTGCAAGGCGTGAAGATCAATGACAAGCACATCGAGGTCATCGTGCGCCAGATGCTGCAGAAGTGGGAGATCCTGGATTCAGGTGACAGCACCCTGCTGAAAGGCGAGCATGTCGACAAGCAGGAGTTCGACGCGGCGAATGAAAAGACCATCGCCCGCGGCGGTCGCCCGGCTCAGGGTGAGCCGATCCTGCTGGGGATCACCAAAGCCTCGCTGCAGACACGTTCGTTCATCTCGGCTGCGTCCTTCCAGGAAACCACCCGCGTGCTGACCGAAGCTTCGGTTCAGGGCAAGAAGGACAAGCTGGTTGGCCTGAAAGAAAACGTCATCGTTGGTCGTCTGATTCCAGCCGGGACTGGTGGCGCAACCCAGGCCGTGCGCCAGGTTGCCCAGTCGCGCGACAATGTCGTGATCGAAGCCCGCCGCGAAGAGGCCGAAGCCGCCGCTGCACTGGCGGCCCCGACCTTTGACGACGATATGGTCGGCGATGAGCTGGACGTTCTGGTGGAAACCCCGGAAAGCCGCGAGTAAGCGACCGTGTCGAAAGACTTGAAAGGCCCTGCGCAGCGCGCGGGGCCTTTTTGTTGGGTACACAGTTCTCATGAGTCGAAAAGCGAGCTACGTGCCTTGCGCCACATTGTCAGCCCTCTGGGGGCATCGCCAAAATATCGGTCGGCTCTGGTGTCACCCCCAAAGCTGTCAGCATGGCATGAACCTGTCCTCGGTGATGCGTTTGGTGGTTGAAGAACTGCACGATGCAAAGCCCTTTAGGCATCTGAACCCGATCTGATCCGTTCAACGGAAGCCAGGACACACTGCCGTTCAACGCCTCACGTGTCAGCCCGGTTGCCCATTTTACAATTTCCCTATCCTGTTGCTTACGCATTCGTTTGAACTCGGTCCATTGCGAAGGATTGCTCAGGGAATGGGTGATCCTGCCCTGCGGTCGTTCCTCCCCTCTGATGCGGGCCAGTTGCAAAGCATCCGCCCAGTAGAGGTGGTTGAGGGTGGCAGCAATCGACTTGAAAAACGCACCCTGATCGGCCCAACGTTCGGTGTCTGTCAAACCGTCGGCGGCGGTTATCAAAGAGTTGTTTTGCCAGGCATTATAGCGCGCCATTAGGCGGCAATAATGAACTGAAATCATCTGATTGACCTCATGAATCGGATAGTTTCGGGGGAGGGTTGTGGTTGACGCTTGAGCTAAGCGTCGATCACACAGAAGACGGAAAGCCTAAACACGATCCGCGCTGCCAGAGTATTCGCTTTCCTCGCTCAGGCAAAAGAAAATCTTTGCACGATATGAAGATTCAGTCTGGGTGGACGTTTTGAGACAGACCACGGGCCTTGCAATGGTATGTCACTGCGGTGTTACCTGCGCGCATGAATACAGACGCTGACGACCCGACGATCTATTTCTACGCGCAGACCGTCGCTTATGCAGAGTTCTCGAACTTTGCGCCATTTAAGGATGTTTCGACGCAATTGCGGCGACCTTTACAGTTACACGGATCGTCTATCCTTTGAGCGGTGCCGGACTGGCCCGAGGGGACTGGGGCGAGATCGCACCGCCTATCGAGGCGGCATTGGACGGACTTGATCACACGCTGGTCGAATATTCGGGCTCGTGAGCCGCCGCCAACTAAACACTGGCGTTTCACAGGCAGATCGGGTTTCAATGTCGGCGATATTCAGACCACAGAGATTTTTGTGACAGTACAGAATTAGGACGGTTGAACTTTGACCCCGAACGTAAAAGGCGCCTTGCTGATGATGGGCAGCATGGCCGCCTTTACCGTAAATGACACGTTGGTAAAGCTTGCGGGCCAGGACCTGCCCCTGTTTCAGTTGATTGCGTTGCGGGGGCTTTTGGCCACGGTGCTGGTCTTTGGTCTGACGCATCGTTTGGGGGCACTGCATCTGAGGTTCAACCGGCATGATCGATGGCTGGTTGTGCTGCGATGCCTGGCCGAGCTGTTCGGGGCGTTTCTGTTTCTGTCAGCTTTGATCCATATCCCTCTGGCGAATGTTTCCGCTGTTTTGCAGGCCCTGCCGTTGACGGTGACCCTTGGTGCGGTCGTGTTCTTTGGGGAAACCGTTGGCTGGCGACGAAAACTGGCGATCGCGTTCGGTTTTCTGGGGATGCTGCTTATTGTCAGGCCGGGGCCCGATGGGCTGAGCCTGTATCTGATCTATGCTTTGCTGGCCGTCCTGTGCTTTACCGCGCGCGATCTGCTGACACGGCGCATGTCGCCTGAGGTTCCGTCGATGCTGGTCACGCTTGCGACCTCGGTATCGATTACCATCGCAGCGGGCATCGCCTCGGTGTTTCAGGGCTGGTCGCCGGTGACGTCTGATGCTGGGGTTCTGGTGGCAGCCTCAGCAGTGTTTGTACTGATGGGGTATCTGTTCAGTGTCATGGTCATGCGGGTCGGGGATGTGGGGTTCATCTCGCCGTTCCGGTATTCCAGCCTGATTTGGGCGCTTGTGCTGGGCTGGGTGGTGTTTGGCGACTGGCCCGATGCGGTGACGCTGATTGGGGCCGCCATTGTGGTGGGCTCGGGCCTGTTTACCTTGCTGCGCGCCCGCGCGGTTCATGCGGCAGATTAGTCGGGGCAGACTTTGTCCAGTTCAACTGCAAACCGTTCTGTGAACACGTCGCGCAATGCTTGATCAAAAGGGGCAAGTTTAAAGTTACCCTTGCGTGCTTTCGGCGAGTCGTTAAATCCGTTCAGGCTGCGCACCCACATCGGCGCGTCAGGATAACTGATCACGGGCATGAACCGGGCCATTCTTTGGTGGGCAAAGTTCATGACAGTCAGGTCACACCCGCCTGACACATACATGCCCAACCCGGCCGAGATCAAAGGCCGGTAGACCTGTGCCGCGCCAAAATCCGTTTTCCGCGTTTCCAGCATATAGCCGTTGTTGAAATCGATTGCGGCGGTTTGAGTGCCTTGGAACGCAGTGCTGCAATCCTGCGCAGCGCGGCGCAGGCGGGTGACAAAATCAACCGCGATGGCGTCGTCATCGTCCAGACGAAACTGCAAGCACGGTTGATCCGGTGCGTTTCGCACCTCGTTCAAGATCTGTTGCATGAGCTTGCGATGCTCAAGCGGCGCGTGGGCCATAATCCGGGCCTGCGGCAGGTCCGTAATCAGCTGTTGTAAACGATCCAAAGAATCTTTCGGCAGGCAGTCCCCGATCACAATGACAAAGTCGAATTCCGGGTCCGTCTGCGCGCGCAAGGCGGGCAGAGTAAGGGTTTCGAACAGGTGAAACCGCTCATTCAGGCGTTTAGGGTTGTAAAGGTAATGCCGCTGCGCTTCGAGCGTTTCATGTTCAACTTGAAAGCCGCCAAGAGCGGGATAGGAAAAACGGCACAGGCCAATAACTTGCATCTGGGGTTCCGGGTAGCGTATGCGCGCAACTATGCCCACAGGGCAGCTGTGCTGCAACCACCCGACAGCGCCAGACAGGCAGCATCTTCAGGCTGGGCGGCTCGGCTGTTGACACTTGCGCCGACTCCCCTTAATACGCGCGCATCTCGGTACCGGGGGCCGCCCCAAAACCGATTTCAGTAATGAACTGGTCAAGACCCGGACAATTTTGCAGTTCGCGTCCTCTGATAACCAACCGCGACGTTCACCTCGGAATGGGAGCGCTCGCGGGTTTTGCGCTTGTGGACGCATAAGTGCAGTGAATTTAGCCGCACGCAGCGCGCGTGCATGTCATGTGTGTTGCAAAACGGGGAAGAAACCGGAATGCCAACTATTCAACAGCTGATCCGCAAGCCGCGGCAGCCGAAAGTAAAACGCTCGAAGTCCATGCACCTGGAGCAGTGCCCGCAGAAACGCGGCGTCTGCACACGTGTATATACCACCACACCGAAGAAGCCGAACTCGGCGATGCGTAAGGTTGCCAAGGTGCGCCTGACCAACGGGTTCGAAGTGATCTCGTACATCCCCGGTGAAAGCCACAACCTGCAGGAACACTCGGTTGTTCTGATCCGTGGCGGCCGTGTAAAAGACCTTCCCGGTGTGCGTTACCACATCCTGCGTGGTGTTCTGGATACCCAGGGCGTCAAAGACCGTAAGCAACGCCGTTCGAAATACGGCGCGAAGCGTCCCAAGTAAGAAGGAGAGGCTGAGATGTCACGTCGTCACGCCGCTGAAAAACGCGAAGTCCTGCCTGACGCCAAATTTGGCGACAAGGTTCTGACCAAATTCATGAACAACCTGATGATCGACGGTAAGAAGTCGGTTGCAGAGCGCATCGTTTACAACGCCTTTGATCGCGTTGAGAACAAGGTAAAGCGCGCCCCTGTCGAAGTGTTCCACGAAGCGCTCGACAACATCAAACCGTCGGTCGAGGTTCGCTCGCGCCGAGTTGGTGGTGCGACCTATCAGGTTCCGGTCGAAGTGCGCCCCGAGCGCCGCGAAGCACTGGCCATCCGCTGGCTGATCACCGCTGCGCGCGGCCGCAACGAAAACACCATGGAAGAACGCCTCGCCGGTGAGCTGTTGGACGCTGTACAGTCCCGCGGTACTGCCGTGAAGAAGCGCGAAGACACCCACAAGATGGCTGAGGCGAACAAAGCCTTCAGCCACTACCGTTGGTAATTCAGAGGCTTATCAAAAATGGCACGCGAATATCCGCTCGAACTGTACCGTAACTTCGGTATCATGGCGCACATCGATGCAGGGAAAACCACCTGCTCGGAGCGTATCCTGTATTACACTGGGAAATCCCACAACATTGGTGAGGTGCACGACGGTGCCGCCACCATGGACTGGATGGAGCAGGAGCAGGAACGCGGCATCACCATCACCTCGGCTGCGACCACCACCTTCTGGGAACGCACCGAAGACGGTAAAACCGCCGATACCCCCAAGCACCGCCTGAACATCATCGACACTCCCGGCCACGTTGACTTCACCATTGAAGTCGAACGCTCGCTGGCGGTTCTCGACGGTGCGGTCTGCGTTCTGGACGCAAACGCCGGTGTTGAGCCCCAAACCGAAACAGTGTGGCGTCAGGCTGACCGCTACAAGGTTCCGCGTATGGTTTTCGTCAACAAGATGGACAAGATCGGCGCTGACTTCTTCAACTGCGTTCGCATGATCGAAGACCGCACCGGCGCACGCGCTGTTCCGGTTGGTATTCCGATCGGAGCCGAGACCGAGCTGGAAGGCCTGATCGATCTGGTCACCATGGAAGAATGGCTGTGGCAGGGCGAAGATCTGGGCGCAAGCTGGATCAAAGCTCCTATCCGCGACAGCCTGAAAGACATGGCTGAAGAATGGCGCGGCAAAATGATCGAAGCGGCCGTCGAAATGGACGACGACGCGATGATGGAATACCTGGAAGGCAATGAGCCCGACGTTCCGACCCTGCGCGCCCTGCTGCGCAAAGGTACTCTGGAAATCGCTTTCGTTCCGGTTCTGGGTGGGTCCGCGTTCAAGAACAAAGGTGTTCAGCCGCTGCTCAACGCTGTGATCGACTACCTGCCCAGCCCGCTGGACGTTGTCGACTACATGGGCTTTAAACCCGGCGACGAGGAAGAAGTTCGTGACATCGCACGCCGCGCGGATGACGATATGGCCTTCTCGGGTCTGGCGTTCAAAATCATGAACGACCCGTTTGTGGGCTCGCTGACCTTCACACGCGTCTACTCGGGCACCATGAACAAGGGTGACTCGATCCTGAACTCGACCAAAGGTAAAAAAGAGCGCATCGGTCGTATGATGATGATGCACTCGAACAACCGGGAAGAGATCGAAGAAGCGTTTGCAGGCGACATTATCGCGCTGGCGGGTCTGAAAGACACCACCACCGGTGACACCCTGTGTGATGCGAAGGATCCGGTTGTTCTGGAAACCATGACCTTCCCAGATCCGGTGATCGAGATCGCGGTTGAGCCCAAAACCAAGGGCGACCAAGAGAAGATGTCTCAGGGTCTGGCCCGTCTGGCCGCCGAAGACCCGTCCTTCCGTGTCGAAACCGACCTGGAATCGGGTCAGACCATCATGAAGGGCATGGGTGAACTTCACCTGGACATCCTGGTGGATCGTCTCAAGCGCGAGTTCAAGGTCGAAGCGAACATCGGTGCACCGCAGGTGGCCTATCGTGAAACCATCTCGATGCCGGTCGAGCACACCTACACCCACAAGAAACAGTCGGGTGGTTCGGGTCAGTTCGGTGAGGTTAAGCTGGAGATCACTCCAACCGAGCCGGGCGAAGGGTATTCGTTCGAAAGCCGCATCGTTGGTGGTGCCGTTCCGAAGGAATACATCCCGGGTGTCGAAAAAGGCATCCAGTCGGTTATGGACAGCGGCCCTCTGGCTGGCTTCCCCGTGATCGATTTCAAGGTGGCTCTGCTGGACGGTAAGTTCCACGATGTTGACTCGAGCGTTCTGGCGTTCGAAATCGCGGCCCGCATGTGTATGCGTGAAGGCATGCGCAAAGCTGGCGCGAAACTATTGGAACCGATCATGAAGGTCGAAGTGATCACCCCGGAAGAATATACCGGCGGTATCATCGGCGACCTGACCTCGCGTCGTGGTCAGGTGTCTGGTCAGGAACCGCGCGGCAACGCGATCGCCATCGACGCGTTCGTGCCGCTGGCGAATATGTTCGGCTACATCAACACTCTGCGTTCGATGTCGTCGGGTCGTGCCCAGTTCACCATGCAGTTCGACCACTACGATCCGGTTCCGCAGAACATCTCGGACGAGATTCAGGCGAAATACGCATAAGCGAAGATTTGAGGGAGCGTGGGTATCGCGCTCCCTGCATTACCGAAAAAGGAGGCCATCATGGCAAAGGAAAAGTTTGAGCGTACAAAACCGCACGTCAACATTGGCACGATTG
>NZ_WQEG01000013.1 GCF_013033515.1 Ruegeria sp. HKCCA6707 | reverse complement strand
CCGGGAGAGTAGGTCACCGCCAAACCTAGTAAAAGCCCAAACCTCTCTAATACGAGTAAACAAATCTGACACTGACGCGGGATGGAGCAGCCCGGTAGCTCGTCAGGCTCATAACCTGAAGGTCGTAGGTTCAAATCCTACTCCCGCAACCAGCGTCGGAATATCTCAAAAGCAGCCCGTTCAGACTAAAATTGATCCCCCGGATCAATTGCTTAACGTCTTCACCTCGTCAGGCTCATAACCTGAAGGTCAGAGGCTCAAATCCTACGCCCGCGACCAGCATGGTCGAACAAGCCGCCGAAAGGCGGCTTTTGTTGTTCTGCACCAACCCAATCATCGCCGACACGGCACCTTCAAGTCCGATTTGCACTTTATCCAACTCATGCTGGATCGTGACAGGTTCGATCAGGCCGCGGATGGCCTCCGGTGCTCTTGTACGGATCGACGGATCCGACAAATCTGTGACCTCGGAGCGATGGAGTTCGGACAGATTTGGGTTTCGTTGCAATGGTGAGGGCGCAGGTTCGGAGGGCTTTGCATCCAGATTTGCAATCTGCATTTCGAGATATTCAAGCCAGGCCTTAAGACTTGGGGTTCGAATGGCTTCTGTAATCGCGTTATGAAATCCATTCAGTTTGCGCGCGGCTTTGTCACGTTCGGATTGCAGGCAAGTCCGGGTTGCCTGCACTGCGCCTGCTTCTGCGTTAGCAGCTTGCCCTGTCTGACGTCAGGATTGGCTCAAGATCGTTGAAAGTTCCTCTCTGACACTTACTGTAACGACGCCATTAGAAAGGAGCGTCTGAGACAATGTCACCAGACAGATCGACCGACCGCTGGGATTTCTACTCCTGCGAGATTGAGGGCAATCCGCATTCGACAATGGTCAATCTCTCATTGTTTGTTATTGCACCAATGCCGAAACTTAACATTTTTCACTGCTTACAAATCACGTTGAAGCACCCTAGTCCCGAACATGGAATGACGACAAACTAAGAGTTTCAAACCGTAAGCAAAATGGAGAATTTGATGGAACGTTGTGAAACTGGGGACTTAAAGTACATCGCTCGTCAAACTGGTGGCGGGAAGCGCAAATTTTACTTTTATGCATCCCCAGTATTTGATTTCATCTCAATTGCCGATGTCTTTGGCCAAGCTTTTCCAGCCTACGAAATGACCACATTCAAATTTGAGGACACCGACTGGCAAACCTATTTTGAGGACTTGTATCCAAATGCGATTGCATTGAACGAGATTTCAAACCGATCAGTATTTCTTCAGCTTGAGGCAAATGGCGACAATTTGGACATTCCGCGCACAATTGACCACACGATTATCTTTAAGAACCGCGATCAGGCGATGGAGTTTTCAATGATTGCTGAAGGAAGAGGCTTCACCGTTGAAATCAAATCAAGTGGTATCTTTAGCAAGACTTATGATCTTCTTATTCAAAGGGTAGATTCGCCGTCTAGGTTTGATCCAATCACGTATGAACTGAAAGAACTGGCGGCGGGCCTTGGCGGATCATATGACGGTTGGGGCTGCTTGGTGCAGAAATCGAGTGATTGATAGCAGACATTACTTCCCAATCCGGCAATGGCAGGTTTGCCCGCTGCGCTCGCAACATCTCGACTGATCGATGAAGGGCAGCTTTGGGCCGCTAAATCTCAATAACTTCCGCAATTGCCAATGCATCCTCGAGCTCAACACCAAGATACCGAAAAGTGCTGTCTATCTTGGTGCGCCCAAGCGATAGTTGAACTGCGGTAGGTCGCGAAGGTTCTCGGCCAATTCGAGTCGCACCCGTATCGCCGGACATGGTTTGGTTCCAGTGGCCGTTTCTGGCCAAGGATACGTCTTTTGCTCCAGGCTAGACGAAGGGCGCGAATGGCCGGTAAGTTTGATGTTTGCATGACTGATCCTCCGATCCGCCACGCCCTTCCACGACGACAACCCGGCGCTGACACAAAGACATTTTCACATTGTGTTTCGTAGCTTCGGTCGCTGAAACGGAACCTTTGAAGTGAAGCATCCAATTAGAAGAAGGCTTCTGAAAATGTTAAAGAGGTGGCCAATTTAGTTAAGCCAACTTGACCCACATTCATACTATCTCTCCAACGATGGGAGGACAAAATGAAAGATGACGCTACCATCTCTGTTGGCTACAACGATGATCCGGCCCGTTCATTTTCACTTAAGGCCGAGGCTTATACCGACGCGAAATGGTTCGATACGGATCTCAAAGCTGTCATTGCAAAGACTTGGCAATGGGTGTGCCACGTCGAAAAAACGCGTGATCCGGGGGCCTTTGTGACCGTCAGTATCGCGGGCCATTCAATTGCGGTTGTGCGCGATAAAGAAGGCACGTTGAGAGCGTTCTATAATGTCTGCAAGCATCGCGCTCATGAGCTTTTGTCTGGAGAGGGCAGCACGACGCGGATCATGTGTCCCTATCATGCTTGGGTCTACAAGTTAGATGGTCAATTGACCCGCGCGCCGCACACGGAAAACCTGGTCGATTTCGACCCGGCTGAGATTTGCCTGGATGAAGTACTTGTCGAAGAGTTCTGCGGATTTGTGTTCGTGAACCTTGATCGGGCTGCACGGCCTTTGGCAGAACAGTCCGGCGATCTTGAAACCGAGATCCGTCACTGGGCCCCGGACGTCGAACAACTGACTTTTGGGCACCGCTTGACCTACGACATCAATTCCAATTGGAAGAACGTCGTAGATAACTTTCTTGAATGCTACCATTGCCCCACAGCGCACAAGGATTTCTGTGACCTTGTGGACATGGACACTTATAAGGTGACCACATACGGCATTTATTCCAGTCATATGGCAGACGCAGGTCAAAACGCCAACAGCGCTTATGACGTGTCGAATGCAACCGTAAAGACCCACGCGGTTTGGTGGCTGTATCCCACGACGTGCCTGATGCGCTACCCCGGGCGCTCCAGCATGATCGTGCTGAATATCATTCCCGTGGGCCCTGACAGAACGTTGGAAACCTACGATTTTTTCCTGGAGACGCCAGAGCCTGATGCGATGGAGCTGGATGCAATTCGTTATCTCGACGAGGTCCTGCAAGTGGAGGACATCAACTTGGTCGAAAGCGTTCAGCGTGGCATGAACACGCCCGCGTTTACCCAAGGCCGTATCGTGCACGATCCAGACGGTTCAGGGAAATCGGAGCATGCTGTGCACCATTTTCACGGGCTTGTTCTGGATGCCTATGCCAAAGGTGCAACGTGACGCGGCCCAATATCCTGGTGATCATGGCGGACCAACTGGCTCCGCATTTCACTGGAACATACGGGCACAAAACCGCCAAGACACCACATCTGGATGCGCTTGCCGCGCGAGGCATGCGGTTTGACGCGGCGTATTGCAATTCGCCGCTTTGCGCACCGTCACGGTATGCATTCATGTCGGGTCAATACATCAGCCGGATTGCCGCGTATGACAATGCGTCCGAATTCAAGGCGTCGGTGCCGACCTTCGCTCATTACCTGAAAACCTTGGGCTACCGTACCTGTCTCTCCGGCAAGATGCATTTCGTAGGTCCCGATCAGATGCACGGCTTCGAGGACCGCGTGACCACCGATATTTACCCTGCGGATTTCGCCTGGACGCCGGACTGGGAAACACCGGACGAACGGATCGACAAGTGGTATCACAACATGCAGACCGTGAAGGAAAGCGGTTTGGCCCATGCGACCTTTCAAATCGACTACGACGACGAAGTCGCCTTCGCTGCCAAGCGTTGGCTCTTTGATGCTGCGCGAGACAGGGCACAGGGCCAAAGGGCGCCATTTGCGATGGTGGCCAGCTTCATCCACCCGCACGATCCCTATGTGGCGCGGCCTGAATGGTGGAACCTCTATTCAGATGATGACATCGACATGCCAGCCTTTTTGCCTGCGCTTGAGGATCAGGACCCGTTTTCGCGGCGCTTGATGGACGGAATCGAAGCGGCGTATGTGCCGCTAACAGACGAAGAAGTGCGCCGTGCGCGCCGCGCCTACCTGGCCAATGTCAGCTATTTTGACAGCAAGATTGGTGAGCTTATTCAAACGCTCGAAGAAACGGGCGAGTTGGACAATACTGTCGTCATCGTCACCGCAGATCATGGCGATATGCTGGGCGAGCGAGGCCTGTGGTACAAGATGAACTTCTTTGAACACTCCGCCCGCGTGCCTCTGGTGGTCGCAGGTCCAGATGTCGCCATTGGCACAGTCCAGAATGCCGTATCTCTGGTCGATCTGTTGCCTACGTTTATTGATTTGGCGGGCGGTGATGCGTCGATGTTGGGCGAGCCGATTGATGGGCGCAGTCTTGTCCCACTGATGCGGGGGGAAGACGACCCAATTGACGAAGCGATCGGCGAATACTGCGCTGAGATGACAGGATATCCGGTCATTATGATCCGCAGAGGGCCGCTCAAATACATTCACTGCGACAGCGATCCGCCGCAGCTCTACGATCTGAGCAATGATCCTATGGAAACGCGCAATGTGGCTGCGGCTCCGGACTATGCCGATGCAGCGTCGGACTTCGCCGAAGAGATCGCCGCGCGATGGGATGGCGCAGCGCTGCGCACTCAGATCATCGCGACCCAGAGGTCGCGGCGTGCCTTGCATGCCGCGATGGAGGCCGGGGTGAGTGCACCTTGGGATTATAACCCGCCGAGCGATGCCAGCCGGCAGTATGTCCGTAACCATATGGATTGGACTGTGGCCGCGAAGCGCTACCGCTATCCCCCTTTGAAGGACGAAGTAGGATGAAACTTGAAGGAAAGATTGCTCTGGTCACGGGCGCACGCGGCGGGATTGGGCGAGCAATCGTCGCGCGGTTCGTCAAGGAAGGGGCAACTGTTTACGCAGCAGATCTCACGCCCGAAGGATCGCTCGACGCGCATGTTGACGATGGCGTCTTCGTGAAACTCGACGTCACCCAGGAAGCTGACGCTATTGCCGCGATGGACCAGGTTCGCGAAGCGCATGGCAAGCTTGATATTTTGGTCAATGCTGCAGGGATCGAGATCGAGAAAACGGTCGAAGACACAACGCTTGAGGAATGGAACCAGAGTTTTGCCGTGAATTCGACGGGCACGTTCCTCACCTCGAAATACGCGCTGCCGTTGATGCGCGAGGCCGCAAAGTCGGGCAGCAGCGCGAGCCTGATCAACTTCGGGTCCTATGACGGCTTTATCGCCGACCCCGGTCTGGCGGCCTATTGTGCAACCAAAGGCGCGGTGCATGCTTTGACGCGCGCGATGGCCTGCGATCACGGGCCTGAAGGCATCCGCGTCAATGCGATCTGCCCCGGCTATATCGACACGCCGATGCTGCAAAGCTTTTTTAACGGCGATGGCTCGGGTGGCGGCGGAGGCAGTATTGAAACGCTGCAGAAAGCTGTACGCGACGTCCACCCGATGCGCACCTATGGCACGCCGGAAGACATTGCCAACCTAGTGAACTGGCTTGCCTCGGATGAGGCACGCTATGCCTCGGGTCAGCTTTGGGTGCTTGATGGCGGGCTCTCTGCGCAAGTTCAACAGATGAAACTCTGATGCCCAAGCCCGTCATCATAACGTGCGCTCCAACGGGTGGAATTCACACGCCGTCCATGTCGCCCCATCTGCCGATCACACCTGCAGAGATCGCAACGGCCAGCATTGAGGCAGCAGCAGCTGGCGCCTCAATCATCCATTTGCATGCGCGTCACCCAGAGACAGGAAAGCCCGATCCGCGGCCCGAGCTGTTCGGTCAATTCTTGCCCGTCATCAAGCAATCAACCGATGCCGTCATCAATGTCTCCACCGGAGGCGGTCTCGGCATGTCGATGGACGAGCGGTTGTTGGCTGCCACGTCTGCCAGTCCAGAGATGGCCAGTCTGAACATGGGCTCGATGAACTTTGGCATATTCCCGATGTTACAAAAGTACACGGAGTTCCAGTTCGATTGGGAACGTCCCTTCCTTGAAATGACCGAAGACTTCATCTTTCCCAACACCTTCAAGACGATCCGCTACGCGATTGAAAAATTGGGGGGGGATCATGGCACGAAGTTCGAATTCGAGTGCTACGATCTGGGCCATCTCTACAACGTGAAATGGTTCGTGGATCAAGGGATCATCAAGCCACCTTTCTTCATCCAGATGGTCTTTGGCATTTTAGGCGGCGTGGGCGCCGATCCAGATCACCTCGCCCATATGCACAACACCGCGAACAAACTCTTCGGGCCTGACAACTTTGAATGGTCTGTGCTCGCTGCAGGACGACACCAGATGCCCTTCGCGACCCAAAGCGCGATGCGAGGCGGCAACCTGCGTGTCGGACTGGAAGACAGCTTGTTCATCGGCAAGGGCGAGCTTGCCACGTCCAACGCGCAGCAAGTCCATCGCATCCGCAGCATAGTTGAAAACCTGGGCCTGACCATCGCCACGCCTGACGAAGCGCGTGCGCGTCTGGCACTGAAGGGCGGTGATCAGGTCGGGTTCTGAGGGAGAAACACATGCAAACGAAAATGCTGATCAACGGGGAAATGGTCGAAGGCACAGGCGAGGTGCTGGATGTGTTGAACCCGGCGACGGGCGCAGTGATCGGAGCTGTGGCAGAGGCAGGCTCTGAGCAGATCGAGGCGGCAACACGCAGCGCCGCAGAGGCATTTGACACGTTCGCTAGCACATCGCCAGCCGAACGCTCCGCGATGCTGTTGCAGATCGCTGACGTGATAGAGGCACACAGCCAAGAGCTGGCTGAGTTGGAAAGCCTTGATGTCGGCAAGCCTTGGCCCTCAGCCCATGACGATGAGATGCCGCTGACAATCGATGTCTTCCGTTTCTTCGCGGGCGCGGCACGTACGATGATGGGGTCTGCGGCCGGGGAATATGTTGCTGGCCACACATCAATGATCCGCCGCGACCCGGTCGGACCTGTGGCAGCCATCGCGCCGTGGAACTATCCGCTCATGATGGCGTCATGGAAGCTGGCCGCGCCAATTGCCGCAGGATGCTCTGTGGTTCTAAAACCCTCTGAAATCACACCTTTGTCGACATTGCGTCTTGCAGAGCTGCTGCTGGATGTATTGCCCAAAGGCGTGTTGAACGTGATCCACGGACGCGGGCCAAGCGTTGGCGATGCTCTGATCAACAACCCACGGACGGAGGCGATTACCGTCACCGGCTCGCCCGCTACCGGGATGGCGGCGATGCGGGCGGCGTCAGAACAAATCCGCCACGTGCATTTGGAGCTGGGTGGCAAGGCTCCGGTGATCGTGTTTGAGGATGCCGATGTCGATGCTGTGGCCGAAACGATCCGCTATGGCAGTTACTTCAACGCAGGTCAGGATTGTGCGCAACCCTGCCGCGTGATGGCGGCGGATGGTGTTTATGATAGACTTGTGAGTGCCATTCAAGAACAAGTCGGTCAGATACAAATCGGTGCGCCAAAAGCTGAAGGAACCGAAATGGGCCCATTGGTGTCAGCGGCGCAACGCGATCGCGTTGCTGGTTTCGTAGACCGTGCTCGCAGCGCTGCCGAAATTGTCTCAGGCGGAGCGGCAGGCGACGGAGATGGGTTCTTCTACGAACCCACAGTCATCGCCAATGTCGACAATGATGCAGAGGTTGCCTGCAATGAGGTCTTTGGTCCCGTTGTCTCGATATCGCGGTTCTCTGACGCGGATGAAGCCTTGAGGATCGCAAATTCAGGCAGCTACGGCTTGGCCTCATCGGTATGGACCCGCGATGTCGGACGCGCCATGCAGATGACTTCTAAACTGCGTTATGGTTTCACTTGGGTGAACACCCACGGGGTTGCGACGCCCGAAATGCCCTGGGCCGCCATGAAGGGGTCTGGCACGGGCAGCGACATGTCAGTTTACGCGCTCGACGCCTATACCGCGATCCGCCACGTCATGGTTGCGCACTGATGCGGTTGGCAGGCAAAAAAGCGTTTGTCACGGGTGGTAGACAAGGCATCGGCCGGGGGATCGTTGATGCGTTTTTGAACGAAGGCGCGACAGTGACGACCTGCGGGCGCGGCGCTCGGCCAAAGGGATTGCCACCCGAGGTCACTTGGCTCGCCTTGGATGTGTCTGATCCATCGGCTGTGAATGCGGTCGCCACTCCAACGGATATTCTGGTCAACAACGCTGGTGTTCAGGTCGAAAAAACCGTAGCTGACAGCACGGATGCCGACTGGGATCAAGTGATGGGCACCAACGCGCGCGGTGTGTTCAACTGTTGCCGTGCCTTTATTCCCGTGATGCCAAAGGGCGGCTCGATCATCAATATCGGTTCGATCTCAGGCAATGTAGCCGACCCGTCGATGGCGCTTTACAATGCGTCCAAGGCATTTGTGCACGGGTTGACGCGCTCTATCGCCGTGGATCACGGACCGGACATTCGTTGCAACGCGATCTGCCCAGGATGGATTGAAACCGGCATGTTGGACGCAGGTTTTGAACTGGCCAAAGACCCCAAGAAAGCAAAGCAGGATGCGCTCGTGCGTCACCCGGTCAGGAGGTTTGGCAAACCCGCTGATATCGCTGCGATGGCTGTCTGGCTGGCATCAGAAGAAGCCGGATTTGCCACGGGACAACTCTTTACTGTCGATGGCGGTATGACCGCGGCATCGCCTCTAAATCCCGGTTTGTTCTGATGGGCCAAATTGAACATATAGCAGTCTTGGGCGCTGGGGTCATAGGCGCGAGTTGGGCCGCTCTGTTTCTTGCGTCCGGGCGCAGTGTCGCCGTGTTCGACCCTGATAAAGGCGCCGAAGCCGCCGTGCGCAAATACGTCGAGACGGCATGGCCTGCGTTGGAAGAGCTTGG
The DNA here is from genome assembly GCF_013033515.1 of Ruegeria sp. HKCCA6707. Taxonomy (GTDB): domain Bacteria; phylum Pseudomonadota; class Alphaproteobacteria; order Rhodobacterales; family Rhodobacteraceae; genus Ruegeria. The sequence goes on along the minus strand of NZ_WQEG01000013.1, from coordinate 69,334 downwards.
ATTGACCGAGCGGGCGAAACCCGATGCCTTACGCTTTGAGACCAGCGCGGGCCATGCGGTTGATGGTGCGCAGTTCGTGCAGGAAAACGTGCCAGAGAGACTGCCAATCAAACATGAAACCTATCAGGAAATCGAACCCCGGTTGGAGGTGGGAACGATCGTGTCCAGTTCAACCTCTGGTCTGACGTTGGAAGCCCTGCAGGAGGGCTGGAAAGATCCAAGCCCATTCATCCTTGGACACCCCTTTAACCCACCGCACTTGATCCCATTGGTCGAACTTACGGTCAACGCTGCAACAGGGGTGAGCGTCTTAGATCGAACCGAAGCCTTCTACCAGGACATCGGCAAAGTGACGATCCGCATCAAAAAAGGCATGCCCGGACATGTCGCAAATCGGCTGCAAGCGGCCATCTGGCGTGAGGCTGTGCATATGGCTGTCGAGGGCGTCGCCAGCGTCGAAGATATCGACAAGGCAATGTGGGCCGGGCCTGGGTTGCGATGGGCGGCGATGGGTCCGACAACCTTGTTTCATCTCGGCGCGGGGGAAGGTGGCCTCCAAGCCTTTTGTGACCATTTCAAGGATACATTCAACGGCTGGTGGGATGACCTTGGCGACCCGCGACTGGACGACAATAGTATCAAGCTGTTGGTCGATGGCATGGCGGCCGCATCTGAAGGAAAAAGCCCGGCAGAGCTGTCCGCGCAGCGGGACAAAATGCTTACGGCGATGCAGATGGCGACGCGTCCGCTCCGCTCCTGAGATCTGGTTTGTACATTGGCCAAGCGCGGAACTCGAATGGCACGCGCCCGTCGATCCGATCTGCGCTTGGTGATAAGCCAAACCGTTGATGATAGGCGCGGCTGAAATGGACTTGGCTGTTGAACCCAGATGCTGTTGCGATCTCACTGAACTTTAATTCAGTTTGCGTGACGAGCCCACGCGCTCGGTCCAAACGAATATCGCGGTAATAGGCGACAGGTGATTTGCGCACGTATTGATGGAACAATCGGCTGAGCTGACGTTGCGAGACTTCCACTCTTTCGGCAATTTTGGGTATTGAGAGCGTTGTCTCCAGATGCGCTTCCATCAAGTCAATGGCGGCGCGGACAACGCCAGATGTGACATAGCCCATCGGCTCGACCACCTTGGGATTTTGCGACAGACCTTCGCCGCGTACCTCATGATGAAACAGATATCGCGCCGTCGCGTTTGCGACGCTGTCGCCGGCCACAGAATGAACGAACCGCAGTCCGGCATCAGTCGACGCTGTGCCGCCGCAACAGGTGAAAATACCTTCGTCCTGCACGAACATGTTCTCGGACACGGTTGTATCCGGAGCAATTTCGATGAAAGCGTCGATATGTTCGTAGTGTACTGTCGCTGTTTTGTTCTTCAGCAAGCCCGCCTTCGCAAGAATAATCCCGCCTGTGTCCAATCCACCAATGATCGCACCAGACCGCTGCCACCTTTGAAGCGCAGTGCAAAGCGCGCGCGACGCATAGCGCTCGGGTGTCCAGCTCGAACTTACGAGAACGAGCCAAGGCTTGCGTTCATAGTCGTCTCGCCATTGTGCTGTTTCAATTAGCATCCCACTGCTGGTCTCAACCCCGCCGCCATGTTCCGAGACGAGCTTCCACGAAAACCTGTTCGTCCCGGACAAGTAGTTAGCCACACGAAACGGATCAATGAACGATGTCGTTGCAGAGACATTAAAATGCGGTGTTACAATGGCGAGTATTTCATGTTGGATTGAGATCGGAATAGACATGGCTGATTTTGTGAAATCATGTCCAAATTTGTCAATTGAAATTCGCTTATTTTGCGATCGCGGCGAGTGCCGCTTTTTGGGCGATCCCCGTCGCAACGTGGACGGCAGATGCTGTGTGCTCGTCAATGCCGTGCTTCCTCCAAGGCCTGCACCGAGCCATCTGCGTAAATTCGACTTTCTCGCTGCGCGCTCGCAGCACAGATTCTGCCGAGTCCGCATCGTCTTGAGCACCGTATTGTGGCGAAAAATGAGGCCGTTCGTGCCGGACACGGCGAGACTTCGTCAGGTATACGTTCATCCAATAAGCTCTGAATGTTAACCGTTGATGATGTATGGGCTTGGAGCGAGGATCGAAGGGCATATCAAGCCAAGAGTACAACTTCCCGCAGTCGCAAAAACGCAGAGCTTGGATAAACGGTCGGATCACCGGTCAGAAGGACTTCTACTTCCAAAACAAGCCTGGGCGATCCGTACCCGACTCGAACTCGCAGGTAACTTGCGCGATTTTACACTGTTCAATGTCGCCATCGACAGTAAATTGCGAGGCTGCGATTTGGAATGAGTATCTGTAACCAATCTGGTCAAGAAACAGCGCGTCCGCGAACGGGTTTCAGTGATCCAGCGCAAAACCAAGCGTCCAGTTTCGTTCGATCTGACCGAGATTACGCCGGGTACCGTTTCCGGCTGGGTTTGTTCGCCCGAAATGATCGGCTGGCCATTTATGTTTACACACCGGTTTAAAGACCGACCTCATATTTCTACGCCAATATGGCCGACGAGTTGTGGAATGGCTGACTGCGATTGGTCAGGAGCCAAGCGGATACGGCACCCATTCAACCCGCCGAACTAAGGCTGCGGAGATCTAGCGAAAGGCTGGAAATCTCTGAGCCGTACAGATCTTTCTTGGACACAACAACGTCGATGGCACTGTGCGTTGCTGTGGCGTCGAGTTGGAAGATGCGCTGAACCTTGCTGAAAAAATCGACATCCAAACGGTATTGGCGGACGGTCGATGTTGTTTGTCAATCTGGACCAACCCTACGACAACGCTGCAGAAGTTGACCGAGCAGAGCACAGGAGAACGGGATTTTTTTCGCTGGGTCTGATCATCACGCGAAGGTCGCGCCGGTGATGTTCTCGCGAGTGATTACGCCGGTCAGGATCGGGCTGGGTTTGAAGTCGCGCTTCTCGAGATACGAGACCAGCGCCTCGACGGTTTGCTCGGCGACAATGCGAACGTTCAGATGGATCACAATATCCATCGTGCCGTCCAGAAGATATGATTTCGTGCGCGATGTCAGGTTATGGCCAATGAAGACGACTTCATCCGCGGCGTCTTCGTCTTTCAGAGCACGTGCGACACCCTGATGCCCGCCACCAACATTGTAGATGCCGATAATGTCGTCTCTTTCGCTGATGGCTTTCCGGACTCCCTGATAGTTACCCTCGGCATCGTCTTGCCCGTTAACGACGATGGCCTCGCCGATATGGGGAAAGTCCTGCCGCAGGCAGGCGCGAAACCCGATCTCGCGGTCCTCGTGCACGCGGTAGAGTTCACCTCCGGTGACAACCAGAACAGACCCAGATTGCCGTGTGAGACGCCCCATCAGGTACCCGGCAGTGCGACCGGCGGCGCGATTGTTGATGCCGATATAGCCGATCAGGGCTGGATGCTCCAAACCAGACATGATGGTGAGCGCAGGGATGTTGAGCCGCGCGAGAGATTCAACTGCGTCGTGCACACGCGGATCGTCAAGCGCCTGAAACGCAACCGCCTCAACGCCTTGTCCGGCGCACGCGTGAAGCTTTCTTGCCAGTGAAGCCGGTTCCAGTTTCTTGGTGAAAACACATTCGATGGTCGCGTTACCGCGTGCACCATAATCCTGAAGACAGTCGGCCAAAAGATCAGTCGATGGACCGGCCTCTCCGGGCAGGAATACTTTCAAGCGCCAGGGCCGGGGGCGCGACCCAATCGCTGTGCCTGCCTCTATTGCGCGTTTGGCCTGAATAACACGCTGCCGGGTGGATTCACCCACATGCGCGCGATTGTTGAGCACGCGGTCGACTGTGGCGGTTCCGACTCCCGCAAGTTTGGCGATCGCTGAAATCGTCGCCCTTCTTGGTACATGTATGTCACCTGAACCAGACAAGTTTTCCATCAAATCACATCAAATTCGGCCAAACTGGCGAGTTTAGTACCTCAATCAACATCAATTCATCGACTTAATGCAAGTTCTTGTTGCCAACGAGAACGCCCGGTTAGGATCATCCACCCCAATCAACAAGCCGTTAACTGGGCACAGGGAGGCACACAAGAATACTGGCGAGCACAGCGGAGGTTGCTGTCCCCGCCGGGGGCGCGATGGCCCAGGACGAACTCAGGTTTCAGACACACTTCAACGCTGAATCCACGCCGGGACAGCTGATCCTGAAATTCGTGGAACAGTTAAAACCATGAAGTAATGGCCGACCGATGAAAAATTGCCCGAATTGGTCGCTTTGGCCAGGGGTGTCTTCTGGACCGGCCAGCGCAGGGAACTGTGCATGAAACCCCAAAACCGTAGCAGAAAGGAAGTGTCGCAATGCGCGTGGGTGTCATAGGATTGGGGGATATGGGATCGGGTCTGGCAAAGAACCTGATCGCGAACGGTCATGAGGTGATCGGGCGGGATCTGAGCGCGGACCGGATGGAGGCTTTTGCACGCATGGGAGGCACGCCCGCTGTAAACGTCGCCGAAATTGGCGAATATGCGGACGCGGTCTTTGTCATGGTCATGGATGGTAATCAGGCGAAATCCGTCATCCTCGGCAAGGATGGCTTGGTCGGTTACATGCCGAAGGGCAGCGCCGTGATCTTGACTGCAACCATCAAGCCAGCCGAAGCCGTGGACATCGGTTCAGCAATGGAAGGGTCAGGAATTCATCTCATCGACAGCCCGGTCTCTGGTGGTTTCGCTGGTGCGCAGGGCGGTACGCTGACCATGATGGCTGCGGGTGAAGAGGCTGTTCTGGACCGGTTTAAGCCGGTCATGCAAGCCGTCTCGGGCACCATCCACCGGGTTGGAGACGCCCCCGGACAGGGGCAGACGGTCAAGGCTTGCCTGCAAAGTCTAATCGGCTCGGTATTCGCCGCGACTTTCGAGGCGGCGGCGTTCTGCGCCAAGGCTGGCCTGTCCGCTGATTCAGTCTGGAACGTGTTTTCGACATCCGGCGTCGGCTGCAACGTCACCAAAAGTGCTTTGGAGAACATCGTCGACGGTAAGTTTGAAGGCACGGGCAGCTCGATTACGACCATGCACAAGGACCTGACAATTTCGCTTAATCTTGCGGAACAGATCGGGATGCCGCTGCATATGGCGTCTACCGCGATGCAGATCTTCCACGCGGGAAAGACCAAGTATCCGGACGGCGATAACTGGGTTTGCACCCGCGTGATCGAGGAAATTATCGGTGCCGAATTGCGCCGCTGAGAAGGAATGAGTGAACAAATGAAACTGGGTGTCATTTGCGACGGCATCAGCCGTGATCTTGCCCATGCCGTTGACGTCATGGACGAATTCGTTCTGGAATATGCCGAACTTCAGTTCGTGGGCGAACATGAGGTTGGCGACCATTCGGCGAGCGAAATCGCCGAAATCGACAAGCTGCTGAGGGACAGGGGCAAGCCGGTCTCTTGCTTGTCGCGCCATATCTTTGCGGGCATGACAACCGCGAACCGCCCAGGCGACGCACTTCACATCAAACACATGGACGCTCTGAAGCGGGTGATCGAGATGGCGCATATCGTCGGCTCACCGCTGGTGCGGATTATGACCCAGAAGAAGGAACAGATACTCTGGGGCAAGGGCGGCGCCGAGAAGTGGAATGTGGCGCATGGCGCGTGGGACACGATGCCCCCGCTGATCGCGCCAGCCTGTGATCTGGCCCGCGCGGAAGGCGTGACGCTGGTCGTTGAAACCGGTAACGGCACGATGGTGAATTCAAACTACACCGCGCGCCGTCTGATAGACGAACTTGACGCCAAAGACGTACTCAAGGTGCTTTGGGATCCGGCCAATAATTGCTGGTGCCACGAACGCGCCTATCCGGACGGCTATCATGAGGTCCGTGATGGGTATCTCGGCCACGTTCACATCAAGGACGTGCAGGTCGACACGCCCCGGGCCACGCTCGAGGTGCGCGAATTGGGCAAGGGACAGCTTGCCGATCAGTTTCGCCCGATCGCAGAGGCCCTGCGTGCGGATGGATATGATGGCGTCATCAGCTTTGAAAGCGTCTACCACCCTGGCAATGGCAATTTCGAGAACGGGTTTCGGCAGTGTATCGGCCTGTTCAAAGAGATCTTCGGGTGAGTGACGGTATGAATAGTTTTCGTGTCGGTTTGATCGGCACCGGGCGGATCAGTGATGTTTATCTCAGGAACTGTGCCGTGTTTGACGGGCTGGAAATTGTTGCCTGTGGTTCGCTGAACATGGACGAAAGCCGCGCGAAGGCGGCAGAATTCGACGTGCCCTGCGCAAAGGAACCGGCCGCGATCATCGCCGATCCCGAGATCGACGCGATCCTCAACCTGACCATTCCGGCGGCTCATGCCGACATCAGCATCGCCGCGCTTGAGGCGGGCAAACATGTCTATTCGGAGAAACCTTTCGTCACGGATCTTGCGAATGGACGTCGCGCGTTGGAGTTGGCGCGAGACAAGGGCCTGACCGTCGGCAATGCGCCAGATACGTTTCTGGGCGGGCGCTGGCAGACGGTGCGCAAACTGCTCGACAAGGGCGTGATCGGCGCGCCGACCGGTGTCGCCGCCTTCGTGCCCACACACGGTGTCGAACGCCATCATCCAAACCCAGACTTCTACTACGCCAAAGGTGGCGGTCCGCTTCTTGATCTGGGTCCCTACTACCTGACGGCGATGGTGTTCCTTTTGGGTCCAATTCGACAAGTAGCGGCGATGGGGAAGAAAACCTTTGCAGAGCGGATGATCGAGAATGGGCCGCGCAATGGCGAGATGATGCCGGTCGAGGAAGATACCCACAGCCTGAACCTTATCGCCTTCGCAAATGGCGTTCTGGGCGAAATGATGGTCAGCTTCGATGTCTGGGAAAGCGAAACGCCGCGGTTCGAGATCTATGGCGAGGACGGCACCATATGCATTCCCGATCCCGACCCCGGCGATGGGGCCAATATCTTTCAAGGGCCGGTCTGGTATCGTACGCGAGCCGAGGCGCGTTGGACCAAACGGCCCCGACCTGACGCGCCGGCAAAGTGGTGCGTGGCAGAGAACACCCATGGCTTCAACTACGATGCGCGTGGCGTTGGCTTGTTGGAAATGGCGGACGCCGTCGCCAATGGCCGCAGCCCGCGCGCCAGCGGCGCGCTGGCTTATCACGTGACCGAGGCGATGGAGGCCATGCTGACCTCTGCACGTGAGGCCCGGTTTGTCGATGTTGCCAGCACCTGCGCGCGCCCCGAACTTCTGCCCGAAACCTTCCCGAAAGACCGCTGAAACATGCCGATCGAGACACTCGACATCGCGGAACCTTTTTTCACCATCAGGCTGATCACGGATGAGCGATCCCACCGGGTTGATGGCAAGGTCATCCTTCTGAACCTCTCTGAAAACCCAGTGCGCATCCGCAAGCAATCCCTGGGCGCGCTGCAATCGGCTGTGCTGGCCGATACGGTGGCCAAGGATGTGACCCACGCCGCTGTGATCGAACGTTTCGCGGATTATGATGACGAGGATGCGTTGATGGCGCGGGTGCGTGACACCTGGCCATCCGCCTTCGATGTGCGGCAGGAAGAGCGTCTGCGCGGCATCGGACATTACATGTCGCCAAAGACCTGGGTCGGGCAATTCGGCTTTACCCTATACCACTCCTCGACCGTGCCGTTGAATGTTGGCCTTCATCAAGAGCACGCCTTTTGTCCGGTGCCGGGCTTTCGCGAGGTGCACACGCAGATCATGGGCTTCGGCAAGATGCAGCAATGCCGTGAAAAGGATGTGGCCACGCTCTATCTGGAAGAACTTATGGCGCCAGGCACAACGCATCGCCCGATGTATGATGCCGAGGGTAATTTTCCCTGGCATCAGTTTGAAACCATCACGCCCTCGATCTTCATGGCGGTCGAAATGCTGCCCGAAGGCGCCACCCCTCCGGAGCTTTGATCCATGCCTATCCTGCCAGAGAACATAGACTTTACGGGTCCTTTCCCCAAGCAGTCCCGCCGCCTGCGTCTTGGCGTGATAGGCGGCGGGCGGATTTCGCAGACGCAGGCCATGGCGGCGCGGCTGACGGACCGCTGGGAAGTCGTGGCCGGGGCGTTGTCTTCTGACCCCGCCCGTGCCAAGGCCGCCGCAGCAGATTGGCACCTGCCCAAGGAGCGCTGTTATACCTCGTTCACCGAGATGGCTGAGGCCGAAGCCGAACGTGCCGACGGCGTCGATGCGGTGATGATCACCACGCCCAACCACCTGCACCACGATGCAGCGATAGCCTTCCTTGAGGCCGGGATCGACGTCCTTTGCGACAAACCGCTGACCAACGAAGTGTCAGAGGCCGACGCATTGGAGGATGCCACCGCCAGAACGGGATGCACTTTTGGCGTTTCCTATGTCATGTCCTGTTTCGCGATGATCCGGCAGGCACGCGAGATCGTAGCAGAAGGCGGCGTCGGAAAGATCAACCAGATCCACGTGGAATTCATGCAGGATTGGATGACGCCCGAAGACGTCGCCGAGGCGGCGCATGTCAAATGGCGGCTCGATCCCGCGAAGTCAGGTCGCACCTCTTGCGTCGGTGATATTGGCACGCACGCGGCGCATCTGGCACAGTTCGTCAGCCACTTGCCCCTGACCCATCTTCGCAGCGAATTCCATGTCTGCGGCGCGCCAAAGCCGCTGGAAGACACATTTTTTGCATGGGCACGCTACGCCGACGACGTACCCGGCACATTGATGGCTACGCGCCTTGCCCCAGGCAATCGCGGCGGATTGCGGCTCCGCATTTTCGGCTCAGAGGGTGGGCTGGAATGGGATCTGGAACAATCCGAGTATCTCAAACACGCCCGGTTCGGAGAGCCTGACCGCATTCTCAGCCGCGGCCATGGCCACGGCGTGTCACCCAGAACCGAACGTCTGATCCGCACGGGTCGTGGCTTCCCCGAAGGGCTGATCGAAGCCTGGGGAAATCTATATACAGAGTTCGCACTGGCCACCGCTGCCCGACGTGACAAGATAAAGGTGCCGGACACCTGGCTGGACATGCCGCGCGTGGCCGATGGCGCCACTGGTGTCCGGTTCATCGACGCGACGGTTCGCTCGAATGAAAAGGGAGGCGCATGGGTGAAGGTTTAGTCACGTCCGGTCTGATTGCAGGAGCAATGGCAAATGGAAGAAAGTGCGTGAGATGAAATTCGCAATCGCAGGTGCAGGCGTGATCGGAGCAATTCACGCCCAGCCCATTCTCGATAACCCTCGTGCTGATCTCACCGCCGTGTGCGACGTTGATCCGGGCACTGCAAGGCGCCTTGCCGAAGCCTGCAAATGTTCTGTCAACGACAACCGACCCGTTTCACTATGATCCTCCGGGAATCCCATCCCAATGCATCGCCCACCAAGCAAGAAGGTGAAGACATGCCCTATCAGCCGCTCTCTGAAGTAAGAGATACACTGAACCCGCAATGGTATCGCTCCAAGATTCGGCCCGAGCGCTTCCGTGAATTGTCCAAGCGCGATGACAGGAAAGGCTGGGTGCAAGCCGGAGGGCATTTCGCCCTGTTCTGCCTTACGGGTACAGCGGTTTACCTGACATGGGCCCAAGGTTGGTGGCTTTTGTTTCTGATCGCGCTTTTCGCGCATGGCACGATTGCCTCGTTCTTCCGCGGAACTTCCGTGCACGAGCTAGGCCACAGAACGGTATTTCAAAGCAAGCGGCTAAACGATGTCTTCCTTTACCTTTTCAGCATGATCAGTTGGTGGAACCCGTTCGACTATGCCGCCAGCCACACCTATCACCACCGCTACACGCTGCATCCCGAAGGCGATCGAGAGGTGCTGCTGCCGATCCATCCAAATGTTGGCCGAACATTCCTGTTGCAGATGTTCACACTGAATCTTTTGACCCAACCGGGACGCACTTTCGGCAAGGGTGGCGTTTTGTCGACCATCTGGATGACGATGCTGGATGCAGTTGGCAAGCTGCCTTCGATCGATGTTCCGGCGAACGAATGGCTTCATGCGCTGCATGAAGATCAACCCGACCAAGCCCGAAAATCCATGCGTTGGTCACGCATCCAGTTGGTGTTTCATGGCTTTGTTCTGGTGCTGGCGATTGCCACCGGCCAATGGGTCTTGCCGCTGATCCTGACACTTCCAAGTTATATCGCCAACTGGCTGAGTTACTTTCTCGGGCTGACTCAGCATTGCGGACTGACCGCAGCAACAACTGACTTCCGCAAGAACACTCGCTCCATCCGCCTGCCGAAATTCGTCGAGTTCCTCTACTGGCACATGAATTGGCACACCGAACATCACATGTACGCCGGTGTGCCCTGCTACAACCTGCCGCTCTTGGCCGAGGAGATCAAAGCCGACATGCCGGAACCGCGCACGCTGCGCGGGGCATGGCGCGAAATGCTCGACACTTGGAAGCGCCAGAAGACCGACCCCGACTATGCGTTCGACACACCCCTTCCCGCGACGGCCAAGACAACGCGACGCCAGGCGGCAGGGGACGACGAAAAGTCCATAGGTGATCTGGCCCCAAAGGGGCTGGCATAGCGCAGGCAATTGAACAGGGGAAATGCGGATGAAACGGATCTACGACTGGGACGCGAAGTTTAGCTTGCGCAACTATACCGCCGCCGATCTGCGGGCGCTGAAGGGCATCCGGAAACTCACCCAAACCACCGCCAATACCGAGGAAGAGGCCGCCGCAGCCGCCGATGCCGGCGTCGACCTCGTCATGGGCAATGCGGTCAACGCCGAGGCCGTCCGTCGCGGCGCACCAAATCACTTCTACACCGCCGCGATCCCGATGCCGGATCACCCGACGGAGAAGGATGTGCTGAAGGCTGCCTTTCTAGCCATGAAACAGGGTGCAGATTCAGTCTATACCGCGCGCGGCCCGCATATAGTTGAGATGTTGGCGCGCGAGCAGATCCCTGTCATGTGCCATCTCGGCCTTGTTCCGCGCCGGTCGACCTGGAACGGCGGCCTGCGCGCCATTGGCAAGACAGCGGACGAGGCGATGGCGCTTTGGCAATCTTTTCGCGACATGGAAAACGCCGGCGCATTCTCTGTTGAGGCAGAGGTCATTTGCGACCGCGTGATGGCCGAGATCAGCAAGCGCACCACGTTGGTTACGTCGTCGCTGGGATCAGGCGCTGGTGCCGATATCATCTATCTGTTCCAGAATGACATCTGCGGTGAACAACCCGAAAGCCCGCGCCACGCCCGCGCGTTTGGTAACCTTCACCGGTTGCAAGAACAGATCCGAACCGAGCGTCGGGCGGCACTTACCGCGTTCCACCAAGCTGCCACATCCGGCGACTACCCTGCCTTCGCCGAAACTGCAGCGATCGCAGACGATGAATTTGACAAGTTCTCGGCCATGTTAGGAAAGATTGACGGCACCTAGCCATCGTATGTGGAGGTGATGCCCGATTTCGCGGATCCAGCTTATGCCCAGTTTCCACATTTTCGCAGACCTCGCAGCGTGTGCGGTGATTTTGGGCAGCGATCAGGTTTAGTGGTCCATCAGAACCGCGTCGCAAGTACAGTTTCGATCCTGGTCAAATCCACGACCGTTAATATCCGGTCTTGAGACATCCGCCGCGAAGCAGCAACTTGGGCGCTATAAATACCAGCGAATGCTGCATCAGCAATATCGGCGACTGCAGCAGTCCGCTTCGTCCTTGAGACGGACATAGCTTCAATTTTAGCCACCAACTGCTCTCTGATTTAAGCAGCCTTTCGCGGCCGGAACTTCGAAAATACCTCCGCAAACGTCGGCCACCCGCATCATACCAGTCATCTGAAAGAAACCGTCGTTAAACCGAGTCGCCGACGCTCGCATTTGTAACTCCTGTCGAAACAAAGTGCGTAGCGCTGCGTTGCGGTTAGAATGAAGAAGCCAAGCGCGCCACCGGGAACGGTGCGAATTGTTGGGTGAAAACCGTAGCAGGCCCCATGTGTAACGGACAACAACCCAGTCGAACCCGAAATCAGGGACAATCCGACCGCAGCAGCTAAATTAACCAGCCAGAGTTCGAATGTCATTTCTCTTTCCAGAATCTCATACGAAAACGCCATGCGCCGATACGAGTTCAAAAGCCTTTGCAGGAGTGAGACAAACCGAGTCGGTATGAGGATTACTCAAACGTCGGAGCGCGCATAACGACCGCTTTGGGTTACAAGAGCAGTGGGAGAATTGAATTTGATGTGTCGTTGAAGTGAACTAGACTGCCATCTATCAGTTCAGCTAGCTCACTAAGAGGACATCATGGCAGCTCCTTTAGTCCAAAACTGGGAACTGACCGCCGCCATACAGGACATAGCAGATTGGCTTGTTCAACAGGGCTTAGAGAATGCGCCGGTCGAGATCTGGCTGGAAGCATTCTGCAAGCGTCTTGTATCGGCAGGGATTCCGCTGCAAAGAGCTAACATTACCGTGCGCGCTCATCATCCCGAGATTGGGACGGTCGCTTTCCGCTGGCACAGGGATGGGGGAAATCAGCGAGAGGATTTTGCCCGAAGATCGGATGCACCTGAACAATATATCCAAAGCCCGATTTACTATCTTTTGGTAAACAACGTCGAAGAGATCAGACAAGATCTGACAGCCGAAGAACCCGAGCTTAACTTTCCAATCTTTGATGAACTTCGCGAGCGCGGTGCCACAGACTACTTCGCTGTTAAACGCTTTTTCCTGTTACAGGATAATGCTACGCCTGTTGACCCAATGCAGGCCGAGGAAGGGGCCATAATTTCACTGACGACTGACGCGAGCGGGGGCTTCACAAGTCAACAACTTGACGGTTTGCGTCAACTCATATCTCCACTTTGCCTGACGCTGAAATGTGGTGCGAACAGGCTGATGGCTGAGGACATTACCGCCGCTTACCTGGGCAAGGACGCGAGTAAGCGTGTGCTTTCAGGGGACATCACCAGAGGTTCATCGGAAACGATTTCGGCGGTGATTTGGTACTTTGATCTACGAGGGTTTACCAAGTTGTCAGAGGCGCTTCCGGGGCATTCAATCATTGAATTGTTAAACGACTACTTCGCGGAAGCTGTTGACGTCGTTGAACGCCATGGCGGTAACGTTCTGAAGTTCATGGGAGATGGAATGCTTGCCATCTTCGATATCAATCAAGTTCCGGACGCGCGCCGCGTCGCAATTCACGCGGCAGCGGAGTTGCGAGATACCTTTGACGAACTCAACCAACGACGGCAAGCGGATGGGTTGCCAACGACCGGCTTCACTCTTTCGTTGCACGCAGGTGATGTTCTTTATGGCAATATTGGCGGTCGGTCTCGCCTGGATTTCACAGTGGTTGGCCCGGCAGTGAATACGACTTCCCGCATTCTTGGCATGTGCAGCGCGCTCGATCAGAACATTGTTGTTTCCGACAAAGTGGCCGGCGACTTGGTGGGCTCCATTCCAAGTCTTGTTTCCCTGGGGCAATACAGATTGCGCGGTGTTGCTGAAAGGCAGGAGCTGTTTACGATAGATTAAACGCGAATTGAAAGGTGCCGCCTAACCAGAAGGACCCTCGGACAGTTTTGAATATTTACTTGTCCGAGGCGGTGGACTGTTACGACGTTCAGTCAGCCTTCGCCATAAACGCCTCGAAAGCCTCCTTATAGTCTGGATGCCATCGGCTTAGTGCGGGGCGATTTTCGACGACGTCTCCGACACTCCAGGCAATGCGTTTCTCATCGATATCTCGTGAGACATCATTGTCGGGGCAGAGGATGTAAAAGTCCCCTCGGTTCACGCTGTCGACAAAGAAGTCGACCGTCTGCTCTGCGGTCCAAGCGGAGGCAGGTTTTTCAGGCAGGGAGATCATACCAGTATAAACAAAGCCAGGCACAAGGAGATGCGCTGTGATCTGATGGCCGGGGCCGTTTCTCAGCTCATGTGATAGCGCCTCGGTGAATGCTTTCAGAGCCGCTTTGGAGACGTTGTATGCAGGGTTACCCGGCGGTGTGGTGATACCTTGCTTGGACCCTGTATTGATTATTGCACCTGGTCTGTTTCGCGCGATCATTTTTGGTGCGAATACCTGAGTGCCGTGGATCGGACCCCAAAGGTTCACGCCCAGCATCTTTTCCCACGCCGTGGGGTCCCCAATGGTCGATGATTTACCACCGACACCCGCGTTGTTCATTAAGATGTCTGTTCCGCCATAGCGGTCTGCTACCATCCGTTCCAACGCTTCTAACTGCGCGCGATCATTGACATCTGTCTCAGACGTCATCACATCGGCCGCACCGGCGGCAGACACCGTGTTTGCCGCGGTCTCTAGTTTCTCAGTGTCTTGATCAACAATAGCAATGCGCATGCCCATCTGAGCGAACTTCACTGCGGCAGCGAGGCCGATGCCGGAGGCACCCCCGGTGATCACGGCCACAGAGTCTGAGGTAAATGCGGGGTGTGTCATCGGCTAGGCTCCTCCTATGCCCGTGTTGGATCGACAGGCCCGGAATACCCCAGACCTGCCATAGTTATTAGGCCGCGTTGGCAACGTTAGTCTTGAGCTTCATCATACCTTCCATACCATAGGCGGTGAAGAGCACCTCGGTAGCCTTTTCCGCTTGCTTGTTCATCGAAATGACGGGGTCTGCCATGCCGCTCTTGTCCACTTCATTTCGGAACCGCCGCTGTCCAGGCGTGGCATGGATCACCCCAAGCACTGCGTCTGACACGATCTGCGGAACCTGTAGCGGGTTGTTGGCCAGGGATTCCCCCATGCTTTGCAGCATGGCCTCGGGCGCTCCGGCAAATTCGCCATAGCTTGCATCCCGATCACGCGAAGACGGCTGAATGAGGTTGGTGAAGAAGTTCGTCGGAAAGCCACCGGGCTCGATGACGGCGACATCAACGCCAAACTGGCTCAACTCCCAGCGGTAATTTTCGCTGAGCGCCTCCACCGCCCATTTCGCCGCGTTGTAAGGGCCGAGGAAGGGGACCGTCACGCGACCAAGAAGGCTAGTGACGTTCAATATCAGCCCGGATTGCCGCGCTCGCATCTTGGGAAGGACGGCGCGGGTCATTCGCTGCACTCCGACGACATTGACGTCGAAAACGCGCTGGAAATCGTCGCCAGAAAAGTTCTCTTGCAGACCGTGTGCGCCAGCCCCAGCGTTTTTGACCAACACGTCGAATTGCCCGAGCGTGGCTTTTACCGAGACCACGCCCGCTTCGACAGAAGCATCGTCTGTCACGTCGATTTCGACAACCTCTACGCCGAGATTGAGCAGGGTCTGCGCGGCCTCCTTGTTGCGTCCTGCGGGATCGCGCACCGTCCCGGCAACGCGATGCCCGGCCTTGACCAAATCCGCCACAATCAGATTTCCAAATCCGCTGCTTACCCAAGCACGTCTCGCGCTCATATTCGGTTTATCTGACATTCCGCCCGGGCTCGCGGCGCATCGCACGAGTGGACGCTGTCGCCTCGCTTGCAGAGGAACTGGTTCCGAAACTCCTTTCTGGCGGTTCGACTTAGGATCTTCGCCGCAAAGAATCACGGACTCGTGGACGGACCTCTGCGCAACAACTTCCCACGAAGACTAGAACTGGCCTCCAAGATCAGGCAACACTGCATGTGACCTGCGATTGACTTGAAAGGTTTGAACGAGCGCTTGCAGCGAATGACAGCTATTCAGGCTGCGTTCGAAGCATTTTTTGCGGTTGGTAAAAGGCGGGAATAGGCCGGACCATCACCTTGGCGAAACATCCGAAACACCTCGAAAATCAGATACAGCAGATAATGACTAGGTCTCCGCTTCGACAAAATCCTCGGTTTGAACCTAACAGATACGTGAGAATACGGGGTTTGATCTATGAAAGCTTTGCTCTCCTGACAGTCTCAATTCAATATTGAAGCAATTGACTTTTCTATCGGAGACTTACTTGCGATTCAGCGTGGGCATAGCTGTGTCAATTCTGGTGGCCGTGTCCATCGGAGTATCGACGGTTATCGTGCATTCCTTGTGGTGGACAACAGCGCGCGACAACAGCCGTATGCTAGCGGCTGAGATCAATAGCCAGATTGCGAACACCGTCCGTATCGAGGTGGGCGTGACCCTCAGGTCGGCAGAAGCCGCCTGGGCAGCCGTTCGCACTATCTTTGTTCAGAACGTTATCGCGACACGGCAGGCCGACAAGCGAGAGTTTGTTTTTTTGTCACAATTGCAGGCGCAGCCGAATATCTCATGGATTTTCTTCGGCTGGCCCGATGGAAATTTTTTTGCGTCACATCGCTTGGGTGACGGTGGGCTTGAGATGATTGAAATCGATGAGGATATCCGGGATCGAATGCTAAGGAAGGACCGATACATCTTCATTCCCGGTGACATCCAATTTGAAGAGCGGACCTTTACTGAAACATCCTATGATCCGCGCGAACATGCTTGGTTTGAAAACTTCATGGGGCTCAACTCTGCCGGGTGGATCGAAGCGAGAGATCTTCCAGAGAGAGACAAAACCATCTACGCCTTTGCCGGTCCGATAGATGTTAACCGAACGCGGCAAGGGGTTTTGGCGGTGGCGATCGAAACTGACCGATTGTCACGCTTTCTCGCCACGCTTGCACCGGGTGAGTTTGGTGCGGCGTTTATTCTGAACGCCGACGGAAAAGTCATAGCGGTTCCTGATGCAGAAGCGGATGAAACTACACCGGCACGCATGGGCGAGGGTAAGCTTTATGAAGCCGCCATGATCTCAGGCGAGAGGCTATTGGCTGAACCCCAAACGAATACTCCGGGCACTTTGACGAAACGTATCGTCGTCGACGGGGTGCCTTATGCGGTAGCGCTGACGCCGCTGGGGTTTTACGGCTGGCGCGTTGCCACGGTCATTCCTGAAGCGGCCTTTCTTTCGGGTATCGATGAAACGCTTATCAACCTTGTTTACGTGCTGATCGTTGTAGTGGTCCTCGCAAGCGGGCTGGCCATCTGGTTGATCCGCAGGGTTGTGGCAAATCCGTTGGCGCGCATTGCTGAAGACCTTGGTAGCATTGAACGCTTTGATGTCGAACGGATCGAGCGTAGGCCTTCCAAACTGTCTGAGCTTGAAAATCTCTCGGCGGCGACCGCAAGCATGGCTGCAGGTCTGTCTGCATTCCGAAAGTATGTACCGACCGATCTGGTGCGCATGCTGGTTGCCGAAGGCATCAAGACGCAGCCTGGTGGGGACATAAAGCGAATATCGGTGCTGTTTTGCGATGTCGCTGGCTTCACGGGAATGTCAGAAAAACTCGGTCCTAATGTCGTCCAATTGATGGAACCTTTTTTCAGCGCAGCCGCTTCGGCCATTACTCACAACGGTGGGACGATTGATAAATTCATTGGCGATGCAGTGATGGCATTTTGGGGCGCACCACGAAACGATTCCAACCACGCTGAACATGCCTGCCGCGCAGCGTTGGACCTTGTCGCTTCCGTGGACGCGTCCGGAATTGAAGATGAGGCGGGCAACCCGCTGCGCGTCAGGATAGGGCTGAACAGCGGTGAGGCTCTGGTCGGAAACATCGGTTCAGAACAGCGTCTGAATTACACTGCGATTGGTGATGTCGTGAACGTTGCCAGCCGATTGGAAGGGTCCAACAAAGACTATGGCACGCTGATCCTGATCGGGCCGGAGACGAGACGTCAGGCGGCCGACTCGATAGTGGTTCGCGAACTGGACACACTTAACTTGTCAGGGCGCACCGAAGAAATAGTCGTTTATGAACTGTTCGCGATGCGAGATGCGCTTGATGGACCCATTGCTTGGATTAACGCTTACGAGCAGGGACTTGCACACTACCGGGCCGGGCAGTTGCAAAAGGCTATTGCTGCATTTGAGGCGGCAGACCAGGCCCGAAACGGGGATCCGGCCTCAGTCGCAATGAAAGCCCGCGCCCAAAGCCTATTGGACAGGTCACTGGCAGAGGATTGACGTGCCGTGACGAGATCCAAGAAATAGTAACAGACTTCTTGAACCGCTCATTCGCATTTTGCAGCGCCCGCATCAGCGACAAGTGAGGCCTGTTGATTTCGCCAAAATCTCGGCGTTCGCGGCTACAAACTTAGATACTGTATCGGCCCAAGGCCAAAATGTTCGACATACCTTTAGACGTTGGTCTTCTTACGCCTGATAAACTTGTCGGCGTGTTTCCAAGGATATCTTATGACATGGGCGAGTTTTCTGCGATACGTGTCGCGCTCTGCCAGCGCGATGTCCCGTTCGGCAAAAGCAGCGTTTCGCTCTGACAGTGCTACGTCTCGTTCACGAATGAACTTTTCCTTTTCCGATTTCAGTTTTTCAATAACCAAGTTGGAGCGTTCCTCAAGCAGTTGCGCCTCTTCTTGGAACTGCCAACTTGATCTAACCTCGAGCATCTGCAACGACTCTTTCTCGGATGGGGGTCTGCCACGAAAGAAATCGTCAAGAAAAACGGGTGGTTTGGTTCGGACGTTGCTGCGAATATCTAACGGATGAGGCAATTCTACTTCGAAACGGTCCTTTCTCTCGAAGCGGTCGTCCCGAAGAAAGGTGAGTTCCAACAAGGGTGGTACGTAGATTTCCAGGTCAGGAATATGGAACGGCCTAAAGTAGTTGTTCGGATGGGCATGGACGCATGTGTGATATTGATTTAAGCGCTCGAAGAACGGCAATAGCACTGCATCTAGAATGGCATCATTCACCATTTGGTCCAGCCCGTGCACTTCGATCACAATGATGCGGAATCTTTTCAGAGTTTCGTCGCTGCAAGCGAGTAGGTTTCGATACTCTGCGCCTTCGATATCAATCTGCAACATAAGATCGTCGCCGGAATTAGGTTGATGCCGAGCGACCCAATCGTCAAGGCTAATGCTGTTTTCTGTTCCGTCGACGTCAAGCCAGAGCTTCTCAAAGCTTTGCTTTCCTTTGACTAACGGAGTTCGGATGCTGTCAGCTTCATTGGCACCGTCGTACATGAATGCGCTTATTTCATATTGGTGTGTAAGGACGTCCTCGAAGTCTTTGAAATTATTTGTACCTGGAGAAAAACAGGCAGTAATGCCGGTTAAGTCGTCTGGCACGATGTATGTTCCGTCTTGGCCCGGACCGATACGAATTAGGGGGACTGGCGCAGGTTGGGGGCAGAGCTTGCGTAGCAGTTTCAGTTGATCGATGGACGAGGACCGTTTGCCGGATTCTGGCAGATCTATCCCAAAGAAATTTGAACTATGTTTGTCTTGCATTGCCCGCGACTTACTGATTTCTGCCTTTTGTCACTACTATGGTGTGATTATTTTGGGAACTGTGAAAGTGCGCCGAGCGCTCGTTTGCTGCCAAAGTCACTGTGACCTATTTCTCTTGAAGCTTTTGCAAGTTTAACGAAGCGTCGCTTTTTGCCTTTAGACCTTTGGCCGCAAGGATTTAAGGTCGCGCCGGGAGAATTGTCTTCACGTTGTCAGCCCCTCAGGGCGAATTGGATCGCGACCATGTTCGAGATTGGTTCAAGGATCGCCGTGCATGATCGCGTTGGGTATCGCGTCCTGTCGGTGTCTGTTCTTGGGAATTCTTCAAGTCTTTCTAATCTGGGTTTGATCTTCGGGTTTGGGGTCGCACTTCGCCTCTCAATATTCCGCTGAAGACCGATAATAAGACCGCTTAGAATAAGAGAGTAACGTCAGGGACTCGACTCTTCGACGATGGAAATCTAAAAAGAACAAATAGCGAACAAATGGTACTTGGTATGATCGATGGCGAAGGGCGTCGTATTGTTTCTTTGTGGTTTTCTCGCTTGGCGAGTGACCGGGTTCTGCGCGCATGTCCTGTAGAGGGGCCGTTCGTTCTGACGGCGAAACTGCAAAACGCCAACAGGATTTATTGCTTGAACACAGCCGCGCTGAAAGAAGGGCTGCATCCGGGCATGTCGTATGCGGATGCGCGCGCGTTTTGTCCCGATCTGCAAAGCCGTGTGGCAGAGCCCGAGCAGGATCAGAGGTTTTTGCGCAGTCTGTGCCGTTGGGCCACGCGGTATTGCCCGTGGGTTGGGTTGGAAGGTGAGGACGGGCTGGTGATGGATATCACCGGGTCGGCCCATCTGTTTGGTGGCGAAGAGGCAATGCTGGCCGATATGCGCAGCCGTCTGATGCGGGTTGGCATTTCGGTGCAGATTGGTCTGGCTGATACGCGCGGCGCGGCCTGGGCGCTGGCGCATTACGGGGAAGGCATTGCACCGCGCGGTGATACGCTGAAGGCCTTGAGAGCTCTGCCCGTGGCCGGTTTGCGGTTGGAGGAGCAGATGTCTGTTGCCTTGCAGCGTTTGGGGTTGCGCTGCATCGGTGATCTGGCGCAGGCGGCACGCGGACCGCTGACGCGGCGGTTTGGTCCGGGTCTTTTGCTGCGGCTGGATCAGGCTTTGGGTGCACAGCCCGAAGAGATTTCACCGCAATCGGACCCGCCGCATTACGCCGTGCGCTTAACACTCCCCGAGCCGATTGGTCTGATTGACGATGTGATGGCAGGTACACAGAGGCTGTTGGAGCAGCTTTGCACCAAGCTGAACACGCAAAACATGGGCGCGCGCAGGTTATGTATGAGTTTGCGCCGGGTGGATCAGGGGCAACAACAGGTCGAACTGCGTCTGGCCCGCCCGCTGCGCGATCCCAAGCGTATCCTGCCTTTGTTCCAGCGTGGATTGTCTGAGATCGACGCGGGCTTTGGTATTGATATGTTGCGGCTTGAGGCCACACAGGTCGAGCCTCTGCCGGTCCAGCAAATGAACCATGTTTCGGATGGCGGGAAAGATAAGCTGGATGATCTGACGTCACGCCTTGGAACGCGGATTGGATTGGAAAACATCCAGCGTTTTCTGCCGGCGGACAGCCATATCCCCGAGCGCAGTTTCATTATATCCCCTGCGGCTTATTCGGATCCTGCCGAGACTGGGTTTGGTGCGCAGCCGCGCCCGCTCAGCCTGTTTCCTCCTGAACCGATCGCGGGATCAGGCGCGCGTCCGCCTGCGCGCTTTCGGTGGCGGCGCATGGCACTGACCACCCAGCGGGTAACCGGGCCTGAACGGATCGCGCCGGAATGGTGGCTTGAGGATGACAACTGGCGCTCGGGGATGCGCGATTACTGGCGGGTCGAAACGCGGCAAGGGCGCCGATTGTGGTTGTTTTATACGCCGCAAAACCCCGGCTGGTTCGTACAGGGGGAATTTGCATGACCGACGTCAATCGCACGCGTGTGCAGGACTATGCCGAGCTATGCGTCACCACGAATTTCACCTTCCTGACTGGGGCGTCCCATCCAGAAGAACTGGTGCTGCGCGCCGCAGAGCTTGGCCTGTCGGCCCTTGCAATCACCGATCAAAACTCTTTGGCGGGGGTTGTGCGCGCCTGGAGTGCTTTGAAACAGCTCAAACAGGAAACGCAAGACGTTTTGAAAATCCGGTCTCACCAGCAGGTGGATTCATCCTCGCGCCAGGATGTCGGGCACCACAGGCCGCTGGAAAACCCCAAGGCGCAACGGCTGCCGAAATTGATCGTGGGGTGCCGTCTTGTCTTGCAAGACAGTTCGGTGGACTGGATCGCTTTGCCGCGTGATCGGGCGGCTTATAAACGGCTGACGCGCCTGCTGACACTGGGCAAGAAGCGGGCGGAAAAGGGCGAATGCCTGCTTTACACACAGGATATGGTGCCAGCCTGCAGGGGGATGATCCTGATTGCCGCGCCCGGGGCAAAGTTGGGCGCCGCGACCGCAGATATTCAAAAGCTGGCCCGCCATTTTCCGGGGCACGTCTTTCTGGGGGCTGCTCCGCGTTATGATGGCAGTGACCAAGCCTATCTGGCGGCCTGCGCCCAATTGGCCCGGCGAAGCTCGGCCCCGATGGTGGCTTTGGGGGATGTGATCATGCACCGCGCCAGTCGCCGGCAGTTGGCGGATGTGCTGACCTGTATACGTGAACATATCACGATTGATCAGATCGGCACCCGCGCCTTGCCCAATGGCGAGCGCCGTCTGAAGGCGGGCTCTGATATGGCGCGGATCTTTCGCGCGCATCCGGCTGCCCTGCGCCGGACAGTAGAAATTGCAGATAGATGCAGCTTTGATCTGGGCGAGCTTTCCTATGAATACCCGCATGAAGAAACGGTAACGGAAACACCGCAAGAGCGTTTGGAACGGCTTGCACAGGAAGGGCTAAGGCGCCGCTATCCCAAAGGCCCGCCCCCCCGGGCACT
Organism: Ruegeria sp. HKCCA6707; assembly: GCF_013033515.1. Taxonomy (GTDB): domain Bacteria; phylum Pseudomonadota; class Alphaproteobacteria; order Rhodobacterales; family Rhodobacteraceae; genus Ruegeria. The sequence goes on along the minus strand of NZ_WQEG01000013.1, from coordinate 47,113 downwards.
TGAGCTGATGGAAAAAGAGCTGGCCGTTGTCAAAGAGCTGAACTTTCCGGCCTATTTCCTGACCGTGCATGACATTGTGCAATTCGCAAGGTCCCAGGACATCCTGTGCCAGGGGCGGGGGTCTGCTGCCAATTCGATCCTCTGTTACCTTCTGGGGATCACCGATGTCAGCCCGGACATGATCGCCATGGTGTTTGAGCGTTTCGTCTCGAAATACCGAGGTGAGCCGCCGGATATCGATGTGGATTTCGAACATGAACGGCGTGAAGAGGTGATCCAGTGGATTTATGAGAAATACGGTCGCCACCGCGCCGGGCTGTGCGCCACCGTGATCCATTTCCGCACTCGTGCCGCCATTCGAGAGGTTGGCAAGGTGATGGGCTTGTCTCAGGATGTCACCGCCGGTCTGACCAGCCAAATCTGGGGGATGAGCAATGGCGGCGTGGATATGGACCGTATCCGCGAGCTTGGTTTGGATCCAAGTGACCGCCGCCTGATGCAGACCATTCGCCTGATCGGCGAGATCATCGGCTTCCCGCGTCACCTGTCGCAGCATGTGGGTGGTTTTGTCATCACCCAGGGGCGGTTGGACGAACTGGCCCCCATTGAAAACGCGGCGATGGAAGATCGCACCGTCATCTGCTGGGACAAGGATGACATTGATGCCTTGGGCATTCTCAAGGTGGATGTGCTGGGGCTGGGGATGCTCAGCTGTATTCGCAAATCCTTTGCGTTGATGCAGCAGCACGAAAACATAACCCACAGCATCGCCACGGTCCCGCAAGGAGATCGTGCGACCTATGACATGCTCTGCCGGGCCGATGCGGTTGGGGTCTTTCAGGTGGAAAGCCGGGCACAGATGAATTTCCTGCCCCGGATGCGACCGCGTGAGTTCTATGATCTGGTGATCGAGGTCGCCATTGTCCGCCCGGGTCCGATCCAGGGTGATATGGTGCAGCCCTATATTCGCCGTCGCAACGGGCTGGAACAGGTTGAGCCCTTTGGTCCGGCGCTGGAAGAGGTGACCCGGCGCACTTTGGGCGTGCCGCTGTTTCAGGAACAGGCCTTGCAAATCGCCGTCGTCGGCGCCGGGTTTTCCGCTGAAGAGGCGGATCATTTGCGCCGCTCGCTCGCGTCCTTCCGGCGCATGGGCACAATCGGGACACATCGTGACAAGTTCATCAAAGGTATGCTGGATAACGGCTATCCTCTGGAAGTGGCCGAGCGCTGTTTTGGTCAGATCGAAGGGTTCGCGGATTATGGTTTTCCCGAAAGTCACGCCGCCGCCTTTGCCATGCTGGCCTATGTGTCGGCCTGGTTGAAATGCCACCACCCGGCGATTTTTGCCTGTGCCTTGCTCAATTCCCAGCCGATGGGGTTTTACGCGCCTGCCCAGATTGTGCGGGATGTCCGCGAACATGGGGTCGAAACCCGTCCGATCTGCGTGAACCATTCCCAATGGGACAACACGCTGGAGCGCCGCCCCGATGGCGCCTTGGCCCTGCGGCTTGGATTTCGCCAAATTAAAGGGTTCAAAGAAGAAGACGCCGAATGGATTGTGGCCGCGCGCGGCAATGGCTATCCCGACCCCGAGGCGCTTTGGCTGCGCGCCGGGGTACGTCCTGCGGTGCTGACACATCTGGCCGAGGCGGATGCGTTTGCAGATATGGGCCTGACACGTCGCGATGCGCTGTGGCAGGTGAAGGCCATTCAAAGCCCGGCGCCATTGCCCTTGTTCAATGACCCCATTGATGGCGAGGCGATTCAGGAACCGGATGTGCAACTGCCCGCCATGCATCTGGGGGAAGAGGTGGTGGAAGACTATGTCTCGACCCGGCTAACCTTGCGTGCCCACCCGATGGAACTGTTGCGCCCTGCGATCCCCGGCCTTGTGACACATGCATCCCTGCCCGAGATTGCCTTGGGGCGCCACAGTGTGTGTGGCCTGGTGATCACGCGACAACGGCCCGGCACTGCGTCGGGCGTGATTTTCCTGACCCTTGAGGATGAAACAGGGGTCAGCAATGTGGTGGTCTGGCAGCAGATCTATCAACGGTTCCGCCGGGCGGTGATGGGCGCGCGCCTGCTGCGCGTGACGGGGTATCTGCAACGCGAGGGGATCGTGACCCATCTGATCGCGCAAGAGATCGAAGATCTCTCGCATAAGCTGTCAGAGCTGGGCCATCCGCAGCCCGAAGCGCTGACCACCGAAGGACCAAGGGCCGACGACACCCCCAAGACAGCGCGCTACCCCAGCCGCGCCATGCATCCGCGCGATCAGGCCAAACGATTGTTCCCCAGCCGTGATTTCCACTGACAGCAAGGGTCCGGGGCAAGATGCAGCCTCAGCGAATTCTGGCAACGGCCTGTTCGACCGCATGGCGGGTTTGGTCCAGATCGTCGCGCGTTATCGCCAATGAGGGGTAAAGTTTGCCCGGAGATTTGAAGATGCCGCTGGCCCGCAAGCTGTCATTATAGGTTTTGTTGCGCGCCGGGTCATCATGTCTGGCCTCTCGATAATCCCGGCAGGGCGATGTGGTGAAATAGACATCAAACAGGGCCGCGTCACCGACAATGCGGTGCGGGATATCGCCCTGGGTCAGCGCTTGGCTCTGCATGTCTTGCAGTGCCGTGCCGATTTCACGCAGCCTGTCGTATTGTCCCGGGCGCTTAAGGATCTCCAGCGTTTTCAGACCGGCTGCGGCTGCAACCGGATTGCCTGAAAGCGTGCCCAGCTGCATCAGCCAGCGGTCATCGCCCACAATGGATTTGTCAAAATGCTTCATGATCTCGGCGCTGGCACCAAGGGCCGCCAAGGGGAACCCGCCGCCGATGACTTTGCCCAGGGTGCAAATGTCGGGCGTGACACCGTAACGTTCCTGCGCGCCGCCATAAGCAAGTCGAAATCCGGTGACGATTTCGTCGAAGATCAGCAGGACACCATGTTTGTCACAAAGCGCGCGCAGACCCTGAAGATAGCCAGGCTCGGGCGGGATGATCCGTTGCAGGGGTTCGGCAATGATTGCAGCAATGTCCTTATGCTCTGACAAAAGCGCGGCCACGGCCTCCAGATCGTTATAGGGCGCGACCAGAACCTCTTGGGCTACCGCGTCCGGGATGCCTGCGCTGTCGGGCACAGGTTGCGGAAAATTCACGCGTTTGGATGGCGCAAGGCTCATCTGCGCTTCGGCACTCATACCATGGTAACCGCCTTCAAACTTCAGCACTTTCGAGCGCCCGGTATAAGCCCGCGCCAGGCGGATCGCGTACATGTCCGCCTCGCCTCCGGTGGCTACGAACCGAACCTGTTCGCAACAGGGCACGGCGTCGATGATGGTTTCGGCCAGTTCGATGCCTTTGGCGTTGTTGGCAAAAAACGTCATGCCCTTGGGCAGTTGTTCCAGAACAGCTTCCATAACCTCGGGGTGGCCGTGACCCAGCAGCATGGGCCCGGATCCGATCAGATAGTCGATATATTCATTGCCATCCTCATCCCAGACGCGGCTGCCGTCGCCGCGCGCAATGACGATGCCGGGGTCGAAATTGCCGAACCCGCCAGCGGGCAGCACGGCCCGAGCGCGGGTGATCCATTCAGCTTGGGTGGTCAGTTTCTGCATGTCTCAGTCCAACTCCAATATCGGGGTCCCCAGAAGATCAAGATCGGGCGTTACGCCCAAGCCGGGACCTTCGGGTGGTGCGATGCGACCGTTCTTGCGTATAGGCGCGTCGGGGCAGAGGCGCGGTGCCACATAGGCCGACAGATCACACGTGTTCAGCAGCGATTTTTGCGGGGTTGAGGCCGCGAAATGCAATGAGGCGGCGGTTACGATATCCGACCCCCATGTACATTCGGCGCAAATCTCGGCCCCCAGATGCACCGTCAGATCACGGGCGCGCCGCATCGCGGAAAGGCCGCCGAATTTGGACAGTTTCAGGGCCACCGCGTCCAGACACCCCAATTCGTGCGCCCGCAGCAAGCTTGCCAGATCAAAAGCGTTTTCGTCGATCTTCATGGGTAAACCCGTGGCCTGACGCACGGCGGCACAGTCCTCCAGCGTCTGGCAAGGTTGTTCCAGCATGATATCCAGATGCGCCACCGCACGTCCTGTGCGCGTTGCCTGCAAACGCGTGGCACCGCAGTTCCAATCACCATAGACCAAAGGCCCGGGGCCAACGGTTTCGCGAACTTTGGCTAACCGCTCGGCATCTGCTTGCCAGTCATCATCCGCACCCAGTTTGACTTGAAACTGCCTGATCCCGCTTTGAAAAGCCACGCGCGCGATCTGCGCCATCTGATCCGGTGCGGTACATGTGATCGAATGGTAAAGCGGCATGTCTGCGCACCTTCGCCCGCCCAAAAGGGTATAGACAGGCAAGTTAATGGCTTTGCCGAACAGGTCCCACAAGGCGATGTCGATGATTGACTTGGCATAAGAATGACCGGGTAAAAATGCTTTCAATTCCGCCATCTTGGCCTCGATGCCCATTGGCGTTGCCCCCAGTAACAAGGGGGCCAACTCGGTCACCGCGATTGGAACGCCCTTGGCATAGGCGGGCAGATAGTGCGGGATGGGACAGACCTCGCCCCATCCTTTCAGGCCTGTGTCCGTCTCAAGGCAAAGGACGTGAGTTTCAACGGTCGCGCAGGTTTTGCCATCAGCCATGTAATAGGTTTCATGGCTTTTCAAATCGATGGACCACAGTGACAAGCGGATGATCTTCATCGGCTCGCCCTTTGGAGAGGCTTCGAAGCGTTCCACTTACTCATTGTGCCGTCTCAAGCGCGCTGTCAGTGCGCGGCAACAGGCTGCCTGGATCATAAGCGGGCTCACCCAGCACCCGTGCGGCCCGTGGCATTCCGTGAATAACGACGCTCAGCTCGGTGCCCGGTGAGGCGGCCTCGGGTTTGACATAGGCAAAGGCCAGGATCTTGCCGACCGTATGCCCGTAGGCGACAGAAGCGGTCGAGCCGACAACGCGCCCGTCCAGCATCACCGCCTCGCCGCCGTGCCCGTCAATCTCGCCATCCGGTTCGATCTCAAGATAGGCGCAGATCCACGGCAGATCGGTGTTGAGGGTCTTGTCCTTGCCCAAATAGTCCTTGTCGGTGCGCGCAAAGCGCAGCACATCAGCCTCGGCCAGCGTGACCTCATTGGTCAGTTCCCCAGCGCCTTTGAAACCTTTCTCCATTCGCATCACGTTCATGGCAAAGCTGCCATAGTCGGCGATGCCATGCGGCCCACCCGCCGCCCAGAGCGCGGTGTAGACATCCAGACAAGCGGCGTTGGGCATGTGCAGCTCCCAACCCAGCTCACCGGCATAGGACATGCGGAAGGCCCAAACCTTGTGGCCCGCGATGGTGATCTCTTGCGCCGAAAGCCAGCGGAACCCGGCATTGGTCAGATCAGCATCGGTGCAACGCGCCAGCACGTCGCGCGACCGGGGGCCGTTCAGTGACAGGGCCGACCAGTCGGCAGAGAGCGCGGTGATCTGCACAACCTCGTCGTAGCGCTGTTGGGTGAGGTGATCCAGCAGGCGCTGTTCAAAGAACGCGGCACAGACCAGATAGAACCGGTCTTCGGCCATGCGCACGATCGTGGTCTCCAACTCGATCCGGCCCCGGCGGTTCAGCATGTGGGTCAGGGTGATCGAGCCCAGTTTTTGCGGCATCCGGTTTGCGGTCAGCCGGTCCAGCAGAGCATAGGCGTCCGGCCCCGAAACCTCGACCTTGGTAAAGGCGGTGACATCCATGATACCCACACGCTCGCGCACCGCCTTGACCTCGACCGCGACCATGTCATCGGTTTGCGTTCGGCGGAAGGAATAGTGATCGCGCTGTTCCACCCCGTCGCGGGCAAACCAGCGAGGGCGTTCAAAGCCAAAAACCTCCTCATGCACGGCGCCTTTGGATTTCAGCAGATCGTGCAGGGGTGAAGGTTTCACCGGGCGTCCGGCCAGTCGGTTGAAATGCGGGAAGGGGATTTCGTGGCGCAAGCAGTAATCTTCCTCGGCCTTGATCACCTGCCAGTCCTTGGTGGCATAGCTGCCGAACCGGCGCGGGTCGAATTCTCGCATCGAGATATCGGCGGCCCCATGCACCATCCAGCGCGCCAGTTCGCGGGTCAGGCCCGGCCCCCAGCCGATGCCGATCTGCGTACCGCAGCAACACCAATAGTTCCGAACGCCCGGTGCGGGCCCGATCAGCGGGTTGCCGTCCGGCGGGTGCGAGATCGCCCCGTGCACATCGCGCTGTATTCCAAGCTCGGCAAAAATCGGCATCCGGTTGAGGCTTTCCTCAAGCCACGGCATCACCCGGTCGTAATCGGCATCAAATAGCCAATTCTCATATTCCCACGGACAGCGATCATGCCAGACCGAATTCGGGTTCTCTTTCTCATAGATCCCGATCAGCCCGCGCTGCTGCTCCATACGGATATAGCCCGAGACCTTGCGGTCGTCGCGGATCACCGGCAGTTCGGTATCCAGGTTCTGAAATTCGGGCACAGGCTCGGTCACGAAATAATGGTGTGTCATCGAAGTCATCGGCAGTTGCAGCCCCGACCATTCGCCCATTTGGCGAGCATAGGTCCCGCCCGCGTTCACCACATGCTCGCAGGTAATGGTGCCCATCTCAGTCTCAACCACCCATTCGCCGGTCTTGGCCTGCGTGATGTTGGTGGCGCGACAGTTGCGGAAGATACGCACGCCCTTTTGCCGCGCGCCCGCCGCCATCGCCATGGTCACGTTGGTTGGGTCCACATGGCCGTCATCGGGCGTATGCAGCGCACCTAAAACACCGTCGAGATTGTAGAACGGGTGCAGTTCAGCCACCCTCTCAGGCCCGACCAGTTCGATGTTGAAGCCCAGCGACCGGCCTACCGACAGGGTGTGGCGCAGCCAGTCCATCTCATCCTCGGTATAGGCCAGACGGAAAGAGCCGCACCCATGCCATGTCACCGGTTGACCGGTTTCCGCCTCTAAAGCACCGGAATAAAGGCCGATGTTATAGTCCACGCATTTGCCCAGCCCAGAGCTTGAGGTCGAATGGGTGATCTGCCCCGCCGCATGCCAGGTACTGCCGCTGGTCAGTTCTGCCTTTTCCAGCAGGATGGTGTCATCGCCCCAGCCTTCATGGGCCAGATGATAGGCCAAGCCGACCCCCATGACACCACCGCCTACGATCACAACGCGGGCATGAGTGGGCAGTTTCTTCTCGGACATGACATTTCCTCTTCCCGAGTCGCTTTTCTGCTCGACAGGCTAATTCCACATTTGTACCATCGTCAATCATGAATGACACAAATGTATCAATGACCGTCTTGACGCGCCTGACACAAGAGTGGGAGGCGCTGACCCCAGAAGCACAAAAAGCCGCGCGCTATGTGTTGGAGAACCCCACGGATGTAGGGGTCTCAACCGTGCGAGAGATTGCCGAGGCCGCCAAGGTCAAGCCCAACACGTTTGTACGTATGGCCCGGCAGGTGGGTTTTGACGGCTATGAGGATTTTCGCGCACCCTTCCGCGATGCGATACGCAAGGGCAGCGTGTCCTTTCCGGATCGTGCCCGTTGGCTGCAGGATATCGGCAAGTCGGGTGAGCTGGGCGGGCTTTATGCCGATATGGTGGGCGCGGCGATCCGCAATATCGAAGACACGTTTGCAGGGATTGATGCTGCTGCGCTGAAGGCTGCGGCCGAAGCAATATGGAATAGCCGCCAGATCTTTACGCTGGGAGTTGGCGTCAACAATTCGAACGCGCGCAATTTCACCTATCTGGCCTCTACCGGGATGAAGCAGTTCCATGCGATTCCGCGGCCTGGGTCCACACCGGTTGACGATCTGGCTTGGGCGGACGACCAGGATGTGTTGATCGCCATCACCTGCCACCCGTACCGGACCGAAGTGATCGAGGCCGTAAAGCTGGCGCGCGACCAGGGCATGACGGTTATCGGGATTTCCGACAGCCCGGCCAGCCCGGTGATCCTGAATGCGCAGCACGGGTTTGTGGTGGCCGTAGATACGCCGCAATTCTTCCCGTCATCAGTGTCCACACTCGCCGTTTTGGAAACTCTTCTGTCCTTCGTTATCGCCGTTGCCAGCGATGAAATTGTCGAACGGGTTGAAAGGTTTCACCGTCGTCGCCACCAGCTTGGCCTTTACGTGGAGGAGCCCGAATGAATGCCCCCCTGATCCATTCGCTCGACGCGCGTTATTACACCGATCCCGAGCTGTTTGCGAAAGAAATGCAGGGCCTGTTGGCGCGAACCTGGCAGTTCGCAGGCCATGTCGCGCAGGTGCGCGCGCCGGGCGATTATTTCGCGTTTGAAATTGCCGGGCAGAACCTCTTTTGCATCAAAGGGCGTGATGGCGAAATCCGCACGTTCTATAACGTGTGCCAACACCGCGCGCATGAAATGGTAAGCGGAGCAGGCAATACGCGCGTAGTGGTGTGCCCCTATCATTCCTGGACTTACGAGTTGACAGGCCAATTGCGTGCGGGGCCAAATATCAAATCGGTTCCGGGCTTTGATCGCAGCGCGATCTGTTTGACCCCGGTGCGCACCGAATTGTTTAACGGCTTCATCTTTGTCAACTTGGATGACGACGCGGTCCCGATGGATGAGTGGTTTCCCGGCGTGCGCGAAGAACTGCGCGCCTTTGTTCCGAATATCGACGCGCTTGAACCGCTGGAATGGGTCGAAATACCTGAGAACTGCAACTGGAAGGTCAGTATCGAGAACTACTCGGAATGCTATCACTGCCCGACCAATCACCCGACCTTCGCCGAAGGCGTGGTCAAGCCCGAGACCTATGACATTCAGCCTGACGCGGGCGGAGGCTATGTGCTGCGTCACACCACCGAATGTCAAAGCCTTGAGAATATGACATATCCGATTGACCTTTCGGTGCCGCATGCTGGTGATTATCAGTCGTGGTTCCTGTGGCCCATGTTTTCGTTCCAATGCTATCCGGGCAATGTGCTCAACACCTATCACTGGCGCGCACACGATGCCGATCACAGCACCGTCTGGCGCGGCTGGTATACCGAAGGTGGATCTGAAAGCGCCGTGATCCGACAATTGGCTGTGCAAGACCGTGAAACCACGGTCGAGGAAGATATCCACCTCGTCGAAAGCGTCCATAGGGGGCTGAAATCGCGCGGCTATCGCCCGGGACCACTGGTTCTGGATCCCAATTGCGGGGTATTGTCTGAGCATTCCATCGCGCGGCTTCAACAATGGATGCGCGACGCGGTGGACGAGTGAGCGCATACCAAACATTCAGTTATTCGAGCGGAGAGACAGCATGGCCGACATATTTGATGAAGACCTTTTTCTGAAAGGTCTGGAGCAGCGAAAAAGCACGCTGGGCGCGGAATATGTCGAGCGCAACCTCGAAGCTGCAGACGCGTTTACGCGCCCTTTTCAAGAGGCGATGACAGCTTGGTGCTGGGGCTTTGGCTGGGGCGACGATGTCATCGACGCCAAGACCCGGTCCATGATGAACCTGGCCATGATCGGTGCGCTGGGAAAGATGACGGAATGGGAAATTCATTGCAGGGGCGCCTTGCGCAACGGTGTCAGCTCGGATGAAATCCGCGCCATCATCCATGTCGTCGGCATCTATTGCGGCGTGCCTCAGGCCCTAGAGTGTTTTCGCGTCGCCAAAAAGGTGCTGTCAGAGGCGACCTGACCCCGTTGATCCGCCCCGAGGGATCGTTTCGCAGAATCCAGAATGTCTGTTACTGTGTCAAAGTGATCCTAAGGCTTGGGTGGGTTCTGCCTTTATTTCATCGCGTTAAGTTGGGCCTTGTTTAACGGCCTGGCACGCATTTTCGCGGATGCCATGAATGTGCTGTGCCCTTATCGCGCTGACAAAAGACACAGAAAACATAAAGGGTGAGGGACAAAAATGGCCGATCAGAAACTGCGCACAACCGATGGAAACGGACGCGTCTATGACAGCGTGCTGGACACGATCGGCAACACTCCGGCCATTCGGGTCAACAATCTGGGCCCTGAAGGGGTCGACATTTATGTGAAATTCGAAGCGTTCAATCCGGCAGGGTCGGTCAAGGACCGCTTGGCTGTGAACATCATCGAAGCGGCAGAACGTAGTGGAGCGTTGAAGCCCGGACAAACGGTTGTCGAAGCCACCAGTGGCAATACGGGGATTGGGCTGGCCATGGTCTGTGCGCAAAAAGGCTATCCGCTTGTGGTCACCATGGCTGACAGTTTCTCGGTCGAACGCCGCCGCCTGATGCGGATGCTGGGGGCCAAGGTGGTGCTGACTCCGCGTGCCGAGAAAGGTTTTGGCATGTATCGCAAAGCAGCAGAGCTGGCTGAGGCCCACGGTTGGTTGCTGGCGCGCCAGTTCGAAACGCAGGCCAATGCCGACATTCATGAGGCAACCACCGCACGAGAAATCATGTCGGATTTCGCGGGGCGTACTCTGGATTACTTTGTGACCGGGTACGGCACCGGCGGTACTCTGACCGGTGTGGCCCGTGTGCTGCGGAAAGAACGCCCCGAGACACGGATCATTCTGTCAGAACCTGCCAACGCGCAGCTGATCGGCAGCGGTATCGCAACCGAGCGTGGACCTGACGATGATCCTTTGTCTGGCCACCCAGCGTTCGAACCTCATCCGATCCAGGGCTGGACACCCGATTTTATCCCAGCAGTTTTGCAGGAGAGCATCGACAATAAATACTATGACGAATTGATCCCTGTGCCCGGACCAACAGGAGTGGAGTGGGCCCGAAAACTTGCCAGTCAGGAAGGCATCCTGACTGGAATATCCGGCGGATCAACATTCGCCATCGCAGTGGGCATCGCTGAAAAGGCCGCGCCTGGTAGCACCATTCTGTGTATGCTGCCTGATACGGGCGAGCGCTATCTGAGCACGCCTCTTTTTGAGGGTATTGCCGAAGAGATGACCGAGGAAGAGATTGAGATCTCAAAGTCCACGCCAGGTTGCCAGATGCCCTGAAAGGTCATGAAACCGTTACAGTTTGTCAGTAGTGGCTGACATTCATCGGTAAGTTCTGACCCAAAGACGGAAGAAAAATGAGCAAGTTCAAAGCGGTTGTGTTCGACTGGGCTGGGACCGTCGTCGATTTTGGTTCATTTGCGCCGATGGGGGTTTTTGTCAAAGCTTTTGCTGAATTTGGGATCACGGCGACAATCGAACAGGCCCGTGGCCCGATGGGGGCTGCCAAGTGGGACCACATCCAAACCATGATGGCGATGGATGATATTGCTGCCCAGTGGGAGGCAAAATTCGGTAACCCTCCCGGCGATGCGGATGTCGACAAGGTCTATGAAGTCTTTGTGCCCATGAACGAGAAGGTTGCCGCAGATTATGCAGATTTGGTGCCTGGTGCCAAAGAGGCCATCGACGCGTTGCGCGAAATGGGACTCAAGATCGGGTCGACCACCGGCTATACTAGATCGATCATGGAGAATGTGCTGCCGGTGGCCGCGCAGCAGGGCTATGTGCCCGACAATTTGGTCTGTTCTGACGATTTGCCCGAAGGGCGTCCAGGGCCATTAGGTATGTATAAATGCATGGTCGACCTGGTCGCTTATCCACCAGCAGCACTTATCAAGGTTGACGATACGGCCCCCGGTATCAAGGAAGGTATCGCCGCCGGATGTCTGACCGTTGGTGTGGCCATGTCAGGCAACGCGGTGGGAAAGACACCGGATGAGCTGGCCACGCTGGGCGAGGCTGAGGTTGGCGCGTTGCGCCAACATGCGACGAAGATCCTGAAAGACGCAGGCGCGGACTATGTGGTCGACACGGTGGCAGACTTGCCTGAACTGCTGCGCCAGTTGGACAGTGCAGCCTGATCTTGGCGTAAGCTTAACTTGGCAACACGCCACCAAATGGCTATCATTCTGGAAATTGAAGCGATCCGAGAATTCGGAGCCAGGTAATTTTTCTACCTACGGCCCGGTACCGGTCACACAAGGAATACCAGTTTATTGTGCCGTCCTAACGGCTTTTGAAATATTTGTTTTTAATTGGTACCAGGGACTGCGGCACGATGGACGTCAAAACCTGGTTGGAAAGCAACGCGTTGGGAAAATACGTAGATGCTTTTCTGGCCAACGCGATTGATCTGGATATCGTCGCATCGCTGAGCGAGGCGGATTTGGTTGAGCTTGGCCTGTCGCTGGGTGACCGCAAGCGTGCGATGCGCGCGATTCAAGAGCTTCCAAAATATGGTGCTGTCGCGGAATGGCCCGATCTGCAACAGACCGGGCACCTGGCGCATCATGCGATCCCAGAGAGGCGGCATCTGTCCGTCATTTTTGTGGATCTGATTGGATCAACGCAACTGTCCAATCAGATGAACCTTGAGGATTATCGCGGTACGCTACATCGCTATCAGAACCTGTGTCTGGATGTCATCCGCGCGCATAACGGACATGTGGCGCAGTTTCTCGGCGACGGAGTTGTAGGATATTTCGGCTACCCTCGAGTCGAAGAAAACGATGCCGAACGCGCGGTCACCGCCGGGTTAGAGCTCTGCGAAGCAATGGGCAAATTGCGGCGAACAGACGGGCGCCCATTGGCGGTTCGGGTGGGCATCTCTTCGGGTGAGGCGGTCGTCGACGAGCATTCGACCTTTGGCGGTCTGGTGTTTGGCAATGTTCCTAACCTGGCAGCGCGCATACAAGCCCATGCCGACCCAAGCTCGGTGGCTATCAGCGACCGGACCAAGGATCTGATCGGCAAAAACTTTGTCTGCGACTGGAAGGGCAAACATGCGCTCAAGGGGTTTGATGACCCGGTTGGCGTTTGGCAACTGGTGCGGGCAGAGAAATCGACCTTGCGCTTTAGAAACAGGCCGCGTGCGCGCGAAGATACATTTGTCGACCGCGAAGATGAGCGCCGGGTGCTGGAAGATTGCTGGCGCCTGACACGGGGTGGCAAAGGGCAAACCGTGATGATCTCGGGCCAGGCGGGGATTGGGAAATCCTGTCTGATCGAAGTGGTCAGTCAGTCCATAGCATCGGGTGGGCGGATGCAGCTGGATTTTCAATGTGCCCCCAATCATGAGGCCAGCGCCTATTTCCCGATCAAGACCTGCATCGAAACTCTGGCGGGCATCCGCATTTCAGACGACAACGCACAAAAGCTTAAGAAACTTGAAAAGCTTCTGGATGACAACGACGGCAAGACCGACAGCACACTCGCACTTTTTGCCAGCCTGATCTCTGTGTCGCTGCCGGGGCAGCAAGAGGCACCCGATCTTGCCTCTAGCCAGTCAAGCGACCAGATACAGGCCGCCTTGGTCAAGATTGTCGGCTCAATGGCTGCGCGCCAACCGGTTTTGATGCTGTTTGAAGATCTGCAGTGGGTCGACCCGTCGACAGAGCAGTTGATTGACCTGCTATCAAAGCAATTGCGTTCGGTCCCGGTAATGATCGTCTGCACCTACCGGCCGGGCTATCACCCTCCTTGGGCGGGGCGCGACGGCGTTAACACAATCGAACTGCGGCGGTTGGGGCAGGGGGATGTGCTTGAGATGCTCAACAACCTGCTCAAGACCATTCCTGTCTCGCCGGATGTGAAACAAAGGATCGCCACCCGCACGGGTGGTGTTCCGTTGTTCACCGAAGAAATGGCCCGGATGGTTGAGGATCGTTTTTCCGACACCGATCCCAAACGTTCCGAGGATGAGGCGCTTTTCCTACCGTCCACATTGAAAGAACTCTTCTGGTCGATGATCGACAGGCTGAATGAGGCGCGCGCGCTGGTGCCGATCTGCGCCGCCATCGGTCAGAACATCCGACCTGCCATGGTCAAGATGGTCAGTGAAAGCACGGATGCGGAAACGCAATCTGCGCTGAACGAGCTCGTCGAGGCTCAGATCCTTGTTCCGCGTGGCGACGATGCGGACCGGCTTTATGCGTTCCGGCACGGGCTTATTCAGGAAGCCGCGTACGAGCTGATGCTGCCCAGCCGAGCACGCGCTGTACACAAACGCATCGCCGCCGTGATGCGTGAAGACTTCAAGACCCTGTCCGATCAACATCCCGAACTGTTGGCCTATCACTTCTCACGCGCCGAGATGTTTTCCCAAGCGCGCGATGCCTGGTGTCAAGCGGCCGCAGTGGCGGCAAGCCGGTCGGCCAACGAAGAAACGATCCGGCATCTGAGATCGGCACTGAGCGAAAACGAAAAGACCGAAGCATCAGCGACGCGTGACCGTGAAGAGATCGCTGTTCGAAAAATGCTGAACCTTGCGCTGAGCAAGCGGGCCTTCGGCTCGGCCGAAGTGATGGAAAATTTTCGGCGCTATCGTGACCTTCTGGAGCGCACAAGCGGAGATGGCGCGGATACGTTTCTGGCCGTTCACGTGCAGTTTGGCGCGCAATTGATGCAGAGCGACGCGCCGGGAGCCTTGGTGCTGTGCGACTATCTTCAGGAAATTGCTGACCGCGCCGGGGATCCGACAATGCAGGCTCTGACGGCGCATAACCTCGGCATGAGCAACTTTATGTTGGGCCGCCTGGACGCGGCGATTTCTGCTTTCGATCAGGCCCTATACTTGCGCAAGCAAACTTCGCGGGCAGATGTGCTGACCTATCACGAGTCGGATATCCAACTTGTTGATGCGGTCATGCGGTGTTGGGCTCATGCGCTGAAGCCGGACAATCAAGCCACGGCGCAGCAGTTGATTTCCGAAGCGCAGGAATTGGTGCGAGCCGATCAACACGACTTCACCCGCTGCTATGCGCTGAACGTCCTGGCAACGGCCTACCAAAACCTTGGGGATGTTCCGCGCCTGCGTCGTCTTGTTGATGAGGCGATGGAGATCAGTGGCAAGCGCGAGTTCCGTTATTGGTACGCTTGGGGTGAAATTCTGCTGGGGTGGGCCCATACAACCCAAGGCGAATATGAACGCGGGATCGAAGAACTACGAAAAGGCATACAAGATTACCAGGCGACGGGCTCGACGCAGATCTTGCTTTATGCCCGCACATTGCTCGCCGATGCCTATCTTGAGGCCGCTCGATACGAGGAAGGTCTGGAAGAAATTCAGAGGATCCGTGAGGACGAAAAACGCCTGACTGTTCGCTATCAGATGCCACTGACAGACCGTGTGGAAAATACGCTGAGATTGACCCTGGGTGCGACCGTGTTGTGACGATGAATGTTGCGCTTTTCGCGTTATGTTTGAAATTTTTGGAAAAAATCGTTAATATGAATATGCATTAAAGCTTCTTAAAACCTTAGTTTCAGGAGAGAATAATGTTCACCAGCAAGACATTCAGAAGATTTTGCCTCGGGGCATTGACGTCTGTTGCGGTCCCGCTTGCGGCCATCGCCAGCGAGATTGAGTCCCAAGATGGTGAGGTCAAGATCGAGGGGGAACGCGGCGATTATTCTGGTGGACAGTACCAGTTTCGGTTCCATTATCACCCCGAAGCAGACAGCCGCGCGTTGTTGGAGGAGGGTTTGCCGTTTGACACCTCGGGCGGTGCGGTCGAAATCAATTCGGTCGACCTGTTCCAAAAGTACCGGGGTGAGGAATTGATTGAGGCCCCCGAGTTTCAGGCCCTGCAGCGCCAATCCGCAAGGGGTGGCGTAGCTGCGGCGTTCTCGGACATGGTTTTGTTTGAACTTGCGGTTTTACAGAAGAATTGCGTCGCGAATGGCGAGCCGATCGCAAATTCGGCGATCACGCCTGTCTATAGCAACATCCGATTGCACACCAACCCGATCCGCGGCAATGCGGTATTCAATGTGTTTTCCTACAAAGAGATCACCTGCACGGAAAACGGCAATCTCCTGACCATACCTTTGAAGCGGCGTTGGGTAATCTCGGCCTTGCGCGGCCTGGAGCAGCGCGACATTACCAAGACCATTACCTTCGTCGACGCAAGCGGCAATACGGTCCAGACCGATATGACTTATATGATGTCGGCGGGAGGCAAGGATTTGCGGTTAATGGCCTATTATTCGAACCTGACGCTCAGCGGGGACCGCTACCAGCAAGATATGAAGCTGGTTTCAGCTTTTGATGAGTTTGGCAATGTCGACCCGCGTAACAAATACTATCGCCCGCACGAAGACAGCTGTCTGGACATCGTGTTCAAGAACAAGCCAACCAATGACCATAAGATCTGGTCCAGCCCGACCTCGATGCTGTTCTGCGCGCGTGGCTGTATTCCAGGTGATGTCAGCGCAACCAAATAAAGCGAGCATTTCCGTGACCCCTCTGGGGTCACCAACCGCGTCGTCCGAACAGGGCGTGAATGCGGTTCTGGGTGGCAAACGGATCCGTTTCGGTGGGCTTTGAGAGGCGTGTCGTGACACGGCTGACCAACACCCATCCGATGGCCGCAAATATCACACCTCCAAAAGCTTGCCCGAGCAGCACCCCGGGGGCACCGGCCAATTGGGATCCGATCATCACAAAAATCCAGGTTCCGATCGAGTGCCGCCCCCAATTTATCCATGTGGAATAGATGGGGTGGCCCAGATTGTTGAAACTGGCATTGGTGACAAAGATGACGCCGTTGAAGAACGAAGCCAGCGCCAGCGGCCCGCAGAACAGGTAGATCAGCGTGCGTGTTTCACCTTGAGCGTCGAAAAGACCGGCGATCGGGGCTCGGAGCAAGAACAAGATGGTTGCCATGATCAGGACGTAGATGGCGGTGAATTTGACCCCTGCCAGAAAGGCGGCACGGACCCGGTCAAAGCGGCCTGCTCCGAAATTCTGCCCAATGATGGGCCCGATCGCACCGGACAGCGCAAAGATGACAGAAAACGCGACAGGCATCAGACGGCCTATGATTGCCATGCCTGCCACCGCCTCGGTGCCATAGCTGGCAATCTCGCGCACCACGATGGCGTTGCCAATCGGTGTGGCGACGTTGGTCAATACGGCAGGCACTGCGATAAGCCGGACGGCTGAGAAATCCCGGATCACCTGAGCGGGTGATGGGCGCGCAAACCCGTTATGCACACGGATCGCGGGCAAAAGCGCAGCGATCAACATCGTGATCCGCGCCAGGACGGACGCGACGGCCGCGCCGTCCAGGCCCAGACCGACCCCAAAGATCAGGATCGGGTCAAGCACTGCATTCACGATGCCGCCGTAGATTGTCGCCATCATTGACCGGCGGGCATCGCCCCGCGCGCGCAAGACGGCCATGGCGGTCATGGCAAAGGACATTACCCACATGGTGGGCAGGATGATCGTCATATACCGCGCGGCCAGACGCAGCACCTCACCTTCTGCGCCAAGCAGAGACAGCAGGCTATCAAGGTTGAGCAAGACGATAAGCGAGATCAAAATCGCGCTGCACACGCCCAAGGCGGCGACGCTCGCAGCATAAGTCCTTGCCTGATCAGATCGACCCGCGCCCAGCTCGCGCGCGACCAACGCTCCGGCTGCGATGGACAGGCCGATATTGACCGCATTGGTGAAGAACAACAGCGTGCCAGCATAGCCGACTGCTGCGGCCAGAGCGTCATTGCCCAGCATCGAAATGAAAACCATGTCGACAAAATCGACCGCGAAGATCGCCATCAGGCCAATACTGGTGGTCAGGGACATGCGCACGACGTGCCGCATCAGGCTGCCGGTCAGAAACACCGCCTTGGTTTCGGAAGCCTCTGCCATACCGTACTGATTCCCCGCTGTGTCAGGCCACACTGCCTTTTATTTCAACCTGCCGACAAGGGCCGTCTTCATCTCGCATTTTTCAAAACTCCGGTTTTCGTTTTCTACGATGCTGACGTGTTTCAGTTGCTCGAAGTGCCGTCAGGGCGGTGTAATTTGGAAAGGCATTGGGAGGTGTTGAATGAAATCGCGCACAAAAGTTGTGGTCATCGGCGGTGGTATTGCCGGATGTTCGACCTTGTACCATCTGACGCAAGAGGGTTGGAGCGATGTCGTTCTGGTCGAACGCAATGAGCTGACCAGCGGAACCACATGGCACTCTGCCGCGCAGGTGACGAACTTTGGCATGAACCAAACCATGGTTGGGTTAAAGACCCATTCGATCAACCTGTACAAAGAGCTGTCCGAAGATCCTGAGTATCCCATCAACTATCACCATGGAGATGGTGGCATCCGTTTGGCCAATACAGAGGCGCAGATGCAGGGCTATCGTCACTTCGCCTCGATGGCGCGCGGTATGAACGTGCATTTCGAGGTGATTGATGCGGCAGAGTGCGCGCGCCGTCATCCGTTGATTTCGACCGACAATTTGATTGGCGGGCTATGGGACCCGCTCGACGGCGATATCGACCCTGCGCAGTTGTGTCAGGCCTTGGCGCGGCGCGCGCGAAAGGCGGGCGCGGAAGTTTACCGCAACACGCCCGTCACAGGTCTGATCCAGCACCAGGATGACACTTGGACCGTGCAGACTGACAAGGGAGACATCGACTGTGACATCGTGGTCAATGCCTGCGGATATCGGGTGAACGAGGTTGGTGCAATGATGGGGGTTCATCACCCCGTGGCCTCGATGGAGCATCAGTATTTCCTGACAGAAGAAATCCCGGCGATCAAAGAGGCCGGTCACCGGATGCCCCTGATCCGCTGTCCGATCAGCGACTATTATTGCCGCCAGGAAAAAAATGGCCTGTTGGTCGGGTTTTACGAACAGGATTGCAAAACCTGGGGCATGGACGGGATTGACCCCAACTTTGTCAATGCGTTGTGCCCGGATGATCTGGACCGCGTGACCGATGTTCTGGAAGGCTCCTTTGCCCGGATGCCTGCCTTGATGGAGGTGGGGATTCACACCATCGTCAACGGGCCGATCACCTATACCATCGACGGTTCTCCTTTGGTGGGTCCGATCTCTGGCAAGCGCAACGCATTTTGCATCATTGGACTGCGCGCTGGGCTGGGCGAGGGTGGCGGGCATGGCTGGCTTTTGGCACAGCAGATCGTTCATGGTGAGGCGTGTTATGACACGTGGTGCCTGGACCCGCGCCGTTTTACCGGGCACGCGAATATCGAACTGACGGCGCTGAAGGCGATTGAGGATTATCAAAACGAGTTTCGCTTTCACTTCCCCCACGAACATCGCCCTGCCGGACGCCCAGCCAAGACAACGCCGCTGACACCCGTGCTGGCAGCGGAAGGCGCTGACTTTACAGTGGTGAACGGATGGGAAAGGGCAGATTACTTCAAGCCAGATCCGGAGTTCTATCACACGCCAGGCTTTCACTTTGACGAAGCGTTTGACGTCGTGGGTGCCGAAGTGCGCGCGGTGCAACAGGCCGTGGGCCTATGCGAGGTGAACGGGTTCAACCGGCTTGAGATCACCGGCGCAGATCGCCAACGCTTTCTGGACCGCTTGGTCTGCGGCGCGGTGACCAAACGCGATGGACGCATCGGCCTGGGATATCTGCTGAACCATCATGGCAAGATCAAAGCCGAAGCAACCATCGCCAACCTGCCCGCAAGTGATCGCGGGCCTCAGCGGGTTTGGTACGGGTCAGCAGCTGCAAGTGAATTTCACGATATGGATTGGTTGCAACAGCATATCCAGCAAGGCGAGGACGTGCAGATACGGTCCTTGACCAATGACCAGACCATATTGGTTCTAGCCGGACCCAAAGCGCGGGATGTGCTGACCGCTTGCACGCGCGGCGACTGGTCGAATGAGGGTTTCCCCTGGCTCAGCCTGCGCGAATGCTTCGTTGGTTTTGCACCGGCAACGGTCATGCGGGTCAGTTTCTCGGGCGAGCTGGCCTATGAAATCCATGTGCCGAACGCCTCGCTCTATGCGGCTTATCTGGCTTTGCGCCAAGCGGGCGAGGAGGAGCATGGGCTAAAGGTGTTTGGCGCGCGCGCTGTCGAGTCGATGCGGATGGAGAAGGGGTTTCTGCATTGGAAAGCCGATCTGATCACCGAATTCGATCCATATGAGACTGGGTTGAGCCGGTTCGTGAAGCTGGAAAAAGGCGACTTCGTTGGCAAAGATGCTCTGATCGCGAGAAAAGCCAAGGGCCCGCAGCGCAGGCTGGTCACGTTACAGCTTGATTGCGATCACGCGCCTGCGCATGCAGGTGCTTCTGTCATGCTTGGGGATCGTGTCGTGGGTACGGTAACGTCTGGCGCCTGGGGGTATCGCGTCGGCATGAACCTGGCTTATGCCTTTGTTACGCCGGAGTTGGCAGAGAACGGCAACCAGATGCAAATGGATCTGTGCGGTGACATAGTGCAGGCGCGTGTGATCCCACCATCCCCCTATGATCCGGGTTTCGAAATCATCAAATCGTAAAAAAGAAAAACCCCGGGTGGTAGCCCGGGGTTTTCTGTTTCTTTGAAAGATCAGCTGCGACCTTTCCAGGGCACCAACCAGTTTTCAGCCATGCGCATCAGGATGTCGATGCCGTACCCGATGATACCGATCAGGACGATACCCATGATGACGATATCGGTCAGCTGGAACTTGGATGCGGCGATGATCATCATCCCGGCACCTTTCTGGGCGGCAACCAATTCGGCCGCAACCACGGTGCCCCAGCAGACGCCCATCGCAACACGCGCGCCCGTAAAGATCTCGGGCAGCGAGTTGGGAACGATGACATGGCGCATGATCTGCCATTTCGAGGCCCCCAGCGAATAGGCCGCGTGGATCTTCGAGATATTGACCCCGGACACACCAGCCCGCGCCGCGATGGTCATGATCCACAAGGCGGCCAGGAACAGCAGGACGATCTTACCCGTCTCCCAGATGCCGAACCAGATGATGACCAGCGGGATCAAGGCCAGCGGTGGAACCGGGCGCATGAATTCGACGATCGGATCGAACCAACCGCGGAACCAGCCCGACAGGCCCATGGCATAGCCCAGTGGAATGCCGATAAGCGCGCCGGTGACAAAGCCTGCAAAAACACGGAACAGGGACCAGCCCAGATGCTCCCACAGCGAGAAGTTCTGATAGCCTTCGGTCGCGATTTCAAAGAAGCGGGCAACAACGGTTTCAGGCGCAGGCAGCCAGATCGGGTTCATCTGCAATCCCTGAGCAGGCGTAAAGGTAATTGCGCCTTTATCCGTCAGAGAAACGGTACCATCCCCCACGTCAACGCGGGCGTCTGGTCCGATTGGAGTGCCATTGATCGCGACGATCTTGGCGCCATCCTTGCGGCTTGTTTCGTCGTTCTTGTCGAAGATGAAGGTCGAGGACCGACCGCTTGGAGCTCCGAACCCGTCATCTTTCGCAAACCCATCACCGGGATCAACGTCAAACGCCTCGGCATCTTCACCGAACGGGGGGACGCGGACAAAGACTGTCGCTTCGTCGGTCGATCCGTCAGGGTGTTCCAACGTATAGGTGAACTGCGTGTCACCGACAAAAGGCCCCGGAACATGGATCGGAAGCAGTTTCGATCCGGTGAACGCGCCCCAGATCACAAAGATCACCAGAACCGAGATGAACGAGGCCACTCGGTCCGCACGCACGGCGCTTTCGTCGCCGAAGGTAACGGTCTTTAGGCTGGTAAAGTCCTGACGGCTTTCCAGACCTTTGCGCAGCAGGTTGACGATCAGAAACGCGCCGCCAAACAGGCCGACATAAAACAGAAGAACGATCATGATGCTTGCTCCGTGCGGCCCATGATTTCTTCTTCCATTTCCCAAATCATGGTCAGGATTTCGTCTCGGGTTTCGGCAAAACCCTCGGATTTTTTCACGTCGCGCAGGTCCGCATTCACGCCGCGTTCCGCGAATGGCAGGTTATACTGCTTGTGAATGCGCCCCGGACGTGGGGCCATCACGATCAGGCGTTCGCCCAGCAACAAAGCCTCCTCCACCGAGTGGGTGATGAGGATGATGGTCTTGCCGGTCTCTTTCCAAAGCTTCAGAACCAGACCTTGCATCTTTTCGCGGGTCAGCGCGTCCAAGGCCCCCAGAGGTTCGTCCATCAAAATGACATCAGGCTCGTTGGCCAGGCACCGTGCCAGCGCCACGCGCTGCTGCATCCCGCCGGACAGTTCGTAAACCGCTTTGTCTTTGAAGTCTTGTAGGCCAACAACTTCGAGAAGGTGGTCTGAGATCTTGTTTCGTTCGGCCAGGGGCATCCCCTTCATCCGCGGGCCGAAATCAACGTTTTCGCGGACGTTCATCCACTCAAAAAGCGCGCCTTTCTGAAACACCATGCCGCGTTCGGCGTCGGGGCCTTTGACCACATGGCCGTTAAGCTCGACCCGGCCCGAAGTTGGCGCCAGAAACCCGGCTACGATATTGAGCAAAGTTGTCTTGCCGCAACCCGACGGCCCCAGAACCGAGACCAATTCGCCTTCCTTCAAACTGAGCGATACGTCCTGAAGCGCCTGCACAGAAGTGCCATTGGGCAAGTCAAAACGCATGGACAGATCGATAATGTCCAATTCGGGCATTCTGTTTCCTTCCTGCTGTTATAACTGGGGGCTGGCCTGGCAACAGGACCAGCCCCCAGAACTTTGCTTGGTTGTCTTAGTTGGACGCTGCGGCCAACGGCGCCGCGTTCACCGCACTTTCATATGTGTCCAAGGCTGAATCGATGCTACCAGCCGAGACAAAGACGTTTGCCACGCCTTTCATGAAGTCCTGAGCGCCACCACCCAGCCATTTTTCCGACAGCTGTTCTTCGGCAGACGGGAACGAGAATGTTGCGATCGTTGCTTTTGCATCGGCAAGATCCATACCGGCATCCTTGGCGATGACCTCCAGCATGGCATCCTGGTTGTCACCCGCATTCCATTCCGCGTTCGCGGCTGCAGTGATCTCGAGGAACTTGGCCAGCAGCTCAGGCTCTTCCTCTACAAAGGACGAAGGCGCGCTCGTTACGTCAAAGACGAGGATACCCAGTTCTTCTTTTTCAGCACCGGTCAGCAGAACGTTACCGTGTTCGGTCATGCGGCGCAGCGCTCCACCCCAACCGCAGACCATGTCCAGGTTGCCCTGAGCAAAGGCAGCTGCACCATCTGCAGGAGCCATGTCAACGATTTCCAGCGAGCTGAGATCAACACCGAAGTGTTCCATCTGAGACAGGAAACCATAGTGGGCGGCGGTTCCGATCGGTACACCGACCTTCTTGCCGTTCAGTTCACCCGCGTTGGTTTTGTCGATTTCCAGAGCTTCGGCAACAACGCAGTTGTCGTTTTCCGAATAGCTTACGGCAACGTCAACGGCTTGCAGATCCTGACCGGCAGAGGTGGCGACAACAAAAGGCGGTACGCCCTGGCTCACGGCGATTTGGACATCGCCCGAAGCCATTGCAGCCGACATCGCGGTGCCGGTGTCAAAGGATACCCAGTTGATCTTGACGCCCATTTCTTCTTCGTAGGTGCCATTGGCTTTGGCATACTGGAAGGGCATTGGCCATTCCAAGAAGTAGGCAACAGTGATTTCATCCGCCGCTGAAGCCTGAGAAGCAGACACCGCAGCCGCCGCGGCACATACCGTCGAAAGCAGATATTTCTTGAACATTTTGATTGTGTTCTCCCTGTAGATTATAGCTGTTCGCTTTTTGCGACCCCAGGATTTCGGGTCATTGAAAAAGCATAGACGCGGCTACCGCAAACAGGGAACT
Source organism: Ruegeria sp. HKCCA6707 (assembly GCF_013033515.1). Lineage (GTDB taxonomy): Bacteria > Pseudomonadota > Alphaproteobacteria > Rhodobacterales > Rhodobacteraceae > Ruegeria. The sequence continues at coordinate 23,550 of NZ_WQEG01000013.1, read as the reverse complement.
AATTTTTTCATTGCGGGAAATGCGAAACTCTGTTTCGGTTTTCTCGTATTGATGTGGCCAGGGATAGGGCAGATGACCAGAAAAGCTCTCAGTTTGAGATGGCTCGAGATTTTCAGTCTAATTTCGAAACTCGGTTCTGTCCAAAAGGTTTCCGAAGAGGCGGGTCTTTCGGTTAGCACGGTCTCGAACCATTTGCGCAGTCTTGAGGATGCGTTGGAGGTTGAACTCGTCGATCACAGCCGCAGACCGATGGGGTTGACGCCAGCGGGAACCGTGTTTGCACGCCATGTCAATGAAGGTCTCACAGCCCTAAGACGGGGCGAGGTCGAGATCCGCTCGGGCAGTTGGCAGCATGCTACCGACCTGCGCCTTGGGCTGATCGACGATTTCGACAACTCGGTGACGCCAGAGCTGTTCCGATACCTTTCCTCTGCTCTGCCGCGCTGCAATTTTCGCCACTTCACGCGCCCCAGCCATGAGATCATCGAAAAACTGCAGGCACAGAAACTGGATGTGGGTGTCGCGACGCGACCGGCTGGGAATGTCAAAGGCCTTATCGAATACCCGTTGATGCGTGACCCGTTTGTGATTGTATTGCCGTCTCAGTTTCAGGGCAGCTTTGACGATTTACGCAGCGCTGATACAACGCTTCCTTTCTTGCGCTATTCCCGAGATCTGACGATCGGGCAGCTGATCGAGATTCAGTTGTCGCGCAGCAAGATAAATTTACCGAACCGGTTCGAGTTGGAGTGCAACCCTGCGATCATCGGTCTGGTGGCCGAAGGCAGTGGCTGGACGATCACGACGGTTGGCAGCTATCTGAGGGCGAAAGAGTTCCACGGGCAAACCAGGGTCGCCCCGTTGCCTGGCAAGGGGTTTATCCGCACCGTTTCTTTGTTTACGACCGACGTCTATCCCGCATCAACGTCGCGCCTGATCCACAAGACTCTGCAAGCCCTGATAACTCAGTATTTTGTCGAACCCATGCAAACGCAGTACCCGTGGCTGAGCGATCAGTTCGTGACTTTGCCTCGTTCTGCGGCATGAGTGTTGACCTAAGGTTGGGCAGACCGCTATCTGCTGTCCACAGTTGACCTAGTTTTGTGCTGTGTTTCCAATCGCTCACAAGATGCGCGTATCCGGCGGAGACGTTGATGGCGATTGGTGATCGGTCAGTTGCGACCAGAGTTAAGGAGGCTGATATGGCCGAACCCGAATCGCTTTTGCGATCGATGTTTTCCACTGCTGTCGCGACAGCGGATCCGATGCAGGTTATCCCGGCACAACTGCCCGAAAAACCGCCCGGGCGCGTGGTCGTCATTGGCGCAGGGAAGGCGTCGGCACGTATGGCCGAAGCGGTTGAGCATGTTTGGGGCCCGTGTGAGGGATTGATCATCACGCGGTACGGGTATGCACGACCCACCCAGGGCGTTCAGGTCATCGAAGCAAGCCACCCGGTGGCAGATGAGGCCGGTCAGGATGCCACAGCACAGTTGCTGGCACTGGTTGCATCACTTGGTGAAGACGATTTTGTTCTGGCGCTGATGTCCGGCGGCGCATCGGCGCTGCTTTGCGCCCCGGCGGGGGATCTGACGCTGTCGGACAAGCAAGAGGTGCACCGCGCGTTGTTGTCTTCGGGTGCGCCCATCGGGGCAATGAACACCGTTCGCAAGCATCTGTCTCATGTCAAAGGCGGGCAGCTTGCGGCGGCAGCTTATCCTGCGACGCTCCTCAGTCTTGCCGTTTCCGACGTCCCGGGGGACGATCCGGCTGAGATCGGGTCGGGGGCCACGGTTGGTGAGGCCTCCTCGGTTCAGGATGTCTGGGACATTGTGGAGCGCCACTCGATTGATTTGCCGCCTGCGGCACGGGCGCATTTGCAGCGCAACAGCAGCACAACTGTCGCACCCGATGACACACGGCTCAGCAAAACCACAAACATCGTCGTCGCGGCCCCGTCACAGTCGCTGGCGGCAGCCGGGCAAGAGGTGACACAGCTGGGATTTGATCTACGAATTCTGGGGGATGCGCTTGAGGGTGAAGCGCGTGAGTTGGGTGCAGAACATGCGCAGCTGGCGCTGTCGCTGCAAGCCGGGCTTGGCCCCCAAGACGCGCCAATTGCGCTTTTGTCGGGCGGGGAATGCACGGTAAGCGGCAATCAGGGGGGGATTGGCGGGCCAAATGCGGAATATGCACTGGCTGCGGCGATCGCGCTGAAGGGCCAACCGGGCATTTGGGGTCTGGCCTGTGACACTGACGGTGTGGACGGAGCGGCAGAGGTGGCCGGTGCGGTCTTTGGCCCCCATACGCTGGACGCGGCGGCGCGCACCGGGGTTGATCCTGGCGACGCCTTGGCCCGCAACGACGCGCATAGTTTTTTCGAGGCCGTGGGCTCTCAGGTCGTGACCGGCCCCACATTGACCAATGTGAACGATTTTCGCGCGATCCTGATCTATCCGCACTCAGAAGAGTGATGTCGTACTGTACACCCATCCCGTCGTTAGAACGGGCTAGAGACCCTCAAGTATCTGCTTTGCGCTGTCGCGATAGTCGGCCTGCTTTTCAGGCGTCATCTTATCCCATGTGCGATATGCATGCCCCAGCCGAGGGTTCCCGCGCAGCTTTTCGGCGTTGCGATCAAGAAAATCCCAATAAAGCGGGTTGAAAGGGCAGGCTCCGGGCCCGGTCTTCTGCTTTACGTCATAGGGGCAACGGCTGCAGTGATCGGACATCTTATTAATATAGTTGCCACTGGCCGCATAAGGCTTGGACCCAAGCAGCCCGCCATCGGCAAACTGGCTCATGCCGATCACATTCGGGGCCTCGACCCATTCATAGGCATCTGCATAAACCGCCAGATACCATTCATGCACCTGTTGCGGGTCAATGCCTGCAAGCATGGCGAAATTCCCGGTGATCATCAGGCGCTGAATGTGATGTGCATAGGCCTCTTGCCGGGTTTGGGAGATCGCGGCGGCCATGCAGGCCATATCCGTCTGGCCCGTCCAATAGAAATCCGGCAATGCGCGGTGGGCACCCAGAACATTCTTTTGCGTGTAGCCCGGCATTTTCAGCCAATAGATCCCGCGCACGAATTCGCGCCAGCCGATGATCTGCCGAACATACCCTTCGACCGCATTCAGCGGTGCTTGCCCTTCGTAGTAGGCGCTTTCGACCCGCCGACAGATCTCCAAGGGCCCAAGTAGCCCGGCATTTAGGTATTGAGACAGGACCGAGTGGTAGAGAAAGCTTTCGCCCTCCAACATCGCATCCTGATAATCGCCGAAATGGGGCAGGGCGCTCTCTACGAAACAGTCCAGCGCTTCTAGCGCTCCGGTTCGGGTCACGGCGAACCAAAACGGATAAAGCTCGCCGAAATTTGTAACAAACCGAGCCTCTACAAGCTCCAGCACCTCTGTGGTGATCTTGTCGGGTTGGGTTTGAGGCGGGCGCGGCATGAACAAATTCGCGGATGCGGGTTTCCGGTTTTCAGAGTCGAAATTCCACTTGCCACCTTCTGGCTGAGCACCATCCATCAAAAGACCCGTCTTGCGCCGCATTTCGCGATAGAAATACTCCATCCGCAATTGCTTGCGACCTCTGGCCCAATCCTCAAACTCCTGATGTGCCGCGATGAACCGGTCATCGTCCAGCACATCAAGCTGGATGTTCTGCTGATCCGCCCAATCTTTGATAGCTGTCTTCAACCGGTATTCCGCTGGTTCGGTCAGGCATAGCCGACTAAGCGAAAAATCGTTCAAGGCGCGCTGGGCCTCACCCGTGATAGAACCCGTGTTTTCAGGATCATCCAGGGTTACATACCGAACTTGCCACCCTTCGTCAGACAACTGCGCCGCGAAATGGCGCATGGTCGAGAAGATGAAAGCGATTTTCTTTTTGTGATGCGGGGCATAGCTTGCCTCTTCCGCAACTTCGGCCATCAGAACGGTGTCTTTGCTTTGGTCAGCCGACCGAAGCGCCGGGATATCCGGGTTCAGTTGATCGCCAAGGATCAGGATCACTTTACCGAGGGAGGTGTCTTGCCTGCTTGTCATCTGTGGTGACCTAGCGCCTAAGCTCCCGCCTGCAACACAAATTGGTTCGAGGATTTTCCTCGAACCAATCAATAGGCCCGGACAGCGGTGCTAGAACAGCTGCAAATCCTTTTTGCCGCTCTGGATCTCTGCCAGATTGGGCATGTTCTGGATCAGCGCTGGAGCGGGCGTGGCTCCTGGCATGGCCACGGTGGGTTTGGGCGCCAAAGCTTTGCCAAAGGCGGGTTTTTCCAGCTCACCACGGATGTCCCGCAGTAGCGTTTTGTGATCCGGCATGGTTTTGAGAATCTTCGCAAGATCCACTTTGGCCCCCTTCCACCACTGGAACCAGATGGGCTTCTTCAAGGGGCGGATGCGATCCCGGATGCCGGTTCCATAGCCGGTGTCGTATGATTGCTTGCCCAACAGAACCGTTTGGTAGACGCGGTGATCGAAAAGCGTAGCGAACTCGACGTCATGTTGCATCGGCAAGCGGTGCTGCCAAAGTTCCAGGTTTTCGGCCAGCCGGTCGGGGATTTTCATCTCGGTGCGCGCGTCGATCCAATATTGGTCGTCGGTGCGGTTGCCCAAGCGATAATGCAGGCAGATAAATTCAAGCACCTCATTGTAAAGCTTGTCCATTTGCCGGTTGTATCTGTCGCGCAGCGAAGGTGCGATATCTCGCGTTGGCAAGTGTTCTGCAAACCAACGTATCGCATGGTCGATCATATGGATGGCGGTGCTTTCCAGCGGCTCGATGAACCCGCCTGACAAACCAATGGCCAGGCAATTTTTGACCCAGGCATTGCGGACCCGCCCGACGCGCATCGGTATCACCCTTGGGGTGAGCCCTTTGCCACTGTCCCCTAGCCATTCGAGGTACTCATCGGCGGCTTGATCATCGGAGCGATGCGCCGACGAATAGACGTAGCCCGTTCCCACACGATTGAAGAGCGGCACACGCCATGTCCACCCAGCCCCAAGGGCCGTGGATCGCGTGGCGCTTTCGATTTTTTCGGGATCGGGATGTTCGACCTGCAACGCCATTGCGCGGTCGTTGGGCAGGTAATCCGAGTAATCCAGAAACGGCTCACCCAAGGCTTGATTGATGATCAAACCCCGGAAGCCAGTACAATCCACCACCATCTCGATGTCATGACGGCCCTTGGCCTCAAGCATCAAATGGCTGACATTGCCCTGTTCATCCAGCTCTACCGATTGCACCTCGTCCTGAATATGCTCGACGCCGCGCTTGGTGCAGATCCGGGTCAGCATTCCTGCGAATTTCACCGCGTCCAGATGGTAGGCATAGCCAAAGCGCTGTTCGAATTCAGGCTGCCCCAGCTCGCGCGCGCCTTTGCAAAGACGGGCCAGATCATCATGGGGTGAGATCGACTGAGTGAAATCCCGATCACCATTGCCAAAGCGCAGGAAATACTCGGCTGCCTCCAGCCCCTCCAGCATCTGACCATGCGCGAACGGGTTCATATAGTCGATGCGATTGCCCTTGGCATCGTTGTTCCAATTGCAGAACTTTACCCCCAGTTTGAACGATGCGTTCGTCTCACGAAAAAAGTCGCGCTCGGTGATACCGGCTTGCCTTAGCGTGACCGGCATACGCGGCACTGTCGCCTCACCGACACCCACTGTCGAGATATTGGGGCTTTCGATAAGACAAAGGTGGGGGCGATCCTTGGTCGCGGATGTGCGTGAAAACACCATGTCGAGGATCAGCGCGGTCATCCAGCCAGCGGTGCCGCCACCCACAATGGTGATTTGGCGCAAACGATTGTTCATATTGGTCTGTCCCTGTTGGCTTGGGGAATTATTTTGCTGCGACGTTTCCGGTTTTGGAGAAGCTTCCGCAGCTATCCCCTTTTTTAGCTTTCCGAAGAATATAACAGCTTTCATGCGCGCAGCCAGTTCTTATGAATATTGTATGTGCAATTCACCCGAAACGTCACAGTTGGGTGCAGATGCAGAGGGCGCGCCACCAAAGTTATGCGCCGGACCCAGACGCCGCCATCAACGTAGTGGTTAAACACAAATGCGGATTTTGACGCCGAATTCTACGGAAATTCTAAGACGTCGTGGCAGTGCGCGTAGTCATGAGCTATGCAATCTCGGCTCAAAAGGCCTGTTTATGAGGAATTTACAGGAAAAACTGGCGGTTCGGGCTTCGAATGCGCCAATGCTGGTGAATTTTGCTCTGGCTACCTGCTGTTTTACAGAGGGCTAGAAAGCGATTCCCTGTCCTTTAAGAAACAGGGAATTCTTGCGCTGTGATCAGGGAAATAGCTGAGAAGAGCACGCAAGCGAACAAGCGAAATCGGGAGCGGCTTTTGAGATGCGTCAAAAGGCGGTTCTGCTTCCGTAATCTCATTGCCCTCTGTTCTTCCAACCGGTCATCTTCTTCAACGTCATCCGGCAGCTATGCCCAGAGTAGGCTGACAGTAATGTGCCCGTCCCCTGCCACGCGCGTCTGATCGTAGAGCTCCAGATGCGCCCTTATCGGATAACGTGAACTGAACACCTAGCGTGATGCACGACTCTGTTGGCCGTTGAGCCCAGGAACAAGTCCTGGAAGCCGGGTTTGTGTGATGCCAAAACGATGCAATCGACATCGTTTTCATTTGCGAAATCGACAATCGCTCTACCCGCATGCCCCGAGATGAGCCGTGACGAAGCCCCGGGTATTTCAGAGGTTTTTTGATGTAGCTTTTCCAGAATTTCATGCCGCGTATGCGCAAGCACTTCGTTCGGGATCTGAGATCCAACATATGCTGGTATTGGCTCTTGAACGTGTACGACGGTGAAGACAGCGTTGGCATCGGCCAATTGGCGGGCAGCTTCAAAGGCCGCTCCTGTGTCATGGTCCAGGGTGACAGGTATCAGGATGTTCTTGTACATACGAACTCCATTCGGAAGCTTCTGCTATTTCAGCCAGACGTCTGCAGCACAAGGAACGCTACACAGGTTCAGACTTCGACGATTTCCCAGCGCTCTTTGTCGCGGTCGAAATATCTTCGACTGTTTTCTCTACAGCCTCAACTTCGGTTTCCGCTACATATGCCGCACAACGTGCGACAGTCTCGAACCATTCCTGAGCATCAGCGACTAGACGTTCCGAGGAATGACGCTGCCATTCAGCTATGCTCTTTAAAGCTTCTGAAGGATCAGATGGATTCGCCGACGAAACGTTGCGCGCGGCCTGCAAAGCCGTGCGAACGGCCATGTGGCGCCGTTCAAACCAGTGCTGGGCAAAGGCCTCTGTTTCTTCCAGCATTTTTTCCTGAGCATCCCAGAACTGTTCTATCTGCGCGCCAAAAGCTGCATTACCTGCAGTTTGCGGCTGCATTTGCTTGAAGATGTCTACAAGAGTAGCTGGGTAGTTTGAGTTAGATTTCTGTGTCGACATTGCGATTTCCTCCTCATCCCCTGAAGATTTCATATTGCCATATGCTGAGAAAACCCGCCTTAACTTAGATCAAAATCCCAAAATACGTTTCTGTAACCTAATGGCGGCCAATTATTTGCGTCATCAGGGACACTGGTTCCTAATGGGTTGGATTGGAGTTACAGTGACCCCAACAAGTGCTTAATGCGCGGTTTTCTATGAACGTTTCCGGCCTTCTGATTACTCTCGGTGTTCTCTTCCTCGCTGGTTTGGTGGCAGATCAACTTGGCCGGGCCACGCATCTTCCGCGTGTTACAGCTTTGCTATTTCTTGGTTTGATTGCGGGAAATGCAGGAACGGGGGTTATCCCTCGCGATGTCGCAATGTGGTTCGATGAGATTTCGATCGTTGCTCTGACGATGGTCGCGTTTCTGCTTGGAGGATCTTTGACGCGGCAGAACCTGGTTCGACACGGACGCGCAATTCTGGCGATCTCAATTTCGATTGTGGTTGCGACCATCATCATTGTGACTGGCGGACTGACCGCAATTGGGCTTCCCCCAGGGTTGGCATTGGTCTTGGCCGCAATCGCGACCGCCACGGCTCCGGCCGCAATGACAGACGTGATCCAACAATCTGGAGTATCCAACGGTTTCACTGAAACCCTTAAAGGTGTGGTCGCGATTGATGACGTTTGGGGGCTGATGGTTTTCAGCATAGCCTTGGTGGTTGCAGGTCATACGGATGGTTGGGTTTCGGTCACGACAACTGCACTATGGGATTTCGGCGGGGCCATTTTGTTGGGCGTTGTGTTGGGGGTGCCATCCGCTTACCTAACCGGTCGCTTGAAGCCGGGCGAGCCAATGCAGGCTGAAGCGATTGGGATTGTCTTTCTCACGGCAGGCTTTGCACTTTGGCTTGAGGTTTCGTTCCTCGTAGCAGGTATGGTCGTGGGCGCGACCATTGGAAATCTTGCCCGGCATCACGACCGTGCCTTTCACGAGATCGAACATATTCAGTGGCCATTTATGATCCTGTTCTTTTTGCTGGCTGGAGCCACATTAGATATTGAATCCTTTGGCTTAATGGGGTGGGCTGGCGTGCTTTTCCTGATCTTGCGCACAATGGCACGTCTTATTGGTGGCTATTGCGGCGCAAGGCTGGGAGGCTTACCGGTTCGCCATGCCTACTGGTACGGTCCAGCGCTACTGCCGCAGGCCGGAGTCGCTGTGGGTATGGCCCTTGTTGCCGGAGAGCAATATCCGCACTGGGCTGCGTCGATCATGGCTTTTACGCTGGCCAGTACGGTGGTGTTCGAAGTGTTGGGGCCGCCACTTACACTTTTCTCGATCAGACGCACCGCTGATACCAAATAGCGGCAGGGCCAGTTCCTAATCGACTTGGACCGATTCAAGAAAAGCAAGCAAATTCGCCAGCGGAAGACCTACCATCATTGTTTGGCCATTCGGTAGAGCCAGCGCGAACAGTTGGTCTGTCTCGAAAACCGCGCCAAATATGGGCATTTCTCCTCCATGAGCCAACAATCGTGACCGACCATCAATCTTTTCCGCTACCCTGTCTATCGGAAACACGCCCGCGTTCTCCAAGGCCAACGTGGTGAGGTTCGGTGTCCGAATTGCCAGCATCTCAGCCATTGGCCCGTCCCCGGTCGCTTCGAAACCGTGGCATTGCCAGCAATAGGTCCGGAACAGATCTTTCCCATCCTGAATGTTGACTTCCTGCGCTACCGCGGTTCCTGCAATGAATAGCGACATCAAAACCTTGCGAATTACCGGCATCTGCCTCTCCTCTGTCCGAGCCTGTTGCCGACCAGATTAAACGATCTTGGGGTCAGTTCTTTGACCTCGCTCATATCGGTCGCACCGCTGCTGTTCGGCCCAACTCGCGTGTCCTTTGACCTAAATCAAAGCCCATAGACCACTGATAGAATGAAATACGATCGTTTCGATATGGTCGAACTACCACCCCTGGAGGCTCAGCAGGAGCGGTTACGAACCCTTCGTCGTCTGTCGGCGTCGAATTCGCATAGACGCCGACAAATGTAAACTTCGATGGGGTTTTGATCATCGAAACAAGATGTGTCGCCAATGGCGAAGTGTCCGGAGAAAGACCTTGCTACCCTTCTACAAACAGACCGACCAATGAGAAACGCTTATGAGTTCCACTGCCCCTAAGGAACAGAAACTAAAACGGGCCCTTACAACTCCGTTGCTCACGCTTTATGGCCTTGGCGTAACGATCGGAGCGGGTATTTACGTTTTGGTCGGTGCAACAGCTGATGTTGCTGGGCCGTTTGCGGCCTTGTCTTTCGTTGTCGCGGCACTTGTCGTTTCGCTTACTGCGCTTTCGTATGCAGAGCTGGCAACTCGGTTTCCAGTCAGCGCGGGCGAAGCGGCATATGTCGAGGCGGGACTTCGAAGAAGTTGGATGGCAGTCTTGGTCGGCCTGGCGGTCGCGGCCTCGGGAGTTATTTCAGCGTCAGCCGTCGCGATCGGAGCAGCATCATACCTGCACGCCCTCACTGGCTTAGCGATCCCGTTCCTGACCATCGGCGTTGTGTTGATCATGGCTGCCATCGCACTTTGGGGGATCACAGAGTCGGTGCTCATCGCAGCCATTATTACAATCATCGAAATCGCCGGTCTTCTGTTCGTGATGGGTTGGGGTCTAACGATTCAGGATCCGCAGGGATACCGGATCGGTGCGATGCTTCCCGCGCTTGAGCTTGATGTCTGGCGAGGTATTTTCGCGGGATCACTTCTAGCCTTCTTTGCCTTTGTCGGCTTTGAGGACATGGCTAATGTCGCAGAAGAAGTCAAAGACCCTTTGCACACTATCCCGAAAGCGATTTTTCTAACTCTCATTCTGGCGACGTTATTGTACTTTGGAACCTCTATGACAGTTTTGCGTGTGGTTCCGATCGATGTTCTTTCGACATCTGCTGCACCTCTTGCACTTGTCTTCTCAAACGCGCCTGACGAGATCAAAAAGGGCTTTTCTGCAGTGGCTATAGTAGCGACCGCCAACGGAGTATTGATCCAGATGATCATGGCGTCGCGGGTGATATATGGCCTCGCAGATCGGGGCTACCTACCGAAAACCCTGGCGGTAGTGCCTAAAGCAACACGGACACCTGTTTTCGCCACGCTATTGGTCGCGGCGATCATCATGCTCTTGACCCAAACCTTTCCAATAGACGTTCTTGCAGAACGCACGTCTCAGGTCGTTCTTATGGTCTTTGTACTGGTCAACTTCTCGCTGATACTGTTGAAAGCTAAACCTGATAGAACGAACGAGCATTTCCAAGTACCTCCTGTCGTGCCCATCCTTGGAGTTATCACAAGCATATTGCTTTTCGGAGCAGGGTTTCTCTAGGCATATGACGCCGGTCAATTTTGCCTAAGAGTGCGTTTATCTGTCTGGTGGCACAGAGCCTTCAAAGATGTGGGTCAACAACTACGGTCGGCCTATCTGCCGCCTTTGAAGGTATATTTCACGGCAGGCCCGACTGGTCGAACATCGGCAATTGGTGCTTTGTTCCCGGAAGAAAACCTGAACCTATCCGCATCATTCGATGCTGGGCTGGTCTATGGGGTCTTTTAGCGCTGGTTTCCTAATTGTCGCCAAAAGCGGAATAGCCTGTCCGGTTATCTCATGGAAAAAGCCAGGACAATGGCGAAAACCAAAATATTGATGGCCCAGACCGCCAGCTTCACCCGTTTACGCGCAGGCTGGTTTCTGAACCGATCAATCATAGTCAAACCTTTCGGACAAGATCCGTTCTGACGAAGTTCCCCGCGCGATCAGGTGATCTTCGACGTTGTCCATCATGGCAGTCGGCCCACACAGAACAAACAGCCAGCCATCAAAATGCTCTTTCGACAAGTTGCGATCCAAAAGAGGCCCGTCGATCAAGCCTATTTCGCCTTGCCAATCTTTTGACGGTTCGGACACAACAAACACTGTATCTTCTTGGGTCAGTTCCTCACGATAGACAATTTGCTCCACTAACCGGTTGCCGTAGATAAGTTTGATATCGCGCGGTCTTCCGCACAACTTTGCTTGACGCAATATGCTCAGCATGGGTGCGATGCCGACGCCACCTGCGATCAGGACGATGCCATTCTCAGAGCGGTTTTTGATCGACAGGTTGCCATGCGGGGCGTCTAGATAGACCGGGGTTTGCTGAGCGATTTGCCCAAGGCCGCATGTGAAATCCCCAAGCTCTTTTATCACGAATGAAACCTCGGGGCCTCCGCCTGGTGCCGAACTGATCGAGAAAGGATTCTCGTTTAGCGAGAATGGGCTATGACCAACATTCAGCCACGCAAACTGACCTGCTTCATAGGTCAGACCCTTGTGACCAACAGGTTTGAGGCGCAATTCCCATTGCCTCGGTGTCAGGCGAGACACGGTACTGACGCTCCAAGGTCTTTTTCTCTGACGAAATGGGCGAACGAGGTAGACATACAATAAAGTTCCGACCGCAATACCGGTTAGTACAAACCAAAGATATGACAGTGACGGATGTCCTCCGTAGCGTCCGGCATATACCGTGTGGTGCAGCAGTAAGCATACAAGGACCAAAGCCCCGAGACCGTGAAACAGGCGCCATGTCTCATATTTGCATTCAAGGGACTTACGAAAAATCGCTGAGGCGGCCAGAATAACAAACAAAAAATACGCACCTATGCCCGTTACCAGCGCAGAAAAATCGGTCGTAAGCGTGAGTTGATGTGTCACGTCCCATGGGCGATGCCCGCCAGTTGGTGTGCCCTGATACAAAAGCGGATGTATGAGCGCAAAGCCAAGTGCTGTTCGCGCCATTAGCTGATGCACCCGCATGGTCACGTCCATACCCACGTTGCCCGAGATGAATTTGAACCGTCCCGACAACAGGAATTCGATCAAGATTATTGAAAAAGCAAGCATTCCAAGACCTGATGCAAGCTCTTGATGAAAAGGTCGCGAGGGCCAGTTCAGCGACCAGGAGGCAGCCAGTGGGGATAGGATCACCAAAACGTAGATCAGCACTAGATACGGCCATTTCATTCGGTTCTGGTCCTATGCATCACAGGAAGGCAACTCGTGCTTGTTGTGCATAGACGCTAGGTTGATCGAAGGTTCCAATCAAGATCAGCGGCAACCTGGCAGCGGCTCAGGCCGCTGGAGTGTGCAATGCGAAATGCTTCGGCGTGGAACATCGGGGTTGGTTTCGATGCCATGATGTCTCTCCTTTGTGGCAAAATACCAAGTCAAAGAAGCGGCACAATTCCGTGACAGGTCCACTCCTAACAAGAGAGAGCATCACTTTGCCTGATCAGAGAGACTGATAACGCGGAAAATCTGCACAGGGTTACCGATGCCTTTGAGTTCCCTTTCTCCTAACTTCTCTGTCTCCACATGCTCTTCTATGTCCAATAGCGCCCGCTGGTTCAAAAGGATCTGTCCATCGCTGGCAAAGTCGCAAAGCCTGGATGCGGTATTCACCACTCCGCCGATTGCGGTGTAGTCGGCGCGACCATGAAACCCGATAAGCCCAAGTGTCGCGTAACCGCTGCTGATCCCGATACCCAAACCCATCGAGTGTCCGAGTTTCTGCCAGGGTGCTCGTATTCCGTCGAAAGTCTCGCTTATTGCCTTGGCCAGTCGCACGGCTTGGAGAACCGGTTGATCGCAGGGAACCGGATCATTGAAGAAAACCATCAACCCATCTCCAGCTCGGTATCCGATTGTTCCCTTGTGTTGGGCAACTAGATGACCAACTTCATCGTGGAAGTTTTGGAGAAGAGTAATGACATCTTCTGGCTCAATCGCCTCGGAAATCGCTGTGAAATTCCGGATGTCGCAGAATAGGCAAGCGATGTATCGACGATGAGTTTTAAGAAGCTCGTCAGCGTTTTCTTCGACGACAAGCTCTGCTACCTGAGGCGCAAGGAATTGTTTGAGTCGCCCGAGCCTGTCAATCTCGCTTTCCTGGCGCTTTACCTTCTCGGTCAGTCTTTCGTTCAATGCCTCTATTTCATGTGTCTGGTTGCGAACCGTGTGGTTCAAGGCATCGAGTATGAAGTTCTGGTTTAGCAAAGCCGCGATCGCCAAAAGCACATAGGCAAGCGCTTCGACGCGCTCATCATAGCCGAAATACAGCGTGACAATCAGGATGGCAGCAGCAATTCCACCGAGGACGAGTGGAAGTTCCTTTGCATGCCGTTTTCGGTCTCTCCATAAGAAACTGACCGCCAACAACGCAAACACCCACATAAGCACAGCTTGCGCATGTGGGTTTAGGGAAATCGCTTCGTAGCCAACCAAATATGTCAGCAAAATCCCGGAATAGCAGGTGGCCAAAGAAGCCAAAGCAGCCAGGACGGCGCCAACCCCGATTGGCATCGAGATCTTGAATTCCTCTGTTGCTACCCCGATACCGTCGGCAAAACTACGCGGCGATGGTTCTGCAGCAGAGTCATTTCTGTGTTTGGATTCAGACATGGTCCTCGTTTGCGCTTGGTGCTGCCAGAGTACGTTTGAAATGAGGTTGCGTCAAAATCACATACCTGCATGCGGCAGTTGAGGGTTTCACCAATTCAACAACAACCAGAGAAACAACCCCATGTTTAAGAGAACAAAGTTGCAATCACCCGTCTCGGCGTAGTCACCTAGGACATAGGGATGGAGAAAGCTGATGGCCCGATGGAAGTTCTTGGTTTGTGTTTGGTGTGTGCTGACTCTTGTTGCTTGCGCTCCCAAAACGCGCATCTACGAAAAGAGCGTATCGGCCTCGCTTCCTGCAGACGCGCGCACAGCGCTTAGTCAGACGGCCAACCGGCTTGGTGACCCCAAAGACGGTCGGTCGGGGGTCAAGCTGATCAGTGACGGTGAAGAAGCTCTTGTCTCAAGGCTATTGATGGCTGCTGCGGCCGAGACAACGATAGACGCCCAATACTACCTTCTGCACAACGACCCAACCGGTCACCTGTTCGCCGCCAGTCTTTTGCAAGCGGCAGATCGGGGTGTACGTGTTAGGCTGTTGCTGGATGACATGGATACATCCGGGTACGACGCCATGACCGCAGCGTTGGACAATCACGAAAACATTGAAATCAGACTTTTTAATCCATTTTGGCGCGAACAAAGCTTGTTGATCGCGGGGTTGACGGATTTCAAACGCATCAATCGCAGAATGCACAATAAATCCATGACGGCCGACAACGTGTTCACGATTGTGGGTGGGAGAAACATCGGTGCCGAGTACTTTCTCGCGCGGGAAGAAATGAACTACGCTGATCTGGATGTGCTGGCCGCAGGCCCCGTTGTGCGCGAGGTGTCGCGCAGCTTTGACTCTTACTGGAACAGCGAGTTCGCAGTTCCGGCGCGCGCGGTCGTGGGCGAACCAAAGGAATTTGACCTTAGCGATGCGCGAAGCAAGTTGAATGAACTGGTCGAGGAAGCGAAGCGAACCCAGTACGGCGCTGCGCTCAGAAGGTCTGCACAAGAGAACTTCGCAGATGGAGCCCTGTCACTAGATTGGCTGCCCGCCAAACTCTATTCCGATCCGCCTTCAAAAGCCGCCGGGCTTGAGAACTCAGGCCCCGTTCTCGCATCTCAACTGCTTCCGTACTTTGAGAATGCCTCCAGTGAGGTGAACATCGTCTCCGCCTATTTCGTGCCACGCAACAACGGCGTGAAATGGTTGACCGAACTGGAGAAGCGAGGGGTCGACGTAAAGGTTGTAACCAATTCGCTTGCATCTAATGACGTTGCACCCGTTTACGCGCACTATGCTAAAAAACGCCGTGCATTACTACGTGGTGGGGTAGAACTCTATGAACTGCGACCGGACGCCTATCAGGTCCAACGCCGGGGCGTTAACTGGGCTCAATCCAGATCAGGCTTGCATTCAAAGGCATTTGCCGTTGATGACCGCTACTTGTTCGTAGGATCGTTCAACTGGGACCCGCGGTCTGTCAACATCAACACCGAGATGGGAATTCTGATAGACTCGCCGGCATTGACGGCACAAACCATGGGTGCCTTGGACGACGCTCTGCCGGCATACACATATAACGTGACGCTCGAGAAAGCTGGTCAGCTCAAATGGACAACAAGAGGCGATGATAGCAACGTTATCGAATATCTATCAGAGCCAACAGGATCGACTTGGGATCACATAGTTGCTGGATTTCTAAGTATTCTGCCAATTGGGTCGCAGCTTTAGGTTCTTGAGCATACGTCAGTCCATGCGGCTATTCGCACAGGCGCAGCGAACGCACGCTTTGTTCGCAGAGCTACTGGAACCCTCCTCGGAACCGGACACTCACAATGCCAAGGCCCTCGCTTTGTTTGGCACGCATAGAACACCTGCGAAGAGCCTGGGCAGAAACTCGCATGAACGGATCAGCCTAATGCTGCTGCGACAGGAACTGCCGGGATTTTGCAGAAACGGCGCTGCCGGTAGGCATATCTCAGCCTTTAGGAGTATACCAAATTGGCGAAGTGTAAGCGCGTTCCTGCGTTGACGTAGGCACGTCGGCAGGCAGCTCGTCTCCAAACCGAACGGCGTCGTAAATTGTCCACCTCGGTGTGGGAATCTCCAGGACACGGGCATAGTAGAAAGCGCTGACTGAAGGATCGAATTCAGGATCCGTCCAAACAGTGATTAGCTCTGGAGACCCGATCGAATTGGTAAACGTGCCCGATGCAACATCCACGGTGTTCCCCACCGCTGGCAGCTTGCCGTCCGCATCAAGCTCCCGGTCTCCCGACCAAGCGACGTCATAGATCCGCTCTTCAGTTTCGCCATTGGCATTTAGCCAACCTTTCACAATCTGAACACGGTCGAGATTGCCAGAAAACGGATCTTTCAGAGCAGCTACCAAGAATGTTGGGGCGTCCGCACCTTCTGTCGCGTCGGCGAGATCCCCACCCATCGGAACGCCTTTTTCATATCCGACTTCGGCGGGCAGTCGAGATTTGGCATCAGCTTCCGTAAAGTCCCAGCCGCCGAAGAAGCGAACCGCAATACGACTACCGGTTGTCCCATAGACTTCTTTTCGTTCCATAGCGTCGAATATTGCTTCGCGCGTGTTATCTTCCGCCCAAACTGCAGCGTAACCTGACGCTGCCATTTCCCACCCAAGAATTCTTGTCGTATCGAACTCACCAACAACGTGCTGCCAACGACCCGGCTCTGGTTCGACGCCAGAGTGTTTGCCAAAGAAATTGTCTTCTTCCGCCGTTGCCAGAGCGGTATGGCTGTCTGTCGAACCTACCACTCCAAATTTGTATGGGTTGGTGCCAAGTTGAGCCTCAAGCTTCAACCCGTTCTTCAGAGCCTCTCGGGCGTATTCGTACTGGAGCATCCAGTCTTCTTTGGGCGTTGGTCCAAGGTTGGATTTGTCCCAAGTTTCATAGTCTGCGAACTCATCGTTTGGGCTCAAAAACGGATGCGCTTCTCCATCACCTTTGATTTGGGTGATCTCATACATCGGCTCCCACTTGGCACGCCGCTCTGCGTAATCTTCTGTCAAAGGTTCACCCGTTTCAGGGTTCGTCTCAACCGGAAACATTAGGCCGTTGGAGACGTTGCCATTGTGGGCAAGGGCCAGCACACGACCGCCGGTCTCCTGTTCATATGTTTCCATCCAGTCCCACAAACGTTCAGGATTAAAGGTTTCTGCTGTTGTGAAGGGCAACAATTGCCGAGCGCGAATGGCATCATCGCGGTAGATCACATTGCGATGGAGGTTGTTTCCAGCTTCGGTGGAAGTCCATTCGTATCCAATGAAAGCAGTGAATGTACCAGGGGCGTTGTGTTGATCTGCAGTTTGTGTGAACTCGTCCCATACGGATTGTACAAACCTACGGTCTGAAACAGCTTCAGGCAGAGCATCCCCGGTGATGCCCGCAAAGGTTTCAATAACTTCCATGGTTGCGCCCAAAGCGACGTCCCCGCCGGCGTTGAGGCGTTCGTTCCAGTCTCGAAGGGTTGGATCACGCATCAGAGTGGAGTTCCCGGCAACGATCTCGTTCATAGCCCCCATTGCGTCCGAGTGATCAGATACGACAAGCCAGTCGAGGGGGCGCGATAACTGCACGCGCAGGCCATGCGATGTTGTGACTTCCTCACCACGTGCAAACCTATAGGCATCGTCTGGGCTCAGAATGACGCCAAATCCGCGTGCATCGAGCGAGTTTGACGTGTGCAGGTGAGTGTCTCCCCACAGCGGGCGTGTGGGAAAATCTCGACCTGCATAAGGCGAAAAATCAGCAGGTGCGGGTTCACGCATATCATCAACAGATATTGTCATCTCTCCAACTTGCCCGCCTTGAGCAGCGTCTTGAGCATTTGAAGAGCTTGCTATGAATGATGCGGAAATTATTGCTGTCGATGTCTTCAGAAAAAGCTTCATTTGAACCTCCCAGCCGAGCTGAATGCCAACCCATGGCACCATCTGAACGGACTGTTCGTCAAGGAAAACTATGGTTTTCCCGGTTGAGCACAAGAGATCCAGAGAGAGGTTTGGCTGTTCCCAGATCGCTGCTTTGCCGATAACTCGATCGCTCAGCCGCCAGTGGAAAATACAGTGCCGAGTGGATGTTCTTGACGAACAGTGACCTGGTTCGTCAGTCTTCAACCTGTGATCTTGATTGGAGGCGCCGTTATGAAGTGGTTATCGCGAACAGTCTTACTGTCCTTGTCCTTTTTATTTGCCGCGGGCGCGTCAGCTCAGGACAAACCCAACATCGTATTCATATTTATGGATAGTTTTGGCTGGGGCGAACCTGGATTCAACGGGGGTGGCATAATCCGTGGTACGGCGACCCCCGAGATGGACGCCCTCGCGGCGAAAGGATTGCGACTCACGAACTTCAACGTGGAAAGCCAGTGCACACCGTCCCGCGCAGCGACCATGACAGGACGTTACGGTATCCGAAGCGGCAACCATACGGTCCCACTGGGTGGCGGCGTCTACGGTTTGACCCAGTGGGAAATCACGATGGCCGAAATGCTGAAGGATGTAGGATACAACATAGCCATGTACGGCAAGTGGCACCTTGGATGGACCGAAGGACGCTACCCAACGAATCAAGGATTCGACGAATTCTACGGAGTTGAGACCACTGACGTTACAGTCTGGCGCACGCTTCCGGGATTTGCTGAAGCCAACATGGAAGAGCCCGTAGTGATGCAAGGTGTTGCGGGCGAGCCCGCAACCATCGCGCGGGACTACGATCTGGACTATCGCGGTGAGATAGATGGCGACCTGACGAAAAAGGCTATCGAATTTATCCAAGCGAAGAGTGCCGAAGACGCGCCGTTTTTCATCTATCTTGCATATACGCAGACCCACTATCCAAACATCGTGTCCGATGAGTTTGATGGCGCCACCGGAAACGGGGTTTGGGCCGATATTCTGCTTCAGACAGATACCTATATCGGACGCGTGATTGATGCGCTTGAGAATGCGGGGGTTTCCGACGACACAGTCGTGATCTTTACTGCTGACAACGGACCCGAAGCTCTTCCGGTTGGAAATGCAAATGTCTCGCCCGTGCCAGCGGTACACGGTACCGCCGGACCTTGGCGCGGCACTCTGTTCACAAGCCTCGAAGGAAGTATGCGGGTGCCTTTTGCGATCAAGTGGCCAGGAAAGATCCCTGCGGGTTCTGAAAGCAACGATGTTGTCCACTCTATGGATCTCTATCCGACACTTGCGGCATTTGCTGGGGGCAGGGTGCCTGATGACAGGGCGTTTGATGGCATTGATCAGTCAAAGTTCTTTCTTGGTGCCCAACCAAACTCAAACCGAGAAGGCGTGATCGTCTACATGGGCGAACAGATATTCGGTGTAAAATGGAAGGACTGGAAAGTTCTTTTCAAAGAGAATACGACGGCATTTGGTGCAA
Organism: Ruegeria sp. HKCCA6707; assembly: GCF_013033515.1. Taxonomy (GTDB): domain Bacteria; phylum Pseudomonadota; class Alphaproteobacteria; order Rhodobacterales; family Rhodobacteraceae; genus Ruegeria. The sequence goes on along the minus strand of NZ_WQEG01000013.1, from coordinate 4,191 downwards.
CGGAGTCATTCGATACGCCACGCGTCTACAATCTTCTGAATGATCCACACGAGCGTGAAAGCGTACTCTTCCCACACACATGGGCGGCCGAAAAGGCTTTGCCACAGTTACAGGAGCACCTCGCCACATTCGAAGATTATCCTCCGATACCCCCAAGGAACACCGGATCCCTACGAACCACCGATTGACTAAATGACGGCTTGCTCAGCGACCTGTAATACCCCTTGTCGATCTTCGCTGCGCTATGAACGAGTATCCGCAAACTCTCCCGCCGTGTGGAGCCTTGAACTGGGCTGGTCGCTTGGTTTTGCCCGGATCGCCCAAACCTGTTTGGGCAGCAAAGCGGTCGTTGCCAACCACTTGAGCAATGGCCGCGGTGTCCGCGACCTGTGAGTTACAAAGAAGACCCTCGCTGCGCGGCTTTCGAATGGTCAGTTTTCACGGCACTTTGCGAAGACACCGACGATGCGAGTGCGGCATAGTTCGCGCTGCGCGTGCAGCGCAATTTTTCGATGGCGAGGTTGGGCTCGGTTCGGTCATTCGCAGTAGATGCTTGAGCGCCTGTACGGCGATATCAGCTACCTTAGGCTGCTTCAGACAATTGGTTCTTTGCCCCCTGTGCCTTTGATTGAAAAGCGCCCGCCCAGTTAAAAATTTTTGAGCGAGCACAGTTTCAGTCACGTTTTTTCAGTGTTACCCTTCGCTGTACTGCCCGCAATTTGGAGGAGAGGGGCAAACCTTGGAACGCAGGCTTGCCGCCATATTCGCCGCAGACGTCGTCGGTTTCAGCCGTATGATGGCCGAGGATGAGGTCGGTACCTTCGAACGTTTGACCATTGTGCGCCAAGACATCCTGACCCGTTTGATCGAAGAAAAAAACGGACGGGTCGTTAAGCTTATCGGCGACGGGCTACTGGCCGAATTTGCGAGTGTGGTTGATGCTGTCGAGGCTGCGATCCAGATACAGGAGGCGGTTAGAAAAAGAAACGCCACCATTAATCCCAACCAGCGTATCGAATTGCGGATCGGTATCAACCTAGGCGATCTGATTATCGATGGTGACGACATTTACGGGGACGGCGTCAATATTGCAGCGCGTCTGGAACCACTTGCGGAACCCGGAGGCATCTGTATCTCGCGCGAGGTTTACAAACATACTCGCGGCAAGGTGAGCAGATCGTTTGAGCCTGCAGGCATTCATCGGGTGAAGAACATACCTGAGCCTCTTGCAGTCTTTCGGATGGCTGACCCGAACGGCTCAAACTACTCACTAAAGTCCCGCTTGAAGGTTCGCGTCGCTGTCGCGGTGTTAGCCGTGACGGCCATTCTTTCAATTGCCGCTTTTGTTTTGCGTGATGACTTAGTTGCCCGTTTTAGCGGCGCTGATAGTGAAATGATCGTGGCAGAGAACACGCTGCCTTCTCTCATCGTATTGCCCTTTGAAAACCTCGGGCTGCCAGACGAGGAAAGGTACCTGGCCGACGGGCTCACGGACGATCTGATTACCGATTTCTCGAAAGTCGCCGGGCTGATGGTAATCGGCAGCAATACCGCGTTTTCCTATCGGGACCGAACAATCGACGGCAGGGCCATCGGTCGCGAATTGGGGGTTGGCTACGTTCTCGAAGGCAGCGTACGGAGAGCGGGTACACGGCTTTTGGTCAACGCACGGCTGACAGACGTGAGCAGCGGGCAGACGCTTTGGGCCGAGCGTTTGGAGCGAGACGAAGGCGATATCTTCGCCATTGAAGTCGGGTTGATCAACGAGATCATTGACCAATTGGATGTGGATGTGAGTGTTTCCGAGAGGGAACGGATCGAACGCCTTCCCACAACGGATCTGGAAGCATACGACTTCTTCCTGAGGGCCGAAGAGGCCGCTCGTAGCGGCTTTCGGCCCGGGTTGCGCGAGGCATTGAAACTCTATTCCGACGCAACAGCAATCGACCCGACTTTTGCCCGGGCCTTTGCGGCCCAGGCGCGTACCGAGGCATTGGTCATGCGCCGCAACTATGACGATGTGCTGCCGTTTCCAGTTGCCCGAAAACGCGCCTACGAACATGCTGGGCGCGCCTTGGAAATTGATCCCGATGCCGCGATGCCTTTCGCCGTTTTGAGCGAATTGCAAACTGTTGATCGAAGGTATGAGGAAGCGATACGTTCGGCGCAACTGTCTGTCGAGAAAGCTCCAGGTGAAGCGTCTGCGTATCTTGCGCTGAGCTTCGCTCAAACCTTTTACGGTCGACATGAAGAGGCGATTGAGAATTTCGAAACGGCGCTGCGTCTTAACCCACTATTGCCGGGTTATGCTCGGCAGATCGCAAGCTTGTCTCATATTCTCACCGGTCGTCCCCAACGTGCCGTCGAAATCCTAGAAGAGATAAAGGGCAATTCTCAAGGCATTGAGGATTACTTCAACATCCTCGCGGCCGCCTATGCGGAGGCTGGCCAGATTCAAAAGGCGCAATCAACAGCGCAAGAGGTGGCACGATTTGCGCCGCATACCTCGGCGCAACTCTACAGGGTCATGTTTGCGCATTTTCGGCAGAAGGAAGAACTCGATCGGATCATTGATGCAATGTTGCGAGCGGGCGTGCAGGAATGGCCTTTCGATTTTCGACCTGGCGCGCGCGAAAAGCTATCTGCCGACGAGGTCACCGCCCTGATTGACGGGAAAGTCTGGCAGGGAAACTTCGAAGGCCGTGGACCCGGCTTGTTGCAGATTTCAGAGAACGGAAGTATGGCCTTACGCGCATCCACATTGTTTGTCACTGGATCGGCTTTTGTGGAAGATGACAAATTGTGCATACAACAACCCGGTCTTGCGCTCGGTCGCCCGGCTTGTGGCTCGATCTACAAAAGTGCCGAAGAAGCAAGCGAAGCGAGCTTGCCGTATAGTTACATCAACGCGCACATTTTGTTTAACTTTAGCCCGGAGGGATGACCCTCAACCGAGATGCGCTTCAGTTAGAGTAATCCTTGGCGGCAAGCGGCTTTGTCTTCTCCCAATTCGCATCCGCCTTGGCGATCACCGCTTCCCCTTCCGGATGGTCAAGCATTTCTGCACCAGTGGGGTCCGATATGAAGTAAAGCTTCCCATCAATGATGCGCCAGGAATTTACAGGGTCGATGTTCTCAGACGCGTTGGCCCCAAGGCCGACACCCAATGTGCAATACCCACCGTATTGCGGTGCGTACTTAGTTGGGTCAGACACAAACAGATCGCGGTTATTTGCGCTGTTGAAGTGCCATGGCGTACCAAGCCAATCATATGCGAACTCACTTGATCCTTTCACCGCGCGGTTTTCGGTGAAATAAGCGACAGTGTCATAGCCTTTGATCGCAACATCGCCGAAGGGTCCAGTATTGATGGGCTCATCGGCCTGCGCGCCAAGGGTCATGGCTGCAAGAAACAGGCCGCTTATCAGAAGTCGAAAGTTCATTTTTTGACCTTCCCTTAGGTGCCTGCTTCCAGGCACAGGCGGTGAAATTCCGGACCAAAGGCGTCTGGCGGAGGGCACGTGGCCCCGTTTTGCTTCAGCAGCCCAACGATATCATAGTGTTTACGGAACATGGTTCGGATCAGAACCGAAAAACCATCATTATCGAGGGTCACAATATCTGCCCCATTGTTGACCAGCAGCTCGATCATCTCGATATGGCCCTCGTCGGCCGCCATGAAGATGGGTGATTTTTCGGCCCTGTTAATGCGCCCATTCACATCTGCGCCTTGGTCGAGAAGCAACTGCGCTGTCTCAATATTACCGCCGAAGGCCGCTGCGTGAAGCGGTGTGAAACCACTATGGTTGCGCGCCATCACGTCAGCCCCTGCCTCGATCAGGGTCGCAGCGGTTTCGGTGTTTCCAGCCAACGCAGCAGCAATCAAGGGAGTAGCCTTGTTTGGACCTCGCTCGTCGACCGAGGTACCGCTTTCCAACAAAGCCATAACGGTCGATGTATCGCCCCGCTTTGCCGCATCGAATAACGGACCTGCTTGAGCGGGCCCAAGTATTAAAAAGGCTGTTATAAAGATGGTGCCAATCCAACGCATGGATCTACCCCCCCTGCGTGAATTCTACAATGAGCCGCAGTTGCACGCAACGACTGGTTACTAGCCGCAGTACTCATGTCGGTTTTGGAGGAATTGGCGCTGCATCCGACAGTCAAGCCGGTGCAGATGATCGCAGACGC
>NZ_WQEG01000012.1 GCF_013033515.1 Ruegeria sp. HKCCA6707 | reverse complement strand
CAATCGTGCCAATGTTGACGTGCGGTTTTGTACGCTCAAACTTTTCCTTTGCCATTCCTCAGGCGCCCTTTTGCGTTTTGGGGACCTTTGGTCCCGTAGGTTACATCTGCGCGCGCGGGATATTTGGTTCAAAGGCGAAAATCAAGCACATCCTGCGGGAAATCGACGGTTACGCCGGATTTTGCGTAACCTCGGAGGATTCGAGCGGCTGGATCAAGTCAGGGCGTCTTTTGAACCACCCGTTTTCAAGATGTTCTTCGGCCAGCCATTCCTCGACGCGGTCCGCAACCTTCAGGGCCAGACCGTTCATCTGTTCTTCACGTGAGCGGGAATGGCCGGACCCGGCAAAAACGCTTTCGCCGGTTGTGTCCTCAAGCACCTGGAACTGCTTGCCCTTGGCCACGAACTCTTCCTTGCCGACGTCATAGACATTCACCAGAACAATTGCCGTGCTTTTGGGATTGTAGATCACCGGGATCCCCGGAGGTGCCAGCATATAACCTTCGAGGCTGATGCCGATGTCGTATTCCTGCGCGCCCTCATAACGCCCCAGGCGCACATCCACCGCGTTTTGAATCGCGGCGGTCCACTCATCGGGCGTTGCATCGCGCGAGACAGGCCCCTGTACCGCGTTGTCTGCAAAGGCATAGTTCACACGCAAGTTGAACTCGCCCAATTCTTCGGGGTCTTCATAAAGCTGCGTCTGAGCGCAGGCACCCAAAAGGGCCAGTCCGGTCATCAGGGTCAGAATGCGTCGCATGATCATGTCTCGATAGGCCTGTTTTTATTGGGTTTACCCTACCGATACGGCCTGTGCCAAGCCGTATCAGCAGAAAACCACCACTCAGGGGCTGCGCTCACGAAAATTTATAATCGCGTGGGAACCCATAGGGCGGCTTTTTGCCAACGCTGGCGCGTTTAGCCAGCCATTGGGACATATCCGCCTCGTGCCGCGTCTTATCGCCGCCCATCGACCATCTGAGGCCGTCTTCCCAGTTGAATGTGGTGATGTCGGACAAGCCGCCATCCAATTCCAGCGTACCCTGACGCCCGCGTGCCATATTGTACTTTTGCAAGCGCACCCCTTTGCCGCGCGTCATTTCGGGCAGGTCTTCGGTCGGGAACACCAGGAACTTGCCGTTCTGAGACACCACCGCCACGTGATCACCGACAACCGGTTTACAGATCATGGCGGTCTCGTCTTCCTTGACGTTCAGCACCTGCTTGCCGTTCCGCGTTTGCGCCAGCACGTCATCTTCGGGCACCATGAAACCATTGCCCGCATCCGAGGCCACCAGCAGTTTGCGCCCTGGCTTGTGGATCAGGATATCGATGATCTGCGCCTCATTGGGCAAGTCGACCATCAGGCGCAGCGGTTCCCCCATGCCCCGGCCGCCGGGAAGGTTGGCCGCGCTGACCGTGTAAAAACGGCCGTTGGACGCAAATACCAGCAACCTGTCAGTGGTTTCGGCATGGAAGATAAAGCGCGGCCCGTCGCCATCCTTGAACTTCAGCTCGCGGGTCAGATCGATATGGCCGGTCATGGCGCGGATCCAGCCCATCTGCGAACAGACCACCGTGATCGGTTCCTTGTCGATCATCGCCTCCAGCGGAACCTCTTCAACCTGACCGGCCTCGGCGAACCGGGTGCGACGTGCGCCACCTTCGTAGTCTTTGCCAAAGGTTTTCTTGGTCTCTTTCAGCTGCTCGGCGATACTGGCCCATTGCAGGGCCGGATCGGCCAGCAGGTCTTCCAGGTTCGCACGCTCTTTCATCAATTCGTCGCGTTCACGCACCAGCTCCATCTCTTCCAGACGGCGCAAACTGCGAAGGCGCATGTTGAGGATTGCGTCGACTTGAACCTCGGACAGCTCGCCTTCGCCAGGTTTTGGCGAGACGTAATCCGCTTCGCTGGTGGCGCGGACGTGGTCAATGCCCCAATCCTCGCGCATTAATGCGGCTTTGGGGTCATCGTCATAGCGGATGATGTCGATCACACGGTCGAGGTTCAAGAAGGCGACGATAAAGCCCTCCAAGACCTCTAACCGGTGATCAATCTTGCCCAGACGGTGACGCGAGCGGCGCAGCAGCACCTCTTGCCGGTGGTCGAGGAAAGCGCGCAGCACTTCCTTCATCGAGCAGACCTTGGGCGTGACCCCGTCGATCAGCACGTTCATGTTCAGGCTGAACCGGACCTCAAGGTCCGAGTTGCGATAGAGCATGCCCATCAACACTTCGGGATCCACGTTCTTGGAGCGTGGTTCCAGAATCAAACGGATGTCATCGGCGGATTCGTCGCGCACATCGGCGAGGATCGGAATTTTCTTGGTCTGGATCAGTTCTGCGATCTTTTCGATCAGCTTGGATTTCTGAACCTGATAGGGGATTTCGGTAACGACGATTTGCCACTGGCCACGCCCCAGATCCTCAACTTCGAACTTACAGCGCAGGCGGAACGAACCGCGCCCCGTGCGATAGGCTTGTGCGATGTTCTCGGGCGGTTCGACAATGACGCCACCGGTCGGGAAATCGGGTCCGGGCACATAGTTCAACAGCGTGTCGTCGCGCGCATCCGGGGTTTTGATCAGATGCAGGCAAGCGTCGCACAGCTCTGAAATATTATGCGGAGGGATATTGGTCGCCATCCCCACGGCGATGCCGCTGGCGCCATTGGCCAGCAGATTGGGAAATTGCGCGGGCAGCACGACCGGTTCGGTCAGGGTACCGTCGTAATTGTCGCGGAAATCAACAGCGTCTTCGTTCAGCCCCTCAAGCAGCGCCTCGGCTACGATTGTCATTCGCGCCTCGGTGTATCGCGAGGCCGCCGGGTTATCACCGTCGATATTGCCGAAATTCCCTTGCCCGTCGACCAGCGGATAGCGCACGTTGAAATCCTGCGCCAAACGCGCCATCGCGTCGTAAATTGCGGCATCACCATGTGGGTGATAGTTGCCCATCACGTCGCCTGAAATCTTGGCGGACTTACGGAAGCCCCCCGTCGCGCTGAGTCGCAATTCGCGCATCGCATAGAGGATTCGCCGGTGCACTGGCTTCAACCCGTCCCGCGCATCCGGCAGGGCGCGGTGCATGATGGTGGACAGCGCATAGGTCAGATACCGCTCACCTATGGCGCGGCGCAGCGGTTCGGCTACTTCGCCCCCGTTCTCAGGGGCCTCCATGTTGGGGTCGTCGATCGTGTCGTTCATACATGATGTGGTACAACGCAAGCGCGCGCGGGTAAAGCAATCGCGGCATTTTTTGCTGGGGACAAGTCAGGCTTTTTGCAACAGGGGTAGCCAACCCTCGGATTTCCCCCATTTTTCGACAGAAACCCGCTTCTATGATATCATCTTCGCATTAGATGCTGCCTGCTTAATCTGCTGTCGATTACCTGGGGGAAGCGCCATGCCGCGCCTTATTCTGTTGACCTTTGCCGCTTTGGCTTGGTGTTTCTATGTCATGAGCGATGGCCCGAATTTCGAGCCGCGCAGCAAAGCTTTGGTGGCCCCCGAACGCGTGGCCGAAACGCCGGCCCCGAAACCTGCGCCAAAACCCATACGCCAACCGCAGGCCGAACAATTGGTGACCAATGTTGCTGCCCGCACGGCCCCGCTGCGCCAGACAGCGGAACCTGTGGTCATTTTCGAAGCGGATGAAACTGATCAAGCGACTGCAGACAGCGCGTCGTTGCCGCAGCTTTCCGGTTTCGCCACTCCAAACGCGAACCTCACGCTCGCATCTCTGGAAGAGGGCGCCGCTGGACTGCGCGAGCGCGCGCAGCCGTCTGATACAATCGTGGAAGACACACCGGTGACGACAGAACCGGTCAAAGACTGGCGCGAAGTCACGGGCACGCGCGTTAACATGCGGGACGGTCCCGGAACGATCTATCCGGTGATCACCAAATTGTCGATCGGACAGAAGGCCGAAGTTTTGGGCGACTCGGGTACGGGATGGTTGCGCGTCCGCGTGTTGCCGCAGCAACAGATCGGATGGGTTTCTTCTTCGCTTTTGGGTAAAACCTCGAATTAACACCGTCGGTCATTGCCCCCACCCTACCCCGGCAATAGCTTTGGGGCGGATCAAGGTTCGGACAGGCAATGCAAAAATCCATACTTATTACCGGCTGCTCCTCGGGGATCGGCTTGGACGCGGCTCTTGGAATGCGCGAGCGAGGTTGGCGCGTCTTCGCGTCATGCAGACAGCAACGGGATTGCGACCGCATGCGCGCGCAGGGCTTCGACAGCCCGCGTATTGACTATACCGACACAACCAGCATGACCGAAGGACTGGCCCAAGTGCTTGAGGCCACAGGCGGCACCTTGGACGCTTTGTTCAACAACGGCGCGCACGGTTTGCCCGGCGCTCTTGAAGATGTACCCACAGACGGCCTTCGCCAGATATTCGAAGCCAATGTGTTTGGATGGCACGAGCTGACCCGGCAGGTCATCCCGGTCATGCGCGCGCAGGGGCACGGGCGAATCGTGCAGAACTCATCCGTGCTGGGTCTGGTGGCCTTTCCCTGGCGCGGGGCTTATGTGGCCACGAAATACGCCATTGAAGGGTTGTCAGACACGCTGCGGTTGGAGCTGGGTGATACCGACATAAAGGTCATTCTGATCGAACCCGGCCCCATCACCTCAAAAATCCGCGAAAACTCGATCCCGATGTTTGAACGGTTTGTCGATTGGAAAAGCTCGGCCATCCGCGACCGGTATGAGCGCAAACTGCTGAACCGGCTGTACGAATCCTCAGGACCGGACCGGTTCGAACTGCCTGCCTCGGCGGTGACCAAAAAGCTGGCACACGCGGTGGAATCCAAACGCCCCCGACCGCGCTACTATGTGACCACCCCTACCTATATCGCCGGGTATTTGCGCCGAATGCTGCCGACGCGGGCCATTGATCGCATCCTGTCCGACATCTGAGGCGAAATTACCCGTTCGCTTTTTGACCGAGCAAGGCTAGATGATGAGCAAAGAAACAGAATGTGGACGGGACTGATATGGACCTCTTGATGGTCGTACTCTTGCTGGCGATGGCTGCCGTGGTTGTTGTGTTGGTGATCGGTATCGCCAATTTCGGCAAGGCAGGCAAAAACGCTGCGGTCAAAAGCAACAAGATGATGCAGCTTCGCATCCTGTTTCAGTTCATTGCCGTGATGCTGATCGTGCTCTACGTCTACCTGCGCGGAACAGGAGGGTAAGCGGTGGTTGTTCTCAACAAAATCTACACGCGCACCGGCGACGACGGCAAAACCGCTTTGGGCAATGGCGAACGGGTTGCCAAATATTCGGGCCGAGTGGCCGCCTATGGTACCGTGGATGAGTTGAACTCATTCGTTGGCGTGGCCCGGACAGAGGCCGAGGGCGAAACCGATGCGGCGCTGGCCCGCATTCAGAATGATCTCTTTGATCTGGGCGCTGATTTCTGTCGTCCGGATATGGAAAAGGACGCCGAGGCCGATTACCCGCCGCTTCGCATCGCGCCTGCTCAGATTGACCGGCTTGAGGCCGAGATTGACGCGATGAACGCGGATCTTGAGCCCTTGCGCAGCTTTATCCTGCCCGGAGGATCGCGTCTGGCAGCCCATTTGCATGTCTGCCGCACTGTGTCTCGCCGCGCCGAACGTCTGGCGGTTGAACTGACTAATATGGAGCCGGTCAACGAAGTAGCGGTGAAATACCTGAACCGGCTGAGCGACTGGTTTTTCGTGGCGGCACGCTGCGCGAACAACGATGGCAAAGACGACGTTCTATGGGTTCCGGGCGCAAACCGCTGACACCCGCGATGGCGGCATGCATCGAAGACGCCTATACCGTTTTCAAGCGGCCCAAACCCACAGCTTTGGAAGTCTGCGAACAGTGTTGCATGTATCCCGAGATCGAGGCCGATTTCTTTACGCCAGATATTCGCGCGCTTCCGCTGCACTACGTCAATGACTGGTTCTTCGCGGCCTCTGATCCGCAAGTTTCACTTGCCCTGTCGCGCTATCTGTTGCCACGCGTGATCGAGCTTTTAGCGCAAGGACACGAGGTTGCAAACGTTGGCATTGAAGTTAGCTTGATGCGCTTTGCCACCGGTTTGCCCGACCGCTGGACACCGCCGGAAGTCGATGTAATCACTCGGTTCACTCTGCTGTTTCTGGACAGTCACAAGCCGGGTGGGCGCAATGCGCAAGACTGCTATCTGGATGACATCCTGTGTATGTTCGCCAGCGCTGGCCACGACCCCGACCCGATGCTGCGACACCTTTGGCAATGGGACGATGCCGATCTGTTCGGCCGTCTGGCCCAAGACTGGAATATCTCGGGCGGGTTTCCAAGCATTTGGTCGACCGCCTTCTGGCCCGAGAATGAATGGAGCCTGCCCGGTCAGGCCGACCGCGCCAGGCAGGTCGCAGAGTGGTATCGCAGCCCCGAGATGATGGAACGCGCCGAACAGGCGATGGCGCGCGCATCGTTAGATAGCGATCTCAACCGTCATGCAACCTGGGTTCTGGATGCTCTGACCATCTGTTGAACCCCAACCATCAGGCGGGCGCCCTGCCCGCTGTTCGTCGGTTTTTTCTGAAAGAACACATGGAACGCGACGTCTCGTGATGAAAACGTGACGATTTTGCCCTGTCTTCGCACTGCGTGAAGCGCTATTCAGTCCAGCGAGAGCATTGGTGGAGTCGCGACGCGGCTTGCCGTTTTTGTAAGGAGTAAACGCAAAAATGAAGGTACTTGTGCCTGTCAAGCGCGTGATCGACTACAACGTGAAGGTTCGCGTCAAAGCGGACGGAAGCGGTGTTGATCTCGCCAATGTCAAAATGTCGATGAACCCGTTCGACGAAATTGCCGTCGAAGAGGCGATCCGCCTGAAAGAAGCAGGCAAGGCCGACGAAGTTGTTGCTGTTTCGATCGGTGTAAAGCAGGCGCAGGAAACCCTGCGTACCGCATTGGCCATGGGTGCTGACCGCGCGATTCTGGTCGTGGCCGCTGATGACGTACACACCGATATCGAACCTCTGGCCGTCGCAAAGATCCTGGCCAAAGTGGTCGAGGAAGAGCAGCCGGGCATTGTTCTGGCGGGCAAACAGGCGATCGACAATGACATGAACGCCACCGGCCAGATGCTGTCGGCCCTGCTGGGTTGGAGCCAGGCGACTTTTGCATCTGAGGTGGATATCGAAGGCGATAGCGCCAAGATCACCCGCGAGGTTGATGGCGGTTTGCAGACCATCAGCGTCAAGATGCCGACCATCGTGACCGTTGATCTGCGCCTGAACGAGCCGCGCTATGCGTCGCTGCCCAACATCATGAAGGCCAAGAAAAAGCCGTTGGATGAGAAAACCGCCGCCGATTACGGCGTCGACGTCACCCCGCGTCTGGAAGTGGTCAAAACCGAAGAGCCGCCAGCGCGCGCCGCTGGTATCATCGTGGGCTCTGTCGACGAGCTGGTCGAGAAACTCAAAGAAGCGGGGGCTGTGTAATGGCTGTACTTCTGCTTGCCGAAGTCAACAATGGTGAACTGGCGCTGGACGCCACAGCCAAGGCTGTCAACGCTGCAAAAGCTCTGGGTGATGTGACCGTTCTGGCCGCAGGTGGCTCGGCCGCCGCTGCCGGTGAGGCCGCCGCCAAGATCGACGGTGTGGCCAAGGTGTTGGTGGCCGAAGATGCATCGCTGGGTCATCGCCTGGCGGAATCGACCGCTGCGCTGATCGTATCGCTGGCCGATGGGTATGAGCATATCGTGGCCCCTGCGACCACAGACGCCAAGAACGTGATGCCGCGCGTGGCAGCCCTGCTGGACGTGATGGTGATCTCGGATGCATCCGGCGTGGTGGACGGGTCGACCTTTGAGCGTCCGATCTATGCGGGCAACGCGATCCAGACGGTGAAGTCGAACGACGCCAAGAAAGTTGTCACCTTGCGGACTGCAAGCTTTGACGCGGCTGGCGAAGGCGGCTCTGCCCCGGTTGAGACCGTTTCGGTTCCCGGCTCCGAAGGCCTGTCTGAATGGGTTGAAGACAAAGTGGCCGAAAGCGACCGCCCCGAGCTGACCTCGGCCGGTGTTGTTGTGTCCGGTGGACGTGGTGTCGGCTCGGAAGAGGATTTCGCGCTGATCGAAAAACTGGCTGACAAGCTGGGCGCTGCCGTCGGTGCGTCCCGCGCGGCGGTCGACTCGGGGTATGCCCCGAACGACTGGCAGGTGGGTCAGACCGGTAAGGTTGTTGCCCCGGACCTCTATGTCGCCGTCGGTATCTCGGGTGCGATCCAGCACTTGGCCGGTATGAAAGACAGCAAGGTCATCGTCGCGATCAACAAGGACGAAGAGGCACCGATCTTCCAGGTTGCCGATTTCGGATTGGTTGCAGACCTGTTTGCAGCCGTACCGGAACTCACCGAAAAACTGGGTTAAGCCTAAGCCCATGATTTTTGGGAAAGGCCCGTCTTTGGCGGGCCTTTTTTCATCCCTGACTGTTGATTGACCAAGTCAATGCCTCGGCAATATGCCGATGAGCTGCCGGGCCCAGCATGTGTTCCGCTATCGGTTGTTGCAACGTACCAAACAGCATGTCTTCCAACTCATCGGATTCGCCTGACACCTGTACGGGAACAGTAACGATATCTTGAGTACGATGCTGTAGCGCCTGCACCATGGACGTTTCGATCGGTGCGCAGTCAAATGCACCGCGGTTGATCTGTAACCACAGCAGAATGGTCGGAGTCTCTATCTGGTCAAGAATTTGGTTCATACTCTGCAGCCATTGCTGCTGCAGTTCTTGCGTAATTTTCTCGAAACGGGCTTCAGAAACCGACCGCAATCGCTGTAGCAGATGCTGAACGAAATGCACCTCTGTGAAATCCACTTCGGGAAATAGCGCAACCAGCTCAGCCGTTGGCGCGAGAAACCGGTCGTTTCGACGGACATGTACGCGGTAGAACCTGTTTGACTGGCTGACCGCCGAGGGCAGCTGAACAACGCAAAGACCAGCACCATTGGCCAGATCGATCAGACCGCTATCATGGACCATCGCGTCGATACCGCAAAACAGACTGCCGAAATTCACGCATCGCCGTGTGAGCCGGTCTTCGAGTACTGCCGGAAACGGCGCCTCAACAAATCGGCCAAATGTTTCGTCGCCCCCGATGCAGGCAATGTATCCTTGCTCCAAAGGCTGTTTTGGCCCACGAAACGCAAGACCTGAGGTGCCGTACCGGCACACAACATCCGTGGGACCGCCCACGCTGATAGCTTGGTAGCTCATATCACTCACCCATTTTTCACCCGGTCGCCATCTTGCAGCCCCAAGTCTTTAGAAACCGCTAACGCGCGCAATTTACGCAGCTTAGAGTGGCCTCAGCCCCTTGCCGCCCGGACGGAACTGCCGATAATGTCCGGCATATTCAGCGAGCAGAGGCTTAAGCCATGGAAATCAAATCTGTAGGAGTGATCGGCGCCGGTCAGATGGGCAACGGAATTGCGCATGTGTTGGCTCTGGCAGACTATGATGTATTGCTGAATGACATCAGCCAAGATGCGCTGAATGCCGCAATTTCGACGATCGAGGCAAACTTGTCGCGTCAAGCGTCGCGTGGAAAGATCACCGAAGAGGCGGTTTCTGGGGCGTTGAAGCGAATCAGAACCACCCTGAGCCTGCCGGACCTGGGGCAAACCGATCTGGTGATCGAGGCCGCCACCGAAAGGGAAACGGTCAAACAGGCGATTTTCGAAGATCTGCAACCACATCTGCAGCCGCATACGATTCTGACGTCTAACACCTCGTCGATCTCGATCACCCGGCTGGCCAGCCGTACGGATCGGCCGGAAAAGTTCATGGGCTTCCACTTTATGAACCCGGTGCCGGTGATGCAGCTGGTGGAATTGATCCGCGGGATTGCAACGGATGAAGAAACGTTTTCGGCCTGTAAAACCGTCGTGGACAAGCTGGGCAAAACCGCGGCCAGTGCCGAGGATTTCCCTGCGTTTATTGTTAACCGCATCCTGATGCCGATGATCAACGAGGCGGTTTATACGCTCTATGAAGGTGTGGGCAGCGTTCAGTCCATTGACCAGTCGATGAAACTGGGGGCCAACCATCCGATGGGGCCGTTGGAACTGGCGGATTTCATCGGGCTGGACACCTGCCTTGCGATCATGAATGTGCTGCATGACGGGCTGGCCGACACCAAATATCGACCCTGTCCGCTGCTTACGAAATATGTCGAGGCCGGATGGCTGGGACGCAAGACGCAACGGGGTTTCTATGACTACCGAGGCGACGTACCTGTCCCCACGCGGTGAACAAAACAGCACCTTCAGGAGGTTTGCGCGACCTGAAGTAGCGGATCAATCCTTGCCAGCTTTGCCCAAAGACAAAGTGTGATTTCTGAGCCAGCCCATAAAGCCGCGCGGGTCACGCTCGAGCAATTCCATATCCTGATCGGAAATCGGGTCGCCGATGACCGGGGATTGAGGCTTGTTGCAGGACCGAACGATCTCGTGCAGCAGCAATCCCTGACGCAGGATCGGTGAAAGACGATTGGCGATCTGATACCAGCGCGAGTTGCTTCCCGGAAAGAAAATAGGCACGACACGTGCGCCCGAACGGCGGATCATTTTCGCTGTGAACACATTCCATTCGCGTTCGATAGCGGGGCCGAACCAGTCGTCGGACGACATCACCACACCGGACGGGAACAGAGCTACAACACCGCCCTCTTTCAGATGGTCCATCGCTTTGCCGCGCATCTCAAGCATTTTGGCCTGCGCCTCGGGGTCGTGGGGAAACGGGACTGGAATCATGAACGACGTCGCAGCCTCATCCAGGCCGGTCAGGACCGAGCGTGTCAGGATGCGATAGTCGCTGCGGACCCTGCCGATCAACTCGGCCAGGATCATCCCGTCAACCATGCCATGCGGGTGGTTGGCGACAACCACCACCGGGCCCTCTTTCGGAATGCGCGCAATCTGCTCCTGTGGGGTGGTCAGATCGATCCCCATGGTGTTGAGCGCGCCACCCCAGAATTTCTGGCCGCGGTAGTGTTCGTTGCTTTTTTCGAACTTGTTGACCATGCGCAAAATGGTCAGCTTGCCAGTACACCATTCGATGGCGCGAATGGCCGTCGCCGTCCAAGCGTCATCAAAGGAATTTGCGTAGGTCAGCGTTCTACGGTCATAGACTTCGCCCACTTCCGCAGTTTGATCCACGACGGGTGCCGTCTTGCTATGGTGCGTGGTTTCCGCCAATTCCTGGTCTTCCCATCCCTCAGTTTGGCAGCGAAATTTCTGCTTCAGAACCCTTCACCAAACTTGTCGTTCACCAAAGTCTCTAACGCGTCTGCCAACGCCTCAGCATCCGGTCCGGACGTCTCGACGTCAATAGTCGTTCCGCGCGATGCTGCCAACATCAAAAGGCCCATTATACTGTCTCCAGACGCAGAAAGACCGTCTTTCGACACCTCGGCATTGGCATCGAACCCTTCTACCACTTCGACCAATTTTGCTGATGCGCGCGCGTGCAGGCCCTTTTCATTTATTATTTTCAGTCTTTTAGTCGTCATTAAAGTCAGTCCAAATCACTCTAACGTCACATTTTGCGCATTTATATATTTGCGTCCAGCTTCCAATGCGCCCCGCACCGCATCAGCCAGTGGCAGGTGGCGGCTTTTGGCCAATTTGATCAGCATGGGGAGATTCGCACCATATAGGATGCGTCGATCCTGCGGGGCGCAGGCGCGCAAGCTCAGATTCGATGGGCTGCCGCCAAAAAGATCAGTGACGACGACGACCCCGTCACCAGCATCTACGGCGTCGGCCGCGCGACAGATTTCGGCTTGTTTTTCCTCACGGTCATGGTCCGCCTCGATCGAGATGGCGACCAGCCCGGGCTGTTTACCCACCACATGCTGAGTGGCTGCCAGATATTCCTTTGCCAACCCACCATGCGCAACAATTACGATCCCGATCAATCCGGCCTCACATTCAACGATCGACGCTCCATTTCGCGATGCCTTATTGACACCTGCTGACCCGCTTCTGCAAGGGTCTTTGCAACAGCTTCGGCCACGGCGACCGAGCGGTGTTGCCCACCGGTGCATCCAAAAGCTATGGACAAATGCGCCTTGCCTTCGGCCCGAAAGGCAGGAAGCAAAACGATCAGCAGGTCAACGACCCGGTCAAAGAACGCGTCATAGTTTCCATCTGACTGAACATAGGCTGCAACATCTGCATTTCGACCATCCTCGGCGCGCAATTCCGGTCGCCAGTAAGGATTGGCCAGAAACCGGCAATCAAACACCATGTCGAGCCCGCGCGGCAACCCGCGTTTATACGAGAAAGACTCGACTGACACAGCCAAGTGTCGACCACCTTGAGGCGCGAACCACAGCTCAACCTCTTCACGTAGCTGGTGAACGTTCAGCGCGCTGGTGTCGATCAAACTGTCGGCGATTTCCCGGATCGGCAACAGCAGTTCCTTTTCCTGCTGAATCCCTGTTTCGGGGCTTGCACCTTGGGCAAAGGGATGGCGGCGGCGGGTTTCCGAATATCTCCGCAACAGGACATCGTCATTGCAATCCAGATACAACACGGTCAGGTCGACCTGCGCCATGCGGCCAAGCTTGGCGGCCAACTCGATGAACCCAATGGTCGAAAAATCCCGATTGCGCGCGTCGATGCCCAACGCCATCGGGCCCGAGGGGTCGGCGCCGTCCAACAAACGGGTCAAAAGCCCCATGGGCAGGTTGTCGATCGCCTCAAAGCCGAGATCTTCAAGCACATGAATAGCCGTGGAGCGCCCGGCCCCGGACGGGCCGGTAACCAACACGATACGCTGCTGTGTTGTCACTTGCTCGGCCATTGCGGATCCACACGCCCTTTCTTTGCCAATTGCATGAGTGCTGCCGGCAAGTTGGGCAAGCCGTGCGCGCGAAGCAAGGGAACAGATTGCCCCAGCACAGAAACTTGAACAGGATCGGGCAGGCGCGCGGGCTCTGTTTGATCAAGGTCGATGACATAGGTGATCGGCACAGCCTCGGACGCTACAGCCTGCAATAACCCGATTCCCCGCGCCTCGATCAGGCCGCGTAATCGCGTCGGGGCCACCGCCATCACGGCATCAGCTTGCAGCCAAAGATCAACGCGATCATCCGCAACCAACTGCGCGCCCAGTGCCATCATCTGCAGCGCAAGCGTTGATTTGCCCGAACCGGACGCACCAATCAGCAACAGCCCCTTACCGCCCACAGAAACACAAGTCGCGTGGATACAGGCCTGATCCAGACCTGCTGTTTCGGATAGGGTCGTGACCGTCATGCGTTAGATGGGAAGACCCACCACGAACCGGGCCCCCAATGGGTCCGAAGTGACATCGGCTTCGGTTGGGCGAATGTTTTCAGCCCAGATCACGCCGCCATGGGCTTCGACGATCTGTTTAGAAATTGCTAATCCGAGGCCTGAATTGTTGCCAAAATGCTCTTCCGGGCGTTGCGAATAGAACCGTTTGAATACCTTGGTGAGCGCCTGATCGGGAATCCCAGGGCCAGTGTCCTCGACAACCACAAGGACCCGGTTGTCGCGCTGGCGCACCCAGACACGGATAGCATCATTTTCGGTGCAGAAGGAAATCGCGTTGGTGATCAGGTTTACGAAAACCTGCGCCAGACGTGCCTCAAGCCCGTTGATGACAATCGGACCTTTCGGCATGTCGGTGATATAGTCGATCCCCTTCGAGCGCGCGTCTTCACCCAGGAACTGACCGATATTGTTTAGCAGGTTGAGTAGATCAAAGGGCTGTTCAGCTTCTTTGACAAGTTCGGCATCCAGACGCGACGCATTCGAAATGTCACTGACAAGCCGGTCAAGGCGACGCACGTCATGTTCGATCACACCCAGCAGTTTTTCGCGCTGATCATCGCGTTTGACCATGCGCAGCGTACCCACCGCCGATTGCAAACTGGCCAGAGGGTTCTTGATCTCATGCGCGACGTCAGCGGCGAACTGTTCGTTGGCGTCGATCCTGTTGTAAAGCGCGCCAACCATTCCGCGCAGCGCGCGGCTGAGCCGTCCGATCTCATCGGGTCGCGCGCCGAGATCGGGAATGCGGATCCGTCCCGGGTTCACCCCTGATCCGCGGTCTTTCCCCATTTCGGCGGCTGCCGCCAGATCAGCCAGCGGATTGGCGATGGTCGAGGCCAGGATCAGGCTAAGACCAATCGAGACCAACAGAGCCACAACGAACATCTGCAAGATACGCTCTTGCTGCTGGCGCGCCAGCGCGTCGATCTCACCCGCAGGACCGGCCATGGCAACCGCGCCAACCGGAACCGCATCAAGGTTGATAGGGGCTGCGGCGACGATCACGGTCTCTCCGTGTTCGTCTTTGACGGCCTGCACCTGAATCTCGCCATTCAAAGCGCCGGGTACAATCTGCTGCACCTGTTGCGCCAGAGTCGGCGCCGAATCGGCATCGTAATTACTGAAAATCGCGGACACACCCCGCCAGACGGCGGTCAACGCGTCACTGATCAGAGTGCGCGCGCTCCCAGCATCGCTGTCCGAGCGCATGAGAACGGGCAAATCGATATCTACCGAAGCGCCGCGCGTCCATCCGACCAGAGTACCGGTGCTGTCATACACAAAGACCTCACCCCCTTCGGGCAGGGTCAAACCTGACAGCGTGTCGCGCACGTCCAATGCGGTTGCTTCACCATTGCTTGTGCGACCCGGTTGACGCAGTTGCGTTTCAAACACGTTGCTCACAAGTTGGGCGTCGCCAATCAGGTTGCTGGCGGTTTGTTGCACTCTTTCGGTTCGAGAGTCGTCAAGATACAGCAACCCACCAACCAAGATCACAAGCGCGATCAGGTTGAGCGTGATAATCCGGCGTGCAAGCGGCGAACTGCGCAGCGAAAACAAATTCCGCCGCGAACGTTTCTCGCGCAGTTCAGAAAAATCGGGATCCTGGGGAATGACCCAATCATCCCCAAGAACGA
The DNA here is from genome assembly GCF_013033515.1 of Ruegeria sp. HKCCA6707. Classification (GTDB taxonomy): domain Bacteria; phylum Pseudomonadota; class Alphaproteobacteria; order Rhodobacterales; family Rhodobacteraceae; genus Ruegeria. The sequence goes on along the minus strand of NZ_WQEG01000012.1, from coordinate 70,825 downwards.
CATCGCCGTCCTGCAGTTCTTGTTCCCTATCCGTATCACGCACGAAGATCAGTTATCCCACCAAGATCCGCAGATCTTATTCTTCATTATATCGATACCCGATACCGTAAAGCGTTTCGATGGCTGAAAACTCTGGATCAGCCGCGCGCATCTTCTTGCGCAGGCGCTTGATGTGGCTATCGATGGTGCGGTCGTCCACATAGACCTGATCGTCATAGGCCACATCCATCAACTGATCGCGGCTTTTGACGAATCCCGGTCGTTGTGCGAGCGCCTGCAGCAGAAGAAACTCGGTCACGGTCAACGAAACATCGTTGCCTTTCCAACTGACAGCGTGGCGCAGCGGATCCATGCGCAGCTCGCCCCGCTCCATCACCTTGGTATCGCCGGTGGTGGTGCCTGCCGCATCCCCATCCGTTGCTTCCTGACGGCGCAACAAAGCGCGAATACGTTCAACCAGCAGACGCTGTGAGAACGGCTTCTTGACATAATCGTCGGCGCCCATCCGCAGACCCAAAACCTCATCGATCTCATCGTCTTTGGAGGTCAGGAAAATCACCGGCATCTGGGTTTTCTGGCGCAGTCGCTGCAACAGATCCATACCGTCCATGCGGGGCATCTTGATATCCAGAACCGCCATATCGGGCAGCTTCTTGTTGAACGCATCAAGCGCCGCTTGACCGTCATTATAGGTTTCGACCTCAAAGCCTTCCGCTTCGAGCGTCATGGAAACGGACGTCAGGATGTTCCTATCGTCGTCCACCAGTGCAATTTTTGACATCGGGTTTGCCCCTGTTCCTGCTCAATCACGCAATAATGCGCTTATTGTACGCATTTCTGGCGTTTTTAAGGCCGCGAATCAATCCGTATCTGAGAATCGTGCGTTTGTTGTCACACAGATGCGGCAAAAAAGCCTTAACCGGGCCCAGAAACACCTTCGATTTTCCGACAGGAAAAATTGGTTGCGCTAAACCTGAACTTGGTTGCGCTAACTACACCAAACCCTTCTGTTCATGCCCTAAAATGCCATGGTAAGACCCGCTCACCCGCCGGGTACTCCCGGCAAAATACCCAATGTGCGTAGCCGGCAAACACGCCCGGGGCGCCGCCATAGGAGAAGAGTGACATGACATCTGGACGGGTTAACCCGCAATTCCGGCTCGAAGATCAAGGCATCGAGGGTCTGGGCAATGTCTATTACAACTTCATGGAACCGGCGCTGATCGAAGAAGCCCTGAAACGCGATGAAGGAACCCTTGGCCAGGGTGGCGCGTTTCTTGTGACCACCGGCAAATTCACCGGTCGGTCACCTAAAGACAAGCATGTGGTCAAGACCGACAGCGTTGCAGACAGTATCTGGTGGGAAAATAACGCGGCCATGAGCCCGGAAGGGTTTGATGCCCTTCATCAGGATATGCTCGCGCACATGAAAGGCCGCGACTATTTCGTTCAGGATCTCGTTGGTGGTGCTGACCCGACCTATTCGATCAATGTGCGTATGGTCACCGAACTGGCCTGGCACAATCTGTTTATCCGGCACCTGCTGCGCCGTCCGGATCGTGAAGATCTGGATGATTTCGTCGCAGATTTCACCATCATCAACTGCCCCAGCTTTCAGGCAGACCCCAAGAAACACGATTGCCAAAGCGAAACAGTGATCGCGCTGAACTTTGATCGCAAGCTGATCCTGATTGGCGGCACAGAATATGCGGGTGAGAACAAGAAATCCGTCTTTACACTGCTGAACTACATGCTGCCCGAGAAAGGCGTGATGCCGATGCACTGTTCGGCAAACCACGCGGTTGGCAATCCGGTTGATACGGCGGTTTTCTTTGGCCTGTCCGGCACCGGTAAGACGACTCTGTCAGCAGACCCCGCCCGCATTTTGATTGGCGATGACGAACATGGCTGGTCGGATCGTGGCACCTTCAACTTCGAAGGTGGCTGCTATGCCAAGACCATCAATCTGAGTGCCGAAGCCGAACCCGAGATCTATGCGACCACCAGCAAGTTCGGGACTGTGATCGAAAACATGGTCTTTGACCCAGAAACCAAGGAACTGGATTTCGATGACGACTCCCTGACAGCCAACATGCGCTGTGCCTACCCGCTGGAATATATCTCGAACGCCTCGTCCAGCGCGCTTGGCGGGCATCCGAAAAACATCATCATGTTGACCTGTGATGCCTTTGGTGTGCTGCCGCCCATCGCGCGTCTGACCCCGGCGCAAGCGATGTATCACTTCCTTTCCGGTTTCACCTCCAAGGTGGCAGGCACCGAACGTGGCGTGACCGAGCCGCAGCCCACGTTCTCAACCTGTTTCGGTGCCCCCTTCATGCCGCGCCGTCCCGAAGCCTATGGCAATCTGTTGCGCAACAAGATCGCTCAGCACGGCGCCACATGTTGGCTGGTAAATACCGGCTGGACCGGAGGCGCCTATGGAATTGGCAGCCGGATGCCGATCAAAGCCACCCGCGCCCTGTTGACGGCAGCACTTGAAGGATCGCTGCGGGATGCAGAATTCCGCAAAGATGCGAATTTCGGCTTTGATGTTCCGGTCTCGGTTCCAGGCGTCCCCGAGGTGCTTTTGGACCCGCGTCGCACATGGGATGATCAAGCTGCATTCGACAAACAGGCCGAAAAGCTGGTGCATATGTTTGCCGAAAACTTTGAGCAGTATGTCCCGTTCATCGACGAAGACATAAAGGCCGTCGCAATCGGCTAGTCGGGAAAGGGGCCTCTTGGCCCCTTTCCTTCTTTCCGGTGTGCAATATGTTTCCGCCGGACAACACAACCCATCACGTTGACGCGAACCGGTTCAGATCGCGTTGCGAGGCTGGTTGGCCATAGTCTAAGACTGAGACCATTGCAGCGACGGCACAAGGCGCGTATATGCCCGAGCCGTCGTTCAACCTTGGCTGGCCTTTGCGCGCTCACTCACACCTGCGCTAATGGCTGACCAGATTTTGTAATGGACAGGAAAATGGGGGTGAGTGTTGGTTTCGGCGTTTTGGTAACGCGCCGCCAATCATGGACCGGCACTGAACAACACAGGAATATGATGACAGAAATCTCGAAACTTGCTGAACTTCGCAAACTCATGCAAAGCATGGAGCGTACTCTGGGGCTGGAAGAACTCTCTCCGGTGGAAAAAGACATCTATTATGCCGCCGAAGAGCTGTCGAAGTCACAGCAAGAGGTTCGCACCTTTGGGCTGATTGAGCATACTTTGGTTCAGAGCGTATCGCGCCCGACCTTTTTTCGCGCTTTGAAGTCTCTGGTTCAAAAGGGTTACCTCTCGCAAAGTGGTAATGCGAACCGCGGGCGCTATGTGGTCAATGCACCGCGGTAACAGATGAACAACAATTTGGCTGACCTTTGTGCGTGACTGGATTTCTGAAACCTTAATCGCCTCGTCGGCCTATGTTCTTGCTTCCATCTTCACCTTCGAGGTGTTGATGCCTTTGCAGAACATGTTCTTTCCGCAGTATCCAAGCTATGCCAGCTTGCTGTTCCTACCCCACGGCGTACGGGTCCTTGCGGCGTGGTTGTTGGGGTGGCGCGCGATCTTTTCGCTGCTGCCCGGGGTATTCTTGGTGTTCGTCATGGTCGGCGGTTGGAGCGTGTTTCTGCCCAGCCGACTGTTGGCGATCGTCGTGGCGGTCACGACGGTGCCTGCGGTGTTCTATGCGTTCAAATGGATGGGGTGGGATCTGTTTCCAAAGCCAGATCGACGCCCTTGCTGGTCCTGTGTGATGGGCGTTGGCGTAATTACATCCGTTCTGGTCGCAATCCTGACCAACGCAGCCTTTGGCAGTGCCCGAGTGGAATATATTGCCTTTCTCATCGGCGATATCTCGGGTTTGTTCTTCCTGATGCTTGGTCTCTATTTTGCCTTTCGGTTTTGGGACAGGCGGGCCTAGCCCAAAAGCGCACGGCGCAGCAGGTTCAACCCGGCGATTAGCAACACCAACAGCGTCAGCTTTCTGAATTGGGTCTGGTCGATGCGGGTTTGAACTGCCAGGCCGCACATCATCCCGGCGATGGCCGGGGGCACAAGCGTGGCCGAGAACAGCGCCGTTTCGGTACGCAGGATACCCGACCCCAGATGCGCGACGACCAGAGCCACGGCGCCAAGGCCATAAATCACCCCTTGGATCCGCATTTGTTCAGCCTTGGGCGTGTTCAGAGCCGTCAGGTACGATACCGTCGGCGGCCCCCAAACACCCGAAAACCCGCCAACAAATCCCGCAAGCCCACCAATCAGCGCCTCGATGCGCAGCGACGGGTTTTGCAGCACCAGTTTCACGCCCAAAAGCTGGATCAGGGCGAAAAAAGACACCGGCAGCCCGATCATCAACAAAAGCGCCTGTGGGGACATCACACTGACCAGTTGCGCGCTGACCAAAAGGCAGAGCAAGCCGATGCTCAAAAACACCCGGAACCGACGGATCGACGAGAGCGCCGCGACCGGCCCTTCGCGGAGCGCTTGAACGCCGTTTGTCACAAGTGTCGGCAGGATCAATCCGGCCAAGGCCAAATCCGGCGGCAACATGATGCTAAGCCCTGAAATAAGTACCATCGGCATGGCAAACCCGACCATGCCCTTGATCCATCCCGCGACAAACGCCACTAGAAATGCCAAATACAGATCCTGCGGAGACATAAGTGAAAACAAAGTCATGCCCCTACATAGCACCCAGATTTTTCTCTGCACTGCAAAATTCATCGCGTAACTTTTGAACTTTTTTGCGTCAAATAAAGTATTTTTGTTGCGCTGCATGTGCAGCATGATATGACCGGACAACCCAGAGAAGGACGTGATTCATGCCTCATGACGGACAGGATGTGACCACCATGACCCCCGCAGCCGTGTTGCCCGAGCTTCTGACACTCACCCGTGCTGCTTTGCCCGCGGTTCAGACTGTCTATGACCTCGCGCGGGAATCTGTCCGTGAAATGGTTGTGCAAGATGGGCGTGTGTCGGGCGGCTTGATCGAGGCAAACCAGACCGCAGCACATGGTCTGGCCTGGTTGGCCACATATCACCAGTCCTTGCAACAGATGCAGCGCTGGGCCGAGGCCCTGGACGCTGAAGGCAAATTTGCTGAGCTGGAACAACTCTTGCACCAGATCGCTTTTGGCGAGTACCTGCATCAGATCGCTGGCGGAATTCCGATGAACCAGGGTGAAGTTATTCGCCTGCAGGATATGGGTCTGGGTTGGGACGCTTTATCTGGTTTCCAATGCATCGAGGTTCAGACATTGATGGCGCAGGCCAACTCGCAACCCGCGCGCAGCCGGTTGGTTGCGTTGATGCAGGATCAGGCGGGCGCGACCATGTTCGGTGCTTCCGGGTTGGACGATGAACTGGAAATGATCCGCGACCAGTTCCGCCGCTATGCACAGGAAAAGGTCGAACCGAACGCGCATGAATGGCACCTAAAAGACGAGTTGATCCCAATCGAGATCATCGAGGAGCTGGCCGAGATGGGCGTCTTTGGCCTGACCATCCCCGAAGAATTCGGCGGTTTCGGCCTGTCCAAAGCCTCAATGTGCGTGGTGTCGGAAGAACTATCGCGCGGCTATATCGGCGTGGGATCGCTGGGCACCCGCTCCGAGATCGCGGCTGAGTTGATTCTGGCCGGCGGCACAGATGAGCAGAAGGCAAACTGGCTGCCAAAGCTGGCCAGCGCCGAGATTCTGCCAACAGCAGTATTCACCGAACCCAATACCGGCTCGGATCTGGGCAGCCTGCGCACCCGCGCCGTCAAGGATGACAACGGCGATTATCAGATCACCGGTAACAAGACTTGGATCACCCATGCGGCCCGCACCCATGTGATGACCTTGCTGGCCCGCACAAACCCCGACACCAGCGATCATCGCGGGTTGTCGATGTTTTTGGCGGAAAAGACGCCAGGCACGGATGAGAACCCCTTTCCCACCCCTGGCATGACAGGTGGTGAGATCGAAGTTCTGGGCTACCGCGGCATGAAGGAATACGAACTGGGCTTTGACGGATTCCACGTGAAGGGCGAAAACCTGCTGGGTGGCGAAGAAGGCAAAGGCTTCAAACAGCTGATGGAGACTTTCGAATCCGCCCGCATCCAGACCGCCGCGCGCGCAATTGGCGTAGCCCAAAGCGCGCTGGATATCGCGATGCAATACGCGCAGGACCGCAAGCAGTTCGGCAAATCCCTGATCAACTTCCCCCGCGTTTCAGGCAAGCTGGCCATGATGGCGGTCGAGATCATGATTGCCCGGCAACTGACCTATTTCTCGGCCTGGGAAAAAGACAACGGCCATCGCTGTGACCTTGAGGCCGGAATGGCCAAGCTGTTGGGGGCCCGGGTGGCCTGGGCTGCTGCTGACAATGGGCTGCAGATCCATGGTGGCAACGGGTTCGCGCTGGAGTACAAGATTAGCCGCGTGCTGTGTGACGCGCGTATTCTGAACATCTTTGAAGGCGCCGCCGAAATTCAGGCTCAAGTCATTGCGCGACGGCTGCTGGGCTGACGCCCGGTTGTCATCGCGGTTTCCCCACCTGACCCGGCTTCAAGCAGCCGGGTCTTTTTTGGTCAAATTGATCACGCTCTGCAACGGATCGGCCTCGATCCGCCAATTCTGAAACTTTCCCCTAGGAAGACCGGCGCAACGCGACTACTGCACCCAACGAACACGCTTTGACCGAACAGCAGACGAACCAAGAAACATGACCAGACGCCTCTTCGCCCTGTGCCTGACATTTGTCCTCCTCGCTCTCGGAGGGTGTGCCACGACCTACCCCACGGCCAGCCAGACCGACATCGATGCTTTGGCCGCCGAAATCCGCAATCTGGGCCCCAATGTCGACCCTGCCGAGGCGCAGCGCGCCGCCACAATCTCATACGAGTATTCTCAGCGACTGGCGCGAGAGTGGCAGGTGACGGATTCTGCGCTCGTGCACAATGCAAAAATCGCCAACGGGTTTCGCGAAAAAGGTCTGTGCAACGACTGGGCGCAGGCGATGACAGGACGTCTCAACCAGGAAGGCTTTCGAACTCTTGACCTGCATTGGGTGACCTCGCCTCCGACCTCTTGGCGCATCATTCACCATTCAGCCGCCATCAGTGCCAAAGGCGCGACCATGAAAGACAGCATCATCCTTGACCCGTGGCGAAACAGCGGTGCCTTGTACTGGGCTCCGATTCAGGCAGATACGCGATACAACTGGCGACCCCGGCTTGAAGTGCGCGACGAACTTTTGAGCGGGGAAATCGCTTTTTGAGGGTGGTTTCGGCTGATGTAGGGACGCGCTAAGATCACGTGATGACCCGTTTGATCCTGACCCTGCCCTTTGTCGCCCTGTTACAGTGTGACAAGGACGAAACCGTCACAGCCTATGGCGCAGCAGACCGCAGTTGGTCTCTGCAGGAGATTGACGGTCAGCCCTACGCAGCAAGCGCTATCTTGAGCTTTCCAGCAGAGGGCAAGATTGCCGGCAACGCGCCTTGCAACAGCTATTCTGGCACGTTGGACGCCCCTTACCCCTGGTTCGAGATCAAAGACCTGTCCGCGACCCGCGCCGCCTGTGCGGGGCTAGAGGCCGAAGGGACCTTTTTCGCGGCCCTACTTGCGATGACGCAGTCCGAAGTATCCGGCGATGTGCTGATCCTACGCAATGAAACAGGTCATGAGATGGTTTTCACAGCCGTCGAGTGAAATGGTCCACGAACCGCCCGCGCGCCTCGGGCAGAGGTGTATGGCCTAGTGACGGAGCGACGCGGTGGTGCAGAAAGTACCCGGTCGTCTCAAGGGCTTGCACGATCTCGGCATCCGGTGCCGAACCTTCTCCGCGCAGGCAAGGTGGTAGAGGCAGTAGCTTGTCCGCCCATTCCCCTGCTCCTTGAGCGCTTACTGCGCGCCCGGTCTTGGGGGACACAAAAACCAGCCCCTCGGTTGCGCCAGTCACGGCGCAAGACGTCAAATCCAGCCCAAAACCCATCGACTCGAGCAGGGTGCGTTCCCAGTGCATATAGGCCAACGGCCAGATCTCATCCTGGCCCAGCAAATCCATAAGCTGTTCGGTTTGTTTATAAAGCGCCTGATAGGCAGCGCGCTCGGGCAGACAGAATGACAATAGCGCCACCACCGCGTTCAAACCGGACAACGCCAACCGCCCGGAAAAGGCCGCAGCCGCCCGCGATCGCAAGGGTTCTACCTGAAACGTGCCCAGATGCTCCTCTAACCGCGCGCGCCACAGAACATCCAATTGCGCTCCGGGCTGAAGGATCGGCGCGATCTTGCGACTGGTCCCTCCACGCACAACACCCGCATGGCGGCCATGGTCTTCGGTAAAGACCTCGATAATCGCTGCCGTCTCACCATGACGGCGAGAGGTCAGAAGTATGCCGTGATCGCGCCAGTCCAACTGATCTTCAAGTCCAGAAACAAAGGCAGAAAACCTGATCGCACGCGTTATCGCAAGAGCCGTTTGCGACGGCGCATGGATTGGAACCGGAACGCCTGCGCATTGATCAAGGTCAGCGGCAGCAAAACACGCTCTCCCAACCCGTCGATCACCACAAGCTTTCCGTCACGCTCCTGAGCCCGCACGATATTTTGCAGCCCGATATCCCCAACAATAATGCGACCACGATCAAGGTCATCCAAAAGCTCGATCAGCTCTTGTTTCAGGGCATCGCGTTTTGGATCATCCTTTGGCGTTTCGTTGAACTCTTGCGCCAGCGTGCGCGCCATCTGCCCGTCCGGGCCTGTCATCTTCTCGACAGCAATAGCTGGCCCCCTGCTGGTCGCGGCATAGCCGAAAAACCCCGCAAGCCGCCAGATCTCGGGGCATCCCCGGTGCAGAGCGGCAAGGTACTCATTCGCCTCACGGCTCCATTGCCGGAGGTTGCCATACCGGTATTGCGAATACCGTTTGAACAGCCTTTTTTTCGGCTTATCCACGCGCACCTTCAACAAAACGCCGGCATGAACCGGGTGATCAAAGATCTCGTAATTCTGGCTTTTCTGAAGGGGGTGTGCATCGTTCAAATCAAGCATTCACAAAACTTACACATTCGGATTGCCGATAAAAAGAACCGCTCGGTCGTTTCCGATCACATATCAGTAATTTGGCCACAATGATGATGACCCGTCGCGTGTCGAAAAAAGAGTTGCGCGTTGCCTGGGTAATCCCTAATGTTCCCTTTACGTTCTTTTTCAGGGAATTCAAAAATGTCACTTAACTATGTCATGATCGGTTCTAACGATGTGCCCAAAGCGCGCGGGTATTACGATGCCGTTGTGTCGAAAATGGGCGGCAAGGTCATCGCCGAATACATGCCGCATGCGGTCTGTTATGAGCTGCGCGGCGGGGGTACCATCTGGGTTGCCACACCGTTCGACAAAGGTGAAGCAACTGTTGGCAATGGCACTATGGTTGGCCTTCTATGTCAAAGTCAGGACGAGGTGCGCGACGTGCATGCGGCGGCTCTGGCAAATGGTGGCACCAACGAAGGCGATCCGGGCGAACGCCCTGACTATGGTCCCAACTTCTTTGGTGCATATGCCCGCGATCCCGACGGCAACAAAATGAGCTTTGTGTATTTGGGTGAGAACGGCTGATCCTGTCGGCAGCCATGGAAGTTGAAGGGTTGTTATTCCAGCCCTTCTTCACCCAGCAAATGCCGCCCTTGCCGGTCTTCGACCTCGATTACCCAAAGATCAGGGTCAAAGCTGCGTTGTTTGGCGATGGCAGAATCCACGTCCAGCTCAGCACCTTTGGAAAGCTCGACCCAAATGCGTTCACCGCTCATCAGGTCAAAGCTGCGCTGAAAGGCAACGGCCTGGCCGTCAAGTGTGTTCAGCTTGACCAGAACGGCGCCTGCGGTGTTGTCCCCATGGGTGACGACAAAGGCCGGGATGTCCTGGAACCGCAACCGGGCCAGATATGCATGAACCCAGAACTCGGCCGTCAGACGCGTCATGCGTTACCGTCTTTGAAATCCAGACCCATTTCCGAATAGCGCTCGGATTCCTCCAGCCAGTTGGGCCGAACTTTGACTTGCAGGAATAGATGGATCTTGCGGTCGAGAAACTCTTCCAGCTCGGCCCGCGCGGCCTGGCTGACCGCCTTGATCGTCTCGCCCTTTTTGCCAAGAACGATGCCCTTGTGGCCGTCGCGCATGACATAGATCACCTGATCGATCTTGGCGGAGCCGTCCTTTCGCTCTTCCCAGCTCTCGGTCTCGACGGTCAGCTGATAGGGCAGTTCCTGATGCAGGCGCAGCGTCAGTTTCTCACGCGTCATTTCAGCAGCGATCATGCGCAGGGGCAGATCAGCGATCTGGTCCTCGGGGTAGAGCCACGGGCCTTCCGGTAGCTTAGCGGCAAGCCATCTGCGCAGGTCATCAACACCGTGGCCTTTCTCGGCCGAAATCATGAAGGTTTCGGCAAAGGGGTATCGCGCGTTCAGATCGCTGGTCAGGGCCAAGAGCTTCTCACTTGGCACTTTGTCAATCTTGTTGATGGCCAGTGCGATCGTGCGGCCCTGCCCGATCTCTTCCAGACCTTCGAGGATGCGTTCAACCCCTTCGGTGATACCGCGATGCGCCTCGACCATCAGCACAACGATATCCGCATCTGCCGCTCCGCCCCATGCTGCGGCCACCATGGCGCGGTCCAAACGTCGACGGGGTTTGAACAGGCCCGGCGTGTCGACAAAGACCAACTGCGCGTCGCCTTCCATCGCCACGCCACGGATGCGGGCGCGGGTGGTCTGCACCTTATGGGTCACGATTGAGACCTTAGCCCCGACCATGCGGTTCAAAAGAGTGGATTTGCCCGCGTTGGGCTCTCCGATCAGGGCGATAAATCCGGCGCGTGTGGTCATATCTGTTGCGATCCTGGTTGCAGGTGCGCACCCCTATAGCAGATTGCACCGACGGGCCAGAGGGATTTGGTGCTTTGGGCTTGGGTCTATAAGCGCTAGAGGGGTCCACCCCCTTCACCCGGACGCCGTCCGGGCTCAACCTCAGGGTATTTTGGGCCAGATGACGTGGGGAGCGTGATTTGAGTTATTTGGACAGGGTATCCAGCAGCGCTTTGGCGGCCGCCTGTTCGGCCTGACGTTTTGATCCAGCTGTGGCTTGGGCTTCGGTTCCGTCCTGCAGTCGCGCGGCGATGGTAAAGATCGGTGCGTGATCCGGGCCGCTGCGTTTGGTTTCCACATATGATGGCGGTTTCTGACCCCGTGCCTGAGCCCATTCCTGCAGCGCGGTTTTGGCGTCGCGGGCGTCGGCCTCAACCGAATGAATGCGGTCGCCCCAAAGGGCCAAGATCACATCGCGCGCAGCCTCGAACCCCGCGTCGCGGTAGATCGCTGCGATTACCGCCTCCATCGCATCCCCCAGCAGGGCTTGCTTGCGGCGCCCGCCGGAAAGCATCTCGGAACGGCCCAACTTCAATACCGCCCCCAGATCGATCTGGCGGGCCACATCGGCGCAGGCCTCTTTGCGCACCAGAGCGTTGAAACGCGGGGCGAGTTGCCCTTCGGTGGCTTTCTTGTCTGCTTCGAGCAAGGCAGTGGCCATCACCAGACCCAAGACCCTGTCGCCCAGAAACTCAAGCCGCTGATTATCAGGTCGCGTCGGCGACGACACCGACCCATGGGTCAGCGCCCGCAAAAGCAGCTCGGGGCTTTGAAATTCATAACCCAAGCGTTTTTGAAAAGCCTGTATCTCAGACGATAGCTTCACTTGACGGCCTTAAAGAACCTGTCGCCGCGCCATGTCCAGAAGAACAGCATCGAACGGCCAGCCGATGAGAAGAAGATACGATCTGCGCGGCCGATCAGGTTTTCGTAGGGCACATATCCGACACCTCCGGCCGATTGCGGCAGTCGGCTGTCAGCCGAGTTGTCGCGGTTGTCCCCCATAAAGAAGTAGTGGCCTTCGGGCACGTTGTAGATGCCTGTATTGTCCGATCCTTGATTGCCGATATTCAGAACGTCATACGAGACGCCATTTGGAAGGGTTTCAATCGAGCGGGACTTTTCGCAGGCGCCGCCAATCCCCACCGGGCCATTTTCGCATCGCGGACGCAGACCTTGCGGGCCCTGAGGCTCTGCGATTTCGGTGAACACGCCATCGGGCTGTTGTGGCACGGCAACATCGTTCAGGATGATCTGGCCATCGCGGATCTGGATACGGTCGCCGGGCAAGCCAATCAGGCGCTTGATATAATCACGCCCAGTGACCGGGTGACGGAACACGATCACGTCGCCGCGCTCAGGCTCTCCGCCCCAGATGCGGGTATTGTCGCCTTTCATCCAGCCGCAGATATCTTCAGCGTCGATATTCAGACCAAAGCGTGGGATGATCAGGCTGGGACAAGAAGCATAGGAATAGCCATAGGTCATCTTGTTGACGAACAGGAAATCCCCGATCAGCAGCGTTTGCTTCATCGACCCCGAGGGGATCCAGAACGGTTGAAAGAACAGGGTGCGGAATACACCTGCGATCAGCAGCGCATAGACGATGGTTTTGATCGTCTCCCAGACGCCGCTTCCGGTCTTGGCTTCCTCGGCCATACTGCTCTCTCCAGTCTTTGCTTGGCTTTGCTGCTACATGCGGGGATGGTAGGGGCAAGTCAAGGCCGCGTGGCGTGATCTTGAAGGGGCCGCGCCTCGATCACCACGAAGGCCTGTGCCCAGGGGTGGTCATCGGTCAGCGTCACGTGGATGATGGCTTCGTACCCTTCCGGGGTCATCTCTTTTAGGCGCTCAGCCGCCCAGCCGGTCACATGCATGATAGGTTGGCCCGTACGCAAGTTGCTGACCGCCATGTCCTTCCATGCGATGCCCATGCGCAGCCCGGTGCCCAGCGCCTTAGAGCACGCCTCTTTCGCCGCCCAGCGTTTGGCGTAGGTGCCCGCCGTGTCTGCTCGACGTTCCGCCTTGCGCTGTTCGGTCTCGGTAAAAACGCGATTGCGGAACCGATCGCCAAACCGGTCCAGCGTACCCTGGATGCGATCGATATTGGCGAGGTCTGTGCCGATACCGAGGATCACTTCAGACCTCCAAAACCACTGTGCCCAGTTTCTGCCCCGCCTCAACCATCTGATGGGCGGCAACGGCATCTTCCAAACCACCAGCGGGCACGACCGCGTGGCTCAGCGCGCCTTGGTCCAACCACTGGGTCAATTGCGCCTCGCCCTTGCGGCGGGTGGCGGCGTCCAGTTGGTAGACGATCAACATATGCAGGCGGATGTTCTTGAACATGAAGCCATAGAAATCCAACTCGGGCCGCATTTGTGAGGCTGAGGCATAGCTGGCAATCGTACCACCCGGTCGGATCAGGGCCAGCGAGGCAGCTTGGTTGGCGGCGAAATCCACCTCGACGATGCGGTCCACACCTACGCCTTGGGTCATATCCAGCACGGCTTCGGTCACGTCATCGGTGCGGTAATTGATCCAATCCGAAGCACCGGAATGGGCCGCCTTTTCTTCCGAACTGACGGTAGTGATCACCCGCGCGCCGCCCAGCGCCGCCATTTGGCAGGCATAGCGCCCTACGGTCCCCGCCCCGCCGGTGACCAGAACGGTTTTTCCTTCGATTGGGCCGTCGCCAAAAAGAGCGTACCAGGCTGTCAGCGCCGGTATTCCCAAGCACGCCCCTTCGGCAAAGCTTGTCCCATCCGGCAGCCAAACAGCCTGTTCGGATGGCAGGGCGATGTATTCGGCACCCGTTCCGAAAGCACGCTGCCATTGACCGTTCCAGATCCAGACCCGCTGGCCAACCCGTGCCGCATCGACGCCTTGCCCCACAGCTTCGATCACGCCAGCACCGTCAGAGTGGGGGATGACCAGAGGATATGCCATCACGGCACCGGGGCGCGCACCACCGCGCAGCTTTACATCTGACGGGTTGATCCCACTGGCATGAACGCGCACCAGAACTTCGCCTGGCGCGGGATTTGGCACAGGCATCTCGGTGATGCTCAGCACGTCTGCGGCGGGGCCAAATTCTTCGTAAGTTATTGCTTTCACAATTCGCCTCGATTCACGTTGTCATAAGCAAAGGCACAAAACACCTATAACCGCACCGTCAGTATCTTGTAGCTTGCGACACCAAAGAAACCTGCAAACGCCAAGTCAAACCAGCGACGTGTGTTGCGATAGATACGGACCATTCTTTCGGACGAAAAAAGAAATGCATAGCCGATGAAAACCAGCAAAGAACCCACATAAAGCATCAAGAAATACGCCAAAAGGACCGATAACCCGGCGTTCTCGGGCGCAACAATGGCATAGATAGATCCCCAGCTTAGGATTGCTTTGGGATTGGTAAGATGTATCGCCGCGCCCTTGGCGAAGACGGTGCCAAGGCTACCAGTGACAGGTCTTCCCATCACAACCTCATCCGAGTTGAAAGCCCGACGCAACGCCTTGAGCGCCAGCCAACTCAAATAGGCAACGCCAACATACCGGATCACCTCAAAGACCCAGACATTTGCAAGCATGATAGCCGAAAGGCCTAAAGCGGCCGCTATGCCCCAACTTGCTGAGCCCGCACAAATGCCCAGAGCAAAAACCAAACCCGAACGACGTCCTTCGTTCATTGCCGTACCGGCGATGCCCATGGTTGCAGGTCCGGGCGACCCACCTGCCATAAGCCAGGCGAACCAAATAGCGATAAAAGCCGGGGTAATCATGCGCGCGCCACATCCATCAGGCGGCGCATTTCGCGGATCGCGGGATCGAGGCCCAGAAAAATCGACTCACCGATCAGGAAGTGACCGATGTTCAACTCGCGCACCTCGGGGAAGGCTGCGATGGGCATGACCGTGTCATAGGTCAAACCGTGCCCGGCATGGACCTCAAGACCCAGTGAATGGGCAAATGTGGACATCTGCCGCAAGGCTTCCAATTCCCACGCGGCGTCGTCCTCTCGGCCTTCGGAGAACGCATCGCAATAGGCGCCTGTGTGCAGCTCGATCACTTCCGCTCCGATCCGGTGGGCAGCTTCGATCTGTCGCTGATCCGCAGCGATGAAGATGGACACCCGGCAGCCCACGTCACGCAGGGGCGCAATGAAATGCGCCAGCTTGTTTTCTTCGCGCGCAACTTCCAGCCCGCCTTCGGTGGTCCGTTCCTCACGCTTTTCGGGCACGATACAGACCGCATGTGGCTTGTGACGCAGGGCGATTTTCTGCATCTCATCGGTTGCCGCCATCTCAAAGTTCAGCGGAACCGAAAGCACTTCCATCAGCCCATCTATATCCGCGTCCGAGATGTGGCGGCGGTCTTCACGCAGATGGGCGGTAATGCCGTCAGCACCCGCCTCTTCCGCCAGTTTGGCAGCCCGTAATGGGTCGGGGTAAGCCCCGCCCCGCGCGTTGCGGACGGTTGCCACATGATCGATGTTCACACCCAAACGCAGATGGTTGTCAGACATCCGTTGATTCCTCTTTCACAGTTCGGCCCGAGACTATGGGCATTGCCCCCGGAACGGCAGAGTTTTCTTGTGCAAGGCGTTTGATTTCCTCGAACTTCGCCTTGATCCGCGCGCGGCGGCGCTGCTGATAGGTGAGGATCAATGGATAGCTGAGGTAATAACAGATAACGCCTGCGATCAGGCCTGGAATGATCCCGCCGATCATGTAGGGGAAGAACACATCATCATAGAACTTGTCCAAACCGCGCCAGTCAGCAACGCGATCCGAAAAAATTGCGAAAAAGTTGTTCTTCAGGTCGCCCAGGGCATCGGCAAACTTGGAGCCCAGGCCTTGCGTGTCACTTTCGTCATATTCCGTACCCAGTAGGAAATGACCCGTTTGCAGACAAATCACACCGATCGGAACATAGGTCAGCGGATTGCCGAAAAACGTTCCGCTGAGCGAGGCCAGTATGTTGCCTTTGATCAGACGTGCTCCAATCGCGGCCACCACAAAATGCATCCCGTAAAACGGTGTGAAGGCCGCAAAGACCCCGGCACCAATCCCGCGCGCGATGCGGTCAGGTGTATCGGGAAGCCGGCGCACCCGGTGTTTGACATAGAGGAAGGCGCGGGTCCAACCGCCGCGCGGATAAACGAATTCCGATGCGATCTGGATAGGCGAGCGTCGATCTCGGCGCTTGAATACCACTCCTGATCACCCTTTCCTAACCAGCTGCAACTGCGGTTTTAGCTATATCCCGGTGCCGTTCAACTGCAGCCACATCACTTTCCGCCTCAAGCATCAGCATCAGCGAATGCAGCTGCTCAAGATCACGCAGCTCAACGCTCAGCAACAGGCGGTAAAAATCGGGTTTACGATCGACAAATTGCAAGTTCGAAATATTGGCCTTCTTCTCGCCGATCAATGTGCAAATGCGACCCAGAACTCCGGCGTCATTGCCAATGGTCAGCTCAAGCGTGGCGCTGTAGACAGCCGGGTGAGTACCGGAATGCCAATGTAGATCCACCCAACGCTCGGGCTCGCTCTCGAACTCGCTGAGCCGGTCACAGTCGATGGCGTGCACCACAACACCTTTGCCACGATAGGTGATACCAACAATGCGCTCGCCCGGCAAAGGCTGACAACAAGGCGCACGATCAAAGCCCTGACCGGGCTCAAGACCGATCACTGCACGCCGCAACGGGATCGCGTCGCCTTCGTCTTTTGTCAGCTCGGGATAGACCGCCTCGACCACATCATGCGCTGTCAGCTCAGCGCTGCCCAAGCGCGCAAGAAGCTCATGCCGGTCGTTCAAGCGCAAGTGTTTCGCGGCGGTGTCCAACGCCTTGTCCGTTGCTTTGCGCCCGACATGTTCGAAACCCGAGCGTGCCAATTCCTTACCCAGCTTGATAAAGCGTTCGCGGTCCACCTCGCGCAGCGCCCTGCGGATGGCCGTGCGCGCCTTGCCGGTCACCGCTATCTCAAGCCAGGTGACCTGCGGCGTCTGCCCATCAGCCGTAATGATGTCGACGGATTGACCGTTTTTCAGACGGGTCCAAAGCGGAACGCGGATACCGTCAACTTTGGCACCCACACAAGCGTGCCCGATGCGTGTGTGGATGGCATAGGCAAAATCAATCGGAGTTGCCCCACGTGGCAGTTTCACAACATCCCCTTTGGGCGTGAAGCAGAACACCTGGTCCGAGTACATCTCCAGTTTGACGGCTTCGAGGAAATCTTCGTGATCCTCTTCGCTGTCGAACTGTTCGGTCAGATTGGCAATCCATTTGGCGGGATCGACCGCAAACGGGTTTTCCGAGCGAACGCCGTCACGATAAGACCAGTGCGCAGCCACGCCTGTTTCGGCCACGTCATGCATCTGGCGGGTGCGAATCTGCACCTCGACGCGTTTGCCGTCACGCCCAGATACCGTGGTGTGGATCGAACGATAACCGTTCGACTTCGGTTGACTGATGTAGTCCTTGAACCGTCCCGGCACCGCGCGCCAGCGTTGATGGATCGCGCCCAGCGTACGATAACAATCTTCCTCAGACCCGGTGATGATCCGAAAACCATAGATGTCAGATAGCCGCGAAAAGCCCTGATCCTTTTCCTGCATCTTGCGCCAGATCGAATAGGGCTTTTTAGCGCGCCCAAAGACCTCGGCCTCAATCCCGGCCTTATCCAACTCGTGCCGCATGTCACCAGTGATCCGGTGGATCACGTCGCCGGTTTCGCGTTGCAAGGTGATAAACCGACGAATGATCGATTGCCGACCTTCCGGGTTCAACACGCGGAAAGCGAGATCTTCCAGCTCTTCGCGCATCCAATGCATCCCCATGCGGCCGGCAAGTGGCGCGTAGATGTCCATCGTTTCGCGCGCTTTTTGAACCTGCTTTTCAGGACGCATCGCCTTGATCGTGCGCATGTTGTGCAAACGGTCGGCCAGCTTGACCAGGATCACCCGTAGATCCTTGGACATGGCCATGAACAATTTGCGGAAGTTTTCGGCTTGCTTGGTTTCTCGGCTGGACAGTTGCAGATTGGTCAGTTTGGTAACGCCATCGACCAGCTTGGCAACCTCATCGCCGAACAGGTCCGCCACCTTCCCATAGTTGGCCTTGGTGTCTTCGATCGTGTCGTGCAGCAAAGCCGTGATGATCGTCGCATCATCCAGACGTTGTTCGGTCAGGATGGCGGCAACAGCAACGGGATGGGTAAAATAGGGCTCGCCGGAATGGCGAAACTGCCCCTCGTGCATCTGTTTCCCGAACTCATAGGCCCGGGTGATGCGGTCAACATTCGTTTTCGGGTTGTAGTTGCGGACCAGCGCAATCAGGTCGTCAGCAGAAATCATCCGGTCCGCACCTTCATACTGGGGCTTAGCCCTGGCCCTGTGCCTCCATCAGGGCACGCAGGAGCTTTTCTTCGGACATGTCGTCTTCGACAGGCTTGTCCGAATCTGCACCCATAAGCAGTGCCATCTGATCTTCTTCCGGCTCGTCAACTTCGATCTGGGTCTGGTTCGACTCGATCAGACGCTCGCGAAGCTCATCTGCGCTTTGGGTTTCGTCTGCGATTTCCCGCAACGAAACAACAGGGTTCTTGTCGTTGTCACGCTCAACGGTGATCGACGCACCAGCGGAAATCTCGCGTGCCCGGTGGGCTGCAAGCATAACCAGTTCGAACCGGTTCGGGACCTTGTCTACACAATCTTCAACCGTAACGCGGGCCATTGGGCGCTCTCCGTAACTTCATCCGTGGCAAGAAGGGGTTTATCTAAGCGCGAATCCCGGCCTTTACAAGCAAGAAATACGGCCAACCGGCAGATCACAGGGGCTGAATAGCCGAGATGTCTTCGTCGGGCAGGTTGTCCAGCATCTGCCGCACGGTTTGGCCCAAAACGGGATGAGTCCAATCGGGCAGAATATCCGCCATCGGAACCAACACAAATGCCCGGTCCTGCAAGCGCGGATGCGGCAATATCAACTGTTCGGGCGCCGATTTCATTTGTTCTGTCGAGGGCAGCAGACGCCAATGATTGTATTCTTTGAGGCTTGGTGAGACCTGATCGCCGCAGCACACCATGTCCAAATCAAGTGTTCGCATTCCCCAACGCTGCTGTCGTTGTCGTCCAAACCGGTTCTCTATTTCGTGTAATATGTCCAAAACAGACCGGGATGGCAGTTCGCTACCGACCAGAACGGCAGCATTCACATAATCAGGCCCGGAACCGGCGGGAAAACACGGTGTCTTGTAAAAACGACTTCTGGCGCGAATCACCAAACCAGAAGTTTCCATTGCGTCAACTGCACGTTCAAGTGTCATCTCGGGGCTTTGCGATCTCAAACTGAGATTAGCCCCAAGGGCCACAACGGTATCTAAAGTATTATTAACCAAGGATACCTCCATATTCGGTTCAGAGAATACTTGCGGTAACAGCCAAATGACTTATTTTAGGCTCATCATTGTGCTGACCAATTTTTTCTCACTCACGGATCTCACGGCACGATGTCTTGTACCGAAAGGGTCTTTTTATGTTCTACAAAGACGAACGGCTAGCGCTGTTCATCGATGGATCGAACCTCTATGCCGCCGCCAAAGCGCTTGGGTTCGACATCGACTACAAACTCCTCCGCCAGGAATTCATGCGCCGAGGCAAACTGCTTAGGGCATTCTACTACACCGCACTACTGGAAAACGACGAATATTCGCCGATCCGGCCTTTGGTAGATTGGTTGCACTACAACGGCTTCACCATGGTGACCAAACCAGCCAAGGAATACACCGACGCGATGGGGCGTCGGAAAGTCAAAGGCAACATGGACATCGAATTGACCGTCGACGCCATGGAGCTTGCACCACGCGTTGATCACATTGTGCTGTTCTCGGGCGATGGGGATTTCCGCCCGCTGATTGCCAGCCTGCAACGTCAAGGCGTTCGGGTCTCGGTCGTGTCGACCATTCGCAGCCAACCCCCGATGATCTCGGATGAGTTGCGCCGCCAGGCAGATAATTTCATCGAATTGGAAGATCTGCGCGACGTCATTGGCCGCCCACCTCGCGAAATGCCAACCGATACGCGCGGCGTAGCAGTGGCCGGAGGCAGCTAAGCTTTTCTGGCCCACACAAGCGAAAAAAATAAACGCGGTCAGAGCATTTGCCCTGGCCGCGTTTCTTTAACTAAGACTTGGTGATCAAACACCTGTTTCTTATCTACGATTCATGTCAAACAAATGACGCGCTCCTGTCTGGACCAAGGCAGGTAAAAGACCTAACTGCCTCGTAAGGAGACAGATGATGACCAAGCCCCCCCTGACCTTGTACCTTGCCGCCCCGCGCGGGTTCTGCGCCGGTGTGGATCGCGCGATCAAGATTGTCGAAATGGCAATCGAGAAATGGGGGGCGCCCGTCTATGTGCGCCATGAGATCGTGCACAACAAATTCGTGGTCGACAGCCTACGCGACAAAGGCGCGGTCTTTGTCGAAGAATTGGATGAATGTCCTGACGACCGGCCCGTCGTGTTCTCGGCGCACGGGGTTCCGAAGTCGGTTCCCGCGGAGGCGTCTCAGCGCCAAATGGTGTTTGTCGATGCCACCTGCCCTTTGGTATCGAAAGTGCATGTCGAGGCGCAACGCCATTCGGATGCCGGGCTACAGATGATCATGATCGGCCATAAAGGCCACCCCGAGACTATTGGCACCATGGGACAACTGCCCGAGGGTGAGGTGCTGCTGGTAGAAACCGTCGCAGATGTCGCAACCGTGACGGTCCGCAACCCGGAAAAGCTAGCCTTTGTCACCCAAACCACGCTTTCGGTGGATGACACGAAGGACATCATCGCCGCGCTGCAAGATCGCTTCCCGGCCATTGTCGGCCCACACAAGGAAGATATCTGCTATGCGACCACCAACCGGCAGGAAGCGGTAAAAGCCGTGGCGCCAAAATCAGATGCATTGCTGGTAGTGGGCGCGCCCAACTCGTCGAACTCGCGCCGCCTTGTCGAAGTCGCGTCGCGCGCAGGCTGCAATTATGCGCAACTTGTTCAGCGCGCGACAGATATTGACTGGCGCGCGCTTGAGGGGATTTCCAGCGTCGCGATCACCGCCGGTGCCTCAGCCCCCGAGGTCCTCGTAAACGAGGTCGTCGACGCGTTTCGCGCCCATTACGACGTCACCGTTACACCTGTGGAAACCGCAACCGAAAACGTCGAATTCAAAGTCCCGCGCGTTTTGCGAGAACCTGCATGAACGGCATTCCCCGTGCCCCCCTGTTCTTGGCATTGGCGGGCCTGATACCCTTTGTTTGGGGGGCGCTGACTCTTTTGAATAACGATCTTCAGGCCTGGGGCAGCCGTGCCTTGGGGCCACGGATGGTCGGGCCTTATGTGCAGCTGTTCTATGGCTCGGTCATCCTCAGCTTTATGTCCGGGGTTCTCTGGGGCTTCGCCACAAAAACCGCGGGAACCAAGGCGACAATCTGTTATGGCCTGTCAGTGCTGCCTGCCCTGTGGGCGTTTTTCATGACAGGAGGTGGACCTGTGGCTGCCGGCCTGAACCTGATGACCGGCTTTGTCGGCCTTCTGATCCTGGATGCCCTATTCTGGCAATGGGGGCTGGCACCGCGTTGGTGGCTGAAACTGCGCCTGTTGCTCACCACCGTCGTTGTTTTGTGCCTGGCCGTCGGAGTGTACCTGTGACCGATCAAGACACCATTGCCGTCTATGACGCTCAAGCCGAAAAATATGCGCAGCTTACCAATGAGGACAACGCAGCCGATCCTCGGGTTTCCGAGTTCATCGCTGCAATTCCCGCAGGTGGACGCGTCTTGGATCTTGGATGCGGGCCGGGAACCTCGGCCGCGCTTATGGCCCAAGCCGGATTGGTTGTGGACGCGACAGATGCCTCAGCCCGCATGGTCGAACTTGCCTCGACCCATCCCGGCGTGACAGCCCGACAAGCCGGATTCGCAGACCTTGACGCTGCAGGCCTGTATGATGGGATTTGGGCCAATTTCAGCCTGCTCCACGCCGCACGGGCGCAATTTCCCAGCCATCTGGCCGCTATTCAGAATGCGTTGAAACCCCGTGGCATCTTCTTTATCGCGATGAAATTGGGCCAAGGTGAAGGCCCGGATCGGCTGGGGCGGTTCTATAGCTATTATTCCGAGGATGAATTGAAGACCTACATGAAGGATGCCGGTTTCACGGTAGTCAGCCAACGCACCGGTCGCGGAACGGGCCTGGATGGCTCGGAGTCGGACTGGATCGGATTGCACACCTATGCCTGAGCTTTTTGCCTATACCGATGGGGCCTGTTCCGGCAATCCGGGCCCCGGGGGCTGGGGAGTCTTGCTGCGCGCCATGCAAGGCGAGACCGTTCTGAAGGAACGCGAACTGAACGGCGGCGAGGCGGAAACCACCAATAACAGGATGGAGCTTCTCGCCGCGATCAGCGCGCTTGAAACGCTGGAGCGCGCGTCCACCATCACCATCGTGACTGACAGCGCCTATGTGAAAAACGGTGTGACCGGCTGGATTTTCGGCTGGAAACGGAACGGCTGGAAAACCTCGAACAAAAAACCCGTCAAGAATGTGGACCTTTGGCAGCGTCTGGATGCGGCGCAAGAGCGGCACGATGTGACATGGGAATGGGTCAAAGGTCATGCAGGTCATCCCGAAAACGAGCGCGCCGACGAATTGGCGCGTGCCGGTATGGCCCCGTTCAAACCCAAAAAGTCAGAAGCATGACGGAGCTGTCGCTGCTGGATTACGCATCGGTTCTGGTCTTTGCCCTGACCGGGGCGCTGGTCGCCAGCCGGGCGCAGCTGGACCTTGTGGGATTTGCGTTCATCGCCTGCCTGACGGCGGTAGGCGGTGGCACGGTACGAGATCTGCTGCTGGACCGACATCCGGTTTTCTGGGTGTGTCAACCCAACTATGTCCTGATCGCCTGTGCAGCAGCCGTTCTGGTGTTCTTCACCGCACATCTGGTTGAAAGCCGTTACCGCTGGCTGATCTGGCTGGACAGTTTTGCCCTGTCCATCGCAGTCGCGGCGGGGACAGGCGCAGCCCTGTCACTGGATCAGTCGGGGGTGATTGTCGTGCTGATGGGTGTGACCACCGGCTGCCTGGGTGGTTTGATGCGCGATGTGGTCTGCAATGAAGTGCCGTTGGTGCTGAAACAAAGTGAACTTTACGTGACCTGCGCTTTTGCAGGGGCAGTGACGGCTGTCATGGCGACCCGGTTGGGTTTGGATGCTCTACCCGCGCTTGGCCTCTGCGCTTTGGTCTGTTGGGGGCTCAGGGCCGGATCCTTGTTGTTTGGCTGGCAACTACCGGTTTACAAAGGGCGCCCACCATCGGCTTAGCGCCGCAGGTAGGTTTTCCAGATCCAGATCACCAGCAAAGCGCCCAGAACCGCACCGACGAAACCGGACATCCAGCCCATCACCGAGGCAAGCGAACGTAGGATCACCCCACCCAAAAGGGCGCCGACAATACCGATCAATAGCGTGGCCGGGATGCTTGCTTCGATCCGCATCAGGCGTGTGGCTAGAAAACCGGCTGCGGCTCCGATGATGATCAACACGACGATGGGCATGTCATTTTCTCCAATGCGTGGGGACGATGATCAGCGCACCAATCGAAGACAGCACCGCATCAAGTCCCGGCGGTCCAAAGCTGATGCCAAACATGATGCGGACGAAATAGAACAGGAACGCGCCGCCGACACATATGATGATCGACGGCAGGTACCCGTTATGGGTGAACCCGGTCTTCTCGGATAGATAGCCCACAATCCCGGCAATCACGACAGTGCCCATCAGGACCATGAACATGGCGGTCTACTCCGACGAAAGACGGGTGCCGACCGGGATCGGCCACCCTCGCAAGAAAGTTTCCCTATCCTGCGCGCCTTTGCCCGCCCGTTGCAAGCGCAACAACTCAACCGCACCTTCCCCACAGGCCACGCGCAGCTGGTCATCCAGCACCTCTCCCACCGATCCCTGCCCCTCGGCCAGCCGAGAGGAGAGCAACTTGATCCGCTCGCCCTCGATTTCAGTCCACGCGCCAGGAAACGGAGACAGCCCGCGGATTTTTCGATCCACCTCGGAGGCGGGTGCTGACCAGTCGATGCGCGCTTCGGCTTTGTCGATCTTGCTGGCATAGGTCACGCCTGCCTCGGGTTGAGGTTCCGGGGTCAGGTCCGGCAATTGGGCCAAGGCCCGAACAATCAGCGCCGCCCCCATATCCGACAGGCGATCATGTAGCTGGGCGGTGGTTTCCTCAGCCCCGATATCAGTGGCCTGACGCAGCAGAACGGACCCGGTGTCCAGCCCGGCCTCCATCTGCATGATACAGATCCCGGTCTGCGCGTCACCGGCCATGATCGCACGGTGGATCGGTGCCGCCCCGCGCCAGCGCGGCAACAGGCTGGCATGGATATTCAGACACCCTTGGCTGGGCGCATCCAGAATGGGTTGCGGCAAGATCAGCCCATAGGCGACCACCACGGCCACATCAGCTTTCACTGCAGCAAAACGGTCTTGTTCTTCGGGGGATTTCAAAGAGGTCGGATGCCGCACCTCTAACCCCAAGGCTGCAGCCCGCGCATGCACCGGCGTTGGACGATCTTTCTTACCCCGCCCGGCAGGACGCGGCGACTGACAATAGACGGCGGCGATCTCGTGCCCGGCCTCGATCAGCGCATCCAGCACCGGCACCGAGAATTCCGGCGTTCCCATGAAGATAACACGCATCGCTACCCCTGTTTCTTGGCCTTGCGCAGCAGCATGTCGCGCTTGACCTTGCTCAGCCGGTCAAAATACATCCGCCCGTTCAAATGGTCGATCTGATGCTGCACGCTGGTGGCTTCGATCCCGACAAAGTCGCGGCGGTCGATCATGCCCTGTTCGTTCAGAAACCGCACGGTCACCGCGCGAGGGCGTTTCACCTTGGCCGAGACACCCGGCAGGTTTGGGCTGGCCTCATCATGTTCACGCAGCTCGACTGAGCTGTGCAGGATCTCGGGATTGGCCAGACGCACCGCCTTGCCGCGCTGCGTCGATCCGTCAACAACCGCCAATCGCAACATCACCCCGATCTGTGGCGCTGCCAGTCCAACGCCTGGCATCGCCTCCATCGTGTCGATCATATCGTCCCAGATGGCACGGATCTCATCGGTGATCTCGGATACTTTTTCGGCCTTGGTGCGCAGGCGTTTGTCAGGCCAAGGCAGGCATGTGCGCACCGTCATGCGCGCGCCCGTTCACGTTTGAGCTTTTGCATCTTGCGCGTGATCATCTGACGCTTGAGTGGTTTGAGATAGTCGATGAACAGCTTGCCGTTCAAATGATCAATCTCGTGCTGCACACATGTGGCCCACAACCCGTCGAACGTCTCTTGCTGCGCGTTTCCGTCACGGTCCAGCCAGGCGACATCCACCACCTTGGGGCGCGTGACCTCGGCATATTGCTCGGGGATCGACAAGCAGCCTTCTTCGTAGACATTCGTCTCATCCGATGACGCGATGATCTCGGGGTTGAACATGATCAACGGGCGCGGAGACTCGCCTTCTTCTTTGACGCAATCCACCACGATCAGCCGGTCCAGCACCCCGATCTGAGGTGCCGCGAGGCCGATGCCCGGAGCGTCATACATCGTTTCCAACATGTCATCGGCCAGGCTACGCAGTTCGTCGGTGATATCGGCCACCGGCGCGCAAACCTTTTTCAGGCGGGGGTCAGGATGGATCAGGATATTGCGTTTCATGAGGCTGATTTAGGCCATCGCGCCCGTCACCGCAACGGCCCCCTTGCACCCGATCGATTTGTGGTTAGCTTTCGCCCCGACAGATGGAGATGACATGACTTTCAACGACCTGATCGACCGCCGGGGCACCAACTCTTCAAAATGGGACAAGATGGAGCGTCTCTATGGCGTGTCGCCCGAAGATGGCTTGGCCATGTGGACGGCAGATTCCGACTATGCGACCGCCCCTTGCGTGATCGAGGCCGTGCGCGCGGCCGCAGAACACGGCGCGTTTGGATATTCGTGGATACACCCGGACTACTTGAACGCGGTGCAGTGGTGGATGAACACGCGTCACAACTGGCAGATCGACACGGATTGGATTCTCACCTCGCAAGGTTTGGGCAACGCGATTGCCTTGTCGCTGGACGTCTGGAGCGCACCGGGCGATGGCGTGGTGATCTTCTCGCCTGTCTATCATGAGTTTGCGCATAAGGTGAACAAGGCCGGTCGACGTCTGGTCGAATGCCCCTTGGTGCGCGATGGCGACAGCTATGCGCTGGATCTGGAGGATGCGCAACAGCGCCTGGACGGGTCCGAAAAGCTGTTGCTGTGGTGTTCTCCGCAGAACCCTTCGGGCCGGGTCTGGACCGCGGATGAGCTGCGCGCGGTGGCGGGTTTTGCCAAGCGGAACGGGTTGATACTGGTATCGGACGAGATTCATCACGACCTTGTCTATCCCGGAAACACGTTTGTGCCGATGGATATCGCTGCCCCCGAGGCACGCCCTTGGACAGTGACCCTGACCGCCGCATCGAAAACCTTCAACATCGCCGGTCAGCGCACCGGGAATATGATCATCCCAGACCCGAAACTGCGCGCGGAAATGCGCCACCGGTTGCAGACGCTGGACTATGATCCCAGCGCATTGGGCGTGGCGATGATCACGGCCGCCTATTCCCCGGAAGGGGCGGCATGGGCGGATGCTCAGGTCGCGCATCTGGATGAAAACCGCAAGCTGTTCGATGCCACCATTGCCGAAATCCCTGGGCTCTGGTCGATGCCGCTCCAGGCAACCTATCTGGCTTGGGTCGATTTTTCGGGCACCGGGATGAACCATGCCGAGTTTGTGAAACGCCTGCGTGAAGATGCGCGTATCGCCACCTCATCCGGCCCGGGTTTTGGCCCGGGCGGAGAAACGTTCGAGCGTTTCAACCTCGCCACGCAGCGCGCGCGGGTGGAAGAGGCCTGCGTTCGGTTGAAACAGGCATTCGGCGATTTGCAATAAGGCAGCGACAGCATTCCACGGCAAAAAATGGAAGATCAAAAACGGTATTCTGCCGGCTTGCTTGCCGAGTCGGAGATCAATCAAGCATTCACTGAAGCTGCTTTCACCGGTGGCGAGCCGCGCAAAGCGCCTTGGCAGGCGTTTCCCGACAACGGTCGTTCATATATGGGGCCTGATGAAGAATAGGTGCTGGCCTTCCGGAAACGGATCCAGTGATGAAATGCGCGCGAACAGTCTAGGTTCAAAAATCACACCCTGAGCCAAAAAGTTGGGCTGGCGAGTACGGCGGAATCACTCAAAGCTTAGGGTGGCGACACCTTCGCCCCGAAGCGTCTTCCGACCCCTATTCGTCGGATTCCAGCAAAGCAATCGGTGCGTCGGGCGCGCGATAGAAATCCAACGGCGCTTTGTCATGCGCCGCCGTGCTGCGTTTGAATTCGTAGCGCATTTCACCCGCCTGTTCTTCATCCGCGATGATCAGGCATTGATACAGGTGATTTGCCCCATCAAAAATGTCGACCAATCCGCGCAGGCGCGGTGTTGATGCCGCCTCAACCGCAAAGCCATCTTTCCACAATGAAAGGATTTTATAGGCATTGTCGCCAAATTCGACACGAAGGCGACTGGCTTTTTTCAAGGATGCGATTCGCGCAGCGTCCAATTCAGCGTGAATTTCTTTTGAAACATAGGTACTCATTCAAAAAACTCCCCAAGCGCACTCTATTTTGACCCCATCCAGGTAAGAATCCAATGAACACGCGCAGGACCTTTTCGACTGTGTGCATCGCTGCAGGCAATCTGCGCGTCAATTCCGGTAGGAAAACACAAAGCCAAGACCTAGGTTCGACTTCAACCAATCGGAGGACGAAAGATGGGGCTGCTTGTTGACGGCATCTGGCACGACCAGTGGTATGACACCAAATCCAATAATGGCGCTTTCAAAAGATCTGCAGCTCAGTTTCGCAACTGGATCACAGCCGATGGGGCCGCCGGACCTTCGGGCAAAGGCGGGTTCAAGGCGGAAAGCGGACGGTATCACCTCTATGTCAGCCATGCCTGTCCCTGGGCGCATCGCACACTGATCTTCCGTGAACTCAAAGACCTGAGCAATCATATCTCCGTCTCGGTTGTTCATCCCGACATGCTGACACAAGGCTGGACTTTTGACACCGACGAAAACGGTGCCACAGGCGACGATCTCTATGGGCTCGACTTCGCGCATCAGATCTATACCAAAGCTGATCCTACCTATTCCGGGCGCGTGACCGTTCCGATCCTGTGGGACAAGGTGCAGGAAACGATCGTGTCGAACGAAAGCTCGGAAATCATCCGCATGTTCAATTCAGCCTTTGACAGGATCACCGGAAACACCGACGACTATTGGCCCGAAGCGATGCGCGACGAAATCGAAGAGGTGAACGCCCGCATCTATTCGAACGTCAACAACGGCGTCTACAAATCCGGCTTTGCCACATCGCAAGAGGCCTATGACAATGCGGTTGCGCCGTTGTTCGAGACCTTGGACTGGCTGGAAGATCGCCTGGTGCGAAACCGCTACCTGATGGGCGAGCGCGTGACCGAAGCAGATTGGCGCCTGTTCACAACCCTGATCCGGTTTGACCCGGTCTATCACCTGCATTTCAAATGCAACCGCAAGCGTCTGATCGATTACCCGAACCTATGGGCCTATACGCGCGAATTGTATCAGTGGCCGGGCGTGGCCGAGACGGTGAATATGAACCACATCGTGCGTCACTATCACTTTAGCCACGAAAGCATCAATCCGCACCGGATCATTCCGGTCAATCCACAGTTGGATTACCTGGAACCACACATGCGGGATCAGCGCCCCGCGGCATAGTGCTCGACCATCGCGGCCAAGTCTTCGGGCGGGGTACTGCTTTGAACATAGGCGCAGGCATTGGCGCTATGGGAAAAGATTGACCCGTCCGAAAAAAAGGTTGTGTTGGTAACAAAGATGACGCGCGCCTCTGGTCGGCGATAGCTTGCGAAATCGGCAACAGCCAGAGCGCTGCCGGTCTCGAGAACCAGGTCCAGCACGATGATCTCGAAATCCGTTCCGTAAAGTGCAAGAATCGCGGCTTCCTGAGTTCCCACCAAAGTGACCTCGGCACCCTGTCTCTCCAGATGCCTTTTCCAAACCCGACCGAGGTCAGGATTACTCTCAACAATCAGTACTTTCATTTGCAACTACCTCGGCACGTGATATGATGCGTTATGCCGACCCCCAAGGTCCGTGATCCAGCCAAATCCTTAACAAAGTGTTAACATGACCTGTCACTGGCCCTGCTCGCGCGGATTTGCTTGCCCGAACGGCGAAAATCCGCTTGAAACGGGAAAATCCGGCCAAATCCAACGAATTGTACGATGAACCACTCTGACAGTTTGAACCCACGCGCAACACGCGACCATGGCGGTGGGCTCGCCGCTGCGATGGAGCGTTATGGTGGCATCCGCGGGGACTGGCTTGACCTATCGACAGGCATCAATCCTCATGCTTATCCGATCGGCGAACTGTCTGGCGCGGATTTGACGGCGCTACCCGACCATGATGCTTTCCAGGCCATAAGCGGCGCGGCCCGCGCCTTCTGGAACGTACCGGATCAGGCTGCAATTCTACCCGCACCTGGCGCTTCGGCTCTGATCGCGCGCATTCCCGCACTGGCGGACCCGGGGCGTGTGCGGATCACAACACCCACCTATAACGAACATGCTGCAGCTTTTGTGGCGCATGGATGGAACGTTCAGGAAGCAGGCCCGGCGGAAGCGCGGGTTCTGGTGCACCCCAACAACCCAGATGGCCGCCTGTGGACGGCCAGTGACGCGGATGCCGCGCTGACCGTGATCGATGAAAGCTTTTGCGATGTGACGCCGGACAAGACATTGATCCAATTGGCCGAGCGACCGGGAGTGATCGTTTTAAAGAGCTTTGGCAAGTTTTGGGGGCTTGCGGGTCTGCGCCTGGGCTTTGCCATTGGTCAACCAAGTGTCATCGATTGGCTCAATGACCTGACAGGACCGTGGGCCGTTTCGGGCCCTGCCTTGCGCATCGGAGAGCGCGCTTTGCGCGACCTGAGCTGGGCCGAGGAGACACGCGCTCGCCTGAGCCAAGACGCAGACCGTTTGGATGCGATGTTGGCCGCACACGGAGCACAAGTCGTAGGAGGCACCAGCCTCTTTCGCCTGTATCGCGTCGACAGGGCGTTCGCGTGGCAAGACCGCCTGGCCCAAGCACATATCTGGAGCCGGATCTTCCCCTATTCCGACACCTACCTGCGCCTGGGCCTGCCACCCTCAGATTCTTGGGACCGGCTTGAGGCCGCGCTGTGACCACCGCGCTTTTGCTGATCGCCGCGATGTGCCTCGATGCCGCGTTGGGCGAGCCGGACTGGCTTTGGTCTCGCATTCGCCACCCCGCCGTTCTCATCGGCACCTGTATTGGCTGGCTAGACCAGCGCTTGAATCGCGGATCAGGCAAACGCGTGAAAGGAACTGCGGTACTAGCTCTGTTGATCATCTG
The DNA here is from genome assembly GCF_013033515.1 of Ruegeria sp. HKCCA6707. Classification (GTDB taxonomy): domain Bacteria; phylum Pseudomonadota; class Alphaproteobacteria; order Rhodobacterales; family Rhodobacteraceae; genus Ruegeria. The sequence continues at coordinate 40,317 of NZ_WQEG01000012.1, read as the reverse complement.
CGGCTGGGGTATCGGAGCCCTGTTGGCACAATTGGGACCAATCGTCGAAATCCTCGTTTGCGCCATTCTTCTGGCCCAGAAATCGCTGGTCACGCACGTACGCGATGTCGCCAACGGACTGCAGATTTCGCTAGAAGAAGGACGCGGTCGGGTCGCCATGATCGTCTCACGTGATACGCGCGCCATGAGCCAGCCTCAGGTCGCGCGGTCGGCCATCGAAAGTGCCGCAGAAAACCTCAGCGATGGGGTCATCGCACCTGCATTCTGGTTTCTGCTGGGCGGGCTGCCCGGGATCCTGATCTACAAGGCTGTCAACACAGCCGACAGCATGATCGGGTACCGCAGCGAAAAATACGCGTCCTTCGGTTGGGCCGCTGCCCGATGTGACGACCTGCTAAACCTGATCCCCGCGCGCCTGACCTGCGTGATGATCATGTCGCTGTCGGGCACATGGTCGCGCTGGCGCGAGATCGTTGCCGACGCGCGACGCCATATCTCACCCAATGCCGGATGGCCCGAGGCCGCTATGGCCCGCGCGCTCGGGATCGCGCTGGCCGGGCCGCGAAGCTATGATGGCACGATGCGCGATCTGGCCTGGGTCAATGGTGACGCCCAGCGTGAGATCGGCCCGCATGAGGTTTTTCGCGCTTGTACCATGCTTTGGCAGGTTTGGGGGCTTGCGCTTGGCGCGCTGTCAGTGTGGGTTGGGATCACACTGATTTTCTGACGGGACATCTTGATGCGCTTTCTTACAGGCCTGATCGCCGCCACCCTGCTTGCCACCCCTGCCCTGGCCCAATGTGGCGGTGGGTTTAACAGCTTCGTCAAAGGGTTGAAGGCCGAGGCTGTTCAGCAAGGCTTTGACAAAGCAACCGTCGACGCGTTTTTCAAAGGTGTGCAACAGGACGGTGCCGTGTTGAAAGCAGACCGCGCACAAGGCGTGTTCCAAAAACCGTTCATCGAGTTTTCCCGCCGCCTGATCTCGGCCAACCGGATTGATCGAGGCAAGGCGATGTCGGGCAAGTATGACGCGGAGTTTGACCGGATCGAACGCGAATATGGTGTGTCACGCGGTGTCTTATTGGCCTTTTGGGCGTTCGAGACTGACTACGGATCGTTTCAAGGCGATTTCAACACCCGCAACGCGCTGGTAACCCTGGCCCATGATTGTCGCCGCCCCGAGCTCTTCCGGCCTCAGATTTTTGCCGCGATCGAGCTTTATCAGAACGGTGATTTCGACCCTGCCCGCACAACGGGTGCCTGGGCGGGTGAGATCGGCATGGTCCAGATGCTGCCCCGCGACATTCTGGAGAACGGCATCGACGGGGATGGTGACGGCAAGGTGTCGCTGAAAACCTCTGCCCCGGATGCGCTGCTGTCAGGGGCCAAGATGCTGTCGCATCTGGGCTGGAAGCCGGGTCAACCCTGGCTGCAAGAGGTTACCGTGCCTGCGCAGATGGATTGGTCGCTGTCTGGCCCCGGAAAACCGCGCCCGGTCTCAGACTGGCAGGCCATGGGTGTACAGGCGCGCAACGGGTCGCTCAGCAACCTGCCCGCTTCCCTGATCCTGCCGCAAGGGCACCAAGGGCCTGCCTTTCTGGCGTACCCGAATTTCGACGTCTATTTCGAATGGAACCAAAGCTTTGTCTATGTGTTGACCGCTGCCTATTTCGGCACACGGCTAGAGGGAGCTCAGATCTATGACGCAGGCAATCCCGCTCCGGGGCTCTCTGGGGGGCAAATGAAGCAATTGCAGACCAAGCTGCAAGCCCGTGGCCATGACGTCGGCAAGATCGACGGCATTCTGGGTGCGGGAACGCGGGCGGCTGTGCAGGCCGAGCAGGTCCGGCTGGGTTTGCCCGCAGATGCGTGGCCCACGACCGAATTGCTGAACCGTCTCTAGCGGGGCACCTCGCTCAAGCCTCCAGGTCAATCGGGCGCGATGTTCCGTCCTCATCCAGGGCAACAAACACGAAATCCGCATCCGTTACCTTTTGCCCATTGTCCGATTGCCGGGGACGGGCCCAGACATCCACATGAACGCGGATGGATGTACGGCCCACTTTCACCAGTGTGGCGTAGAGCGTCACCTCATCCCCCACTTTGACCGGTTGAAGAAACTGCATCGCCTCGACAGACACCGTGGCCGCCCGTCCCTGCGCCACCCGCGCCGCCATGTTTCCAGCCGCCAGATCCATTTGCGACATCAACCACCCGCCAAAGATATCCCCTGCCGGATTGGTATCGGCTGGCATAGCGATGGTACGGATGACCAGAACGCCTTCATCCTGCTGCCGCCCATGTGATGCGCGCCTCTTTGCCCGCGCAAGCCGTTCATCGCTGTCATTCGTCACTGCTTAGATCCTTCCGGTGGCAATGTGCACCACCTTCGATGCGCAACTGTCCAGATTCCACGCGCCGGGTGCGTTGTTAAACCCTGTGTCACTCCGGCCGCACCGGATAGCGATCCCCTTTTTGGTCAATCAGGATCAACCGATCACCGCTGCGGACATAGAGGTCGCAGCGACTGAACCCATTGCGATAGTCGATACAGATGCTCCCGTCCTCGGCGATGGAATAGGTGCCAAAGGCAGATTCCCCGCTGGCATAGGTATAGGAATAGGCCCCACCGGCCGAGAATTTCGATTGACCATCGTCATAGAAAGTCAGCGTACGGCCTGCCAGTGCCTCCAAATCTTGCACCGACAGGGGCACATCGCCGGGTTTGGTGGGCCATTCCGCGGCGCTTAGGGGTGAGGCGACAATTAGGGCAAGGAACAGAAATCGGGTCATGAGATCAGCTTAGCCTAAGCGATCGGAAACCGCTCATAACGTTGTGGTGATGGTTCATGCCACCATCTGCTCGGCTTTCTTCAGATCGACCGACACCAACTGGCTGACGCCCTGTTCCTGCATCGTCACACCAAACAGCCGGTCCATCCGGGCCATGGTTACCGCATGGTGGGTGATGATCAGGAACCGGGTGTCGGTCTGGCGGCACATCTCATCCAGCAAGTCACAGAACCGGGTCACGTTGGCGTCGTCCAGAGGAGCGTCGACTTCGTCCAGCACGCAGATCGGGGCTGGGTTCGCCAGGAAGACGCCAAAGATCAGCGCCGTGGCGGTCAGGGTCTGCTCACCACCCGACAGCAGGCTAAGGGTCGACAGCTTTTTACCTGGCGGCTGACACATGATCTCAAGCCCGGCATCCAGCGGATCGTCACTTTCGACCATGACTAGGTTGGCCTCGCCACCGCCAAACAGGTGCTTGAACAGCATCGCAAAGTTCGAGTTCACTTGCTCAAACGCGGTCAGCAGACGTTCGCGCCCTTCGCGGTTGAGGCTGGCAATGCCGCTGCGCAGCGCCTTGATCGCCTCTTCCAGATCGGCCTTTTCGCTGGTGAGCGTGTCGAACTCCTCCTGCACCTCTTTGCTGTCTTCTTCGGCGCGCAGGTTCACCGCCCCCATCGCATCGCGTTGACGCTTGTGGCGGTTGACTTCAGCCTCCAGCGCATCTGCGGCGGGCATCTGGTCGGGGTTCACATCCAATTGGTTCAGCAACTGGTTGGGGGTCAGCTGTTGGTCTTCGGCGATCCGTTCGGCGGCTGCAACAACACCTTCTTTCGCCGCTTCGCTTCGCGCCTCGGCGGCTGCGCGCATTTCGCGAGCTTCCGAGGCAAGCCGTTCTGCCTCACGTTCGGCCAGAACCGCGTCGCGCTGCTGCGCTTCGGCTTCGGCCAAACGATCACCAGCTTCTTTGCGGCGGGCTTCGGCGGTTTCGATCAAAGTGTTCAACTCGGCGCGCTGTGCGGCGATCTCGTCAGGTGCAGCCATCGCCTGCGACAGCTCAGCTTCCGAACTCTCCTTGCGCTCTGCCAGTTCCGAAATCCGCTTTTCCGCCGTTTCCAGCCGGTGCCGCCAACCGCTGAGGTCTTTGGTGACCTCCTGGCTACGGCGCGTGCGTGCCTCGCCTTCGCGGCGCAGTTCGTCATGGGTCGAGCGATGGGTCAGCATGGTGATCCGCGCCGCCTCAACCGTTTGTTTGATGTCTTCCAACTGGCTGCGCGCTGTGTCCAGATCACCCAGACCCGTCAGCGCGTTTTCGGCCTCGCGCAGCTGCGCGCGCGCGGACATGGCATCCTCTTTGTGGCGGTCGACGGCCAATGACAGGGTCTCAAGCTTGCCCTGCGCAAGATTACGATCTGCCTCGGCGCGGCTGAGCGCACGGGCTGCTTCGGCCATACGTTGATCGGCAGCGCGCCGGGCCTCACGCGCTTTGCGGTCTGCCTCGGTCACTTCAGCCAGTTTCTGCGACAATGTCTCATGCGCCGCGCGCGCGCCTTCGGCCTGCGCTTCGGTCCGCGCAAGCTCTTGCTTCAATGCTTCCAGCTTGTTCAACTGCTCCAACCGCAGCGCGGCTGCACTGGGCGCATCTTCGGCCCAGGCGCGGAACCCGTCCCAGCGCCACAAATCCCCCGAACGCGACACCAGACGCTGACCAGGCTTCAAGGCCGATTGCAAGCGCGCGCCCTGATCCGCATCCACAAGTCCGATTTGCGCAATACGACGGCTCAACCGGTCGGGGCCCGAGACATGCAGTGCGAGTGGTTCGGCACCGTCAGGCAACGGTTGATCAGCATCATAGCCGCTCAATTCCACCCAACCCGACGGTCCATCTCCTTCGACCAGAGGGGCGCGCAAGTCATCGGCCAAAGCGGCACCAAGCGCCTTTTCAAACCCCGGCACCACGCGCAACAGGTCCAGAACCTGACCGCCTTCGGCAGTGTCCCGCTCGACCAATTTGGCCAATGCCGTCGTTTCAGCGCGGATCGCGCCCAACTCGCCTTCCGCCTCTGACCGTTTGGCCCGCGCGTCTGCCTCGCGCGCCTGCGTTTCGTTGCGCAACTCATCAGCCGCCGTCAGCGCGGTTTCCGCAGCGTCTGCCGCACTCCGCGCCGCGTCTTCGTCCTTCTGTGCCGTCGCATAGGCCTCACCCGCGCGGTTCACCGCCGATTTGGCATCCTCCACTGCCAGGCGCGCCTTTTCTTCCTCCCCCTCAGACCGGGCCAGTGTCTTGCGGCTGTCTTCGACCAAACGCTGCGCCGATTGGTGTCGCGCCACAAGCCGGGCCAGGTCTTCCGTCTCTTGAGACAAATGGTCCTCACGCTGCTGCAAGACCGAGGCCGCCTCGCGCGCAACCTCAGCCGCTTCGGCAAGCTTTTCGTCCTGACCCTCGGCCGCTTTGGCCAGTTCGCGTGCTTCCCATTCCAAACGCTCGATCATCTCACCCGCATCGCGGTTCAGACCCGTCTCACGCTCGATGTCATGACCCAACTGCTTGATGCGGTTGGTCAGCGTCTCGATGGTCTGCCGCGCGCGGGATTCCTGATCGGTCAGTTGATCCCGTTCGACCTGCTGGCGTTGCAGGACTGCAGCGGCGATAGCCTCTTCCTCGCGCAATGGTGGCAAAGTCTCTTCGATCTCGGCACGCTTGGCAGAGGCCGCGCGCGCCTGCGCTTCGGCACGCGACGCTTCGGTGATACGGTCCCGCAGCTTGTCTTCGGCTTTCTGGCGCGCGATATCGGCTTCTTTCCAACGGCGATACAGCAGCATCCCCTCGGCCTGCCGCAGCAAGGTTCCGATCTCACGATACCGGGCCGCCTGTCGGGCCTGACGCGCCAATTGCGCCAGTTGCCCGCCCAACTGCTCCAGCACGTCATCAACACGGGTCAGGTTGGCTTCTGTGCCTTTCAGCTTCAACTCCGCCTCGTGGCGACGTTGGTAGAGCCCCGAAATCCCGGCGGCCTCTTCCAGAATGCGGCGCCGGGCGCGGGGTTTGGCGTTGATCAGCTCGGCAATGCGGTTCTGTCCCACCAAGGCAGGCGAATGCGCACCGGTAGAGGCATCGGCGAACAGCATCTGCACATCGCGCGCGCGCACATCCTTGCCATTGGTCTTATAGGCGCTGCCCACGTCGCGGGTGATGCGGCGCACAATCTCAAGCTGGTCATTATCGTTGAACCCCGAAGGTGCGAGGCGTTCCGAATTGTCCATGGTCAGGACCACTTCGGCAAAGTTGCGCGCGGGCCGTGTGGCGGCCCCGGCAAAGATCACATCTTCCATCGCGCCACCGCGCATGGATTTCGGGCGGTTTTCCCCCATCACCCAGCGCAGCGCTTCCAGCAGGTTCGACTTGCCGCACCCATTGGGGCCGACGACACCGGTCAGCCCGTCCGCGATGATCAGATCGGTCGGATCAACGAAGCTTTTGAAGCCGGTCAATTTGAGTTTGCTAAAACGCAATGACGAACGGGTCCCATGATTCCTGTAGCTCCGAAGTCTGCGCAACCGACAGGGCCAGAGTCAACGGGAACCCGCAGGATATGGCCTGCCAGTGGCACTTATCCACAATATCTTGGCGAAATACGCAAGAACACGCGTGTTTCAATAGGGTGAACACTCGAACAGGTCATAGCCCAGATCCTCTGAGCGGCCGAAGTTGATGCATTCGTAATTGCGACGCGATATCGCCGCCAGCAACAGCTTTTCCCCGGCCTCACGGTCGCAACCCAGCACACCGACAGTTACAGCGGCGTCGCCCAACACATCGAGGATGGGGCAGCCCGAAACCTGCATCATCGCCAAGCCCGCCCGTTGGCGTATGGGCCCAAGACGGGGCGCGTATTGGGTGTTGACCCGCACGGCCTCGGCCAGATGCCCGCGCACGCGCACGTCAAAGACGCTGCCATTCACAGCCACGCGCGTGGCAGGTAGGTCCCGGAAATGCGGCGTGCCTGCGGAACAGGCTGCCAGCAGGAAAATTGCGACAAAGCGGATCATGCCCGCTTTTGTGCGCGAATTTGGTTAATAGAACCTTTCGGGCACTACGCCCGCAATACCTGACCCAACCGGCGGACACCCTCGCGGATCGTATCTTCATCCGAGTTGGAAAAGCTCAGCCGGATCGTATTTGCCCCGCTGCCATCAGGGAAAAACGCCTGCCCCGGAACAAAGGCAAGCTTGACCGTCTTCAGCGCTTTCTCCAGCAGTTCCGCACCATCGGTTCCTTTCGGCAAAGTCACCCAGACAAACATGCCACCTTCCGGCTGAGTCCATGCGACCCCTTCGGGCATATGCTCGTCCAAAGCTGCAAGCATGGCGTCACGACGGGCGCTGTAAGCGCTGCGCAGCTTGGGAATATGTGTTTCAAAACAGCTTTCGGCCACTTTATGCACGGCCATCTGGTTGATGGTGGACGAATGCAGATCAGCCGCCTGTCTCAGCAACACCAACCGCGAGATGGTCGACTTGGCCGCAACCACCCAACCCAGGCGCAACCCTGGGGAAAGGGTTTTCGAGAAACTGCCGCAATAGATCGTCCGGCACGCCTCGATGGATCCCTTGCGCGCGATCTCAAGCGCCAGCACGGGTGGGATCGGCTCACCATCATAGCGCAGCGCCTGATAGGCCCCGTCTTCGATCACGGCACAATTCAGATCCTCGGCCAGATCCAACACAGCATTACGGCCCCGCAAATCAGTGGTTTCCCCTGTAGGGTTGGCAAAATCAGCCGAGAGATAGGCGAATTTGACGGCACCTTCGCCAGCGGCGGCCCTGTATTGTGCAGCCCCTATATTGCCGTCGACGCTCAGTTGGTCAAAGCGTGGCTCATAAGCGCTAAAGGCGTTGATTGCGCCCAGATAGGTGGGCCATCCAACCAGGGCCGTGTCGCCCGGTGACAGGAACAGCTTGCCCAGATAGTCCAGCGCCTGTTGCGAGCCTGAGGTGATCAGGATGTTATCGATATCGCAGGGGATACCCATCTGGCCCATGTGTTCGGCCAACCATTGGCGCAGCGGGGGATACCCCTCGCTGACGGAGTATTGCAGCGCCTGAGTTTGCTGGTCAGGGGTCAAAGACGCCTGGAACGCTTGCGCAAAAGCCTCGGCCGGAAACAAGGCCGGATCGGGGATGCCACCGGCAAAAGACACGATGTCCGGTTGCTCCAACAGCTTCAACAGCTCACGTATTTCCGACGCTTTCATGCGGGACATACGGGTTGCAAAAAGGTGATCCATCGACTCAGGCCTCCTCTGCCCTGACGTTTCAGGTCAAGTTACTCAGAACCCTATATAAGTCAATATTTATGACCTAAATTTCCAACACGCCCGATGTCTTGAACACCGCCGCTTAACGTGGTCATATGATTTGACCAATTTCGAATGAAGACCGGATGCCCTTTCAAAAAGTTCAAACCGAAAAGCTGTCGCTTGCCGTGGTGCGGCAGATCGAACTTCTGATCCTGCGGGGCATTTTGCGCCCGGGCGAGCGCCTGCCGGCAGAACGCGAACTGGCCGAGCGCCTTGGGGTCTCACGCCCGTCGCTGCGCGAAGCGATTTCGGAATTGCAGGCGCAGGGTTTGCTGACCGCAAAAGCGGGTTCCGGCATCTACGTGGCCGAAGTTTTGGGCTCTGCCTTCTCCCCAGCGCTGATCCGTCTGTTCGGAAGCCATGACGAAGCGGTGTTCGACTATCTCTCGTTCAGACGGGACATGGAGGGGCTGGCCGCCGAACGCGCAGCGCGATTGGGTTCAGACAGTGATTTGCGTGTTATCCAAGCCTTGATGGACAAAATGGAGGCCGCCCATGCCGACAATTCGGCAGAAGATGAGGCCCAACTGGACGCTCAGTTTCACATGGCGATCATCGAGGCCAGCCATAACGTTGTGATGCTGCATATGATGCGTTCGATGTTCGACCTGCTGCGTCAGGGCGTGTTCTATAACCGGCAAATGATGTTCCATCAGCGCACCACCCGCGACGCAATCCTGGACCAGCACCGCGCCATCAACACGGCCTTGCAAGAACGCGACCCCAAAGGCGCGCGTCAGGCCGTGGAACAGCACCTGAGCTATGTGGAGCGGTGTATGGCCGACTACCAGAAAGCCAACCGAAACGAAGCCATCGCACAGCAACGCCTGCAACAGGTCAACCGGAGCAGTTGATGTTCATCGGTCGCTGATCAGCTGTTCCAGAACCTGAAGAAATTAGTACAAGAAAAAACCCGGTCATTGGACCGGGTTCGTTTCGTTCGTATGTGGCGCCAGATCAGTGCAGCTTTTCTCCAACATCCGCGATGGATGCGTCGATCAGCTTGTTGGCCTGGGTCGCTGTCATCTGCTTGGCTAAGACCGCGTTGGCTGCCGAAACCGCGACCGAGATCGCCTGATCGCGAACCTCTTTCACAGCAGACGCCTCGGCGGATGCGATCTGGTCCTGCGCAGCTGCGAGGCGACGCTCGATGGATTTCTCCAGATCGACCTTGGCTTGTTCCGCGGCCAGCGCCGCGTCTTCTTTGGCAGCGGCCACGATGGCATCGGCTTGACCCTGCACTTCGCGTTGCTTGCGCTCATACGAGGCCAACAGGCTGCGGGCTTCTTCGTGCAGCGCGCGCGCCTCGTCCAACTCGGACTTGATGCCTTCGGCACGTTTGTCCAACAGACCACCGATCATGCCGGGGACCTTGAAGTAGAACAAGATCGCGATGAAGACGATGAAGCCCAGAAGGACCACAAAGTCGGTATTGGCTAGCGAAAAGAACGGGCCTTTGGCTGCAAAGGCCGGGCTGGCTGCGCCGAAGGTCAGGATAAGGGCAAGAGTGTTCCGCATGTCACTTATCCTTTCATCTGCGCGTCTACAGCACTGTCGATGGCTTTGGCATCTGCCTCGCCGCCCAGCGCGGTTACCAGTTCAGCCGCCGTGTCCTTGGCAACCACTTGAATGCTTTCCAGCGCGCCGGCTCGGATGTCGGCAATAGCCCTTTCCGATTCGGCCGCTTTTGCAGCGATTTCCGCATCCGCCTTGGCAATCGCGTCATCCAGACCAGCCTGGATTTCGGCGCGTGCTTCGGCAGCAATACGCTGCGCTTCGGCACGGGCATCAGCCAGCGCCTTGTTATAGGCCTCTTCGGCCTCGACCGCCTTGGCCTTCAGATCTTCGGCCGCAGCCAGGTCATTTGTAATGGTCCCCTGACGTTCCGCCAGGATTGCCGCGATACGCGGCAAAGCCACGCGAGACAGGACCAGAAAGATGACGACCAGCGTAATGACCAGCCAGAAAATCTGGTTGGGAAACCAATCGAAGCAGAGCTGTGGCATCCCGATGGCAGAGCCATAGGAGTCAACGCACGAGCCAGCCACTTCTTTGGCAATGGGTTCAGTCGCCATGATGTCCTCCGTCGGAACGTTGTCTTTACAACAGGCGGGCCACTATGGCGTGGGCCCACCTGCGCGTAAGGATCAGGTTCCGCAGATTATACGGCGAACATCAGCAGCAGCGAGACCAGGAATGCAAAGATCCCCAGGGCTTCTGCGAACGCGATACCGATGAAGAGGGTTGCGGTCTGCGATGCAGCCGCCGAAGGGTTGCGCAGAGCGCCGGCCAGGAAGTTGCCTGCAACGTTGCCCACCCCGATTGCGGCTGCGCCGGAACCGATTGCTGCCAGGCCTGCGCCGATATGTGCGAGATCGCCTTCCATGATGTATCTCCTTACGAATTGGAAGTTTCGATGTTGGGTGTTCGGACCTTAGTGCGACGGATGCAGCGCATCCTTGAGGTAAACACAGGTCAGAATGGTGAATACGTAGGCCTGAATGAAGGCCACCAGGACCTCAAGACCATACATTGCGGTGATCGCCAGGACCGACACGGGCGAAATCACGGCAACCGCGGCAAAGCCTGCGAAAACCTTGATCACGGCGTGGCCCGCCATAACGTTACCGGCAAGACGGATGGAATGGCTGACCGGACGCACAAAGTACGAGATCAGCTCGATCACGGCCAGGATGGGCCGCAACGCCAGAGGCGCGCTGGAAACCCAAAACAGGCCCAAGAACGCAGTGCCGTTCTTGACGAAGCCCAAGACGGTGACGGTCAGGAACACGGCCAGCGCCAGCGGGATGGTAACAGCGAAATGCGATGTGGTGGTGAACGAAGTCGGGATCAGGCCCAGGAAGTTCGCGCTGACGATGAACATGAACAAGGTCATGACATAGGGGAAGAACTTGACGCCGTCCTTGCCACAGATGTCTTCCAGCATCTTGTAGACGAACCCATAGGTCAGCTCTGCAATCGACTGGGTCCGGCTGGGGACAATAGCGCGCTTCGACGTGGGCAGAACCAGCAACAGAACAACGGCAACGATAGCCAGGAACAACCACAGGGTCACGTTGGTGATCGTGAACATGCCAACCGCACCGTCGCCGAACAACGGCTTGACGATGAACTGGTCCATTGGGTGGAAAACCAGGCTGCTGCCCTCTGCTGCGGTGGTCTCAGTTGCCACGTTCAGTCCCTCTCGTCCTTCTCGGCAGCCGTTGCTGCCGCTTGTTTCTCTTGAACCTCTTTCGCGCTGCGGAGCATAACCTTCACGCCCGCGACAAGGCCCAGCAATGTGAACAGCACCAGAAAGATCGGGATCGTCCCGAACAGGCTGTCCAGCCCGTATCCGATGCCAAATCCGATCCCCAGACCGGATACCATTTCGATGACCATCCTCCAGGCAAGCTCGCCCCCGGATATGTCAGCATCAGCGCGGGTCTTGGGCTCATTGGCCTTTTTCGCCGCGTCGATCTTGGCCTCAAGCTGCGCCATACGCTGCTTTTGGTCGTCATCGGTCACGGACGGTTTCCTCGCGCTGTCTTGAGGCTAGGTGCTAAGGGTGAAGCCGCCCAGAGTCAACGCCATTGAGCCGCCAGATTGCCACACGTTAAATCCTTGAAAAACATAATTATTTCCCACTCCCTCAGAAGAGCAAACGGTGCCAGTTTGCGGCGGCGACGCGCCAAAGGCCTGAAACCGCATATTCAACCAAATGGTTGACCAAACCCAAGCACTGTGGTTGAGCCTGCTCATGTCCAATGATCTCGACACCGTTTTCGCGGCCCTTGCCGACCCCACCCGCCGCACCATCCTGGCGATGTTGCTGGAGGACGATATGGCGGTCACCGACGTGGCGGAGCCGTTCGAGATGTCACTGGCCGCGATCTCGAAACATCTGGTTATCTTGACCAGGGCGGGGCTGATTTCTCAGGAAAAGCGGGGGCGCGTCAAATGGTGCAAGCTGGAACCCGACGCGCTGCGCGCGGCTTCGGTTTGGATGCAGGGGTTCGGGCAGTTCGAACCGGTGAACCTGGACGCCTTCGAGCGGTTTTTAGAGGTCGAACTGCCCACCGACGAAAGCTGAACGCGTCTACCGCACGGCCAGGACCGACATTTTTGCGTGCTTGGCAAGATATCCGGCATGGCTTGAAAAGATATAGTCGGTAATTCGCGGTGCGTGAGTTCCAACCACGATCAAATCGGCATTGATTTCCTCGGCTGTTCGCGTCAGGTCTCTGTCAACCTCGGCTGCCACATCGACCGAATGAATCTTGCGAACGATGACTTCCGCACCGCTGTTTGTTGCCAGATTTTCCGTAAATGCAGCAAGTTCGGCATCAAACTCGGCCTCGGATTTAGAGGCGGTGCCCATATGAACACCCGACACGCTGACCAGGGTAATTTTCGCATGTTGCCATTTGGCCATTTCTGCGGCGATATCCGCTGCTTTTCGGACTTCAGGTGGCAAATTTCGATCGACGGGTAACATGATATGACTGAACATATTTGTCCTCCTCTCCCATTAACTCAAGATAGGTAAACTGGACAAAGGTCGCCTTGATCTGGCTCAACAAATTCTGCAGTTGGCATATGATTTGACGTAAGCTTTTCGCGGTCGATCTTAGCGGTCGATACGCGCCCGGATCCCTTCAGCTTGTTGTAACAGTTTTCTCACCGGACACCTGCGCATCACTTTTCAACAAAAGCAACAAAGCCACCACTGTCATAACGGCACCACCCAGGATCAGCACCGTGGGCGCTGGACGGCCCAAGGCGATCTCCCACAAAATCACCCAACTGGGGATCAGATAGGTATAGGCCATAACCTTGGCCGAAGGCAGGCGCAGCGCTGCGAATTGAACCAGCACAAAGCTTGAGGCGGTGGCAAAAACCGCAAGATACATCAGAGTGATCCAGACGATAGGGGGAAGATTGGCCCAATCGGTCTGGCGAATGTCAGACCATCCAAAGACGGTCAGCATGACACAGCCTGCGATCAATGTACCGAAGGTGAACACAACCGCGGGCTCGCCGCGATTCAGTTTACGCACCATCGGAGTATAGACCGCGTGCGCAGCGCAGCCCCAGAAAAAGATGATCTCACCCGTCCCGACTTCGAATGCGCGAAAGGCCTGCCAATCCGCGCGAAAAATCACCCAAAGGGCTCCGACAGCACCAATGGACAAAGCCAAAGCCATGCGCGGTGTCGTAACCTGTCGCAACAATACCCAGCCCGCAACGGCAGACATCACCGGTGTCAAGGTGAACACTGCTGCCGCGCTGACGGGCTTGGCTGTCTTGAGGCCATAGAACATCAGCACGAAATAGGTCCCGAACAGGCCACCAAGCACCGCGTATCGCCACGGGGCTTGCGCCGCGCTACGAGGCAGGCCTGTCGTCACCAATGCGGCGACACCGATCAAAACCGCTGCGATCGCAAAGCGCGCCGCCGTGATCGCGGACGGCGCTATCTGATTTGCAACAATTGATCCTAAAGAAAAACTACCGGCCACCAGACCGGAGAAAACCAGCATGGCCAGGTGGCCACGGGCCTGATCCGTCATGAAACCCAGCCCTTTGCCTTTTCTTTCAGGAAGGTCAAAAAGGTCTGTACCTTTGTGGTGCGATGCAAATCGACATGCGTGACCAGCCACAGTTTCCCGGACCAATCCGGAACCGGGTCCATAACCTCGACAAGATCCGGATGTCGCGCGGCCTCCCACCGGGCCATGAACCCGATCCCCGCGCCTGCCACAACCGCTTCGCGCATGCTGAAGTTGTTGGTACACCGGAACGTTATGGTGTCTGCCGGAACCGTTTCCCGAAGCCAGCGCGAGAACGGTGCCCGGCTGTTTTCATCATCAGTGCTTACAAACACGTGGTTGGGAAAGTCTTCAACGCTGGATGGGGCACCATTTCTCTCGATATAGGACCGGCTGGCATATAGGCCGATTTCCTGCGGAATGAAGGGCTGCACCACGTTGTCCGGTTGGTCGGGCACCGACCCGGCCCGGATTGCCACATGCGCCTCGCCATATTCCAATCGGAACAAGCGATCGCCGGTCAGATAGCGCACGATCAAGCCTGGGTGCATCTGCTGAAACTCGGTCAAGGCCGGTACGATCAGCGGCGCCAACGAAGCAAGCGAAGTCACCACGAGCTCGCCCGAGACATCGTCACCGCGCCCTTTCATACGCCCGACAAGCTGGTTGAACTGATCTTCGGTGGCTTGGGCCACGCGTAGCAGATCCTCTCCGGCATCTGTCGGCGTGTAACCACGCGCATGGCGCTGAAACAGTTTTACACCCAGCCGCATCTCGATAGCATCAATATGCCGGATAACCGTTGCGTGGTGCACGCCCAGCACATCAGCGGCGCCACTGACCGTGCCCATCCGTGCAACGTGGTAAGCGGTTCTCACTTCGTCCCAATTGTCCATTGCATCTCTTTCAACGTGCAAATCCTGGAAGCTGTGCAAATTCTAACAGCAACTGTTGGTATACTTGGGTTTTGTTCGTGAATGCAACAATCATATTGACATCAGCTGCATCACCACAACCACAGGACAAAGCTGATGACACAGACCGTATTGCATATCGACGCCTCGGCCCGGCGCACAGGATCCACCACCCGAGACCTGTCCGATAAGATCGTCAAGCACCTCAACGCAACCCGCATCATTCGCCGCGACCTTGCTACACCCTTGCCGTTGCTGACCGAAGACTGGATCACCGCGAATTTCACCCCGGCTGATAAGCGTGACGATGTCCAGCGAGACCGCCTGTCACTGTCGGATGAACTGGTCAACGAATTGCAGCGCGCCGACACCGTTGTGATTGGCCTTCCGATCTACAACTTTTCCGTCCCCGCCGCGTTCAAGGCGTGGATTGATCTGGTCGCCCGCGCTGGACTGACCTTCGCGTATTCCGAAAACGGCCCCAAAGGGCTGCTGCAAGGCAAGCGCGCCATTCTGGCCATCGCCTCGGGCGGCACTGCCGTTGGGTCCGAGATTGATTTTGCCACCGATTACGCCAAACACGTGTTGGGCTTTATCGGCATTCAGGATGTTGATGTGATCGCCGCTGACCAAATGGCACTGGATGCGGAAGGCTCGCTCAACAAGGCGCAACAAGCGCTATCTGAACTGGCAGCCTGATTGACCTCCCTCAAATTTGCGTCCAGTCTGCGCTTTGGATCGAAGTGAGCAGCCTGGACGTTTCCCATGAAGAAGATCGGCATCTTGGGCGGTGTGGGATGGGCCTCCACCGTCGATTACTACCGCGCCATCGCCCAGGGCGCAGGACGTTATTTCGCCGAACGCGGCCACGGCTCACCCTTGCCGATACCGCCAATCACAATCGAATCCGTTGTGCAGGCGCAAACCCGCGCGTTGCGTGGCATCGCGGGTGACGAAGACAGCTGGGCAGAATTTGACGCCGTGTTCTGCAACGCGCTTTTGACCTTGCAAAGTGCAGGCTGCGATTTCGCCATCATCGCCTCAAACACGCCCCATGCACGCCTGCATGCGATCCGGCAGGGAGTTTCCATGCCAATCCTCAGCATTTTCGACGCCACGGCCGAGGCGACCAAGACCACTGGTGCTTCCGAGGCTCTTGTACTAGGCACAACCGTCACGATGCAGGCGACGAACTATGCAGATCATCTGGCAAATCACGGCATCGCCGCCAACCCGCGCCTGCCTGAGACAGAGATCGCCGAAATGCAGGCGATGATCGACACAGATTTCTATGGTGGAGCTTCAGATGGTGCTCATGCCCGTTTGCTAGACTTTTGCAACCGACACGCAACACCCGGCACCGCTATCCTCCTGGCCTGCACCGAACTCCCGCTGGCTTTCCCCGATCACCTGGACGATCCGGTGTTCGAGGCAGATGGCCATCTTTTCATCAACCCCTCCGCCGCACATGTCACTGCGGCCCTGACCAAAGCTTTGGCAGGGTTCTAGGCCTCTCTTCTTTTGTTCAAAAATACCTCCGTCGGAGACACGCGCCGCAAGGCGGGTTTTATTCCCCCCAACTCTTTGACCGCATTGCTATGAAGATACTCCGCGATACGCCAAACCAACTGATCCTGTCCAACACTCCCTGGCTGATTGGCCTGATGCTTATTGGCTTTATCCTCGCCTTTCTGGGCGCGGGTATCTTTATGGTCAGCGACGGCAACAAGCCTGTCTGGTTCGGCATCTTGTTCGCGTTCTTTGGTGGCGGCATGGGGGCCATAATCTTCTGTGCCATGGTCCGGCGGGTTCAGGTCATAATGGACCGCCCATCCAAAACAATCCTGATACGCCGCCAATCCGTTTTCGGCTATGAGACAGTTGAACATGCGCTTTCGGATCTTTCCCATGCCGAGGTTGAGACATCGCGCACCTCACGCTGAGGCAGCTCTTCCAAGGTCCACCGGCCTGTTCTGATTTTGGACAAGGGTATGAGCGCCGGTCGCCATCCCATTGTCGAGACCTATTACAGCGGACGCGGGGCGCAAAGGCTGGTTGATGCCGTCAACAGCTGGCTTCCGGCCCGCAAGGTTGACACAGACAGCCAATCCGCATAAAGCCCTGCCCAAACATCCGGAAGCGTTTGACCTTCCGGTCCCTTGAGTCGTTCAGGGATCGCCCCCCACCAGCGAGTTTCGCCCGTGGGGGCAATGCCAGTTGGCCTGCCTCCACATCTAAGCCAGTGGGTTAGGGGCAAGCCATTTGGAACGTCCCCCGCACCTAATTCGGTGGGAGGGGGTAATTGTGGATTGAACCGGTGCCACTTACGTAAGGGGTGCCACCAGATAACCGGCATAGGAGGCCGAAGGCATGTTTGAAAATCTATCCGAACGCCTCTCTGGCGTCTTTGACCGGCTGACCAAACAGGGTGCCCTGTCCGAAGAGGACGTCAAAACCGCGCTGCGCGAGGTGCGTGTTGCCCTGCTGGAGGCGGATGTCTCGCTGCCGGTTGCGCGTGAATTCGTCAAGAAGGTGCAGGAACAAGCCACTGGGCAAGCCGTCACCAAATCGATCACCCCCGGCCAGCAGGTCGTGAAGATCGTGCATGACGCGCTGGTCGATACACTCCGGGGCGAGGATGATCCCGGTGCACTCAAGATCGACAACCCGCCTGCCCCGATCCTGATGGTCGGTCTGCAGGGTTCTGGTAAGACCACCACAACCGGTAAGCTTGCCAAGCGGCTAAAAGAGAAAGAGGGCAAGAAGGTCCTTATGGCCTCGCTCGATGTCTATCGCCCGGCGGCGATGGATCAGCTGGCGGTACTGGGCACACAGGTGGGCGTCGATACCCTGCCGATCGTGCCAGGCCAGAAACCGGTCGATATCGCAAAACGCGCCAAGCAGCAGGCCACCTTGGGTGGCTATGACGTCTATATGCTCGACACTGCCGGCCGCCTCCACATTGACGAAGTCCTGATGGACGAGGTCGAGCAGGTCCGCAACGTGGTCGATCCGCGCGAGACTCTGCTGGTGGTCGATGGCCTGACCGGTCAGGTCGCCGTTGAAGTGGCCGAGGAGTTCGACGCCAAGGTCGGCATCTCGGGCGTTGTTCTGACCCGGATGGATGGCGACGGACGCGGCGGTGCGGCACTGTCCATGCGCGCGGTCACCGGCAAGCCCATCCGCTTTGTCGGTCTGGGCGAGAAGATGGACGCGCTCGAAACCTTCGAGCCGGACCGCATCGCAGGCCGTATTCTGGGCATGGGCGACATCGTTGCTCTGGTCGAAAAAGCCCAGGAGACGATGGAGCTTGAACAGACCGAGCGCATGATGAAGCGCATGGTCAAAGGTCAGTTCAATATGAACGACCTGAAAATGCAGCTCGAACAGATGATCCAGATGGGCGGGATGCAAGGCATGATGGGCATGATGCCCGGCATGGGCAAGATGGCCAAACAGATGGATGCCGCCGGTCTGGACGACAAAATCCTGCGCCAGCAGATCGCCATGATCCAATCGATGACCAAACGCGAACGCGCCAATCCGCAGCTGTTGCAAGCCAGCCGCAAGAAACGCATCGCCGCTGGTTCGGGGATGGAGGTCAGCGACCTCAACAAGCTGCTTAAGATGCACCGGCAGATGTCGGACATGATGAAGAAGATGGGCAAGATGGGCAAAGGCAAGATGTTGAAACACGCCATGAAAGGCATGTTCGGCAAAGGCGGCCCCTCGCCCGAAGAAATGGCGGCAGGCATGGACCCCAAGGCGCTGGAACAGGCGGCCAAGGCAATGGGCGGCAAGATGCCCGGCGGCCTGCCCGGCCTGGGTGGCGGCATGGCTCTGCCACCGGGGCTCAGCGGCTTTGGGAAGAAGAAGTAATTGGCTGTTTACCGCTGCATATCGCTGTGCTCACGCGTGAACCCGGAGGTCTTTCAATGACCTTTGGGTTCGAAGTCGCGCCAAATGCCCAGGGGGCTGAACTGGCCGAACGGGTGGCGGGTGCTATCCCGACACTCGAAACAGAGCGTTTGGTTCTGCGCGCACCGCGATTGTCGGATTTTGACACCTATGCCCGGATCGTCGCCAGCCCGCGCGCACGCTATCTGACCCTGATGTCGCGCGAAGATGCGTGGTACGATTTCACTCAGATGATCGCTATCTGGGCCCTTCGCGGTCATGGATTGTGGTCTGTCACTTTGAAGACGGATGGCGCATTGCTGGGGTTCGTCGTCCTGGGGTTTGAACCCGAAGATCCTGAACCGGAACTTGGTTTCATCTTCACCGAGGAAGGTGAAGGCCACGGCTTTGCCCATGAAGCTGCTAGCGCTGCGCTGCGCTTTGCGTTCCAACGATTGAATTGGGAAACGCTGGCCAGCTTTGTCGCCAAGGGCAACGATCGGTCACAGCGCCTTGCAGAACGTTTGGGCGCCACGCTGGAACGCGAGATCATTGAGCAAGACGGTGTCACATTGGTCTATCGTCATCTGCCCGACCCCGGTGATGGCGGGATGGAGGCTTACGCATGACCTCTTTCACCATCCCTTCCATTGAGACCAACCGCTTGATCCTGCGCGCACCGCATCAGGATGATCTGCCCGCAATGACCGCCTTCTTTGCGACCGAACGCAGCCATATGGTGGGTGGTCCAAAAGATGAGATCGGTTGCTGGGAGTCGCTGGCCAAACGCTTGGGACACTGGGCGCTGAACGGATTCGGAATGTGGCACCTGACCGAGAAATCGAGCGGAGAGTTCGTTGGTTGGGCCGGAATGATCTTTGCCCCCGGCTGGGCCGAGCCTGAATTGGGGTGGGCACTGATGGCCGAAGCCGAAGGCAAAGGTTTTGGGTTCGAGGCCGCGCAGGCCGCGCGTGACTATGCTGCCCGACATCAGGGTCTGAACGGCGTCATGAGCTATATCGCCCACGCCAATGACCGCTCGCGCGGATTGGCCGAACGTCTTGGCGCCACCTACGAGTGCGACGGCACATTGCTGGGCAAAACAGCCCAGATCTGGCGTCACCCGCAGATTGATCTGACGACCGAAAGGACCGGCCAATGACCAACCCCGTGACCCAAGCTGCCACGCTGTTGAAAGAGCATCGCGAAAGCATCGACCGGCTGGATGCGATCCTTGTCTATACACTGGGCGAGCGGTTCAAGCACACCCAGGCCGTTGGCAAGCTCAAGGCCACACATGACCTTCCCCCGTCTGATCCCACGCGCGAAGCCGCGCAGATCGCACGGCTTGAAGACCTGGCGAAAGAGGCCGATCTGGACCCCGCTTTCGCCAAGGCTTTCCTGAAATTCATCATTCAGGAAGTCATCCGACACCATAAGAAACACCAGAACTAAACCGGGCTTGCCCCGGATGCGCCATTCAAAGGAGATACCACCATGGCAATGAAAATTCGTCTCGCCCGCGGCGGCTCGAAAAAACGTCCCTTCTATCGCATTGTTGCGGCTGACAGCCGTATGCCCCGCGATGGTCGTTTCATCGAGAAGCTGGGCACCTACAACCCGCTGCTGCCGAAAGACAGCGAAGAGCGCGTGAAAATGAACATGGAGCGCATCCAGTACTGGCTGGATCAGGGTGCTCAGCCCACCGACCGGATCGCCCGCATGCTGGAAGCTGCCGGTGCCCGTGACAAGGCTGAGCGTAACAACCCCAACAAGGGTACCCCGGGCAAGAAAGCTCAGGAACGCGCCGAAGAAAAAGCGGCCAAAGCTGCTGAGGCGGCTGAAGCCGCTGCTGCACCGGCTGAAGAAGAAGCTGTCGCAGCAGAAGAATAAGCAGGCGGGCGCGTGCGAGATCAGGATTTCACCGACGATTTTCGCACGCAGTTCGATCTGTTGATGCGGCTCCGGCGCGATGTACGCCGGTTCCGCACCGACCCGATAGACGAGGCAGTGCTGACGCGCTGCCTCGACGCGTTTCAACTGGCGCCCTCTGTGGGGCTTAGTGAACCCTGGCGGCTGCTTCGCGTCGACTCCGTGCACGCAAAGGCGCTGGCACTTGAAAATTTTGAGGCCGCCAATGCACAGGCCCTGACCGGATACACCGGCGAACGCGCGCAGCTATACAGCAGCCTCAAGCTTTCGGGCATGAAACAGGCACCGGTTCATCTGGCCGTTTTCTGTGACGAGGCAACGCCAAAGGGACACGGGCTGGGTGCCAGCACCATGCCCGAGATGCGACGTTATTCGGTTGTTTCCGCCATTACGCTATTCTGGCTGACCCTTCGGTCCGAAGGGCTGGGCATGGGCTGGGTTTCGATCCTCGACCCAGAGCGTCTGCGCCACGACCTGAAGGTCGAAGAAGACTGGAGCCTGATCGGCTATTTCTGCATCGGCTGGCCAGAACGCAGCTCGGACACGCCCGAACTTGAACGCGCAGGCTGGGAAAACCGCGCCAACACTCTAACGATTGAGAAACGATAACATCCTATGTTCGGATTGATACGACTTCCCATCCTGCTGCTGATCGCATTTATTGTGGGCGTGTTCTTTGAACGCAGCAATCAGCGTGAAGCCTGCGAGGGGCTTGGGCAATGGCGAAACGGAATATGTTTGACGACGGGCGCGCCAAATGAGTGATCTGATCTGTGTGGGCAGCATTGCCGGTTCTTACGGGGTACGCGGCGAGGTGCGGGTGAAAAGCTTTTGCGCTGTGCCTGAGGATATCGAAACCTACTCGCCTTTGAGCAACGAAGACGGCAGCGAACGCTTTCCGCTGGTCCTAACCCGCCCGATCAAAAACGGGTTTGCGGCCCGACTGGGTGGCATTGAAACCAAGGAACAGGCGGACGCGATCAATGGCCTGCGTCTCTATGCCCGCCGCGATCAACTGCCCTCGCTGCCGGATGATGAGTTCTATCACACAGACCTGATCGGCCTTTCGGTCTATGACACCGGCGGTACGTTGCTGGGGCGGGTCAAGGCAGTTCAAAACCACGGCGCGGCGGATCTACTGGAGCTTGAGGGCGCAGGGTTGAAGTCAACCGTCTTGCTGCCCTTCACGCTCGAGGCTGTACCCACTGTCGATCTGGACCAAGGCCGTATCATCGCCGACCCACCCGAAGGTCTGCTGTAATGCGCCGCGTGCTGCTGCATCTGGGTCTGCACAAGACGGGCACAACTGCAGCACAGTCTTTTCTGTTTGAAAACCGCGAGCTGATCTGGCCCCGCCATGCGCTGGTCTTGCCTTATCGGACCCGCAAAACCGGCCTGTCCGAAGCGGCGACACGACACTCGGTTTATGGCCTGCCAAGCACCCTATCCGAATTTCGCGAAAAGATGCGTGATTTTCTGGCCAGTTTGGATTTCGGCGAGAAACGCGGTCTGATCCTGAGTGAAGAGAATTTCTCGGGCCTGCGCCCCAGCCGTAATGTAGCGGTGGGATATGAAGCTGCACCCGAGTTGGCCACCTGTCTGGTCGAACTGATCCAGCAGCGACTAGGCGATGAGGTCGACATCACCCTCTACCTGTCGCTGCGCCAGCGCGGCGGATGGTTGCGCAGCCTGTGGTCGCACGACCTGTTGCGCACCCGTCTGGTGCAGGATTTCGAAACCTATCGTGACCGGATGGCCGAGGTTCCGTCACCGCAGACGGCTGCGATGCAGATCCGCGACCACATAGAGAACGCTCGGGTCAAAACAGAATGGCTGGAAGATCTGCAATATCGCGCCTTCGGCGCTGGCGACCCGTTTGCCGCGTTTCTGGATCTGCCCCCAGAGCTTAAGTCGAAACTGCTTGCGCCAACACGCGTGAACCCGCGCCTGCCCGAAGATCTTCTGGAAGAATTGTTGCAGTTGAACCGCTCGGGGCTGGACGATGCGGCGCTGGAGTTGCAAAAGACGGCTTTGGTTGAAAACGCGCAAAAGGATCTGGCTCGTACCCGATGACCGAAACATCCGACAAACCTCTTGGCAAGTCTCATGGCCGCAAGGCGATCCGGCCAACGCTGAAGCCGCGCGAGTTGATGACCCCGACGCCTGATCTGCACGGGGTTTGGAAGGCCAAGGTCATCACCCTGTTTCCCACCGCCTTCCCCGGCGTTCTGGGTGAAAGCCTGACCGGCAAAGCCTTGCAGGAAGGCCTGTGGCAACTGGAAACCGTTGACTTGCGCCAGTTCGGCATCGGCAAGCACCGCAATGTCGATGATACCCCTGCGGGCGGCGGTGCGGGCATGGTGCTGCGCGCGGATGTTCTGGGCGCCGCGATTGAGCACACGATGTCGGGTATCCGCGGCAACTGGCCCCTGATCTATCTCAGCCCGCGCGGCCGAAGAATGGATCAGCAAATGATGCAGAACCTCGCGCGCTGCGATGGCATGACCCTGCTCTGCGGACGTTTCGAAGGTGTGGATGAGCGTGTATTGGAGCACTATGGCATCCAGGAAGTCTCGTTGGGCGATTTCGTCATGACGGGTGGTGAGATTGCCGCGCAAGCGCTGATCGACGCCACCGTGCGACTGATCCCCGGCGTCTTGGGCAATCAGGCCTCCGCCGAGGAGGAGAGCTTTTCCTCGGGCCTGCTGGAACATCCGCAATATACCCGCCCGGCCCAATGGAACGGGCGCGACATCCCCGAGGTTCTGATGTCAGGCCACCACGGGCGCATCGCCGAATGGCGTCAGAAAATGTCAGAAGAGATCACGCGCGCGCGCCGTCCCGACCTTTGGGCGAAACACGCGGGCGACAAATCCGACTAGCCGCCTGACTTCCACCGGGCCCAGATCTCGGGTGGGCCGTTGAACGTGTTGATATCCACACGCCCGTCGACACCCGGGACCAGACCGGTGCCCGTATATTGCCAGAACCGCCAGATTGTTCCGGGATAGACCTGACGCGGATGCCCGGCCACGGAGCGCAGCCAGAATTCGGTCTTGGGCAGGCGATCGATCTGCGTGTCGGCAAAGAAATCGACGGTCGTGTAGACGATGGGCCTGCGCCCGTAATGACGTTCGAGGATGTCCAGAAATCGCTGTGCCTCGGCCCGTACTTTGCGACCATCGGGGCGGATCCGACAGGTCTTGGAATGCGGTGTCCATTCCATATCCAGCACATGCGGAAGGTCCGCGCCTTTCGGCACATTCTTGATGAACCACCGCGCCTGCTCGCGCGCGGATCGGCAGAAATAGTAATAGTGATAGGCGCCCCAAGGCACACCTGCGGCCTGCGCCCCTTTACGGTGGGTGTCGAACATCGGATCGGCCACATCGCCACCCTCGGTCGCCTTGATGAAAACAAAACTCACCCCATTGGCCCGCGCGGTGCGCCAGTCAATCGCCCCTTGCCAACGCGACACATCCAACCCATGCACCGGGTAAAGCCCGGGATGACGCCCGTCCCATTCATGCGGATCAGCATCCGCAAATTTTGGAAAGATCAAAGCCGGGCTGGTCGTATCCGCAAAAGCCTGAGGCTCAAGACGCTGCGGCGGCGGGCCACCGCGACCGCACGACAGGGCAACAAAGGCCAGAACGGCCAGCGTAACGACACTGCGCATAATCCATACCTGCACAAAAGAACTGCTCTTCTAATTCCGTCCAGAATGCCTGATCGGCCCCAAATAGCAACGCCGTGATTTTGGAGCGGCGGAATATTACCGGGCTGGATCAGGTAGTTTGACTGCAATGTATCGATCAGCCAACCATATGTGTTCACTGGAAATGACCGCGATGTGCTGCATCGGGCGACCAAGCGCAAATTCCACGCGTCAAAAGCTCTGACTATTCTGGTGCTAAGCTTCAACCTATCGGCCAACGGAAGTAATAGATGCCGTGCCGGCACAGTGAAAGATACGCATGCAGCTTCGTTTGTGTCACACTTGAGTGTCACATCGCTCTCATACTTGCTATCCAGTTGTATTGTTAGGTTTTGGTGGAGGCTAGGGGAAACGCCGCCGAACGCCTAATGTACTGATAGTAAACACTATTGTGGTGTGTTGGTTTGTAGTGTGTCTCACCCTATTGTCACACTTTGAAGTGCGCAACCTGCTACGTCGAACTGTGCATGCCCAAACCTACACCGGACTACTGCCTTCTACTGGTGCGGCAGGTTGCGGCTAGCCTGCATTTGCTGAACATCGTCGGGCCAAGTGGAGCGTATGTAGGCCAGCACGTTCCATATGTCTTCGTCAGTTAGAATGCTTTCAAAGCCGGGCATGCCCCTGTTGAAGTCTTTAATGCCACGTGTTGCCAATGCGTCTGCTCCACCTAGTTTGGTATATTCGAACAGTAGCTGGTTATCATGGTGCCATGTGTGCCCTGTCACGTCATGTGGTGGAGCGGGCAACACTCCGTCATCGTCGGGTGTTTGCCAGTTGGGTTGGCCTTCCAGATTAACTCCATGGCATGAGGCACAGTGCTCTGCGTAGAGTTCCTGCCCATTCGCAAGGTCTCTGTCTATCAACTCATGATCTGCAGCGACGCTAGTACCAATACTGCATATAGCGAGTGCATACAGGTGTTTGTTCATCTCTACCTACCTTAATTCGGAAGTGTTAATACGCTGGTGAGTGTCGCCGTCGTCGCCAAAACCACTAATACGACTATTGCCTCAACCTCGATAGATCGGGCGAGGTGCCGCGCTGCCCTAGCCTTTCCACTTTGCATGGCGGGAACCAATCGGAGCTTGTTTGCAGCGGCGAGGATCATCAGCAACGCCACAAGAAACACTTTGAGCAACAGTGCCCGCCCGTAGCCAGTAAACAAGAGCCCTTGGAGACTGCCGACAATTAACCAAGCAATCCATAGGCCCGCACCGATCAAAGCCGGTACAACCAATGCAGCAGTTTGCCCAAATCTATGACCTAGTTCAGCAGCATCTGTCAGGTGTTCAGGCGTTAGAGCCATACTCCGCAGCGGGCTAAAGATGCCCACCCAGAAGGCTACAGATAGCAGGTGCAACAGGAGCAAGAGTTGAACGCCAAAACTCTCTAGTTCGGGCACGTGCCCTATCTGTGCAAAGGACCACAATGCCACTGTGCCACCCAACAGAGCAATCGGTAGACCAACGCGAGGAACAGACAGCCCCACAAGGATCATCACTGCGCCTACGAGGCGGTAAACAAGGACCTCACCCACGGATGTCTGCCAAAGTAGACCAAGCATCTCTGGATCGACCATGCCGTCAACTCCGCCTGTTAAGGCGGCTCCACGAAGCATGAAACCAACAACCGTTGCGGCGAGAGCGAGCCATCCTAAAGCCCTAGCTTGGCGCTTTATCCCGAGGTTTATCGGTGCGACAACGCCGGAATAGAGGCAACTAACAATTACAAGCCCGGTGGACCCCGTAAAGCCGATGTAGAGCCCCAGCTTTGCGAGGATCGTGGCAATACCCCAAATGTCTGGCATGCTCATTCCACGGTAAAGGAAAACTCGCCCTGCATGGCATGACCGTCTTCACCTAAACCACGCCATTCGATGACATAGGTGCCGGTTCCATTGCTCGGCAGAGGGATCGTGAACTCTTGACCAAAACTTGTCTGGTCGCCCAAATCTAGGCTTACTGCCGAGTGTTTTTCATGGGCCATCTCTATCCGTGTCAGCCGTATGTCCTTAGAGAAGTTGAGGCCAATTTCAGCGGGCACAGTAGTTATTGTGGCTCCGTTGGCAGGGGTTGTTTCTTCGACCTTGGAATGCGCCAGTACGCCGCTGGGAAGGGCAGCCATGAGTGCGAGCATTATGATCTTTTTCATGGTTCTGTCCTCAATTTATCCCGTTGGCACGCTGAATTTCACGAATGTACGCGATCACCGGATAGGTTCGCAGTTTCCGCAGCAAACTGAGATTGGTTCGAATTAGTCTGACAGCAACCGTGATACGTCCGTTAGACAATGGCCCGGAGATCATCACTCTGCTTCTCTATGTATTGTACAGTCTTACCTCGAAGAACGTCATATGAAATGACGATGCTGCAAAGCGCAGCGAAGAAACACCACACCGAAGGTAGAACAAACAATTCATAACCGAAGAGCGTGACGAGAAACGACGCTGTAAGCGCTAGGCCAAACTTGAAAGCGGTGGGGTTCGATGAGGCTGCTAGCGCAGTACATGCAGTAAAGAAGTAGATGTATTGGATGTTTGGGATAAGGGTCATACCTTGTAGGTACAAAATATGCCCTCCCCATTCATCGCTAGAGGTGGGAAGTACGGGGTTATTGATTGCTTTTAGCATAAGGTAAGTTCCCACAGCCAAACCACCAATGATAAGTCCACCGAATAAGTGTTTACGCCACTTTCGCTTTTCGATCAGAAAACCTGCAGTTGGGCCAGCAACAGGCCAATAGAAAAACGCGAAAAAAATGAAGCCATAGTTTACTATCGTTAATAGTCTCAAAGACAATTGGTCGGACATCCCGAGCCAGACCAAACCCTCAAGACTTTGTTGTAAACCGAAAACTAACGGAAAAGATGACAGGAATATTAGGCCACGCCCCAACTTCTGTCTGCATGCAGAAATCATGGTAGCTGCACCGGCAACGGACAATATTCCCCCAGCGACAAAACTTGCCGTAGCTGAAAAGCACATCTTTAACTCCATTCAGTACATATATCTCTAGCCAGCATCATATGTCGGTGATTGCAGCAGCCAAGCTTTTCATCTCACTATAGGCACACAAGGTCAGCTTTTAGCGGCCTTTTGACTTTGCAGATTCCGAATTTGGTATTCCGGAAACAGCGGCAACATTGGGAATGTCGGTTCGGACCCTGCAAACCGGGTTGCGAAATGCGGGAACACTCGATGACAATGGCTGCGACTGTGAGTAGGTGATGCATCGCAAAAGGATTGGTACTGCTATGTTGCGTAGCCCTTCTGCATCATGCCCCAAAAGTCTTCGTTGTCTGCCTCATGAAGACGGATGGTGTCGGCGATACGTTTTCTCTCTAGTTCGGTGTAGGGGCCGAGTTCATCCCGACGTGCCTTTGCCTTCTTTAGTACTTCCGTGAAGTGCTCATGAACCTTTGTGCGTAGTTCGCCGTAGTTCATGCCCGAGTGTTCTATGTGCTTTGTTATTGTGTCGCCGCACACTGCAAGACGCCGTGCCAGAGTACCAGCCTCTTTTGGGGCATCTTGTACGCAACGAAACGCGAAGGGTCCTACGTGTTGTGTTTGGTCTAGTACGGGGATTTGGTCGTGTGTCGGGCAGCGGCCAACGGAAGTAATAAATGCCGTGCCTGGACAGTGAGAGATACGCATGCAGCTTCATTTTGTGTCACACCTGTGTGTCACACCGCTCTAATGCTTGCTATCTAGTTGTATTGTTAGGTTTTGGTGGAGCCTAGGTCCACATAAAGCGTGTCCCGACTTGTCTCGCACTATATCTTGTTGTATCGCAAGAAATAGTCCCGGTAGTTTGTACCCTTGTATTTGTTAGGTTTTTAAGCGCGGGCCCAAAGGTGGAACAAAGGGTGGACAATCGACAATGGAAAGTTGACCCACAAAGGCGTCAAAGGAATGTCCCAACCAGGCATGTATGGAGATGGCGAAGGACTCTGTCCGACATAAAACTGTCGTTGAAGTAGCATCGACCATCAATGGTACTCTGAAATAGCCAGTCGTACTTTTCAAACCCATTGAGTACCACTTCACGTCAGGATGTTGTGTGTTTGCTTGCTGTGCCGGGTCGGCAGGATACCAAGATTAGCACCAGAAAGGACAGGTTTAGTACGACGTTGAAGGGCGCCGCTACTAGAATAGAGCCTAAACTGTCGGCACAAAACCAGGACCATGCCGTAATCTGAGCGGTCTTGGTCGCAGCCACCGCCGAAACCGGGGCAACGTATGTTCCCAGCGCCCAGTGCATTCCGCCCAGGCCGACCGTCAGGCCACCGGTGATAACCAGCAGTAAAGGCAACGGAACCGTCAATTCCGCAGGAACGGCGTGAATTGGCCAATACGCGATTTGCAGAAAGATATGCGCTACGGGGTGCAGAAACGGCAGCGCGGCCAGAGCAAAGAGCACCCCAGTTGCAACAAGAACTCCGCCTGAAATACGCATTGCTGACTGTTGTTGGGTCATGACCTTCTCCTTTCGGTATATGCTCTTCATGCGACTTACGACGAGAGCAAATCAATTACCTCAGAGGTAAGTGATTTCTGTCGGGTACCTTGTTAAGCTCGGCGCATGACACCCTATCCCGGCATGCTGAAAGAGTGGCGAAAGCGACGCAGGATGAGCCAACTGGACCTTGCGGTCGAAGCTGAGGTCAGCGCGCGCCATATCTCCTTCCTTGAAACCGGGCGGTCCCGGCCCAGCCCGGACATGATCCTTCATCTGTCTGAGGTCATGAACCTACCGGTCGAAACCCGAAATCAAATGATGCGGGCCGAAGGTTTCGCACCACGTTTTGCGGCAACACCAATGGATGACACAGCGATGTCGCCCATCCGGGACGCTGTCGAATGGACTTTGCAGCAACATGCCCCTTACCCTGGAATGGTATTAGACCGGCTCTGGACGATAGTAATGCTCAACAGCGGTGCCCAAAGACTGTTCAAGCCACTCGGGATCGGCGAGGGGCAAAGCCTGCTGGACCTGCTGACCAGTCCACTGATGCCTGAGCTTGTCGACAACTGGCCCGAGGTTGCGCATCACACGATGTTGCGGCTGCGCGCTGAAAGCGCCAATGCAGGCGGCATACCCGCACTGGACGCCGCGGCGCACACCTTATCGCTACAGAGGCACGCCCGCAGAGACCCGGCGATTGGGCCGACAATTTCTACTATCTATCGCTTTGGTGGTCAGCGGCTTTCCCTGTTTGGAACCATTGCGCAGTTCAGCACAGTCACGGATGTCACGCTAGACGATATGAAGATTGAACTATTTTTTCCGGCCGACGATCAAAGTGCCAAATTTCTGCGTGACCTTGCCCACGTGGCTGCCAATTAAATGATCGTTTGACCAAAGCCTCACCGCGTTCCGGTGAACTTTGCTCATTCCTAAGCTTGGCAGTGTTCGACAAACAGCCTGCAAAAGCGATCTGGACGCCGGACAATTCTTCCCCTAGAACCTTACCTGTTATCTTGTCCCCCAAAAGGACCAATTTCATGGTGTTCCCGTCGCAGGGCTGAGCAGCCCCTCTTCATTCTGAGCCTAAAGCTTTTTACCGCGACTTTTTCGCCGGATCTTTTCCGGCAGGTGACCCATGACAGACCAAATCCTGATTTCGCAGGCGCCCACTCGCGCCGAGTTCACGCCGTTGATCCGATTGGCCGTTCCGCTGATGGTCAGTCTGGCCGCAGCGCTATTGATCGGCGTCGTAGATACGGCAATGATTTCTCCGCTGGGAACGGTCCCGCTGGCGGCGGCTGGTGTGACCACAGCCGTTCTAATCATCCTGATTTCCGCTCTTTGGGGCGTGATCACGGCTATTTCCGTACAGATCAGTCAAGCCGAAGGTGCACGCGATGCCGCGCGGGTTGCGCTGGCGTTGCGCAGCGGGCTGTTGCTGTGCCTTCTGGGCGGCGGCGGCGCGGCGTTGGTGATGATGGCGCTCTATCCGCTGCTGGGGCCTTTGGGGCAACCGAAGGAGGTTCTGGCTATCCTGCTGCCATACTGGATGTCGATGGCGATCTGGATCGTGCCTTTCACTCTGTTTTTCGGGCTGAAAGCTCTGTTCGACGCCGTTGGACGGCCTTGGACGGCTGTTGCGCTGTCCTATCTGGGCGTCCTCTTCAACGTGCCCGCAAACTATGCCTTCATTCACATCTTTGATCTTGGAATTCTGGGCGCTGGTCTGGCCAGCATACTCTCGCAATGTACGTCGCTGGTTGCCGGGATCTATGTATTGATACGCGCACCCGGGCTGGCCGCCTTTCGCCAACGGGTGACGGTTGCATTGGCGGATGTCTGGTCACAGGCCAAAGACGCCCTGCCGCTCTGTCTTGGCTATGCAGGTGAGGGCGGCGCCTACGCCGTGGTGGGTCTGATGATGGGATGGTTGGGGGCCGAGGCGCTAGCCGCCCATCAAATCGTTAATGCGCTTGCGGGGCTGGCCTATATGATCCCGCTTGGCATGGCAGGTGCGGCCTCGATCCGAGTGGGTCTTGCGGTCGGCGCAGGCAATCGGGAAAGGCTCAGACCGATTTTAAAGGCGTCTTTTGTGATGGTCACTCTCTGGCAGGCGGTCGCCGCCATCGCTTTCATTACTGCGGGCCGGATGCTGGCGGAAACCATGTCGGATGACCCAGGCGTCATTGACCTCGCGGTCACGTTGTTCTTCATCGTGGCAATGCTACAGGTTGCGGATGGCGTTCAGGGTACTGCGTTGGGTGCGCTGAGGGGAATGTCGGACATGAATTTGCCGACGATTATTACATTGACAGCCTATTGGCCGCTTGCCTTGCCAGCGAGTTATGCACTGGGGTTCCTTTTCGATCTGGGAGCGATCGGCGTGTGGATTGGCTATACTCTGGGTCTGTTGGCAGCGGCCGTCGCACTACCCTTGCGGTTCTGGGCGCTGACACGGGCCTGAATTTTGCGGGTAGTTATATTGGGGAGACTTAGCCGCGAGCCAATTCGCGACGGGGTGAAATAACTTGCCAGATCTTAGGGCTGCGACAATTTGAGCTTTAGGCGTAATAGAAGAGTTGCGGGATCAAAGCCGCCTTTTGACAGCACGGCGAATGCTGACGCAGACAATCCTCGCGCCCGCCTTGGATCGTTTTCCGCGCTGCGCCGGAATCCCATATAGCGGTCATTCATCAGGATGAACCTAGGTGAAACCCAAACCAACATTTCGCCGCGAGCGAATTCAAATCTCGAGTTGCGGGTAAATGTTCGGAATTGTCGCGGTGCGACCTGCGAAACCGGAAAATCGCTGCAACAACGTAATTCTCTGGTAAGACACTGTCACAACGGATCTTCCGCTAGTAGAAAAAAGCAGTGTCGAAGCATAGGAACCAGGTAGAACCCGACAACTTTTAGCACTCCTTCGCCTCAATGCTTGAAAGATGGAGATTTTGGCGGAGATGCTCTAGTAGGTAAATTTAAGAACGAGTCGACGTTGATCGGCTCAACCTTAAGCAAGTATGATACGAACAAGTATTTTAGCTGAACCTATGCCGAAACGAGAACGAAGATGGATAGCCTCGAACCGGATCTGAATATCTCGATGCTCCCGGAAAAAGCACGACGCGATGCGTGGGACGATTTCATGGCGGACTTCTGGCGCTTGGGCAGGCCCTTGGTTTCTCGACGGAATCTGGAACTCAGCGTTTTCTCTCGTCAGTTGGAGGGCGCCGTGTTCTGCCAGTTGGCCATGTCTCCGGCGGAACTCGTAGGTAACAATCACGAATTCGATTGTGTTGTAATCCGTTACCAGCATGAGGGACACACGGTCGCGAGAGTGAATGGAGAAACCACCCGCGTTGCGCCCGGCTCTCTCACGGTAATGGATTTGTCTGCGACCCGGTATTGTTACTGCGAGCGCTCCAAGGTCACTTATTTGGCATTCAGGAAATCGGCCCTTCAAGTCACGCGCTATCCTCTGCGGCCAATGACGCATTTTGACAGTAAAACATCAGTCGGGCGATTGATGATCGCCAATTTCTTGCATCTGGCGAACGAAATATCGCACAAATCGGAAACATGTGATGCTTCAGCAATCAACCTGTTCGCGTCTCTGCTTGTTGCCGCGATTACGGATCGCGAGGAGCTCAATTCGGAAGACGTTCATATCGAAAGAGCCAAGCGTATTCGCGCAGAACAATACATCTTCTCGCGCCCGCTCTCGCTGCCTTTGAATATTGATGAGATGTGCGTCGAGGTCGGGATGTCGCGATCGACGCTATATCGCCTGTTTCGCGCAGACGGCGGACTGCAGGCCTATTTGACCAATCTCCGCCTGGAATACGCAAGGGATACGCTCGCCAGCAGTCAGCCAACACGAGGGGCAGTCACATCTGTCGCAACTCGTTTGGGTTTTCTGGATACATCAAGCTTTGTTCGAAGTTTCCGTCGCCGGTACGACTGTAAACCGAGCGATGTTTTAGGCTCCGAATACAACAAACCGGGTGAAGTGGATGCTTATCACAATTCGATTCACTTGCATCGAACACTGACCAACGAAAAACCAAACAAAGGCTTCTTTGAAAACCTTGGCGCGTTGGCAAAAACAAGTGGGACCTTCCACATAACACCTACCCCCGGCCAATCTGCGTTTTAGGGCGGTAGAGCCTGCGAACAAACGCCCAGTGTGTGTTGGTTCAGCCGAGGCTTCTTACAATTCGCAGCGGATGACTATCTGCCTTTTTTCAAGAGTTACGATATCGCCATGGTAGGGTGTTTACAGCCACATCTCAGAAATTTGGAATAATGAAGCATTATCGCCAGGGAACATTTCCACAGCAGAAGGTGAGGGCCTTTGGTTTGTTGAGTGGCACTCTCAGCAAGCAAACTTGAGACGTCGTGCACGTGATTCAAAAGGTATTGGCTGATAGCGCATAGGCAGGCGGCGTTGTGCTGCTCGCAAGCTTGAAGGATCGCTAAAGGGAAATGGCTCCACTCTTTCTGCAAATGCAAAGCTTGAAGCAATATGTCGTATTGTGTTCGGCTCAGTACCCTTTGGCAAAGGTGGAGCGCGCTGCGCAGAAGCCCAACAACGTGGTGGTTGCGATCGGGCCGAAACGAACATGAATTGGATGGGAACCCTATGAAACAGGCACTGAAAGCGCTGGGGAGTTCGCTTACTGCACTTGTTGCCGGACTGGTGCCGGCGATTACAGTAGCAGAAGAAAAACCTGCTCAGGAAACCTTTTTCTTCGTTCAGCATGCGCCTTCTGCATCCCTGGATGACGGCACGCTGACGCTGCGCGACGCAGATGCCAACATGATCGTTTTTGCTGATCGTCCGCACCGACTTGCAGTTGCGGTACCAAGCTCTGAACTGATCAAGATCTGGGGCAAAGGGCAAAACAGCTTTGCAGAGGACCCGCCAAACGCAGCGCTTGTTGGGCAATCCGCAGGCCAACCTGTTTCGATAATTGTTGAGCTGACCAACCCAATGCGGGAAGATGGTAACTTGGTCTTCGGTTACACGGTCTTGGAAGGTGCTGAGGTCGAGTCCATAGAACAAAGCTATTTGGTCATCGACGACAACCCGTTCGCGGAGTTTTACAAGACAATGGCCGATCTGGCGGCCGTTTCCACCGGGGACGCAGGACAATCGACGCAGCTGAATGGCGATGTGGGTATGGGAATCCTGTCGCAGGGCGTCTCGTCAAACTGAGATACTTAAGTGCGCTCACCTTTCGCGGCACCCTTTCCAGAGGGTGCCGAAGACACCTCACTTAGCGTTTGAAACACTTTGCGCGGAAAAAAGGTCAAAGGCATGTTTAAGGCAGGCATCATGAGCAGAGGCATTGCCACCACTCTGGCAGCGGGGGTCATTGCGACTTCTGCATTTGCTGAACAAACGAAAGACCAAGCCAGCTTTCTGTTTGTTCAGCACGCCAGCGTGGCAACGCTGGACAACGGAACACTGACACTTGAAAGCCCGGACGCAAACATGATCGTATTTGCAGATCGCCCGCACCGCGCCGCTGGGGTCATACCAAGTTCTGAACTGCTCAAAGTCTGGAGTGAAGGGCAGGACAGTTTTGCCGATGATCCACCAAACGCGGCACTGATGGGCCAGGCGGATGGCAAACCTGTCGCGCTAGTTGTCGAACTTTCGGACCCCCGGCAATCTGGTGACACACTGACTTTTTCTTACACAATCCTGCAAGGTTCCGCGGTACCCGTCCTCGAGCAAAGCTATCTCGTGATCGATGAAAGTCCGTGGGCAGATATCGAAGGCGGGTGGGATCTTGCGGCAAATGCTTTTACCGGAGGCGGCAATACAATTAAGTTGGATGCAGATTCCGGGGTGTTGGGCACACAATCAGATTGAGAAGATCACTCATCCTTTGTGAACGTCGTTCAAGTTCACTGTTTGGGCAGAAGCTTGAGATTCCAACCAAATGTTTTTGTGAAGGAAAAAAGAAATTAGCCGCAACTTGGAATACTTACTTCCCAGCTTGTCCTAGGGATAGCGGCAGCGTTCACGCCACTCTGAAACCTTAGGCCAAGGAGAAAGACAGTGAAAAAGATACTTCTTGCTTTGGCCGGAACCATTGCTTTGGTTCCGCCAATTGCTTTGACGGAAGAAGCATACAACAAGACCTATTTGTTTGTTGAAACTGCCACAAAAGCTGATCTCAAAGATGGAAAGCTTGTTCTGTACGGCGTCGACGATGAGATTTCGGTTTTCTCAGACAGGCCCTACCGCAGCGCCGGTGTAATCACCCGTGACCATTTTTTTGATGTCTGGAGCCAAGGCGAAAACAGCTTTGACGTTGACCCGCCAAATGCAGCTTTGTCCGGTGAGATCGAAGGGAGTTCTTATGTGCTGATCATCGAGATTTCATCCCCGAAAGTCGACGGTGAAAAAGTTACATACAGCTACAACACAATTCACGGGGATGACATTCAGGCCTTGAACGACGTGGTAATGTTCATCGACAGCTTTTCTTGGCGCCCCCCCTATACCGGGCCGGACGGTGACCTGCCTTAAGTGACGCACGCTGTAGAATCCTCTCAATTAGATCAATCGCACAAAGTAGATTTGCGTTGCGTCGATTTGCACGGCCATGAATAATAATCTTGCAGCCATGCAATTGCGAATAAGCGAGCATCGGATGACGATAACCAGCCAGCTACTCTGCACTTTGTTCGCCATCGGTTTGGTGGGTTCCGCAGCTGCGCAGTCTAAACCACCGGCACCCAGTGTGGTTGTTGCGCCGGCAACTCTTCAGGATCTACAGAAACAGGACGAATTTGTGGGTCGTGTCGTCGCTGATCAAAGTGTCGACCTTCGGGCTAGAGTGGATGGTGTCCTGCAAGAGGTCAATTTCTCCGAAGGTGGCACTGTCAACAAGGGCGACGTGCTGTTCCGCATCGAGAAAAGGAAATATTCAGTAAGTGTTGATGCCGCCCAGGCTTCTTTAAAAAGCGCTCAAGCATCTGCGCTCAGCGCCAAAACGGAACTCGATCGGCAACAGACATTATTCGACAAAGGTGATGTGCCCCAGTCCGTTTTGGACACAGCAAAAGCTACGTTCGACGAGGCTCAGGCCTCAGTGGATCAGGCACAGGCCAAACTTGAAATAGCGCAGATCGATCTGGATCATACTGAGATCGTTAGCCCTCTGGACGGGCGCATTGGCTTGTCAGCAGTCGATGCGGGCAACATCGTGGGTTCCGACAGCGGTGTTCTGGCGACCGTCACAAGCGTTGATCCTATTCTGGTAAGTTTTTTTATCAGTGAGCCCATATTGCTGCGCGAACGTCACAATGGATCGATTTCGCGGCAAGGCATCAAACTGGCGACGCAGATTACACTCGCTGACGGTCAGACTTACGACACGGAAGGCAATGTCACCTATGTGGGCGACGTCGTTAGGCAGGATACCGATACTGTCGAGCTAAGGGCTACGTTCTCCAACCCAGATGGGCTTCTCATTCCTGGTCAGCTTGTTATCGTTGCGCTGAGCGGTTCGGACGACAGCAAGGTTTTGACCGTGCCGCGCAATGCGGTGCAATTCGACAAGCAAGGCTATTTCGTGTTCTCCGTCGATGACAAAAACACGGTTCGCCGGACAGATATTGAAATTGGCACTCAAACTGCAACCAGAACTCAAGTGAACTCTGGCCTTGAAAACGGCGATCGGGTGGTCGTGCAGGGGCTACAGAAAATTCACGACGGATTGGTCGTGAAACCGGTCGATAGTCAGAGTTAGGTCGTGGCTTGATCTCTCACTACTTCATCAATCGCCCGCATTTCGCTGCTGTCATCGCGATTCTGATGATTCTTTTTGGGGCGGTCTGCGTCCGGCTCATGCCAATCTCGGAATATCCGAACATTACGCCACCGCAGATTTATGTGACCGCAACATACCCGGGTGCGGATGCGCAAGTCATTCAGGAATCCGTGGCTACGCCCATCGAGGAGCGCGTGAACGGGATCGACGGCATGTTGTACATGCAGTCCAAAAGCGCGAACGATGGCAGCTACGACCTGAGCGTATCCTTCGCGTTGGGAACGGACCCCAATGTTGCGGCAGTCGAAGTGCAAAACCGCATCGCTTTGGCAAGCGCGGAATTACCTTCCGTTGTGCAACAGCAAGGCATCGAGGTGACTAAGCAATCCGGCAACATGATCCTTGTGATCAACCTGACCTCGCCGGACGGGTTGCGGGATGAGTTGTACCTCAGCAACTACGCGGCTGATTTCCTGCACGATCCCTTACAGCGTTTGCAGGGAGTAGGTGGGGTCTCGCAATTTGGTCAGTTGGAATACAGCATGCGGGTGTGGATCAACCCGGTTCGCATGGCAGCGCTTAATATCACCGCTTCAGAGATCGCCGATGCGATTGAAAGCCAAAACGTTGTAGCCGCCGCCGGACAGGTCGGAGCCCCGCCATTTGGCGGTGAGCGTACGGATTTTCAATTTAAGCTTAGGGCCGAAGGATTGTTGCGAGACGCCGAAGAGTTCGGTCGGATCATCATTTCAACGGGCGATGATGGTTCGATTACCCGATTGGAGGATGTGGCACGGATCGAGCTTGGTTCAGCCACCTATGCCGGGTCCTCGCAACTGAACGGAAAGGATACGGCGGCAATTGCCGTGCATCAGGAAAGCACGGCCAACGCGCTGGAGATTTCGGACAGCATCCACAACCTGATGGATGAGCTTTCGAAGAAATTTCCCGAAGGTGTCTCATACGAGATCACGTATGACGTGACAGATGCCGTCCGCGATTCGATCGAAGACATTATGAAAACGCTCGCGCTGACTGCGGGATTGGTGATCGCAGTTACGTTTTTCTTTCTGGCCAGTTTCAGGGCGACCATCGTTCCCGCAATTGCGATCCCCGTTTCTTTATTGGGTGCAGTCGCGCTGATCTACGCGATTGGCTTCAGCGCAAACATGATCACGCTTTTTGCCTTGGTTCTAGCCATCACTTTGGTGGTCGATGACGCCATTATCATCATTGAAAACGCCGAACGGATCATGACCGATGAGGGGCTTGAGCCGCGCGATGCCACGCTCAAGGCGATGTCACAGGTCAATCGCCCGATCATCGCGACCACTTTTGTGCTGGCGGCCGTATTTGTTCCGGTGTGTTTCTTTCCCGGAGTGACGGGAACGATCTATTACCAGTTCGCCGCGACGATCATCTTCGCTTTTGTGCTGTCTGCCGTGAACGCACTGACCCTGGCCCCAGTGCTTTGTGCCATGGTACTGAAAGCAGGAGTGAAACCATTTGGCCCCTTGCAGTTTGTGCCTGCGGCGGTGTTTTGGATCAGGCGGCAATACATGCGGCTTGTCTCGCTGATGTTGAGGTACATCGCGTTCTCGCTGCTTGTCTTTGCCGCTTCTGTAGGGGCTACCATTTACCTCTTCAAAACCGTTCCTACCGGTTTGATCCCGCAAGAGGACAACGGTGTTTTGCTGGCCGCCATGGCGCTGCCAGATGGTGCTTCCCTTCAACGAACCCAGGCTTTTATGGCCAAAGCCGGCGAGGTGATTGAAAAAGCATCCGGTGTGGACACCGTGACAACAGTGTCCGGCGCCAGCATGCTGACGGGTGTCCGATCCAATGCCGGAATGGCCATCATCACGCTTAAGCCGTGGGACGAACGCACCAGCCCGGATCTGCACTGGGATGCGATTATGCAGGATCTGGACCAACAACTGGCTACTCTGCCCGAGGCAGAAAGCTACGTGTTTCCCTTCCCAACAATCCACGGGCTTGGATCGACAGGTGGTATCTCGGTCGAGCTTCTGGATCTTGAAAAGGGCGATGGTGCTCAGCTTGATTCTGTCATGAGTGCCTTCGTCACAGCCCTGAACGCCGCGCCAGAATTCGTTCGCGCACATGGCAGCTTCTCGGGTCAGACCCCGCAATATCGACTGTCTGTGGACCGGGATCGCGCCGAAACACTGGGCGTAAGCGTCTCGGACATCTTCACCGCATTGCAAGCCAATCTCAGCACCTTCTTCGTGGATAATTTCATCCTGTCGGAACGGGTCTATTGGGTGGTCATCTCGGCCGACGCGCAGTTTCGTCAAACTCTGGATGATGTGGACAACATCTACGTCAAAAACAGCGCTGGTGAGTCCCTGCCTTTGCGAAACTTCGTGAGCAGCGAACCGGTTCTCGCACCGGATGCGATCCCGCGATACAACCTGTTCACGGCGGCCTCTGTAAGCGCGCAGTTGGCAGATGGTGTCAGTTCGGGCGTGGGCATCCAGGCTATGCAAGAGATCGCCGACAAAACGCTGCCCGACGGCTTTCGCATCGAATGGTCGGGCGTGACCCAGCAAGAGGTCAAGTCTCAAGGCATGGTCCCCTTCATCATGCTGTCGGCCTTGGTTTTGGCTTACCTGTTTCTTGTTGTTTTGTATGAGAGCTGGATACTGCCGCTGTCGATTATCACCTCAGCCATATTTGCATTATTAGGCGCGCTTGTACCCATTGCCTATTTCCCGTTTATCACGAGCAACATTTTTGCTCAGATTGGAATGGTGTTGCTAATCGGATTGGCTGCCAAGAAAGCCATCATGGTCGTTGAATTCGCCAATCAAGAAAGGTTGTCCGGAACCAGTATCCGTGAAGCCGCCCTGAGAGCGGCAGAAATCCGGTTTCGCCCGGTCACCATGACGGGTCTGTGCTTCATCATCGGCGTATTGCCCCTTGTATTGTCCAGCGGCGCGGGAGCTGCGGCACGCGTATCTATTGGCTATCCTGTACTCTTTGGCATGATTGTTGACAGTACCTTAGGTCTTTTGATGATCCCGATCCTCTACGCGGCGTTTCAGTCGCTGAGGGAATATCTGATTCACTCTACTAAACAGCGTCAATTCACTTCCTCTTCCCGTAGGTAGCCTTCCGCGAAGCAAAGCTTAGCAGTGCGAGCGATAGCTGCCATCGCGACAGTTCGCATTTGGGCGGTGGCGGAGAGGAGAAATTCGTCATCTGTACCGCATGGGCCACGAAATCGGAGCCGTCCGATCCCGAGGATGCGTTTGAGGTGGGCGAAGAGCCGCCAAGTCACGGCGCGATCCTAATCGATCAGGCTTGTGTCCTTTTCTGGCGCGTTGCTCCTCAGCTTGCGAGAATTGATTTTACTTTTAGGTCAATGATTAGGAGGTAGTGTATTGTCGTGCCAAAGACACCGAGGCTGAGACAACAAAAGCTCTTGAGAGTTCTCCGTGGGTCATACAAGTATTCAATGCTCTCGACCTAAATGGCTACAATACCCGCTTTAGCCAAAACCTGGGATCAAGAGTTTGGAACAGTCCCTCAACCAGCAACCGGCTTATGTGCCATTCGCGGCTGCGGCCCCACAATCTTTAGGCAAGACCGTGGACGCCACCGCGTACAGTGTGGGCAATCTACTGGATCTTCGATTTGCCCAGGGCAACCAAAAGATACGATGCAGCTATCGATTATTGAAACATCCGGAAGCGGTTAAGGTTGCATTGCTCCATTGTCGCTAGCCTGCTTACGCTCACAAGGTGGGTATTTGGGTGGATATCTCTGGAACACTAGGGGAGTTATGCAAAAAAAATCAAATTATTAGAAGTTTATTGTGGTGCCCGGGGGCAGTGTTCTATTCCCGTTACAGGCACCCTCATCAGGTCTCCC
>NZ_WQEG01000011.1 GCF_013033515.1 Ruegeria sp. HKCCA6707 | reverse complement strand
CCCTTGTTCCCCCTTCTCGGCCAAAGTAGTGGCCCAATTTTAGGGGGCAAAGACATCTAGCCCCTTGCCGCCACTCATTTACCATCAGGAAATTGAGGCCGGTAAACTTATCGCACTCGAACCGGTGCCGGCGTTAGAGCCACTCGAATTCTGGGCGGTTTACCCGCGTCTGGCAGTGTCACCTCTGCCAGCCGCTGTTAGTCGTCTCGCGCGGCAAGTCAGCACTTTTGAGGACCGGACCCCAACAAAATAATGGAAGATTTCATTTAGGAAATGCTGTGGAATGCTTGAACCGTTAAGCATTCGGTCAAATAGTTATCGACAACGGCTTCATTGCTCTCAAGGGTTTACGCTGGCGCGACACCTCGGAATTCTATGGGCCGCAAATTGTCTTTTCAGCCGCTCGAAACTCTGGAGTAAGCAAGCAAAAGAAGGCATCTGAAACCGGGCGCCTTCATCAGACTGCACGTGTTTTTTAATGTAATGCGGTGTTGTCGTGCGAACCCGAGTCTCGGGTGTGCCTCAACGCACCTAAATTACCAAATGTACAAGGCTCTAAAAGTCCAGATTCTCCACGCTCAGCGCGTTTTGTTGGATGAACTCGCGACGCGGCTCGACAACATCGCCCATCAGCTTGGTAAAGAGGTCATCGGCCTCGACCATATCATCCACGCGCACTTGCAGCAGCGTGCGGGCATCGGGGTCCAGCGTGGTTTCCCACAGCTGATCGGGGTTCATCTCACCCAGACCCTTGTAGCGTTGCAGCGACAGGCCCTTTTCGCCCTCTTCGAGGATGGCGCGCAATAGGTCCAGCGGGCCGTGGATGACCTGAGACCGGTCACGGCGCACCAGGGTTGCTGGCGTGTTGTAGATCTCTTGCAGGCTTTGGGTGAAACTGCCGGTCTTGCGTGCCTCGCCCGAACGCAGCATCGGACCGTCCAGTGTACGCACCTCTTCTACACCGCGCAGGATACGTGCCAGTCGAATGCCATGATCCTGGGTGATACGGCCCTGCCAGCCGCGCTCATATTCCAGCGCGATCAGATCCAGACGCGCGGCAACCTTGTCGGCCACCCCTTGCAGGTCGGCATCTACCGCGCCGGGAACAAAGGCCCCGGCAACAGCGGCCTGTTCAAGAATGTGGCGCGGATAGTGTGTCGGGAACGCATCCAGCACACGTTTCAACTGCCGCGCTTCGTCGACTACGCGGGTCAAATCCTGGCCGATGATCTCTTCGCCCGAGCCGAGTTTCAGCACCGCACCTTCGACGCCCTGATTGATCAGATAGTCATCCAGCGCTGCTTGGTCTTTCAGGTAAACCTCTGATTTACCACGCGAAACCTTATAAAGTGGTGGCTGTGCGATATAGAGGTATCCGCCTTCGATCAGTTCCGGCATCTGCCGGTAGAAGAAGGTCAGCAGCAGGGTGCGGATATGCGCGCCGTCCACATCCGCATCGGTCATGATGACGATCTTGTGGTAGCGCAGCTTTTCGATGTTGAACTCATCGCGGCCGATCCCGGTGCCCAGCGCCATGACCAGATTGCCGATCTCCTGGCTCGACAGCATCCGGTCAAACCGCGCCCGTTCCACGTTCAGGATTTTCCCGCGCAGGGGCAGAACCGCCTGTGTCAACCGATCCCGGCCAGTCTGGGCCGAGCCCCCGGCCGAGTCCCCCTCGACCAGAAACACTTCGGTCTTTGACGGGTCTTTCTCGGAACAGTCCTTGAGCTTTCCGGCCAGATAATTCACATCCATCGCCGTCTTGCGTCGTGTCAGTTCACGCGCCTTACGGGCAGCTTCCCGGGCCAGCGCGGCCTCGATAATCTTGCCAACGATGGTTTTGGCCTCATTGGGGTTCTCTTCGAACCACTCGGCCAGTTTTTCGTTCATCAGCCCTTCAACCGCCGGGCGCACCTCGGAGCTGACGAGTTTGTCCTTGGTCTGGGATGAGAATTTCGGGTCAGGTACCTTGACCGACAACACACAGGTCAAACCCTCGCGTGCATCGTCGCCGGTAAAGCTGACCTTTTCCTTCTTCGCGATCCCGCTGGATTGCGCATAGTTGTTGATTGTCCGGGTCAACGCACCTCGGAATCCCGCCACATGGGTACCGCCATCGCGCTGCGGGATGTTGTTGGTAAAGGGCAAAACCGTCTCGTGATAGCTGTCATTCCACCACATCGCGATCTCGACCCCGATCTCGTCGCGCTCACCCTTGATATAGATCGGCTCGGGCATGGCCGGAGTTTTCGACCGGTCGAGGTATTTGACGAATTCCTTGACCCCGCCCTCATAGAACAGCTCGGTTTCCAGCCGCTCCGCCGGGCGTTCGTCGATCAGGATGATCCGCACACCCGAGTTCAGGAAGGCAAGTTCGCGAAGCCGTTTTTCCAAAGTTTCAAAGGAGTATTCGAGGTTCGAGAACGTGTTGGTCGAAGCCAGGAACCGCACCTCTGTCCCAGTACGATCGCCGCACTCACCAATGACTTTCAGATGCTCTACCGTCTCGCCGCCCTCAAAGCGGGCCACATGCTCTTGTCCGTTGCGCCAGATCCGCAGCTCCAGCCAATCCGACAATGCGTTTACTACCGAAACGCCCACGCCGTGCAGACCGCCCGACACCTTGTAAGAGTTGCTGTCGAATTTGCCACCCGCATGCAGCTGCGTCATGATGACTTCGGCTGCCGAGACACCTTCTTCGGGGTGAATATCCACTGGAATCCCACGCCCATTGTCACTCACCGACACGCTGGAATCCGCATGAATCTTTACGGTCACATGGTCGGCGTGACCGGCAAGCGCCTCGTCAATCCCGTTATCAACAACCTCATACACCATATGGTGCAGACCCGAGCCATCATCGGTGTCCCCGATATACATCCCGGGGCGCTTTCGGACCGCCTCCAAGCCTTTGAGAACTTTGATGGAATCCGCGCCGTATTCCTGGGGTGCCTGTGCGTCTTCGGACATTCAGTCAGTACCTATATTATTTTCGTATTTTATACGTTTTCTGGTAGGGAATGTCACGCGATCCCCCAATATTTTGTGTGGAATTGGATGTTTTTTTGTGGATCAAAGCCGATCCAAATCAGCCGCGATTTCATTGGCGATTTCAACACCATTCACGTCATCACGTTCAGCCGACAGTCGCAGCCCCAACAGGTCAGATTGATAACGCGCGGCCAGCCGATCAGGATCATGGTCTGTACCTATTTCGCCCGCTTCCTGAGCGCGCCGAAAAAGTTCTGCAAAACACGCCTTCATCTCAACCATATGCGCCCGCGCCTGAGCTGCCAATTCGTGATCCCGGGCCTGCAACTCGGCGTAGGTCTTTGACAGCATACAGGCCTTGGTCGGAATGTCCGCAGCTTCGATCACACGCAACGGCTGAGCCTTGAGCGCTCCAAGCGGCCCTAACTCTTGCGCCATGTCCATCATGTTGGTTACACCGTCCTGCGCATACCGCTCGAGCGCCAGGGCATAAAGCGCGTCCTTTGACCCAAAGGCCGCGTAAAAGCTGCCGGGCTTCAGCTTCAACTCGCGCTCCAGATCTTTCAGCGACGTCCCGGCCCAACCATAACGCCAAAAGATATCACGCGCCTGTGCGATCAGCGCGTCTCGGTCATAGGACGGTTTGCGGGGCATGGGATCACCATTTCTTGAACGTTCGCTCAAATATATACTTGAGTGATCGCTCAATAAAGCCTAAATACGACTCATCCCGCCAGAAACAGGAGTTTTGATATGGCCGATTTCCCGTCACACGACCTCACCACCGCACCCGAAGCGTCCAAACCGCTGTTGGAAAAATCTCAAGCTGCTTTTGGGCGGCTGCCCGGCCTGCACAAGGTCATGGCGGAAAGCCCCCAGCATCTGGAAGGCTATCAGGTACTGCACGGCCTCTTCATGCAGACCGATTTCGACAATGATGAAAAAACCGTTGTCTGGCAGACGATCAACGTCGAGAACGAGTGCCACTATTGCGTCCCCGCCCACACGGGCATCGCCAAGATGATGAAAGTTTCGGACGAAATCTCCGAAGCTCTGCGCAATGAAACGCCATTGCCGTCGGCCAAGCTCGAAGCGCTGCGCACCTTCACACTGCAAGTGATGGAAACCCGCGGCAACCCGACCGAAGCGCAGCTTCAGGCCTTCTTCGACGCAGGCTATTCGCACCGCGCGGTTCTGGATGTTGTTCTAGGTCTGGCGCAGAAAACCATGTCGAACTATGTCAACCACATGGCCCAAACACCCGTAGACGAGGTCATGCGCGGCTTCCTGTGGGAACGCAAAGTCAGCGAACCTG
The DNA here is from genome assembly GCF_013033515.1 of Ruegeria sp. HKCCA6707. GTDB lineage: Bacteria > Pseudomonadota > Alphaproteobacteria > Rhodobacterales > Rhodobacteraceae > Ruegeria. The sequence continues at coordinate 90,237 of NZ_WQEG01000011.1, read as the reverse complement.
CCTAGCCGGCCACGGTTGAGCCTTCGGTGCCTTCGGTCACAACCAGCATCTGGGCTCTGCTTTCCAATTCCGCAAACAGCTCTGGCCCGGTGCCCGTCATCCAGGCCTGAGCACCCAGCGCGCAAATCTCGTCGTAAAGCGCCGCCCGCCGACCCGCATCCAGATGCGCGGCCACCTCATCCAATAGAACAATTGGGGGTGCGCCAATCAGGCGTGCCAAAGCCCGGGCATTCGACAGGATCAGCGACACCAACAGCGCTTTTTGCTCACCTGTCGAACAATCCCGTGCGGGCACGCCCTTGGCTGCAAATACCCCATAAAGATCCGACCGGTGCGGCCCGACCAGCGTGCGCCCCGCCGCCAAATCGCGGAACCGGCTTTCACTGAGCGCCTCGCGCAGATCCGCTGCTGTTTCAGGCATCGCGCCTTCGGTCTGGATCAACTCCAACTCTGCCGAAGGAAATGCGGTTTCGGCCTGTGCCTGCGCTGCGCGCAGATGCTCCAGAGCCGCCACACGCGCCTCGTGGATCCGGTGCCCCGTCTCGGCCATCTGCGCTTCCAGGGCCGCATACCAATGCGCGTCCCGCACCTGCTCTTTCAACAACCGGTTACGCTCACGCATGGCCTTTTCATAACTCAGCGAGGCCTCGGCATGAGATGGATCAAAGCTCAGCGCAATTCGGTCCAGAAACCGCCGCCGCCCATCGGCACCTTCGATCCACAAACGATCCATCGATGGCATCAACCACACGACGCGGGCCAGCTTGCCCAGATCAATCTGGCTCGCCGCCTTGCCGTCAATCCGAACCTGTCGCGCCGCGCCGCCTTCAGACCAGGTCTCGATCTCATAGCGTTGACCCTGCGCATCCAAAACCGCCGACAGCTTCCACCCCAACGCCTCGGGGCGACGAGTCATTTCGGCCGCGCTCGCCCGCCGCATCCCGCGCCCGGGTGAAAACAGTGACACCGCTTCAAGAATATTGGTCTTGCCTGCCCCGTTCGGCCCATGGATCGCCACCGGTCGCCCATCCAAAGACAAGCGTGCCAGTTTGTGCGACCGAAAATGCGAGACCGTAAGCTCGGTCAGGGCCAATCCCATGACCCCTCCCTTCTTCTGTTCAAAAATACCTCCGCCGGAGGCATCGCGCGTCAGCGCGATCAGACGCGCATCGGCATGACCACATAAACCGCGCTTTGATCATTGCCTTCACGCATCAAGGTCGGATCACCCGCCGAGTTGAACATGAACACCGCGTTTTCGCGATCCACCTGACTGGCGATCTCCAGCAGATATTTGGCGTTGAACCCGATTTCCAGCCGCTCGTCGCCATAGGCCACGGCCAGCTCCTCCTCGGCGGCGCCGCTGTCAGGCGCATTGACTGAAAGGATCAAACGGTCCCCGTCCAGCTGCAATTTCACCGCCCGCGAGCGTTCTGACGAGACGGTCGCCACACGATCCACGGCCTGGGCAAATTCCGCCGCATCCACTTCGAGCTTGCGGGTGTTGCCCTGCGGAATGACGCGTGTGTAATCGGGGAAAGTCCCGTCGATGACTTTCGAAGTCAGGGTAATCTCTGGAGTTGCAAAACGCACCTTTGTTTCGCTGACAGACACCGCAATGTCCATCTCGTCATCTTCCAGAAGCTTGCGCAGCTCACCCACTGTTTTACGCGGAACAATGACGCCCGGCATATCCGCTGCGCCTTCCGGCAGATCGGCATCAATACGCGCAAGCCGGTGTCCATCGGTCGCCACACAGCGCAGCACTTTGCCACCATCCGATCCATCTGCCACATGCATATAGACGCCGTTCAGATAATAGCGTGTTTCTTCCGTCGAGATCGCAAATTTCGACTTGTCGAACAACCGACGCAGCAACGCGGCTGATGCTGCAAAGTTCGACTGGTATTCCGAGGACGCCATCACCGGGAAATCCTCTTTCGGCAGCGTCGCAAGCGAGAAATTCGACCGACCAGCTTCAACCGTCAACCGACCCGCCGCACTGTCAGCGGTCAGGGTCACCAGCGCCCCGTCTGGCAGTTTGCGCACGATCTCATGCAGGGTTGTGGCCGCAACCGTTGTTGCGCCTGACTTTTCGACCTGCGCTGGCGCCTTGTCCACCACTTCAATATCCAGATCGGTCGCGCGGAACTGCACCTGATCGCCTTCAGCCTCAATCAGCACATTGGCCAGTATCGGGATAGTGTTGCGACGCTCCACAACGGATTGGGCCTGAGAAACGGCCTTGAGAAGGGTGCCGCGTTCGATGCTGATCTTCATACCCTCTATTCCTCTGACTTGAGTGCCAAAAATGGGCGGGACTGGCACGTTAGCGTCTCAGCCCGCGGGCACAAGGAGTTTTTACGGTTTTCTGGGTCGGAATACCCAAAGCGTCAAGGGGCGCGTGCACGATCCAAGACAGTTAACAATGGATCGTGGACAATTATGCACAAGAAAACGCCCCGAACCTGCAGGTCCGAGGCGTTCTGTGAGTGGCTGGCTTTATCTCTCAGGCTTCCAAAGCGCGGCGCAGCATCTCCACGTCTTCGGCAATCTGACCATCGGTCAGTTTCAACTCTTCGATGCGTTTGACCCCATGCATGACTGTTGTGTGGTCACGCCCGCCAAAACGACGCCCGATCTCGGGCAGCGATCGGCTGGTCAGCTGCTTGCACAGATACATGGCCACTTGGCGCGGACGGGCGTAAGACCGCAAACGCTTGGGGCCGACAATATCACTGATACGGATGTTGTAATATTCCGAGACCTTGCGCTGGATCTCTTCAACCGTGATCTTGCGCTCGGACGCGCGCAGCACATCCGCCAGACAATCCTGCGTCAGTTCCATGTCAATCTCGCGCCCGACCAATGAGGCGAAGGCGAAGAGGCGGGTCAATGCGCCTTCCAGCACGCGCACATTGGTCGAGATGCGGTGGGCCAGAAACTCCAGAACGCCATCCGCTATGACCAGATCAGGATAGGTTTTGCTGTATTGCTGTACCTTGTTCTGCAGGATGCCCAAACGCAGCTCATAGTCGGTTGGATGCAGATCCACGACCAGACCACATTGCAAACGGGATTTCACGCGGTCCTCAAGATCCTTGATCTCACCCGGTGCGCGATCTGCCGAGATAATGATCTGTTTGTTCTGATCAACCAAGGCATTGAAGGTGTGAAAGAACTCTTCCTGAGTAGAATCCTTGCCGGCGATGAACTGCACGTCATCCACCATTAGCACATCGACAGACCGGAACAGATGTTTGAAATCCATCATCCGACGTTCGCGCAGTGCCTGAACAAAGCGATACATGAACTGCTCGGCCGACAGATACAGGACATTCAGTTCCGGATGTTTGGTTTTCAGCTCCCACGCGATGGCGTGCATCAGGTGAGTTTTACCAAGCCCAACACCACCATACAGCACCAGCGGGTTAAACGTGACCGGCCCACCTTCGGAGACCCGACGCGCTGCCGCATGAGCCAGCTCGTTGGGTTTGCCCACAACAAAGCTGTCAAAAGTAAAGCGTGCATCAAGCGGTGCTGCCTGCAGCGATTCCATCTGGCCCTGCGCAGGTGCATGGACGGGTGGATCAGCCTTTAACATATCCGGCTTTTCAGTGGTGTCCGACGGACGCACCGGAGAATTTGCCGCCGTGCGGAACGACAGGCGTTGTACAGTCTCGCCTGCGGTATTCAATTCATACAATATCAGATCAGCAAAATTCTGGCTGACGTAGTTACCCATAAAATTGGTCGGTGCCGAAAAGACGGCAACGCCATCCTTCAACTCTTGAAACTCCAAAGGCTCGATCCAGGTCGTAAAATTGTTCTGTCCAATGGCCTTCAGCAACTTGTTACGCAGTAGTCCCCATTTCTCTTGTGTCATTAAGCGCCTCACGCATCCCATTCTTTATTGGCCTGTCGGCCTTATTCATGTCGCCCGGTCCCCCGGATCGCGGAATTCACACACACAGGAACCCTATCGCCAGACCAAGAGATCTGGCGGTTTGGTTTTCCGTCGTTCAACGCAATACCTCTCAATACCCCGCAGCAGGGCAGCCCAGATCGGTAGGCGCATCACGCTTCAATTTTGACAGGGCTAAGATCGTCGGCAAACCCGAGACCCAGAGCAGATCGTCCATCCGGCATAAACCGGCTTTCGAACATTCGTCCCATGTGATCCAGCCAATGCCCGTCAGCAAGATCGTTGGAACAGCCTGTCCCCCCAAGCGAGTGAATCGCTGAATCAGTGGTAGCAAGAGCCGGGCGCTTCGGGCAACGAAACTCTGATATTGACTCGGGTCTGAGAGCGAAAGAATCTCTCGGTTTCGTGAGGGCGCGGCATTCTGGCAACAACAAAAAAGGGCGCCGCAATGCGACGCCCATGCTTAGCAGCATTTGCTGATTTTGGCTAACGTCAAGTTAACCCAGCGCTTTCACCCGCGCCGAAAGGCGCGACATTTTGCGAGACGCTGTGTTCTTGTGAAAAACGCCTTTGGTGACGCCGCGCATCAGTTCGGGTTGAGCTGCGCGCAATGCTGCGGATGCAGCTTCCTTGTCACCGGATTCGATTGCTTCTTCTACTTTGCGCAGGAAAGTACGGATGCGCGAACGACGTGCTTTGTTGACTGCGAAACGCTTTTCGTTCTGACGCGCGCGCTTCTTTGCCTGGGGCGAATTTGCCATGTGTCTCTGACCTTTGTTCGGTACGGTTATCTAGGGTTGCGCGCCACGGAATTATCCGCACCGGATCAGAAATCACGAGTGTGAGTCGGGCCAAGCGGGCCGCACGCGCATGTATGACGGCGGTTACTATCCAAGTTGTCCGGCTTTGCCAAGCGGATTCTTGATCGTAACCAGCGCCCAGAAAAAAGGCGGGCATTGGCCCGCCTGATCGTTGTGTTCAGACACCGGCCTATTTATCGCGGAACTGCGCGGCCCGTTTTTCCAGAAACGCGGCCATGCCTTCTTTTTGATCTTCGGTGGCAAACATCGAATGGAAAACCCGACGTTCGAACAACATACCTTCGCTCAGCGGCAGTTCATAGCTGCGGTTCACAGCCTCTTTGGCCGCAATTGTGCTCAGCTGCGATTTTTCTGCAATCTTTTGTGCGGCACCCACGGCTTCTTCGATCAGCTTTTTGGCAGGCACCACCCGGCTGACAAGACCAGCACGTTCTGCTTCTTCGGCATCCATGAAACGCCCTGTCAGGTTCATATCCATCGCTTTGGATTTACCCACGAACCGCGTCAGGCGCTGTGTTCCACCAAGGCCGGCGATGACACCCAGATTTATCTCGGGCTGACCAAACTTGGCCGTATCAGCAGCGATGATGAAATCGCACAGCATCGCCAGTTCACACCCACCGCCCAGCGCATAGCCCGCAACGGCGGCGATGATCGGCTTGCGAATGGCAGACACACGGTCATTGGCATCGGCAAAGAGGTTAACGTTGAACACGTCAACAAAGCTCATCTCGGACATCTCTTTGATGTCCGCACCAGCGGCAAACGCTTTGTCCGAGCCGGTGATGACGATGCAGCGCACCTTGTCATTCTTATCCGCGTCTTCCAGCGCATCGCACAATTCCCCCAGCAACTGGGTGTTCAGCGCGTTCATCGCATCTGGACGGTCAAGTTTGATGAGGGCGACGTGGTCTTCGATTTCGACGATGATCGTCTCAAAAGCCATGAGGTAAAAGCTTCCGGTTGTTCCGTTCAGATACGATTCCTTATCATCTGATTTCGTCGGATCAAGTTATCTTTGGCATTGCGTACAATAGAAGGATGAGCGACCAGACTGGGTGATTCTCTTGATCGTCCCACCGCATCCTGCGGTGCGGCAGGGTTCACCTTCGCGCCCATACACATCAACGCTGTGTTGAAAATATCCAAGCTCTCCATCAGCTTGGCGGAAATCGCGCAGGGACGATCCGCCCGCTTCGATGGCATCCTGCAACACCTGCCGGATGATCGGCACAAGTGCCGTAACGCGCGCCGCAGAAATCTGCCCTGCTTTACGACGTGGCGACACCTTGCCGCGAAAAAGGGCTTCGCAGACGTAGATATTCCCCAAACCCGCAACGATTCCCTGATCCAGCAAAGCCGATTTGATCGGCATGTTCTTACCTTTGAACGCCTCAATCAGATGCTGCTCGTGAAAATCATTGCCCAAAGGCTCAGGCCCCAGAACCGACAGTAGCTTGTGCCGCTCCGCCGTTGCGGTCGGCAACAAATCCATTGCACCAAAGCGACGCGGGTCGTTGAAGGTGATGCGCGCACCATTGGCCATGTGGAACACCACATGGTCATGCTTTTGCTTGGCGGGGTGATCATGCACAAACTGCCCCAATGGATCCCCCGAAACCGTCATCCGCCCCGACATGCCCAGATGGATCAGCAATGTCTCTGCACTACTGAGATCGGCCAGAATATATTTCGACCGTCGCCGCAACCGCTCCACCCGCTTGCCTGTCAGCCGTTGGGCCATACGGTCCGGGAAAGGCCAGCGCAGATCTGGGCGATTGACGTCAGCCCGCGCAATCACAACCCCTTCCATCGCCGGGATCAGACCGCGCCTGACTGTCTCGACCTCGGGTAATTCGGGCATGACTTGGCTCCTGTTCCAAAGGGCCGCATTGTGCCCGCCTGTTATGGCCCTATAACAGAGGCGAAATTCGACAAACGGCAAGGCAAATGTCCGACAGCAACGACAAGACCACTCATTTCGGGTTCGAAACCGTGCGCGAGGCTGAAAAGGCCGGGCGGGTGCAAGGCGTATTCAACTCGGTCGCCTCGAGATATGACGTGATGAATGATGTCATGTCGATGGGCATTCACCGGGTCTGGAAAGACGCCATGATGGATTGGTTGGCCCCGCGCCCCGGCCAGCACCTGCTGGATGTGGCAGGCGGCACTGGTGACATTTCCTTCCGCTTTCTCAAACGCGCGGGCCACGGCCACGCCACCGTTCTGGACCTGACCGAGCCCATGCTGGTCGAAGGCCGCCAGCGCGCCGAAGCCGACCAGATGGCCGATAGCCTGAACTGGGTGGTCGGCGACGCGATGGCCCTGCCCTTCGACGACGACAGCTTTGACGTCTATACGATTTCTTTCGGCATCCGGAACGTGACCCGCCCGCAAGAGGCTCTGAACGAGGCATATCGCGTTCTGAAACCCGGTGGCCGCCTGATGGTGCTGGAGTTCAGCCAACTGCCCAATGATGGACTGCAAAAGCTCTACGACCTCTACAGCTTCAACGTCATTCCCCGCATGGGCAAACTGATCGCCAATGACTATGACAGCTATCAGTATCTGGTGGAATCGATCCGCAAATTCCCCGACCAGGATACGTTTTTGGGTATGGTCCGAGCCGCTGGTTTTGAAAACGCCAAATACCGCAATCTCAGCATGGGCATCGCGGCGCTGCATTCCGGTTGGAAGATCTGAATGCGCGGCCCCCACAACATCATCCGCCTGATCCGCACAGGCGCCACGCTCGAGCGCACCGGCGCCATGAACGTGGTGTTGGACGCGTTCGAGGCCCCGCGCGCCTTGCGGATCGTGGCGCATGCGTTGGGCAAACCGTTCCAATGGCTGGGCTACAAAGGCGACCCGTCAATGCCTCCAGCCACCCGCGCGCTCACGGCTCTGGGCCCGGCCTACATCAAATTCGGCCAGGTGCTCTCGACCCGTCCCGATGTGGTCGGGGATGAACTGGCTGAACAACTTCGCGTGTTGCAAGACAAGCTGCCTCCTTTCTCCAAAGCCAAGGCCATGGCCGAAGTTGAGAAAGAGCTGGGTCAGCCCGTCTCGGACATCTTTAGCGAGTTCAGCGAACCCATCGCAGCCGCCTCGATCGCGCAGGTGCACAAGGCCAAGCTGGTCAGCACCAGCGAAGATGTCGCGGTCAAAGTGCTGCGCCCAGGCATCGAACGCGCCTTCCGCAAAGATGTCGACGCGTTCTATTTCGCTGCCCGCATCGTTCAGCTTTGCGCCCCCGGGGCCCGCCGCCTGCGCCCGATGGAAGTGATCGAGCATTTCGACGGCGTGGTCCGAGGTGAGCTGGACCTACGCCTGGAAAGTGCGGCTGCCTCGGAATACGCCGCAAACACCAAGGATGATGCAGGGTTCTGGCTACCGCCGGTGGTCTGGTCCCTCTCTGCTCGCCGGGTGATGACACTCAGCTGGGCAGATGGCATCCCGTTGGGCGAAAATGACTCCCTGGATGCGGCTGGCCATAGTCGCCACGACCTGGCCCAACGCGTTCTAAGGCTGTTCCTGCTGCATGCCCTGCGCGATGGCTATTTCCACGCCGATATGCACCAAGGCAACCTCAAGGTCGCGGCCAATGGGGATATCATTGCGTATGACTATGGCATCATGGGCCATATCGACGAATATACGCGTCGGGTCTATGCCGAGATCCTCTTTGGCTTCATCCGCCGCGATTACAAACGCGTGGCCGAAGTACATTTCGAGGCCGGATATGTCCCCGCCGACCGGGATGTCGACGAATTTGCCCGCGCCCTGCGCGCGGTGGGCGAGCCGATCTTTGGCATGGACGCCACCCATATCTCGATGGGCCGCCTTCTGAACTATCTGTTCGAGGTCACCGAGCGTTTCGGCATGGAGACCCGCACCGAGCTGATCCTGCTGCAACGCACGATGGTGGTGGTCGAAGGCGTCGCCCGTTCGCTGGACCCCCATATCAACATCTGGGAGGTCGCGCGCCCTGTGGTCGAAGACTATATCAAACAGTCGATAGGCCCGCGCGCGGCGCTCCGCGATTTCGGCAAAACCGCTTTGGTACTGGCTCGGTTCGGCCCACGCCTGCCTGCGCTGGTCGAAGACGCCCTGATCGCCCAAACCCAAAAAGACGACCCCAGCGGCAAGGGGCTTGGCGCGACCCTGCTACCGGCTGTCATCGGCGCTGCCGCGGGCGTCGTCGCAACACTGTTGATCATGACACTCGGATAAACCCGACCCGTTTGCTTTGTCTGGCAGAAGATATCCTCGCGGGGAAACACTCCCTCAGCGTGAAGGGGGGCGGACAGCCCCCTTCCTAAACAGGCGGATCAAAGTCGCTCCATGGCAATCGCAATCCCCTGACCACCACCAATACACATTGTGATCAGCCCTTTTGAGCCACCGATACGCTCCAGTTCATACAGAGCCTTCAAGGTGATGATCGCGCCGGTCGCACCAACCGGATGCCCCAAGGCAATCGCACCCCCGTTCGGGTTCACTTTGGCAGCGTCCAGTCCAAGTTCCTGATTGACCGCCAAAGCCTGCGCGGCAAAGGCCTCGTTGCTTTCGATCACATCGAAATCATCGGCGGACAAGCCGGTCTTGGCAAACAGGTTCTGTACCGCCGGAACCGGACCAATGCCCATCACCTCGGGCCGAACGCCCGCGTGGGCATAACCGAGAATGCGCGCTTTGGGTTTCAAACCGGCCTTCTCTGCCGCATCCGCCGTGGCCAGAACCATCGCTGCCGCACCATCGTTGATGCCCGATGCATTGCCCGCAGTCACGCGCCCGTCTTTCTTGAACACCGGACGCAAACCGGCCAGTGCCTCAGCCGTGGTCGCTTTGGGATGCTCATCCACCTTGAAATCAATCATGTCGCGTTTGACCTTGACCTGCACCGGCGCGATTTGGGTGTCGAAATACCCGGCCTCAATCGCCTCCGCTGCCCGGCTCTGACTGGTCAGCGCAAACGCATCCATCTGTTCCCGGCTGATCTGATGCTCGTCCGCGACATTTTCTGCCGTCACGCCCATATGGCCAGTGCCAAAGGGACAGTTCAACGCGCCCAGCATCATATCCAATGAGGTAACATCTCCCATCTTTGCGCCCCAGCGCGCCTGCGGCACGATATATGGACTGCGCGACATGCTTTCGGCCCCACCTGCCACGGCAAACTCGGCATCGCCTAGCATCAACGATTGAACCGCCGAAACAATCGCCTGCGCGCCCGATCCACATAACCGGTTCACATTCATTGCAGGCGTTCCGTTGGGAATGCCCGCCTGCATCGCAGCAACCCGCGACAGGTACATATCGCGCGGCTCGGTATTGATGACGTGACCGAATACAACATGCCCGATCTGCGCGCCTTCAACACCAGACCGTTCCAGTGCTGCCTCGGTCGCGACTGTCGCCAGATCAATCGGGGCTGTCGAAGACAAAGCGCCCCCAAACGTGCCGATGGCGGTCCGCGCACCATCCAGAATTACTACATCCGTCATGTTTTCTCCTCCAAACTCTGCGCGTTTTGCTCTTGCAACATGATCTGCATATTCCATGGGCTGTCACGACCGGAATTGACATTACGTTACGCAACACGCATGGATTCCGCCATGACGGAAGACACAGACGATATCCTGAACCTTTTGCCCGCCCGACTAAAAGAGGCGCGCCGCGCCAAAGGGCTGTCCCTTGAGGCGGTTGCAAATCTCAGCGGCGTCTCACGCTCGATGGTCAGCCAGATCGAGCGCGGTGAAAGCAGCCCGACGATATCGACATTGTGGAACCTGACACGCGCCTTGCAAGTGGACTTTGCCGGGCTGCTGGATGGCACCAAAGCCGAAGACCAGATCGAGGTGCTCAGAAAAGCCGAAGTGCCCAGCATCGACAATATGGGGCAGAACTGTCGGATCCGCATTCTCTCACCCCCCGAAGAAGCGGGGGGGCACGAGGTCTATGACATCCGTTTCGACACAGGTGGCGCGTTGCACAGCCAACCGCATATGCGAGGCGCGCAGGAACAGCTGACTGTGTTGGAAGGTGACGTGAGCGTCACTTCAGGCAACGCAACCTCAGAACTGACGCAAGGCGACACTGCCCGTTATAATGCGGATGTTGCCCACTCCATCGCATCACTTGGTGGCCCGGCGCGGGTCTTTCTGATCGTCAAGAACGCCTGACACGGCAGATTTCCGCCTTCACGGAAACTTTTCCGTAATTACGAAAATCCCCTATTTGGGAAATTCCTCCGTTATGTTAGATACGCGACTCAGATAAACGGAGATCGTCATGGCAGATGCATTCCTGTCCCACATTGCGGACACCCTTGTGCAAATCGAATCCGAGGGGCTTTATAAACACGAACGCATGATCACCTCGCCCCAGGGCGGAGAGATCACGGTGGGCGACCGTCGCGTAATCAACCTCTGCGCCAACAACTATCTGGGTCTGGCCGATCACCCGGCGTTGATAGACGCGGCCAAGGGCGCGATGGAACCCAAAGGGTTCGGCATGGCCTCGGTCCGCTTCATCTGCGGCACGCAGGATATTCACCGTGAGTTGGAACAGAAGCTGGCGCAGTTTCTCAACAAGGACGACGCGATCCTCTTTGCTGCCTGTTTCGATGCGAATGGAGGTCTGTTCGAGCCTTTGTTAGGCCCGGAAGATGCGATCATTTCGGACAGTCTGAACCATGCGTCGATCATCGACGGCGTGCGCCTGTGCAAGGCCAAACGGTATCGTTACATGAACAATGACATGAACGACCTCGAAGCCTGGCTCAAACAAGCGCGCTCTGACGGTGCGCGGCATATCATGATTGCCACGGACGGCGTGTTTTCGATGGATGGCTATTTGGCCAATCTGCCCAAGATCCGCGAACTGGCCGACACATATGACGCGGTTGTCATGGTCGATGATTGCCACGCCACTGGTTTCATGGGGCCGCGCGGCGCAGGAACTCCAGATCACTTCGGCGTGGACGTCGACATTCTGACGGGAACCTTGGGCAAAGCACTGGGGGGAGCAATCGGCGGCTATATCGCAGGGCCGCAGCCAGTGATCGACCTGCTGCGGCAGCGGGCGCGGCCCTATCTGTTTTCGAACTCGCTGCCGCCCTCGATCGTTGCTGCCGGGCTGGAGGCGATCCAACTGGTTGAACACGGTGAGCAGTTGCGCGCGCAGCTGTTCGACAATGCAAAATATTGGCGCGCGGGGCTTGAGGCCCTGGGCTTTGACCTTTTGCCTGGTGAACACCCCATCATCCCAGTGATGCTGGGCGAAGCAACGCTGGCGCAAGAAATGGCCTCGCGCCTGTTTGACGAGGGCGTTTATGTGTCGGGCTTTTTCTTCCCGGTTGTTCCACGCGGGCAGGCCCGGATCCGTACTCAGATGAACGCCGCTTTGACTCAAGATGAACTGGACCGCGCCCTGGCGGCCTTTGGCAAGGTTGGCAAAGCGCTTGGTGTGATCTCGTGATCCTGCCCTCTGTCATCGACGCAATTGGAAACACGCCGCTTGTCGAGTTGACACGGTTGAGCCAGCAGCTTGTCCTAGACGGCCGCATTCTGGCCAAGCTCGACTATTTGCTGCCAGGATTTTCCAAGAAGGACCGTGCCGCCAAAGCGATCATCGAAATGGTGCGCGCGGACGGCACATTGGCCCCGGGGCAAACCGTGGTCGAATTGATCTCGGGCAATATGGGAACCGGTCTGGCGATTGTCTGCGGCATTCTGGGCCATCCCTTCATCGCGGTGATGAGCGCGGGAAACTCGGTCGAACGCACCCGCATGATGCGCGCCTTGGGGGCCGAGGTTGTGATCGTACCGCAGGCCGATGGCAGCAAACCCGGCGAAGTTTCGGGCGCTGATCTGGCCCTGGTGGACGAGGCGGCACAACGGATCACGCAGGAACGGAACGCCTTTCGCGCAGATCAGTTTGGCCATGTCGGAAACCCCTTGGCCCACGCAACAGGCACCGGGCCCGAGATTTGGGACCAATCGGGTGGCGCTGTCACCGCCTTCTGCGACTTCGCCGGTTCGGGCGGCACACTGGCAGGAGCAGCGGAATACCTGACACCACGCGGCGTGAACTGCTATGCGGTTGAGCCGGAAGGGGCCCGCGCACTGGCCGGAGAACCCGTCAGCGCGCCCGATCATCCCACTCAAGGCGGCGGTTACGCGATGAGCGAACTGGCGCATCTGAATGAAACGGTTTTGGCCGGTCACCTCTCTGTTTCTGGCGACGCAGCCCGGGACTGCGCCCGGCTGCTGGCCCGGACCGAAGGCATTTTCGCAGGCTATTCCGCCGGGGCCAACCTTGCCGCCGCAATTCAACTGCTGCGCGGGCCAGAAAGAGGCGGCTGCGTTGCCATCATCATGTGTGACAGCGGATTGAAATACCTGTCCACCGATCTGTGGGAGTGACTCCGTGAAACCCAACACTATGAAAGCGCTCGAAAAGTCCAAGCCCGAAGAAGGTCTGTGGATGGTACAGGCTCCAGTGCCCGAAATCGGACCGGATGAGGTTCTGATCCGCGTCAACAAAACCGGGATCTGCGGCACCGATATCCACATCTGGAACTGGGATGAATGGGCCGCCGCAACCGTTCCTGTGCCGATGATCACCGGACATGAGTTCGCCGGTGAGATTGTCGAGATCGGGCGCAACGTCACCGGATTGAACATTGGCCAGCGCTGCTCGGGCGAGGGGCATCTGATCACTCCGGACAGCCGTCAAAGCCGCGCGGGCAAGTTCCACCTTGACCCGGGTACGCGCGGCATCGGTGTGAACGAACAAGGCGCCTTTGCGCAATATCTAAAGCTGCCAGCCTTTAACGTTGTCCCACTGCCGGATGACATTCCTGATGAGATCGGAGCAATCCTTGATCCGCTGGGCAACGCTGTGCACACCGCGCTCAGTTTCGATCTGCTGGGTGAGGATGTACTGATCACAGGTGCCGGCCCCATCGGGATCATGGCCGCCGCCGTGGCTCGCCATGCCGGGGCGCGGCATGTGGTGATCACCGATATCAACGCCGACCGCCTGACCCTGGCCGAACACGTGGTGCCAACCGTGCGCACCGTGAATGTGGCGAAAGAAGCACTGCTCGACGTCATCACGGAACTCGGCATGACGCAGGGCTTTGATGTCGGGCTTGAGATGTCAGGCTCACAAGCGGCGCTCGACCAGATGGTCGAAGCCCTTGTCATGGGCGGTAAGATCGCCTTGCTGGGGATCCCACCCGGCACGTCGCCGGTGGATTGGTCGCAGATCGTGTTCAAGGCCATCACCATCAAAGGCGTCTATGGCCGCGAGATGTTTGAGACCTGGTACAAGATGATCGCCATGTTGCAGAACGGTCTGGATGTCAGCCGGGTCATTACCCATCGCTTTGCCGTGGATGATTTCGCCCAAGGGTTCGCAGCGATGAAGTCCGGCCAATCGGGCAAGGTGGTTCTGGACTGGCGCTAAGCGGTTGGCAAACCCCTGAATTGCCCTCTAAACATAGGGCACAGGGCAACCCAGCGGAGCCAAAATCACCCCATGCTGTATCGCGGATTTTCGCAAGACGAACTTGAACAGGCCTATTCCCCAAGCTCGATGGTTGGGGGCGACATCTCCCCCTATCTGGCCAGCTATGCCGCCCTCAGCGCGCAGGCCCGGGCAGACAATACAGTGCGCGAAAATCTGCGCTATGGCGACGCGCCCACGCAGGTTCTTGACTTCTTTCCAGCGCGCGATGCGAATGCGCCGTTACACGTGTTCATACATGGTGGCTATTGGCGCGCGCTCAGCCAGCGCGACTCGGCCGTGATGGCCCCGGCGATTGTGGACGCCGGGCAGTGTTTTGCGACACTGAACTATACGCTGGCCCCCGATGCGCGGTTGCCTCAGATGATCTCGGAATGTCGCGATGCTCTGCTCTGGCTCGCCCAAGAGGCTCAGGCGCTGGGCATAGACCCGCGCAGGATCACCCTGTCGGGCCACAGCGCCGGCGCGCATCTGGCCGCCATGGTGATGGCCACATCCGCCGACGCGCTCGCCAAAGCAGGGCTGCGGTTGCGCGAGGTTATTCTGATCAGCGGCGTTTTTGATCTGGAACCGATCAGCCTTGTGTCAGTGAACGAGCCCCTGCAATTGACGCCCGTCGACATTCACGACCTGTCTCCGATTTTGCGCCTCCCCACCCCCGGCCCACACTATCACGTGACGGTGGCCGAACACGACACACCCGAATTCATCCGCCAAAGCCGTGACTACGCCGAAGCCCTGCGCAAGGCCGGGCATTCGGTGAGTTTCGAATTGCAACGCGGCATGCAGCATTTCGACATCATCATGCACCCGAAGACGTTTTTGTCGGGCACGCGGTAGGCGGTATTAGGGTTGGGCGATTTTGCCACTAACTCACGCGCCAAAGATACAACAAATCGCGTGTTCGCGTGGCGCCGTGAGATGGCCCGAACTGCCGCTGTTGTCGCCCATAATAGAGCGTGCCAACATTATTTGGATTCGAAGGCACGGTTACAAAGGTTCGGCATATGCGCACTGCTTGCATACTTTGGCAAAGATTGGATGTTCGAGGTCATGATGCCTGTCGTCTTGATAAATTGGATGATGGATGGGCGTTGAGAGGGGCGACAGTTTTCTTAGAGAAGAAAACCGCGACCAGTATTAATTTTGAAGTGCGCCATGATCAGGATTGGAAAACGCAAGCGGTTTACGTTTCAGGCTGGGCCGGTGAGACCAACCTGAGCATTGAAATTATGCGCGAGGCCAGCGGCACATGGATTCTCAATGGAAGCGTCGCCGAAAGTGTTCGCGGTTCCATAGATATTGATCTGGGATTTACACCCGCAACGAACACCACAGCAATTAGGCGGCTAAACCTTGAAATGGGCCAAAAAGCGCAAGGAGTAGCAGCCTGGCTGGATACTGCTGATTGGCAGCTCAAGCCTCTTGAGCAATATTACCTGAGACGGTCTCAGTTTTCGTATGAATACGGCTCGCCAGCTCATCAGTTTCGTTCGGACCTCACAACTAACAGTAGTGGTCTGGTGACGGACTATCCGGGCTTCTGGACTTGCGAGCAATGATAGCTTTGTCCGCAGGACGGGATCTAATCAAAAACGCCGCGGAACATAGCCACCGCCACATGAAACCCAAAGCCGATAAATCTTAAAATAACAATATGTTATACTGAACATCAAGAGTCTTCCAATCTCCTACTCGGGCAGCGGTTGGAATGAAAACCGACATAAACCTTAGTCCAATCCGGCTCATTTCAACCAAAATCCAATCGCAACCGCCCTGCCCCGCCCCCAGCTCAACCGCATCGAAACGCAAAAACGGAGATGCGATATGGAAAACCTGAAAATGCTGACACTTGCCGGATTGATTGCAGCCGTCCCCGCCCTGGCTTTGGCCAATGTCGGGCTCGGCGACAAGCTGGGAACGGATGAGGCCGAAATTCGTGCGGCGCTGGAAGCGCAAGGCTATGTCATCGAAGAGATCGAGTTCGAAGATGGCGAGATCGAGGTTGAACTCAGCAAAGATGGTGTGGAAACTGAACTGGTTCTGTCCGAAACAGAAGGTGTCGTGACCGCCATCGAGTTGGAGCAGGACGACGACTGAACGCATGTTGAAAAAGGGGCCTTATGAAGATCTCGCAAACGTCTTTGCTTTGGCTCCTTCTGGTGGTGCAGGCGGTCTGCGCCACCTTCTTCCTGACCGATGCCGCGATGGACTGGACCGGAGGCGAAAGCCCTGGCTTTCGCCATTTGCACGGGTTCGAACTGTTTCTATCCTTGGCTCTGATCGCAGGGTTGATGGCCACCGTCACATTGATCCGGGAACAGGCCAAACGCGTCCGCGACCTGCAGCGCCAATTGGGTGTGGCCCAGGGTGCCTTCGCGCAGATCATCGAAGCGCAATTTACCGAGTGGAAGCTCAGTAACGCCGAGCGAGACGTGGCGATGCTGTCGCTCAAAGGTCTCTCGATTGCCGAGATCGCCCACCTGCGGCAAACCAAAGAGGGCACAATCAAAGCCCAAAGCGCCGCGGTTTATCGCAAAGCCGGTGTCACTGGCCGTTTGCAGCTCCTCAGTTTTTTCGTTGAAGAGTTGCTGCCGGACACCGTTTCAAGCCAGTGACATCCTTAAGCAAATCCTGGTCAAGATCAGTCACGGATTCGTGCCCTCACACCGGCCCAACAACCTGTGACACAACGTGAATCCCGCGCGTCTTTCCTATGGCTTCGCCATCCCCCATCTGAGGGGAAAGCCCAATGGAATAAAGGACGTGAACATGATCTCTCGAATTCTTCTGACCGCAGGTGTCCTTTCGCTCAGCGCCTCTGCCCTTGCAGCGCAAAGCTTGAATGATGGGCTCTATGTTCAGGGCTTTTTGGGCTATAGCCAGCTGCAGGACAGCATCTTCAAAGGCTCAGTCAACGGCGTAAGCCAATCTGTCGACACCGATTTTGACCCGGGCTTTGGCCTCGGCGCTGCCATCGGCAAAGAAATACCGCAATGGTCAAACGAAACGGTTGGCACGCGGATCGAACTGGAATTGTCCTACCGTGACAATGATGTCGACGGCGTCAACTTTTCCGGCAACGGTCCGGCCGGTGAAAGCAATGTGTCAGGCGACATCACGCAAACCTCGCTTTTTGCCAACGTCCTGTTTGACTTTAAGCGCGAAGGCGACTGGACGCCTTATGCAGGATTTGGCTTGGGCGCGACCTATTCCGATATCGACATCAACTATGGCCCAGGTGTTTCGCTGGATGACAGCGACACCAATTTCGCAGCCCAGCTGATCGCCGGTGTCGCCTACGACATCTCGGCCACAACCGCGTTCACCGTGGATGCCCGCTATGCCCGCGCTTTCGATGTTTCATCCCAACGTCTCGCCCCGAACGGCGCATCCACCGGCTCGGTCGAGGATGATCTGGACACGTTCAGCATCAATTTCGGCCTGCGCTACAACTTCTGAACCCGACAACAAGGCGACTTCCCTCCTCTGCCCCCGTGTTTTATGCACGGGGGCATGCGCTCATTCGTCATCCATATGTCTTCCAGCACCGCACGTCGCGCCAATGCTGATCGCCTGTGCGCGCAACTGCCGAACGCGGAGCTGTTTGAGGCTGTGAATGGACGGGACCCACAACAGATTGCAGGCGTGGATGTATTTCCCGGAACACTCCACCGCCCGCACTACCCGTTTCCGCTGAGACCTGCGGAAATCGGTGTATTCGAAAGCCATCGTGCCATTTGGCGCAAGATGGTCGAAGATCACATCGATCTGGCCGTCATCACGGAAGATGACTTGGGGTTAGACCCTGGTCGTTTGGCTAAAGCGCTTGACCTGCTGACCCCGATTGCAACGCCTGATCATTATATTCGAATTCCGGTGAAACAACGCGAAGTACCTGCTGAAGTCCTGGCTGAGAAAGATGACTTGCGTCTGATCCTGCCCAAGGTGATCGGTCTGCAATGCGTGTGCCAATTGGTTGGCCGCCGTGCCGCCGAACGCCTGCTGGCCGCTACAGATCAGATCGACCGCCCGGTCGACACGTTCCTGCAAATGCACTGGATCACTGGTCAACCCATTCACGCGTTGCAAGGCAGCGGCAACAGGGAAGTCGCGCAAGAGATCGGCGGCTCGACGATTCAAACCAAACCGCCGATGTCAGACAAGCTGACTCGCGAAGTCAAACGCGCGCTGTACAGGGCAAAGCTCCACCTGCATCCGCAACGCCCAGCTGCTTCATCTAACTAAAAATATCCTCAGGGGGGATTGCGCCTGCTGGGCGCGATGGGGGGCTGACAGCCCCCCTGACCCGGACCGACCTTTACGACGGCGCCTTGGTCTTGCGCAGATATGGGAAGATCGTCTCGAACTCGCCAAACTTGGCTTTGGCATCTTCGTTCGACACCGCAGGCGGGATGATCACATCCTCGCCCGGAACCCAATTGGCCGGGGTCGCAACGCCTTTGGACGACATCTGCAACCCATCCAGCGCACGCAGGATTTCGGCAAAATTCCGACCTACAGTCATCGGATAGGTCATCGACAGTTTCAGCTGTTTGTCTGGCCCGATGATAAAGACCGACCGAACCGTCGCACTGTCGGCAGGGGTGCGGCCGTCGGGCAAATAGGCCTCGGCGGGTAGCATGTCAAAGGCCTTGGACACAGCCAAGCCATCATCGGCAATGATCGGAAAGCCCGGATTGGCATTGCCATAGGCTTCGATGTCTTTCTTCCACTTCTTGTGGTCCTCGACACCGTCAACCGACACGCCAATCACCTTGGTGTTGCGCGCGGCCCATTCATCGTTCAACTGCGCTACCGCCGAAAACTCGGTGGTGCAGACAGGGGTGAAATCCTTTGGGTGCGAAAACAAAATGGCCCAGCTATCACCAATCCAGTCGTGGAACTGAATGGTCCCCTGGTCCGTTTCGGCTGTGAAATTCGGGACGGTGTCGTTGATACGCAAACCCATGGTGTTCTCCTTTCTTGAGACGCAAGGCGAGTCGGATGCCGCAAACTTAATCACTTTGACCACAGGTTAAACCATTGATCCCCACCCCACGGTCAAATTTCAGGCATCAGTGAAAGTGAAACACCTCTCCGATTTCATCTTGCCTGCCCCAGGGTCTCCTGACAGAGTAGCCCGCAAAACCGACCGTATGGTCGGCTAAATCTCGGATCAGGAGGACTGACCATGATCGAAAAGCGTGACTTCTATATCAATGGTGCCTGGGTGGCCCCGTCGGTGTCTCAAGATTTCGAAGTGATCAACCCGTCTACTGAAGAGCCCTGCGCTGTGATCTCTCTGGGTGGTCAAGCGGACACAGATGCCGCGGTCGCCGCAGCCAAAGCCGCTTTGCCGGGCTGGATGGCCACACCGGTCGAAGACCGGATCGCGCTGGTGGAAAAGCTGGTCGATATCTACGCAACCCGATCCGAGGATCTGGCCCAAGCCATGTCCCTGGAAATGGGCGCGCCCATCGACATGGCCCGCAACCAGCAGTCGGGCGCGGGCATCTATCACCTGAAAAACTTCATTCGCGCGGCCAAAGCCTTCCCCTTCGAACGCCCGTTGGGCGATCATGCGCCCAATGACCGGATCATCTACGAGGCGGTGGGCGTGGCCGCTCTGATCACGCCTTGGAACTGGCCGATGAACCAGATCACGCTCAAGGTCGGAGCAGCGGCCATTGCGGGCTGTACTATGGTGCTGAAACCTTCTGAACAAAGCCCGCTCAACGCGATGATCTTTGCCGAAATGATGGATGAGGCCGGTTTCCCCGCGGGCGTCTTCAACCTTGTGAATGGTGATGGCACGGGTGTTGGCTCACAGCTTTCGGCACACCCGGATGTGGACATGATCAGCTTTACCGGCTCGACCCGGGCAGGCACCGCGATCTCCAAAAATGCCGCAGATACACTGAAAAAAGTGCATCTGGAACTGGGCGGCAAAGGCGCAAATGTGGTTTTTGCCGATGCCGATGAAAAGGCGGTGAAACGCGGTGTGCTACATATGATGAACAACACCGGCCAAAGCTGTAATGCCCCCAGCCGCATGCTGGTCCAGCGCCCAATCTATGATCAGGCCGTCGAGACCGCCGCGCAGGTGGCCAATAAGGTCTCGGTCGGTCCGGCCTCGGACGAAGGGCGCCATATCGGCCCGGTGGTAAATGAGCTGCAATGGACCAAAATTCAGAACCTGATCCAGAAAGGTATCGACGAGGGCGCGCGGCTTGTGGCCGGAGGCACCGGTCGCCCTGACGGTCTGAACAAAGGCTATTACGTGCGCCCGACCGTCTTTGCCGACGCCACCAACCAAATGACCATCGCCCGAGAAGAAATCTTTGGCCCGGTCCTGACCATGATCCCGTTTGACACCGAAGAAGAGGCCATCGAGATCGCCAATGACACGCCCTACGGGCTGACAAACTATGTGCAGACCCAAGACGGGGACCGCGCCAACCGCATGGCCCGCGCCCTAAGGTCCGGCATGGTCGAAATGAACGGCCAATCCCGCAGCGCAGGTGCGCCGTTCGGAGGCATGAAACAATCCGGCAACGGCCGCGAAGGCGGGGTCTGGGGTCTGGAAGACTTCCTTGAGGTCAAAGCCGTCGGAGGCTGGGCCGCGGAATAGCCTGGGTCGCGCGTACCGGTGCGACTTTTCGCAGCTGGCGCGATCCGAGATATCGCAATGTTGCTTGGAGCCCATCATGACGGATGCTGCGCAGCGGATGAATGCCCGATCAAGGAAATGACGATCCGAGACAATCGTAAGAAATTTGGCTAGTCTACCTCCAACCAAAAGGGGGACGGACATGGCGCAACAACAAGCTCTTCCGCAACAAAGCGGACAAGACATGGCCTGTGGCTGGGGTTTCGAGACTTGGCTCCAATACAAGGACGGCTGCGAACTTCGTCACTTTTGCGCATTTGAACTGTTGAATGACAAGCGGGGCCTCGCTTGCCTGACCGACTACCACCGGAGGCTGGTTGAGGCGGCTGTCGAAAATGGGTTCGGCGTCATAAACGACGGCCTTCATTATCGAGCCAGCCGTGACTGGGGGGAACTGATCGGCTTTTCAAAAGAAGCCCTCGCAGAAATCAATATTCGTGGGATCGAGTTCTACAAGGACTTCGCTCGCGAGTATCAGAGCGACACAACGCCTATGCTGATTGGCGGTAGCATTGGGCCACGTGGAGACGCCTATGAAACCGGTCGGGTAGAAAATGCCGCTGAAGCCGAAGACTATCATTCAGAGCAGATCATTACACTCAGGGACGCCGGGGCCGACTTTGTTACCGCCGCGACATTCTCAAGTGTTGAAGAAGCTATCGGATTTGCGCGCGCTGCGAAAGCTGCCGACATCCCTAGCGTCGTTTCAATGATTGCGAAGGGTGGAAGACTTAACGACGGCTCGGCGCTGGCCGATGCGGTGACAAGCATTGATGCCGCCACGGGCAACGCGCCGCTCTACTACATGGTTAACTGCGCCCACCCGACCGAGTTCGAGCCTGGATTGACCGAAGGCGATTGGACCAACCGACTCGGAGGCTTTCTGCCGAATGCCGTTGCAATGGAATTGCTCTCTCTTTGCAGCCTTGGTCACCTTGAGGATGGCGATCCGGAAGAATTGGGAGGGCAAATGGCGGCACTTTCCAAACGGTTTCCACATGTGCACGTTTGGGGTGGGTGTTGCGGCACTGACGGTCGCCACATCGGGCAAATCGCCAGGCAAGTCAGCGAGGCTCGGAAATCAGTTGCAGCATAAGAGACCTGTATGATCACCTTTCGAATCGCACAGCTTGCCGATGCGGATCGCTGCTTCGAGATCGAGACCGCCGCATATGAAGGAGACGAAGCTGCGACCCATGCGAAGATCTCCAAACGTATCGAGACCTACCCGGAGGGTTTTCTGATCCTTGAATTAGACAATAAGATATGTGGTTTCATCAATTGTGGATGCGCGCATAACGTCGAAATGTCAGACGAGGAATTCAAGGAACTCATCGGCCATGATCCCGATGCACCGAATGTTGTCATCATGTCCGTGGTCGTCGACCCTGCCGCGCAAGGAAGGGGTCACTCTCGGGCGCTGATGTATGAGTTCATCGGCCGAATGCGCGAGATGGACAAAAAAATGATTTACTTGATGTGTAAAGAGCATCACGTACCGCTCTATGAGAAGCTTGGTTATCTATATTTGAGACAGTCTGCCTCAACCCACGGAGGATTGACTTGGCATGAGATGAGCATGCGCCTTTGAGTTTTGAACTAGTTTTGAGCGCGAAAGCAGACATTTGAAGCAAGAGAGCGAACGGCAGCAAAATCCGCAAATCAGCCCAAGGCCTAGACTTCAGTTCATTTGCTCCAGTGCTCGACTCGTCCAAAGGCTAGCCAGCACCCGGCACCCCACAAAAAAACAGCGGCCCAACGGGCCGCTGCGTTTCAATTCACTCACCAGACCGGATCAATCCAGTGTGCGCGTAACCTCTTCGCGTTCGAAGATTTCGATCACGTCGCCCTGACGGATGTCGTCGTAGTTCTCAAACGCCATACCACATTCCTGGCCTGACTGAACTTCGGCCACTTCGTCCTTGAAGCGTTTCAGCGTCTTCAGCGTGCCTTCGTGGATCACCACGTTGTCGCGCAGCAGGCGGACGCCGGCGGAGCGGCGGGCAACGCCTTCGGTGACCAGACAGCCAGCAACCTTGCCGACGCCGGTAACTTTGAAGACTTCGCGGATTTCGGCGTACCCGATGAACTTTTCGCGGATCTCGGCGCTCAGCAGGCCGGATGCGGCAGCTTTCACGTCATCCACAAGGTCATAGATGACCGAGTAGTACCGGATCTCGACACCCTTCTGGTTCGCCGTGTTCCGCGCCGATGCGTTGGCGCGGACGTTGAACCCGAAGACCGGTGCGCCAGAGGCTTCGGCCAGGCCCACGTCGGTTTCGGTGATCGCCCCAACGCCTGAATGCAGCACGCGTACGCGGACCTCGTCATTGCCAATCTTTTCCATCGCCTGAACGATGGCTTCGGCAGAGCCCTGCACATCGGCTTTGACGAGGATCGGCAGCTCGGCCACGTTCTCGTCTTCCTTGGCCTTCTGCATCAGCTGCTCAAGCGTTGTCGCAGCACCAGCAGCAGCGCGTTTGTCCTTGGCGGCTTTCTCGCGGTATTCCGCGATCTCACGCGCCTGCGCTTCGGTTTCGGTCACGTTAAGAACGTCACCGGCCTCGGGCGTGCCGTTGAGGCCCAGAACCTCGACCGGAACCGAGGGGCCCGCTTCTTTGACGCGGTCACCCTTGTCATTGATCAGTGCGCGGACCTTACCGTATTGCTCACCGACAACGAAGATATCGCCCTGATGCAGCGTGCCATTCTGAACCAGAACGGTGGCCACGGGACCACGGCCCACATCCAGCTGCGCTTCGATCACGGCACCTTGGGCAGCGCGGTCGGGGTTGGCTTTGAGCTCCAGAATCTCGGCTTGCAGCGCGATGGCCTCAAGCAGTTCGTCCAGGCCCTGGCCGGTCATGGCCGAAACCTCGACGTCCTGAACCTCACCCGACATCTTTTCGACGATCACTTCATGTTGCAGAAGGTCAGTACGCACCTTGTCCGGGTTTGCCTCGGGTTTGTCGATCTTGTTGATCGCCACGATCATCGGAACACCGGCGGCTTTGGCGTGATTGATCGCCTCAACCGTCTGCGGCATCACCGCGTCATCGGCGGCCACAACCAGAACCACGATATCCGTGACCTGAGCCCCGCGCGAACGCATCGAGGTAAAGGCCGCGTGGCCCGGCGTATCCAGGAAGGTCAGCGTGGTGCCGCCATCGGTTTTCACCTGATAGGCACCGATATGCTGGGTGATCCCACCCGCTTCGCCAGCCACAACGCGCGCGTCGCGGATTGCGTCCAGCAATGAGGTTTTACCGTGGTCAACGTGACCCATGATGGTGATGACCGGCGGGCGCGATTTCAGATCTTCGTCAGTATCCTCGACCTCTTTGATGACGTCTTCAACGTCCGAGTCCGAGACGCGGGTGACCTTGTGGCCAAATTCTTCGATGATCAGTTCTGCGGTATCGGCGTCGATGGTCTGGTTCTGCGTCACCATCATGCCCATTTGCATCAGCGACTTGACCACATCGGCCACGCGTTCAGCCATTCGGTTGGCCAGTTCCGAGACCATGATGGCCTCGGGCAGTTGCACATCGCGGATCACCTTTTCCCGTTCAACCGGGCCGCCCATGGCTTTCTGGCGCGCGCGCTCTTGCTTACGCCTCATCGCCGCCATCGAGCGCTGGCGATTGCCTTCGCCACCGGTGGCTTGACCCAGTGTCAGTTTGCCCGAACGACGGTTGTCATCACGGCCTTTGCCACGACCACGCTGCTCGCGTTCACGGTCTTGTTTGCGCGGGGTGGCTGCGGGTGCAGGTTTGTTGGCCGGGCCGCGCGCGGGCTTGGCCTCTTCCGGCGCGGGGGCAGCAGCAGCACGTTTAGCAGCTTCTTCCGCTTCCTGACGTTTGCGCTCTTCTTCTTCGGCCTTCGCGCGGGCGCGTTCTTCGGCCTCGCGCTGTTCACGCTCTTTGGCTTCCTGTTCCGCACGACGACGGGCGCGCTCTTCCTCGCGCGCCTTTTCAGCCGCTTCACGCTCAGCGGCCTCTTCGACCTCGCGGGCCTTGGCCGCTTGCAGCGCTTTCATCCGGCGCGCCATTTCCGCGTCAGAAATACCCGCTGGGCGACGCGACGGATCACCCGAAGGCGCAGCTCCGCCACCCGGCTTGCTTGCGCCCGGCTTGGGGACCACGACGCGTTTGCGTTTGGTTTCCACCACGACATTCTTGGTGCGTCCGTGGCTGAAACTCTGTTTCACATTCCCGGGGCGTGCCCCGCCACGAAGACCCAATGTCTTTTTGCCGTCACTATCGCTCATAAAGCTTCTTACCCTTCCGAGCGGCCCTTGCCGCCGTCATCCGTTTCGCGCAAGCCACGCAGGCGCTGCGCTTCCTCTACAACACGTTTGGCGAGTCCGCCAGAGGCCAGCGCCGCATGAATCACGGTTTGGCGCCCAAATGCCTGTCCTAATTCATCCGCAGTCAGCCATCCGATGTATTTCCCGAAATGCGGCGTGCTCAGTTTCGACTTGCCGCGTCCCGATCCATCGCTGGCCTGAATCAGCACCTGGGCCTCATCCCGGTCCAGCCACGTCTTGACCTTTTCATACCCGGCGACCGCATCACCGGACTTGCGCGCAAGGCTGATCAGTTCGATCACCCGTCGCGAAACCTGTTTTTCGACCTCGTCCACCAGATCCTTGGGCACAGTCACCTGCGCCTTGAACCCGCGCGCGAACAGCTTTTTGCCCACCGCAGTGGCCAGCGCATCGCGGTCAGCCGCCACATAGACCCCGCGTCCCGGCAGTTTTGCCGCGACATCGGGATAGACCTGACCGTCCGGCCCCGTCACAAAGCGGACCAGCCCGTGTTTGGGCTGAACCTCGCCTGTGGCGATGCACCTGCGCTCGGGGCCTTCCGACCGATCCTTATGGACGCCACCGCGACCCATCTAAGCCACCCGAGGCCTGAGATCAGGCCTCGACCTCCTCGTCGGTCGCTTCGCCATCTTCTTCGATCTGTTCCAACTCGGCCGGATCAACCCAGCCCAGCATTATACGTGCGGTCATCACCAGATCTTGTGCTTCTTCCAGCGTTACGCCGAAAGGCTCTAGTACACCGTCATCCTTGATACGCTCACCATCAACTGTGGTCCAGCCTCCGGCCAGTTCCCAGTCGGCGCAGGTTGCGAAGTCTTCCAGCGTCTTCACATCATCCTTGGCCAATGCTTCCACCATTTGGGGTGTCAGGCCTTCGAATTCAATAAGGCTTTCTTCGGCGCCCAGAGCACGTGCGGCATCCAGCGCGGCCTTGGCCTGCGCCTCGAGGAACTCACGGGCACGGGTTTGCAATTCTTGCGCGGTACCTTCATCCACTCCGTCGATGACCAGCAGTTCTTCGATCTCGACATAGGCCACTTCTTCCAGGTTGGTGAACCCTTCCGAAACCAGAAGTTGAGCGAAGAATTCGTCCAGATCCAGGCTGTCCATGAACAGTTGGGTGCGGGCTTCGAATTCCTTCTGGCGACGCGCAGATTCTTCAGCTTCGGTCATGATATCGATATCCAGACCGGTCAGCTGGCTGGCCAGACGCACGTTCTGACCACGACGACCGATGGCGAGGCTCAGCTGTTCCTCAGGCACCACAACTTCGATCTTGCCAGCCTCTTCGTCCAAAACCACTTTGGAGACCTCGGCAGGCTGAAGCGCGTTCACCAGGAACGTCGGCTGATCTTCGTTCCACGGGATGATGTCGATCTTTTCGCCCTGCAACTCGTTCACAACGGCCTGCACCCGGCTGCCGCGCATACCAACGCAAGCGCCGACAGGGTCGATAGAACCGTCATATGAGATCACGGCAATCTTGGCACGCGAACCGGGGTCACGGGCCACGGCCTTGACTTCGATAATGCCGTCATAGATCTCGGGGACTTCCATCTTGAACAGCTCGGCCATGAATTCCGGCGCTGTCCGCGACAGGAAGATCTGGTGGCCGCGCACTTCGCGGCGGACCTCTTTGATATAGGCGCGCACGCGGTCATTTGGGCGATAGCTTTCGCGACCAATCTTGTCATTGCGGCGCAGAACGGCCTCGGCACCGCCCAGATCAACGATGACATTGCCGAACTCTTCGCGTTTCACGGCGCCATTGATGATGGTGCCTGCGCGATCCTTGAATTCTTCGTACTGACGATCCCGCTCGGCCTCACGCACCTTTTGCAGGATAACCTGCTTCGCAGATTGCGCGGCGATACGGCCCATTTCGACCGGAGGAACTTCTTCCACAAAGACGTCACCGACCTCGGGGTTTTCCATATATTGCTTGGCTTGTTCGACAGTGAACTCGGCCTGATAATTCTCAAGCTCTTCATCCTCGACCACGGTGCGCACGCGGGTAAAGGTCGCCTTGCCGGTTTTGCGGTCGATGGACACGCGGATGTCCATCTCGGCGCCGTAACGGCTCTTGGCGGCGCGGGCGAGCGATTCCTCCATCGCTTCGACAACCAGACCGGGGTCGATCATCTTTTCGCGGGCCACGGCCTCGGCGGTCTGCAACAGCTCCAGTTGGTTGGCTGAGGTGATTGCCATCAGTTCGTCTCCTCTTCGGACCCTTCGGTCTCAATCTCGTCGAAAGCGTTTTCGTTCAGGGCACCGGCATCTTTGCGCTGGCGCAGCATTTCCTTGATCAGATCATCGGTCAGAACCAGCTTGGCATCGCTCAGCCAGTCAAACTGCAGACCGATTGTGATCGTCTCGGACCCTTCGGGGATGTTGATCAAAACCTCGTCCCCTTCGATCCCGGCCAACTCACCTTTGAACCGGCGGCGTCCATCGATCAATTCTGCGGTCTCGATCTTGGCCTCATAGCCTTCGAAAGTCTCAAAGTCCTTGAGACGGGTCAGGGGACGGTCGATCCCCGGGCTGGACACTTCAAGCGTATAGGCGTCCAAAATCGGATCCTCGACATCCAGCGTGGCGCTGACCGCGTTCGAAATCTCGGCGCAGTCATCCACTTCGATGCCACCATCGGGCTTGTCTGCCATGATCTGCAACGTGGTCTGCTTACCGCTCATCAAGCGGATGCGCACCAGCTCATACCCCAGATCCTCGATCACGGGGGTGATGATCTCGGCCAGTCGCCGGTCAATGGCAGCTTTGGCTATCAAGTCATTTGTCATCAGGTTCTCTACCCTTCGGTCGGGCACAAAAAAACGGGCGCGCGGCCCGTCGAACTTTCCGGTGGAGCCTCAGACCTTCGCCCGACACGCCGCTGTTACGAAGGCATATACGCAGGATGGCCCGAGTCTGCAAGACGATTGTCTGAGAATGTGATCAAGGCGATCTTTTTCGCCTTAGGCGATCCACCATCTTTCGGCCAATCGCCCATCATCCAACGCGCGGGACTGACCCAATTGGCGCGGCAAACCAACCATCGAGGCCACCGCAAGCGCCATGTCCGATTCGGACGGGTGAAAGCGCAATCCGCGCACGCCCTTCAGCCCGGCGGCATCAGGCAAGGCCGCAACATCCACGTAACCATCGCGCAGCGCCTCGGCGCGCACGGAGGGATCGGGGATCACGATCACCTCAACCGCATCGGCCCAACCGGCGGTTCCGGCCCTATAGTGATTGTCCACGCGGCGGCCCAGGAAATGACGATTGTCTTCGGCGCGCTCAACCCGATAACAGCCAGTGCCATTGGCCGCGTGCAGAGGCGAGACCTCTTGCCCGGCGCCGGTAATCACAAAGGGGCTGTCGGCCAGAAGAAACGGCAAACCGGGGTTGCTGTCGGCCAGCTCCAACCGCAGTTGGAAGGGTGACAGGGCCTCGGCCTGGCCAACGCGCGCCAGAACAGCCAGCACATCGGTCACGTCCAGCGCAGCCCCATCGTGAAACAGCACGTCCTGACGCAGATCAAAGGTCCAAACGCGCGCCTCGGCATCCGTATGCCAGCCTGTCGCCAGCTCACCGCGCAAGGTGCCGTCGGGTGCAATCTCGGTCAGCGTGTCAAAGACGGCCCCTCGCGCGACCTGATCCAGACTGTCATCACGCGGCACCGCCAGACGCAGGGTCCCGCCCTGTTTCGGCGTATCCGCCAAGGTCGCGCCGGTGGCCGCCAGCAACGCTGCGGCGGCACCTGAGGCAAACAAGGCACGGCGGTCAATCCGGGTCATGACAGGCCCTCGGCGATCCGATCCATGATGCGGATCAGCTCGGCGCTGATACCGGGCTCCGACAAGGCATGCCCGGCATTGCGCACCATCTTCAACTCGGCATTGGGCCAGCGCTCTGCCAGTTCCCAAGCAGCTTGTGGCGGGCAGATCATGTCATAGCGCCCCTGCACGATATACCCGGGGATATCCGCTATCCGATCTACCTGATCCAGAATCTGGCCATCTTTTTCCAGGAACGCCTTGTTGATGAAATAGTGGTTCTCAAGCCGCGCAAAGGTACGGGCATATTCCCCGGGGCTCTCCCCGACCGAACCATTGGTGTGAACCGAGGCCAGCGCGTTCTCCCAATGCGACCAGGCCCGCGCATAGAGGATTTCCGTCGCCCGGTCGCCCGAGAAGAGGCGTTTGTTATAAGCCCCAATGGTATCCTTCAGCTCGGCCTCGGACAGCAACGCGGTGAACTTGGCCCATTGCTCGGGCCAGAACTTGCCCGCGCCGCCACCATAGAACCAATCCAGCTCGGATTGCGTGGCCAGAAAGACGCCGCGCAGCACCAGATGGGTGACACAGTCCGGGTGCGTCTGCGCATAGATCAACGCAAGCGTCGCGCCCCAGCTGCCGCCGAAGACGATCCAATCCTCGATGTCGAAAAGCATGCGCAGCTGTTCGATATCCTCGACCAGATGCCAGGTTGTGTTGTTTTCCACCGACGCCGTGGGCCGAGACCGCCCGCAGCCGCGCTGATCAAACAGAATCACCCGATAGACCTGCGGGTCGAAATAGCGCCGCATCGCGGGGCTGCACCCGCCCCCGGGGCCACCATGCAAAACCACAACCGGTATCCCTTTGGGATTGCCGCATTGCTCCACATAGATACGATGCCCATCGCCCATATCCACCATACGCTGATCAAACGGGTCGATCGGCGGATACAGATATTGAACTGCGCGCTTTTGGTCCGGGTACTTGTCCATTATGGCCCTATATAGTCCTTAAGCGTAAAAGAGCACACGGAGACAGGAATGCAAGCGCATCCGAACACGGTGGACCCGTCCGAGATCGCAAAATTCGAGGCTATGGCCGCAGAATGGTGGGATCCTCACGGAAAATTCAAACCTTTGCACATGCTGAACCCGTGCCGTCTGGACTATATCACGCAGCAAATCGCCGGTGAGTTTGATCGTGACCTGACCGCGCCGAATCCCTTTGCGGGCCTGCGCCTGCTGGATATCGGCTGTGGTGGCGGATTGCTGAGCGAACCGATGGCGCGTTTGGGGGCCGAGGTCGTGGGCGCGGACGCGGCTGAGCGCAACCTACCCATCGCGCGTATCCATGCCGAGCAATCAGGGCTTGAGATCGACTATCGCCACACCACCGCCGAAGACATGGCCGCCGCAGGCGAACAGTTCGACGTGGTGCTGAACATGGAAGTCGTCGAGCATGTGGCCGATCCCTTGGGCTATCTGACCGCCACGCAACAGCTGCTGAAACCCGGCGGCTTGCAGGTCTGTTCCACCATCAACCGCAACCCGAAATCCTATGCGATGGCCATCTTTGGGGCCGAGGTCGTCATGCGCTGGCTACCGCGCGGAACGCATGAATGGAACAAGTTCATCACCCCCGATGAGCTCTTTGACCTGCTGCGCCAAGCCGGGCTGGAGCCGGTGGACCGCAAGGGCTTCGTGTTCAACCCGATCCTGTGGAGCTGGTCGATCTCGGACCGCGATCTGAGCGTGAATTATGTGACGGCGAGTGTGAAGCCTGGGTAGGGTTACTCCCCCTCTAACTGCAACCGCAAATCCCGCAGTACGGGCAACGTGCTGCGGACGCGCTCCAGCCCCAGCTCTCGGACCACGCGGTTGATCAGGGGGGCAATCGAGGAAATCGCCTGATCGCGGGCGCGGCGGCCGGCGGGGCTGATGGCGACCATTTTGCGGCGGGCGTCGTCCCAGTCGGGGCGGATGTGAATGTATCCGGCCCATTCCAGCTTGGCCAAGGTGTTGGTCATTGCGCCGCGCGTGACGTGGAAGGTGCTGGCCAGCTGCGCTGGCGTCCGCTCATCCCCCGCAAACACCAGGTGGTTCAGCACCGAGAAATGCGAGATTTCCATGCCCTTGGGCAGCACCCGGCTCAGCCGGTTACGCAACAGTTGATCGGCGGTCAGGATCTCGCTGAACAGCGTGACCGCCAGGGCATTTTGTTCGTCCGTCATATCTCGGTTCTGGATCAGGGCCCTGTAAAAGGCCGAACATGCGTCAATGAGGGCACGCGGTGGCGCGCCTCTGACACAGAACTATCATCCAAATCGAAAATGTGAATGCCCGGATCGGTGCCTGCGTCGATCAGCACCTCTCCCCACGGGGCGACAACCAGGCTGTGCCCATGGGTCTGGCGGGTTTTTCCGCGCGTCTTCGAGTGCGTGCCGGTTTGCGCCGGGGCCAGCACCCAGCACCCGGTTTCAATCGCCCGCGCCCGCAACAGCGATTCCCAATGGGCCGCACCAGTGACCGGAGAAAAAGCCGCCGGAACCGTCAATATCCGCGCCCCTGCCTGCGCCAGCGCGGCGTAAAGATGCGGGAAACGGATGTCATAGCAAATCGTCAGCCCGACCTTGCCAAAATCCGTCTCGGCAATCACCGCTGTTTCGCCCGGGCGATAGTTCTTCGATTCGCGAAAGGTTTCGGATTCGGTAACCTGCACATCGAACATATGGATCTTGTCATACCGCGCCACGATCTGACCCTGCGGGTCGATCATGAAACACCGGTTGGCAAAGCGGCCATCCGCATCATGCGTCTTGATACCCAACGAGCCGATCAGCAGCCAAATGCCCAGCTCGGCGGCCTGCGCACGCAGACCTGCCAAAGTGATGTCGTCTTCTTCATGCTGCAGAACCGCGCGCTGCCGCGTGGTGCTGGTCGAGACGCAATTCGTCACCTCGGGCGTCAGGACAAAGCGCGCACCCTGCGCGGCCGCGTCAGTCATCATCGCGCGCACCATGTCCAGATTTTCGGCCGGATCGTCCGATGAGGTGATCTGCAGCAGGGCTGTTTTCATCAGGCCGCGAGCAAACTGTCCAGCTTGCCTTGGCGCTCAAGCTCATAAAGATCGTCGCAGCCGCCCACATGCTGCGAGCCGATGAAAATCTGAGGTACAGTGCGTTTACCACCCGCACGCTTGATCATCTCGGGCTTGCGTTTTGAGTGAATCAGAACGTCGACTTCCTTGAACTCGACACCCTTTTGTTTCAGCAAACGCTTGGCCGCGTGGCAAAAGCCACAAAGCGGCGATGTATAGATCTCAACCGGTTTCATTTTCCGTTTCCTTCGGGTTTCGCGCAATCTTGAGCTAATTAGGCATCCTTGGCAACGCGCGCCAGAGCCAACACGAAAATATGATTTGCCCCTGCGGCCTGACACACACGGGTACACGCCGCCAGAGTCGCGCCCGAGGTCATGACATCATCGATCAGCAGGACATCGCGCCCTTTGATATGGTGTCCCCGTTTGGGATGCACGGCAATGGCACCGTCCAATATGTCCGCGCGCTCGCCAGCGGTTTTACCGTCCAGAACTGGCGTTCGCACCTTTCGCAGTAACAGATCCGGGATGCATTCCTGCCCGACCTCACGCGCAAGGTTCTGCGCCAGAAGGGCCGACTGGTTATAGCGCCGCTTGAGCAAGCGTGACCAATGCAATGGCACCGGCGCGATCAGAATGTTCGGGCGAAACAGCCCTTGCCCTGCCTGCGCCAGCCATCTTGCCGCTGGTCGGGCCAGCTCGGGCCGATCACCGTGTTTAAGGGCCAGGATCAAGGATCGCGCTTTGCCGTCATACAACATCGCAGCGCGACCCGCCTGCCAAGGGGGTGCAGTCTTTAGGCAATCGTCACATTCGATGCGATGATCATCCTCTTCACCCATCACCGGAACACCACAGCTGTCACAGACGGCTCCACCAATAAACGGCGTCTCGCGCCAGCACGCGCCACACAGACCGAAATCGGACTCGGTCAACGCACCGCAGCCCATGCAGCGCGGCGGATAGATCAGCGCAACAGCTGTTTGAATCCGCTGCGTGATGCGATACTTGCGCGCTATGAAACTGACTGAACCCAACGCACCCTCTTTGTTTGACCGCACGGCCATCCTGCGACACCGCGCGCGTGCGCGGGACGAAGCGCTGTTTCTGCACCGCGCCGCGATCGACGAGGTGCAGGATCGGCTCTCCATGGTTAACAAAACCTTTACGGCACCCGCGATTGTGACCCCGTTTCCGCATGTCTGGTCCGATGTCTTGCCCGGCGCCATCACCGCCAGCGATGACGAGATGCTTGCTCTGCAATCCGGCGCCCATGACCTGGTGATCCACGCCATGGCGCTGCACTGGGCCAATGATCCGGTGGGGCAGCTGATCCAATGCCGTCGCGCGTTGCGACCAGACGGGTTGCTTCTGGTGCTTTGCCTGGGCGGAGAAACCCTGCATCAGCTGCGCGCCGCTCTGGGTCAGGCCGAGATCGAGGTTTCCGGAGGCCTCAGCCCCCGCGTCGCACCCATGGCC
Organism: Ruegeria sp. HKCCA6707; assembly: GCF_013033515.1. Lineage (GTDB taxonomy): Bacteria > Pseudomonadota > Alphaproteobacteria > Rhodobacterales > Rhodobacteraceae > Ruegeria. The sequence goes on along the minus strand of NZ_WQEG01000011.1, from coordinate 56,598 downwards.
GAGCTGCGAGACTTGGGAGGGCTCCTGCAACGGGCCGGGCTTGCTCTGCCGGTTGCGGATGCCGTGCCCTTGACCGCGGAATATCGCGATATCTGGCATCTGATGCGGGACCTGCGCGAAATGGGAGAGACCAACACGCTGTCGGCACGGTTGAAATACCCAACCCGGCGCGCCGTATTTGACACCGCTCAGCAGATTTACGCAGAACATTTCCCAACCGCTTCGGGCCGTTTGGCAGCCTCCTTCGAGATGATCTGCCTGACCGGCTGGTCGCCCGATGACAGCCAACCCAAACCCTTGCGCCCGGGATCAGCACAAATGCGGCTGGCGGATGCATTGCGGACCGAAGAAGGCAAACTGCCTGATTGACGCCGGGTTGAATCCCCTTATCTCAGGCCGGAACAAAAGAAAGTCAGGACGCCCGATATGTTTGATGCCACTCGCCCCGCCCATGCCCCCGCCGACCATCCCAATGTCAAAATGGGGCGCGTTGGGATTCTGCTGGCCAATCTGGGGACGCCGGATGACTATACCTATTGGCCCATGCGCCGGTATCTGAATGAGTTCCTGTCGGATCAGCGCGTCATCGATTATCCCAAATGGAAATGGCAGCCGATCCTGCAGGGGATAATCCTGACCAAGCGGCCCTTCAGCTCGGGCGAGGCCTACAAGTCGATCTGGAACCATGACCAGGGTGAAAGCCCATTGATGACGATCACCAAGGATCAGACCGCCAAGCTGCGCGATGCGATGCACAATCGGTACGGAGATCAGGTGGTGGTCGATTTCTGTATGCGCTATGGCAACCCATCGACCAAATCCAAAGTGCGCGAAATGGTCGAGGCAGGCTGTGACCGCATCCTGTTTTTCCCGCTTTACCCGCAATATGCCGGGGCTACGACGGCCACGGCCAACGACCAGTTCTTCCGCGCCTTGATGGACGAGGCCTGGCAACCCGCCAGCCGCACCGTGCCCGCCTATTTCGACGAGCCGGCCTATATCGACGCTTTGGCCGGGTCAGTAGAGGCCGCCTATGCCGCGATGGAGACCAAACCGGATGTACTGGTCTGTTCCTATCACGGCATGCCGGAACGCTATCTGATGCAAGGCGATCCCTATCACTGCCAATGCGCCAAAACCTCTCGTCTGTTGAAAGAACGGTTGGGCTGGGCAGATGATCAGCTTGTTTCAACTTTCCAGTCGCGGTTTGGCCCGGAAGAGTGGCTAAAGCCCTACACCGTCGATCATGTGGCTGACCTTGCAAAACAGGGCAAAAAGAACATCGCGGTCATTGCCCCGGCCTTTTCAGCCGATTGCATTGAAACGCTGGAAGAGATCAATGAAGAGATCAAAGAGAGTTTTGAAGAGGCTGGCGGAGAAAGCTTTACCTATATCCCATGCCTAAACGACCAAGACGCCCATATCGCGGCGTTGGGGAAGGTCATTCAAGACAACCTACGCGGCTGGCTCGAGTAACCAGCGCCTCAAACAAAAAAGGCGGTGGAACGATCCACCGCCTTTTTCAGGAATTCTGTATCGAATTAGCTTGCGGCAACAGCAGCAGCAACAACGACCAGCAGGATCAGCGGCAGGATGATGCCCTGCGAAGAACCTTGAGTTTCCTCGACGATAACCGGCGCTTCAACGACCGGCTCTTCCAGGTTACCCGCATAAGCGGTCGAAGCAGCGGCGGTCAGTGCAGCGGCGAGAACGAGTTTCTTCATATTAACCTCCAGAATTTGCACGATTCCAATTAGCGAAACCGCACATCTAAGACTTACCTCGTGAGTTTTTCTAATCAGCAATGCCCGAGGAATGCAATTGCAACTTGCGATTCAGCCCGCGCGCTGCGCGAAAATGTCGTCATATTAGCAACACTTGCGTGCCGACTTTGGTCATCGAAAACAGCTCGGCGATGTCTTCGTTGAACAAACCAATGCATCCGTTCGACGACCTGCGGCCGATTTTGCGCGTGTCATGTGTTCCGTGGATGCGATAATACTTCCAGCTGAGGTACAAAGCGTGTGTTCCCAATGGGTTATCCGGTCCAGGCGGAATGAAGTCCGGCCATTCGGGGTTCCGCTTTTTCATCGAAGGGGTTGGTGCCCAGCTGGGACCTTCGACTTTGCGGATCACGCTGGTCCGTCCCCGGCGGGTCATTTCTTCGGTCAAAGGCACCGAAGACGGGTAGAGTTTGTACACGGATTGATCATCTGACCAATAATGCAGCGCACGCGAGACCGTATCGACAAGGATCGCGCCGTTTTTGGTGTTTGAAAAGTAAGGCTGCCAGTCCAACGCCCGGAAACCCGAGATATTGCGGCGCACAGCGGGCTCGGGTTCCGGTGCTGGGCGCAAAGGATCGCCTGGGATGTATTGCGCGACCGCGGGCGAGGCCAAACTTACAGCGGCACCAGCCAAAAATCCCCGGCGCGTGGTGTTCGAAATTGGTTTCTTGACCATCGGATACGGTCCTTTTCCAAGCACAAATGCGAATATCTATGGTATTTTATGGCGATAATGCTTCAGTCGCAAACCAAACCGGCAGATTCACGCAACATTCTCTCATTGCATGTTTGCCCCCTAGGCTTTCGCAAGCTATTTCCGGTGAGGACACAAATTTCGGACCCATCATGACGCGTATTCTTCCCTTTCTGTTGATTTGTTTGGTCGCTCTGGCGGCTTGTACTGATTCGGCGACGACCACTTTGGGCACCGATGGCAGGCCGTTGCCGACGGTCTACAAAATCCGCGGCAACCCGGAAAAGCTGCAATTCCGCATGGTTGATTCGGTGAACGCTTTGCGTCAGGCCTCTGGCCTGCAACCTGTACAACTGAATGCGCAACTCAACGCTGCAGCTGCCACGCATTCCAAGGACATGGCCCGCCAGAACCGGCCCTGGCATTTCGGGTCCGATGGTTCATCACCATTGGATCGTGCCGCGCGGGTCGGCTATTTCGGGACCTTCCTCGGCGAGGCGATCTCGGAGACGTTTGAGACCGAAACCGAAACGCTGGCCGCATGGATGCAAGAGCCCGGGCCGCGATCCGTGATCATGGATCCGCGCGCCACGCAAATGGGATTCGCGTGGCATCAGGAAAACAACGGCAAGATCTGGTGGACGTTGGAAATGGGCACCGGCGGCTGAGCGCAGCCTGTCTCATTCAAAAGCCCCCGTTTTTCCGGGGGCTTTTTTGTATCACGCGGCCTGAACCGACTGTGCTTCGGTCAGGATTGCGTAGATTTTGACCGGGTCCGGATTGGCTCTCAGCTTAGCGCAGACGGACTGTTCGCGCAGTGTCCGCGATACAAGGGCCAAAGCCTTCAAATGGTCAACACCTGCATCTTCTGGCGCAAACAACGAAAAGGCTAGGTCGACCGGCTGACGATCGACCGAACCGAAATCAATCGGCTTTTCCAAAAGCACGAAAACGCCAGTGACAGAGTCAATGTCTGGCAGCCTCGCGTGCGGCAAGGCGACACCATGGCCTACTCCGGTAGGGCCCAGGCTTTCTCGCTCCAATAGGCTTTCGACAATGGCCTGCGCATCCATGCTCAGCGCCGCAGACGCAACGTCTGCGATTTCCTGAAACAATCTCTTCTTGCTAGAGGCCGCAGATAGAATGCGTACCGCCTCGGGCTTCAATATGCTCGAAAGCTCCATGATCACGCTCCAATGACGCAACAATCGCAATCGCGAAAGTTCGTCTTAGTATCCTTGCCTGTTACGGATCGATCCAACCGATATTACCGTCATCGCGACGATAAACGACATTCAATCCATCCTTGTTTTCATTTCGGAACACCAAAACAGGTGCGCCCGCAAGTTCCATTTGCATAACGGCCTCGCCCACGCTGAGAGATGGAATTTTTGTTTCCATTTCAGCCACAATCATGGGCTGCAGCGTTTCTGGCTCGTCTGCCACGTCCGAATCGTCAGACGCGAGGATATAAGAGGACGCACCAAAGAGTTCAACCGGTTCGACCCGGTCCTTGTGATGGTCTTTCAAACGGCGCTTGTACCGCCGTAATTGCGTTTCCATTTTGTCACAACACGCCTCGAAAGCTGCATAGATTTCGGTTGCGTGGGCTTTGGCCTGCGCCGTCAGCCCTGTGGACAAATGAACAGTGGTTTCACACACATATTCATGCGCCGAACGGGAAAACACGACATTGGCGTCGGTCGGTCTTTGAGCATATTTGCCCACAACCTCGCCCAGCTCGGTCTGCACATGGGTCTGCAGAGCCGCACCGATGTCGATCTGTTTTCCGCTGATTTGGTAACGCATGTGGTCTCCTTCACAATTCACACCCATTCTGACATTGCGTCGCGCAACGTGCCTGTTTTTATCGGGTGGGGGATAGCGGCATGTCCCGGGGTTGTCTGAGATCACACCCTTCAAAGAAGGGGCATCCTGATCCAGATTGGAACCGAAGAAATGCCATGTGCCAATTGAGGCAAGAGACAGCCGAAGAGTCAATCAAAACAGGTCGTGTATATACGCGATTTCGCCTAACAATTTGGCGTCTTTCCGCGCAACGTCATGAAATCTTGAAATTTTCACCCAGATAAACACGCCGCACGTTTTCGTTTTCCACAACTTCATCGGGAGTGCCGGACATCAGCATCTGCCCGTCATGCAGGATGTAGGCACGATCGACAATCTCAAGCGTTTCCCGCACGTTATGGTCTGTGATCAAAACACCGATCCCGCGCTTCTTCAGATCGGCCACCAGATGACGGATATCGCCGACGCTGATCGGATCGACCCCTGCAAAAGGCTCGTCCAATAACAGATACTTGGGATCTGCAGCCAAGCAGCGCGCTATTTCGACGCGCCGCCGTTCACCCCCGGACAAGGCCAAGGCGGGTGCGCGGCGTAGATGCTCGATCGAGAAATCCGAAAGCAGCTCTTCCAACCGCTCTTTGCGGCGGTGAACGTGGTCAACGGTAATGTCCAGAACGGCGGCGATATTGTCTTCAACGCTCATACCCCGAAAGATCGACATTTCCTGCGGAAGATACCCGATGCCCAACCGGGCCCTGCGATACATCGGCAGGGTTGTCACGTTTTGACCGTCAATTGTCACCGTACCGGCCTCGGGGAACACCAGACCTGCAACGGAATAGAAGGTCGTCGTTTTGCCCGATCCGTTAGGGCCCAACAGCGCCACCACCTCGGAACGATCCAAAGTCATCGAGACGTCGCGGATGACGGTTTTCTTGCGATAGGATTTACGAAGCTTTTCGATCCTCAGACCAGATGAGCCTTCTGCAACCGTAAGTTTGGGTTTCGCCATCAGTTGCCGCCACCCTGCTGCAATATGGTTTTGACATTGCCGCTCATGGTCGCGGTGCCTGTGGTCAGGTTCGCTTCCATCTCGTCGCCGCTGATCACGCTGGGCCCCTGGGTCAAAAGCACATTCCCGCGCATGTTGATGACACCGGTATCGATCGTGTACTCTGCCCAGTCGCCTTCTGCCGCATCCGGCGGACTGACCAGCACCACATCTTCGGTCGCTTCCATCCGTTCAATGGCCGAACGTTCCTGATTGTAGATCACAAGAACCCGCTCAGCCGTCAGACGCATCTCGCCTTGAATAACGATCACATTGCCGATGAACTCGGCCGAGCCGTCTTCCTGGTTGACGTTCAAGGTTTCCGAGGTGACTTCGACCGGAAGTGTAGGGTCAGCATTTGGCGACCCGAACGCGACCTGCGCTTCTTGCCCCGCAACAGGTATTGCCGTGAAACTGAGGGCAATGGATACAAGGGCGGCGCGCAAATCAATCACGAGTTATCTTTCTGCTTTTGGGGGTTCGTATATCAGTTTCACCCCATCTGTAAAAAGAATATGGACCGGGCCATCCTTTTTTTTAGTTCCAAAGGTCATGCGCCCGGCTGTAAATTCTCCAATCGGACCAACACCATCGACCTGCCCTGGCGTATCGCCGCGGATTTCATCCAGCGACGTGTTCAGCAGATCGGTGGTCACCTGAATACCGTCAGCCGTCAGGATCACGACATCGCCTTCAAAGGTAGCTGTGCCTTTGTCGGGCCTAATAGTGCCGGTATTCGAGTCAAGCGTGATGACGCCACCGTTGTGCAGATTGTAAGTGCCGTGAAATTCCGTTGCTGTGGGCATATCCCGGTCAGTGCCCTGGGCCGCACGGATCGCTTCTACCCGAACCTCCTCGCCGTTGCGCGTCACCCCTTTGTAGTCAGGCATCGTCACCACCTGATCGGCCAGCCGTTCGTCAATCGCTTCGGCTGTGAAGGGCACCGAGACATCCGTTTCGATGCTGCGCGACAGCAGAAAGACCGAGGCCAACAGCAGGATCGCCGCCAATGGCAGCAGCACCTTGAGGAACTGCACCATCCGGGAATAGCGATCCATGGTATTGCGCATCAGCCCAACCCGACGCGCAAGCAGTCATGGATGTGAAGGATACCCTGAGCCCGTCCATCCCCTTCGGGATCGACCACAAACAAACACGTGATTTTTGGCGCCTGCATTGTCATGAGAGCAACTGCACTTTCTGCCAGCTCTTCGGGTCCGATTGTGCGTGGGTTTCGAGTCATGACCTCTTCGACTGCCTTCTCCAGCAACCCATCCATGTTACGGCGCAAATCCCCGTCGGTCACGATCCCCAACAGGCGTCCGTCGGCATCCGTGACCCCAACCACGCCAAAGCTCTTCTGACTCATGACCAGTAATGCTTCGCTCATCGGGGTATCGAACAGCACAACCGGAATATCGGTATGCATCAAGTCGCGCACCTTGCTCAGCTGCGCGCCCAATTTGCCACCGGGATGGAAATCGCGGAAATTCTCGGGCTTGAAATCGCGGTATTTCATCAGGGCAATGGCCAGCGCATCACCCATCGCCAGGGTCAAGGTGGTCGAGATCGACGGTACCATGCCGAACCCGCAGGCTTCGCCCAATGACGGGATCAGCAAATGCACATCGGCCTGTTTCATCAGCGAGCTTTCGGGCTTGCTGGACAAGCCAATCAACGGAATGCCAAAGCGGCGCGTGAAGGCCAACAGATTGGCAAGTTCGGGCGCTTCGCCCGAGTTGGAGATTGCCAGGACCACGTCGCTTTTTGACACCATACCCAGATCACCATGGCTGGCCTCGGCCGGGTGCACGAAATAGGCAGGTGTTCCGGTGCTGGCCAAAGTGGCGGCTATCTTGTGACCAATATGTCCCGATTTGCCGATGCCGCTGACGATCAAACGGCCTGATGCCTGCAGGATCATGTGCACGGCTTCGGCAAAGTGCTCATCCAGACCGTCGGCCAGCACGTCCAGCGCTCGGGCTTCGTCGGTTACGACCTGCCGGGCCGTTTTCAGGAATGCTTCGTTATCGGTCATGAGTGCGCAAAGATATCCGTTTCGGGCCAACCTGCCAGGTCCAGCTTGGCACGCATGGGAAGGAAGTCAAAACACGCCTGCGCCATTTCGGTCCGACCTTCGCGGGCAAGACGCCCGTTGAGCGCATCCCGCAAGCGGTGCAGATACAGAACGTCAGACGCGGCATAGTCCAGTTGTGCGTCGGTCAGGGTTTCGGCCCCCCAGTCGCTCATCTGCTGCTGTTTCGAGATATCGACGCCGATCAGTTCCTGACAGAGGTTCTTCAGCCCGTGCCGGTCTGTATAGGTGCGCACAAGACGACTGGCGATCTTGGTGCAATAAACCGGCGCCGCTAAAGCGCCAAATGCGTGATACATCGCCGCGATATCGAACCGTCCGAAATGGAACAGTTTCAAAACCTCCGGGTTCTCCAGCATGGCACACAGATTGGGCGCCTCGGTCTGGCCTTTTTCGACCTGAACAATATGGCTGTCACCGTCGCCTCCCGACATCTGGATCACGCAGAGCCGGTCACGATGCGGGTTCAACCCCATGGTTTCACAGTCGATGGCCACAACAGGCCCCAGGTCCAAGCCGTCTGGCAGGTCGTTTTTGTAAAGATGGTTCGCCACGCAACTAATCCTTTGAGCGATATTGCCCCCGAGATAAGAGGTTTGCCCCATAAACTCAACGCCATCTAAGGGGCATCGGCCAAGCGGTGCCAAACCCAAGCTGTCAAAGCCATTGCCTTTTTGTTGAAAGCCACAAAAGCTGGGACGCATGTCGAAGGCTGAATTCCGATGTTGAACGTTCTCAGAAACCGAACCTATCGCCACCTGCTGGCCGCACAGATCGTTGCCCTGACCGGCACCGGCCTTGCGATGGTTGCTCTGGGCTTGCTCGCATATGATTTGGCGGGTGACGCCGCTGGTTTGATCCTTGGCACCGCGCTTACGATCAAGATGGTTGCCTATGTCATCGTGGCACCGTTGGCTGCGGCATTTGCCGAACGTTTGGATCGCCGCAAGATGCTGGTTGTTCTCGACCTGATCCGCGCCGCCGTGGCGCTCTGCCTGCCTTTCGTGACCGAGGTCTGGCAGGTCTATGTTCTGATCTTTGTTCTGCAATCCGCCTCGGCCGGGTTCACGCCGGCATTTCAGGCCACGATACCAGATGTTTTGACCGACGAGGCGGATTATACCCGCGCGCTATCGCTATCGCGACTGGCCTACGATCTGGAAAGCCTGCTGAGCCCGGTTTTTGCAGCTGCTTTATTGTTACTGGTCAGCTTCAACAGCCTGTTTTGGGGGACCGCCTTGGGCTTTGTAGCGTCGGCCCTCTTAGTCGTGTCGCTCGCCCTGCCCTCGCCCAAACCCAGCAGGCCCCGCGGGATCTATGACCGCACGACACGCGGCATCAAAATCTATCTCAAAACACCCCGGCTGCGCGGTCTGCTTGCGCTGAACGCAAGCGCAGCAGCGCTGAGCGCCATGGTCATCGTGAATACGGTTGTGATTGTGCGATCTGATCTTGGGTTGTCCGAAAGCGCGGTGGCCATTGCGCTGGCCGGGTTTGGCGGTGGATCAATGCTCGCCGCCTTCATGCTGCCCCGCCTGCTGGACCGAATCGAAGATCGCCGCGTCATGCTGGGTGGAGCAATTCTGGGTGCTACGACAATGGCCTGTGCTGCGATCTTGGCAGCCCATGTCCCGTTAACGCTTGGACTACTGGTCGCGCTGTGGGCGCTGACCGGGTTCGGCTATTCCACCACGCTGACACCATCAGGCCGTCTGTTGACCCGATCCGCGCATCCCGAAGACCGTCCTGCCGTGTTTGCCGCGCAATTCACCCTGTCGCACGGGTGCTGGCTGGTGACTTATCCACTGTCAGGTTGGTTGATGACCGTGTCAGGCGCCGCAGTCGCGCTTGGTAGCATGGCGGCGCTTTCTGTCTTGGGGATTGTCGCTGCATTTGGCCTCTGGCCGCGCAAGGACCAGGATCCCATCCAGCACGATCACCCAAACCTGCCGCCCGACCACCCACATCTGGCAGGGGGTCTGCCCCACGCCCATCCCATCATCATCGACGACCTGCATCCAAAGGTCCCTCGGCAGGCTTGAGACCACGGGCAAATCTGCCATAACCAAATACATGCGCCCTGTACCGGAGCCCCAATGGATCAGCTGAATCGTCGTATTATCGCCGCTCTGCAGGCTAATGCCCGCGCCTCGACCACGCAGATTGCCGGTGCCTTGGGCGTGGCGCGCACAACCGTCCACGAGCGCATCAATCGCATGGAAGAACGCGGCGTGATCGCGGGCTATACAGTGCGTTTGGGGGCGACCGAAGATACGCCCAAAGTGCAGGTCATCGTGATGCTGGAGGTGCAGCAGAATGAGACCACACGTATTGTGAAACGGCTTGAGGCCTATCCCGAAGTCAAACTCTGCCTCTCGATCAACGGAGATTTCGACCTTATGCTGTCAGCCGAGGCGCCTCGGCTTGAGGATCTGGATATTCTGGTTGATGAACTGGCGAAAATCCCGGGCGTGTTGCGGACCAATACAAGCGTTGTCTTTGGCCGCCGGATTGATCGAAACTGAAGCGGCGCTAACCCTCTGTAAAGAGAAACCCCGCTAGCTTGACCCGGACCAAAAGAATCCCGGACCGGCAGAATGCCCAATCCTTTCAACTTGATCCTTGCGCCGTGGGCGCTTGTTTTTGCTTTCATTGGTGCGGTGGCGCAGGCTTCGGTCTGTGATCAGGCCGCGCGACATGCAGCGCAGGCCGAAGGGGTACCGATTGACATCCTACGTGCCATCACACGGGTGGAAACCGGGCGCGCCAAAGACGGGCAGCTGATCCCCTGGCCCTGGGCCGTCAATGTCGAAGGCCAAGGCTATTGGTTCGGGTCCGAAGCTGAAGCCAAGGCCTATGTCTTCAAGATCTTCAAGTCCGGCACGCACAGTTTCGATGTCGGGTGTTTCCAGATAAACTATCGCTGGCATGGAAACGCGTTCCGCTCGATCGACGCCATGTTCGACCCCCATGAAAACGCAGAATACGCCGCGCGGTTTTTGAAACAGCTATACGCGGAACTGGGAAGCTGGCCCGCCGCTGCCGGAGCCTATCATTCCAGAACCCCAGACCTGGCCCAAGCCTATACCAGCCGCTTCCAAACCGTGCTGGCGCAGATTGGCGCGGCCGAGGCGCGCATCGAACAGGCCGCAACGCGCAACGCGGCGGCCATGACCAGCATCGAGTTTGCACGCAATCAACTGATCGCAGCGGACCCGTATGAAACGGCCACACAATTGCAAACCGTCCAGTTCCAACTGGAAAGCCTCTACTCCGTCACCGTGCGCAACGCGGGTCTGTCTCTGGTGAACTTCCTATGATCCGCCTCCTTGCCCTGATCCTTTTGCTTTTGCCGAGCCTGGCCAGCGCTGGCACCATTCGCCTGAAGGATCTGGTGGATTTCGACGGCGTGCGCGGCAACGATCTTGTCGGCTATGGCCTTGTTGTCGGTTTGAACGGCACCGGAGACGGGCTGCGAAACTCGCCCTTTACCGAAGAGATCATGTCCAGCATTCTCGAACGTCTGGGCGTTAGTGTGAACGGCGAAGACTTTCGGCCCAAAAATGTCGCAGCGGTTCTGGTTACAGCCACTTTGCCTCCGTTTTCGCGTGTGGGCAGTCAGATCGACATTACCGTTTCCGCTATTGGCGACAGCAAAAGCCTGTTGGGTGGCACCTTGATCATGACCCCGCTGAATGCCGCGGACGGCCAGATTTACGCGGTGGCCCAAGGCACTGTTTTGGCCGGCGGCGCGGTCGCAGAAGGAGAGGCGGCCTCGGTCGTGCAGGGCGTTCCAACGTCGGGCGTTATCCCTTCGGGCGCTCGCGTTGAACGTGAGATTGACTTTCAACTGTCATCGCTGACCCAACTCAGACTGGCCCTGCGCGAGCCGGACTTTACAACTGCCGGGCGCATTGAGGCGGCAATCAATACCGAGTTCAACCGGGTCGTGGCTATCATGCGCGACTCCGGCACCGTTGAGATCAACATAGAGGCCACCCGCGCGGTGTCGACTGCGCATGCAATCGGCCGGATCGAAAACATTCTGGTTGAGCCTGAAACCAAGGCCCGGGTCGTGGTCGATCAGCGGTCGGGCACGATCGTAATGGGCAGGGATGTCAGAATCTCACGCGTGGCCGTCTCGCAAGGCAATTTGACCCTGACGGTCGAAGAAGCCCCGATCGCGGTTCAACCAAACCCGTTTGCACGGGGTGAAACCGTTGTTGTCCCACGTACAATTGCAGGCATCGAAGAAGAGGAAGGCACTGGTCTGGCCGAAATCCCCGAGGCAACAACTTTGTCCGAAGTGGTGGCCGGTTTGAACGCCCTGGGTGTGTCGCCACGCGACATGATCGACATCCTGAAAACGATCAAGGCGGCTGGCGCGCTACATGCAGAATTTGTTGTCAGGTAAAAACCGGCAATGGAATAGCCGAAGGGCCCTGTTCGATCTTACTTCGACTTCCAACTGTCCAGCCACCGTCTGAATCCCTTGCGCTTTTCGTCAATCGCGTCGCCTGCGGCATACAAGCCGTCTTCGACATTTTCCAAAACAGGATCGATCCGTCTTTGCCGGAAACGGCGCCACCGAACCCACAGAGCCCAAACGATGGCCACAAACACGGTCAGGAAAATGATATTGAACCAAGGGATGATACGAACATCCGGGCCTTCGACATGGCGAATAAAAATTGCGTTAGGGAAGATCGACATAAACTCGTTCCGCCAGCCATAATGGGTGACCACAACCCAATCCGGATCCTCTTTTGTCGACTTTGCATCATTCGCTTCGGTATAAAGGTTCGCCGTGTCGAATTTGAAATAGGGCGGCCAACCCCAGCCCGTATCTTCGTTGCGATACACGATGGGTTTGCCGTTGGCGCGCACCGCCTGAATGAATTGAACGTCGCGGTTCGACAAGCTGGTCGATTGATCCTCGGGTTCAGACCAGAAGATCCGCGTCCAATCGTTCAGATCCTGACGTTCCTCATAAGTGTTAACGATCCGCACGACATCATGTTGCGGCAGCGCATATTGGAGGATCGTGCCAAGCGTGATCCAGAAGACAAGAATGAAACCCCATTTCAGATAAGCCATGTCTTATCCCTCACATGTAATTCACGATATAGATCAGTGCGCCAACAGCGATCCAGGGCACAATGTAGACCGCGAGTATCAACTTGCGCCGGAAAGAATTGTCATAGACGTGCAATCCGCGTTCAACAAACGCGTTCTTGTCACCGGTTTTGCCTTTCTCGTCCCACCAGCTTTCCAGTTTTTGCCGCCGGACACCGCGCGAGTAAAGAGACAGCGCAAAATATGCAACCGTCTGTAAAAACAAAAGGATCAGAAATAGTCGTAGCGCTCCGAGCATTTCAATCCCTCCTTACAGAACCCCAGGGCCCGACACGAGCAATCAGATCGTCACTGATCCGATCGTCACCGCTCATATCAGGCTCATGCCCGAACAAGGCCGCCCGTGCACCTGCTTTGTCCAGCTGATACTCGCGGGCAAGGAAATCGGCAACATAGGCTTTTTTGCTTTCAGGCCACTGGGCGTAGGTCGCATAGAACAGCTCTTTGTGGCAAATGAACATCTGGCGCGGGTCCAGTGGCGCCAGCTCGGTCAGCAACATGTTTACCAAATCCCGATGCGGCGTGTTGGCCGCCCGCAGAGTATAGAAATAGGCCGGGTGATCCGAGGTTATGCGCGGCCACCGCCCGCCATCCGTTGCCCAGCGCAGCAGCTGCGCCAGCCCGTGATAGGCCTCAGGCAATTGGTCCACATGACGGCGCGCAAGATGGCGCAGGTCCCGGCGGTCCAAGCCTTTCAGGTCAACATCGGCATGCGCAGCCGCCGACACCGTCAGAAAATCCATTTTTTGCTGCAAAATGGCAGCAGAATCCACGCCGCGCGCCTCGATGATGGTTTCCACGAGCTTGTTATAGTTCAGAAATTTGGCGATCTGATTGTGCTGCGACATGTGAAACACATAGTCCAGCGGCAAGCCGTCTGGCCGTTCACCCGCATAAATCGCAGCCGGATGCTCAAGGTCAGGAAACAGATAAAGCCCGCCATAATGCGCCGTCCAGAAGTTCGGTTGATCAAACGCGGTATGGCGCAAACGGACAGGGTTGCGTGTCACATCGCCTGTATCTTTGGCTGTTTCGATCATCCTGGCGATCAGAACATCGTCGAACCAGGCGTCCTCTTCGGTTTTGAACTGCTCGACCATACCCGCCAATTGCTCGGCCTTTCGCAGGGTACCACCCACTGTATCCGCTTCAATCTCGATCTTGCTGAGCGTCAGCAGATCAGCCGGCGTGGTGAGCTTGAAGACCGAGTTCACCAGCTCTCCGGCCACCGCATCCGTTGCGGTCAGAGCAAACAGCTGCGCTTCGTTCTGTTCGATAAAGTCGCGCAAGATGTCGCGCGAGGTTGAGAATTTGACATTCAGCAGAGGCGCGCGTTTCTGCTCGGTCGTCAGCAGGATGAACTGCCGATTGACCCCATTGGGGTTGAGGTAAAGCGGGTCACCCAGTTCCTGCCCAATCTCGGGGGAATAGCCCGAGATATCGATATGAAAATCCGTCAGCGCGGTGGTCTTACCCGACAGATGCTGCAGCGCGCGATTATACCGCTCGACCAGAGCCGGGCTGGAGATGTGGACAAGATTGCCAAACATCAGGCCTTTTTCGATGAGGCGGATCATGACGACAACCTATGCGCAACTTGAAGATCAATTACTTTGGCCAAGCCGACCCAATAAGGTGCCGACAAAATGAGCCCCCCCATCAGGAGTACGGAGGGCTCTAGACGCTGACCCAAACCCCAAATTTCCAAAACAAGAACACCAGAAAAAGCGATAACGCCGGAGTATATGGCAACTACAAAACCCAAATTTGCGGTCCACCAAACAAAGAAACGCAACCACATGAACGCTCCCTTTGGAACAGGCAAAAGACGCCTTATCACCCAAAGGACGAACTTAATGCCAATATAGGCAAGAAGAGTACAGGTCATCAGGAAGATGATATCTAGCACTCAGGCTCTCCCGCAAAACAGTTCGAGCTTATATTCAACTCAGCTTACTCCCCTCCTGAACCGCCCCACAACCACAGCCGCTAACACCAGCAAAGGCAACGCAAAGGACCGCGCGGTAATCTGCAAATTGAAGCCGATGTAAGACACCACGCTGCCCTCAAACAGGATCAGCGTCTCTTCCCACGAGGCACCCTCGAACCCGCGGCTGGTATTGATGCCGAACTGGATCAGATAGAGAACCGCCACAGCCCCCAGAAAGCCAACTACGCCCCAGCGCAATGGCAGAATGAGACCCAAAACCAGGGCTACTGCGGTGATTGCAAGTGTCAGTATCATGTCTTTGCCTCCTTTGAACGACGACGCGTTGTTGCATACGCGCCACCTGCAAAGATCATCGCCGGAGCATACCAGAACAACGACTGGCCAAGAAAATGTGAAGGCATTTCACCAGGTCCGAATGCGTGCAACAGAGACTGAGGACGCAAGACCGAGGCACCATTGATCCAAATCTCGAACAGGCTGCTCCAGATATAGGTGATCGCAAATACGATAAGCGCAAGCATCGCCACAGCCCTGCGCGATGCATTTCGACAACGGGCAACCCAAATACCCACGCAGAGGCACGCCGCAACCAGAGACGCCAAAATCAGGAACAGCCCGCCGCTCACCCTTTCCCCTCCAGATACCGGCGTTTGGCCTCCTCCATTCGGCCCATCTCACGCACCGCGTTCTCAATCGCGACCTCGTCGCTCTTGTCGGCATAGCGGAATTCGCTGTCGGCGTAGCGGTTGATTTCCTGGATCACCATCTCGACCGTGATCGGCTGGCGCAGGTCAGCGATCATGGCCTTTTTGGTGTCATAGTCACGGAACAGGAACAGCTCGGGGTTCTCCATCCACTCATCTGGCAGTTCGAAATCCATCGCGCGCACCTTGACCGCGTCGGTGATGTTCTTGATCGCACGACCGGTGAACCGTTCATCTGCGGCCTGAATCGCCTTGAGGTAGGTGCCCAGCTTGGCAATCGTGTCCAGCTGGCCGATCTGAGCCGATACCCGGTCGTAAACCTGCAACAAAGCATCCTCATGCGGGCGGGAATGGCTTTCGAAACTGGCGGCGACGGCCTTCTTGATCTCCTGCGCGGCATAGGCTTCGTGTTCACCCAGCGGAATGTCGTGGTTGCGGCCCATCAGCAGGTGCAGGATGTCGATATAGTCCTCACGCGTTTGCGGCCCGTCCACCAGGAACCGCGCACCGGCCCGTTGGCGCAGGGCGTCATCCACATTCTCGGGGTAGTTCGAGAACATGCCAAAGGTGCAATTGCCGCGCACAACGGTGTTGGCCCCGGCGAAGCTCTCCATCAGGACTGCGGTGATTTCCAACTGTCCGGCGCTGGACTGCCGATCACCACGCTTACCCGCCAATTGGTCGATATCGTCGATGGTGCCAAAGCCGATGACCGAGGGGTCAATGATCGTGTTGATAAACGCCTTGGCGTTCTGGCCGGATTTGCCCTGATAGCTGTCGATATTGTCGGTGCTCAGGTTCTGATAGCGGAACGGGTAGCCCGCGTTCTGGCAATAGTCATTGATCAGCCCGGCCATCATCTGGATCAGAGTGGTTTTCCCGGTGCCCGGTTTGCCATCGCCCATGAAGGTAAAGATGAACCCGCCAAGCTCGGCAAACGGGTTCAGGCGGCGGTCGAAATCATAGGCCATCAGCATCTTGGCCAGCTTCATCGCCTGATATTTGGCGATATGGTTGCCCACCACCTCATTCGGCTTCTTGAACGTCATGGTAAGCGTGGTGGATTTGGCCTTGGACGCTGGCTCAAACCCCCGGATCGTCAGATCATCCGTCTCGATATGCCAGGACGCAGTCTGAAACGGGCTCAAATGGCCCGCTGATTTCACGCGCAATGCAACCTTGTCCATCAACTGCTCGGCATAGGCACTGGCGGCCGCGATCAGATGCGCATCATCGGGCGCATGTTTGGCCAATATCTGATCCAACTCCCACAGCGCGCCATGCAGAGCGAGTTGGCCATTATCGGTCAGAACTTCTTCGATCTCACCCAGATCTACCGTGGTTTCGCCCAGATGCGAGGACATGAGGTAAGCCAGCGAGTTGCCAAACACATGGCCCGTAATCAGCGCCTCAGCCGTCAGCAATTGCGAAAATTCACTCTTCCGCGCCGCAGGCAAATCCCCCGCCAGATTGGCACGTTTCAAATCGGCCAGCGGGGTCTGTTCGGCATAAGCCTCAGCCACCGCCAGAGCAATCGCGATGGCCCGGCGAATACTCTGCTGCACCGTCGCCTGCGGCGGCGATACCAGCGCATCGCCATCATCCGACGCCTCAATCCGCTCGACCAGATGCACCCCATCCGCCCGCGCCACCCGCCGCGTCACCAACCCTGGCGTCGTCGACCGAAATCGCCGCCCTGTTGTGACACCCGGAGACCGCTCCACCGCTGCCTCAACCGGTTTGGCAATCCGCGGAGCATGCTCGAACCCGCTCAGCAAAGCGGTCGCCGCCGGGTAATGCTTGCGAATATCGGCCTCGCGCAATTCCATCTGATCTGACGTCAAACTCATCTCAAAACCCGCCCCTGCTTCTTCTGTTCAAAAATACCTCCGCCGGAGGCATGAAATCTAATAGCGCAACACCTGCCCTGCCTTGCTGACCACGAATTTACGCACATCCCCAAAACCCGGCGGGTTACGCTCAGCCAGCACCTGAAACGGGCGCTGAGGCAGGATGATCGAGCGCTGCGTGCGTGTTGCCCCGGTTTCGGCCCCCTGCCCGCCAAACGGGTCCAGCGCAAAAACCTCGCGGTCGACCGTGCCGAACCAGCCTGCGCGTTCCTGCACCACGTCCTCGCTCTGCAACTCCTCGATGGTCCAGGCCATGGCCCAATCCTGACCCTCAGGGGCCTGCGCATCTTCCAGCATCCGACGCAATGGCCCGGATTGCTCGGTATAGGCCGAGGAATACATCGGCCCCACATGGATACGGCGTACGAGTTTGGGATGCAGATCGTCGAAATCCTGATCGAACCCTTTGGCGATGGTCACCAGCTTCAACCCGCCCAAAGACTGCGCCATAAGATGTGCCTGCACCTCGGGCCAGCGGCGTTGGTCCTTGGGCAGTGCTGTCTTGCCGCTGTCTTCCAACTGCATCATGTATAGAACTGGCAGGTTGATCTGACTGTCATAGACCGCCCAGTGCAGCAGGAACTTGCGGCGATCGCCTTCATTCTCGATCCAGTGACATTCGGGATCGTTACGCGCCCAGAACAGCTCTCCCCTCAGCAATTCCTCGTAATAGAGCCTTTGCGACAGCGCGAATTGCAGCTTGGTGGGGATCTCCTGATCGCCAATAATCGTCCGCACCATGTCGTTTTTCAGCTCATCGGCTGAGGGCATATTCGCCAGATGCACTTGCGCCTGCTGCGCGTCATTCGCCATGGTCAGCAACTCGGCCGCCACCGGAAACCCGCTGTCGCGCTTGTCCATCGCAAGACTGCCAAAGAACCGCCCCGTATCGCGCCCGACCAGCAGGTATTTCATGGATAGCGCGCGAAAGGTGTAGAGCAGCCCCGAAAGATACCGCGACACGATCCGCACCTCTTGCTTGCTGATCGCACCCTCAGCCTCCATCGTTGCAGCCACGCGCAACAGGTGGACGGTGATCACCTCAAACTTGCGGAAATAGCGGCGCGAGGCGAAGGTGTCGGTCAGGCCGACATGGTCTTGGGTGGGGTTAGTCATTTTGGGTTACCAAACTTGTCGTAGGCCCAAGGGCGGTATTTTCGATCAAGCTCGTTCCCCTTTGTGCGAAACCAAGTGAACAACCAAACACCATAGACAATGAACGCCATGCTGGTCGAGACTAAGACGACCTCGGCAATCAAAGCATCCGAACCAAAAACTCTTATTGCGATCACACATGATGCTACGCAAAAGAGCATTCCGATGGCGCTAAGCCCCAAGAACGACGCCAAGAGTTTAAGGATCGAGCTAGTCCGACCCGATCGAACCATAGAGGTTTAACCCCCATACAAATTCTTATCATGCTTCTCCACAATCGACGCGAACCGACGGGCAAAGCGTTCGTCCGCCTTGGCCTTTTTCTCCAACACATCACGGGCAAAGACCATGTGGTCCTCATGCGCTTCAAGCATGTCGGCCATTTTCTGGTTCGTCGCGGTGCCGATAGCCGCCATGGCAGTTTGCGCCTCTTGGTCTGTCTGCACGCCGATCTCGTTGATGCGGTGCGCCACGTCCTGCTGCTGCGCGGTTTTCAACGATTTGGTCAGGGCGTCATACAGCACCACGCGCTGCTGCGTGTCTGTTTGCAGCTTGTTGATCAGCACCATCTGCGTCGCCGCCTGATTTTGCAGTGAATCGACCCAGGTTTTGCCCTTTTCGATATAGCGCTCAAGCGTCTGGCTTTTGGCCAGCTTGACCTGTTCTTCCTGAACCTTGGCGTTGTATTGCGTATTCAGCTCGGCCAATTCAGTCTCTAATTGGGTGCGCGCGGCAGCGTCCTGTTCGACGCTGATCTTGTTTTCCAGAGTAATAATCGTCGGGTCCATGCCTTGAATCTCGGCACGCAATGCCTCCAGTTCGGCTACGGTAGCCTCACGGTCATCCAGCGTGACGGAAAGGTTCTGTTCGACCTTCACCCGCTGTTCTTCCAGCACCGCCAACTGCCCTTCCAGCAGCTTCACGATCACATCGGATTTGGCGATCAGGTCTTGCAGCTTGTCGTCAATATTGGCGGTGCGCATCCGCTCCTGCCGCATCGACTCGGATTTGCCCTTGGCGAAAATGCCGACAAAGCTCTCCCACCCGGTTTTGGAGCGCATCTCGTCGAAATCCTTGGAAAAGGCGCTGGTCACGTCGTCCAGACCCATGATCAGCTCGGCGATATTGGCGTTCATCACCTCGGTATGGGCGTGCACATCCTCTAACGTCGCATTTTCGATGTCGATATCGGCCTCAGCCGTGCCGATCTTGGCCCGTACGGCCTCGATCCGCGAGGTCAGGCTTTCGATCTGTGACTGGCTTTCGCGGACTTTGGTCTGGGTTTCCTGAATCAATGATTCAAACTGCTGGTTCGACATCTTCTATCCCTTTTTTCGTTATATACCCTATAGATAGGTGATGTTACGGCCTTTTACATCCCCTCGGGTGATAAATTCCAGAAAAGACTGACAAATTCACCCGCCAAAAGATAGCGGCAACACCCATTTGGCGCGTGGATTTGGGTACGCGCGCTTTCCCTGCAACGCCGCCGCCCTTTGTCATCAAACTGAAACAAAACCGTCATGGTCACGCAATAAACCCGGTCCATGCCACTCGACGTTCTAGTGAGAGAGGATACCACAGGATGTCACTGCGCTTTGCCTGCCTGACATCTGCCCTTGCGCTGACCGCTGGTCAGGGCCTGGCAGAGATGAATTTCAACCGGATTGCGTCTTTCCCTGTTGTTAAAAACATGGGCGAAGGGGCCGATACCACCCGCGAAACCTCGCCCGAGATCATCGCCGCTTCGGCCGATGGCATGACACTGGTCTATACCGACAGCCCGCTGGGTGTGATCGGGATGATCGACATCACCAACCCCGCAAAGCCGGCCCCGCTGGGCGCGATGGATGTGGGTGGTGAGCCCACTTCGGTCGGCATCGTTGGTGCGACCGCGTTTGTCGGTGTGAACACATCCGAGAGCTATACCGCACCGTCGGGCAAGCTGATCTCGGTTGACATCGCGAGCAAGGTGAAAACCGGCGCCTGCGATCTGGGCGGCCAGCCCGACAGCGTTGCCATCGCACCCGATGGCAGTTTTGTTGCTGTGGCCATTGAAAATGAGCGCGACGAAGACCTGAACGATGGCATCATCCCGCAGCTGCCTGCCGGGTCTCTGGCTCTGGTGCCGCTGAAGGATGGCGCACTGGATTGCGCGGGCATGATACTGGCCACCCTGACCGGTCTGGCCGAGGTTGCGCCCACCGACCCCGAGCCTGAGTTTGTTGACATCAACAGCCTGGGTGAAACTGTCATCACCTTGCAGGAAAACAACCACATCGCGGTGGTCGACAAGGATGGCAACGTAGTCAGCCATTTCTCGGCTGGCAGCGTGGATCTGGAAGGCATCGACGCGACCGATGAGCGCGGTGCACTGATCTTTACCGAAAGCCAGCCGGGTCGCCTGCGTGAGCCAGACGCGGTGAAATGGATCGATGACAACCACTTCGCCACGGCCAATGAGGGCGATTACGAAGGCGGTTCGCGCGGCTGGACGATCTTTCACAAAGACGGCAGTGTTGTTTACGAAAACGGCACCGATTTCGAGAAAGCCATTATCCAGATCGGTCATTACCCCGACAAACGCTCGGACAGCAAAGGGGTTGAACCCGAAAGCGTGACCGCAGCCACATTTGGTGGCACTCCGATGATCTTTGTGGGGGCCGAGCGCGCCTCGGTCGTCGGCGTCTATGACGCCACTGATCCGGCGAACCCGGTGCTGAAACAGCTGCTACCCTCAGGCGTTGGCCCTGAAGGCTATGTAGCGATCCCCGAGCGCAACCTGCTGATCTCGGCCAATGAAAAAGACCTGATCGAAGATGGCGGCCCGCGCGCGCATGTGTCAATCTTCGAATATCAGGATGCGCCTGCCGCCTATCCGCATCTGACGTCAGAAGGCGCGGATGAGCTGATCGGCTGGGGCGCCCTGTCCGGGCTGGTCGCGGACGAAGATGGCATGATCTATGCGGTCAATGACAGCTTCTATGGCTTCCAGCCTTCGATCTTCAAGATCGACCCCAGCCAGCAGCCCGCTCGCATCGTGGACGTGATCCGCATCCACCGCCAAGACGGCAACCCGGCGCAAAAGCTGGACCTTGAGGGCATCACTCTGGACGGCAATGGCGGCTTCTACGTCGCCTCAGAAGGTCGCACCGACCGGGTTATCCCGCATGCGATCTATCACGTGTCGGCCGACGGTCTGATAAAGGACCGCAAGGGTGAGATCGGCTTGCCAGCCGAGCTGATGGCGGTCGAGAAACGCTTTGGCTTTGAAGGCATTACCAAGGTCGGCGACACTCTGTGGATGGCGGTTCAGCGGGAATGGAAGGACGATCCGGAAAACCATGTGAAACTGGTCTCCTACAATCTGGACAGCGGTGAATGGGGTGCGGTGCACTATCCCAAAGCGGATCCCGAAACCGGCTGGGTCGGCCTGTCGGAAATCGTGGCCTTTGGTGACCATGTCTATGTCATTGAACGCGACAACCAGCACGACCACCGCGCGGTGACCAAAAAGATCTATCGCATCCCGCTGGCGGACATGAGCCCTGCCCCGTTGGGAAGCCCCCTGCCCGTGGTCAGCAAGCAAGAGGTCCGCGACCTTCTGCCCGACTTGACCTCAACTGGCGGCTATGTTCTGGACAAGATCGAAGGTTTGGCGATCCTGCCCTCGGGCGAGGCGTTTGTGATGACCGACAATGACGGTGTCGACGACGCTTCGGGTGAGACGATGTTCTGGTCGATCGGATCTGTGAACGCGGGCAATTGATCCAGCTCTGAAAGCACAAGCTTCGCGTCTGACTTCGCGGAGCTTATTTAATGTTAATACGACCGAAGTCGCGAATTCCGATAGGGCCGAGCGAAACAATACGACGATTATTGCGGCATTGTGGCCGAAGTTGGAGTGCATTAAATTAATTTGGTTTTCTTATTTCGCGCACTACCGTATTATATCTTAAGTACTGAATATTAATTCGGTGCCCCTTTAACGAGTGAACAAATGAACCGACTGTCGACCGACTCTCAGATTATTTCTGTTACCAGATTTCTATGCATTTTCTGCATGATGTACGTTCATGTGAACCCTGGATCTCACCAAGAAAGCGCGGTGATGACAGGGGACTATCAGATTCTTGCCTGGCTCTTGATTGAGATGAGCGGCCGCGCGAGCGTTGCGGCATTAAGCATGATCAGCGGCTTTCTCTTATACGACACGGTTATTCGTGGCTTGCTGAAATCCATAAAAGATCGATTTATCGTTTTATGTGTTCCCATGATCACTTGGAACGTCATCACGATTGCTTTGGCACTTTTGGCTCTTTCCGCTGGGATATCGACAACAACAGCCGAGATCCTCAAATCAGGGTCCCAGTTGGACCTATTGAATAACGTGACCGGACTGTTTGACAAAACGCTCGGCCTTCCTCTTTTCTTTCTGCGCGATTTGTTTGTTTCCTCGTGCATTATCGCGCTCGCACGACCTTTGATTGTCGCCTTTCCCTTGGTCAGCGTTGTTGTCGGTTTAGCCGCCTACTTTACCGACAGCCTGGAACCACTGGTCTTTCGCGAGAGCATTTTGCTATTTATGCTTTTTGGCTTTGTATTGCGTCACAAGCGCGTATCGCTAGCGCAGATGGCAGATCTCAAGATTGCCATACCTGCCTTTATCTCGTTTTTTGCGCTGATGCTCGTCATGTCGCAAACGCAACCGGATTCAAGCCAAATCCAAAACGTAGTCCACCTTGCAAGTAATCTTTTCAAACGGCTTGCACTTGTTTTTGGTTTCTTGGCACTCAGCCTTGTAGCTGTGAAAATACACTTCTCAGGCTTCTTCGTTAAGCGCGAGCCATTTATTTACCCCGCGTTTCTTAGCCACGCGATAGTTATCTCTACCTTGTATCAAATATTGGTGCACATTGGATTAGATCCAAACCAGCCGATATATGTGCTTTTCTTCCTTGGAGCGCCGGTGATAGCACTGTTCTGCGGATCGATCCTCTATAAAGTTGCACTCAGGTTGCCGAGCACTCTGTCGGTATTATTGATTGGCAAAAAAACGCATCGGAAATCTGTGGCAAGAGGTCAGGAAGCTACATAGTTTTTTGCGCCAGTGACCAGACCAATGCAACCAGGTCGAGGTACCTGCTTGACCCGCTGTCTGTGAAACATTAGGTGCACCACCTTCTGCGCATTTTCGAGAAAGTTTTGGGCATGGCACCTCATGGCCCCGTATTCGGTATTGATTTCGGCACGTCAAACTCCGCTGCCGGGTTTCTGGAAAACGGAAAGCCCAAGCTGGTCGAGATGGCGCCCGGGCAAACAACCCCGCCCACCACATTCTTCTTCGACTTCGACACCCGCGAGACCCTGATTGGCGAGCCCGCAAACACGGCGCTGTTGAACGGGGCCGAGGGGCGATTCATGCGGGCGCTGAAACGGGTATTGGGCACCAGTCTGATGCATGAGAAGCGTCAGATCCTGAATGAAAGCGTAACCTTCGTCGATATCATCTCGCGCTTTCTGGCCCGCATCAAAGAGCGGGCCGAAGCACAGTGCGGGGCAACAATTGATCAAGCTTTGTCAGGTCGCCCCGTCGTGTTTCACGCCACCGCAGACCCACGCGAAGAACAGGCCGAGGCCGACCTGCGCGCATGCTATTTGGCGGCCGGGTTTAGCCAAGTGGATTTCATGCCCGAACCCGTCGCGGCGGCGATTTCCAGCGGGGCATTGGGGCAGACGGATCAAATCGGGTTGATCGTTGATATCGGCGGCGGAACCTCGGATTTTTCGCTGTTTCGGACCCACGCGGCGCAGGTTGAGATTTTGGCCAATCACGGGGTGCGTATTGGTGGCACGGATTTCGACCGAGCCATCAACGTGGATTTGGTGATGCCCCTATTGGGCAAAGGCACCAAACTGCGCAAAGTGATGGGCCCCGGCACCTCACCAACGCCTGCAGCAATTTTCAACGACTTGGCGACTTGGGAAAAGATCCCGTTCCTCTATACGCCACAAAATCGACGGATGGTCGACGAGATGGCGCGCCTGGCGGAAGAGCCCAAGAAGCTGGCGCGGCTGTCAACAGTTCTGCATGACGAGCTGGGCCACGATCTGGCCTTCGCGGTCGAACGCGGCAAGATCGCGGCCAACACGCAAAGCTCTGACGCCGAAATCTCGCTGGCTCAAATAGAACGCGACTTGTGTGTCCCGGTATCGATGACGCGCTTGGCTCCGTCGCTCAACCCGTTTGAGCACAAACTGTCAGAGGCCGCACGCGAGACACTCAAACAGGGGGGCATCGCCACGAATAAGGTGGATTGTATTGTCTATGTTGGCGGATCAAGCCTGATGAGCACTGTGACAGCATCCATGAAGTCGGTTTTTCCTGACGCAGAGCACCGATTTTCGGAGGTGTTCACCGCTGTAGCTGACGGCCTGTCTATTGCTGCAAACCGTAGCTAGGGGCAGATTGCGCTTCGGTGAACTGTTCCAGCATCACTTGATACTCGGACGGTACATCTTGCATCGACAACAGCCCGACAACCCGCGGCCCATCGACGACCGGCAAATGTTTGAACCCGCCCTCGACCATCAGCTTCATGGCCTCTGCAGGGCTGCAGGTCGCATGAGCGACTGACGGGCTGGGCGTCATGATTTCACGCACGCGAGTCTGACCGGTCGATTTCTTCGGATATATACATTTCTCGATTACATCGCGTTCACTCAGAATGCCGATCAGCGCATCGTCTTCGATGATAACCAAGGCGCCCACATTAAGGTCATCCAAAACACCACAGGCCTCGCTGACCGTAATGTCAGGACCGCTTTGTGGAAGCGTGCGCGTCTTTACAATTTCTGCAACCGAATGAACAACCATGTATTACCCCCTAAAACAAAACTCTTCCGGGCTAGCATGGAAATGAGGTGGCTTGAGTGAACTGGTTCACAGATCGAGCCGTTTACAGCCCCAGAATTTCCTAAAATGCGAAACAATCCGCTTTTTTGCACAGGAAAGTACCGCTCAACCAGAGATATTGTCCCCGTTTCTGCGCTTCAACGCAGCGGCGATCCCGCTCTGATTCTACGGGGTGCTCTAAAATCACAACGCCCCGCGTCTGGAGGAACGCGGGGCGTGTGGTGCGATAATACGGGAGGAGGAGATTATCGCGGGTTCAAAAGGGCCTTAGTTTACGGCCTTGGCGTCAACGACGTCTTTTTCGATCGCTTTGGACGAAGAGATCTCGATCCGGCGCGGTTTCAGCGCTTCAGGCACTTCTCGCTTCAGGTCGATGTTCAGCATGCCGTTCTCATGGCTAGCGCCGGTGACGCGCACATGATCCGCCAGTGCAAAACGGCGCTCGAATGCGCGGGTGGCGATGCCACGGTGCAGATAGCTGCGTTCTTTTTCGTCCGCCGCTTTCTTGCCAGAGACGACCAGTGAATTCTCTTTCACTTCGACCGACAGATCATTTTCCGAAAACCCGGCAACAGCCACCGAAATACGATAGGTGTCAGCGTCGGTCTTTTCGATGTTGTAGGGCGGGTATGTGGGCTGAGCCACATCTTTGGTCAACACACGATCCATCACGTCGGCGATCTGGTCAAAACCAATGGTGGCGCGATGCAGCGGTGCAAAGTCAAATGTACGCATAGGTGCAATCCTCTTTCAGAGCGATTTATGTCGAAGCCCTCCATTCGGACGGGCGATTGAGTGTTCCGGACCCCGTTGTGGCGATCCGGTAAGATTCAGATGGGAAGCCTTTGTGGTGTGTTCAAGACCCGTCCGGACGAATGAATTTGGCACCCGAACCTGACTTGCCTGAGCCGACACGCAAACGACGAATTTCGGCCTTGGGCTGCGGCGCCCGTTTGCGCATGGTGCTGCGCAATTCCGATACAATGCCGGATAACTCCATCCCAAATCCGATCTTGCCACGTTCATCTACGCTGACAGCCGACACAACTGACAGGATCTGCCAACGCGATCCCTTGCGCGCCAAAAGCGCAGAACCGGAAGACCCGAAGGTAATGTCACAATTGAACAGGATCAGGCCCTGTACTCGGTCCAATATGTTGCATGACCTTTCGCGCGTTATCGCGTCGGCGCGTCCGCGGCCATATGAGGCGATGCTGACTTCATCCGACAACGCCTGCCCATCATGCAGTGCAAAGGGATTTGCAATTGAATAGGGAATTGGCTCATCCAACCGCATCAGAGCCACATCCGTACGAACACTTGCGGGCGAAAGCGGTGCATTGGTTCCATAGTCGGGGTGCGCAACAATTTGCACGACCTTACGATCCGCAAGCGCCGATCCATTGCTAAGCCCTGCGCGAAAGGTAACTTCACCGGGCAAATAAGGATTTCCAGTCTTACGATCCAAAGCGCAATGTGCAGCGGTCAAAACCAGATCCTGCGCGATTAACGTACCGGTGCAGAACGAGCGAGTGCCAATATCCAACCGACCGACAGCTTCCCATCCGTAAAGGTCGCTCCGATCGGTCAGCTTGCGCTTGTCGCTTTGGGCCAAAGCAATTGAAGCGTTCAGGGTCAACAAAATGGAAAAAAGAAATCTTATCACGGTCGAATAAACCTCGCTCCGATATTCCGGTCAGTTTCAGAACCTTGGGATGATGCTTTCAAACCCCGGCCAGCCGACAATTCATCGTGCAAGACCTCCAACGCGTCGTCGACCGGGGTCGCCAGAGCAACACGCTGTCCTCTGATTTCGGCTTTGGCCGCGACGATCGAGACAATCTGCGGCTGCTCACCCAAAAACGAGAACACCGGCGCACCCGACGCGCCCAGCTCCACGTCACAGGACATAACAAGAATGCCCCCCAACCCGCTCATGACCGAACACACTTCTTGCAATGAAGGTGTTTCAGCGCGGTCCTGAGCATAAGAGACAACGCCAACTTCTTGACCCTGCGCAGGACGTTGACCGGTATCAAAGGGTGTAACCGCTGTATTGCGAACCGGTTGCCAAAGCTCGATCAAGGCGATGTCATTTTGGACCCGCGCAGCGGTCGTTTCGTGGTGGTATTCATAGTCGGGATGAATAACGGTCTGGCGCGCAGCCCGATATGCCGAAGCACGGCCCAATCGCCAACCTGCGAGAAACTGAATGCGCGCCGGATCAATCCGCGTTTGTGTCGCCTTGTCAAAAAGACAATGCGCGGCAGTCAGCACATGTGTTGGGGAAATCAGCGTGCCGGTGCAAAACCCCGCGCCCTTGATATCCAGCCGCCCGACCGCCATCCACTGACGCCCGGCATCCGTTGTATCCAGACGCTTCAACCCTGTGTCCTGCGCCATGACGGCCGCGGGTAGAACCGCACAAATAAATGAGAAAATCCAACTGCGCACGCGTAACTCCGGCTCTCCACCCCGGACACAGGTGGTAAGCCGTGCGTTTGTCGAAATTAGGGCAAAAACGGTACCTTAGCGTTAACGCAGGATCGGAACCGCAGACCCTGGCATTGTGTCTTCTTTCAAACTGCGCGGCTCGGGCCCGCCGGTCGCCCAATCCAACAGTTCGACAGTATGGACAACAGGAAGTTTTGTACCCGACCCAATCTGCATCATGCAGCCGATATTTCCCGCTGCGATCACGTCGGGTTTCTTCGCCTCCAACGTCTGAACTTTCCTCTGCTTGAGATTGGCAGAGATCTCGGGTTGCATCAGGTTATAGGTACCGGCACTGCCACAGCACAGATGGCTGTCAGTAGGCTCTAACACGGTGAATCCGGCCTTTTTCAACAAGTCTTTGGGATAGGTTTTGATCTTCTGACCGTGCTGTAGGGAACAGGCTGCGTGATAGGCCACAACCATATCCTTCTGAGCGCCATCAGGCAGATCCAACTGCATCAGTAGCTCGCTGATATCCATGGCGATCTCGGATACACGCGCAGCGTCTTTGGCCAAAGCTTCGTTGCGGAACATATGGCCATAGTCCTTCACCGTGGTGCCGCAGCCTGATGTATTGATCACAATCGCATCCAGCCCGTCATCATCCATCTCGCGCGTCCAGGCTTTGATATTCGCGGCCGCCGTTGCATGGCTTTGCGCTGTCTTGCCCATATGATGGGTCAGTGCACCGCAACATCCTGCCCCTTCAGCCACTACAACCTCGCATCCCAACCGCGTCAGCAAGCGGATCGTGGCATCGTTGATATCGGTATTCAGCGCCTTTTGAGCGCAACCCGTCATCAACGCGACCCGCTTTTTCCGCTGCCCCTTGGGCGGAAAGCTCTGCGGATCATCGTTGCGGCTGACCGGAGGAATGTATTTTGGCGCCATGTCCAGCATCGCCCGCAATCGTGCATCGGGCATCAAAAACTTGAACGGTCGCCCCAGCTTGGCCCCGATCAACGCCCAGCGAAACCGCATCGGATAGGGCAGTATTTGCGCCAATACCCACCGCAAGACACGGTCGGTCAAGGGGCGCTTGTAGTTCGCCTCGATATACTCGCGCGCGTGATCCACGAGATGCATGTAATGCACACCCGAAGGGCAGGTTGTCATACAAGCCAGACACGAAAGGCAGCGATCAATATGTTTGACCGTCTTTTCGTCGGGCACACGCTCATTCTCCAGCATGTCTTTGATCAGATAGATACGCCCGCGGGGACTGTCCAACTCATCGCCCAAGACCTGATAGGTCGGGCAGGTCGCGGTACAAAACCCGCAATGCACACAACTGCGCAAAATCTCATTCGAGCGCTGGATTGCCGGATTCTGCAACTGTTTTTCGGTAAATGTCGTCTGCATCGCTTTACCTCATGAGCCCCGGATTAAACAGCCCGCGCGGGTCGAATTTGGCGCGAAGCCCCTGTGTCAGAGCCGCAATTGCTGCATTTTCAGGCTGAAAACGACCGAGCGCGTCAATGGTCGAACGCTCTGCGCGTACAAGTGTCGCGTGACCTGAATAGGTACCAAGTCTTTGGCGCAAATCTGTGCCCGCCGGAACCCGCAGCCACACCAGCCCCCCGCCCCAATCGAACAAAAGCTGATCAGCCCCGGCTTTGTCGGCAATATCCGGCGCATCGCTGGGCTTGACCGAAAGCCGCCAAACATCACCCCCGCCTTGGCCAAACGCCCGAACATCGCGGATCTCTGCCCAAGTGGATACGGCATCTGGCTCTTCGACAAGTGTACCAAATCCCCTGAGCGTCTCAGCAAGCTGATCGGTGCGATAGGCAACTGAATCCGCGAACCCTTCGATCCTAAACAAGGCTTTTTGTGCGGTTGGGTCAAAAGCGGCACCGTTCACTTCATACGGAGATCTCAGCGCTTGCGACATGGCCGAGACGGCTGTTGCCGCATCAGATATCGCAAGCGACAGGCTCGCCACAGCCGCGGGCTTGGGTAAAACCTTCAACGATACTTCGGTCAAAACCCCTAAAGTTCCCCAGGACCCGGCCATCAACTTGACCAGATCATAGCCGGTGACATTCTTCATCACCCGCCCGCCGTTTTTGATTACCTGACCGCGCCCATCGACAAAACGTACCCCCAAAAGGAAATCGCGGCACGCCCCCGCGTGAATGCGGCGCGGGCCCGAAATGTTCGCGGCAACTACTCCACCGATCGTAGGCTCCCCTCGCGTGCCCAACACTCCGCGATGATCCATTGGCTCAAATGCCAATTGCTGCCCTTCCGCATCCAGCGCAGCCTCAATCTCGGCCACCGGTGTCCCGGCTTTTGCCACAAGTGTCAGCGCACCAGGCTCATAAAGGGTGATCCCGCTCAGGCCACGCGTGCTCAACTCCGTCTCAGGCCCGTCGATGCCGCGCGTTCCACCGCCAACAATCCGCACCGGATCCTGCAACCCGGCCACCCGTTCGGCCAGTTCCGCTTCTGTTTGAGGGTCCATATCTCTTCTTCTGTTCAAAAATAACTCGGGGGAGTCGCGCCTGCGCGACGGGGGCAGAGCCCCCTATTCCGCCGCTATCCGCCGCCTCTCGGACACGTCCAGGGGGAACACTTTTGCCGGGTTCAGCAACCAGCTTGGATCAAACACATCCTTGACCACCATTTGCGCTTCAAGATCGGCTGGTGTGTACTGATGATGCATCAGGTCGCGCTTTTCGATGCCAACCCCATGCTCGCCAGTCAAACAACCGCCTTCATCCACACAAAGCTTCAGGATCTCCGCCCCAAACGCCTCACATTTCTCAAGATCACCCGGTTTGTTGGCATCAAACAGGATCAGCGGGTGCATATTGCCGTCACCGGCGTGGAACACATTGCCAACTGGCAGGCCATATTCTGCACTCAGCTCACCAATCCGGCGCAAAACCGCAGGCAGAGCCGAGACAGGGATTGTTCCGTCCAGACACATATAGTCGTTTAGCTGACCCATCGCCCCAAAGGCCGACTTGCGACCCAACCAGATCCGAGCGCTTTCCTCGGGCGACTGGCTTTCGCGCAGTTCAACCGGGTTGTGGCGCTTGGCGATCTCGACGATCTTGGCGAGTTGGCTGTCAATTTCGGCCTCTGACCCTTCGACCTCGACAATCAGCAGCGCTTCGCAATCGGGATACCCGGCCTGCGCAAAGTTCTCGCAGGTTTGAATACACAGCTTGTCCATAAACTCGATCGCAACGGGCAAAATACCAGATTTGATAATGTCAGAGACACATTGCCCGGCCACCTCATTGTCATCGAACCCCATCAGAACCGGACGCGCACCCTCGGGCTTACGCAGAATGCGCAAGGTTGCTTCGGTCACCACGCCCAATTGACCTTCCGAGCCGCAAATTACGCCCAAAAGGTCCAACCCGCCTGAATCAAGGTAGGCGCCGCCAATTTCGACAACGCTGCCATCCATCATGACCATGGTGACGCCCAGCAAGTTGTTCGTGGTCACGCCATATTTCAAACAATGCGCCCCGCCGGAATTCATCGCGATATTGCCGGCGATGGCACAGGCCAGCTGAGATGAGGGATCCGGCGCATAGAAAAAGTCTTCTTCTTCGACGGCTCCGGTTACGCTCAGATTGGTGCGCCCGGTTTGAACGCGGATGAACCGGTTGTCGTAATCCGTCTCGAGCACGTCTTTCATCCGGGCAATGCCAAGGATGACACAATCCGCCGTCGGCAAAGCGCCACCGGCCAATGACGTGCCCGAACCGCGCGGAACCACCGGCACGCCCTCTTCGTGGCAGATGCGTAAAACGTCCGACACCTCCTGCGTCGAGGCAGGCAACACCGCCAGCATGGGTGGGCAGCGATAGGCGGTCAGCGCATCGCATTCATAAGCGCGCGTCTCGGCTGGATCATCAATCACCGCATCAACAGGCAGGACCTGCTGCAATCGCGTCATGACATTGCGCTTTTTCGCAAGCACATCGGGATTTGGCCGTGGCATTTCCATTGCTGATCCTCCAATTTGGTAAAATAATATTACCAATTCTTCAGTCTGGCAAGTCCTCTAAACGGGCTCTAATGTCGCGGCCATGACTTGGATTGATCGCGCTCTGGTTTTCTCTCCCCTGGATTTTGTTGCCGTCCTCGTGTTGATCGGTGCGTGGCAGGCCATTGGCTGGATGATCGAACATCCGTCACGAAAACGCCCGTCGGTTGCAATGCTGATGGATGAATACCGACGCGGCTGGATGCGCGAGATGGTGACGCGGCAACCGCGTGTCTTTGATGCGCAGGTGGTGGGTGCGATGCGTCAAGGCAGCACCTTTTTTGCCTCGACCACCATGATTGCCATTGGCGGCGGTTTGGCCTTACTGGGCAATACCGAGAAACTGGCAGGTGTCGCCAGCGATCTGGCTATCGGCATGGCCCCCGCTTTGGTGTGGGAGATCAAGATCCTGGTCGTCATACTGCTGTTGGCCAATTCCTTCCTGAAATATGTTTGGGCCCATCGCCTGTTTGGTTATTGCGCTGTACTGATGGCAGCCGTTCCCAATGAGCCCGAAGACCCCCAAGCCTATCCCCGCGCCGCCCAAGCTGGCGAAATCTGCGTCACCGCCGCGCGCAGTTTCAACAGGGCGCTGCGGGCGACCTATTTCGCGCTGGCCTCTTTGGCCTGGTTTCTTGGGCCGATCACCTTGATCCTTGGCGCGGCGATCACCTTCGGCGTGCTCTATCGGCGCGAGTTTGCATCGCAATCGCGATCAATCCTGCTAACCCTGCCCGGCGACACCAAGACGTGATCCCAATTCAAACTCTGGCATTCTATGGTTTCTCTATGCGTTATCTGATTCTCTTTGCTTTTCTGGCCACGCCTGTGCTGGCCGATCCGCCCACCATCGAAAACATCGCGGCGAGTCGCAGCGGCGACACCTGGCGATTCGACGTCACGATTCGCCACCCCGACACCGGCTGGGATGACTATGCCGACGGCTGGCGGGTGCTGGATATGGACGGCAATGAACTGGGCATGCGCGTGCTGCATCACCCGCATGTGGATGAACAACCCTTTACACGTTCGCTGGGTGGTGTGGTGATACCCGCCGGGACGACGCAGGTGCAGATCCAGGCCCGTGACAATGTGGGCGGGTGGAGCGACGACACCACGATATTTGATCTGAACTGAGGGTCAGAACACCCCAAGACTAAGCCCGGCGGCCATTGCAGCGCCGATCTCACGGCATTGCTCAAGCTGGTCATTTGGGATGGTCTTTTCGGCCAGAATCGCTTCGGGTGTCTGCGCGTGGGTGCACAGGATCAAGGGCGGCTGCACCTCTTTCAAGCGCCAGCCTGTGGCGATCCGGGCCATCTGACGCACCGCGTTTTCGCCGTCTGACCCGGCACAAACCATCTGCGCATAGGGCCGACCTTCGATCTTGCCCAGCACCGGGTAATAGGACCGGTCAAAGAACTCCTTCATCAGACCCGAAAGTGCCGCCAGATTTTCGGGCGCACAAAAGATATAGCCATCTGCCGCGAGCAAATCCGTTGGCCCTGCCT
The DNA here is from genome assembly GCF_013033515.1 of Ruegeria sp. HKCCA6707. Lineage (GTDB taxonomy): Bacteria > Pseudomonadota > Alphaproteobacteria > Rhodobacterales > Rhodobacteraceae > Ruegeria. The sequence goes on along the minus strand of NZ_WQEG01000011.1, from coordinate 23,374 downwards.
GATCCGCCGGTTTCAAGACGACATCAGCCTCGTCGCGCCCCGCCTCAGCGGCGGCCTCGGCCATTTGCCGCGCCCCGCCGGTGCGCGAATGGTAAACGATCAAAAGCTGCGCCATGTCAGACCCGGTGATATGGGCCGCCCGACAGGATTGTTGCGGCCCGGTAAAGCTGTTCAGCCAGCATCACACGGACCAGCATATGGGGCCAGACCATTGCACCGAACGAGATGGAAAAATCCGCCTCGGCCCGCAGATTAGGGTCTATTCCGTCCGCACCGCCAATGATCAACGCCAGATCCTGTCGCCCGGCGTCGCGCCACCCGCCAAGTTTCTGCGCGAAATCAGGAGAGGACATCACCCGCCCGCGCTCATCCAGTGTGCAGATCACCGCCCCTTTGGGCAGGGCTTTGCGCAGCAGCGCGGCTTCGGCGCCCATGCCTGCGTTCTTCTTGTCTTCAACCTCGATCACCCGCGCAGGACCAAGGCCCAGGCCACGGCCGGTCCGGTCAAAACGGGTCAGGTAGTCGTCAAGCAGTGACTTCTCGGGTCCAGCGCGCAATCGCCCGACCGCAACTATGCTGATACGCATATGTCTCTCGCCTCCGACCTTTCAATACAGGCCGGAATAGCGCCTCAGTTCGCCGAGGCGCTGCCACCCGCAGGCAGCCACATCTTTTCCAGCTGATAGAATTCACGCACTTCGGGGCGGAAGATATGAACGATCACGTCGCCCGTATCAATCAACACCCAGTCGCCGGCATCCTTGCCTTCGACCTTCGAGGTGAACCCGAATTCCTGCTTGATGCGATCCGTCAGCTTTTCCGCCATGGCCGAGACCTGACGGGTCGAGCGACCCGACGCAATCACCATGTGATCAGCAACCGAGGATTTGCCCTGCAGGTTAATCTGCACGACATCTTCGGCCTTATCGTCGGAAAGTGAGGAAAGGATTCGTTCAAGCAGCTTGTCGCTGATGGACTGAGAGTGGGCCATCATGCTGGCCCGGTCATCGGCGGGCAAACCCGCCTGGGTATGTAGAGACAGGACATAGTCCTCCTTTGTTGCGCGCCGCCACATCCCGGGCGCAGGGGTATATGTAAAGTAACAAGCACCTTATGACATTTCAATGAAGACGCAGCAGTGACCCCAGATCAAATTTTGGTTGATGCATCGGCGCACTCCGGAAGCTCCGAGGAAACGACATTGTTCATAACAGTCCGCGCTGGAACATCTACAAGTAATGGCAGGAATTCACCTTCTTGGCTCAGTCGAATGGCTACGGTCAGTCGTTCCTGATCAATATCGGTTGGGTGATTTAGGCAGGGACCAAAGCTCAATGACAAGCTGCCTTTTGTCCCTTCCGGATCTTCTATTTTCATCCTGCTGATCTCCTGTTGCACGGACTGGAACCTTTCAATGTCCTGATCTGCAATCAGAAAAACACCGTCATCAACCTCATGCAGCACAAAACGCTCAGAAATAGAGCCATCGGCACCATGTCCTGAAAGTTCAATGCGCCCAGAATCCGGTCGGACACCCAACGCGCTTGGCAATTCGAACTTCAGGGCAATGTTGGATGGGCGAGCCGTTAACGGATCGACATCCGTCAGTTGCCGAACAGTGCCTGGAACAACGCTATTACACCCTATGAAAAGCAGGAAAACCACTGGAGCTACAAATTTCATTATTCACCCTTTCGAATCATTTATTATTGTTATACGATAATTATTAATTGCAGAAAGGCAATGATATGAAGCAACGCATTATTCAAATGTCGAAACGGCTCTATTGGTTCACCACCGGTGCCGTGGTTATCATTCCAACGCTCGTAGTTTACGCAATACTCAGCGGCGAAGTCCCTGCGTTTGCGATATCTTCATCCAACATGCCGCTCAGCGGTACGATTGCACTCACTCTTATCGCGATGCTTGGTCTGGCCCTGCTGATTTGGGTGCTTTGGATCCTGCGCACGATCCTAAAAGATTGCGCGGGTGGTGCTGTGCTTGTTCCCGAAACAGCAAAGAACATTCAACGGCTGGGCAAAGTCGTTCTTGCGCTTGCTGCCTTTCAAACCCTAGACGATACGCTGATCGGCCTTGCCGAAAATATTGGAAAAGCCCAGGGCGAACGCAGCCTCGTTATCAGTATTGGCTCATCAGACTTGCTTATGCTGCTTTGCGCAGGGTTGGTTTATCTGATTGGTTGGATCTTTGCTGAAGCCGTGTTGATAGATCGCGAGAACCGGGAATTCGTATGATGCAGATCGTAGTTCGGTTGGATGTCATGATGGCTAGACGCAAAATCAAAGGCAAAGACCTGGCGCACTCGATCGGCATCACCGAGCAAAATTTGAGCTTGCTGAAGTCAGGAAAAGTCAAAGGTGTTCGATTCGAAACTCTCGCCAAGCTGTGCGAAGCCTTGGACTGCCAACCTTCCGACTTGCTCGAGGCCGTCCCAGACGACCCACCCATTTCCCTTGAACCAAGCACCAACGGATAGTATCTGGGGGCCATGAGACTATCAGTGGCCCAGATTCAGAACCTTGAAGATCGCGCGCGCTTGCGTGAACGGTTCTATGGGGCTGCCCGCACTGTTCTGGCCCGCCTATCCGCGGCCTAAGCCACCTCGCCAGCCAATTCTCATTCCAAAAAAACGGGAGAGGACACATGTCCCCCAAAACACTCTATGACAAGATCTGGGATGCCCATGTCGCCCACGAGGCCGAAGATGGCACCAGCCTGCTGTATATCGACCGCCATCTGGTACATGAAGTGACCAGCCCGCAGGCCTTTGAAGGGCTGCGCATGGCGGGTCGCAAAGTGCGCGCGCCTGAAAAAACCATCGCTGTACCGGATCACAACGTGCCCACTACGGCTGACCGCGTGAACGGGATCGAAAACCCGGAATCGCGCATCCAGGTCGAAGCGCTGGACAAAAACGCCAAGGATTTCGGCATTCACTATTACCCGGTGCATGACGTGCGCCAGGGCATCGTGCATATCGTCGGTCCGGAACAGGGCTGGACCCTGCCTGGTATGACTGTGGTTTGCGGCGACAGCCACACAGCCACCCATGGCGCGTTTGGCGCGCTTGCCCACGGCATCGGGACATCCGAGGTCGAGCATGTTCTGGCCACGCAGACTCTGATCCAGAAGAAATCCAAGAATATGAAGGTCGAGATCACCGGCAAGCTGCAGCCCGGTGTGACCGCCAAAGACATCACCTTGGCCGTGATTGGTGAAACCGGCACTGCTGGTGGCACCGGCTATGTCATCGAGTACTGCGGCGAGGCGATCCGCAACCTGTCGATGGAAGGCCGTATGACCGTGTGCAACATGGCCATCGAAGGCGGTGCACGTGCGGGCCTGATTGCCCCGGATGAGACCACGTTCGAATATGTCAAAGGCCGCCCGCACGCTCCGAAAGGTGCGCAATGGGAAGCGGCGATGGAATGGTGGAAGACGCTATATACTGACGAAGGTGCGCATTTCGACAAAGTTGTCACCATCCGAGGTGAAGATATCGCCCCTGTCGTAACCTGGGGCACCAGCCCCGAGGATGTTCTGCCCATCACCGCATCCGTGCCCAACCCGGACGATTTCGAAGGCGGCAAGGTCGATGCGGCCCGCCGCTCGCTGGAATATATGGGGCTTGAAGCCGGTCAAAAGCTGAGTGACGTCGAGATCGACACTGTCTTTATCGGGTCCTGCACCAATGGGCGCATCGAAGACCTGCGCGCAGCGGCTGAGATCCTGAAAGGCAAAAAGATCAAGGACGGTATGCGTGCGATGGTCGTGCCGGGCTCGGGCCTCGTGCGGCTTCAGGCCGAAGAGGAAGGCCTGGCCGATATCTTCAAAGAGGCCGGTTTCGAATGGCGTCTGGCGGGGTGTTCCATGTGTCTGGCAATGAATCCTGACCAGTTGCAGCCGGGCGAACGCTGTGCCGCCACATCGAACCGCAACTTTGAAGGCCGTCAGGGACGCGGTGGGCGTACCCACCTGCTCAGCCCGGCGATGGCTGCCGCAGCGGCAATCACAGGACGGCTGACAGACGTGCGTGAATTGATGTAAGGTCCGCTCATATCTAGATATTTGAGGGATTGAATCATGAGTGACTGGATCAAATGGCTTCTGCTGGGGCTTCTATCCATAGCGTTCGGCGTGTTTGTGCTGGGCGCACCGGTGGTTGCATCCGTTGCCGTAACAGTGGTGACCGGTGTGTTGCTGCTGATTGCGGGCGGGTTGCAGATTGTTGGTGGCTTCACTGTTGAAGGCGCCGGTAACAAGATCCTGTCACTCATCATGGGTGCGGTCATGCTGTTCCTGGGCTGGTCCTTCCTGGATCACCCGTTGCAAGGCACGCTAACCTTGGCGACCGTGATGCTGATCCTGTTCATGGCAGGCGGCATTGCGCGGGTCATTCTGTCGTTCCAGATGAAAGGAACACAGTTTTTCTGGCCCACGATGATCTCGGGCATCTTGTCGATCGTCCTCGCCGGTATCATCTGGACTTATGTGGGCAAAGAGCCGGCTGCTCTGCTGAGCATTCTGGGGATTTTCCTGGGCATCGAGATGCTGTTCAACGGGTTTGGATTGGTCTTCATGGCGTTCTTCGTCAAGAACGCACCCAAGGACGAAACAACCGAAGCGAAAGAAGCTTAAACGCGGGATTTGGGCGCGGCCCTCTCTCGCAGGAGTGTAGACATGGAAAAGTTTGAAAAAGTCCACGGGGTGGCCGCCCCAATGCCATTGATCAATATCGACACCGATATGATCATCCCCAAAGTACACCTGAAAACAATCAAACGGTCCGGCCTGGGCGTCGTTCTGTTTGACGAGATGCGCTATCACGATCATGGCGGAGAAAACGAAGAGTTCGTTCTGAACAAGCCAGCATATCGCAACACCGAGATTCTGGTCGCTGGCGACAATTTCGGCTGCGGTTCGTCGCGTGAACATGCGCCTTGGGCGATCAAGGATTTTGGCATCAAGGTTGTGATCTCGACCAGCTTTGCCGACATCTTTTTCAACAACTGCTTCAAGAACGGCATCCTGCCTATCGTTGTTGAAGAAGAGCATCACGCCGTTCTCATGGAAGACGCACACAAGGGTGAAAACGCCCGCATGACCGTGCATCTCGAAGATCAGACGATCACCACCTCGGATGGCGTGGAAATCGCGTTCGACATCGACCCGCACCGCAAGCATTGCCTGCTGAACGGTTTGGACGATATCGGGCTGACGATGGAAAAGGATCATCACATCGACAAGTTCGAGGAACATGCGAGTCAGGCACGGCCTTGGGTCTAGGCTCAGAGTGATTCTGTGCGAATCAACTTAAAGGGGTGCAGTAGCACCCCTTATTAAATTTATAGGTGCATCAAGCTCAGCAACCACAACATGTAGCGTGTGGATTAAGATACACGTCGAATTTGCGTCGGAAATGATGCAAAGCCGCACCAGTTTCGCCATCTTTTTGCCCTAAACGACATGTTTTCTGCAGCTTGGCTTGAGCAGTCAGTTCAATGCCGCCACTGTTGATCCGAATGAGGCATCGGTCAAAGAAGAGCGGCTGGCACAAGTTGGAAATAGGTCGGCGTAGAATCGACTAATCCGGTTTGAAAAAGGGTACGGATAGTGATTGCACGCACGATGGGAGCGGCAATTCGGGGATTATTGGTGGCGCTCATGGTGCTCACCCCTGCGTTGTATCTTCCGGTTTCGACGCTGAACGGCACCGAGATCGTCGTTTTCTTGGCGATTCTGGCCTTTATTCTGACCTTCTCCGAGTACAACTCGGCGTTCCCAAGCTTCATTGAATTCCGTGACGCGCCGCCGGTGAACCGCCTGCGCTTTGTCGGGCTCACCTCAATGGTGACGTTCCTGACGCTGATCTGCAAGGACATGTACAGCCCGACCGAATTGACAAATCTGTTTTACGCGATGGGGCTCGCGGTCGCCAACGTGGCTGATTTCCCCTATTCGCCGGTGCGTTTGGTTGTTCTCGTGCTGCCCAACGACGCAAGTGTCGCGCTGATCGAACTTGTCCGGATCTGTGCCAGTATCGCCTATGTCGCAGCACTGGTCACAATCGCCAGCTTCTTCTACGCGGTGAAAATGCGCGGCTGGCCGACCGGAAACGGCGCTTTCAATGTCTGGACCAACCTGCCGCTGTTTGATCCCACCAAAGGCGTTGATGTGGTCACACGTTTGCAGCGCGACGGACGTCTGAACATCTCAATCGGTATTTTGCTGCCCTTCCTGATCCCTGCGATGATCAAGCTGCTTTCGTCTTTCGTCATGCCGATCAGCCTGGCCAATCCCCAGACGCTGATCTGGACGCTAAGCGCTTGGGCCTTTCTTCCTGCCAGTATGATCATGCGGGGCATGGCCACGTTGCGCATCGCCGCTCTGATCGTAGACAAGCGGCGCGCCTACACCACATCCGAGACCACTCAAACCGCATGATCCGCAGCCTTACCCTGCTGCTTTTGCCATTTGCGGCACAGGCAGAGGCGATCCGGGTTGCCAGTTTCAACACCGAGCTCAGCCGGGAAGGACCGGGCCTGTTGCTGAAAGACATCCAGCGGCAGGATCCCCAAGTTGCGGCTATTGTCGCGGTTCTTGTGGAAACCAGACCCGACGTCGTCGCACTGCAGAGCATCGATTGGGATCTGGACGGGCTGGCGGTACAAGCCCTGATTGATGCGCTCGGCTCAGATGGCCTGTCCTATCCGCATTGGTTCAGCGCGCAGCCCAATTCCGGGATGGCGACCGATCTGGACATGGATGGCGACGGGCGTATGCAGCAGCCCGGGGATGCACAAGGATGGGGGCGGTTTACCGGAAACGGAGGGCTGGCCGTCCTGTCGCGCCACCCGATCCAAACCGAAGACATCCGCGATTTCTCGGACCTGTTGTGGAAGGATCTTCCCGGCGCGACCCTGCCAACGCAAGATGGGATGCCCTTTCCTTCGGCCCAAGCACAGGAAATACAACGCCTGTCTTCTTCCGCCCATTGGATCGTACCGATTGACACGCCATTGGGGCGGATCAATCTTTTGACCTACCATGCCACACCGCCGGTTTTTGACGGCCCCGAAGATCGCAACGGGCTGCGCAATCGTGACGAAACCCGGCTGTGGTCGCTGCTGTTGGACGGAGAATTCGGGGAGCCGCCCACAGTTCCGTTTGTGATCGCGGGTGATGCCAATCTGGACCCGAACGCAGGAGATGGCCACAGACAGGCCATGCGCGATCTGTTGGAGCACCCCAAGCTGCAAGACCCTCTGCCCACAACGCCCGAGGGCGACATCGCCACTGTCGAGTGGAAAGCGGTCGGAGAGATGCGTGTGGATTATGTGCTGCCATCCACCGACTGGACCGTTCTGGATGCGGGTGTTCACTGGCCCGCACCAGACACCGCCCCCGGTGACGCGGCAAGGGCAGCCAGTCGCCATCGGCTTGTTTGGGTTGATCTGACCAAATAGCGCTTTTGAGCCTCAAGGCACAAAATAGGCCGGGCAAGGATACCCCTGCCCGGCCATATCATTGCGTTCGAACCGGCTTAGGCCAGCAAATCGAACCGGTCGTTCATCATGACCTTGTCCCAGGCGGCCACAAAGTCACGCACGAACTTCTCAGCATTGTCGTCCTGAGCATAGACCTCGGCATAGGCTCGCAGAATCGAGTTCGAGCCGAACACCAGATCCGCGCTGGTTGCGGTGAACTTGACCTCACCAGAAGCGCGGTCTTTCAACTCATAGGTGCCATCGTCAGCAGGCGCCCAGGCCAGATCCATATCGGTCAGGTTGACGAAGAAGTCTGTCGTCAGCTGGCCCACACGATCCGTAAAGACACCGTGCTGCGAACCGCCATGGTTTGCACCCAGAACCCGCAGGCCGCCGACCAGTACGGTCATTTCGGATGCGGTCAGACCCAGCAACTGTGCGCGGTCCAGCATCATCGCTTCGGGCGATACAGCGTAGGGCTTGAGCTGCCAGTTGCGGAACCCGTCTGCGAGCGGCTCCAGCACCGAGAAGCTGTCCGCATCGGTTTGCTCATCGGTCGCGTCACCACGACCCGGTGCAAACGGAACCTCTACGTCGAACCCGGCTGCCTTGATCGACTGTTCAAGACCGGCATTACCGGCCAGAACGATCACATCAGCAATCGATGCGCCGCTTTCGGCAGCAATCGGCTCCAGGACACCCAGAACCTTGGCCAGACGCTCGGGCTCGTTTCCGGCCCAGTCCTTCTGCGGCGCCAGGCGGATGCGGGCACCATTGGCCCCGCCGCGATTGTCCGAGCCACGGAAAGTCCGCGCGCTGTCCCAGGCGGTGGTGATCATCTCGACCGCGCTCAACCCGCTGGCCGCAATCTTGGCTTTGACCGCATCCACGTCATAATCGGTTGCACCAGCCGGGATCGGATCCTGCCAGATCAGATCTTCTGCCGGAACGTCCGGGCCATAATAGTTCGCCCGAGGGCCCATGTCGCGGTGGGTCAGCTTGAACCAGGCGCGGGCAAAGGTATCGGCGAAATAGTCGGGATCAGCGATGAACTTTTGGCAGATCTCATTGTAGATCGGGTCAACCTTCATCGCCATATCGGCATCGGTCATCACAGGCATGCGGCGTACCGACGGATCGGTGGGATCAACCGGCTTTTCGTCTTCTGGCATATCAATCGGCTGCCACTGATGTGCACCCGCCGGGGACTTGCCCAGCTCCCACTCATAGCCAAACAGATAGTCGAAATAGCCCATATCCCATTTCAGCGGCTCTTTGGTCCAAGCGCCTTCGATACCCGAGGTGAAAGCGTTGGTTGCTTTACCATGCTGATCGGGGTTGGACCAACCCAGGCCCTGCCCTGTAACTGGGCAGCCCTCGGGCTCGGCGCCGATATTGTCGCCGGCCATCGCGCCGTGCGCTTTACCGACAGTATGACCGCCGCAGGTCAAGGCTGCGGTCTCTTCGTCATTCATCGCCATCCGACCAAAAGTCTCGCGGATGTGCAAAGCGGTTTTGGCGGGATCGGGGTTGCCGTTGACACCTTCGGGGTTCACATAGATCAGGCCCATATGGACCGCGCCCAGCGGGTTTTCCAGCGTTTCGGGCGTTTCCAGATCGCCATAACGGTTCTCGGACGGGGCCAGCCACTGGCTTTCCGATCCCCAATAGACGTCTTTCTCAGGACCCCAGATATCTTCGCGACCGAAACCAAACCCAAATGTCTTCAAGCCCATCGACTCGTAAGCCATCGTGCCCGACAGCAAGATCAGGTCAGCCCACGACAGTGCGTTTCCGTATTTCTTTTTGACCGGCCACAACAGGCGGCGGGCTTTGTCCAGGCTGGCGTTGTCCGGCCATGAGTTCAAAGGCGCGAAGCGGATGTTGCCCTTACCACCGCCACCACGGCCGTCACCCAACCGGTAAGACCCGGCAGAGTGCCAGGCCAAACGAACCATCAGACCACCATAGTGACCCCAGTCCGCAGGCCACCAATCTTTGCTTTCGGTCAGAACCTTTTCGACATCAGCGCGAACAGCGGCGAAATCCAAGCCTTTGACCGCATCGCGGTGATTGTAATCCGCATCCATTGGATTGGTGCGCGTGTCATGCTGCGCCAGAATGTCGAGGTTCAAAGCATCCGGCCACCATTTGGTAACGGAATTGTCCATACCGGTGTTTCCACCATGCATGACCGGGCAACCACCTGTTTTGTGGTTTGTCGGATTTCCATCCATCTGAATTCTCCTGAGTCGTGTCTGAGGGGCTTATGGGCAAAACTTAGAACGTTTCTACTATAAATTCCAATTGGAACTTCTAATAGTTTTGATAATCTCTAGCTATGAAAAGCCTGACCCTGAAACACCTTCGATATTTCACCGCATTGGCCTCTCATGGGCATTTCGGGCGCGCGGCTGATGCCTGTTCAATCTCGCAACCCGCACTGTCCGTTCAGATCAAAGAAATGGAGGCAATCATGGGCCGCCCCCTGGTCGAACGTGCTGCGCGCGAGATCCGCCTGACCTCGTTTGGTGAGGATATATTGGAACGGGCGCAGGATATTTTGGAACGCGTGGACGACCTGGGAAACCTGTCGCGCAGGGCAGCTGCGCCCTTTTCTGGGCGCTTGCGGATCGGGATGATCCCGACCATCGCGCCCTATTTGCTACCGACAGTCATTCAGGCACTGGCGGCCCGATTCCCGAATCTGACACTGGAACCCAAAGAGACGGTAACCGAGACACTGCTTAGCGAAATGACCGCGTCGAAACTGGACCTGGCCATCGTCGCGCTTCCGATCTCGGAACCCACGTTGCAGGAATTTGCGCTGTTCGAAGAAGAGTTTCTGTTGGTCCGCTCCGCCAGGGATGCTGGCAACCCGATCCCCAGCCCGTCGCAACTGTCTGCCATGGATCTGCTGCTGCTAGAGGAAGGGCACTGTTTCCGCGATCAAGCTTTGTCGTTTTGCGACCCGGCAAATGCCCGACCCAAGCAGATCATGGAGGGCAGTTCGCTTTCGACACTGGTGCAAATGGTGGGCGCCGGGATCGGCATCACTTTGATCCCCGAAATGGCGCTGTCGCTGGAAATCCGCTCGGCCGAGGTGTCCGTGGCCCGATTTCCTTCTCCGGCACCGTCGCGCAGTGTGGGACTAATCTGGCGCAAAAGCAGCCCGCTCAGCGCCGAGATCCTGCAGATCGGGGCGGTCATCCGCAAAACGGCCGAGGCACATCTTGCCTTGCATGCCGATCAAAGCGGCTGGGCGCGGAGCCTGTAACAGAGTCGGGCCATGCCAAACCAAAGCGGCGATGCGCATGACGCTCTGTTCAGCGCATCGCCGGGAATTTGGCGTTACAACGCGCCGGTATAGGTGCCGCGCGGCGGGTAATTGTTGTTCTGTGTGAATTTCAGACCACCAATAATATCTGACATCGCAGGACGCCCGAACGGGGTGGTTTGCTGCCAAGCGTAATAAAGCGTCCGGTCCGGAGCCACGTAGAAATGGCCGGGTTCGGCAAAGAAGTCCGGTTCGGCGCTGCCTTCGCGCGCGGTTGAGATCTGCAAGCCCCAGGCGTCGCGTGCTTCAGACATTGGCAGACCATGCCCAACCCGCAGACGCGAGACTCCTGCTTTTTCGACTGCCTCTGCGGTTCGCTCGGCAGTATCTGTGGTGATCATGATCACTTCGATCCCAAGTTCGGCGAACTCATCCAGCACCCCTTCGACTTCGGCCATTTGCTTTAGACAAATGGGGCAATGCAACCCGCGGTATTGAATCACCAACGTTCCATTTTCGCCCTTGTCGGCATCCAGATCGAAGCTGCCATGAGCGACAGTATCGATTTTCAACGCGGGAACCGGATTTCCAGATGTCAGCATGTGTTTTCCTTATGGATTGAAGGGCCATCTCATTGACCCGATGCGCCGCAAACGCTAGGGCCTGTGCAACGAAACGCAAGGAGATCCTTCATGTCCAACCCTTCGCTCCTTATCCTGCCCGGAGACGGAATTGGCCCGGAAGTTATGGCCGAAGTGCGCAGAATCATCGATTGGTTCGGTGCGAACCGGGACCTTCACTTTGACGTGAGCGAGGATCTGGTAGGCGGTGCGGCTTACGACGCCCATGGCAAACCGCTTTCGGATGAAACCATGGCCAAAGCGCAAGCGGCAGATGCCGTTCTGCTGGGCGCTGTTGGTGGCCCGAAATACGACGATCTGGATTTCAGCCTGAAACCCGAACGCGGGCTGCTGCGATTGCGCAAGGAAATGGATCTGTATTCCAACCTGCGCCCGGCACAATGCTTCGACGCACTGGCGGATTTTTCGTCGCTGAAAAAGGATATCGTGGCCGGCCTCGACATCATGATCGTGCGCGAACTGACCTCGGGCGTCTATTTCGGTGAGCCGCGGGGCATTTTCGAAGAAGGCAACGAGCGCGTGGGGATCAACACCCAACGCTATACCGAATCCGAGATCGAACGCGCTGCGCGCTCAGCGTTTGAACTGGCGATGCGCCGGAACAAAAAGCTGTGCTCGATGGAGAAAGCCAACGTCATGGAATCGGGCATCCTCTGGCGCGAGGTCGTGGATCGTGTGGCAAAGGACTATCCCGAGGTTGAAGTGACGCATATGTATGCCGACAACGGCGCGATGCAGCTGGTGCGGGCTCCGAAACAGTTTGACGTCATCGTGACCGATAACCTGTTCGGCGATATTCTGTCCGACTGTGCCGCGATGCTGACCGGGTCGCTGGGTATGCTGCCCTCGGCCAGCCTGGGTGCACCGATGGAGAATGGTCGCCCCAAGGCCATGTATGAACCCGTCCACGGCTCGGCCCCCGACATCGCGGGTCAGGGCAAGGCCAACCCGATCGCCTGTATCCTCAGCTTCGCCATGGCGCTGCGCTACAGCTTTGACCAAGGCGCCGAAGCTGACCGCCTGGAAGCTGCGATTGAAAAGGTTCTGGCTGACGGCGTTCGCACCGGAGATCTGCTGGCAGACGAAGGTGTCACACCCGTCTCGACAACAGAAATGGGCGACGCGATTCTGAAAGCGCTGGACGAAAGCCTCTGAACGTAAAAGGACCCCACCGATCGACAGATAGGTGGGGTCTTTGCTCCTTAGGATCGTTTGTCGAAAACCGACGTCGGACCCAATCAGTTCCCAAAAATACTGTTCAACAGGTTGTTGATGTCCTGCGCGAAACCGCCTTGCTGGCGGCGCTGTTGTCGTTGCGGCTGAGCCGTTTGAACCGGAGGTTCGGGTGCTGACATGGGCAAAGGAGTCGGTGTCATCCCATCGGTGATACGCAACATGGTTTCGCGCCAGATCTCGGCGGGCAGACCGCCGCCTGTGACGCCTGACAGCGGCGTGTTGTCATCATAGCCCATCCAGACACCGGCCACGTAATCTGCGGTAAACCCGATGAACCAGGCATCCCGCGCGGCCTGTGTGGTGCCGGTTTTGCCCGCAACCTGCCAACCCGGCAATTTGGCGCGACCGCCGGTGCCTTCCGACACCACGCGTTCCATCATCCAGGTGAGTTCGCGGGCAGCCTTGTCATTGATCACCCGTTCACCGATCCCTGTTGTGGTCACCATGACGGGGGTTTCGTCCCCCAGCAGCTTCAATTCGGTCAGACCATAAGGTTCAACCGCAGACCCGCCGTTCAAGATACCGGCATAGGCGCCCGTCATCTCGATCAGCGTGCTTTCCGACGCACCCAGCGCCAACGCTGGTCCCTGGGCCAGATCGCTGGCGATGCCAAATCCACTGGCCACGGTGCGCACATTCTCAAGCCCCGAAATCTCGGCCACTTTTACCGCTGGAATGTTCAAAGAGTTCATCAGCGCATCCGCCAGCGTCACGCGGCCGTAGAACTTGTTGGTATAGTTCTTGGGGCACCACTGGCCCGAGCCGGGGATGTCGACGCAATAGGGCTCGTCCATCACGGTATCCAGAGGCGAATAGCCCAGTTCAAGAGCCGTGGCATAAACAAACGGTTTGAACGAAGACCCGGTCTGGCGCAGCGCCTGGGTGGCACGGTTGAATGCGCCGGAAACGCGGGTCTTGCGCCCGCCGACCATTGCCCGAACCGCACCATCGGCAGACATCACCACGATCGCGGCCTGCGCTTTGGAGCCCTCGCGCACCTTTTCCTCAAAGATGTATTTCAACGCGTCTTCTGCCGAACTTTGCAAGCGTTGGTCCAGCGTTGTGCGGATCACCACATCTTCGGTGGTGTTGCGCGTGAAGAACTCGGGCCCGCTGGCCATAACCCAATCGGCGAAATACCCGCCCGCCCGCGCCGCCGCGGCCTCGGACAGTTGCGCCGGACGGCTGCGCGCCTCGCTGGCCTGCGCTGCGGACAGATAACCCTGTTCCTCCATCAGCCCAACTACCAGCCGCGCCCGATCCTGCGAGCGTTGCAGATTGTTCGTTGGCGCAAACCGCGTCGGTGCCACCAGCAACCCGGCCAACATGGCCGCCTCGGCAGGGGCAACTTCGGCGGCGGATTTGCCGAAATACCTTTGGCTCGCAGCTTCGAACCCGCGCGCGCCCGAGCCCAGATAGGCCCGGTTCAGATAAATCGTCAGAATCTCGTCCTTGGAGTACTTGACCTCCATCGCTATCGCATAGATCGCCTCTTTCGCCTTGCGCCACAAAGACCCCTGTCGGCAATCGGCCTCATACGCAGCCTCGGATTCCCATTGGTCCGGCTCATAAACCACTCCAAGGCACAGCAGCTTGGCGGTTTGTTGCGAAATCGTCGATCCACCATGGCCCGAAAGCGGCCCGCGTCCTTCTCGCAGGTTGATGCGCACCGCGCTTGCCACACCGCGGGGGCTTACCCCGAAATGACGATAAAAGCGTTTATCCTCAGTTGCGACGACCGCGTGTTTCAGATGGGGTGAGACCGTGTCAGCCGTGATAACCCCACCAAACTGGTCCCCGCGCCAGGCGAAGACCTTGCCGTCCCGGTCCAGCAGTGTCACCGAGCCCTTCGCGCGGCCATCCATCAGCGCGTCGACTTCGGGCAAAGAGGAATAGACGACACCAACAGCCAGGGCCAGCAGCAAGGCCGATACCGCTCCAACGCGCCAGGTTAGACCCCAGATCATCCGCCAAATCCAGCGGAACAGGCGTCGGAAAAAGCCACCGCCACCACCACGTTTGCGAGTGGATCGCTTGCGCGTGGTGCGCCGCGTTGTCGTTTTTCGCGCTGTCGCCTTCTTACCCGCCGGTTTCGCAACGCGCTTTTTCGCCGAAGGCTTTCGCCCCTTCGACGGATAGCGCTTGTCCGCAACCAGCGGCGACTTTCGGCGCTTGGACTCAGCCATGCTTTAACTCTGCCCGTTTTTTCTTTTGCCACACCATAGCCTGCCCTCAATGTCATGTAGAGGTGTGAAATTCGGAAATCTCCACTCTTCAATTTGACTAATATTTAATCAAACACCCCGATTTGTGCAAAAAATGTGCAACTTCTTAGGATTTTCCCAAAGGTTTCAGGCCCGGAATCGTTCCCATGGTCCTTTCGTTACGGTCTTTTTCTGCAGGTGCAAATAGGCCGGTCTAACCGGGGAAGCAGAGGGGACGAACGTGAAACTCATCATTGCGACAATCAAGCCGTTCAAGCTCGAGGAGGTGCGCGAAGCACTGACCGAAGCGGGCGTGCGCGGCATGATGGTGACTGAGATCAAGGGCTTTGGCTCGCAATCCGGTCACACCGAAATCTATCGCGGCGCTGAATACGCTGTGAATTTCGTGCCGAAGATCAAACTCGAAATCGTGGTACCCGCGACCATGGCCGACCAGATCGTCGAGACCATCACCAACACCGCCAAGACCGGCAAGATCGGCGACGGCAAGATTTTTGTCCTCGATGTCGAGCAGGCACTGCGCGTGCGGACCGGGGAAACCAACGAGGAAGCGCTGTAAAGCGCCCCGAACTCACATCATTCGAGGACTGACAATGAACCTGATGAAATCACTCATCCCTGCCGCTGCGATCGTTGCGCTGCCGCAGATGGGTCTGGCGCAAGAGGCTGCCGAGGGCGAGGCCGCGCTGCATACCCAATATATCTTTACCACCCTGCTGTTCCTGATGGCGGGTTTCCTGGTCTTCTTCATGGCGGCAGGCTTTGCCATGCTGGAAGGTGGCTTGGTGCGTTCCAAGAACGTGGCCATGCAGATGACCAAGAACATCGCGCTGTTTTCCATTGCCGCCATCATGTACTGGCTGGTCGGCTTCAACACGATGTATCCGGGCGACTTCAACGGGTTCTTTGCCCTTGGCGGTCCAACCGTGCTTGATCCGGTTGGTGTTGACCCTGCCGAGGCTGCTCTGGACTACGCTTCGATCGGCTCGGACTTTTTCTTCCAGCTGGTCTTTGTCGCTGCAACCGCGTCGATCGTATCGGGTGCCGTGGCCGAGCGTATCAAGCTGTGGCCCTTCCTGATCTTCGTCGTTGTGCTGACAGGCATCATGTACCCGATCTCGGGCTCCTGGCAGTGGGGCGGTGGCTGGCTGTCCGAAGCTGGCTTCTCGGATTTCGCCGGTTCGACCATCGTGCACTCGGTCGGCGGCTGGGCGGCTCTGGCGGGCTGTCTGATCCTTGGCCCGCGTATCGGCAAGTACAAAGACGGCAAAGTACACCCGATGCCCGGTTCGAATCTGGCACTGGCCACACTGGGTACATTCATCCTGTGGCTGGGGTGGTTCGGCTTCAACGGCGGCTCGCAGCTGGCGATGGGCACCGTGGGTGACGTATCCGACGTGTCGCGCATCTTTGCCAACACCAACATGGCCGCCGCATCCGGTGCTGTTGCAGCCCTGCTGATGACCCAGATCATGTACAAAAAGCCTGACCTCACCATGGTGCTGAACGGCGCTCTGGCTGGCCTGGTGTCGATCACAGCTGAACCGCTTGCCCCGACCCTGTTCGGTGCACTGTGGATCGGAGCTGTGGGCGGTATCATCGTGGTCCTCGCGGTCCCGATGCTGGACAAGTTCAAGATCGACGACGTTGTGGGCGCGATCCCGGTTCACCTGTGTGCCGGTATCTGGGGCACCATCGCCGTGATCTTCTATGGCGAAGCCAGCCTGGTTACGCAGCTGACCGGTATCGTTGCATACGGTGTCTTCACCTTTGTCGGCGCACTGATCCTGTGGACCATCCTGAAGGCCACAATGGGCATCCGCGTCAGCGAAGAGGACGAGATCAACGGTCTGGATATGGCAGAGCTGGGTATGGAAGCCTACCCCGAGTTCTCCAAAGGCTAAGAGCTGATCCATCAAGATCCGAAAGCCGGGCGTTCGCGCCCGGCTTTTTTGTGTTTGATACAATACTGCTGCTTGACCGGATCAGCAGTCCGCGACATCTCAGAAGTACCGCGATTGTGCGGGTTCGGGAGGTCTGGGTGAAAACAATCGGTATTCTCGGCGGCATGTCCGCTGCCTCGACACAAATCTACTATCGCCTGCTCTGCGATCTGACCCGGCAGCGTCTTGGCGGTCTGCATTCCCCTCAGCTTTTGATCCGGTCACTGGATTTCGCTGAAATTGCGGTTCTGCAAAGCAAGGGCGACTGGGACGGCGCCGGTAACATTCTGAATCGCGAAGCCCAGGCACTGGAACGGGGTGGTGCAGATCTTCTGGTGCTTGCAACCAACACGATGCACAAGCTGGCCGATCAGATGATGGACAGCGTTTCCATTCCCTTTGTGCATATTGCCGACGCCACAGCGGACGCTATCCAATCCGCGGGCCTGACGTCTCCTGGCCTGATGGCAACGGCCTTCACAATGCAACAGAGTTTTTACACCGATCGTCTGCATGCGGCTGGGTTGACGCCTGTTTTGCCCACCGAAGCCGATCAAAACACCACGCACCGCATCATTTACGAAGAGCTGTGCAAAGACATTGTTACAGAGGACAGCAAAACCGCCTATGTCGAGATTGCGCAACGTCTGTCTGACGCCGGAGCAGACAGCCTGATCCTTGGCTGTACCGAAGTTGGAATGCTGCTGAACCCCGAAAACGTTTCCTACCCGGTTTTCGACACCACACGCATTCACTGCGCAAAGGCCTTGGAAATGGCCTTGGCCTAGGATCAGGTCTTCATCTTATCGCGACAAAAAAGGCTGCGGGTTTCGCGCAGCCTTTTGTGTTTCTCGCCAGTGTCTCAGACGCCAACGTCGACGATCGCCTGCGCCAGTATCGGCACGGTATTTGCGTTCAGACCCGCTATGTTCAACCGGCTGTCGCCGACCATGTAGATACCATGTTCGTTACGCAGCTGCTCAACCAGTTCCGGGGCTGCACCGAGGCGTGAGAACATGCCGCGATGTTGGGCAACAAATCCAAACCGGTCGGACCCGCTGAGACGTTGCAGCTCATCGGCCAGTTGTTGACGCAGCCCCAGCATGGAAAGACGCACTTCTTCCAACTCAGTAGCCCAATCGGCGCGCAAGGCATCATCGTTCAGGATCGTGGTCACGACCCGTGCGCCGTGATCGGGCGGAAAGGAATAATTCTGGCGGTTGAGAAACGCCAGCGTGCCTTGACTCAGCGCTGTTTCTTCGGCTTTGTCGCTGATGGCCATCAACAGACCCGTGCGCTCACGGTAGACGCCAAAGTTCTTCGAACAGGACGCCGCGATCAGGCAGCGGCTGACGGATGAGGCCACCAGACGGGTTGCTTGCGCGTCTTCCTCCAGCCCGTCGCCAAAGCCTTGATAGGCGATGTCGATCATCGCCACGAGGCCTTGCGCGTTGATGATGTTCACAACTTCTTGCCACTGCACCATGTTCAGGTTGGCACCCGTAGGGTTGTGGCAGCATCCATGAAGCAGGACCACGTCGCCGGGCTCGGCCGTCTTCAGATCGGCAATCATACCGTCGAAATCAACGCCGCGGGTTTCGCTGTCGAAATAGCGGTATTGAACCGTCTCGATACCCAGATAGTTCAGGATCGAAAGGTGGTTGGGCCATGTCGGGTTCGACACAAATACGCGCGCAGACGCGTTGGCCATCCGGATCATCTCGAACGCCTGACGACATGCGCCGGTACCGCCGGGGGTTGCCACAGCGGCGATATTGGCGCGCGGAACCGCGCTGCCCAGGATCAGGCCGATCATTGCGTCTGCAAAAGCCGGATCACCGGCCAGACCGGTATAGGCTTTGCTGTCCTGCTCTTCCCAAATACGTTTCTCGGCGGCTTTGACCGCGCGCATCACCGGGGTCACGCCCTCGGCGTTTTTGTAGACACCAACACCCAGATCAATCTTCTGGTCTCGCGGGTCTTCGCGATACATCTGCATCAGAGCCAGGATCTTGTCGGCGGGCTGCGGTTTGAGGTTCTCGAACATCAGGTCTCTCCGGTTGCGACGGGCAGGGTCGGGAAGGCACCCCATTCCGCCCAGGAGCCGTCATAAAGCGAATGGTCTTTCTTGCCCATGCGTTCCAGCGCAAGGCTGAGGATCGCGGCGGTCACGCCCGACCCGCAAGAGGTGATGGCGGGTTTCGACAGATCAACGCCAGCAGCCTCAAAAACGGCGCGGCACGCGTCGCGCGACTTCATCGTCGCGTCCTTATTCAGCAAATCGGTAAAGGGTACGTTGCGTGACCCGGGAATATGGCCCGAACGCAACCCTTCGCGCGGCTCGGGCGTGGTACCGGCAAAACGCGCGGCGGCGCGCGCATCGATGATCTCGTGATCCGCCAGTTTGGACGCAGCCGAGACCTGAGTGACATCGCGCACCAGATGGTTTTGAACCCGCACCGTCATGTGGCGGTCGCGGATAACGGGCGGCAGATCTTCGATCTCACGCCCCTCAGCTTGCCATTTGGGCAGCCCGCCATCAAGAACAGCAATGTTCTCCTGCCCCATCAGGCGGAACAACCACCAAACCCGCGCAGCTGACATCAACCCGGCCCCGTCATAGACCACCACCTGATGCCCGTCGCCCACACCCATCGCGCGCAGCCGCGACATGAACTTTTCCACCGGAGGCGCCATATGCGGCAGGTCCGAACGGTGGTCGGATATATCGTCGATATCAAAAAACCGCGCACCCGGGATATGGCCCGCATCATATTCGGCTTTGGCGTCACGGTTCTGCGACGGCAGGTACCACGACCCATCCAAAATCCGCAGATCCGGGTCTTTCATATGAGCGGCCAGCCAATCCGTGGATACAAGGGTTTTGGGATCATCCTGCATCTTAGCATCTCCTAAGCGAGCTTGAATTTTCCCTATACCCGGCGGCATGGTGGTTCAAGGCTGGATAGCGCCTATTCTGCCGACCGGCGCAACCTGAAATGCTGCACGATCCCGACAATGCTGATCAGAATCCAGAACCCTTCGATCAGCATCGAGGCCAGATTGAAGTTGTAGACCAGCGAATAGACGATCAGCACCGAGCCCAGCAGATTCACCACCGGAAAGGCCAGATCGTCGGAGTTCATCATCCGCATCTGCGTCGCGAAATAGGCTGCAACCACGATCAGCGCCCCGAAAGAGCCGATGGCGTCCACGATAGTCAGGCTGTCAAGCAGTGCGGTCATGGGATACCCGTTCAGAAACCTCAGGGTTTTGCGCATAGTGATGCATGTTGAGGAACGCAGCCCCGTCTGCTCCGGCGCGGTAGCCATGCGGCTGATCCGCGGCAAAGCGCAGGCCCTGGCCGGTTTGCAAGGGCAGCCAGTCGCCATTGCGCAGGATTTCCAGGTGACCGCTCAGCACAAAGACCTCTTCGGTCACCCCTGCTGCATGAGGCGGCGACTCGTGGCTTTGGTTCGGAGCAAGCTGGACGTGAAAGGTTTCGGCGCCAAGTGCGGGATCAAAAGGAAAGACAATCTTGACCTCGATACTGCCGGGGAAGGTCACTGTCTGGAACACGCCCGAATTGGCCGGATCACGCAGCGCCGATGGCCCGATCAAAGCGCTCAGCGGCAATTGAAACCCTTTGGCAATCTTCCAAAGCGTCGCGATGGTCGGGCTGGATTCACCGCGTTCGATCTGGCCTAGCATCGCTTTGCTGACACCCGTCATCTCGGCCACTTTCGACAGGCTCAACCCCGATGCGGCCCGCACGTCCCGAAGTTTCAGTGTAATCTCGTCTGGTGCCATATCCCGGCCTTCCGAATCCTCTTGTGCGTTATAGCGCACATGTGATACGTGCGCTATAACGCACAATCCTTCGAACATGCAACCCGAGGCAAAAGGGAAACAGCATCATGCCATTGTACAGATCCAGAACCTCTACCCATGGCCGCAACATGGCGGGCGCGCGTGGCCTGTGGCGCGCCACTGGTATGGGCGATGACGATTTCGGCAAGCCGATCATCGCTATCGTCAACTCGTTCACCCAATTTGTCCCCGGCCACGTGCACCTGAAAGATCTGGGCCAGATGGTCGCGCGCGAGGTTGAGGCCGCAGGCGGTGTGGCCAAGGAATTCAACACGATTGCGGTGGATGACGGGATCGCCATGGGCCATGACGGTATGCTCTATTCCCTGCCCTCGCGGGAAGTGATCGCGGATTCGGTCGAATATATGGTCAACGCCCATTGTGCTGATGCGATGGTCTGTATCTCGAACTGCGACAAGATCACGCCGGGTATGTTGATGGCCGCCATGCGCCTGAACATCCCAGCGATTTTTGTCTCGGGTGGACCGATGGAGGCAGGTAAGATCGACATCGCCGATCTGGATGTCAAAAAGATCGATCTGGTCGACGCGATGGTCGCCGCAGCAGATGACAAATACACCGACGAACAGGTCAAGCATATCGAGGAAAACGCCTGCCCGACTTGCGGGTCGTGCTCGGGCATGTTCACGGCGAACTCTATGAACTGCCTGGCCGAGGCGCTGGGTCTGGCGCTGCCCGGCAACGGTTCGACCCTGGCGACTCATTCCGACCGCAAAGAGCTGTTCCTGGAGGCCGGTCGCCGCATCGTCGAGATCACCAAGCGGCATTATGAGCTGGACGAAAAAGGGTTCCTGCCCCGCGAGATCGCCACGTTTGACGCGTTTGAAAACGCAATGAGCCTGGATATCGCCATGGGTGGTTCAACCAACACGGTGCTGCATCTGCTGGCCATCGCCAGCGAGGGCGGTGTCGATTTCACCATGTCCGATATGGACCGGCTCAGCCGACAGGTTCCGTGCCTCTGCAAGGTCGCGCCCAATACCGAGAACGTACATATGGAAGACGTCCACCGCGCCGGCGGCATCTTCTCGATCCTCGGTGAACTGAGCCGCGCAGGCCTTCTGCATGAAGACTGCTGCACCGTCCATTCGGCCACCATGGGTGAGGCGATTGCCAATTGGGACATCAAGGTTGCCAACAACCCAAAGGCGCAGGATCTGTTCAAAGCCGCGCCCGGCGGTGTGCGGACAACGCAGGCCTTCAGCCAGTCGAACCGGTACAAAGAGCTGGATACAGACCGCGAAACCGGCGTGATCCGTGCGAAAGAACACGCCTTCAGCCAGGATGGTGGTCTGGCGGTTCTCTTCGGCAACATAGCGCGCGACGGCTGTATCGTAAAAACCGCAGGCGTTGATGAGAACATCCTGAAATTCACCGGCTCGGCCTATGTGTGCGAAAGCCAGGATCAGGCGGTCAATGACATCCTGACCGGCAAGGTCAAAGAGGGCGACGTGGTGGTGATCCGCTATGAGGGCCCACGCGGTGGTCCGGGGATGCAGGAAATGCTGTATCCGACGTCATACCTGAAATCCAAAGGCCTGGGCAAAGCCTGTGCCCTACTGACGGATGGGCGTTTCTCGGGGGGTACATCGGGCCTGTCGATCGGCCATGTCTCACCCGAGGCGGCCGAAGGCGGTGAGATCGGGTTGGTCAAAAACGGCGACCGGATCGAGATCGACATCCCCAACCGCACGATCCACTTGGCGGTGTCCGAGGAAGAGCTGGCCACCCGCCGCGCCGAGCAGGACGCAAAAGGCTGGGAACCGGCAGAGCCCCGCAAGCGCAAAGTGTCGACAGCGCTGAAAGCCTACGCCAAGTTGACCACCAGCGCCGCGAAAGGAGCCGTGCGTCAACTTTGAGTAAGTAACCGCTCAACAAAAACAGCCCACCTACCCGGTGGGCTGTTTTTTGTTCTGCTGTGCGGACAAAGGGGCCACCGCCAATTCAGGCCGCTTACGCACAAATCATCCTACAGCGGTTATGCCCAGCCGAGTTGCTTTAACGAGTGAACGTCATTCCAAATCTTGGTCATGTGCTTAATTTTGTCACCGTCAAACTCCATCGCATAGACGTAATCTGCCGCAACCTTATTTCCGGTCGCGGGCACTGGCCCGTCTACCGAGTGGGTTCCGTGAAACACGGCAAATGCTGTTACAACGCCACGATCTGCATCGGTCGAGAATGACTTCAACTCGTAGTGACCATCTGGGACGGGTGTCAGCAAACCCTTCATCCACTCCGCATACCCCTCCAGCGTAGGTACGTCAGCTAACGCATCTGCCTGAGCAGAGAATGTAGCGTCTTCATGGCAATAGCCTTTGCACCCTTCCCAACCCTTACCAGTCTCGCAAGCCTCAAAAAATTCTCGTGCGGTCGTTTCGATTGACATAGTTTCTCCCCCCAAGGAAGTTGATTGCTTTATTCAGCTTTTCGACAGAGCAGTGTGGCGAGTGTACACGAAAGTCGGTCGTATGCCCAAAAACTAGAGGCTACACATTGCTAACGTGCCGATGGGAAAGGTTCCAATCTGAACATTGCAAAGACCGCTTTGGGCTCGTGTAAACGTTCGCCAAATCGCGGCGAATGTCTGCTTTGCGGGGCGGTCTCAATGGATCGCCGCAACACTTCACTTTGAGAGCAAAGATGGAGTGTT
>NZ_WQEG01000010.1 GCF_013033515.1 Ruegeria sp. HKCCA6707 | reverse complement strand
TGCTCTCAAAGTGAAGTGTTGCGGCGATCCATTGAGACCGCCGGACAAAGCGGACGTTCCTTGCTGCAAAGCGCCGGGATGCAACCTGAACATTTGCTCTGCGGAATTTGCCGCCGCACAAGTTTAAATTGCATAATTTTCTTTGGAACGATATTTGCGATTGCAGATCGATCGGCTGATCCTACTCAAACTCACTCTCATTCCAACTCCTTGCAATAACCGCCAAAGCAACGATAAGACTTCAAGTCGTAAAGCGGAGATTTCACTCGTCGGAGCTAAAATGAGCGTTGCGGAAGCGACCAATCTGCAAGGTGCGAAGATAGCAGTCATTTGTAATGATACGGTAGTAACCTACCTGAGAGACAACTTCGATCACATTCCTAATCCTAACCAGTGGGACTTACCTGGGGGTGTTCGCGAAGCTGGCGAAACTGCGCTAGATTGCGCGTTGCGGGAAACACAGGAGGAGTTCGGCGTATGTTTGTCGAAGAGCTCAGTTGTTTACGAAGCAACCTTTATTGCCCAAGCAGCAGCTAATCTGCCGAAACGCGAAGTTGCCTTTTTTGTTTGTATGGTATCTCCGGACGTTGTTTCGATAATCGAATTTGGCGAAGAGGGACAGTGTTGGGAGATGATGCCAATTAGAAAGTTTCTTACGCGCGACGATGCCGTGCCTGAATTGCAAGCTGCGTTTAAGACATTCTGGACGCGTTAATGTAAAGGTGGGCGCTTATTTCCGAGGGGCAAAATAGGGCCGCTTTGGGCCCACTACCGTGATCTGAGGCTTTTCGTAGTATGACTAGTTCGCCGTTCTGCGCGGTCATTGCACTGGCGGTTTCCATCTTCAACGCAGTCGTGTTCCAAGGGCGGCAGGAGGATTGGAGACCGCGTTTCTTAGCTAGTTGTGTTCAGGTTTTCTTTCGGTTTGCTGACAAAAACCGCTCTTACAAGGCAGTTTGAAGTGTCCACTATGCTTCTTGAATCGGGACGAACAAGTTGAACGGGTCATCAGTCGGTAGATTGATAGACAGGTTGGAAGGTAGCGATAACAGGAAGAAAGAAGTGGGACTAATAGTGGGTCTTAAAGCAATTTATTTTATATAATCATCTGTAATACAATAGAATATTTTGTTTTTGTGGTGCGGGTGGAGGGACTTGAACCCCCACGCCTTGCGGCGCCAGAACCTAAATCTGGTGCGTCTACCAATTTCGCCACACCCGCAACCGTGGTGCATGTGCACCGCAATGACGCGCTGAATAACAAAGCTTCCTGTCGAGTGCGAGAGGGAAAATGAAGACCAGCGCAAGTTTGTGTGTCACGTTATGACCCTTGCCGGGACGAGCAGGGTCATCAGAATCGGTTCTTTGACCGAGTGGGTGCCTCGGTCATTTTTTTCATTCCGGCCAGCTAGTTACGGCTTGTCGTCCGTGTTTTTCCCGGCGTATTCACACAACTCCACCCTGGGTTGAGACATTTATGCGAAGAGCCATCACAATCGCGCCACAATTCAAACGCCAAAAAATCTTATTCGCGTCAAAATAACACCGCGGTAATCGCGCTTGTTTAACGACAACGAGTTAATGAGTCTTTTTTGCCGCGTGGCGCGTTTGCCAGTTCCCGCTCAACTCCAACAACAGGGGTCTCTGTCGTGACCAACCAGATGAACAACGCCGTAAGCGAGCAGGATGTCATCGATCTTGCGCGTGAGAGCTTTGTCGACGAGCTCAAAGTTCTAAATCGCCATCACCCTGGAACAGGGTTTGGGATTGCTTTGAAAACCCTTTCGGGTGACCGCTATTTGCTGGCCAATGCGCGTATGCCGTTACCCGCACACAAATCCCAGGACTTTCCAACAGGGCGTCGCGTCGCGCGTCTGGAAAACGGAGAGCATTTCAGCTCGATCGAAGTTCTGGCCGATTCATTGGCCTATGAATCGATATCGCCTCTGACCGAGGCCGAGATCTTGGGCAATGCGCTGGATCTGATCGCGCGAATCGACACATTGGCGGGCCTGCCGAAAGGTGGCCAGCCGTTAGAAATTGCCGCAACTGGCACCGGAGGCTGAATAATGGCGCGCAACGACCATCTTTTGTCCGTTGGAAACGAAGCTCTGTCCCCCGTGACAGAAGCGATGACTTCCCTGACGGCGCAGATTGACCAATTGACAGAGGTGGCGGATGCGCGCTCCTCGGCACGTTTGGC
This sequence comes from Ruegeria sp. HKCCA6707, assembly GCF_013033515.1. Classification (GTDB taxonomy): domain Bacteria; phylum Pseudomonadota; class Alphaproteobacteria; order Rhodobacterales; family Rhodobacteraceae; genus Ruegeria. Next base: position 128,600 of record NZ_WQEG01000010.1, on the reverse strand, counting down.
CACACTCAAGACGCGAATGGAAAACTTCACCGCCAACGTGACGTTGGTGGGGCAGGTCAAGGCGGGCAAATCGTCGATCGTGAACATTCTGGCAGGGCGCCCGGATTTGCTGCCTTCTGATGTAAACCCGTGGACCTCGGTGGTGACCACGCTCAACATCAACACTCGGACCGAAGGCGACACAAAGTCGAAATTCACATTCTTTGAACAAGAAGAGTGGGACAACCTGATGGTCGGTGGCGGCCGTCTGGGCGAACTGGCTAACCGGGCCGGTGCCGATGACGAGATGGAGGACATCCGTCGCCAGGTGGCCGAGATGAAGGCCAAGTCGGAAGAACGTCTGGGCAAGCATTTTGACCTGATCCTGGGGCAAAGCCACCAGTATGACTATTTCGACGACGAGTTGATCCAACGCTATGTCTGTTTGGGCGATGAAGACGATCCGGACATCAACCCGAAGACCGGTCGTTTTGCCGATGTGACCAAGTCGGCCGAGCTTTACATGGATATTCCGCAGTATCCGTTGGCTTTGCGCCTTTGTGATACGCCGGGTGTGAACGACACGTTCATGGTGCGCGAACAAATCACCCTGCGCAGCTTGCGCGGGTCTGAAGTGTGTATCGTGGTTCTGGCCGCCAGTCAGGCGCTGACCACGATGGATATGGCGCTGATGCGGATCATCGCGCAATTTGAGAACCGTCAGATCATCCTGTTTGTGAACCGGATTGATGAACTGTCGGATCCGATCAACCAAGTGCCTGAAATTCGCGACAGAATTCAGGAAACGCTGAAACAGAACAACATCGACACCTCAACAAGTATCGTGTTCGGAAGTGCCCTTTGGGCAGAAGCCGCTTTGACAGGAAATCCTGACATCCTCACGGAAGAGTCGCGGCAGACCCTGAACACGTTCTATCTGGCGGCCGGCTTTGGGGATGAAGCCGCGTCGCTGGATAAGATTTGGGCATTGTCCGGATTGCCGGATCTGCTGCTGGCAATGAATGAACGGATCGCTGAAGGTACAGGCAAGCGATTGATCGACCGCGTGCGCCACCGTGCGCGCAACATCGCCAGCCAGATCCGTGCCACCTCGGTTGCCAAAAAGCTGTCGGACAGCGAAGGGGTCGTTCACAATTTGGAAGGCGCCAGCCCCGAAGAGGCGATCGCCGCCGTTTCAGACGAATACGAGAAGAAAGCGGCCGAGTTGACCGCAAAACTGCGCGACAAGGTACTCGAACGCCTGACCTCGGCAGAGACGAATTTTGTCAAACGCGCGACGGACTCGTTGATCGCGCATCTGGAAGAAAACGGCGAGCAGGGGACCTGGCAATACGATCCCGCTGGCCTTCGGACCCTACAAAAAGCGGCCTATTTCAGCTTTGCCCGCGCGATGCGGAAAGATGCTGGTGCGCTCTATGAAGCCGCTGCAGCGGATATCGGTGAACTGTACCATAAGCTGTTGGGCAACCATCTGGGCGAGTTCACGATCGAAGCGCCGATTGTGCCGCGCGTACCGCCGCCATTGGGCATCGGCAAGACCATTGCGCTTGACCTGCAAAGCACCTGGTGGCGCCGCTGGTGGCAAAAGCGCAAGGGCTTTGAAGCTTATGCTGCAGATTACACCCGTCTGATCGCCTCTGAGGCGAACTCGATCACCAAGGACATTGAAGAAAACCAGATCGCAGCCGTTCTGGAAAATGTCCGGGCGACATTGTCTGATTTCCTGCGCGAGCAGAAAGAGACATTGCTCAGCATCTCTCAGTCCGGAGAGCAAAGCAAAGCCCGTAGTGCAGAGCTGATGGCCGAACAGAAGCCTCAGAAATCGCGCGACGATATCCTGGGTGACATCCTCAAAGATCTTAGCAACGAAGCGGCATAAGAAGAGTTATGGTAAATACAGCACAAACCCGTTTCGTTACCCCCAAAGCCTGGGACCGCATTGAAAAGTGGTCGCGCCGCAAGCCCGTCTTTGCGCTGATGGGGGAATTCAGTGCCGGTAAATCGACATTGATGAACTTTCTCTTGCGCAAACAAACGTTGCCGACACAAGTCACAGCGACGCAATTGCCGCCGGTCTGGTTCAGCTTTGGCGAAGGCTCGGCCTATGTTCTGCGTCATGATGGCAGCAAAGAAATGATCACGCTGGATCAGCTTGATCAGGTTGGCGTCAACGATGTGCAGTTCGTGCGCATTTTTCTTGAGGCGGATATTCTTGAGGCCGTCGATTTGATCGACACCCCCGGTATCTCTGATCCCAAGATCTCGAACGATGTCTGGCGTCGTGCGGTTGGTCAGGCCAATGGCGTGCTGTGGTGTACACATTCCACTCAAGCCTGGCGCGAGACCGAGCGTGCCACTTGGGTGTCCTTGCCCGAGCGTCTGCAAGCCAACTCGCTTCTGTTGGTCACCCGTGCCGACGCATTGAATACGAAAGATCGCCAAAAGGTGCTACGTCGCGTGAACCGCGAGGCCGGACATCTGTTCAATCGGTCTATCCTTTTCTCGGCACGCGATGCCATCATTGCCCGGGACAAGACCGGAGATGCCGAGATGTGGGGCCGCAGCGGTGGCGGCAAGATGGTCGACAGCTTCCTTGAGATCACCGAGCAGATCATGGGAAGCCGCGCCGAAATGCTGTCGCGCTACCAAATGGAAAAATCAACCCTACCTGGGATCGAAAAGATCAAACCTCTGCGTCCGGCCAAGCCGAGCGAGGCAAAGGACGACGTGACCACTGTCCGAGTGATCCCTCCCGAAAACGCGGACACCGAAACCGTGACAAGCTTTCCGGTGCGTCCTGCGCGTGTCGAACGGCGTTCGGACGAGATCGAGCGTCCGAGGATCGAAGCCGAGGAAGCCGAGAAGCTGCGGCAGGAGATGATCGTCGATGAGGACGAGGTCACAGCGAAGGATCAGAATGTTTCGTTCAGCGATGACAAAGACGAGGCAATGGATCTGGACTTCCTGCCAAACCCGGCCACGGATGTTGACGAGTTCGAGTTCCAAGGCGAAGAAGAACCGGAACCCGAAGATGAATTGACCGTTTCAGACACCAGTGAAGATGATCCGGTTGAAGAAGAGATCGAAATCGTGGAAATCGCGCGCGGCGTCGAATCCGATATCGAACGGTCGGTATCCTCGATAACGGCCCTATTGGCTGAAAAGTCTGAAGAAGACTACGAGCCCGAACCCGAATCCAATGCGTTGACCGACGGGCAAGTTGTACCAATGCAGCTTGAGGATGACGTCGCGGACGCCCCAGAACCGGACATGAAATCACTCATTCAGGTTGTGCCTGGAACGCCGATCAGCGCGGTCGATCTTTGGAACGAATTTGTCTCGAAAGAGGAGTTGCCCGACGATGCCAATGGGCTGCGCAGTGTCTTCTCGGCTTTCCTGACCGAGTTCGATCAGATATCCCGTGATTACCAACCCAATTCAGATCAGCCGGTAAGCCCAATTGGACGATCTGAAGAAAACTCGGCGGCGGAACGACATGCTTTGTAGTTTGTTCCGGTTCGCTCGCGCCAAAGGCAGGTTAGAACATGTCAATTGAGAACGCGCTTTCCACTGCCATGGACTCCATACCCGACTGCGTTGCAGCCGGGTATGTTGATATGGAAACGGGTATGTTGCTTGGGTTGAAATCGGATCAACCTGATCACACGAACCTGCTCGAGAACCTGGCATTGGCCGTTGCGAACCTGTTTCAAGGGCGCGGTGTTCGTGGCTTTGAATCATTGTTGCGCATGATCGGCACCCAAGAAGATGACAACCCGGGCTTTGGGGAAATTGCCGTTTTCTCGGATGATCGGCTGCACATCTTTTTGCGGACGCGGGAATATCCGGATCACGTGGTCTGTTATGTCTGCCGCAGTGACGAAAAAGCGGGCTTGGCGCTGACGAAATCACATCTCAGCCTCGGGCCAGTTGCGGCGGCGGTTTAGACAGGTCCAAAGGGGGTCAAGACACGATGGATACCGACATTCTTGAGATGCTCGACAGTATTGGACGCAACTCACTCGCGCGTTTGACGCCTGCTGTCTACCTGAACGGTGACACCGCACAGGACCGCAGAAACGGCGTTTTGAAAGCCATTCGTGGCACCATTCTTCCGCGCAGGCTGGAGTTTACGGCCGCCAACGACCTGGTTCTGGCGATCGAGGTCAATAGCTCTCGCATCACCGATATCTTTAGCTTTGGCGACGAGCCAACGCCCGATTTTGAAACGGAGCCGCGCGAAGCACTGACCGAGGTTCTGGCAAGGATGGTGACGGACATCGCGATGGCCCCTGGCCCACTTGAATTGGTATCGCTGCGCCCGGACAACCAGCTTGAGGCTGACGATGTCGGGATCACCTATTCCGAGATCGCTGCAGCCTGTGCCGGGATAGAAATTTCCGAAGAACCTATCATGACGATCGTGCCCGACGCGCCCGAGGAAGAAATCGAGCCCGAGCCAAACGTGGAACCGGTTGAAGCCGTGGAAACCGAACCCACCAGCCCCTCGGGTATGGCGCATGGTTTCTACGCGGCCTCTGATCGCTTTGCAGAGGGTCGCATCCTTCTAAGTGACGACGACGGCGAAGCGCTCGAACTCGACGGGCTTTGCGCCGAAGGTCAGAGCGGTTTTCCCGAACAAGAGCTTTTGCAAAGCTTTGCAAAGGACCTTGCCGGCTGGAAATCGGACAGCGAAGGTGCCTTGACCCAACCACAACTGATTGTTGTGCGCGCTTCGGGCGGGCAAGGCACCGGCCTTTCGATCCTGTGCGACGGTGCGCAAACAGCAATCACATTGCACGAGGCGCGCAAGCTGGGTGCAGTCGTAAACCTATGGAGATCACTGCAGGGTGCCGCTGAATAACCGCGATCCTGCCCTATCCTGTTCTTTATTCTTTAATATTAGTGCATATGAGTTACCAGGTGAACCTAATGAGCGAGCAGAAACGCAACGAACTTATTCGCATCGCTGAAGATATGAATGAGATGAGCAATGACGAAACCCGTCATTTCATCTCACGCATTGTTGACGACCTGACAAACCTGAAACCCTCGATTGCGTTTGTCGGCCAGATCAAAGCCGGCAAGTCTCGCCTGATCAACGGGTTTACCGGTCATGCCGAATACTTGCCCTCGGACGTAAACCCTTGGACGACGGTGATTACCGACATGCATTTCGGTCACCCTTCGGGCAGAACGTCGGGGGCCGAATTCCATTTCTTCGACAACCGCCAATGGCAATCGCTGATCGCCGAAGGCGAAGAGCTGCGCAACATGTTCCCCGATGAGGAGGACAGCTATAAGCGCGAGATGATCGAAGAGCAGGTTGAGGCGATGAAAACGCGCGCCAAGCTGCGTTTGGGTGAAAGTTATAAACACCTGCTGGGTCAACACCATGATTTGGAAGATCTGACATCCGAGGATTTGGCGCGGTATGTCTGCGCAGGCGACGACCCGACAGAAGAGGACGCGCATGATCCCGGGTCTGATCGTGGCCTTTATAGCGACATTACCCGCAAGGCCGAAGTATACTTTGACCTTGGCCATTTTCCGTTTCCCCTGACGGTCACAGATACACCCGGCGTCAACGACCCTTTGCTGATCCGGGAAGAGATTTCGCGACAATACCTGAAGGAGTCGGACTTCTTCGTCGTGGTTCTGTCTGCTCACCAAGCACTCTCGCGGGCGGACCTTAAGCTGTTCCGCCTGATGCAGGCGTTGGAACTTGGTCAGATCGTGGTTTTCATCAACCGTGTCGACGAATTGGGTGGCGGTGCAGAAGACGCGACGAAAGTACGTGCCGATGTATTGGAAGGGCTCGAACGTGCCCTTGGCAACTCGGACATCGATGTTCTGATGGGAAGCGCACAATGGGCGCACTACGCTCTGACAGGTGATGAAACCGGGATTGATCACGACCAGATCCTTGCCTGGCTTCGGGCACACCCTGAGCAGATGCGTCAGTACCTGTCTGGTGTGGAAGAGATCAAGCAGGGCTCGGGCCCTGTCAGCCGCGCCGCTGTTTTACGCTATGCCGCTATGGTTGCTTCGGGTCTGCCAGACCTGCGGCACCATGTAACTCAGGCCCTGACAAATGGGCCGCGTAATGAGCAGTTGCGTATGGCGTGGCAGCACTTGAACAGCTTCGCTCAGGGCGAGCTGGATCGCAGCAAAGCGAACCTGCGCGCGCTGGAAGCGAAAGAGGGGCCCGAAACCAAAGATATCACGGAAAGCAATCAGGCGCTTTCAGACCTCAAGGCGCTTGTGGTCGAAAAGTCGGAGACGATCACCAATGAAATGGACGACGTTCTGGCCAATTTGCGGGGTGTCATGGATGATACGGTGGCCGAGGCCGTCTCTTTGGTGGTCCGTGGACCTGACGGGCAATCGCCTTTGCTTGCCAAGAACAACGAGACCGAGTTGAATTTTGGACCGCTGCGCGAACGCATGCGTGAATTGGTTCAAGGCGCAACTCAAGTGGTACGCCAACGCATGTTAAGCGAGCTTTATGCGATTGATATGCAAAGCAACGCGGCACTCCGAGCCTTGCCTGGATGGCGCGACCAGTCCGAAAATCGCATGAATACCAGTGCTGTACGCTGGTTCCGCCCGAACATGACGGCTCTGACCCGAGGTATAACAGTCGAACTTCGCGTCACCTGGCTGTCGCGTCTGATTTCGCGCAAAAGCGTCGTCAATCGGGCTGAGCGAATGATCATTCAGGAATTCGAGATGATCGGTGATGATCTGATCGACACCGCGCGCGGTGATCTGGTTGAGCGGATGAAAACAGTGCTGGATCACTACTTGGCCCTTCTCACAGGCCATCTAGAGCATCGCGTTGGGCCGCAAAGCAGCAACCCGCGTGTCGAAGCACAAGCTGCGGTTGACCGCGCCCGCCACATCGTCGATGAATTGAACAGCACCATGGGCGCTGCCCTGTCAGACAATCTTCAGCCAGAGGCCGCAGAATGATCGATTTCCCCGGAACCGATGCAGAGGTAAGACAGCTCGAACGGTTTCTGACTGCAACTGAGAAATTGCCGGCAACACCAGGGCTGGACGATCTGCGTTCCAAAGCGATGGCACATGCCGAAAAGCTCTCGAACGCCGTTTCAATCGGCTTCGCGGGTGAGTTCGGCGCTGGAAAATCAAGCCTTGCCAATATGCTGGCAGGTGCCGACATTCTGCCGACAGGTCCACAGCATCTTAAACTGCCGCTGGTGATTGTGGCTTATTCCGAGTCTCCGGAAACTACAGTTGGCTGGTGGGATCGAGAGCCCAAAGTTTACTCGGGGATCGTTCTCGAAAAAGCCGCCAAGGAAGAACCAGATTTCATCTCGGTTGGGCTAAACACCCCTGCCCTGCAGGAAATCTCTCTGTTCGACTTGCCGGGCGCCGGTGCATTGGATGACACCTATAAGCAGACGTTGGACCTGTTGAGTTACGTCGATTGTGCGATCTGGTGCACCAATGGAACCACCGCTTGGCGTGAGACTGAGCGTCACCTGTGGATGAAGGTTCCGCAAAAGCTGCGCGACAACAGTGTGCTTGCGGTCACCCATGCTGATCTTTTGACGGACAAATCCGCGCTTGAGCGTGTCACCGCACGACTGGACAAAGAAAAGAACGGCCTGTTTCAAGCAGTTGTTCCGATTGGCACTCCGGTCGCGGTACGCGCGATGGCACAAGAACCGGAGCCTGACTTTGATCTTTGGAACAGCTGCGGTGGTCAGGATTTGGCCGAGCAGGTTTTGCGCATGGCATCGGTTCATCGCCAGGCCGATCTGGACGCGGCGCGAAAAGACATCGAGACTGTGTTCCAGCCCTATCTGGAACAGTTTGAAGACGCGCAATCAGAAGAACAGCTTGACGATGCATCGGTTCAACCTGGCGTCGCGGCAAATCTCTCCCCCTTGCAAAACCCGATCCTCGAGGATTGGCTCGCAGCGATTGCCAGCATTCACCATGATCTCAGCGAAAGCCCCGAGACCGAGCCTGCAGCATTTCTGCAGAATTGTCAGGAGATTGTTGAGGATTTTGCCGAGCGGTTGGAGGCAAGTGAAGAGATCAACCCTGACGCAGATTGGGTTCCAGCTGAATTCGAAAAGGCGACTGACCTTTTGTTGCTGCTGCAATTCGAAAGCGGTTCCGCGCCTTTGAAAGATGCGGTACGGATTCTGGCCCAGTTGAGCGATACTCTGGCCTGGGCTGGCAGCTCCGAAGCTTCTGCGGCTTCCCGAACAGGCACCTGAATTCCCGCATAGATTGCACTGTTACAGCCCGATTCGCGGTGTCAAGAATCGGGCTGCTATTGTTTCGAATTCAGAGACCAATAGCCGGGAAATGCGGGGTATGGTGCGATTTATCCAACTCAGCAACACTATATATGGTGTCGCCAAGGTCGATATCTCAACATATTGATTCACCATTTTTTAAGTCCATAGTGAAGCCATGCGGCGGCCCCAATAAAGTCAGATTTGAACCGTCTAACAGTCTTAAGTTTCTGCGGCTGTGTTTGGTTGTGAGTTCGCGGGCTGAAAGCCCAGTTAGCTTTGTCGCAATATGTATTAAATGGGCGGGAAGAAATGAGCCACAACCAGGCTGTCGGCACGACGCACGACGAACCTCAAATTGAAGGTCTGCAACCAGGCGCCAAACTATTGCGCGGGCAATACGAAATCCTGCGCTTTCTGAGCAATGGCGGTTTTGGGATCACATATCTGGCGCGCGACAGCCTTGAACGTGACGTGGTTATCAAAGAGTGCTTCCCCGGGGCGCTGTGTAAACGCAGCGGTGATTTGGTTGAACCGGCCGATCCTGAATACAAAGAAGACCTGCGCGCCATCATAGACCTGTTCATTCTCGAGGCACGCAATCACGCGCGTTTGGTGCACCCCAATATCGTGAACGTGCATCAGGTGTTTGAAGACAACAACACCGCCTATATCGCGATGGACCTGATCCGTGGGTGCGATCTGCTTGAATATGTCGAGAACCCCGAAAACGACCGGGGCCCGGACTTCATCGTTCAGGTGACCGAAAAAATGTTGTCTGCGGTGGCATTCATCCACCAAAGCGGCATGTTGCACCGTGATATTTCACCGGACAATATTCTGATCGACGAGCATCATCAGCCGGTGTTGATCGATTTTGGCGCGGCGCGCGAACAGGCGGCCCATAAATCCGCGGCGCTGATGACGTTGCGGGTGATCAAGGACGGGTATTCGCCACACGAATTCTACGTGCGGGGTGCAGATCAAGGGCCCAGCAGCGATCTCTATGTGCTTGCGGCAACCCTTTACCACGCCATCAGTGGTGAGCGTCCGATTGACGGTCAGACACGGTTGAACGCGTTCAACAGTGGCCATGCCGATCCCTATTCGCCGCTCGACGGCCGTTTTGTCGGCTATCCCAAAGACTTTCTGAAAGCGATCGACAAGGCGATGGAGGTACATGCCACCGACCGTGTGCAATCGGCGCTGGATTGGCTGCGTATGTTCCGTGGCCCGGACGTCATGTTCGACACGTTCGAGCATCGCCCGATCTCGGTCATTGTCGGGATGGACCGCAAGGACAAGGAAGAAGAGGCAGCGCGGATCAAGGCCGAGAGCGAAAACGCCGAGGCCGTTGTCACTGCGCTGCTGGCCGGAAACGCTGACTTGACCCTCGGAAACGAGGATAAGGCGGATCAAGATCTGGCCAAATTTTCCTCGGACGATGACAACAAGGTGGCGGTAGATACCGTCGTCCGAAGTGGTACCGGGGGTACCAAGAAATTTGTGCTGCTTGCAGGTGTTGCGTTGATTGCGCTGGCCGCAGGCGGATTTTATGTGATGTCGGGCAACACTGGTACGCCCGAGGCAAGCCCCGAAGCGGCAGTGGCCAACGATGCCATTGCGGTCGCCGGGGAACCGATCGAGCAGACCGCCGAGGCCATCACAGAGCCGAAACCGGCCGAGCCGGCCCCGGCGGCGGATTCAGATGTTGCACCGACCGAGCCTGCCCAGCAGGAAGAGTTCGTTACTCCCGAGGTTGCGGCAACGCTAGAACCTTTGGCCGCTGCTTTGGCGCGGGCGCTGGAAGAAGCGTCCGACGAGACAGCGGCCGAAGAGCTTCCCATCGAAGCTGCGGCCGCACCGCAGCTTAATGAAACCTTGGCTGAAGACGTGACGCCCGTTGCAAAGGCGGCGTCAACACCGGTCAACCTTTCCGAAAAACAGGTGTCGTTTGCGCATTGGGATGTGACCATTCCGTTCCAAACGGCGCTTCGGCGCGCGTCCACTGGCAACACAATCGCGGTCACCGCTGTGAACCCAAACCAGGACATGTCGGTCATTGGTGAATGGGTGCAGCGTGGCGCGACCATCTTCACGCTGAATGGTGACCCGGTGCGCGCAGATCTTTCTCTCGCCGCTCATTTTCTGGACAGCTTTACCGTTGATCCTGATGGCCATATCCGCAAGGCCGCGCGCTATCGCGAACTTGGGCAGACGCGTGCTCAGAACGGCCTTTTGGCGCTTCCCGCACAGCGTAGCATCGGGCTGGAGAACGGCCTGACCTTTGAGGCGTCACATGTTTCGGTTAGCGGCTGGCAAACTGTAGTGAACTCGATTGCTAATGAAGGTCAGACAAGTCTTCAGGTCGGCGACATCGTCTTGCGTGAAAGCAACACCGATACAGCGATTGACCAGCCCGAAGCTTTGGACGCCGTGTTGGCGACGCTGGTGGCCGAGAACACGCCCGAAGCCAAATTCACCGTGCTGCGTAACGGAACCGAAACAACCGCAACCATGCAACTGGCAGGAAACTGAGCGCGCGGCGCGTCTGCCTCAACCCCGCGCTTCGGCGCTGAGAACTGAATTAACCCGCGGGCTCTGCCCCGCATCATTAGCGAAGAAGGTGTCGACACCATGTTCAAATATAAAAGCCCTCTGAGCCGGCTTCTGGAAGGTGCCGGCAAAGCCAAGGACGATGATCTCGCAGACGTCAGCGAGGTACAGGCCGAAGACAACAGCCAGCCTGAGCCCATCGCGGATTTCAACGCGCTGCGAAACGCGCTTGCTGGTGGCAATCTTAGCTCAGAGAGCTATGACGACGCCGACGAGTTGCTTCCAGAAGAGAAGATGGAAGAGTTTCCCGAGGAAGACCTCTTGGAAGAGGAACCTGCTGCAAGCGAAATCGCGTCAGAAGATGATCCGGTTGTCACCTTGCATTTGACCGAGGCACAGGGCGTTTCCAGCCAAGAAGAGGTCATGGCAGCCGTTGCCGAAGCGACGATAGAGGTGGCTGAAGAGAAAGCGGAGCCAACCCCTGAGATTGAAAGCATCACAGAGGTTGCCGAAATCGTCGAGCAAGTCGAGCAAGAAGAGGAGCGGAGTGTTCCCGAGCCTTTCGCAAAAGCACCAGAGCCAGCGCCGATCCCGGCAACTGCTCCGACTGGTGACCGCCGGTCTCGCGTCAAAACTACCTTCCTAGGGTTCGAGCGCGGTGACACCAAGGTACAGGACTTGATGGAAACGGCAGCTCCGGTCGCCAAGACCGAAGCGGCAGAGCCCACATTCCCCGTCGGCTGGCTTGTTGTAACCTCGGGCCCGGGTCGCGGCGCAGCTGTTACCTTGACCGAAGGACTGATGCAGATCGGTCGGAATGATGATCAGGCCATTCAGCTGGATTTCGGCGATACCGGCATCTCGCGCAGTAACCATGCGGTGATTGCTTACGACCCCGAAGATCGCAAATGCTATCTGGGCCATGGTGGCAAGGCCAACCTTGTGCGTTTGAATGGCAAGCCTGTCCTCAGCACCATCGCACTGTCCAGCGGTGACCTGATCCGCATCAGTGAAACCTCTCTCCGCTTTGCAGCCTTCTGCGACGATGGCTTTGACTGGCGGGATACCGACTGATGCTGGCAACCCCTGCATATGATGTTGCGCTGATCCTGGATAAGGGTCAGCGAGATACGCAGGAGGATGCGATTGCTGCCCGTGTTTTCGACGCGGCGCAGGCGGGCTATGTCGTTGTGGCCGACGGGATGGGAGGTCACGATGCAGGCGAAGTTGCATCTGGCCTATGTGTCTCGACCTGGCGTGCGGCGTTCGACGGATTGCTGGAAGACCAAGAGCTTTCGCAGGACGCTCTTGTCGATGTCTTGCCCTTGGCTGCTATGCAGGCCAACGCTGCCGTAGCAAGCCACAGCGAAGATCACGGTATTCAGCTTGGGTCGACCCTTTTGGGTGTGTTGCTGCTAGATCGAAACGTGTTTTGGATCTCGATTGGTGACAGCCCGCTCTACCTGTTCCGCGACGACAAATTGCAGCAGATCAATGAAGATCACTCGATGGCGCCAGTCATCGATGCCCAAGTTGCCGACGGCTCGCTGACAGAGGCGCAAGCCAAGGCGCACCCGGATCGCAATCAGCTGACTTCGGTGATCATGGGTGCAGAGATTCCAAAGGTCGATAGCCGTGAAGTTCCGTTTGAACTGAAATCTTCCGACATCCTGGTCTTGGGCAGCGACGGGCTTCAGTTTCTGAGTGGCACCGAAATTGAGCAACTGATGCGTGCGCATCCGAATGCCCCGGCGCGCGACATCGCAGATGCGTTGCTGCAAGCGCTTCACGCAAAAAACGACCCGGATCAGGACAACATATCAATCGCCGTCGTTAAGCCGGCCCTTTCGTGAAATTGGTAGAAATACAGGACACATGAGAAACCATCTGATCATATCCAGCCTTGCGCTCGCAGCCGCAACTGGCGCAGCAACGGCACAAGAAGCCTGCTCAACCTACGAAATTCAGCGCGGCGACAGTCTGCGCGAACTGGCAATCGCGGTTTATGCGACGGAAGACTATGGTTTTCTCTATGACGCGAACCGTGACGTCATCGGGTCAAACCCCAACATCATCCGGATCGGTGATGTGCTGACTTTTCCTTGTTTGGAAGACGTGGGACGGGCCCTGCCCGAGCCGGATACCGAAGCAGAACGCATGGCGGTCGAAATGGCTTCGGAATTGGTGAAAGCTGCAGAAGAGCGCGCGTCGAAGGCAATCGCTGAGGCGGAAGCCCGTGTCGCCGCCGCCGAAGCAGCCGCCAAAAAATCAAGCGAAGACGCGGTCATTGCCGCCAAGGCAGCCGCCAAGGCCGAGATTGAGGCCGCGCGGGTTGAAGGTGCTGCGTTGATCCGGAACGCAACCAACAGTGAGCGTCCTGAAATCCGTGATCGTCAGCTGCTGTTGATCACAGGTGGAAACTACGCCCCGTTCACGGATGAAGCCCTGCCCCATCGCGGCTTGTATACTCAGCTTGTTGAGACCGCCATGTTGCGGGCCGCGCCCGAGCAGGGATACAAGATCCAGTTCGTCAATGACTGGTCTTCGCATCTCGATTTGCTCATGCCGACACTGGCTTTTGACGGCACATTCCCGTGGTCGCGCCCAAATTGCGAAGCAGCCGAAAGCCTGTCTGAAAACGACCGTAACCGCTGCGAGACCTACAATTTCTCGAACCCGTTCTATGAAGTCGTTGATACGTTCTTCGCGTTGTCAGGCTCTGGCTATGAACAGACGCTCAGCTACGCGGATTTCGCAGGGACAACGATCTGCCGCCCCGAAGGTTGGTCTTTGTCTCATATGGATGCGGTCAGCTTGTATGAACCCGTCATCACATTGATGCGGCCAGTCTCTCCGGATGATTGCTTCCACGCGGTCATGCAAGGTGAGGCTGACATCATCGCCATCGAAGCCCATCTGGCCGACGAGGCGATCAGCCGTCTGGGCTATGAGCATCAGATAATCGAAAACCCCAATCTGGCGGCAATCAAGTCGCTTAACGTCATGACCCACAAAGACAATCCAGATGGGGAAGCCGTCCTTGAGACGCTGAACCAGGGTCTGGCGATCATGCAGCAATCGGGCGAGTGGCGCGATATCGTGTCAACCGCTCTTCGTTACCAAATGGAAAATGGCTAAGGCCCACGTCGGGCTCATAATACTGTCTGGAGGAAGTGGACATGTTTGAATTTAACCTGAAAAAAGTAGTGATGTCGGCAACCGCTGTCACCGCGTTGAGCGCAGGGGCTGCCGCGGCTCAGGAAGCGTGTACGAACTACACCGTGTCAGACGGTGACACGATGGCAACCATCGCGATTGCCGCCTATGGCACGTCGAACTATCAGCCGATCTTTAACGCCAACCGCGGTGTCATCACCAACCCCAACGACCTGGCGCCCGGCCTGGTTCTGGCCCTGCCTTGTGAAGACGGTAGCCTGCCCAATGGTCGTTCGGCGCAAGAGATCATCGCGGCTGAAGAACAGCGTGCGGCAAGCGTGCAACGCTCCAGCGTCTATGAGCCCCCGATCAAACTGGTCACCGGCAACGGCTGGGCACCTTTTGCGGATGAAACCCTGAATGGCGGTGGATTCATCGCACGTCTGGGCACCACAGCACTTAATCGTGGTGGTAACGCGCGCGACTATTCGGTCAGCTTTGTTGATGACTGGAACTCGCACCTTGATACGCTTCTGCCTTTGGGTGCGTTTGACGTCTCGATGGCTTGGGTCATGCCCGATTGCACCAACCGCAGTTTCGAATGGTCGCCCGAAACCGAAACCCGCTGCACGCAGTTTGACTCCTCGGTTCCGGTTTATGACACCGTGTTCGGCGTCTATACACTGCCGGAAAGCCAGTATGCCCAAGCGACCTCGTACACCGAGTTCAAAGGCGCAACCATCTGCCGTATGACCGGCTGGGGCCTGTTCGACCTTGAAGCTGCGGGTCTGGGCAGCGACGATTACGTGCGCCTGGCGCCGGTAACCGCGCGCGAATGTGTGGATGCCGTCCTGACCGGCAGCGCGGATGCGGCCACCTTCGAGGTGCAGCTGATGTCCGATACCATGAGCGAAATGGGTCTGACCCAGCGCGACCTGGTCGAGAACCCGTTCGTATCCACCACGCAGTCGCTGCGTTTCATCGCGCACCGCAGCAACCCCTTTGGCAAGCAGTACCTGTCGATGCTGAACAAAGGTCTGAACGAGATGCGGGAATCCGGTGAGTGGTACGCCATCGTCTCTGACACTCTGCGTGAGCATAACGAAAAACTGATTGCAGCGTCGAACTGATCCCTCGGTTTACGCATTCACTGGGGCCGGTTGTTGAACCGGCCCTTTTTTCGCTCATGAACAAGACGTTCTACCGAGAACAGTCAAAAGTTGCAGCGGCAAACTTTAACCATAATTCGGACGAATTTTGGTCTTTCTGCGACCCTACAACGTTCATGTCTACGGGAAACCCCGAATATTTTTTTTGGGTTCAATGTTCTAGACTGGGCTTAACAATACCGGTGTCGGCTTAGGGCCGCCCCACTCACTCAGAAAAAGGCTGGCTATGGGGGCCAGCCTTTTTTCGTGTGTATTTGAGGGAACGGTCGAAAAAAGCCGGCCCAAGCAGGCCGGCTTTTTCCGTTTTCGTTGTCGGGCAAGATCAGTCGATGATTGCGTTCAGCGTGGCGCTGGGACGCATGACCTTGGCCGTTTTTGCTGCGTCCGTGTGGTAATACCCGCCCAGATCGACCGCAGGACCTTGGGCTGCTGCCAATTCCGACAAGATCTGCTGTTCGTTGTCGGCAAGCGCTTTGGCAATGGGTGCAAACTCCGCTGCCAGATCGGCATCTTCCGTCTGCGCCGCCAGGGCTTCGGCCCAATAGCGGGCGAACCAATAGTGGCTGTCGCGGTTGTCCGGCTGACCCATTTTGCGGCTGGGCGATTTGTTGTTGTCCAGGATCCCCTGCGTTGCCGCTTCGGCTGCAGCCCCCAGAACACCGGCCTTGGCATTGCCTTTGCTGTCGGCCAGGAAGTTCAGCGATTCACCCAGTGCGCAGAACTCACCCATCGAGTCCCACCGCAGGTGGTTTTCCTCGACCAACTGTTGCACGTGCTTCGGTGCCGAGCCACCCGCGCCGGTTTCAAACAGACCGCCACCCTGCATCAGTTTCACAATCGACAGCATCTTGGCCGACGTACCGAGTTCCAAGATCGGGAACAGGTCGGTCAGATAGTCACGCAACACGTTGCCGGTGATGGCGATGCTGTCTTTACCGGCCGTAATCGTTGTCAGCGTCTGATGCGTTGCTTCGCGCGGGGCCATGATCTGGAACTTGTCGGCCACGCCAGCAGCCTCAAGCGCCGGTTTGACGTATTTGATCAGCTCGGCGTCATGGGCCCGGTTTGCGTCCAGCCAAAAAATCGCCTCGGACCCGGTCAGGCGCTGACGGTCCATCGCCAGTTGGATCCAGTTTTCGATCGGCGCTTTCTTGACGGTGCAGGCGCGCCAGATATCACCGGCCTCAACTTCATGCGCATGCAGCGTCTCACCATTGGCCAGAACGATGCGGATTGTACCATCCGCAGGGGCTTGGAACGTGGTCGGGTGCGAGCCGTACTCTTCGGCTTTCTGCGCCATGAGGCCCACATTGGCAACCGCACCAGCCGTCGCGGGGTTCAACGCGCCATTGGCTTTGAAGAACTTGATAGCCTCATCATAGACCGGTGCATAGCAGCGGTCGGGGATCACACAATTGGTGTCACCCTTGGCGCCGGTTTCATCCCAGCCCTTGCCACCCGCACGGATCACGGCAGGCATCGAGGCGTCGATGATCACATCCGATGGCACGTGCAGGTTGGTGATGCCCTTGTCACTGTCAACCATATACATCGACGGGCGGTCGACCTTCAGCGCGTCAATGGCGGCCACGATCTCGGCATTGCCTTTCACCCGCTCCAGAAGGTCACCCAGGCCCGAGTTCGGGTTTACACCCAGCGCATCCAGTTCAGCGGCATACTTGTCGAACACAGGGGCCAACCACGCCTTGACCGCATAGCCAAAGATGATCGGGTCGCTGACCTTCATCATCGTGGCTTTCATATGCAGCGAAAACATCGTGCCGTCTTTTTTGGTGTCTTCGATGGCATCGGCCAGAAATGCCGACAGAGCTTTGACGGACATGAAGGTCGCGTCCGCTACGGTGCCCTCTTCCAGTGGCCAGCCGTCTTTCAGAACGGTGGTGCTGCCATCTTTGCCAACAAATTCGATCTTTGCATCGCCTGCCTGCGCGGCGGTGATGGTGGCCGATTTCTCGTTGGCATAGAAGTCGTTGCCTGACATCGACGAGACTTTGGTCTGGCTGGATGCTGCCCATTCCCCCATCGAATGCGGGTTCTTCTGGGCATAATTCTTCACCGCCTTCGCCGCGCGGCGGTCGCTGTTACCTTCGCGCAGAACCGGGTTCACGGCCGAGCCCTTGATCGCGTCATAGCGCGCGCGGATGGCCTTTTCCTCATCGGTCGAAGGCTCTTCGGGATAGGTGGGGATGTCATAGCCCTGCGATTGCAGCTCTTCGATGGCCGCTACCAGCTGCGGGACCGAGGCTGAGATATTGGGCAGCTTGATCACGTTTGCGTCGGGGGTTTTTACCAGTTCACCCAGTGCGGCCAGATCATCAGTGATACATTGCTCATCAGTCAGATTCTCGGGGAAGGTCGCCAGAATGCGACCGGCCAGCGAGATATCCTTGGTGCCGACACTGACACCCGCAGCGGATGCGAATTTGCGAATGATGGGCAGGAACGAGGCGCTCGCCAGCTCCGGCGCTTCGTCTACAATGGTATACAATATATCGAAGTTCGATTTTTCTGCCATGTTCCCTTACCTTTTTTAAGCCTTTCAGGGGCGTGCGATCCAAGAGTATGTGCCATGGTCCAACCTGGCACCGAGCCGTAACGGGGTAATGAAACCCAACCGGAGACTCTGATGTGACAGGGCCTCCCATAAATCAGGATTGGCTTGGGATCAATCACCTATCCGGGCGCAAATTGACACGGGGCGGGAAAGTGAACGTTAAAGCCCTGTCGGAGTCTCTGGCAATTTCAGCATTGCATAGAAGGCGCTTAAATCGCCTGTTTCAGATGCGCACCTGATCCTTTGTCAGCCGTTTGGTCGACTTGAATGCCTTTTGATCTGATCAGGCGCAGCATGAAGAGCCGACCGCTTTTGCCGGAAGTGCCCAGGAAGTCTACCATCTCTCTTTTAGCCTAAGCGAACTCATCAACCCTGCGCTTAGAATTCAGCACATAGCAAAGCGGCAAGGCGGATTTTCATATAAAGTCCTTAAGCTCAAATCCGGGTTCTTTGGACCCGTTCACAGTTCAAAAAGCAGGTCTGCTGGCTTGAAGTTCGGGTTTGCAGATCTGCCACCCCTCGCCATTTAACCCGTTTGGACCGTCACAAGAAAATGCGGCCAAACTAAGGATATCAGACCCACAAGTTACGGTTTTGCCTGAAATTTGAACAGCTTCCCGTCAAGTTCTGCTTGCAAGCTGGCACCGAGTGGACAAGACCTGTGGATAGTCTCAAGAATATGGCGGTCAGTATCTGTGCGTCGAAAGAGTAAAGAGGTTTCCATGCAGCCATCCAAGGCCCAAACATTTGACGCTCGGCTGAAGTCGTTACTGGGGCAGGTCTATCCGGATCAAAATGCCGCCGAATTGGGCGCGCAGGTTGTTGACGCCTTTTGGCCAGACACCGCACATCCCAGAAAACGCGGTCGTGTGCCCAGCAACAATCTGTGGAGCGAAAAAGATGCGTTGGTCATAACCTATGGCAACTCGATCCTGGATGGTGCGCATAAACCGCTGGATTTGCTGCATGACTTTCTGCTGCGCCGCCTCAAAGGGGTGGTGAACGGCGTCCATATCCTGCCGTTTTTTCCCTTCACCTCGGATGATGGCTTTGCCGTGACTGATTTTCAGTCGGTGAACCCGCAGCTGGGAGATTGGGCCGATATCAACCGGATTGGTGGTGATTTTCACCTGATGTCTGATCTGGTGCTGAACCATGTCTCAAGCCAGGGGACCTGGTTCAACGCCTATCGGCAGGGGCAATCGCCCTATGACGCGTTCTTTTTCGAGGCCTCGCCCGATGATGACCTAAGCGACGTTGTGCGCCCCCGGACCACGCCCTTGTTGCAAGAGGTCGAGACGGCAAACGGGCCCAAACATGTCTGGTGTACGTTCAGCCATGACCAGATCGATCTGGATTTCTCGAACCCCGAGGTGCTGCTGGAATTTCTGCGGATCATCCGCCTGCATGTAGACAACGGCGTGCGCATCATCCGTTTGGACGCCGTCGCCTTTCTTTGGAAAGAGGTGGGCACACCCTCGATCCACCTGCCCCAGACCCACGCCATTGTGAAGCTGATGCGTCTGCTGTGCGATTATGCGACTGAGACGATCATCCTGCTGACCGAAACCAATGTGCCGAAAACAGAAAACCTCAGCTATTTCGGCAATCGGGATGAGGCGCATGCGATCTACAATTTCCCCCTGCCCCCGCTGATCCTGCACGCAGTCATGTCGGGTTCGGCCGCTTATCTGCGCCGCTGGCAAAGCGGGATGCCGCCTGCTCAGATGGGATGCGCCTATCTGAACTTTACCGCCAGCCATGACGGTATCGGTATGCGCCCTGCCGAAGGGATATTGCCCGCCGAGGAACAGGCGCGGATGATCGACACGATCAAACAGGTTGGTGGGCTTGTTTCGATGCGCGCCCTGCCCGACGGGCGCGAGGCCCCCTATGAGATCAACACCACCTATTACGAGGCCACGGCGCAGACCTTTGCAGGCAAGGATGATCATCACTTCGATCGGTTCGTCTGCTCTCAAACCATCCCGATGTCGCTGGAAGGCATTCCGGCTTTCTATATCCATTCGCTGCTGGCCACCCCCAACGATCACGAACAGGTTGAACGGCGCGGTATGAAGCGTGGGATCAACCGGCACCGATGGGATTACCCGACGCTGAACGCGCTGCTGGATGATCCGTCGACACCGCAGGCAAGAGTTCTGAAAGCGCTGTCAGATCGGTTGCGGATTAGAACGCGCCAACCGGCCTTTCACCCCAACGCCACACAATTTACCATCCCGCTCGAGGATCGCGTTTTTGGGGTTTGGCGCCAAAGCCTGGACCGCTATCAATCGATCTTTGCCCTGCACAATGTCAGCGACCAGATTGTCGAGGTTCCGCATCTGTCGATGAACCTTATCGATGATGAGGCCTGGGTCGATCTGCTAAGCGGTGATGTCGTGGATATGTCGACCGATACTGTGACACTTGCGCCCTATCAGTGCCGCTGGATCAGTAATCGCAGTTAGTATTCCTTTTCGTCCGCGCGGGCAGCTTGGGTGATGTCGGACAGAAAGCTTGGGTCGGCCGCATGAATGCGGTTCCAGGTCGGGATAAATGGCGTCTCATGCGGGTTGTCCAAGAAGATCTGCCCCGCACGCATGATGTTTTCGGCAAACATCTCAATTGATTGCTCTTCCTTGTGGCGGTCTACGGACAGCCCGTTCATCTTGGCGTCGTTGTAATAGGCCTCCAGCAGGTCCAGCGCACAGCGATAATATGTGGCCTTGAGCGTCCGGAACACGTTCGGCGTAAAAACCGTTCCGTCAGCCGCCAGTTTGCGGAATATGGCCTTGCAGATATCGGTGGACATGCGGTTCAGGCCCGCATGGGCCTCGTCTGGGCTCAGATCCTGATGCTTGTGGTCATAGGCGTCCGAGATATCCACCTGACACACCGCCTTAGGGGCCAGATTGCGCCAGGCCTCAGATAATACGCCTATTTCCAGCCCCCAATCGGAGGGGATGCGCAGGTCGGGCAGAATGGCGGTGCGCATGGCAAATTCACCCGATAGGGGATAGCGGAAGCTGCGCAGGTAATCGATATAATCGCGGTCGCCGATGACCCGTTTCAGGGCAATCAGGATCGGGCTGACCAACAGCCGTGTCACGCGCCCGTTCAGGTTCTGCCCGCCAATCCGAGGGTAATACCCCTTGGCAACCTGATAGGGAAAGCTGGGATTGGCCACGGGATAGACTAGCCGGGCCAAAAGCTCTTTGTCATAGGTGAGGATGTCACAATCATGAATGGCCATCACCGAACTGTCAGCGCAGCCGATCAAATAACCCAGACAAGACCAGACATTCTTGCCTTTGCCCTGCTCGCTGGGGGCAAGGCCCATTTTCTTCAACCGCTCTCCCAGTGCCAGCATGCGCGGGCTGTCGTTCCAGATCACGATATGATTTTGGTTAAGGTCCTTGAAGAACGACTTGGCATGGCGAAACTGCGCCTCATCCGCCGCATCCAGGCCAATAATGATCCGGTGCAGATATTTGACCTTTGACAGCTCGGACAGGATATGCGGCATCGCCTGGCCTTCCAGCTCGGAATAGAGGCACGGCAACACCAGAGAAATCTTGCGGGTTTCGGCAAAGCTACGCAGCTCATATTCCAGCTCATCCAGGGACCGAGTGTTGAGATTATGCAGCGTTGCGATGTTCCCGTTCTGGTGAAAGTCGCTCATTCCTTAATATTCCCTTGCAAGTCCAGTCTGTTCAGAAGGTCCAGAACAGCTCTATTCCATCCTGCGGGCCCGGCCAACTCTGTTCGCAGGATGCGCCCGCTGTCTTCGCCTATCAATGGGCCCAAGGCCGGGCGATGCGGGTTCGCGACCACAACGCCAAATTCGGCATGTTCCAACATCAGCACGTCATTGGGCGCATCCCCAAGCGCAATCGTATGCCGGGGGTGATGCTGCGCGATGATCTCAGTCATACAATCCGCTTTGTTCCGCCCGAAAGAAAGCGTCAGAAAGCGGCCGCCTTGTTGGGCCGTGATGCCCTGACTTTGCAAGGCCACAAGAAACTCGGATTTCTGTGCGTCGGATCCCAGCCAAAGCCCCGGCTCGGAAAATCCGCGCTGCTGGGCCAGGGTCGCAGCATCGGGGCTGAGGCCCGTCATCTCGACAACACCAGCTGCCGATACATCGCCAAAGCCCTTGAACGGTTGGCGCAGGCCTTTTGGCAATGCATCCAGCGCTGCGCGTAACATGACATAGTGTGACCGATCGGGAATGTCGTCGGCAAACGGGGGCAAAATGCCCGCGCCGTTTTCGACGATGGCGGGCCACTTCTCAAAGCCCAGATTCGCCCGCAGGCCACTGATTTCCAACGCGGTTTTACTGCTGGTTAAAATGACGGCAGTGGGCAACGATTGAAGAGCCTTCAGTGCCGGTTTCGCGGCATCCCACCGATAGGTTTCGTGGTCGATGAGTGTTCCGTCCAGATCTGTGAAGATCATCAGGCCTAGGTCTTCGGTCATGCCCGATCATAGGGCCCGATCTTTGACAGACGCAACAGCCGGTCAGGTGCAAATGGTGCTGACCGGCACATCCCGTGCCGATCCGCTTTGTTTTTGAGCATGCCCTGCGGCCGCGATCAAACCGGGGCGCGTCAGCCGCGTTTTAACCCGTTCATATGGGCCACGAAATCCGCGAGCATCGGCAGGTATTTCTGCCCCTGCCCTGCAGCCTCCATGGCAGCAAGCGCGTTGCGGACATCGGACTGCACCGGGGTCACCGCACCCACGCTATTGGCCAGATTGGCCAGATAGCGCATATCCTTATGCGCATTGGTCACGGTGAACTTGTGGGCATTCTCGTCGCGCTCCAACGACCATTTCATGAAGGTCTCATAAAACCCGTTCGACAAACGGCCCGGGCGGATAACGGAATCCACCTGCTCGACGCTCAGCCCCGATTTCTCGGCAATGGCCAAGGCTTCGGAATACAAAGCCGCATAGCCCAGCGAGATGAAATTGTTAATCAGTTTCATCTTGTGGCCCAAGCCCACCTCGGCCAGATGCACAACCAGACCGGCCCAACAGTCAAGCACTGGCTTGATCTTGGCAAAGGTCTCAGGTGCGGCACCAACCATCGCATCCAGCGTTCCGGCCTCGGCCTCTTTTGGGGTGCGCCCCAAAGGCGCGTCGGCCAGGTCCATGCCCGCCTGGCGCAGCTCCTGCGCCAGTTGCAGTGTCGAGACCGGATCAGAGGTCGAACAATCGACCACAATCAGCCCCTCTTTGCCCGAAGCCAGAATACCCTCTTCTCCGCGAACCAATTGTTCGACCTGTGGGCTGCCCGAAACGCAAAGATGAAGGATGTCGCATTGCGCGGCCATCTCTTTGGCCGACGCCGCTTCGGTGGCACCACGGGACAGCAAGTCATCAACCGGCGCTCGGTTGCGATGCGCCATCACCACCAGAGGATAGCCATTGGCGATGATGTTCTTGGCCATACCATGACCCATGAGGCCGACGCCAATGAAACCAATCGTGGGTTTTGTCATCTTCAAGTCCTTCTACAAAAACAGGGTCCAGAGTCTGTTTGGCTTACCTCCGGGCGCAACGCATTCACCATGCGCATGCCGGCTGTCGAGGCAAGCCAAAAGCTTAACCATCGGCCAGGTTGCCTTCTGACAGGATGACAAGCGGTCTGTCTGCTTTTTCTGCCAAACAAGCCGCCAGTCCGGCTGCGCCCGAGGGTGTGGTCGCTAGCCCCAATGTTTTGGCCTGGTCCACAGCGTCACGGGCCTGATCATCGCTGACAGTGACCCAAGTGTCGGCACGATCCCTCAGGATATCGAAGGCCAGCATCGAGGGTATCTTGCAATCCAGACGCCCCATGACCGAGGTGGGCCCTTTGACCGTAACCATTCTCCCCGCCTGAACGCTATCCCGCAGGCAGGGCGCTGCGTCAGGCTCGACAACTATTATCTTTGGCTGAACAGCCCAGGTCGAGCGGATCATATAGGCCATCGCCGCAGCCAACCCGCCAACACCCGCTTGCAGATAGACATCACTCGGCCAGTTCCCAGACGCTTCGAAGGTTACGCGCATTTCTTCAGCGATGACGGTGTAGCCTTCCATCACCAGATGCGGGGCTTGGGTGTATCCGGGCCATGACCCGTCAGCCAGGTGAATGGCGCCGGTTGTGTTCGCATCATCAATCGCCGCGGCGACGCTGGCCTCATAGTCTTGGCCGGAACGGATAACCTCGGCCCCTTTCGCGCGCAGGCGCTTGGCAAAGCTGTCGGGGACGGTGCTCGCCAGATGGATCCGGGCACTGGCTCCGAACAATTGTGCGCCTGCCGCAACGGCCATGCCATGATTGCCCGCGCTGGCGCAGACAAATGTAAGCTGCGCCGCAACGCTTTGAACGCGTTTGTCCAGAAACTCGGCCGGGTCCAGCGGGCCTTCGACACGGGCGCGGATCAACTCCGCCACCGCATAGACACCGCCAAGCGCTTTGAATGCACCCAGATTCATCCGGTGGGTTTCGTCCTTGATAAGGATCGAACGACCTTCCAGCTTATGTTTCACCAAAGGCGACGCGGTGTAGGCCGGGCAGGACTGTAACAGAGCCAAGGGCTTAGCGACATCAAATGTCATCGGGTCTTGCATGTTTCGGCCTGACCTTTCGGTTTCAAGAGCTCTTTGGTTTTGGTCCCGCCGTGGTGGAAAAGCGAGAGGTTTTTTGCCAAAGTGCAACATAACCGGGCAGTCCGGTGGCCAAGATGCGAATTGGCGGGGTTTCCGCGCAACACGTAGTCAGGACCGCCAGGGCAGGCGTTGCCCAAGGCCAATGGGTTGGTATTTACGTGATTTGAAGGGCTTTTTGTGTTAACAAGCCGGAAACGTAGTTTCATTGGTGTCACTAAAACAAAAGTCGACACATCTTACTCAGGAGGTATTTCATGGAAAAACATCAAATGACTGTCCGCGCGCCTGACGGACGCATGATTTCGATCGACAGGGATGGCATTTCGGTCAAGACCGACGTCGTTGCCGCGCAAGAGCCTCGGCAGTCTTCCACTGCGAATTCCGGCGCCATGGAGCCGCGCGCCGTCGGTGCAAAGATTGATCCAGCACAGATTGGCGCCAAGATCGACCCTGCACAATGTGGTGCCAAAATTGATCCTGCTCAGCATGGGGCAAAGATTGATCCGTCGCAGGTTGGGGCCAAGATTGATCCCACACAGCACGGGGCGAAAATCGATCCGACACAATGCGGTGCCAAGATCGACCCTGGGCAAGTCGGAGCCAAGATTGACCCGACACAAGTCGGGGCCAAGATCGATCCGACCGCGGCGGTCTGACGACAGAGCATATCGGGTGTTGGTCTGGATTGGGTGCCAACACCCCTTGAACGCGGATCAAAAGTCGCGCAGGGACATTAGAAAGCTTTGAACGGTCCAACGAGGGGTTGGCTTGAAACATTATCTGCGCGGCACGCACAGGATCCGCCCCCCAGCCGAGACTGTCGATCTTTTGCGCCCCCTCTTTCCGGTCTTTGGTATTACCCGGATTGCTGATGTGACCGGGCTGGATCGTGTGGGGTTGCCAACGATGGTTGCGTGCCGGCCAAACTCGCGTTCGATGGCGGTTTCCCAGGGCAAAGGCGTCACGCCCGAGGCGGCGGTCGCATCGGCCGTCATGGAATCGATCGAGATTTTCCATGCCGAGCGGATCACACAACCGGTACTGCACGCCTGTTACGAAGACATCCGGTATTCGCATAACATCGTCCACATCGACGACTTGCCTTTCAACAGCGGCAGGCCCTTTGATCCCTATGTACAGATGCTCTGGATCCAGATGCAGAGGCTGGAAGATCAAACCGGTATCTGGGCGCCTTACGAGCTAGTCCACACCAACTACACCCGCCCCCTGCCCCCGGGCAGCGGGTATTTCCTGTCCAGTTCCAATGGTTTGGCCTCTGGCAATTCGCGGGCCGAGGCATCGACGCATGGGTTGTGCGAGGTGATCGAACGGGATGCCATAGCGCTGTGGACGCAATTGCCGTGGGATAGGCGCGATGCCCGCCGGGTGGATCAAAGCACGATCAAAGACCCGGATTTGCAGCAGATTCTGCAAAAATTCGCCGCAGCGGATATCGAATTGGCCATTTGGGATGTGACCTCGGATATAGGTGTGCCTGTCTTTCTGACCTGGGCTTGTGAACGGGGCAATATTCCTGCGCTGTTGTCGCGCCCGTCGGTGGGGGCTGGGTGCCATCCCATGCGTGAGATTGCCCTGTCGCGTGCATTGACCGAAGCTGCGCAAGAGCGATTGACGCTGATCACCGGCTCTCGGGATGACTTGCAGCAGGACTTCTACACGGAAATGCAGTTTCGCGAATTGATAGCCCGTCCGGGGCAGTTGGATTTCACGGCGCGCCCATCCCTTCATGCACCGACCCCAGAAGACGATTTGAGCTGGGTCCAAATCAGGCTTCAGGATGCAGGGCTGAAAGACGCCTGTTTGATCGACATCACGGCGCCTTATGTCGCTGACCATATCTCAGTTGTGCGGGTTCTGGTGCCGGGGCTGGAAGGCGCCTGCGACGATGACCGCTATACCCCCGGCGCGCGTGCCGCCTCTGCGCAGGAGCTTATGTCGTGACCGTCATCATCTTTTGCGGCCCCACCATTGGGCCAGACGATGCGCAGGCCTATCTGCACGCCGATTATCGACCGCCCGCCGCGCAGGGAGACGTGATGGCTGCGGTGGCCAGCCAGCCCCGTGCCATCGGAATAATTGACGGATATTTTCAACTGACGCCCTCGGTTCTGCACAAGGAAATCCTGTGGGCCCTGCATCACGGTATTCACGTTTTTGGCAGCTCCAGCATGGGCGCGCTGCGCGCTGCCGAGTTGCAGGGGTTCGGCATGATCGGGATTGGCCGCATCTTTGAGGGCTATCGC
Organism: Ruegeria sp. HKCCA6707; assembly: GCF_013033515.1. GTDB lineage: Bacteria > Pseudomonadota > Alphaproteobacteria > Rhodobacterales > Rhodobacteraceae > Ruegeria. The sequence continues at coordinate 101,941 of NZ_WQEG01000010.1, read as the reverse complement.
GACGGACGACTGACACGCGATGATGAAGTGGCCCTGAATCACGGCCCTGCTGAACTTGGATACCCGGCCCTGTCACAACCGCTGGTGAACATACGCGCAACGCTTGCGGCGGCGGTTCAGCAAAACATCGTCTTGCAAGCAACGGCGGACAAGCTGCTAGACCTGATGGATCAAAGCTATTTCTCGAACCGGTCCTATCGGCAGATGATTGATCTGGGCCACGACGCCGGTCTTGAGGCCGAAGACCTCAGCGCATTAGAGGCCTGGATGGAACACGGCGCCGTGGACCTCAAGAAAAAAGATGCGATTGAAATGCTCACGTATATCAGCAGCTTCCTGGCGAGTGATCCCGAACGCTTTGTGCCCAAATTCCACCTGGAACGCACCTCGATCTTTGATCAGACGCACCAATTGGGGTCGCTCACGGATAGGGCGAAATAGAAGGTTTAGACCCGCAAGGCTTGTCGGTAAGGGGAGCGGCTACCACTACAACGAAATGGCTGTTTTTACCTCCAACCGCGTTTCATTTGGCTAATACGTTGACATTTTCAGTGCAGGGAGGTCCTAGTACACCTGAGTTCGCTTCAACCCGCGCGAACTGCCGACCTGCGGACAAAACAGTCATTGATGAAGACGCGTAGCAGCATTCCGCCACAGTTTGATTTTGGCTATGTCAATGGACGATGTCACGTTAGCATTGCCCTCAAGTGTAAAAAGCTATTCGTGCCAAAAACGTTGAGGAATTGAAAATGAATTTGATTGAAGGCTTGAAGACTTTTGGTCGAGCGGGTGTCGCTCTCATTGCATCCGTTTCAATCGCGTGGGGATGCACGGGCATCATGTTGTCAGGAGCCGATGGCAGCATCATTCGAGCACGAACGGCAGAATGGGGACCTTTCGACCTCGAAACCAAAATCAATATCATCCCTAGAGGTTTCACCTACAGCGCCGGGGCGATGCCAGATAGCGCGCAAGGTGCGACTTGGACCGGGCGTTTTGGCATGGTTGGCATCAGTATGCTTGACCACGGAGCGCCAGCGGACGGCATCAACGAAGCGGGTCTTACAGCGGGGCTTTTCTACCTGCCTGGCTTCACTGAATATCAGGAGTATCGGCCTGATCTTGCGGACAACACTATTCCCGGCGACCTTTTGGCCTCGTATGTACTGTCTCAATTTGAAACGGTCGAAGAAGCGCAAGCCGGACTGGAAAGTGTTCGCGTTGTCGGTGTCGTGGATGAGACACTCGGCTTTCCGTTCCCGTTTCATATGCTTGTAGCTGATCGGTTCGGCGGGCGGATCGTCGTCGAATACATCGATGGTGAACTTACCGTCTTTGACGCGCCGCTTGGGGTGATTACAAATTCGCCAAATTACGATTGGCACATGACCAACCTCAATAACTACGTGAACCTGTCTGCCCTTGGTCTGCCTGAAGTCGAAGCGAGCGGCGTCACTTTCGCACCACTAGGCGCAGGCAGTGGAATGATTGGCCTACCGGGAGATTTCACACCACCGTCTCGCTTTGTAAGGGCGGTTGCCTTCTCGCAAACCGCGCGTGAGACAACAGGTGGCTACGACACTGTGCGCGAAGCGTTTCGTATCCTAGATAACTTCAACATCCCTGCTGATGCGGCCGAGGGTGCTCAAGACGACGTTCAATCAGACGATCTGCTTTACAGCGCCACGCAAATCACCACCGCGAGCGACAGCCAGAACCTCGTTTATTACTATCACACGATGTACGACCGTACTGTTCACATGGTCGACATGAAGCAGATAGATTTTGGCGCTATGGGCGAAGAAATGATTGTGTTTGAAACAAGTGGGGACCGTGAACCAACCATTGTGAACATGACGCCAAACAACTAAGCAGCTAGATTTGGCAACTGTTGCCCAAAGCATGTACTAAACTAGGCTGCTTTGGGCTCTCTGCCGACCTTCTCGGTACGTTGCCCGAATGGTCGTTCTGGTGCTAGCGTAGTGTTTCGCCCCAGCCGTAAGGGGCCCCCGATAGCCTTCATCCGGCTACATCACCGCACCGATCTGCCAGGGCACGAATTCCACGCCGCCAAACCCAAGTTCTTCGCTTTTGGTTTTCTCGCCGGATGCAACACGGATCAGGATCTCAAGCAGTTCCTGGCCCTTCTCCTCGATGCTGACACCTTCACTCACGATATCCCCGCAGTTCAGATCCATATCGTCGGACATGCGCGCGTACATCTCGGAATTGGTTGCCAGCTTGACGCAAGGCGTGGGCTGATAGCCCGAGACGGATCCGCGCCCGGTTGTGAAGACAACCAGATTGGCCCCCGAAGCCACCTGCCCGGTGACCGAGCAGGGATCAAATCCTGGGCTGTCCATGAATACAAAGCCATTCTTGTCGACCTGTTCGGCAAACTTGTAGACACCACGCAACGGTGCAGTACCGCCCTTTGCAACAGCACCAAGGGATTTTTCAAGGATGGTCGTCAACCCGCCGCGCTTGTTTCCGGGGCTGGGATTGTTGTCCATCTCGCCCCCGTTGCGTGCGGTATAATCCTCCCACCATGCAATGCGTTCGATCAGCTTTTCGCCCACCTCCACGGTTTCGGCCCGCCGGGTCAGCAGATGCTCAGCCCCATAGATTTCGGGCGTTTCCGACAGGATCGTGATACCACCCTGCTGCACCAACAGGTCCGAGGCATAACCGAGTGCGGGATTGGCGGTGATCCCCGAATACCCATCCGAGCCGCCACATTGCATGCCAAGAGTTATCGCACTGATCGGTGCCGGGGCGCGTTCGGCCTGATTGGCGAGCACGGCAATGCCGCGCAGCTCGTCCAGACCGCGCTCGATCGTACGTCGCGTCCCGCCTTCGTTCTGGATTGTCATGTAACGAAGCGCGCCATCATGGCGGATTGGGCGACCTCCGACCAAATCCGCCACTTGCATCACTTCGCAGCCCAACCCGATTAGCAGGATTCCCCCGAAATTCGGATGCTGCGCATAACCTGCAAGGGTGCGGAACAGCGTGTCGTATTCTTCACCCTTGGCCGACAACCCGCATCCTGTGCCATGCACAATGGGAACTACGCCATCCACGTTCGGGAAAGCGTCCAACAAACCGGATTTTTCAGCCGCTTCTGCGATGAACCGCGCGACCGAGCCAGAACAGTTCACCGTCGTCAGTATGCCGATATAGTTCCGCGTCCCAACCCGGCCATCTGACCTGTGATAGCCGTAGAAGGTTCGGTTTTCCGCGCGCGCAGGCAAAGGTGTGTTTGCGCTGGCATGGGCATAGTCCTGTTGGTGTGCGCCCATGCCCAGATTGTGTACATGCACATGCTCGCCCGGCGCGATGGTGCATTTGGCCTGACCAATGATTTGACCATAGCGGATCACGTTTTCACCCGCGCCGATTGCGGCCACCGCGATTTTATGACCGCGCGAGATCGACGAGGCCAACGGAACAGGCACATTTTCAGGCTCAGCGCCCGCAGGAAGATCTCGCAGGGCGATCACTACGTTGTCCTCAGGGTTCAGCGTAATCACGTCATGAGTGGTCGCGGCAGTGTCTGTTTGCATTCTCTTCCCAACTTTTCGCGCATATTTCCGGCTGTCGATTCAATTCTTGCTAGCTAACATGTTAGAATGATAAGTGAAAGCGAATGAGTGACCATCACGACATTGACGCAGGTCTATTGCCTGAAATAACCGCGATCCAAGGGTCACTGACCCAGCAGGTCCATCACGTGATGAAACAGGCTATACTGGCATTGGACTTTCCTCCTGGGGTGAGTTTGCGCAAAGCGCCCATTTGCGAGAGGCTTGGTGTTTCACGCGCACCCGTATCCGAAGCCATTGCTCGTCTTGCAGCAGAAGGCCTGGTCGATGTGGTGCCGCAATCAGGTACGCGGGTTTCCTACTTTTCGATGGACGAAATCCGTGAAGGCGCTTTCTTGCGCGAAGCGCTCGAGCTTGCGACGGTTGCGAAAGTCGCGCGCGACCTGACCGAAGATCAGCGCAGGTTGCTCAACCGGAATTTGCGGTTGCAAGAGGTGTTGATCGAAGACGGTGATAGCGTTGGCTTTTACCAAGCAGACGAAGAGTTCCATGATCTTTTGATGGAGTTTACAGGTTACCGCCGTCTTTCTGAGGTGGCTCAAACGGTCTCACTGCAAGTCAGTCGTGCGCGAATGCTGATCCTTCCGACACCTGGACGTGCTGCCGAAACGCTTGTGGAACACCGTGCCATCTTTGATGCAATTTGCCAGCGCGATGAGCGTGCCGCGCAGGATGCTATGCGACACCATCTTGGCCAGCTTTTGCCGCGCATAGAGCTGTTAGAAGACCACAAACCAGAGCTTTTCAAACCAACCACGCGCAGAACACACTCGGCAGAATGAGCTTGCTTTCAACCATGCCCCTGCTCAGCAGTATCAGAGATATCGTTCCCGACTTGCACGTCGAACAGGCTGCATCAACTCAATCGAGTTCCATGCAATCTATCCTGCCCACCTGAAATCATACCTGCCAAAGGAGAATACCAATGCTGCATAACATCGATCCGATCCTTTCACCCGATTTGCTGCATACTCTGCGTGCGATGGGGCACGGTGACGAGATTGTCATAGTGGACGCCAATTTTCCCGGCTCAAGCAGCGGGCCAAAATGTATCCGCGCCGATGGGTCCACTGCAAGTGAGGTTTTGAAAGCGGTTCTTTCACTCATGCCGCTAGACACGTTCGTGCCCGACCCGGCCCTTACGATGGAAGTGGTTGGTGAGCCCGAAACGATCCCCGAGGCCGTTGCAGATTTTCAGGCCATCATCAATGAGGCCGCTGACAATCCAGCACAGATACAGACTTTGGAACGTTTTGCCTTTTATGACCGCGCGGCTCAGGCCTATGCCATTGTTCAAACTGGCGAGCGCAGGTTCTATGGCAATATCGTTCTCAAAAAAGGGGTAATCGGTTAACGGCCGGGCCACTATTTGCACACCGCTTCTTCTGTTGGTCATTGGCACTGGACCTGCTCAAAGGAGTTCGCAAGACCAACAGATCTGAACTTGAATTCAGTGGTGTACGCGTTAACCAATTGCAATCTGCAATGCGTCTTTTGTGACGAGTTCGCGTATCAAATACCGCCTTTGCTAAGAAAGAAACGTCATGCTGACCGGAAAACACCTCATCTCAGGCGAATGGATTGGAAGTACCTCACAGTTTTCGTCCGCTCCTGCACATGGTCCAAGCCATGATTTTGCCGTAGGAACCGCAGCGCAAGTCGATGCGGCCGTGCAAGCCGCTGACGAAGCGTTTCTTGCCTTCGGTTGGTCCAGCCGCGCAGAGCGTGCCACCTTGTTGCGTCAGATCGCAGATGAGATCGAAACGCGCGGCGAAGCGCTCACCGAAATAGGAACTCAGGAAACCGGTTTGCCCGAGGCAAGGTTGCAGGGCGAACGAGGCCGCACAACCGGCCAATTGCGCCTGTTCGCCGATCATATCGAGCAAGGTGACTATCTGGACGAACGCCACGATCCCGCTTTGCCCGACCGAGCGCCGCTGCCCCGTCCTGACTTGCGCATGATCCAACGCCCGTTGGGGCCGGTTGCCGTTTTTGGTGCGTCAAACTTTCCACTGGCTTTCTCGGTCGCAGGCGGTGATACGGCGGCGGCCTTGGCGGCAGGCTGCCCTGTTGTCGTCAAAGGCCATCCGGCCCATCCCGGTACAGGTGAGATTGTTGCGCAAGCGATTGACGCGGCGCTGAAGGCCACGGGCACACATCCGGGTGTGTTTTCCTTGATCCAAAGTGACGGCATCGAAGTGGGAACTGCGCTTGTGAAACATCCGCTGATCCGCGCCGTGGGGTTCACAGGATCGCTAAGAGCGGGGCGCGCCTTGTTTGACCTGTGCGCCGCAAGGCCGGAACCGATCCCTTTCTTTGGGGAGTTGGGTTCGATCAATCCCATGTTCATCCTACCGCATGCCGTTACAGCACGGGGCGACGCGATCGCTGAAGGGTGGGCAGGATCGCTGACCATGGGGGCGGGCCAATTCTGTACAAACCCGGGTATTGCACTGATCCTGGACGGCCCTGACGCGGACGCCTTTCAGACCAAAGCGCAGAATGCGCTGTCAAAAGTCGCTAATCAAACGATGCTGACCGACGGCATCGCAAGCTCTTACCGCGCAGGGGTCGAACGCGTCGCCACCACCGCTGGTGTTCAACAGATCATTGGCACGCCTTGCGAGACGCGCGAAGCAGCGCCTTATCTGTTCACCGTATCTTGTGATGACTGGCTGGCTGATCCTGAGCTGCAAGAGGAGGTTTTTGGGCCACTCGGCATCGTTGTTCGGGTCCGGAATTTCGACCAGATGCTGCGGGTCGCAAACACAATCAAAGGCCAATTGACCTGTAGTCTGCATTTCGACGATCAGGATCTGAACCGTGCACAATCACTGCTGCCCATTCTCGAGCGTAAGGCGGGGCGGCTTTTGGCCAACGGCTTCCCAACCGGGGTCGAGGTCTGTGACAGCATGGTGCATGGTGGCCCCTATCCTGCGTCAACCAATTTTGGGGCGACATCGGTCGGGACGTTGTCCATCCGCAGGTTCCTGCGCCCGGTCTGCTATCAAAACATCCCCACAGACCTGCTGCCCCAGCGATAAGAACGGGCCGCGATCTGGTTCGAGCAGAGCCACCGCGTTTCAGATTTGAACGCGGCCCGGCCCTGACGCGGGCCTGATCTTCGAGCGGCTGATACAACGTGGAAACACACACACGACCTTTTGGATGTGTGTGTGACGGGGCTTTCAGGCCCGACAAGCTCGGGCGCTATCGCTCGTAAAACGCTTGGTGGATAACCGCGCGTTTCTGAAACATTTCCTGTGAAATGTACCTGTTTCGGGGCTCTTTCTCACGAAACGATCCCGAACCAGAAACAAGTCTGTGATAAGAGTTGCGCAAGTCTGGCAGGACTTCGGTGATGCGAATAACTAGAGACCACTGGTCGCGGTCGTGCCGCTTATAGGAGCACAATTCTCATGTCTCAGGTATCCGATTTCATTCTCACATTGCTGCAGGTCCTGACCTACACGTTCATTTTCGCAGTTGGCGTCGGAGTGTTGTGGGTATTGGTTGCCTATTTCCGCGACAAGACCCAAACCGAAAGCACCTTGCGGCGCAACTATCCGGTTGTGGCGCGGTTTCGGTACTTCTTTGAACATATGGGCGAGTTCTTCCGACAGTATTTCTTTGCACAAGACCGCGAAGAGATGCCGTTCAACCGGGCCGAACGGTCATGGGTCTACCGGGCTGCCAAGAACGTGGATTCGACCGTCGCCTTTGGCTCGACCCGTGATCTGAGACCTACGGGCACTGTCTATTTCGTGAACTGCCCCTTTCCGACGCTGGAACAGGATGCACAACCGCCATCCATGGTCACCGTTGGCCCCTATGCGCGGCAACCTTATACAACGGATTCCATATTCAATATTTCCGGCATGAGCTTTGGGGCAATCTCGGTACCGGCTGTGCGCGCTTTGTCGGAAGGGGCCAAAAAGGCAGGTATCTGGATCAACACCGGAGAAGGCGGGCTGTCGCCCTATCATCTGGAAAGCGGCGCCGACATCGTGTTCCAGATCGGAACCGGAAAATTCGGCGTACGCAAACCCGAAGGCGGATTTGACGAAGACCGCCTGCGGGTTATTGCGGCCCATGACGCGGTCAAGATGTTCGAGATCAAGCTGAGCCAGGGCGCCAAACCCGGCAAAGGCGGGATCTTGCCCGGCGCGAAGGTCACACAAGAAATCGCCGAAATCCGCGGCCTGAAAGTGGGTGAAGATGCCATCAGCCCGAACCGGCATCCCGAGATCGACAGTGTTGGTGATCTGCTGGACATGATTGCCTATGTGCGAGACGTGACAGGCAAGCCGGTGGGCTTCAAAGCCGTGATCGGTGCATATGGGTTCTTTGATACACTCTGCGCTGAAATTCTGGCCCGAGGCCCTGAAAGCGCACCGGATTTTGTCACCATCGATAGCGCCGATGGCGGTACGGGTGCTGCCCCGATGAGCTTGATTGACAACATGGGGATGCCGCTGCGGGAAAGCCTGCCCTTGGTGGTGGATGTTTTGAAAAAGCACGGTTTGCGCGACCGCATCAAGGTTTGTGCCAGCGGCAAGATGATCAACCCCTCCGAGGTGGCCTGGGCCTTTTGTGCCGGTGCAGATTTCGTGAACTCGGCCCGGGGGTTCATGTTTGCACTTGGCTGCATTCAAGCCCTTCAATGCAACAAAAACACTTGCCCGACCGGCATCACCACTCATGATCCCAAACTACAATTCGGTCTCGATCCCACCAGCAAATCCGAGCGTGTTGCCTCATATGCCAACAACATGAAGAAAGAGGTGGGTATCATCGCCCATAGCTGCGGAGTTTCGGAACCAAGGCAATTGAAACGCTATCACGCGCGCATCGTGCTGGATAACGGGCGGTCCGTATCGATGGACGAACTTTATCCAGAGCCCGAGATCATGCACGCCGCTGAGTGAACCACGTTAGAAATACCCCCACGATCAAACCTCAAGAAACCGGAGGCCCAAATGGCTGACACGCAGACTTTGACCCCCACAAAAGCGTCGGACCTTTTGGTTGCCGCGCTTGAAGCTGAAGGTGTGGAATATATCTTTGCCGTTCCGGGTGAAGAAAACCTGGACGTGCTGGAATCTCTGCGGACGTCTTCGATTGAACTGGTACTGACACGGCATGAACAAGGCGCTGCCTTTATGGCCGCCACCTATGGGCGTTTGACTGGCAAGGCGGGCGTGTGCATGGCGACGCTTGGCCCGGGCGCCACCAATTTCGCCACTCCAGCGGCCTATGCGCATCTGGGCGGTATGCCTCTGATCATGATCACCGGGCAAAAACCCATCAAGAAATCCAAACAGGGCCAGTTTCAGATCGTAGACGTGGTTGGCCTGTTTGATCCGATCTGCAAAATGTCCAAACAGATCGTGCATGGCAACACGATCCCGTCGCTGATCCGCGAAGCCTTCCGCATTGCCGAAGAGGAACGCCCCGGTGCGGTTCTGCTGGAACTGCCCGAAGACATCGCAGCCGAAGAGACCGACGCAACCGTTCTGCAACCGCACCCCCGTCATTATGCGGTGGCCTCGGATGAGGTGTTGAACCAAGCCGCCGAGATGATCCGCGCGGCAAAGATGCCCCTGCTGCTGCTAGGGGCCGGTGCCAATCGCAAAGACGCGCGCTCGGCGCTCAGCGCCTTTGCCGATGCCACGCAGATCCCGTTCTTTAACACCCAGATGGGCAAAGGCGTGATCGACGAACGCTCGGACCTGTTTCTGGGGACGGCGGCGCTGTCGGATGGCGACTATCTGCATTGCGCCATCGACCGGGCGGACCTGATCATCAATGTGGGCCATGACGTGGTGGAAAAACCACCCTTCTTCATGGAAGAAGACGGCCGCCAGAAGGTGATCCATGTGAACTATAAGGCAGCGCAGGTCGATCAGGTCTATTTCCCGCAGCTTGAGGTCGTCGGCGATCTGGCGAAATCGATCACACGGCTGAATACGATTATTGGTGGCAAGGTCGAATTTGACCGCGACTATTTTGAACGCATCAAGCAAGAGACGGAAACACACACGTCCGAAGGTTCTGACGACCCACGCTTTCCGATCATCCCGCAACGGCTGGTCGCCGATACTCGCCAGGTCATGGACGATTGCGATATCATCGCGCTGGACAACGGCATCTACAAGATCTGGTACGCAAGGAATTACAAAGCCTATCAGCCCAACACCGTGTTGCTGGACAACGCATTGGCCACGATGGGGGCGGGCCTGCCCTCTGCCATGATGGCGGCCAAGCTGCATCCCAAGCGCCGGGTCATGGCCATCTGCGGAGATGGTGGCTTCATGATGAACAGCCAAGAGATTGAGACAGCTGTGCGGCTGGGTCTGAACCTTGTGGTTACCGTTCTGAATGACAGCTCTTACGGGATGATACGCTGGAAGCAGTCGCATGCAGGCTTTGATGATTGGGGGCTGGAGTTCAACAACCCCGATTTTGTCCAATACGCCAACAGCTATGGTGCCACGGGCCACCGCGTCACTAGAACCGAAGATCTTGTGCCCACATTCGAGGCCGCGTTCAACGCGGGCGGGGTGCATCTGATCGACGTGCCGGTGGATTACAGCGAAAACCAACGTGTTCTGATCGAGGAGCTTGCGGCAAAGGCCTGCCTGATATGAGCCAGACCATCGACGTCGTAAACCCCTTCAGCCTGGACCCGATTGGAACGGTTGAGACAAGTACGTGGCCTCAGATCGATCAGATGCTGGGCACGGCGCATGGTCTGTTTCGAAATCGCGATGAATGGCTGCCTGCCCATAAGCGCATTGCCATCCTGCGAAAAACCGCGCGCTTGATGGAGGCCCGGTTTGACAAGCTGGCCCATCTGATCGCCAGCGAGGGCGGCAAGCCTCTGGTCGATGCCCGGGTCGAGGTTGCGCGGGCCATCGATGGGGTCGAACTGTGCGTACATGAGATTGGCCAGATGTCGGGCAAAGAGATCCCCATGGACCTGACCGAGGCCGGGGCTGGACGCATCGCTTTTACCCAACGCGAACCCATTGGCGTCGTGGTGGCGGCCAGCGCGTTCAACCACCCGCTGAACCTGATTGTGCATCAGGTGGCACCCGCCGTGGCAACCGGCTGCCCTGTGATCGTGAAGCCCGCCATGGACACACCGCTATCGTGTCTGGAATTCGTGGCCATGTTGCACAAGGCCGGGCTGCCAACGGATTGGTGCCGCGCTGTGGTCTGCGACAATGAAACCGCGGAAAAGATGATCACCGATGCGCGGGTTGGGTTTTTCTCGTTCATCGGCTCTGCGCGGGTGGGCTGGATGCTGCGGTCAAAATTGGCCCCCGGCACGCGATGCGCCTTGGAACATGGCGGTGCCGCGCCGGTGATCGTGGCCGAAGACGCCGATATCGACGCGATGATCCCGGCGCTTTCAAAGGGCGGATTTTACCATTCGGGTCAGGTCTGTGTCTCGGTCCAGCGGGTCTTTGCGCAGGCAGGGCAAGCCGAAGTGATTGCCCAGAAGCTGGCCGAGGCGGCAGACGGCCTGACCGTCGGGGACGCGACCGACCCCAACACAGATTGTGGCCCGTTGATCCGACCGGCCGAGGTCGACCGCGTCGAGGAATGGGTGCAAGAGGCGCTGGATGGCGGTGCCAGGCTGATAACCGGTGGCAAACGGCTGGGCAAAACCACCTATGCGCCAACCGTTCTTCTGGATCCGCCTGCTGATGCCCGGGTTTCACAGATGGAGATCTTTGGCCCTGTGATCTGTGTCTACAGCTGCGGCAGCATGGATCAGGCGTTCGCAGCGGCCAACAGCCTGCCGGTTGCGTTTCAAGCAGCCGTCTTCACCAAATCGCTCGACACCGCAACGCAAGCGGTTCAGCGGCTGGACGCCACAGCGGTTATGGTCAACGACCACACCGCCTTTCGCGTCGACTGGATGCCCTTCGCCGGACGCCGGCAATCGGGCTATAACACCGGCGGGATCGGCTACACGATGCATGACATGACCCAGGACAAGATGGCGGTCATCAAGCTGTAACTGCCAAAACCCATGTGCTAGATTTCAAACAGCCTGACTGTCAGCAGTCGGGCCATTCAACTATGCAAACTCTTTTCAGACAGTAGAAGCTCGTGCAATGGCGAGGGAAAATGAAGCGCGTCATGATCGTTGGACAACCGGGCGCTGGGAAATCAACACTTGCGCGCGCCCTTGGGGAACGGACCGGATTGCCCGTTGTCCATATTGACCTGATACATTGGAAACCGGGCTGGGTTGAGCGGGACAGGGACGAAAAGACCAGGCTTTGCAACGAAGTCCACGCGCGCGAGGAATGGATATTCGAAGGCGGGCATTCGACCACATGGCCACAAAGGTTGGAGCGATGTGATAATTTGATCTGGCTGGATTTTCCGCTGCTGGTGCGGACCTGGCGCGTGTTCAAACGATCTGCGAAGGATTACGGGCGCAGCCGAATAGACCTGCCCGAAAACTGTCCGGAACAGTTCAATCTGGAATTCTATCGCTTTATCTGGCGAACCCGGAAACGGGCGCGGCAAAACATCCTGAACCTGTTCGAACACGCTCCCTCAACAAAGAGAAAGGTAAAGCTTTCAAGCACATCAGAAATTGCAGAGTTTCTGGATGAATTCCGATGACGCGGCTCCGTACCACCCTGTCAGCCAGCTTAGTTGGTCAGGCTCAGCATAATCTCGATATCCCGGCGGCTCAGATCCTTCAGCAAGTCTTTTTCGGCCGCCAACAGGCCCGTCCCGGCCTGAATATGCTGCTCCAACAGTAACGCGATCTGGCTGGTGGAGTGATAATAGAGATCCCCATGGCTACGGCTCAACTCGACCACCATCCGGTCCAACAGTTGTTTCTGGCGTTCTGACACCAGATCTTTGCGCTTGTCCTCAAGCATGGGCCCGCCCTTTTCCTTGTCTCTGGCCTTACAGATAGCGCTGGCCGCGCGCTGGCACAGGGCTAGATCATGCAGACGCAACACAGGGCGACATTCAGCGCATGCAAGTGGTCTGGTTCAAACGGGATTTACGCGTTCAGGACAATGCGGCTTTGGCACAGGCCGCGCGTCAGGGCCCGGTTCTGCCGCTTTACGTGGTCGAGCCCGCGCTGTGGCAGCAACCGGATATGTCAGCGCGGCATTGGGCGTTCATCGCCGAGACATTGGCAGAGTTGCGAGCGGATCTGGATCGCCTTGGGCAGCCCTTGATCATTCGATTTGGCGACGTGGTGCAAGTCTTGGCCGAGTTGTACGAGGCAAAGAAGCTCTCAGCCCTTTGGTCCCATGAAGAAACCGGCAACGACTGGACATTTCAGCGCGACAGGTCCGTGTCCGACTGGTGCCGCGCGAATGGTGTGCCCTGGCATGAGTTGCAAAACCATGGGGTGATCCGACGCCTGGCAAAGCGGGAGGGTTGGGCCACCCGTTGGGACAGGTTCATGGCGCAGCCGCAGGCCTTGGCCCCTTCGTTATCTGCGCTTGATTTGGGTCTTGATCGGATACCCACCCCGGGTGATCTGGGGCTTGGCCCCGACCCGTGCCCTGAACGGCAACCCGGAGGGCGACGCGCAGGGCTTGCGCTGTTGCAATCGTTCCTTGAGCAGCGCGGCAAGACGTATCAGCGCGCCATGTCGTCTCCGCTGGACGGTGCGCAGGCCTGTTCGCGCCTGTCGCCCTATCTGGCCTGGGGCGCGTTGTCGATGCGCGAGGTGTCACAAGCCACCGACCAGCGACGGCGCGGCTTGCTGCCGGGTGAAACAGCTTGGCGTAAATCGCTGCGGTCCTTCTCGGGGCGTCTGCACTGGCATTGCCATTTCATCCAAAAGCTCGAAGACGACCCGCGCATAGAATTTGAAAACCTGCACCCGGCCTATGACGGTCTGCGCCCGATCGAGCCGCACTCTGACCGGTTGCACGCTTGGGCCTACGGGCAGACGGGCTATCCGTTCCTTGATGCCTGTATGCGGTCGCTGCGGGCCACGGGATGGCTGAATTTCAGAATGCGCGCGATGGTCATGGCGACGGCCAGCTATCACCTCTGGCTTCACTGGCGCGCGCCGGGGTTGGAACTGGCACGGCTCTTTACCGATTACGAACCGGGCATCCATTGGAACCAGGTTCAGATGCAATCGGGTACAACCGGGATCAACGCGGTGCGGATCTATAACCCGGTCAAACAGGGCAAGGACCAAGACCCCACCGGTGCGTTCACGCGTCACTGGCTGCCCGAGCTGAAAGACATCGCCGATCCATACCTGCAAGAACCGTGGCTGGCCCCCAACGGGGATGCTGTGCTTGGCAAGACCTATCCTGAGCGCATCTTTGATCACGTATCGGCTGCAAAACAGGCGCGCGACCGGATCTGGGCCATTCGGCGAGATCCCGATTTCCGATCCGGCGCGGCGCGGATTCTGGCCAAACATGGCAGTCGTAAGAAGAGGCGCAGCAAGCGGACGGCGCCAGATCATCCTGCCCAGCTTAGCCTGCCATTGGGGGATTGAGCCGTGCGGATGCGCAAGAAATCCGATCTGCCGGTAAAGACCTGCGCGCGCTGCGGTCGCCCGTTCAACTGGCGCAAGAAATGGGCCCGGGTTTGGGATCAGGTGCTATATTGCTCGGACCGGTGCCGAAGGGCGCGGTGATCAGGTGCGCGCCTTTTCAAATGCGGCCCAGGCGGCCTCGAACGCGGCAAAGTCAAAGCCCGGCTGGCTGGCCGGGTCCAGAACCAGACGTTCAGTTTGCAGCAGTTTTTCGATTGCAGCCTGCAACTGATCGATCACCTCGGCAGGAACGACCACGGCGCCGTGGCGGTCGGCGTGGATCAGATCACCGGGATGTACTGCCATGCCAAAGACCTCTACGGGCGTATCGACCTCGCGCACATGCACAAAGCCATGGCTGGGACCGATGGAGCCCGCCACAACGGGAAATCCTTCGGGCATATCGCCCAAATCGCGCATCACGCCATTGGTCAAAGCCCCCGCCATACTAAAACCCTTGTGGATCGTTGTGTTGATTTCACCCCAATAGGCGCCGATGCAATCGGGATAATCCACATCTTCGATCACAGCCACCGAAGGCCCGGGCGCTTCGGCCATGTATTTGTAATAGGCCATGCGCCGCGCCTTGATGACATCCGGCGCTTCGCTGGGCGGTTGAAGCGCCGCAATCTTGGCGGTGCGGGCATAGCCCACAATCGCGGGCTCATCAGGGGCAGAGCACAGCATTGTGCCACGGGTAAAATTGCTGAACCCGCGCTTGCCCTGCGCCACTTCGATGGCGTTGCAAACGGTGGGCGTATCTACCTTGCGGAGCAGGGTCAAAAGGGACGGTGTCATTGATCCTCCAGCCAGCGGATCAGGGCCGCTGTTGTATCTTGGGGTTGTTCCAAAGTGGGCAGGTGCCCAGCACCTTCGATGATCTCAAACCGGCTCTGCGGCAGCAGATCATGCATCAATTGGTGACGTTCAATCGGGCAAAGCCCATCCTCGCGCCCGCACAGCACCAAAGCCTTGCCGGTATAGGCGCGCAGTGTTTCCCTCTGGTCCGGGCGATCCATCAGAGCCTGCGACTGGCGCAGAAAGACCTCGGGCCCTAGATCCGTGGCCATGGCCATGCACAGATCCAGTATGGCGCCCTGATTGGGACCGTCAGCCAGATAGTTCGGCTTCATCTCATCACGCATCACCTGCCGCAGTTTACCGCCCTTTACGGCAGTGATTTGCGGGATGCGCCGGGCTTTGACATTGGGCATTTCAGCCAGCGGATTGGTGTCCAGAAGGGCCAGCCGTTCGACCCGCTCGGGCGCTTGGCGCACGATCTCCATCCCGACGATACCGCCCATGGACAGGCCCGCCAGCGCAAAGTGGGGCGGTGCATTGGCCAGAATCTCCGCCGCCATATCCGCGACACTGTCGTGATCGCAAAGCGGAAAGCTCAGCACCGGCATCCGGCCCGACAAGGCGTTGATCTGGGGCGTAAACAGCCGGGCATCGCACATCATGCCCGGCAACAGGATCAAGGGGGTCATGCGGCGGCCAGTTTTGCCCCTTCGGCCAGTGCGCCCAGCTTGGCATATGCGATTTGGGGATCCACCGCGCCAAACCCGGCGAAAGTGCCAAAACCGCAATCGCTGCCTGCGACAACCCGGTCCGAGCCAACAATATCCACAAACCGCTCAATCCGTTGCGCAACCAGTTCGGGGTGCTCAACGAAATTCGTGGTCGTATCAACCACTCCGGGCACCAGAACCTTGTCGTCGGGGATCTCGCCCTTGCGGTCGCGAAACACTGTCCATTCATGGGCGTGACGCGGGTTTGAAGTTTCGAAGAGCACATAGCGGGATTTGGTGTTCATCAAGGTGGTGAACACCGTATCCATCGCGATGTCACAGCAATGCGGCCCCTCATAATTACCCCAACAGATGTGAACCCGCACCTTGTCTTGCGGCACGTTTTGCAGTGCGTAGTTCAGCGCCTCGACATGCACATCGGCGATCTTGACGAATTCGGCATCGCTGAGATCGGTAAACAGCATGTGCCGCGACAGGGCCAAATCGGGGCAGTCCAGTTGCAGATCCAACCCAGCCGCCACGATGGTTTCGTATTCCTCTTTCATCGCATCGGCCAAAGCACCCAAATAGGCCTCACGCGTTGGATAGAAATCGTTTTGCAAAAACAGCGATATAACACCCGGAGAGGCCGCGTTCATGAACCCTTTTTCAGCGCCATGCTCCGCCATCGCCGTCTTGAGATTGGCGATATCTTTCTCTAACTCGCCTTGTCCTTTTGACCGCACTTCGCCGGTGCACATCGGTCGGGCATATTGCGGCGTTCCCCCATCCTTGGCCAGCCGTTCCAGAAAGCCTGGAAACATCTTCAGATCAGCAGGCGCATTGCGCGGGCTGTCGCCGGAAAACCCGGTGTAGCGATCTTTGACATAGGTGGCGTAAGAGATCTTGGAGGTCTCGCCATCGCTGACGATATCAACCCCGGCCTCGACCTGTTTGCGCACGGTTTCAGACACCGCGCTTGTCATGCAAGCGTCAAACGCATTCATGTCATAGGGTTTTTCGTTTTCGCGGGCGAAGATGAAATCCACCACCTCTTGCGTGCGCGGCAAAGAGCCGACATGCGTTGTTGTGACCCCCATTTGGTCCTCCCTAATCTTTACGTGCCATCAGCACGGTATGGCTTTGTGTTTCAGGGTCTTGCGCCATAAACCCGGTCAACCGCAGCCCATTTTCTTCCAAACATTTCGCGTATCCGGCAGGCGAAAGCGACGCGTGATAGACCAACTCTCCACCCACTGTTCCAGTGACCTCACCGGCCCCATGCCCAACTGTCAGCATCAGAGCACCCCCCGGTTTCAGATGACGTGCCATCCGGGCAATACAGTCGGTTTGCTCATCTGCGGTCAGGTGGAAAAAGCTGTTCCACCCGATGATGCCGTCAAACTGTTGGTCCAGATCAAGGCTTCGCATATCAGCCTGCCGCCAATCGCCATCGGGCCAGCGATCACGTGCGATGGACAGCATCGCCGCAGAGAAATCGACCCCGGTGACAGTGAAACCTTCGGCCATGAACCAGCGCGCGATGGGATCGCCCGCGCCGCAGCCCAGATCCAGGACATGATCGCCCGGTGTCAGGCTGGCGGTAAAGCGCGCCAGCCAGCGCGCCTCGAACAAAGCTTTAGAGCGGCCTTTGTCATATTCGACAGCTTGCCGCTCATAGATCGCATGGGTGTCTTTTGGGTCTGCGCTCATCCTGTCCAGGTTGCTCCTGCCGGGTCGTCTGTTGCGGTGATGCGGTAGAGCCCCGCCTGCCCGGTCATCGAGGGTTGCACGGAATAAGCCTCGCCCGGCAGCACCAAAACGGTGTCGCCGGTAGATACGGTTGTCTCAAACCCATCAACCGAGACGCGCCAATGGCCGCTGGCGGGCATCAGGACGACCGGTTTATCCGTGTTTACAGGTTCGGTCACGCTGGAGCCGCGGCCCAGAAAATCGACCTCGAACCCGGGTTTGTCCTTGATCAGCGCGTTCTCACCGATCACCGGCGCGGGTCTATTGGCCGAAAGCGCCATAAGGTCCCAATACCGGGCCACATATTTGCCGACCACATCTTCAACAGGAACCTCGGGGTAATCCTTCATCTGCTCTTCGGTCAGGACAGGCATCGGGCGCACGTTATGCGGCAGCTCCTGCCCTTTCTTGCTGTCATAGAGCACACCATTGTCGCCCAGCATCAAACCGTGGGCCTGCGCATCCTCGATCACCTGCGGTGCCCAAGTCACCCCACCCCCGGCGTCATCACCACCCAGAATCGACATGATCATCCCGTAATCCTGTCCGACGTTTTCAAACCCTCGGAAAATACCAGTGGGAATGTTGAAAATGTCGCCTTCCTCGGCGATGAACTCGCCGGCGGTGCCATAGCGACCCCAGAAAAAGCGCCAGCGGCCTTTGGCTACAAAGAACACCTCAGCCGTGGTGTGGCTGTGCAATGAGTTTCGGCATTTTGGCGGCTGACCCGCTGCGCCGATGTTAAAGCCCACCTTATCGGTGATGTGGACATGCTGATCGGGGCTTTCCGACACGCCGCCACCGATAATGGTAAAGTTCTCTTTCTGATCCGACCCCGGCGTGTGGGCATCGATAAAGGCTGTTTTACAGGGCCGCAGCTCGCCATAGCGGACGATACGTTGTTCAATAGTGCTCATCTTTTTCTCCGTTCATTGGTGTGGTGCATGGGGTCAAGTCCCAGCACCCGGAGGGCGATTGTTCAGCCGTTTAGCCCGCAAAGACGCCCGGTGGCCATGCAGCCGCCGGGTTCCTTCACTGGCGTCGAGAAATCTTTGCATCCCTGGCCTCAGAGGTTTCCGGTGGCCAGCAGGACCTGTTTCCAGACCGAAGTTTCATCAAACAGGGTCCATTCCCGGCGCAGTTTGATATCGCCGCCGATCAGCTCGCCCCATTCGGCTTGGCTGATGCCCAGAACATAGAGCTCGGCCCCTGTCGGCGCGCCAAAGGCACCCCAGCCGTCATGGGTGCCGTGAAGGCTCCAACGCAGGGCGGACCGTGGCGGCATGTTCGGATCATCGCGACCGATTTGGTGATCGATGGTGAATTTGGCATTGGGCATCGCAGCACGCAACGACATCCAGAACCGGTCTGCCGCGTCCCAGCCATGGCCTGTGACACCGCCCGGATATTCCGTTTGCACCGCACGGTCATAGTGCCGCTCGACCGCGCCAAGATCAGCATTCATCATGCTTGTCAGCAGATCGGCATGGCGTTGGCCCCATTCATTGTCATTGCCCCGCCCTTTATAGGGCCCTTCAACGTCATTCGCAGGCGTCAACGGTTTGACACAAGCCTCGTGCCCGCCTTCGCGCGCAATCAGATCAGCGGCATAGTCCTTTGGGTCCCACCCCATCTGCCGCACAATGGCGCTCTGATCGCGGATCAGCCATTCATCATTGATCTTATTGTCGATCGCATGGCAATCGGCCAGAATCCGATAGCGCAGCTTGGTCCCGGTTGGCTTGCCATAAACGCCTTCGGCTAAATGGGTCGCGGTGGACAGGATACGGTGCGAACTCAGCATCCCCTCTTCCGGGGTCCCCGACCAGATCACATCCTCGCCCAGCAGTTGACGATCCGGGAATTCGGCCAGCGTCGCCATGGTTGCGCCGATGACGTTCTGGTTGCCCAGAACAACCGATCCGGGTGACCGCACGACAATATCGGCGCCGTAATAATCATGCAGCGTTGCGATGCCACGATCTTCCCAGATCTCTTTGGTGATGCCGATGATGTAATCCGGGAAATCCCGGAACTTCGGATCAAAGCCTTTCATGTTTCCGTCCTTTGCGGGGCCCAGCCCTTTGGCAACCGTGCCGAGGTACGCACGACCAGCGGGCCGTCAATCGCCACTTTGCGCGGTTTGGTTTCTTTCGGGTTCTCAATGTGGTCCAGCAGGGCCGAGACGGTTTCGGACACCATCAAGTTGGCCCGCTGGCGAATTGTTGTCAGGTTATATGCCGGCCAGCCCGCCGGGGGAACATCATCATAACCGATGACCGAGACATCTTCGGGTATCCGCAGGCCCAGTTCGAACCGGATCACATCCATCACCGCCAGCGCCATGTGGTCATTGGCGACAAACACCGCGTCCGGCCTGGCTTGTGGATCCAGATCAAACATCGCCCGCGCTGCCGCCTTGGCGTTTTCGGTGTGAAACATCCCGTCTTCCTGGGCAAACACGCTCTGCGCGGCTTCGGCCAAAGCGGCGCGAAACCCCGCCTCGCGGTCGCGCTGGGTCGAGGCACCTTGCCAGCCCGAGATATAGCCGATCCGCTCATGCCCGCCCGCCAGCAGGAACTCGGCCACTTTGCGCCCCCCCGCATAGTTATCCGAAGTGACAGTGGTGATCCCGTCGATATCCTGGCTACGGTTGAACAGCACAACCGGCACGCCCGCCTGCTGACAGCGCATGGCGATATCCGATGACATGGGGACCGAGGCCAAAACAACCCCATCCACTTGATAATCCAGAATTTCTTCCATCACATCGTCGATATTCCCAGCCGAGCGCGATGCCATGAAGATCAACACGTGATAGCCATGTTCCTGCAAACCGTTCGACAGTTTCTCAAGCGCTTCTGGGTAGAAGTAATTGTCCAGATAACCGACCACCAGACCGATGATCCGGCTTTTGCCGGACACCATGGCACGGGCCAGAACATTGGGGCGATAGCCCAGCTGACGGGCCGCCTCGCGCACTTTCTCTTCGGTCTTTTTGCTGACGGATGCACCGGGCGTAAACACACGGCTGACGGCGGATTGGCTGACGCCCGCCAATTGCGCAACCTGCAAGGATGTCACTTTCTCAGCCATCAGTCCGCCGTCCATCCCCCATCGATCAGCATCGACGTACCGGTCACCAGCGCCGACGCGTCCGAGGCCAGATAGCGCACCGCGCCCATGATATCTTCGACTTCCCCCACTCGATCCAGCTTGATCTTCTCCATGATCCAGGCCGCGCGTTCGGGGTTGTCGAAGGTGGCTTGCGTCAGCGGTGTGCGGATGAAGGTCGGGCAGACCGTGTTGATCCGAATGCCCTGCTTGCCCCATTCGATGGCCATCGCCTTCACCATCCCCTCAAGCCCATGTTTGGTGGCGCAATAAAGCGCCCGGTCCACGCCGCCCACATGACCCATCTGGCTTGAGATATGAATGATCGACCCGCGCTTGCCTGCAGCCATCAATGCCTTGGCCGCATAGGCCGACAGGAAATAAGCCGAGCGCAGGTTCACATTTGTTACTGCGTCGAAATCTTCAGCCGTGGTCTCAACCGCCGGGCTGTGGCGCGCCAACCCGGCAGAATTCACCACGATGTCAAACGCACGGCCTTCAAACATCGCTTCTAGCGCCTTCAGATTTGCTTGATCCAAAGCCAAAGCCTCAGCCGACCAGCCTTGGGCCTGTATCGCGGCCACCGTTTCCTGCAACCGATCCAGCCCGCGCGCGGCGCAGACCACATGGGCACCGGCCTCGGCCAAGGCCACGGCACATCCCTGCCCGATGCCCGAAGAGGCCCCGGTCACCAGCGCAGTCTTGCCGGTCAGCGCAAACGAAGGGGTACGCGGCAGATCCGTCATCAACTCATCCCGTCAGGCACATCGATACGACCCATGTTGCGCGCCTTGTTGAACTCTCGCAGACGGGCGAAGACATCCACGCCCAGCTGGCGATAGGCATCCAGCAGATCAACCAGAACCCAGTTTTCGCGGATCCGCCCGTTTTCAAGCCGCCAGAAATCCAAACTGCGCATGGTGATCCGCTTGCCCGAGGGCGCAATCCCCATCCAGCCATCATCAGTCACCGTCTGGATCATGTTGGGCCAGCCTGTGACAGCAGCGTATTCGCCATCCCCAAAGAAGTGATAGGTGATGTCATCCACATATTGCCCACGATCCGGCATCCCGTTCAGAAATGGGATCTGATGCCAGTTGCGAAAGCCTGCATAGCCCCGCCCCGTGCCGATCCCTGACGGGCCATACCAGTTCATACGCGGGTGCCAGAACCGCTCCATCTCCATCACTTCCGGCCCCCCTTCCGAGGGGTGTTTCTTGAGATACTCCAGCATGTTGATGATGTGCTGACAGGTCTCTTTGCCCTTGGCTGCATCATAGGGGCCAGGCACCAACCCGTCCTGTGTGGCCGGGCCCGGAATATGCCATTCGCGGCCAAGGCTGGGGGCCATGGGCCAGGCCCGCGCCTGCATCATCACCTCGGGAATGTCCCAAAGCGCCTGCATTTCGACCACCTTGCCATTTTCAAAGCGATAGAATTCGTGAAACCGCATCGTCACCTGATGACCTGTCGGAGGGATGTCCAGCCACGGGGCCAGGAAGGTTCCGGTATAATAGCCACCGCACCCAACCCAATCGGCGCCAAATTCATCGGGACCAGCCATCACGATATAATCCCGGCGTTCCAGATCAGGCCAGGCTTTCAGCAAATCGCCATAGGCCCGATCATAGAAAGCGTCAATGCCCGCGCTGTCGCCAATGGGATGGCACAAGCGAAATAGCGCGTCCGGAGTGCACAGTTCTGCCAAGGCCCGCAGCACGCCCTGTTCCGAAAAGTCATACATCGCGGCCCTGAGCGGCGCGATCAAACCCTTGTGTTCGGTATGCTTGTCCAACTTCATCTTTTCCAAAAATACTCCGAGGGAAGTCGAAGGCTGGGGGCAGAGCCCCCTATTCCGCTGCTTCCCGATACGGGGCCGCCTCGCCATAAGGTACATTGACGCCACCATAGCGCCGGACCCGCACATTGCATTGTTCGGCATGGCCGACAAAGCCTTCCAGCATACACAGGCGCGAGCCGTACTCACCGATTAGCGTCGCCGCCTCATCAGTCAGAACCTTCTGATAGCTATGGGTTTTCAGGTATTTCCCGACCCACAACCCGCCGGTATAACGTCCGGCCTTTTTGGTCGGCAGCGTGTGGTTGGTGCCGATCACCTTATCGCCGTTCGAGACATTGGTGCGCGGCCCAAGGAACAGAGCGCCATAGCAGGTCATATTGTCCAGGAACCAGTCGTCTCGGTCGGTCATCACCTGCACATGTTCCGAAGCGATGTCATCGGCGACCTGCAACATCTCGTCATAGCTGTCGCACAGGATCACCTCGCCATATTCCTCCCACGACACTTTGGCGGTGTCAGCGGTGGGCAGGATCGTCAGCAAACGGTCCACTTCGGACAATGTCTCTTCGGCCAATTTGCGCGAATTGGTCACCAGCACGCAGGGGCTGTTATAACCATGCTCGGCCTGGCCCAGCAGATCGGTTGCGCAGAGCTCGGCATCGGCGGTCACCTCATCGGCGATCACCATGGTTTCCGTGGGTCCGGCAAACAGGTCGATGCCAACACGGCCAAAGAGCTGGCGTTTGGCTTCGGCGACAAACGCGTTTCCGGGGCCAACCAGCATATGCACCGGATCGATTGTCTCGGTCCCCAGCGCCATCGCGCCAATGGCCTGAATACCACCCATGACATAGATCTCATGCGCGCCACCCAGATGCATGGCTGCGATCACCGCGGCGTTGGGCTTGCCCTGAAACGGAGGTGTGCAGGCGATGATGCGGGGAACTCCCGCGACCGAGGCGGTGGCCACGGACATGTGCGCCGAGGCCACCATTGGGAACTTGCCACCAGGCACATAGCAGCCAACGGATTGCACCGGGATATTCTTGTGCCCCAGAATGACGCCGGGCAGCGTTTCCACCTCGATATCCAACATCGAATTCCGCTGCGCCTGCGCAAAGTTGCGCACCTGTTCCTGCGCGAATTTGATATCCGCCAGTTCCCGATCCGACAATTGGGCGATCAGATCATCAATCTCTTGCTGACTCAGCCGGAACGAGGTCGGCGAATAGTTGTCAAACTTCTCGCTCAGCTCGCGCACGGCAGCATCGCCGCGCGCTTCGATGTCTTTCAGCGTCGCTTCGACCACGGCGCGGGTTTTGGCGTCATCTTCAGCCCGGTCAGCGTCAGACTTACCGCGTTTGAGATACTCGATTGCCATGTTTTCAATCCTCAGTTTTCGGGCCGAGGCGGAACTTTCTCGCCCCGGTCAAATGCTTCCCAGCCTTCGCCCTGGAACAGATCAACACCCAGCTGCGCCGCCACATGGGCGAAATCGACGTTGACCCAATTGTCGACGATCTTGCCGTCGACCACTTTCCAGAAATCCATATACCGGATCTCAACCCGCTTGCCGGTGGGGGCGATGCCCAGAAACTCACCGGAATGGGTGGCCTCTTGCCGGCCAAATGCAGCCGCCCACTCGCCCATATACAGACGCGCCTCGTCGATGCAGGTCTTATCGGAGAACGCGGCCTGAAACGGGCGTTGCCAATTGTCCTGGAATTCTTTCAAACCGGTCTTTGTTCCGCAGCCCTGATTGCCCATCCAACGAAAACCCTGGGCGAAAAACTCGCCGATATCGTCGATGCGGTGGTCGTTCAGACCATCCACCATGGTTTCAATCACGCGGCGCGTGTCTTTGGTCTTACTCAGGTCGGTATCGCGGGTCAGAACCGCCTGTTCGGGGCGCGAGCCTTTCATGTCATATCCTTTCAGGGTGCCTTGGGATGAGATTGGAAAAGAACCCTCCAATGCTCAGGAAATCCCTTGGCATCCTGTTCAGCGCCGGGTGGCGTGACATGGCGTTATGACGGGCATGATTGCTCATTACCCTTTGACCGCACCGGCGGTCAGACCGCTGACAATCTGGCGCTGGAAGATCATCACCAGGAAGAACAAAGGCGCGGTGATCGACACAGCAGCGGCCACGGCAACAACCTGATCGGTTGTGGTGGTTTCGCGGTTGAACATACCCACGATGGCCGGAACCATCGTCTGGTTCTGTGCATCCAACAGCAGCGAAGTGACCAGCAGATCGTTATAGGCCAGCAGGAAGCTGAACAGACCTGTGGTAATCACGCCCGGCCACATCACCGGCATGATCACACGCCGGAAGGCTTGAAAATGATTGCACCCGTCCACACGCGCGGCCTCGTCCAGTTCCGCAGGGATGTTCTGGAAGAACGAGCGCAGCATCCAAATGGTAAAGGGTTGGTTGATGGCCACAAGCACCGCGATCACCGCAAAGGGTTTGCCATAGAGCGTGGGTGCATTGTCGCCAAGGATCGGGCTGAGCCATTCGGCCGAGTTGATGAAGACCGGCAAATATCCCGCCACCAACACCGAATGCGGCAGGGCGCGGAAGATCAGCGCGATGATCAGGATCCAGAACGCCAAGGTCGAGCCAGAGCGTGCCAGACCATAGCCTGCCAAGGTTCCGACGGTCAGCGACACGGTGACAACACCGGCGGTGACGATCAGAGAGTTCCGGAAGTTGCTGGAAAACCCGCGATCTACCCAGACGGTTTTATAATGCTCGGTCGTCAGCCCCAACACATCACGCCCCAGCGGCCCAAACAGAGGGTTCAGCACGTTCAACACTGCAGGCAGAACGACAAAGAAGACCACAAGAAACCCGATCAGCAGCGCCAGAACGCCAATGATCCAACCAAACCAATGCTGACCAGGTTTGGTGTAGGACAAAACCATCGACGGTAGCTTTTTGGTTGCGACAATCACAGTGCCCCAAATCACGACAATGCCCAGGATTATGTCCAGAACCGAAAGCCCGTTCCCTGTTGCCAGCGTGGCAGGGCCCATAATCACATTGAGCGCGTTGCTGTCATAGGCATCCACCGGTGACTTGAAACTCATCACCACGATCCAGACGATCGGGAAAGCCGCCACCAGGCACCAGAAGGCGAGGAAGATATTCGAGGTCAGCCGCAGGCTGAGCGGTTGGCGAAGCGCGCGCGAGGACATATCAGTGGCCTCCTTTGTGATCACGCCAGGTCCGGCGCAGCGGGAAGATAAGCAGGATGACAATGCCGATCATGGTCAGCATGGCGCTGGCTGAGGCCCGGCTGATCGACCGGTTGCCCGCCTGATCCGGCACAAGGAAATCATAGGTCAGCCATTGCAGCGAGATGACATATCCCTGGCTCGAGAAGCCGACAACTTCTTCAAAGGTTCTGAACGCGTCCATCAGGTGGATCATCGACACAAATATGATCAGCGGCATCAGATGTGGGACCACAATGTATTTCATGCGCTGCCACCGCGTCGCACCGTCGATCACCGCGCTTTCCAGGCTGTCCTGGTTGACGGTCTGAAGCCCTGCATAGAACACGATCGCTGCAAAGGGTGCCACGTGCCAGACGCGATAGAGCATCATCAGGATCTCGATTGTCCAGGCCTGCGCAAACAGGGCGATATCGCGTTGCAGCCACCATTCCATCGTCGCCGTCAGAATTCCGTCTCCCCGGAACAGCCAGTTGATTGACAGGACCCCGATCAGCGGCGTGATGATAAACGGCAGCAGCGATACGAAAATGACCGGACCCTTGATCGATTTGGCGGCGTTGTTGATCAAGACTGCAATCCCCAGCCCACAACCAACCACCAGCGGCAGGGTGATCAGGGTGAAGGTCACCGTAAAGCGCAGCGCCTTCCAGAAATCTATCGTAGACAGAACGTTCCACTCACCATTGGTGATCGCACGCCACGCGCGTTCCGGTTCCAGCACGTTGAGATAGCTTTGCAGACCCACATATTCTGTGCGGGTGATCACCTCACCATGTTCGTCCAGTTTGGGCTGCGAAACCTCCTCGGTCGTGCAGGTCTGGGTCAAAAAGCCTGGGGTACAGGTTTCGACCTCGACCGTTTCGTAGATGGGTTGGGTGATATAGAAGCTCTGCTTGAACACGCTCACCAGCGGGAACGCGATAAAGAGAAGCATCATAAAGACAGAGGGGCCGACAAAAGCGGCAAATGTCCGGAAATTCATGGCTCTGCCTTTCTCATGGTTCTCGCGTGGGAAAAGAGGGAGGGCCGGAGCCCTCCCCAGAGAGGATCAGTTGCTGATCAATCCGGCCTCTTTCGCTGCGGTGATATATGCCGCCTCGATATCAGCCAAAGTGGTTTCAGCGTCTTTGGCGCCGGTCAGGTAATCGGCCAAACCATTGCCCAAAGCGCTGTGCAGAACACCCATCGCCGCGCTGGCGGGGTATGCACCTGCACCGTTCTCGGCAGATGCAGCAGCACCAGCCGCCAACTCACCGGGCTGGTAAGCCGCATTCAGCCAAACAGCTGTGTCATTGTTGGCGCTGACCATGTCACCATCGATCCCTTCCATCACCAGACGGAAGGCGGCGTCGGCCTCTTCATCGCTCATGTTCGTGGCCAGAACGATGCCGTCCCACCAGATGGTGGTCGATGGACGTACTGAACCCATCGGGGCCGACGCCATTGTGACCTTGCCCACAACCTGGCTTTCGGCCTCGTCGTTCATCGCAGCCGCACGGCTGGCCCACAGGTTCGCCATCGCGATCTTGCCCTGTTGGAATTGCTGCTGAACATAGGTGGAATCCGAGACCAGATATTCGGGGTCCATGAACTCGGTCATGGCCTTCATGGTCTCAAGCGCCTTGACGCCTTTTTCGTTGTTGATCGAGGGCGCGTTGCCTTCGCCGAGGAATTCACCGCCTTCGCCCATGTACATGTTGACGAATTCCTGCGCCAGGTTCCAGCCGGTCTTGTAGGTGCCGCCGATCGGGTATTCCATAACACCCGCTTCCTTGATCTTGGCAGCAGCAGCCAGAACGTCGTCATAGGTCTTGGGCTCTTCAATGCCCAGATCGGCCAGAATGTCGTTGCGATACATCAGGTGCTGCGCGTTGACCATCATGGCAATGGCCATGACCTTGCCGTCCACCTTGATCAGCTGGTTGGGCAGCAGATCCTGACCGTATTTCTCGACCAGATCATCCAGTGGACGGATCGTCCCGGCATTCAGCAGCGGGATCATGGTCTCATTGGCGACACCACCGATCTGATAGAGCGATGGGTTTGCAGCAAAAGCCTCGGGCTGCTTTTCACGGAATTCCTGGTCCAGCGACGCGCTGAAATTGCCACATTCGGCCATCGCGTCGGTCACCGCTTTCCAAGCTTCAAAGCCCGCAGTCAGCGATTTCAGCGGAACTTCGTTCTCATACGAGCAGGACGCCCATGCGCCGCCCGCCATCACAGACATAGCGCCTGCCAAAAGGATCGTCTTGAGTTTCATGCGTTTCTCCCTGTCAGGATCGGTCCGTCGTCGACGTCCGGACCGTTGTTAGGCCCGTATGGGCTGGTTCTGGGGCGTTTCCCCGATCCGCGCACCGCTTCCAGCTTCGAAGAGGTGACAGATTTCTTTCGGCACCGAGAATGAGACGGTCTGACCAATCTCGGCACGAAATGATTTATCGGCTTTGACCGAGACCAAGGCACCGCCCACGCGGACCGAGATCATGGTCGCGTCGCCCAGCAGTTCGAGCGTATAGATCGGTGCGGTGATGTGGCCCTGCCCGTCCGCCAGGCTTGCGTCTTCGGCCCGAAAGCCCAGCGTCATCGGCCCATCGGGCGCATCGACCGGTACCTCGACGTTTTCGGCACGGAAAACGCCGCCGCTGACCTCGCCTTCCATCAGGTTCATCGCTGGCGATCCAATGAAGCTGGCGACAAAGGTGTTTGCAGGCCGGTCATAGATTTCGGTGGGGCTGCCCACTTGTTGCACCACACCCTGTTTCATCACCACTACTCGATCAGCCAGTGTCATGGCTTCGATCTGGTCATGGGTCACGTAGATTGTCGTTACGGCCAGCTCGTGGCTGAGATTTTTGATCTGCGCGCGCGTCGAAACCCGCAGTTTGGCATCCAGGTTCGACAGCGGCTCATCCATCAGGAACACGTTGGGTTCGCGCACAATGGCGCGGGCCAAAGCCACACGCTGACGCTGGCCCCCCGACAATTCGGCCGGTTTGCGGTGCAGAAAGTCATCCAGTTCGACCATAGCGCTGGCGCGGCGCACTTTTTCATCGTGGGTCGCCGGATCGATGCCGCGCACTTTCAGTGGGAAGCGAATATTTTCGTAGACGTTCATGTTAGGATAAAGCGCATAGCTTTGGAACACCATGGCCACGTCGCGATCTTTGGGCTCAAGATCGTTGACCACTTTGCCGTCGATCAGGATGTCGCCCTCGGTCACGTCTTCCAGACCAGCGATCATCCGCATCGTTGTGGTCTTGCCGCATCCCGAGGGGCCTAGCAGCACCAGGAACTCACGATCCGCAATGGTCAGATCAAAATTGTGAACACCCACGAAAGAGCCCCAGCGTTTGCCGACGTTGCGCAGTTGAATTTCCGCCATAGTGCCCCCTGGAAGGATTCGTTGCATACGTTTGCAAAACTGTATTCCCGGCCCATCATTTCTGGCAAGACTTTTTTGCATACGTATGCAAAACTAACAGCAAGGATCGAATCTAAACACTCCGAACATGCTGAAAAAAATGGCAAATACCCAAAGTTTCCGCGACGAAAAAACATTCATCAAGGCGTTTCACACTGCGCTGGATGCAGCATCCGCTGACGAAATCCCGGCGATCTTCGCCAAATTCTGCACGCCCGACCTGAAGTGGCGCGGATTTCATCCATTCGATGAAATCTTGGGCGCAGAGCAGGTGGTCGAAACCTTCTGGCAGCCGCTGAAACGCAGCCTGACCCGAATGCAAAACAGGGTCGACATCTTGTTTGCCGGACGGAACTCACTGGCTGAAGATGGTGACACTTGGGTGGTCACGATGGGTCATCTGGTGGGGCTGTTTGATCACGCCTGGCTGAAAATCCGACCAACCGGGAAAATGGCGTTTCTGCGCTATTGCGCGTTCTACCGTGTCGCCGGGGGCAGGATCGTCGAAACCGCGATGTATTTCGACATTCCGCATTTGATGGTGCAAGCCGGTCAGAACCCCTTTCCACCGCAAACCGCAGCGCATCTGGTGCAGCCCGGCCCGATGACCCATGACGGGTTGCTGATGCAGGACCAGCCCGAAGAGGACGGCATCAAGACGCTTGATCTGATCAACGCAATGATTGCCGATCTGGGCCGGTGGGATAGTGGCCTGCCGCTTGAGGAAGAGCTGGCCCGAACCTGGCATGACGACATGATCTGGTGGGGTCCCGAAGGGATCGGTGCCACTTACACGATCGAGCGATATGCCAAACAGCATTCGGGCCCCTTTCGCGCAGGCTTTTCAAAACGGTCCGGCACAGGCCATATCTGTCGTCTGGCAGAAGGTCACTATGGCGGTTTCTTCGGTTGGCCCAATTTCGTGGCTACCCCTTCGGGCGGGTTCATGGGGATGCCCGCCACCGACAAACCTGGCGAGTTTCGGGTGATCGATATCTATCGCCGCGCAGGAGACAAGCTGGCCGAGAACTGGATCTTCATCGATCTTCTGCATTTCTGGAAAATGCAGGGTGTTGATATTCTTGAGCGAACCACCGGTATCGAAACACCATGAAGATCGACGCGCATCACCACCTTTGGGATCTGAACGCCGTCCATTACCCTTGGCTGATGGAAACAGGCGCTGTTCGGTTCTTTGGCGACCCCAGCGCCATTCAACGGGATTATCTGCTGCCCGAGTTTCGTGCTGATGCGCAGGCGCATGGGATTAATGCATCAGTGCATATCCAAGTCGGTGCCGCCGACCCCTGGGCCGAGGCACAATGGGTGCAGCAGGTGGCCGATCAGAACCCCGATTGGCCGCTTGTACAGGTGGCATTCTGCGACCTGACTGCCGACGATCTGGGGGCTCAGTTGGACCGGCTGCAATCCCTGCGCTCTGTGCGTGGCGTCCGTCAGATCATTGGCCGCGCACCGGGTGAGGACGCGCAAACCGGTACCAATGCCTTGTTGTCGGATCCCCGATTTCTTCAAGGCATTCAAGAGTTGGGCGCGCGTGGCCTGTCCTTTGATCTTCAACTGCTGCCCGAGTTGATGGAGCAGACAGCCGAGGTTTTGGCGCAGGCACCACAAACGCCGGTGGCTCTGTGCCATGCGGGCTCGCCCCATGACCGCAGCGCACACGGGCTTAGCTATTGGTCGAATGCGTTGAAAAGCCTGTCGGCCCTGCCGCAGGTTTATTGCAAACTGTCCGGGCTTGGCATGTTTGACCACAATTGGACAGCGGACAGTGTGCGCCCGATAGTCGAGACTTGCCTGTCGCAGTTCGGGGCCGACCGCTGCATGTTCGGATCAAACTTTCCCGTTGATAGCCTGTCATCGACCTATTCCCTGCTGGTCGAGAACCACGAACAACTGCTCAGCGAAGATCAAAACCGGCACGTGTTCAGTGAAACAGCGCGCCGGTTCTATCGGTTCTGAAACCTGCGGTCAGACCTGACTGGGCAGCCAAAGCACAATCCAGGGGAAGGCAACCAGCAGGGCGATTGTCGCGGCATCGGCCAGAAAGAAAGGGGTCACGCCTTTGAACACGTCCTGAACGCTCAGGTCATCACGCACGCCAGCGACGACAAAGCAGTTCAGGCCGATGGGGGGCGTGATCAAACAGAACTCGGCCATTTTGACCACCAATATGCCAAACCAAATGGCGCACATGGTGCCCGACATCCCAAAGGTGCTGTCCGCCGCGCTGACCGCCTCTCCACCGTTCAACGCCATGACGGCAGGGTAGACAACCGGCAGGGTCAGCAGCAGCATGCCGATGGCATCCATGAACATGCCCAGCACCGCATAGGCCAGAAGGATGCAGATCAGGATCAGCATTGGCGACATCTCAAGCGAGGTGATCCAGTCCGAGAACGCGTTGGGCAGCTGTGCAAATCCCAGGAAACGGACATAGATCAGCACGCCCCAGATGATGGTAAAGATCATCACGCTCAGCTTTGCGGTTTCAAGCAGCGCGTCTTTCAGCTGTGACCAGCGCATGCCACGAAAGACGGCCATGACAAACACCACGAACGCACCGATTGCCCCGCCTTCGGTTGGGGTGCCCCACGCGTCCCCGCCAAAGGGGTTGTATACGAAGAAGATGATGGTCATCACCACGATCAGGATCGGCAAGGCAGGTGGTAGAGACAGAAAGCGTTCTTTCCAGGTAAAGCCTGTGACCGCCGGGCCGAACCCTTTGATCACAACGGCCATACCGATGATCAACAGCCCATAGATCACAGCCGAGAACATGCCGGGGATAAAGCCCGCCAGCAACAACTTACCCACATCCTGCTCTACGATGATCGCATAGATCACCAGAATGGCCGAGGGCGGGATCAGCGAGGCCAGGGTGCCCCCTGCCGCGACGACACCGGCTGCGAACCGTTTGTTATATCCGATCTTCAGCATCTCAGGAATGGCAATCCGGGCAAACACCGCCGAGGTCGCGACCGAGGCGCCGGATACGGCAGCAAAGCCTGCGGTGGCAAAGACGGTTGAAACAGCCAACCCGCCCGGCACCCAGGCCAGCCAGCGTTTGGCGGCCTCGAACAGGGCTTTGGTCAGCCCGGCGTAATAGGCCAGATAGCCGATCAGAATGAAGGTCGGGATCAGGCTCAGCGCCTGGCTCGACACTTTGGAATGGGGCACCTGCCCTGCGGTCTTGACGGCGACTGTTACCGCCTGGCCAAAGCGCCCTGGGTCATAACCAAACTTCGCCCAGAAGATCCAGATCAGGCCCACCATACCGGCCATGGCAGCCGCAAAGGCCACGCGCATGCCCAGCACAACAAGAACAAGCATTCCGCCTGAAACGATCAGGCCAATATCAATCGGTTCCATGTGACCTAACCTTTGGTTTCGTTGCCCGAGACGTGCTCGGCTTCCATCGCAGCCTGGGTTGCGGCATCTGCGATCAGGGGCACAGCGATTGGAGCATCACTGGGGTTTCGAATGGCGCGGCCATAGGCCCAAAGCTGCAGTGCAAGTCTGATGCACAGGACGCTAAAGGCCACCGGGGCCAACAGCTTGGCGGGCCAGAGCGGGATGCCGATATCGATGGAACTGTCGCGGCTCCAGAGTGGGGCGCCGAAGTCAAAGCTGCGGCTGAAATGGGCCCAACTGCCCCAGATCAGCAAGATGATTAGCGCAAGGATAAATGCGGTCGTCACAAATTCGACGATATAAAGCACTCGGCCCTTCAGCGCGCCAACGACCATATCCATGCGAATATGTCCGCCATCCCGCTGCGCGTACGAAATCCCCATGAACGCAATCAGCGGCATGGCTTGTTCGATCCAGTCGACATATCCGGGCAGCGGCGCGTTCGCGAAATTTCTGCCGCCGACCGAAACCACGGCCATCAGCATGAGGACAAAAACGGTAAGACCGCTGATCAGAGCCAGAAAGCTTTCCAGCTTATAGAGACGTTGATCAATGATACTAAGGCGGCTGTCGTCGGACAGCACCAAGGATGACCCGGCCATCGGTATGCTCCGCTGTCAGAAAAAGGCACCCGACGCCCGCGAACGGGTCGCCGGGTGCAGAGTGGTTTAGCTGCCGCTTGCGATCTTGCCGGTCACAAGGTCGTAAAGCTCTTGTGCGGGCAGGCCACGCTCGGTGTTTTCGGCAATCCAGGCTTCTGCGGCCGGGGCTGCAGCGGCTTCTTTGAAGGCGGCGATCTCTTCGTCGGTGAAGGTCACGCGCTCAATGCCGCGCTTGTCCAGTTCGGGACCCCAGGCTTGCATGGTTTGCGACTCGTAGTAGTTCACATAGTGATCCAATGCTTCCTGAACCGAGCCCATCAGCGCCTCGCGATGTTCATCCGACAGCGCCTCGAGCGCGGGTGTGTTGACCACAACAGGGCAGTTCACGGTGCCCGGGTTCAGGTTGGTTGTCCACCAGGTGCCGTTTTCGATCGTGCCAAAGGACATATGAGCGTGGGGCGCAAAGCTGACGGCCTTGACGATACCGCTGTCCATCGCCTGACGCACTTCGGTGGCCGACATCGAGGTGGGGACAGCCCCAACCGTTTCCATCGCGGCACCGATACCGCCGGTTGCGCGGACGCTCAGCCCTTCGAAATCCGCCAGTGACTTGGGCGCGTCGCCCACACCAACCAGGTTGTATTGCGGCAGAGGCGACGGCATCAGCAGGGTCGCATCCCAGCGGCCCAGATCTTCGATGGCAGCAGGGTGCTGGTACACCGCCATCGACAGCTCAACCTCTTGCTCCAAAGAAGTTACGCCCAGAAACGGCAGTTCCAGCACGGTGATCGAGGGGTTCTTGTCGCGGTGATAGCCCGCGCAGAACTGTGCCATCTCAAACGCGCCGATCGAGATACCGTCCAGGTTTTCACGGTTGTTGGACAAGCCGCCATAGCTGATGTTCAGCGTAAATTCACCATTGGTCTTTTCGCTAACCAGTTCTGCCAGCTTTTCAACATGCTCGGTAAAGGCGCGACGTTTGCCCCACAAGGACACGTTCCATTCAGTCGCCAAGGCTTCGGATGCAAAAGTCAGCGTCAGGGCAGCAATAGCTGCCCGGTTCAGATGTTTGCGCATAGTGGTTCCTCCCAGATCACGCGATTTTTTCGTCAATATACGAAAGCTAGTGCAAGGTGGCTATGTGGGAATATGCGCCATCAACCCGCCCTGCCCTGCGGATTTCCGCAGAGCGCTTGGATTACAGTAATGCATCCTTGTCGAGCCCAAGCTTGACGATCTTTTCGTTCAGAGTGCGCCGCCCGATCCCCAATGCCTCAGCAGCGGCATCCATGCGGCCTTTGTGGGCTTTGATCGCCTTGCCGATCAACTCACGTTCGAAAGCGGCCACGGCCTCGCGCAGCGTATCGGGCACATCATCGAAATTCTGATCGCTTTGTATGGCCAAAGCCAAAGACCCACCGCCTCGACGCGCTGTCAGGATGCGCCTTTCACAGACATGGCGCAGCTCGCGCACATTTCCCGGCCAGTGATGGGCGAGCAGCGCTGCGATGTCGTCCTGATCCAGTTCCGGCGCGTCAATCTCGTAAATCTGCGCGAATTCATTCAGGAAATGCGTTGCCAGCAGAACCAGATCGTCGCGCCGTTGGCGCAAGGGTGGCAGGGTCAGGACAAATGTGTTCAGACGGAAGAGCAGGTCTTGGCGCAACCGGCCCTCTTCGGCGGCCTTCACAGGATCTTCGTTGGTGGCAGAGAGAATACGCAGGTTCACGGGCACAGGCGTGACCGCCCCAACCGGCAGAACGTGCTGATCTTCTATCACCCGCAGCAACTTGGCCTGAACCGGCAGCGGACAGGAACAGATTTCATCCAGAAACAAAGTACCGCCCGACGCCGCGATCAACCGTCCGTCGGATGTGCCCGCGACCCCGAACATCTCTGCTTCGAACGTATCGGCAGACAGGGCTGCGCAGTTCAGCGCCAGAAAAGGCGTATCGGGCGCACCGCCCAGATCGTGCAGAGCATGGGCAACCAACTCCTTGCCCGTCCCGGTTTCCCCTTGGATCAGCACCGCAACCGCCGTATCGGCAAGGTCCAGAACCGTTTGTCGCAACCCTGCAATCCCGTCCGATTGGCCCAGCAGAACGCGATCAAGACCGGACAGTTTGAACAGCCGGTCCTTCAGCCGCGAATTGCTTTGCTGCATCCGGTTCTGCTCGGCCGCGTGGGACAGAACGGTCAACAGACGGCGGGGCTCATAGGGTTTTTCGATGAACCCATAGGCCCCGTCCTGGATCGCCTGAACCGCCATCGGAATATCCCCATGCGCCGAGATCAAGACCACCGGTGGAGCGATCTGCTTGTCGAGGCTGGCCAACAGATCAAGCCCCGACATGCCCGGCATCTGCACATCTGACAGGATGACATCGGGCACGATTTTGGCAAGGTGCTCGACCACTTGGGCCGCGCGCGGCACCGCTGTCACCGCCCATCCGGCGGCTTCCAGCAATTCGACCAGCGACAAGCGCATCGATTTGTCATCATCGACGATCAGAACACGGTAAGGTTGCTGTTGGGTCATGCGTCTGTGTCTTCGGGTCTGAGTGCCGTGGGAAATGTCACGCGGAATACCGTGCCGCTGCTGTCACGGTTCTGGGCTGTCATCGTGCCATCGTGATCCTTGACGATACTGGCCGAAATGGCCAGACCCAAACCCATCCCACGCCCGCTTTCGCGGGTGGTCACGAACGGCTCTTGCAACTCGGCCAGGGTGGCGTCGCCCAAACCATGACCGTTATCGCAAATCTCAAGTATTGCCTCATGATCGGACCGGGTGACCGAGATATGGATTTCCGGCGCGTCCGTATCGTCCATCGCATCGATGGCGTTGCGCAGCAGGTTGGTGATCACTTGTTCGATCCTCAGGGCAATGCCACGGATTAGAACCGGCTGATCCGGGTGATCAAATTGGACCCTGACACCCGATTGCTCGATATTCGGCGCCAGCAGGGCCAGCGCGGCATCAACCGAGGCGCACAGATCGACATCACCAAACGCTTCGGTGTCAGAGCGCGCAAAGAACCGCAACTGGCGCGTGATGCCTTCCATTCGATCCACCAGACCACCGATTTTCTGTGTCAGCGCGGTTTGACCCGATGATCCGATCTCGGCCGCGACCAGATGGTTGCGCATGGCGGCGATGGGCTGGCCCAGCTCATGGGTGACAGAGGCCGAAAGCTGGCCAAGTGCCGCCAACCGGCTGGCGCGTTCCAACTCACCCTGAGTGCGTTTCAAGCGCCGTTCGGCGGTCTTGCGATCTTCGATTTCCACCGCCAGCCGTTCGTTGGCCTGCCGCAACTGCGCCTCTTCCTGTTCCGAACGCGCCAGCGCCGCGCCAACACGCCGCGTGCGCTGAACCTGCAAAAAGATGAACGCGGCCCCGGCCATCAGCACAAACAGCGCCGTCACCAGCCAACTGCGCGCAACAACCTGATCATCGCTGGCGAAATAGTGCAGCGACCAACCATGGGGCAGATCACGCGCCGCCAGATGCAGGCGTTTCACCCCAGAAATCCGAGCCTGATCCCCAGGCAGCTCGCTCCAGTCCAGTGGTTCAAGATCTTGCCCCGGAAATTGACGAGCCTCCTTGATCTTTTCCTGTTGCGTGGAGGTCAAAGGGCTGAGCACGCGATAGCGCCAGCCCGGATCTGACGACAAAAGCACCACCCCATCTTCATTGGCCAGCAAAACCTGTTCGCCCGATTGGCGCCAACTGTTTTGCAGATCGGAGAAGTCGATCTTGATCGCGACAACGCCGATGGGATCAGGTCCATCCCCCCGCACCGCATTTGCGATGAAATAACCCGGCAAACCTGTGGTCGCTCCGATCGCGTAAAACCGGCCCTGATCGCCGGCATAGGCGGTTTGGAAATAGGGGCGGAACCCATAGTTCTGACCCACAAAGCTACCCGCATCGCGGTGGTTCGAGGCCGAGATGGTGATGCCCTGTTCATCCATCAGATAAATCGCGTCCAGCCCGGCCTGATCGGCAAAATCCTCAAGCCTGCGATTCAAGGCCCCGGTCGCATCGCCCTGCGCCGTTCCGATCACAAAGGAATCCTGCGCCAGCACATAGGTCAGGTGTGAAAACCGCTCAAGCTCACCTGAAACCGAGCTTTGATAGAGCGACAAGCGCCCCTGCATATTCTCAAGCTCTTCCGACAGGAAATACGAATAGGACATCAGATAGATGCCAAGGCTGGCAACGGCGCCCACGACGCTTACGGCAAGATATGAGGTTGATCGCATTGACGGCCCATCCACAGCGGTCGCATACAATCACAGACACATTGGCCCGTCCATCCTTTGCTATGATGCTCCTATCGGGCTCCGCATCTTGCGCCTGGCACTCAAGGCTCGGATGATTGCTTTGGCGTCAGGGGGTGGTTCCTGTTCGACACGGCAATAGTTGCTGCCGTCGCGTTGTCGCGTCATCAACCCGCAGGAAATCATCGTCCGCCTTAGCGTGGCCGGGTCATTGAACAGATGTTCCTGCCCAAGTGCTGCGTTTACAGCTTTCTCGGGCATCTCCCTCTGGGCCGGGAAACGCGCCCAAAGGGCCCACAGTGTCATGGTCTGCACATTGCGCCGCGACGGCCATTGGCGCAGGCGTCCCTGCGCGTCGAACTGGTTCAAAACCCGCTCGACCAGACGCGCATCAACGCTGTCTTCAAGCGGCCGGTTCTGCATCCGCGTTCTGGCCGCGGAAATCGCGCGCATATGTTGTACATTCTGAAACCCCGCCGCGCGAGCCACCATGTTCATCAACAGCAGATGAGACGGGCTTTGCCCGGCCAGTTGTTTTGACAATGCGCGCGTGAATCCCGAAAGGTCTTCAACGTGAAGCGGTATTGGACTTTTGCTCATCCTACATCCATTTCTGGCGTGCTGATGCTTCGTCGGTCGCTGGCTTAACGAAACGACGCCAAAGTGAATGCGATGTCGTTTGTATAATGCGGACAGTTTTAGCACTCAGATCTGAGCAGCGACGCCTCGGTGACTGTCAACCGTACCAGAGTGTTACGCCGTTGGCCCGATCTGCGCAAGCCCGCGCTTTTTGGGCGCGTTGGCGGGTCAGACAGACACGGCCTGTCGCAGCTGATCTTCGGCAATCTCGGCCTTGCTGCCGCGCAATACGGGCGTGCCGCGTTCCAGCACCAGGAAACTGTCGCCCAGATTGAAGGCAAAGTCGAAATACTGTTCGACCAGAACGATGGCCATATTGCCCTGATCGCGCAGCAGACGGATCACCTCACCGATCTGCTTGATGATATTGGGCTGAATGCCCTCGGTCGGCTCATCCAGCAGCAAAAGCTTGGGCTTGGTGATCAAGGCGCGCGCGATGGCAAGCTGTTGTTGTTGCCCACCCGACAGGTCACCGCCGCGCCGGGGCAGAAATTCTTTGAGGATCGGGAACAGGTCAAAGATGTAATCGGGCACCGAATGTTCACTGCGCGGCAGGCAGGCAAAGCCGCTCTCAAGGTTTTCGCGCACGGTCAGAAAGGGAAAGATCTCGCGCCCTTGCGGGACATAGGCAACCCCTTTCTTGGCCAGCTCAAAAGATGAGACCATGCCGATATCTTCTCCGTCCAGCTGATAGCTGCCACCGCTGCGCGAATGCACACCCGAGATCGCCTTGAGCAAGCTGGTTTTGCCCACCCCGTTTGTGCCCATCACGCAGGTCACCTGCCCCCGCTTGGCCGAGAACTCGATACCGTTCAGGATCTGGCTGCCGCCATAATGCAGCGACAGATCGGAAACACTCAGCAAATCAGCGTCCAAGATACACCTCGATGACTTTTTCGTCCTGTGTGACGTGATCCAATGAGCCTTCGGCCAGAACCGAACCTTCGTGCAGAACGGTTACTTTGCAATTGAGGCGCCGCACGAACTCCATGTCATGTTCGATCACCACCACGGCGCGGGTTTTGGCCGCCTCAACCAGAATGTCCGTTGTGTGTTCGCGCTCGGCCGGGGTCATGCCGGCGGCAGGCTCATCGACCAGCAAGAGCTGCGGGTCTTGCGCCAGCAGCATTCCGATCTCAAGCCATTGCTTCTGACCGTGGCTCAATTCGCCGGATTTACGGTCCAAGGCCTGTTCCAGACCGATCTCCTTGGCCAATTGCGCGACCTTTTCGTGGTCGCTCTGGCTGGGCTTAAACCGCAACACAGCAAAGGGGCTGCGCTTGTTCTTCAGCGCCAGCATCAGGTTTTCACCGACACTTTGGTCTTCGAATACGGTCGGGCGCTGGAACTTGCGCCCAATCCCGGCTTGCGCAATCTGGCTTTCGGTCATCGACAACAGCGAGACCGATTTGTCCCCCCACAGCACATGACCGTCATCGGGCTTGGTCTTGCCTGTGATGATATCCATGAAGGTGGTCTTGCCCGCACCGTTGGGCCCGATCACCGCCCGCATTTCGGCGGGGCCGATCTGGAAGGTCAGGTTGTTGATGGCTTTGAAACCGTCGAAACTGACCGAGACACCGGACACTTCAAGAAGCGTGCTCATTTATCCGCCTCCCGTTCCTGCAGGGATCCAAGATCAGGTCCAAGATCGGCGCCATGCCTGTCAGGTGCGCGACGCTCGGTGAACCGGTCGATCAGACCGCCCACGCCGCGCGGCGCAAAGAGCGTGACCGCAACAAAGGACAGGCCCAGCAGGATGGTCCACCAGTCAACCCATTGGATTGTGTAGAACCCAACCGAAATGTCAGGCGCCTGACCTCCGGTGAACCAGGTCGATAGCAGCGACACAAAGGCTGCACCAATCACCGCACCATACAAGCGCCCGCGCCCTCCTATGGCCACCCAGACCGCCAGATAGATGGACGCAATGGGCGCGATCTCGGCCGGGTTGATGATCCCGGCTTGCGGGTAATAGAGCGCGCCTGCGATGCCGCAGATCACTGCAGTGAAGGTGAAGATGAACAGCTTATAGGCCTCGACGGAATAGCCCAGAAACCGCACCCGGCTTTCGTCATCGCGGATCGCGCGGATCACCGATCCGAACTTGCCCGACACGACCCAGGCGCACAGCACATAGCCCAGTCCAAGCGCCAGCGCTGAGGCCCAGAAGAACAGGATCGACACGGTTGATTGCGGAACATCCTCAAGCCCCGGCAGGTTCTGCAGGCCAGACAGGCCGTTGTTGCCACGCAATCCGCTGTCGTTCTGGAACAGGTATAGCGACAAGGCCAATGTCATGGCTTGCGTCAGGATCGACAGGTAAACGCCCGTGACCCGGCTGCGGAAGGCCAGCCAGCCAAAGACAAAGGCCAGCAGACCCGGCACCAGCACCACTGCCGCCAGTTGCAGCGGGAAGGAATGGGCCAGGCTCCAGATCGGTGGGAATTCCGAGGTTCCGACAACGCCGAAAATCTGTGTTGCGATGCCGTCCGAGATTTCCTGCGGCGTGGGTGGCAAGGCCGCCGCTGCCAGACTGTCGCGCACAATGATCTCGGTGCGCGCATACATCAGCCACATGCCGATGGCATAACCACCGATGCCAAAGAAGGCCATATGCCCAAGCGACAGGATGCCGGTATAGCCCCAGACCAGATCCATTGCCAGAGCTGCAAGGCACAGGCAGAGGGTCTTGCCCAGCGTCTTGATGAAACTGGTCGAGATCACTCCGATCCCGAACCCTTCGCCCAGGATCGTTACCACTGCCGTGAAGAGCGATAGGATGATCAGAAAGATCGCAACCGACGGGTAGCGCAAAACCAGCGGTTTGCGGCGCGGCAAGGCGGTAGAGGTCATCTCAACCATGTTACGCCTCCGCCGCCCGGCCCTTGAGCGCGATGATGCCGCGTGGCCGGAATTGGATGAACAGAATGATGAAGAGGATCATATAGGTCTGCGCCGCGAGTGTGTTCGACGGGTTCAGCCACTCGATCCCTTTTTGCAGTGTGCCCACCATGGTCGCACCCAAGAGCGTGCCCCAGATGTTGCCAACACCGCCGACCACCACGGTCATAAAGCTTTGCACGATATAGTCGGACCCCATTTCCGAGGTGACCTTGGCATAAAGCCCAATCGCCACGCCCGCGATACCGGCGATGCCCGAGCCAAAGCCGAAGGTCAGCATATTGATCCGGTCGGGGTTGATCCCCATCGACGCGGCCATACGCGGGTTCTGAGTGACCGCGCGTACCTCTAGCCCCAGCCGTGTGCGGTTCATGACGATCAGAAACAGCGCCAGGAACAACAGCGCCAGAATGAAGATTGCGATGCGGATATAGCTGATCGAAACGATGTCATTGATCACCATCGATCCGTCCAACCAGGCCGGAGCGGTCAGCGGACGCGCCTGTGTGCCGAAGATGTTTTTGGCCAATTGCTGCAACGCGATGGACACCCCGAAGGTGGCCAGCAACGTCTCAAGCGGGCGGTGATACAGCCAGCGAATGACCAGCCGCTCCATCAACACACCTGCTCCGAATGTCACCATGAACGCACACGGAATGGCGACAAGGATTGAAAGGGTCAGGTCAGGAATGAACAACTGCACAACATATCCGGTGTAGGCGCCCATCATGATGAACTCACCATGCGCCATGTTGATCACGCCCATCACACCAAAGGTGATGGCAAGGCCAATCGCGGCCAGAAAATAGATCGAGGCCAGAGACAGCGCGTCCAGCACCAGATCGGCGGTTTGGTTCAGCGCCACCTGTGTCTCAATGTCTTGCAATGTGGCCTGCGCGGCCAATGCGACGGGCAGAGGGGCTCCGACATAGACGCGAAAGAAACTGTGGCTTTCAATCGCCTTGTCTATTTCATTCTGGGTGACCAGAGGATCAGCCAATCCTTGATCGGCCAGCAGCTGATAGGCTGCGGCACGCGCGGCGTCCTCATTGAGGCTGGCCACCTGAACGCCTGCAACCGTATCGCCCGAGATATTGGCAATCAATGCTTCTTTGACCGTTGCGGTGTCAACAAGCGCAGGCGCAAGCCCGGCCTCGACGAGTAGGTCATAGGCCTGCTCGCGGGTCAGATCATCCGAACCGACCTCGACTGCGACAGCGCCGTCCGGGATCTGTTGGGCAGTTTGGATTTCAGAGGCAACCAAGGGGTTGAGCGTCGCGCGCACGTCCACACCCAGATCACCGGCAAAGCTTTCGATCGCGGCCAAACGCGCGGCTTCGTCTTCATCGAACCGGATCGTCAACAGACGCTCCAGCCGTTCTTTGCGGGCCTTCAGGTCTGCGTCATCCTCAGTATCAATCGCACCGCGCAGCGCAGCCAGATGAGACGCTTCTGCATCTCGTTCGATCGCCGTCAACGCGTCGGCGCGGTTTTCCGGGTTTGGGTCATTCAGGCGGAACTGCACAAGGGCAGATGCGATCATGCCCCGAATGCCCGAATTGGGTTTCAACTGCTTGAACTGTTTCCTGTCTGCGATGCCGATCTCTGATCCGTCCGACACGTCAAACAGCTGCAACCCGCCATCTGCCTTTTCTGCAAAAACGAAAAGACCGGTCTCTTTGTTGACCCACATGTCTTTCGCCTGCCAGCGTTCAAGCACAACCTGCGCCTCGGGCAAACCGCTTGTGGCCAGCGCATCAATGGCGGGGCCGATTGTCTTGCGCGACGATTTGACGATGACGTCGGCGTGGGTTTGCAAAACCTGCTGCACCGGAGCCTCGGCTGATTGCGCCTGCAGCAGTGTCGGGGCCGCAAGGATCAGCAGGGCCAAGACAGCCCGCTTGAACGGAAGCATCATTTAGGAAGACCTCAGCATTGGGTCTCGGGGCACGCATCTAAGCGCACGCGCCCCGAGTATTTTAGGTTCAGATCTTAGTAGTTCGATTTGATCTGAACGCAGCTTTCGGTTTCGGTGTTGTACATACCGCAACCCAGCTCTTTCCAGTCCGACACAAGCACGGCGGATTCGGGCAGATAGTCTGTCCACGCATCACCCGGAACTTCTTCGGTCTGGCTGATGATGTCGAATTGACCGTCTTCCTGGATCTCACCGATAAGAACCGGCTTGGCCAGGTGGTGGTTCGGCAGCATCACGGCTGTTCCACCGGTCAGGTTCGGGAATTCCTGCCCGTACATTGCGGTGCGAACAGCATCCACATCTGTGGTTCCGGCTTCGGTCGCCGCATTCACCCACATGTTGAAGCCGATGTAGTGGGCTTCCATCGGGTCATTGGTCACACGGTCTTCGCCCATGCGCGCCTTCCAGGCTTCGACCCAGCCTTCATTGGCTTCGCTGTCTGCCGACTGGAAATAGTTCCAGGCCGCCAGGTGGCCAACAAGGTTTGTGGTATCCAGACCGGCCAGTTCTTCTTCACCAACCGAGAAGGCAACAACCGGGATGTCATCGGCCGAGATCCCTGCGGCTGCAAGTTCTTTGTAGAAGCCCACATTCGCGTCGCCGTTGATGGTCGAGATCACGCCAACCTTTTTACCGTCTGCGCCCAGGGCAACAACATCCGCTACGATCTTGGACCAGTCCGAGTGACCGAACGGGGTGTAGTTCACAAAGATATCTTCTTCGGCGATGCCTTTTTGCTGAAGATAGCTTTCAAGAATGTTGTTGGTTGTCCGCGGATAGACATAGTCGGTGCCCAGTAGCGCGAATTTCTCAACTTCCAGCTCGTCCAGGAAGTAATCAGTGGCCGGGATTGCCTGCTGGTTCGGGGCGGCACCGGTGTAGAATACGTTTTTCGAGCTTTCTTCGCCCTCATACTGAACCGGATAGAACAGCAGGCCGTTCAGCTCTTCGATGACTGGCAGAACCGATTTGCGCGACACCGAAGTCCAGTTGCCGAAAATCACGTCGACTTCGTGAACAGTCAGCAGTTCACGCGCTTTTTCAGCAAACAGAGGCCAGTCGGATGCCGGGTCAACAACAACGGCTTCCAGCTCACATCCCAGCAAGCCGCCCGCTTCGTTTTGCTGTTCGACCAGCATCTCCATCGTGTCTTTCAACGTGGTTT
The DNA here is from genome assembly GCF_013033515.1 of Ruegeria sp. HKCCA6707. Taxonomy (GTDB): domain Bacteria; phylum Pseudomonadota; class Alphaproteobacteria; order Rhodobacterales; family Rhodobacteraceae; genus Ruegeria. Next base: position 57,932 of record NZ_WQEG01000010.1, on the reverse strand, counting down.
CCGAAATTGCCATGGTACCGGACAGCGAGTGCAAGACGCCAACCTTGATCGGACAATCTGCCAGCGCAGGCAGGGCGCTTGCGAACAGGACAGCAGCAGTTGTGTTGAGAAGTTTGGTGTGCATCAGCGTTTCCTTTTTTGCGATGCGCAGCGGGGTTGTTCAGGACATCGAAACACCCCATATAACCCCCTACGCAAAATTGCGGTGTGCGAGGGAGTCATCTGGTTCCTAGGCCGGACACCTTCGCACATTTTTTAAGCCGCCAGGCGGCGCACGCTCTTGCTAAGTCAGTGATGCGGTCGGGTCAGAGTCCCATGACCGGTGTTCTTGAAAAGATTAAGGCAGATGCTCAATTCTAGGGCGCTTCGGGTGCTGACGGCTAAAATTTGGGCGTCTGCGTAATTTTTGCCCTATGCGCCACCAAGAATTAACAATTCGCACTGCTCCAAAAGACGCAGCGCCAATTTGCGCGCGGTCACGGATTCGTCGGTATCTGAGTGAAATGAAGCCGTTTGCAGCAAACGTGCATGGGCATGCTTGGTGTTTATGCGATGATGCAAAACGAACTGCGCATTTGCAGCCGTGGTCGTCGCCTCCAGCAGCTCCACAAATCCGCTGCGGCGCAATTCAAGATCTTCGGCCTTTGGATCGTTGATTAGCCAGGCATGTTCCATCTCGGCCGAATAACGCCCGGCGCAGCTTGCGAAGGATTTGACCAGATCATCCTGAGCGCGCAGCATGCCGGCTGAAGCGCACAGGCAGACCAATGAAGACACCAAAACTGTTCTTAAACTGATCATTTTTTCAGCTTCACAGGCGAAAATGCGCCCGTCAAGCTGGCAGTTTATAAATTTCTCCGCATTGTGGCACGACGCCCCTGGCACCGAAGCGCCCAGCCAGAGCCGATCTTACGCCAATGCTCATAGGTCCCGAAACAGACCGGCGCGACCGTCTGAACCGTTAGACGAGCCCGGCTGTCGTTACTGGATCCGTTCTGACCTTAAGCCTTGTCCTGTCCAAGACTACGACGGAAGGAGCGCGGGGACATTCCCGTAGTGCGCCTGAACACACGGCTGAAATACGAAGGGTCGTCATACCCCAACTGAAAGGCGATTGCTGAGATCGACAGGTTGGTAAACGCCAGATTGCGACGCGCCTCTCGCACCATATTCTGCGCAATCGCGGCCGATGCCGAATGCCCGGTTGCCTGACGCACCACCCGGCTGAGATGCGTTGGGGTCACTCCAAGAATGCCTGCGTATTCCGCCACCCCCAGATGATCCAACGCATGTGTTTCCAACAGACGCTCGAATTGGCGCAGCAATCCATCGTCATTCTGATCGGGCTTGGGGACCAGCCCCGCTATTCGACGCGCCACCAGACCGATCAGCAACGCGGAATAGGCCCGCAGGATATGCGCGCGCGCAAAGGACCTGTTTGCATGTTCGGCAAAGATGGACCGTACCACGTTGCGTATTTCGTCATCTGACCGGAGCACCCGTGCGGTTCTCAGCTCAAGCCGCAATCCTTCGCGGTCGAGCAACCCTTGATCAAGCAACTCGGCAGCCAATGTCACGACCCAGCCGGTTGTCTGCGGCTTAAACGTGAACCCATGCACAGAACCGATCGGCAGGTTAACCAGGCTGCCTGCATCTAAGCCAAAGCTCTCGCCTTCCAGTATCGCTTCGCCCCCACCTTTGTCGACCAAAAGGACCTGATGCAGGCGCGCGTGGCGGTGCGGGCGCAGCGCCCAGTTGTGCAGCTTCGAACGCTGCTCGATGGCTTCGCAGTGCACCACGTCGGGAAGATCGCGGATCTCGCCGTACAGGTTGTAGTTCTGAATGCCGGACATGTTCGATTTGTACCAAAAAGGAATGGAAACATCCATTCAGTCCTCACCCGGATCAGGGCAAGGTCAACCCACAGGGGAGGATACGCGTGCAGATCATGAAAACGCAGGTCGGGATCATCGGCGGTGGTCCTTCGGGCCTTTTGCTGAGCCAATTGTTACACCTTCAGGGCATCGACACGATTGTTTTGGAAAAACACAGTCGCGACTATGTGCTGGGCCGCATTCGCGCAGGTGTGTTGGAACAGGGCTTCGTCAAGCTGATGCGGTTGGCCCAATGTGCCGCAAGGATGGATTCCGAAGGTGAGATCCATGATGGCTTTTTCATTGCCGATGGCGAACGCAAGCGCCGGATCGATCTGGCCGGTTACACGGGCGGACAATCTGTGATGGTCTACGGCCAGACCGAGCTGACCCGCGACTTGTATGAAGCGCGCGACAAATTGGGGGGCACGGTGCTTCACAACGTTGAAGACGTGCAGTTGCACGCGTTGACGTCGGACGCCCCCCAAATCACCTGCCGCATCGGCACTGACCACATCCAAATTGATTGTGACTATGTGGTCGGAGCGGACGGGTACCATGGCGTCAGCCGCAAATCGATCCCGGACAACGTGTTGACGGAATACGAAAAGGTCTTTCCCTTTGGTTGGCTGGGCGTACTCAGCGAAACCAAACCTGTCTCACCTGAACTGATCTATGCCAAAAGCGCGCGTGGCTTTGCCTTGTGTTCGCTGCGCAGCCGGGTTCTGAGCCGGTACTATATTCAGGTGCCGTCGGGCGACCGGGTCGAAGACTGGTCGGACGAGGCGTTTTGGGCGGAACTCAAGGCGCGTCTGCCCGCAGATGTTGCCGATAGTTTGGAAACCGGGCCGTCGATTGAAAAATCAATCGCCCCACTGCGCAGTTTCGTGGCCGAACCCATGCGCTATGGAAACCTGTTTTTGGCCGGAGACGCCGCCCATATCGTACCGCCAACCGGAGCCAAAGGGCTGAATTCGGCTGCCAGCGACATCTATTATCTATATCACGCTTTGGTAGCACACTATCAGGACGGCGACGACGCCGGATTGAACAGCTATAGCGATAAGGCGCTGGCGCGTGTTTGGAAGGCGCAGCGGTTCAGTTGGTGGATGACAAATTTGCTGCACCTGTTTCCCGACCGCATCGCCTATGACCAAAGATTGCAACAGACCGAACTAGACTACCTGTTTGCATCCGAAGCCGCCAAGAAATCACTTGCTGAGAACTATGTCGGACTACCGTTCTGAGGGGCCTTTACCCATCGAACAATCGTGCATCGTTAGGGTGGCGGAGAATGCCGTTGTTTCGCCCACGCGCGCGGCTTAGTCTTCACCACAGATGTTCGCGCGGGAGGTTGGCAAGTGCAACTGGACTCTTTTTTTCCATACCGGTTGGCCGTCGCTGCCGAAGCATTCTCGCAAACGCTGGTAGATGTCTATTGCCGAACCTATGGCCTTTCTCGGGAAGAGTGGAGGTTGTTGTTCCTGCTGGCAAATGCGGGCAGCCTCACGTCGCTAGAGCTGGCGCAAAAGACGTCCTTGGACAAGGTTCAAGTCAGTCGTGCAGCGCAGAAACTTGAGGACAAGTCTTTGATCCGTCGGACCACCTCTGACACAGATCGCAGGCTTCGCGTTTATCATTGCACAAGTGAAGGCCAGAAAACATTCGAAACGGTGTTTCCAAAGGTGCAGGCCCGCGCAGAAGAGGTGTTTGGTTTGATGACGGATTCTGATCGCGCTGCGCTGGACCAGGGGCTAAGAGCTCTAACCCAGGCCATGTCAGAACGTGAGACCTCGGAACAGGTTCAGCCCTGAGGCGGTTCTTTTTGCGTCAAAATATCCAAAGCGGATTGCAGCCCTTGCAGGTTTCCTTTCAATTCGGCTTCGAGCTTGCGTTGATATGCCTTTGCCAGCGGCACCAGTTCGCTTAACAATTGCGCTCCCTTGGGTGTGAGTTGCAGCTTCACCAGCCGCCTGTCAGCCCGATCGATCTCTTTGGTGATGTACCCTTCGGCTTCAAGCTTGGCGGCGGCTCGACTGATCTTTGATTTTTCAAGATTAAATTTCTTTTCGATGTCACGAACCGAAACCGCACCCGAATAACCAACGTTCAATATGACCCGCCATTGCGCCGTCGTTATTCCATATGTTGACTTGTAATGCTGCGCGAGCTCGGCGCTTAACCGCGCTGCGACAACCGTCATACGGTATGGGAGGAAGCCGTCGAAATCGAATTCCGGCAGTGTCTGGGACATAAGCACCAATTTTATTTCCAAGTTTCACAGCAAGATGAAACGATTTTCGTTGCAAATGCAACAAATATCTTGACATCGTTGCAAATGCAACGAATGCTTAGGGCAAGTCGAATCTATGCCGGATACTCAGATGAGGAGTTACGAGATGAACGAGGTCGCCCCCCACGCGTTCACACAGGCGCAAACCCCTGTTGGCACAGTTCCCGGATACATGCCGGGCTTTGGCAATGACTTTGAAACCGAGGCGCTGCCCGGCGCTTTGCCACAAGGCATGAACAGCCCGCAGCGGGTGAACTATGGCCTATACGGCGAACAGCTGAGCGGAACCGCCTTTACCGCGCCCAGCCATCAGAACGAGCGCACCTGGTGCTACCGCATCCGCCCGTCTGTGAAGCATTCGCATCGTTATGAAAAGATCGACCTGCCCTATTGGAAATCGGCACCGCATATTGTCGAAGACGTAACCAGCCTGGGCCAGTATCGCTGGGATCCGGTCCCCCACACGGATCAGGGCCTGACCTGGCTGACCGGCATGCGCACCATGACCACAGCGGGTGATGTGAACACACAGGTGGGTATGGCCAGCCATATCTATCTGGTCACCGAGTCCATGGTGGACAGCTATTTCTATTCCGCCGACAGCGAGTTGTTGGTGGTCCCGCAAGAGGGCCGTTTGCGGTTCTGCACCGAGCTGGGCATCATCGATCTGGAACCCAAGGAGATCGCCATCATCCCGCGCGGCCTACTCTATCGGGTCGAGGTTCTAGACGGCCCTGCGCGCGGCTTTGTCTGCGAGAATTACGGCCAGAAGTTCGAGCTGCCGGGCCGGGGCCCGATCGGGGCCAACTGCATGGCCAACCGGCGCGACTTCAAGACCCCCGTTGCGGCCTATGAAGACCGCGAGGCACCTTCGACCGTGACAATCAAATGGTGCGGTCAGTTCCACGAGACCAAGATTGGCCACAGCCCGCTGGATGTGGTGGCCTGGCATGGCAACTATGCGCCGGTGAAATATGATCTGCGCGACTATTGCCCGATTGGATCGATCCTGTTCGACCACCCCGACCCGTCGATCTTTACCGTGCTGACCGCGCCCTCGGGGCAGCCCGGCACGGCCAATATCGACTTTGTGCTGTTCCGCGAACGCTGGATGGTGATGGAAGATACCTTCCGTCCCCCCTGGTACCACAAGAACGTCATGTCGGAACTGATGGGCAATATCTATGGTGAATATGACGCCAAGCCGCAGGGCTTTGTTCCAGGTGGCATGAGCCTTCATAACATGATGCTGCCGCACGGGCCCGACAAGGAAGCGTTCGAAAAAGCCTCCAACTCCAATCTGGGCCCTGACAAGCTGGACAACACCATGTCCTTCATGTTCGAAACCCGCTTTCCACAGCATCTTACCCGCTTCGCCGGTGAAGAAGCACCGCTGCAGGATGACTACATCGATTGCTGGGCGGATATCGAGAAGAAGTTCGACGGCACGCCGGGTCTGAAATGAAACTCTACAGTTACTGGCGTTCAACAACATCCTACCGCGTGCGCGCAGCCCTGAATCTCAAGGGGTTGGCCTATGAGACGATCCCGGTGGATCTGACCGCAGGCGCGCAGCAGGCCGAGGACTATGTGCGGCTGAACCCGGGTAAAGGTGTTCCGACGCTGGTTCTGGATGATGGTACCGTTCTGACTCAGTCGCTGGCGATCATCGACTATCTGGACGCGGTTGTCCCCTCGCCGCGTCTGATCCCCGAAGAACCTGCGCAGCGCGCGCGGGTTCTTGCGGCGGCGCATACCGTGGCGCTGGACATCCATCCGGTGAACAATCTGCGCCTGATCGGGCAACTCAAGTCACGCTATGGCGCGACACCCGAACAGGCGCGCGACTGGATGGATCACTGGATGACCGAAGGGTTCAACGCGCTTGAGCCGCAGCTGTCCGACACCAGTACATTCAGCTTTGGCGAGGCCCCGGATCTGGCCGATCTGTGCCTGGTGGCGCAGGTCTACAATGCGCACCGATGGGGTGTGGATCTGAGCCCGTTCCCAAAGATCACCCGGGTCGAACAGGCCTGTCTCGGCCTGCCGGAAATTGCTGCCGCCCATCCTGATCAACAACCTGACGCGATAGGTTCCTAATGACACAACTGATGAACTCCTGGGTGGACAGCGCCAACAGCGCTGACACACCCTTCCCCCTCAACAACCTGCCCTATGGCGTCTTCTCGACTGCCACTTTGTCATCCAGATGCGGCGTGGCCATTGGGGATCAGATCCTCGACATGCGCGCGCTGGAAGAGGCCGGTCTGGTCGATTTCGGCGGTGCTTTGACCGGTGCGACCTGGAACGCCTTTATGGCACTGGGGTCCGAGGCCTGGGCCCGCCTGCGAGCAACGCTGACCTCGCTGTTGGCCGAGGGCAACGCCGACCAGGACAAGCTGGCCCCGATGCTGGTGGCGCAGGCAGACGCGACATTGCACATGCCCATCGCCGTGTCGGAATACACTGATTTTTACGCAGGCAAGAACCATGCCTTCAATGTGGGCACCATGTTCCGTGGCCCGGAAAACGCGCTGCCCCCCAACTGGCTGCATATCCCCATTGGCTATAACGGACGTGCCTCATCCGTTGTGGTCTCGGGCACCGACATCCGTCGCCCGTGGGGCCAGCTGAAAGGCCCCAATGATGACGCGCCGCGCTGGGGCCCATCGCAGCGCTTTGACATCGAGCTTGAGATGGGCGCAATCGTCGGTCAGCCCTCGAACGGGCCGATCACGGTGGATCGGGCGGATGCCAATATCTTTGGCTATGTGCTGCTGAACGACTGGTCGGCGCGCGACATTCAGGCCTGGGAATACCAGCCGCTGGGCCCGTTCCAGGCCAAGGCGACCGCCACCTCGATCAGCCCCTGGATCGTCGCCGCTGCCGCGCTGGCACCCTTCCGCTGCGAAACTCCTGCGCGCGAGAAAGAGCTTTTGCCACATCTGCGCGACACCACCCCAATGCTGTTCGATATCGACTTGCAGGTAACGCTGACGCCCGAAGGTGGCGATGCCAGCGTCATTGCCGAGACCAACTATAACGAGATGTATTACTCTGCCGCTCAGCAACTGGCGCATCACACCACCTCGGGCTGCCCGATGCGGGTGGGTGATCTGCTGGGGTCGGGCACCATCTCGGGGCCGGAAAAACACAATCGCGGGTCTCTGCTGGAACTCAGCTGGGGCGGCAAGGAGCCCATGACGCTGGCGGATGGCACTACCCGCAGCTTTATCGAAGACAACGACACGCTGACATTGCACGGCGCCGCAAAAGGCGACGGCTATCAGATCGGATTTGGCACCTGCACCGGCACGGTGCTGCCAGCACTCGACGACCCATTCAAAGGATAAAACCCATGGCCAAAGCATTTGCCTCGCAAGGCGACCTGACCGAAAAGAAAATCACCTTCGATGAGATCGGCGAAGGGCTTTATGCCTTTACTGCCGAGGGCGACCCAAACTCGGGCGTAATCATCGGCGATGACAGCGTGATGATTGTCGAAGCGCAGGCGACACCGCGCCTGGCCGGCAAGGTGATCGAGAAGGTCCGCGAAGTCACCGACAAGCCGATCAGCCATGTGGTGCTGACGCATTACCACGCGGTGCGCGTTCTGGGCGCTTCGGCCTTTGGGGCGGATCAGATCATCATGTCTGACAAGGCGCGATCCATGGTTGTGGAGCGCGGACAAGAGGATTGGGACAGCGAATTCCAACGCTTCCCGCGCCTCTTTGAAGGCCATGAAAGCATCCCCGGCCTGACCTGGCCCACGACCACTTTCAGCGACAGTATGACCGTCTATCTGGGCAATCGCCGGGTCGATATCAAACATCTGGGCCGGGCCCACACGGCGGGTGATGCAGTGATCCATGTACCCGATCAGAACGTGATGTTCACCGGTGACATCGTCGAATACCACTCGGCCTGCTATTGCGGCGACGGTCACTTTGGTGACTGGGGCCAGACCCTGGACAATATCAAAGCCTATGATGTGGACGCCATCGCACCCGGACGCGGCGACGCGCTGGTGGGGCACGACATGGTCAACGCCGCCATCGAAAACACCCGCGACTTTGTCGAAAGCACCTATCGCCCGGCCGCCAAGGTCGCTGCGCGTGGTGGCAGCCTGAAAGAGGCCTGGGACGCCGTGCGCGCAGAATGTGACCCGAAATTCGCCGACTACGCGATTTACGAACACTGCCTGCCGTTCAACGTCGCCCGCGCCTATGACGAAGCCCGCGGAATCGATACGCCACGTATCTGGACCGACAAGCGCGATATCGAGATGTGGGAACAGCTTCAGGGCTGATCCACTCAGCCGCCAACCCCACTTGGTCAGAAAGGAATTCCAGTGTTCGACGATCGTTATACACTTGCATTCAAACTCTATCCCTACACCCGATCTGCGGATCAGGACGTGGATTCAGCCGTACGCCATCCTGTAGTGGTTGTCGGCGGCGGGCCAATTGGGTTGGCCACAGCGCTTGATCTGGGACGGCAGGGGATCCCCGTTGTTGTCCTGGACGACCACGAAGGCATTGGCATGGGCAGCCGCGCCATCTGTTTCGCCAAACGCACGCTGGAGATTGCAGATCGCTACGGCTGTGGTGCACCGATGCGGGACAAGGGCGTGGTGTGGAACCTGGGCAAAGTGTTCCAAGACGCGGAACAAGTCTATGAGTTCAACCTGCTACCCGAGGAAGGTCACCGCAATCCGGCCTTCATCAATCTTCAGCAGCCCTATTTTGAAAAATTCCTGTTCGAACAGATCTGCGCCGAGCAGGAAAAGGGCGCGCCGATTCAGATCCGGGGCAAAAACCGCGTCGATGCGGTAGATGCGCAAGACGACCATGTGGTGCTGGATGTGATGACGCCCGATGGCCCCTATCAGCTTGAGGCCGATTGGGTCATCGGCTGCGACGGCGCCAGCTCACCCCTGCGCAATATGCTGGGGCTGGATTTTGAAGGTCGGGTGTTCCAGGACAGTTTCCTGATTGCCGATATCAAAATGAAATCGACCGAGTTTCCCACCGAAAGGTGGTTCTGGTTTGAGCCCTATTTCAAATCGGGTGCCTCGACTTTGCTGCACAAGCAACCCGATGACGTGTGGCGGGTCGATTTCCAGATCGGTTGGGATGTCGACCGCAAGGAAGAGCTGAAAGAGGAAAACATCCGCGCTCGTCTGGATGCGATGCTGGGCGAGGATGTGGAATATGACATCGTGTGGTCTTCGATCTATACGTTCCAATGCCGCCGCATGGAGAACTTCCGCAAAGGCCGTGTGATCTTTGCCGGAGACGCAGCGCATCAGGTGTCGCCTTTTGGCGCGCGTGGCGCGAATTCTGGGATGCAGGATGTCGACAATCTGGGCTGGAAACTGGGCCTTGTGCTTGCAGGCAAAGCGCCTGAAAGCCTGATCGACAGCTATAACGAAGAACGGGCCTATGGCGCGGATGAGAATATTCTGAACTCGACCCGGTCCACCGATTTCATCACGCCGAAATCCAAGATCAGTCATACGTTCCGCAACGCGGTGCTGAATCTGGCCAAAACACAAGAATTCGCGCGACCGCTGGTGAACTCTGGTAGGCTGTCCCTGCCCTGCACCTATGACGGGCTGTCGCTGAACGGTGAAGACGCGTTGACTGGAGGCCCGTCTCGTACTCGGGTCGGAAGCCCTTGCCCTGATGCGCCGCTAAGCGAAGGGTTCCTGCTGGACCAAATGGGGGACGGGTTTATCTTGCTGACCATCGACACCGATGCACCCGACAGCTTTGAGGATGACGGTATCACAGTGTCGCGGCTTGCCTTGTCGGCGTCAGACGATCCGACGGGCGTCCTGTCCGAAAGATATCTGGGCGATGCAAAATCCGCCGTCTACCTGATCCGACCTGATCAGCATGTCACCGCCCGGTGGGACCGCTTTGACAGCGATGCGTTGCGCCAGGCACTTCGTACCGCCTGCGGAAAAGGATAAGACAGATATGGGCCACCTGATCACCAAACCAAACATTGAAACGCCCGATGCGTTCTATTCTGATCTGATCAAGCTGCACGAAGGGCTGACAGACGACGAAAGCGAAGCGTTGAATGCCAAGCTGATATTGGTTCTGTCCAACCATATTGGCGACACGAAGGTTCTACGCGAGGCCTTTGAACTCTGTAAGGGCTAAGCGCTGGTCTTCATCGGCGCTTAAGCCAGTGTTCATAAAACAAAGACCATAACCCCACACCCTTGGAACACAAGCGGCGTGGGGAATAATGGCTTTCAGGTTACGGCTTTACTCTGCCACCTGATTCCACATGTCGCCGATGATCTTCCATTCGTCGTCGACCTGATCAAGAACATACAGATACGTCCCGTGCCCGTCGATTCCGGCGGACTCGATTTTGACGTTCACATCACCGATCATGACAGCCAGCGAGGTGTCATCGGACACAAACAGATGGTTGATTGAATGGGTGACGTCACCGTTTTTCGACGTCACGAACTCAAACAGTTTCCGAGCTTCATCCAAGCCTTCGGTCATTGGCTTTCCCGGTTCGATCCACATTGTGTTTTCCCGGTAAAGACCCAAAAGCCCCTGAACGTCCTGTTCGGCAATGCCCGCGTTAAACGCATCGTTCACAGCATTGAGTTCAGCGACAGGATCATCCGCAAAAGCAGCTGTGGCGGTCAGGGCACGCTTGCAGGCATCGCAGCCCGGTTGGGCAAAACCTAGGGATCAGGCATTGGGTTCAGCTGTTCAGGACCGTCTCTAAACGCGCGGCCGCCGCCAGCAAGAAGCGGTCGTGGCCGGCGCGGGCCTCGAGCATGAATCCCACCGGCAAGCCGTCGCGATCCAGCCCTGCTGGCAGTGACAGCGACGGCGCCCCCGTCAGACTGGCCAGCGAGGTGTTGCGAATAACAGTCGGAAAGGTTGGCTGCGGACCTTGATCGGTTTCGATTGTCTCATCTTCGCCAATCAGCGGAGGCTGAACCGGCACCGTGGGCATGGCAATCAGGTCCAGGCTTTCGCGATCAAACAGATCGGCATAGGCAGACCTTAGCCGCGCTAGCCCCCCACCAGCATGCGCCGCTGCAAAGGGCTCGGCCGTGGGCTCCAACAGATCGGGAAGCGCGGAAAACACACCGCGCACGTCGGGGCTGCCAATCGTTTCCGCAAATTCGGACAAGGATTTACCCAACCGGTTCTGACAGAAATCAGTCCAGACCCGATGGGCCTCGTTTACCACAATGGCTTGCCCCATCTGTTGTTCAAGCCCATCGAACACGGTGTCGCTTAGGGTGACAAACTGGGCCAGCCCGGCCGCTTCAAGCGCCGTGACCGCCTGTTCGAACCGCGCGTCCACTGCGTTCGACAGCCCTGCGTGCCGGTAGATCAGCCCGATCCGTAAAGGACGGTCGATGCCAGGTGTTTCACTGTCATCCGGTACGATCAGGCCATCGACTTCCTGCAGGTCAGCCACACAGGACGCAATCGGGCCAACGGTATCCCGCGTGGTGCTGAGCGTCAGGACACCGCCGTCAGGATATCGCCCGACGCTGGGCCGGAAGCCGACCACACCACAAAACGCAGCCGGAATACGGGTTGATCCACCGGTATCGGTCCCAAGCGCAAAGGGGATCAGCCCCCGCGCCACCGCAGCCGCACTGCCCCCCGAGGACCCGCCCGCGACGCGCATAGGATCAAAGGGCGTCGAGACCGCGCCGAAATGCGCATTGTTCGACGTGATGCCAAAGGCCAGCTCGTGCAGGTTCAGCTTGAAGGGAACGTAAGCTCCTGCTGCTTTCAGTCGCGCGACCGGGGGCGCATCGGCCTCGGGAAGGTTTTCCAACAAACCGGGCGAGCCACCGGTTGTCGGAAACGGCAGACAGTCGATATTGTCCTTGACCCCAAACGGGATCCCCGCCAGCGGCCCTTGGGCCTGCAATGCTGCTGCATCCGAGGTGGCAATCACCGCGTTACCCTCAGCCGCACGTGCCGTCTTTAGAACCTTGTCGTACAGCGCCCGCGCACCCAGCGTGTCGCGCAGATGGCGCGCCTTGGCCAAGGTCATCACGCTTTCGGCAAGGTCAAATCCTGTTTGGTCTGACGTCATCGTTGGTTCTCCCTGATGCTTATTGTGGGCGGTTGGATCGCCTCTGAAACATGGCCCCTCCTCTAAGGACTGTTCGTTATTACGGAACGACTTCCGCCGGAGAGGAAAGAAACACCCATGTTCTGGGTGTTTCTTTGATAGCCTTAGCTGGTCGGAACAAAACGGTAGGCACTTGCGTCCTTTTCGACAAATCCGATACCGGGTGTCGACAGATGGCTTCCTGCTATTCTGATCTTGTCCGTGGCCGCTTGATCCAGAATGGATTTGCGGGTCTGGGCGGCGACAGCCTTGTCAAACTCAAGCGCCCAGCCTACGTCGGGATTTGCGAAATGCACCTTGTCCGACACAACCGCGTCACCAATCAACATGATCTGTTCCGACCCCGAGGTCAGCATAACAGCACTGTGTCCCGGGGTGTGGCCTGGCGTCGGCAAAAGAACGACGCCTTCGCCCAGATCGGCCTCGGTCTTGTGGGTCACCACATTCTCTTTCACGATCGAACTGACCAGTTGTGCGGCGTTGACCATCGGTTTCATCTGATCAGGCACCGAGGCGGGCAGGTCTTCGTTGTTCCAGAAGTTCCAATCCGCCTCGGACAGGTGGACCGAGGCATTAGAAAAGACAGGAGTTCCGCCTGCGACCAACCCTCCGATATGGTCGATATGCATGTGGCTGATCACAATATCCGTGACCTCGTCGGCTGCAATTCCCGCTGCCTTGAGATCAGCGTGTAATTGTCCAACCGTCGGGAATTGCTGCGAGATATAGTGATCGCTTCCCGAACCCGCATCGAACAAGAACACGCGGTCTCCACTCCGATAGGCATAGGTATTGGCCGCAAGCTGAACGGTCTCACCCAATGCAGCCGCATCAGCCTCGGCCAGTCCTGTAAAAAGCACAGGAGGGACCGTCAGCGAGCCATCCGACAACGCAGTCAGCGTCGCGTTGCCGATCGCCACATCGGAAAACGCTTGTACCCGACCAGCAGCAAGCATGGCTGCCGAAGCCGTGAGCCCGGCCAGAGCCTGGCGACGGTTTAGCGACGCATGATTCATGGTGAATTCCTTTCAAGTCGTGTTGATTTCGGGCGCAGCGACCAGTCTTTCATGTCGCCCCTGCCCCCTCTGGATGTGCAATCAGTGGAATGCAGAACGGTTTCCCAATTCGCCGTCAGGACAGCGAAATGACCTCGCGGATGATCTGCCAACGTCCGTCTTCCAGCACCAGATCAATCGACAGCGTGATGATCTGTGTTTCGTCCGTCAGATTGACCTTTCGGCTGATCACGACATGCCCGCGCTCTTCGTCGGCCTCGACTACATGGTATTTTGCCCAGGTCTGAGGTTCCGCCGCTTCATTCGTTTTTGCGATCACTTGCGCCTTGAACTGATCTTTGTTCGCGCGTTGAACCTCACCTCCGGGCGCCAGCATGAAAATATCCATGTCGTCGTGGTAAATGCGATCAAGGACCGAGAAATCGTTGGAGCTGGCACCTTCGATTAGCTGCTCGATAGTTTTGCGCACTTCTTTTGCTTGCGGTGAATCTGGTGACATGCCGGGCTTCCTTACTGATTGGACCGCTCTATTCCTCGAGACGGCCATCGTTTTGACGCGACCCAGGCGGTGCAAAACCACCAGATCTTCCGGTCGCTATTTGTATAACGTTCGATACAAAAATACAGGCGGCGCTTTTTGTGTTAATATTTTATTTCTATCGGTAAAAATATAAAATGGCGGTAGCTCTTGTTTCGAAACGTCAGCCACCCGACGCACCCAAGGATCTAAACCCCAACCCTACAAGTCTTCAAAAGACGTATCCTCACCGGACAGCATCAAATCCAACGTCTCACTCAGTGCAGACTGCTGCGCGGCCGTAAGCTTTTTGGTGAAATGATCCTGCGTGCTTTCGACAAGCGGCAAACACTTCGTAACGCTGTCCATTCCTTGTTTGGTGACTGTAAGCTTCCGGGACCGTCCGTCTGAATTTATCAAAGCACGTTCGATCAAACGACGCTCGGTAAGCCCCTTGAGAAGACGCGAGACAGCCGGCCGTGTTATGCCAATATGGTCGGCCAGTTCTGAAGGTGAATCATACCCCTCCAACGCAACGCCGGACAGGATGCACCATTCTAGCCTGGTGACCCCATGCTCTCGCAAACTGAACTCGAGCCTTGTCTGCATCATCTTCGACAGCCGACTAAGCCGAAACCCCAGACGTTCTTGTAATTTATAGTCTTTCGCCATTTTTCAATTTCATTGTCGCCCAGAAACATGCCCATGATACGGGCCCAAAAAGCTTAGTGCAAATATTTTCTTGATTTAATAGTTTACATTGATAACTATGACTGCCAGCAACTTACAGCTGGGAGAAGATCATGAAGCATCCACTATTGGCGATGGCATTTGCAGCATTGGTTCCTGTAACGGCTGCCGCAAGTGAACTGTCTCTTGCCTATTTCATGGGGCCAAAACACCCGATGAACGCAGGCTATTTCACGCCCATGGGCGAAATGCTGGAAGAGGTGAGCAATGGGGAACTGACGGTCAGACAATTTCCCGGTGGCGCGCTGAACCAGAGCCCGCCAAAGCAATATTCCCTGTTGCTGGACGGAACCGCCGATATGGCGTTCTTGCTGCCCAGCTTTACCAACAAGCTGTTCCCCAAGACCGCCGTAATCGGATTGCCCGGTATCTGTGTGGACGCGATCAGCTGCACCACAGCCATCAACAAGGCCCGCAGCGAACTTGAGACAGAATACAACGCCAAAATTATCGGATTGTGGGCCAACTCTCCACCGGTGCTGATCACACGGGACAAGCCCGTTCGCACGGTTGATGACCTGAAAGGCATGACCATTCGGGTGGTCGACCCGACCAGCACGCCGTTTCTGGAAGCTCTTGGCGCTTCTCCGGTTGCGTTGCCGGTCAGCGAGATCAACCAGGCGCTGGCCAACGGAGTGGTTGACGGTGTCATGATCGACCCAGCGGGGATCGGCTCGTTCAAGCTGCACGAAGCGGGAAGCTACGTCACCACCGACATCCCCGGTGGCGCATCTTCGTTTGCGGTGGCCATGTCTGCGGCAGTTTTCGACGGGTTGAGCGACTCGGAAAAGGCCGCGGTAGAAAAGGTCGCGACCTCAGAGCTTTCGGCCCAGGCCGGTGCAACCTATGCCAAAATCTCCGACAAGGGTATGGCGCTTGCTGAAGAGTCGGGGCTAGAGATTATCGACATCGGCGATGAAGAACGCGCCAAGATGCAAGCCGTGATCGACGCGGTACTGCCCGAGCTGTTGGCTCAGCCTGCCGGGGACAAGACCGTGGGCGACATCATGACATTGATGGTCCAGGACTGATCCGATGCAGGGCCGATCACATAGCTTTCACACTTCGGCCCAGCGTTGGCTGGACCGGCTTTCTTATGTGTTTGTCCTGGTCGGCTCGGTCGGAGTGCTGCTTTTGATGACCCTGACTGTGGTTGGGGTCATCTGGCGCTACATTTTGGTTGATCCGATCTTTGGGCTTCAGGATCTGTCATCCATGACGGCGGCGATTGTGGCTGCGGCGGCAGTCGCCTTTGGGGCCACCCAGAACAGCCATATCACCGTCAACATCATGCCTAAGCATTTCGGCCGCAAGGTTCGGCGTTTGACCGATCTGATCGCGCGCGGGGTCGGAGTTGTCATCCTGATCCTGGCAGCCAGCGCGCTGATAAAAAAGGGAAACTGCGGTCTGGCCTGCGGCAATGTCACTGGCAACCTGACGATCCCGCACGCTCCGTTCTATTACGCGCTGGCCATCGCATTGGGGTTCTTTGCTCTGACGCTGCTGGTTCAGATCGCAAGCGGGCTGGTCCATTGGGCCGGTGAAGACCCAAATGAGGTTGCAGAATAATGGACCTGACGACGATTGCCGCACTTGGGTTCATCACCCTTCTGCTTTTGCTGTACATCAGAACCCCGGTGGGCATCGCCATGATGGTGGTGGGTACAGCGGGGATCTGGATGATCCGCCCCCAAGCCGCCCTGCCCTCGCTGGCGCGCGAGATTTTCAGCGAGGCCACCAGCTATCCCCTCACGATCATCCCGCTCTTTGTGCTGATGGGCAATCTGGCAGGGGTCTCTGGCCTCAGCCGGGATCTCTATACCGCCGCCCACAATTGGTTGGGCAGGTTCCGTGGCGGGCTGGCATCGGCTGCGGTGGTCGGCTGCGCGGGGTTTTCGGCACTCTCTGGCTCAAGCCTGGCCTCGGCCATGACCATGGGCCGCGTGTCCCTGCCGGAAATGCGCCGGTTTGGCTATCATGACGGTCTGGCCACAGGTGCGATTGCCGCAGGTGGTACTTTGGGGATTCTCATCCCGCCCTCTGCCGGTTTTGTCGTCTATGCGATGCTGACCGAAGAAAGCATTGGTCGGTTGTTCATGGCCGGTGTCTTGCCCGGGCTGATGCTGACCCTGTTTTTCATCATCGCCATCTGGATCGTCGTCCGTATGGACCCGTCGAAAGCGCCGTCACTTTCCGAAGACGTGGACCGCCGGGAAAAATGGGGCTCGCTTGGACGCGCCAGTGTCATGGTCGGGATCATCCTGCTGACCGTTGGCGGCATCTATGGCGGAGCGTTCTCAGCAGTCGAAGCCGCAGGGATCGGCGCTGCGCTGACCCTTGTTGTCACGGCCCTGCGCGGGAAATGCACCTTGCAAGCGATGAACGAGGTCTTCAGCTCGACCCTGCGGGCAACGGGATCGGTCTACCTGATCCTGTTCGGGGCCTTTATCTTCAAAACCTTTGTCGGCTTCACGTCCATCACATTTGTTCTGTCCTCCTGGGTCGAGGCGCAGGGCTTCACCGGGCTTCAGGTCGTGATTGCGTTTCTGGTGATGTTCATCATCCTGGGCATGTTCCTGGACGGATTTGCCATGCTGGTGCTGTCAATTCCGGTGGTTCAACCTATCCTTGAGCCGTTGGGTGTGGATATGATCCTGTTTGGCGTTCTGGCTGTTATCGCGCTTGAGATGGGGCTGATCTCACCGCCCGTCGGGGTGAATGTCTTTATCGTAAAGGGAATTGCCCGCGACGTTCCGATGGCAACAATTTTCCTTGGCATCTGGCCGTTTTGGTTCGCAATGCTTATGGCAATTGTCGTAATCCTGGCGGTGCCCGATATCGCGCTGATGCTGCCCAAAACAATGTTCAACTAAGGCCCATAGCCAATGACTTTGCGCTTTTTCTCAGACAAACACCGCCCGGTTCACATGGGTCCTTACCCGACCGAGTTGCTGGCGCGGGCCACCGGCGCCCCGGATCTGGGGTCTGTACCGGAGGCGCAGCATCTATCTTATGCGCGCCGGTCTGATCCAAGGTCGATCGTGAACGCGATGCGCGAACATCAGGCGATGCTGGACGCGATCCGCGACGGGTTGATCAACAAGGCGGTAGCCGAGACTCCAACCGACCTGCAAGAGCGCGCGGATCATTTGAAATCCTTTGGCTATTTCGCGGATGCCGCTGTGGTCGGCACTTGCCTTTTGCCGCCCGAGGCAGTGCTGGAACACCCTCACCAGAATCCAGATGTCGCGCGGCTGGCCCATGACCTGAAAACGCGTCAGACAAAAACTCTGGCCGCGGGCATCGACATGATCATGGCCGATCTGAAAGAATCGATGGAGGCTCCGCCGACCAGTATCGACGGCCACACCCACTGTCTGGTGTTTCTCTATGAAAATCCGCGCGACCCTGACCAGGATGAGGTCGGCACTGGCTGGATCAAAGATGCACAGGCCCATCGGGCGGGGCTTTTGGCGGCTGAAACCGCCGTTGTGCTGGCCAATTACCTGCGTCTTCTGGGCTTTGACGCGCGTGGCCATACGGTGTCCAGCTCGGACGTCGATCTGAACAAGCTGGCGGTTCAGACCGGTCTGGCAACAGTCGAAGATGGCGTTCTTGCGCACCCTTACGTAGGCGCGCGCTTTGGCCTTGCCGCCGTCACCACCACGTTCGAATTTGCGCCTGACGCCCCGCTGGCCCCGCGCTCGGAACAGCCCGCATCCGCCTTTGGCACCGCCTGGAAATTTGGCACTGCATCGGCGAAAAACGCGATGAACGCCGTTCCTTTTGCCAAACGGCGTTTTGTCGACGGGGCGCACCCGTTTGAAAAGCTCAAACGGATCGACGAACCCACCACCTATATCGACGAAGAAAACGTAGCCCGCGTGCCCAAACGCGCCGACATGTTCGCCCGCGCGCAGTTCGGCGATATGGGCAAAAAGGTGCAAGAAGCCGCCACCGGCGGGCTTTATGTGCGCAAAGCCGCACCATCGATGGCGCAACGCCGAGCCCTGGGAGCGTTTGTGTTGTTGCAAGACGGTGAACCTGCGCCGGAAAAGGTCACGCTCGAGCCGCAAGAGGCCGCGGATCTGGTCAAGGCGACCAGCTATTGGCTGGGCATCGACGCGGTTGGCATTTCACGCTGTCCCGATTGGGCCTGGTACAGCCATGACGCGCGCGGCGAGGTGCTGAACCCGCCCCATGATCAATCGATCAATATGATCATCGATCAGGGCTATGAGACGATGGAAGGCTCCTCCGGCGATGACTGGATCGCGGTGGCTCAATCCATGCGCGCCTATCTGCGGTTTTCGCTACTTGGTGGTGTCATTGCCAAGCAGATCCGCAACCTGGGATATGAGGCCAAGGCCCATACGGTGATGGATGGCGAGGTGTTGCAGCCGCCGCTGTTGCTGCTGTCTGGTCTGGGTGAGGTCAGCCGTATCGGTGAGGTCATCCTGAACCCCTATCTGGGCCCCCGGCTGAAATCGGGCACGGTGACCACGACGCTGCCAATGGCCCATGACAAGCCGATTGATTTTGGGCTGCAAACCTTCTGCGAAAGCTGCAACAAATGCGCGCGCGAATGCCCCTCGGGCGCGATCACGGCCGGGCCCAAGACCATGTTCAACGGCTATGAGATCTGGAAATCCGACAGCCAGAAATGCGCCACCTATCGCGTCACCACGCCAGGTGGCGCCATGTGCGGGCGTTGCATGAAGACCTGCCCGTGGAACCTTGAGGGCATCTTCAAGGAACGCCCCTTCCGCTGGGCGGCAATGAATGTGCCAAAACTGGCACCGGCGCTGGCCAAGCTGGATGACTATGTCGACAATGGTACGCTCAATCCTGTCAAGAAATGGTGGTGGGATCTGGAGATTCAGGAGGATGGCGGTTACCGCCCCACCAAAGAGCCCACCAACCAACGCGCACTGCAAAAAGATCTGGATCTGAAATTCGAAGATCAGACGCTTGCGGTTTATCCCGCACCGCTGGCACCGCATCCCCACCCCTATCCGTTCAACATGGACCGCGAGGCGGGAATCGAGGCCTATAAGGCCATGGTCTCGGTTCAGGAATACAAGGACCGCCGCGCCCAGGGGGATGACAGTGTCATTCACAATTACACCGCCGATGGCGAAAGCCCGGTGATCCCCGCGATCATCACCAAGGCCGAAGCCACGGCAGATGGGGTGATGAAATACGAATTCATCCCGGTCGATGGCGGAGTGCTGCCCGAATGGCAGGCCGGTGCGCATCTGGACATCGTGGTCGCGCCCGAATTCCTGCGCCAGTATTCGATGTCGGGTGACCCTGCTGACCGAACGAAATACCAGATCGCGGTGCTGCGCGAGGATGAGGGGCGCGGGGGCTCGAAACTGATGCACCGCATCTTCACCGAGGGTCGCCGGGTCTTTATCTCACACCCGATCAACCATTTCCCGCTGGAACCCACAGCCACCAAATCGATACTGATGGGGGGCGGGATCGGCATCACCCCGATGATCGCAATGGCGCATGAGCTTTACGCCAAAGGGGCTGATTTCGAGCTGCATTATTCAGGCCGCTCTCGTGAGACCATGGGTCTGCTTGAGGATATCGAAGGCTTCGAATGGCGCGACCGGGTCGAGCTGCATGTCACTGATGAAGGCACGCGGGCCGATCTGGATCAGGTCATGGCCGGGTACCAGCCCGGCTGGCATGTTTATACCTGCGGGGCTGACCGCTATATGACCAGCGTGCTGGAGGCAGCTGAACGCGCGGGCTTCCCGGAAGAGGCGCGGCATCTGGAATATTTCTCGGTCCCCGAAGCGCCCGATTACGTCAATCACGACTTTACGCTCAAGCTGGCCCGCAGTGGCAAAGAATTCCACATACCAGCCGACAAGACAGCCACCGATGTTCTGGTTGAGGCCGGCATCCCCATCGACGTGAAATGCAGCGACGGTATCTGCGGTGTCTGCAAATGCGGCCTGGTGTCAGGCGATGTCGAGCATCGCGATTTCGTGCTGTCCAAAGCGCAGCGAGAGGGTTCGATCATCCTCTGCCAAAGCCGCGCGGCCGAGGCTGACGGGGTAATCGAAATCGATCTGTGACTCACTGCATCTTCTGCTGTTCAACCCGGTAGGCGCGTGGCGACACCCCGTAGGTTTCCTTGAACAGACGGGACAAATGCTGCGCGTTGGGCATGCCCCATCTGAGTGCGATTTCCGTGACCGACATGCGGAGAAGTCTTGGATCAGCCAGGTCCGAGGCAATGGCCTCGAGCCGCGCCGCCCGGATGAAACCGGCGATCGACTCACCCTCGCGCGCAAACACGCGCGACAGGTTGCGAGCCGACATGCCCATGGCCCGGGCTAGGCTATCCCGGCTCAGATCGTGGTCGCGCAAATTTGCCTTCACAAAGGCCTTAGCGCGGTTCAGCAATAGATGCTCGGGCCGACTGAGTTCGAGAGACGACGGCGCCAGGGATGACAGGCCAGTGGCCACGTAGTCTATCATCAGGTCCCGCATGTGCTGTTGCACGAGCACTGATTGTTCAGCCACAAGATCGGCGCTTTGGCGTATTTGCGACGACAGCATACCGCCCAACCCATCAGTAGACTGAATACGGCGCGCCGTCAGCAGATCTGCCTGTGGCAACCGGGCGAGCATGGCAGAACGCGGAACTTGCAGGATCAGCTGATCAACCGGCGTTTCACAGCGGATTTCATAAGGTTCTATGGTCGAATAGGCCGCAAAATCGCCCGCTGCCAAAACCGCCTCGCGCCCAGCTTGCACCACCGCCCCGGTTCCGGACAGCTGCAGGCTAATCATGAAATAGGCGTCACGATCACGTCCAATCTCGGATCTGCTGCGCCTGACATGCTGCGGGCTGCCCGACACACGCGAGAGATTCAGACGTGGCAACCGTGTCAAACTGATCTGGCCATGAAACTCTGAACGCTTTGGAGTCGTGCAGGTGATCGGCAGATAGGCATCACAGATGACATCGCGCCAGAAATCAAAACGCTGATCCGGCCGGATGCTTTCCGTACTGTAGATATGCGTCTCTGACGGCATCCCGCCCCCGCGTTTGGATAGAACAAAGATAGTTTCAAAACGAAATAATTACAAATGACTTGTATATTCGGGCCAGCATTGTCCCAAATTCGCAAGTTTTTTGGCCCATGCAGCTAAGAAGAACCTCAAGATTCCTGCCAGCCTCACTGTCAGACAAAAGAACAGGGAGACTATCATGTCCGGACATGGACCTCTTGGAAAAATCGTAAAAGTTGCTTCGGTACAGGCCGCGCCTGTTTTACTTGACCTCGACGCGGGCGTAGAAAAGGCCATTGGTCTAATCGATGAAGCTGGCAAGGCGGGGGTTCAGCTGATCAATTTCCCCGAAACCTGGTTGCCTGGTTACCCTTGGTGGATTTGGTTCAACCCACCAGCGATCAATATGCAGTTCGCAGCGCCCTACTTCCAGAACGCTATCGTTGCTGGCAGCGAACAGGATCTCAAACTGCGCGCGGCAGCGCGGCGCAACAACATCCATGTTGTCATCGGCGTCTCAGAACGCGAGGGCGGCAGCCTTTATATGGCGCAATGGCACTATGGCCCCGAAGGTGAGGTTATCTCGCGCCGGCGCAAGCTAAAGCCGACACATGTGGAACGCTCGGTCTTTGGTGAAGGCGACGGCAGCGACATGTTCGTGAACCAGACCGAGCTGGGCAATGTGGGCGCACTGTGTTGCTGGGAAAACCTGCAGCCGCTCAGCAAATACGCAATGTTCAGCCAAAACGAAGAAATCCACTGCGCGGCGTGGCCGGCCTTTAGCCTCTACGCCAAATTGTCCAAGGCCTTCAGCCCCGAAGTCAGCGTGAACGTCAACCAGATCTATGCGGTGGAAGGTCAGTGTTTTGTTCTGGCTTCTTGTTCCGTGATTGATCAGCCGATCTATGATCTGTTGGTCAAGAACGAGATGCATGAGAAATTTGTCGAAGTTGGAGGCGGGTACTCACGGATATTTGGACCCAACGGTGCTGAATTCGGCGAAAACCTGGCACATGGTGCCGAAGGCCTGGTCATCGCCGATATCGACCTTGGCCTGATCTCGCATTCCAAAACAGCAGCCGACCCGGCCGGCCACTATGCCCGCCCAGATGCGCTGGCGCTGATGCACAACAAAAACCCCCGGCGTCCGGTGATCGGAATGGGCCAGGCAACGGCTGAAAACGGTCAGGTTCCGTCAAAGGGTTCCGCCCCCGCAACCGACCTTGAAGCCGCGGAGTAAGCGCGCTTTTAAGCTTTCAAAAGTAAAAAAGGGCCCGCTGTGATCACCTGATTGCTGCGGGTCATCCTATCTGCTTGCTGTTTCTCACAACCAGCTTTGCTGCAAAGCTATGGTGTTCAATACCGCTTTTATCAGTTTCATCTGTGATGATCTTCAACGCAGAACTTGCCAACTCATCGACGGGCACCTGTATTGTAGTGATGCCGCCGTCGATCCAGGAATAGAAATCGGGATCTCCGTAGCCGACAAATGCCATTTCCCTGTTCAGCGTGTTCGTTTCGATCAGAGCTTTCAGCGCCCCAATCGAAATCTCGAAACCGCCGCACACAATCGCTGTCGCGTCGGAGCCCTGCAACAACCGGTGCGCCGAGTTGTTGCCCATCTGTTGTGAAGGGGCATCCAACAATGTTACAGCGCTCTCGGCGCTGGGGTGGACAGAATTCAACCCTTGCTGGAAAGCGGCCAGCCTTTGGCGCCCGGATGACAGGGCTTCAGGGGCACCTAGATAAGCAATATGTCTGTGGCCCAGAGCGTGAAGATGTTGGACTGCGTGTATAATTGCCTCGGAATCATCGACCAGAACGGATGAAACAGGATCGCCATCGGTCCGCTGACGGATCAGTTGAATGTTCCTCAAACCGCTGCCCGCGTCCAATAGAGACATGTCCGTCTTTGGTGCCGGAACGGTGACCACGGCCTGCGCCTGTATCTCGCGCAGGCGCAGCATGGCTTCGTTTTCGGCGGCGTAGTCGTCTTTGGTCAGATGAATGATCAACTGAAGCCCATGATCTTCGCAGGCTTCGGCGAATGTATTTGCAAAACGCGCGTAGAAGTCATTGGTGATATTTGGCACCAACAGGCCGACGATGGGGCTGTTGTCACCACGGATCGCCCGTGCAGCCGCACTGCGGACATAACCCAGTTCCTGCGCCCGCTTTTGGACCGCTTCGCGTGTGTCCTTCTGGACGTTTGGGTTATCTGACAAAGCGCGTGAAACGGTCATATGAGAAATCCCGAGATCATCGGCAATTGACTTGATCGTAACGCGCTTGGGCATGAACTCTCCTGACCGGGTTGTTCGGATTTAGATCACAAGACCAGCTTGACTTTCCAGTAATAACCGGAAATGTTCACGTGAACAACTCAGGAATCTACCAAAGTGACGCTTACCATTGATGACAGATGCAAAAACCTGGTCCAAGACTTGCAACTTGGTCAGCCCGAAGATGTCACCAATGTGGTTCCCCTGACAGGTGGGGTCGCCTCTGATATCGCGCGGTTTGACCTGAACGGACAAACGCTTTGCGCCAAATTTGCACTCGAAAAACTAAAGGTCGTCGAAGACTGGACCGCGCCTTTGCACCGCAACGCCGCCGAATATGCGTGGCTGCAATTCGCCGCTGAGACCTATCCGCAAGGTGCCGTCAAACTGTTCGGGCGGTCGCAGACGCAGCACGGCTTTGCGATGGAATTCGTCGACGGCCCCGATGTCTATCTTTGGAAAGCCGCCTTGCTTGCCTCGGCGCCAGACAAAGGTGAGGCGGCCCAGGTCGGACGTTTCTTGGGGATGCTGCAAGCGGCCTCTGCCATGCCCGATTTCGACCGGGGCGCATTCAACAATCGGGACGACTTCCGCGCACTGCGGATCGAACCTTACCTGACCTTTACGGCAGGGCGGCATCCCGATTTGGAGGCGCCTTTAAACGATCTAGCAGAGATGCTGTATCAGGCCGACCAGGTCTTGGTTCATGGCGATGTCAGCCCCAAGAACATTATGTTCCGCGCATCTGATCCGATCTTTCTGGATGCCGAATGTGCGACGATGGGTGATGCAAGCTTTGATCCGGCATTCTGCCTGAACCATCTGGTGCTCAAGGCGTTTCATCTACCCGACTCGCGCGAGACGCTTTTGACCAATATCGAAAGCTTCTGGGGGGCCTATGTACCCTCGTTGGACTTTGGCAATCCATCAGAGATCGAGCGTCGGATCACAAGGTTACTGCCTGCGTTGATGCTGGCGCGGATCGATGGAAAGTCGCCGGTAGAATACCTGTCAGACGACAACAGGTGCCATGTCCGCGCCGTGGCTGTTGGATTGATAGAATCTCCCGAAGATCGGATCAGCCAGTTGCTTACTCGGCTGCGGGACAGTTTTCTCTAAGACCAACCGGCATCCACGACAATGGTCTGTTTGGTAATCGCGCGCGCGGCGTCGGAACACAAAAACACGGCCACGTCCGCGATCTCTTCGGGCTCGATAAAGCGCTTCAGACATTGCTGTTCTAAGATCAGCTTGGAAGATTCAGGTGTCAGCCACTTTTCGACCTGTCTTTCGGTTCTGACAAAACCCGGCAGCAAACAGTTTACGCGCACGCCAAAAGGGCCTCCCTCTTGCGCCAAAGCGCGTGTCAGACCTTCTATTGCGGCTTTTGCGGTGACATAGCCAACCGCATCGGCCAGGCCCACACGCCATGCGATGGATCCGAAATTCAGAATCACGCCGTGACCTTGCATCTGCATCTTTGGCAGCACAGTTTGGCTGCAGAAAAACTTGTGATCCAGATTGATCGCCAGAGTGTTGCGCCAGCTTTCCGGGGTTACATCCTGCGTGGCATGGCGCGTGTCATTGGCTGCGTTGTTTACCAACACGTCTATGCGACCTGCGGTTTCACATAGGTGATCAATAGCATCGCGCGCACGGTCGACATCACTCAGGTCAACGTCCGCAAAATGGACGTCATCGCCCAGGCTTTGCGCCAGTCTTTCACCTGCGAAGACATTATTGTCCAGAAATGAGACCTTTGCTTTCTGCCGGGCAAACGCCGTGACGATACTGGCCCCGATACCGGTTGCGCCACCGGTGACGATGACGTGTTTGCCGCTGAAGTCTTCGCTCGGGAGATCTGCGGTTGTCACAGGCGAAGCTCTGATTTTGTATCGAACAAACTGATCTTGCTCATGTCGATGGCAAAATCCATCGTCTCTCCCGGCGTTGGCGCTTCATCGGGTTCGCAGACAAGTATAGCGTCTTGCCCGGCGATTCTGGACATGAGGATCGTCTCGGATCCCGTGGGTTCATCCATGTCGACAGTGACCGGAACGGACACTGTTGTGCGCCCTTTTCGCTCGGCCCGTTGTTCATGAGCCGGGCTGAAATGCTCGGGGCGCACCCCAAAGACCACATCCTGGCCGTTTTCCAACGATTGATAACGATCTGCGGGCACCGGAAGTACCGTGCCATCACCCCCATTGACCACGACCCCGAGCCCATCCGCAGTGGACGCGATCTTGGCGGACAAAAAGTTCATATTGGGTGAGCCCATGAAGCCCGCAACAAACATGTTTGCCGGGGTCTCATAGATCGCTTTGGGCGTGTCATATTGCTGAAGCACCCCTTGATGCATCACGGCAATGCGCGTTGCCAGGGTCATCGCTTCGATCTGGTCATGGGTGACATATACCGTCGTGCGCCCGACACTTTGATGCAGTTTCTTGATCTCGCTTCGCATCTCGACCCGCAGCTTGGCATCCAGATTGGACAGCGGCTCATCAAACAGGAACAGCTTGGGATCGCGCACCAACGCCCGGCCCATGGCAACGCGCTGACGTTGACCTCCCGAAAGCTGCGCGGGTTTGCGACCTAGCAGAGGCTCAATCTGCAAAAGCGCCGCGACACGCTGCACCGTCTTGTCCTGGGTGGCTTTGTCGATATTCCGACACTCCATCCCAAAGGTCATATTCTGCCGGACCGTCATGGTCGGGTAGAGCGCATAGGATTGGAACACCATGGCGATGTCCCGATCCTTTGGCGCTTCGTCATTCACCACCCGGTCTTCGATCAGCACCTCACCGGAGGTGACGCTTTCCAGTCCCGCGATGATGGACAGCAGAGTGGATTTTCCGCAGCCCGAGGGCCCCACAAGCGCGACGAACTCGCCTGATTCAGCCTCGAGATTGATATTCTTCAGAACTTCTACAGCACCATAGCTTTTGCGAAGATTTCTGATCAGCAAGGAAGACATGGCCCGACCTTTCTATTTCACGGCGCCCGAGGTCAGACCCCGAACAAAGTATTTTCCACCAAGGACATAGATGAACAATGGTGGCAAAGCGGCAAAGATGACCGATGCAGCCTCGACATTATAGTGACGTTCGCCCGTGCCCGAGCCCGAGAATGCAACGATCGCGGCGGTAATCGGCTGGTTTTCACCCGAGGTGAACACGGTGCCGAACAGGAACTCGTTCCAGATCCCGGTGAACTGCCAGATCACACAGACGATAACGATCGGTGGCGAGAGGGGCAGCATGATACGACGAAAGATGCGCCAGAACCCGGCCCCGTCGATCCGCGCGGCTTTGATCAGATCATCGGGGACAGCCACGAAATAGTTCCGGCAGAACAGTGTGGTAAAGCTGGTGCCCTGCACGGTATGCACCAGAACCAACCCCATGATCGTATTGGACAGACCAATCTGACCCAGCACAAAAGCCCAGGGAAGCAAGGTCATCTGAGCGGGCAGGAACACACCCAGAGTGATCAGCCCAAAAACCCAGGCATCGCATTTAAACCGCCATTTCGACAGCGCGTATCCGTTGACCAATCCCAAAGCGGTCGAAAAGATCGTGGCCGGGATTGTCATCAGCAATGTGTTCGAGAAATAGCGCGACACGCCTTCACATGTTCCGCCGATACAGAACGACCCCCAGGCCTCACCCCAGTATTTCAGCGACAGTGAGTCAGGGACCGAGATGAAGCCCTCGCGCACGATCTCGTCCAACGGACGGAAAGTGTTCATGAAGATAATCAGCAGCGGCGACAGGTAGAGCAGTGCAAAGAAGGTCAACAGGACATAGACGATCCCCCGCGACCGCGCCTGTTGCGTCTTGCTGCCAGTGGCAAGAGGGTCATACGCCTGGTGCGATACTTCAGCCATGTGTTCTTTTCCCCTGCTTGTCTCTCCAAATCGACCAGATCAGGTAGGGCACCAAGACCAGCGCCAGCGCGACCAGGATCATCACCGCAGCGGCGGCACCCTGTGCGATCTGACCGCGCTGGAACATCAGGTCATAAACCACAATTGCTGGAACCGTCGTGGCCACGCCCGGCCCCCCTTGGGTCAGAGCCACGACAAGGTCGTAGGTTTTGATGGCGAATTGCAGCAGAACGACAGTGACAGCGACAAAGATCGGCCAGATCGTTGGCAGGACCACGCGCCGATAGGTGCGCGCCATTGAGGCTCCATCGATCTGCGCCGCTTTGATCAGGTCGCTATCGACCGAACGCAGCCCCGCAAGCACAAGCGCCATGGCAAAGCCTGACGCGTGCCAAATGCCGGTAAAGACGACGACATACAGCGCCATATCGCGGTCGGTGATCCAATCAAACTGCGCGCTGATCCACCCCAGATCGTTCAAAGCGCGCTCTACCCCGGTTTGCGGGTGGAAGATCCAGCGCCAGACTGTTCCGGTTACGATGAACGAAATCGCCAGCGGATAAAGGAAAATGGTGCGCCAGACCGACTCGAACTTGACGCGCTGATCGATCAGAATCGCCAGCAGTGTTCCGACAATCAGCGAACCCAGAACATAAAGCGTCCCGAACAGGAACAGGTTCTGATAGGCGACGATCCAACGTTTGCTTTGCCACAACGCGGCATATTCGCCAAAGCCACCATAGGCCATGTTCGGCAGCAATGTGGATTGCGAGATCGAAATCCACAGCGTCCAAAGCGAGAAGACAACGACATAGACAAAAGCCGCCAGCAAAGTCGGGACAAGCACCAATTGCGGTGTCCACCCGGATAGTCGTTGAAACAGGCCCTGTGCAGCCGGTTTTGAGGATCTAGCCATTCCGGTTCCTTGAGGTCACATGCGTGATCGATCCGTGCCGGCTTGGAAGGGTGCCGGCACGGATCAGGCTGCGCTGCTTAGCTTTGCAGTTCGACAGCGTCAGCCAATTGGTTGGCCGCTTCTTCGGGCGTGATCGAATCGTCAGCGACGAATTCAGTGATCACCTCCATCATGGCGCCGCGGTATTTCTGCAGCACGGTCATGTTGTGGGCCATCGAACGGACCAGTGTGCCTTGTTCGACCGAAGCTTTCAGGTCTTCCAGACCCTTCTGCTGACACTGAGTGAAGCCGCCTTCGGACAGATCAACATCGGTACGCGACGGGATCGACCCTTTGGCAACGTTGAACGTCACCTGGAACTCGGGCGACATAATGATGCTGGCCAACAGCTTTTGGCCCTCAACATAATCCTCGTCTTTTTGGTTGAAGAACACCACCGAGTCCGCGTTCAGGATAAACCCGTCTCCGCCCCAATTTACAGGGGTTTGGTCGCAGAAATAGTCGACACCTTCCTTGAACCCGGCAAGATTGGCCGAGGCCACCGTCCAGTCTCCCATCAGGAAGAACGCGGCTTCACCGGTCATGGTCATCGTCATCGACTGCTCCCACGAGCGGCCATTGATGCCGTCATCCATGTAACCGACCATTTTGCGCAGCTGTGCAAAGGCGTCGATCATGCCCTGACTGCGCATGGCTTCGACATCCGCCTCCTGGAAGGCTTTGCGATAGAGGTCGATATCCATACCATAGACAACACTGTCAAAGGTGGTCGTATCCGACCAATCCGCCGCACCATGGGCGATGCAGACATATCCGGCCTCGATGATCTTGTCGCATGCAGCATTGAACTCATCCCAGGTTTTGGGCACTTCAAGGCCAAGCTCGTTCAGAATTTTCGGCGAGCTGTACAGCCAGTTGACGCGGTGGATGTTCATCGGGGCCGCAACCCAGTTGCCGGTGGGCTTCATCACCGAAACAAGTTCGGGCGCTACAACGTCATCCCACCCTTCGGCCGCAGCAACGGCATCCAGATTTGCAGTCGCGCCGGTCGCGTTCCACTCGGCGATTTCCGGGCCTTTCAACTGCACCGCAGCAGGCGCATTGCCCGCAACGACATCCGACCGCAACTTGGCCAGAGTGTTCGAAGTATGCCCCGAAATCGCTGTCTGGTTCCATGTTCCGCCCTGGGCTTCAAACATCTCACCCAGCTTGGCAATCGCAGCAGCCTCGGACCCTTGGGCCCACTGGTGCATCATGTTGGTCTTGGGTTCGGCCACTACACTCGTCGCATAGGTTGTTGTGGCCGCCAGGGTTGTTCCCAGCAATAGTTTCCCAAACTTCGTCATTTTCTCGCCTCCTCTGAGATTATGTAGTTGTCCGGTCTTGGTTTTAGATCATTATGCCCCCGTCGACCTGTACGGCCTGACCCGTCACAAACGCACCATCTGTTGAGGCTAGCCAGGCGCAGGTTCCCGCGATCTCTTCGGGCGCGGCAAATCTTCCGGCAGGTTGGCGATCCAGAAACAGCTTTTCGGCCTGATCCAACCCACCTGCCTCGTCAGCGAGATCGGCGATCCGCTGACGCAGCGACGGTGTATCCACGACACCGGGGCAAATTGCGTTCACCCGGATTCCGTCCTTCAGGTAGTCGGCAGCGCAGGCTTTCATCAAACCAATGACACCGCCCTTTGCCGCCCCATATGCAGCACGGTTCGGATAGCCTTTGATGGATGACGCAATCGACGCGATCAGAACAATACTGCCGCCCCCGCCCCGCATTTTCGGAACTGCCGATTTGATCGCATAAAAGGCGCTATCCAGGCAGATCGACTGAGACCGGCGCCAATCATCAATCGAACATTCCTCGATTGTGCCGTGATGCACATAGCCCACCGCATGGACTAGCACATCTATCCTCTCGAAGGCGCCAATCCAGTGGTCAACCTGCTTTGGGTCGGTGGCATCCACCGCCGTTAGTGACGCGGCCCCAAGCCCTTGCAACAGATCGACGTCAAGGTCCGATGCGTGAACCTCGGCCCCTTCGGCAATCATGCGTTCAGCAATCGCGCGCCCTATACCCTGCCCTGCGGCGGTGACGCAGACCGTCATGCCCGTCAAACGAGGTGATATGGGGACGGAGCCCGTCAATAGGTTGCCCGCCCGCCGGACAGATCAAACACCGCACCTGTGGTGAATGAGTTCTCCTCGGACGCCATCCAGACCACCATATTGGCGATCTCATCGACGGTCACAAAACGACCGCGCGGGATCTTGGACAGCATGAATTGCACAAAGTCATCCGAGACCTGATCGAAAATCCGTGTCTTGGCCGCCGCAGGCGTGACGCAGTTGACGGCGATGTCGTGACCCGCCAGCTCTTTGCCAAGCGATTTGGTCAAGGCAATCACAGCCGCCTTTGACGCTGAATAGGCCGATGCGTTCGGATTGCCCTCTTTCCCGGCGACCGAGGCGATGTTGACGATCCGCCCATAATTGCGGGCCATCATGCCCTTGCTGACCGCCCGGCAGGTGTTGAAGGTGCCGTCGACGTTGACCACCTGCACCGCGCGCCAGGCATCGGCAGGGTATTCGGCCAAAGTTGACGTTGGCCCCGCTATCCCGGCGCTGTTGACCAAGACATCGACCTTGCCAAAACTGGCCTCGGTGGTCGCCAAAGCGGCCTCAACACTGGCCAGATCACTTACATCGGTCTGCACCGCAAGCAGTTGGCCCTTTGCATAGGCCTTCAGGCGGTCTTCGGGCTCGGAGATATCCAGATCCCAAATCGCAACACGTGCCCCCGATTGCAAAAGCCGGTCGGCCACAGCAGCGCCAATCCCGTTTGCACCACCGGTGATTGCGGCCACTTTGCCGGAAAAATCATAGCTGTTCATCACACGCCCCCAAAAGCTGTAACGGTCTGGGATTGCTCGCCCAATTCGTCGATGCCGAGCCGCACGACATCACCTTCGTTCAGCCAGACCTGAGGCTTCATCCCCGCACCCACGCCCGGCGGGGTGCCGGTGCAAATCAGGTCTCCGGCTTCAAGCCGCGTGAACTCGGACATGTAGCTGACAATCGTCGTCACATCGAAAATCATCGTCGAGGTCGAACCGGTCTGCATCCGCTTCCCGTTCACATCCAACCACATATTCAGATTCTGAACGTCCGAGACCTCGTCCTTGGTAGCCAGAAACGGACCTGTCGGGCAGAAATTGGGAAAGCTTTTTCCTTTGACCCATTGGCCGGACCGTTCCATCTGCCAGGCGCGTTCCGAGATGTCGTTGACCAGAACAAACCCGGCAATGTGATCCATCGCCTGATCTTTGGTGATGTTCAGCGCTGGTTTGCCGATGATGATCCCAAGCTCGACTTCCCAATCCAGCTTGGTCATCTGCGGGGATTTCAGGATCTGATCATTCGGGCCGCAATAAGTCACCGTGGATTTGTTGAACAAAATGGGCTCTTCCGGCACGGGCAACCCTGCTTCAGCCGCGTGATCGGAATAGTTCAGACCAACACACCAGATATTGAACGGCTGCGCGATGGGCGGCGCCAGGCGCTTGCCTTCCACATCGGCGACCGGCAGTGATTTCGGATCCGTGGCGGCCAGTTGATCCAGCAGTTCAGGCGACAATGTGCGGGGCCCAAAATCCTCGACAAGAGAAGATGCATCCCGTGGAACGCCTTCGTCGTCGATTATGCAAGGGATTTTGCGACCATAACGGTCACCATAGCGCGAAAGTTTCATATCAGGCTTCTTCTCCGACTTTTTGTGCCCAGACGGTCGAGGCCAGCGGTGCACCCTTTACAAAGGCCCCCTGCCCCATCTCGTCCCCGATGCGCAGGCATTCGTTCCATTTGGCCATCCGCTCTGACCGTGTGATGGACCCGACCTTCAGCTGGCCCGCCCCAAATCCGACCGACATATGGCTGATCGAGACATCTTCGGTTTCGCCAGATCTGGCTGAAACGATGGTGCCGTACCCGGCGGCTTTCGCAGCCGCCAGACACTCCATGGATTCGGTCACAGTACCCGCCTGATTCACTTTGATCAGAACCGCATTGCAGGCCCCGTCGCGCACCGCCCCTTGCAGCAGCGCGGCATTTGTCACCAGATAGTCATCACCGATAATCTGAACACGGCTGCCGAATTCCTGCGTAAAGGCACGCATCCCTTCGGGGTCATCTTCGGCAAGCGGGTCTTCGATCGACAGAATGGGGTAGTCATTCAACCACCGACCCAACAGGTCGATCATCTCATCGCGCCCAAGCTCTCGGTCTTCCAAAGCCAACCGGTACCGCCCGTTTGACCCGAATTCCGACGCGGCGATGTCCAGCGAGATGACAACCCGGTCACCGGGCTTTTCTCCGGCCAGTTCGATCGCGCGCACCAGCGTTTCCAGCGCTTCTTCGTTGTGGTCAAAGACAGGCCACCAGCCGCCCTCATCCGCAACACCTGCCAGGCGCCCCTTCTGCTTCATGATCGCACCCGCGGCGCGATACACTTCCGAGGTCACTTCCATCACCTCATCAAACGTATCGGCTCCGGGAACCATGACCATGAAATCCTGAATATCGACACGACGACCGGCATGGGCCCCACCACCAAAGATCTGAATTTCGGGCAGAGGCAAGCTGGGTTCATTTCCGGACAGGTCGGCGCAGTGGCGCCACAGGGGAACGCCTTTTGCCGCAGCGGCTGCATGCAAGACCGCCAGCGAAGTTGCCACTGTTGCATTGCCGCCCAGTTCACTTTTGAGCTTGCTTGGGTCCATATCCAGGATCGCCTGATCGACCTCAGCCTGATTCAGCACATTTTTGCCAATGATGGCCGGTGCTATCCGCGTTTCCACGTTTTTGACCGCGCGCTTCACGTCCATACCGTTCAAGGCAGAACCGCCGTCGCGCATGTCGATCGCCTCACGCGCACCGCGTGAAGCACCCGCCGGAGCGATGGCACGCCCGACCCGACCGGATTGGGTTGTTACAACAACTTCGACGGTTGGATTGCCACGGCTATCCCAAACGCGCCGCGCGTTAACATCTGAAATCAATTCATTTGGCATGTAGCCCCCAGCTCGCATCTCAGCGCATTGTTCACGTGAACATTTCAATTTGTTCTCCGCCTGTCAAGACGAGTCGATCATGATTTTTGAATTATCTCGAAACGCAGAGTTGACGGACAAGCCAGGGTCATTCCCTGGCTTTGAAGCCGCGTTGTTTCAGAGAAATGGGACACAGAAATAGTTGAGACATCCGGTGCCTCACTAAACATGCCGGCAAACTGATCCCGTGATGATTGCTGACGGGATCGGTCAAATAGGGCGCGCAGACGTTATGGGCGGCTTTGGGCGATCAACGCCCCATCCAACCACCATCCACCACGAGAATCTCCCCGTTCACATAGTCCGAGGCAGAAGACGCCAGGAAAACCGCTGGTCCGCCAAAATCACGCGGAGTGCCCCAACGCCCTTGTGGAATGCGATCCAGAATGGACCGCGCGCGATCGGGATCGTCTTGCAGGGCCTGCGTGTTATCCGTCGCGATATAACCCGGTGCTATGGCGTTAACGTTCACGCCTTTGGGCGCCCATTCATTTGCCAGAGCCTTGGTCAGCTGGCCCACCCCACCTTTCGAGGCGGCATACCCAGGAACCGTGATCCCACCCTGGAAGGTCAGCAGCGACGCGGTGAAAATGATCTTGCCCGATCCGCGCGCGACCATGCCCTTGCCAATCTCGCGGGACAGAACGAATTGCGCTGACAGGTTGACCTCAATCACCTCGTCCCACCACTCGTCAGGGTGTTCCGCAGCAGGCTTTCGCTTGATCGTGCCAGCGTTGTTGACCAGAATATCGGGTTGAAGCCCATCGGCCTGCACCTGCGCGGCAAAGGCAAGCACTGCAGCGCGATCAGAAAAATCGCATTGATAGCTGGTGAATTTTCGCCCAAGGGCGCGTACGGCCTGTTCGACCTCGCTGTCGGGCGAAAGACTGGCCGAGACACCAATAATGTCAGCACCAGCCTCGGCCAGCGCCTCGGCGATGCCCCGCCCGATGCCGCGTTTGCAGCCGGTGACCAGGGCTGTTTTGCCAGTGAGTTCAAAGGCGTTCAGTATGCTCATTCGATCTCTCCGACTTTGATGAGGCTTTTCATGGCTGTAGGGCTGCTATCAAGGGATTCAAAAGCAGTCTGGATCTCACTCAGAGGTGCGACATCGGTGATGACAGTTTCTGCATCCACCCCGCCTGAAGCGATGATCGAGATGGCATTCTCATAGTCTTCGGGCTCATAGACCCGCGCGCCGATCAGTTTGAGCTCGCGCCAGAAAAACCGGAACATGTCGATCTGCGGCTTCTGCGCATGGATCGCCACCATAACGATCCGCCCGCGTGTCGCCGCCACCGCTGTCATCGCGTCAACGCCCGGCTGCGTGCCCGACACTTCGAACACGACATCAGCGCCTTTGCCACCGGTTCGGGCATTGATGTCCTCGGCCAGATCAACCTCGACCGGGTTGACCGTGTCAAAACCCAGCTTCTGCGCAATCGCCAAGCGGTTGGGGTTTACTTCCGAGATCACAACACGCCCGCCCGCGTCCCGCGCGGTCATGGCCACAAGAATACCAATCGGCCCGCCCCCAATAACAACCACATCCTCGCCCGCCGTAAGGCCAGACAGGCGCACATCGTGGCAGGCGACGGCCACCGGCTCGATCAGCGCGGCATAGTCCAGACGCAAATCAGCAGGCAGTTTATGGATCGTGTGAGCGGGCACCACCCACAGCTCTTGCATCGCGCCATCAGTATCAAGGCCCAGGAATTTCAGGTTGTGACAGATATGCTCGTGACCCGCCTTGCAGGCCGGGCATTCGCCACAATGATCCAGCGGACGCACAACAACCTTCTGGTCCAGCAGGGACGCATCAACTTCTGCGCCGACCGATTCCACGACCCCGGACATCTCATGGCCGATAACCCGATTCTTGCCGACGCGGGCATCCATATTGCCATGGAACACATGCATATCGGTCCCGCAAATACCGCAATAGGCGACGCGGATCCGAACCTCGTTCGGACCCGGCTCTGCCGGTGTCGCCTGCTCGACGGCGAAGGTTTTGTCACCGCGATAAAACGCAGAGCGGATAGGTTCAGCAGTCATCTGTTCATGCCCTCATGTGCAGCTTGTAGTTTGTCCCAATCAAAACTCACGCCAACCCCAGGAGCCGAAGGCGCAATGGCCAGGTTATCCTCAACCACCAGCGGGCGATGGGTGTATTCATCAATCGGAAATGAATGGACTTCGATCCAGCCCGGATTCGGTTGCGCCGAGACCAGACTGACATGCAGTTCTTGCATACCATGCGAACAGACGCGGATGTCATGGGTTTGGCTTAGCTTCGCAACTTGCAACCAACCCGTGATACCCCCGCAATTTGACGCGTCGGGTTGAATAAAGCTCAACTTGGCATCCTCGAACGCATACTCGAATTCGTGAATGGTATGCAGGTTTTCACCCATGGCCAGCGGTATACCCGTCGCATCGGCTATGCGACCAAAACCTTTATAGTCATCGGGGATGATCGGCTCTTCAAACCAGGTGATGTCAAACGGCTTGAACGCTTCGGCGGCGGCGATGGCTTCATCAACGCTCATCGAGTAATTCGCATCCACCATGAAGGTGACATCAGAGCCAATCAACTCTCGGACCGCTTTGACTCGTGCGACATCTTCGGCCAGCGTGGGCTGACCCACTTTGATTTTCACCCCGTTGAATCCACGATCAAGGTACGACTGAATACTGTCCAGCAGCTTTGGCAAAGGAAAGTTCAGATCGATCCCCCCCGCATAGGCACGACACCGGTCGGACTGGCCACCCGCCATTTGCCATAACGCCAGACCCGTGCGCTTGCCACGCAGATCCCAAAGCGCGATATCAACCGCCGAAATCGCAAACGAGGCCACGCCGCCGCGCGCAACATAATGCACATGCCACTGCATCGCCTCATACAGGGCTTCAACCTCGGTCGCGTCTTTCCCGATCAGGAAGGGAACAAGATCATGTTCGATCATTGCCGCGATCGCGCGTCCGCCTTTGCCTCCGGTATAGGTGTAGCCGGTCCCTTCTGAGCCGTCATTCAAAGTTATGGTCACACACACAAGTTCAAAATGCGTGTGATCGCCATGCTTGGCATCGGTCAAGACCTCGGCCAGCGGTACTTCGAACAGGTTTACCTGCGCCCGGGCGATCTGACGGTCGGTGAGTGGGATGTTCATAGAATTCTCTTTTGGTACGACCAAATACAAGAAAAACTAATCAATTATCGAATTTTCTGTCAAGTTTATTGCGCAGATATATTTTTTTATCGTACAAAAGCACTGATCTCATTCGGCCTAGTCAGGGCCTATGTGGCGCAAGTCTTTGATGACTTTGCCCTACTTAAAGGAACAAGGATGACCGAACAAGACGTATCAGGCAGGGCAGCCGATCAGGTCGTGCGGGAAATCGAAAAGCGTGTGTATTCAGGCCATCTGGCAGATGGTGATCCGCTGCCGCCCGAGCGCAACCTGATGGAAGAGTTCGGCATATCGCGAACTGTGGTTCGCGAAGCGGTTCGGGTCTTGTCGTCGCGCGGGTTGATCGAGGCCAGACCGCGCCATCGTCCAGTCGTGCGCAAGCCCAGTTTTGACACCGCCGTCGACGCGGTGAGCGGGATCGTGACGCATCTTTTGACCGAACCAAACGGGGTCAAAAACCTGTTCGACTGCCGCGCCATGATCGAAGTGTCCCTGGCACGGCAGGCCGCGGAAATCGCAAACAAAGAAGATTTGGCTAGCTTGAAGGCCGCCGTGGAAGCAAATGGCGCGGCTATCGAAGACAGTCAGGTCTTTTATGCGACGGACATGGCCTTTCACCGCGTTCTCTACGAAATCCCCCGCAATCCTGTTCTTCCGGCAATCCACAAAGCTTTTGTGGCCTGGCTCGAACCGCAATGGTCCCAGATGCCGCGCCTGCCTGATCGCAACCGGAACAATTTCCGTGCGCACACGGCGATTTTGGACGGCATTCTAATGCGCGACCCAGACGCCGCCGAGGCCGCAATGTCCGCGCATCTTGAAGGCGCCTGGACGCAGGTTTCTTCGACATTCAAGGATCTATAAATGACCCACCCCAAACGCTCACTCCGTCGCATCGCCTGCATCGGAGAAGTGATGATCGAGCTGATTGCCGGCAAGGACGGCCAAGCGGCACTTGGCATCGCAGGAGATACGTTCAACACCGCTGTCTATCTTGCAAGGCAGTTGCGCGGGACCGAGGCCACCGTCTCTTATGTCACCGCTTTGGGTACAGATCCCTATTCCGACCGTATTCTGGCGGCCATGCACTCTCATGGGCTGAATACTGATTGCGTCGAGCGACGCGCAGATCAGATGCCGGGCCTTTACGCAATTGAAACCGACGACGCGGGTGAGCGCAGTTTCTATTACTGGCGGTCCGCTTCAGCGGCGCGCAGCCTGTTCCAGACCCCTTGCGAGATCACATTGGAAAGCCTGAACCAGTTCGATCTTGTACTGCTGACAGGCATTTCGATGGCCATTCTGCCCCAGCATATCCGCGATCAGATCATCGCGTGGATCGACAGGTTTCGTGCAGCGGGTGGCACGGTTGTCTATGACAGCAACTACCGCCCGCGCCTGTGGGAAAGCCCTGAGATCGCTCAGCAGGTCAATACCGCCATGTGGGCACGGGCAGATATCGCGCTGCCCTCGGTTGATGATGAAATGGCCATGTTCGGTGACGCTGGTCCAAATGAGGTTTTGCAGCGCCTGACGGCCAATGGCGTGACACGGGGAGCCTTGAAACGCGGCGCCGAAGGACCGCTGGACCTTGCCTCGGGGGATACGCCCAACGGGTTGCGCCATGTCGCCAAAGTGATCGATAGCACTGCCGCCGGTGACAGTTTCAACGCAGGCTACATCGCCGCCATCATTCAAGGTCAAAGTGATCTGGAAGCCGCAAAGGCCGGTCACAACCTCGCAAGTCAGGTGATCCAGTATCCCGGTGCGATCATCCCCGACACAGCCTGACGGGTCGGCAGGCAAAGAGCTTTTGGCACTGTGCCTGCCGCAATATGTGATCAGAATTTCTGATACACTGTCCGCTTTTGCAGATAGCCTTCGATGCCATAGACACCGTCTTCGCCACCCACACCGCTCAGCTTGTGGCCATTGTGGTAGCCTTGAATATATCCAATGATGCCGGAATTCAGAAAGATGGTTCCGGTTTCAAGACGCTGGATGGCGTCCATATAGACCGAAGGGTTTTGCGTCCACAGATAGGCGGACAGCCCATCCGGGCGGTCATTTGCAATCGACAGCGCCTCTTCATAGTCAGCCACCCGAACGACAGGCAAGACCGGGCCAAAGATCTCTTCGCGCACCGCGGCTGTGTCGGCGGATGCGTTGACCAAGACGGTAGGTTCGTACCAGTTGCCTGCCGCATATTCAGTACCTTCGGGCCGTTTCCCTCCGGTTGCAATCGCAGCCCCACCGGCCACCGAATCCGCCACGATCCGTTCGACCCGCTCCAACGCGCCGGGGGTCGTGATCGGCCCCATGCCGCCGTTGGTCATCGGGTCACCGACCTTGATCTTGGCCACATGCGCCAGCAATTTCTCAGTGAACGCGTCGGCTACCGCCTCTTCGACCAGCACCGATTCCGAGCAGATGCAGACCTGCCCGGCATTGGCAAATCGCGCTATCGCGCAGGCTTCGGCGGCGGCATCAAGATCGGCATCTTTCAGAACGATAAAGGGCGCGCTGCCACCCAGCTCAAGCGACAGGGCGGTGATATTCTTGGCCGAGGCCTGCGCCACCGCCTGACCCGCGCGGATCGAACCGGTCAGGGTGATCAGGCGAACGGTCGGGCTTTCGACCAGCGGCGCGCCAACTTCGGCACCCGTGCCTGTCACCATGTTGATGACGCCTGGGGGCAGACCGGCCTCTTCGACAATACGGCAGAACACCGACGCGGTTACAGGCGTCGCCTCATGCGGTTTGAGGATCATCGTGTTGCCCGTCACCAGCGCAGGCCCGGCTTTGCGACCGATCAGGGCTAGCGGATAGTTATAGGCACACAGGCCCAGCGTGACACCAAAGGGCACCTTGTAGATGAACAGCTGTTCACGTGGATTATCGGACGGGAAAATATCCCCGCGCAGACGCCGCGCCGCCTCGGCGGAATAGGTCATATAGCGGATGGTATCAGTTACCTCACCGGCCGCTTCTGCAAGGGTTTTGCCCTGCTCTTTGACCAGCAATTCCTCCAGCAGCGCGCGTTCGCGCTCGATCCCTTCGGCGATCTTGTAGATGTAACCGGCACGTTCAATAGGTGGCAACAGCGCCCATTCCTTCTGTGCCCGCGCCGAGCTTTCTATCGCCCGGTCGACCTCGGCCTGGGTACAGGCGGGAACTTCGGCCCAAACCTCTCCGGTTGCCGGATTGCGCACCTCCATCCTGGCACCGTTGCTGGCTTCGACCCACTCATTGTCAATGAAGCATTTGTAGAACACAGGTGTTCTCTCCTTTAATCGATTAATGCGGCTGACCCGCGCCTGCCATGTCTGCAAGCATCTGATCTTTCTCGAAATTCGGGTACACGTATTCCGAAACGCTTTGCCCTTGGTACAAGGTCAAAACCCGGTCAGCCAACATGATGACTTCGTCAATCTCATAGGATAGGATCAAGATCCCCACGCCACGTTCGGCCAGGTCTTCGATGATCCGATAAATATCGGCCTTGGCATGGACATCGATGCCCCGCGTGGGCTCAAGCAGGATCAACAGTTCAAGGTCTTCGTCCAGCCAGCGCGAGAAACAGATTTTCTGCTTGTTGCCGCCCGACAGAAACCGGATTTCCTGATCCGGTGACGAGGTTTTGGTCGATGTATCCCGGATGGCTTTGTCGACCACCTTGTCGATATAGCCCCCATCGATCAGCCCGGCGCGCACGGTCTTTTCAAGGAACGGCAAGGCGATGTTATCTCGGACGGACAGAGGTGGCAAAATACCGTTCTTGTCCCGGTTTTCGGTAACAAGCCCCATCCCGTCCCGCACTGAAACCGAGGGCCCGCGGCCAGGTTTGAGAGGGCGGCCTTTGTAGTGAACCGTGCCTTGATAGTCGCCGTCCAGGCCAAAAATGGCCTTGGCCAGTTCAGGCGCGCCGCAGCCGCGCAGGCCGGTCATGACAACGATCTCACCGGGGCGAACCTCAAGCGACACCTGATCATAGGTGCCCGCTTTGCACAGGTCCTGCACCGACAAGAGAGGGTCACCCTCGATCTCTTTGTGCGGTTTGACGAAATGCTCAAGCTCTTCGCCGGTCATCGACTGGATAACGGCGTCTTCGGTTGTGTCCGAGGTGCGCTCGGACAGCACGATTACACCGTCCCGCATAACGGTGACCTGTTCAGCGATTGAAAAGATCTCGGGCATGTGATGCGAGATATAGATGATCGCGATGCCTTCGGCCTTCATCCGGGCGATGAATTCGAACAGACGATCCTTGTCTTCTTCGGATAGGGCCGAAGTGGGTTCGTCCATGACAATCAGCCAACTGTCGGACATCAGCGCCCGAATGATCTCGACAATCTGTTTCTCGCCCGAGTTCAACTCGCGCACAGGTTTGTTGGGATCCAATGACAATCCAAAACGATCCAGCTGCATTTTGACCTGACGCGCCATCTCGCGCTTGTCCAGGAACGGGGTTCCGCCCCGCTTCAGCTCGCGCCCCAGAAAGATGTTCCCGGCCACGGTCAGCTCATTGATCAAAGACAGCTCTTGGTGGATCATGGAAATCCCGGCCTTGGCCGCATCGGCAGGCGCGGTGATCTCGATGGGCTTGCCGTTATGTTCGATAACGCCTTCGTCTTTTTGATAGACGCCGCCCAGCACTTTCATCAAGGTCGACTTGCCCGCACCATTCAGGCCGACAAGAGCGTGAACCTCACCGGACACACAGGAAAAATCGACATTGTCCAGCGCGCGGGTGGCAAAAAAGCTTTTGCCAATGCCCTTCATATCGATGCGGTTGCTCATGCGGTTTTCCCCCGCTGCGTATAGGTATCCAGCAGAACGACGCCCAACAGGATCATGCCCTTGATCAGGCTTTGCAGGTACGGGTTGGTTCCGGTCAGAACGAGGCCGTTGATGATGATGCCATAAAGCAGCACGCCAAGGATTGTTCCCAGCAGCATCCCTCGCCCGCCAAACAGCGACGTGCCCCCAAGGATCACCGCAGTGATTGCGTCAAATTCCAGATAGAGACCAGCCCAGGGTTGCCCTGATGAGACGCGCCCAACCGTGATGATGGCCGACAGCCCAGCCAACGCACCGGACAGAACATAGACCC
Source organism: Ruegeria sp. HKCCA6707 (assembly GCF_013033515.1). Classification (GTDB taxonomy): domain Bacteria; phylum Pseudomonadota; class Alphaproteobacteria; order Rhodobacterales; family Rhodobacteraceae; genus Ruegeria. Next base: position 15,800 of record NZ_WQEG01000010.1, on the reverse strand, counting down.
ACACAAGTGTTTTTTCAGGCCGACGTCCCAGCACAAAGGCCGTGGCAAAATTCGATCCCGCCGCATAGACGTCGCGGCCAAAGGTGGTTTTGTAGAGCACAACCGACAGCGCGATGAACACCAGCGCGACAAAGGGGATCACCACAGGCATGTTGCCCCAGCTCACACCGCCCAGCCACAAGAAAGTCTGGTTCGATACATTGATCGAATCTGCATCGTAGATCACCAAAGCCAAGCCACGGGCCAACGCAAAGGTGGCAAGCGTCACCATAAAGGCCGACAGCTTCAACCGCCCGATGAAAAAGCCGTTTACAGCTCCGATGGCCATGCCAGCAAAGATGGCAGCGGCAAAGCCAATGAACGCGCTTCCGGTTGTCGTCAGTGCAATGACCCCGACACCACCGGAAAAGGCCACGTTCGATCCGACGCTCAGATCAATGCCTCCGGTCAACATGACAAAGGTCATCCCCATCGACAGCAGAAAGAGCACCGCGATTGATCGCAGAAGGATGCCGATATTGGTCAGGGAATAGAAGTTCTCGTTGGCGAAACTGAACCCGACCGAAGCAATAACGATCAAACCGATCAGGACCAGATACCGAAGGGTCAAACCATCGAGCTTTTTGGTGTTTTGTGCCGATGAAGCCATAGCTGTACTTGTCATCTTTTTATTTCCCAATCGGAGACACGTCGGCACCCTGTAGGATGCCGACGCAAGCAGCGTTTACTTCACGCTGTCAGGACCAAATTCCAGGTACCCGTTCTGCGCGACTTCCAGCGCCTGGTCGACATAGTAAACCTGAACATCTTCGGGGAAGCCGTTCTCCAGCGCGATCTTGTGGTTCTCTTCGCTCAGAACCAGCGGCGTGAAGAAGTCATAGACTTTGTCCGGCGTCTCGCCTTTGTGAATGCGATAAGCCATCTGCACAAAGTTCCAGCCTTCACGCGTACCCGACAGCAGAATGTCAGCTTTGACATTTCCGCCTTCCATCTGCTGCATGATCGGAATGTCGCCATCATAGCCATAGAAGTGCAGATCGTCGCGACCGCTGTTCGCTGCGATTGCGATCGACGGATACATATACCCATCGGTCACACCGGAAATCGCGTCCAGGTCAGGGAACTGGGTCAGCCAGTTTTCGGCAATGGATTGTGCCTTGACAGTGTCCCAGTCGGCGGGCTGTTCGGCCACAACTTCGACATTGTCACAAGTCGAGATACCCTTCAGGATCCCTTCACGGCGCGCTTCACCCGACGGGTTACCGGCCTGACCCAGCATGATGCCAACCTTATAGGGCTCACCATCCGACAGGGCGCACATGGCCATGCCTTGATTGGTTCCGTTGACCACATCACCCAGTGTGAAGCTGTAGTCAGCGCTGTCCATCGGCGAGTGAACGGCAATCCAGGTGATACCCTCGGCCTGAGCCTTGGCCACCAAGGGTTCGAACGCATCCACGTTGATCGCGTTCACGAACATGATGTCAGGCTTTTCGTTGATCGTGACCTCAGCCTGCTGGATCATCTTTTCCAGCGAACCTTCGGCAGACAGCCAGCGCCCGGTGACCTTCACATCGTCGAAGGCCTCGTCATAGGCTGCAATCGCGTCTTCAAAGCCCGACAGCCACGCCACGTGGTAAGGAGCGACATGGCCATCATTGATGAACACAATGTCCAGGGCGTCATCTGCCAATGCTGCACTTGCGGCAAAGGCTGAAACAAGGGCGGTGGTTGCCGCCAAGGTTTTGGATAATTTCATTGGATTATTTCCTCCGTATTAATCCGATTAGTGATCCGGTTGACCCGGACTTTTGGTTTCTGATTTACAGTTTGCCTTCCTTCTTCAGTGCGCCTCGGCCTGGCGGGATTGCCAAAGCACCCAGTTCGCACCCAGCGCTGCCAGAATGACCGCGCCTTTGAAGACCTGGTGCCAAACGTCTTCGACATTCAGCAAATTCAATGCGTTGTTGATGACACCGATGAACAAGAGCCCCCAGAACGCACCACCGATGGTGCCGCGCCCGCCCAGGATCAGTGTTCCACCGATGATAATGGCCGCGATGCCGTCCAGCAGCAGCCCGTTTCCGTCCAAGCCGGGCTGCACAAACCCCATGCGGGTCGACAACATGATTCCGGCAAAGCCACTGCACAGACCCGAGAACATGAAGATCCCGATCTTGACCCGGTCGACATTGATACCGGCCAGCTTGGCGTTCTCTTCGCTGTTGCCGATGGCGACAACGTAGGACCCCCAACGCGTGTGATTATAGACGATGTAGGCCAGCACAAAGAGCACGACGAGAAACAGGAAGGACCAGTAAAAGCCCATGAATTTCTCGGATCCGACAAAGCGAAAGAACCCACCCATCAAAAAGATCTGCTGCCCGCGAGGGATGATCAGACCCGAAAGCCCCTGTGCCATGAACAGCATTGAGAGCGTGACGATAAAAGCCGGAAGTTTGAGCTTTGCCACCAAGACGCCATTCAAAAAGCCAAGCGCCAACGACGCCACGATAACGGCCACGATGCCGACGGCGACACCACCCGTCAGGCCAAAACAAACGCCCAAAAGAATCGCAAAAAGGACCGAGCCCATGCCCATCGAAAGATCAATATTGCCTGAAACAACGACAAAGAACTGACCCAAAGCGATCAGGCCGATGGGGACAATCTGGCGCGAGATCGCCGACATGTTTTCTACGCTCATAAAGCGCGGGCTGATCAGAAAGAACAACAGGCACAAAGCCAGAGTCACAAAGATGATGTTCTTTTCTCGCAGAAGCCGTCCTAGGTCAGGCATTTGATCCCCCCAATCCTCCATTCGCACTTTTTGGTACGACCAAACTTATTCCGAGAGGACCCAATCTTACTTGTATTGTCAAGAAGACTTTCTAGGCTTACCTTATTGTCGTACAAAAAATTTTGGTTGACTCCCAAAACCGTCATCACAAAACCCCCAGAACCATGTCTGCACACCGGTCGCCCAGCATCATGGCCGGTGCGTTTGTGTTGCCTGCAGGGATCTCGGGCACAGCTGACATGTCACAGACCCGCAGACCCTGAATGCCCCGAACCCGCATCCGCGCATCAAGTACAGCCATCTTGTCGCCATCGGCGCCCATCTTTGCTGTGCCTGCCGGGTGGAAGTTGGTTTTGACGACCTTCCTGCAATGCTCGACCAGACCGCTGTCGGACATATCCAAAGGCGCAACAACCTTGTCGATCTTGCTGGCCAAGGGCTCGGTCTCCATCGTCTGCCGGAAATACCGCAACCCCTTGATCATTTCGTCCATATCCCGCTGATCCTGCAGGAAGTTCGGATTGACCAGCGGCATATCCGCCGGATTAGCCGAGGCCAGTTGAACATCCCCGGTCGAATGCGGCTTGAGCAGAACCATCTGAATGGAAACGCCGTAATCCTCTTTGATGTCTTTCAACTGCTCGTCGTTCAGATACATCACCGGGATGCAATAGGCCTCATGGGTCGGCGGCGCCTCGGGGTCGGTCGGGTTCAGGAAACACGCCGCTTCCAAGCCGGTAGTAGTGATCCTGCCGCGCCCGAACAGTTTGAATTCAAGCCCGTTGCGGATCATGTTCCAACCACGATCCTGACCCCAATAGCCATAAGGCCCATTGGCGCGCGCGACGACCGAGACATCCGGGTGATCCTTGAGGTTCTGGCCCACACCGGGCAGATCCTCTTCAACCGCGATCCCGTGGGTTTGAAGATGCGCGGCTGGCCCCAGACCAGAAAGCATCAGCAGCTTCGGTGTCACAAGGGCACCGGCGGTCAACAAAACCTCGCCGTCAGTTCTGACCTCGTGTTCGACACCGGATTTGTCTTTGTAGACAACACCAACCGCACGCTTGCCTTCGATCAGAATACGTTGAACCTGGGATTCCAACCGGATGTCGAGATTTGGGTCGTTCTTCAGCGGGTCGATAAAGGCATAGGCCGCCGAGATCCGCTGACCCTGATTATAGGTGAACTGGAAATACCCAACCCCTCGTTGGGTTTTCCCGTTGAAATCGGGGTTGAACGGCTCGCCCTGTGCCTGAATGGCCTGCACAAACCAACGGGCCATGTCGTCGATATAGCCCGGGTCCGAGACCACCAGCTTGCCGTCACAACCGTGTAGATCGTCGTTAAACTTCTTGTTGCCTTCCAGCCGCTTGAAATGCGGCAGGACGTCTTCCCAATCCCAGCTTACCGCGTCGTTATTGCCCCGCAGTATCTCATTCCATTCAATGTAATCACTCGGCCGACCGCGCACATAGGCCTGACCATTCACAGTCGAGCCACCACCCAGAACATTGCCCTGCGGAATTTTCGACTGTCGCCCGTTCAAATGCGGCTGCGGGACCGACATATGGTTCTTGAAAAACTTCGAGTCGTTTTTCAGCAGTTTGAACACACCCGGCGGCATGTCCAACAGAGGGTGGCGATGGTGGTGGCCCCCTTCGAGAAGCAGCACTTTTGCGCCGTTTTCAACCAAGCGCGACGTGGCTACACATCCGGCTGATCCACCTCCTACGACGATATGGTCAAATGTTTCTGCCATATTATTCCCCCTTACGCTGCCTCCTCCCGGACCTCCTCCGGGCGGGTGCGCTCAGTTCAGGCACTTGATGCCCTCAACTCTACATTCTCATGTTTGGTATGACCAAACTATTCAAAGAGGACCGAAACTTGCCCATTTTGTCAAGATAGCTTTCAAGATCCGCTTTATCGTCGTACAAAATTCCAACCAACTCCTGAAACCACCCTCACAAATTCCTATGACCTTGTCCTCACACCGCTCCCCCAGCATCATGGCCGGTGCGTTTGTGTCGCCCCGCCGGGATCTTTGTTCACTTGACCGAGGATGATGATCTTTCCGTATGCCTTACCGCTGGTCATCAGCTCCAAAGCCTTAGCCGTCTCTTCCAATGGAAAAGAACCCGCCGTCAGCACGTCGAAATCAATCGACCCGGCTTCGATCAACTGCACTGCTTGCTCGAATTCCGAGTTGAACTGAAACGAGCCAACCACTTCGAGCTCTTTCAACATGATCAGGTTCAACGTCACTTCGGCAGCGCGCAGGTGAACATTGCTTAGGATCGAGACCCGCCCCTTCTGCCGGGCCGCATCCAGCGCGGTGTTGAAAGCGGGCAGCGCGCCGCTGGCCTCAATCACAACGTCGAACTGCTTGGTCAGGTCCGCGGGATCGAACTCGCCCACAACCAAACCTGTCTTAGCCCCCGCGCGCAGCGCCACATCAACCGCCTTGGGCCGAAGATCCAGCGCCGTCACCTCGGCGCCGCGCGCCGCTGCACCGGCAATCGCCAAAAGGCCCATTGGGCCGCACCCCGTCACAAGTACTTTTTGACCAGCGGAAACCCCGCCTTTGTTCAGCGAATGCAAAGCGCAGGCCAGAGGTTCGGCAAACGTCAGATGGCGCGGGTCGACGTGATCGGCAACCGGACGACAGCACCGCACCGGATGATCAATCACTTCTCGGAAAAACCCGTCAAGATGCGGGACCGTGGTGGCGGAACCTGGGAACTTCTTGGCTGTACACAGGTTGACCTCACCGCGCTTGCAAGCCTCACAAACCCCGCAATTCATGATCGGGTTCAGTGCGACCAACTGACCAGCCTTCAGGTCCGAGCCATTGGGGTCGGTCACCCAGGCGCAGGCCTCGTGACCCAATGTCACTGGGTTGCACAGCTGGAACCCGGCATTGGCGAAATCGGCGAAGTAATGCATGTCGGTTCCGCACAGGCTTCCCACAGCAAGGCGTAACCGCGCATGGCCATCGGGAATCTCAGATGCCACCGTCTGATCCTGAGAAGAGATGGCTCGTGCGGCAGTCAGTTTCGTTTCGATCAGGGTCATGGTCTTTTCTCAGAATCCGATTGCATATCCGCCGTCGACCGGCAGGTTGACGCCGTTCACATAAGCGGCCTGGTCAGACGCCAGGTAGAAGATGGAGTTCGCAACATCCTCGGGCAGACCAAACCGATGTGTCGGAATGCGCCCTTCGATCTTGTCGCGCCGCGCGGGATCACGAGCCAGAACCGCGCGGGTCATGTCGGTGTCGATAAAGCCAGGGCTGACCGCATTGCAGCGAATGCCGTAAGGTGCTGCATCCACCGCAACCGAGCGCGTCAATCCAACCACCGCAGTCTTTGCGGTCACATAGGCCGCAGCCGAAGGTAAAGCCATGATGCCGCCCATCGACGCCACGTTGACAATCGCGCCGCCAACCTCGCGATGCAGCGCGACATAGCGCCCGCAGATCGCAAACATCGCCCGCACGTTGATATCCAACACCGTGTCCAGTTCATCCGGCGCAACATCCCAGATCGGCTTTTTCAGATGCACCCCTGCGTTGTTGACCAGCGCCGCAAGGGGCCCGACCTCGGAATGCAGCGTGGCCAGCCAATCCGCCGACCGGTCGCTGGCGATGTCACATTGAATGAAATGCGCCCCGTCACCCAGAGAATCAAACTCGGCCCGGCTGCGGGCGACGACATAGACTTGATATCCCGCCTCCAGGAAACGGCGCGATTGGCTCAGGCCCAGGCCCTTGTTCCCTCCGGTGATGACAGCAACAGACATTATTCAGGCCTTCTGAAGATTGTGACGGTAAAGAGAGTTGATCTGCGTCAGGAAATCCTCTGCTGGGATATCCTTGCGGAAAAAGTCGGACATGATCTCGCAGACGTCATCGACGAAACCCAGGAACCAGATATCGCGCGGGCGTGTCCAGGCGTTGTCGATGGTGTGAAATGCGCCTTTGAAGAACCCTGCAAGATAGGGGTTTTCAGCCTGCGCCAGCCATGTATGGCGGTTCGCGGGCTGGCCGTTGTTGTCAAGATAGACACCCGATTGCACCGCGCCGGACGTAATCCATTGCGCAAATGCAATCGCCTCGTTGGGGTGCTGGGTCTTGGCGGACACTCCAATACCAGCACCCCCAAGGATTGCGCGAGGCAGGGAGTAACCCTCGCACAGCGGTAGATCAAAATATGAAATCTTATGGTCTCTGAAGCCCGGCCGCGCATAGTTCACATAACCAAACAGGCAGGGCGAACAGGCGAATTCATCGGTTGTGCTGAGGGTCTCAAGCACCTTGATCGGGTTCATTTCGGTCTGCGCGGACGGGCCCAGTTTGTAAAGCGCGCGCAGGATCCCAAGCGCATAGAGGCCATTGGTTTCTGAAACAAATTCATCAGGGTTGATCGGCATGACCTCGCCCCCGCGCCCGGCGACCAGGGTCATGAACATGTCAAACGCATCGACAGGCAAAAGCGGTGTGATCGCGCGGTACTGCGACGCTTCAGACCTGAGAAAGTCTTCCCAATAGACGGGCTGGGGCGCATCCAGATCCGGTCGGCACGCGGCCATCTGACATGCCGCGTCGATTGCATAAGCCCAGCATTGCCCATTCCACAAATAGCTTTCTGCAGATCCCCCCAAAGACGCATCTGCATCTTCGGGTTCCGGCAACGGTAGCAAAGCCCCGGTTTCGGCAATCTGTCCAACATGAGGGTGGTCAAGCACGATGAAATCATGGGTTTCAGCCAGACCCGCGATCGGTGCATCCGCAAATGCCTGAAGCGAACGCTTGTCCCAAGACAGCTCGATACCCCGCTGCGCGGCATAAGCCTTTGAGGCCGCCACAACCGGCTCGAACCCTCTTGGTTGATCCCAGGTCATTCCCTTCAGCTTCATCCACCACGCCCCTTTTGACGCAAACAGCATGGCGCAAGTTGACAGGTTATTGCAAGTATAAAAATTACTTTTGTATTTGAAATAGGTTGTGCTAGGCTCTTGCCCAAGAGTTATAGAATTGAGTGAGACTCCATGAGCGAGACCGAAAACGGATGCGTTCGAATCGAATTTCGAGAAAACACTGCCGAAATCGTTCTGGACCGCCCTGAGAAACACAACGCGCTGACCCCCGAAATGTACCGGCAATTGGCCGATTGCTGCACCAAGGCGAACGAGGCCAAAGACGTGCATGTGGTGGTTTTCCACGGCGCTGGCGAAAAGGCGTTTTGCGCCGGTTCAGATATCAAGGCATTGGAAGGGTATGAGGATTTCTGGGCCTGGCGTAACCGGTTCGACTATATCCCGCCCATCCTTGCTCTGCGCAAACCTGCCATTGCCGCAGTCAAGGGCTGGGCCTTGGGCGGCGGGCTTGAAATCGCTCTGGCCTGTGATCTGCGCGTGGTTGCGCGTTCAGCGCAGTTTTCAGCCCCCGAAGTACAACTGGGCTGGAACGGAGCAGGCGGCGCAGCCCAACATCTGACCCGAATGTGTGGTTATGGCCAGGCAATGAAGATCCTGCTGACAGGTCAACGGTTCTCGGCAGAAGAGGCCAACAGGATCGGCATGGTCGAGTATCTGGTGGAGCCCGGAGAAGAACTGACCCAGGCACGCGCGCTTGCGCAGGACATTGCCGCCCACTCACCCGTTGCAACTCAGGCTGTTAAAGCCGCCGTGCGCGGGGCAATCGATTTGACCACGGAACAAGGCTTGCGCAACGAAAATGAATTGATGTCCCTCTGTTTCGCAAAGGCCGAGCAGGCTAGACTCCTCGCCTCAGCCAAAGGGGAAAGCGGATGACAAAATCGGGCAACATCGCAACCACTGCATCAAAGAAAGAAAAATCGATGGTTCCGGCCGTCGAAAAGGCACTGGATGTGCTGGAGCTTCTGGCCGACTCCCCGTCAGGGCTGACGATGAATGAGATCGTGGATGCGCTTGGACGTACGATGGGCGAAATCTACCGTGTCGTGGTCTATCTCGCTGATCGTGGATATCTGCGGCAAGACGAGGAAACCAACCGGTACGCGTTGACGCTCCAACTGTTTGAGCTGTCCCACCGCCACGATCCAACAGAACGCCTGATCCAGGCCGCACTGCCAATGCTGGAACGTATTTCCGCGCGCAGCATGCAATCGTGCCATTTGGGTGTGCTGAACCGCGAGAACATTCTGGTTCTGGCGTCGATCCAAAGTCCGCTGCCTGCAGGCTATGCTGTCAGAACCGGCGCCTTGTTTCCGGTCGAGCAGACCAGTTCAGGCCATGTGATCCTGGCCTTTTCTGCAGATGATGTTCAAAAGCGCTATATCGCCCGGTTGCCCGCCAAAGCGCAGAAGAAGACGAAAGAGCGCTTGGCGCGTATTCGCATGGACGGGTTCGAGGATACACCAAGCAAGATGGTCAGCGGCGTTCGTAACCTCTGTGTACCGGTGTTCGACAGCCGGGGTGTCACCGCTGCAATCACTTCGGGTTTCATTGCCCAGACCAAGGAAACCGCGTCCGCAGCAGAGACGCTTTCCACAATCCGTGTCACAGCGGCCGAGCTGTCAAAGTCCTTAGGCTTTCAGATAAGCTCCAGCCCCTTCGAGGCGGCTTTGACTGTTTAATTGAAAGGAATACCCATGACCGAAGCGCCGCAGATGCGCCCCCTGGACGGGCTCCGCGTGCTTGATTTTGCGCAGTTTCTGGCAGGTCCCGTTGCCGCGTTGCGCTTGGCCGATCTGGGGGCCGAGGTCATCAAGATCGAAAGACCTCAAGGCGGTGATCTGTGCCGGTCAATGGTGGTGAACGATCAGAAGGTCGGCAATGACAGTCTTGTGTTTCATACCTTCAATCGCGGCAAGAAAAGCGTAACCGCTGATCTGAAACAGTCCACGGATCTGGAAAAGATCCGCGCGCTGATTACTGAATGCGATGTGATGATCCACAATTTCCGCCCGGGCGTGATGGAACGTATCGGTCTGGGCTATGACACCGTCAAGGCACTGAACCCGCGCATGGTCTATGGGGCTGTGTCCGGCTACGGGACCGACGGCCCCTGGGTGGCCAAGCCCGGACAAGACCTTCTGGTGCAATCGCTGTCGGGCATCGCCTGGCTGAACGGCAATGCCCAGGATGGTCCCGTTCCGACCGGCTTTGCCATGTTGGATGTGGCAACCGCTGGCAATCTGGTTCAGGGTATTCTGGCTTGTCTGGTGCGCCGAGGCGTGACCGGCAAAGGCGGGCTTGTGGAGGTGGACTTGTTGTCGGCGGCCATCGACATGACCTTTGAACAATTCACCTGCTTCCTCAACGACGACCAACGCCAGCCGCAACGCCACGCATTCGGCAACGCCAACCCCTATCAGCCTGCTCCTTACGGTATTTATCGCACGTCAGACGGATATATGGCGCTGGCGATGGCCCCTCTGGCGAAAGTGGCCGATCTGCTTGACGCGCCCGAGCTGTCAGAGTTTGGCCAGGATCAGGCCTTTTCGCGTTTAAATGAGATCAAGGCGGTGATTGCAGGGATCATCGAACAAAAGCCCGCCCAGCATTGGGTCGGCCTGTTGGAACCCACTGGCATCTGGTGCGCCGAGGTTCTGGACTGGCCCGGCTTTGTCGCCAGTGACGGGTTCAAGGCCCTTGATCCGGTGCAGACCATTCGCACCGCGTCGGGGCAAGAGGCACAGACAACGCGCTGTCCGATCAGGATTGATGGCAAAGCCCTGAAAAACCCCGCAGGTGCGCCCGAATTGGGGGCAGATACACAGGACGTGCTGGGTGCGCTGGAATTTGAAACAAGCTGATCCATGATTGCGCCGCTCAAAGGGATAACGGTTGTCGACTTCAGCCAGTTTCTCGCCGGGCCCTATGCCTCGCTGAAACTGCTCGACATGGGTGCGCGAGTCATCAAGGTTGAGAACCCCGACAAGGGCGATCTGTGCCGACAGATCTACTTGTCGGATACCCGGATCGAAGACGACTCGACCCTGTTTCATTCCATCAACCGTGGGAAAGAAAGTATCGCGCTGGACCTGAAATCGCCCCAAGGGCTTGAGGCGGCCCGGCGGCTGATCGGGCGCGCTGACATCGTTATTCAGAATTTCCGCCCCGGTGTCATGGAGCGGTTGGGACTTGGTTATTGCGATGTCCAACAGATCAAGCCCGATATCATATATGGCTCGGTGTCAGGCTATGGCCCCAGCGGAGAGTGGGCCGATCTACCGGGTCAGGATCTGCTGGCGCAGGCCCGGTCGGGGATCATGTGGCTCAACGGGAATGCCGAACAAGGGCCTGTTCCCGTTGGCCTGCCCATTGCAGATATCAGCGCCGGAGCCAATCTGGCGCAAGGCCTGCTGGGGGCCTTGTTTCATAGGTCGCGTACTGGCGAAGGCGCATTGGTCGAAACCAGCCTTCTAGACTCCCTGCTCGACCTGCAATTTGAATTTCTCACCACCTATCTGAACAACGGTGAACGGCCGCCGCAACGGTTAAAGCAAGGCTCTGCCCATGGCTATCTGGCTGCGCCCTACGGTGTCTATGAAACCGCAGAAGGGCATCTGGCGCTGGCGATGACACCGATTGAAACCTTGGCAAAGCTGATGGACCTGCCCGATCTGTGCGGGGATCAGGACGATCCGGGCTATCTGTTCCAACGGAAAGAAGAGATATTCAACCGCTTGCAACGCGCTTTTCGCACCCGCAGCGCAAAAGCATGGGAACAGGAACTTGGACCGCAGGGCGTCTGGTGCGCGCGGGTTCTGGACTGGCCCGAAACGCTGGCGTCAGACGGCTTCACCGACATGATCCAGCAGGTTCAAACGTCGTCCGGCACGGACCTGCGCATGATGCAATCGCCCGTTCGGTTTGGCGGAACGCGGGTGGCGGAGTTGCAAGCGGCACCCCTGCTCAACGAACATGGGGCCGCCCTGCTGAAAGAGATAGGGCTCGGCTGAGATCAGCCGTTTTGGCCACGCAGCGGTTCGGGTGGGGACACGAGCGTGCTGTCTATCCCAAGCCGGGCCGCACGCTGAGACTCGAGCGCGGATTTCTGTCGCATCGCCGAATACCGATCAATGGCCACCGCCGCCAACAGCACCGATCCCCTTACGATATCGTAGATATAAGGCGACGCGTTCATCAGGTTCAGGCCGTTGTCGATCAGCACCAGAAAGATGGCTCCGATGACCGAGCCGACCACGGTGCCTGCCCCCCCACTCAACTTGGTACCGCCCAGGATGACGGCGGCGATCACCGTGAACTCGATGCCGATGCCGATACCCGATTGCAGCAGCCACCCGCTGCCGACAAACATCGCGGAGGCAACGCGATCCTGGGCCTGCTGCGCGAGCTCGCTTTGGTGCCTCCGATCGTCGCGCTGATCGTGATAGGCGCTTATGTTGACGGAAACTTCCTTACGCTTGCCAACCTTGCAACGATCCTGGGCGCATCCGCGGCGTTATCCTTGTTGGTTCTGGGTGAAAGCCTAATCATCATAACCGGCAAATTCGACCTGACACTGGAAAGCAATGTGGGCATTACCCCTGCGCTTGGTGCGATGCTGGTGATCCCTGCGGCTTCGGCCGGGTTTGGCACCGAATGGCCCGTGGCGCTGGCGCTAAGCTGCACCTTATTGGCCGGGGCCATCATCGGGATCCTGAACGGGTTCATGATCGTCAAACTTAAACTGAACGCCTTCATCGTCACTCTGGCGATGCTGATTGTCCTGCGGGGGCTGCATGTGGGCGTCACCGAAGGCCAGACCCTGTGGGATATGCCCAGCAGCTTTTTCTGGTTGGCCACAAAGACATTTCTCTGGATGCCCATATCTGTCTGGCTGGCTTTGATTGTCTTTATCTGTGCCGGCGTGTTCATGCGCTATCACCGGACAGGTCGGGCCATCTACGCAATCGGCGGCAACGCCGAAGCAGCGCGCGCGGCGGGCATCCGCGTCGAACGGATCACAATGGGCGTGTTCATCTTCGCCGGGATACTGGCAGCGGTGGCGGGCATCATCCTTACCGGCTATGTCGGCGCGATCAGCGCAAGCCAGGGCCAAGGTATGATCTTTACCGTCTTTGCCGCAGCGGTCATCGGTGGCATCTCACTGGACGGCGGCAAAGGGTCGATGATTGGCGCTCTGACCGGTGTTCTTCTGCTGGGGATCGTGCAGAACATTCTGACACTGGCGCAGGTGCCTTCTTTCTGGATCCAGGCCATCTATGGTCTGATTATTCTTGGATCTTTGATGATCGCCCGCATTACCAACCCGAACTCGCAATGACGGACCGTTTGATGAAGGCACTGCGCATAGAAGCCGTGGGGAAATCCGTCCTGTGTGATATCCCCGCACAAACCCCCGGACCGGGCGAAGTGCGCGTGAAAGTGCACTATGTCGGGCTGTGCGGCAGTGATTTGAATACGTTTCGCGGCAAAAACCCCTTGGTTGCTTTCCCCCGGGTCCCCGGGCACGAGGTGGCCGGCACAATTGTCGAAATCGGAGCAGGCGCGCCCGAAGGTCTAGAGTTGGGACAATCCGTGATCCTCTGGCCCTATTCGGCCTGCGGTGAGTGCACCTCCTGCAAGGCAGGTCGCAGCTATGCCTGCCGTTTCAACCAGACCATGGGTGTGCAACGCGACGGCGCGTTGCGCGAAGAGATCGTTGTTCCTGCCGATTCAGTGATCCCGAACACGTCACTCCCGCCGCGCCGACTCGCGCTGGTCGAGCCGCTTTCGGTCGGCTTTCATGCAGCCAGACGCGGGTCGGCAGGCGCGGGAGACACGGTTCTGGTCCTTGGCTGCGGCATGATCGGAATCGGAGCGATCATGGCTGCAGCGCGCGCTGGCGCGAAGGTCATCGCGGTTGACCCGATAGCCGCCAAAGAACAGGTGGCACGCGCAAGTGGCGCGGCGCAGTTTCTGACCTTGACCGGCCCGGAACTGGCGCAAGAGATCGAGCGACTGACCCAGGGTGCCGGTGTCGATCTGGCCATCGAGGCAGTCGGCATCCCCGAGACCTTTGTCGCTGCCGTAGATCTGGCGGCCTATTGCGGTCGGGTGGTGTATGTCGGGTATTCCAAGGCGCCTGTCACCTACGAAACCAAACAGTTCAACCTGAAAGAACTGGACATCTTCGGCTCGCGCAATGCCAGTCGCGCGGATTTCGATGATGTGGTGGCCGCGCTCGAAGAGCTTGGATCAGACGCCGATCTGCTGATCACGCGCGAGATTGCGCTGGCCGATGCAAGCGGTGCCCTGCCCTATTGGGATCAGCACCCACAAGAGGTTTTGAAACTGGTAGTGGCACTATGACAACTGATCTGAACAAGATTTACGGGCTGAGCGGAAAACAGGCGCTGGTCACCGGCGGGGGCAGCGGATTGGGACTGGCCATTGCGCAATGTCTGTCCCGCGCGGGTGCACGGGTGATCATCGCGGGCCGACGCACCGATGTCCTGCGCAAGGCGTGCGACGATATCGGGGGCAATACGGCTTGGCATCAGTTGGATCTGTCGGATGTCGACAGCGTCGCTGCGCAAGCACAAGCCATCCGAGACACCCACGGCCCGATCGACATATTGGTCAATAACGCTGGCAATACGGTGAAAAAACCATTCCTCGACAGCGGCATCGCCGAATTTGATAGCGTGTTCGACGTGCATGTACGCGGTGCACTGGAACTGACGCGTGCGCTTGTTCCAGATCAGATCGAGGCGGGCGCGGGTGCCGTATTGTTCACCTCATCAATGACTGCCTTCATCGGCCAGCCCAGCGTTCTGGGCTATACTACAGCCAAAACCGCCCTGACCGGAGTGGTGCGTGGCCTGTCGGCCGAGCTTTCTAGCCAGGGGGTTCGCGTGAATGCAGTCGCTCCGGGCTGGATCGATACCGACCTGTACCGCAAAGCCACCGCCGGGGACCTACCGCGACAGCAAAAGATCCTGTCGCGCATTCCCATGGAACGGCTTGGCGCCCCCGAAGATATCGGTTGGACCTGCGCGTTTCTCGCCTCGCCCGCCGCCAAATACATCACCGGCCAGGTCGTCCTTGTGGATGGCGGTGCCGCCACAGGATTTTGAGAGATCAACCATGACCGACACCCAGATGTTCACCCAGATCAAAGAGCAGCTTTTTACCGCTGTGGTTGGCGACGTTCTCGACGTCATGGGCCATAGCAATCAGTTCCTGCCGCAGTCGATCAAACCGCTTGTCCCCGGGACCAAACTTGTGGGACGCGCCATGCCGGTGCTCGAGGCCGATTATCCCGATGGGGCGGGCCATGGACCGATGGCCGACAAACCGTTTGGCATCATGTTCGAAGCACTGGACAGTCTGCGGGAAAACGAAATCTATCTGGCCAGCGGGTCCTCTTTTGACTACGCGCTTTGGGGCGGGCTGATGTCCACGCGGGCGCAGCATCTCAAGGCTGCAGGCGCCATTCTGGACGGCTTTGTGCGTGACACTGATGAAATTCGCCGCCTCGGGTTTCCGGTGTTTTCAAGGGGCAGCTTTGCCCAGGACCAGGGCGTACGCGGCAAAGTTCTGGACTATCGCGTCAAGATGCAGATCGGTGCAACCGTAGTGGCCCCTGGCGATCTGATCTTTGCAGATGAAGAAGGCGTCCTGGCCATTCCTGCCGAAGTAGAACAGGAAGCGGTCGAAAAGGCGCTGGACAAGGTGGCAACCGAAAACAAGGTGGCCATTGCCATCAAAGAGGGCATGAGCACTGTTGAAGCCTTTGAGAAATTCGGCGTGATGTAACTCACGCGCCCAAAGCGGTGGTACACCGCCGAGACCAAATCTCTGACCCTGCCGACCGAAACCGTTTGTCCGCAGAATCTGATGACAAGCAGCGTTGCCGATGAACGTGCCCCCTTTGCGAAGGAAGTAACAAAGGGGGCACGCCCGAGGCCGGGGAAAACCCCGGCCGGGGAGGAGGATCAGGCTCCGACCTGTGTGCGCATGTCGTCTTTGCTGATGCCTGCGACGGCGACGGGTTTTT
>NZ_WQEG01000001.1 GCF_013033515.1 Ruegeria sp. HKCCA6707 | reverse complement strand
TGGAGAAAGAAAATGCCCGGCTGAAGAAGATCGTGGCCGAACTGGAACTGGACAACTGCCCAGTCGAGATCGCAGAGGCGCGCTATGGCTACGAGGTACTTGAAAAAAGCCTGATATTCTCCGAGGGGAACGCGGTCGAGTTCAGGGGTGGTCCCGGGATTTGCTCCCGGTATCAGATGCGCGCCAAAGCGACCCTCTCGGCGGGGTTCTCGCGGGCGAAAGAACCGGTCTGGTCCTTGAACGCTACGTCTGGCCACACCAACAGCCTGAAAGTTCACCGCGCGCGGCAAACGGTCGAGGATTACGTCTTTGTGAGCGGTCTGGAATTGGCACCTGAAGACGTTGTTGAGATCAGGACGTCCTGCGGTGGGAACGCGGCGCGGGCAGGGTGAGTCAAGTGCACCCCCGCCCAAAGGTCGGGGTATCCAAGAGGTTGGCAGGCTGGCGAGTGCAAAGTCGCTCTGATTACGAATTGCTGATCAAAAACAACTCTATTTGATTGCGAAGACGCTGATACTGTTGGAGAAGCCTTTTAATTGCGCATCGGCGATGCGGTGGACTCCGTCGCGTTCGATCAATTCGTCATGGGTTTCTGTGTCAAAAAGGATACGGCAGTCTGAGGTTTTGGTGTGGGCTTCGAGCCGCGCCGCTCGGTTTACCGTTTTGCCGATGCAGGTATACGTCGCGCGAGCGTCAGTACCGGCATAACCAGCAACAACTTCTCCCGTCGCAATTCCAAATCCAAGTCGAAGTTTGGGTTCACCCTCCGCAGCACGTTCTTCATTGAGCACCGCAACCATTTCCAACATCTCTTTGGCCGCTTCGACAGCACTCTGTTCGGGGCTTTTGATCGGCTGAGGTGCGCCAAAGATCGCCATAAGACCGTCGCCTACCATGAGACTGACGATGCCACCATGACTGGAAACAGCTTCGAACATGAGCGTATAGAAGGTGTTAAGCAGCTCAATAATCGCTTCCGGAGCCATGTTTTCCGACAGCGCCGTGAAGTCCCGAATGTCACAAAAGAGTATCGTCGCATGAACGCGCCGCCCACCAATTGCGAAGCCGGATTTTTGTAGATCGTCTGCGACCTCTTCGGTGGCAAAGCGGTTCAGCAAACGTTTTTGTTCATCGTGCAGCCGTTTCTTTTCCAGGCTGGAGTTGAGCCGCGCCTTGAGCAGGACCTTGTTGACGGGCTTTGGAATGTAGTCTTCGGCGCCAAGTTCAATACAGCGCACGATGTTGTCCAAGCCTTCGACAGATGAGGTGACGATTACCGGCAGATCGCGCAGGGCGGGATCGGTCTTGATTGCTTCAAGTACTTGAAACCCGTCCATTTCTGGCATTTCAATGTCGAGAAGTAGTGCATCAAAGGGTTCTTGGGCGAGCATCTCCAAGGCAATTTTCCCGTTCTCTGCAACGGAGGCCTTATGACCGAGAAGTTCGACGCTGCGCGACATCAGCAGGCGGTTCACCTTGTTGTCATCCGCAATCAGAAGGTTGCCTTGGATGTCATTCATCTATCAGGCCTTTCAATGCGGTGGCGGTTTCCTCGAACATGGCGCGAAGCGGTTCAATGGCCGCGGTGTTGATAGTTCCAGCCAATTCAATGGTCCGGGCCTGATCGGCGAGCGCGGTGGCCCCAAAAGTTTGTGCATTGGATTTGATCGAATGCGCTGCGCGACGGTAGCCGTCGGCATCCTGAGCCAAGGCGGCCTGTTCCAGACTGGCAAACATGTTGGCCGCATCGTTGAGGAATGTGTCCAAGAGCTCGGTTGCGAACTCTGGGCCCATAGCTTCTTGCAATTCTTCAAAAATAGTGGGGTCTATCAAATCCTGGGTCATAAAAATTTTCCTAATCGCGGGCGGGCGTATTGAGAAGCGCCTGGATCAAACGATCCACGCGTATGGGTTTGGGAATGTAGTCGTCCATGCCGGCCTCAAGACACATTTCGCGGTCGCCCTGCATGGCATTCGCTGTCATGGCGATGATCTTGGGTCGGTCTTTGGCGTATGTCGCGTTGAGTTTGCGCGACGCTTCAAGCCCGTCCATTTCAGGCATCTGTACGTCCATCAGCACCACGTCATATGTCTGACGCGCAACGCTTTCGACAGCTTCGGCCCCGTTGCTGGCAAGGTCGGCGCGATAGCCCATCTGTTCGAGAAGCCGCATAGCGAGTTTCTGGTTTACGAGGTTGTCTTCGGCCAAAAGAATGCGGAGCGGGTGGTTTTTAGCCATGTCCGGATCGGTTTTTGGTTTGGCTGGGCGTTTCTTGTCCGATTTCGGCGCGTCCTTGGGCGCAAAAAGCGTGACCATAGTGTCAAACAGATGCGATTGGCGCAGTGGTTTGGACAGGTAAGCCTGAAACAGGTTGTCCTGCGCTTCGATGTCGCGCAGACCCAGCGAACTGAACAGAACGCGGGGCAGGTCGGGTACGCGTTTTTCCAGCGCACGGGCCAGAGCGAGCCCGTCCATTTGCGGCATGTTCATATCCAGAATGGCAAGGTCGAATTGCGCACCTTTGTCGATGGCGAGGATTGCGTCCTCGGGGTTGTCAAAGGCTTGCGTCTTGGTGCCCCATTTCTGGGTTTGCAGCGACAGCACCTTGAGGTTGGTGGCGTTGTCATCGACCACCATAATGCGCTTGCCGATCAGTTCGGATTGCTTGCCAATCAGGCTGCGCGCTTTGGTATCGGGCAGGTCGGCCGGTTTGGCGCGGATGGTTACGTGGAAGGTTGACCCTTTGCCAGCACCATCGCTGCTGGCCCACATGGTGCCACCCATGAGTTCGGACAGACGTTTGGAAATAGCAAGACCCAGGCCAGTTCCACCATATTTACGGGTGGTTGAGCTGTCGGCTTGGCTAAAGGACTGGAACAGTCTTTTCATCCCGGCTTTGGTCAGACCGATGCCGGTATCGCGCACGGTTATGGTCACCTCCACATGACCATTGTCTGCGGGTTTAGCGGCTACATTGACAACCACTTCGCCCGTTTCTGTAAACTTCACCGCATTCGACAGCATGTTCAGCAGGATTTGCCGCAGCCGCGTCAGGTCTGCGCTGATGCCGGGGGGAACCGAGTCCTCCATGAGGTAGGCGATCTCAAGGCCTTTTTCCGCGGCCTTCCCGCTAATCAGATCCAACGCGCTTTCAATACAGTCGCGCAGGTCGAACGGGTGTTCCTCAATATCCATCTGCCCCGCCTCAATCTTGGAGAAGTCGAGGATTTCATTGATGATGCCCAAAAGCGCGTCGCCACTATCCCGGATTGTCCCGACATAATCCGCCTGTTCAGCGTCCAGGTCGGTATCCATCAAAAGGCCGCTCATCCCGATCACGGCATTCATCGGCGTGCGGATTTCGTGGGACATGGTGGCGAGGAAGGCGCTTTTGGCTTCGTTTGCTTCTTCGGCCGCCTTGCGGGCATCCTCAGCCTCTTTGAACAGGCGCGCGTTTTCGATGGCAATGACAGCTTGGTCGCAAAATGAATTGGCGAGCTTGATCTCATCTTCGGTGAAAGCGCGGGGTGTTTTGTTCTGTGCGAAGATCAAAACCCCAATTGGTTTGCCATCCCGCATGAGCGGCAAAAACAAAACCGATTTGATGTTGAACTTTGCGAAGGTGTCCACCTCATAGGGCAACGGATCAATCACGCTCGTATCCGGGATGTGGATCATTTTCCCATCAGTCAGAACGCGGGACGGGTAGTTCAAAGTCGGATCAATCTTTACTTCGGATGAAGACAGATTCGCCAATGGACTGTCCTTGTTCGAACCCGCGATCGGCACAAACGTCTCATTTGTTGCATGTCGCAAGATGACGGTCACACGATCACAGGCGAGCAAATGCGTGCCCGCGCGCGCTATGGCTTCGAAAACAGGAGTCGTGTCGGTTGGTGACTGGCTGATAACCCGCAGAACGTCCGCACTTGCGGTTTGCCGTGCCAGAGCGGACTGCGTTTCGTTGAACAGACGTGCGTTCTGGATCGCGATGCTGGCCTGGTTGGCGAAGTTCTGGACAAGGTCCACATGCGCGGTTGCGGGCGGTTCGGCGCTCGGCCAGCCAAGTACAATGGCAAATTCCACCGCGCCGTTCACACGAACTGGCACGCCGAGGACATGGCGGAACCCGAGCCGTTGCGCAAAGTCGTTTGAGAGGTAATCGCCCTGGGTCTGCGCATCCGCTACGGCATAGATCTCACCGCGCGTGATGACCTCGTACCCGACATGACCCTGAGGCGCGTTGCGCTCATAACCAGCGTCGAGCTCGTCGATCATATCGCGTGTGAACCCGTATTGAGCCTGGTAGGTATAGGATTTCCCGTCGTACTGATCGAGGACGCAGAAACGCGCGTTGCAAAGTTCGGCCGCGCGTTTCACCATGAGGTCAAAGACGGGTTGCAGATCGGCCGAGGATTCATTGATCACCTGCAAAATCTCGGCATTCGCTTGCTCGCGCACAAGCGACTCTTCAACCTCGGCTGTTCGCGCCTGAACCTCATCAAAGAGCCGCGCGTTTTGGATCGCGATCACAGCTTGCGCGGCGAAGGTTTCCATCAACCTTATTTGCTTTCTGTCGAATGCTGCGACATCGCGGCTGCCCATGCTGATCACGCCGATGGTTTTGCCATCCGCAATCAGAGGCACGCCCAAGACCGACCTATAGCCGCTGATATTCGGGCGGAACGCGGGGGCGTAATTCGGGTCCAGGTTCACATCTTCAACGTATTCGGCGCGCCCACTCTTTAAACAACGCGACGTTGTCGATCCCTCACCCGGTTCAAATGGATTGGCTCTGATGAAATCGGCAAACTCTTCCGATACGTTGTGTCCGGTAAAATAGTGGTACTTGCCATCATCGGGGCTTTTGAGCGCGACAAATGCGTCTTGCAGCCGACAGATGCGCGATGAAACGGCCAGCAAAGCTTCTAGCACCGGTTCCAACGCGTCTGGCGAGCGCGAGATCACTTCAAGCACTTCGGAAGACGCTTTTTGATATTCCAAAGCTTCTTCAACTTCTGCCGTCCTTGCCTGCACCTCGTCAAAAAGGCGGGTGTTGTTCAACGCAATGACGGCTTGGGACGCAAAGGTTTCAACAAGTGCGATCTGTTTTTCGGTAAATGCGTCTATCTGCGAATGGGCAAACGAGATCACGCCAAGAGTCACACCGTCCTTGATCAGGGGTACGCTCAGGGATGAACGGAAACCGGCGGCGAGCGCTTCGTTTTTCCACGCGTAATCCGGGTCTGTTGAAAAATCGGGGATATAGACCGTCCTGCCTGTCAGCGCGGCCCGGCCCGTACCAGTGCCTTTATCGCGCGAAAAGACTTGCTTTCGGATGACGTCATAATGTGCGTCGCTTGAATTATGAGTAGCAGCGATGTCGTATATGTCGGTTTCTTCGTTCAAAAGCGCGACATATGAGGCCTCGGATTGGCAGATGCGCACGCCGACCGTCAGGATCGTTTTGAGGACCGGGTCCACCTCGTTCGGTGAGCGCGAGATGACTTCGAGCACTTCGGAGGTCGCGGTCTGGTATTCCAGCGCTTGCGTGACTTCGGCGGTGCGCTCTTCGACCTCCTGAAACAGGTTGGCGTTCGTAATGGCGATCACAGCCTGATCGGCGAAGGTTTCCAGCAGCTGGATTTGTTTGGTCGAGAACCCGGACACCACTGGGGCACCGAGTGAGATGACACCGACGACCGTGCCATTCTTGATCAGGGGAACGCCGAGGAGGGATTTGTAGAGCCCAACACCGGCATTGTCCTGCCACGTGTAGTGGGCATCGGCATCGACGTCTTCGATGTAATGGGTCTCTTTTGACTGGATGGCCCGCCCGCTCACGCTGTCGGTGCCCGGAGCCATGGGATGCGTGCGCAGATATGTCGCGAAATCGGAATCTTTCGTGAGTGTCGACTGCACATGAAACAGTCCATCATCCGGGTTCAGCATCGCGACATATGCGTCCTGCAATTCGCAGATGCGCGACGCCTCTTGCAGAATGGCGTCAAGAACCGGGGACAGTTCGTTGGGAGAGGCTGAGATCACACGTAGCACTTCGGACGATGCAGTTTGGTATTCCAGCGCCTGCGTAACCTCTGCGGTGCGGTCCTGTACTTCGGCAAAGAGATTGGCATTGTTGATGGCGATCACAGCCTGGTCGGCGAAGGTTTCTACCAGCTCGATCTGGCGGTCGGAAAACGGCCCGGCCTTGGGGCGAGAGAGAGCGAGGACGGCGATGACTTCATCGTTGCGGATGAGCGGCACCGCGATGATCGAGCGCCAACCGCCGAGTTTATAAGATTGCTTGAGCGTGTATTCGGTGTCTTGCGTGACGTCCGGGACATGGATGCTTTTCTTGTCAAGAACGGCCCGTCCGGCCACGTTGCTACGATCAATCGGATTAGGGTTGGCCTTGTGGAACGCCACCATATCCTCTGTACAGCCGTAGTTCGCGCCCATATGCATCGCGTCATCGCGTCGGTCAAAAAGGATGCAGATCGACGCGTCACACAGCTGCGCAGCGGTTGTGATCAGCGCTTGCAGCACGGTGGGCAGGTCAAACGCATCCTCGCTGATCGTCCTGAGCACGTCAGCGGTGGCGGTCTGTTGATTGAGCGTTTCGTTCAATTCGCGGAACTGACGCGAGTTTTCCATCGCTATGACGGCCTGGGCGGCGAAGGTTTTGACCAGGTCAACATCGTTGTCGGTAAAGGGCGACACCTCGCGCCGATAGAGGACGATGACACCTAGCCCCTGAGCGTCTTTCATAAGAGGCACAGCGAGAACGGACCGTGCGCCTTCCATGTCGGCGAGAAGGACACGTTTGGGATCACGGTCTCGGTAATACATGGGGTCGTCTGTTATATCATCCTGCCGGATGACCGCGCCGTCATGCATGGGCTTGATGGCGACAAGGTCCGTGCGGTCGAGCGGTTCGGCAAACTCCCCCAGCGCGACGCTGAATTCGGACCGTGCGCCAATATTGGCGGGGATGGTGGCGATGCCTTGGGCATGATCTGCCACGGTGAGGAAGGCCAACGGAGCCTTGCACAGACGGCTTGCGTTTTCGAGGATCGCATTGAAGACGGGGTTTTCGTCTTCACGGGCCTGGCTGATGACTTCCAGAATTTCTGCAGAGGCCTGTTCGCGTTCAAGCCGTTCCTGCACCTCGCTGAACTGGCGAACGTTTTCGATGGCGATGACAGCTTGGGCCGCGAAACTTTGCAATAATGCAATTTCATCGTCTGAATAAGCTTTGACTTCGCGGCGGAATATCCACAAGCAGCCGATGCCTTTTCCTTGACTGACCAATGGAACAACCAAGGCGGTCCGCGCGCCTTCGACGTCGACCATCGCGGTACGCAGCGGGTTACCCTCAGAGTAAAGCGGTGTGTCTACCAAGTCATGAACATGCATGACGGCACATTCTTTGACGGCACGCGCAACGATCACTGGTGCTGCCAGTGGTGAGGTAAAGTCATGCGCCTTCAGGGTGTCGGGGCGCAAACCAAGCTGTGAAACCAAGCGCACCTTGTCGTCGGTCGGGTCCAACATGTGCAGGCCTGCAAATGGAGAACCCATTAGCTTTGTCGCAGACTCTAGTATCACTTCGAAGACCGGCCGTTCATCGTCTCGGCTTTTGCTTATCACCTCCAAGATTCTCGTTGAGGCCGCCTCACGCTCTAGCCGGTCTTGTACTTCGCGGAACTGGCGAACGTTTTCGATGGCAATGACCGCTTGGGCCGCAAATGTTTCGACCAGAGCGATTTCGGCGTCGCTGAACGGGTCGATATCGTGGCGGATCAATGTGATCGTCCCAATCGCCCTGCGACCGCTGATCATGGGGGCGAACAACACGCTGCGGATGTTGGAGTCATCGACCATCGAGCGCACAACTGGGCTGCCCGAAGCATAAAGGTCGCTTTGTTTCATGTCCGCGAACTGGATCAGACGACCCTCGAGGATTGAGCGGGCGTTGTAGGATGTGTCCCCGTCCAAAGGCATCCGCCCGGTTTCATACAACTCGACCGTTTTTGCGGGCAGATTGCGGTGCGCCCCGAGCGTTTGAAGCGTATCATTGGGTTCGGCGAGAACGAGTGCAGACATGGGCGCGTTGCACAGGCGCTGCGCATTGTCGAGGATGGCCTCGAATACAGGTGTTTCATCGTCACGCGACCGGCTGATCACGTCGAGAATTTCTGCTGACGCCTTCTCGCGGTCCAATCGTTCCTGCACTTCGCGGAACTGCCGGGTGTTGTCGAGCGCAATGACAGCCTGCGCAGCGAAGGTTTCCAGCAGGGCAACTTCATCGGGTTTGAATTTGCGCGGCTCTGTCGTGACGATAATGAATGCGCCGACAGCTTGCCCCCCTTTCATTAAGGGCACATTCAGGCGGGCGCGGTGCCCTTCTTTTTCGACGAGTTGAACGGCAACCTCTTCGCCCGATTTGTACCCTTCGCTCTCCCTCAGATCGCTGATTTCGGTCGTGATCCCTTCGAGTATGGTTTTTGTAATCTGGTAGGGCTTGCTGAGAGAATAGCTGTCGCCAACCTTGACCGATTGGAGTGTTCGGCCACGGGCAGCCACCAAAGAGAAGCTGCTGCGCGTGTCATCAACCAAAACGAGCCAGGCGCTTTGCGCGCCACACAACCGGCACGCGTTTTCCAGCATCGTGTCAAACACAGGCAGTTCATTGTCCCGGCTTTGGCTGATGACATTCAGAACCTCGCCGAGTGCTTTTTC
The DNA here is from genome assembly GCF_013033515.1 of Ruegeria sp. HKCCA6707. GTDB lineage: Bacteria > Pseudomonadota > Alphaproteobacteria > Rhodobacterales > Rhodobacteraceae > Ruegeria. The sequence continues at coordinate 1,200,102 of NZ_WQEG01000001.1, read as the reverse complement.
CTGTTCGAGCCGCGTTTGAACCTCGCGAAACTGGCGGACGTTCTGGATCGCGATCACAGCTTGCGCGGCGAAGGTTTTGACTAGTTCGATCTCGCTATCGGTGAAGGGGCGGGAATCTTTGCGGTAGGCGCCGATGGACCCTATGGCACCATCGCGCCCATTCATGGGCACGCCGAGGAATGCTCTGATGCCTTCTTCCTCGACCGCTTTCACGGTTTGGGGGTGCCCGGATTTGAACGCTTTGGTTTTTCGTAGGTCTTTGATATGCACCACTTCGCTTTTGACAAAGGCGCGTACGTGGCCGCTGGGGTCGTCAAGAGGCCAGACATGACCCGGTGCGTCGGTGTAGGCTGGGTTGGACCGAACGTGGGAGACGAGCGTCAGGTGATCGCCTGTCGCGTCTTTGAGGAAAATCCCCGAGAAGGGCGCGTCGCAGAGTTGGGCAACATGTTCATGGATCGCGTCAAAGACGGGCTGTTCGTCTTCGGGGTTTTCATTGATGAGCGACAGGACCGCAGTGGTCGCGTCAAGGCGTTTTTGCGCAACTTGATCAGCTAGCTGTGCACCAGCGCGTGGATCTGTCGAAGCAGATTTGTTGCCAGCCATTGTTTCGCGTATCCCAAATTGATTGGGAAGAGCTTCTTCTGGTCATGATGGCCAAGTCAAGTGATACGGATCACCCGAAAACGAGGGAAAAGAGCTTTGTCTGCAATGCCGACAGTGAATTGAATTCAATATCTCAGAACGCGGTAAATATGTGGAAGCAGCGCTTTTCGCGCTGTAGTTGAACCATTCGAGCTGCGGTGTGTCAAACGGGCCTAAACAACAGTTTCGGTTGCAGTCCGTTTTGGTGTTTTTGCTGCTGTCGCAAAAGGCGCAAAGCAGCCGTCTATTGCCGACTTGCTAAAGGCGATTTCGTCAGTATGCGCGACATAACGGGTCTAGATGCACCGGCTGCGCCGCCGTTAGTCCGCCTTGAGCCCAAAGCAGACGACGTTATCCTACGCCTATTCCCTAAAGGCGAGAATGTTTTAGTGATTTGACTTTGGTCGGGTAAACTAGCCAGCGTATGTCCGAAACCGTTCAAGATCGAATAAAATCACGCAGCGATGCGGCATTCGCTGAGGAAGAGCGTCAAGGCACGATGCTGGCGGCACAGGTCCGAACTGTGGCTCTTGCAGTAGTGTTGTTTTGGCAAGCGATTGACAGCCCGGAAACAGGCGCATCCTACTATTTCAACCTTCTCGAAATCTTTGTTTTTGTTTTGCTCGGCGGGTTGCAGTTTTTCGCGGCATTTTCACGTCGTGGCGGAATTGGCGCCCAATATGCGTTTGTAACGGTGGATTGTTTGTTGCTGGCTTTGATGTTCAGTCTTGGCACGCCGTTTTCGGACACGCAATGGCCTGCTTCGATCCAGATGGATACGGCACGGTTTCTCTATTTTTTTATGTTCCTGATGCAGGCATCTTTCAGCTTCCGGCCGTCTTTGGTGCTCTGGTGCGGTGTAAGCATCCTGATCGCTCGGCTAGGCATGTGGTTGTGGTTTCTGAGCCAGCCAAATGTTTACAGCAATCTTGACCTGCCCGAACAGACTGTCGAAGCTTGGTTAGCGGCAGGTAGTGATCTCAATTTTCTATTTCTTGGGTACGCCGCCATAGAATTGCTGGTCGTGCTGATATTGTCGGCTGGGCTTGCTGTAGTTGTTGCGCGATCCCGGAGGCTCGTTCGGAAATTCTTATCAACCGAAAGAAAGCGAGCCAGCTTGTCGAGGTACTTTTCACCGAATGTAGTGGATCAACTGAGTAGTTCAGATGCCGGTCTTGCGAAAGGCCAGCAGCAAAATGTTGCGGTGCTCTTTGCAGACATTATGGGGTTCACAAAGCTCTGTGAGAAAGCGACTGCCGACGAGGTGATCGAACTGCTACGGGGCTATCACGACAGGCTAGGCAAGGCAGTGTTCAAAAATTCCGGCACGTTGGATAAGTATATTGGCGACGGGCTGATGGCGACGTTTGGAACGCCTACGACCAGCCCGCAAGATTCGGAAAATGCATTGAAATGCGCATTTGAAATGATCGAAGCGTTGGATGATTGGAACGCGGAACGGGCGCTGTCCGGCGAACAATCGGTTCGAGTGGGCATCGGGCTGCATTGGGGGATCGTGGTGGCCGGAGACATTGGAAATGAGCGGCGCCTTGAATACAGTGTGATCGGCGACAATGTGAACATCGCAAGCAGGATCGAACACTTGACCAGAGAATTGGATACACAACTGGTTGTCAGCGACGATCTAGTGCGTGCAATAAAGCGGAGCAACCCAACCGCCAATCTCGATGGCTTGATCGATGCAGGTGTACAGAAAATACGCGGAAGAGACTCTGGCGTGAGAGTTTGGAGATGTTCTAAGTAGCGATAGCTAACGGCCGGTTCGGATGGCCGCGGCGCAGCAACGCTTAAGTCGGGTGAACGACCAGATTTGGCTGTATGCAGTTATCGCTACTATTTGACTGATTGGCCGATTTGTCCCGCAAAGCTACTGTCTAAAGTGCAACCAATCAGTCGCAGCTTTGTACAAAAAAGACGGGCCAATAGCCCGCCCCATCTGTTGTGATCAGTTCCCGGCGCTTTCCATTTTGCGGTGGGCGACGACCTCTTCCAGCCAGCCCAGATGCATTTCTGGGACCGAGCTGAGGAGTAGATCGGTATAGTCGTCGAAGGGTGGGCTCAGCACCTGAGATTTCGGACCATAGCGGACGACGCGGCCTTGATACATTACCGCGATGCTGTCGCTGATGGCGCGCACCGTCGCCAGATCGTGGGTGATGAACAGGTAGGCCACATCCTCGATCTTTTGCAGTTCCAGCAGAAGTTTCAGGATGCCGTCCGCCACAAGTGGATCCAAGGCCGAGGTGACCTCATCGCAGATGATCATCTTTGGCTTGGCGGCCAGTGACCGCGCGATACAGACCCTTTGTTTCTGCCCGCCAGACAGCTCTGCCGGATAGCGATCGATGAACTTTTCGCCCAGTTCGATCTCATCCAGAAGTTCAATGATCCGCTTGCGCTTTTCCGACCCACGCATGTTGAAGTAGAACTCCAACGGGCGCCCGATGATAGTACCAACGGTCTGACGCGGGTTCATCGCAACATCCGCCATCTGGTAGATCATCTGTAACTCACGCAGGTCCTCGCGGGTGCGCCCTTTGAGGTCGGCAGAAAGCTTACGCCCGGCAAAGGTGATTTCACCATCGCGGGGAGGCAATAGGCCTGTGATCACCCGTGCCAGTGTCGACTTGCCAGAGCCGGATTCGCCCACAACCGCCAGGGTTTGCCCCGGATGAAGATCCACATTGACGTTGTGCAGCACGTCGAAATTAACGCCCTTGTAGCGCGCGGTAATGCCTTTGACAGACAACACCGGCTCGGGCGTTGGCTGCTTTTCCTCGTGTTCGATGGACCGGACCGAGACAAGCGCCTGGGTATAGTCCTCTTGCGGGTTGTTGATGATCTGATCGGTATTGCCGTATTCGACCGTGTTGCCCATCCGCAGGACCATGATGTCGTCGCTCACCTGTGCCACGACCGCGAGGTCATGGGTGATATAGAGCGCGGCAACGCCGGTATCCGCGATGGCTTCTTTGATGGCCATCAGAACATCAATCTGCGTGGTCACATCCAAAGCCGTCGTGGGTTCGTCGAACACGACCAGATCAGGCTCGGGACACAAGGCAAGCGCGGTCATGCAGCGTTGCAGCTGACCGCCAGACACCTGGTGCGGATAGCGGTTGCCGATATTGTCCGGGTCTGGGAGACCCAATTTGGCAAACAGCTCGCGCGCACGAGCTTCGGCCTCTTTCCGGCTGAACTTTTTCTGTTCAACAGCGGCCTCGACCACCTGATCCATGATCTTTTTGGCTGGGTTGAACGACGCCGCCGCGGATTGAGACACATATGTGACCTCACCGCCCCGCAGTTTGCGGATATCGCTATGAGAGGTCTTCAGGATATCGCGCCCGTTAACCCAAACCTCGCCACCGGTGATCTTTACGCCACCCCGGCCATAGGCCATCGAGGCCAGACCTATGGTGGACTTGCCCGCCCCGGATTCTCCGATCAGACCCAGCACCTTGCCGGGCGCCAGGTCAAAGCTGACCCCGTGCACGATCTCGATATCATGAGGTTTCTCGCCCGGCGGATAGACGGTCGCGCCGATCTTGAGGTCGCGGACCTTGAGAAGCGGTTCACTCATCCCCGGCCTCCTTTCAGCGAAGTGGTGCGGTTCAGGACCCAATCAGCCACAAGGTTGACCGATATGGCGAGGGTTGCGATGGCCACCGCCGGATAAAGCGCGGCCCCGATGCCATAGACGATGCCGTCCTTGTTCTCTTTCACGATGCCGCCCCAGTCCGCCAGCGGCGGTTGCACGCCAAGGCCCAGGAAAGACAGGGTCGAGACAAACAGGACCATGAAGATGAACCGCAGGCCAAGTTCGGCCACCAGTGGCGACAAGGCGTTGGGCAGGATCTCCCGGAAGATGACCCAGGTCTGGCCTTCACCGCGCAGACGTGCCGCTTCGACATAGTCCATCACGGCGATATCCACCGCGACGGCGCGGGCCAGGCGGTAAACGCGGGTTGCGTCCAGCAGGCCCATGACGACGATCAGCACCGGAATGGTTACTGGCACCATGGCCAGAACCACGAGGGCGGTGATCAGCGAGGGGATCGACATGATCAGGTCAACCGTCCGCGACATGACCTGATCCGCCCATCCCCCCAGCACAGCGGCCAGAAACCCGAGGATCGAACCGGTGACAAAGCTGAGGATCGTTGCCGCCGTGGCGATAAAGATCGTCGTGCGCCCGCCATAGATCATGCGGCTGAGAAGGTCGCGACCAATATTGTCGGTACCCAGCCAGAATTGCGAACTCGACGGCTCCCACACGTCGCCCACAACTTCGGCCATGCCGTATGGTGCCAATAGCGGAGCGAAGATGGCGATGAAGAAATACAAGGCTGTAAAGCCCAGTCCGATCAGTGCAGAGATAGGGATATTCTTCATTTCGGATGCCTCAGCCTTGGGTTGGCCAGAATGGCAACGATATCTGCAATCATGTTCAGCCCGATATAAATCGCGGCAAAGATGACGCCGCAGGCCAGCACAACCGGAACATCGCGCTTGGTCACGTGATCGACCAGGTATTGCCCCATGCCCGGGTAGACAAACACCACTTCAACGACGACGACGCCAACGACCAGATAGGCCAGGTTCAGCATCACCACATTGACGATAGGGGCGACAGCGTTGGGCAAAGCATGGCGGTAGATGACCTGAAAATTGCTCAGACCTTTCAGCTCGGCTGTTTCAACATAGGCCGATTGCATAACGTTCAGGATCGCGGCCCGTGTCATGCGCATCATGTGGGCCAGAACCACCATGGTCAAAACGATAACCGGCAGCGCGATTGAGTTCAGCTTTTGACCCAGTGACATCGAGTCGTTGATCATCGCAAGAGGTGAGAACATGCCAAGTTTCACGGCAACGAAATAGACCAGAACATAGCCGATCAGAAACTCGGGGATCGAAATAGTTGTAAGCGTGACCGCTGAGATCAGCTTGTCGGGCCAGCGGTTGCGATAGCGCACGGCCAGCAGGCCCAGGAAAATGGCCAGAGGAACCGACACGATTGCGGCCCAAAACGCCAGAAACAGAGTGTTGCTGAGACGGCTGCCGACAGATTCGGCAATGTCCAGCTTGTTGGTCAGGGATTGTCCTAGATCGCCCTGTACGATGCCACCTAGCCATTCGAAATAGCGGGTCAGGGCAGGGCGGTTCAGGCCCATTTCCTCACGCAGGTTCGCAAGGGCTTCGGGGGTTGCGGATTGGCCCAGTACGGCTTGCGCTGCGTCTCCGGGGAGAGCTTCGGTGAGGCCGAAAATCAGAGCCGATGCACCGAAGAGAAGCAGGAGTCCCAGCGCCAAGCGCTGGAACACCATTTTGATGATGGGATGCATTATCCGTGGCCCGTACTACACGAACCACATCTTGCGAGACATGTTGCCGTTCATCAGCTCTTGTGTCGGGTCGGTTTCCCAACCGTCCAGCTGGTTGCTGATCCCTTCGACAAAGTCGTTGAACATCGGGCAGATCAGGCCACCTTCGTCGCGCACCATGCGGCCCATTTGGCTGTAGATGTCCTTGCGTTTTGCCGGGTCCAGCTCTGCGCGTGCGGCAAAGAGCAGATCGTCGAAGGCCTGAACCTTGAACCGGGTATCGTTCCAGTCCGCAGATGACAGATACGCGGTTGCGTACATCTGATCCTGAACCGGACGCCCACCCCAGTAGGACGCACAAAACGGCTGAACGTTCCACACTTCGGACCAGTAGCCATCATTCGGTTCGCGCTTGATTTCCAGCGGAATTCCGGCCTGAGCAGCCGATTGCTGGAACAACGCCGCCGCATCCACGGCGCCCGGGAAGGCACCATCAGCAACGCGCAGGATGATCGGCGAGCCGTCATGGCCAGACTTCTTATAGTGTTCGGCCGCTTTTTCGATGCTGAACTCGCGCTGCGGAATGGTTTCATCGAAAAGCGGATAGGCCGCGTTGATGGGCATGTCGTTGCCGATCGAGCCATAGCCACGCAGAACTTTTTCAACCAGTTCTTCGCGGTTGATGGCGTATTTCAGCGCTGTGCGCAGCTCGTTGTTGTCAAACGGAGCGGTATCGACATGCATGATGAAGACATAATGGCCACGCCCGGCGGTCGAATGCACCGTCAGATTGGGCGCACGTCCCAACAGGTCTGCGACCTTTGGTTCGACACGGTTGATTGCGTGCACCTGACCCGACTGCAGCGCTGCTGTTCGCGCTGTTGCGTCGTTGATAACGATCACTTCGACACTGTCGAAGTTGCCAAAATCGCTGTTCCAGTGGTTTTCGTTTTTGGTGAACAGGTGGCGCACGCCAGGTTCATCAACCTCAACCTTGTAGGGGCCAGTGCCGATACCTGCGCCCGGGTTATCCATACCGCCATCGGGCTGAATGATCAGGTGATAGTCGGCCATCAGATAGGGCAGGTCGGCGTTGGCTTCGGTCAGTGTGACCTGGAAATTGTCGCCATCGGCCTTCATCGACTCGATACCCTTCATGATGCCCAACGCACCTGACTTGGAATCTTCGTTCGAGTGGCGCTCCATCGTCTTCAGCACGTCTTCGCTGGTCATGGTTTTGCCGTTGTGGAATTCCACGCCCTGACGCAGTTTGAATGTCCAGACCTTTGCATCGGCGCTGCCTTCGACGCTTTCTGCCAGGCGCGGTTCGATGGTGCCGTCGGGTGCAACCTCGACAAGCTGATCGCCCCACTGTTTGCCGTTCTGGAATGGCACCGAGCTTGCATAGGTCGCCGGGTCCAGCGAGTTGGTGGATTCGCCGCCTTGCAGACCAAACTTCAGGTCACCGCCTTTTTTCGGACCAGCAGCACGGGCTGCATCTGCGAACATCGTGCTGGCCATGGCAGCCGAGACACCAAAGGCGGCGGCTTTTCCCATGAACTCGCGCCGGGTCAGTTTGCCTGCCGTCACCTGGCTTGTCATGTAATTGAGCTGTTCGTTCATCCATCTATCTCCCAGTTGATTGGATGTGATCCCGTGTTCGGGCTTTTTGTTGACGCATGAGTCAACTTAGGCGCAATTCGGATAGGTGGGCAAGTTATTATCGTTCGACACATGTACCAGTCACCTACATATGATTGCGCGGAACTTTGTCTTCGATCGTCTCTGAAAAGACCATCTCTGCGTTCTCGAAAGCGTTGAGCGTTGCCGTCAGATGGAAATGGGTGGCATCCGACCACATTGCGCAACTTGCTTCGGTACGCAGGTCGATTTCGCCGCGCCGAAGCTCTTGTGTCCAACGGCATTCGCCGCGCGCCGAAAGCGGATCGTCCGGGTGGATTGACCACTTTTCATAGGCTGTGCTGCCAGTGATCAAACCATGCAGGTCATCGCGGGTCTTGCCGAAGTCGTCTTCTATGACCAAATGGATCTCACCCGTATTCATGTCCGTAACCGCCTGCCGGCTGTTCTGCGATTTGCGCAAAACCGTCTGTGGCTTGGGATCTTCCGTTTCGGGTGGTTCAAAGCTCCATTCGTCATCTTGCCCGGAGGGACGGGTCGGAATGGCGATGTCACCAGCGGCCAAATGCAACTCCGCTGCCTCGGGCGCGGGCCAGATGAGAGGCCAATATGCGGTCGAAATCGCAACCCGCAACCGGTGCCCCTTGGGAACACGATAGGCGATGTGATCAAGGGCCAGTTCCACGTCGAACGTTTCGCCAGGTGTCAGTGCCGATGGCTCGGCGTGGCTGTCGCGATGACAGAGGTTCAGCACGCCATATGTGATACGTGTCGAGGCTCCATCGGGGTGCACATGGTTCAACCTGACAGCCAGCTGAGCTTGTGGTTTGTCGGTGCTCAGGCTCAGACGGATTTTCGGGGCGCCCACAATATCCATATGATCTGCGAGCGGTACGCTATCGAAACACGCAGACAGGGCATCGTCGGCGCGTTGATCCCCGGGCATATCGGGGCCCAGCCAGATGGCGCAGTATTCGCCGCCGTCGATGCCGCAGGTTTGCGGTGAGCGCACCCGGCAATCCAATCCGGCACCGTGCCCCAGGCCCGCGTCGGTCAATGCAAGCCGGGTGACCGGCAGATGTGATGTGGCCCCATCTGTTTCGCAGATCCAGCGCCCTGGGCGCTCGGGATACCACCGGGCCGGGCGCACCCCGTCCATCAGGTAAGCACGATAATCCGGGTCCTCTTCAACGCGGTTGTCTTCTCCCTTCAGCCAATGATCCCACCAGCGCAGCGCTTCCTGAAGAAACCCGATACGCGGCTCGGGCACAGCGAAATGCGGGTATTTGTGAACCCACGGACCTACGATGCCTTTGACCGGGGCATGCAACCGTTCCACCAGCCAAGGCACCGTGTTCTTATAGGCATCGCCCCATCCGCCGACGGCAAGCGTGGCGGCTTTTATAGCGCTGAAATCTTCGCAAACCGAACCGTGCTGCCAATATTCATCCCGTGTCTGATGTCTCAGCCAGGTTGATGGCAGGAAAGGTTGGTTTTCCAGCCGGTCCAGCCATAAGGTCCGCCATGTCTCGCGCAGGTCAGGATCCGGCGGGCGAGAGGAATAGGACCACATGGTCGCGCCCCAGCCCAAATTCTCATTCAGCAGGCATCCCTCCTTAAAGTGAATGTCATCGGCATAGCGATCTGCGGTCGAACATAGGGTAATAATCGCTTTCAAGGGTTCGGGCTGCATCGCCGCCACTTGCAACGCATTGAAGCCCCCCCAACTGATCCCCATCATCCCAACAGCGCCATTGCACCAAGACTGTTCGGCCAGCCAATCGATGACGCTCACGGCGTCGTCCAGCTCTTGCTGGGTGTACTCGTCTTCCATCAGCCCTTCGCTGTCGCCATTGCCGCGCATGTCGACGCGGATGCAGGCATAGCCGCGTTTGGCAAACCACGGATGGGTCAGTGCATCCCGCACCGAGGTGCCGTCGCGTTTGCGATAGGGCAGGTATTCCAGAATGGCAGGTACAGGTTTGTCGCTGGCGTCGACCGGGCGCCAAACGCGCGCCGACAGCCGATGCCCATCCGGCATCATGATCCCCAGATCCGGGATGTCCTCGATCTCTCGCAGAGAAGTCTGGCTGGATGACATGCAGTCAGTCTGCGGGGCGGGTTGGGGATTGAAAAGGCGATTCGCGTCAAAAGGCGTAAGATTCGCGACATTTCTTGAGCTGTTTCAGGCAGGTTGAACGGGGCCAAAGCGCAGGTTCAGTCCGTATCCATCCAGATGGTGACCGGCCCGTCATTGACCAGTTCAACAGCCATATCCGCTCCGAAAACACCGGTTTCAACAGAAATACCAAGCGCGGTGAGGTCTTTCACAAAGCTTTCGACAAGCTGTGCGCCCAGCTCTGGGCCCGCTGCGTTGGAATATCCCGGCCTGTTCCCGCGAGAGGTATCGGCAGCCAGGGTGAATTGACTGACCACAAGGGCCGAACCCCCGGTGTCCAATAGCGACCGGTTCATCTTGCCCGCGTCATCCTGAAAAACCCGCAGCTTTGAGATTTTGGTGGCCAGGTGCCGTGCCTGATCCGTCCCATCCCCTTGCATCGCGCAAACAAGGATCAATAGCCCGGGGCCTGATTGACCCACGACGCGGTTATCAACTGAAACCTTCGCGTGAGAGATGCGTTGAAGCAGCGCGCGCATTCTGGTGTTCCTTTTTATTGAGATCAGTGCCTTAGGCCCAGTTCGCAGCTTGCGGGCGTCAACTATTGTTGCCCGGTGGCCATCATGTAGCCGATACCGGCGGCAACCAGTAAGCCCAGCACGACGGCAATTGTGATCTTGAGGGCCGACCATGGGCGCTCGCCCTGAACGCGTCCTGTGCGCCCGTTCACGACAAAACGATAGGTTTGCCCACGGTACTTGTAGGCGGCCAACCAGACTGGCAGCAGGATGTGTTTGAACGTCACGTCGCGCACCTCGGTATCGACGGCATGTATGCGCTGACGATCCCCGCCGATGTCAAACCGCACGTCCCGCTCGATGACCCGTGCCATATACCCGCGCGCCTGCTGATAGCCGTCCCGCAGTGGCACGGTGTAGGCCTCTGCCCGGAATCCAGCCAGATATTCCGGTTGATAAGGCTCGAGTGCGGGCAAATCCCAGGGTTCCAGCGCATCAGTATAAGACTTTGGCAGCGAGGTAGAGGCCAGCACCAGCACATCATCAAAAAACCGCGCAACCCTGCCCGATTTCGGCGACCATCGCACCTTGGCCACCTGTTGCTGAACCCGTTTGCCATCGCGCATGACAGTGTGCGTTTCGTAATAGACGACGCCACGTTCGCCCCGATATTGCGTCTTGGTGTCTGCGTCGAAGGTCCAATAGGGCACATAAATCCCCTGCATTTTCCGACCCTTCCGCGCATAGTCTTTCAACCCATTTGGCGCGAACCAAAGCCGACCCAGCCAATTGCTCATGGCCTTGTGTGCGGCACGTTCGTCCAGGGCAAAAGGCAGAACGCCTTTGGGTTTGATATGACGGTTTGTGCCGGTATCGGTAACCACCGGCGTGGCGCAAAACGGACATTCGGCGGCATGCGTGTTTGGATCGAACTCTACCTGAGCCGCGCAGTTCGGGCAGCTCAGAACACGGGTTTCTTCGATCTCACTGTCTGGAAGCCGGTCGGCGATCGCTGCATCAAAGTTCAACTCGCGCAGAGTGGCCGCTCCCCAGGGGCCAGAACCCACAGGTTTCGAATGCCCGCAATGATCGCAGGTCAGTGTGCCGATGTCGGGATCGAACCGATAATCCGCGCCACATTGGTCGCAGGGAAAACGATGTTCATCCTTGGCCATACCGTCTGTCTCCGGAGCGATCTAACGCAGTTACGCCCCCGGTGGAGGAGGCGGCAGGATCGTGAACAATTGCGCAAGCTCCTGCACATCGCCGGCCTTTTTCCATCCATCCTGGCCAGCGGTCCAGACGTGGGTGTCACGCGTCAGCTCGCCCTCCGTGGCCATGCGCCCCATCTTGGCCTTGGAAAACGGCCCGCTTGTCTGACCGTCCACGGCGATATGCCATACATGCTCGACAGGAGGTGGGGGCGGCGGCGCCGCCTGCGCTGAGGGCTGTGGGGCAACGGGGGCGGAACTGCCCCACGGGCCGCTCGGTTGACCCGCTGCCATGTTCGCCATCTGGTTGGCCATGGCCATTCCCATACCCATGCCAAGACCGGCGCCCATGCCGCCACCCTGGCCGGGATTATTGGCCGCCGCTGTCATCGCTTCAGCGGCAGAATACTGCGTGAACTTGCCCAAATCTCCGGCAAGCCCCATCGAGGTGCGCTTGTCCAGCGCGGCCTCAACCGCGGGTGGCAACGAGATATTCTCGATATAAAACTCGGGCATCTCCAGCCCATAGCCCTCCAGAACCGGCGAGACTTCGGCGGCAATCAGTTTGCCCAGATCCGCCGTATTGGCGGCCATATCCAATACCGGGATGCCCGAGCCTGCAATCACGCGGCTGAACTCTTGGACGATGATGTTGCGGATCTGAAAGCTGATCTCATCCATCGTGAACTCGCCATCTGTGCCCACGATCTCGACCAGAAACTTGGCCGGGTCTTTCACGCGTACCGTATAGGTGCCAAAGGCCCGGATGCGCGTCGGCCCAAATTCGGGGTCGCGCAGCATGATCGGGTTCTTTGTGCCCCATTTCAGATCATTGAACCGGGTGGTGTTGACGAAATAGATCTCGGACTTGAACGGTGACTGAAACCCGTGATCCCAATGTTGCAACGTCGTCAGGATCGGCATGTTGTTGGTTTCAAGCATATAAAGCCCGGGCGTAAACACATCCGCCAACTGTCCTTCGTGGACAAAGACCGCCGATTGCCCTTCACGCACGGTCAGCTTTGCCCCGTACTTGATCTCGTGGCCCTCGCGCTCGAATCGCCAGACCATCGTGTCTCGGGTGTCATCAACCCAATGGATGACGTCAATAAATTCTCCGGTCAGAAAATCGAAAATGCCCATTTGGGGTCTCCTGTCCTTGGGGTCAGAGCGATTGCCCTGTCAATTCACGTGCAATGATCCGCATCACGGGGCGTGCGTCTTCTATGGCAACACCAGATTTGAGGCGAGGATCGTAAAGCATCGTCAGCAATTTCTCATCATGGCTTGTCAAAAGCGCAAACTCATCATCGTCATTGAAGATCGACGGTCTTGCGGCGGGGCTGTCATTTGACAAGCCCAGTCCTTGCGCGATCTCTTCGTGGATACAGCTGAGCCGCACCAGATCCGGCAATTCCGCCCGGATCAATGTGACGGCACGAACGTAGTTGAACGGGTTCTGACTGGTCGCAGAGGCGAAGACAAAACAATCGAAATTGGGTCTTGGGTTAGCCACCAGTTCGAGCGCTGATTGGCTGATGCCGGGAATCAAGCTTTTCAACCGACTGACCACATAGGCGCTGTCATCCTTGCCGGCAAAGAACACCAGAAAATTGCCCCGCCGGTTGACGGTCGAGATCGGGTGGGATGTCAGTTTGGATAAGCGCTGGGCATAGGCTTCGACCCGGGCCTGATCCTGATCACGCACCTCTGGTGCGACAGTGGGACCAAATTCGGTCTGAAGTCGCACAGGCCCAGACCAGCGGCTAAGCTGCCCATTTGTCTGAATTGTACCAATAGAGATCGAATGATCCGGGTATTCGCTGTAAAACGCGATGGCTTCGAAATTCCGCTCAAGATCGCTGGCGTCATAGGGCGTGTCGGGTCCGCCACCATCGGTGCGCAGCAAACCCCGTGTTAACAGATCCCGTTCGACACGTGCATAGAACCGTGCCAGATCCTGGCTGGCGGCAGAGGGTGGAACATAGGCGTTTGCGGGCACTTCCGCAGGTGAAACTGGCTTTGATTCCGGTTCAAAGGATGTGGTCAAAGCCTCATCACAATTGGCCAGCCCCAGACAAGCGGCCAGCCCAAAGGCGAAATTTCGGTATTTCATCAGCGCCACGTTCCGACCGCCTGTTAGCCTGGTACGGCTGTTCCGGCTGTGTCGCCGGTGCCATCCTGGCGTGCCTTGGCTGAGGCCAGTGTGTCGCGCAGTTCGGCTTCCATCTTTTTCAGATCCTCTTCGGCGGCTGCGCGTTTAGCCTTGCCTTCATCTGCGATCGCCAGGCTTTCGTTGATTGTTCCGATCAGATCGGCATTGGCCTGTTTGACTGCTTCGATGTCAAACACGCCGCGTTCCATTTCCTCGCGGATCATCTTGTTGGAGTCTCGCAGATTGGCCGCGTTCGAGGTCAGCAGTTCATTGGTCAGATCATTGGCATCGCGGACCGCAGCCGCGGCCTCGGCGCTGCGCTGAATAGTGACGGCCTGCGCCAGTTGCGTTTCCCACAAGGGCACCGTGTTGACGAGCGTCGAGTTGATCTTGGTCACCAGCGACTTGTCGTTTTCCTGCACCAGACGGATTGACGGAAGCGATTGCATCGTCACTTGGCGCGTCAGTTTCAGGTCGTGAACCCGACGTTCCAGATCGTCGCGGGCGGCACGCAGATCGCGCAGTTCTTGCGCTTTCATCACTTGCTGATCTTCAGGCGAAGCCTGCACCTCGGCTTCTTTCTCGGGGATGTCATGGCTGTCCAGCTCGGTCAGCTTTTCCTCACCCGCCGCGATATAGAGCGCCAGTTCGTCGTAGAAACCCAGCGTCTTTTCATAAAGAAGATCCAAGGACTTGATGTCTTTCAGCAGCGTATGTTCGTGGCCCAGAAGATCGTCCGTGATCCGATCGATCTGGCCTTGTACCTCTTCATACTTTGCGGTGAACTTGGCAAAGGGCGCGGCCTTGCCCAGCAGTTTTTCCCACCAGCTGCGTTCGCGGCGTACATCCAACTCGCTGACCGAAAAGCCGCGGATCGTGGTTACGATGTTGCGCAGGCTGTCCCCCGCGGGGCCTACATCCTTGTTGCGTACATCTGCCAGCATCGCCTGGCTGATTTCCTGCAATTCGGTTTGCGCGCCCGAGCCAAAGGCGATGATCGAATTGGTGTTTTCCATATCAATCTCGGCCATGCGCTTGCGGATCTCGGCGCCGACAGGCTCGTCGGCCTCTTCCAGCGGCACGATGTCCGTCTTCGGTTCAGGCAATGCGACTGCTGTGACTTCCTGCACCAGTGTTTCGGCTTCGACCGCCTTGTTCTTAACTGTATCGGACATGGGGATGATCCTCGCTCAAAAAAATGGCCGGTCAGTCCAACCGGACGCCTTCACGCTGCAGCCTTTCGCGCAGCACATCAATTTCAACTGTCATATCGCTGCGGTCGTCCAGCAGCATCTTACGCGTGCGGGCCGCAAAATTCTGTTCCAGGTCGTCCAACAGGGCAGCGTAATCTGCCAAAGCCTGAGGGTCGCGGGTGCGAGCGTACACGTCTGAAAACTTGATGGTCGCGTCGCGGGCCCCCTGAAGGTAAACCGTCAAATACTTCCGCGCCCCAGCCAAATCGCGGGGGTCTTCCTCGACTGTCCGGAACAGTTCGCGGGCGGTCTCCTGAAACCGTTCCAGGCGCGACTCGATCTGCCGATCGCCCGCGCGTTTTATGGCATCTGTCATTGCCGTCAAATGGGCTTCGGCATCTTCCACGACCCGGGCAACTCGGTCTTGCTGGAAGGTGTCGATCCCCTCCATGCCCTTGTCTTTCATCGGGTCGATACCGAACGAGACGGAATGCAGAACACCAGCGGCAATCCCAAACAGGATCGGAGCTACAAGACCCGCTTGTCCATCAAGGAACTCGGTGCGGTAGGCCGCCAAGGCAATGCCCAGGCCGGTCAAAAGACTGGCGAAAATCTTGCGTGGAAAAGACGGTCGGCGGGCCGTGCGCCGCGCATTATACGCGGCTTCGGCGCGCAGGCCCTCGCGCAACAGAAATGCTGCAGCCGTTAGGACGCCAGCCGCGATCAACCCGATGGTCATGCCAATCGCACCGTCGTTCAGAGACAGAAAAATCAATGGTATTGCAGGTAAAAACAACAGGTTCGCGCGTGCGCCTGCCGGTTCGACGCGGGCGCCCTGGAATTGTCCGCGTTGAGTTTGCGGATCGGATGAGGGCGGACCGTCGGGGCTGTATTTACCGCCAAAGCGCTTGGCCATGGCTCACAACCCTCCCAGAAGGCCGGTGCATACACCGAACATCAGCGCAAGCAGCACCACATAGGTCAGTTTCTGAACTCCGCTTCCGGACATGGCACCCCCCAGCTGTGCGCCTCACAGAAAATTTAGGTGAATCGGAGGCTTGGCGCTAGGGGGAAGGTTCGAAAACTGACCTCAACTGCGAGGTTTCTTGCCGATTTGCGTCCGTTTGCGTTGCGGTCGGGCGGGGCGCTTGGGTTTGTTTTGGGGATCGGTATTGCCATCCAGGCCAAGCTGGTCGCGCAAAACCTTGCGCCGGATTTCTTCAACTTCACCCGGTTTCAGGTTGCCCAGTTGGAACGGGCCATAGGACACACGCAGCAACCTGTTGACCACAAAGCCGATATCTTCAACTGCGCGCCGGATCTCGCGGTTTTTGCCTTCGCGCAGGCCAATGGTCAGCCATGCGTTTGCACCTTGCTGGCGGTCCAGCGTGACGGTCATGGGTTGAAACCGCTCGCCCTCGATCACAAGACCTTTGCGCAGGGGCTCGAAATCTTCATCCTTGGGGCGTCCGTTCACCCGCACCCGGTATTTGCGCAGCCAGCCTGTGGCGGGCAATTCCAGCTTGCGTTTGATGCCGCCATCATTGGTCAGCAACAACAGGCCTTCCGAATTCAGGTCCAGCCGCCCAACGCTCATGACGCGGGGCATGTCCTCGGGCAGTTTGTCAAAAATCGTCTCGCGCCCTTTTTCATCGCGCGCGGTTGTCACCAGACCCGAGGGTTTGTGATAGAGCCACAGCCGCGATGGTTCAGGCTCGGACACAGGTTTGCCGTCGACGGTGATCTTGTCTTTGGTGGTGACATTCAGTGCGGGGCTGCTGATGGCTTTGCCATTCACCGTCACACGACCAGCTTCGATCATGCGTTCAGCTTCGCGACGCGAGGCGACACCGGCACGTGCCAGCACTTTGGCGATCCGGTCGCTGGGAGGAGGGGTATTGGTCATCCCGTGGCCATAGCGCATCCGCACGGCTTGCGAAAGACAGGTTTCTGATGCAGTCAAAGGCATGAGTTTCAAATCGCATATGCATGTGGCCCTGGCCGAGGCCCGCGCCGCTGGTGCGCGCGGCGAGGTTCCGGTGGGCGCGGTCATCGTGGCACCGGACGGGCAGGTGGTGGCCGCAGCGGGCAACCGCACGCGCGAGTTGTCGGACCCAACGGCCCATGCCGAGATTTTGGCCTTGCGCGCGGCTTGTGCGGCGGCCGGGTCCGAGCGTTTGGTGGATCACGACCTCTATGTCACGCTGGAACCTTGCGCGATGTGCGCAGCGGCCCTGGCCGCCGCGCGGATCCGGCGGATTTACTACGGTGCGTCTGATCCCAAATCCGGTGGTGTGGCCCATGGCGCGCGGGTGTTTTCTCATCCCCAGGCGCATCATGTCCCGGAAATTTATGACGGGATCGCGGGCGAAGAGGCGGCAGAACTGTTGCGCGACTTCTTTGCCGCGCGCAGGCCTGCCGCTGACTGAAAGCTATCGGTCAAAGCGTGATCGTCTGCATCACCTCAGGTTCAATGACATCGACCCCCGGCAAGGCATCTGTCAGCTCGTGCGCGGATTGTTCGAGGATCGGGAAGGTTTTGTAGTGACAGGGGATCACCGTTTTGAAGTTGAAATACCGCTTGGCCGCATATGCCGCGCCTTTCATGTCCATGGTAAAGTGACCACCCGCTGACAGGATGCCGATATCGGGTTTGTAATAGTCTCCCATCCAGTCCATATCCGCCATGATGTCAGTGTCGCCCGAAACATAGACTGTGTGCCCCTCGGTGCGGATCATGAAACCTACTTCGGTCCCCCCCGTGCGCAGCCCGTCGGGCGTTGAAAATGTCGAGCTGTGCGAGGCCGGGACCATGCTGACCATCACCCCGTTCAGGTTGACCGTTCCACCCTTGTTGAAGCCGATGGTCTCGATCCCTTCGGCCTCGGCCCAATAGCCCATCAGGTCATATTGCCCGACAACGGGGATCTTCAGATGTTTGGCCAGAGGCAACACATCGACCACATGGTCGAAATGCGTGTGGGTCAGCAGGATATGCGTCGCCCCTTCAACCGCCGTGTCATGGCTGGTTTCCGGTAGAACAGGATTGCCCGTCAGCCATGGATCGATCAGCAGGATTTGCCCTTCTGTTTCAATGCGAAAACTCCCGTGTCCCAGCCAAATGATATTCATAGTTCCACCTCCAACAAATCACTTGGACCCAGCCTAGCATCCGCTATGTAAAAATCTATGGAATGGGCACGACATATCGACGGGTATTGCGAGAGGCTGTCTCCCGATTACTGGTCCGAGCCGGTGAATGCAGTGACAAATGCTGCGTTTCTGGTGGCGGCGCTGATCATGTTTGGCCGTGCGCGCGGCAAGGATGCTCCGCTGGCGATGGGGCTTGTTGCGATATTGGCGGCCATTGGGATCGGCAGCTATCTGTTCCACACCCATGCGCAGGTTTGGGCGGCCATCGCGGATACGACACCAATCCTGATGTTTATTCTGGTCTATATCTACGCCATCAATCGCGACATTTGGGGGATGGGGGTTTGGCCCGCTTTGGGTCTGACCGCACTGTTCATCCCCTATGCTGCAGCCACAGTCCCTTTGTTCCAGTTCATTCCGGGTCTGGGCAGCTCGGCTGGCTATGCGCCGGTGCCGCTGCTCATCTTGATCTATGCCGTCCTTCTGCGCCACCGGACGCCACGCCTGGCGCAAGGATTGACCATCGGCGCCTGTATCCTGATCGCCTCGATCACCTTCCGCGCGCTTGATCTACACGTTTGCAACCAGTTCCCTCTGGGCACGCATTTCATGTGGCACATTCTGAATGCCATCATGCTGGGCTGGATGATCGAAGTGTATTTGCGCGGGCGTTCTGCGCGCGCAGAACCCTAGCTGTCGAACGCAGCGGCCAGCGGTTCTGGTGGCGAGAACTCTTGCAAGACCCGCGCGCGCCCTTCGGCGGACATCTTGCGCGCGGTCTTTTCCACGATGCTTTGTACTTTCTCGTCAGAATGCTTGGCGGCGAAGGGTTCGAAATACCATTTCAGGAAAACGAAACAGATCACATCTTCCAGTGCCTGCACGTCTGCGTTTCGCTTGATGCCCTCTTTCCGCAACATGCTGCCAACGGTTTCAACCTCGGCGCTGTCAAATCCCGCTTGCGACATGAACCCCATGACAACATCGGCGTGATGAACCCCCTGAGCCTTGCGCCAGGCCAGGTAACCAGCGCGGCCCTCGGGGTATTCTGAGCGTTTGAGTTTCCAGCGTTCAACATGTTGTCCGCGCGCCGCGATCTGCAAAGCATCAGAGGCTTGTGGAAACAATCGATCCAGTTCTGCGCTCATGCGCTGCCCATATAACAGTTCGACAGGTTGGCCGTCTTCTTGGTTTGGGTCTTGAGAGTTGGCTGCGTCAATGGCGTCAAGAACCGCCTGTTTGGGTGTGCTCATGTTTCGCTCCGTTGCCGATCCCGCAAACGATACACGGGGGACTTCTCTGTCATGCTAGCGGCAAGTGGCGGCGGGTGCAGCCCCGAAAAACGATTGCCGGGCAGAGGGGGAATGCCCGGCAATCGGACGCGCTCATTTTTTGATCTGCGATTTGTCCTCTGGCTCCGGTTTTGGAGCGGGGTCGGGGAAGGACAGGCTGCGGGTCACGTTCGAGGCGTCAATGTTCTGCGCTACCGCTGGGAAGGAAAGGAAGGCAGTGGATAGGACAAGTGCGATCACAAGCGGTTTCATGTTCGTCTCCATGACTGAAAGGGTCTCTCTGAAAATGAAATGAACAGTACAGTTCACTTTTTCAAGAGCAAAAGTGAACTAATCGGTTTATTTTTTCAAATTCGTATTTGGCAGCAAGTTGTGCAAGGCCGAGACCTTGACTAATGCCTCAAATCAAGAGTGTTGCTCAGCAGTCTTGCGGCTGTTGCGGCAGACGGGTAAACGCCCCCTAACGCTTATGAGGGAAACCGATGTCGATTGACCAAAGTACTGCCGCCAAAGTGGCCAAACTGGCCCGCATCAAGGTTGAAGATGACGCGCTGCCTGCGCTGGCATCAGAATTCAATACGATCCTTGGATTCATCGAGCAACTGAATGAGGTGGATGTCGACGGCGTCGAACCGATGGTTTCGGTGACGCCGATGCGGCTGAAACGTCGTCAGGACGAGGTGACCGACGGCAACCAACAGGACAAGATCCTGTCAAATGCGCCAGATGCCCGCGAAGGGTTTTTCGCTGTCCCCAAAGTGGTGGAGTAAGTCATGAGCGAGTTGAACAAACTGGGCCTGGCCGAAGCCCGTGACGCATTGCGCGCCGGTGATGTGACCTCGGTCGAACTGACCGAAGCGTGCCTGAAGGCCATTGATGACGCGGACGCGCTGAATGCGTTTGTCCACAAAACCCCTGAGATTGCGCTGGAGCGCGCCAAGGCGGCAGACGATCGCATCAAGACAGGCGATGCGCCATCCATGTGCGGATTGCCCATCGGCATCAAAGATCTGTTCTGCACCAAAGGCGTGCCTTCGCAGGCGGCGTCAAAAATTCTGGACGGATTCAAGCCTGAATACGAATCCACAGTCTCGCAGCAATTGGCCGATGCCGGTGCCGTAATGCTGGGCAAACTGAACATGGACGAATTCGCTATGGGCTCGTCCAATGAGACCTCTGTTTACGGCAACGCTGTCAGCCCCTGGCGGCGCGGCAATGACGATGCTCAGCTTACACCCGGTGGTTCGTCGGGTGGGTCGGCTTCGGCAGTGGCCGCCGATTTGTGCCTGGCAGCGACGGGTACAGACACCGGGGGCTCGATCCGTCAGCCTGCAGCTTTTGTAGGCATCACGGGTATCAAACCGACCTATGGCCGTTGCTCGCGCTGGGGCATCGTGGCCTTTGCGTCCTCGCTGGATCAGGCTGGACCGATGACCAAAAGCGTCCGCGATGCCGCGATCATGCTGGAAACGATGTGCGGTCACGATCCTAAAGACTCGACAAGTGCCGAACTCGCTGTTCCGGATTTCGAGGCGATGCTGACCGGCGATATCAAAGGCAAAAAGATCGGTATCCCGAAAGAATACCGCATGGACGGTATGCCCGCCGAGATCGAAAAGCTCTGGGCTGATGGCGCCGAGATGCTGAAAGCTGCTGGTGCCGAAATCGTCGATATCTCGCTACCGCACACGAAATACGCGCTGCCCGCCTATTATGTGATCGCGCCTGCCGAGGCATCTTCGAATCTGGCTCGCTACGACGGTGTCCGCTATGGCCGCCGCGCGCAGCTGGCGCAGGGCGACGGCATCACCGAGATGTACGAGAAGACCCGTGCCGAAGGCTTTGGCCCCGAAGTCCAGCGCCGCGTAATGATCGGCACCTACGTGCTGTCGGCGGGCTTCTACGACGCCTATTACAACCGTGCACGTCGGGTGCGGACGCTGATCAAGAAAGACTTCGAAGATGTCTTCGCCGCAGGCGTCGATGCAATCCTGACCCCCGCCACGCCCTCGGCGTCCTTTGGACTGGGTGAAATGACCGATGCCGACCCCGTTCAAATGTATTTGAACGACGTCTTCACCGTCACAGTGAACCTGGCCGGTCTGCCGGGCATATCCGTGCCTGCCGGGCTTGACGGACAAGGGCTGCCCCTGGGGCTGCAACTGATCGGCCGCCCGTGGGAAGAGGGCGATCTGCTCAACACCGCTTATGCGCTGGAAGACGCAGCCGGTTTTGTGGCCAAGCCCGGGAAATGGTGGTAAGCCTGTCACACAGGCAAACTATTACAAGTCGGAGCAGCCATATGCGCAGATGGATCTTGATCCCCGCTTTTGGAGCGGTCGCGGCATGTAACACAGTGGCCCCGGTGGCCAGCACCGGGTTCAATACCCCAGAGTATCAAGCTCAGCGCGAGGCGCAGCTGTCGGGCCAAGGGCTTGCGGGCAACCCGCTGGACCCTCCGGTGCCGGTTTCGCAACAGCCTCTCTCAGCGCAGGGCACCGTCACACCTCTGCAGGGTGGCTCAAGTGCTGAAGATATTGCCAACCAGACGGCTTTGGCCCTGGCCAATACCTCGGGGCAACCTGTTCCTGCGGCTCCGGTAAGCAATCCCGGTATTTCGGATGAGCAGGATTTCGAGGCCGTGTCCAACCGCCGCAGCATCGAAACTGACGCCGCCCGTATCGAACAGAACCGCCAAACCTACGAGGTCGTCGCTCCCACGGCGGTGCCCGAACGCGGATCCGACGGGCAGCCCAATATCGTACAATACGCGCTCAGCACTTCGAACCCGGTGGGTACACAGCTTTACAGTCGCGCGGGCTTTAACCTGCAGGCCAAGGCCCAACGAAACTGCGCGCGTTTCCCATCCGCCGATCAGGCGCAGATCGAGTTTTTGTCCAGCGGCGGCCCACAGCGAGACCGCAAGGGGCTTGATCCCGATGGTGACGGCTATGCCTGCGGTTGGGACCCGACACCGTTCCGCAGTGCCGTCAACAACTGATCCCCTGACGCCTATCTGGCACCCGTCTCCAAATTTCGGCCCGCGCCGGGATGGGCTGACGCCCACTTTGATTGTTCTGCACTATACCGCGATGGACAGCGCCAATGCCGCGCTGGATCGGCTTTGCGACCCAGAGCACGAAGTCTCGGCGCATTATCTGATCGGAGCAGATGGTGCTTTGTGGCAGATGGTCGAAGAAAAGGACCGCGCCTGGCATGCCGGGGCAGGGGAATGGCAGGGTCAAAGCGACATCAATTCCCGCTCCGTCGGGATCGAGTTGGACAATAGCGGCGCGCAGCCCTTTTCTGAGCCCCAGATGAGTAAGCTAGAAGACCTTCTGCGCCAGATCATGACTCGCTGGTCCATCCCACCCTCAGGCGTCATAGGTCACTCGGACATGGCCCCCGGTCGCAAGACCGACCCGGGCCCAAAATTCGACTGGCTGCGGCTGGAACGCCAACACCTGGCCGAACCGCGCGCGACCAATGCCCCGCTCGAACCCTTTACGCAGGAAGAGTTTCGTCGGTGCGCCAAAGCCGCGGGTTTTTCCGCGCCCACAGACGACCAGACCCTGCTCGACGCGGTGCGCCTGCGATACCGACCCTGGGCCAAGGGCCCGCTCTGCGCCAAAGACTTCTCGGTACTGAGATCTTAAGCCTGATCCCTCTTCTTCTGTTTAGAAATACCTCGGGGTTGAATTGGCCGCAGGCCAAGAAGGGGCTGGCCCCTTCGCACCCCAGCCGCTCTTGACGTCGCTGGGCGTAGCGCATACCCCGCCTCTGCGCGGAGGGCCGGATGGCCGCTGGGGCATCCGCCCGAGAGGAAAGTCCGGACTCCACAAGGCAATGGTGCCGGGTAACGCCCGGGCGGGGAAACCCGACGGAAAGCGCCACAGAAATCAAACCGCCTTTGGCCTTGGCCATGGGTAAGGGTGAAACGGTGGGGTAAGAGCCCACCGCGCTCCTGGCAACAGGGGTGGCACGGCAAGCCCCACCAGGAGCAATGCCTAATAGGGTCCCCGCGCGGGCCGGTCGGCGCCTGCCGATACCGCCGCTAGGCACGCCTTGGCCGAGAGGGACCGGGTTGGCAGCTTGAGCCGCGCAGCAATGTGCGGCCTAGAGGAATGGTCATCAAAGGGGGCAACCCCTGAACAGGATCCGGCTTACAGGCCCTCCGCGCGTCATGTCCCGATGGCTTCCACACAGGCGACGCCCGGTCGCTGATTGATCAGATCTTGAATCTTGCTCTGCCTTCTGTGGACTGTTCGAAAAATGCGGGAAACTGGTATACATCTTGGCACAGACAAGGTGCAGGGCGCTGACACCCGTTTTATTCGCTGCATACTGGGGACGCACGATTGGCGTGACCAAGCGGATGCAGACAAAAGAGGGAGGAACACAATGAGCTTTATGAAAGCACTGGCCTCGGTCGCAGTCGGATTTGCGGCTGCCAAGGGTTTGGAGAAATACAAGCAAATGGGCGGAATGGCCGGTCTGCAGGACATGATGCAGGGCGCCGGTGGTGGTTTCGGCATCGAACAACTCGGTAAGATGGCCGAACAGTTTGGCATGCCCGGCGGGGCCTCGGGCCTGCAGGACATGCTTGGCAACATGGGCATGACCAATGCCGCAGGCGCAGCTGGCTTGGGCGGTCTGATGAATGCGATCCAGGGTGCAGCGCGTACTGGCGGGCAGCATAGCGCCGAGATGATGGACACGGTTATGCGTGGCACCCCTGCTGGCGCCGCGATGGAGGAGCAAGCCAAACTGATGCTCAGGGCGATGATTCAGGCGGCCAAATCAGACGGCGAGCTGGACGCGCAGGAAAAGGAAACCATCCTCGGAGAGCTCGGCGATGACATCAGCGCAGAAGAGCGCGCTTTTGTACAAGAGCAATTGAACGGCCCGATTGATGTGATGGGGCTGGCGGCAGATACCGCGGCTCCGATGCGGACCCAGATCTATGCGACTTCGCTGGCAGCGATTCGTCTGGATAACGCACAAGAGGCAGCTTATCTGCGGCAGCTTGCCACCGCGTTGGGATTATCCAAGATCGATCGAGACCAGATTCACACCTATATGGGGGTGCCAAACCTCAAGGATTAGCCTGGCACGCCATTGTACGTCTGACAGGCGCGAATGTCCTTGACATGGCTGGCGCAGGGCGTAAAAGCGCACGCTCATAGGAATTCAACCGAAAGGCCCCTGCCTTTTCGGACGCAGGAGATAATCATGGCGAAGCCGACGACCATCAAGATCCGTCTGAACTCGACCGCGGGCACGGGCCACTTCTACGTGACCAAGAAAAACGCGCGCACCATGACCGAGAAAATGACCATTCGTAAATACGATCCGGTTGTTCGGAAACATGTCGAGTACAAGGAAGGCAAGATCAAGTAATCTGCCTGTCCGCTTGGACGAATGTACAAAGCCCGGCTGAAAAGCCGGGTTTTTTGTTGCATCAGGTCGACCTTTTGACCGGTCTTGCTGAACTGGGGCCGTTGCAGAGGCGCATCAGGGGTGGAATCATTCTTTTGCGCAGTGGCTTGCTTTTTGACGCATCGTGACTTTACGGTCGGCCCAATCGTTCCAAAATGTTGAGCGTCATGAAAAAACTCTTGATCCCCGTACTCGCCGTTGCGACCCTCGCAGCCTGCGAAGACCCCTTTAATCGTGAAGGTGTTGGTTTTACCGGCATTGATGGTGAGCCGCGCACAATCTCGGATGTCGAAGGCGCCGCAGCCTTTGTGCCACCCGCAACCAACGTTCCCGCCGAATTGGCAGAATTGCCGACCGTCGCGGTAAGCTCTGACCAGACCGAAATGGTCAAGGTCGCTGGCGTTGCGATCGACAATGGCGGTCGTACCCCAGGTGATGCGGTCGAGCTGGTTGGCAGCAGCACACCGCTTTTCCTGAGCACGGTAAGTGTGAACGGGACATTGTTTGGTGTGGTCAGGACCAGCAACAACAGCGTCAAAGTTGACAACACAGTCGGTTCGAACTTTGGCAATTTGACCGAGCAATTCACCGGTTGTCTGCCCGCAGGTGACGTGTTCCGCAAAGGATCATCGTCGCGCAGCTCGGGCTTTGCTGTGCCGCTGAACTGCAGCTGATAAGGCTGCACCCGAGATTTGAAGCACAGGCCCGCGCGATATCGCGGGCCTTTGTCATTTCAGGTAGTCGTCTGCGCGCCACTCTGCAAAATACATAACTGGTTGCAAGCCCGCACGAGACATGAGTTGCGCCGAGGCTGTGTTGAAGGTGGCGAAAGTTGTGGCAAGAACCTGTACGCCTGCAGCGCGCGCTCTTGACCGGGTTGCATTCATCAGCGCCAGGCCAATGCCTTTCCTGCGGTGCGCGGCATCGACGCAGATCTGATGCACCATGGCGCGCGCCTCGGCAGTACGGAACGGGGTCGCAGGGCGGTGTTCGATCTCGTAGACGACATAGCCCAACAGATCACCAGCTTGCAGATAGCCCAAAGCGTACACATCAGGCATCGACAGCCAAGTTTGCATGTGGGCCGCCATCTGCCGATCACCGGGCAGTTTGGCATAACGCGCAGGCTGATGTGCCAGATGCAGATCATGAACCTGATGCAACAAAGGCAGCAAGCGATGGGCTTGGGCGGGGAGTAACCGTCGGACGGGCATATAGCGTCTCGCAAAAAAAGGGCGGGTCTATTCGGACCCGCCCTTTGTCTTGGAAAGTAAGCCGCGTTATTCGCGGTTGCCGAAGAGCTGCAGCAGGAACATGAACATGTTGATAAAGTCCAGATACAAGCTCAGCGCGCCCATGATGGCGGCTTTGCCCAGCCATTCCTGATCGCCCGAATGGGCCATTTGCAGGTATGTGGTCTTGATGTTCTGGGTGTCATAGGCTGTGAGGCCCGCAAAGATCAGAACACCGATCACCGAGATAGCGAAGGCCAGAGCCGACGACGCCAGGAAGATGTTGACCACCATGGCGACAAGCAGGCCGATCACACCCATGATCAGGAAAGTTCCCATCGCCGACAGGTCTTTCTTGGTCGTGTAGCCGTAAAGCGAAAGGCCGGCAAAAGCGATCGAAGTGATCAGGAAGACCTGAATGATCGACTGACCTGTGAAGACGAGGAAGATCCAGCTGATCGACACACCCATAACGGCAGCGAACACATAGAACACCAGCTGTGCGGCGGCAGCCGACAGGCGGTTGATGCTGGCGCTAAAGCCAAAGACAAACAGCAGCGGGGCGAACATGATGACCCACTTCAGGGGCGACGCGAACAGGCTGTATCCAAACGATGTCAGATAGGTATTTGCGTTCAACTGAGCAGCCGCCGCCGACGGGTCGGTCGTTGTCGACAATCCGGCAATGGCCCAGGCCGCTGCAAATGTGATCAGCATGCCCACGGACATCGTGCCGTAGACTTTGTTCATATGGGCGCGCAGGCCCTCATCAATCTCGGCAGCGCGCGCGCCGGCCGCCGTCCGGATCGTGTCGAATTGTGCCATAAAAGGGTCTCCCTTCAAATTGTTCCAGCCCCGCCCGCTTGTGCGACCAGGTTTCTCGATAAATATCGGAGAGTAGGATACATGTTTCAAGGGTTTTAGGTTTAATTCTTACTGAAATGGTGGAGAAATCCGGTGGCAGCGTTCCGGCTGCCACAAGACTGTTTCGATACGCTGATTAATACAGCTCTTTGAGCCAGTTATCCGGCACATCCCAGATGGGACGTTTCGCCTCTTTGCAGGCTTCATCGCGCGTCACGCCAATATCTTCGAGCGCGTGTTCATCCAAATGCGCAAGGGCGCGTCGTTGCCGGGCAAGGCTCAGCAGGCTCCAGAGGCTCTGCAACGTCCATACACGGCGCGCGCGAACGGCTTTTGAAAGCGTAAGTTGTGTCATGGTCTGCTTCCTTTCGTCCTTGTGATATTTTCACCGATTTAAATCAAACCTATTGATGTATATGCGGTGATCTGTGATATATTGAAAACGAATGTTTTTGATGTGACCCATAAAGGATTGTGAAATGAGAAATCTGGATATCACCACCTTGCGCTCATTCGTTGCCGTGGCCGATCATGGCGGTGTGACGCGCGCCGCCGGGTTTCTGCACCTCACACAATCGGCAGTTTCGATGCAGTTGAAACGTCTGGAAGAACTGTTGGGGCTTGAGCTTTTGGACCGCAGTGGACGTACAATTGCTCTGACCGCATCAGGCGACCAACTGCTGGCCTATGCGCGCCGTATGGTCGCCTTGAACGATGAGGTCATCTCAAAGCTGACAGACCAGGCCTTTGAAGGTGAGGTGGTGCTGGGGGTGCCGCATGATATTGTTTACCCAGCAATCCCCCGCGTGCTTCAACGTTTCAACGCAGACTTTCCGCGGGTTCGGGTGCAACTGGTCTCGTCTTATTCTTTGCAACTGAAAGACATGTTCAATCGCGGTGAATGTGACTTGATCCTGACCACCGAGCCAACGTCCGCAGATGGTGCGGAAACCGTTGCCGAACTGCCGTTGCGATGGATTGGTGCTCCGGGCGGAACTGCGTGGCGCAAGCGCCCGATCCCGCTGGCTCTGGGGCGCCGCTGTTTGTTCCGGCCACAGGTAATTGCTGCCTTGGATGAGGCAGGCATATCGTGGGAACTGTCAGTCGAAACCGAAAACGACCGCACTATTGAAGCGACCGTTGCAGCCGATCTTGCGGTCCATGCGATGCTTGACGGGACCGAGGCTGCCCATTTGGAGCAGATCGACTCGGGTGGGATCCTGCCGGATCTGCCCGCCCACAAGATCAACCTCTATGGTGGTGAGAACAAGCGTGGCGCGGTTGTCGATGCTTTGGCCGCTCTGGTGCGTCAGAACTTTCGGATGCTGGGAGGGACTCTGTTGCGCGCCGTCGTTGGGTGATGCTGGTCAGGGAGTGATGACAACTTTGCCTGTCGATTTGCGTTCGGCCAGCAATTGCAGGCCCTGCGCTACCTCTGACAGGGGCAGGACATGGCTGATATGGGGTTTGATCTTCCCCTCGCTATGCCAGCGAAACAGGGTGGCCAGGCTGTCTTGAATGATCTGCGGGCGGAATTTCAGATAGCCGCCAAAATAGACCCCGATGACCGAGAGGTTCTTAACCAGCAAGTGATTGGCCGGAATCTGCGGCACCGCGCCACCGGCAAACCCAATCGGCAAAAGGCGACCTTCTGAGTTGGTCGCCCGAAACGCTGCTTTGAACACATCGCCGCCGATCGCGTCATAGACCACATCTGCGCCCCCCAGCGCCAGGACGCGTTCGCGCAAGTCCTCATCGGCGTCAATCAAGTGATCTGCACCGGCCTGTTGGGCTATGGCAAGTTTCTCGTCCCCGCGTGCCTGAGCGATCACCGTGGCCCCCATCAGCTTGCCGATCTCGACGGCGGTCAATCCGACACCGCCCGAAGCGCCGGTGACCAACAAGGTCTCACCCGGTTGCAATCGCGCACGGTGATGCAAAGCAATGTGACCGGTGCCATAAGCGATCTGGATGGCTGCAGCGTCCTCGAAACTCATCGAATCGGGGATGCGCGTGACCCTGTCGACATCAAAAACCCCAAACTCGGCAAGCCCGCCCTGACCGGAAAACACAGCGACCCGGTCACCAACGCTGAGATGCTCAACCCCAAAGCCAACCTCATCCACCACACCCGAAATCTCCATGCCCAGTGTGAAGGGTGCAGGTGGCGTGTCCTGGTAGGTTCCCTTCTGCATCAGCAAATCTGCGAAATTCAGCCCGCAGGCTTTGATCTCAACCCGCACCTGTCCGTGTTTCGGGCTGGGTGTCGCTAGGGTGCTTAGAGTTGGCGTCTCACCCTGCGCGCTGATCCGATATGCCTGCATCGTGCTCCTCCGGTTGCGCGTATAGGCAGATGACCGCGTGCAAATGTCAATTCCCTCAACTCCTTCCTTGGTGCGCAAGCGGCGATCTGAGGCAGCTTTCGCAAGGTACAACCGCAAACAACTATTCTGTGATTGCGACTCAACCTTCTTGAAAAATATTCAGAATTCGGCAATATTGTAGCGTGGTGCCGAACGGGGGGGTACGTTCCGGGTTTGGACGTTCTTAAGCGGTCGCCTGCATGTTTTGCAGGAGGGGGCTCTGTCGTGTTTGCCGTGCGGTTGTTTGAGTAACAAAGGAGAATACCAATGACCCATCACGTTGATGTCCATGTGGGCAAACGCGTCCGGCATCGCCGCTGGCTGATTGGCATGACCCAACAACAGTTGGCGCAGCAAGTTGGTATTAAGTTTCAGCAGATCCAGAAATATGAAACCGGGGCCAACCGGATAAGCGCATCGCGCCTGTGGGATATTGCCGAAGCTTTGGATGTCCCGGTCAGCTTCTTCTTTGAAGGGCTTGAAGAATCCGCCAAAGATGATTCGCCCAAGAAGTCTGTTCCAGCAGATTTGATGGGTGACAAAGAGGCACTTGATCTGGTGAGGTCCTATTATTCGATCCCAGAAAACCAGCGCCGTCGTCTGTTTGAACTTGCGCGGGTGCTGAGCGACGTCGCCTGATCCTTTTGATCTACGCCGTCTGGCGGGGTTGACAACGCAGCGCGGTCACCGCACGGCTTGTGGATGACGATAGCTCATCCAAACGATCTTGAGATCGCCCATAAAATGGCCGACGCAGCCCGCGCGGCCATTCTTCCTTTCTTTCGTCAGCCAGATCTTGCGGCTGACAACAAACTTGAGACTGGCTTCGATCCCGTCACCGCAGCAGATCGCGAGGCTGAAAAGGTGATGCGCGCGATTCTGGCACAGCATCGTCCAGATGACGGCATTCTGGGCGAGGAATTTGGCGCCAGCGAAGGCACGAGTGGGCGGACCTGGGTGCTGGATCCAATCGACGGAACTCGTGGATTTATCAGTGGCACACCCACATGGGGGGTTCTGATCGCCTTGGGGGACGGTTCAGGGCCCAGCTTGGGGGTGATCGACCAACCCTATATTGGTGAGAGATTCGCAGGTTTTCAAGGGCAGGCCGTTCTGGATGGTCCCGCAGGGCAACGCAGACTTGCCACACGTCAGACGCGGGATCTGGATCAAGCCATTGTGTTCACAACCTTTCCCGAGGTCGGAACACCCGCAGATCGTGATGGGTTTCGTGCTATTTCGCAGCAGGCCAAACTGACCCGCTATGGCATGGATTGCTATGCCTATGCTCTCTTGGCCGCAGGGCAGGTGGATCTGGTAATCGAGGCGGGACTGAACCCGCATGACATTCAGGCCCCAATCGCGCTGATCGAGGCGGCGGGCGGGGTGGTGACAGATTGGCAGGGTAACCCCGCCCATCTCGGAGGGCGCGCACTGGCCGCGGCGAACCCTCAGATCCATGCCAAAGCATTGGAGATCCTGCGTCAATACTGAAGCCATTGCCGACGAAACCGGCACGCGCTACGCTGGCCTAGGCTGGTTCTTACGCCCGTTTTCCACCAGCCACGCACTCCATCTTATGAGGCGGGCACAGCATGGAGCGCGCGAAATGACCGAAATCCTGATCCGAAACGCTGATGTCATCCTGACGATGAATGACGCGCGGGAAGAATTGACCGGCGCGGATCTGCTTTTGCGCGACGGTAAGATCGCGCAGATCGGCCATGGTTTGACCACCAACGGTGAAATCCATGACGCATCGGGTTGCGTCGTGACCCCGGGTCTCGTGAACACCCATCACCATCTTTATCAAACCCTGACCCGCGCGGTGCCGGGCGGGCAGGATGCGCTGCTCTTTGGGTGGCTCAAGACGCTCTATCCGATTTGGGCCAGATTTGGGCCCGATCAGATGTTTACCTCGGCGCAGATTGGATTGGCAGAACTGGCGCTATCGGGATGCACGCTCAGCTCAGATCACCTCTATCTCTACCCCAACGGCGCGCGGCTGGACGACACGATCGCGGCGGCAACCGAGCTGGGCCTGCGCTTTCACCCCACACGCGGCGCCATGAGCATCGGTGAAAGCAACGGTGGTTTGCCGCCCGACAGCCTAGTGGAAGCCGAGCAAGATATCCTGACCGACATGGTCCGCGTGGTCGATGCGTTTCATGATTCAGCAGAAGGATCGATGTGCCGCGTCGGGCTGGCACCATGCTCGCCATTCTCGGTCAGCCGCGAATTGATGCGCGATACAGCGTTACTGGCGCGCGACAAGGGAGTCATGCTGCACACCCATCTGGCCGAAAATGACGAGGATATCGCCTATTCTCAGGCGCAATTTGGCTGCCGACCGGGGCAATATGCCGAAGATCTGGGCTGGACGGGCTCGGATGTCTGGCACGCCCATTGCGTCAAGCTGGACGGGGCCGAGATCGATCTTTTTGCGCGCACCGGTACCGGTGTCGCTCATTGCCCCTGTTCGAACTGCCGCCTGGGCTCGGGCATCGCTCCGGTACGTGCTATGCGTGATCGCGGTGTCAATGTGGGGCTGGGGGCGGATGGTTCAGCGAGCAATGACAATGGCAGCCTCATCACCGAAGCGCGGCAAACGCTGCTGTTGCAACGGGTTGTCAACGGCGCCGATGCCATGTCTGCCCGTGAGGCGCTTGAAATCGCCACCCGTGGCGGCGCCGACGTCTTGAACCGCCCCGACTGCGGCCGCCTGATGCCAGGCAAGCGCGCCGATATTGCGATCTGGGATGTCAGCGGTATCGAAAGCGCCGGCAGCTGGGACCCGGCAGCGCTGCTTTTGGCAGGTCCAACACAAGTCAAACACCTGTTTGTTGAAGGTCGACAGATCGTGCGCGACGGGGCCATAGCCACAATTGATCTGCCCCGCGTGGTCGAAACCCAGAACCGCATGGCGCGCGCGCTGGCCAACTAGCGGGGTTCCTACTTCATCTGGCCAAGACTACTCCCGCCGCAGGCCCGTTTTCACGCCCCAACGCGCGCACCGCCGATCCAGACATCAGAAATGGCCCGATCATCCCCCATCATGATGGTCGGAAACACCGCCTCCCAAAACTCGCTGGCATGGGCCTCGCGTTGGGCAATATCCGGCGTAGAGGCCAGATCCAGAACAACGAGATCCGCTTCCATCCCGACAGCGACATTCCCGATACGATCTTCCATACGAAGGCTGCGTGCCGACCCGGCAGTGCCAAGCCACAGCAACTGCGCGGGATGCAGCGGACGCCCCCGCAGCTGCCCGATCTCATAGGCCGCTGCCATGGTTCGCAACATGGAAAAACTTGACCCGCCGCCGGTATCGGTGGCCAGCCCGATCCGATGGCCGTCTGCGATCAACCCGTTCATGTCGAAAAGGCCCGAACCAATAAATGTATTCGATGTCGGGCAGTGGATCAGCGCCGCATCAACCTCGCGCAACCGGTCTCGCTCTCGCGGCTCCAGATGGATCACATGACCATAGAGCCCGCCGCGCCCCAGCAGGCCAAATTTCTCATAGGTATCCAGATAATCGCGCGCGTCCGGGAACAGGGACCGGACCCATTCGATTTCATCGGTCTGTTCGCTCAGATGCGTTTGCATTAGACAATGCGGGTATTCGGCCCAAAGTGCCCCCAGCGCTTCCAACTGCTCAGGCGTAGATGTGGGGGAAAAGCGCGGCGTGATGGCATAAGACAGCCGGTCGACCCCATGCCATTTCTCGATCAGGGCTTGCGATGCGTCATAGGCGGTTTTCGGTGTGTCGCGCAGCCCTTCGGGTGCGTTGCGATCCATGCAGGTTTTCCCGGCCACCACTCGCTGGCCACGCGCCTGCGCTGCGGTAAAGAACGCATCCACGCTTTCAGGGTGAATGGTGCAATAGCTGCACATGGTGGTGGTGCCATGCGCAGTTGTCAGGTCCAGATACCGGTTGGCGATCATCGCGGCATAGTCGGGATCGCCGAACTTCATCTCTTCTGGAAAGGTATAGCTGTTCAGCCAGTCGATCAGGCGCTTTCCCCAGCTGGCGATGATTGCGGTCTGCGGGTAGTGCACATGCGGGTCAACAAAGCCGGCCATGATCAGATGGTTCCCATAGTCACGGACATCTGCCGTTGGGTGCGCGGCTGACAATGCGTCAATTGTGCCGAGCGCGGCGATACGTCCGTTTTCGATCAGAACTGCCTCGTGAACCCGCGCTGCTGCATCCGGGTCTTCCTCAAAAGGCGACGCCTCGAAACTCAGGATTCGCCCCTTCAGCAGCGTCGATTGCGCCATGGACCGTGCTCTCCGAACAAAATTGAACCGGGCTTTACCATAAGGGTGCGAAACTTGCGGGTAAATCGAAGCATTGTCATTGTTTTCCCGTAGCTGCTTCTTCTATTTAGACAGCAATCACCAACGTAAGGGGCAGCGTATGACGACAGGCAATGACGAAGTCAGACCCGACCTGACCCGAGAGGACGACGCCTATGCGCTGGATCGTCGGACCGTAGCAGCGATTCTCTATGCTGTGGACGTTGAAGATCGCGACAAGCTGATCGAATTGATGGAGCCGCTGCACCCAGCCGACATTGCCGACCTTCTGGAGCAGATCAACCCGTTTGATCGGGCACGTCTGATCCGGCTCTATGATCAGGAGTTCGATGGCGACATCCTGTCGGAACTGGACGAATCGGTTCGCGAAGAGGTCATCAGCGTGTTGCGCCCCGACGTTCTGGCCGACGCGGTGCGTGAGATGGAAAGCGACGATGTCGTTGACCTTCTCGAAGACCTGGAAGAGCCGCAACAGGAAGCCATCCTTGGCGCTCTCGAAGATTCCGAACGGATCGCCGCAGAACAGGCCCTGTCTTACCCGGAAAACTCGGCCGGTCGCTTGATGCAGCGGGAAGTGGTGATGTCGCCCGAGCATTGGACCGTAGGACAAGCTATTGATTTCATGCGGGCCAACGACGATCTGCCGGACCAGTTCTATCATGTGGTTCTGGTGGACCCACGCCTGAAACCCGTGGCGCAGGTCGCGCTGGGCAAGCTGATGGCGACGCGGCGCGAGGTTCCTTTGGTGGATATCGTGGCCGATGAATATCACACCATTCCTGTCGATCAGGATGAGGAAGACGTGGCCTATGCCTTCAACCAGTACCACCTGATCTCGGCTCCTGTGGTGGACCCGGACGGGCGTTTGGTGGGCGTGATCACCATCGATGATGCCATGGCTGTGCTGGATGAAGAGCACGAGGAAGATATCCTCAGGCTGGCTGGTGTCAGCGATGAAAGCTCAATCTCGGACAGCGTGGCCGCCACCAGCCGACGGCGCTTGCCCTGGCTGGCGGTCAACCTGTGCACGGCGATTTGTGCGTCGTTGGTGATTTCTCAGTTCGAGGCGGCCATTGATCAGTTGGTGGCGCTGGCCATCCTGATGCCGATCGTGGCCTCGATGGGGGGCAATGCGGGCACACAATCCCTGACCGTTGCCGTGCGCGCGCTGGCGACACGCGACCTGACCGGCTCAAACGTGATGCGCGTGATCCGGCGCGAACTGCTGGTCGGATTGCTGAACGGTCTGTGCTTTGCGATTGTTCTGGGCACGGTGGGTATGTTGTGGTTCGATTCACCTTTGTTGGGGGTGGTGATCGGCTCGGCTTTGGTGGTGAATATGATCATCGCGGGCTTTGTTGGGACAGTGGTCCCGGTTGTTCTTGATCGCTGGGGCGCGGATCCAGCACTGGCCTCGGGGACCTTCGTGACGACAACCACCGACGTCATGGGCTTTTTCCTGTTCCTTGGGCTGGCCAGCGTGGTGCTGCTGTGATGGACCTGATCGAAATCAAAGCCGCTGCCCGGAAAGAGGCGTTTGCCCGTCGCAAGGCAGCCTTTGATGCGCGCGCGCCCGGAGGAGCAGGGCGCCTGTCCGAAGTTCTGGCGGGCTATCGCGGCGTGCCGCTGTCAGGCTATATTCCCATTCGGACCGAGATTGATCCCTTGCCCGCCATGGCCGAGGCCTCGGCTTATGGGCCCGTTGGCGTGCCCGTTATTCAAGCGGCAGAGCAACCGTTGAAGTTTTCCCGCTGGACGCCAGAGGGGGCTTTGAAAGACGGGCCGTTTGGAGCGAAAGTGCCCGAGCGGGACGACTATTTCGAACCCGAGATTCTGATCGTTCCGCTGGTGGCCTTTGACGCAAGGGGCGGTCGCCTGGGCTATGGCGGTGGATTTTACGACCGCACGCTTGAAGGACTGCGTAACAAACGAGCCACGCTGGCCATCGGCTTTGCCTTTGATGTGCAAGAGGCTGCGGGTTTGCCGCTGGAGCCGACGGATCAGCCCCTGGATATGGTGGTCACCGAAAGCCGAGTGCTGACGTTCTAAAGCTATTGCATGTTTTCGGCGCGGAAAAAGTCCCAGGCGTCCTGCTGTGTCCCATCCGCCAATGTGCAAGTTCCGGTCTGACCGTCTGCGCCGTCCGTGATCTCATACTGACCGCCTTGTTCGATGCAGTAGGTTGCAGCCGGGTTCGCCAGTCCCGTCGCATTGTCATCAGAGGCTGGTTGATCACAAGCGGCCACGGCCAAAAGGGCCAATGTAAGAAGGGCACTGCGCAGCATCGAGGTTCTCCTGAAATACAAATCTGAATACGTATCGGTTTTCAGTATAACGACTTGTGATTGCACAAGACCACACTTAGGACAGTTTCTATGAGAATTTTGTTTTTGGGTGATGTCATGGGCCGCGCCGGACGCGCGGCGGTGCAGCAGCATTTGCCGCGTCTGCGCGACGAATGGCGGCTGGATTTTGTCATTGTGAACGGCGAAAACGCGTCGAACGGGATGGGTCTCAGCGGTGATCACGCCAAGCTGTTGCTGGATGCGGGCGCGGATTGCCTGACCCTTGGCGATCACGCGTTCGACCAGAAAGACATGCTGCAATTCATCGAAAGCGAGCCGCGTATCGTGCGCCCGGTCAACTTTGCCAAGGGCGCACCGGGCCGGGGGCACCGGCTGTATACGGCCCCGGGTGGGCGAAAGGTATTGGTGGTGCAGGTCTTGGGGCAGGTCTTCATGAAGCGGCCCTTTGATGACCCGTTTTCAGCCATCGAGCCGATCCTAAAATCCCATCCGCGCGGCGGTCAGGCGCAGGCGATTATCGTCGATATGCATTGCGAAGCAACGTCCGAGAAAATGGCAATGGGCCATTACTGCGACAAGCGCGCGAGCCTCGTTGTTGGAACACATACCCATGTCCCTACGGCCGATGCTCAGCTCTTACCCGGTGGGACAGCCTACCTGACGGATGCAGGCATGTGTGGGGACTACGACTCGGTTATCGGGATGGACAAGCAGGAACCGATGCGTCGCTTTATCACGGGAATGCCCAAGGCACGGTTCACCCCGGCGAATGGCGAAGCGACGCTCAGCGGTGTTTTTGTGGAAACCGATGACACCAATGGGCAGGCCAAATCTGTTCAAATGGTACGCGTTGGCGGACGATTGCAGCAGGCGGGGCCGGAATAGATCACGCAGGGCTTGCTCTGACATCTGCAATGCAGGACACTATTGGGCAGGCACGTAGGCCCGGGTTTGGACTGAAAACCAAGAATGCAATTCCTTCAACTGACAGAGACAGGCAGCGCAATTCTGGCGCTGGTCGTTGTCGCGGGCATGTTCATCATGTTCCTCCGCGAGGTCTATCCCACCGAGGTCGTTGCCATCGGAGGTGTCGCGCTGATGCTCGTGACAGGGATTTTGCCCTATCAGGATGCTTTGCAAGTATTGTCAAACCCCGCGCCTTGGACCATCGGGGCGATGTTTATCATCATGGGCGCTTTGGTGCGCACCGGTGCGTTGGATGCGTTTACCTCGGTTGCGCAGAAACAGGCGCAGGTGAACCCGAAACTGGCCATAGCCCTGTTGATGAGCTTTGTGGTCTTGGCCTCAGCCGTGGTGTCCAACACACCCGTGGTCGTCGTGATGATCCCTGTGTTCGTTCAGATCGCACGGACTCTTGGTGTGTCTGCGTCCAAGCTTTTGATACCGCTCAGCTATGCGGCCATTCTGGGCGGCACGCTGACCTTGATCGGAACGTCGACAAACCTGTTGGTCGACGGAGTGGCGCGGGCACAGGGCCTGACGGCGTTTTCGATCTTTGAGGTCACACCACTTGGAATCGCACTGGTGATTTATGGCATGTTCTATCTGCGTTTTGTCGCTCCTCGCCTGCTGCCGGATCGTGACAGTATGGCGACGATGCTGAGCGACCGCTCCAAGATGAAGTTCTTTACCGAAGCCGTCATCCCCCCCGACAGCAACCTGATTGGCCGCGAAGTAAGCGGTGTGCAGTTGTTCAAACGTCCCGGCGTGCGTCTGATCGATGTGATCCGGGGTGACGCGTCACTGCGGCGCAATCTCAAGGGTGTGACCCTTGAGGTTGGCGACCGCGTGGTCTTGCGCACCGCAATGACCGAGTTGCTGAGCCTGCAGAGCAACCGCGAACTGAAACGTGTCGATCAGGTGTCAGCGGTCGAAACCAAGACAGTCGAAGTTCTGATCACACCGGGTTGCCGCATGGTCGGGCGGACCTTGGGGGCCCTGCGTTTGCGGCGTCGCTACGGTGTTTACACTTTGGCTGTGCATCGCAGAAACCAGAATATCGGTCGTCAGTTGGATGAGCTGGTGGTTCGGGTAGGTGACACGCTGCTTTTGGAAGGTGCGCCTGCTGATATCCAGAGGTTGGCAGCGGATATGGATATGGTTGACGTCTCGCAACCATCGGCCCGTGCGTTCCGGCGCAGCCATGCTCCGATTGCAATCGCTGCCCTGACCGGGATCGTGGTTTTGGCGGCTATTGGAGTGGCACCGATCCTGTTGCTTTCGATCCTAGCCGTCGCAGTGGTTCTTCTGACCCGGTGCATCGACGCGGATGAGGCGTTTTCCTTTGTCGAAGGGCGGCTGTTGGCGCTGATCTTTGCCATGCTGGCCATCGGGGCCGCGCTGGACGCCTCGGGTGCGGTCTCGTTGATCGTCGAGGCAGTGGCGCCGGGTTTGGGTATGTTGCCCCCGTTCCTGATTGTTTGGGCGGTTTACCTGCTGACCTCGGTCCTGACCGAGCTTGTGTCGAACAACGCTGTGGCCGTTGTTGTCACACCCATTGCGATCGGGCTGGCGCAGGCCGTTGGAATCGACCCCAGGCCGCTGGTCATCGCAGTCATGGTGGCTGCGTCCGCTTCGTTCGCAACGCCCATTGGGTATCAAACCAACATGATGGTTTATGGCCCCGGCGGGTATCGGTTCACCGACTTTCTCAAGGTCGGTGTGCCGCTGAATCTGACCGTTGGGTTGCTGGCCTCGCTTTTGATCCCGCTGATCTGGCCGCTTTGAAACCGGCGCGGAATTGCCGATTTTCGCATCCGGGGGTTGTAGTTCTTCATATCATCACAATCTGTTTGCCATATGTATCGGCAACTGAAGGGTCCAAAGATGAAACGTCCCCTAGCGCAAGCGACAAGCACAGCAGTTTTTGCGGCTTTGGCGGGTTCTGCTTTTGCCGGAACAATCGAAGGTTCGGCATCCTATCGTGAACGCATCGCCACACCCCCGGATGCCACGCTTTATGTCGAGTTGCAGGACATCTCTCGGGCGGATGCGCCGTCAGTTACCCTGTCGGCCAAGCGTTATGCTCTGACCGGAGTACCGGTACAATATGAACTCAGCTTTGATGACGCCCTTATCAAAGAAAACCACAGCTATGCGGTTCGAGGCTCGATCTTTGTCGGCGACCAGTTGTTGTTTACAACAGATACGGTCTATCCGGTGCTGACGAACGACAATGGAACCGTCGCCGACCTGATGCTGGTGCAAGTGCAGGGACAAGAGGTGGCATCGCTCGACAATACGAAATGGTCACTGATCGGGATCGACGGCGTTGCGCTTGAAACTGACAGGCACCCCGAACTTATGTTTGACACGGATGGACAATTCGGCGGCACTGGCGGCTGCAATCGCTTTACCGGCCAGGCTGAGATTTCCGGGCAAAACATCACGTTCCCGGACAACCTTGCCGCCACTTTGATGGCGTGCCTACCCGAACTGGAAGAGGTCGAACGGCAGTTCTTTGTCACCCTGCAAAAGGTCGCGACCTACGCGCAAGCCGGGGACAGCCTTGTGATGCTGGACCGCAGCGGTGCACCCGTGCTCAATTTCGTCCGCATCCCATAGCCCGCTTACGCAATGGCGCGCGACCGGCCCGCGTTGCGACCCGAGAAGATACAACCGCCCAAAAACGTGCCTTCCAGCGCGTTATACCCATGGTATCCGCCGCCGCCAAAGCCTGCGACCTCACCCGCCGCAAACAGGCCGGGAACAACCTGCCCATCAGCACCGATCATCTGACTGTCCAGATTGGTTTGCAAACCGCCCAGGGTCTTGCGGGTCAGGATATGCAGTTTCACTGCGATCAACGGGCCGTTGGCCGGATCCAGGAACCTATGGGGTTTGGCCGTACGGATCAGCCGGTCACCGCGATAGTTTCGCGCAGCCAAAATGGCCATCATCTGCGCATCTTTCGAGAACGGGTTGTCGACCTGAGAATCCCGGGCTTCGATCTGCGCTCGCAGATGGGCTTCATCGATCAGGCCGCCCCCAAGGTGGTTCATTCCATTGACCAACTCGGTCAGTGTATTCGCCACAACGAAATCTTCGCCCTTTTCCTTGAACGCCTCAACCGGGGCCGTTGCTTTGGACCCGGACAGGATGCGCTGGCGGATCACTTCTTTCCAACTGCCCGAGGTGAAGTCGGGGTTCTGCTCTGACCCGGACAAGGCGAATTCCTTCTTGATCACCTTCTGTGTCAGAACGAACCAGCTGTATTCGTAGCCTGTTTTCAGAATCTCGCGCAACGTTCCCAACGTGTCAAAGCCGGGCAGGCAGGGCGGTAGCAGCCGGTTGCCGCGTGCATCGAACCACATGGAGCTTGGGCCGGGCAAAACGCGTATGCCATGCGAAGGCCAGATCGGATCCCAATTGCGCACACCTTCGGTGTAATGCCACATGCGGTCGCCATTGATCACATGCCCGCCCGCCTTTTCCGAGATCGGGATCATCCGACCATCCACATGGAACGGAACTCCCGCGACCATATCCTTGGGCGGTGCGCCAAGCCGCTCGCGCGGCCAGTTCTTGCGCACCATCTCGAAATTGCCGCCAATACCGCCAGAGGTCACGATGACTGAGGGTGCATAAACCTCGAACTCGCCGGTCTCATCGCGGTTGGTCTTGGCACCCTGCGGGGCGGTATCGTCCGCCAGAACCTCGCCCGAGACGCCTTTGGCCGCACCGTTTTGCATTATGATGTGGCTGACCTGATGACGAAACCGCAGTTGGATCAGCCCGGCACTGACATGTTCACGCACGCGGCGGATGAAATGTTCCAGAACACCCGGACCCGTGCCCCATGTGATGTGAAACCGGGGCACCGAGTTTCCGTGACCGTTGGCATAGGATCCACCCCGTTCAGCCCAACCCACAACTGGGAACCAGCGCAGGCCCATCTGGTGCAGCCAGGGGCGCATTTCGCCCGAGGCAAACTCGACGAAGGCCTCGGCCCATTTGCGTGGCCATGCGTCTTCGTCGCGATCAAACTGTGCACTGCCCATCCAGTCACGCAAAGCCAGATCCTGGCTGTCGCGAATACCCATGCGGCGTTGTTCGGGCGTGTTTACCATGAACAGGCCGCCCAGGCTCCAGAACGCCTGACCACCCAGAAAGTGTTCCGGCTCTTGATCGACGATAATCACCGACTTGCCGCGATCCCCAAGCTCGGCAGCGGCAGCCAGCCCGGCCAGTCCAGCACCAACGACAATCGCATCTGCAGAGTTATTGGTCATCGCGTGTCCTTTCAGCGATTGCGGAACCAGGCAAGGAAAGGCAACACGACCACATACATGGTTATCCCGTAGACCGCCGAGGGCAGCGCCAGCGGGCTGAACCCGCTTTCGGTGCCCGTTATCAGCGCGGCCAGTGTTATGCCCAGCGTCGAGTTTTGAATCCCCGTTTCGATCGAGATTGTTTTACTCTCGGTCCACGACAGTTTTGCGGCACGTGCCAATCCAAGCCCGATCAGCAAAAGCGCGATGTTCAGGGTGATTAACCCTGCGCCCATTATGCCCAGGTTTTCAACGAAAAGCTGCCAGTTCCCGGCCAGCGCAGCGATCACGATCAGCACAAACAGAACCGTTGCCGCTTTTGACAAAGGGGCATCAACCCGGTCAGCAAAGCTGCGCGCGAAGTGGCGCAGGCTGACCCCGATGGCGACGGGCAGCGTTGTGATCAGGAACATGGCGACCGCCAAACCGGTGATCGAGACCTCAGGCGCGTCAGACCCCATGAAATGGTTGATCGACCATGCCGCCAGAATAGGCACGGTCAGGATCGACAACAGGCTGATCACCGCCGTCAGGCTAACGGACAGCGCCACATCAGCCTTCGCCAGCTTTGACAGAATGTTGCTTGTCACGCCGCCCGGACACAGGCTGAGGATCATAAAGCCAACCGCGATCTCGGGCGGCAATGCGAACAGCGTGACAGTGATGAACGCCGCAATCGGCAACAGCAGAACCTGACACACCGCGCCAATGGCAAAAGCATGACCTCGCTGCAGAACGCGGCGAAAATCGGCGACCTCAAGCCCGATCCCCAAAGACAGCATGATGATCGCCAGAGACAGGGGCAGGCCCACGCCAATCAACAAGTCCACGTCCCACTCCTCCCAAAGCCACGTCAGGTCAGCCTATGCGAGGGGGGAAGGCTCAGGCAACAGCGCCGTTAGGTCAGCCGTAGCGTTGCACGAAACGGCGCAGGATTTCGCCGGGCTGGGTGACGGTCGCTGAATGGCAAAGGTCGATCAGCTTTTGCGCATCTTCAGGAGGGAAATAGCCGTAATTTTTGTAGATATTGATGCGGTGTTCGAAATCGGCAGCATCGGCTTCGGGGTGAAACTGAGTGGCATAGACGTTTTGCCCCCAACGGATCATCTGAAACGGGCAGGGGTCGGACGCGACCAGATGCACGCAGCCATCGGGCAGGGCTTGCACCGCCTCTTTGTGGCCGACAAAGGCCTCGAAACTTGAGTGTAAACCGGCGGTCAGCGGGTCTTGGGCCCCGTGTTCCGTCAGTCGGCATTCAGAGGGGCCCACCGGCTCGCCATATTGACGTTTACTAACGTCACCACCTAGATGCGCGGCGAGAATGCCCAGACCATAACAACATCCCATATACGGGTGATCCTGCACCGTGATCTGAGGCATCAACCCCATGATCGCCCCTTCGATCTTGGCATCCAACGCAGATTTACTGGCCGGGTCGTCGCTGACGCAGCCTGGCCCGCCCCCAACGATCACACCGGCATAATCCGTCACGTCCAGCCCGGCGGGCAAGTCTTCACGGTCCAGCCGAATGCGATGGGCGCGCTTGGCGTCCAGACCCGCGCGGTTCAGGATCGACGCAAACTCGGCATCAGACGCATCGGTTTCCGGGCGCAATTGCAGGATCAGGAATTTTTTCATGTTTGGCTCATACTTGTCACAGCGGCCAAAACACAAGGATGGCGGGGACTGAGACGGCGATGATCAGGATCTCAAGCGGTAGGCCCATGCGCCAGTAGTCGCCGAAATGATACCCGCCGGGCCCCAGAACCAAGGTATTGTTCTTGTGCCCGATCGGAGTAAGAAACGCGGCTGAGGCCGCCACAGCGACAGTCATCAGGAACGGGTCGGGCGAGACACCCAGCGTTTGCGCCATCTGGATACCGACCGGGGCCGCGACGATGGCCGTGGCCGTGTTGTTCAACAAATCCGAAAGCGTCATCGTCACCACCATCAGAACGGTCAGAATGGCCCAGGCGGGCAGGCCGTTTGTGATCTGGATCAGCGCGTTTGCGATCAACTCGGTCCCTCCCGAGGTCTCAAGCGCGCTGCCCAGCGGTATCATCGAGCCCAGCAGTACCACCACCGGCCATTCGATATGGTTGTAGATATCGGCGATTGGCATGATCTTGGTCAGAACATAGGCAATGACCACCAATCCCAATGCAATGGGTAGGTAAATCAACCCGATACTGGCGGCCAGAACTGCCGCAGCAAACAGCCCGATGGCCAGCCCTGCTTTGTCATTGGCGGTTACGTTCAGGCCACGCGTCGCCAAGGGCAGGCATCCCAGCCATTCGGTCACATCCGTGCCGCGATCTCGGGGGCAGAGCAATAGCAAGATATCGCCCGCCTCAACCTCGGTCTTGCGGACCTGTTCGGTGATCTGGCGCCCCTGACGCGATATCCCCATCAACACCGTGCTTTGCCGCCAGGCCAGCCCCAGCCCCTGCGCAGTGCGCCCGGTGATGCGGGCGTTTTCAGTGGCGACGACTTCGATTACTTCAACCCCGTCGCCCTCGGCCGTGAGCACCTCCTGGCGCCGCGTGTCCGAGAAATCGAGATTCAGGGCTGCGCGGAACTCATCCAGCGCTTCGGGGCGGGCTTCCAACACCAGCGCGTCGCCCTCTTTCAACGTCGCATGGGCCGAGCGCCCATATCGCCGCTTGCCATCACGGATCAGGCCGATAATGGCCACATCCGATTTTTCAGCAGCTTCGTAAAGCTCGCTGACGCGCTTGCCGATATGGGCGGACTCGGCGGGTATCGTAAGCTCGGCGATATATTCCGCCAACGCTTCGGAGGTTTCTTTTTGCGGCCCTCGGTTGGGGATCAACCGCCAGCCGATCAATGCCACAAAGGCCAGCCCTGCGATGGCCGCCAAGCCACCGACAGGCGCGAAGTCGAACATCTTGAAGGGCTCGCCCAGCGTTTCCTGCCGGATCGAGGCGATGATGATGTTCGGTGGGGTTCCGATCAACGTGGCCATACCACCCAAAATCGTGGCGAAACTCAGGGGCATCAGCGTCAGGCCTACGGAACGCCCCGCTTTGCGTGCGGTCTGAATGTCGACGGGCATCAGCAGCGCCAGCGCAGCCACGTTGTTCATGAAGGCCGACAGCACCGCACCGATCCCGCCCATCAGCGCGATATGGGCACCCAAGCCGCGCGAGGCATCCACCAGACTGCGCGTGATCAAGAACACCGCGCCCGACCGGACCAGGCCGGCAGAGACTACCAGAACCAAAGCGACAATGATTGTGGCAGGATGACCAAATCCGGCAAAGGCGTTGTCGACGGGCACAACGCCCAGAACAACGCCGATCATAAGCGCCGCAAAAGCCACAAGGTCATACCGGAAGCGACCCCAAAGCAACATTCCAA
Source organism: Ruegeria sp. HKCCA6707 (assembly GCF_013033515.1). GTDB lineage: Bacteria > Pseudomonadota > Alphaproteobacteria > Rhodobacterales > Rhodobacteraceae > Ruegeria. The sequence continues at coordinate 1,155,628 of NZ_WQEG01000001.1, read as the reverse complement.
AAACAGTGATGAAAAGGGCGAAAAGAATGATTTGATCTGTCGTCATGGCGCTACCATACCCGCAAGGGGACGTCTCGCAAGCCGCTCTCTTGATCCTGCCCCCCGCAAACGTCTATATGAGCGCCGAATACGCAATCACGATGACGAGGACGCACCATGGCAGGCCATTCCAAATGGGCCAATATCCAGCACCGCAAGGGACGTCAGGACGCCGCGCGGTCCAAGCTGTTTTCCAAACTGTCGAAAGAGATCACCGTCGCCGCCAAGATGGGCGACCCCGATCCCGACAAGAACCCGCGCCTGCGTCTTGCGGTGAAAGAGGCCAAGTCCAATTCTGTCCCCAAGGATGTGATCGACCGCGCGATCAAGAAGTCGGTTGCGGGCGAAGGCGATGATTACGAAGAAATCCGCTATGAGGGCTACGGCCCCAATGGCGTCGCGGTCATCGTCGAGACAATGACCGACAACCGCAACCGCACCGCCTCGACCGTGCGTTCGACCTTTTCAAAAAATGGCGGCAATCTGGGTGAAACCGGTTCGGTTGGCTTCATGTTCGACCGCAAGGGCGAGGTGGTATATCCGGCCACGGCGGGGGATGCCGATACCATCTTTGAAGCGGCCATCGAGGCTGGTGCCGAAGATGTCGAAAGCTCGGAAGACGGCCACATCATCTGGTGCGCGGATACTGATCTGAATGATGTATCGAATGCGCTCGAGTCTGCGCTGGGCGAGTCTGAGTCCACCAAGTTGATTTGGAAGCCTACGACCACGACCGAGCTGGGTCTGGAAGATATGCAAAAGCTGATGAAGCTGGTGGACGCGCTGGAAGACGATGACGATGTGCAGCGCGTAACCACAAACTTCGAGGCCACCGACGAGGTGATGGCACAGCTCTGAGCCACGTCCGACAGAATTATTGTTCAAACCCGGCCTGTTGAGCCGGGTTTTTCATTTGCACCGCTTTCGCCCGCGCGCTTAGAGTTCAGGTGCATGGCAGACGAACAACAAGATCTCAAGCGACGCAACCTGCCGGTTCTGGCCGGGCAAAGCATTCTGTCTCAGGTGGCGTGGACACTGGGCAGCCCGTCGGTTGTTCTGCCGTTTCTTGCCGTGTCTCTTGAAGTTCCAATGTTCCTGGCAGGCGCGCTTGTGTCCGTGCGCATGGTCGGCAGCATGATCTCGGACGTGTTTCTTGCGCAGCCCATCGCGGCGCAGAGACGAAAGAAGCGTGGTATTGCGCTGACTGAAATTGCAATCGGCTGCTGTTTGTTCATGGCCATTCTGATTGCATCCGTCGGGCATGTTCCGCTAACGGCTGTTGCCTTTGTCGCCGCCTTTTTCCTGATTGGGCTGATCGAAGAAGGGCAGGCACTGATGTTTTCGGATGTCATGGGCGATCACCTGAGCTCCAAGGCCCGTATGGTCGTGAACTACCTGCAGCTTGGAGTTGGCGGGTTGGGGGCGATCGGGATCGCTTTGCTGGTCCACCAAATCACCAAAGACAACCCGCCATTCTCGCGCCATTCGACGGTCATCGCCGTATCCATCGCATTCTTTTCGCTGTCTGCGCTTTGCATTCTGGCGATGGCGGAAAGGGCTGTGGATCAGGATAAAGAAAACGCGGCCCCAAAATCGCGCCGAACACTGCGGCAGGTTGTTGGAGGTATCGTGGGGATGTTCGAGTACCCTTGGTTCCGCCGGTACATGGTAATGCGCCTGCCACTGGTTGCGGTCACGCTTTCGGTTCCGTTCTTCGCTCTGATCGCCGCCGAAGCGCATCACACATCGGCCAAAGGTCTGACAGCCATGATCGTATCGTCTGCATCAGGTTATTTGGTATCTGCGCCTTTGTGGCAGTTCATCAACCTCAAGTCGCACCGGGCGGTTATGGTGACAGGGACACTCATGGTCGCTGTCACGGGAATAGTCCTATTGGCTTTTCACTACTTGCACATAGACCACCAAGTTCATCTGCATGCGGTTGCGTTATTCGTCGTCTCGGTCGCGGTGACTGGGGTCGGCAGCGCACGAAAACTGTACTTCTTGGACGTCGCCCCCAAGGACCAGCGAATCCAAGGTGCAGCGGCCGTCAAAAGCATATGCCGACTGGTCGGAGTGGTGCTGTCGGCGGCTTTGGCTGCAGTTGCGCATACGAATGAAGTCGCGCTGGCGATCGTGTTTATCGTACTTGTCAGCCTGTGGGCCTCTTTTGCCTGTTTCTGGATCGTGGATCCCAAAGCGTCAAAGGCCGTTTAAGTCCGAGGTCTAAGTGCCTGGACTGCCTGCTTTTTCACGGCTTGGGTCAAGGGTTTCAAAGCGGGCCCTAGGATGCGGCCAACCTGCCAGCTCAGGGCAACGTCCAGCGGGCTCTCTGGTATGATCTCGCACAGGGTGCCATTGCTCAGCCCCTTTTGCACAAGGCGTTCCGGGTTCATACCCCATCCCAACCCGGCGGTTGCGGCTTCTACAAAGCCTTGGGTGGACGGCACAAAATGGGTCGGGGGCGACAAGCGTTTTCCTGTAACCTGCGTGACCCACTTTTTTTGCAAATTGTCCTTGCGGTTGAATGTCAGGCAGGGCGCGACCTGCAGAGCTTTGGAAGTTACACCATCTGGAAACCATTTGTCTGCAAAGCTCGGGCTGGCCGTCGCCAGGTAACGCATCTGCCCCAGCGAGAATGTGTCGCAACCTGTTATGGTCTGCCCGCCCACAGTGATTGCTGCGCTGACCTCACCGCGTCTGAGCCATTCAGCGGAATGGTCCTGATCATCGATCACCAGATCAAACAGCAGCCCGTCAACCGCGGCCATTGCGTCCATGAACCAGGTGGCGAGAACGTCAGCCGGAACAGCTATGCGCACGCGCGCTGCACCGTGGTTCTGGTCCAGCGACAGATCACGGTTCAACTGCGCCTCAAGCAGGTCGATGCTGCTGGCATGTTGGGCGATCCTCAACCCCGCAGGCGTACCGGTGCACGGGGTGCCCCGACGTACCAGCGTCACGCCAAGCCTGTCTTCTAACGCTTTGATGCGTTGAGAGATCGCGGAGGGCGTAACCGACAATTCATCGGCAGCAGCATCGAAGCTGCCATGGCGCAGGATCGCCGCCAGGGCAGACAAGTGGTTGGGATCGAATTGCATTAGCTGTACTTAATCTGAGTAAGAAACATTAATTTGATAGAAGTCCACCAACCCTCTAGTCAACACGGCAATCAAGGGGGTGGCATGTCCGTACCGTTCATCGCAGGTTTTGTTCTGGGCTTTAGCCTTATCCTGGCCATTGGCGCTCAGAATGCGTTTGTCTTGCGCCAGGGGTTACGGCGTGAGCACGTCCTTCCGATTTGCCTGACATGCGCCGTTTCGGATGCCGTCTTGATCGCTGCTGGCGTCGCCGGGTTCGGAACCCTTGCTCAGGCCGTTCCTTGGTTTGAGACCGTCATGCGTTATGGCGGTGCGTTGTTTCTGACCTGGTACGGGCTGCGCAGTCTTGCGTCGGCCTGGCGCGGCGGCGCGGTGATGGAGGTGGGCGCGGGCAAGGGTATTAGCTTGCATACCGCCTTGCTGACCGTTCTGGCATTCACTTGGCTGAATCCGCATGTTTATTTGGATACCGTGGTTCTGATTGGGTCTATCTCGGCCCAATATGAGGACCGTTTCAGCTTTGCCGTAGGCGCCATGGTTTCAAGCTTTGTCTTCTTCTTTTCGCTGGGCTTTGGAGCGCGCCTTTTGTCGCCGATCTTTGTGCGCGAAAAATCCTGGCAAATCCTCGATTTGATCATCGGGGCTGTCATGTTGGCGATCGCCTACAAACTTGTTGCCATGTGAAGGGTTGTTGCCCGCTCGGTTTAGGTGTTCAAGCACAGGCATGAATGTATCACCCGCTCCAAACCGACCCGCGGTCGGCATGTTCTGGATGCTGTCCGCAGGGCTGTGCTTTGTGGTCATGACTGCGCTGGTCAAGTCCTTGGGGACCACCGTGAACCCGATTCAAGCAGCGTTCTTGCGGTTCGTGTTTGGTCTGGTCTTCCTCTTGCCTGCATTGCAGGCCATTCGAGCAACGCAGCTTACACCCCGTTTGCTGACCCTTTTCGGACTGCGCGGCGTGGTGCATGCCTTGGCTGTGATGCTGTGGTTTTTTGCGATGACGCAGATCCCTTTGGCTGAAGTGACCGCAATGAACTATATGACGCCGATCTATGTGACCTTGGGTGCCGCGCTGTTTCTGGGTGAAAAACTCGCCTTCCGTCGCATCGCTGCGATTGGGGTGGCGCTGATCGGTGTGCTGATCATCCTGCGCCCTGGTTTTCGCGAAGTTTCGATAGGTCACCTGGCGATGTTGGGAACAGCTTTGATGCTGGGGGCATCCTATCTTTTGGCCAAGCTCTTGGTGCGCGACGTCAAACCGGCGGTCGTCGTCGCACATATGTCGATCTGGGTCACGATTGCGCTCATCCCTTTCGCGCTGGCGGTTTGGGTCCAGCCCAGCTTGCGTGATCTGGCAGTGCTGTTCCTCGTTGCCAGCTTTGCAACGGCGGGCCACTATTTCATGACACTTGGGCTTCAGGCCGCACCGGTGGCCGTAACCCAACCGGTCACCTTCCTGCAGTTGATCTGGGCCACGGCGCTGGGCGCGTTGGTCTTTCACGAAAGCGTCGACATCTGGGTCGTAGCGGGTGGAACAGTGATCGTCGCTGCGGTCAGCTTTATCTCGTGGCGCGAAGCCAGATTGAACCGCAAGGCCGTGACACCGCCCGACGTCGAAACCAAATTCTAGTGACACCCACTGACGCTCGGTTCTTGATTGACGAGTCAATAAAAACGCCGTAGCGTTTTGACACGTTGCCTGTGTCTGAGGTGTAGCAATGCCAAAACTCGGAATGGAGCCACTGCGCCGGGACGCGATCATCAAAGCGACGATCGCCGAGTTGGGTGCGGCCAAATCCCTGGATGTTACTGTCAGCCAGATCGCTAAACGCGCAGGCATGTCCAGCGCGCTGGCCCATCACTATTTTGGTGGCAAGGATCAGATATTCCTGGCCGCGATGCGACGCATCCTGTCCGATTTTGGGGCCGAGGCGCGGGCCGAATTGAAGAAAGCCGCTCCGGGTGAACGGGCCCAGGCCATTATCCGGGCCTGTTTTGCACCGTCCTGCTTTACGCCCAACGTGATCACGGCATGGATGACCTTCTATGTTCTGGCTCAGACCAACCCGGACGCGTTGCGTTTGTGGCAGATCTACCAGGCGCGGATTCGGTCGAATTTAGTCGACGCTTTGCGCGACAAGCTGCGCGACCCTGTCGAGGGTGCTGAAAACATGATCGCCTTGATTGACGGGCTCTATATCCGCGCGGCTCTGACTGCACCAAAAGAACCGCAACTGGCGGTGAACCACGCGATGCGGGTTCTCGACACCTTGCTCGAGGCGGAAAAATGACACAACCCAACATTCTGATCCTGATGGTGGATCAGCTCAACGGAACCCTCTTTCCTGACGGTCCCGCCGAATGGCTGCATGCTCCTAACCTCAAGAAACTGGCCGCCCGTTCGACCCGTTTTGCCAATGCCTATACGGCATCACCGCTCTGCGCGCCGGGACGGGCCAGCTTCATGTCCGGGCAACTGCCCTCGCGCACCGGGGTTTATGACAACGCGGCCGAGTTCCGCAGCGATATCCCCACATATGCGCATCATCTGCGCCGCGCGGGCTATTACACCTGCTTGTCGGGCAAGATGCATTTCGTCGGCCCCGATCAGATGCACGGGTTCGAGGATCGCCTGACCACGGATATTTACCCGGCCGATTTTGGCTGGACCCCGGACTACCGAAAACCAGGTGAGCGGATCGACTGGTGGTATCACAACATGGGATCGGTCACCGGCGCCGGTGTCGCCGAAATCTCGAACCAGATGGAATATGATGACGAGGTCGCCTATCACACCAAGGCCAAGCTTTATGATCTGGCGCGCGGCAAGGACGACCGCCCATGGTGCGTGACCGTCAGCTTTACCCATCCGCATGATCCCTACGTGGCGCGGCGCAAATACTGGGACCTGTATGAGGATTGCGACCATCTGCTGCCTGAGGTGGCGGATCTGGGATATGACAATCAAGTCCCGCATGCGCAGCGTATTTTCGACGCCAATGACTGGCGCTGTTTTGACATCACCGAAGACGACATCCGCAAATCCCGCCGCGCTTATTTCGCCAATATCTCCTACCTCGACGACAAGATTGGTGAGATCCTCGACGTGCTCGAGGCAACCCGGCAGGACGCGATCATCCTCTTCGTCTCAGATCACGGCGATATGCTGGGCGAAAAGGGGCTGTGGTTCAAAATGAACTTCTACGAAGGGTCGGCCCGCGTGCCCTTGATGATCTCGGCGCCGGATCTTCCACCTGGCCGGATCGAAACGCCGGTGTCCACGATTGACGTCACCCCGACTCTGGGTGCGCTAGCCGGGGTCGACATGGCTGAAATCGCTCCGTGGACAGATGGAGAAGACCTTGTGCCGCTGGCGCAGGGCTCCGAGCGTACTGCGCCCGTGGCGATGGAATACGCAGCCGAAGCCTCCTATGCGCCTCTTGTGTCCTTGCGCTATGGCAAATGGAAATACAATCGATGCGCGCTGGATCCCGACCAACTGTTTGATCTGGACAGTGATCCGCATGAGTTAACCAATCTGGCCGACCGCCCCGAACATGCAGGCACGCTGCAATCGTTGCGGGCCAATTCCGAGGCGCGCTGGGATCTGGATCAGTTCGATGCCGATGTGCGCGCCAGTCAGGCCCGCCGCTGGGTGGTCTATGAGGCGCTGAGACAGGGCGGCTATTACCCGTGGGACTACCAGCCGCTGCAAAAAGCATCCGAGCGTTACATGCGGAACCATATGGACCTGAACATCGTCGAGGAAAGCCAACGCTTCCCGCGTGGCGAATGACCTCTTCATCTTTTCGAAAATACTCCCGCCGGCGGCGTAAGGCTGTCCCAGCGGGCAAGGAGCTATGAGAATGGAAGCAGATTTTGTCATCGTTGGAGCCGGGTCCGCCGGATGTGCGATGGCTTACCGGCTTAGCCTGGCCGGGGCCTCGGTTTTGGTGATTGAACATGGTGGGACTGACGCAGGCCCGTTCATTCAGATGCCTGCGGCGCTGAGCTACCCGATGAACATGCGCCGGTATGACTGGGGTTACCTGTCCGAACCCGAACCTCATCTGAACAATCGCCGTCTGGTTTGTCCGCGCGGAAAGGTCATTGGCGGGTCGTCTTCGATCAACGGCATGGTCTATGTGCGCGGCCACGCGCGTGATTTTGACACCTGGGCCGAGATGGGGGCCGACGGATGGTCCTATGCCGACGTGCTGCCCTATTTCAAACGCATGGAGTCCTGGCATGATGGCGGGCACGGAGGGGATCCAGCCTGGCGGGGCACAGATGGTCCACTGCACGTGTCGCGCGGCCCAAGGGAAAACCCTCTGTTTCAGGCCTTTGTCGATGCCGGGCGACAAGCCGGGTATGAGGTCACAGGTGACTATAACGGGGAAAAGCAGGAAGGCTTTGGGCCGATGGAGCAGACGGTCTGGAGGGGCCGACGCTGGTCGGCGGCAAATGCTTACCTGAAGCCCGCGCTCAAACGCGACAATTGCGAGATCGTGCGCGGCCTGGCAGCCCGCGTCGTCATGGAACATGGTCGGGCAGTTGGGGTCGAACTGATCCGAGGCGGGCGGAAAGAGGTCATCCGCGCGCGGCGCGAAGTGGTTCTGGCGGCATCCTCGATCAACTCGCCCAAGCTGCTGATGTTGTCAGGAATTGGCCCTGCAGCGCATCTGGCCGAACATGGGATCAAGGTGGTCGCAGATCGCCCGGGCGTGGGGGCAAATCTTCAGGATCATCTTGAGCTTTATATCCAGCAGGCATCCCTGCAGCCAATTACGCTTTACAAATACTGGAACCTGATCAGCAAAGGGCTAATCGGCGCGCAATGGCTGTTTACAAAAACCGGGCTGGGGGCTTCGAACCAGTTTGAAAGCGCGGCCTTCATCCGGTCGGCGGCCGGGGTCGAATATCCCGATATCCAGTATCATTTCCTACCGATGGCGGTGCGCTATGACGGGCAGGCCGCGGCAGAGGGGCATGGGTATCAAGCCCATGTCGGGCCCATGCGTTCGCCGTCGCGCGGGGCAATCACTTTGCGCTCAGCCAAGCCAGAAGATGCGCCGATGATCCGGTTCAACTATATGAGCCACGAAAAGGATTGGGAGGATTTCCGCACCTGTATTCGCCTGACCCGCGAGATATTCGGTCAGGATGCGTTCAAGCCCTACAAAGGCAAGGAAATTCAGCCCGGTGAAGCTGTTCAAAGCGATGACGAGCTGAATGCATTTATCGCGGAACATGCCGAAAGCGCTTATCACCCTTGTGGCACCTGCAAGATGGGGCGGGCTGAAGACCCTTCAGCGGTGGTTGATCCTGAAGGGCGCGTGATCGGGGTGGACGGGTTGCGTGTGGCAGACAGCTCGGTTTTCCCGCAGATCACCAATGGCAATCTCAACGCGCCGTCGATCATGGTGGGTGAGAAGATGTCGGATCATCTTTTGGGCAAGGAGGCTTTGCCGAAAGCCAATGATCGCCCCTGGATCCATCCAAATTGGGCAGTGGCGCAACGTTAGGTGTCTGCTGTAAGGAGTATCGTGAAAGGGCAATGTATCGCATCCGTTTGATCCGCGTCAAAGCCGGTTGGAATAGACGCGCCTAGTCTGCAGTGAAACTGCAATCAAGGAGCGAACAGAATGTCCCATACACCGCATGAACTGGCGGAAGAATTTCCAGACAAAGTCGAAGCGATGAGCCAGTTGAAGCAGACAGATGCACATTTCGCGCGTCTGGCGGACGAGTATCACGAAATCAACCGCGCGGTTCACCGGGCTGAAACCAATGTCGAGCCCATGGAAGAGCTGGCCGAGGTCGAGCTGCGCAAAAAACGCGCGGTATTGAAGGATGAGATCTGGGCGATCCTGTCGAAAGCCTGATTATGTGTCCGAGACCGGGGTGGGGGCTCTGCCCCCGTCGCGGCAGGCCGCGACTCCCCCGAGGTATTTTTGAACAGAAGAAGATTAGGTGACTGTGTAAGGCAGGGTCTTTCGGGTATGGGTGTCGATGGACAAGCGGCGTTCCAGTGGCGGGACCGAGCGTTGATGGCAGTTTTGCCGTTCGCAGATGCGGCAGGAAATGCCGATTGGCTCATAGGAACTGGCGTTATTGAGGTCGAGGTTGTCGGCATAGACCAGCGCTTCGGCGTGGCGCACCTCACATCCCAGAGCTATGGCGTAGCGGCGAACGGGTGAACCAAAAGAACCGCCGGATTTCGATACATCACGCGCCAAAGAGATATAGCGCACGCCATCCGGAGTTTCTGCCAGTTGCTGCAGGAAATGGCCCGGCGTCTCGAAGGCGCGGTGGACGTTCCAAAGGGGGCAAGCACCGCCGAAGCGGGCAAATTGCAACCGTGTGGCGGAATGGCGCTTGGTGATAGTTCCCGCCTGATCGACGCGTACAAAGAAGAACGGAATACCTTTTGCACCGGGCCGTTGCAGAGTCGAGAGCCGATGGGCGACCTGTTCGATCGAGGCGCCAAAGCGGTTGCTGAGTATCTCAAGATCATGGCGGCAGTCCTGCGCGGCGGCAAGGAAAGTGCCGTAGGGCATCAGTGATGCCCCTGCAAAGTAGTTTGCCAAGCCGATTTTGGCGATGGCACGGGCTTCTTCGCTGTGGAATTTTGCGAAGTCCAGTGTTGCCTCAAGCAGCTTATCCTGTTGGATCAGCGCTACTTGCAGCAGAATTTGGAACGCTTGCGTAGACGAGGCGGCCCGCGACGAAATCCGCAGACTTTTGCCAGCGGCATCATAGCTGCGGAGGGTTTCGGTATCAGCGAACGTGACCTGAATGCCTTGGCGTGACAGGCTGGCGATCGCGGCTTGACGGATCCCGCCTGTTTCATCCGCCTGTCTGGCGAAATTTTCGGCGGCGCGGTCGACGGCGTCGATATAGTTGTCACAATAATGGAAAAAGTCCCGCACCTCTTCCCATGGGCTGGCTTGCACGCGTGCGTCTTCGCGTCCCAGCGCTTCGTCCAGCGAGGCCAGGCGCTCGTGGGTTTGTCGATAAACGCGGTGCAATTCGATAAAGGCGCGGGCCAAGGCGGGGGCGTTCGACGCGGTCAGGCGCAAATCGGCCAGGGGTGGTATCGCGTCGGCAAAGGCCGGATCCGCGAGGGCCTCGCGCATATCCGAGACCAGGCGCTCGCTGTCGCCGGTGCTGAGTTCGGTCACGTCCATACCAAACTCTTGCGCCAATGCCAGAACAACCGTGGTCGAGATTGGACGGTTGTTGTTCTCCATCTGGTTCAGATAGGGCAGGGAGACGCCGAGTTTGGCTGCGAATTCCTTTTGTGTGAGGTTCAGACGCGTGCGCATTTCGCGCAGTTTGGCGCCGGCATAGAGTTTTTGGGTGGCCATGCATCGCCTTTGCAGTTTTTCTGATCTGAAAAACTAACTTTGCAAACCTCTTGTGGCAAGCCGGTCTACAGACCCAATTGCTTTTCGCGCCAGATTACCGCGTTGATGGCGCAGATCGCCAGGATGGCTGTGATCAGCATCAGCCAGAGCAGCGGCATGGCGCCGGTTTCTACGGTTAGCAGCGCACCGGCCAAAGCGCTGAGCGCAGCGCCTCCACCCAGCATGATTGCGCCGCTTAGGCCGGATGCGGTTGCGGCCAGATGGGGCCGGACGGAAAGAGCGCCCGAAGTGGCGTTGGGGATCGACATGCCATTCCCGAGCCCGACAAAGGTCATCAATCCAAAAAAGCTGATTGCAGTTCCAAGCCCTGTCAGAACCAGCGATGCGGACATGATCACGCCGACAGCGTTGAGCAAGCAGCCCCAAAGGACCATCCGGTTGACGCCGAAGCGTACCGAAAATCGGCCGCTGATGAAATTGCCGAAGAAATACCCCAAGGCAGGAGCACCGAAATAAACACCAACCTGGGCGGCGCTCAGGCCGAAGACTTCGGTTCCGACAAAAGGGGCTCCGCCCAGATAGGCAAAGAAAGCCCCAGAGGAAAACGCCGACGACAGGGAATAGCCCCAGAACCGTGGTGAGGTGAGCAATTCGGGGTATTCACGAAACTGTTGAAGCAAGGTTTTGCCACTGGTCGCTGCGGTTTCGCCGAAATCCCTGTAGGTCAGAATCAGCGTCAGGGCACCGAGCGCGAAGGGCATCCAGAAATTGGCCTTCCATCCAAAGGTTTCTTCCAGCACTCCACCAATAGCCGGGCCGATCATAGGGACCACCGCCATGCCCATGGTCACATATCCGATCATCGAGGCCGCCTGGTCCTGGTCATACATGTCTCGAACAGCAGCCCGGCTCAGGACCATGCCTACGACGATAATCGCCTGACACATGCGGAAGGCCAGAAAAACCTCGACATTTGGGGCGTAGATGCAGCCCAGTGTCGCCAGCAGGAACAGGCTTAGCCCCCACATCAAGACAGGGCGCCGTCCGGCCTTGTCGGCGACCGGGCCGATCAGAACTTGCAGCACCGCATTGACCAGAAGGTACAGAGCGACCGAAAGCTGCATGACCCGGTAATCAGTCTCAAAGTAGACCGCCATATTCGGCATGCTGGGCAGATAGACATTCATGCTCAGAGCCGAGAGGCCAGAGAGCAGGACCAGCGTCGCAATCGTTGGGGGCGTCCGGCTGACAGCCGATGTTCTGAACTGCATGGTTCACCCATAGAGTCTTGTTTTGAGAATTGCCATGGGCGAATTTGGCCTGCTGTAAGATTTGCTGATTTGCAATTTTACGACGATATATTGCTGAAGATTTGCAAATTTGCCGAATATCGCTTTGGAACCGGCTGCACTGTCGGTATGTTCGCGGCAAATTTCATAGGGGAATACCGTCATGAAAGATATCCTTTCCGAACTCGAAGACCGCCGGAGCAATGCGCGGCTGGGCGGTGGGCAGAAACGGATTGAGGCTCAGCATGCTCGTGGCAAGCTGACCGCGCGCGAGCGGATCGAGCTTTTGGTCGATGAGGGCAGCTTTGAAGAGTTCGACATGTTTGTCAGCCATCGCTGCACTGATTTTGGAATGGAAAAACAAAGGCCCGCTGGCGACGGGGTGGTGACGGGCTGGGGCACGATCAATGGCCGTATGGTCTATGTGTTCAGTCAGGATTTTACCGTGTTCGGCGGGTCTCTGTCGGAAACCCATGCGCAGAAGATTTGCAAGATCATGGATATGGCCATGCAGAACGGCGCGCCTGTGATTGGCATCAACGACTCGGGTGGAGCCCGGATTCAGGAAGGCGTGGCGTCACTTGCAGGCTATGCCGAAGTGTTTCAGCGCAACATCATGGCCTCGGGCGTGGTGCCGCAGATCAGCGTGATCATGGGCCCTTGTGCCGGGGGTGCGGTCTATAGCCCGGCGATGACGGATTTCATCTTCATGGTCAAAGACACATCCTACATGTTCGTCACCGGGCCAGATGTGGTGAAAACAGTCACCAACGAGGTGGTCACCGCCGAGGAACTAGGTGGTGCCTCGACTCATACCAAAAAATCCTCGGTCGCCGATGGCGCGTTCGAAAACGATGTCGAAGCGCTGGCCGAAGTGCGCCGACTTGTCGATTTCCTGCCGCTCAACAATCGTGAAAAGCCACCCACGCGGCCTTTCTTTGATGATCCAAGCCGGGTGGAGACGTCACTGGACACATTGATCCCCGATAACCCGAACACGCCCTATGACATGAAAGAGCTGATCACCAAAGTGGCGGATGAGGGCGACTTTTATGAGATTCAGGAAGACTATGCCAAGAACATCATCACCGGTTTTATACGGCTTGAAGGCCAGACGGTCGGCGTAGTCGCCAATCAGCCGATGGTTCTGGCAGGCTGTCTGGATATCGACAGTTCGCGCAAGGCAGCGCGGTTTGTGCGGTTCTGCGACTGTTTCGAAATCCCGATCCTGACGCTGGTGGATGTGCCCGGGTTCCTGCCGGGGACATCTCAGGAATATGGCGGCGTGATCAAGCACGGAGCCAAGCTGTTGTTTGCCTATGGTGAAGCGACGGTGCCCAAGGTCACTGTCATCACTCGCAAGGCTTATGGCGGGGCCTATGACGTTATGGCGTCCAAACACCTGCGAGGTGATTTCAACTATGCCTGGCCCACCGCTGAAATTGCCGTGATGGGCGCTAAAGGCGCAACCGAGATCATTCACCGCGCCGATCTGGGCGACAGTGAAAAGATTGCGCAGCACACGCAAGACTATGAAGAGCGCTTTGCCAACCCGTTTGTTGCCGCTGAACGTGGGTTCATCGACGAGGTGATCATGCCGCATTCAACACGTCGCCGGGTTTCGCGCGCCTTTGCCAGCCTGAGGAACAAGCAGCTGACGAATCCGTGGAAAAAGCACGACAATATTCCGCTCTGACGCGCACAGAAGGCCTGTTAGCCCCCGATGATCCGCACCAAAAGACATATCCCCGCGCAAGCTTTGAGGCGCGCGCGCGCGACCCCGGAAAGAGGAGGCCGCATTATGCGGTTCCGGGGTCGTGGATGTGTTTTGGCGATCATGTTGTGTTGTCCGGCCTTTGCGCAAAACCTTCTGCCTGTCCCCTCGGGCCAGCCGGTCGAGTTGAACGACGTTTTGCTGGACAACAACCCCGGTGAGCTTTGGGTGCGGTTCCGGTTTGTTGCGCCCAAAATCGGCGCGACCGTCGGGCGTATCACCTATGACATCGCGGCCATAGACATGGCACATCTATGCGAGGCTTTGGCCGTACCCTACGTCGCGCAGCATGGTTTGGATCCGGCCCGTATCGTGATTTCATTTGCAGACCGCGCGCTGGAGTTTGGCGCGTCGACGCCCGAGGCCACTCAGTTCTTTGAAGCCTACCGGTTGGATGACAGCCAGTGTATCTGGGAAGGGCTCTGACCATGACCACGGTTCATGTGCCACAGGCAATCTATTCCACCCCTAGCTCCTCGGAGAATTCAATGGCTTGCCCAGCCTTTTCACCCTTGCGTCGAAATTCGCAGATGTTGATCGGAGAAACACCATGCTGAAGCATCGTGGTTTTCCTGGGCGTCTGACCGGCACCGACTTCCAGTTCACCATTCGTCGCGCGAACCCGAAAGGCGCAACGCTGCTGACCCGGAGAGAGCGTTTTCGGGATCGCAAACCCGCCGACAGACGCGCGGATGCCGCTTTTGTCGAGGCGCTTTGGCTACATTTCGGCGATCAGCCGTTCGAACGCGGAAACCTGGATGCGGGGCGCCTCAGCTGGCTCTTTGGACGCGAAGTGATAGCGGCAGAGGAGCCTTTTGATCCAACAAGTTACGAAGCGCTTCTGGTGATCGACCCGGTCGTTTTGCAGCAATCTTTCCCTGATGTTTTTGATCGGGCCGGGCAGGCGTGACCTTTGCCAGGGGACATATCAATGGGCCAGGCATGGACCGTTTCGGCGCAAATCTGCGCGTGTCCCAACGGAATGGGCGGGATTCAGCCGGAAAGCAATGCGCTGAAATAACGATGTTTGTTTGCTCGGAGGGCGGATGCAACCTACACGTGCCGTGCGGCTCTGTTTTGCCTGCGTCGCACATGCACCTACTATTCCGTACCCCTTCCTTACGCGGGCAGGCATGTGTCCCCCACATTCACCTGCCCGCGCTTTTCTTTGCGCACAAGCTTGCTTGTCGGCGGCGCAAGTTTGCGCATCTGCCTGAAATTGAGCGCGTGTTATTGAATATCAACGCGGATTTCGTGCATCTGACGGCCCAATCGACAAGACAACCAGAAGGGCAGTCATCATGCGTATCTCGCGATTCTTCTTTGTGGCAGCAACCTGCGCGGGCCTTGCGGCCTGCGGCGACTCGACCGGCGAACAGGCCTTGCTGGGCGGTGGCGCCGGGGCCGTTGGGGCGGCTGTTCTCAACGCTGATCCGATTCTCGGCGCGGCCGTCGGGGCTGCCGGTAACGTGCTTTACTGCAAAACCCAAAACAACTGTAACTGACACAGCTATTCGAGGCGCTCGGCGTCTCAATTCTATTCACACGCAACGCCGCCGCGGGGTTCATGCCCTGGGGCGGCGTTTTTGCGTTTCCCGAACACCAAGCCAAAGGACGTTCCATGTTCAATAAGATCCTGATCGCCAACCGGGGCGAGATCGCCTGCCGAGTCATTAAGACCGCGCGCAAGATGGGTATCGGCACCGTCGCCATCTATTCCGATGCGGACAGGAATGCGTTGCATGTGTCGATGGCGGATGAAGCCGTCCATATCGGTCCGCCCCCGGCCAACCAGTCTTATATCGTGATTGATAAGGTGATGGACGCGATCCGCCAAAGCGGCGCGCAGGCGGTGCATCCGGGCTATGGCTTTCTGTCGGAAAACGCCAAATTCGCCGAAGCGCTAGAGGCCGAGGGCGTCGCCTTTGTCGGCCCACCCAAAGGTGCGATCGAAAGCATGGGTGACAAGATCACCTCAAAAAAGATCGCGCAGGAGGCGGGCGTGTCCACTGTGCCCGGCTATATGGGACTGATCGAGGATGCGGATGAGGCCGTCAGGATTTCCAACGAGATCGGCTATCCGGTGATGATCAAGGCCAGTGCCGGTGGCGGTGGTAAGGGGATGCGGATCGCCTGGAATGATGAGGAAGCGCGCGAAGGGTTTCAGTCTTCCAAGAACGAGGCTGCGAATTCCTTTGGGGATGATCGGATCTTTATCGAGAAATTTGTCACCCAGCCGCGCCATATCGAAATTCAGGTGCTCTGCGACAGCCACGGCAACGGCATTTATCTGGGTGAGCGCGAATGCTCGATCCAGCGCCGCAATCAGAAAGTGGTTGAAGAAGCCCCGTCGCCTTTCCTTGATCCCGAAACACGCCGCGCGATGGGGGAACAGGCCGTCGCCCTGGCCAAGGCGGTGGATTACGCAAGCGCCGGAACGGTCGAGTTCATCGTTGATGGGGACAAGAATTTCTATTTCCTGGAAATGAACACTCGCCTACAGGTTGAGCATCCGGTGACCGAGCTGATCACAGGCGTCGATCTGGTGGAACAGATGATCAGGGTGGCTGCGGGCGAGAAGCTTTCGATCACGCAGGATGACGTGACCCTGACCGGCTGGGCCATCGAAAACCGCCTTTACGCCGAAGACCCCTATCGCAATTTCCTGCCTTCGATCGGGCGTCTGACCCGTTATCGCCCACCGCAGGAGGTTGCTGCTGGCCCTATGGCCGAAGCCCGCACATGGCCGGATATCGAGCCTGGCTGGCTTTTGACACGGGAACAAGACGCTGCCGTTCGCAATGACACTGGCGTCTATGAAGGCGGTGAGATCAGCATGTATTACGACCCGATGATCGCCAAGCTATGCACCTGGGCTCCGACCCGCGAGCAGGCGATCGAGGCGATGCGCGTGGCGCTCGACAGTTTTGAGGTCGAAGGCATCGGCCACAACCTGCCGTTTCTGTCGGCGGTGATGGATCACCCGAAATTTGTCAGCGGCGACATGACCACCGCGTTTATCGCAGAGGAATACCCAGACGGGTTTGACGGAGTGATCCTGCCCGAAGGCGACCTCCGCCGCATCGCTGCGTCTTGTGCGGCCATGCATCGGGTTGCCGAAATCCGCCGCACCCGCGTGTCTGGCCGGATGGACAATCACGAACGCAAGGTGGGCAAACGCTGGAATGTCGCGCTGCAAGGCCAGGAGTTTGATGTATCGGTCGAAGCAGACAAGCAAGGTGCCACGGTTGAATTTGCTGATGGGGAAGCTTTGCGAGTCGCCTCGGATTGGACGCCTGGGGATCAGCTGGCTGAGTTGGATGTCGACGGCTCTCCGCTTGTGATGAAAGCCGACAAGATCTCGGGTGGGTTCCGCATCCGCAATCGGGGCGCAGACCTGAAAGTGCATGTGCGCCGCCCACGTCAGGCCGAGCTGGCCAAGCTGATGCCCGAGAAACTGCCGCCTGATACTTCGAAGATGCTGCTTTGTCCCATGCCCGGCCTCATCGTGAAGGTCGATGTCGAAGTTGGGCAGGAAGTGCAGGAGGGGCAGGCGCTGTGCACCGTCGAAGCGATGAAGATGGAAAACATCCTGCGCGCCGAGAAAAAGGGTGTGGTCGCCAAGATCAACGCAGGCCCAGGCGACAGTCTGGCCGTAGACGACGTGATCATGGAGTTTGAATAACCTTGTTCGCCGCTTTGCCATACCATCCGGGGACGCTAGCGCATGACGCTGGCGCCTTGGGGCGTGGCAATCGCGCTCAACCGCCTTCGCGCCGTTCCCGGATTTCACGTTCGCGCAAGGGCGTTTTGTCAATGGACCGCCCAATCTCGCGCACGCTCCAAGGAGAGGGCTTGCGCAGCTTGACCACGCCGTCCTTGTCCACGAACACCATCTGGAAACCACGCGGGCGCAGCTGTGACCGGATCGGCGAACGCGCGGACGGATCGGTATCCGTCAGGACTATGACGTCCCGGTCGCGCATCGCGTCTTCCCCTTCAAGCAACATATCGATCTGTTGCTGGAACCTTGGGTCGGCCGGGGTGTCTGCAAAGACCACAATAGGGCGTTTGACCCAAAGAAATTCGCTAAGATCACTGTCGCCGGTGGGCCGAACAAATTCGTCATCCGCAGGTGCAGAGCCGTCGGCAGCCAGCGCGGCCAACGGGAATAGTGCCGAGAAAACAAGGGCAAGCGTTCGTGTCATAAGGCCTCCTGTTCCATCGAATATAACCCGTGTTCGGGGGAATGCGACCGTTGGAATGCAGGATGTCTTCAAAAAGTCGTACATCGCGTGCGCTTTGGTGGGTTAGGCGGATGGAAATCACATTGCATTTCGGTGCACATCGCTGCGCGACCACCAGTTTTCAGGAATACGTCCGGCGCAATGCAGCCGAGTTGAAACAACAGGGTGTAGCTTTCTGGGGCCCTGAAACCACGCGTGAAACCGATTTGATCGCGTTGAAAACCATGACGGACGCATCGCGGGCCGAGTTGCAACACGAACTGGACCTTTGCCAGTCACGGGGCGTTACGCATCTGTTGGTCAGCGAAGAGAACTTTCTGGGCATGATGCAGCAGAATTTTCACAAAGGAGAGCTCTATCCCGAAGCGCGCTTGCGTGCGCAATTGGTATCTGGCGCTTTTGGCGCGCGCGTGACGGCGATTGCTTTGAATATTCGGGCCTTGAACACCTATTGGGCGTCTCTTGCGGGTTACGCCGCGCGCAACGGCAAACATTTCGGGCCGCATATGCGCTGGCAGAAGATTGCGAAACATGACCGCAGTTGGCGAGCTGTGGTCACTGACCTTGCCGATGTGTTCCACGGTATTCCCCTTTATGTGCTGCCTTTCGAGGAGTTTGCGGGGCATCCGGATGCGCAGTTGGCGCAGCTTTTGCGTTCAAACACCCCCGAGCGGTCATCGGATCTGTGGCTTAGCAAGGATGAAGACGCGAGGCCTCAGGGCCTGAACAGCGCACAGGAAATGAATCTTATGGCGACGTTCGCTGACGATCTAACCTGGCTGGCCGATGGGGCCGATGGGTTGGCCCAACTGTGTTTGATGTCTGAAACAGCACGCGGTGCAGCAACGCCTGCCTATGACCGAATAGACGAGAGGAATGCGACATGACCGAAACGAAGGACTGGAAAGCGCTGGCCGAGAAAGAGCTGCGCGGTCGTCCCTTGGAGGATCTGACGAAAAAGACGCTGGAAGGCATCGACGTCAAACCGCTCTATACTCAGGAAGATACGGCTGAATTGCCACATATGGGTTCGCTGCCTGGCTTTGGCCCGTTCACGCGCGGCGTCAAGGCGACGATGTACGCAGGTCGCCCATGGACGATCCGGCAATATGCGGGGTTTTCAACGGCCGAGGAATCCAACGCCTTTTACCGCCGCAATCTGGCAGCGGGGCAGCAGGGGGTTTCCGTTGCCTTCGATCTGGCCACCCATCGGGGCTATGACAGCGATCACCCACGTGTGGTGGGCGACGTGGGCAAGGCCGGGGTCGCCATCGACTCGGTCGAGGATATGAAAATCCTGTTCGACGGCATTCCGCTGGATCAGGTTTCGGTCTCGATGACGATGAACGGCGCGGTGATCCCAATTTTGGCCAGTTTCATCGTTGCAGGTGAAGAGCAAGGCCACGACAAATCGGTTCTGTCCGGCACCATCCAGAATGACATTTTGAAAGAGTTTATGGTGCGCAACACCTATATCTATCCGCCGGAACCTTCGATGCGGATCATCTCGGACATTATCGAATACACGTCGAACGAGATGCCGAAATTCAACTCTATCTCGATCTCGGGCTACCACATGCAAGAGGCAGGCGCGAACCTGGTGCAAGAGCTGGCCTATACGCTGGCCGACGGGCGCGAATATGTCCGTGCAGCGACCCAAGCCGGGATGGACGTCGATAAATTCGCGGGCCGTTTGTCGTTCTTTTTTGCCATCGGCATGAATTTCTTCATGGAGATTGCCAAGCTGCGTGCGGCGCGGACCTTATGGCATCGGGTGATGACCGAGTTTGGTGCAAAGTCCGAGCGGTCGAAAATGCTGCGCACCCATTGCCAGACCTCGGGCGTGTCGTTGCAGGAACAAGATCCCTATAACAACGTGATCCGTACCGCCTATGAGGCGATGAGCGCTGTTCTGGGCGGTACACAGTCGCTGCACACCAATGCTCTGGACGAGGCGATTGCCCTGCCGACTGATTTTTCGGCGCGCATTGCGCGAAACACCCAGCTTGTGCTGCAGGAAGAGACGGGTGTGACCGATGTGGTCGATCCGTTGGCCGGATCCTATTACGTGGAAAGCCTGACCAATGAGTTGGTCGAAAAAGCCTGGGCCCTGATGCAAGAGGTCGAAGAGATGGGCGGTATGACCAAGGCGGTGGCTTCGGGCATGCCCAAGCTGCGGATCGAGGAAAGTGCCGCGCGCCGTCAAGCCATGATCGACCGGGGCGAAGAGGTCATCGTCGGCGTGAACAAATACCGCAAAGAACAGGAAGACCCGATCGACATTCTGGATGTCGACAATGTTGCCGTGCGTGAGGCTCAGGTGGCGCGACTGGAGCGCATCCGCACCACCCGTGATGACGCTGCGTGTCAGGCGGCGTTGGACACCCTGACCAAGACCGCCCGTGACGGTGGAAACCTGCTGGCCGCCGCCGTCGAGGCCGCCCGCGCCCGCGCATCCGTAGGAGAGATCAGCATGGCAATGGAAAAGGAATTCGGCCGTCACCGCGCCGAAGTAAAGACTCTGGCCGGGGTCTATGGGGCCGCCTACGAGGGCGACGAAGGCTTTGCCGCGATCCAGAAGTCCATCGAGGCGTTTGCCGAGGCCGAGGGCCGCCGCCCGCGTCTATTGGTGGTCAAGATGGGGCAGGACGGGCATGACCGAGGTGCCAAGGTCATCGCAACCGCCTTTGCCGATATCGGCTTTGACGTGGATGTGGGGCCCTTGTTCCAGACCCCTGCCGAGGCGGCACAAGATGCGGTGGACAATGATGTGCATGTGGTTGGCATCTCGTCTCAGGCCGCTGGTCACAAGACGCTGGCACCGCAATTGGTGGAAGAGCTTAAGAAGGCCGGGGCTGAGGACATCATCGTCATCTGCGGAGGTGTGATCCCCCAGCAGGATTACCAGTTCCTTTATGATCATGGGGTGAAGGCTATTTTTGGTCCCGGGACCAACATACCCGAGGCGGCGCAGGATATTCTGGCCCTCATCGGCGAAGCGCGAAACGGATAGTTCGGAGGGCGCTGTCTGCCACCGGTCGCACTGGTGCTTGCTTGCCGCCGAGGATATTTCTAGCCAGATGAAGACGCGGATCTTTTGGCGTGGGGCGGTTGATCGTAGCTAAGATCGGGTCTCCTGGTGGAGGAAAGACAATGAGACTGGACCATTTGGCGGTGGCGGGAGAGACGTTGGAGGAGGCGTCGGCCCATATTGAGCAAGCCCTTGGCGTGCCGTTGCAAGAGGGTGGCAAGCACGAGAAATTTGGCACCTATAATCGACTGCTTGGCCTTGCGGATGGGCTCTATCTGGAAGCGATTGCGATCGACCCTGACGCGCCGCAACTGGAACGTACACGCTGGTTCGATCTGGATCGGTTCGCGGGGCAGCCTCGGCTGAGCAACTGGATTTGCAGCGTGCCCGATATTGCATCCTCGCTGTCGATTTTCCCTGATGGCGTCGGAGAGCCGATTGATCTGGCGCGCGGGGCCTTGTGCTGGCAGATGGCGGTGCCGCCGGGCGGACGCTTGCCGTTTGACAACCTGTTCCCGGCGTTGATTCAGTGGCACGGTGATCTGCACCCGGCAGGGATGTTGCAGGATCGCGGTTGTCGTCTGACCCGTTTGGTCGTGTTTCACCCTGACGCGCTCGAGCTGGCAAAACTGCTGGGTGAGCTGCAATTCGTGGTCTTCGATACCGGACCTGCGGCGCTGCGGGCGGAGTTTCAGACACCGCATGGGCCGCGCGTGTTGGAATGAATATTCGTAAGGCACGTGTTGAGGATGCAGCGGCCATAGCGAACATCACCAACCCCATCATCCGCGACACGTTGGTGACCTTCACAACGGACGAAAGAGATGTAAGCAGAATTGCCGTCGATATCGAACGGCGGGGGTCTGCGTTTCTTGTGGCTGAGCAGGGCAATGACGTTGTAGGCTTTGCCACATATGGGCCGTTTCGGTCCGGCCCCGGCTATGCACGGAGCTGCGAGCACTCGGTCCAATTGTCGCCCAATGCACGCGGGCAGGGAACAGGGCGCACCTTGATGGTGGCGCTGGAACAGGTGGCGCGTGCCGCGGATGTTCATGTTCTAGTGGCGGGGATATCTTCGGCCAATCCGGGCGCCGTGGCCTTTCATGCGTCGCTTGGCTTTGTGCAGGTTGGCCGAATGCCAGAGGTTGGCTGGAAATGGGGCCAATGGCTGGATCTAATCCTGATGCAAAAAATTCTTGCTCCGCAGTCATCTGTCGCACCTGACACCGGGGAAACTCCACGTTAGGGTGCGCCTATGTCGATCTGGACTCGTATATCCGATGCGCTGAGCGCGTTGGCCCAGGGTGAAAGCCTGACGGCCGTTTTCGAAAAACTGCGCACCCCGCCCGAACGGTCCGTGGCCTTTACCATTGCCGTCATCGCGCTGGGCGCGAAGATGGCCAAGGCAGATGGGCAGGTGACGCGCGATGAGGTGACCGCCTTTCGGGATGTGTTTCAGATCGCGCGCGAGGATGAGGCCAACGCAGCGCGCGTGTTCGACATGGCCCGCACCGACGTGGCGGGCTATCAGGACTATGCCCGCAAGATCTCGGTCATGTTTTCCGATGACAGCACAACGCTGTGTGACCTGATGGAAGGTCTGTTCCATATTGCTTTGGCAGATGGGTTCTATCACCCGAACGAGGATGAATTCCTGGAACAGGTGAGCCGTATTTTCGGCCAGACCGATGCGCAATTCATGGCCCTGCGGGCCCGGTTTGTACCGGATGCACCGCACGACCCCTATACGGTTCTGGGTGTACCCCGCGACATGCCCGTAGAGGAAATTCGCAAGGTCTGGCGCAAGCTCGTGCGGGATACGCATCCAGATGCGATGATGGCACGGGGGGTGCCTGAAGAAGCGGTGCGACTGGCCGAAAAGAAGATGATCGATATCAACCGTGCCTGGGACGAAATCAACGGCGCACGGGTCTGAACGATGCGATTGGCGACCTACAATATCGAATGGTTCGCCAATCTTTTCGACCGCAAGGATAGGGTGCTGGTCGATGATGAATGGTCTGGCCGCCATGACGTCACCCGCGCGCAGCAGGCCGAGGCAATTGCCAAGGTTCTGACGGCCTTGGACGCCGATGCGGTCCTGATCGTCGAAGCACCAAATACCGGCAAGTCTCAGAACACCGTGCGTGCCTTGCAGGGGTTTGCGGAAGCGTTTGATCTGCGCACCACCCATGCGGTGATGGGTTACCCAAATGACACCCATCAGGAATTGGCGCTGCTCTACGACGCGAACGTTCTCAAGCCTCGCCACGATCCGGTCGGGGAACCCAGCGATCCAACCGCGCCTCGGTTCGATGCGGAGTTCCGCATTGATCTGGATGTGGATGAAACACAGGACGTGGTGCAGTTCTCCAAGCCGCCGATGGAGTTGGCCGTCGAAACTCAAGCGGGAAACGCGTTTCGGATGATTGGCGCGCATCTGAAGTCCAAAGCGCCGCATGGGGCCGGATCGCGCGACGAGGCGATCCGGATATCGATCGCCAATCGCCGCAAGCAATTGGCGCAAGCGATCTGGCTGTCGCGTCGGGTGCGGGGACACCGGGACAGTGGGACACCGACAATTCTGCTCGGCGATCTGAATGACGGGCCCGGTTTGGATGAATTCGAGCATCTTTTTGGCCGATCATCCGTTGAAATTCTGTTGGAGGCGGGATTGTTCGATCCCCATGCCGCCAAAGCTCTGGGGCCACGACCCGGTTCGCTGCCGTCAACAGCGCGGTTTGCGCGCCCGGATGAAGGACGGTTTCTGGAAGCTCTATTGGATTACATCATGATCAGCGACGACTTGCGGCAGCGCGACCCAAGCTGGCGCATTTGGCATCCGTTCCGGGATGCGGTTTGCTGGTCGAACCCAGAACTGCGTGAGGCATTGCTGACTGCGTCGGATCACTTCCCGGTGACGTTGGATATCGACCTCTGACCTTTCGCCCATGGTGTGCAAGAGCTATATTGAGCCCATGAAACAACTTTTGATCTCTTCCTGTCTGAGCGTTGCCATGGCGCTGCCTGCAGCGGCGCAAGAGCAAGATGGCCCTTCGCTGATGGAACGCGGGGCCGAGCTTTTTCTGGAAGGGCTACGGCAGGAAATGGAGCCCGCTCTGGAAGACCTGCTGGGGCTGGCAGATCAGTTTGGCCCAGCGATGCAATCTTTTCTGATGGAAATGGGCCCGGCCCTGGCCGAGCTTGCCGCGCAGATTGAAGATTGGAGCGCCTATGAGTTGCCAGAGATGCTGCCCAACGGTGACATCATCATTCGCAAGAAGCCACCGCAGGATGAGCCGGACTTGCCGATACCAGACCCGGAAACTGGCATAACTGATATTTGATACGCGCCGCGCGTTCCTAGCGCCGGACGATCACGCGGGCTTCGGCTTTCAGGGCATTTGCCAATGATTTGAACCGGGCCTCGGCCACTTCGTTGAATACGGGTTGTGCGATCTTTGGCAGGATCAGCTCAATCTCTTGTTTCTTGGGATAGAATTTCAGTTTGCCCATCGCGGCGGTGTTCGGCATCCACAGCATCGCACCAAACCGCATGGCCTTGCCCAGGACTTCGGCCTGCTTCTGGCTGCGTTCGTCCAGCAACTCATAGAGCGGTGCAAAGCGGTTGCCCTCGCGTTTGTTGCGATAGCGATGCTGCAGCGCGAGCCCGATGAACACGCGTTCGGAATGTTTCAAACCGCTCATGTTAGCGCGGGTGACATATTCGAAACAGACCTCGGCGCGATAGTCGGGATGCGCGCGCCAGCTAACGTCATGCAACAGGCAAGCGGCCTTGATCAACCGCACCTTTTGCGGCGGGGCCGAGCGAAAGAGCGGCATAACAAAATCGAACAGATGCTTGCCAAAGCCCGGCAGACGGGCATCCTTGGCCTCGGCAAAGCGGCTGGCTTCGATCAACGGATCCCGGTCGCGCAGATGTTGGGGCATTTGTTCGAACAGCAGCCCTTCGCGAATGCCATAGCTGGATATGGCGATATCCTTGGGTTTGAACGTGCGGATCAACCGGGCCAGCACGTCCATCGCATAGGGCATCAGCGCCATACGCGAGCCGGACACACCGGCCTGGCTGCGCAGCTCATCAGCGTCGCTTTTTTCGATGAGCTTAATGGTTTCGCGCACGTGCTGGTGGGTCATGCGGTATTCATGCAGAACGTTCAGAGGATACCCGCGTCGCAGCATGTCGATCCGGGCAAAGGCCCGCCAACTGCCACCGACCAGAAACAGACGGTCTCGTTGTAGACCCATCTGGTCGCGCATCTCTTCCATTGTCTTCTTGATATGGGCTTTGCGCGCTCGGCGTCCGCCCTTGATGTCGCGCAGCTTCAGCGGCCCAAGGGGGGAGGTCATCCGTCGGCCCACTTGCCCGTCACCGATCTCGGCCAGCTCGACGGAAGAACCGCCGATGTCGCAGATCAAACCATAGGCTCCGGGCCAGCCTAGCAGGACGCCTTGCGCCGAAAGCCGCGCCTCTTCCGCGCCATCGACGACCTGAATGTTCAGGCCAATCTCGCGCTCGACCAGATCACAAAAATCGGGGCCGTCTTCGGCTTCGCGTACCGCCGCCGTAGCCACGGTATGAAGCTTGGGGACGCCCAGATCATTTGCCACGTGACGAAACCGCCGCAGTGCCGCCATCGCCCGCTCGCATCCGCGTGGATTCAGGCGCCCGGTTTCCGACAGGCCCGCACCCAATTCGCACATGACCTTTTCATTATAGAAATAAGCCGGTGACCGCGCGGCGCCGTCAAAAATCACCATTCGGACAGAGTTTGATCCGACATCCACAACCCCCACACGCGACAGGGCGCGCAGACTTGGATCACCGATCAGTGGCTTGCCGAACGGCCCATAGTCCGTGGCGTCGATCTCGGTGCTGTGTTCCATCATATCCCCGGTCTTTTGGGTCGCAGGATGCGCAATCGTCATGGCTGGGTCAATCATCCCCATGGTCTTTGTCGTTGCGAGCGTTCAGAACCCGAACGGCCAGTGCGCGGGTGATCTCGCGCTTTTCGTCCAGCGCAATCTGGTCCAGCCGATCAACCACCAGGGCGGCCGATTCAAAGCTGCGATCCATGTGTTTGACCAGATAGGCCATTACGTCGGGGGCCGGATTCAGTTGCCGGTCGGTAAACAGCTTGGCCAGCACCGCGCCCAGCAAGGCATCATCCGGGGCCTCAAGCGCAACGTGATGTGCGCCTTCAATGCGGCTTTGCAGATCGGGCAGGGTCAGACCCCAGAAACTGGGTGCGGCGCGCCCCGTCAACAGCAGGGAATTGCCTTCGGCCAGGACCAGATTGTGCAGATGGAACAGGGTTTTCTGCTGCTCAGGATCCGTTGCAATCAACGGCACGTCTTCCACCGCGACCGGACCCCGCGCCAATTGCGGCACGTCATCATGGCGCAGCGTGCTGGCCTGAATAATGGCGGCCTTGGCCTCGGCGGCCCAAACATGGGTCAGGTGTGTTTTGCCCGATCCGGTTGGGCCGGTCAGAACCAGTTTGCCCCCGGGCCAAGAGGTGGCCGAGATCATGGCAACCGCCAATGCATTGGCCGGAGAGACAAAGAAATCTTCGCGCCCCAAGGCGATTTTTGAGGGCAGGTCAAAGCTGAGTTGAGTGGCCATTCACGCGTCGTCCTGCGCTTGTCCTTCCAGCCCCGTATAGAGGCGACTGTCGAGGTAGAGCGACGTCCCGAAACGCGCCAGCACGCCCAAGCCTGCTGCAACAGGAACCGCGATCAACATACCCACAAAGCCAAACAGCGCCCCAAAGACTGACAGCGCCAGCAGCAACCAGACCGGGTGTAACCCCACCGAACTGCCGACCAGTTTTGGGGTCAGGAAATTGCCCTCGGTCACCTGACCCACCGCAAAGATGCCTGCAATCAATGCGATATGGGCCCAATCGCCCCAGAATTGAAACAGGGCCAGGCCGATGGCCAACGCTCCGCCAATCAGAGCGCCCAGATAGGGGATGAACGTCACCATTCCGGCGATGAATCCTACGATCAAACCAAATTGCAGTCCCGCCAGCATCAGTGCGACGGCATAATAGGTACCTAGGATCAAACAGACCGTGCCCATACCGCGCACAAACGAGGCCAGAACAGCGTCGATCTCGCTTGCGAGGCGCTTGATGGTGGGGGCATGGTCACGCGGCAGCAGCTCGCCAATGCGGGCGATCATGCGGTCCCAATCCATCAGTAGATAGACCGAGACAACCGGGACGATGACAATCAGCACAACGATATTGATGGCCGAACCCAGTGATGCCAGAACCGTTTGCAGAACATCACCGGTTTTGGATTTCAGGGTCTCACCGAATGACACAAGCATCTGGTGCGTGCTCGATTCCTGATCCAGTAGGGATGGGAACTGACGTTCGATAAAGCCGCGCAGCTCTTTGAACAGGCTGGGAAGGATATCAACCAGATCCAGCAATTGCGTGATCAGCGCGGGCACGACCATCACGATCAGCAAGACAAAGCTCAACACGCCAACCACGGTAATCACGGCAGTTGCCGCCATTCGGGACAGGCCCAGTTTCTCAAGTCGGTCGGCGACCGGGTCCAGGAAATAGGCGATGGCGCCACCGATCACGAACGGCAGAAGAACGTCGCCCAAGGCCCAGAGAATCAACACAAAAACCGCAGCCACCACACCCCAGTAGCGAAGCTGATCCTTAACCGGCAAAGCCATGGCGATCCCCTTGTTGCGGCTCTTGAGGTTGTTCTTGGCGCATCAATGGCGCTGATGCAAGCGCTTCATCCGGCCCGCTTTTCCTTGCCCGGCAGTTTCGGCGTCAAACCCTGCGTTGCGACCCAGGGTGGTAAATTTGTCATTGCGTGATTGCCCCCGGCGGGGCTTTGGCATAATCACCTTTTGATGTTCCAATTCACCTTTGAAGGTTAAATAATGCGCCTCAGCCGTTACTTTTTGCCCGTTCTCAAGGAAAACCCCTCCGAGGCTCAGATCGTCAGCCATCGGCTGATGCTGCGCGCAGGCATGATCAAGCAAGCCGCTGCGGGGATTTATTCCTGGCTGCCACTGGGCTTCAAGGTTCTGCGCAAGCTGGAAAACATCGTGCATGAGGAACAGGCGCGGGCCGGGCATATCGCCATTCAGATGCCGATCCTGCAATCGGCGGACCTGTGGCGCGAGTCCGGGCGTTATGACGACTACGGCCAGGAAATGCTGCGGATGCAGGACCGGCACGGGCGCGATATGCTTTACACGCCAACGGCTGAGGAACTGGTGACTGACATTTTCCGCGGCCACGTCAACAGCTATAAAGACCTGCCGCTGACGCTCTATCAGATCCAGTGGAAATTCCGCGACGAGATCCGCCCGCGCTTTGGCGTGATGCGTGGGCGCGAGTTTTACATGAAGGACGGGTATAACTTTGACCTGACCAAAGAGGACGCGCTGCACGCTTATAACCGTCATCTGGTCAGCTATCTGCGCACCTATGAACGCATGGGCCTGCAAGCCATCCCGATGCGCGCGGATTCCGGTCCCATTGGTGGGGATGACACGCATGAATTCTTGGTGCTGGCCGACACCGGCGAATCCGAGGTCTTCTATGACAGCGCCGTCACCGACCTGACCTTTGGCGACAGGGACATAGACTATGATGACCGGGCGCAATGTCAGGCCATTCTGGAAGAGTTCACCTCGAAATACGCGCGCACTGACGAAACTCATGATGAGGCGCTGTTTAATCAGGTCCCTGAGGAGCGTCGCCGCGTGGCGCGTGGTATCGAAGTCGGTCAAATCTTCTATTTCGGCACCAAATATTCCGAGGCGATGGGGGCAACTGTCCAAGGCCCCGACGGCAAGCCGACCCCGGTTCACATGGGTAGTCATGGCATCGGTGTCAGCCGTCTGATCGGTGCGATCATCGAGGCCAGCCATGACGACAAGGGCATCATCTGGCCTGAAGGCGTGACGCCGTTCCATTGCGGCATCGTGAACCTGAAGCAAGGTGATGAAGAGGCTGATGCGGCCTGCGACAAACTCTATGCCGCCTTGACCGCGCTGGGCCTTGAGCCGCTTTATGATGATCGTAACGAACGGGCAGGGGGCAAGTTTGCCACCATGGATCTGATCGGTTTGCCCTGGCGGATCACTGTGGGTCCACGTGGCCTGAAAAACGGTGTGGTCGAACTGACCAGCCGCCGCACAGGCGAAAGCGAAGAGTTGAGCCCCAAAGTTGCGGTCACCAAGATCGCCGAGATTTATGAGCAACTCGGCTGAAGCCTCTTCCCCGCTGATCTCGGTCGTCACGGCGACCTATGATCTGCTGTCGCAAGGGCGGCAGGCGGGGTTCGAGCGCGCGATGGCCTGCATGGCGCGCCAAAACTGCGCCGAGGCCGAGCATATCATTCAAGACGGTGCCTCGACCGATGGTACCGTTGCGTTCGTTCAGGAACTGGTCGATCAGGCCCCGAATGCGCGTCTGATCTCTGAACCCGATACCGGGCTTTATGACGCGATGAACAAGGGCGTTGCAGCCGCGCGCGGCGAATACGTTCTGTTCTTGAACTCGGACGACGCGCTTGCCTCGGATGATGTGCTGAACATGGCCGCTGATCGGTTACGAGCGACACGTCCTGCCTTTCTATACGGCTCTACGGTGCAAAAGTTCCGAAGCGGCGAGACGCGCAAAGAAAAACGGATGTCGGTCACAGCCATTCTTCAGCGCATGCCCTTTTGCCATAACTCGGTTTTTCTGCGCCGCGACGTTTTTCTGGCCTTGGGGGGACATGACACCAATTTTCGGATCGCTGCTGATTACGACCTGATGTTGCGACTGATCGCTTCAGGGTATCAGGGGGAGCGTATGGACGATGCGGTTTCGTTGTTCTGGGACAGAGGTGTGACCCAGGATGATGCCGAAACCGGGCTGGACTATGCAAAGGTCTGGCTAAAGTTCTACGACGGGTTCAAGTCAGCCCGAAACCTGACGCTTGAGGACTTTGCCGAGTTCTACAGACGCGGCCACATGCCAGCGCGATTGCTGCTTGAGCTTTTGCGCAGGCAGGACACGCCCGAGCCGATCATGATTGCAGCACGACATTGCTTGGCCAAAACGCTGCGCCGTTCGCTTCAGGTCTGGCGCAAATACTAGGCGCGGCTGATGTGCGGGCGGGCTGTCAGTACGTCGCCATCTGCGTGCTTGCCTCGGGCCACGACGATCGGGCGCCCCATTCGGCGTACCAGATCCAGAAATTCGATCCCGAGAAACTTTAGCCCGCAGACCCGCTTGCCCGTTTCGTGTTCGGTGATGCACAGCCGACCACGTCGGAAGGCTAGGCGATAGCCTTTGTCCTTCAGAACCTCGGCCAATGCGGTCCAGCTGCCCGCATTTGCAAAGATTGGGCGGATTGTCGCCCGTAACAGCATGGCCGTCTCACAGTCTAACTGTTGCGAGGCTGATATTGCCTCTTCCCGGCCTGCGTCTTTGCTTTCCCCTTCAATACTCATGAGCGACCCCCGCTCTGAATTTGTGTTCCCCCAACGATAGGGTGTCGAAATTTCCCAAAATAAGCAAAATGCGAAATCAAATTAGCCAAATACCGTTGCAAATTGAGTTCAGTTGCCATCAGGTCCGTGAATTAAACCCATATCGGAAACAATAAGGCAGTGTCTGTGAAGAACTTCTCAACCAAAAGTTTACTAAGTTTTGTTCCAACTCATTCAGCATTGTGTAGGTCTTGAAGACCTACCGTTTTGTGACGACTTGTGTAGTGACCTGGAAGAAACTCTGGTACATGCTCGACTGAAGGCTGAGCAATTGGGGGCCGACGCCGCGTGCTAAGTTTTGTGACGATAGTGTATTCGAAAGATGTGCCGCTGCTAGAGCTGCAGGCCAGGTCTTTTGCGCGTTTTGTCGATCCGGAAATGGTCGCCTCGATCCACGTCATCATGAACGACGTTGATGAGGCCGGGTTGCGTACCAAGATCGATCCGATCTTGCCCTCCTACGGCCCGTTGCGATCCAAAGTTCACGTCGTAGGGGGCGATGAGGTTTTGTTGGGGCCAGAGCATTGCGCAAAACGCCCGACCTTGTATCGCGCTCTGATCGAGAACCGGTATCGCATCCCCTTTGCCCGCAACGGTGGCTGGCGCGGAAACAACGGATACCGCACGCAACAAGCGCTCAAACTTGGATCTGCGCGCGTGGCTAAGTCTGAAAACATGGTGCTTTTCGACGCCAAGAACCTTTTTCTGCGCCGGTTCGATATGTCCGAGTTTTTCTCGGACAGCGGTGCCGCGCGGATCAACATGTTCAAGATCGAAAGTGATTTCCATCGCAACTGGCTGCTGCAAAGCCTGGATGCGTTGGATGTTCCGCATCCCGATATGGATCAGGTGAGGACGACAACCTTCGCTACTCCCTATCCGGTCCGGCGGTCACTGATCCTTGCGCTGCTGGATGAGATCAACGAACGCTATGGATCAGTGCAGGCGCTCTTTGGCTCGCGGCGACGTCCGTCCGAGTTCATGTTGCTCAATGCTTACTGCCTGAAAACGCAAGGTGGGCTGGACCCGTGGTTTGAAGCGGTGACAGATCACAATATCGGCCTCTGGCCGACCTATTCGCCGCAGCAATTGGCGCATCAAGTTGCGCGAATCGATGATCAGGCGTCGCTGAGCCTTGGGTTGCACAACCGGGCAATTTCGAACCTGCCTGCGGATTTGCGCGATACAGTGTTCCAACAGCTTGAGGTGCGCGGCGTTTGCAGCCGTGGAATAACCAAAGCCATTCTGGACAAAACATCCGCTCTTTCTGCCTAACTCCAAGCCCTGGATGTCTAACGGCTTGACCCTTGGCGGAAATCCCGAAAGGGTCTGCGCCAAAGCAATGCCGGAGCAGTAATGGCCACGACCCCCCCTCCTTTTGCCCCGTTTGAGTGGAAGATTGCATGGCGCTATCTGCGTGCGCGGCGCGCCGAAGGCGGTGTCAGCGTGATGACCTGGATCTCGCTGATCGGCATCACCTTGGCAGTTTTTGCGTTGATCGCGACCTTGGCAGTGCGGTCCGGCTTTCGCGCGGAGTTTGTTGGTACGATCCTGGGGGCCAACGCGCATGTCAGCGTGTATTCCGCCGGAGAGCTTGACGCGCAGGGCCGGGTTGATCGGACGCTGACAGATTTCGACGGCATGGCGCAACGCATTGCTGACGTGCCCGGGGTTGAACGTGCCGCGCCCTTGGTCAAGGGTCAGGTTCTGATCACCAACCGGGACCGTAGCACCGGTGTTGAGGTCTTTGGTATGCGCCCTGAGGATCTGTATGAGCTGCCGGGCATTGCTGAGAGTGATCAGGCTTACGGTGATCTGAGCCGATATCCCGAGGGTATCGCAATCGGCTCCGGCGTGGCCCGCGCAATCGGCGCAACCGTGGGTGACCGGATCAAGGTCACATCCCCCAACGGAGTCAAGACGGCTTTTGGCACATCACCCCGGGTCAACGCCTATGAGGTGGTCTATGTGTTCTCGGCTGGCCGCTACGACATCGACCGCACGCGGGTCTACATGCCGTTTGCCGAGGCGCAGAGCTTTTTCAACCGGGATGGTGTTGCCGATGAGATCGAAGTCATGGTGGCGCAGCCGGAAAACCTGAATCCTGTTCTGATCCCGATCCTCGAAGCTGCAGGCGAGCGGTCGCAATTATGGACATGGCAGGACGCCTCTGGCGGATTCCTGCGTGCGCTTGAGGTTGAAGACAATGTCATGTTCATCATCCTGTCGATCCTGGTTCTGATCGCCGCGATGAACATTGTGTCGGGTCTGATCATGCTGGTCAAAAACAAGGGTCGGGATATCGGGATCTTGCGCACCATCGGGCTGAGCGAGGGGTCAATCCTGCGCGTGTTCTTTATTTGCGGTGCGTTCACCGGCATCATCGGCACCACGATGGGCGTCATTCTAGGATGCCTTTTTGCGCTTAATATCGATCCGATATTCTCGTTCGTGAATTTCCTGATGGGGGGCGGAGTGTGGGACCCGGCCATTCGCGGGATCTATGCTCTGCCGGCTGAGTTGCACTTGTCTGACGTATTAAAGGCCATCGGCTTGTCACTGGGATTGTCCTTCCTTGTCACTTATTTTCCGGCCCGTCGCGCGGCGCGGCTAAACCCGGTTGAGGCTCTGCGCTATGAGTGATGTGGCATTGCGGCTGACCGGTCTGACGAAAACCTATCTGCAAGGTACACCGGCCGAAGTGCAGGTGTTGCACGGCGTCGATCTGGAACTGCGCGCGGGCGAGGCGGTGGCGCTTGTCGCGCCTTCTGGGGCTGGGAAGTCTACGCTGTTGCATATAGCAGGACTACTCGACACTCCGGATCAGGGCAGGGTTGAGGTAGCAGGACAGGTGGCGTCAGGCACGAGTGATCGCAAGCGCACGGGTATTCGTCGTCAGGATGTGGGCTTTGTCTATCAGTTCCACCACTTGCTGCCCGAGTTCACCGCGTTGGAGAATATCGTTCTGCCGCAACTGGCGAATGGTGCGTCTGAGGCCGCGGCCAAGGATCGCGCTATGCAGTTGCTGGATCGCGTCGGCGTGGCTGCGCGGGCGGGGCACCGACCGGCTGCCTTGTCGGGCGGTGAACAACAGCGGGTTGCGTTTTGTCGTGCCCTGGCCAATGCCCCGCGCGTGTTGCTGGCGGATGAACCAACCGGCAACCTTGACCCCGGCACATCTGATCAGGTGTTCGAGGCGCTGATGTCTCTGGTGCGCGAGGCCGGATTGTCGGCTCTGATCGCCACGCACAATCTGGACCTCGCAGCGCGTATGGACCGGATGGTGCGGCTGGAAAACGGTGTGCTTAGGCCAGCTGGGTAATCGCAACGCCCAAAGCCATCACCGCAATACCGCCCGCCCGTACCCATGTCAGCGGTGAGACTTGTGCGCCAAAAAGGCCGAAATGGTCGATCGCAGCTGCGCTGATCAATTGCCCCAGCAGAACAAAGAACACCGCGTTGCCGACACCGAAATGCGGGGCCACATGGGTGATGGACAGGACGTAAAAAGCGATCAGAACGCCGGCCAGAAACAGGTGTTTGGGCGCTTGCGCCGCTTTGGCGAACCCCGACGTGCCGGGCAGCAGGACAAGAGCCAGAGCCGAGGTCGCGAAGGCAATCGCAAACAGGATGACAGCGGCCGTGTTCGGAGACCCGATCATCCTGCCAAGCGCGGCGTTCAGCGCCGCCAGTATCGGGATGCCGAATCCCGCGACAAGCATGATCGCTGCGTATTGTGTCATATCGCGCCCTTTCCTCCGCCCCATTGATCTGGATCATTGCGCCCCGCGCGCTTGCCGACAAGTCTGTAAATGACTGAAACCAGTGGAGGATGCGATGAGAGGCACGGTTCTCACACTTTGTTTTGCCAGTGTATGTGCGGTATCTGGCTCAGAGGCTTTGGCACAGGACGCGGAAGTTGGCGCAGAGCTTTATCAGCATTATTGCGCGACCTGTCATGGGCTGGACGCAACCGGGAACGGGCCGATGGCCGGGGTTCTGGTGGTTCAGCCAGTGAACCTGCGGACGCTGGCCGGTGACGATGGCGTGTTCCCAACAGCGCGTGTCGTTGCGCGGATCGACGGGCGGGATCCGTTGGTCAGCCACGGTAGCCCGATGCCTGTCTATGGCCCCTATTTCGAAGGCCAGGATACTGCGATGAAAACGCCCGCGGGGCAGCCTATTCTGACCAGCCAGCCGATTGTCGATCTGGTGGAATACTTGATGACCATCCAGGACGGTTAACCG
Organism: Ruegeria sp. HKCCA6707; assembly: GCF_013033515.1. Classification (GTDB taxonomy): domain Bacteria; phylum Pseudomonadota; class Alphaproteobacteria; order Rhodobacterales; family Rhodobacteraceae; genus Ruegeria. The sequence goes on along the minus strand of NZ_WQEG01000001.1, from coordinate 1,120,979 downwards.
GTTCAGCGGCAAATGCCTTCGATCTCGGCGCCCGCCCAGGGCAATTCGACATCGCGTTCCCTACGGCCTTGCGGCAGGGTAGAAACGTCCATGTGTTTGCTTAACATGTCGTGGAGCCGCTGGGTACGCGGTGCGTCCGGGTCCAGCGCGCGGCAACAAACATACTCCTCGACAATCGCGCCTTGCTGTTCGAACCCATAGGCCAGAAAATCAGGCGAAGTATCAAGGTCAAACAGATAGGGATCGTCCTGTCCCGTATGCTCAGCCGCGGCGCGCAACGGGTGATATCCGGTGGTGGCGCGATTCTGCCATTGCCAGACATGGGTCAATTCGTGCGCCAGCAACATGGCCGCAATCAAGTTCACGCGCTCGGGGTATTTCGACATGTAATCGTCAAGATACCAGTCTTTGGTAAAGTAGACGCGGTTGAACAGGGCCACGGCAGCAGGTTTGCCGGTGACGGTTTCTTCCTTGACCGGAGGCAGGATGCGTTCGCGGCACGCCAAGCGCGGTCTGGCTTTGCGCGTGTAGGTGATCGAAGCCACAGGCGCTCCTTCTACTAGACGGACGCGATCCAGGTTCAGCGTTTCACCTTGAATGTTGCTCGCAAAAGCGCGTTCCTGTTCTGTCAGAGGGCGACCACAGGTTGCCAGCACCATAAGAAAAGAAAGCAAAAGAAAACGCGTCATACTACGCAACCGTAGCGCGCGTTGGTGCTTGCGCAAGCGGTTTTCACGAGCGGTTTGATTCGAGGGCGGCGCGAGATTGCCCGCGAAGCTGTTTCCAGGCGGTTTCGGTGCCAATTTCTTTAGCAAAGTTGCGCAATTGGTAGAGTTCGCGATATTCATAATTGACTAGTCAATCAAAATCCCGCAGCCTGTTTTCTGTCTAGGGGTGTACGGATCACGGTTTTTGCAAGCTCGGATCCGTTTTAGGGGCGAATTGCGCAGGTCTGAGATCGCCGTCAGGCCAGTGCTTTGTTCTTCCATCTCTGTCCAAATTGGCGCATGTTAAAGGAAATCTTTCGTGCAACAGAAATCCTCGGCCGGGCCATTTCGGGAACGGGGAACATGAACAGAAAACAGGGAGACTATCTCATGAAAAAACTGGGTGTAAGCCTGATGGCGATTGTTGTGGCCACCGGCGCGCACGCCGCGGATATGGGCGCGGTGGACGAGCCGATCAAACTGGCGATCAATGAATGGACCGGGCAGCACGTCACCACTCATGTCGCGGGCGAGATGCTCAAGGCAGCCGGGTACAACGTGGAATACGTGACTGCCGGCATGATGAACCAGTTCCAGGCGCTTGCTGATGGTGACATCGACGCGACGCTGGAAATCTGGTCGTCGAACGTGTCAGACGAATACGCGAAGAAGGTTGCAGAAGGTACGGTTGTTGAAATCGGCGATCTGGGTCTGAATGCCAAGGAAGGTATCGCTTACCCGGCCCATGTGGCCGATCTGTGCCCCGGCCTGCCTGCGTGGGAGGCGTTGAAGGACTGCGCGCAAGTGTTTGCAACCGCTGAAACTTTGCCCGGTGGCCGTCTGGTGGATTACCCGGCCGATTGGGGCACACCCGGGGCTGACCGCATGACTGGGCTTGAACTGCCGTTCAAAGCCGTTCCTGCCGGATCCGAGGGCGCCTTGATCGCCGAGCTTCGCGCATCGACCGAGCGCAAATCGCCGCTGCTGATCACGTTCTGGCAGCCGCATTGGGCGATGTCGGCCTATGATGTGCAATTCGTTGATCTGCCTGCAGGCGAAGAAGCCTGCTTTAACGATCCCGCCTGGGGTCCGAACCCGAACGCCGTCAATGATTGCGACTTTTCACCCTCGCGTATCTTCAAAGCCAGCTGGAGCGGCATGGAAGACAAATGGCCTGCGGCTTACGAAATCCTCAGCAACTATCAACTGGCCGTGGAAGATCAGCAGCCGATGATGGGGGCCATCGACGTAGACGGCGGCTCTGTTGAAGAGGTTGTCGCGGCGTGGATGTCGGAAAACGAAGGCAAATGGCGCCCGGTTGTTGACGCCGCAACGCAGTGAGCTTGCATTAGTGACTGAAACGAACACGCCAGCCATCGCCTGCCAGAACCTCTGGCAGGTGTTTGGCAATGGCGCAGAAAAAGCCCTGACCGACGCGCTGTCTCGGTCAGGGAATGACGCTGACAAAGCCGCTGCTGATCTGCGCGAAAACGGGTTTATCCCGGCTGTGCAGGACGCCAATTTCGAGGTCAAGGAAGGCGAGCTGTTTGTCATCATGGGCCTGTCCGGCTCGGGCAAATCCACATTGATCCGTTGCATTTCGCAGCTGTTGCCGGGCACCGGTGGCGAAATCCGGGTGGATGGAGAGAATGTCGTCGGGGCCTCCAAGAAAAAGCTGACCGAGCTGCGCCGCAAAAAGCTGGGAATGGTGTTCCAGCATTTTGGCCTTTTCCCGCATATGACCGTAGCCGAAAACGTGGCCTACCCGCTGCGCGTACAAGGTGTTGGCCGCAAGGAACGTCTGGCCCGCGCGCAAGAGGTGATCTCACTGGTTGGGCTGGAAGGTCGTGAAGACAGCTTTCCTCGCCAACTGTCCGGGGGGCAGCGGCAGCGTGTGGGGATTGCACGCAGCTTGGCTGTGAACCCCGATATCTGGTTTCTGGACGAGCCATTCTCGGCGCTCGATCCGCTGATCCGCCGCCAGTTGCAGGACGAATTCCTGCGCATTCAGGCGACATTGAAGAAATCCATCGTTTTCATCACTCATGATATCCAAGAGGCGCTGAAACTGGCTGATCGCATTGCGATCATGCGCGATGGCAAGATTGTTCAGATTGGAACGCCGACGGATATCGTGTTGCGCCCCGTCGATGACTATGTGCGCGAGTTTTCCAAAGATGTGGCCAAAGGCCAGCATGCCAAGGTCGCCTCGGTCATGCGCGAGGGTGAGGCGCAGGGCCCTGATGATCCGGGGCTGACCACTGCCATGACGCTGGATGCCGCTCTGGCGCGGTGCATGGAGCTGTATGAGCCGGTTCCGGTGCGCGATGCCGATGGCAAGGTCGTCGGTACCGTGAACCCGTCTGATCTGGCCGCCGCGTTGCAGGTGGACGAGGCATGACGGCCGTTACAGACCTGCCGACGCAGCCTTCACTTCATCTGACAATAGGTGCCAAAGCCGCGCTGATCACGGTGGTTGTCGGCGCCGTCTGCCTTGCGCTCGAAGGCGTCGCCCCGTGGTTGGTCAAATGGCCTGCGGCATGGGAACTGCCTGCGACGCAATGGGTTGGAGCTTTCCTCGACTGGTTTCTGAATCTGATCAAACCGGCAATGCGCTTGTTTTCGGACCTGATGGCCTACCCGATGAACTGGGCCAATTTCGTTTTGGGCAACACACCGTGGCCGATTGTGATCGGGATCGTGACGGCTCTGGGCTGGTATCTGGGTGGTCTGCCTATGGCCGCTTTGGGCTTTTTAGGGCTCAGCTTTGTGCTGGCCTCGGGCTATTGGGCCGAAAGCATGAACACGTTGGCGCTTGTGGCCGTATCTGTGCCGGTGGCGCTGATCATGGGCGGGGGCATTGGCATTCTGGCCAATGAAGTCCCGCGTGTCAAAAGCGCCGTGCAGGCGGTTCTGGACATCATGCAGACCGTGCCGACCTTTGCCTATCTGACGCCCTTGTTGCTGCTCTTTGGGTTTGGCCCGGTTGTTGGCCTGATTGCCTCGGCCATCTATGCGGCACCCCCCATGGCCCGGAACGTCCTGCTGGGGCTGGAACGGGTCGAGCCCGAGATCAAGGAAGCGGCCATCATGTCCGGTGGCACGCGGTTGCAACAGCTGTTTCAAGTCGAAATCCCAGCCGCCACGACGCAGATCATGGTGGGTGTGAACCAATGCCTGATGGCGGCGCTGTCCATGGTGATCATCGCGGCTGTGATCGGCGGGTTCAACGATATCGGTTGGGAAGTTCTTCTGACCATGCGCAAGGCGCAATTTGGCGAATCCCTGATGGCCGGGTTGGTGATCGTGGTGTTTGCTGTGGTCATTGACCGGATGAGCGGCACCTTGGCGACCGAACGCAAACGCTATGACCGCCGCGTGGTGTGGGCGATGCTGGGCTTTGCGGTTCTGTTCACCGTGGCGTTCCGCAATTGGTTGCCCAACCCCTCGGAATTGACGGTACTGGACCCGATGGCCCAGGCCGTTGACAGCGGATTGACCGCCTTTACCCAGAATAACGGGCCCTGGCTCGATGCTCTCAAGAACAACTCGCTGTTCTATGTGCTGCTGCCACTGCGCATTGGTCTGGACCAGGCTGTTTTGCCGTTCACCTGGGGGTTCCAATGGACCTCTGGCATGAGCTTTGGGCTGTTTGCTGTTGGCGCTGTGATTGCTGGCCTGATGGCCTGGCGCGGGCACCTGACCGGCGGGCTGATCGTAATGATCCTGATCGGTATTCTGGAAACCGGTATCTCGAACCTGCCCTGGCCCTTTGTCCTGACCGGAGCAGCGGCGTTGGGCTATGTTGCCGGCGGGTGGCGCCTGGCTGCTCTGTCGGTGGGGCTGCTCAGCACAATTTTGGTGTCCGGCCTGTGGGAACGGGCTTTGCTGTCGCTGTATTTAAGTGGTGCGGCGGTCTTTAGCTGCGCGGTCTTTGGCGGGCTGATCGGTCTGGCCAGCGCTGTCTGGGCACCGGTCTGGAAGGTTGTCCGGCCGATTTGTGACATGCTTCAAACGATCCCGCTGTTTGTCTTCCTGATCCCGGTCCTGATGGTCTTCCAGATTGGTGAGTTTTCGGCCTTTCTGGCGATCTGTGCCTACGCTATTGTTCCGATGATCCGTTATACGCGGCACGGGCTGGTCAATACGCCTGACGAGATGATGGAGGCCGCAATCTCAAGCGGCGCGACCGAGTGGCAGATCATGCGCGACGTGCGAGCGCCTTATGCCGCACCGACCATTCTGCTGGGGCTGAACCAGACGATCCTTTATGCCTTTGCCATGTTGGTAATAGCTGCCCTGATTGGAACGACGGGGCTGGGCCAATCCATCTATCTGGCGCTGGGTCAGGCGGATGTGGGGCTTGGGGTCTCGGCAGGGGCCGCAATGGCCATTCTGGCTTTGATCGCCGACCGCATGGTTCAGGGCTTTGCGGAAGAGCGCCGGAAGGCTTTGGGGCTTTGAGTAACAGGCAGGGGCGATACCGTCGCCCTGCCTGATTCCATTCTGCAAAAACTGGTCGACTGTGTTGTTCCGTGCTATTTGGACCGTCACGCAATGAACCAACGGAGCCAACTGATGCACCTGGCCTATGTCACAACTACGGATCGCGGCGCTACCGATCGCCTGCTGAGCGCCGTGGCCGAACGTCTTTTGACGCGTGGTATCCTATTGTCGGGTGTGGTCCAGACCAATACGGAATGCGCCGACGATGCCAAATGTGACATGGACCTGCGGGTCTTGCCTGATGGCGATACAATTCGCATTTCGCAATCGCTTGGGTCGCATTCTCGCGGCTGTCGCCTGGATCCCGCAGCGTTGGAGCAGGCGGTCGGCTATGTCAGCGGGTCGTTGTCACAAGCGCCGCAACTGTTGATCATCAACAAGTTTGGGAAACACGAAGCAGACGGACGCGGGTTCCGCCCGGTCATCGGCGAGGCGCTGGCTTTGGGCATACCAGTGTTGCTTGGTGTAAACGGTCTGAATGCCGAAAAATTCAAAGACTTCACAGGCGGTCAGGCCGAGCAACTGGAGCCAAACGGAGACGCAATCGTCGACTGGTTTGACCGTGTCGACGCAACACGTGCAGCCGAGGTTTGACCCTTCGCTGATCTACCCGAAGTTGGCTGTTAGCTCGCACGGTCTGTGCACCGGCGGAGGAGTTGACAGGCTTGCAAGTATTTGAGGCCAAGACCTTGCGAGCACCATCGGTGGCACCTGTAATGAAAGGTGTCATGCGGTTAAGAGAAGTGGTGGTGGTCGCAGTCTTCGGCGAACCGGTCTCTGCCTCGGATTTCCCTGTTTACAGGGAATTTACAGGGAAAATCTGAGGTTTTGGCCTCGGAAACGCCAATTCCGCCGATTTCTGCTCAGATTAAATGACGTTTTACAGGGGTTTAGGGGGCAATTCCCTGTTCTTTCAGGAACAGGGGATTTTGCGCATTGGAACAGGGATTGCGCCGGTGTGAACAGGGAAGCGATTGCCGGGAACAGGGATCGCGCCAAGGGCCGAAACTAATACAGCCAATTCGATCACCGGAAGCCTGGGATGCCAAGTTCCTTGAGGCCGCCGTCTTCCTCGTCTTCTGGCAGTTCGGCCCAGAGCAGCGTGACTGCATGGCCTTTGTTTGCGACCCGCGTTTGCTCGTAGAGTTCGAGGTTCGACCTGCCGGTCCAGGGGTGGGGGTCTGCCTCGACAAACTGGGTGAAGCCGGGGCTCGCATTCACGCGCTTTTTGCAGCGCGCCTTCCGCAATCTCGCGGATAACAGCGTCGACGGGTCCATTCACTTTATCTGCATGGACTGGCGTCACATGGGTGAGATGCTGCACGCGGGGAAGGGGGCCTATGATGAACTCAAAAATCTGATTGTCTGGGCCAAGGACAATGGCGGCATGGGCACCTTCTACCGGTCGCGGCACGAATTAATCTTTGCCTTCAAGAAAGGGGATGCGCCGCATATCAACACTTTCGAGTTGGGGCAGCACGGGCGCTACAGGACTAATGTCTGGGAGTATCGCGGGGTTAACACCATGCGGGCAGGGCGCATGGAGGAATTGGCGCTGCATCCGACAGTCAAGCCGGTGCAGATGATCGCAGACGCGATCCGGGATGTCTCGGGACGCGGCGACATTGTGCTGGATGTCTTTGCCGGATCGGGGTCTACCCTGATCGCAGCCGAGAAGACAGGCCGACGCGGATATCTCAGCGAGTTCGACGAGATCTATTGCGATCGCATCATCGCCCGCTGGGAGGCCTATGCGAGGGACGAGGCGGCACAGGTTCTCTGCGGCTGGGCACCACCGGCGGACGCCAAGGCGTTGGAGGCGGCGGAATGAGCAGCGACAAGGACAAGCGTGCGCTCGTGGCCCGCCCGGGCTACGACGTGGGATACGGCAAGCCGCCGAAAGGCACCCGGTTCAAACCGGGCCAGTCGGGCAATCCAAAGGGCCGCCCAAGGGGATCAAAGAACAAACGTCCGGGCATGCATGAGGAACGGATGAAGGACCTCATTCTCGACGAAGCGTACCGTGATATCACGATCCGCGAAGGGCACGGCAGCGTAACTATTCCCATGGCGCAGGCGGTCATGCGGTCTCTGGCTGTGAACGCTGCGAAAGGTCAGCATCGCGCGCAGCGGCTCTTTTCTGAGCTCCTGGCTTCTGTCGAAAGCTCGCGCAGCCTTCTCCATGCAGAATACCTGGACAAGGCGCTGACCTATAAGATTGAATGGGAAAGGGAACTGCGCAGGCGCGCGGAAGCCGGGATAGAATCCATTGACGAGCCTATCCCCCATCCGGACCACATCAAGATCGACTTCCGAACTGGTGAGGTCCGTATTGTTGGTCCAATGACCAAAGAAGAGAAAAAAGAACTCGACTATTGGCGAGAAAAGCTCCCGGACCTCCGCGCCAACGTCGATCATCTGCGTGAAGTACTGGTCCACGAGACCGACCCCGATGAGATCGCAGATCTCGTAGGGCATATCCGGACAGGCGAAGAGTTGTATGAACGGATCAGCACGGCGCTGGCGGTGGTCGAGCAACCTGCGTTGGAGTGTTGACGAGGCCAAACAGCTCGCAAATGCCTTCTCAACAGCGCAGAGCGGTCATCGGGCAAAAACACGCGGATGACCGCTTCGAGCCCATTGTTGACGTTCCTAAGGTAAGTTTCCTCGGTCATGCAGGGCGATGAGAACGCACTCACTGCGTGAACCCACACATCACAAGTGTGGTCAAAATCGGAAGCTAGCTTTAAACACTCGCTGCAAAATCTGTATGACCGCTAGACAATCTGATTGCCCAGAACACATTCGCCAATTGGCGCAAGTATCAAGCTCCGCGCATTCGAAGGCTATGGATGAGCTTGCGATCTTCCTTTGAATAATGCTTGCAAAGGTGCTCCGTTTGGATCGCACTGATTTTGTCGCTATGCAAAAATCCTTGCGAAACAAGTGTTAGAGTGGTCAGACTTACATAGTCACAAAGAGGAAAAGCCGTACCGAGACCGGTTAAATCAGAAGATGCCACAATTAAGCGTGGCCGCCCTCACAGGTGACATGACAGTTCCCGGCTCAAAGCCGGAAGCTGGATAGTTATGGGAGGAAAGACTTTGAAGAAATTGACCAACACACTTGCTGGCTCACTGATCGCATTCGCCGCTTCCATGGGTGCTGCGCAAGCCGACAAGCTGACATTCTACTGTTCGGCGCAGGAAGACTGGTGCCAGCTTATGGCGCGCAGCTTCGAGGACGCCACCGGCATTGACGTGAACATGACTCGCAAATCCTCTGGCGAGACCTTTGCGCAAATCCGTGCGGAAAGCTCAAACCCAAAAGGAGATGTCTGGTGGGGCGGCACGGGTGACCCGCACCTTCAAGCGGCCGAAGAAGGTTTAACTATGGAATATGTCTCGCCCATGCGTGACCAGTTGCATGACTGGGCAATTTCACAGGCCGAAAGTGCTGGCAACAAGACCATCGGTATCTATTCGGGTGCGTTGGGCTATGGCTACAACTCTGACCTCCTGGCGGCCAACAACCTGCCTGAACCCGCTTGCTGGAAGGACCTGCTCAAGCCGGAATATAAAGGGCACGTTCAGATGGCGAACCCGAATTCGTCCGGAACTGCCTACACGACGCTGGCGTCGATGGTGCAGATCTTTGGCGAGGACGAGGGCTTTGAGTTCATGAAAGGCCTTCACGCCAACATAAATCAGTACACCAAATCTGGTTCGGCGCCCATCAAGGCCGCGGGTCGTGGCGAGAACACGATCGGCATTGTCTTCATGCATGACGCCGTCAAGCAGGCGGTGTCAGGCTTCCCTGTAAAGGTTGTCGCCCCGTGCGAAGGCACTGGTTACGAGATCGGTTCGATGTCGATCATTGAAGGCGCTCGCAACGAAGAAGAAGCCAAAAAGTTCTACGACTGGGCGCTGAGTGCCGAAGCCCAGAACCTCGCACTTGAAGTCAATGCCTTCCAGGTCCCGTCCAACAAGGGTGCGCAAACATCTGAAAGCGCCCCGGATATGAGCCAGATCAAGCTGATCGACTACGACTTCAAAAAGTACGGCTCCTCTGATGAGCGTAAGCGTCTGCTGCAAAAGTGGGACGAAGACGTTTCGGTGCTGCCGCAGTAAGTGACTGACAAAGCGAAAACCAGGACCCACCCGGTATTGATCTTCTGGATCATTGTCGGTTGGGCCGGCTACGTCCTGCTGCCATGGTACATGGTTGAGGATGGCCTTTGGTCATTTGAATGGCTCTTTAACGGCTATCCGTTTGACGAAGATTTTGCGCCCGCTCTATTTCTGATCGGGCGGGGTGAAAAGCTCTGGCTTGCACCCTTGCTGATCCCGCTGGCATTGCCAATTCTGGTGCTGGGGAAACCTAAATCTGATCCGATCTACGCTAAGATCCTGATTCTTGCCGGTGCACTGGGCTTTGGCTGGCTGATTGCGCAAGGCTTCGGGATCGGCATTCGCGGCTTCAACTTCGACTGGCTCAAGGCCCTCTTTGGTGAGCCGAAAATCCGACAGTTCGGCATGGGGTATGGAGCGATGCTCTGTGCGTCGGCTTTCCTGTTCCTGCTCACGCAGGGCATCGCGGCGCGCGGTGCAGTCAACGGCGATGTGTTTGTCGTCAGCGCCATCGGCGGCGTCATTACAATCGTCACCGCCTTCGTGTTCTTTCCAATTGCCAACATGCTGTTTTCGGCCTTTTTGACCGAAGACGGCGCCTATTCGGTATCTGTTTTTGCCTCAAAATTTTTTGATTACCGTCTCTGGGGATTGGGGTGTTTTTGGGGTGCTAAATGCGGCGCCGCGTGGAACTCCCTCTTTTTGGCCATTCTCGTCGGCCTGATCACCACGGTTCTGGGACTTTGTTTTGCACTTGTGGTCACCAGGTCAGGGTTTCGGTTCAAGCGTGGGATGCGCGCGCTGACGGTTTTGCCAATCATCACGCCCCCCTTCGTAATCGGGCTGGCCTTGATCCTACTCTTCGGTTTATCCGGGTCGGTCACAGTCTTTTTCGCTGATCTTTTTGGCGTGCAACCGTCGCGGTGGCTCTATGGAATGCCGGGTGTCCTGATCGCCCAGACGCTGGCCTTCACCCCCATCGCATTTCTGGTGCTGATTGGTGTTGTCGAAGGCGTGTCGCCGTCGATGGAGGAAGCCGCCCAAACGCTGCGCGCCAATAGGTGGCAAACCTTCCGAACGGTGTCGCTGCCCCTGATGAGGCCCGGTCTGGCGAATGCCTTTCTGCTAGGCTTCATCGAAAGCATGGCCGACTTCGGCAACCCGCTTGTTCTAGGCGGTAATTTTGACGTTCTGTCGACCGAGATTTTCTTTGCCATCGTCGGCGCGCAATATGATCAGGGTCGGGCCGCCGTGCTGGCCATGGTACTGCTCTTCTTCACGCTGTCTGCCTTTTACGCGCAGCGCGCCTGGCTCGGTAAGAAAAGCTACACCACCGTTTCCGGCAAGGGGGACGCTGGCGTGCATCCGCTGATGCCCAATGGGCTGGCAATACCCGTGTTGGCCATCGCGTCCATCTGGGCGCTGTTTACAGCGGTTGTGTACGGCATGATCATTTACGGCAGCGTCGTTGAGCTTTGGGGCGTCAACAACACGCTCACCTTCAAACACTATGTCACCGCCTTCTCAGTGCGCTTTGAAGAGGAAGGCATCCGCTGGACGGGTGCCGCATGGGACAGTTTCTGGACCACCATCAGCATTGCGGCCATAGCGGCTCCGCTGACGGCAGCTGTAGGACTGGTGACCGCCTACTTGCTCACGCGCCAAAATTTCGCCGGAAAGAACGCCTTCGAATTCGGAACGATGCTGTCCTTCGCCATTCCCGGTACCGTCATCGGGGTCAGCTACATCCTGGCTTTCAACGTTCCCCCGATCGAAATCACAGGCACTGGTGTGATCCTCGTGATCAGCTTCATTTTCCGCAACATGCCCGTCGGCGTGCGTGCGGGCATTGCATCCATGTCGCAACTGGACAGTTCGCTTGATGAATCCTCGCTGACGCTGGGTGCAAACTCGTGGCAGACGTTCCGACGCGTGATCCTGCCCCTGCTTAAGCCCGCCATCCTAGCGGCACTCGTCTACAGTTTTGTCCGCGCGATGACCGCGATCTCGGCAGTCATTTTTCTGGTATCGGCCGAATACGACATGGCGACCAGCTACATCATCGGGCGCGTCGAGAACAATGACTACGGCCTTGCCATCGCCTATTCCACCACGCTGATCTTCGTGATGCTGGCAGCTGTAGGGCTTTTGCAATTCACCGTGGGCCGCGTGCAGATCGGACGGCGCACCCAGATCGGAGCGGAACGAACGACATGACGGATACCAACATTGCTAGTAAAGCCGCGCCGGTTCGGTTCGAAGGAGTGTCAAAAGTATTTGGCAAAGATGTCGTGGCCGTCGACAACATCGACCTGCATGTGGAAGCAGGTAAACTGGTGACGCTGCTGGGGCCATCGGGCTGCGGCAAAACAACGACGCTGCGCATGATTGCCGGTCTGGAGATGGCCAGCTCGGGCCGGATAGTGATTGGCGATCGCGACGTGACCAAGCTGCCCGCGACCGATCGCGATGTGTCTATGGTGTTTCAGTCTTACGCCCTGTTCCCACATATGAGCGTGCTAGAAAACGTGATGTACGGTTTGACATTCTCCGGCTTTGATAAGAGCGAGGCTAGATCGCGCGCGCTCAAAGGGTTGGAACTGGTGGGCCTCAAGGGCTTCGACAACCGTTTGCCTAGCGAACTGTCAGGAGGCCAGCAACAACGTGTTGCAGTCGCCCGCGCGCTGGTGCTGGAACCGCAGGTGCTGCTCTTTGACGAACCCCTGTCGAACCTCGATGCCAAACTGCGTCGACAGGTGCGCGAAGACATTCGCTCCATTCAGCGGGACCTCGGACTGACGGTTGTCTATGTAACCCACGATCAGGAGGAAGCGCTTGCCGTGTCGGACGAGATCGTCGTCATGCGTAACGCCGCCATCGCCCAGATCGGCACACCACGGCAACTCTATGACGCACCAATCGACCGCTTCGTGGCCGACTTCATCGGTGAAGCAAACCTGATCGAGTGCAAAATCGTCGAAGTCGATGGCGATCAGGCGACAATCGACATCGAAGGACACCGCCACAGCTTGCCCTCTCGCGATTTGCCCGTGGGTCCGGCAACGCTGGCGGTGCGTCCGTCCCGCATCCTGATCGGATACGAAACCGGCATCCCGGCAAAAGTCTCCAAGGCTACCTATGTCGGCGTGCGCATGGAATACACGCTGACCGGCGCATTCGGACAGGTGTTTGCCGTGCAGGACGACGTGGATGACCCGTTGCAACCGGGCGCTGACGTCAAAATGGCCTTTGCAGACCGGGGACCGGTTTTGCTGCCGAAGGGCTAACATTGCCGAAACTCGTTATCATTTCGCACCCGGAAGTGGTCGTGAACCCAGAGATCGCAATCACCAAATGGGAACTGAGTGAGGTGGGCCGCACCCGGGCCGAAGCATTTGCAAATGCGCCGATCATGGCCTCGGTCAGCGCCATCTGGTCCAGCACCGAACGCAAGGCAGAACAGACAGCTGCGATCCTGGCCAAACCGCACGGCCTTGAGGTGAAGTTAAACCCGGCGCTGGGCGAAAATGACCGCAGTGCCACCGGTTTCCTGCCACCGCACCAGTTCGAAGCCGCCGCCGATGCATTCTTCGCTGCACCCGACGTGAGCTTTCGCGGCTGGGAAACCGCGACAGATGCTCAGGCCCGGATTGTCGGGGCAGTCACGTCAATCATGGACGCGCACGATGGTGGTGATCTTGCCATCGTAACCCACGGCGCGGTTGGGACGCTGCTATGGTGTCATCTCTCCGGAGTGCGGATTGATCGCCAGCACGACCAGCCTGGGCAGGGGCATTTCTGGAGCGCTGATTTGGACACGCTGTGCTGTAGCCCCGGCTGGTGGGCTATCGCCTGACGAAAATCAGACGTGCCATGCCTTCTCGCAAATTGCTTTGAGATCATCAAAGATCTTTGGCGTACCGGCAATGACGCGGCCACCATCGCGGATCATTTCATTGGCGTCCTGTTCTTCGACGACACCACCGGCCTCTGCGATCAACAGCTGACCGGCAAGACAGTCCCACGCGTTCATATGCTCTTCGACGTACCCCAACAGCCGGCCTGCCGCGACATAGGCAAGCGACAGCGCGCCGCTTGCATTGCGATGATACATGGCCCCGCGTTCGATGATGGCAGAAATGATTGGGATCACCTTTGCCGCTTCGATGCGGTTCGAATATCCGACCGAGACGGTCCCGCTTGCCATATCGACGCCTGATGCGACCTGCATTGGCTGCCCGTTGAGCGTTGCTCCCGCCCCGCGCATGGCGGCAAAGGTCTCAGCCACGTTCGGCTCGTGAATGACACCGATTTGTGTTTGTCCCTCTGAAACAACCGCCAGAACGATCGTCCACGCCGGAATGCCGTTTACGAAGTTCGTGGTGCCGTCGATTGGGTCGATCACCCAGTCAAACCCGCTGGACCCTAATTTCGCAGCGTGTTCCTCTCCGAAGATTCCATCATCGGGATAGGCCTCGGATATTTTTTCGCGAACATACGTCTCGACATTCCGGTCGGCTTCGCTAACCCAATCCTGAGCACCCTTTGCATCCACCACCAGAGTGTCTCTATTGCCAAAATATCTTATAGCCAACGCGCCTGCTTCTTCAGCCACTTTGGTGGCGAACAAACTTCGATCAGAGATGCTTTGCACTCGATTCTCCTGCCGTTAAAATCTGTTTCTGATTATGAACAATAGGCGGTGCCGGGGGTCAGCACCACCAAGCAAGATTAAAACCCGTTTCGTCGATTTCTTCAGATACAAATTACGACAACGAAATGAAGTCCAAAACTAATGGTGGACAGCGGACCTATGACTGCTTCGTCCGCATTGCGGTCGTTCGCGGCAACTTGCTTGAACGTCTACTTTGCGGACGAAACGGACATCCATCCTCTAGTGGCAAACTCCAGCAATTTTAGCCATGAACGAAGTGCAGACTCGCAAAGTCGCGTCGCCAGTCAGCCACTTCGGCAGCAATATCGTCGCCCTTCAGGCCCCGCGCAATTAGAGAAGCCAGTCTGCCGGCGTGATCAGACGTCATGCCCCATCTCACCAACTCGGGTGTACCTATACGCAGGCCATTCATGTCACCTTCGACTTCAGGCACAGGCAGACCAATGCCGCAAGCCAGGAAGCCGGCATTGCGCAGGGTCTTGGATGCAGCCTGTCCACCGCCAAAGCGTTCAGCCAGAACCGCGAATTGATGAGAGGCTGTGAAGCCCTCGCGCCCGGCAAAAACTGGAACACCTTGAGCGTCGAGGCTCTGGGCCAACGCGCGGGACATGGAGATCATCTCGGCAGCGTAGTCTCGTCCATAGTCGCGCCAATCAAGCATCGTCACAGCAAGAGCAGCTGACTTTGCGGCATCGAAGTTTGCTGTCATACCAGGGAATGCAATGGCATCCAGAGCCTTTGCGATCTCAGCATCGTTTGTAACGATTAGACCGCCTGCAGGGCCGCCAAGGCTCTTATACGTGCTCATGGTCATGAAATGCGCACCCTCGACCAACGGGCTACGCCAGGCTTTTCCTGCGATGATCCCGCATTGGTGCGCGGCGTCAAACATGACCTTGGCACCTACTTCATCTGCAATCGCGCGTACTTCTGTTACCGGGTGCTCAAAAAGGTTGAGGCTGCCGCCGACCGTGATCAATTTGGGACGCTCCCTTCGCGCAAGCGCGCGCAACTCGTCAAGATCGACGGTGTAGCCATCGGCATCGGTTGGTGCATCTAGTGTACGCAAACCAAACAACCCAGCGCATCCTGCGATGTGATGTGTTACATGCCCTCCGATCGATGCAGGAGGCGCAATGATCGTATCGCCGGCTTTACAGGTGGCCATGAAGCCATAGAGGTTCGCAATCGCGCCAGAAGGCACGCGGATTTCTGCGAATTTCGCGTCGAAAACTTCCGCGCAGAGCTCAGTGGAGATAACTTCGATCTCTTCGATGGCTTCAAGACCCATCTCATATTTATCGCCCGGGTATCCAAGCGACGGGCGAGACCCAATTCCTGAAGACAGTAATGCTTCAGCTCTCGGGTTCATCACATTGGTTGCAGGATTTAGGTTGAAGCATTCTTGCTCGTGGATTTCCCGGTTTCGGATGGCTAAATGCTCAATGCGGTCCAGCAGCGCCTTGGATGAGGTGCGTGATGTGTCGGTCGCGATCTTCTGGACCAGTGCTTCGCTGTCGGCCGGCACCCAGTTTCTCATTTCTATGGTCATCGCATTTCCCTCCTTGGCTGCACACAGATTGGACAGATCGCATGACAACGCAAACCAGTTTTGCTATTTCTTGGCGTAGAAAAACTAAGGCTTAGGTTTATGGCGGTCCTACCACGTCGCCCCAAGGGTCCACCCCTTAATGCTCTGCGCGCTTTCGAGGCTGCGGCAAGGCTGGAAAGTTTTGTTACTGCGGCAGAGGAGTTGGGCGTCACGGCCGGTGCGGTATCTCAACATATAAAAGCTTTAGAGGCTTGGGCTGGAACAACCCTGTTTGAAAGAAGCGCCCACGGCGTCTCTTTGTCCTCCTCTGGTCGCAAGCTGGCAGGAGAGTTCACAAATGCCTTTGATCTCCTCGCGGCGGCTACGCAAAGTTTGCGAAATCTGGCGCCGAACCCTGAGATTCACATAGCCGCTTTGCCCTCAATTGCGCAGCTTTGGCTACCGGCGCGCTTGGGAAAACTGCGCGAGAAGCGCCCCGATCTGAATGTCTCTGTAACCGCGATGGAGAACCCTCCGAGCCTGTCGAGAGAACTATTTGATCTTTCGGTGTTCTTTTCCGTCCAGGCTGAGACATCGGATCAG
Organism: Ruegeria sp. HKCCA6707; assembly: GCF_013033515.1. Classification (GTDB taxonomy): domain Bacteria; phylum Pseudomonadota; class Alphaproteobacteria; order Rhodobacterales; family Rhodobacteraceae; genus Ruegeria. The sequence goes on along the minus strand of NZ_WQEG01000001.1, from coordinate 1,104,827 downwards.
ATCGTGCTTGCGGAAGACGAAATCCTCCCCGTTTGTTCACCGAAGATGGCAGATGATCTCGATCTCGAGGCCGCACAGTTGCTGCACGACTAGACGTGGCAAGAAGACTGGTCCATGTGGTCAGAGGCGACGGGTGTTTCAGTTGGTGATCCCCAAAGAGGGCCGCGATACTCGCTCTATGCCCTTGCCTTGGAAGAAGCGAAGTCTGGGGCAGGCGTGCTTATGGGACATAGTTGCCTGTTCGAGCAGGCGCTTCGGTCAGGGCAGCTCACGAAGGTTTCATCCGAAAACATCAAAACTGGTCGGGTGTTGGCTCTCGAGCTTCCACATAGATCTAGACGCCATCCTGGGATCGACGAGGTCGTTAGTCTACTTCGAGAGGAAGGACGGCACCCTGACGGATGAGACTTGTTGAGACGGCGAATATGTCCGCTTTGGGCTCAAGGGGTCGTTTGCTGCAACTTGCTTGAACGTCTACTTTGCGGACGAAGCCGACGACAAAGACAAAACTAAGTTTCAATTTTTAATAAGATAAACCGTTGCTGAGACGGCCAGTTTTTGATTTCAACCTCGTTCAAGCACTCTTGGTTTTTTGCGCTACCAACTTAATCTTAAGGGATACTTAAACGGAAGAACGCGAACTTTCGAGTGCTACCAACTGTGATCGGTTTCTCGTTGGTAAAAAGACTGCTATCAAATGAGAACGAATTATCGGTTCCGATCATCTGAATGTGAGAATAAATGCGCTTAGCTCTTTTCATTCTCTTTCCGATTATGTTTATCGGGTTGCTTGTTTTTCTGATCTTTGGCTTGAAACCGCCCAACAGTATTAAACTGGCTGCTGGCATAAGCGGCGGCGGATATTGGCAAGTTGGACAGCTCTACAAAGCAGAACTTGCACGTGACGGCATTCAGGTAGTTTTAGTTGGAACCGAGGGGTCCGTTGAGAACATTCAAAAACTTGTTTCTGGCGAAGTGGATGCCGCATTCGTTCAGGGTGGTCTGGAAATACCTCAGGACGAAAACTTACAGTCTTTGGGTGCTATTTTTCTTGAACCCATGGTGGTGTTCCGCGGAAAGTCTAGTCCAGTCGGGGCCAATGCAGGAGAATGGGGAGACATTCGCTTAGCTGCAGGAACCAAGGCGTCCGGTACTCGTGCCGCCGCTTTAGCGCTAATTGAAGCCGCTGGGTTGCAAAATGTCGGCATAGACCTCGTCAATGTTGGGGGCAATGATGCGATAAAGGCGTTATATGCCAACGAAGCTGATGCAGCGTTGTTTGTCGCTCCACTCGATGCACCTTACCTTATGGATGCAATCTTTGATCCAGAAATCATTTTCGTCCCTATGGCTTTGGTCGACGCCCTTGCATTGAAACTTTCAGGAGCGAATTCGGTAACTGTACCAGCAGGATCAATCACACTCGACCCTCCGAGACCACCAGAGGATGTTAAGATCTTAGCATTGCGAGCTTCACTTATTGCCGCATCCGATCTGCACCCTGCGGTAACCGATAGGTTAGTGAATGCAGCAAAGAACATTCATGGCGAACCTAATATTTTGCAAAGTGCGCGCGAGTATCCAAACACGGCTTCGCCGCCTGTGCCATTAAACAATATTGCCACAGAGCTAATAAACTCTGGGCCAAACTTTTTGCACGGCGTCTTGCCATATTGGATCGCGGCGCAGTTTGGCAGCGTATTGTTATTGCTGTTGCCTTTATTGTTCTTGGTACCGTTTCTGCGGATCGTCCCGTCCGGTTACGTGTGGTTTCAAAAGCGCCGCGTCTGGCGTTTTTATCAGCGCATCGCTGCGCTTGAGGAGGAACTCAGCAGGGCACAGACCTCAACTGAAGTAGAGGAAGTCGCCAAAGATATCGAAGAAGTAGATACGGCCCTTGCAAATCTGAATCTACCGCTCGCATACCGCCAGGGAGCATATGATGCACGTTTACACATAGATTTAATTCGACAGGAGATTGCGCGTCGTCGAACTGCCAAAATTGATGGAACCTCGAGTTTCTCTAGCAAACCAACTTAGAAGACCATTTTGATTTGAGACTTCAGTACAGTCGTGTGCTCTAGTTATTGCGTGAACAGTGCTTTGGGCTAGCAGCCATCGTTAGTAGAGTTTTCTTTGGCAGCAGCCATGCTGAGCGAACATAGTTCAGACTATGCGGAATATTTACTGTATTGAGTGTTGTAAACTCTGAACATGGTAAGAGGTTACGAAATGTTCCGTTTAGCATCTATTTTGACTGTTGCGTTTACTGCTGCCGCGTTTGCCGAGGACGTCCCAAGCACTCAACCCGGAGAAAGAGAGTATTCCCCCTACCCACAACAAGACTTCCCTAATCAGGTCTTTTTCGGCGACACCCATTTGCATACATCATACTCTGCCGATGCCGGTATGATCGGGAATGTACTTGGCCCTGATGAAGCGTACAGGTTTGCCAAAGGCGAAGTCGTTACATCCAGCACCGGTGTCGAAGCGAGGTTGCGCCGACCCTTGGATTTTCTGGTTATTGCCGATCACGCCGAGAATCTTGGTCTTGCGCCGCTGCTCTCAGCCAAAGACGCCACGCTGCTCTCCACGGAGTTTGGCCAGCAACTGAACGCGGCTGTCGAGGCCGGCGATCCCGTTGGCGCATGGTCGATTTGGAGCCAAGCCAAGTCCACTGGCACAGACCCATTGGCGGATTATCGGGAGATTTACCAAACAGCATGGAGCAACATTACCTCTGCCGCTGAGGCAAACAATCAACCGGGTTTGTTTACTGCGCTTATCGGGTTCGAGTGGACCTCAAACCCACAGCGGAACAACCTGCACAGGAACGTCATATTCAACGGTGGCAAAGAGGGCGCTGACAAGATCATCCCTTTCTCGAACTTTGATAGCTTCGACCCCGAAGACCTTTGGGCATGGATGGAACAAGCCGAAGAAACAACAGGCCAAAAGCTGCTTGCGATCCCGCACAATGGCAATTTGTCCAACGGTTTGATGTTTGACGAAGTGCGCTTGTCAGGCGAACCGTTCGATGTTGAGTATTTCAAACAACGTGCCAAGTGGGAACCGATCTACGAAATCACGCAAATGAAAGGTGACGGCGAAGCGCATCCCATGCTTTCACCAGACGATGAATTTGCTGACTTCGAAACGTGGGACAAAGGACAACTTGGACCAGAACCCAAGACACCGGAGATGCTTCCACGCGAGTATGCGCGGGCAGCATTGCGGCGGGGGCTTGGATACGAGGCGGAAACAGGGACAAACCCTTTCAAATTTGGCGTGATCGGTTCAACCGATGCTCATACATCGCTGTCCACGGTTGGCGAGGACAATTTCTTCGGGAAAGTCGCAGCTGTTGAACCTACTGCTGACCCGATCCGATTTGAAGAAGTCGTCGGCGGCATTGGTGGTGACGAGAGTGTTGCCCAATATGCATGGCAGACTTCGGCGTCGGGTTTGGCGGCCGTTTGGGCAAGGGAAAACACCCGCGAGGCCATTTGGGATGCGTTTGCTCGGAAAGAAGTCTATGCCACCACTGGGCCGCACATACGTGTTCGCGTTTTCGCCGGATATGAATTCGACGTAGCCGACCTGCCACGCGCGGATTTTGCCGCGTATGGATATGAAAATGGCGTCCCGATGGGGGCGGATTTGCCAGCGGATAGTGACGGTCGGTCTCCGCGCTTTCTCATCCGTGCGCTCCGTGACCCCGATGGGGCCAACCTCGATCGTATTCAGATTGTCAAAGGCTGGCTGAGCAGTGACGGCACAACGTCGGAACGTGTTTATGACGTTGCTTGTGGCGGGCGTGAACTTGTAAACGCGGCGTGTAACGGCCCGGTCGGCAATACGGTGGATGTAGAAAACGCGTCTTGGACAAATGACATCGGCCAGGCAATTCTCGCCGGATATTGGGAAGACCCGAACTACGACCCGACGCAAAGCGCGTTCTATTACGTCAGAGTGTTGGCAATACCGACCCCGCGGTGGACAACCTATGATGCCAAGGTTTTCGGGGCAAAAATCCCTGAAGAAGCCCCTCTGTCGATACAAGAAAGGGCCTATACGTCGCCAATCTGGTACTCACCTCAGGGATGAGTGATCTTGGGTTGGACTAAAACTCATTTAGTCTGCTCTGGGCTCTCTCCTGCCGTTTTCTGCGCTATTGATGAGCAGTTAGCGGCATCCCGAAGAGGACATTCCCGATCCGAGTGCCGGGCAGAAACAAACAAGCGCAACACATGTCATCGATGTCCGCATTTAGACTTAGATTGGAGGTGCTGGGCGCTCTGCGGCCAACTGTCTGGCTGCCACCCTTTCTCTATGTATCATGTACAGCCCTGCACCGATGATGATGCCAATACCAAAAAGGCTGAGAGCGTTAGGGAAGTCGCTGAAGACAAGATAGCCAAACAAGGTCGCTACCGGCAGCTCAAAGTACTGAAGTGGGGCCAGTGTAGCAGAAGGGGCAAAGGAAAGCGCATATGTCATCATCATGTGGCTCACAGTGGCAAAAAAACCTGCCCCGAAAAGCCACAGAAACGCGATTTCTGTCGGCCAAACAGGATCGAAAAGCTCGGAGCCAGAACCCTGCGCGACTACTAAGGTAGGAACACAAAACAAACTGGCAATCAGGCCAGTGTGGAATTGTAGAGCCACGGGGTGCATCCGTCGCGACAATCCCCGCGTCACAAGAATGTAGAAAGCGAAAGCGCATGCCGTACCTAGCGGAATTAATGCAACCGCACCGAAGGCCGCGAAACTAGGTTGGATGACGAATAATACACCAACAAACCCCACAAGAGCTGCCCCGACACGACGAGGGCCGACGTCTTCACCAAGATGAAACTTGCCGACCAATAGGACGATAAACGGGGCTACAAACACAATTGCCAACGCATCGGCAAGTGGCATTACTCGGATTGCCGCAATGAAGCAAAAGGTGGCGAACAGTAAAAGTAAAGATCGGAATACAAGTATCAACAACGCACCGCGCGCCACACGAAGTGAAAGTCCCATTATCCAGACAAACGGAGCCATGAGCACGCACTGCACTACAAAGCGAGCAGCCGTTATCTGCCCAACTGGCACGCTGGCCGACGCGAGTTTTGCAGCAACATATAGCAAAGGAGCAGTCAGGCAAAATCCAAGCATCAGCGCAACGCCAGCAAGGGTGCGATCCGTAGATTGAGGCAAGGATTCAGCGGAAGTCATCCCACTATCTAGGAATGTCGCCAAACGCGTGTCTGTTCTCAATACGACGCCACGCAAAAGTCTCGTGATTAACCGGATCAAGTCGGATGCGAATTTACACCTGTTTCGACCTACAGGTTCAACCAACCGCGCGGCAGCATGATATCCCGGATTCAAGTTCGGTTCCGCACAGTTGGTGAGCTTTTGCAAAGTCCGGTTTCTGCGCCTTGCTGACATTCGGATCTGACCAGATTGCAGGTGAGGCGAATGACGGCTTTGTCCGCAAAGTAGACGTTCAAGCAAGTTGCCGCGAACGACCGCAATGCAGGACAAAGCTGCCGTTTGCCGCTGCGCGGCGCTGGGACGTAGCCTGAATATCTGGTTCGCGGACTACGTGGTCGTTGGTTGTATAAACAAAACGGCCATTCCTGGGTTTAGAGAACGCGGGTTTCGAAAAGCGGGCAGGATTACGTGTCTTCTCTTCCGTAAGCATAACATCTCAATTGGCACCCTTATTGGATGCTGAGGAGGCCGCTACCAATCGAATTTCATCATATCTTTAGGTCCAGGCGCGGCTTCCAAAAAGGGCGGAAGAGTTCAATCTTGGGGCATCGGTTCATCACGACTTTAAGGCCCGCCGCTTCGGCGAGTTGCGCTGCTTTGTCGTCGTACACGCCGATCTGACCCCAAAGAACTTTTGCCCCGATTGCAATGGCCTTCTCGGCAAAGCCATAAAACTCTTCTTTTGGGCGGAAGACGTCTACCATATCAACATGTCTGTCGATCTCTTCCAGCGAGTGGTATACTTTGAGTCCTCTAATTGCAGAAACATTCGGGTTAGGATTCACCGGTAGAATATCATAGCCGATTTCGCTGAGCTGTCGCAGAACGCCATAGCTGAATTTTGTTTTGTCCGCGCTGGCCCCCACCATTGCAATGGTTTTGACCGATTGCAGGATGTCGGCTAGGTACTTGGGGTCGTAATCGTAGATGCGATCGATGTCTGCTTCGGGCATCGGTTAACCTTCCTTCGGCGTCGCAATGTCAGCCTTGAGTTCGTGGGGTTTGAGTGGGTCGAGAAACGGATTGCGGTACAACTTGTCATGGCTTTCGACCCCTATCTCAAGCGTGATGTCGGATGTCGGACGTGCCACGCAAAGGATTACATAGCCGTTAGCAATTTGCCGATTATTCAGCGCAACCTGTCGGCGTTGATCGATCGCGCCAGTCTTTAGTTTTGCCGCGCAGGTAATGCAGCCGCCATACTTGCACCCAAAAGGCAAGTCGACGCCCTGTTCTCTCAGCGTTTCCAGAAGTGAACGCCGCGCATCCACACAGTATTGCGCTCCATCTCTGTTCGCGATGGTCACGGTATACATAGTCATAGCCAGATGTCGCTTGTGCAATCACCGCCCGGATACCGGCTCTCGTGACAGCGCGATGGACCATTTGGTTCTTTGCCAAAGTCCACAATGAAATCCTCGTTGATCTTCATACCACCGTTTTCAGGGTCGCAATCGATCATCACCATCACCCCGCCCTTTTCGCGGATCTCAGGATAGAACTGGTTATCCCAAGTCGAGAACAGCGAGGTCGTGACATAAAGCCTTCGTCCGTCGAGAGAGAGCTGGAACATTTGCGGACCACCTGCGACCTCAACCCCATTTACGCTTGGAGCTTTACCCAAAAGCCCCCCCATAAACACTTGGCCAGTCAGCTTGGGATTATGAGGATCGGTGATGTCATACTGGCGCATATCTCCATGCAGCCAATTGTTTAGATACAAGTATTTGTCGTCCATCGAGATCAGGATCGCCGACATAACCCCCGGTAACGGGATCGGCCATTCCGGATGCATCTCGTTTTCTACGTCGATTATCTTTTCCCACTGCCACTTATTAGCATCGTCTTGCCACCAATGAATGACATTGGTCGAAAGAGCTGCGCCACAGAACCCATGCGTGCTGTCGGGGTCATGGTGGAACTTGACTTCCAGTGGCAACAGCCCGTCCTCACCCAAATAGAAGCTTTCGACCGGTTCGCGCTTTTCGAAATCCCAAAAATGCAGCTCCCGCCCATATTTCAGATGTCCCACTTCTTCCAGATCGAAGCCCGGCATGAAGGTATTGGGCGCAGCCCATTCGGAACTGACCATCACGTTGTGGCGCGGTTGGTACCAGAAATCGTAGCCAAACTTGATATCTCCCATCGAGGTTTCCCAGCGACCGACGATGTTGAACTCTTTGTCGAGATGCAGATAGCCTCCAGGAGCCTCACCCTTGGCGTTTCCAAGGAAGGAAATGATGATTTCCGAGCCCAAACAATGCACCGTATGCGGGCCCGATAAATCTGCCTTGGCCTTGATCTCGGCCCCGTCGATGATCTTATGCAACCGCGGCGCACGCGGGTCAGTGGCTGTATCAACGATGTGAAGGTTGTTAGAGCGTACGCCCGGCAGGATCAGGTATTTGCGGGACATCGAGCCGTCGTCGTGACAGGACGAACAGGCGTTCCACCCCATGTGGTGAAGCTCGTCCCCAATCCCCGGCATTTCCAGCCGATGGATTACCTGAGAATAGGTCGGGCTGTCAGGGTCGACATCCACTGTAGCAAGGTAATCAGGTTTCTGGATCCCTGTCCCGGTGTAGATGGCGATCGTGTAGAGTAGCTTTTCTCGTGGGGCTTTGATGGCTTCTTGCGGACTCCTGAAGCCCGGTCCACAGCATTGTCCATCCATCGAGTGCTCCTCCCTTGATTCCCTAAATTGTATCGTATATCGAAAATTTAGTTATCATAAAGTGAGAAAAATGCATCTCGAACGATTAGCGCTGATTTTGGAAATCGTAGGTCAAAAAGGACGTGCGTCCGTAGCGGATATCTGTGCCCAGTCCGATATACCTAAACCGACGGCCTACAGGCTGGTTCAAGACCTTGTTTCGTCCGGCCTCCTTGAATCACCAACCCGCGGAGAGTTTGCGATTGGGAATAGGCTAAAGCGTATCACGTTGAGCGATCACTCTGATCCCGCTCTTTTGCAAGTGATTGCGCCTGTCCTATCTGGCGCCGCGAATGACTATGGCGCTGCATTTTTCTTGTCTCGGCTACGGGGCCATTGGGTCGAGATTATTCATGTGGAGACACCGCAGACGGGCGTGTCTTTTCTTCATCCAGGTATGGGCAAACGACCAATGCACGCGTGCTCTTGCGCCAAGGCAATCGCCGCCGTTTCGCCTGAACTGCTGTCTCAAGACCGATTGGATGGGCAGCTTAAGCAGTACACAGATCACACGATTACAGACCCCAAGGATCTGGCCGCGGAACTCGATGTCATTCGAGCCAAAGGGTATGCCGAATGTGTTGAAGAGCTCGAGCGCGGAATCAGTTCTGTCGCTACAACGCTGACCAAGACAGGTGTTGGTGCGACGCTTTCAATCGGCGCTACGGCGTCTCTTCGGGTGTTTACACCTTCCGAGCGAGAAAAGATTGGCCATACACTTACCACAATGTCACACGAACTTGCTCGCGCGCTAGGATGGGGTGAAGCAGATGAAGAAAGGATATCCGCTTAGGTTCATGGGTATCGCAGTGCTTTAGGTTTTTAACATCCAGCAGGACAGGTGTGTTTTGCGACCTTCGCCGCTTTCAGGTCAATGAGGGAGACAAATATGGACGATGCAATGTTTGGTGGGTTCTTCGTGATCAACGTAAAACCTGAGTATCGGCAGCCCTTTTTGGACGCCAGCATCTTCCAAGCGCAAAATGTTGTCAGTGAAGAACCCGAAGTTTTCCAGTTTCATATTATGGTGGATGAAACAAACCCAAATCGTTTCTATTTCTACGAAGTGTTCCGGAACGAAGCCGCAGTCCAGGATCATTGGGAATCTGAAACCTTCAATAACTGGCTAAACACTGTCCGAAAGATGCTGGATGGTGAGATCGAACTTATTGCTAGGATGCGCTCGCTTTTTCCGACGCCAAAAGGTTTCGTGGCGCAAAAAGCAAGCCTGCTACTATGGTAAAATTGACCGACGTTTGAAGCTATCGCCGGTGCCAGAAAATTATGGATTTTGGTGTTGGTCCGCGTTGGGCTCGTAGAAGAGGTTCGCTGCGATTAAGTTGGACGACTGCTATGCGGACTAAGCAGACATTTAAAGCGCAGGCCAATGCCAATTCAACCAACGTCCCTTCGGTTCCAGGGATCTTGCAAGGTGGAAGGACAGAGATGCACTATTTACGCATGTCAATCTTGCGGCTGATCACAATTCCAGCAATCACTATGATGCTCGTTAGTACGGCGGCGGTATCTTTGGAGATTTCCTGCACTCACCCCGAAAGGCCTAATCACTCTTATCGCGTTACCGGTGATCAGGGTGTCTTTACCTGGGACGACCACGACATCGAACGCACTTGGCTGCTCAAGTGAAATGACCAGCGAAAAGGCGTATCTGCGTGCCACAGGTCAGAGAGCTTCGGCGAGCGCGGCGCCAGTGTGATGACTTTCGTGATGCTTCCAGACGGTATCTTAGTTGAAAGCGGTTATTGGGCTCTGCTCGATACAAGTCACGTCAGTATAACGTCGGGCTTTGTTTGTGAGTCCGAAAGCGAGTGACAGCATTGTGATTGGGTGGACCTTCTGATTTGTCCAACAAGTAACCGCTTGTGGCAGCAGATACACCACTAACCTTGGTCAGTACATTGTCTGGCGATACTCTCGCTCCAGATTTTCGTCCAACCTAAGTTGTTCCTCGGGATCGGCCGGTGCGCCAGATGTTTGATCCAGTATGATCTTCATTAGAGACGGTACGTCGTCACGGTTCTGATGCCGATCGGCATCCCAAAGCTTTGATCGGCGAAGAGCTTTCGCGCAATGAATGAAGACTTCATCGACATGCACCGCGATAGCAATTTTGGGAACTCGTTCATTTACGGCCATCATGGAAAGCAAATCAGGATCACGCGTGAGTTCCGCGTGACCATTTACCCTCATAGTGTCATCGAATCCGGGCACTAAGAATAGCAGTCCGACTTTGGAATTGGTCAGAATATTTGACAGTGTATCCAAACGGTTGTTGCCCGGTCTGTCGGGGATCAAGAGGGTCGTGTCATCCAATATCTTTACAAACCCGCACGGATCACCTCTAGGACTTACGTCCGCAGACCCATCCGGTGATTGGGTTCCGATACAAACAAATGGAGATCTTTCAATAAACTTCCGCGCGTGCTCATCGATATGTTTCAAGCATTTTTTTATAGCGATTTCATGCGTTTCAGAGAACTGCGTCCTCAGATCAGTTTCATCACGGACTAGGAACGCAGTATTGAGTTTGCTGTTCTTGGGCATCTTACCTCCAAATACTGCTCAGATCAGAATGACGGGACGATTTGTTTCGGTGCAAAGCTTACGATGCGAACGGACACGGGGGCAACTTGCAGGATCGGTCAATTTGGGATCGCTGCGGACGTTCAATGAATTCTAACACGGTGGCATGTTATGGCATGAAATAATGACAGAGCTCCCAAAAGACTATGTCACAAAGCATTCGCTAACCGCAGTCCTTCGTTGCTCTCTGCTTAATGCCTTTCCGCGAATACAGCCGCCATTAGATCTGCACCACTTTCGATTGTCCCTTCAGGTGTCCGATATCACGTCCGAAGCTTTGCGCTGGTGAGGAAAATCACCGGCGGCGATGTAGACTTCCTCCGCGGCGGTAGACGTTCGACCGAGTACCTTGTTCCGGTGCGGATGGCGCCCGAACCGCTCTATCACCCTGCGGACAGTTCTATTTTGCCCATTCGCACCGTCGGCCAAAGGCGCCAAGGCCTCCGGCCACAGCGATGTCATTCCATCGACCAAACGGATACACAAGTCGATCCGGTCAAGGTGGTCAGGCCCTTCACAATGGCCAATTGCGATGACATAGAACATCTGCTCCCATGGCGTCGACAGCGCGGCATAGTGCCCGTTGGTTATGCCCTCCAAACATAGCCGGCACGCCATGATGTCTTGGCCAAAAGCGGCGGGTGTATCCCGCCAGAGTGAGCGGGGGAACTGATCCAGCAACAAGATGAGCGCCATCCTGCCTCTGGCAGTCTCGGACCATCCATCCAACTCGCCGCGAGCCGCGGCCTCGGTCAATTCGGCAAACTCGCTGCAGATTATTTCGTCCATGCCACCCTGCATGCGTTCGTCCCAGAACTGCATGTGTGTTTGGGGGCTGTTCCAGTGCTTCGTATCGGGAAACCATAGGTCAAGAACTTGGGTCGCGCGAGAGTCTAGATCGTCCATCTTGCCATCCTGTAAACTACAATCCGATTATGTCCGAAATTCTGATTTTGAAAAACAAACCCAGTTCTTTGGTGCAGCGGAACTCACTGCTAACGCTTTCCTTCTGCGACTAACTCATTTCCGCGTATTCTGAATCATGAAAAAATTTTGGAATTCGTCGGCACTGAGTAATACTAGGTTTGTGTCACCTGCGGAATGCTCCATGGTCCCTTTTGCTAAGCCAATTACTAAGTTTACACGCGCTGGCGATGTTGCGATTGCCTACCAAGTAATTGGAGACGGACCCATTGATCTTATCTACATCTCTGGTTGGCTCCATAATATCGAGATCGTTTGGGAACACCCCGGATACCGAAAGTTTCTTGAGGGATTAGCCGAGAAATGCCGAGTCATCATCTTTGATAAACGCGGTACCGGTATGTCGGATCGCAACGTTGGAGCGCCAACGCTGGAAGAACGCGCGGAAGACATTCGAGCAGTCATGTCTGCTGTTGGCAGCACCAAGGCCGCAATTTTCGGAATAAGCGAAGGGGGTGCCATGACTGCCGTCTTCGCAGCTTGTTATCCGGAAATGGTCAGCTCGATAGTTATGATTGGCAGCCGTCCCTGCGACGCATGGAAACCTGATTGGCCACGAGGCCGACGCCGTGCGGAATTCGAGGATGACCTCAAACAACTCGAAGCCAGTTGGGGCGATCTCGGTCACGAGCTAGAGTGGGCGGCCCCTTCCGTTAAGGACGACCCAGAAGAACAGGCGTTTTTCAACAAGCTACTTACACAGTCGGCAAGCCCGAGTTCAGCCATTGCCATCACGCGTCTGAACTACGAAATCGATTACAGGTCGGTCCTCCCAGCAATCGAAGCTCCTGCGCTGATCCTTCATCCTGAAAAGGATATCGCAGTTTCTGTAGAAGACGGAAAATACCTCGCCGAGAATATTAAAGATGCTCGCTTTGAATTCGTTGATAACTCAGATCACCTTCCATGGATCGGGGATACCAGCGGTATTGTTCGACAAATCACTGATTTCGTCTGTAATGCCACCTCTGAGACAAGGGAAACCCGTGTCCTGTCTACAATCCTTATGACCGATATCGAAGGGTCAACTGCTATCGCATCGCGCATTGGCGACGAAAACTGGAAAAACACTATTGAGGAGCACGAAGCGGCAGCTGCTCGGGCGATTGCTCGGTACGACGGCACTCTGATTAAAACTATGGGTGACGGGGTACTCGCAACTTTCACGGGCCCTAGCCGCGCGATTGCGTGTGCCAACGACATTAAAACAAAGGCATCGGATCTTGGTCTGGTCGTACGTGCCGGTATCCATACCGGTGAGTGCCTAAGACGGGACAACGATGTTTCTGGTTTGGCAATTACCATTGCCGCCCGAATTCTTGAGTTCGTACCGGGAGGTGAAACATGGGTTTCTGGTGTGGTTAGAAGCCTAGTCGTGGGTTCGGGCTTGCAGTTTGAACCAATCGGAGAAAGGCAACTAAAGGGTGTCCCCGACAAATGGCCTTTGTTCAAGGTCGAAAACTAGTTTTCCTATTTCTCTAAATTCAACGTCTGATTAGGGCTCGAAGCGGCCGCTCGCAGAGTTTGGGCGAATTTCTGCTGTGCGGGACAAAACTGCCATTGATCTTCCCCGCTCTAATGTCTGCTTGTTTTCCTTCTCTGAACGAGAATTACCAAGCTCAGCCGCAAAGGAAGGTGAAATGCCACAGCTGGACGCGGGAAGTTCAATCCCGTTGGAGCCGCTGTTACGTGTCCGCTGGTGCATCGCCGGCCAGAACGGTTGGTAATTCACGCTTCAAGAAATCAAGCAACACCTCAAACGCAGGCAACAATCCTTCCCGCGAAGGCATCAGGAGGCTGATTTGTGGGGTTCCCGCGGTCCAACCCGGCAATATGCGCACAAGTGATCCGGCTTCCACCTCTCGTTGACATACGTAAGAAGGCAGGGCGACGACGCCCAAGGACAAAGCCGCCGCGTTTTTGAGCGTTGACATATCATCACTTGCAAAGCGCACCTTGCAGGGGATCGATGCGCTTTGCCCGTCACGATCGGTCAGCAGCCATTGGTGCGTCGCTCCGGGTCTGCCAAGAACCAGGGCCGGGTGATTTGCAAGCTCGGTCGGATCATCGGACGGATCGAGTGCGCTCTGGTAGTCCGGCGAGCAGAACAAGTGCCATTCCACCCGTGCCAGTCGCACTTGGATGAGGCTCGAGTCGGGCAGAGTGTCCATGTGTCCGCGGATCGCCATATCGATCCCCCCTTTGATCAAATCCTCCATCCGGTTCGAGGCGCGCTGGACAACGGTCACCCCAGGATTGTCCTGAAGAAAACGCGGTAAGATCTGGTCCAGACCGAACTGCGCCATCCCCACGGAACAGGACACGTTCACAGTGCCTTCGATCCTGTTGGTTTTGCGACGGACGGCGGTTTCGGCGACTTCGAACTGTGCGAGGGCCTTTTGCGCGTGGCGGTAGTAGTCTTCTCCGATCTCTGTCGTCGTGACGATGCGCGATGTGCGCTGCAAAAGGCGCACGCCAAGGTCTTCCTCAAGCTGCCGCACACGGCGGCTGAGCCGGGACTTGGGAATATTCAACGACCGGGCTGCGGCGGAAAATCCGCCCTTTTCAACAACCTGAACAAAGTAGAAGGCGTCGTTAAGGTCCATGCTATGCCTCATCCTATTGTTCCAAATGTAGAACGATAAGACCTGATATTGACCGATTTTCTGCTGATTGTCTCGCTCATATTCTAAGTTCAACAGAAGCGAGAGACTGACATGACCAAGCAACTTATCGACACACTCGCAGGCGCCCCCTGTGAAACACATGCACAAAGCGACGGTCGCAAGATCACCATCGGCGATGGCTTTGTGGCCCAAAGCTACCAGCACGCGGACTTCCAGGGGCTGATGGATCCGCTGATCATGGTGGACCACTTCTACGCGACAAAGCCCACGTTCGGGCCCCACGCGCACGCAGGCCTGTCTGCTGTGACCGTGATGTTTGAGGACAGCGAAGGCGCGTTCCGCAACCGCGACTCCCTTGGCAATGACCTCGAGCTGGCGCCTGGCGATCTCTATTGGTTCAAGGCCGCGCGCGGCGCCCTGCATGACGAAGCGCCGGGGCCCGATGCCAGAACCCACGCATTGCAGGTCTTCGTCAACCTGCCCGGAGAGAACCGGCACGACGCGCCATCTGCATTTCACCTCGCAGCCAAGGACATCCCAAAGCTTGCAGGCGACCGCTCAACCGCGCGGCTGATACTTGGGGACAGCAACGGTGTCATGGGTGGGGTCGCGCCCGACGTTCCGCTGACGCTCCTGGATATCAACATGCAGCCCGGCGGTCAGTTCACGCACAGCAGCGACAGCGACCAACACGCCTGGGTCTTGGCCATCACCGGTACCTCCACCGTGACCTGGACCGCAGGGTCTGCCGATCTGAAACCTGACAAAGCCATCGCATTTGCGGGGGCCGCGGACATCTCATTTTCCTCCGAAGAGGGCGCTCATGTCGTCCTGTTTCGAGGACACCCCCTGCGCCAAGCCTTTGTTCAACGGGGTCCATTCGCCATGGGCAACGCGGCAGAGCTTGACGCTGTCGAGGCTGACTACCGAGCCGGTCGCCTTGGATCAATTGACTGAACCCAACACCACCCAACAACAACCTTAAAAGGAGAAGACCGTGACGAAACTGAACAACCCGGAACCTCTTACACGTGACAATGCCGCCGTTGTATTTGTCGACAATCAGGTGGGACTGATGACTGGCATCCGTGACTATTCTATCGCGGACCTCAAACACAACATCGTCGGTTTGGCCAAAGCCGCAAAGGCGCTCGGCCTGCCGATTGTCACGACCACGACATCGTCAGAGACTTTATGGGGGCCTGCTATTCCGGAATTGCTGGAAGCCCTGCCAGATCAGACCTTTATCGACCGAACAACGGTCAACGCATGGGACGATCCACGGGTGGAAGAGGCCATTCGCGCAACCGGGCGAAGCAAACTGATCTTCGCCGGGCTGTCGCTGGAAGTCTGCGCCGCGTTTCCCGCGATGCGGGCCGTGCGCGAAGGGTTCGAAGCCTACATCGCCGTAGATGCCAGCGGGACGTTTAACATGACAAAACGTGAGACGGCTTTGCACCGGCTTACACAAGCCGGAGTTGTCATCGCGGATGGTGCCAGCATGATGATCGAAATTCTTGCAGATAATGCGAACGCGCAGGCCGGTGACGTCTATAGCGCCTTGGGCATGGATTGGTCGATCCTAGTCGGCCAAGTTCGGGCGAGTGTATAGCGATGCGCCGCGAAACTCATACAACCCAACGCTGGCAGCTGGTCCGCAATTCGCGTTTGCACCGGGGATCGCAAGTCCAGTTCTACGTGATCTATCTCCCATCGCTTGTTTTCTTCGTCGCGATGGGACTGGCGGCCGCTGAGTTTCTTTAACCTCAGTAGTAATCCGACCAACTCCATTCCAAATCACACACAACCAACGAGCTCTCAGCTCACCATAGGAAATAACTATGACCAACCAACCCATTCTCGTAATTGGCGCCACCGGAAAAACCGGATCGCGCGTTGTAACCAAGCTTGAAGCCAAGGGCCTGCCCGTTCGTCGTGGCACGCGCCTCTCTGAAACGCCCTTCGATTGGGAAGACCAAAGCACATGGGCCCCGATCCTGACCGGCGTATCCAAAGCCTATGTCACCTACTTCCCCGATCTTGCCTTCCCGGGCGCGGTGGAAAAGTTGGAGGCTTTTGCCAAGGTCGCTCTGGAGACCGGCCTGCAACACATCGTATTGCTGTCTGGCCGAGGAGAACACTTCGCCGGCATGGGTGAGGAAGTGATCCGTAACTCTGGCATTCCCTTTAACATTGTGCGCGCGGCCTGGTTTGCGCAGAACTTCTCCGAAGGCTATCTGCGCGATCCGATCCTTGGCGGCGTGCTGCCCATGCCGGGCGGCGACATTGCCGAACCGATCATCGATATCGACGACATTGCCGATGTCGTTGTCGCGACGCTGACTGAAGACGGGCATCTGGGTGAACGGTACGAGGTGACTGGCCCGCGTCTGATGACCTTTGCCGAAATGGCCGAGGTTCTCTCATCCGCCTTGGGGCGCCCGATCCAGCATATCCCCATCGCGTTCGAGGATTTCCATGCCAATGTCGCAGCCTCCGGCGGGAACTTCGTGGCCGACGTTTTCACACAAATCGCGCGTGAAACGCTCGACGGGCGCAACGCCCATACTGCGGACGGCGTCGAGCGCGCCTTGGGTCGCAAGCCGCGTGACTTCTCGGAGTTCGCAACGACCGCCATGGAAGCAGGCGCCTGGTCTGTGGCCGCCTGATCCACCCCAGATCAATCGGCGGGAGACACTGCGCTCCTGCCGCACCACCCGCAAACTGGAGTAAGCCCATGTCGACCATTTTCTTCTGTCTCATCCAATTCTGCTGAGGCGCGGGAACGAAAGCAATGGCACTAACCGCGAGAGTTTGTGCTATGGGTGCCAATTTGCAGCTTGGGCGTCTTCAGTTATCCTCGCCGAATGGGATGGATTTCGACGGTCTTCGTACACAAAGCACTAAATGCTGCAGTCACGCTTGAATGCGTCGATCCAGAAACACGTTTGGCACTATTCGCAAGCGTTGGGTTGGACCCGTCGGCTCCCGTTGATCCCGGTGCAATGATCTCGGATGGCGACTTTTTCGCGCTACTGGAACGCATAGCGGACATTGGAGATCGCGGCAGGTCCGTTGCCATCCACATGGGCGCGTTAATGCGATGCAACGACTATGGTGCTTTTGGGCTCGCTTTCAAATCTGCCCCTAATCTTCTCGGCTCCTACGCCCGTGTCGAACGCTTCGGAAAGGTAGTAACCTCGATCGCCAATTTCCGCGTCGGACAGGTGGGACCGTCTGTATTCATGGAAGTGATTCAAGGCCGAGATCGGCGACTTGGCCTTAAGATGACCAATGAACTGGCTTTGGCCGCCGCGACGTCGATCAGCCGGGAAGTTAGTGACGATGACTTCTCTCCGGTTGCGGTTCATCTCATGTCAGATCGACCCAACGATGACGGCGCCTATCAAGAGCACTTCCGCTGCCCTATTCACTTTGGTGCGGATCGCGATGCTCTCGAAGTGCTGACCACGATTGCAAGCCGCGCAAACCGGTTGTCTGACGATGGCATGTCCAAGTTCTTTGAGACACATCTCGACACCCAACTTAGCCAGATTGACGACACTTCCGAGCTTGAGCGGCGCGTCGTGGATCAAATCGGCGAGGTGCTCAGCGAAGGTGTGCCCACGCTTGCCGAGGTTGCAGTGCGTTTGGGGATGAGCACCCGGACTTTGCAGCGCCGACTGTCAGCAGATGGTCTGGCCTACCAAGACTTGGTCTTAGGCGCGCGGAAGACGCTGTCTGAGCAGTTGCTGCGACGCACGGATTACGCCTTAGCCGAGATCGCCTTTTTAACCGGGTTCTCTGATCAGAGCACGTTCACTCGGGCCTTCAAACGCTGGCACGGGCAAACGCCGGCAGGCTATCGGCGAGGCACATAAGCCCAAAGCAAACCGTCGAGGGGATCTGCGCGCGGGCGGTGGCGTCTTGGGCCCAAACTCTGGCGTCCGATGCAAATACGGTCGCGGCTAGCGATGGTTATCCCTTGGTCATCAAGTCAATCAAAGGAGACCAAACATGATATCCAAACCAATCCTCATCACAGGCGCGACCGGAAAAACCGGGTCTCGCGTCCTGGCTCGGCTCAAAGCCGCGGGACATGATGCCCGCTCAGGCTCGCGCAAAGCGCAGCCCCCATTTGACTGGGACGATCCCACCAAATGGGAGAAGGCCCTGCGCGGAATGGGAGCCGTCTACGTCAACTATCACCCCGACTACGCATCCCCCGGCGCCATCGAGAACCTGACACGCTTCACCCGTGTCGCTGTGTCGTGCGGTGTCGAGCGCTTGGTCATCCTCACCGGCCGTGGCGAACACCATGTGCAACTCGGCGAAGAGGTGATTGCCAAGTCCGGTCTGGACTTCACCATCGTTCGCTCGGCCTGGTTCGCGCAGAACTTCTCCGAAGGGTCGCTCTGGGAGCCGGCAATGGAAGGGGTCGTACCTATGCCCGGCGGCGATCTCGAAGAGCCTATCATCGATATCGATGATCTTGCAGATGTCATCGTCGCGGCCCTGACCGGCGCAGGCCATTCCGGCGAGACCTATGAGTGCACAGGTCCGAGGCTGCTGGGCTTTGCCGAGGTCGCCGACATCCTCTCCGGTGCGATGGGACGGCGGGTCGACTATCTGCCGATCTCTTTCGAGGATTTCCATGCCGAGCTTGAGGCAACGAGCGGAACTGTCTTCGCCGATATCGTCACAAGCATCGCGCGCGAAACTTTCGACGGTCGGAACGCCAAGATTGGCGACGGCGTGATGCGCGCCATCGGTCGGGCACCCCGCGACTTTACCGAATTCGCACAAGCCGCTGCAGCAGCGGGCAAATGGGCCAAAGCGGCCTAACGAAGTCAAACCAAAAGGAACAAGAAACATGCAACTTACACGTTTTCAGAAGATCACTCTCGGGATCAGCGGTCTCACAGCGCTGGCTATCGGCACCCTGATCACTCTGGCGCCTCATGCCTTCTATGCCAGCTACGGCATTACGCTTGGACAGGATCCCAACCTGCTGAACGAGCTTCGGGCGCCCGGCGCGGGATTGGCGATATTTGGGGCACTTATGCTGGCAGGCGTCTTCCGCGCGGCCATGGCACCAATTGCGCTTGCTGTCGCGCTCACGGTCTTCCTGGCCTTCCCCCTCGGGCGCATCGTGGGCATTGTCATGGATGGCATGCCGTCCGGCAGCGTGATCAGCGCTCTGGCGTTTGAGATCATCATCGCAGCCATTCTGCTCGCCGCGTTTAAGCCGATGCGCACAGCGGGCTCCAACCGGGAGCGGCTTGTCGACCTGCCTGGCTAAACGGTCTGTCAACTCGTGGGCGGTTCCGGGATGCCGGGACTGCCAAATCCATGTTTTGCCGAAGAGGCAGCGAAGAAAGCCGACATTGGCGCCCTACGCGGCTAAGGCAGGTTCGGGCTCGAAGCAGCCATTCGCTGCGTTTGCACTATCGTCCACTTTGGGCTCTTCTGGACCTTCCGCCGCGTGCAGCACGAAGGTCGCTTATCGGGAAGAACCGGCAATTCATCGGTTGGTAGTGTTGGTTGGTTGACGTTGTGTCGACGCAGGGAGCGGGAGGGACGGATGGAGGACGATCAATGTCCAATATTCTACTTCCCGCTATCAAACCGAAACGCACACCATGGAACAAAAGGCGCCTGATCGGTCAGAAACGCCCGCTTCTTGCCAAACAGGTCTGGGCCATCCGCGCCCGGCTGGAACTTGCGGGAAATCTCAGGGATCTGGCACTGTTCAATCTTGCAATCGACAGCAAGCTGCGAGGCTGTGACCTCGTTCGGTTGAAAGTCAACGATCTTGTAATTGGTGACCGGGTTCGTGAACGCGTGACAGTGATCCAGAGCAAGACTAGGCGACCCGTCCGGTTCGAGGTGTCCGAGAACTCCCGTGATTCTATCTGGAATTGGGTGTGTCGCCCGGAGATGCTGGGCTGCCGGTTCTTGTTTCCCAGCCGCTTCCACGACAGGCCGCATGTATCGACCCGGCAATATGCACGTCTGGTCCGGGACTGGGTGACCGCGATTGGTCTTGATCCGAGCGGTTATGGCACGCACTCGCTACGGCGCAACAAGGCGGCGCTGATCTACCGAAAGACGGGGAACCTGCGCGCTGTTCAGCTCCTGCTTGGCCATACCAAGGTGGACAGCACGGTGCGATACCTTGGTGTTGAGTTGGAAGACGCACTGAGAATTGCGGAACGGATCGATATATGAGGCTCACGCGGGCGGCAACCGCCGCTCGCCATTCCGTGCCTTCGATTGTCGTTTGTTTCACGATCTTCCACTGGAATTCCGGGCAAGAGTAAGCGTCACTGACGTCGACAAATAAATTTGAGTCTCCCGCCCGGAACGCCGGGCTTTGGTCAGTACGGGGCGCGCGAATGCCCGCAACCAAGAGGAGACCCGGATGACCATTCAACCGATCGAAAACCTTACCTCCGATCCGGCCAAACACAAAGCGGCGAGACCGATTGCCAAGCCCAAGACTAAGACCCTGCGCAAACTCCCGGCGCGCAGCACCGGAGCAACAGTCGTGCAGATCCAAAAGCAGTTGGACTGGCAGCTGCATACGATACGCGCGGTAATCTCGTGGCTGCGGTCGTCAGGCGTACCTGTCGAAATTGACCGGTCGGGCAGGGTGGCCCGCTACCTTACCGTGCCCGGGGAAGGACGATGACGTTGACCGTGACCGCCCCCGATATCTGCCGACTGGCAGACGCCGACGCCGCAACGCTGCGCCGGCTCTGGCAGGAGACCAAGGGCACCGCGCCGCCCAAAACCTTTACCGCGCGCCTGATGCGGTTGTCGCTGGCATGGGACGCACAAGCTGTTTCGGCGGGAGGCGGGAGCGCCTTTGCACGCCATGCCTGGAAGCGGGTCATTCAGGCCCGGACTGGCTCGCGTTTCCAAAAGAGCTGCAGGGGCGCCGTACCGGCAAGGGTCAGCGACGGCACCCGGATCCTGAAGGCCTGGGGCGGGGACACTCATGAAGTGATGATCACAGCGGACGGTGGTGCGATCTGGAACGGCCAGAATTATTCCTCGCTGTCGGCGGTGGCGCGGGCGATGACCGGGACCAACCGCAACGGACCCAGGTTCTTCGGGTTGCGAGAGGTCGCAAAGCCGTGATCCGCCAACGCTGCGCCATCTACACCCGCAAGTCGACCGAAGAGGGCCTGGAGCAAGACTTCAACTCGCTGGATGCGCAACGTGAGGCCTGTGCCGCCTATGTACTCAGCCAGAAGCACGAGGGCTGGGCAGAGCTCTCCGATCTCTATGACGATGGCGGGTTCTCCGGCGGATCTATGGACCGACCCGGACTCACAAAATTGCTCAACGATGTCGGGGCAGGCCGCATCGACGTCATCGTTGTCTACAAGGTTGACCGCCTGACCCGGTCGCTGGCGGACTTTGCTAAGATGGTCGATCTCTTTGACGAGGCAGGGGTGTCGTTCGTGTCGGTCACCCAAGCCTTCAATACAACCTCGTCTATGGGTCGCCTGACCCTTAACGTCCTATTGTCATTCGCCAGTTCGAGCGTGAGGTGACGGCTGAGCGTATCCGGGACAAGGTTGCAGCTTCCAAACGTAAGGGAATGTGGATGGGGGGTGCGGTGCCAATGGGGTACGACGTCAACGATAAAGCGTTGATTGTTAATCCGGTTGAGGCCGAAGCGATCCGCACCATATTTGCTGAGTATTTGGCGGTTGGATCGGTACGCGAACTATCCGATAGGCTTGGCGCGCTTGGTATCGTAAGCAAACGCCGGACCGACCGGTACGGTCGGACTACTGGAGGTAAGTCCTTCTCTCGTGGCGCGCTCTACAACATCCTGCGCAACCCCGTCTACATCGGCAAGACTCGTCACAAGGATGAGCTCCATGATGGCTTACATGACGCCATCATAGACGATGCCGCCTGGCAGCAGGTGCAGGACCAACTTGCAGACCACGGTGGCAAGAAGATCAGAGCGTCCCGACGGTCGGCGAAGCGCCTGTTGGATGGGCTTCTCTACGATTCAAAAGGCCGCCCGATGCGCACGACCTACGCCATCAAGTCGAAGCGCTCGGGAGGAACAGAACAATCGCAGCGGTACTGGTATTACACATCCAAGCCAACCAGTTCAGACGACCAATGCCGTATTGAACGTTTTCCGGCCGGAGAAGTCGAGCGGCTGGTTCTGAGGGGGCTCAAGACCCGCCTGGACGATCAGTCATGGCTGACCCGGCAGATCAGATCGGCTGTCGATTTGGATCCTTCATCGATCACGGACATCCTTCGGTCAGCGGATTCTCTGAGCAACCAGATTGCCGATGAGAGTGAACACACAGATGCACATCACCTAAGCGGCTTGGTTGATCGTATTGATTTATCAAAGGAACAGTTTTGTGTTCGGTTGGATTTAGGTGCGATACAGCCAACTGAGAAAGCTGAACTGCCAATCCATGTGGACTTCGAGATCCCGTTCCAAAAGCGACAGGCCGGACAGGCAAGGCCGATCATAATTGCGCCGCCGGATGCACCGCGGCCAGACCGAGACCTCATCAACCTCGTCGCTGATGCGATACGGTGGTCAGCTGAACTTCTTGACGGCACGTCCGGCACCATCCGCCAGATCGAAAACCGCGAAGGGCTCCGAAGTGGATCGGTCAGTCGCGCCCTGCCACTGGCCTGGCTAGCACCGGATATCTCAACTGCCATTCTCGAAGGCCGTCAGCCAGAACATCTCACAGCAAAGAAATTGCGTAGTCTTCCGGAGCTACCGCTTGACTGGTATGAACAGCGGAGGATTCTGGGCTTTCCGCATCAATAGAGCATCTGGGCTTGCCCCAAGACCTCAAGCGCGAATGCCCCAGTGAGACTTCTGTCGAAATCGAGCCAAAATGGACCGGATCAGAGGCAATAAGTGAGGACTCGATCGTCACCGTCCATCGTAACTCACGGAAATATAGACACTATCCGGGAGGCGCGCGTATGCTAAGGTTTTGTGGAGACTAAGTGGTGGGCGACCCTGGAATCGAACCAGGCGTGCGTCTCCGCGAGGGAGTTACAGTCCCCTACCACGTCAGGCGAAAATCTTGAAAAGAAACCCTTTTTTCATTTCGCGGAAATCAGGACCACAGGATATTTCCCGAATTACGGATTTATTGCACCTTTCGCCGCAAGCATTGCTTCTCGTTCGGCGCGCGCTTCAAGGCGCCTGCGATATGCGCGCATTCGGCATTTGGTGCTGCAATACTTCTGTTTCGGCGTGGTGTGGGGAATGGTCGATCCACATTCAACGCAGTCTCTGACCACGCTGAGGGGCAAGCCAGCTTTCATCCGGTTGCGGCCATTTCGCCAACAATTATAGCTGCACGTGAGAACCCGGTTTGCCTTTCGGTGCAGCTTTATCCCTTCGGCGGTGCGCCGTGTGTGAAACGGAATATCGGTGCGCCACATGAAACCAGGATAACGCGGCAACAGCGACAGCATTTCAGAGGGGCCGTCCTTCGCAATCATTTGGCCACAGACCACGCACGGCTCATCTTTACTGCGCAGTCTGCGGCATCGTCGCTTTCTTTGCTTCTTTGGCTCAGAGGTCAAAGGCGCTTTCCTGCCGATCGCACCAGGCGCGCATACCCGCAATCATCGCCCTTTGTTCATTGGTGTCTGCCGCGAAAAAAGAAGGGCCTGCCATCGCCGCGCACCTGTCATTCCGATCGGGGTCATATTGGAAACCAACAACAGTAGCGCCGGTTTGAATGCTGTGCGCGAGAACAACAGCGCTGACATTGTGTTCCGCATCTGTTTCCATCGCATCATGCTGCGCCATGAAGTGTTCATTCATCGGCGGCGGCCTTTTTGCGGGATGCGTTCAGCCATTTGGTAAAGCGGGCTTCGGCCTTGCCCCCGACCTTGGCGTATCCGTTCAGATAGTTCCAAAGCCCCTGGCGTGAGAGGCCTTGCTCTTTCGCGGCGTCTGCATTGCTCAGCCCGCGCCGGGCCATTTCCTCGCGCACGTGATCAATCAAGGTTGGGTCAGGCATGTTTTCAGCTGTGCCCATCTTGATTGTGGCTTGTTCGATCAGCTTTTGCGCTTCGGTCAGCATCCTGACGCTTTCGCGCAGTTTCTGGGCGGTCAGTCCGTCCCAGGTTTCGGGGTTCGCAATCTGTTCCATTAAAGTCCCAATCACGGCAATTCTGATTTTCAGCGTCTCAATCGGAAACGCGGCGTCATCGGGATCGGTGCTGTGCTTTTTCATGTCGCATTGGCTACCACGTGAACCGTGTACCGTACAACATACAACATCACTTGCGTTGATCCCGCCTTGATACACAACATATAAACGTACATAGCGCGTACAAGGGGTTTTTACGCGAGGTCCTTGCAATCAATGTACAGTGTACACACAATATATGATATATGAACAGGGGCCCAACCAACCCCGCAAGCGAAAGGAACCGAATATGAAATTCCCAACTGAAATTGGCCTGATAAAACCGGGGGGCCTTGTAGACCCGAAGCACATGAAGGTGATGACCCGCTTTCCCGATCATGAGGGTGTGTGCCACCACGGGGCCCTGGCGATCTGCCTGAACCTGCCCGGCTCAAAATGGGTCATTGCCGAATGCGCGAATGGCTTCACCAACGCCCCATACCTGCATTCGTGGGTGAAACATAACGGGGCCGCATTGACCGGGGGCCGCCTGAATGCCGATGGCCTGATTGGCTATTACCCCGACGCGACGGGGCTCTATCAAATGCTTGAGCCATCCAACCCTGCGGCGCTATCCAAAGTGGAATGCAAGCGCCTGATGCGGGCAAGCTCGGGCAGCCTGATGAAAGCCGTGATAAAGCACATGCTGACAACGGGATCTATTGAACAGAACGGGGTGGCGGCCTGACCGCCGCCGCACAACAAACCGCGAAAGGAACAAAGCAATGATCTGCAAAGACTGTGGAACCGAAATTGGCTGGCTGAACAGCAACAATGGATACTGCAAAAACTGCCACATCAAGCAAATGGGCCTGCAAGCCCGTGGCGAAACCGCACAACACGCTGAAAAGCGCCGGATTGAACAGAAAGCCCATAACGATGCTGTTGATGCCGTGATGGTCACAACAGAAACCGCGCACAATTTGCCGGTATCGGAACGGCTGGGCATCGTGGCGGGCGAAACCGTTCTTGGCCTGAACGCCTTCAAAGACCTGGCTGCTGATCTGCGCGGCCTGGTCGGGGGTAACTCAGCAACAATACAGAAGGCGATGCGAGACGCACGCGAAGAGGCAATCCAAGAGCTGAAAGCCCAGGCCCACAAACTGAACGCGGACGCCGTGGTTGGTATCAACATCGATTACCATGACATCGGCAGCACCGCCAAAATGATGATGGTGGCTGCTACTGGCACCGCCGTGAAACTGGAAGGAACAGCGTAAGGGGCCGGCCAGACAACCCCCAACCAGCCAACCGAAAGGAACAACACATGACAATTCCGCTGGAATGGACCGCATACGCCACACAGGCCACGACCACAAAGTCCGTACTTTGTGTTCGTGAAGGCACGACCATCGCAGGGCAATCCCTGCACCTGCGCGTCCAAACAGGTGAACAAAGGGGGCATGAAACGTTCATTAAATTGCCCGTTGAAACGCTATTGGAAGCGGCTGCGCAAATCTTGGAAAAGGATGACTGCCCGATTGCTGCCGGAGCTGCCCGCAGCCTTTGTGACGTGGTGCGCCTGCGCAATGAGGCCCGTCTTGCCGATGCGGAAGCCTTTGTCAAAGCTAGTCGCGCCGCCAGGGATGCGTCCAAGTCTGAACGGGATGAGACAGGCCGATGACCGTTGGCGATAATATCGTTCAGCTGTTGGTCATTGGCCTGGTGCTCGCGCTGTATGTGCTGCCGTTCACGATGGCTATTGCCCGCCGCCGCAGCGTGATCATATGGGGATGCGTGACAATCTTCCTTTCCCCCTTCGCGGCAATCATCCTTTTGTTGATCCTGGGTGATGCGCCTGGAAGTTTCGCGAAAGGAACAAGGCGATAACGATGCGCAGATTTAAACTAGACTCCACCGCCGCCAATCTTGGTTTGCCCGGCAATATCTGTGCTGGCCTCGCCTGGCTTGGGTTCTGTTGGTCCTGATCATGGCCTTGTCACAGGGAAGCTCATAGACAGAGTTTCGCCGCCCGGGGCGTTCGGTTCCTTTCCGAGCGGGTGGCAGGGCGTGATCGGGGGTGGTTTCCCGAGACGCGCCCAGGCCCCGAATGCGTTGAAATGCGTGTTCGGGGCTTTTTCTTTTCGCGGTGCCCAACCAAATGACCCGCGAAGGCACCAAACACCCCGAAAACAGCTTGCTGAGGCCGCCGAATGGATGTGCGCAGGGGGGTTCGGGCAGGGGGGTAAACGTCGCTGTACGGGGCAAAAAATCGGGTACGCCCATTTTACGATCTATTTTTGGTCAAAGGTGCCTTTGTGCATTCAGATCCTCATGCCGCGTGCTTGCGATCCCGGCCTGACATGCGTTTGACGTTTGTTCCTGGTGGAAGGGTCCAGTTCTGGGCGGCCCGCTGTTGGGCCCAGCTCCGCAGACGGCGCCAATCAATCCCGGCAAGGGTGGCCACCTCAACCATTCCCAGCGAATGCAACAGCCACCATTGCGCAGCTTCCTGGGTGTGTGAGCGCTCAGCTGGGCGGATGTTGCCAAGATCGATACCACAGGCAAGCTTGATCTGGGTCAGCAAGACCGATGACCACAGGCGATGCTCAGGGGTTCCCATCATGACCAACCTGCCTTTCGGTTTGCGCGAGGCGTGAGGCCATACGGGTTTTTCATCCCTTCGCGCACCAGGGCGTCAGATCCGTGCTTGCGGCCATACTCTGCCAATGGCGCCCCCGAGTTCACAGGGCGGGCACGGGCGGCCTGGTTCGCATATTCGGTGATCGCAGCTGCCAGCTCAGCGCGTTCTGTGCCCCTGAGGGTACGCAACCGGCGCTTGGCGGCCATCCATTCGGCATGTGTGGTGATTTCGGGCATGGACAGGGCCTTTCGCGTTACGTGGTGTGCAGTATTCGTCGGAAAACGGGCGTTTTGGGGGGTAGTTAACAAAGCAACAAACTGGCTGTAACTGTGCTGAAAACATTGAAATATTGCCTGGGTAGTGAGGGTTTATCGCTTGTTTTTCTGGCGTTACGATAACCAAAAGTTTTCAAAAGTTGGTCAGATAATAGGAAAACTGATGAAATTTGACCCATTTCCGAGCCAGCGCCACTGCTCCAGCGTCCGCGGCGACATGTGCCTCCGCTCCGCCAACTGATCTTGTGTCAACTTGGTCATATCAACCTCAATTGCTCACTGCGGCACGAGGAAGTTCGGTCCGATTCTGTTGAATAAAGTGAGGATTCGGATCTCAGAAATCTGTGGCCACCGCCAATAAAGGCGTGACACATGCCAGGGCTAAATCATTGATATTATGAGATTTTAATCAGAAAGATGTGACCCATCCGCAAAATGCGTGACCTTGCCAT
Source organism: Ruegeria sp. HKCCA6707 (assembly GCF_013033515.1). Lineage (GTDB taxonomy): Bacteria > Pseudomonadota > Alphaproteobacteria > Rhodobacterales > Rhodobacteraceae > Ruegeria. Next base: position 1,077,106 of record NZ_WQEG01000001.1, on the reverse strand, counting down.
CCAAATCGCTGGGAATCAGCGGCTGCAAATGACCTGAAAGCTGACGTTAATCAAAAATGCTTGGAAGACGGCTTCGAGCCCAAACCCATCAAGTTGCTGCGAAGCTGCGAAAGTCAGGTATCCGATGTTGGACCCGGTTATGAGAGATGGCTTTGGTGAAGATGTGCTGCCGTACCTGCAATCGACTTCGGCGGCTCACCAAGTGTTTGCGCAGCATCGGATTTAGGCGGCCCGCAGCTACTGGAGCCGCCCTGATTGTTAGACTCAAGCCGGGTGGTATAGCCGACGCGTAAACACACCGCTTTGCTTGCTGTCACGAAGAAGCTTCGCGCCAGCCAACACTGCCAGGTCAGCAATGGGTTCAACCAGAACCACCAACAGGTAAGCTGCGCCGAAGCTTCCAACGGCGGCCATGTTCTCGGCTCCGAAGCCTTGGCCATAAAACGCCCAGAATGCCACCCAAGCAATCACACCACCTTGGTAAGCAAGTGAAAGCTTGAATACTTCGCCGTAGCTACAATCGACGTAGGCTTTTTGCTCAGGGATGATGCGTTTTGCCAAGGCGTCGATGAGGAACAGCGGGAACAACAGCGTTGTCACGTTCACGAAGTACATGGGCATGTCGCTCGGCGCAAACAAAGCACCTTGGACAAAAAGCCCACCCGCAAGACCAATTGCTGCGGGTCCCGCACCAAGCAGCAGCAGTATCGTGGTTCCCAATATGAAGTGCACCTCAGAGATGCCAACCGCAAAGTGCGGGAACACCTCGAAGAACAAAAACACCGTAGCCACAGCCAGCACACTGCGTACCCCGAATGAAATCACCGAGTGCGACTTCAAATCGTCGGCCACCAGCTTGAGGGAATAACCAGCGGCGGCGGCGGCCGTTCCGTAGGCAAACACCATTTTCGCGCCGTCTACGACGCCCGGTTCAATATGCATATTCAGTCTCCTTGCCGTCCTTCCTGACGACATTTGATGCCGAGAAACTCGGCGGTTGCTCTAGCGGCAGGTCTCCTGGCTTGCGACTCAACGCGCTCCCGAGCCTTCCCAACACAGTGTGTCAGTGGTGCAATTCCGGGTTTGCTCACCGCTTACAGTTGCAGGGGCAGCCGAGGATTCTCACCTCGTTCCCTTTTCAGTCGGAACGAACCATCCCGACCACCGCATCGCATCCTATTCACGCGCTTTCCCGACGAGTCAATCAAAACGCTGACGCCTGACAAAACAATATCCTTGCTCTGGCTCAATTTGGCGTCAGGAGTTTCATTCCGTTAGGCACTAACCTGTTGATGGAGCTTGCTATCACGCCGCTCCGCCAGAGCTTGGCGCACGATTTGTACAGATGATGACAAAAACAAACCCGCCATGATCGTCGCTACGATTAGGTCAGGCCATCCTGTGGCTGTGCCCCAAACGCCGAGAGCGGCAAACATCACTGCCACGTTCCCGATGGCATCATTGCGGGAACAAAGCCAGACGGAGCGGACATTCGCGTCTCCATCTTTGTACCTGACGAGCAGAAGAACACTGGCAAGGTTTGTAAGCAGTGCAAGGAACCCCACCATTCCCATGATTTCAGCCTCAGGAACGCCGACGTAGAACACCCGATATACGGTCGACCCGAATACCCATGAACCCATCAGAAAAAGGCTGAGGCCTTTGGCTAGGGCAGCATTTGTTCGCGCTCGGATTGAAGCGCCTATTACAGCCAGAGAAATGCCATAGGTGAGGGCATCCCCCAAGAAGTCGAGTGCGTCGGCCTGTAGTGCCTGAGACTTCGCATAATGCCCGGCGGTCATCTCGACCACAAACATCGTGGCATTGAGTGCAATGACGATCCACAATCGCCTTTTGTAATCATCTGAAACGCCGTCAAACTTCGCGTCGTGTCCGCAACATCCTGACATAAGGAAACCTCTTTGAATCTGTCTTTAGCATAGTGTAGTTTCTCTAGTGGCTAGAGGTTCAAGAGGTAATTTGATGTTTTCGATTGGTGACCTGTCCAAGCGCACAGCGGTCAAGATTCCGACCATCCGCTATTACGAAGAGATGGGCCTGCTTTCCGCACCAGAACGCACTGAAGGCAACCAACGGCGCTATGATGCGGCTGGGTTGGAACGCCTTAGCTTCATCAAGCATGCGCGTGACCTTGGCTTCTCGATTGAGGCGATTTCGGAACTGATCGAGCTTCAATGCCACCCAGATCGTTCATGCCAAGCCGCGACGGATATCGCCATCTCACAGCTTTCCGAAGTCAGGGCCAAGATCAAACGGCTAAGGTCACTTGAAAAAGAGCTGGTTCGGATTTCCAAGGGTTGTGACGGCGATGGCGTGTCGGAAGACTGCTATGTTCTGGCTTCTCTAGCGGATCACAAGCTTTGCAATCACGAGCATTAACCCGAAATCAGACTTTGGCGTTGACGTAGCGAATTGGAGCTTTGCCCGCCCCGCAGACCTTGATGAGTCATGCGGCGAAGGTCCTGAGCGAGCCCAGAGTGCTTAAATGCTGCGTTCACTCCAACGTCCGGTTTTCCAGCGTGTGAATTTTTGGTGTAGTCCAATGGCAAAATAAACAGTTTGCAGCTGACTTCGCATGAACGAACTGCGTTGACGCTTAAGCATCTCACCGTCAGTCTGCACTTGTTTTTAAATTACGGTGGTGATGTGGAATTAATCGAAATTCTTGCTTTGATCGCTGGCCTTGTCGGCGAACCTCAAATTCCGGATCGTTTTGCGGCATACACGAACGGCGGCAATAACTCAGACTACCCAGTCACGGTCGCAAAATGCCCGACGCCGCTGGGGCGGAATGAAATCGAGGGCGAGACAATCGTCTGCGGCACAGTGAATGTGCCTGAACGCCATGACGCTCCAAGCGGTCAGAGGATCGACCTGTTTTTTACAGTGATGCGGGCGCAGTCGACCTATCCTGAACCCGATCCCGTGCTACATCTGCACGGCGGGCCCGGAGGCGGCATCGTATCCCGCATCGAGATGTTCGCCGAGATTTTCGAGCCGATACGGCAAACTCGCGATGTCGTCATGTTCGACCAGCGCGCTTCGGTTCTGTCAGCGACATCGACAACCTGCAGGGGCGCGCTAGACCGGTCCTTGGGTGACGTCATTGCGGGTACGTTCTCGTTCACTGAGACATCACCAGAAGGCGACCGAACGACGCCAGCGGCGCTGTTACGCGATTGCGTTGCGGAAATGGAGGCAGCAGGGACCGACCTTGCAGCTTACAATACCGAAGAGAATGCCAACGATACCGCCGCACTGATGGAAGCGCTGGGTTATGACAGCTACAACATCCATGGCATTTCCTATGGCACACGCTTGGCTTTGGAAATCCTGCGGTCCCATCCAGAAAACGTCCGCTCTGCCGTTATCGACGGTGTGGCCCCTCTGCAGGTTCCGCTTTATGATACGCTGGCGGTTCCCGGTTCGGAGGTCATCGAGATAACGCTGGCGGAGTGCGCCGCGGACGCAGCGTGCAATGCCGCCTTCCCGGATTTTCGGGACGTGTTGCGCGACACGCTGGACCGCGCCACGGCGGGCGAGCTTTTGAGCAATTCGGGCGACCCGCTGCCGGTCATTGCCGTTTTGACACCATTTCTTGCGCGCAACGGGACTTACGCGGACCCAAGCGCCGCGACTGCCCTCATCCCTGCGTTTGTCTATGAGATTGCGCGGATGGCGGATGGCGAACCCACGCCTATCGTCGACAAAATCATCGCAACCGATGGATACCCCCGCCGAACGTCGCCCTTGGAAGGCGTGCGCGAAGGACTATTGGATGTCGAAATCGCGGCACTGGATGAAGCGCAGAGCAGCGCCGAGGTCGCCGTGCAATCGGATGACGCTCTCGACGGCGCGATTGACGCCCTACGCGAACGACTGCTTGAAACCGAAGTGCCCTTGGCACGCGTTTTTGATGATGAAATGGTCCGTGGCGCCGGAGATATATTGGAAAACGATGATCGTCGCCGCGCCGCCCTTCTCGGGTATGCGCAACTTCGTGAAGGTGAACCCGATCCGGAGGCTTTGCGGAACTACGTGCGGGATACTTTCCCTGAAGAAAGCCAGCGCCGTCTTCTGGCCTTAATAGATGCGATGTCGGATGCCGAAGTCGATGCCATTTTTGCCAACGTCCAGCGCGGCGTCAGCCGGACTTTGAAGGAAACTGCGGGAAACCTGCACACCTGGATTTACGCCTGTCAGGAGAGCATCCCATTCAATAGCCTTGAGGGGTTCCGCGAGACATCGGCCGCGCTGCCATGGCCCGAAGTCGGGCTGATTTACGAGCCGGTTGCAACGGAATTTTTTGCTGCGTGTAGCGCGTTCACTCCGGTAGAGCGGCCCGGATTTCACGATCCGGTTGTTTCGGATATTCCGGTACTGTCTATCGGCGGGACATGGGACATGCAGACTGCTCCAAGTTGGCCTGCCCTTGCTGCAAAAACGTTGCCCAACGCGCAAACCTTTCTAATCCCCGAAGCAGGCCATGGCGCGATAGCCTATCAAGACTGCGTCGTCGACATGACACAAGCGTTCCTGACAAACCCCATGCGGACTTTGCCGGACACCTGCATTGAGCAAACGCGGCCAAGTTTTCACATTCCCTGAGGGCAAACAGCACACCGATTAGGTCGCCTGACCTTTTTGGAACAAGACGGGCAAATCGACAAAGCGGTCATTGGGAATGATTTTTTTACGGCGGCTTCGTCCGCAAAGCGGATGCTCGGCAGGTCGGATTGAACGACAGCTTCGAGCCCAAAGCAGACCTCAATCTCACTCACGGCATTCTAAGGTAAACAGTTTCTGGACATTTTCTTTATGTGCGTACTCTCATGGTGCCAACGTAAGAAGCTAACAGTTTGGCAATCATAATTGCTCGGCCTTTTTTGTGCCGCTGCTAGGCAGAAATGAGGATATTGCAGAAACTGATCGCTTACTGTGTATTAGTATTTTCAGAATTGGGCAGCCTATATGAGTTTCACCAAAACAAAGGACCGCATATTTCTCGCCTATGAAACGTTTTCCGGCTGGCTTGCCCGACGTTCCAGACCTGTCAGAAAGCTCTTCTATGCCGTTGTCGGTTGGGTTCTTAGATTGATCTACGTGCTTCCGGGAAATCATGTCCGATATACCGCAATCGCACTATCGGCGCATGTGGACCACCCCTCACCTAGGCGATTGTTTAAGGAATACGTGCGGAAGCTTTTGCTGGGTTTTGATCGTGCAGAAAGGATACGGCATGGCTTCGGTGAAGAAATCGACGAAACTTTAATTGTCGAGGATCGTGAAAGATTTGAACGGCTCTTTGAGAATGGGAGTTTTATCCTCGTCTTACCTCACGCCCACGGCGCGATACCGATGGCCCGATGCCTATCGAACTCGTACCCCATATTATCGATTGTTCGGGTGTCAAAAGACAAAAACCGTGCCGAAGCTCAACATAGACTTTATCATAGCGTTGGATGCGAGTTTGTAGATGTGCGGGAAACGGATCCAACTTCCGTTGCAAGGATCATTTTGAGAACATTAAAACGAGGTGGGATCGTGGTCGCGATGGTTGATCGCATTGATGAGCCGCCCACGCAAGTCTTGAGCCCAGCACGTGATCTCGCCGCTGTGTCGGCGTTCGGTGAGATCGTTGGTGTTCAAACCTGGCCAGCAAGATATGCCCACAAGGCAGGGGTCCCGATACTACCTGCGACTGTAGTACAGACCGAAACGGAATTGCATTTGGTTTTGGGCCAAAGTGTTATGGCTGGAGGGGATCTAGTATCCACAACTCAAAACTGGGTTAGTGAACTTGAACATCTCCTGCGACTATATCCTCAGGAGTGGATATTCTGGCTAGACAAACACTGGTCGCGTGTTTTGCGCCGCAATCCACCTGTATCCAGAAAGCTATAGGTTTTATGATGCCTATGAATAAACGATCGAGTACGCGCATGCAAAGTTAAGAGATAGGAAAAAACATGTCATAAGTTAGGAGATTGACTCTGACCAAAGGCTGCGATGACTGCGTCGCGGTCGTGGCTGAATTCTAACGCAGTGTCCGCAATCGAGCGAAGATGTTATTCACGGCGGAAAGATCGGCTTCACATTACAAAGTACAGCTCAGCGGCACTTACAGGACATCTAAGAAAATTGGTAAGATGGCCGAATTGAACTCAAAGTAGAGGCTAAAACCCAAATATCTGCTACTTCAAAATTTAGTTTACTAACGTCGCTGCTATCATAATGCTGGAATGAAAAACGGCGGTATCTACTGGCATAAAGCTCATTGCTCCAGTCACAAAACTGTCATATGCATGACGAAATCGCAAATCGATGAGATGAGTGATGCTGGAACTTATTGATAAGCCTGTGATAGCCAAAGGCAATCGTCAGCATGTCTATGCGCACCCCTACGACTCAACTCTTCTGGTCAAAGTGCCGCAGCCGGGCACATTTGACGCTCGAGGCCATCTCCCAAACACAGGTTGGATCGAACGAAAAATTCGTCGAGCGACCATGTACAGTGGCTTCCTGAGAGAGTTCCGCGAGTACCTTGAACTGAAAGCTCGGCTACAAGAACCTGGAGCACTTTTACCGATCTGCGAAGTGCATGGTACGACGCCAACTGATCTGGGTTTAGGGCTGGTTTATGGTCGTATTTCTGATTCCGACGGCAATTTACCACCAACACTTCATGAAATGATCCAATCAGGCCGTCTGGAACCTCTGCACTTGAAATTGCTGAATGAGTTTTTCGATACGTTGATCAAAAACCATGTCGTGCTTAGTAACAAGAACCTAAGCAATATAGTGTTCCAAAAGCAAAAAGATGGCTTTGGTAGATTTGTTTGGATAGACAGTTTTGGCTGCAAACAGCTTGTACCTCTGCGCAAATGGTCGAAATGGTTGAACACCCGCGGATTGAACAAAGTGCGGAAGCAAGTAGTCGGTCATGCGGAACGAGCTTTGACAAAAAGGCCATAAAGAAGGTGGATCGGCGGACTCATAATGACTTCGGCTTGCATCCGCTCACGACGCCTAGGATGTCTTCAATATTTGTGACCTGCTCCCCTTGGAGCCCGCGTTGCTTAGTTAGCACTGTTCAGTGTTTGGTCCTCTCTTGACCGTTGGTGATACTCCCTCGGTGTGAGCCCGTCGAGGCTCAAGTGTGGGCGGTGGTGATTGTAGTCGGCGCGCCATGCCGCAATTGTGCGGCAGGCATGGCGCAATGACAGGAACAGGTGTTCGTTGAGGCATTCCTCGCGCATCCGTCTGTTGAAGTTCTCGACCAGACCGTTTTGCATGGGTTTGCCTTGTGCGATGTAGTGCCAATCGACTTTGCGCTCCTCTTGCCACTTGAGCATCGCGTTACTGGTCAGTTCGGTCCCGTTGTCGCTGACGACGAGGCAGGGGTATGGGCCTTTCAACATATCTCGTGCGTCATTCAGCAAGGGCAGGGCCTTTCGCTGTTGCGCTGTCATCCGTTTGGTCATGTGTCTTTGCTTTCGTCCATAGTGTGTACCGTGTACATATAAAGGCGCGAAATGAAAACCACAAGGAACGCCACAGGATGACGCAGACTTTTACGGATAAACGCGGATTTTTGCGGACAGTGGGCATCCCCGGTCAGCTCGGATGAGAGGAAACTGCCCAGACCGAAAAAATGTGTGATTTCAGTGTGTTGGGGGAATGGTGGGCGACCCTGGAATCGAACCAGGCGTGCGTCTCCGCGAGGGAGTTACAGTCCCCTGCCACACCTTGCGGCCTGTCGCCCACTGTCAGGCGTTGCACCTGACGTGGACGCGTGATTACAAGCGTGTCTAAGGAGCGTCAACAGGAAAATACGACCTTGGCGCAGAAACGTATTCCACGGCCCGGAGGCCCATGAAATGAAGAAACCCAAGTGGGTTGTCGCAAAGGAACAGGCGCGCAAGGCTGCCGCCTCGGAAACGGTTTGGCTGTTTGGCCTTCATGCGGTCCGTGACGCGCTGATGAACCCAAAACGACACAAAATCCGACTGATCGTGACCCGCAACGCCAAAGACAAGTTGGACGAAGCCATTGCGACAGCCGGGATCGAGGCGGAAATCGTTGATCCGCGGAAGTTCAACGCGCCAATTGATCCAAGCTCTGTGCACCAGGGTGCTGCGCTTGAAGTCAAACCACTGGAATGGGGAGGTCTGGCGGAAAACTGCATTGGTCAGGAAAGTCCGCGTGTGTTGATGCTGGACCGCGTCACCGACCCGCATAACGTGGGTGCAATTCTGCGTTCAGCCGAAGTGTTGGGCGCCAGTGCTGTGATTGGCACACGCCACAACTCGGCCCCAGAAACCGGCGCTTTGGCAAAGACCGCCAGCGGTGCGTTGGAGCGGCAACCCTATCTCCGCGTTCGAAATCTTGCGGACGCCATTGTCGAGTTACAAAACATGGGCTTTGTGGTTCTTGGACTCGATGGCGAGGCGGAGGAGACAATTGAAACCGCCCTGCAAGGCCGGTTGGACAGACCGGTTGCACTGGTTCTGGGGGCCGAGGGGCCAGGGCTGCGGCAGAAAACCAAAGAAACGGTGGATCAATTGGTGAAAATTGATGCTGCAGGTGGGTTTGGATCGCTCAACGTCTCAAATGCTGCCGCAATTGCCCTATATGCATCACAACAAAGATGACAGGAGGCTAACATTTCAATTCCATCCAAAATTGCCACCTGCTGCTATTGCGGGACGCGCGCCGCATTGGTGCTGAAGGGCAAAGAGCAGCATGAACTCAGCTGTTCCAGTTGTGGCGCGCCCTTGCACAATCTCAAGATGGTGCCGAAAGAAAAGCTGAAGAAAAAACCCGAGAAGTTACAGAAATACGGTGGAAATCCGAACGTGAAGCGCAAGAAAAAGAAGAAAAGCATGTTTTCACGGTTCATCGATGAGGCCTGGGATATCGTCGAGGACGTGTTTGACTGACAGCCGGAAACATTGGTTCACATCCCTGTCAACAGGGTTTCTAATGGTGATATAAACATGCATGTTTGGGCCCTCAAACCGAAACACTGCTGAATCGCCCATGTTGACACGACGTTCATTTCTGACCGGCCTCTCTTGTTCTGTCTTCGTGACAGCTGCGCAAGCACGCACTGCGCCGTTGTATTTCTCTGCAGATGGTGCAGCCCTGACCGGGTATGACGCCGTGTCCTATTTCCAATTGGGCAGGCCGCAAATCGGCCGTGAGGACATTTCACTGAGGTGGAAAGAGGCAACCTGGCGTTTTGCATCGGTTGAAAACCGCGACCGTTTCGAGCGTAACCCACGCGCGTTTGCCCCGGCATTTGGCGGTTACTGCGCCTATGCCATGGTCACCGGTCAGCTAAGCGCCACAGACCCTCTGGCATGGCAGATCGTTGAAGGAAGCCTGTATCTGACAAGCAGCCTTGAGATTGAAAAAGTCTGGCGGCAGAACACGAAGGTGAACATTATCAGAGCAGAGCGCTACTGGCCCAAGGTGCTCTACGGATAACCATCCGATTCCACGTTTTTGTGAGCTGTCATCACAAAAAAGCGCGCCGCCTCTTTTTTTTCGAAAATCCATGCCTAAATGTCACAGTGACCGCGGAACGGAACTGCCGCGGGTCATTTCACTGTCCCTCGTTCCAACAACTGGCGCTCAGGTAAGACCTGGGCGCTTTTTTCTTTTGCAGACTATGACTAGGGTGTGGGCATGGCAGACTACACCGACACGTACCTGAAAAGCATCCTGCAGCGGACCAAGACAGTTGCCGTCGTCGGCGTATCAATGAACCCGGTGCGGCCCAGCTATTACGTCGCGCGGTATTTGTCGCTGAAAGGCTATACGGTGATACCGGTCAATCCGGGCCATGCTGGCAAGGATCTGTTTGGCCAGACAGTGCGGGGCGCATTGGACGAGATTTCTGAGCCGGTAGACATGGTCGACATCTTCCGCAGGTCAGAAGCCGTGCCACCGATTGTCGATGCAGCGTTAGCGGCCTTTCCGGATCTGGCCACGATCTGGATGCAGATCGGTGTGGAACATGCCCAAGCTGCGGCCAAAGCCGAAGCCCAAGGTGTGGACGTCGTGATGAACCGCTGTCCCAAGATCGAATATCAACGCTTGTTCGGAGAACTGCGTATGGGTGGTTTTTCAACCGGAATCATTTCGTCCAAGCTTTAGTTGCCTTTGGTCGATAACCTTGCAGCCTGGTCTTGCTGCCGCTTTTCCAGAACGATCTCGCGCGGCACCCAGTCATAGCGCGTGTCGTCTTGCAAAGGGGCCCAAAACAATACGCCGCCATAGCGCCAGGGGTCCAGAACCACACCGTCTTGCATCGGCGCGCCGCGTCGGCTGATGATAGCGGTGCTGTGGTCGATCCTGAACCGGTTATCTGCGTTGGCGATGGCACGGTGCAGGTCCAGAGTTTGGAAGTTTTCCTGTGCCAGTCGACGTTCAATATCTTCAGCCCAGTGCCAGCACAGTCCGCGCGGACGCAGGCCCGCGTTGACCTTGGCGTTGTGGATCAAGGGCGGGTCTGTGATCTGATAGTCCTGCACCAGTTGCGCAGTATAGGAATAGGTAACCTGAGCGGCGCGTTGTGCCTCTTCCGGGTCGATATCGGGGCCGAGGCTTTGGATTTGGGTTGCAAGGCGCTGAACCTCATCGCCTGTCTGCGGTGGTGCCGAGGCGCAGGCGGCCAAAACGCCCAACGCAGCTGCAAACAGCAATGCTCTGATCATGCAGGTGTCCCAAATCCGAAGTCCAATAGCTTTGAAGTATATCGGGCAGGGCGCTTGGGTGGAAGTCAGGCTTACCCTTTGGGTCGCGCGGCCTTTTCCGCGATGCCGCTGGTGCCCTGACGGCGGGCCAACTCGGTCAGCACATCCTCGAACGCCACATCACGCGCGGCCAGCATAACCAGCAGGTGATAGAGCACATCTGCCGCTTCAGCCGTCAACCCGGGTTTGTCGCCTTTGACAGCTTCGATGATTGCTTCAACAGCCTCTTCGCCAAATTTCTCGGCACATTTCTCGGGGCCTTTCGCCAACAGCTTGGCTGTCCAACTGCTGTCGGGATCAGCGCTTTTGCGCGCCTCGATCGTTGCGGCGAGGTCTTGCAGAATGTTCATGTCAGCCTCATCGGTATGCCGGCAGCGGCCATGTGCTCTTTGGCCTCGCGAATGGTGTATTCGCCGAAATGAAAGATCGAGGCCGCCAGCACGGCGCTGGCACCGCCCTTGGTCACGCCTTCGACCAGGTGATCCAGATTTCCGACCCCTCCGCTGGCGATCACCGGCACGTCTACCGCGTCGCTGATCGCGCGGGTCAGGGGCAGGTTGAAGCCCGCTTTGGTGCCGTCACGATCCATCGAGGTTAACAGGATCTCACCGGCGCCTTTGGCCACGACGGTTTTGGCGAAGTCCACCGCATCAATCCCGGTCGGTTTGCGCCCGCCATGAGTAAAAATCTCCCATTTGCCAGGGCTCACGGTTTTGGCGTCTATGGCACAAACGATGCATTGGCTGCCGAACTGATCTGCGGCGTCGGAGATCACGTCCGGGTTGGCCACTGCGGCAGAGTTGAAACTGACCTTGTCTGCCCCCGCCAACAGCAATGCGCGCACGTCATCCTTGGTGCGAACACCGCCACCGACGGTCAGGGGGACAAAGCACTGTTCAGCCGTGCGCTGAACCACATCGAACATGGTGCCGCGATTTTCATGGGTGGCGTGAATGTCCAGAAAGCAAATCTCATCCGCCCCTGCTGCATCATAGGCCTTGGCCGATTCCACCGGGTCACCCGCATCTCGCAGGCCAACGAAGTTTACCCCTTTGACCACACGGCCATCAGCGACGTCCAGACAGGGTATGATGCGGGTTTTCAGCATAGACTTTCCTTTGTTGCCCGCACCTCTACCGGCAAAGCCCTGCCGATGCCAGACTTGTGATTGTCACGCCTCTCAAACCTGTGAAAACTGGTCTTAAATTCAAAAGGAGATCAATGTTATGCGAAACTTCATTCTCACCACCACATTCCTATTGGCAGGAGCAGGGGCTGCAATGGCAGACGAAATCATCAAAGTGGAAACCAACAAATCGGTGGCTGAAGCGCTGGACGCGCTCGAAGCCGCCGTGGGCAATGCGGGCGCGACCGTCTTTGCCCGCGTCGATCACGCCGCAGGGGCCGAGAAGGTTGGAACGCCCATCCCGCCCAATCAGGTTTTGATCTTCGGCAACCCCGCTCTGGGTACACCGGCGATGCAGATCGACGCGCGGGCCGGTCTGTTCCTGCCGCTGAAGGTGCAGGCCTATGAGGACGCAAACGGGCAGGTCTGGCTGGCCTATGAAGACCCCAAGGAAACGATGGACGATCTTGACGATGTCGAAAACGCGCCGGTCATCGAAAAAATGCGCGGCGCTTTGGCAAAACTGACCGCCGCGGCTGCGCAATAACTCAACTCAGGGCGCGAATGGCCTCTGCCAGGTCAATCGCGCCGTCATAAAGGGCCCGACCAGAGATGGCGCCGTTCAAGGACACCCCGCAATCGCGCAATGCGATAAGGTCGTCCAGTGAGCTAACGCCGCCCGAAGCAATCACCGGGATCGACACAGCACGGGCCAGATCTGCCGTCGCCTCGATATTCGGCCCCTGCATCGCACCATCGCGGTTGATGTCGGTATAGATGATGGCGGCCACACCGGCATCCTCGAAGCTGCGTGCCAGATCGGTGACCTGAACGTCAGTCTCTTCGGCCCAGCCCTTTGTCGCAACCATGCCGTTGCGCGCGTCGATGCCGACGGCGACCTTGCCGGGGAAAGCTTTGGCCGCTTCGCGCACCAGATCCGGGTTTTCGACGGCGACAGTGCCCAGAATCACGCGCGCGAGACCCTTTTCGACCCATGTTTCGATGGTGGCCATGTCTCGGATGCCACCGCCAAGCTGGGCCGGTACCTTGCATTCGCGCAGAATCGCCTCGACCGGGGCGGCATTCACAGGCTCGCCCGCAAAAGCTCCGTTCAAATCGACCAGATGCAACCACGCACAGCCTGCTTCGACAAAAGCTCGGGCCTGTGCGGCAGGATCCTCATTGAAAACGGTGGCCTTGTCCATTTCACCGCGCAGCAGGCGAACGGCGTTACCGTCTTTCAGATCAATGGCGGGGTAGAGGATCATGTCGAGAGGCCCTATATCACTGTTACACGCGGGGCGTATGGCACAGGCAGGGCAGGGGATCAACGCGACGCTAAGTCAATCTTGCCGGATCGATCATCACCGGTAAGACTCGGGCACAAATAGGGAGAAAAAGATGAGAAAAGCACTTTTGACGGCAGGTTTTGCGGTGTTCGCAACGTCAGCACTTGCTGAGGATTCGGTTGACGGCCTTTGGAAGACTGAGCCAGGCGAAACCGGCGGATACTTGCACGTTTCGATTTCGGAATGTGGCAGTGCGATTTGTGGGACGATCGACAGCGCTTTCAGCGCCGACGGAAACCAGAATTTGGAATATGCGAACCTTGGCAAGCAAATCATCTGGGATATGGTGCCCGAAGGCGACGGCAGCTACGACAGCGGCAAGATCTGGGATCCGGAAAGTGACAAGACCTATAAGTCGAAAATGTCGCTGGACGGCCAGAATGAGCTGACCGTCAAAGGATGCGTTGCAGGCGGGCTTGTGTGTCGCGGCCAGACCTGGACCCGTATCGAGTAAGCCTCAGGGCGCCCAGGTCAGAAAATTTCCAATCATGCGCAGTCCGACATCCTGACTTTTCTCAGGGTGAAACTGCATCCCAACCATAGTGTCGCGGCCAATCACGGCCGTGACCTCCTGCCCATAGTCGACATAGGCCAGACGTTGTGCCGGATCGGCCACCCGAAAGTGGTAGGAATGCACGAAATAGGCGTGATCACCCGCGCTGACTCCGTCAAAGACCGGGTGCTCACTTTCCAGAACCAGATCGTTCCACCCCATATGCGGCACTTTCAAAGCGCCGTCTGAAGGTTCGATCTTGACAACATCACCCGCAACCCAGCCCAAACCTTCCGTGTCGGTGTATTCGTGGCCTGTGGTCGCCATCAGCTGCATCCCCACACAGATACCCAGGAAGGGGCGGCCTTTCTGCTCAACCGCTTCAACCATGGCCTGATAGATGCCCTTATGCCCGCGCAGCTCTGCCGCGCAGGCAGGGAAGGCACCGTCGCCGGGTAATACTAACCTGTCGGCGCGCGCGACAACATCCGCGTCCGAGGTCACAACAACGTCACCCGCATCCACCTCACGCGCCATGCGCTGAAACGCCTTTTCCGCCGAGTGCAGATTGCCCGATTCATAATCAATGATCGCAGTCAGCATAGCGCAGTTCCACTCTTCTTCTTGTTCCAATTACGGCGGGGTGAATTGGCCGAAGGCCAAGAGGGGCAGCGCCCCTTATACCGATTGCCTATAGCGCGCCTTTGGTGGACGGAATCGCATCCGCCTTCCGCGGGTCGGTTTCAACCGCCTGCCGCAGTGCGCGCGCGACAGCCTTAAAGGCGGCCTCGGCGATGTGGTGGCTGTTGAACCCGTGGATCTGATCGATATGCAGCGTGATACCGCCATGGGTGCTGAACGCCTGAAAGAATTCGCGCACCAACTCGGTATCGAAAGTGCCGATCTTTGGTGTCGGCAGACCCACATTCCAGATCAGAAAGGGGCGGGCTGACAGATCCAGCGCGCAGCGCACCTGAGCGTCATCCATGGGCAGATGACACTCGCCATACCGACGGATGCCTTTCTTGTCGCCCAGAGCCTGCGTCAATGCCTGACCCAGCGCAATGCCGGTATCCTCGACCGTGTGATGGTCGTCGATGTGATAATCGCCCTTCGCCCGAACGGTCATGTCGATCAGCGAATGGCGCGCCAGTTGATCCAGCATATGATCGAAGAACCCGACACCTGTCTGGTTGTCATACTGGCCTGTCCCGTCAAGATTGACCTCAACCGAGATCTCGGTCTCGGCGGTCTGACGGCTGATCTGAGCGCTGCGCATGGGCGACTTCCTTTTGCTACAGGGCGCTTATAGACGCGGTCCCCCGGGTATATCCAGAGGTCTTGGTGCCTTCGACGCAAACTGTTGCAGGGGATTGCACCCCGGCGCGACCCGTGCCAGCGTGCAGGCAATTCAAACCGACGGGGTCAGATCATGTCCACCTGCGTTTTCATCCAGATCCGCTGCAAACCCGGCACCACCTATCTGGTCGCCGAAGATATCGCGCTGCGCGAAATACACTCCGAGCTGTTTTCCACGAGCGGAGAGTATGATTTGCTGCTCAAGCTCTACATTCCGCAAGATCAGGATGTGGGTCACTTCATCAATGAAAACCTGCTGGATATTCCGAATATCGAGCGGTCGCTGACCACCATGACCTTCAAGGCGTTCTAGCCCAGCTCGAACGTTGTCACACCGAAGATACGGCTCAGATCGATGTCCGGCTCATGATCGGAATACATCCGCGCCGTTTCAAACACCTTGTCCAGCCCCAGTTTTTCAGCCAGTGCAAAGGCCGATTCATTCGGCTGCGGCATGTCCACAAAGATCTCATGTGCATTGTGGTCCTCTGGGACCGAGGTCAAAAGTGCTGCCAGCAACGCTTCGGCGATGTCGGGCGTATCTGCAAATAGCGGCCCCACCTTATATCCGGTCAGGCAGGGTCGCAGGGTAGCGTATCCTCTGATCTCGCCGTCTTGGACATAGGCTTTGGACACATGGTGCTGCGCGCTCAGCCAACTATTCAAGAACAGATCACGCGGTGCCGGGAACAGGTCGCGATCATAGTCTTTCAAAGCGTCCGAGGCCTGCGTCAGGTCAACAATGGCGGCGTTTGAACCGGCGTCCAACTTGCCCAGCATTCTACTTTTCGTTCCTGCAAAACGGTAATTATTGTAGGCAAAGGTAAAGCCGGATTTGCGATAGTTGTCCTGCTGTTCAACCACGCCATCCAGCCCCATATTGCGCTCCTTGCAATGGGCCAGCGCGTGTTGGGCAATCTCAAGCCCATGGCCATGATGCCGGAACTCGGGTTTCACGATGTAAAAGCCCAGAAAGGCGAAACTGTCATCGTAATTCACGGCCGAGACCGAGGCGATCATCTCGCCATCCAGAAACCCGCCCAAAAACCCATCGGGGTCGGTTGGGCGAAAGCACTCTGCATCATGAACACCTGGGTTCCACCCCTCGCGCCCGGCCCAATCCACGGCATGTTGCACTTCATCGGCGGTAAGGGGGCGGATCTCATAATCAGACATAAGCAACGGTCCTGCGTTTCGTAATGCGGCCAGAATGGCGCATCGCTTGCGAAAGGACCAGTATGATCGAAAGGCTTGGTATCTGGAGCGGGCGAGGCGATTCGAACGCCCGACCCTAACCTTGGCAAGGTTATGCTCTACCCCTGAGCTACGCCCGCATCAGATACATATGTGGTCCAAAGACCTCTCAATGGAGCGGGCGAGGCGATTCGAACGCCCGACCCTAACCTTGGCAAGGTTATGCTCTACCCCTGAGCTACGCCCGCGCCGTTGAGTGAGGAGGGATGTATAAAGTCCCACGCAAGCCTGCAAGCGGAAAAGCACAAAAAAATGCAAAAATCTTTCGACGGAAAGATGCTCTGTGCCCGTTGAAGACAGGATGCAGCAACGTGACAAGACTGTGGAGGGGGACCTTATTGTGCGCATGCAAGACCTGAAACTGATTTTGCTGGCGGCAATGATCTCGTTGGCCGTCGCGGTGGCATGGCTTGAAGAGCGGTCTCAGGCATTGGCGCAGCCGGATCTGCTGTCTGCCCCACACATTTTCCCATCACCTTCGCAAATCCGAGACGTCGAACGGGCTTAAAGATTTTGCCAGATTGTCGCTTAACCGCAGAACAATTCGAAGAAAGCGGGCTGTATTGTCGACCTATTACCCCTTTGTTTACGGGTTTTTTGCCCAAGTTTTGCCTCTTTGACAAGATATCTATGCATTAACCTGAATTCGTCTGCTCAACCTGGTGCCCTTTGCCGTTCCAGTGAAAAAAGGAAGACAAAAAATGAAACGTTTTTCCCGCATTCTCGCCACATCATTGATGCTTGCCGGCACGGTCGGTTTTGTCGCTGTTCTGGCCGCTCCAGATGTCGCCATCGCCAAAAACGGCAACGGCGGCGGTAATGGCAACGGCGGCGGTAACGGTGGAGGAAACGGCGGCGATGGTGGCAAAGGCGGCGGAAAAGGCAACGGAAATAGCGGTGATAAGTCCGGTGGATCCAAAGCAAGTGGCAACAGCGGTGCCGACAAGAAATCTGCCTCGAAGGGGCGCGGGCTTTTTGGAAATCTGGGGAAAAAGAAAGCCGAGAAAAAGAACACCACCACGACCGCCAATTCAGGCAAGAAGAAGCCTGGCTTGATTGCGTCGCTCGAAAACCTGGTAAACGGTAAAAAGAAATCGAAAAAAGTTGCAGCAACGGCAGTGGTCGCACCCGCAATTGTCGAGGAAGAGCCGGTACATCCCAACAAGCACGGAAAGATCTCGTCCGAGTTGAAAGGGCTGAACGCGGCCCATGCCAACCCGAATGCTTTGAAAAACGCATCTCCGAACAGTATGCCGGGCAAGCTTTACTCGTACCAGCAGAGCATCCTGGATTACTCTGAAGCTTCAATGGATCTGAAAGACAAAGAGCAGGAATTGTCAGATCTTTTGGGCCTGACTGATGAGGAAATCGAAGACACGTTTGCGCCGACTGAGGAAGAGCTTGCCGAAGACCCGGATCTGACAGCACAAGACAAGTATGATGCTGCGCTGAAAGATGCCGAAGAGGCGGTGATCGAAGCGGAAATGGCGTTGGATGAATCCAACCCCGAAGAAGCGCTGGACACTCTGACCGGTGGGCGTGACCTGTCTGAAGACGCTCTGAACGAACTGCACGATCTTCTGGATTTGCCTGCACCCAAAGATTACGAGGCGTCCATTGACGACAGCGTCGAGCCCTTGGACGAAGACGAGACCGAAGAACTTGCCGAGGATGAAGATGGTACGCCTGTCGAGGAAGAACTGGAGGAGCTTGCCGAAGGGTAAGCCTCATCCAGGGCCCGACACCTCAGATCGCCAGTATCAAATTCGCGATTGCGGCCAGAATTATGGCCGCGAAAGTAAGTAACATACCGATCTGACGCAGTATGACGATTTGGGGTGTGCGACCAAAGCCATAAGCATGTGATAGCCGTCCCGCGAGCAACGCCAATCCCAACAGGTTCACAAGCAGCCCCCCGGCGCCCTGCAGTTCGACCATAGCGATCAACAACAGCCCGAAAGGCGCATATTCGGCGCAGTTCGAATGGGTGCGCATGGCCTTTCGTACCGCTTTGTTGTCGCCATCGCCGACCGAGACTTTCTCAGCCCGTCGACACTTGATCACATTGATGCTGAGCCAGACATAGGGCAATGCAATCAGCGCGGCGTATATCGGTGTGATGGTAAGCATTTGAACCTCTGGCAAAAAAGAAGGGCCACATGCTTTCGCACCCGGCCCCACGAAGTCTAATCAGATTTGGTTGCTATTCCAACTCGACCAGCAGGTCCTTGGCGTCGATCTGCCCGCCCGGTTGTACGTGAACGGCTTTGACAACTGCGTCGCGCTCGGCATGGATGCCGGTTTCCATCTTCATCGCTTCGATGGTCAGAAGCAAATCGCCTTCTTTGACCTCTTGCCCGACTGTAACCGCGACCGTGGCCACAACACCAGGCATCGGCGCTCCGATATGGTTGGGATTGCCCACCTCGGCTTTGGGGCGCTGTGCGGTGGCAGCGGTCACCATGCGGTTCGGAACACGGATCACACGCGGTTGACCGTTGAGTTCGAAGAAGACTTTGACCTCACCCTTTTCGTCGGTCTCACCGATGGCCTGACAGCGGATTTCCAGCGTCTTGCCCGGATCGATCTCGGCGGTGATCTCTTCGCCCGGTTCCATCCCGTAAAAGAAGGTGCGTGTCGGCAGGGTGCGGACAGGGCCATAGAGGCGGTGGCGGCCCATGTAATCCAAGAACACCTTGGGATACATCAGATATCCGTTCAGGTCCTCGTCATCGACCTCCATCCCTTCAAGTTGTGCGGACAGTTCGGCACGCGTGGCCTCAAGGTCGACGGCTGGAACGTCCTTGCCCGGACGCTCGGTGTTGGGGGTTTCATCCTTCAACACTTTATGAACGATAGTATCGGGGAACCCGCCCGGAGGCTGGCCCAGATTGCCGCGCATCATGTCGATGACCGAATCCGGGAAGGCGACCTCGGTTGACGGGTTTTCAACATCATCGCGTGTCAGGCCCTGGCTGACCATCATCAGCGCCATATCGCCCACCACTTTGGACGAGGGCGTTACTTTGACGATATCGCCAAACATCTGGTTCACATCCGCATACATCTGCGCCACTTCGTGCCAACGCTCCTCAAGCCCCAAGCTGCGAGCCTGTGCCTTGAGGTTGGTGAACTGACCCCCTGGCATTTCATGCAGATAGACCTCGGATGCCGGGGCCTGGAGGCTGGATTCAAAGGCGGCATACTGGCCGCGCACTGCCTCGAAATAGTCGCTGATCTCACGGATGGCCTTGATATCGAGCCCGGTGTCACGCTCGGTATGGCGCAGGGCCTCGACCACGGTGCCCAGCGTCGCTTGCGAGGTGTTGCCCGAGAAGCTGTCCATCGCGCAATCCACGGCGTCGACGCCTGCTTCAGAGGCCGCCAGAATGGTGGCGCTTGCGATACCGGCAGTGTCGTGCGTGTGGAAGTGGATCGGCAGGCCGACCTCTTCTTTCAGTGCGCGGATCAGGATCTTGGCCGAGGCTGGTTTCAACAGGCCCGCCATGTCTTTGAGGCCCAGAATATGCGCACCGGCATCGCGCAGTTCTTTCGCCATGCCGACGTAGTATTTCAGGTCATATTTGGCACGATCCGGGTCAAGGATGTCACCGGTGTAGCAAACCGTGCCTTCACAGATCTTGCCGCTTTCGACCACGGCATCCATGGCAACGCGCATGTTCTCGACCCAGTTGAGCGAGTCGAACACGCGGAACACATCGATATTCTGCGCGGCCTGACGCACAAATTCCTGCACCACGTTGTCAGGATAGTTGGTATAGCCAACCCCGTTTGCGCCGCGCAGCAGCATTTGCGTCATCAGGTTCGGCATCGCCTCGCGCAGGTCACGCAAACGCTGCCACGGGCATTCCTGCAAGAACCGATAAGCCACGTCAAAAGTGGCGCCGCCCCAGCATTCGACGCTGAAGAGTTGCGGCAGGTTGGCCGCATAGGTGGGTGCCACCTTGATCATGTCGATCGACCGCATCCTTGTGGCCAGCAGCGACTGATGCCCGTCGCGCATGGTGGTGTCGGTGATCAACAGCTGGCGCTGGGCCTTCATCCAGTCGGCAACAGCCTGCGGGCCTTTCTGCTCCAACAAGTTGCGCGTGCCCATTTGCGGCTCGGCCTTCAGCGCGGGCGGGCGGGCTTCTTTCAGATCGGGGCGGGGCGTCGGGCGGTCTTTGGTCTCGGGATGCCCGTTCACCGTGATGTCGGCGATATAGTTCAGAACCTTGGTGCCCCGGTCGCGGCGCTTTTTGAAATGGAACAGGTCCGGAGTCTCGTCGATGAACTTGGTGGTATATTCGTTCGACAGGAAGGTCGGGTGTTTCAGCAGGTTCTCGACAAAGGCAATATTGGTCGAAACACCGCGCACGCGGAATTCGCGCAAGGCGCGGTCCATCCGCGCGATAGCCTTTTCCGGTGTGGGCGCCCAGGCCGTGACCTTGGTCAGCAGCGAGTCGTAGTAGCGTGTGATTACGCCGCCCGCATAGGCGGTGCCGCCATCCAGACGAATGCCCATGCCGGTGGCCGAGCGATAGGCGGTGATCCGGCCATAATCGGGGATGAAGTTGTTCAGCGGATCTTCGGTTGTCACGCGGGTTTGCAGCGCATGACCGTTCAAACGGATCTCATCCTGGTTGGCTTTGCCCGTGGCTTCGGCCAGGGTTTTGCCTTCGGCAATCAGGATCTGGGCCTGCACGATGTCAATGCCAGTGACTTCCTCAGTCACCGTATGTTCGACCTGCACCCGCGGGTTCACTTCGATGAAGTAGAACTTGCTGGTGTTCATATCCATCAGGAACTCAACGGTGCCCGCGCATTCATAATTCACATGCGCGCAGATGCGGCGACCCAATTCGCACAGCTCAGCGCGTTGGTCTTCGGTCAGATAGGGGGCCGGTGCGCGTTCGACCACTTTCTGGTTGCGGCGCTGGACCGAGCAATCACGTTCATAAAGGTGATAGATCTCGCCATGCTTGTCGCCCAGAATCTGCACCTCGACATGGCGGGCGCGTGTGATCATCTTTTCAAGATAACCCTCACCATTGCCGAAAGCGGCTTCGGCTTCGCGGCGGCCTTCCAGCACTTTTTCTTCCAGCTCATCTTCGGACAGGATCGGACGCATGCCGCGCCCGCCACCGCCCCAGCTTGCCTTGAGCATCAGCGGGTAACCGATTTCGGCCGCCTCCGCCTTGATCGCCGTCATGTCATCGCCCAGCACTTCGGTTGCAGGGATGACTGGCACGTCGGCGGCAATAGCCACCTTTCGGGCGCTGGCCTTGTCGCCCAGGGCGCGCATGGTCTCGGCCTTAGGGCCAATGAAGGTGATACCATTCTGCACGCAGGCATCGACAAAATCCGGGTTCTCGGACAGAAGACCATAGCCGGGGTGGATCGCATCAGCGCCGCATTCTTTGGCCACGCGGATGATTTCGTCGATCGACAAATAGGCCGCAACCGGACCCAAGCCTTCACCTATGCGATAGGCTTCATCAGCTTTGAACCGGTGCAAGCCCAGCTTGTCCTCCTCGGCAAAGACCGCAACGGTGCGCTTGCCCATTTCGTTGGCGGCACGCATGACGCGGATGGCAATCTCGCCGCGATTGGCGATCAGAATTTTCTTGAAGTCGGTCATGTCTGGTCCCGGTCTTTTTTACGTTTGGCCGTTGCTCTAGCGCGTGAATACGCGCTGACATATCCGTTCTTTTGGGTAGAACCGGCATGTTAACGCTCGCAAACGCCAAGTGTTGGTGTCGACCTTTTACCCATGCGGCGGTGCAGCATCAACGTTTTGTAACGTTTTATTCCTATTTTTATGATTATTCCGGGCAATTGCCGATTGAAGCCGTCGAAAACTCGGGACCTTGGCGGTTATTTGACTGCGCAGCACCGTTTTCCTTTGGCGCGCCATGCGATGTTGACGGGCGCAAATACTGTTGAACAGCAAAGGCGCCAAGCCCGAATTTGTGGATCAAACGTTTCCCCGGCTCCGGATCATGCCGCAGATGCCGCGGGCGGCGATTTGATCTGTTTTGGGTTCTTGTCCTTTTGAGATGTCTCTTTTGAGCCAGCGACCTGAACCTGATTCCGCCCCTTATCCTTGGCCTGATAGAGCGCGTCATCCGCTGCGCGCATTAGATCTTGCGGCATGGTTCCGTGCGCAGGGTAATGGGAAACACCGACCGAGATCGTGATGCGCGGCAACGCCTTTTCACCATAGCGGACGGTCACCGCCTCGACCGCTTGGCGCAGCTGTTCGGCGCGCGATACTGCATCTTCAGGGCTGTTGTCCGGCAGGATCAGCATGAACTCTTCTCCACCGATCCGGCAGGCGACCTCATCCCGTTCGCAGCCTTGCTCCAAAGCGGCGCCGACGGCCCGCAGAACCATGTCACCGGCATCATGGCCATGGGTGTCGTTGAACTTTTTGAAATGGTCCACATCGACTGCGATCAGGCTGAGATATGCGCCGGTTTGCTGGCTGCGGCTGATCGATTTGCGCAGCGTTTCGGTCATGTGGCGGCGGTTGAACAAGCCAGTCAGAGGATCCCGCACCGATTGGTCATGCAATTGGTCGCGCATCCGTACATTGGCGATGGCCATGCTGATCTGTTCGGCGCAAAGCTGCGCCAGTTTGCGGCTGTCACGAAAACCTTCTTTCTGCCCCTCGATGGCACGCAAATGCAGCAGGCCGACCGTTTCGCCATGAGCCAAAATGGGAAAGCAGAAATAAGGTCGCCCGTCATGCGGTTCTGCATGTTCACAGACAAAATCAATCTCTGAGGCACCAAATTGATAGGTGCGTCCGCGGCGCAGGCCCCAGCAGCCTTCGGGGTGAATATGCGCCTTATGTGCCCCACCGTTCCAACTGGCACAGCCATCCAGCACGTCGCGCGAATTGGAATAGACATAAACGCTGCCTTCTGCCTGCGGCAGAATATGGGTCATGAACCGGCCAACCATATCGAACAGTTCATCCAAGCTGCGGCTCGATTGCAGCCGTTCGTTCAACTCGCCCAAAAACTGCACTTCTCGCGCCAGCTTAAGCTGATCGTCCAGTAGTTTGCGTTCAGCCCGAGACCGGTTGCGCATCGCGCGCAATTGCAGCCGGTTTCCGCGATACGACATGAAGAACACGATCGAAACTGCCGAAACCACAAGCGCGCCGATCAGCGCAAGCAGAGGCCGGACCTGCACCATGAAAGCGCGCCTGAGTTCTGTAACATCTGTAAAGAACTCCAAAGCGCCCAAATAGGCACCACCGTTGGTCACCGCGCTAACCACTTCGGCCACATCGCGCATCTGGTCGGACGCGTTGAGGTTCTCTGTCTCGCGATAGAGCACTTCAAGCGCAGATCTTTGCGACAAGGCATAATACATATCACCCAAAACAGTCGCATTGCGCCGCTCGGGCATAAGTGGGGCGGAGTGACTGTGCGGCCCCGCCGATGACCAGATCATCATGCCAGTCGCATCATATATCTGAAGGCGGTAGATTTCGGACGCGCCCAGCACACGGCGCAGCAACGCCGCGTCGGGGTGCGCGATCTGGCCTTCGCCGAAAGCTGTTTGAAGGTCAGGAATGAACGTCATGATCTGTTCGCTCCAGGCCTCGGATCGATACCGGACATCGGCTTCGACCATGCGGTTCACGATCGGGATGGCGCCATACATGGCGATCCAGCCAGCAAGGCCGATGGCACAAATGAGGCTGATGATAATCGCAGTCTGCGCCAGCAGGCCTCCTTTTCGGCCTGCAGTATGCTTGTGCTCCATCTTTGCCTCCTGCACTTCGACAAGGGCAGTTTTCAACTCAGCGACTTGACAGAGGGTTAACGCCCGCGCGGCGTGTTGGAAGAATAAGCGTCAAATTTTTTCGGACTGGGTGTGAACAAGCCGTGAACAAACTCTTTACCCTTGGCGCGTATCCAGCGTAGTTTGGAGCCATGAGCAGTTTTGACGATATGGACGCCTTTGAAGGCGCATCTTTGTCCGCGCAGGCGATGGCCGGAATAAGGCCGGTGAGTGAATACCTTGATGATTTAAATCCTGCGCAACACGCCGCGGTGATGCGATTGCAAGGGCCCGTTTTGATACTTGCTGGTGCCGGCACAGGAAAGACCAAGACGCTGATGGCGCGCGTAGCACATCTAATTTTGTCGGGAGCTGCGCGACCAAACCAAGTCCTAGCAGTAACTTTTACGAACAAGGCCGCAAAAGATATGAAAAGGCGGTTGGCGTTAAATCCATATCTTGTTCCCAATCCTATTCCTTGGATGGGTACTTTTCATTCGATAAGCGCTCACCTTTTGCGCCGCCACTCCGAGCTCGTGGATCTGAAGGCCAATTTTACAATTCTCGATAGCGATGACCAGTTACGCTTGCTCAAGCAATTGGTTCAGGCGGCTAATATTGACGAAAAGCGATGGCCGCCTCGGATGCTGGCCGGAATTATCGACGACTGGAAGAACCGAGCAATTACACCCGACAAAGTGCCCTCCGCTGATGCGGGCGCATACAATCACAAAGGCGTTGAGCTTTATGCCCAATACCAGACCCGTTTGCGTGAGCTGAATGCAGTAGACTTTGGTGATCTGTTGCTGCACATGATCACAATCTTTCGGAAACACCAAGATTTGCAAAAGCAGTATCAACGCTGGTTTAGGTATATCGTTGTAGACGAGTATCAAGATACCAATGTGGCTCAGTATCTTTGGCTCCGCCTCTTGATTAATGAGGATAGAAACATCTGCGTAGTTGGTGACGATGACCAATCGATTTATGGTTGGCGAGGAGCCGAAGTCGATAACATCCTGCGCTTTGAGAAGGATTTCCCCGGTGCCTTTGTCGTGCGTTTGGAGCAGAACTACCGCTCGACCCCGCATATTCTGGCCGCAGCCTCGAATGTGATCCGGGGCAATGAGAACCGATTGGGCAAAGAGCTTTGGACAGACGCCGAAGAGGGGCACAAAGTTCGGCTGATCGGCCATTGGGATGGCGAGGAAGAGGCGCGCTGGATCGGTGAAGAGATCGACGCGATGCAGGGCGGCACGCGCGGCATTCGTCCGATGAACCTGGATGAAATGGCCATCCTTGTGCGCGCATCACATCAGATGCGGGCCTTTGAGGATCGGTTCCTGACCATCGGGTTGCCCTATAAGGTGATCGGTGGCCCTCGGTTCTATGAGCGGATGGAGATTCGCGACGCCATGGCCTATTTCCGGCTGGTGGTCAGCCCCGAGGATGATCTGGCCTTTGAGCGGATCGTGAATACACCCAAACGTGGCCTTGGAGACAAGGCGCAGCAGACGATTCAGGTGGTGGCGCGCGAAAACGGAGTGTCTTTGGTCGACGGCGCGCGGATTGCGGTCGAAAACGGGTTGATCAAGGGCAAGGGCGGCAAGGCCCTGCGCGAGCTGATCGACGGGTTGGCGCGGTGGAATGCGATGACACGCGGGCCTCGGATCGAGGTTGACGATGATACGGTCATTGATGATGGGGTATCCCCCATCCGCTATGGCGCTCCTGAACATAACCATATCGAGTTGGCGCAGATTGTCCTGGACGAATCCGGCTATACCGCCCATTGGCAAAACGACAAAACCCCCGAAGCGCCGGGGCGGCTGGAAAACCTCAAGGAGTTGGTCAACCAGTTGGACAATTTCGAGAACCTGCAAGGGTTTTTGGAACATGTCAGCCTGGTCATGGACAATGAACAGGACGGGGACGGCGCGAAGGTTTCGATCATGACGTTGCACGCGGCCAAGGGGCTGGAGTTTCCCGTGGTCTTTCTACCCGGCTGGGAGGATGGGCTGTTCCCGTCACAACGCTCGATGGATGAGAGCGGGATCAAGGGGCTCGAGGAAGAGCGGCGTCTGGCTTATGTGGGGATTACGCGGGCCGAGGAGGTCTGTACCATCTCGTTTGCCGGTAATCGGCGGGTGTTCGGGCAGTGGCAGAATTCCATGCCGTCGCGGTTCATTGACGAGTTGCCCGAAGAGCATGTGGAGATTCTGACACCTCCGGGGCTTTATGGCGGTGGCCAGCAAGGTGCCGGGATCGAAACCCGCGCGGCCGAAGCCAATGTGTATAACTCTCCGGGCTGGAAACGGATGCAGGCGCGGCAAGGGCAATATGGCATGTCGCAGCCGCGCGAAAGCCGCAATACGGTGATTGATGCAACCGCTGTGGCCAGCTTTACGCTGGGTGAGCGCGTGTTTCACCAGAAATTCGGCTATGGCGCGGTGATCGGGATTGAAGGCGACAAGGTCGAGGTCGATTTTGACAAGGCCGGTGTCAAAAAGGTGGTCTCTCGCTTTCTGACCAATAAGGACGATGTTCCGTTCTGACGCTTACAGTCCTTCGACCAGTACCAGATTGGCAGTCGCCGTTTCCTGCCTGATTTTGGCGAGCTCAACATAGTCTGGATCATCTTTCCACGCCCGGGCCGAGGCGATGTCGGGGAACTCCATCAATACGATGCCGTCTTCAGCCCAGCTACCTTCAATGACTTCGACAGGCTTTGAGGAAACCGTCAGCAGGCGCCCACCATGCCGGTCGAAGATTGGCATGAAGCCTTCAAGATAACTCTGGTACCCGTCGGGGTCGTGAATGGAAATCTGGGCGATGAAATAGGCGGCCATGGCGTACTCCTGAAACGCGTTCACGACCCCAACGTACATCATGCTGTGACAAAACAAAAACGGCGGTTCCCAGGGAGGAGGAAGGGAACCGCCGTTCTTTTCAACTCCGAGGCAGGGAGGAGGAGAGCCCCGAAGTATCCTTTTCCGGGTTTGAGCCCGGTACGTGACAGACGCGGTGACGTCAGGGAGGAGGTAGACGTCACCGCGCACTTTCAACATCGAGACAGGGAGGAGGAGAGTCCCGATGTATCAGTTTCCGACATCTGAGGCCGGTATATGGTGCGGCAACGTCAGGGAGGAGGAGAGACGTTGCCGCTTAAGTACAGGCCCAAGGGAGGAGGATGGACCTGATCTCGTAATTCTCTGTGCGCTTACTTCGCGCAGTATTCTTCCGCGGCCTGCAGCGCCAAACGCCGGATCATGCTGCGGTTCAGACCCAGATCCGCCAGTTCGCGGTTCGACAGGGCGGCCAGAGCGTTATATGTCTGGCGGAAAGTCCGGTACCGGTTGAAACGCAGTTTCAGCCCGCCCAGAACAGTGTTCAGCCCGCTCGAAGATGCGCTTTTCAGCGATGTAGGATGTGTTGCGATTGCCATTTTGGTTACCCGCTTTTTCCGTATGACCGGAACTGTCCGGCCCTTGCTTGAGATTGAAGATAGGCAAATGCTGCGTTTGCACAATAGGGCGCAGGGGCAATGCTGCTATGCAGCAAGTGCATAGATTAAATGAAGATTTCCTGAAACGAAGAAAAGCGCCTTTAAAATATGGGTTTTTCGAGGCCGGGCTTTGCGGTACGATTTTTTGGGCGCTAACATCAGCTGTGAAACTGCCGCCTGATTGATCGGATTTGGCTGAAATTTGTGCGGAAAGAAATCGCGTGACCGCGATTCACCGCGCGAACGCACCTGCATGGGAAACCATGGGCGAGATGCGTTTTCACCCGGATCTGGCGCTGAACTGTGGGTGTTTGATTCGATCCATCTGGGCCAGTTTGGTGGGTTTCAGCGCCATTTTTCACATTTAATGAGAAAAAATTGGGAAATCGTGGGAAGCGCCAACTTGCTGCGTTGGCACTATATGTAGTGGCGTCTTTGTCTTGTATGTCAATTTAGGGTGTGTTTCGGCGCGCGTTCGTCGTTGCTGTCCTGCTGCAAACGGTAGCTGGGGCCATGTCGTGGTGTAATTTCCTATTGATTTCCATGAAATCCCGTGGCATCCCTTATTCATCCGATGAGGACGAGGCACATGGGGCGCTAAACGACCCCGAACCAAGAATACAAAATTAGGTTTCATACAGGCATCTCGCTTTCATCAGTCAACAGATCCGGCGCGCGAGCGAGCAGACATCCCCCCAGGTGGCGCGCGCAGCTGGACATCCCGCACAGCGGGTCAATGCGGCGGGTTGATCAGTGGCAGCAGATCAACCCGCCGTTTTTCTTGAAGGGGGGAGCGTTTTGAAGTGAGGCGCAAGCGAAAGGGACAGTCGTCTTGGCGCGCAGGTTTAGAGGTGAAAGCCACCATAAGGTGGACACGAAGGGCAGGGTCTCGATCCCGGCCCTGTTTCGCCGTGTGCTTGAGGCCTCTGATCCCAACTGGCAACCTGGCGGCAGCCCCGAGCTTGTGATTGTCTACGGCGGCCCCAACCGAAAATTCCTTGAATGCTATTCCATGGAGGCGATTGACGAGGTCGACGCCAAGATCGATGCATTGCCGCGCGGCTCGACTCAGCGAAAGATGTTGCAACGCATGTTCCATGGTCAGTCCTTCCCGACAACCGTGGATGAAACCGGGCGATTGGTTTTGCCGGCAAAGCTGCGCGACAAGATCGGGCTTGAGAAAGAGGCATTCTTTATCGCGGCAGGCGATACCTTCCAGATCTGGAAGCCCGAAGTCTATGAGGCAGAGGCTGAATCTGATGCGGAAGAGTGGGTCGAGGAATACTCGGAAGACTTCGATCCGATGCAATTCCTGGACGGCCCCGGAGCCTGACGGAATGGCTGCTGCGGAAACTCAAGTCGAAAAACCTCATATCCCCGTTCTGCTGCGCCCCCTGTTGGAGGCAGTCGCACCAGTTACGGGTGTCTGGCTGGATGGCACTTTTGGAGCTGGGGGGTACACACGCGGATTGCTGGAGGCCGGAGCCAGCAAAGTCATCGGCGTGGATCGTGATCCTCTGGCCTTTGAGATGGCCAAAGGCTGGGTCGCGCAATTTGGCGACAGGCTGGTTATGCAGCAGGGTGTGTTTTCGCGCATGGATGAATATGCCTCGGGTCTGGACGGTGTTGTTCTGGACCTTGGGGTGTCGTCGATGCAGCTGGATCAGGCTGAGCGCGGGTTTTCCTTCATGAAGGACGGTCCGTTGGATATGCGGATGAGTCAGGACGGACCAAGTGCTGCGGATCTGGTCAATGAAGCAGGCGAGGCCGAATTGGCAGATATCCTTTTCCACTACGGAGAGGAACGGGCCAGCCGCCGGATCGCGAAGGCTGTCATCAAGGCGCGGGCCGAAGCTCCGATCACAACCACGCTTGCCTTGGCCGAGATCATCGAATCCTGTCTGCCGCGCCCCAAACCGGGCCAGTCCCATCCCGCGACGCGCAGCTTTCAGGCGCTGCGGATTGCCGTGAACGCAGAATATGATGAGCTGTTTCAGGGGCTTATGGCGGCGGAACGTGCCTTGACGCCCGGTGGTCAATTGGCGGTGGTGACGTTCCATTCGATCGAAGATCGCATGGTCAAAAGGTTCTTTCAGGCGCGGGCAGGCAAGACTGGGCGGGCAAATCGCTATGCGCCCGAACTTGAGCAAGAGCAGCCGCAATTCACGCTCAAGACGCGCAAGGCCATTGGGCCGGATGCGCAGGAACTGCAGGATAATCCACGCGCGCGATCTGCAAAGCTGCGTGTGGCCATCAGAACTGAGGCTCCGGCGGGCGAAATTGATGCGCGCGCAATCGGCATGCCACAACTGGGGGGACGGGCAAAATGAAGAGCATTCTGTATGTATTGACCGCGTTGTCGGTGTTCGGCCTGGCGCTTTGGGCCTATCAAGAGAACTATCGTACGCAGCAAGTGGTCAAGGAGACCCAGGCGCTGCAACGGCAGATTGGGATGGCGCAGGCGCGGTTGGCGGTTTTGAACGCGGAATGGGCTTACCTGAACCGCCCCGACCGGCTGCGGGAACTGGCGGACCTGAATTTCGAACGTTTGGGACTGTTGCCTTTACGGGCCGAGCAATTCGGGCGTGCAGACAAGATCGCCTATGGTGAGGACCCTGATTTGCCTGTGGCGACCCCGGAAGAGCTGGAGGCCATCACGCGGACGCAGGCGTTAGTCGAGGTGCAAGTGCCATGACACGTACCCCGCTGCGCCCTCTGGCCCGCATTCTGGAAGCCCGTGCCAAGGGCGAAAACCCAAAGGCCATCGAGCGCGAGAATATTCGTCAGCGCCACGAAGATATGAAAGACCGCGCTCGCGCCCGGGCCGAGGGGCGTTTGCTGGTATTGGGGCTCTTTTTCTTTTGTGCTTTCAGTGTGGTTGGCGTGCGCATGGGCATGTTGGCCACGTCCGAGGCGCAAGAGCCTTTGGCCAGTGCGCAAGGGGCATCGATTGCAATGCAGCGGGCCAATATAGTCGACCGGGATGGGCGTATTCTGGCGACCAATCTGGAAACCTATTCGGTTTACGCGCAGCCGCCTTTGATGATTGATCCGGTGGCCGCAGCGGATCAGCTGGTTGCAATCTTCCCGGATCTGGAAAAAGAGCGTCTGGTCAAAGACTTCACCGGTGATCGTAAATTCCTTTGGATCAAAAAGCGGATCTCGCCCGAGCAAAAGCAGGCGGTGCATGACATCGGTGATCCCGGTATTCTGTTTGGCCCGCGCGAAATGCGGCTTTATCCCAACGGGCAATTGGCGGCGCATATTCTAGGCGGGTCCGGGTTTGGACGCGAAGGCGTCAGCGCGGCTGAGCTGATTGGCGTTGCGGGTGTAGAAAAACAGTTCGACGACTATCTGCGCGACCCGGCCAACGGCCACAAGCCGCTTCAGCTGTCGCTGGACCTGACCATTCAGGCTGCGGTCGAGCAGGTGCTCTATGGCGGCATGAAGATCATGAATGCCAAAGGCGCATCGGCCGTCCTGATGAATGCGCATACGGGCGAGGTCGTCTCGGCGGCCTCTTTGCCCTCGTTTGATCCCAACGACCGCCCGCGCCCACCGACCTCGGGCTATGATCCGTCAGACAGCCCTCTGTTCAATCGCTACGTGCAGGGCGTTTATGAGCTGGGATCGGTGTTCAAGATCTTTACCGCCGCTCAGGCGGTTGAACTGGGTCTGGTACATTCCGAAACCATCATCGATACCTCTGGCCCGATGAAGATCGGGCGCTTTCCAATTGGAGAGTTCAACGGCAAAAACTATGGCGAGATCAGCGTTGCGGATGTAATTGTCCACAGCTCGAACCGGGGAACCGGGCGGCTGGCTTTGATGATCGGGGCCAAGCGGCAGCAGAGCTTTCTGGAAACGTTGGGGATGTTTGAGCCGACACCGTTCGAGATTGTCGAAGCCAAGGGTGGAGCACCTTTGAAGCCCAAGAAATGGGGTGAGCTGAGCACCGTAACGATTTCCTATGGCCACGGGCTTTCGACCAGCCCTATGCATCTGGCGGCGGGTTATGCGGCGATTGCCAACGGGGGGCATTACGTCAGCCCGACGATCCTGCGCAAAAACGGCCCGCAATACGGCCCGCGCGTGATGTCGGCCAATGCAGCGCGGCAGTCGCAGAAGATGTTGCGCAAGGTGGTCACCGATGGCACCGCCAGTTTCGGCGATGTGCCGGGCTATGCGGTGGCGGGCAAAACCGGAACAGCGGACAAACCCAAGCCGCGCGGCGGGTACTATGATGACAAGGTGATCGCAACTTTCGCGACCTTCTTCCCGGCTTATGATCCGCAATATGTACTGGTCGTCACGTTGGACGAACCGTCGATTGTGGCGCATGGTGAAAAGCGTCGCACGGCGGGGTGGACTGCGGTGCCAGTGGCCTCGGAACTGATCGGGCGCATAGCGCCACTTTTGGGGCTGCGTCCCCGGCTTGAGCCTGAGGCGGGCGCTGCTATAACGCTGACCTCAAATTAGGCTGTCTGACACGAGGTGGGCATGGGCAAACAGTCAAAGAAACTCAGCCAACTGGCCCTGACCGCGCGCGCAGGGGCGAACCCGCAGATCACCGGTCTGGCCGTTGACAGCCGCGATGTGCAAGACGGCTTTTTGTTTGCGGCATTGCCTGGAACCCGCGTGCATGGTGGGGAGTTCATCCAATACGCCTTGCGCATGGGGGCTGCGGCGATTCTGACCGATGCGGAAGGGGCCGAAATCGCCGCTGCAGAGCTGGCCGGATCTGAGGCTGCGTTAGTTGTTGTCGAGGATCCTCGACAAGCTTTGGCGGGTGCGGCGGCCCTTTGGTTCGGGGCGCAACCGCAAACGATTGTGGCCGTGACCGGCACCAACGGAAAAACATCGGTGGCCAGTTTCGTGCGCCAGATCTGGGCCGAGTTGGATCACAAGGCCGTCAATCTGGGCACCACTGGTGTCGAAGGCGCCTGGACCGCACCTTTGGCCCACACGACGCCCGAGCCTATTACGCTGCATCGTTGCCTGGCTGAAGCCGCCCAAAACGGTGTCACCCATGCTGCGATGGAGGCATCTTCGCACGGGTTGGAACAGCGACGGTTGGACGGTGTGCATCTGACAGCCGCAGGGTTTTCGAACTTTACGCAGGATCATCTGGACTATCACGAAACGTTTGAGGCGTATTTCCAGGCCAAGGCGGGCCTGTTTGATCGGGTTCTGCCGCAAGAGGGCACGGCTGTGATCAACATGAGCGACCCGAAGGGCGCCCAAGTCCGCCGCATTGCCGAAGCGCGGGGTCAGCAGGTGTTGACGGTTGGGCTGGGTGAGGCGGACCTGTGTCTGCTCAATCAGCGCTTTGATGCAACCGGGCAAGATCTGAGGTTTTCCTGGCAAGGTAAGGTGTTTCAGACCCGTCTGAACTTGATCGGCGGGTTTCAGGCTGAAAACGTGCTGCTGGCCTGTGGACTGGTGATCGCCAGCGGTGATGAGCCTCAGCATGTCTTTGACACGCTCCCGCATCTGAAAACGGTGCGCGGTCGGATGCAGCTTGCCGCCACGCGGGAAAATGGCGCGGCAGTTTTTGTCGATTATGCCCATACGCCTGACGCGCTTGCCACTGCCTTGCGCGCCATGCGTCCGCATGTGATGGGCCGGTTGATTGCGATTGTGGGCGCGGGCGGCGACCGCGATGCCACCAAGCGGCCTTTGATGGGGCAGGCAGCTGCGGCGAATGCGGATGTGGTTTTTGTCACCGACGACAACCCACGCAGCGAAGATCCCGCAGCAATCCGCTCAGCAGTGATGTTGGGCGCGCCTGAAGCAACCGAAGTGGGCGACCGGGCCGAGGCGATCCTGCGCGGCGTAGACGCGCTGCAACCCGGTGACGCATTACTTATTGCGGGAAAAGGCCATGAGACCGGGCAGATTGTCGGCGATCAGGTTTTGCCCTTTGATGATGTCGAACAGGCCAGCATCGCCGTTGCAGCGCTGGACGGGAGGGTGGCATGACGCTTTGGACAGCGGCAGAGGCCGCCGCGGCAACCGGTGGGCGCGCTACCGGCAACTGGGTCGCCAACGGCGTGTCGATCGATACGCGCACATTACAACCCGGAGATATTTTTGTGGCGCTCAAGGCGGCCCGTGACGGGCATGATTTCGTGGCACAAGCGCTTGAGAAGGGCGCGGGTGCGGCCTTGGTTTCATATGTTCCTGATGGTGTTGATGAGACCGCGCCATTGCTGATCGTTGAGGATGTGCAGGCCGGGCTGGAGGCTTTGGGCCAAGCCGCGCGCGCGCGCTGTTCGGCACGCGTGGTCGGTGTGACTGGCAGCGTTGGCAAGACCTCAACCAAGGAAATGCTGGCCACCATTTTGGAAACGCAAGGCGCGACACATGCCAGCGTGGCCAGTTACAATAACCACTGGGGTGTGCCGCTGACATTGGCCCGGATGCCGCGCGAGACAGAGTTTGCGGTGATCGAGATCGGCATGAACCACCCCGGGGAAATCGCACCCCTCGCCAAACAGGCGCGCCCGCATGTGGCTTTGGTCACGACAGTGGCGGCGGTTCATCTTGAGGCGTTCGACTCGGTGGCCGGTATTGCCCGCGAAAAGGCAGCCATCTTTGATGGGTTGGTCGCAGGCGGAACGGCCGTTGTTAACGCAGATATAGAGCATGCCGGTATCGTGCGCGACCATGCCCTCGGTTGCGGCGCGAAGGTCGTGGAATTTGGGCGTAGTGCGGCTGACTATACGTTGCTGGACGTCGCGCAATCCGACACCGCTGTCGCTGCGGACGCTAGAGTAGGTGACACAGAGATCACCTTTGAAGTTCAGTCTGCGGGCACGCATTTCGCGATGAACGCCCTAGGCACGCTGGCCGCCTGTGTCGAACTGGGCGTAGATCTGGAGCAGGCCATAGAAGGTCTGCGGGCATGGGCTCCGGTCAAAGGGCGCGGCGTGCGCGAGGTTGTTTCGCTTTCAAACGGTGGATCCCTTGAGCTGTTGGATGACAGCTACAATGCCAACCCAACGTCGATGGCTGCTGCGTTGGATGTGCTGGCTGCGGCGAAAGGTGCGCGCAGGATTGCTTTCATCGGCGACATGAAAGAGCTCGGGCCGGATGAAATGCAAATGCACGCGGCGTTAGCCGATATTGATGCCATCGCGAGTGTCGATCAGGTGCATTGCATCGGGCCCTTGATGCAGGCGCTGCATCAGGCTTTGCCGGAAAACAAGCGCGGGAAGTGGTCTGAAACCAGCCAGGACATGGCTTGCCACCTTCCCGAACTGATCCGGGACGGCGATGTTGTGCTGGCCAAGGGCTCGCTCAGCATGGCGCTGGCGCATATTGTTGACGGTCTTCGGAAATTGGGGCAAGGGAGCGCGCCTGAGGCGTAGGCGCTTTGTGAGAGAGGTTTTGTAATGCTGTATTGGTTGACCGCCCTGTCGGACGGGGGCGATTTCTGGAACCTCTTTCGCTATATCACCTTCCGCGCTGGCGGAGCATTTCTGACGGCGCTGGTGTTTGGATTTATCTTTGGAAAACCTCTGATCAATGTGCTGCGCCGCAAACAGGGCAAAGGCCAGCCGATCCGGGATGACGGGCCAGAGGGCCATTTCTCCAAGGCTGGTACACCTACCATGGGCGGTTTGCTGATCGTTGGCGCGTTGGTCACGTCCACGCTGGTCTGGGCGCGATGGGATAACCCTTATGTCTGGATGGTTCTTTTTGTGACCCTGGCCTATGCGGGTATCGGTTTTGCCGATGACTATGCCAAAGTGTCGAAGCAAAACACCAAAGGTGTGTCCAGCCGGATGCGCCTGGCGCTGGGGGTAGTAATCGCGGTCTTGGCCTCGCTTTGGGCAACGTTTCATCACCCCGAAGCGCTGCAAAACCAGTTGGCTGTACCTGTGCTAAAGGACACGCTGGTCAATCTGGGACTGTTCTATATTCCGTTTGCGATTGTCGTAATCGTCGGAGCTGCGAATGCGGTGAACCTGACCGACGGCCTGGATGGGTTGGCCATCATGCCTGCGATGATCGCGGCCTCAACGCTAGGGGTCATCGCCTATGCTGTGGGGCGTGTGGACTTTACCGAATATCTAGATGTGCATTACGTGCCGGGGACGGGTGAGATCTTCATTTTCACCTCGGCCCTGTTTGGGGCAGGTCTGGGCTTTTTGTGGTACAATGCGCCACCGGCGGCGGTTTTCATGGGCGATACCGGATCTTTGGCGCTTGGAGGGGCATTGGGAGCGATCGCGGTCGCAACCAAACATGAGTTGGTTTTGGCCGTTGTCGGCGGGCTTTTTGTGGTCGAAGCGCTGAGCGTGATCATTCAAGTGCTCTATTTCAAGAGTACGGGAAAACGGGTGTTTTTGATGGCACCGATCCATCATCATTATGAAAAGAAGGGCTGGGCCGAACCCACAATCGTGATCCGTTTCTGGATTGTATCGCTGATCCTGGCGATGATCGGTTTGGCGACACTTAAAGTCAGGTAGCGCTCCCGCCAGGTTCGGCGAACCTTCGGTTCACCTGCCACCTGTTGGGCCCGGCTCGCGAAGATGCGCGAGCCTTTTTGTGCCTCTTGCCATTGTGGAATTCCTGAGTGCAGTGTGGCGCAACATCAAAG
This sequence comes from Ruegeria sp. HKCCA6707, assembly GCF_013033515.1. Classification (GTDB taxonomy): domain Bacteria; phylum Pseudomonadota; class Alphaproteobacteria; order Rhodobacterales; family Rhodobacteraceae; genus Ruegeria. Next base: position 1,040,825 of record NZ_WQEG01000001.1, on the reverse strand, counting down.
AAGCGATCGGGGTGAAGCAGAATGATCCCAGCGAAAGGGTATTCCGGACAGAAGGTTGCTGTACTGGGGTTGGGCCGTTCGGGCCTGGCGGCTGCGCGCGCGCTGCGGGCAGGCGGGGCAGAGCCCGTCTGTTGGGATGACAACCCTGCGGCCCGTGAAGCTGCGGAAGAGGATGGGCTGGTTTGTGTTGATCTGCGGCGCTCGGGCGCATTTGACGATGTCTCTGCTTTGATTGTGTCTCCCGGCATTCCGCATCTTTACCCGCAGCCCAATCCAATTGTCACCGCAGCCCTTGAGGCCGGGGTGCCAGTGGATAATGATATCGGGTTGTTTTTCCGGTCCTTCGCAGGCCCGGATTGGCATCAGTTCGATACACCCCCTAGGGTGATCGCGGTTACCGGCTCGAACGGGAAATCCACCACGGCGGCATTGATCCACCATATCCTGAACGAGGCTGGGCGTCCGGTCCAGTTGGCCGGCAATATCGGGCGCGGGGTGCTGGATATTGAGCCGGGTGAGGACGGGTCGGTCGTGGTGCTGGAACTGAGCAGTTACCAAACCGAGCTGGCGCGCGCCCTGACCCCGGATGTGGCGGTGTTCACCAACCTGTCGCCGGATCATCTGGATCGCCACGGCGGTATGGGTGGCTATTTCGCGGCCAAGAGGCGTTTGTTCGCCGAAGGTGGGCCGGACCGGGCCATCATTGGCGTCGATGAAAACGAAGGCGCATTTCTAGCCGGTCAACTGGCGGAGGGCCCTTCCGATGATCGGGTTATCCGTCTGTCAGTGACACGAAAGCTGACCGGTCCCGGGTGGCAGGTCTTTGCCCGTAAAGGGTTCTTGTCGGAATACCGCAAGGGGCGGCAGACCGGTGCGATTGACCTGCGCGAAATAAAGAGCCTGCCGGGCAGCCATAACCACCAGAATGCCTGCGCCGCCTATGCGGCCTGCCGCGCGCTTGGATTGGCACCGCGCGTGATCGAAGATGCGCTGCACAGTTATCCCGGCCTGCCGCATCGCAGCCAGATCATCGCCGAAGCTGGCGGTGTTACCTATGTCAACGACTCCAAAGCCACCAATGTGGACAGCGCGGTCAAAGCGTTGAGCGCGTTCAAGAAGATCCGCTGGATTTGCGGTGGGTTGGAGAAAGAAGGTGGGCTTGATGCTCTGCAAGACGCGACGGGCGCGGTCATCAAGGCCTATGTGATCGGCCGTGAAGCCGCAGGATTTGCGATGCAGCTGGGCGTTGAGAGCGCTGTTTGCACGACGATGGAGGCCGCTGTCGCACAAGCCATGGCCGATGCAGAACCGGGTGATGTTGTGCTGTTGGCCCCGGCGGCGGCAAGTTTTGACCAATATGACAACTTTGAGCAGCGCGGCGATGATTTCGTCTCGCGAGTGCAAGAGGGCCTAGAATAACGGGCAGGTTGCATTTGGTCACTGGTTCGGCAAGTCTGTAGACCAGATTGCTTGATGTCGTGCAGGCAGACATTACATACCTTTGGCTGAAGAAAGAGGTTCTGAAAATGCTTACCCGTAAATCTGCTTTGATCCTCCCGGTCTTGTTGATGGCTGCGGCCTGCACAAATGTGGGCGCCAATTATCAGCCGATTGTCGACGGCCCAGTTGGTCCGAACTACAACGCGGATCTCGCTCAATGTCAGGCGCTGGCACGGACGCAGCCCACCGTGGACGGCAATACCGCCGGAGCGGCGGCGATTGGTGCAGCAGGCGCTGCGGGAACCAAGGCCATCATTGACGACAGCGCAAGCGATCTGGGGCGTGCTGCTGTTGCCGGTGCCTTGGTGGGTGCAGGAGCCAGCGCTCTGCAAAACACCCAAAACCAGGAAGTCATCGTACGCAATTGCATGCGCGGTCGCGGTTATAACGTCGTCGGCTGACGGGCAGCAATTGCAGTTCCAGCGGCATAACCCGACGACCAAGCCCACTGGAAGTTGTAGCCTCCGAGCCAACCGGTAACATCCACCGCTTCGCCAATTGCAAAGAGGCCAGGGACTTCCTTGGCCTCCATTGTTTTGGACGACAGCCCATCGGTATCGATCCCGCCAAGCGTTACCTCGGCCGTGCGGTAGCCTTCGGTGCCAGAGGGCGTTAGCTGCCAATTCGACAACGTATCAGCAAGCGACCACAGGGCAGCGTCCGATTGATCAGCGAGATTGCCTTGCATTTTGATGCTTCGGCTGAGGTGTTCGACCAGACGCGCTGGTAGGTGTTTTGCCAATTCGGTGGTCAGCGCCTTGCGGCCCGAGGCCTGCCTGTCCCGACGTAGAATATCAACCAACGGAAGGTCGGCCAGCAGGTTGACGCATATGGGCTCGCCTTCCCGCCAATAGGACGAAAGCTGCAGCACGGCAGGGCCGCTGAGCCCGCGATGAGTAAAAAGCAATGCTTCGTCAAAGCTGGTGCGTTGATTGGATAAGCGGACGGGCAGGGACACGCCGGACAATTCTTTGAACCGACCGTCAGTGAAGGTAAACGGCACCAATGCCGCGCGTGTGTCCGTGACGTTCAAGCCAAACTGGCGCGCAATGTCATAAGCCAAACCGCTGGCGCCCATTTTCGGGATGGATTTGCCCCCGGTCGCCAGCACCAGGTTCCTGCAAATCAGGCTATGGGACTGGCCGTCTTTTTCGACGTCGAGCGCAAACCCCGTTTCGAGTTTGCGCAAGCCACGCACCGAAGTTTGTAGCCAGATTAGAGCGCCTGCGCGCTCCATCTCGGCCAAAAGCATCGAAATGATCTGTTTCGATGAGCCGTCACAGAACAACTGTCCCAGCGTCTTCTCATGCCATGCGATACCATGCTGATCGACCAGATCGATGAAATCCCATTGCGTATACCGCGCCAGTGCTGATTTGCAGAAATGCGGGTTCTTCGACAGAAAATTCGATGGCCCCGCGTAAAGGTTGGTGAAATTGCACCGCCCGCCTCCAGAAATACGGATCTTTTCACCTGGTGCTTTTGCGTGGTCGATCACCAGCGTGCGTCCACCGCTGTGTGCGCAGCACATTAGGCCGGCAGCACCGGCGCCAAGTATGATTGTGTCGAACATCATGAAAAGGCCCATGGCGCGGAATGACGGCGATGACAAGGGGTAGAACCTGCGCGAATACGCTTAGTCAGGATCCGGGCCATCTTGGCGACAGATCGAATACAGGCATCCATACGACAGTCATTGAAAAATCTGACGCCGTGCTTGACCTCGCACCCGAAGGCCAGCAAGTTGCAGCCCACGCTTGGGTGATATGCGCCAGAGTAAGAGGGTTTTCAGTTATGCCAACGCCTGTCTTCGGAGCTTTTCGCAGCGACACGACATTGTCCAACGCAGGCGCGTCGACAGCTGTGGTCGGGTCGACCTTCGAAATCTCGGCCTACAGCCAGATTGATATCGACACTGGTGTGGACCCGACGATTTTTGCCGGTGACAGCGTTTCGAACGAAACCGCCAACGACCCGACGCAGACTTACCTTGGCGAAACGATTTTCTGGGACTTCACCGTTACCGTGACGGATGGAACCAATACGTACGAGATCGGCTTTTTTGACTACGATATCGACGGGGACGGAAATTCGATCGGCGTAGATGCCGAAGACGCGTTCTTCATGGGTTTCATTGGTGGAACGGTGCCGCCGTTGAACACCACGTTGACGATCACGGCGATTATCGACAATGGCCCGAGCATCGACATCGATACCGTTGTCCCCTGTTTTACGGCGGGCACGCTGATCGAGACGGCAGAGGGTCCCAAACCGGTCGAAACGCTTTGCCCTGGTGACGCAGTCATGACGCTGGACAACGGCCCGCAAGTGATCCGCTGGATCGGGTCGCGGCAGTTGGACAGCATCGACCTGCACGCCAAGCCGAAGCTACGGCCTATTTGCATCGCACAGGGCGCGTTGGGCGGCGGTTTTCCCAAACGGGATCTTCGGGTCTCACCGCAGCACCGGATGCTGGTCCGTTCACCGATTGCAGTCAGAATGTTTGCGAAATCCGAAGTGCTGATCCCGGCGATCAAACTGATCGACATCCCCGGCGTCTCGATTGATGAACAGACCTCTGCAGTCAGCTATTTTCACATCCTGTTTGACCACCACGAGATCATCTTTGCCGAAGGTGCACCTTGCGAAAGCTTGTATCTGGGCAGCGAAGCCCGCAAAGCAGTCGGGGATGCGTCAATCTCGGAAATTGCGGAATTGTTCCCCGAGCTTTTGGCTGAAGATTTTTCACCTGAAACCGCGCGGCTGGTCCCTCATAAGGGGCGCGAGATGCGTGCGTTGGTCAACCGTCACGTGAAGAACAGCAAACCTATCCTCTCTTAGGGTCGAGGCCATGCGCTGAACGCGATAGAGCACTGCGTCGACCGGCGGAAATCCCCCCGGATGCCCCTTATTCTACTGGCCTGAACAAGATTTTCGCGATACACTTTCAGTCAGACCCCGAAAACGGGGCGTGAACGAGGCAGAAAGTGGCGGTATCTCATGACTGAGATGGTGTATGGCGCGGTCCAGAACCAGCGCGGCGAACCGATTCTACCAAAATGGTGGCGCACAATTGATCGCTGGACGATGACATGCGTCCTGATCCTGTTTGCCATCGGGCTGCTCTTGGGTCTGGCCTCATCTCCGCCGCTGGCAGGTCGCAACGGGTTTGATCCTTTCCACTATGTCGAGCGGCAGGCCTTCTTCGGCATTCTGGCTTTGATCGCGATGCTGTTGACCTCGATGATGTCGCCCACTTTGGTGCGGCGTCTGGCTGTGCTGGGCTTTCTCGCAGCCTTTGTTGCTTTGGCCTTTTTGCCCATTTTCGGGACGGATTTTGGCAAAGGCGCGGTGCGTTGGTATTCGCTGGGCTTTGCATCGTTGCAACCGTCTGAGTTTCTGAAACCGGGGTTCATTGTTGTTGCGGCGTGGCTTTTGGCTGCCTCGCAGGAAATCAACGGTCCACCGGGACGGTTGTGGTCGTTTGCGCTGTGTATGGCGATTGTTGGGATGCTGGTCATGCAACCGGATTTCGGTCAAGCCTGCCTGATCCTCTTTGGTTGGGGCGTGATGTATTTCGTCGCCGGTGCACCGATGCTGTTGCTGGTGGGTATGGCGGGCGTCGTGGTTTTGGCCGGGATGTTCGCTTATTCCAACTCGGAACACTTCGCCCGCCGCATCGACGGCTTTCTGAACCAGGAGGTCGATCCGACCACCCAGCTGGGATATGCCACCAACGCAATTCGTGAGGGCGGGCTGTTCGGTGTGGGTGTGGGCGAGGGGCAGGTGAAATGGTCGCTGCCTGACGCGCATACCGATTTCATCATCGCCGTTGCCGCCGAGGAATACGGTTTGATCCTCGTGCTGATTATCATCGCGCTTTATTCGATCATCGTGGTGCGCTCCTTGCTGCGCCTGATGCGTGAACGCGACATGTTCATCCGTCTGGCCGGGACCGGTCTGGCGTGTATGTTCGGCGTTCAGGCGATGATCAATATGGGGGTTGCCGTGCGCTTGTTGCCGGCCAAGGGTATGACGCTGCCCTTTGTCAGCTATGGCGGGTCCTCATTGATTGCGGGTGGAATCGCAGTGGGCATGTTGCTGGCGTTTACTCGTATCCGCCCGCAGGGCGAGCTGGGTGACATTTTGCGCGGACGAGGGTGATGGCGGCACCGTACCTTTTGATCGCAGCCGGAGGCACAGGCGGGCATATGTTCCCGGCCCAGGCGCTGGCCGAGGCGATGTTGCAAAAGGGATGGCGTGTGCGCCTGTCAACCGACGAGCGCGGCGCGCGCTATACTGGTGCATTCCCACCAGCGACCGAGATCGTCGAGGCATCCTCAGCCACATTCGCCCGGGGCGGAGTGGTGGCCAAGCTGATGGTCGGTCCCAAGATCGCAGCCGGGGCCAGTGGGATGGTAGCGCAGATGATGCGGGACAAGCCGGATGTGGTTGTGGGCTTTGGCGGCTATCCGTCCATTCCCGCTCTGGCCGCCGCGACTTTGCTCAAGATCCCGCGCATGATCCACGAACAGAACGGTGTACTGGGTCGGGTCAATCAGCTGTTCGCGTCACGTGTTGCCCAAGTGGCCTGTGGTGTCTGGCCCACCGATCTGCCCGACGGGGCCAAAGGCGTTCACACCGGCAACCCGGTGCGTGGCGCTGTTTTGGAACGCGCCGAGGCGGGCTATATCCCGCCCGGTGACTATCCGATGTCGGTTCTGGTCATGGGCGGCTCGCAAGGCGCGCGCATCCTCAGCGACATTGTGCCCGGCGCGATAGCAGCCCTGCCCGAAGGCTTGCGCAGCCACATTCGTGTGGCCCATCAGGCACGCGAGGAAGATGGTGCGCGGGTCACAGCTTTCTACAACGACCACAACATTCGAGCTGAGGTGAAGCCATTCTTTGACAACGTCCCGCGACGTATGTCCGATGCGCAGCTTGTCATCTCGCGCGCAGGGGCGTCCAGCGTCGCCGATATCTCTGTCATCGGGCGGCCCTCGATTTTGATTCCGTTTGCCGCTGCCGCAGGCGATCACCAAACCGCGAACGCGCGCGGGTTGGTTCAGGCAGGGGCTGCGATCATGATCCCTGAAAATGCACTTGACGTTCCCGCGTTGACCGCGCAAATCGCGCTGGTTCTGAATAACCCCAAAGCCGCGCAAAAAATGGCCCATGCTGCCCTGTCGGTTGGGGCGCCTGACGCAACCGAGCGCCTGGTCGCTCTTGTCGAACAGCTGGCGCAGAAGGAGAGCACATGAATCCTGCAACCAAACTGCCGCAAGATGTGGGGCCGATCCATTTTGTCGGGATCGGCGGGATCGGGATGTCCGGCATCGCGGAGGTTCTGCTCAACCTGGGCTATCAGGTCAGGGGCTCGGATCTGAAAGCGTCCAAGATTACAGACAGGCTTGCTGGTTTGGGGGCCGAGATATTCGTCGGTCAAAAGGCCGAGAATCTGGAAGGCGCAGCCGTCGTCGTCGTGTCGACCGCGATCAAGCCAGGAAACCCGGAACTGGACGAAGCGCGCAGGCAGGGCCTGCCGGTGGTGCGCCGCGCCGATATGCTGGCAGAGCTGATGCGCCTGAAATCGAATATCGCGATTGCGGGGACACACGGCAAAACCACCACCACCACCATGATGGCCGAGCTCATGGTCGCCGGAGACTTTGACCCTACTGTCATCAATGGCGGCATCATCCATGCTTATGGCTCGAACGCGCGCATGGGGCAGGGTGAATGGATGGTGGTCGAAGCCGATGAGAGCGACGGCTCGTTCAATCGCCTGCCCGCGACCATTGCCATCGTCACCAATATCGACCCCGAGCATATGGAGCATTGGGGCGATTTCGACAGGCTGCGCGACGGGTTTCACGAGTTTGTCTCGAACCTTCCATTCTATGGCCTGGCTGTCTGTTGCACGGATCATGCCGAGGTTCAGACGCTGGTGGGCCGGATCACCGACCGCCGCGTGCGCACCTATGGGTTCAATGCGCAGGCTGATGTGCGTGCCGAAAACCTGACCTATAAGGGGGGCGTCGCGCATTTCGACATCCATCTGCAATACGAAGACAAGGTAATTGAAGGCTGCACTCTGCCGATGCCCGGCGATCACAACGTCTCGAACGCACTGTCAGCGGTGGCTGTGGCCCGTCATCTAGGGATGAAAACGGCCGAGATCCGCGACGCGCTTGCCAATTTTGGGGGCGTCAACCGACGCTTTACCAAAGTCGGCGAGGTCGAGGGTGTCACCATCATCGACGATTACGGCCACCACCCGGTTGAGATTGCAGCGGTGCTGAAAGCCGCCCGTCAAGCGACCGAGGGTCGTGTGATCGCCGTGCATCAACCGCATCGATATTCGCGCCTGTCCAACCTGTTTGATGATTTCTGCACCTGTTTCAACGACGCCGATGTGGTCGCCATAGCCGAGGTTTTTGCCGCGGGCGAAGACCCAATCGACGGCGCCAGCCGGGACGGTCTGGTTCAGGGTCTAATTCGCCACGGCCACCGCCATGCGCGGGCCTTGCTGGACGAAAACGATCTGGAACGTTTGGTGCGCGAACAAGCACGTCCGGGCGACATGGTCGTGTGTCTGGGTGCTGGTACGATCAGCGCTTGGGCCAACGCTCTGCCTGATCGTTTGCTGCGTAAAGAGGCGGTCTGATCTGACCCGAATGTAGCGCAACTGCTTGAATTGTGTTAGTTTGCCGAAAAAATAACCTCTTAGTGGGGGATCGTATGGAATACTCGGTGGTTTTTGCCGCGCTTTGGGTGATCAGCGCGACGGTAGTGGCCTTGCTGCCGATGCGTATGCAGTTCCCTCCTGGGGTGCTATTGCTGATTTGTGCGCCTGTGCTGATCGTCTGGCTTGGATACGATTTTGGCGTGATCGTTGGGCTGCTGGCATTGGCGGGGTTTGTCTCGATGTTCCGCAACCCTTTGCGCTACTATTGGCGGAAATGGACAGGTCACGAGGTGTCGGAATGAACACTTCGCTTCTGTTGGCCTGTCTTTGGGGGCTGGCTGCAAATGTGCTGGCGATGATTCCCAGCAAAGACAATCATTGGACCCGGGCCTATTTCCTGATTGCCATAGGGATTCCGATACTGGGTTATGTCACCTATCAGAACGGCCCGTGGATCGGGCTGATCGTTCTGGCCGCAGGCATGTCGGTTCTGCGTTGGCCTGTGATCTATCTGGGACGTTGGCTGCGCAAGCGCATCTGAGAAAACGCCTTGCCTTGCCGGGCCAAATCTCCGATCTAGCGGGCATGACCAATCTCCCAACTCCTCGTGGCAAGCTCACTGAAAATCGTCCGCTGAACGATCTGACCTGGCTACGCGTGGGCGGACCGGCCGACTATCTGTTTCAACCTGCCGATCTTGAGGATTTGCGGAGCTTTCTACGCACCCTACCTGCGGATGTCCCAGTCTTCCCGATGGGCGTAGGTTCGAACCTGATTGTTCGGGACGGTGGCTTGCGTGCGGTGGTGATCCGGTTGGGGCGCGGGTTCAACAGCATCGAGACCGACGGCAACACCGTCACCGCGGGGGCCGCTGCGTTGGATGCGCATGTAGCGCGCAGGGCGGCGGATGCGGGTGTTGATCTGACGTTCCTGCGCACGATCCCCGGCTCGGTTGGCGGCGCGGTACGAATGAATGCGGGGTGTTATGGCAGTTACACCGCAGATGTGCTGCGCAAGGCAACCATTGTGACGCGCGCGGGCGAGCTGTTGGACCTGAGCGCGGAAGAGCTGAACTTTCGCTATCGCCAGTCTGACCTGCCAGATGGCGCCGTGCTGGTCTCGGCGGTTTTCGAAGGCCCCATGGGCACCCCAGAAGAGTTACACGCCCGGATGGAGTCGCAACTGAAAAAGCGCGACGAAACCCAACCCACCAAAGACCGCAGTGCGGGATCGACGTTCCGAAATCCGGCAGGGTTTTCGTCAACGGGGCAGGCGGACGACGTGCATGATCTGAAAGCCTGGAAGGTGATTGATGACGCCGGTATGCGCGGGGCCTCACGGGGCGGGGCGCAGATGAGCCCAAAGCATTCGAATTTCCTGATCAATACCGGCAGCGCCACAGCGGCAGACCTTGAAGGACTGGGCGAAGAGGTTCGAAAAAAGGTTTACGAAACAAGCGGCATCACGCTAGAGTGGGAAATCATGCGGGTCGGCGACCCGGTGACAAAATAAAGCCCCATCCGTCAGACCGTTCTCAGGCAAATTCAGGCGACGGATCAAAGGCATAAACGCAGTACGGGCCACCAGATAAGGTCCGGGGACATTGAGGCGCTAAGTGGGTAGGTCGAGCAGGACAACCCCGAAAGTGGCGGTATTGATGGGCGGCCCCTCGGCGGAACGCGAGGTGTCACTCAGCAGCGGGCGCGAGTGCGCAGCCGCCCTCAGGGGAGAAGGCTTTGAAGTGGTCGAGCTGGACGCAGGTCCCGACCTCTATGCGCGCCTTTTGGACATCAAGCCGGATGTGGTATTCAACGGGCTGCATGGTCGTTGGGGCGAAGACGGTTGCGTGCAGGGCCTGTTGGAATGGATGCGTATTCCCTACACCCATTCCGGCGTGCTGGCCTCGGCGCTTGCGATGGACAAGCAGCGCAGCAAAGAGGTCTACCAGGCCGAGGGGCTGCCGGTTGTTCCAAGCGTCATTGTACCCAAAATCGAAGTTGTCGAAGCGCATGTGATGCAGCCACCCTATGTGGCCAAGCCCAACAATGAAGGCTCGAGTGTCGGCATATATATTGTGCACGAAAGCGCGAATGGGCCCCCGCAACTGGACGAGACGATGCCCGACCATGTGATGGTCGAGAAATATGTTGCGGGTCGCGAGTTGACTGTGACGGTGATGGGCGACCGCCCGCTGACCGTGACCGAGATCATGACCGATGGCGGTTGGTACGATTATGATGCCAAATACAAACCCGGCGGCTCATGGCATGTGCTGCCGGCGGACATCCCGCAGCACATTTTTGACCGCTGTATGGAATATGCCGTTACGGCGCATAATGCGCTTGGGTGCCGGGGGGTAACGCGTACCGATTACCGCTGGGATGACAGCCAGGGGGCGGACGGGTTGTTCCTGCTCGAAACCAACACGCAGCCTGGCATGACACCGACCTCGCTTGTGCCCGAACAAGCCGTCCATTGCGGCATGACATTCGGTGAACTTTGCGCCTGGATGGTGGAGGACGCGTCATGCGACCGCTGAAAGCCACACGCAGTCTGACGATTCATCGGTCCAAACCTTTGGCGGGCCCCGATGCAGATTTTGCCTCAGGTGACGCCAGTGAAACGGACCGCCAGCCGGTTCTGCATTTGCGCGGGGTCAAGCTGTTTGGTCGCGCAACACAGGGAGGCGATCCGGCCCCATCACGGCTGAGCTATCGCTTGCAACGCTGGCTTTTGACGCGCGGTGTGCGTCGTGGCCTGAAAATTGGGCTGCCCATTGTGATTGTGGCCGCAGGAATTGGTGGTTTCTTTGCCTCGGAGGACAGGCGCGCCGAGGTGGTCAGCTATTTCGCGGATATCAAGACCTCGATCCAGGAGCGACCAGAATTCATGGTCAATCTGATGGCCATCGACGGGGCTGGTACCGGGTTGTCACAAGATATTCGTGAGGTTGTGCCGCTGGATTTCCCAATCAGTTCCTGGGATCTGGATGTCGAGCATATCCGCGACACGATTACCGGATTGGACCCGGTTAAATCTGCCACCGTGCGTATTCGGCCCGGGGGAATTCTTCAGGTCGATGTGATTGAACGCCAGCCCGTGATCCTGTGGCGCACGCGGCAGGGGATCGAATTGCTGGACGAAACCGGCGCCCATGTCGAAATGATTGCGACCCGCGCTGATCACCCCGACCTGCCTGTTATCGCGGGCAAAGGCGCGGATCGGCATGTCAGTGAAGCGCTTGAGATTTTGCGTACCGCCAGCAGCCTGGGCAGCCGGGTGCGCGGGCTGGTGCGGGTTGGTGAACGCCGCTGGGATCTGGTTCTGGACCGCGACCAGCGCATCATGCTGCCGACCGAACGCCCGGTGCGAGCGCTCGAACGGGTGCTGGCGGTGAACGAGGTTCAGGATCTGTTGGAGCGCGATGTGGCTGCCGTGGATATGCGTCTGGGGCAGCGCCCGACCATTCGGATGAACCAGGTCGCGAGTGACCTGTGGTGGAATACTAAAGTGACAGTGAGTGACGAGCAATAACGTGATGATGACCGACCTTTATCAGTCCCAACGGGCAATGCGGCAGATGCGCCGTCAGGCGATGCAGCGCGGTGTGATTGCGATCCTGGATGTCGGAAGCTCGAAGATTTCGTGTCTTGTCTTGCGGTTTGACGGTACCGCGCCGCAAAGCGAGGACAACACAATCGGCTCGATGGCAGGTCAGACCGGGTTTCGCGTCATCGGAGCAGCGACAACGCGGTCGCGCGGTGTGCGCTTTGGTGAAATCACCGAAATGCAAGAAACCGAGCGCGCCATTCGTACCGCCCTGCAGGCGGCGCAGAAGATGGCCGATATCCGGGTGGATCACGTGATTGCCTGTTTCTCGGGGGCAAATCCACGCTCTTACGGTCTGGACGCGCAGGTGGATATCGAGGGCCAATTGGTGACCGAGGCAGAAGTGGGTCGGGTTCTGAACGCCTGCGATGTGCCTGACTATGGGTCAGGGCGCGAAGTGCTGCACGCGCAGCCGGTGAACTTTGCGCTCGACAATCGCTCGGGCCTGATTGATCCGCGCGGGCAGTTGGGGCAATCACTTGCGGTGGATATGCACATGCTGACCGTTGATGCAGTCGCAATCCAGAATCTGGTGCGGTGCATCAAACGCTGTGACCTGGAATTGGCGGGCATTGCGAATTCGGCCTATGTCTCGGGCATATCGGCCCTGGTCGAGGACGAGCAGGAACTGGGCGCGGCCTGTATCGACATGGGTGGCGGCACCACCAGCGTTTCGATCTTTATGAAGAAACACATGATCTATGCCGACAGCGTCAGGATGGGCGGCGATCATGTGACATCCGATATCTCGATGGGCTTGGGTGTGCCCGCCAGCGTGGCCGAGCGGATCAAGACCTTCAACGGTGGCGTTCATGCCACCGGCGCGGATGACCGCGACATGATCGATATCGGAGGCGACACCGGCGATTGGGAGCATGACCGCCGCACCGTCAGTCGGGCCGAACTGATCGGCATCATGCGCCCGCGCGTGGAAGAGATTCTGGAAGAGGTGCGCCTCTGTCTGGATGCCGCAGGCTTTGACCATCTGCCAAGCCAGCAGATCGTGCTCACGGGCGGCGGCAGTCAGATCATGGGTCTGGACGGATTGGCCAGCCGGATCCTTGGCCAGCGTGTGCGTCTGGGCCGACCGCTGCGCGTGCACGGATTGCCGCAATCGGCTACTGGGCCGGGCTTTTCCTCTGCCGTGGGGCTCAGCCTGTTTGCAGCGCATCCGCAAGACGAATGGTGGGATTTCGAAATCCCGGTCGATACCTACTCGGCCCGACCCTTCAAGCGCGCCGTGCGCTGGTTCCGTGACAATTGGTAAGCGCCTTCAAGCGACAGCTTGCACCATCGCGGCCAGCTTGCCTTCGCTGGCCGCAGCGCAAACGATAATCTCTCCCGAGGCGTTTCTGGAGGCCGTTGTTGGTAAGACGATCCAGTTTTACGAGATACGGTCAGGGATTCTTGTCGGCACCGAAGAATTTCTAAACCCTTCGCTGTCCGTCTGGCGGGCGGAGGGCCGAGGCTGTGTTTATGGGCGTATCACCACCCCGAACGGGCAGCTGTGTTTCCTCTACGATGATGATGAAGACGGTTTGCCCGTGTGCTGGTGGCCCTTTCTGCACGAAGATCGTCTGATGGTGCGTCTGGTCGAATTTCCACGCAGCGAGATACAAGAAGTGCGCAGCATCACCGAAGACAGTCTGGACTGCCCAGTCACTCCGATAGGTTGAAGAAAGTGGTTGCGGACGGGGGTTTTATCCCCCAAAATATCCACAGGGTCCGACAGAGGCCTAGCGGCAGAGCTTTGAGCAGTGATCCGCACAGATAGGTGAATCAGTTTGCATGGCGCATGGCCCTTTCGGCGATGTGCAAGTCATGGTTGTTGTGGTGCGCTTGCTATCGACCCCAACATATGATGCATGGCGCGAAATGTCGCCGGTCACTGCCATAATTCCTCCATATTTTGTAGGAATCCGCGATTTTTGGCGTGACCTTTGCGGATTCGAAAGTTAAAATCCCTGCAGGATAGGTCAGAAAAACACCGCATTTTGCGGAAAACTTATAGACAGGCGGACAGAGCATGACATTGAATCTTTCGATGCCCGGGCACGACGAATTGAAGCCACGGATTACGGTTTTTGGCGTTGGTGGTGCGGGTGGCAACGCTGTTAACAACATGATTGAGAAGCAGCTGGACGGTGTCGACTTTGTCGTTGCCAATACGGATGCTCAAGCTCTGCAGCAAAGCCAGTCTTCTGCCCGTGTTCAACTGGGTGTCAAAGTGACTGAAGGCCTGGGGGCGGGTGCGCGTCCCGCTGTTGGCGCTGCTGCGGCTGAGGAAAGCATCGAGCAGATCGTCGATCATCTGGCCGGCGCGCATATGTGCTTTATCACCGCGGGCATGGGTGGCGGCACCGGCACCGGGGCTGCGCCGATCATTGCACAGGCCGCGCGTGAGCTGGGTGTTCTGACCGTTGGTGTTGTCACCAAGCCGTTCCAATTCGAAGGCGCCAAGCGGATGCGTCAGGCCGAAGACGGTGTCGACTCGCTGCAAAAGGTGGTCGACACGCTGATCATCATCCCCAACCAGAACCTGTTCCGTCTGGCCAATGAAAAAACCACCTTCACCGAAGCATTCTCGATGGCCGATGACGTTCTCTATCAGGGTGTCAAAGGTGTGACTGACCTGATGGTGCGTCCGGGTCTGATCAACCTCGACTTTGCAGATGTCCGCGCCGTGATGGATGAGATGGGCAAGGCCATGATGGGCACCGGCGAAGCGACCGGCGAGGATCGCGCCATTCAGGCGGCTGAAAAAGCCATTGCCAACCCGCTGCTGGACGAAATCAGCCTGCGCGGTGCCAAGGGTGTGCTGATCAACATCACGGGGTCCGACGATCTGACCCTGTTCGAACTGGACGAAGCAGCCAACCGCATTCGCGAAGAAGTGGACCCCGAAGCCAACATCATCGTCGGCTCAACCCTCGACACCGCGATGGAAGGTGGAATGCGGGTATCGGTTGTCGCAACCGGGATCGACGCAGCCGAAGACCAAGGCGAAACTCCGGTCGCGCGGCGCTCGATATCCGAGCCCTTGACGCGGACGGTCGCTGCCGAAGCTCCGGCGGCAGAGACGCAGGTGGCTGAGCTGGAACAGGCACCTGCTGCGGAAACCACTGTGGCCCCGACGCTCTTTGAATCGATGGAGAATTCCGAAGCACAGGACAACTGGCGTGAGGAACCTGCTGCGCGGCAAACAGAGGATGATGGTTTGCCTCCACCGGCCTATCAGCCGCAAGTCGCCGCATTCGAACCGCAGCCGGAAATGGTTGAACCCGAGCCCTATGCCGCACCCGCTGCTGCTGTCCCGGGAACCCCTTCGCCTGAGGCGCTTGAGCGACTGCAGAAAGCCGTACAAAACGTGCCGGGCGGACAGCGTCGTTTCGCAGCCGAGCGGCCGCAAGCACCGGTCGAGCGGGCCCCGGTCGAAGCCGAAGATCGCCCCCGCTTTGGCTTCAACCGGTTGATTGATCGCATGACCGGTCATGCCGGTGACACTCCGGCCCCAGCACCGCGTCATCAGCCAAGTTTGCGCCAAGCTGACGCTACGGCACCTGTCGCAGAAGAGGCGGATCCTGACCAGGATCGCATCGAAATTCCGGCCTTCCTACGCCGTCAAGCGAACTAAGGCTGGTCACAAAATCCTTGGAAAGAGCCGCCGTCGGGCGGCTCTTTTTATTTTAAAAACAACATACTAACCTCCGGTAAGCAGGGTTTCGCTTATCTGTCACATTCATGTTTCAATCGGTTGCAAAGAGTGAGTTGAGCCTAGACGCCCTGTTCCTTAGGTGAGGATGCGTTAACTCCGCTTCGGCGGGACACCACTCTCGGGGGCACAATTTGCAACATACGCTCAAATCTCCGGTCACGTTCACTGGTTACGGTTTGCATGGCGGCAAGCCCGCGAAAATGATTCTGAAACCGGCAGCTGTCGGCCACGGTATCTGGTTCAAACGAACCGATATCGAGGTCGGCGATACGATGGTTCCAGCCGCCTATGACATGACCGAGCATGTGCCCTTGTGTACGCGTCTGGTGAATGCCAGTGGTGTTTCGGTTTCGACGGTCGAGCATATAATGGCGGCGCTTGCTGGATGTGGATTGCACAACGTTCTGATCGAAATAGATGGCCCCGAAGTTCCTGTGATGGACGGTTCGTCCGTTGCTTTTGTTCGCACCATCATGGCGGCGGGTTTGCGCCGCCAGGCGGCTCCGGTTTTGGCCTATGAGATTCTCAAGCCCGTCAGCGTAGAGCACAATGGCGGCACAGCCAGCTTGGTCCCCTCTGAGAATTTTGAAATCGAGTTTACAATCGATTTTGAAGACAAGATCATCGGACGCCAAAGCGCTTTTCTGAACATGTCCAACGGAGCTTTCGCGCGCGAGCTGTCTGATAGCCGTACTTTCTGCCGCAAGTCCGATGTCGATATGATGCGCGAGAATGGACTGGCGCAGGGTGGTACGCTTGATAATGCGGTCGTTGTTGACGGAGAAACTGTCCTGACACCGGGTGGTTTGCGGCATGAGGACGAAGCAGTTCGTCACAAGATGCTTGATGCGTTTGGCGATCTCTATCTGGCAGGTGGTCCGATTTTGGGTCGCTATATCGGTGAACGGTCCGGCCATACCGCAACCAATAAACTGTTGCGCAAACTGTTCGAGACCCCGGGTGCGGTGCGCCCGGTACTGTGCACGCCTGAACAAGCCGCGCGTTTGCCCGGCCAAGGGCTAGTCGCGAGTGAAATTCCGCAGGTCGCCTGAGAAAGATCAGCTCTGACAACAATTGCGTCAGAGACCCTATAAGGCGTTTTGCACCGGAATTTTATGTGCTAGACCGTTTCCGATCAGGGGCGTGCCCCGATAAGCAAGACGACAAGGATGGGCGGAATGGTTGGCACCAAAGCGGCAGTCAGGTTCGCGGTTGCGATTCTTCTGACAGCAACTTTGACGGCATGCGGAAGCGGCGGCCTTTTCAAAAGCCGGGGGGCGGACCGCAGCCAGAACCTTGAAGGGTTCACGCCGGAACAAATCTATACCCGAGGCGAGTACGAGCTTTCGCAGAATCGCTCGGATGACGCGGCGTGGTATTTCTCGGAAGTCGAACGCCTCTATCCTTATTCCGATTGGGCCAAACGCGCGCTGATCATGCAGGCGTTTTCGTTCCATTCCGATCAGAACTATGCAGAAAGCCGCGCAGCCGCACAGCGCTATATCGATTTCTATCCTACCGACGAAGATGCTGCCTACGCGCAATACCTGCTTGCGCTCAGCTATTATGACCAAATCGACGAAGTTGGTCGCGATCAGGGGCTGACATTCCAGGCCCTACAATCCTTGCGCACCGTGATCGAGGTTTATCCTGATAGCGAATATGCAACCTCGGCTGTTTTGAAATTTGATCTGGCATTTGACCATCTGGCTGGCAAAGAGATGGAGATCGGTCGCTATTACCTGCGTCAGGATCACTATACCGCTGCGATCAACCGGTTCCGTGTTGTGGTCGAAGATTTCCAGACCACCTCACATACGGCCGAAGCGCTGTATCGTTTGGTTGAAGCTTACCTGTCTCTGGGTCTGGTCGATGAAGCTCAGACCGCTGGCGCGATCCTTGGGTTCAACTACCAGTCGTCCGAATGGTATGATGACGCTTATACCCTGCTGACCTCTCGCGGCCTGGATCTGAAGAGCCGGGGCAACAACTGGCTTGCCACGATCTACCGTCAGACCATCAAGGGTGAGTGGTTGTAATCGCTATGGCTTTTGGCTTGGGACGCTAAAGACCCGATGCTGCGCGCCTTGGATATTCGCGACATGCTTATCATCGACCGGTTGGAGCTGAGTTTCCAACCGGGCTTGAACGCGTTGACTGGCGAAACGGGTGCGGGGAAATCGATCCTGCTGGATTCGCTTGGCTTTGTTCTGGGCTGGCGCGGGCGCGCGGAATTGGTGCGCCAAGGCGCGGCCCAAGGTGAGGTTGTGGCCGAATTTGATCTACCCGCCAATCACCCTGCTCATGCTATTCTTGAAGAGGCTGGATTGCCCGGCGGTGACGAGTTGATTCTGCGCCGCATCAACACGGCTGAGGGGCGCAAGACTGCTTGGGTCAATGATCGCCGTTGCTCGGGCGAGGTGCTGCGGGCTTTGTCGGAGACGCTGATTGAATTACATGGCCAGCACGATGATCGCGGCCTGCTGAACCCTCGGGGCCATCGGGCGATGCTGGATGCCTATGCGGCTGCTGGGGACGAACTGGAGGCTGTGCGCGCGGCGTGGTCTGAAATGTCGCGGGCGCGCAAGGCGCTGGAACAGACCGAAACGGCGTTGAACGCGATGCGTGCCGAAGAAGAGTTTTTGCGCCATTCGGTTGCCGAGTTGGATCAGCTCGACCCGCAGCCCGGCGAAGATGCCGAGCTGGATGCGCGCCGCCGCATGATGCAGGGGGCCGAGCGGATCCGCGATGATGTGGCCCGCGCGTTCTCATTGTTGGGGGGTGACGGTGCAGAAGCTGCGATGACCGATGCTGTGCGTTGGCTGGAGAGTGTTTCAGACAGTGCCGGTGGCCAGTTGGAAGAGCCGATCGCCGCGTTGGGGCGCGCCCTGATCGAATTGGGAGAGGCGCAAGATGGTGTTAACGCCTGCCTGCAAGCGCTTGATTTCAACCCGGCCGAGCTGGAGCAAACAGAAGAACGTCTTTTTGCCATCCGTGCATTGGCCCGCAAGCATGATGTGGCCCCGGATGATTTGGGCGCGTATGCGGAAACGCTGCGCGACAGGCTGGGGCGGTTGGATGCAGGTGACGCGGATCTTTCGGAAAAACGCGCGGGTGTTGAAGCCGCGCAAGTCGCTTATGACAACGCAGCAGCTGCGCTGAGCACGAAGCGGCAAGAGGCAGCCACCGCCTTGGACGATGCGGTGATGGCGGAACTCACCCCGCTGAAGATGGAGCGCGCGGTTTTCCGGACGGAAGTCACCACAAGCGATGCAGGGCCAGAAGGGATCGACGCTGTGGCCTTTACTGTGGCCACCAACCCCGGTGCGCCCTCTGGACCGCTGAACAAGATTGCATCGGGCGGGGAACTCAGCCGATTTCTTCTGGCGCTCAAGGTCTGCCTGACGGGGGACGACAGCGCCCGCACGATGATCTTTGATGAGATCGACCGGGGCGTCGGTGGTGCCACAGCCGACGCGGTGGGGCGCCGCCTGGCCGCTTTGGCGCAGGGTGGTCAGGTGTTGGTGGTGACCCACTCACCCCAAGTCGCCGCCCGCGCAGCGCATCATTGGCGGGTGCAGAAACATGTGACAGGTGATCAGACCCTCTCGACCGTGATTCCGCTGGATGATCCTGACCGGGTGGACGAAATTGCTCGCATGGTCGCAGGCGACACAATCACCGACGAGGCGCGCGCTGCTGCCCGTGCTTTGTTGGACGCATGATGGCCAATTCAGCGCCCTAGCGTCTTCCCACGGTCAGGCACGTCGCCTAGTAAGGGTTAAGGACCACCTTCCGAGGATCAATGACCCAGTCAACCCGCACCGTGCTGCGCAATCAGCTCAATCAGGCGCTTTCCGCGTTGCGAGACGCCTGGCGCGTCCTGCACCATCGCGGTCCCAGTCAGGTTCAATTCTGGTTCATTGCTTTGGCCATCGGGATCGCCGCTGGCTTTATGGCGCTTGGGTTTCGGATGGCGATCACCTGGCTGCAGGCATTCCTCTACCAAACCGACAACATTCTATTCCTGCACAGCCATGCTGAAAGGCTTTCGTGGCTGTGGATCCTGCTGTTGCCAGTATTCGGTGGGCTGGTTGTTGGGATAATCCTGCACAAGTTCACCGAAGACGGACGTGTGCGGTCGGTCGCGGATGTCATCGAAGGGGCGGCGATTACAGATGGTCGTGTCGAGACGAAGGCTGGCATCGCCTCTTTCTTTGCATCGCTGATCACGCTCAGTTCGGGTGGTTCAAGCGGTCGGGAAGGGCCAGTGGTTCACATGGCCGGGGTGATTTCCACCTGGGTGAGTGATCGAATTCACGCGGATGGCATCACCGGGCGCGACCTGCTGGGTTGCGCCGTCGCGGCTGCGGTTTCAGCCAGTTTCAACGCGCCCATCGCGGGAGCCCTGTTTGCGTTGGAAGTGGTGCTGCGCCATTTCGCCGTCCATGCGTTCGCACCGATTGTCATTGCCTCGGTCGCGGGCACGGTGATCAACCGGTTGGCCTATGGCGATGTTACGGAATTCACGCTCAATACGCCGGGATCTTTGCAGTTCTACGTAGAGCTACCTGCTTTTCTGATCCTGGGACTGATCTGCGGGTTGGTGGCCTTGCTCCTGATGCGGTCGATCTTTTTTGCCGAGGACATTGGCACCCATATCCAGAACCGGCTGTCCCTGCCACGCTGGCTGCGCCCGGCGGTGTCGGGGGCGATGCTGGGTCTGCTGGCGATCTGGTTTCCGCATATCATTGGTGTGGGGTATGAGACCACGATCCGCGCCTTGACCGGGGATCTGGTTCTGACAACAGCCATCCTTTTTGCGGTGATCAAGACAGTGGCTTTGGCGATCACCATGGGCGGTCGTATGGGGGGCGGGGTGTTCTCTCCGGCCTTGATGATCGGTGCGTTGACGGGGCTGGCCTTTGGCCTGATTGCTACCGGTTTGCTGCCGGATGTGTCGGGAACCCATACGCTTTATGCCTTCGCGGGCATGGGGGCGGTGGCGGCGGCTGTTTTAGGCGCGCCAATTTCAACAACATTGATTGTGTTTGAATTGACAGGTGATTGGCAGATCGGCCTGGCCGTTATGGTTTCGGTCTCGATGTCCACAGCCTTGGCCTCGCGCCTGGTGGATCGGTCTTTCTTCCTGACACAGTTGGAACGGCGGAACGTGCATCTGGCGGCAGGCCCGCAGGCTTATTTGCTGGCGATGCTGCGGGCGGGCACGGTGATGCGCCCAATCGGAGATCCGCGCGCGATCTCCGAGGACGAGGCCAAGGCTCTGATTGAACAGGGGCTGTGTGTCAGCGCCAGCGCTACGCTTGAGGCCGCGATGCCCTATTTCGACCGCGCTGACCTACCGTGTATCCCCGTCGTCGTTCAGGATGATACGGGGCAAGAGAACCCGGTCGGGGCTCTCTATCATGTGGACGCCCTAAAGGCTTATAACCGCGCGCTTGCGGCCACGGCTGCGGAAGAACATTCCTGATCAGCCGCCATAGACGCTGGCCGCATCGCCAAGGTAATTGTCCCAGGCAAACCAATACGAAATATGGCCCGCCACGCGCGGCAATTCCGTGCCATCGGGGCTGATCAAAGCCTCTTCGGTAACGCGCCAGCGTACGCCCTTGGCATCTTGCAAAGTGCCATCCACAGTTTTGAACCTATGCGACTTGCGTTCATAGGCCCGCACACTGCGTTTCTTGGGATCGCCCATCAGAACAACGGGCCTGTCAGCGATGGCGTCGTTGATAACGGGTTTGCCCTGGAACGCATCCAGTGGCCAGGCCCGCGCAGCCCCGAACTGGCGGATGGCAAATACATAGTCCTTTTGGCGGTGCTGCGATTGATCCACCAGTGCGGGGAACATCAACTCGGGCGATGCAAAATATTCCTGATAGACGACCCCCGACCCATAGTTGCGGCGATGTCCGGTGCTGAGCGAAAGAACCTTGCTGTCGGGATGCGAGGCTTTCCAGCTGTCCCAGCGGGTTATCACGACCGGGCGCTGCTTCAGCTCGATCCCGCTGTCGACCAAAGGTCCAACCACCGGTTTGCCGGTATATTGGTTCCATAGTGAATGGGTGGCGCGGTCGAACATCAGTTTATTGGACCGATAGAGAAACCCGGATGAGCCGAAAACCAGCGGTTTGCGCTGTCCGGGAACCTGCGTTTCAAACAGGATGCCCGATCCGCACAAGGTGCAATAGGCCAGAGCGACGGGCACACCTCCGATCACCTCGTTGAACATCTCGTGCCAGCCCATGATGCGCAGCGGATAGGCACGCACATCGCCATTGATTGAAACACCAAAGACCAGATCGTCGTCTTTGAGGTATGAGGCTCCTTTGGCCGAAATCAGCGTTGGATTGTCCAGCGACGGGATACCGTCTTTCTTGACCCCGCCCCAGGTGATTTCTTCAAGGCGGATATTCATCTTGTCGCGCTGCAAATACTCGGGGCGCAGGAAGACGTCAAAATTCTCGTCGATACCCAGAAAAACCTCACGTTTGAACGGGATCAGCGAGGGGTGGGGTACGATCTGCGGATTACGCTCTTGCCAGAGCATCCATTCGAACCAATCTGTTCCAAGATCCTGCCCGCTTAACTCGGCCATGACGGCGGCGATTTCGTCGCGACGTCTGCCGGAATAACGTAGTCCGGTCAACAGGGCGGCAACAACGTCGGGGTCGCCGCGTTCGCGCAGAAAATCCATCCCATACTGAAATTCCGAGGTGATCCCGAACAAGGTGGACCGCACGGCGTCGAGCACGGGATCTTCCTGGGCCCATCCGATATTGGGCAGCATCGCGCCGGCCCCAAGCAGGCTGGCAAAATGGCGGCGAGTTATCATCATGGCTCTCTCTCCAATCGCATCTGGACAGAGTGTGCCCGCAAACGCGATCACATTCACGCAACAGGCGCGTGATCGCGCCGCGATTGAAACGAAAGGACCTAGGCCTTGGGGGTTGGATCAGACTCGTCGGCCTTGGGGGGGCTGTCTTCGGCCCTCAAGGTCAAGGGTGGGTCGTTGGTTTCCGCGGCAATCGGGGCAGGGGCTGAAACTTTTGGTTCTGGGTCTGGAACCGATTCTTCGGGCCCCGGAACGGGCACCGCGCGAGGCGTTCCATCGTCTTCGATCGCGGATGCGGGCTCTACCAACGGTTGGGGCACGGCTTCTTCGACGCGCCGGCGAAACACCAGAAGATTGCGCCAGTTGGTGGACGATCCGGTCAGGCCAGACCGGTCCTCACTGGGCAGAAGTTCCGCGCGCTGATATTCCCACCCGTCCCGACCCATCTGGTTCAGGATCTGTTCGACCGAAACGGCAAAGCGCCCTTCCGGGGTCTTCACACCTTTGGCCTTGGTGCCCTTCTGCGGGGCGGGAACAACTTTGTATTCGTAACGCGACATCACTTGGTCCTGATCTTTTACCGGCGCAAATTAACATGCCATCACGCAGGTGAAAGCACTCTCGGCATATTCTGCAATTTCACTGTGAACTGTTGCGCGAACCCTGCGCTGCTTTCTCGACCAGGGTCAGGCAAACCTCGGTTGCCAGTGCCATATCCTGCACTGATATCCATTCAAGCGGGCCATGGATGCACTGCATGCCCGTAAAGATATTCGGTGTGGGCGTGCCGAATTCTGTCAGGCGCGAGCCATCGGTGCCGCCACGAATGGGAACCGAGATCGGTTCGATCCCATGGGCGCGGCAGGCCTCACGGGCCAAATCCACCGGTGTCATATCGTTTTCCAGCCAATAGCGCATGTTGCGGTATTGGTGACTGATGTCGCAGCTGATCTGGGCGCGCGGCTCGGTCGCTTGAACGGCTGCGCAGACCTGGCGGACAATGTCGCGCTGTGCTTCCAGCCCTTCCATTTCAAAGTCACGCAGGATCAGTTTGATCTCCATCTCGGATGAGCCGCCATTCATGTCGGTGACATGAATAAAGCCCTCGCGCCCGTCGGTGACTTCGGGAGTCATGGTCGCCTGTGGCAGAGTTTGAATGATTTTGGCTGCCAGATGCGCCGCGTTGACCATCTTGTCCTTGGCCAGCCCGGGGTGGATCGGCACGCCGGTGATCTTGATCACGGCGCGGTCAGCCGAGAAGCTTTCATATTCAATCTCACCCACTTCCTGCCCGTCCAGAGTGTAGGCAAAATCTGCTGTCAGATCCTTGGGCAATTGTTCGGTCACGCCGCGCCCGATTTCTTCGTCTGGTGTAAATGCGATGCGGATCGGGCCGTGCGGGATGTCAGGGTTTTCGATCAGATGCCGGGCCATTGTCATCAGGATAGATACGCCCGCCTTGTCATCACCTCCCAGCAGGGTGGTTCCTGACGCGGTGATAAGGTCATGACCGATCTTCGTCGCTAGATAGGGGTGATCGTCGGGGGACAGCACCAGTTCGGCATCATCGGGAAAGGTGATATCACCGCCGTTATACCCTTTGATCACGCGCGGTTTGACGCCGGTTGCGTTGAATTGCGGCGCGGTGTCTACATGGGCCAGAAAACCGACGGTCGGCCCCTCAGCCGTGCCCGGAATCGTCGCCACAACGACGCTGTCACCGGTCATTTCGACATCCTGCGCGCCAATCTCTTTCAATTCGTCACGCAGCAGGTTCAGCATATTGAACTGAATGTCGGTGCTGGGGGTCGAGGCCGAGGTCTCGTCGCTTTGGCTGTCGATGGCCGCGTAGCGCACCAGCCGGGTTTCGAGTTCCTGATCAAATCTGCTTTTCATGGCACCTACCTCTCTGGTGCCGAAGAAAGAGCGCAAACGAAAACGGAGTCAAGCAGATGGCCTGACTCCGCTCAGAACTGGATTGGTTGATTAGGACCCGAGCTTTTTGCTGACCAACTCGTTGACCGCCTTAGGGTTGGCCTTGCCACCGGTGGCCTTCATCACCTGACCGACAAACCAGCCAGCCAGTTTCGGGTTCACCTTGGCCTTTTCGACCTGCGCCGGGTTGGCAGCGATGATCTCATCCAGTGCGGCCTCGATCGCACCGGTATCCGTCACCTGCTTCATACCGCGCTCTTCGACGATCTGCGCCGGGTCGCCGCCTTCGGTATAGACGATCTCGAACAGATCCTTGGCGATCTTGCCCGAGATGGCGTCCGAGGCGATCAGGTCGATGATCCCGCCCAGCTGCGCCGGAGACACGGGCGAGTCGGTGATGTCGTGGTCTTCTTTCTTCAAGCGACCAAACAGTTCGTTGATGACCCAGTTTGCGGCCAGCTTGCCATTGCGGCCTTGTGCCACCTCTTCGAAATAGGCGGCGGATTCCACCTCGGCTGTCAGCACGGAGGCGTCATAATCGGTCAGGCCAAACGCGCTGATGAACCGTGCCTTCTTATCGTCAGGCAATTCGGGCAGCTTGGCGGCGATATCGTCCACCCAGGCTTGCTCGATCTCAAGCGGCAGCAGATCGGGGTCGGGGAAATAGCGGTAATCATGCGCCTCTTCCTTCGACCGCATCGAGCGGGTCTCGCCTTTGTCTGGGTCGTACAGGCGTGTTTCTTGCTCGACCTCTCCACCAGCCTCGACAATGGCGATCTGACGGCGGGCCTCGACCTCAATCGCTTGCTGGATAAAGCGCATCGAGTTCATGTTCTTGATCTCACATCGCGTGCCCAGATGCGAAAAATCCTGCGTTTCCTGATATTTCTCATAGGCACCGGGCAGGCAGATCGAGACGTTCACATCCGCCCGCAGGTTGCCATTTTGCATGTTGCCGTCACAGGTGCCCAGATACCGCATGATCTGGCGCAGCTTGGCGATATAGGCGGCGGCCTCTTCGGGGCCGCGGATATCGGGGCGGCTGACGATCTCCATCAGGCAAACGCCAGTGCGGTTCAGATCAACGAAAGACATGTTAGGGTCCATGTCGTGGATCGATTTGCCCGCGTCCTGCTCCATATGGATGCGTTCGATCCGAACCATGCGCGCGGTGCCATCGCCCAGTTCAACCAGCACTTCGCCTTCACCCACGATGGGGTGGTACAGCTGAGAGATCTGATAGCCCTGCGGCAGGTCAGGGTAGAAATAGTTCTTGCGGTCAAAGGCCGATTTCAGGTTGATATCCGCTTTCAGGCCCAGCCCCGTCCGCACGGCTTGTTCAACGCAATACTCGTTGATCACCGGCAGCATTCCAGGCATCGCGGCGTCCACGAAAGCGACGTTCGAGTTCGGCTCGGCCCCGAATTGGGTCGATGCGCCCGAAAACAGCTTGGCGTTGGATGAGACCTGCGCATGCACCTCCATCCCGATCACCAATTCCCAATCGTGCTTGGCCCCGGCAATGGTCTTGGGTTTGGGCATTTCGTATGTCAGGTCGAGCATGGCGCGCCTCATATCCGCAATCGTCTAGGCCAGCGTATTAGGCCCGGTGCGGCAAAGGAGCAAGGGGGAATGGGGGCAATTCAGTGAAATCGCCCCCGCAGGATCAGTTCCCCGAAAACTGAAGGCCCGAAGGCGTGAAAGTTACGCTCTGACCGCTTCGCAGTTCTTCGCGGAACAGGTCCGAAATGGCGCGCAGCGCGTCAGTGTGGCCACGAGCGGCAAAACGTTCGGGCGAATTGATCCGCAGGCTGTTGTTGAACCCGTCTGCGGCGTGGGCCCAGATCATCGGGTGCAGCTCGGTCATGTGATCACGGATTAGCCATTGCGCGGCTTCGCAGATCTGTTCACGCGCTTCATCAGCCTTGGGGTTGATCCCCGCGCGTTTCTGCAAGGTGATGGCGCAATAAGCGGCCAGCAGGTTGATCATCTGCTGATCCGGGCGACGATGAACGATGTCGCACAAGCCTTCCAGGAAGTACTCGACATCCACCTGTGCAAGCGCGTCGTCATCCAGCGCAATCGCGTCAAACTGAACCCAGGTGTATCCACCTGCGCCCCAGACCGAATGGGTCTGAGCTGCAATGCGCAGCGCCTGAACTTCGAGTTCTTGATGGCTGCCGAACCAGCGCGGCAACAGATGCGTACCCATGGCGCGCATGTGACGTTGGTTCTGCGGATCCAGCGCGATCAGCGCCTCGTATTTCTGTGCAACCCGCGCCTGTGCCTGTGGCTGAGAGGCCAGCAGCGCGCATTCGGCTGCGGCCAAAGCCGGGCTGTCAGCCAATCTGGACTGGCACAAAGGCAGAACCGCTGCCGCTCGGTCGAAATGCGCTGCGCACCGGGCGCTGTGGAGCGGTGGCAACGTCGCGTCGGTCGCTGTTCCGCGCCAAGCCCAGGCCATGTCGATATGGGTCAAGGCAACCACCAGGCCGATCATCGGATCGCCCGAATGAAGGCGGTATTCATTCTCAAGCTCTGAGACCCCGCACAACAGGTCGTATTCCTGAATGGCTTTCCCATCTGACAGCGCGTGTTCGACAGCCAGAACCACGTCGGAACGCGCGCCAAAGGCCAAAAGGTCCACCACGGGTTGGCCGCACGGTGTCACTTTTCGCGCCGCGTCGGCGGCGTGCATTTCTTGCGACAGCTCGTCCCAAAGGTCCTGACGCGCTAGGTATCTTCCGCGTTCGATCAGCTTGTGACCGACTACATCTTCAGGTTGCATCTGGGCAATTGGAATATTCAGTTGTCCCGACGCCAAAAGCTGGGCGGGCACATCAGCAGTAGCCGAGAGCGTTTCGGGATTGGATTGGTCTAGGCGACCGGGTTTTCGGGCGAACATTGCCCCAAGAGACCGTAACATAGTGAACTCGTATTTAACTGAACATTCGTAACGTATTCAGTTTGAAGAGTATTTGTTTTTAATTCAAGAAATCCGCCCGAAAACCTCTGAATCCGAAACCAATATCGTAAGATTCCAGTGAATCGTTTCTAGAAAACGCGGAAATGATGCCGCTCAACGTCGAATCCGGCGCTTTGCAGAACGATCTCGAGTTGTTTGTGGGGTGGCAAAGATTCATCTGGCAAACGTATTCTCTTGTCGGTCTTCAAGATGGCCGAAACCCTGACGGAAAAGTCCCAACGGGTGTCGAACCGGAATTTTTTTACCTCGGCCAAAGCAAGCGACCCCTCTCTTTTTCCACTGTACCAACTCAGCTTGTCGTCGGTTATGGACATTCCGGCACGGGTATCCATGGCGACGTCCCAAAGGGCTGGGAGGGTCGCCAGGGCCAAAAGGCCCATCAACCACCAGGCTGCATCCAGAACGATAATCAGCCCGACCAGAACCGCATAAATGCAGATCAACACCGTAACGGTGCGCTGGTTACGGTTCTGCCGGGTGAATTCGAACACTGGCTTGGTCATGCATTGAGAATCCGCGAGATCATTTCGGTGGTGTCGCGTGAAAGATCCGGCGTGTTTGCGATGCGCTGCAACTGCGTCTTGATCAGTGCTTGTCGGTCGGCATCATAGCGTTTCCAGGTCTGGAACGCACTGCACATGCGCGCTGTGGTCTGTGGGTTGACCGGATCAAGCCGAACCAGCCAGTCAGCCAATAGCGCATAGCCGGCTCCACCTGCCGCATGGAACCCCGCGTGGTTCATCGCCAAAGCACCCATCACAGCGCGGAACCGGTTGGGGTTCTTCCAGTTGAAATCGGCATGTTCGGTTAGGGTCCGCGCGGTCTTCACCGCCGCATCAGGCGCCGCCAACGAGACCTGAAGCCCAAACCACTTGTCCATCACCAGCCTGTCATGTCGCCACTGATCGTAGAAGGCCGACAATTCCTCTTGACCTTTGCCCGCGCGCAGCAGGCACGACAGCGCTCCGAGCTGTTGGGTCATGTTGTCGGCCCGTGTATAAGCCTGAGCCGCCATGGCCCCGCCATCCAGACGCGTAGTCAGCGCCAGAGCTGCTCCGCCCAAGGCGCGCTTGCCCGATTGGCGGGCGTCCGGCGCATAAGGTTCGTCCACCACCGTTTCGCTGTGCAGGCGCGGCAGCAGGTCTTGCACATGTTGGGCGGTTGCTTGTCGCAGAGTCTCAATCGCGGTCCAGATCGCCATGGGGTCGGGCGTGTGGCCCTGTTCGTGCAGCGCGGCGGCCAGTTCGGATTGGGTCGGCAAGCCCAACATCAAAGCCCGGTAGGCCGCATCCAGATCCGCATCCCGCAAAACGGCCAGCAACCCATCCAGATAATCCGCGCCAGGTGTTGCATCCTGCGTGATCATGCGCAGCAGCGTATCCTGAGCCAGCGACTGCCCCGCTTGCCAACGATTGAACGGGTCGGTGTCATGGGCCAGCAAAAAGGCGCGCTCGGCGTCGCTGTGGTCTTGTTCAAGGATCACTGGGGCCGAAAACCCGCGCAGGATCGAGGCCATCGGCTTGGCCGGGAGGCCGGAAAAGACAAAGCTCTGCTCCGCCTCTGTCAGCTCAAGAATTTCCGTTTCGCGCAGCTCATCTCCGTTGGGGCCAAGCAAGCCAACGGCGACCGGGATGACTTGGGGTAGCTTCTCATCCTGACCGGGCGTGGGCTCGGTCCGCTGGCTCAGGGTCAGGGTATAGTTGCCGTTGGCCCAGTCTTCGCTGACGCTGAGGCGCGGGGTGCCCGACTGGCTGTACCAGCGCTTGAACTGGCTTAGATCGCGGCCGGTGGCATCCTCAAAGACCTGCAACCAATCCTCGATTGTGCAGGCCTGGCCATCGTGACGCTTGAAATAAAGATCAAGCGCCTTGGCATAGCTGTCGTCACCCACAAGCGTTTTTAGCATCCCGATGATCTCGGCGCCTTTTTCATAGACGGTTGATGTGTAGAAGTTGTTGATCTCTTGAAAGCTTTCGGGCCGAACCGGATGGGACAAGGGGCCATTGTCTTCGGGGAACTGCCGTGCGCGCAGGTCGATGGCATCGTGAATGCGCTTGACCGGGGCCGAGCGCATGTCGGATGTGAAGTGTGCGTCACGAAAGACCGTCAGACCCTCTTTGAGACACAGCTGGAACCAGTCGCGGCAGGTGATGCGGTTGCCGGTCCAGTTGTGGAAATACTCATGCGCGATGATCGCCTCGATCCGTTCGAAATTCATATCGGTCGAGGTTTCGGGGCTGGCCAGCACGGCAGAGGAGTTAAAGATATTCAACCCCTTGTTCTCCATCGCGCCCATGTTGAAATCATCGACGGCCACGATGTTGAACACATCCAGATCATATTCGCGGCCATAGACGTCCTCGTCCCACTTCATCGACTTTTTGAGCGCCTCCATCCCAAAGGCACACTTGCCTTCATCGCCGGGGCGGACCCAGAGATTCAGGACAACATCGCGACCCGACATCGTGGTGAAGTGGTCAGAGTGTGCGACGAGCTCGCCCGCAACCAGCGCAAACAGATAGGCCGGTTTGGGCCATGGATCGACCCATTCCGCCCATCCGTCACCCTGGTTTGATGGGTTGCCGTTGGACAGCAGCACCGGCAGGTCGCCATTGATGCGCACGGTAAACGTGGACATCACATCAGGTCGGTCGGGATAGAAGGTGATCTTTCGAAACCCTTCCGCCTCACATTGGGTGCAATACATGCCATTTGACATATAGAGCCCCTCAAGCGCGGTGTTGTTGCCTGGGTCAATCTCGACCACGGCCTCCCATATGAAAGGCGCATTGGGGACATCGGCGGTCAGGCCTTTGTCAGTCACTTCGGGCGAGATAGTCGCGCCGTCGATAGAGGTGCGGATCAGTTTCAGCTCTTCACCATGCAGAAAGAACTGGTGATCACTGGCGTTGGGATTGGGTCTGAACGCGATGCGGGACGTGACCCGCGTGGCATGTGCTGCCAAGTCAAAGGTCAGGTGTACAGAGTCGACCAGAAATCCAAAGGGTGTGTAGTCTTTGAGGTAGATTGTGGTCGGAGCAGCGTCGCGCATCGGGGCCTCGTATCAGTTGGGTCGGCGCAGACGTTAGGGGCATCGCAAGATGGCTGCAAGCCGCCGTGATCGTGCGATTTGAAACTGCTTTTTGATATTTTGGTAAATTATTTTTACCAAAATTTGCGCGTTTTTGTTGCCTATCGGAAATTTTCCCCCTAACTGAGGTCGAGAGGAAACTTCGGCACAGTCGGAAAGGGATCGATATGAGTGACAGAGTAAACCGAAACGGGCTGCAAATTGATCCGGTGCTTGTAGATTTTGTCGAGACACAGGCGCTGCCGGGCACGGGTATCGCGGCCTCTGATTTCTGGGCGGGTCTTGCACGGCTGGTCAATGAACTGGGACCAAAGAACCGGGACTTGCTGGCCAAACGATCCGATATTCAAAGCCGTATTGATGGCTGGCATGCCGCACGCAAGGGGCAAGAGATTGACGCCGCCGAGTACCACGGTTTTCTGCGAGAGATTGGGTATCTGGTCGAAGAGGGTGACGCTTTTCAGATCGAAACAGCAAATGTCGATCCCGAAATCGCGAAAACTCCGGGCCCGCAGCTGGTTGTGCCCATCACCAACGCGCGCTTTGCATTGAACGCGGCCAATGCCCGTTGGGGCAGCCTTTACGATGCGCTTTATGGTACCGACGCAATGGGTGATCTGCCCTCAGGCGGCGGATATGACACCGAGCGCGGTGCGCGGGTAATTGCCTGGGCAAAGGCGTTTCTGGATGAGGCCGTACCTTTGGCGTCCGGATCTTGGACAGATGTGTCCGGTCTGGGTGTTGCAGATGGGGCTTTGACCCCCACACTGGCAAATCCGACACAGTTTGTAGGCTTTGGCGGTGGCGCAGAAGCCCCCGAGTTTATTCTGCTCAAGAATAACGGGCTGCACATTCAGATCATGGTTGATGCCTCCAGCACAATCGGGGCAAGCGACCCGGCTGGCATTTCGGATGTGCGGTTGGAATCTGCGCTCTCCACGATCATGGATTGCGAAGACTCGGTGGCCTGCGTCGACGCGGCCGACAAGGTCGTGGCCTATGGTAATTGGTTGGGCCTGATGAAGGGCGATTTGACAGAGGAAGTCAGCAAGGGTGGCAAAACCTTTACGCGCAAGCTGGCCGATGATGTTGCCTATACGGGCGCCAGCGGCGAAGCGGCCACGTTGAAAGGCCGGTCGCTCATGCTGGTACGTAATGTCGGGCATTTGATGACCAACCCTGCCGTTCTGGATGCCGAAGGGCGCGAGATTGGCGAGGGGTTGTTGGATGCGCTCTGTACCACGTTGATCGCAATGCACGACCTGAGCCGCGATGGCGGCAACTCGGTCGAAGGCTCGGTCTATGTCGTCAAGCCCAAGATGCACGGGCCGGAAGAGGTGGCTTTTGCGGTCGAGATCTTTGACATGGTCGAGGACATCCTTGGCTTGCCGCGCAACACCGTAAAACTGGGCATCATGGATGAGGAACGTCGCACCTCGGCCAACCTTCGGGAATGTATCCGGGCCGCTAAATCGCGTGTCGCCTTTATCAACACTGGTTTCCTGGATCGGACCGGGGATGAGATCCACACGTCGATGGAAGCCGGTCCGATGTTGCCTAAGGGTGACATCAAGAACACGCCCTGGATCGCCTCGTATGAGGATCGCAACGTCGATATCGGTTTGGCCTGCGGGCTGAAAGGCAAGGCGCAGATCGGCAAGGGCATGTGGGCGATGCCCGACCGGATGGGCGATATGCTTGAGGCCAAGATCGGTCATCCGATGTCCGGCGCGACCTGCGCCTGGGTGCCGTCGCCGACAGCTGCAACCTTGCATGCCACGCATTATCACAAGGTCGATGTACTCGCCCGACAGGACGAGATCGCGGCAGGTGGCGCGCGCGGCACGCTTGAGGATCTGCTGACCATCCCGTTGTTGGGCGGGCGCAACCTGAGCGACGACGAGATCACGCGTGAGATCGAAAACAATGCGCAAGGCATTCTGGGCTATGTGGTGCGTTGGGTTGATCAGGGCGTGGGCTGTTCCAAGGTTCCCGACATCAATGATATCGGCTTGATGGAAGACCGCGCGACGTGCCGAATTTCCAGTCAGGCCTTGGCCAATTGGCTGCACAACGAGCTGATCAGCCAAGAGCAGGTTATGGCTGCGATGCAGAAGATGGCCGCTGTGGTGGACCGTCAGAATGCGGGTGATCCGTCTTATCAGCCGATGGCGCCTGGGTTCGACGGGATCGCCTTTCAAGCCGCTTGCGATTTGGTGTTCAAAGGGCGTGTCCAGCCTTCGGGCTATACCGAGCCGGTTTTGCATGCCCGTCGGTTAGAGCTCAAGGCCAGCCTGGGCTAAGAGACAGGTATTGGGAACGAGGAGTCTGTCTGCCTCCTCGTGCTCCTCAGAAGATAGTATTGGTCAAATGAAAGGGATCAGGCATGGCAGTTTCCTTGCGCAAGGCGCGTACGATTATTCGCAAGGCTCTGGAAAAAGGGCGTGAACTAGAGTTAAAGCCGCTGTCGGTTGTGGTTCTGGATGCCGGTGGTCATGTCATCGCGTTCGAGCGCCAAGATGGCGCGGCACCCGGACGGTTCGCGATTGCGCAGGGCAAGGCCTATGGGTCGGTCATGCTGGGCATGGCGGGCACCGCGCAGATGCAGCGGGCCGAGGCGCAGGCCTATTTCATGGCGGCTGTGAACGGCGTTTACGGTGGTCAGGTGGTGCCGGTGCCAGGTGGCGTCTTGCTGCTGGATCGCAAGGGGGCTGTCATCGGCGCGGTTGGCGTGACCGGCGATACCTCGGACAATGACGCAGTGGCGGCGATGGCCGGGATCGAAGCGGCTGGCCTGATCGGCGAGATCTAAGCGTCCCCGTCAGAAACAGCTCGGGGCGGCGCAGTGCGTGTCGAACCACGAAACGCTTGCGTGATTTCTACCGAGATACCGTGGTCGACATCTTGCCTGGGTCAATTGTTGATCTTTGTGACGAAAATACACTCATTTGAGGCATATATTTGTTGCTTTGATGCGGTTGTTGAGAAATTCACAGACGAAGCTGCGCCCATGCACTTTGAAACCTGCAACGGATTTGGCATTAAGGCACGAGCCGTCTTGGAGCATGGAGAAAACTGAATGGCGCGTCCGGTTGTCGGAATTATCGGAAACTCGTATCTGCTGAACGATGAGTACCCGACCCATACAGGCGGCACGATGAATTCTGATGCTGTGGCGAATGTTTCGGACTGTATCCCATTGCTGATCCCGTCGGACCCGCGGTTTGTCTCTGTCGCAGAACTGCTTGAGGTCTGTGACGGGTTTCTGCTGACCGGTGGTCGCCCAAATGTGCATCCCGAGGAATATGGCGAGTCTGCAACCGAGGCGCATGGCGAGTTTGACCGCG
The DNA here is from genome assembly GCF_013033515.1 of Ruegeria sp. HKCCA6707. Classification (GTDB taxonomy): domain Bacteria; phylum Pseudomonadota; class Alphaproteobacteria; order Rhodobacterales; family Rhodobacteraceae; genus Ruegeria. The sequence continues at coordinate 1,007,098 of NZ_WQEG01000001.1, read as the reverse complement.
CGCGGGATGCGATCACGTTGCCTCTGGTCCGGGCTTGCGTAGAGCGCGGTCAGCCGTTTCTGGGCATTTGCCGCGGGTTTCAAGAGGTCAATGTGGCCATGGGCGGCACGCTCTATCCCGAGATCCGCGATCTGCCCGGGCGTCAGAACCACCGGATGCCGCCGGATGGGACGCTGGAAGAGAAATTTGCGCTGCGCCATGTGGTGACGCTCAGCGAAGGAGGCGTGTTCCACCGGTTGTTCGGGGCTCAAGAAGTGATGACCAACACGCTGCACGGGCAGGGTATCAAGAGCGTCGGGCAGAACGTCGTCATCGACGGCCACGCTCCTGATGGTACGCCCGAAGCAATTTACGTTGATGGCGCGCCCGGCTTTACCCTGTCGGTCCAGTGGCACCCGGAATGGGATGCGGCCAACGATCCGGTGTCGCGGCCTTTGTTTCAGGCCTTTGGAGAGGCCGCTCGGTCTTGGGCCGGATGCAAGCGGTCCACACCGCTGCAACGCATGGCCTAGCGTCGAAGGGGAACCGGCCCCAAGGGCCGGCCCCGCATTTCAGATCAGATCAGCAGATCGAACTGCCGGTTCAGCGGCAGCGTGCGTGCGCGCTCGCCGGTCAGGTCAAAAAGCGCATTGCCAAGCGCAGGCATTGAGGGCGGTGTGCCGGGCTCTCCGGCGCCACCCATATGCTTGTTGGTCTCAAGGATGCGCACCTCGGTGAGCGGAGTGTTATGCATCCGCAACCCGTCATAGTCGGGGAAGTTGTATTGCTCGACCTCGCCGTCAGCAAAGGTGATCTCGCCCTGAACCGCGGCGGAAAGGCCATAGATCATGCCCCCGATCATCTGTGCCTCGACCGTCGCCGGATCCAGTGCCAGACCCATATCGCAGGCAATCCAGGCCTTGCTGATGCGGATGCTGCCGTCTTCGTCGACCACCTCGATCACCTGCGCGACCGGAGTGCCAAAGCTGTAGGTCAGAGCCACGCCGCGTCCTACGCCATCGGGTGTTTGCCCGGTCCAGCCAGACATCTCTTTGACCGCAGCCAGACATCCAGCCGAAGGCGCGTGTTCCGACTTGGCCAGAGCCAGACGGAATTCCAACGGATCCTGACCTGCGGCATGGGCCATTTCGTCCATGAAGGTCTCGTGGAAGAAGCCGTTATGGCTGTTGCCGACAGATCGCCAGAACCCCACAGGAATGTCTAGCGGTGCGATATGGCCGCTCATCCGGTAGTTCGGTATTGCGTAAGGCTGATTGAAGAACCCTTCGACCAGAACCTTGTCGGGGCCGCCGCCGGGAAAACCGGTATAGCGTTCCATCGCTTGCTGTGTGCTGGATTGTGCGGCCACCTTGCCGTCGATCAGCACCGCCTGACCGTCTTTGACAGCGCCGCGCATCCGGGCGATCGCGCCAGGGCGATAGAAATCATGGCGCATGTCTTCTTCGCGGCTCCATGTGGTCTGGACCGGTACGCCCGGCATAGCCATCGCGACCTTGGTGGCGATCTCACCAAAGTCCAACTCACCGCGGCGCCCAAAGCCACCGCCCAGATAGGTGGTGTGGATCTCGACCGCCTCAGTGTCCAGATTGGCCACATTCGCCACGCGCATCTGGATCAGGGTCGGGGCCTGATTGCCGCACCACAGATCCAGCTTGCTGCCGGTAAACAGCGCGGTGGCGTTCATCGGCTCCATAGTGGCATGGGCCAGATAGGGTACAGTGTATTCTGCCGTGATCTCGGTCGCGCCTTCGGGCAGCACCGACACATCGCCATCATCGCGCATGGTCGAGTTCGGCTCGGTGTCGAGCGCCTTGGCGATTTCGGCGAAAATGCCCTCGGTTTCAGGCGGGTAGGGGGCATCGCCCCAATCCACGTCGATAGCCTCAACCGCCTGAATGGCCAGCCAGGTGTTCGACGCGATGACCGCAACACCGGTCTCCAGATCAACGATCTTTTCAACGCCCTGCATGGCTTCGGCGGCACTGGCGTCAAACCCTTTCATGTCGCCACCCAGTTTCGGGTTCATCCGCACGCTGGCGAATTTCAGACCTTCGGGCCGGACATCGATGCCAAACTCGGCTGTCCCTGTGGACTTGCCTGCCATATCCAGACGCAGCTGCGACTGTCCCAGTAGCCGCCACTTAGACGGGTCGCGCAGCGGGGCTTCAATCGCTTCGATCTGGCCTGCGGCGGCGGCAAGTTCGGTATAAGGGATCTGTGTGCCATCGGGTGCGATGACTGCGCCTTTTGCCGTTTTCAACTGCTCGCGATCCACGCCCAATTGGTCGGCTGCCGCCTGTTTCAGCGTCTCGCGCGCTGACGCTCCGGCCAGACGCATCCGTTCGAAACCGTCTTTCATCGAGGTTGATCCACCGGTGATCTGCAGGCTGAGCGTTCGGCCCAGAACGCCCAGGGCTTCGCCCAGATTGTGCTGGAAGTCGGTGACGTCATAGCCTTTGTTCGGCAGGCCCTCACCCACAAGGGCCGAGTTGTAATAGGCCGCCGCAGCGGGCCCGTGCAGCACGCGAATGTCGTCCAGCTCAACGTCCAGCTCTTCGGCGATCAAAGCGGCCCATGTTGTCATCACGCCCTGGCCCATTTCCGCGCGCGGGGCGAACAGGGTGATCCCCTCTTGGTCGATCATCACAAAGGGGCTGAGCGCGGTTTCACCCTCTTGAGGTTTCAGCGGGTTGGCCGGAGGGCGGGTGACGTAATAGGCCCCAAAGGCAACGCCACCTACAACGGCGGCAGATCCAATCAGGAAGGTGCGGCGCAGGATTTTTCCGATGCTTGCCATGGATCAGGCCTCCTTCAGCTTAGCGGCGGCATCATGGATGGCCGCACGGATCCGGGGGTATGTCCCACAGCGACACAGGTTGCCCTGCATCGCGTCGTCAATGTCGGTGTCTGTTGGCACCGGGTTCTCGGCCAGCAAGGCGGCGGCCTGCATGATCTGACCGGACTGGCAATAGCCACATTGCGCCACCTGATTGTCAACCCAGGCTTGCTGGATCGCGGCCATCGCGTCGGGTGTGCCCAAGCCTTCGATCGTGGTCACATCGCCCCAGACATCCGACAGGGCCACCTGACAGGATCGCACGGCCTCGCCGTCGATGTGAACGGTGCAAGCGCCGCATGAGGCCACACCGCAGCCGAATTTGGTGCCGGTCAGGCCGACCTCATCGCGCAGTACCCACAAAAGGGGAACGTCATCAGGCAGATCTACCTGATGGGTCTTTCCGTTGATCTTCAGAGCGGTCACCATGGCGCACCTCTTTCGGTTGGAATTGGTCTGACATAATTGTCGAAAAGTGTCAGGGTGTCAATTGACAAAATAAACAAAAACTGTCAAAGGGTTTGTTATGGAAAAAACGATTGACGATCCGAAGCTTGCGGCAATCCTGAATTCGGCGTTTCAGGCCTTTGCCTCTTACGGGTTTCGAAAAACCTCGATGGATGACATCGCCAAGGGGGCGGGGATGTCGCGCCCGGCGGTCTATCTGCATTTCAAGAACAAAGAGGCGATCGTCCGCCATCTGACCGAGTTCTACTATGGTGGGAAGATCGCCGAAGTCGGGCAGGCCTTGGCGCAAGAGGGGACTATTCCTGACGTTTTGGCCGCCGCGATCAATGCACAATCGGACGGGATGGCGGCGATCCTGGCCTCACCCCACGGGCTTGAGATGTTGGATGCCACCAAATCCATGGCAACTGATATCGTCGAAACGGGCGAGGCCGAGTTGACCCGTCTTTATGCCAACTGGCTGCAGCGCGAGGCCGCTGCGGGCCGGGTCAATCTGACCACAGAGGCCTATGAGACTGCAAAGACGATGACCGCCGCCTTGAAAGGTATCAAAATGACGGCCTCTGGTGCGGATGAGTTCGAACAGAGGGTCGCCCAGTTGGCGGCGCTGTTTGGTGCAGCGCTTGAGGTCAGGTAACGCGCTGACGAATCTTGTATTCAGGACGGTCCCATAATCTGTTACCGATGATATCAGCCAGAATATCCACAGCGCGTCCGACGTCTGTTTCGTCGATGTAAAGCGGTGTGAAACCAAAGCGCATCACGTCCGGTGCGCGGAAATCTCCGATCACCCCTCGCGCGATCAGCGCCTGCATGGCGGCGTACCCTTCGTCAAACCGGAACGAAACCTGACTGCCGCGCAAGGCCGGATCGCGGGGGCTGGCCAGGGTCAGGCCCGGGCAGGTTGCTTCGACCTGCGTGATAAACAGCTCGGTCAGTTCGATTGACTTCGCCCGAACCTGGGCCATGTCGGCCATATCCCAGATATCCATGGCGACGGAGAGCGCAGACATCTGGATGATCGGCGGTGTGCCCACGCGCATCCGTTCAATCCCCGCGCCCGGTCGATAGTCGAGATCGAAGGCAAAGGGCGAGGCATGGCCCAGCCAGCCCGACAGGGCGGGGCGCACCTTGTCTGACAGGCGCGGTGCCACATAGATAAAGGCCGGAGCACCGGGGCCGCCATTGAGATACTTATATGTGCACCCGACGGCAAAATCGGCCTTGCACCCGGCCAGATCCACTTCGATGGCTCCGGCTGAATGCGCCAGATCCCAAACCGTGATCACACCATTTGCATGGGCCAATTCGGTCAGAGCCTTCATGTCGTGCCTGCGTCCTGTGCGGTAATCCACCTCGGTCAACATCAGAACCGCCACGTCCTCAGTAATCTGCGCGGCCACGTCTTCGGGGTCGACAACCCGCAGCTCGTGTTCAGGCCCAAGCGAGCACAGCAATCCTTCGGCCATATAGAGGTCAGACGGGAAATTGCCGTTGTCTGACAGGATCACCCGGCGCTGTGGAACGAGTTCCAGCGCTGACGCGACGGCCTGATAGACTTTGATCGACAAGGTGTCGCCGACAACGACGCTGCCCGGCTCTGCTCCGATCAGCCGGCCAATCCGGTCGCCCAGTGCCAGGGGCAAAGCCATCCACCCGGCTTTGTTCCAACCGGTGATCAGCATCTCACCCCACTCGTCTTCAACCATTTCGGTGACGCGCGCCGAGGCGGCTTTGGGCAGGGGGCCAAGGGAATTGCCGTCGAGATAGATGATACCTTCCGGTAGATGGAATTTGGATTTGGTCGCTGCAAAATCGGTCATTTGAGCCCTTGCGAGTTGGGTGGTGCATTCGGCGTATCTGATAGTGGTGCAACTGTCTATCGTGCTGAAACGCAAGGCTCAGCGGCTGCCTGCTGCCAAATCCCCTATCTGCGTCAACCTGAGCTTTTGCCTTCGGGGACGGAAAGCGGTAGGACAACGGTCAAAAGCGACACTTTACCCTAGGGAATGCACTTGCGTCGAATCGATATTCCACCCGTTTGGCTGATCGCGTTTGCAGCGCTGGCATGGCTGCAGGCGCGCAACCTGTCGTTGGGATTGTCGCTTGAGGGTGCGGTGACCGATTTGCTCAGTGGCCTATTGATCGGAGCCGGGATCGTGATTGCCATTTTGGCTGTGGTCGAGTTCCGGCGCCACCGAACAACGGTTTTGCCTCATGAAACACCCAGCGCCATGGTGCAGGCCGGGATCTATAAACGCAGTCGCAATCCGATCTATCTGGGGGATGTGCTGATCCTGACCGGTCTGATCTTGCGCTTTGACGCGGTGCTGTCTCTGGTTCTGGTTCCGATCTTTGTCTGGGTGCTGGAACGCCGTTTCATCTTGCCCGAAGAAGACCGGTTGCGCCGCAAGTTCCGAGCCGATTTTGCCCGGTATGAACGCCAAACCCGACGCTGGATCTAAGCCTGTGATGAATGTGACACAAAGGAATGGATGCTGCGCTTGCGAAATAATCTTTCGCGAGTTAGACCAAGCGTTGACGAAGAATACCTGCCAATCGCACGAACAGTTCGAAAATTAGGGGGAACACCGTTGAAGATAGGAACACCAAAAGAAGTATTTGACGGTGAGAACCGGGTGGCGATGACCCCGGACTCGGCTCGTCAGTTGCAAAAGCTGGGCTATGAATGCCTGATCGAAAAAGGCGCTGGTGCTGCGGCGGGGTTTTCGGACGCAGCCTATAAAGAAGCCGGTGTCGAGGTGATGAAAACCGCGGCCTCGCTGTGGAAAGCGGCCGATATTGTGGCCAAGGTGCGCCAGCCGAATGAGACCGAGCTGAAACGCCTGACCAAAGGCAAGACCCTGATTTCCTTCTTCAATCCTGCTGGGAATGAAGAAGGGATGGAGGCCGCCAAATCCAAAGGCGCCAACGTCATCGCGATGGAGATGGTGCCACGCATCAGTCGTGCGCAGAAGATGGACGCGCTGTCCTCGATGGCCAATATCGCTGGCTACCGCGCGGTGATTGAAGCGGGCAACAATTTTGGCCGGTTCTTCACAGGGCAGGTGACCGCAGCCGGTAAGGTGCCACCAGCCAAGGTGCTGATCGTGGGTGCCGGAGTGGCTGGTCTGGCGGCCATCGGTACCTCGACCTCGCTGGGTGCGATCACCTATGCCTTCGACGTGCGCCCCGAAGTGGCTGAGCAGGTCGAATCCATGGGGGCCGAGTTTGTCTATCTGGATTTCGAGGAAGAACAGCAGGACGGTGCGGCCACAGGTGGTTATGCCAGCGTGCAGTCGGAAGAATTCCGCGAAGCACAGTTGGCCAAATTCCGTGAGCTTGCCCCGGAAATGGACATCGTCATCACCACCGCGTTGATCCCAAACCGCGAAGCGCCAGAGCTGTGGACCAAGGATATGGTTGAGGCTATGAAGCCGGGCTCGGTCATTGTTGACCTCGCGGCGGAAAAGGGCGGCAACTGCAAGCTGACGGTGGCGGATGAGAAGATCGTGACGGATAATGGCGTGACCATTATCGGCTATACCGATTTCCCAAGCCGGATGGCAGCGCAGTCTTCGTCGCTCTATGCCACTAACATTCGTCACATGATGACCGACCTGACCCCTGAAAAGGACGGTCAGATCAATCATGACATGGAAGATGACGTGATCCGCGGTGCAACCGTGACCTTTGAAGGTGACATCACTTTCCCACCGCCGCCGCCCAAGGTGCAAGCGATTGCGGCGCAGAAAAAGCCCGAGGTCAAGGAGCTGACCCCGGAAGAGAAAAAGGCGCAAGAGATTGCGGCCTTCAAGGCGCAGACCAAACAGCAATTCACCCTTTTGGGTGTAGGCGGCGCGCTGATGCTGCTGGTGGGGCTGGTTGCTCCGGCCAGCTTCATGCAGCATTTCATCGTCTTTGTGCTGGCGATCTTTGTGGGCTTCCAAGTGATCTGGAACGTGTCGCATTCGCTGCACACTCCGCTGATGGCGATCACCAACGCGATCTCGTCGATCATCATCGTTGGGGCCTTGATGCAGATCGGTTCGGGATCGTTCCTGGTCATTCTGCTGGCGGCGCTCTCAGTCTTCATGGCCGGGATCAACATCTTCGGCGGCTTCCTCGTAACCCGGCGCATGCTTGCCATGTTCCAGAAATCTTAAGGAGGCCGGGCACATGGAATTTGGCTTCACCACTGCCGCTTATGTTGTTGCGGCTGTTCTGTTCATCCTTTCCCTCGGCGGTTTGTCGAACCAGGAAAGCGCCAAGCGCGCGGTCTGGTACGGCATCGTCGGTATGGCGCTGGCGGTCTTTGCGACGCTGGTTGGCCCGGGGTCCGGCCTGTGGCTGTTGTCGCTGCTACTGATCATTGGCGGTGGCCTGATCGGTCAATATGTGGCGCAGCGCGTGCAGATGACCGAGATGCCGCAACTGGTGGCCGCGATGCACTCGCTGGTTGGTCTGGCGGCTGTGTTCGTCGGCTTCAACGCGCATTTCGAGATTGGCAATGTCGCGCAGGTCATGGCGATTGCCGACAGTGCCAGTCAGGCGGACCTGTCCGATCTGGGCGCCTTTGCCAAGCTTATTGCTAAAAAGACGTCGGCGGAACTGGCCATCCTGCATGTGGAACTGTTCCTGGGCATCTTCATCGGGGCGATCACCTTTACCGGTTCGGTCGTGGCCTATGGCAAGCTTGCGGGCAAAGTGACCTCGGCAGCGACCAAGCTGCCCGGTGGCCATGCGCTGAACGCGGCGGCTGCTGGCCTCTCGTTCATCTGTCTGATCTGGTACACCAGTTCGGGTGGATTCTTCCCTCTGTTCCTGATGACGCTGGCGGCGCTTTTCATCGGCTATCACCTGATCATGGGCATCGGCGGTGCTGACATGCCGGTCGTTGTGTCGATGCTGAACAGTTATTCGGGCTGGGCCGCAGCTGCGATCGGCTTCTCGCTGGGTAATGACCTGTTGATCGTGGTCGGCGCGCTGGTGGGCTCAAGCGGTGCGATCCTGTCCTACATCATGTGTAAGGCAATGAACCGCCATTTCGTCAGCGTGATCCTAGGCGGCTTTGGCGGCACTTCGGGTCCGCAGATGGAGGTCGAGGGGGAGCAGGTTGCCATCGAGGCGGATGGCGTTGCAGCCGCGCTGAACGACGCGGACAGTGTTATCATCATCCCCGGATACGGGATGGCGGTGGCGCAGGCGCAGCAATCAGTGTCTGAACTGGTCCGCAAGCTGCGCGCCAAAGGCAAGAACGTCCGCTTTGCGATCCACCCGGTTGCGGGACGCTTGCCGGGCCATATGAACGTTCTGCTGGCCGAGGCAAAGGTGCCTTACGACATCGTTCTGGAAATGGACGAGATCAACGAGGACTTCCCCGACACTGATGTGGCCATCGTCATCGGCTCGAATGACATCGTGAACCCTGCGGCGCAGGAAGACCCCAACAGCCCCATCGCCGGGATGCCGGTTTTGGAGTGCTGGAAGGCCAAGCAGGTATTTGTTTCGAAACGTGGTCAGGGTACTGGCTATTCGGGCATCGAAAATCCACTGTTCTTCAAGGAAAACACACGTATGTTCTATGGCGACGCAAAAGCGAGCCTGGACAAGCTGTTGCCCATGATCGACTGAACTTTGGATTGAGCAAATTGCAAAGGGCGCCTGCGGGCGCCCTTTTCTTTTTTGATGTGCAGGAAGCTTTGCCTTCTGACCTTCAAGGTATTTTTGAACAGAAGAAGCAGAGGGCGTGGTATACTGATCAAAAATCGAAGCTGCGGGAGATCTGTCTTGGAGAAAGTGAATGGTATCGGCGGGGTGTTCTTTCGGGCACGTGATCCGCAAGCGCTGAGCGCCTGGTATGAAACACATCTCGGGGTCAATCACTTTGACCCGATGCCCTGGAAACAGAGCGAAGGCTATACGGTGTTTGCACCCTTTGCTGAGGACACCGACTATTTTGGTCGCGCCGAACAGCAATGGATGATCAATTTTCGTGTCGATGATCTGGCGGCTTTGACTGCGCAGCTTGAAGCGGCGGGAATCGTGGTCGAGACCAACCCGGACTGGGACAGTGAGGTTGGAAAATTTGCGCGCATTCATGACCCAGAGGGCAATCCGATCGAGCTCTGGGAGCCAAATCAATGAGATAGTGGGGATGTATACCGTAGTATTCTCGTAACTATATGAAATAAAAAGATAATTGATCAAATCCGCGTCTGGCGTATAGTGCGTGCACCGAAGTGGAGCCCGCAATGACCCCGATAGACGACCACCCTTTGCGCTATGCTGTCGCCAATGAGTTGCACGCGCGGCCATTTCCGGTGGCAAACGCGCCGTGCACGGTGATCTTTCTTGCCATCAAGAACCCAGAAGCCGCGGTTGGGCGAGACAAGGGGAAAGACATCGCCCATCTGACCGATTTGTTGGACCGCCACGGAGCTCCGCATCCGCAGCCGGGCGCGACGCATTTCGCGGGTCAAATTGGCCGCCATTGGTTGAAATGGGAGCAACATACGGAGTTTGTCACATATACCGCGATCGCCCAGAATGTCAGCGAGCGGGCCTTTGATCCGGCGGATTTCGAGGTTTTTCCAGAAGATTGGTTGATGTCCAGCACCGGGCAGCGGATCACGTCGATCCTGATGCGTGTCGTTCCGCGACCCGAGAACGAAGATGCGATCAAAGGTGCTTTGAACGATTGGTTCGAACCGGAAAGCCTGGCGGCCTCGCGGGTTCTGGATGACTCGGCCATTTGTGGCAGTGACTTCCGGATCGATCCATCGAGGCATATGCGCTTTGCCGTGTTTGTTGGCGAAGGAACAGGCGAGCGCCGCATCGGACGCATTATCCAGCGCATGTGCGAGATCGAAACCTATAAAGCGATGTCGATGCTGGGTTTTGCCCGCGTCAAACAATTGTCCCCCCGCATCGGAGAGTTGGATGGCAAGCTGACCGAGTTGATGGTGGAAATGACAGATGATACCGCGCCGCCTGACAAGTTGTTGCCTCAGTTGCTGAGCACCTCGACCGAGCTTGAGACGATAGCGGCCCGGTGTTCCTTCCGGTTCGGCGCGACCGGTGCGTATGAGGCGTTGGTGACCCAGCGGATCGCCGTTCTGCGCGAACAGCGGTTCAATGGCAGACAGACCTTTTCTGATTTCATGATGCGTCGTTATGATCCCGCGATGCGGACGGTGAAATCCACGGAACGGCGACTCAAGGCGCTGTCGGACAGGGCTATTCGCGCCGGTGAATTGCTGCGGACTCGTGTGGATGTGGAACGCAGTGCGCAGAACCAGGCCTTGCTGGAAAGCATGGATCGCCGCGCCGATCTTGCCCTGCGATTGCAGCATACTGTCGAAGGGCTTTCGGTGGTTGCCATCAGCTATTACGCGGTGTCGCTGGTCAGCTATCTTTTGTACCCGCTGACAGAGATGGGTCTTAGCAAAGGAGCGCTGACAGCAGCAGTGACGATTCCCGTTGTATTGGCAGTATGGTTCAGCGTAAGGACGGTGCGTAAAAGGCTGGAGTGATCCTTTTTGGCGCTTTGCCGTTTTGGTGTCTGACGTTGCCTTGCTGGTTTCTGACAAGAGGTTTTCCTTGATCAGCGTGTATTCCGCTTGGCGTGCTGTGACGGCAGCCTTTGTCTTGAACGGAGCTTTGTTGGGCATCTGGGCGTCTCGGATCCCGGCGGTACGCGATGTGCTGGATCTGAGCCATGAAGATCTTGGACTGGGGTTGTTGTTTGTCGCTGTAGGAGCGGTCTGCTCATTTCCGGTCACCGGACGATTGACGGATCGGTTTGGTGCGTTTCGCGTGACGCGTATCATTTCGGTTTTGTATCCGGCCTCGCTTGTTCTGCTCGCGTTGGCGGGGGATTTCGCATCCCTGGCGGCGTTTCTGTTCATTTTTGGTGTTTTTCACGGGTCGATGGATGTGGCGATGAATGCCTGGGCGGCCGAGGTTGAGCAGGTCTATGACAAACCCTTGATGCCCTCGTTTCACGCCATGTGGAGCTTTGGAGCCGGGCTTGGGGCGGCGAGTGGGTTTTTCGCCATCGGCTATGGTGTTTCGGTCTTTGATCACTTTCTCTGGGCGGGTCTTGCGGTTGCGGTTTTGACCCTGGCCATGTCGCATGTCCCTTGGGTGTCGAAACGCTCAGCGTCGTCCGATGCGCCTGCTTTTGCGCTGCCATCGGGCATACTGATCCTGGTTGGTTTGGCTGCTTTGTGCGGCACTTTGGGCGAAGGGGCCATCACGGATTGGAGCGCGATCTATTTGCGCGACGAGCTGGGCGCGGCAGAGAACATCGCGACCTTGGGGTTCACCACCTTCTCGATCACTATGGTTTTGTGCAGGTTGTCGGGCGGCTTTGTCATTGCGCAACTGGGAACTGTGCTGGCGGCACGGCTCAGCGGTGTCTGCGCGGCAATAGGTGTGCTGTGCGTGGTGACCGGTCAGGTTTTGGGGCTTGTCCTGTTTGGATTTGCCATGATGGGTGTGGGCTATGCGCTTCTGGTGCCAATTGCTTTTACGCGCGCAGCGAATGACCCGAAGGTCCCACCGGGACGGGCGATCGCGAGCGTTGCGACATTGGGTTATGGTGGGTTCCTGATCGGTCCGCCTCTGATCGGGTTTCTCGCAGATCTTCTGACGTTGCGGCTGGCCTTTGCGGTGCTGTTGCCGCTGGCGATCTTGTCGATTCTGGTGGCCGGCGCGCTGAAGCGCGCCGCCTGATCTTGTTCAGCGCCCGCGAATGCGGGGATCCAACGCGTCACGCAGACCGTCGCCCAGATAGTTCACGCTGAGCACTGTCAGCGAGATGGCCAGGCCCGGCCAGAATACGCGTTCGGGGTATTGCTGAAGGTAGTCCACACCGTCAAACAGCAACCGCCCCCAGGTTGGGAAATCGGGCGGAAAGCCCAGCCCCAGGAAAGACAGCGCGCTTTCGGTGATAATTGCCGTTGCAATGCCCAGCGTGGCCGACACCATGATCGGAGACAGCACGTTGGGCAGGATATGCCGCGTGATGATCTGGCTGTTGCTGGTGCCAATGGACCGCGCGGCCAGCACGAACTCGCGTTCCTTGATGGCCAGCACATCGCCGCGTACGATCCGGGCCGTGGGCATCCATGAGGTGATGCCAATGGCGCAGACGATCAGGATGAAGATCCCGCGCTCTAGCCCGAAGGCCGCCGACAATGGTTCGCGGAACAACAGCATCATGACCAGCAGCAATGGCAGCAGGGGCAGGGCCAGGAACAGGTCTGTCAGGCGCATCAGCGGACCATCCAGACGTTTGAAGAACCCAGCCAGAACGCCGATCAGAGAACCCAGGAACAGCGCCAGAAGCATCGCGGTAATCCCGACCGAGACCGAGGTCTGACCGCCCGACATCATCCGCGCCAGAATATCCCGGCCCAGCTGATCGGTGCCGAACGGATGCGCCCAGCTTGGGCCCTGATTGCGCGAGCGGATGTCGATCTGTGTTGGATCGATGCTCCACAGGTAGGGGCCCAGATAGACACCAGCGACGATGAAAATGAACAGGATCGCCCCGATCATCGCACCTTTGTGGGTCTTGAACTGGTCCCAGACGTCGCGCCACTGGCTACGGGGTGGGGTGGTCAGTTCTTCGGCAACCCCGGCGCCGGGAACGGCGGTTGAAACCGGGGCCAGGCCTTCGTCAGGGATCAGCGTGTCTGATTTGTCGATATCAGTCATAGCGAATCCTCGGGTCCAGAATGCCGTAAAGCACGTCCGCGATCAGGTTGAACAACACGATCAGTACGGCAAAGATGAAGGTCAGAGTTTGCACCATCGGCAGGTCGTTGGCCTGAATGGCCCCGATCAGAAGCTGGCCGATGCCGTTCACCTTGAACACCTGTTCGGTGATGATGGCACCGCCAAAGATAGCGGGAATACCCAGCGCGATCACCGTGACCACGGGGATCATCGAGTTGCGCAGAACATGCACCATGACCACGGTGTATTCGCTCAGGCCCTTGGCGCGCGCGGTGCGGACGTAATCCTGATTGAGGTTGTCCAGCATCGAGGCGCGCATGAACCGGCTGAGCTGTGCGGTGATCTGAAGGGCCAGAACCATGACGGGCATGATCATTTGCTTCAGTTGCACGACAAAGCTGTCCCAGCTGTTCACTACATGGGTGGTGTCATAGATCGATGGGAACCAGCCCAGTTGGACCGAAAAGATCACGATCACCAGCACGCCCGAGAAGAAGGGCGGAACCGAGAAACCGACCATCGACACGAATGTGCCCATCTGGTCGAACCACGAGTACTGGCGGTACGCGGAATAGATACCGATGGGCAAAGCGATCAGGATGGCGACCACATAGGCGGTGCCAACAACCCACAGGGTCTGCGGGATACGCTGAACGACGATGTCCATAACGGGCGAGCGGGTCTGCCACGAAATCACACGCAGGTCACCTTCGGAAAAGGTGGTGCCAAACATGTGGTCGATCAGAACCTGCGGTTCGATCCAGAAAAACTGCACGATCCATTTCCAGAACCGGATATGCATCGGCTGGCCAAGACCCAGCGCTTCGCGCATTTTTTCTTTGACTTCGGGCGGAACAGTAAGCGGAACCTGCGCCATCGGGTCGCCGGGGGCGAGCTCGAGCAGCAGGAAAATGACGAGACTGATGAAGAGTAGCGTGGGTACCGCCAGCACCAGTCGTCTAACAGTAAAGTTGAGCATTCAAAGGCGCCTTTGTTGATGCGTCTTCTTGTAGGGGTGATGCAAACGACCGCGCCCCGATCAATGTCGGGGCGCGGCTTTGCAAGGTTAAGGCTTAGGAACCGGTTTTGCGGTACCAGTCCGCAATGTTCCACAGCTCGCTGTCCCAAACGTTCAGGACAACACCACCCAGTGTGTTTGCGTGGGCCGACAGACGACCACGGTGTACCAGCGGGATCATGCCGCCATTTTCAACCATGATGTCATTCAGCTTTTTCGCGATTTCAGCGCGCGCTTCCAGACCAGCGGTTTCGGCCAGTTGGCCGTGCAGCTTGTCAAACTCTTCGTTGCAGAAGCGGCTGATGTTTTCACCCTGCCACTGCGTGTCAGGACGCGGAGCCTTGTCGCACAGGCCGTTGCCCAGGTAGGACTGCGGGTCGGTGCCGTTGAAGGTGTTGGCGTACATTTCAACGTCAGCATAGAACTTCTGGAACGTGTCAGGCGAACCCGGGTCACCGCCAAAGAAGACCGATGCGTTGATGTTGCGCAGTTCGGTTTCGATGCCGATCTGGCTCCACCACTCTTTGATCAGCGCCTGGAAGTCCTGACGGACAGCGTTGGTCGACGTCTGATAAACCACTTTCAGCGGAACACCGTCTTTTTCACGAATGCCGTCGCCATCAGTGTCTACGATGCCAGCGTCATCCAGCAGTTTCTTTGCGCCTTCAATGTCCTGCGTGTCGCAGGTCATCGAGGTTGAGTTGAACGCCGCAGGTGCCGGAACCCAGTTACAGGTCACTTTACCAGCCTGGCCGTATCCGATCTCAACCAGCAGCGGACGGTCGATGGCCAAAGACATGGCTTTGTAAACCGCTGGATCCTGCAGGAACGGATGCGGATGCTTGGCGGTCGAACGCTCACCTTCCGGCAGGTCGGGGGACGGGTTGGTCTGGTTCAGCATGATACGCTCGACCAGCGGGCCAAAGCCTGCAACCGGTGTGCCCTTGCCGCCTTCCTGCATCTGCGCGATCACTTCGGGCGCCAGCTGAAGGTTCCAGGCATAGTCGAACTCGCCGGTTTCCATCACGGCACGGCCAGCAGCTGTCGCGTCACCGCCGCCCTTGAATGTCACGGTCGCAAAGGCGGGCTTTGCCGGATCGCGATAGTTGTCATTGGCTTTGAATGTGATCACGTCATTCGGTTTGAATTCGGTGACAACAAACGGGCCGGTGCCAATTGGGTTAAAGTTCTGTTCGGTGCACTCAGGTGCTTTCGCGCCCAGGCAATCGGCGAACTGAGCGGCCTGGATGATCGGGCTTTCGCCACCGACAAACGGACCGTAAGGGAAGGGGGTCGGGGCGTCGAATGTGACCTTAACGGTCAGATCGTCCAGCGCTTCGACATTTGTCACGCCTTCAAATTTGGTCACCTGCGCACAACCACCTTCCGGGTCCATGCAGTAGTTCGCGGTGAAGACAACATCAGCCGAAGTGAACGGTGTGCCATCTGACCATTTGATTCCCGGTGCAATCTTCCAGGTGATAGAGGTGAGATCTTCGCTGACGCCACCGTTTTCAACCGTCGGGATCTCGGAGGCCAGGAACGGCACCATGTTGCCGTCTTGGTCGTAGCGGGCCAGAGGTTCGATCACCAACGAGGCGGATTCAACGTCCTTTGTACCACCGGACAGGAAAGGGTTCAGAATGGACGGAGCTTGCCAATAAATGATGCTGACGTTTCCGTCCGATCCACGCTCGGCAAAGGCCATTGGGGCCATTGCCGTGCTTGCAATCGCACCGAGCAAAAGGGTTTTGATCTTCATAATTAACTCCCTAGAAGGGCACGTTCGTGCCTCGATTATTTCCGCAATGCCTGCGGACTTGGCGTTGCCGCTTAGGGGTAAGCTTTTGTCAAGAAACGAAAATTCAAGCGAAGTGCCGTTTTTTTGACCATCTCCCCAGGCGGTTACGAAGGGTATCGAAACAGAACTTGAGAAAAAAGCAAGTGGTGCCGTTGCGAAATCGTGCAATAGGTTTGACTTTTCTACTGACACCGCCTTAGCGTTTGGCATTCAGAAGAAAAATCAACGCCAAGGGGAGCGTACGCGTGCTGGATCAGCCTATTGCCCAGATCAAAAAACTGCGGGTGGAGTTTCAGACCAAGGATGGTCCAGTTGTCGGGGTCGAGGATGTTTCGTTCGAAGTGAATCCCGGCGAAACCGTTTGTATCGTTGGCGAATCCGGGTCGGGAAAATCGGTCTCGTCTTTGTCTTTGATGCGCCTGGTCGAGTTTGGCGGAGGCGAAATTGCAGGCGGTCAATTGCTGTTTGATCGCCGCGAAGGCGATGAGATGGATCTGTCGAAGGCCGATCAGGATCTGATGAAACAGATTCGCGGCAATGAGATCGGAATGATCTTTCAAGAGCCGATGACGGCTCTGAATCCTGTGTTCACGGTGGGCCGCCAACTGACCGAAGGTCTGCGCATTCACAAAGACATGTCCAAATCGCAGGCCGAAGCGCGCGCGCTGGAACTGTTGCGGCAAGTGCGGATCCCCGAGCCTGAACGGCGGTTGAAACAGTATCCGCACGAACTGTCCGGCGGGATGCGGCAGCGCGTGGTCATCGCCATGGCCATGGCCTGCGAACCGCGTCTGCTGATTGCCGATGAACCGACCACCGCTTTGGACGTGACAATTCAGGCGGAAATTCTGGCGCTGATGGACCGTCTCAAACGCGAAACCGGCACGGCGGTGATGTTCATCACCCATGATATGGCCGTGGTTGCCCAGATGGCCGACCGCGTGGTTGTCATGTTCCGGGGCAACAAGGTCGAAGAAGGTACGGTCACCGAAATCTTTGAGAACCCGCAGCATGATTATACCAAAGCGCTGCTGGCAGCCGTGCCGAAGCTTGGTGAGATGCAGGGCAAATCCGCGCCCGAACCGATGAAGCTGCTGGGTGTTGAAGGCCAGAATATCGCTCCTATTCCGGGCACCGAAGAGGTGTTGCTGTCGGTCAAGAATCTGACCACACGTTTTCCGGTCAAGGGCGGGTTGCTGCGCCGGACAATCTCGAATGTGCATGCGGTCGAAGATGTGTCTTTCACGTTGAACAAGGGGCAGACCCTCAGCCTTGTGGGCGAATCGGGCTGCGGAAAATCTTCGGCCGGGCGGTCGATCCTGCGACTGGTCGAGCCCTTGCGGGGTGAGATCAATCTGGACGGCGTTGACATCATGAAGCTGGATCAGAGCGGTCTGCGCAAAGCGCGGCTGGACATGCAGATGATTTTTCAGGACCCTTTCGCCTCGCTCAATCCGCAGATGCAACTGGTGGATCAAGTGGCCGAACCGATGCGCAATTACGGCGTTGCTTCTGGATCGGAATTGCAAGACCGCGTGGCGCAGCTGTTTGACAAGGTGCAACTGCCGCGCAGCTTCATGCGCCGTTTCCCGCATGAGATGTCGGGTGGACAGCGGCAACGGATCGCGATCGCACGTGCGCTGGCCCTGAACCCCAAGCTTATCATCGCGGATGAGGCGGTCTCGGCTTTGGATGTATCCGTGCAGGCGCAAGTGTTGAACCTGATGATGGAACTGCAATCCGAACTTGGATTGTCATATCTGTTCATCAGCCATGACATGGCTGTTGTGGAACGAGTCAGCCACTATGTAGGCGTGATGTATCTGGGCCGGATTGTCGAGCTGGGCCCGCGCGCGCGGGTCTTTGAAAACCCGCAACACCCCTACACGCAGGCGCTGATGAAGGCGGTTCCGATTGCAGATCCGAACAAGCGCAAGTCGGAAAAAGATTTGAATTTCAAGCCGATCCCATCGCCAATTCATCCGATTGACTACCAGCCGGAACCGTCAGAGTACAAAGAAGTTGAACCGGGGCATTTCATTCTGACGACCGACAGCGGGTACTGATCTGCATGGCACAGCGTCTGACGCCGCTTGAGATCATGACCAAGTTGATCTCATTCCCCACCGTTAGTCGAGACACCAACTTGCCGCTGGTGGACTGGGTCGAAGGCTATCTGGAAGACCATGGGATCGTATCGCACCGCTGGCCCGACCCGGAACAGCCGCACAAGGCTGCTCTGTTCGCGCATGTAGGACCCGACGAAGAAGGCGCTGTCGTCCTGTCCGGGCATACAGACGTCGTACCGGTGGATGGGCAGCCTTGGGATACAGACCCATTCATTGTCACCGAAAGAGACGGCAAGTATTTCGGTCGCGGCACCTGCGATATGAAAGGCTTTGACGCGCTTGCGATCTGGGCGCTGGTCGAGGCGCAATACGCGGATATCAAACGTCCGGTGCAATTGGCCCTGAGCTTCGATGAAGAGGTCGGCTGTACCGGAGCGCCACCGATGATCAAGGCGATGCAAAAGGTTCTGCCCAAAGGCTCGGCCGTCATTGTTGGCGAACCGTCGATGATGCAGGCGGTGACCGGCCACAAGGGGGGCTTTGGTTTTAGCACGCATGTCGTCGGGTTCGAGGTTCACAGCTCGATCATGCATACCGGTGTGAATGCCATCATGTCCGCCGCACCCCTGATTGATTGGGCCAATGCGCGCAATTCCGAAAACATGGCTGCGCTGCCGAGCGATCTGGCCTCGGTCTTTGATCCGCCCTGGACCACCTGTCATGTCGGCATGATCAACGGGGGGACGGCCCACAACATCACGGCCAAGGATTGCCGGTTCATGATGGATTTTCGTGTTGTTCCGGGTGAGCAGATCAGCAGATGGCGCGATGCCTACCTGGATCAGGTCCGCGCGGTCGAGGCCAAGATGCAAGCCGTGCACCCTGAGGCTCGCATAGATGTTACCGAAACTTTCGGGGTTCCGGCGTTGACCCCAGAGACGGATGGTGAGGCCGAAACGCTTGTGCGTGCGTTAACTGGGGATAACGCGTCACATGTGGTAAGCTATGGTACCGAGGCCGGTCAGTTCCAAGAGGCCGGCTATTCCGCTGTGATCTGCGGACCGGGGGATATTGCTCAGGCTCACCAGCCAAACGAATTTATTGAAGTAAAACAATTTGATCAGGGCCACCAGTTCATGGAACGACTGGTTCAGCGTTTGTCGCAAGACGCCCGGTAAAGGAGTTTTCTAATGCCTGTCAAAAACCGGTTGGCGGAAATGCAGGACGAAATATCCAAATGGCGCCGCCACCTGCACGCCCATCCCGAACTGATGTATGACGTGCATGAAACCGCGGCCTTTGTCGTCGAGCGGCTCAACGAGTTCGGCGTGGATGAGATTACGCCGGGTATCGGTAAAACTGGCGTTGTTGCCGTGATCAAGGGGCGCACAGATACCAAAGGTCGGGTGATCGGATTGCGGGCCGATATGGATGCGCTTCCCATCGAAGAGGCAACCGGGCTTGATTATGCCTCGACCGTTCCGGGCAAGATGCACGCTTGCGGGCATGATGGTCATACCTCGATGCTCTTGGGAGCCGCGCAATATCTGGCTGAGACACGGAATTTCGATGGCTCGGTCGTGTTGATCTTTCAACCCGCCGAGGAAGGTGGGGCCGGGGGGCTTGCCATGTGCCAGGACGGGATGATGGACCGCTGGGGCATTCAGGAGGTTTATGGCATGCACAATATGCCGGGCCTGCCGGTGGGCGAGTTTGCGATCAGACCGGGGGCCTTATTGGCGTCGTCTGACGAGTTCGAGATCGTTGTCACCGGCCGTGGCGGCCATGCCGCTGCGCCACATGATGCGGTTGATACAACGCTTGTTGCCTCGCATATCGTGGTGGCTCTGCAATCGGTCGTTGCGCGCACTGTGGATCCGATCAAGCGTGTGGTTCTGACCGTTGGAACCTTTGAGACGGACAGCGTGGCCTCGAACGTCATTGCTCACACGGTACGCTTGCGGGGTACGGTGCGCACGCTGGACTCTGAGTATCGTCAGATCGCAGAGCAGCGCGTGCGGCGCATCGCGGAAGACACAGCCTCAGCCTTTGGGGCATCGGCCTCGATGACATGGACACCAGGCTATCCGGTCACGGTGAATTCCGAAGCAGAGACAGCCTATGCCGCCGAAGCAGCGGCAGCGGTGGCGGGTAAGGTCAATGATGGCACGGATCCAATCATGCCCTCGGAAGATTTTGCCTACATGCTTGAAGAACGGCCCGGAGCCTACATCTTTATCGGAAACGGGGACACGGCCATGTGCCATCACCCGGAATATAATTTCGACGATAACGCCATTCCTGCCGGGTGCAGCTGGTTTGCTGAACTGGTCGAACGGCGATTACCGATCGCGTAACAGATAGCGGAGGACCATATGCCAATCAGAAACCGGCTTGCCGAATTGCACAGGGAAATCACCGATTGGCGTCGGGACATTCACGAAAATCCCGAAATCCTCTATGAAACGCACCGCACCAGCGCATTGGTCGCAGAAAAGCTGAAAGCTTTTGGGTGCGATGAAGTGGTCACAGGCATCGGGCGCACCGGTGTAGTGGGTGTGATCAAGGGCAAAAGCGACACCAAAGGGCGGGTCATCGGGCTGAGGGCTGATATGGACGCGCTGCCGATGCAGGAACAGACCGGTTTGGATTATGCCTCGAAAACCGATGGTGCCATGCACGCTTGTGGCCATGATGGTCATACCGCGATGGTTCTTGGGGCCGCGAAATACCTGACCGAGACGCGCAATTTCGATGGCACCGCTGTGGTGATCTTTCAGCCCGCCGAAGAAGGTGGGAACGGAGCCGAGGCTATGTGCAAGGACGGTTTGATGGACCGGTTCGGCATCCAAGAGGTCTATGCCATGCACAACGTGCCCGGTTTGCCCACGGGCCAGTTCGCCATTCGCTCGGGGCCGTTGCTGGCGGCAGCCGACGAGTTCGAAATTCAGATCGAAGGGCATGGTGGTCACGCGGCGAAACCGCAAGAGACGGTAGATACCACAGTGATGCTGTCGCAAATGATCGTCGCGTTGCAGACAGTGGTTTCACGCAATGCGGATCCGATCGCACAAGGCGTGCTTTCTGTCACCTCGGTCGAGACATCCTCCAAAGCGTTCAACGTAATCCCGCAATCTGCGCGTGTGGGCGGTACGGTGCGGACCCATTCCAATCAGATGCGCGGGATGATCGAAAAACGGCTGACCGAGATTGCCGAGGGTGTCTCTGCAACAATGGGTGGCACCGTCAAAGTTACCTATAACCGGGGTGTTCCGGTCACGATCAACGCCGAGGAACAGACGGGCTATGCCGAAGAGGCTGCCATTGCCGTCGGCGGCAGCTGTGCCGAAGCGCCGATGGTGATGGGGGGTGAGGATTTCTCGTTCATGCTGGAAGAACGCCCCGGAGCTTTCATCGTGTTGGGCAATGGCGACAGCGCCGGGTTGCACCACCCCGAGTACAATTTCAACGACGAGATCATCCCGATCGGATGCTCGTGGTTTGCCGAAATGGTCGAGCGCCGGATGCCGGCGGCTTGAGTTAGGAGAGAGAGAAGACATGCCAGTTAAAAACCGATTTGCCGAATTGCAGGATGAAATCACAGCGTGGCGACGGGATATTCATGAAAACCCTGAAATTTTGTTCGAAACTCACCGCACCAGCGCCTTGGTGGCCGAAAAGCTGAAAGAGTTCGGCTGTGATGAGGTCGTCACCGGCATTGGCCGCACCGGTGTTGTGGGGGTGATCAAGGGCAAATCCGACAGCAAGGGCAAGGTGATCGGCTTGCGCGCCGACATGGATGCGCTGCCGATCCATGAGGCGACCGGGCTGGATTATGCGTCCAAAACCGATGGGGCGATGCATGCCTGTGGCCACGACGGTCACACCGCGATGTTGCTGGGTGCGGCGAAGTACTTATCAGAGACACGCAATTTCGACGGGACGGTTGTGGTGATTTTCCAGCCCGCCGAAGAGGGCGGCGGCGGCGGTCGCGAGATGTGCGAAGACGGCATGATGGAGCGCTGGAACATCCAGGAAGTTTATGGAATGCACAACTGGCCGGGTAAACCGGTTGGCAGCTTCTCGATCCGTCCGGGATCGTTTTTTGCCGCGACCGATCAGTTCGACATCACGTTCGAAGGGCGCGGTGGCCATGCGGCCAAACCGCAAGAGACCGTGGACACAACTGTCATGACAGCTCAGGCGGTGCTGGCACTGCAGACGATTGCGTCGCGCAATGCGGACCCGATTGATCAGGTCGTGGTGTCTGTGACGTCATTCGAGACCTCGTCAAAAGCGTTCAACGTGATCCCGCAAACCGTCCAGATCAAGGGTACGGTGCGGACCATGAGCAAAGAGATGCGCGATCTGGCCGAAAAGCGGATCAATGAGATCTGTACTGGCGTCGCGGCGACTTTTGGTGGCACCGCTGATGTGACCTATATCCGCGGCTATCCGGTGATGGTGAACAGCGACGAGCAGACCGAATTTGCAGCGGATGTCGCACGTTCGGTCTCTGGCGCATGTGAAGATGCCCCGTTGGTCATGGGGGGCGAGGATTTTGCCTTTATGCTGGAAGAACGTCCGGGCGCCTATATTCTGGTCGGCAACGGCGACACAGCAGCCGTGCATCACCCGGAATACAACTTCAACGATGAAGCCATACCAGCCGGGTGCAGCTGGTGGGCCGAGATTGTCGAGCAGCGCATGCCTGCGGCGTGACGGCACGGGCGGGGGCTCTGCCCCCGCACCCCCGGGTTTTTTTCAGCCAGATGAAGATGGATCCTGTGGGTTCAGGTCCAGATGGGTGCATAGGGTTTCGATAACGTTGTCGAGGGCGTTGGCCTGGATGCTAACGCAGGATTGCGCGGCATTCTGGGCCTGTTGGAGAGCAGCCGGGTCCGACAGCCAGTTTGACACGGCGGCTGCCAGTTCGGTGGATGATGTGACTTCCACAGCGCCGCCGGTTTCGATCAGTGGCGCAAAGGTTTCCGCGAAATTGAACGTGCCCGGGCCGGTGATGACAGCGGCCCCGGATTGGGCTGGTTCAAACGGATTGTGGCCGCCGATCTCTTTAAGTGAGCCGCCCAGGAACACGATCGGCGACAGCGCGTACCAGGTGCCCAATTCGCCCAGAGTGTCCGCCACATAGACCTGTGTTTGATCCGAGATGGGTTGGGCCGCGCTGCGCAGGGCGCTGGTCAGGCCGGCCTGTGAGATCAAGGCTTGAACTTCGTCGCGACGTTCAGGGTGACGGGGGATCAGCAGAAGCAGCAGCTCCGGGTCTTGCTTGATCAGTTGAGCATGCGCGGCCAGCACCGTTTCTTCTTCGCCTGCATGGGTAGAGCTTGCAATCCAAAGCCTGCGGGATGTGATCTGGTCATGGATCTCCGCCTTGGCGGCTTGGTCCACAGGAAGAGGGTTGGACATGGCCTTGAGATTTGTGCCGGGGTGTACATTTTTAGGTTTTGCGCCCATGTCGATCAGGTTTTGAGCCGTACTGTCGTTCTGGGTAAGAAACAGGCGGAACTGGGACAGTATGAACCCGGCCGTGGCAGGCCGCTTTTTCCAGCCTGCGACAGATTTTTGTGATAGCCGCGCATTCAGCAGTGCCAGGGGAATACCCCGTTTCCCGCTTTCTACGATCAACCGGGGCCAAAGCTCGCTTTCAACAAAGATCGCCGCATCCGGGCGCCAATGGGTCAGGAACCGGCTCACCGGTCCGGCGCTGTCGATCGGAGGGTATTGGTGGCGGCTGCGCAGGGGCAGGCGTTTGGCGATCAGCGCGGCTGAAGTGGGCGTGCCCGAGGTGATCAGAAACTCGGCATCCGGCAGGTGCTGACCCAAGCGATTGATCAGGCTGAGCACCGAGAGGCTTTCGCCCACACTGGCGGCGTGAAACCAGATTACCCGGCCTTTGGGGCGCGGCAGGCTGGCATGGCCCAGCCGTTCATGCTGACGTTGCGTTGGCACATCCGCAGCGGTCAGCTTTTTGCGCACCACGTGCCAGACCAGCGGTGCTGCAACCATGGTGAGGCCGCAATACAGCCGGTAGAGAAACGTCGGTGTGCCGGGCATATCAGCCGCCAGTATGGCTCATGTGACGGCTCATCTGGCCGTCGACCGCCTGCCGGGAATAGTCGAAATCATGACCCTTGGGCTTGAGATTGATGGCGGCGCGAATTGCCTCTTCCAACGCATCTTCGCTATCGGGATGATCGCGCAACGGCGCACGCAGATCGACCATGTCTTCCTGGCCCAAACACATATAGAGCTCACCCGTGCAGGTCAGACGCACGCGATTGCAGCTTTCGCAAAAATTATGCGAGAGCGGCGTGATGAAGCCGATCTTCTGGCCTGTTTCCTCAAGCCGGACGTAACGCGCCGGGCCTCCGGTCCGTTCGGCCAGATCCGTCACCGTATAGTGGTTTTCGTATTCCTTGCGCACGTCTTTGAGCGACCAATATTGGTCCAGCCGGTCTTCGTTGCCGATATCGCCCATGGGCATGACCTCGATCCAGGTCAGGTCCATGTCGCGCTCGGCGCACCATTCGGTGATTTGCGGCAGTTCCGGCTCGTTAAACCCTTTCAGCGCCACCGCATTGATCTTGACGCGCAGCCCCGCCTTTTGTGCCGCATCAATCCCGTTCAGCACCTGTTTCAGGCGGCCCCAGCGGGTGACGCGGGCAAATTTGTCGTCGTCCAGCGTATCGAGTGAGATGTTCACGCGACGCACACCAGCGGCGTAGAGCTGATCGGCAAAGCGATGCAGTTGCGAGCCGTTAGTGGTCAGCGTCAGTTCTTTCAACGCGCCGCTGTCCAGATGCCGGGTCATCCCATTGAAAAACGCCATGATATTGCGGCGCACCAAAGGTTCCCCCCCAGTGATGCGCAGCTTTTCGACGCCCATCTTCACAAAGGTCGAGCACATGCGGTCCAGCTCTTCCAGCGTCAGCAGGTCCTTTTTGGGCAGGAACGTCATGTTCTCGGACATGCAATAAACGCAACGAAAATCGCATCGGTCCGTGACAGACACACGGAGATAAGTGATCGCGCGGGCAAACGGGTCGATAAGCGGAGCAGTCATGCCCCAAAGGTAAAGCGGCAAAGGGGGAGCGGCAAGGGGGATGTGGTGTCTCGGTTGATCGGCGCTTTTGCAGGATCGAGAGGTTTGCCCGTCAAAACCTGCTGCGCTAGGCAAATGTGATGAACACAGCCGTCACTCGGCAAGCAGTTTCAAAACCGCTTTGACGTCTTCTCGACCCAACTCAAGCGTTTCCAAGACTTCTTTGACCTTTGCCCAGTCTTTGCGAGAAATGGCTTCGTCAAATGCAGGCATGAGCCCGCTCGCGAAAAGGCGCTCATTGATGGTTAATCCGGCGTATTTACAAGTCATTTCCCGGTTTCGCCTTTCACAACGCCAAAAAACATTTGCTGGCCAAATCGAATGAGGGCTATGCACTCGTATCACGACAGAGGCAGTTGCGGAGAAAGAAATTGGGGAAAGCTCTTATTTTTGACTGCGAATTTCTGACCGCACCGGGCTCACCTTCTCGCTTTTGGTGTGGCCCTTACGATCCCGACCCTGTTGTTGCTCAGATCGGTGTCACCAAACTTGGATTGACGGATCCCTTTCCGATCTTGGATTCAATGCGCATCTATGTGGTTCCCAAAGATCGAAACGGAAACCGAATTCCACTTGATCCTTTCTTTACCAAACTCACCGGCATTACCGAAGATAACCTCGATGCAGACGGTGTTTCCCTGTTGGCGGCCCTCAAGAGCGTCGAGGAATTTGCTGAAGGGGCGAAGCTTTGGTCGTGGGGCAAAGACGAGTTCAATATGGTAGCAATAAGTTGCTATGTAGAAGGGGTGGCCCCTCCGCTTCCTGCATCTCAATTTGGAAATGCCTGCGATCTTCTGCTCAAGGCCGGGATGCCATACGAGGACTTGAAGACAACCCGCAGCAACACACTTAAAGATTACTACCAAATCGATCACCCGGATCTGCGTGGCCATGCTGCGTTGGATGATGCCTTGTCGGTTGCTTATGTCTTGCAGCACCTGCTCGGCCAAGAAGCGCTGGTTGCGCAAGATTTTTCGTAAGGTTGGAACGCGGCAGTCGCTGCAGTACCCACTCAATTCGGTGTTCCGAAGATTGAGGTCAGAGCTCTACTTTTCCCTCTCGAAGCGTCGTTAGTTTCCCTGGCTAGAATTGCCTATCGGCAACCGCATCATTCCACTGGCAGCTCGGCGCGCAGGCGACTAAGGTTCGCTTATGAAATACATCCTGCTGATTTTCTGCTGCCTGCTCATGGGCTGTGACGCCATTCGGTCGACCTCGGATCGTTTGTTCAATCGGGAAAACCCTGCGCCTGAGGTCGTTTCAACCGCAGAAGAGACGGTGGTTTCGGTCACGCCCGAGGAGGATCTGCCGACGCAGGCGACCGTGAAGACGGGCTGGACAGGGGCCAGGACCGTGGTTGCGGGGTTGGGGGATCCCACAACGCCAGGTCGGTGGCTCCAAACACCATTGGTGGATGTTGAGGTCAACGGGCGCGTGGTGGTGCCCAGCACCGGGGCGCAGGCTTTTGTCACGCTGATCCCGGCCGAAACAGGTGGCAGCCGGTTGTCACTAGACGCGATGCGGGCTTTGGTTTTGCCGTTTGATGCACTGGTTGAACTGGACGTTTACACTTACTGAGCACGCAGGTATTTGCCAGCTTCTCGGCGGGCAAAGGGTTTCATATCTGCGCCGTGTGCGTCCAGGAAAGCGGTCACGCGATCCGGGTCGTGTTTCGACAACTCGCGCAGCCACCAGGCGATAGATTTCTGGATGAACCAGTCTCGGTCAGGCACATAACTTGCGGCCCAACCCAGAATGCGGTCGCGGTGGTCTAGATCTTCGGGCTTGGGGTGGTTCTGCTTGGTCCAGGGCAGGGTGGCGACCAAGGCTGCGCGGCGGGTCCACATATGGTCTGCCCGTGTCCAGCCTTCGACCTGATCCAGCCGGTCGGGCTGTGCCGTCAGGCGTTTCTGCATCGCCATGCAGGCGTGATCGGCGATGGCCCAGGCGTCGAAATCAGGCAGCCAGCTTTGCAGCAGATCCCATACCGCGTCATCCGGGCGGATGCGGGCCTGTGTCAGCAGTTTTGCAGCAGCGACGCGCACCTCGTGAATATTACTGGCCCAAAGCGCATCCGCCAAAGCAACCCGCGCAGGCACGTCCAGCGTTTGGCGCCATGTTTTGGTCAGGTCGTTCAGAACCGGGTTGGCAACGCCCAGATAGGGGCGTTCGACCTTGTGATAAGCGGCCATCTGCACAGCCTTGTCCGGGTCGCTCTGCGCCTTGAGCGCGTTTAGGGCGTCGTCCAGCGTCATCGGCCCAGTTTGTGTAGCAAATGCGCCCGCACGGTGGGCCATTCGGGGGCAATGATCGAATAGACGGCGGTGTCGCGCAGCGTGTCGTTGGGCATCACCATATGGGCGCGCAGGATTCCATCCAGCTGGGCCCCTAAACGTTCAATAGCGCGGCGCGACTGGGTGTTCATCCGATGGGTGCGGAATTCGACGGCATTGCAGCCCAGCTCTTCGAAGGCATGGCGCAGCAACAGAAACTTGGCCTCCGAGTTCAACAAAGTACGCTGCACCGCCTTGCTGATCCAGGTCGAGCCGATTTCGACCCGGCGATTGACCTCATCGGTGTTCATATAGGTCGTCATGCCAACTGGCGTGCGGTCTGGCGTCATCACCGTGAAAGGCTGCATGTCATGCAGCCCAATACGCCGGGTGATTTCGGCCTCCATGCCCTCGGGCGTGGGGATGGAGGTGTACCAGAGCTGCCCCAGATCCGCAGCGGCAGCTTTCAAAGTGTCCGCATGGGACAGGTCCAGCGGTTCAAGCCGAACGTGATCGCCGGACAGGGTGATGGGGGCGGGCCAGGTCATTCGACGGTTACGGATTTTGCCAGATTGCGCGGCTGATCCACATCCGTACCTTTGGCAACCGCTGTGTGATAGGCCAGCAATTGCGCCGGGATCGAGTACAGGATTGGCGCAAGGCTGGTGTGGATATTGGGCATGCGGATTGTCGTCCAGACGCCGTCACCAGCCTCGGCAATGCCATCATCGTCCGAGACCAGAATGACTTTGCCTTTCCGTGCCATCACTTCTTGCATGTTCGATACGGTCTTGTCGAACACCGCATCGCGCGGGGCCATAACCACCACCGGCATATGCTTGTCGATCAGCGCAATGGGCCCGTGTTTCAGCTCACCCGATGCATACCCTTCGGCGTGTATATAGCTGATTTCTTTCAGTTTCAGCGCGCCCTCCATCGCCAGCGGATACATCAGCCCACGGCCCAGAAACAGCACGTCCCGTGCCTCGGACAGGCGTTGGGCCGATTTACGGATCGCGGTGTCCTGATCCAGCGCGATATTCATGACTGACGGCAAGCCACGCAGCGCTGCTGCGTGATCTGCGATTTCATCAGCGCCGAGCGTGCCGCGATCTGCGGCGGCCTTCAGCGCCAACATCAGCAAAACGCTCAGCTGACAGGTGAAGGCTTTGGTCGAGGCAACGCCAATCTCAACACCTGCATGGATCGGCAGCGCAACATCGCTCTCGCGTGCGATCGAGCTTTCGGCCACGTTGACCACAGACACGATCTTGTCCGCCTTGCCTTCGCAATACCGCAAGGCGGCCAGCGTATCCGCAGTTTCACCCGATTGACTGACAAACAGGGCAAGCGTGCGGTCCGAGATCGGCGGTTCGCGATAGCGGAACTCGCTGGCGATATCGACCTCGACGGGCATCTGCGCCAGCTGTTCGAACCAGTATTTGGCGGTCAGACAGGCATAGAACGCGGTGCCGCAAGCGACCATGGTCAGGCGGTCAAGCTTGGAGAAATCCAGATCCGTATCAGGCAGCACGACCTGATCGCCCCCGGTGGGAAGATAGGACCCGATGGCCTGCGCCACGACGACGGGCTGCTCGGCGATTTCCTTGGCCATATAGTGTTTGTGCTCACCCTTATCGGCGCGGGTGTGATCCAGCTTGATCTTGCGCTTTTCACGATTGGCCAGTTCACCGGACTCATTGCGGATTTCAAGCGAATTGCGGGTCAGGACCGCGCGGTCGCCTTCTTCCAGATAGGTGATTTCATCCGTCAATGGTGCCAGAGCAATCGCGTCCGAGCCCACATACATTTCACCATCGCCATGGCCGATGGCCAGGGGCGAGCCCTTGCGCGCGGCAACGATTAGATCATCCTCGCCGTCAAACAGGAAGGCTAGTGCAAAAGCACCCTCTAACCGGTCAATCGTCTTGAACGCGGCCTCGACCGGGGACAGGCCGGATTGCAGGTAGTACTGGGTCATCAAGGCGACGGTCTCGGTATCCGTCTCGGTCTGGAACGAAATACCATTTTCGGCCAGTTCAGCCCGCAAATCGCGATAGTTTTCGACAATCCCGTTATGCACAACTGCCACCGGGCCCGCCTTGTGCGGGTGCGCATTGGTGACGGACGGCGCACCATGCGTGGCCCACCGGGTATGGCCTATGCCGGATTTGCCCGGAAGAGGATCATGTACCAGCAGGTCGCTGAGATTGACCAGCTTGCCCACCGCACGCCGCCGGCCCAATGCGCCGTCATTAACTGTTGCGATCCCGGCGCTGTCATAGCCGCGATATTCCAAACGCTTTAACGCTTCGACCAGAATAGGGGCGGCCTCATGCTGACCCAGAACACCTACAATACCACACATAATTCAAGACCCTTTGTCGCGGCGAGCTTTCTTCGCCTTTAACATGTCAAACAGTTTTCGCGCATAACCCGGTTTGTTCTCTTGGCGCGCGCGCGCCACAGCCAGCGCATCCGGTTCCACATCGCGGGTGACCACGGTGCCGGTTGCGGTCATTGCGCCATCGCCGACAGTAACGGGGGCAACCAGCATAGTGTTCGAGCCGACAAAGACGTTTTCGCCAATGGTTGTCTTGTGCTTCATTACCCCGTCGTAGTTACAGGTGATCGTGCCCGCGCCAATATTACTACCCGCGCCGACGGTTGCATCGCCGATATAGCTGAGGTGATTGACCTTGGCGCCCTCGGCAATCTCGGCATTCTTGATCTCAACAAAATTGCCGACCCGTGTGTTCTCGGCCAGTTCTGCACCGGGGCGCAGGCGCGCATATGGGCCGATTGTGGCGCCACGGCTGACATGGCAACCCTCCAGATGCGAAAAGGCCCGGATCGTCGCGCCGCTTTCCACGGTGACGCCGGGGCCAAAGACCACATTGGGTTCGATTACTGTGTCGCGCCCGATCACCGTATCGGCGGACAGGTAAACCGTCTCGGGTGCCATCAGGGTCACGCCCAGCTGCATCAGTTCAGTGCGGGCGCGGGTTTGGAAAACTCCGTCTGCTTCCGCCAGATCAACGCGCGAGTCCACACCCAGCGTTTCGGCCTCATCACATTTGATCGCCGTGCAGGACAGGCCGCGCGCATTGGCTAGCGCGGGCAGCTCGGTCAGGTAATACTCGCCCGAGGCGTTTTCGTTGCTGACCTGATTGATCAGCTCAAACATCAGTTTCGTGTCACAGGCCATGAGGCCGCTATTGGTAAAGCGGATTGCACGTTGCTCTTCGGTAGCGTCCTTGTATTCGACGATCTGAACCAGCCGGTTGCCCTCCATGATCAATCGACCATAGCGTGGCTGGATTTCGGCAATATCAAAGCCCAACATGACCAGATCATGGGACTGCCGCGCCTCAACCATCCGCTGCAGGGTTTCAGGATTGATGAAAGGCGTGTCGCCAAACAGAACAATCACATCGCCCTCAAAGCCCTGCAACGCGTCGCGCGCCTGAGCCACCGCATGGGCGGTGCCCAACTGTTCGTCCTGAACCACAATCGTCGCTGTTTCGTCTTCCGCACGCGCTGCCTTGGCAACCAGTTCCGCACCGTGGCCGGTTACAATGACCGTGTGCTCTGGGTTCAAGGCACCACCAGCCCGCATAGCATGAACCAGCATCGGTGTCTGGGCGATGGGGTGCAGAACCTTTGGAAGATCTGAATTCATTCTTGTGCCTTTTCCGGCCGCCAGAATGACTAGGGCAATACTCATAAACGCGATTTCTCTTTTGTTTTTTACCGGACCGTTTTATCCGCTGCGTGCAAAGGCGCAAGCCGTTCGGCCATCAAAGAAGATTGCCGATTGCAACACAGGCAGGCGAAAACCTGCCAGAACGGAGGCAGAATGCGAACGGTGATCTTCGATCTTGATGGGACATTGGCCGACACTTCGGGCGATTTACTGGCTGCAGCCAATCATTGTTTCCGTTTGATGGGGCATGGCGATGTGCTGGTTTCAGATCAGGACGCGGGAATCGCCTTGCGTGGCGGGCGGCGGATGCTGACCCATGGGCTGGAACGGGTCGGGGCTTACGATGAGGCAACCGTAGCCGAGTATTATCCGGTTTTGCTTGACGCGTATGAACAAGCTATCGACACCCATACCGCGTTTTACCCCGGTGCGCTGGACGCGGTCGCGGCACTCAAAGGCGCGGGCTATGGCGTTGGCGTCTGCACCAACAAGCCCGAAGGTCTGGCGGATCTGTTGCTGACCCGGTTGGGTGTACGGGATCACTTTGCGTCGCTGGTCGGTGCTGACACGCTGCCCGTGCGCAAGCCTGACCCGGAACCGCTGCGTGAGGCCGCACGGCGCGCTGGTGGCCATCCAGACCATTGCGTGCTGATCGGCGACAGCGACACGGATCGAAACACGGCGCGCGCGGCGGGTGTACCCTCGGTGCTGGTGACCTTTGGGCCGTCTGGTGATGATATGGCCGCATTGCAGCCCGAAGCACTACTGCATCATTTCGACGACCTGCCGGAAATCGTACAGAGCCTTATCGGCGCGGCGGCATGATCCCTTGACCCAAGTGAGGCATGACCTCAAAACAGAAGCCATGACAGAGATATTCACCGGCAATTTCACCCAACAGGAACCCATCCCGGAAGAGGCGATTGAGGCCGCCCTGGCCGTGCTGCGCCATGGGCGCCTGCATCGGTATAATGTGGCCCCGGACGAGTTGGGTGAAACCGCCTTGCTGGAGCAGGAATTTGCCGCGCAAATGGGGGCCAAGTACTGCCTTGCGGTCTCGTCCGGCGGTTATGCTCTGGCCACGGCGCTGCGGGCCGTTGGCGTGCAACCCGGCGATACGGTGCTGACCAACGCCTTCACACTGGCCCCGGTGCCCGGGTCCATCGCCTCGGTTGGAGCGCGGCCAGTGTTTGTTGGCGTGACCGAAAGCCTGACCATTGATCTGGACGATCTGGAGGCCAAGCTGGATCAGGCGAAGGTTCTGATGCTAAGCCATATGCGGGGACATCTGTGTGATATGGACCGCCTGATGGCGCTCTGTGACGCCGCCGGTGTCACCGTGATCGAGGATTGCGCCCACACAATGGGCGCCGCCTGGCGCGGGCAAAAATCCGGGCGACAGGGGGCGGTGGGCTGCTATTCCTGCCAGACCTACAAACATGTCAATTCCGGTGAAGGCGGGTTGCTGATCACCGATGATGAAGAGATTGCGGCACGGGCCACAATGCTGTCGGGCTCCTACATGCTGTTCGAGCGTCACCTTGCGGGCCCCGATCCCGAAGTGTTTGAGCGGATCAAATACACCACGCCCAATATTTCCGGTCGCATGGACAATTTGCGCGCGGCCATTCTGCGCCCGCAACTGCGCGAACTGGACAGACAGGTCGATCGCTGGAACGAACGTTACGTTGCAATTGAAACCGGCCTACGCGACACCCCGGGGCTGACCATTGTCGAACGGCCAGCCGAAGAAACCTATGTTGGCTCCTCGCTTCAGTTTCTGCTGCTGGATTGGACCGCGGATCGCATCGCCGAGGTTCTGCGCCGCTGCGCTGTACGCGGGGTCGAGCTGAAGTGGTTTGGTGGGGCCGAACCCACCGGGTTCACATCTCGCTATGACAGTTGGCGCTATGCCGAGAGTGAGGCGATGCCGAAAAGCGACAGGATTTTGGCGGGGATCGTAGACATGCGGGTGCCGTTGACCTTCACTTTGGAAGATTGCCGGTTGATCGCGCGGATCATCAGGGCCGAGGTCAGCGCCGTCTTTCAATCCTGATCCAATAGCGTGCGTCTTCGACGCACACAGATAAGCAAAAGCCGCCCGTTTCAGGGCGGCTTTTTCTATTGGGTTACGCTGTTGTTGACCGACTCAGCTTTCGTTGATATCTGATTATTGAACACTTGTTCATTAACGCAGGGAAGGGAGCCCCGCATGTTTATGGCCACAATGCAATTCGATCTGGGCGAGGATGTGAATGCGCTGCGCGAAATGGTGCACCGTTGGGCTCAGGAGCGGGTCAAGCCGATGGCGGCTGAGATTGACGCCAGCAATGCTTTTCCCAACGCGCTTTGGAAAGAGATGGGAGAGCTTGGCCTGCTGGGGGTTACCGTCCCCGAGGAGTATGGCGGGGCAGGGATGTCCTATCTGGCGCATACCATTGCGGTCGAGGAAGTGGCGCGGGCCTCGGCCTCGGTATCGCTTTCTTACGGGGCACATTCGAACCTCTGTGTGAACCAGATCAAACTCAACGGCTCAGAGGCGCAAAAACAGAAATACTTGCCACGGCTGATTTCCGGCGACCATGTGGGCGCGCTTGCAATGTCAGAGCCTTCGGCGGGATCTGATGTGGTGTCGATGAAATTGCGGGCTGAAAAGCGCAACGACCACTATCGCCTGAACGGCAATAAATATTGGATCACCAACGGCCCGGACGCGGATACTTTGGTGGTCTATGCCAAGACCGACCCAGAGGCGGGCTCAAAAGGCATAACGGCCTTTCTGATCGAAAAAGAGATGAAAGGGTTCTCGACCTCACCCCATTTCGACAAACTGGGGATGCGGGGGTCGAACACGGCAGAGCTGATCTTTGAAGATGTCGAAGTGCCGTTCGAAAACGTTCTGGGCGAAGAAGGCAAAGGCGTCGCCGTCCTGATGTCGGGTTT
This sequence comes from Ruegeria sp. HKCCA6707, assembly GCF_013033515.1. Lineage (GTDB taxonomy): Bacteria > Pseudomonadota > Alphaproteobacteria > Rhodobacterales > Rhodobacteraceae > Ruegeria. The sequence continues at coordinate 973,111 of NZ_WQEG01000001.1, read as the reverse complement.
GGATTATGAACGCGTGGTACTGGCCGGGATCGGCACGGGCATCATGGCTGCCTGCCTGGATGAGATCATGCCTTATCTGGCCGAGCGCAAGCAGTTCGGTAAGCCGATTGGCAGCTTCCAACTGATGCAGGGCAAGATTGCCGATATGTACACGGCGATGAACTCGGCGCGTGCCTATGTCTATGAGGTCGCCAAGGCCTGCGACAGGGGCGACGTCACGCGACAGGATGCGGCGGCATGTTGCCTCTATGCGTCCGAAGCTGCGATGACCCAGGCGCATCAGGCGGTGCAGGCGATGGGCGGGGCCGGGTTCCTGTCTGACGCGCCGGTCAGCCGCATTTTCCGCGACGCCAAGCTGATGGAGATCGGCGCGGGCACCAGCGAAATTCGCCGGATGCTGATCGGGCGGGAAATGATGAACGAAATGCTCTGATTAAGCAGCCCCGCCACAAGGTGGCGAGGCTCTTCAGGAAAGGATCAGAAGCGATGGACGTAGGATATGCCGACCAGCCAAGGGTCGATATCAGCGGTGCCGATGTCGGTACCGTTCAGCGAAACGTCCGTGTCGATATCGAACCAGCGCAGGTTCAGACGCACTGCTCCGTTTTCACTGACCATGTAGTCAAGGCCAGCTTGTACGGCGATGCCAACGGAATCGTCCAGTTCCAGATCACCCAAGGCCGAGCTTTCGTCAAAGAAAATGGTGTAGTTGATGCCAGCGCCGACATAGGGTTTCCATACCGAATTGGTCGGGAAGTGGTAGTTCAGCGACAGGGTGGGGGGCAGGTGTTTGGTACTGCCAGCATCGATGCTGCCACCCAGTGTGACGTCATGGCTGAACGGTGTTGCAGCCAGCAGCTCGATACCGAGGTTGTCGCGAAAGAAGTATTCAGCGGTAAAGATGACGCTGGTGTCCGAGTCGACTTCCGCGTCGAGCCCGGCCAAAGTTCCATTGTCGGATTTCGGGTCGAGATACCCGGCCCCGATCCCGAAAGTCCAATCGCCCTGGGATTGCGCCGAAACGGGGGCTGCGAGGGCGATGAGTGCGGTGCTCAGGGTCAATGCAGCAAGTGTCTTGGTCATGATTTTGCCTTTGAACAGTGTGATGGCACGATTTTGCACCAAGACCGGGTGCAGGGCCCTGATCTGCATCAAATTCCTGCATTTCGATGTCAGCGGATTGATGTCTTTAACAGACAGAAAATAAATGGAAAAACCAGTGCTTTCCTCTGAGCGCATACCGGGTTTGCACGCTGATGGCAGCTGGGCGATTCCTGACCGGCTGAACATGGCGCGGCAATGCTTGTCACAGCCTGGGGACCGCGTCGCCATTGTCGATTTGAGCGAGGGGCGCACTGAGGTCACTTACGATCAGTTGGGGCAGATGGCAGACGGAATCGCCCATGCTCTGCGCACGCAAGTGCAGCCGGGGGATCGCGTCGGCGTGCTGCTGAGCCAGTCACCGTGGTGCGCCGCGGCGCATCTGGCGATCTGGAAGCTGGGTGCGATCTCTGTGCCGCTGTTCAAGCTGTTCAAACGTGACGCGCTGGCCTCTCGCGTGGGCGATGCCGGGGCGCGTATCGTGGTGACGGACGCAGAGGGCGCTGAACTGCTGGGCGATCTCGCCCGGCCGCTTCTGGTTGATCAGATCACGCCCTCGGATGACCCACTGCCCTTTGCCGAGACCGGACCCGAAGACCCCGCCGTGCTGATCTATACCTCAGGCACCACCGGCAGCCCCAAGGGCGCGCTGCACGGGCACCGGGTGCTGACCGGCCATCTGCCCGGCGTCTCGATCAGCCACAATCACCTGCGCCACGGGGATTGCCTATGGACCCCTGCCGACTGGGCTTGGATCGGTGGGTTGTTCGACGTGCTGATGCCGGGGCTGGCGCTGGGGATTCCAGTAGTCGCGGCCCGGCTTGAGAAATTCACGCCCGAAGCCTGTGCCGATGTGATCGCACGTGGCGGAGTGCGCAACGTGTTCTTTCCACCGACTGCGTTGCGAATGCTCAAAGCGGCGGATCAGAGCATCCCCGGCCTGCGTTCGGTCGCTTCAGGCGGTGAGCCTTTGGGGGCCGAGATGCTGGCCTGGGGGCAGCGTGCCTTTGGCCTGGTGATCAACGAATTCTATGGGCAGACCGAATGCAATATGGTGGTTTCGTCCTGCGCGCAGGATTTCCCGGTACGCCCGGGCTGCATCGGCAAACCGGTGCCCGGGCATGAGGTTGCCGTGATCGACGAGGCGGGCAACCCGACGGATCAAGAGGGTGACGTAGCGGTAAGACGCGGCTCAGCCTCGATGTTGCTGGAATATTGGAACCGGCCCGAAGCGACGGCTGAGAAGTTCCGGGGCGATTGGCTGATCACCGGGGACCGGGGCATCTGGGAGGACGACTATCTGCGCTTTGTGGGCCGGGATGACGACGTGATCACCTCGGCCGGATACCGCATCGGCCCGGCTGAGATCGAGGATTGCCTGCTGACCCACCCGGCGGTGGCCACGGTCGGCGTGGTCGGCAAGCCCGATCCTTTGCGCACTGAAATCGTGAAGGCCTATGTGGTGTTGAAACCGGGGGCAGCGGCGACGGGCACGGAGTTGCAAGACTGGGTCAAGGCTCGTCTGGCGCATTACTCGTATCCGCGTGAAGTGGCGTTTTTGGATGCGCTGCCGATGACGGTGACGGGGAAAGTGATCCGCAAGGAGTTGAAGGCACGAGCGGCGGGAGAATTGTTATGAAAATGTTATTGGTTTCGGTTTGCGTATTTACTCCTGTACAAACAATGGCGGATTGGATGCCCGAGCCAGTACCTGAGAGTGAAATTTGGGACTGTGTGACCCGGTCCGGTAGCGATTGGCATGCTGGCGCTCAGTGTATTGGGACTTTCTCAAACGCCTGTATCGAATCCAGTGGTGCTTATGACAGCATAACGGTTTCACAGTGCAAAGACGCTGAAATGCTAGGCTGGGACGCCATTCTAAACACGGCCTATAACTCGTTGCGAGCCGAATTGTCTGCGCCTGGTACTTTGCCCATCGCAGCCGAGGCTTTGAAGGATGCGCAAAGGGCTTGGATCATCTTCCGAGATGCCGAATGCGTTTCGCGCGGGAATCTCACAACTGGAACAGGGCATTTTGAGGATGGGGCAGATTGCCTGTTGCGGGTCACGGCAACAAGGGCGTTGGACCTCATCGGCTATGGAGGCACACAATGAGTAGACTGAATTCCAAAGCCATGCCCACATCCGAGGGCTTCAAAGCAAACCGTACAGTCCATCTCGAAGCACTGGCGCAAATCTCTGCCGCTGCCGAAATCGCCCGCATGGGCGGTGGAGATAAATCCCGCGCGCGGCACGAATCCCGCGGCAAAATGCTGCCTCGGCGCAGGGTGGCGAACCTGTTGGACCCGGGGTCTCCGTTCCTCGAAATCGGGGCGACGGCGGCGCATGGGATGTATGAGGGCGCGGCCCCTTGTGCCGGGGTGATCGCGGGGATTGGCCGCGTTCAGGGACATGAGGTCATGGTCGTCTGCAACGACGCAACCGTGAAGGGCGGCACCTATTATCCGATGACGGTCAAGAAACACCTCCGCGCGCAGGAGATCGCCGAGGAAAACCGTCTGCCCTGCATCTATCTGGTCGATAGCGGCGGGGCGAACCTGCCCAATCAGGATGAGGTGTTCCCCGATCGCGACCATTTTGGCCGTATCTTCTATAATCAGGCGCGCATGAGCGCGAAGGGCATCCCGCAGATCGCTGTCGTGATGGGCTCGTGCACGGCGGGCGGGGCCTATGTACCTGCGATGTCGGACGTCACGATTATTGTCAAAGACCAAGGCACGATCTTTTTGGCCGGGCCGCCTTTGGTAAAGGCCGCGACGGGCGAGGTGGTCAGCGCCGAAGATCTGGGCGGTGGCGATGTCCATACCCGCCTGTCCGGCGTGGCGGATTACCTGGCCGAGGACGACGCCCATGCGCTGGCTTTGGCCCGGCGCGCGGTCGGGTCGCTGAACCTGCGCAAACCGCGGGCCGTAAATTGGGCCAGCCCCGAGGACCCGGCCTATGACCCGGACGAAATCCTAGGTGTTGTCCCTGCCGATCTGCGCACGCCCTATGACATCCGCGAGGTGATCGCGCGACTGGTCGATGGCTCTCGGTTCGACGAGTTCAAGCCCCGGTTCGGTGAGACGCTGGTGACCGGTTTCGCCCATGTCAAAGGCTGCCCGGTGGGGATCATCGCCAATAATGGCGTGCTGTTTTCCGAGGCCGCGCAAAAGGGCGCGCATTTTGTCGAACTGTGCTCACAGCGCCGTATTCCTCTGGTGTTTTTGCAAAATATCACCGGGTTCATGGTCGGGCGCAAATATGAAAACGAAGGCATCGCGCGGCATGGGGCCAAGATGGTCACGGCGGTGGCGACGACCTCCGTGCCAAAGATTACCATGCTGGTGGGCGGTTCGTTCGGGGCCGGGAATTACGGCATGGCCGGGCGGGCCTATCAGCCGCGCTTTCTGTGGACCTGGCCGAATTCGCGGATCTCGGTCATGGGCGGTGAACAGGCCGCAGGCGTGCTGGCCACTGTGAAACGCGACGGCATCGAGCGGCAGGGCGGCACCTGGTCGGCTGAGGAAGAAGCCGCGTTCAAACAACCCACCCTTGAGATGTTTGAGGAACAATCCCACCCGCTCTACGCTTCGGCGCGGCTCTGGGATGACGGCATCATCGACCCCCGCAAATCCCGCGACGTGCTGGCCTTGTCGCTGAGCGCCGCGCTCAACGCCCCGATTGAGGAGACACGTTTCGGCGTGTTCCGGATGTGATCATGGGTTTTCAGATTGTCAAATCCGACATCACACAATTGCGGGTGGACGCGATTGTGAATGCTGCCAACCGTTCTTTGTTGGGTGGAGGAGGTGTGGATGGCGCCATTCACCGCGTAGCCGTGCCGAAATTGCTTGAAGAGTGCCGTGAACTCCGAGGATGCGAGACTGGCGAGGCAAAGGTAACCGGAGCTTACAATCTTCCGGCACGCATCGTCATCCATACAGCAGGTCCGATTTGGCGCGGCGGAGAATCAGGCGAAATTGATCTGTTGGCTCGCTGCTACGCCAATTGTCTAAGGCTCGCGAGCGCCCATAAGTGTCAGAGGATTGCTTTTCCGGCAATCTCCACAGGTGCATACGGGTTTCCGCATGACAAGGCAGCCGAGACCGCAGTGAACGCGGTCGCTGATAGCCACCTTGAAGTAAACCTTGTTGCGCTCGATGCGCGCACTGAACGACATCTGAATAACGCAATCAAGAATTGGAAAAATAATGTTCAATAAAATCCTGATTGCCAACCGTGGCGAGATTGCGTGTCGGGTTATGGAGACGGCTCAGAAGATGGGCTTGGCTTGCGTGGCCGTTTATTCTGATGCGGATGCGCAAGCCAAACATGTGCAGATGGCTGATGAGGCAGTGCATATCGGAGGGGCGGCTCCGGCTGAGAGTTATCTTAAGGGTGATGTGATCATTCAAGTCGCGCTGCAGTCGGGCGCGCAGGGGATTCATCCGGGCTATGGGTTCCTGTCTGAGAACCCCGATTTCGTTGAGGCTGTTGAGGCCGCAGGGCTGACATTCATTGGACCTTCGGCTCAGGCGATCCGGCAGATGGGGCTCAAGGATGCGGCCAAGGCGTTGATGGAAGAGGCGGGTGTGCCGGTGGTGCCCGGCTATCATGGAGATAACCAGGATGCCGCGCATTTGGCGGGTGAGGCCGCGTCGATTGGTTACCCTGTTCTGATCAAGGCGGTTGCGGGCGGTGGCGGCAAGGGGATGCGGCTGGTTGAGCGGCCCGAGGATTTTTCGGCTGCTCTGGACAGCGCGCGGGGCGAGGCCAAGACGGCCTTCGGCAACGATGCGGTGTTGGTCGAGAAATTCGTCACGAAGCCGCGCCATATCGAGGTGCAGATCTTTGGTGATGGCACCCATGCCGTGCATTTGTTCGAACGCGATTGTTCGTTGCAGCGGCGACATCAGAAGGTGATCGAAGAGGCTCCGGCGCCCGGCATGACCGATGAGATGCGCGCGGCCATGGGGCAGGCGGGTGTGCGCGCGGCTGAGGCTATTGGGTATAAGGGTGCAGGCACGGTTGAGTTCGTCGTTGATGCCTCGGACGGGCTGCGTCCGGATCGGTTCTGGTTCATGGAGATGAACACGCGATTGCAGGTCGAACATCCGGTGACCGAGGCGATCACCGGCGTCGATTTGGTCGAGTGGCAATTGCGCGTGGCGGCCGGAGAAAGCCTGCCCAAGCAGCAAAGCGAACTTGAAATCAACGGTCATGCCTTCGAGGCACGGCTGTATGCCGAGGACGTACCCAAGGGCTTTCTGCCCGCGACCGGTACACTGACCCATTTGCGTTTTCCACCGGAATGCCGCGCCGATAGCGGTGTGCGCTCGGGTGACACGATCAGCCCCTGGTATGATCCGATGATTGCCAAGGTTGTGGTGCATGGCCCGACGCGCGCGGTTGCGTTGGAAAGCCTGCACCGGGCGCTGCGCCGGACAGAGGTTGCCGGAACCGTGACCAACCTTGCCTTTCTGGGGGCGCTGACTCGGCATAACGGGTTTGCGGCGGGCGATGTGGATACGGGCCTGATTGGGCGTGACCTGGATGATCTGGTGCAAGAGACCCCGGCCAGCAAGGCTTCTTCGGTTGCTGCAGCCATGACGGCGCTTGGTCTGACGGAAACCGGCCCTGAGACCGGGATCACTTTGTGGGGCTCTCTGCATCGGGCGGTGCAATTGATACGTGAAGGTGAGATCATCGATCTGGACGTTCAGGTCGAAGGCCCTGATCGGCAGGTTTGGACCATCGGCAGTGACCGGCTTGACGTGCTGCGCCAAGGCGAGGGATGGGTCATAAATGAACAGCTTATGCCTAATGTCGCGGTGGCGGGATCCAGGATTACCGTGTTCGACGATTATGGTCAGGTGTTCGAGATGGTCGACCCTCTGGATCGCGATGCCAGCGCAGCAGGCGATACCAATGTGATCGAAGCGCCGATGCCCGGTCTGGTCAAAGCCGTCTTTGCCACGGCGGGGCAGGCAGTGAAGGAAGGCGACCGTTTGGCCATTCTAGAAGCCATGAAGATGGAGCATTCCCTGCTGGCTGCCCGCGATGGTGTGGTGGCCGAGGTGCTGGCGGATGCAGGTGCTCAGGTCGAGGCAGGTGCGGCGCTGGTTCGGTTGGATGATGCATAAGCTGTTCGAAACGCGCTTGGCGTGTCACTGTCGCGCCATCCGTATTTGGAACGAGAAGAAGCAGGGAAGGTGAAGCCATGAGTGAACGCGTCGAAATCTTTGAAGTCGGGCCGCGGGATGGGCTTCAAAACGAAAAGCGCGATATTCCGGTTGCCGAGAAGATCGCACTGGTGGATTGCCTGAGCCAAGCGGGGTTCAACCGGATTGAGGTCGCCAGCTTTGTCTCTCCGAAATGGGTGCCTCAGATGGCGGGCAGCGCCGAGGTTTTGGCCGGGGTCAAACGCGCGGATGGCGTGCGCTATGCTGCGTTGACACCGAATATGCGCGGATACGAAGACGCTTTGGCCGCACAAGCTGATGAGATTGCGGTGTTTGCTTCGGCCTCCGAGGGGTTTTCGAAAGCCAATATCAACGCAACTATTGCCGAATCCATCGAGCGGTTCGTGCCGATCCTTGAGGCCGCGCGGCATATTGATCTGCCGGTTCGCGGCTATGTGTCTTGCGTGACGGATTGCCCCTATGACGGGCCGACCCCACCCGAGAAGGTGGCCGAGGTGGCAGATACCTTATTCGCGCATGGGTGCTATGAGATTTCGCTAGGCGATACGATTGGAAAAGGGACGCCGGATACCATCGCGCATATGTTGCTGGCAGTGCGGGAAAGGGTGCCAGTGACGCGGCTTGCGGGGCATTTCCATGACACGAACGGGCGGGCCATCGACAATATCGATGCCTCTCTGGCGCTGGGCGTGCGTGTGTTTGATGCGGCGGTGGGCGGATTGGGCGGCTGTCCTTACGCGCCCGGCGCGGCAGGGAACGTCGCGACCGAAGCGGTTGCCGCGCATCTGGACCGGTTGGGGTACGAGACCGGGTTGAATGCTTCGGTTCTGGAACAGGCTGCCGAAATGGCGCGGGCGATGCGAGGCGGTTGATGCCTGTTCTGATAAGTTTCACAGGCTTGCCCGGGGTGGGAAAGACCACGATTGCTCGAAGTCTGGCGCAAGAAACCGGGGCGTTGTGGTTGTGGATAGATCAGATCGAAGCTGCCATGAGATCATCGCACATGCAGGTCTCGGATCTTGCTGATGGGGGATATGCGGCGGCACAAGCCATTGCGGCGGGGGCGCTGCAACAGGGCTATGATGTGATTGCTGATTGTGTGAACCCCATTGCGCTGACGCGTGGGGCTTGGCGCGACGTGGCAACGCAGACAGGAGCGCGGTTTTTGGATATTGAATTCACCTGTTCCGACCCGCAGACACATCGGTCACGGTTGGAAGAGCGGCGCGTGGATCTTGAAGGCTGGGTAGGGCCCACATGGTCTGACGTTTTGAAACGCGAATATGACCCCTTGCCAAATGCATCACTCCATATCGACACGGCGCGGTTGTCTGTCGCGCAAACCGTCGCGCTGATCCGTGCGGCGGTCGATCAGGACCTGGAAGCGGAGAAAAGTTTTGGAAACCCTTGAATTGTCTGTCGATACCCGTGGTGTTGCCACATTGACCCTGGCGCGCCCGGAAAAGCACAACGCGCTGTCGGCGCAGATGATCGCGGAATTGATTGAAGCCGCCAATCGGCTGGCCCGCGATGATACCGTGCGCGTTGTGGTTCTGGCCGCGCAGGGCAAGAGCTTTTGCGCTGGTGGTGATCTAAGCTGGATGCAGGCACAGATGGCGGCCGATGCCCGGACCCGGTTTGTCGAAGCCCGCAAGCTGGCCGAGATGCTGAATGCGCTGAACATTCTACCCAAGCCTCTGATCGGAGCGGTGCAGGGCAATGCTTTTGGTGGTGGGGTTGGGATGGCTTCGGTCTGCGACGTGGCCATTGGGGTGGATAGCCTGAGGATGGGATTGACCGAGACGCGCCTGGGCCTGATCCCGGCCACGATTGGCCCCTATGTGATCGCACGTATAGGCGAAGCACGGGCGCGCCGCGTTTTCATGTCGGCCCGTTTGTTTGATGCGGCAGAAGCGGTGGAACTGGGCTTGTTGGCACGCGCCGTATCGGCAGAGGCGTTGGCCGAGGCCATTGAGGCCGAGGTTCAGCCCTATCTGTCCTGCGCACCGGGTGCGGTGGCCTCGGCCAAGGCCTTGGTCCGGTCGCTTGGCCCGACCATTGATGATGCGGTGATTGACCACACCATTCAACAGCTTGTGTCCCGATGGGAAACCGAAGAGGCGCAGGAAGGAATCGCTGCTTTTTTCGACAAAAGAAAACCTGGCTGGACGTAACACCGGTTGATCAAGTCTGAATTTCCAGCGCTGCAAACGGCCTCAGCTTAACATCTGTAACAATCCCGCGTTGCGGGGTTGTGTTGAGTTGACCCTCTGACCCCACAGGGATAGAGAATGTCCTGTCAAATCGCCAATTGACGGCGCGCCCTTTCGGGACAAGCGCAGGAAAGGAGCTATACGTGGAAGACCTGCTGCGGGAGTACCTCCCGATTCTGGTGTTTCTGGCCGTGGCCATTGGTCTTGGAATCGTCCTGATTCTTGCCGCTGTGGTGCTGGCTGTCCGCAATCCCGACCCCGAAAAGGTCAGCGCATATGAATGTGGTTTCAACGCGTTCGACGATGCGCGGATGAAATTCGACGTCCGATTTTATCTGGTGTCGATTCTCTTCATCATCTTTGATCTGGAAATCGCCTTCCTGTTCCCCTGGGCCGTTGGCTTCCGCGACATCAGCGATGTCGGCTTCTGGTCGATGATGGTGTTCCTGGGTGTTCTGACCATTGGCTTTGCCTATGAATGGAAGAAGGGGGCCCTGGAATGGGAGTGATGACGGGTGCAAACACCGCTGGCGTCGACAAGGAAGTCGCCACCCAGGCCCTGAACGCCGAGTTGCAGGACAAAGGGTTTCTGTTGACCTCAACCGAGGACATCATCAATTGGGCCCGCACCGGGTCGCTGCACTGGATGACCTTTGGTCTGGCGTGTTGCGCGGTTGAGATGATGCACACCTCGATGCCGCGCTATGACGCCGAACGGTTTGGCATCGCGCCGCGTGCGTCGCCACGTCAGTCGGACGTGATGATCGTGGCCGGAACGTTGACCAACAAGATGGCGCCTGCGCTGCGCAAGGTCTATGACCAGATGCCCGAGCCGCGCTATGTGATCTCGATGGGGTCCTGCGCCAATGGGGGCGGGTATTACCACTATTCCTACTCGGTCGTGCGTGGCTGCGACCGCGTTGTGCCCGTGGACATCTATGTCCCCGGCTGCCCCCCCACGGCTGAGGCGCTGCTTTATGGTCTGATGCAGTTGCAGCGCAAAATCCGCCGAACCGGGACGATTGTCAGATGAGTGCTGCTGTCGTCAGGCGCTGGGAAGCCGTTGTTGCTCGGGACGATGTTCCGGGCTGGGTCGAAACATTCCGTGCCCGAGCTTTGCCTGCAATGCGCGCGTTGGACGGGTTCTTGTCGGTTTCGTTCTTGGTCAGACGGGAGCAGGATCCGTGTCACGTTGTCGTGCTGACAAAATGGCGCGATATGGCGGCTATCGTGGCTTACGCTGGCCAAAACGCCGAAAAGACGGTCATGCCTGACTTTATGGCGAAGTTTTTCAAGTCATACGATGCCGAGGCGACGTTTTATGACGAAGTTCTTCAGGAGGGACGCAATGAGTGAAGCACTCAAAGAACTCGGCGCGCAGCTTGAGCTGAAGCGGACCGATTGCGTTCTGTCCTGGGACGTGACCCATGGCGAACTGAACGTGGATGTGGCCCCGTCGAACCTGGTGGAATTCGTCGAATTCCTGAAATCCGATCAGGCTTGCAAATTCTCGACCTTGGTGGACATCACCGGCGTTGATTACCCCGAACGGGCCAAACGGTTCGATGTGGTTTACCACTTCCTGTCGATGTACCAGAACCAGCGAATCCGCTTGCGGGTTTCGGTGCGCGAAGAGGATATGGTACCCTCGATCGTGGATGTTCACCCCTCGGCCAACTGGTTTGAGCGTGAGGTGTTTGACATGTTCGGCATCCTGTTCTCGGGCCACCCGGACCTGCGTCGGATCCTGACCGATTACGGGTTCCGCGGCTATCCGCTGCGCAAGGATTTCCCGACCACCGGCTATACCGAAGTCCGCTATGACGAGGCGCAAAAGCGCGTGGTCTACGAGCCTGTGTCGCTGGTGCAGGAATACCGTCAGTTTGATTTCATGTCCCCTTGGGAAGGCGCGAATTACATTCTGCCGGGGGATGAGAAACAGGAGGCAGAGTAATGGGCAGTATCTGGTGGCTGATCCTTTCAGCGCTGACCATCATTCCGATGTTGAAGATCCTGCCCTTTTTCGGGATCAACAAATATTGGTCTCTGCTCTGCCTTATCCCGTTTGGCACCATCGCGCTGCTGTGGTGGGTTGGTCTGAAACTGCAGGAATTGGAGCGTCGCTGAGATGTTGGGGGAACTGATCATACTGGGCGCATTGGGTGTTCTGCTTGCCGGGGCGGCAGCCAAGGCACAAGACGCTGAAAAGGTCCAGGTTCGGACTGAGGCGAAAAAGAAGAAACGGGGGCGTTGATGGACGGCTCAAGATATGATGACGGCAGCACCGACGCGCTGAGCGGCGAGCAGAAGATCCGCAACTTCAACATCAACTTCGGCCCGCAACACCCTGCGGCGCATGGTGTTCTGCGTTTGGTGCTTGAACTGGACGGTGAGATCGTCGAGCGCTGCGATCCGCATATCGGCTTGCTGCACCGGGGCACCGAAAAGCTGATGGAAAGCCGGACGTACCTGCAAAACCTGCCCTATTTCGACCGGTTGGATTACGTCGCGCCGATGAATCAGGAACATGCCTGGTGTCTGGCCATCGAAAAGCTGACCGGTGTGGAAGTGCCGCGCCGAGGGTCGTTGATCCGTGTGCTCTACTCCGAGATCGGGCGCATCCTGAACCACCTGCTGAACGTGACCACGCAGGCGATGGATGTGGGTGCTTTGACACCGCCTCTTTGGGGATTCGAAGAGCGCGAAAAACTGATGGTGTTCTACGAGCGTGCCTGCGGGGCTCGCCTGCATGCCGCCTATTTCCGCCCCGGTGGTGTCCATCAGGACCTGCCGCCCGAACTGCTGGATGATATCGAGGCCTGGAGCCATGAGTTCCCGTCTGTGCTGGATGATATTGACGGGCTGCTGACCGAAAACCGCATCTTCAAACAGCGCAACGCCGATATCGGCGTGGTGACCGAGGATGACATCCAGAAATACGGGTTTTCGGGCGTGATGGTCCGTGGCTCGGGTCTGGCGTGGGATCTGCGCCGCGCGCAGCCCTATGAATGCTATGACGAGTTCGAGTTCCAGATCCCCGTCGGCAAAAACGGCGACTGCTATGACCGCTATCTGGTGCGGATGGAAGAAATGCGCCAGTCGCTGCTGATCATCCGTCAGGCCATCGCCAAAATCCGCGACTGCCCCGGAGACGTGCTGGCACGCGGCAAGATCACCCCGCCGAAACGCTCGGACATGAAGACCTCGATGGAGAGCCTGATCCATCACTTCAAGCTCTATACCGAAGGCTTCCACGTGCCCGCAGGCGAGGTCTATGCCGCCGTCGAAGCCCCCAAAGGCGAATTCGGCGTCTATCTGGTCGCCGATGGCACCAACAAACCCTACCGCGCCAAACTCCGCGCGCCGGGCTTCCTTCACCTGCAAGCCATGGATTACGTCGCCAAGGGCCACCAATTGGCCGATGTCGCGGCGATCATCGGGACGATGGACGTTGTGTTCGGGGAGATTGATCGCTGAATTGGAGTGAGTTTATTGAGCTTGGGAAGGATGTACTAACTGTGGCTGCGTTGATCGGTGCAATTTGGTCGGCAAAGGAGTTTGTCGTGTCTCGTCAACGAGCGAAGGAGCTTTCGCGTGCTCAGAAAACTGATCACTGGCGTAAGCTTGCCATCCACCAAGTGCTGATGACGTCTGAACAATTCCTCTCAACTAGCCAAGTCACAGAACAGCTGCGGGCAAGTTCTTTCGATCAAAACATCGAAATTAAGAAAAACGAATTGAGTTTACCTTCTGTTCGAAGCGTTCTGATGGAAATGGTTGCTGATGGGACCATAGGACAAGTGTTTCCTGACCACTACGGTATCGTTCAAATCCCCAGAGATATAACTGTTGGGGCAGTTGCAGATAACATAAGAGGAAACCGGGCCGCGCGTGATGCGTTTGCCGAAATTCTAAAGCATCCGGGCCGTTTCACGACTCAGGAATTGTTCGAAGAAATTGGAGGGAACTTCGACCTTTCTTCCTCCGACTTTGCTCTTGCGATTCTGGTGCTAGAACAGAACCATGCAGCCAAACGTGACCAAGCTGGTAAATGGTCACCGACAAGCTCGAAAGAGAACTAATGCTCCGCCGTCTTCACCCCGAACAACCCGATACCTTCGCCTTCACTGCTGCCAACCAGCAATGGGCCGAAGCGCAGATTACCAAATATCCCGAAGGCCGTCAGGCCAGCGCGGTGATCCCTCTGCTGTGGCGCGCGCAGGAACAGGAAGGGTGGCTGACCCGTCCGGCAATTGAATCCGTCGCTGACATGCTGGGCATGGCCTATATCCGCGTGCTTGAGGTGGCCTCGTTTTATTTCATGTTCCAACTGCAACCGGTGGGTTCAGTGGCGCATATACAGGTCTGTGGAACGACCTCCTGCATGATCTGCGGGGCCGAGGACCTGATTGCGGTCTGCAAGGACAAGATCGCCGCCAAGCCGCATGTGCTGTCTGCCGATGGCAAGCTAAGCTGGGAAGAGGTCGAGTGCCTGGGATCATGCGCCAACGCACCGATGGCGCAGATCGGCAAGGATTATTACGAAGATCTGACCGCTGAGAGTTTTGGCAAGATCATTGACGCTCTGGCCGCTGGTCAGGTTCCGACCCCAGGCCCTCAGAACGGGCGCTATGCGGCAGAGCCGAAAAGCGGGCTGACCAGCCTGACCGACCATGAGGCGGGCAAGCCGCAATACAATGCCAGTGTCGCGCTGGCGACCGATCTGGGTGACACGGTCAAGCGCATCGACGGGACAGAGGTGCCGATCCTGACCCCGTGGCTGGGCAAGGATGGCAAGGCAGCCGCGACCAAATCGGCACCGAAACCACCCAAAGCGCCTGCACCCGCAAAACCTGCGGTGAAACAGGCGCAAGAGGCGAAAGAGGCGCAGCCCGAGACATTGACCGCAGCGCGGGATGGCAAGGCAGATGACCTCAAGATGTTGAAAGGCGTCGGGCCAAAGCTTGAACAGACGCTGAACGCTTTGGGCTTTTACCACTTTGACCAGATTGCTGCCTGGACACCGGAACAGGTGGCCTGGGTCGACAGCCGCCTCAAGTTCAAGGGCCGCATCGAGCGTGACGGCTGGATCGAACAGGCGGCGAAACTGGCCGCTGGGGAAGAGACCGAATTTGCCAAACGTGCCAAGAAAGACGGCACTTACGAAGACTAAGACAGGATGCCCATCCGGGGCGTCGGGATGAGATGGATAAGGACAAGGAACAGGCCATAGCCCGCAAGGGTCGCCATATCGGTATCGTCATCGCGGTGACGATGCTGCTTTGGCTTGCCATGTCCTTTATTGGTCCGCAGTTGGGTCTGCCGGGCCGCTATGCACTGCTTTTTGATTTCGCCGCGCTGGCGGGGTTCATTTATGCGGGCGTCAACATTTTTCAACTCTGGCGCATGCGTCAGGACAGCTGAAGGTAACACGCGATGCTGAAGGATCAGGACCGGATCTTTACCAACATCTACGGGATGCACGAGCGTACTCTGCGCGGCGCGCAGGCCCGGGGGCATTGGGACGGCACTGCTGGCCTGATCGAAAAGGGCCGCGACTGGATCATTCAGACGATGAAGGATTCGGGCCTGCGTGGTCGCGGAGGCGCGGGTTTCCCGACCGGCCTTAAATGGTCGTTCATGCCCAAGGAAAGCGATGGCCGCCCATCCTATTTGGTGGTGAACGCCGACGAATCCGAGCCCGGCACCTGCAAAGACCGCGAGATCATGCGCCACGATCCACATACGCTGATCGAGGGCTGTCTGATCGCCTCTTTCGCGATGAATGCGCATACCTGCTATATCTATCTGCGCGGCGAATATATCCGCGAGCGTGAGGCGTTGCAGGCCGCGATTGACGAGGCCTATGACGCAGGGCTTCTGGGCAAGAACGCCGCCGGTTCGGGCTGGGATTTCGACCTGTTCCTGCATCACGGGGCTGGTGCCTATATCTGCGGTGAGGAAACCGCGCTGATCGAAAGCCTTGAGGGCAAAAAGGGCATGCCGCGGATGAAGCCTCCGTTCCCGGCGGGTGCGGGGCTCTATGGGTGTCCGACCACTGTGAACAATGTGGAATCCATCGCCGTTGTGCCCACAATCCTGCGCCGTGGTGCGGATTGGTTTGCAGGCTTTGGTCGTCAGAACAACGCAGGCACCAAGCTCTTTGCGATCTCGGGTCATGTGAACAACCCCTGCGTGGTCGAAGAGGCGATGTCACTGTCTTTTGAAGAGCTCATCGAGACTCATTGTGGTGGCATTCGCGGCGGCTGGGACAATCTGCTTGCTGTGATCCCGGGGGGATCGTCGGTGCCTTGCGTGCGCGGTGAAAACATGCGCGATGCGATCATGGATTTCGACTATCTGCGCAACGATCTGGGCTCGGGTCTGGGGACGGCGGCGGTGATCGTGATGGACAAATCCACCGATATCATCAAGGCGATCTGGCGGCTGTCGAAGTTCTACAAGCACGAAAGCTGCGGCCAGTGTACTCCGTGTCGCGAGGGCACCGGCTGGATGATGCGCGTGATGGACCGACTGGTGCGTGGCGAGGCCGAGCTGGAAGAGATCGACATGCTGTTTGACGTGACCAAGCAGGTCGAAGGCCACACAATCTGTGCCCTGGGCGACGCGGCGGCCTGGCCGATCCAGGGCCTGATCCGCAACTTCCGCGAAGAGATCGAAGACCGGATCAAGGCTCAGAAATCGGGCCGTATGGGCGCAATGGCAGCGGAGTAAAACGATGGATGTCTTTGCAGAATACGGACACGCGATTGCCTCGGTGGTGATCTTCACCCTGATCGTTTTGTTCATGGCGCCCTTCACGGCGCTGGCCAAGCAAAGCAAAGGTCTGGCTCCGGGGGCCACACCCGAACAGGATTATTCAGACAAAGCCTATCGGTTGAACCGGGCCTATCTGAACGGAACCGAAACGCTTCCGGCCTTTGCTGCGGTCACCTTTGCGGCGATCCTGTTGGCGGCAAGCCCGTTTTGGGTGAACCTGCTGGCCTCGGTTGCGCTGGTCGCGCGGCTGGTGATGCTGATCGTACATATTCGCGGAATTGGAAGCCCAAACAGCGGCTTGCGCTCGGTTCTTTATGTATTGGGCTGGGCGTGCATGTTCGTGATTGGCATCATGGCGCTGGTGGCGGCGTTCTGATGGTGCGATCGGAACGTCATAATTGTTTCGAGGGTCACAGCCGGTTTGGACGTGCGGTTGTGATTGCCGCGCTTGTTGCCGTTTCAATGATTGCCGGATGCGGCAACACGATCAAATCATCAGCCGAACGCGTTGCTTTCGATGGTCATGTCTTTCGTGCCAGCGCTAAACAAACAGCCAAACGGACTGAGCCCGCAGCGTTCAGCGTAACGGTCAATGGTGTTTCGAAATCTTTTGATGGTGCGCGAGAGGCGGGCAGACACGAAGGAATCCGGTTCTGCATTCGCAACTTCGGATCATCGCGCATCGACTGGAGCGTCGGGCCGGACACTGAGCAGCTTCAGGTCGAAAACGACAAACTGACCTTCGTGGGGCGTTGCCAACGACCATGAGCGTTTCATTGACATATCCGGCCTCTGGCCAGCCGCTGCTATTGCATAGCAGTGCCGAGCAGCCCCGTCTTGGAGGTTCCAAGACGAAGGGATATGTCATGTCTGTATTGAAAATAGTTGCCTTGTCGGCAGCGATGGTCGTTCCTGCCTCAGCTGATGCGAAACCGCCCTTGCGCGACGTGTCGGAAATAGACAACGAGCTGTACTATATCGCGGTCGCAAACGAGATTTCTGAGTACTGTCCCACAATCAGTGGTCGCCGTTTGAAAGCAATCAGTGTGTTGTGGAGTTTGCGCTCGAAAGCCAACCAGCTTGGGTACACGGACAGCGAGATCCGGTCCTATGTTGAATCGGATGCCGAAAAGGATCGGATGCGCGCCAAGGGCGAAGCCTATCTTGCCGATAACGGCGTTAATTATGAAAAACCGAATTCATTCTGCGCCTTGGGCCAGAAGGAAATCCAAAGAAACAGCGCCATAGGCGTGTATTTGAAGGCGAAGTGAAAGCCATGTCTGACCTCCGCAAGATCAATATCGACGGGCAGGAAATCGAAGTCGATGGTGCGATGACCTTGATCCAGGCCTGCGAAGAGGCCGGGATCGAAGTGCCGCGTTTCTGCTATCATGAACGTCTTTCGATCGCCGGCAACTGCCGGATGTGTCTGGTTGAAGTCGTGGGTGGCCCGCCGAAACCTGCGGCGTCCTGTGCGATGCAAGTTCGTGATTTGCGACCGGGGCCGGAAGGACAACCGCCGGTGGTCAAGACGAACTCTCCTATGGTCAAGAAGGCCCGAGAAGGGGTGATGGAGTTCCTACTGATCAACCATCCGCTGGATTGTCCGATTTGCGACCAGGGCGGTGAGTGCGATCTGCAAGATCAGGCGATGGCCTATGGCGTCTCGGGGTCGCGCTTCAAAGAAGCCAAGCGCGCGGTGGATGATCTGGATCTGGGGCCACTGGTGGGTACCGCGATGACCCGCTGCATCAGTTGCACCCGCTGTGTGCGTTTCACCACCGAAGTCGCAGGGATCACCCAAATGGGTCAGACCGGGCGCGGTGAAGATGCCGAGATCACCTCGTATCTTAACCAGACGCTGCAATCGAACCTGCAAGGCAACATCATTGATTTGTGCCCGGTGGGTGCGCTGACCTCGAAGCCCTATGCCTTTACCGCTCGCCCGTGGGAGCTGACCAAGACCGAGAGCATCGATGTGATGGATGCATTGGGGTCGAACATCCGGGTCGATACCAAAGGGCGCGAGGTGATGCGCTTTCTGCCGCGCAACCATGATGGTGTGAACGAAGAGTGGATCAGCGACAAGACCCGCTTTGTCTGGGATGGCCTTCGCCGTCAGCGGTTGGACAAGCCCTATGTGCGCGAAAACGGCAAGTTGCGCCCGGCGTCCTGGGCAGAGGCCTTGGGCAAAGCCGCCGAGGCGCTGAAAGGGGCCGAAAAGCCGGTGGGTATCGTAGGCGATCTGGCCCCGGTCGAGGCCGCTTTTGCGCTTAAACATATGATCGAGGGGCAGGGCGGTGTTGTCGAGTGCCGCACCGATGGGGCCAAACTGCCTGCGGGCAACCGTGCGGCCTATGCCGGGACCGCAGCGATTGAGGACATCGACAGCGCCGAGCGTATTCTACTGATCGGAACCAACCCGCGCGAAGAGGCTCCGGTGCTGAACGCGCGGATCCGAAAGGCGTGGGCGCATGGGGCTGAAGTGGCCTTGGTGGGGCCCGCCGTCGATCTGACCTACGCCTATCACCACATGGGGGACGACCGCGCTGCGCTGCAACAGATTGTTGATATGGGCGGTGATGACGAGATCAAGGGCAAGCCGTCGCTGGTGATCATCGGCCAAAGCGCGCTGCAAGAGGCCGACGGGGCGGCGGTTCTTGCCGCAGCGCAAACCATTGCTGCCAATACGGAAAGCGGTCTGATCGTCCTGCACACTGCCGCTGGTCGTGTTGGCGCCATGGATGTGGATGCCACCAACGCAGACGGTATGGACGCCGTGAGCGCGGCGGATGTGATCTATAATCTTGGGGCGGATGAGGTCGAGATCGGCGAGGGCGCTTTTGTCATCTATCAGGGCAGCCACGGCGACCGGGGCGCGCATCGCGCAGATGTGATCCTGCCAGGTGCGGCCTATACCGAGGAAAACGGGTTGTTCGTAAACACCGAAGGCCGTCCGCAACTGGCCATGCGCGCCGGGTTTGCACCGGGCGAGGCAAAGGAAAACTGGGCCATCCTGCGGGCTTTGTCCGCCGAGCTGGGCGCGACACTGCCCTATGATTCTCTGGCCCAACTGCGCAGCGCGCTGATCGAGGCCGTGCCGCATCTGGCCCGTATCGATGAGGTTATCGAAAACGAGGTTCAAGCGCTTGAGGCCGGCACATTGGGCAAAGCCAGCTTCCGCTATGCCATCAAGGATTTCTATCTGACCAACCCGATCGCGCGGGCCTCGCAACTGATGGCCGAGCTATCGGCGCAGGCGCAAGCGCTTAAATCTCGGAAGATCGCGGCAGAATGATACAAACCGGTTTCATATCGCATCTGAGCGCGGCGGGTTTCGGGCCCGATGTCGCGCAAAATTTGCGCGTGAAACCAAAGAAAAAGGGTAGCGCACGGGGAACAGATGCTGTTTACACCAACGCGCCGACCCAGCCGCAATATGCGCAGGCACATGGCCTTTGCATCGCGCGCGGAAAACGGAATACCCACGGTGTGAGGACCAATGGCTGAATTCTTTAACACCCCGGGCGGAATAGCCCTCATCGTCCTGGCGCAAGTGCTTGCGGTTGTGGCCTTTGTGATGATTTCGCTGTTGTTCCTTGTCTATGGTGACCGCAAGATCTGGGCCGCCGTACAGATGCGCCGGGGTCCGAACGTGGTAGGTGCCTATGGCCTGCTGCAAACCGTGGCTGATGCGCTGAAATATGTGGTCAAAGAGGTGGTGATCCCGGCGGGTGCTGACCGTACCGTGTTCATCCTCGCGCCGCTCACCTCGTTTGTGCTGGCCATGGTCGCCTGGGCGGTGATCCCGCTGAACGATGGCTGGGTGCTGTCGGACATCAACGTCGCGATCCTCTATGTCTTCGCCATCTCCTCACTAGAGGTTTATGGCGTGATTATGGGCGGTTGGGCGTCGAACTCAAAGTACCCTTTCCTGGGTTCGTTGCGCTCGGCGGCGCAGATGATTTCCTATGAAGTCTCCATCGGTCTGATCATCATCGGCGTCATCATCTCGACCGGCTCGATGAATTTCGGCGCGATTGTCGAGGCGCAAGATGGCCGGTTCGGGTTCTTCAGCTGGTACTGGCTGCCGCATTTCCCGATGGTCTTCCTGTTCTTCATCTCGGCGCTGGCTGAAACCAACCGGCCTCCGTTCGACCTGCCCGAAGCGGAATCGGAACTGGTGGCTGGCTACCAGGTCGAATACTCGGCCACGCCATTCCTGCTGTTCATGGCTGGCGAATACATTGCCATCTTCCTGATGTGCGCGCTGACTACACTGCTGTTCTTCGGCGGCTGGCTGTCGCCGATCCCGGGCCTGCCCGACGGCGTGCTGTGGATGGTTGCCAAAATGGCGCTCTTCTTCTTCCTTTTCGCGATGGTCAAGGCGATCACGCCCCGCTACCGCTATGACCAGCTGATGCGGTTGGGCTGGAAAGTCTTCCTGCCCTTCTCGCTGGCCTGGGTGGTGTTTGTAGCCTTCGCGGCAAGGTTCGACTGGTTCTGGGGCTCGTTTGCCCGTTGGAGCGTAGGAGGCTGATATGACACAAATCGACTACACCCGCGCTGCCAAGTATTTCCTGCTGCAAGATTTCTGGGTCGGCATGAAACTGGGGCTGAAGTATTTCTTTGCCCCCAAGGCCACAGTGAACTATCCGCATGAAAAAGGCCCACTGAGCCCGCGCTTCCGAGGTGAACACGCCCTGCGCCGCTATCCGAATGGTGAGGAGCGCTGCATTGCCTGCAAACTCTGTGAGGCGATTTGCCCGGCGCAGGCTATAACCATCGACGCCGAGCCACGCGAGGACGGCTCGCGCCGCACCACGCGTTATGACATCGACATGACCAAATGCATCTATTGCGGCTTCTGCCAAGAGGCGTGCCCGGTCGATGCCATTGTCGAAGGCCCGAATTTCGAATTCGCGACGGAAACCCGGGAAGAGCTGTTCTACGACAAGGAAAAGCTGCTGGATAACGGCGAGCGCTGGGAAGCCGAGATCGCTCGCAACCTGGAACTGGACGCGCCCTACAGATGACTGACGCGCCCTTAAACCCGTTCGAGCTGATGATGCGTCAGGCGCAGGATATGGCCAAGGCGATGAACCCGGCGATGGAGAGCTTCTCGCCCAAAGGGTTCGAGGCGCTGTGGCCGACCATGCCGAAAGAGGTCATGGAAATGATGTTTGGCAACACCGTCAACCCCGACGGGCTGGATGCCAAGACCCGCTTGCTGCTGACGCTGGCCGGGCTGACCTGTCAGGGCGCGCAGGCCGACACCGCCGTGCGTCAGACCGTTCGCCACGCGCTCGAGGCAGGGGCCAAGAAACAAGAGATCGTGGAAACGATCGGTCAGATGTCGGTCTTTGCCGGCATCCCGGCCATGACCCGCGCGCTGGATCTGGCGCAAGAGGTTCTGGGCGATAACGAGGATGAGGATCAATGACCGTCTTTGCCTTCTATCTGTTTGCCATCAGCGCCATCACCGGCGGGCTGTTCACGGTGATCAGCCGTCAACCGGTGCACTCGGTGCTGTGGCTGATCCTGTCCTTCCTGTCCTCGGCGGGGCTGTTTGTTCTGCTGGGGGCCGAGTTCGTGGCGATGCTGCTGATCATCGTCTATGTCGGCGCGGTCGCGGTTCTGTTCCTGTTCGTTGTGATGATGCTGGACGTGGATTTTGCCGAGCTCAAGGCCGAGATGGCGCGCTATATGCCATTGGCCCTGCTGATCGGCCTGGTCATCCTGATGCAGTTTGTCATGGCCTTCGGAGCCTGGGACAGCGCCCAAGGGGTTGAGGCCAATCTGGCCCAGCCGGTTCCGGTGGACCGCCACAACACCGAGGCGCTGGGCGTTATCCTTTACGATCAATATTTCCTTCTGTTCCAACTGGCGGGCCTGATCCTGCTGGTCGCCATGATCGGCGCCATCGTTCTGACCCTGCGCCACCGTCAGGACATCAAGCGCCAGGACATCGTCGGCCAGATGATGCGCGACCCGGCCAAGGCGATGGAGCTGAAGGACGTGAAACCGGGGCAGGGGTTGTGAGGTTTTTCGTAGTTATGACGATAGGCCTACTGAGTTCCCCAGCGAACGCTTTTACTTTTGAGCCTTACCATTGCGGTAGTGGCAAAGGGGCTCCGTTGTCGGCATCGCATTTCCACATTCTGACTGAACACGTGCTTGCCTACCCGACTCTCGAAGCATACCTGATGCTCGACTGTCGGAGCAAAAGCGCAATTATTGTGCATAACCCCGAACGGGGTTCGAAGAAATATGAAACATGGGGGCATGAGCAACCACAACAGGAAATAAGGAACATTTCGCGCGACATGATTTGTTCTGAGACTCCCGTCGGGTTTCAGGATGCGAAGCACGTTTTCGAAGAGTTGGACTATGAAGTCACAGTGCGCGGTAGTGGGCTGTTTTCTTATAGATTTGGATGCATCTGCCGACAGCACTATGCCGATGGTCACGGCAGGATCGGCGATTTCCTTAGTTGGGAAGATGGGGTAATTGCACCGGCGGAAAATCCAGTAAAAACAAGTTGTTGTGGCGGAGACGAATAATGATCGGACTTGAACACTATCTTACGGTCGCGGCGACGCTGTTCGTCATCGGCATCTTCGGTCTCTTCCTGAACCGCAAGAACGTCATCATCCTGCTGATGAGCATCGAGCTGATGCTGCTGGCGGTGAATATCAACCTTGTGGCGTTTTCCAGCTTCCTGGGCGATTTGGTCGGGCAGGTGTTCACGCTGTTTGTTCTGACCGTTGCGGCGGCTGAGGCGGCGATTGGTCTGGCCATTTTGGTTTGCTTCTTCCGCAACCGCGGCACCATCGCGGTTGAAGATGTCAATATGATGAAGGGCTAAGAGCACTATGGAAACCACCATCCTCTTCGCCCCGCTGGTGGGCGCGCTGATCTGCGGGTTTGGCTGGAAGTTCATTGGCGAGAAAGCCGCCATGTGGACGGCCACGGGCCTGTTGTTTCTGGCCTGTCTGCTGTCGTGGATCGTGTTCCTTGGCTTTGACGGTCAGACTCAACAGATCGAGATCCTGCGCTGGATTGAAAGCGGTTCGCTCTCGACAAGCTGGGCCATTCGTCTGGACCGGCTGACCGCGATCATGCTGATCGTGGTGACAACCGTCTCGGCACTCGTGCACCTTTATTCCTTTGGCTACATGGATCACGACCCGCAATGGCGCGAGGGAGAGAGCTATAAGCCGCGTTTCTTTGCCTATCTGTCCTTCTTCACCTTCGCCATGCTGATGCTGGTGACGGCGGATAATCTGGTGCAGATGTTCTTTGGCTGGGAAGGCGTGGGCGTCGCATCCTACCTGCTGATCGGGTTCTATTATCGCAAACCCAGTGCCAATGCGGCGGCGATGAAAGCGTTCATTGTCAACCGGGTGGGTGACTTTGGCTTTGCGCTGGGGATCTTCGCGATCTTCCTGCTGACCGACAGCATCAACTTCTCGGATATCTTTGCGTCGGCCTCGACCCTGTCGGAGACGCAACTGCATTTCCTCTGGGGGGAATGGAACGCGGTTGAGGTGATCTGCGTGCTGCTGTTCATCGGTGCGATGGGCAAATCGGCGCAGCTGATCCTGCACACCTGGTTGCCGGACGCGATGGAGGGCCCGACGCCTGTGTCGGCGCTGATCCACGCTGCGACCATGGTGACGGCAGGCGTTTTCCTGGTCTGCCGCATGTCGCCTCTGATGGAGTTCGCGCCGGGCGCAACCGGGTTCATCACCTTCCTTGGGGCTTCGACTGCCTTCTTTGCCGCGACCGTAGGTCTGGTACAAACCGACATCAAACGCGTGATTGCCTATTCGACCTGCTCGCAGCTTGGGTACATGTTCGTGGCGGCTGGCGTTGGGATGTATTCGGCGGCGATGTTCCACCTGCTGACGCACGCGTTCTTCAAGGCCTTGCTGTTCCTTGGCGCCGGTTCTGTGATCCACGCGATGCATCACGAGCAAGAGATGACCGAGTATGGCGGGCTGCGCAAAAAGATCCCCTATACGTTCTGGGCGATGATGATCGGCACGTTGGCCATCACCGGTGTTGGGATCCCGCTAACCACCTTTGGATTTGCAGGCTTCTTGTCGAAAGACGCCATTATCGAAAGCGCCTTTGCCGGTGGCACCGGCTATGCCTTCTGGATGCTGGTGATCGCGGCGGTGTTTACCTCGTTCTATAGCTGGCGTCTGATCTTCCTGACCTTCTATGGAGAGCCGCGCGGCGACAAGCACACGCATGATCACGCGCATGAAAGCCCAAAGGTCATGCTGATCCCGCTGGGCGTTTTGTCTCTGGGTGCGGTGTTTGCCGGGATGATCTGGTACAACAATTTCTTCGGTCACACCGACAAGGTCGGCAAGTTCTACGGCATCCCGGTGGCGGAAGCGTCAGAGCATGGTGACGGCCATTCCGCTGATACGCATGCCGCGCATGAGGAAGATGGAACCGCAGACGCCCATCACGGTGATGACGCCCACGCAGATGACAGTCATGCCGATGAGGGACATGGCGCAGAAGGTCATGGTGAGAAAGACGCCCATGGCGACCACCACTATGTGTTTGCCGGAGAGCCGGGGGAAGGCGCGCTCTATATGGCGCCGGACAATACCGTGCTAGATGATGCGCACGCGGTTCCGAAATGGGTCAAGGTCTCACCTTTTGTGGCCATGCTGCTGGGCTTTGTCGTCGCCTATTGGTTCTATATCGTGAATACCTCTCTACCCGCACGTCTGGCGGCGAACCAGCGACCGCTTTATCTGTTCCTGCTGAACAAGTGGTATTTTGACGAGATCTATGACGCGATCTTTGTCAAACCCACTGTCGCGATCGGGCGGTTCTTCTGGAAGCGCGGCGATGGCAACACGATCGACGGCTTCCTCAACGGGATTGCGATGGGTGTTGTGCCCTTCTTCACCCGCCTCGCAGGCAAGGCGCAGACCGGCTACATCTTTACTTACGCCTTCTGGATGGTTCTGGGCATCGCGGCCCTGATCACCTGGATGTCTATCGGCGGGGGCGCGAACTAATGGATAATATCCTCTCCATGGTCACTTTCATTCCTGCGATTGCGGCAGGTCTGATGGCGCTGTTCCTGCATGAGAACGACGCGGCGGCCCAGCGAAACGCGAAGTGGATCGCGTTGCTTGCCACCACCGTGACCTTTTTTGTGTCGATTGGCATTTATACCGGCTTTGACCCGTCCAACACCGGGTTTCAGATGGTGGAAGAGGCCGAGTGGCTTTTGGGTCTGAAATACAAGATGGGTGTGGACGGTATCAGCATCCTGTTTGTGCTGCTGACCACCTTCATCATGCCGCTGACCATTCTGGCCAGCTGGCAGGTTACCGACCGTGTCAAGGAATACATGATCGCCTTCCTGTTGCTGGAAACGCTGATGCTGGGCGTGTTCATGGCGCTGGATCTGGTGCTGTTCTATCTGTTCTTCGAGGCTGGCCTGATCCCAATGTTCCTGATCATCGGTATCTGGGGTGGGGCGAACCGGATCTATGCCAGCTTCAAGTTCTTCCTCTATACCTTCCTCGGCTCGGTGTTGATGCTGGTGGCGATGGTTGCGATGTATGCCGATGCGGGCACCACGGATATCGAGGCGCTGATGAGCCATCAGTTCTCGTCTGATGGGTTCAGCGTTCTGGGCGTCTATATCGTGGGCGGCATGCAGACCCTGATGTTCCTGGCTTTCTTCGCGTCCTTCGCGGTGAAAATGCCGATGTGGCCGGTGCACACCTGGCTGCCGGATGCGCACGTGCAGGCGCCAACCGCGGGCTCGGTTGTGCTGGCGGCGATCCTGCTGAAAATGGGCGGCTATGGCTTCTTGCGGTTCAGCCTGCCGATGTTCCCTGTGGGCTCTGCGGTGATGACTGATTTGGTGCTGTGGATGTCGGCCATCGCGGTGGTCTACACCTCGCTGGTCGCATTGGTGCAGGAGGATATGAAAAAGCTGATCGCATATTCCTCGGTCGCGCATATGGGCTTTGTCACCATGGGCATCTTTGCGGCGAACCAGCAGGGCATTGACGGCGCGATCTTCCAGATGATCAGCCACGGGTTCATCTCGGCAGCCCTCTTCCTGTGTGTGGGCGTCATCTATGACCGGATGCACACGCGTGACATCGACGCTTATGGCGGCCTGGTTATTCGGATGCCTGCCTACGCGCTGGTCTTCATGCTGTTCACGATGGCAAATGTCGGCCTTCCGGGCACGTCCGGCTTCATCGGCGAATTCCTGACCCTTATGGGCGCGTTCCAAGTGAACACCTGGGTGACAGCGGTGGCCGCGACCGGGGTGATCTTTTCGGCGGGCTATGCTCTGTGGCTTTATCGCCGGGTCGTCTTTGGTGACCTGATCAAGGAAAGCCTCAAGTCCATCACCGACATGAGCGCGCGTGAGCGGCTGATCTTTGCGCCTTTGATTGTGATGACGATCCTGCTGGGGGTTTACCCGTCGCTGGTCACGGATGTGATTGGCAATTCCACGGCAGCCCTGATTTCGAACTATGACACGGCTCTGACCGCGGCAGAGGCCGCGACCCAGACCGCCGCATCGCATTAAGGAGGCTTTGGAGACATGATCCAGGCTGATCTGACCGTAATCCTGCCAGAGATCATTCTGGCCGTGTATGCGATGGCCGCGCTGATCGGGGCTGTTTACACCACCAAAGACAAACTGGCCCCGGCTCTGGTCTGGGTCACCGCCGGACTGATGGCTGCGCTGTCCTTTTGGATCGCGACCAATGGTGAAGGAACGAATGTGGCCTTCAACGGAATGTTTGTCGATGACGGCTTTGCCCGCTTTGCCAAAGTCGCCATTCTGTTGTCTGCGGCGGCTGTATTGCTGATGAGCCAGGAGTATATGGCGCGCCGGGATCTGTTGCGCTTCGAATTCCCTTTGCTGGTCGCCCTGGCCGCGGTTGGCATGATGATGATGGTCAGCGCGGGCGATCTGATGTCGCTCTATATGGGGCTCGAACTGCAGTCGCTGGCGCTTTATGTCGTGGCCGCGCTTAGACGTGACAGTGCCAAATCGACCGAGGCGGGGCTGAAGTATTTTGTGCTGGGCGCGCTCAGCTCGGGCCTGCTGCTCTATGGTGCGTCGCTGGTCTATGGCTTTACAGGCACCACGCTGTTCTCGGGTATCATCGCGACGGTGCAGGCAGGGGACGTGTCTCTTGGCCTGTTGTTTGGTCTGATCTTCCTGATCTCGGGTCTGGCCTTCAAGGTCTCGGCGGTTCCGTTCCACATGTGGACGCCCGACGTGTACGAAGGCTCACCAACGCCCATCACCGCGTTCTTTGCGACCGCGCCCAAAGTGGCGGCCATGGCGCTGTTTGCGCGGCTGTTGCATGACGCCTTTGGGGGTATCGTCAAAGACTGGCAGCAGGTGATTGTGCTGTTGTCGGTTCTGTCGATGCTGCTGGGTGCGATTGCAGCGATTGGGCAGCGGGACATCAAGCGGCTTATGGCGTTTTCGTCGATTGCCCATATGGGGTACGCGCTGATTGGTTTGGCTGCAGGGACCGAGATGGGCATCAAGGCGATGCTCATGTATCTGGCGATCTATGTGACGATGAATATCGGAACCTTTGCCTTCATCTTGATGATGGAACGCGATGGCAAACCTGTCACTGATATCGACGCGCTGCGGCAGTATTCCAAACGTGATCCGGGCAAAGCGCTGGCTGTGCTGATCCTGATGTTCAGCCTTGCGGGCGTGCCTCCGATGCTAGGTTTCTTCGCCAAGTTCGGCGTCTGGCAGGCCGGTGTCAGCGCAGGCCTGACGGGTTTGGTTATCGTGTCGGCCATCGCCTCTGTGATCGGGGCGTTCTATTACCTGCGGATCGTGTTCTACATGTATTTCGGGGATGAAAACGAAGATCCGATCGAAACCCGCTCGACCCCGGTTCTCTGGGGTGCGTTGATGGGCTCGGCAGCATTGATGCTGATTGGGGTGTTCTATCAGTTCGGCGTCGAAGGCGCGGCGGCAGCAGCGGCGGCTACGCTTGTCAACTGACCCAGGATCACAACAGACATGGGAGGCTCGGTCAGGTGACCGGGCCTTTTTGACATGAGCGATTGGCCACAGGGATACGGGTTGCACATCGTGCAAGAGGTGGACAGCACCTTGAACGAGGCCGCGCGCATTGCCCCAACCGCCACTGGCCCGGTGTGGATCTTGGCACACCACCAAACCGCAGCACGCGGGCGGCGCGGACGCGCATGGACTCACCCCAAGGGCAATCTGGCGGCAACCTTGCTTTTGCGCCCGGATGAGCCGCCGGAGAAAGCGGCCTTGCGCAGCTTTCTGGCCTCCTTGGCTTTGTTCGATGCCTGTGTCTCGGTCACAGGTCGCGCCACTGGGCTGGCGCTGAAATGGCCCAATGACGTGTTGCTGAACGGCGGCAAGCTTGCAGGCATCTTGTTGGAAAGCACCGGGCAGGGTCGGGGTCTGTCACATCTGGCGATTGGCATTGGCGTGAACCTGTCCGAGGCTCCGGGTGCAGATCAGGTTGAGCAGGGCGCTGTGCGCCCCGTCTCGTTGCTGTCAGAGACCGGAGCGCATGTCACGCCCGAGGACTTTCTGACCGAGTTGGCTGCAGCCTATGCGCAGTATGAAACACAGTTTGCCACCTATGGCTTCGCGCCCATCCGCACCGCCTGGCTGTCACGCGCGGCCCGGCTGGGTGAGGTCATCACCGCCCGTACCGCAACGTCGGAAACTGTCGGAACCTTTGAAACGGTGGACGCCGGTGGCAACCTTATCCTAAACACCGCCAAGGGCCGGGTCAGCATTCCGGCGGCCGAGATTTACTTCTGAAAGGGGCAAATGATGCTTCTGGCGATAGATTGCGGGAATACCAACACCGTTTTCTCGATCTGGGATGGCGAGAAGTTCCTGTGCACCTTGCGCACTTCGACCCACCATTCGCGCACAGCGGACGCGTATTTCACCTGGTATTCCACGCTGGTGAAGCATTACGGGATCGAGGCCAACATAACGGATGTCATCATCTCGTCCACGGTGCCCCGGGTTGTGTTCAACCTGAGGGTCTTTGCGGATCGTTTCTTTGGGTGCCGCCCGCTGGTGGTGGGCAAGCCGGAAACGCTCTTGCCGTTCGAGCCCCGTGTGGATGAAGGCACTCAGGTCGGGCCTGACCGACTGGTCAACACCGCAGGCGCTTTTGATCGGCATGGTGGCGATCTGATCGTGGTGGATTTTGGCACGGCAACCACCTTTGACGTGGTGGCGCATGATGGCGCGTATGTGGGCGGCGTTATCGCCCCGGGTGTGAACTTGAGCCTTGAGGCCCTGCACCTTGCGGCTGCGGCATTGCCGCATGTCGACATTTCCAAGCCGCAGAAGGTAATTGGCACCAACACCGTCGAATGTATGCAATCGGGTGTGTTCTGGGGCTATGTCGGGCTGGTGCGCGAGATCTGCGACAGGATCAAAGGCGAGGCCGGTGTGCCCATGAAAGTGATATCGACCGGTGGCCTCGCGCCGTTGTTCCAACAGGCGGCCGAGCTATTTGATGCTTTTGAAGATGATCTGACGATGCACGGTCTGACCGTGATCCATCGCTATAACAAGGAAAATGGCTCAGCATGAGCAATGAACGACTGATCTACCTGCCGCTGGGTGGGGCGGGTGAAATAGGTATGAATGCCTATGTCTATGGCTATGGCGCACCGGGAAAAGAGCGTCTGATCCTGGTGGACCTTGGGGTTGCGTTCCCCGACATGGACAGCTCACCCGGGGTTGATCTGATCTTTGCGGACATCACCTGGCTCAAGGAACGTGCCGATCAGCTTGAGGCCGTCTTTGTCACGCACGCGCATGAGGACCATGTTGGCGCCGTGGCCCATTGCTATGAAGCCTTGGGCGCACCGATCTATGCGCGCGCGTTCACCGCCAATATCGCGCGGCGCAAGATGGAGGAACATGGCCATCCGGTTGAGGCAGTACGCACCGCCTCGGCCTGGCCCGAACAGATTGAGCTTGGGCCGTTCAAGGTGGGCTTTCTGCCTGTCTCGCATTCGATCCCTGAAAGTGCCGGGTTGATTATCGACAGCCCTGCGGGCCGGGTTGTGCATACAGGCGATTTCAAGCTTGATCCCAATCCGATTGTGGGTGAGCCGTTTGACGCGGACCTGTGGGCCGAAGTGGCCAAGCCCGGCGTCAAGGCGCTGGTCTGTGACAGTACCAATGTGTTTTCAAACCACGCAGGCCGCTCTGAATCCGAAGTTGGACCCGAGATCACGCGGCTGGTCAGCGAAGCGTCGGGCATGGTGGTAGCCACAACATTTGCGTCGAACGTGGCGCGGGTGAAGACCTTGGCCGAAGCCGGGCAGCGGGCCGGGCGTTCGGTTGTGTTGCTGGGTCGCGCGATGCGGCGGATGATCGAGGCCGCGACCGAAACGGGTATTCTGGGTGACTTTCCCAAAGTAATCAGTGCCGAACAGGCATCTGAGGTTTCACGCGATAACCTGATGCTGATCGTCACCGGCAGCCAGGGCGAACGCCGCGCAGCCAGTGCGCAACTGGCGCGTGGCAAATATCTTGGGCTTGAGGTGAAAGAGGGTGATCTGTTCCTATTTTCCTCCAAGACCATCCCGGGCAACGAACGCGGTGTCATCCGCATCATCAACCAATTCAGCGAAAAAGGCGTGGATGTGGTTGATGACAGCTCGGGGCTGTATCACGTGTCCGGCCACGCCAACCGCCCGGATCTTGACAAGGTGCATAAGTTGATTGACCCGCAAATGGTGATCCCGATGCATGGCGAACACCGTCACCTGCGCGAGCACGTCAAGCTGGCTGAATCAGGCGGGCGCACGGGTGTATTGGCGGTGAACGGCACCATGCTGGACCTGACAGGCAACGCGCCGACGGTAGCGGATTACATCGAAACCGGCAGAACCTATCTGGATGGATCTGTGCAGATTGGTGCGTTGGACGGTGTGGTGCGCGATCGCATCCGCATGGCGCTGAACGGGCACGTCACCGTGACTGTCATTCTGGACGAAGAGGATGAGCCGCTGGGCGAGCCTTGGTGTGACACGATTGGCCTGCCTGAAACCGGATCGTCCCGCGCAGCATTGGTCGAGGTGCTGGAAGAAGACCTCAATCAGTTCCTGATGCGGGCAGATGCCAAGACTTTGCGCGATGACGACCAGTTGGAGGAAGCCTTGCGGCGCATTGTCCGCCAAAGCACCAAGTCGGAACTGGGTAAAAAGCCGGAAGTGACGGTTGTGATCAGCCGTATGCGCGCCTGAACTTTAGTCAGCCTGCGGCATGGGATAGCCTTTCAGCCGCAGGAACAGGCTGGCCTCTTCGTTGTTGAGGAAAAACGGGACGCTGTTTGGCGGTTCGGCGTCCGCCGCCCGGGCTGCGACTTCCGCCAGCACCACTTCGGTGATGAATGGCAAGTCAAAGTCGCGAGCGTCGCGGATCTTTATCCATTGCAAATGTGACAACTCGTCTGAGGCATGAGTGAAATCATCCAAGTCCCCGGAGATATCATCCGCGTCGACCAGAAAAAACCGTGCATCAAACCGGCGCGGGCGCCCCGGTGGGGTCAACGCGCGGAAGACAAACTGAAGCGATTGCGCGGACGGCAGAAACCCCATCGCGGCAAAGCTTTGCCAATCTGGCGGAACAGGGTCCGACCACTGGCCGGGCTGACCCAGGATAAGGCCTGTCTCTTCCCAAAGCTCTCGGATCGCCGCCACGGCCAGCGCGTTTTCTAAACCAGGCTCGGACCGGTGCGATAACCTCTCATGACATATGGTCGGAAGGGGTGAGGCAAGGCCGATACTTGCATCGTCTTCGTCGACCGCACCGCCCGGAAAGACAAATTTGTTCGGCATAAAGGCTGCAGACGCGCCCCGTTGCCC
The DNA here is from genome assembly GCF_013033515.1 of Ruegeria sp. HKCCA6707. Taxonomy (GTDB): domain Bacteria; phylum Pseudomonadota; class Alphaproteobacteria; order Rhodobacterales; family Rhodobacteraceae; genus Ruegeria. The sequence goes on along the minus strand of NZ_WQEG01000001.1, from coordinate 940,875 downwards.
CATCAGAATCGACGGATCACCTGTGCGATCTCGCAATACGATGACTGTTGCAGCATTGCGGATTGCAGCCTTGTCTGCACTCATGCGGTTTTGCCAAATCCATGCATGCGTCGTGCCCATTGATAGGCAACCACCACCCCTTTGAGCCGTGGCAGCAAATACAGGGACAGGGCAACACAGCCAATGGAAAAGGCGATGGCCATGACCCAAGGGTCCGGACGCCAGTGTACATAGGACACGTGCAGCGCCGGGGCCAGCAAATGCCCGACGATGAGAATGGTCAGATAGGCGGGGCCGTCATCTGCACGATGGTGAAACAGCTCTTCTCCGCAATGGGCGCAGCTGTCGTTGACCTTCAGATAACTGTGCAGCAGGCTGCCTTCGCCACATTTGGGGCACTTGCACCGAAAACCCTTGAGCAAAGCTGGTTTGGTGGGGCGCTCTTGTTCGACTGTGCCGTTGATCGTCTGGTCTGTCATCCTGATACTCGCGCGATTTGGTGCTCGGTATATAGCGCCATCGTGACCATGTTGAAACGGGGGTGCGTCGCTTTGTGCAGGTCGGCACCAGCTTAGCAAGCTTGCGAATTTCGGAAAGGGGCAAAAAAAACTTTGACGAAAAGCGACGGAAACAGGCGGTGGTGTCGTTTGACTTGACATCAACAGCGGCACAGAGCCGCGCAGTCAAAGGAAAACGACATGAAAACGGTAGGTTTTATCTCGGCGATTGTTGTAACAGCTATCGCGGTCACGGGGTCATCGGCTCTGGCCAAAGGGGGACGTGACAGGGCGCTTCCGACGTTTCAGGAATTGGACGCGAATGGCGATGGTGTGATTTCTGAGGCAGAGGTCACGGCCTTTGGCCAACAGCGCTTTGGCGCGGCGGATACCGATGGTGACGGCCAGCTGAGTCTGGAGGAATTGCAGGCATCGGCACAGGCACGGGCCTCGGAACGTGCAAGCAAGATGTTTAACAAGCATGACGTCAACCAAGACGGCTTTCTCAGCACAGACGAGTTGCCCAAACCGCGCCGCGGCGCGAAGATGTTCGAACGGATCGATGCGGATGGGAATGGCACGATCTCGGAACAGGAATACGCGGATGCCCAAGACAAGATGGAACGCCGGCACAAGCGCAAGGGTGCGCCGGACGCTGACAGCAACTGATGCGGGATGGAGGATCTGACCTCCCAGACGTCTCTGTCGTGCGGCGAGGATCTTGCCGCACAACGGCTCAGCGACGCGCAGTTGCTGAGCCGGTTTGCCGATGGTGATGCCCGGGCGGCGCGAACGCTGACGGATCGGTTGGGGCCGCGCAGCTATTCGGTGGCCATACGCATTCTGGGCAATCGGGCCGAGGCGGAAGACGTAACGCAAGAGGCGATGATGCGGCTCTGGCAGATCGCACCCGATTGGGTGGCCGGGCAGGCGCAGGTTTCGACATGGCTCTATCGCGTGACTCTGAATCTATGTGTCGATCTCAGGCGCCGTAGGCGGCCCACTGCGTTGGAGGACGCGCCCGAACCCGAAGACGGTGCTGCCAGCGTCGCAGAACAGATGCAGGACGTGGCCCGTAGGGACGCGTTGCAGCAAGCGCTGGACCAGTTGCCCGAGCGACAGCGGCAGGCGGTCGTTCTGCGTCATATCGAGGAACTGTCTAATCCGGAGATTGCCGAGATCATGGATATTTCGGTCGAGGCGGTCGAAAGTTTGACAGCGCGTGGCAAACGGTCTCTGACTGCCATTCTGGCGGGTCGCAAAGATGAATTGGGGTATGAAAATGGCTGACCAAGACGAGTTGGAAAATCTGTTCGCCCAAGCGCGGCAGGACCGACCCGCGTTGCCTGAAGCGCTCGCGGTTCGTATCGAAACCGATGCCGAAGCCGTACGTCTGGCGCGTCAGGCACCTGCACCGAAAACCTATCGGCGCTGGTGGCAGGATCTCGGGGGATGGCGCGGTCTTTGCGGTTTGGCCGCAGCGAGTGTCGCCGGTGTCTGGATCGGATTTTCGGCCCCGTCCTTTCTGCCGGATCCAGCGGATTACCTGGTGTCGCAGGATGCCAGCTTTTTGGTGGCAGACTTGAATTTGGACTTTGAAGACCTGGAGGACACGGAATGAGTGAAGCTCCCACACGCAAACGCAAATGGATGAAGGTTTTGCTGGTGGCGTCACTGGCGGTGAACCTTTTGGTCGTCGGCGTGGTCGTTGGGACTGCCCTGCGCTTTTCCAAAGGAGATCCGGGCCGCGTCCCTCCCGGCTTTGGCTACGGTCTTTACAAGGCGTTGCCAAAGGATGACCGCAAGGCCCTCCGCGCGCAGCTAGGGGATGCGCGCACTTTGGGCTCTGGGCGCCGACAGCAGGATTTCGATGCGCTGAGTGCGGCGCTACAAGCCGTACCTTTCGAGCCCGCAGACGTTCAGGTGTTGCTGGATCAGCAGGCTAAAGCCTCAGCTGATTTGCGTGAGACGTTGCACCGGCTTTGGCTGGACCAGATCGAAGCTATGACCGATGTAGAACGCGCGGCCTACGCCGAACGTCTAAAAGAAATTGCGCGCCGTGGGCCGGAAGGCAAAAAGGGAAAAGACAAACCCTAAGCCGCTGTTTTCCCGATCTGAACCTGATTTCGACCCGCTTGTTTGGCAGCGTAGAGCGCCTGATCAGCTGACCGGATCAGGTGATCAATCGGGTCCTTTTCCAGTTGCCCGGACAATTGAGGCGGTTCGCAGAGGTTGACGCCCACGCTGATCGTGGCGGTTATCAAACTGTGTTGATCCGGAAGAAGGAACGGCGTGTTGCAGATGCAATTGCACACCACATCCGCCAGCTCCAACGCCTGCTTCGAGGTGGTTTCGGGAAGAACGATCATAAATTCTTCACCACCAATCCGTGCAGCAAACCCCTTTTTCCCTATCGCGGATTTCAGACGGCGTGCAGTTTCCGTCAGCACCAGATCCCCACCAGCGTGACCAAAACGGTCATTGATGGTTTTGAAATGGTCCAGGTCGGCCAGCATGACTGCAAAGCCACACCCGGATTGCAGGGATTGGCGGGTGATCTGAGCCATTGCCCGCATGGCATAGCGGCGATTGTGTAGCCCCGTCAGAGGATCTGTAAGCGCGTCGGCAAGCCCTTCGCGCATGGTTGCGCGTAAGTTGTCGTCCCGGGATTTACGGGCAATCAACGCCTCAAGCCGCAGCGCGATTTCGTCGGCATCAAACCCGCTCATACAGACCGCATCGGCCCCTCGATCCAGTGCCTCGGCGGCGAGGTTTGTGTTTTCATCCTCTAACACGGCAATCAGCACCGTGTGCCGTGTTGCGCGGCGCGACCGGAGGTCAGCCAAGATGCTCAGCCCATCGCCTTCGCGCCGCATCTTTACGATAACCGCGTTTGGAAGTGTCCCGGACAGCAGCCCGCTCAGGTTCATTCGGGTGTGGCAGTTGACGGAATAAGTCGTGCGCTCGGCCAGAGCGTTGCGCCACAGCATACTCATCTGCGCGGATTGAGACAGAATGGCGACATGGCTGATGCTGGGGGCCAGCAACAGATCCGCTGCGGGTTCTGCAAAGCCCATTGTTTGCGAGTCGTTCCCGATCCGCAGCTCTTGCCGTTCGGCCCGTGCGCGCAGCAAGCTGCGTACACGGGCCAGCAATAGTGTATCCTTGAAAGGATGCGCGATCGCGTCGTCCAACCCTGCGGCCAGAGCCTGCATTCGCGCCGATTTATCATTCTGCGGAACGATCGCAACAATCGGTACGTCTTCGAGTTTGGGATCCGAGGCCAGCAGCTTTTTCACATCTTCGGCGGTCCCATCCGGTAGGCTTTGTGCCGTGAGCACCAGGTCAGGCCGCACCCTGCGCAGAAGCGCCGCCAATCCGTCCAGGCATTCGGCTTGCACGACCTGATACCAGGCTGCGGTCAATTGAACCTTCAGCATGATGCGATTGGTCGAAACCCCGTCGAGGACGAGTATGGTGTCTTGTAGGGACATAGCATCTCACCGTTGGATTGCATGCGTGTCCAAAGTGTTTATGAGTCTGGTTAACAAACCCTTTCCAAATGAGTTACAAAGGCGAGTTTATGCCGATCTCTGCAAGTAACGCCGAAACTCTTGCCTTGAATGTCCTGGGTTGGCTGGTCGCCAATGACGAGCTTTTGCCCGTGTTTCTTGGCGCGACAGGTGCGTCCGGACAGGACTTGCGCGAGTGGGCAGGCGAGCCAGAGTTTCTGATATCCGTGCTTGAGTTTCTTTTGATGGACGATTCGTGGGTTATGTCGTTTTGTGACGCCAATTCCGTTCCTTACGAGTTGCCTGGCCAGGCGCGTGCGCTATTGGCAGGGGATTCCGAGATGCATTGGACTTAACCCACAGGAGCCTGAATTCATGGCCATCGACGCCCTTCTTTTTGACAAGGACGGTACCCTTTTTGACTTCGCCCAGACTTGGGGGGCATTTGGGCGCATGTCGCTGGATCTGCTGACAGCGGGTGATACCGAACAGGCAAGTCGGCTGGGGAAAGCCATCGGCTTTGACTATGCCCAGGATCGCTATGAACCTGACAGCGTCGTCATCGCAGGGACAGTGGACGAAGTCGCCGAGGCTTTGCATCCGCATTTAAACGGCATATCCGTATCCCAGATCGTTGATACTCTGAACGAAGCTGCGGCAGGAATTAACCAGTACCAGGCCGTACCACTGGCCCCATTCTTGCAATCTTTGCGCGGGTTGGGACTTAAGTTGGGGGTGGCTACTAACGACGCCGAAAGCTCGGCGCTGCAGCATCTGGCATCGGTGGGCGTTCAGGATCACTTCGACTTTGTCGCCGGTTACGACAGCGGGCATGGCTACAAGCCTGAACCGGGACAAATGCTGGCCTTTGCCAGACATCTGAATGTCGATCCATCGCGTGTCGCCATGGTCGGAGATAGCCGTCACGATCTTTTGGCCGGGCGGGCAGCGGGTATGGTGACGATCGGCGTGCTGACGGGCATGGCGCCAGCAGATCAGCTTGAACCGCTGGCGGATGTGGTTCTGCAAGATATCGGCCATATCCCGGCCTGGCTCGCCACCAAGTAAAGCAACCGACGCAAAACTGCCGGACCGGAATGGAAAAGCGACATAGGCTGTCGCAGACAGAACGGCCACAAGGTCTGAGTTCGGGGCTTGCTGAAACAGCAGCAAATCCCGGAGGGCAAGATGGCAAATCCCAGAACATCTCGGCGACGCAGTGGCGGGCGCGCAGGTGCGGCGGCGCGGCGCGGCAGCGCAGTGATAGATCAGATGCCCTGGGATCCACCGATCAACACGGACGCGCCAACCGAACCTCTTGGCCCGGAAGGAATCGAGGCCATCCATGATGGCGCTATGCGGATTCTTGAAGAGATCGGGATCGAGTTCCTGAACGAAGAGGCACTGGGTATTCTTCGCGAGGCCGGGTGCACTGTCGAAGGCAGCAATGTGCGGATGGGCCGGGACTTTGTGATGGAAATGGTGGGTAAGGCACCTTCCAGCTTTACCATCACGCCACGTAACCCTGATCGCACAATCACGATAGGCGGGCGCAACCTGTTGTTCGGGAATGTGTCCTCGCCACCCAACTATTGGGATATGGAGATCGGCAAGAAAGTGCCTGGCAACCGGCGCATGTGTCAGGATCTGTTGAAGCTGACACAGTATTTCAACTGTATCCACTTTGCTGGCGGTTACCCTGTCGAACCGGTCGACCTCCACGCCAGTATTCGCCATTTGGATGTACTTTATGACAAGCTGACTCTGACCGACAAAACCATGCACGCCTATTCGCTGGGCAAGGAACGTGTCGAAGACGTGATGGAAATGGTCCGCATCGCTGGTGGTCTGAGCCACGAAGAGTTCGAGGCCACCCCCCGGATGTATACCAACATCAACTCGACCTCGCCTCTGAAACATGACCATCCAATGATTGACGGCTGTTTGCGTTTGGCACGGCGAGGTCAGGCGATCGTGGTCACGCCTTTTACGCTGGCAGGGGCCATGGCTCCGGTTACGATGGCCGGTGCTGTGGCTCAGTCTTTGGCCGAAGCGCTCTGTGCCATCGCTCTCTTCCAGTATGTCCGCCCCGGAACCCCTTGTGTGATCGGGACATTCACGTCGAATGTCGACATGAAAACCGGAGCGCCCGCATTCGGAACGCCGGAATACATGCGCTCGACTCAGATGACGGGCCAGATGGCTCGGTTCTACAACCTGCCTATGCGGTCTTCGGGTGTCTGTGCCGCAAATGTGCCCGACGGCCAGTCGATCTGGGAGACATCGAACTCGCTGTGGGCAGCGGTGCAGTCGGGAACCCACATTGTCTATCACGCGGCGGGTTGGCTTGAGGGCGGCCTGATCGCCAGCCCCGAGAAATTCATTATGGACTGTGAGATATTGCAGCAGATTCAGCGGTATATGCAGCCCGAACTTGTGGCGACCGGACCTGATGAAATCGCGCTCGACGCGATCCGAGCGGTGGGAAATGATGGCCATTTCTTTGGCATTCAGCACACTCAGGATCGCTATACCACGGCCTTCTATCAACCGTTTCTAAGCGATTGGAAGAACTTTGAAGGGTGGGAGGCTGCTGGCGGTATTTGGACCGCCGAACGTGCGCACCACATGTTCAAAGAGATTGTCGGCAGCTTTGAAGCGCCACCGATGGAGGACGCCATCCGCGATGAGCTGGCTGACTTCGTTGCCCGCAGAAAAGCCGAAGGTGGAGCGCCTACAGACTTCTGATCGACTGAGGTATCAGGCGGGTGATGCGCTCAATTCGCTGTATCAAACAGAGAATTTTCGCGGTTTATTAAGTTTTCTGAGCTCAGATCGCATAACGCGTCATTTCAAAGGCACATTATGCATGGTCTGATCATCAAAGCGATTCAGTCGTTTGTTTGCGCTAACTACGGGCGACAAACATGGGTGGATTCGACGACGGCTGCAGGGCTCGAATTTGCCGATTTCGAGGCGATGTTAACCTATGATGTCGAAATCTACCCTAGGGTCCTGGGCGCGCTGTGTTGCAAACTTGATCGCCCGCGCTCGGATGTACTTGAGGATCTTGGAACCTACCTCCTTTCCCATCCAAATATGGAAGGTTTGCGCCGGTTGCTGCGCTTTGGCGGTGTGACCTATGTGGAATTCTTGCAATCTCTGGACGATTTGTCCGACAGGGTAAGGCTGGCCGTATCCGATTTGATTTTGCCTCAATTGGAGCTTCAGGAACTTTCACAATCGGATTTCCGCCTTCATTGCCATTCTGGGCTTGAAGGCTATCCCAGTGTGATGACTGGTGTCTTGCGCGCCATGGCCGACGACTATGGTTCGCTGGTTTTCCTGTCTCAGGAAGCTACACAAGGCCCGATTGAGGTGTTGAAGATCACATTGGTGGAAAGCGCGTTTGCGAAAGGACGGAATTTTGAGCTAGGAGCGCACAGTCATGATCGCTAGAGCGGCATTGGCCCGTCTTATGGATACGTTGTGCCCGATGTATTTGTTGGTGGATCAGAATGGAAACATTCAAGAGGTCGGCCCGACATTGCAAAAGCTGCGTCCCGACATGCCAATGGTCGGTCGTGCATTTCTGGACCTTTTCAAGCTTGTTCGGCCAAGGGATGTGACCACAGTTCCGTCACTACTAGCCACGCCGGGGGCGCGTTTGCATCTGAAATTCCACGACGATCCGCAGACCGCGCTGAGAGGGCTGATAGCGCCTTTGCCAAACGACGCGGGGGCTGTCATCAATTTGTCTTTCGGGATCTCCATCCTCGACGCGGTGCGAGATTATTCCCTGACCAGCGCAGATTTTTCGGGCACGGATTTGGCGATCGAACTGCTGTATCTGGTCGAAGCCAAATCCGCTGCCATGGAAGCGTCGCGTTCGTTAAACCTGCGTCTGCAGGGCGCTATGCTGGCCGCAGAAGAACAGGCCTATTCGGATGCATTGACCGGCCTGAAAAACCGCCGTGCGATGGATCACATTTTGGGCCATTTGGTTTCGATGAACTCAACATTTGCCTTGATGCATCTGGATCTGGATTTCTTCAAATCGGTCAATGACAGGTTGGGCCACGCGGCGGGGGATTTCGTACTGCAACAGGCCGCGCGGATCATGTTGGAGGAAACGCGGGACGACGATTCTGTTTTCCGAATTGGCGGGGACGAATTTATTCTGGTTTTCAAGGGGTTGCAGGATCGCCGAAAGATTGAAACCATTGCAAATCGATTGATCGAGAGGTTATGTGAACCTCTGCAATTTCAAGGACATAGCTGTAAAATCTCGGCCAGTATCGGTATCGCGCTGTCCACACAGTTCGATGCGCCAGATCCGGCAGGGGTCGTCAATGCTGCCGACCTTGCACTGTACTAAGCTAAGCGTGCAGGGCGTGCCCAGCATATGTTCTATGGAAAACTCGCCGGGGCTAGATAGTGAGCCCGCCTTTTTCACATCCGGGTGGGCGGCGCTTAGGCGACCAGTGCTTTGCCAAGCTGATCAGCAATGTGTCGCTGAATGACGGGCAACTCACCGACCACTGGCATCACCAGACCGGAAAACCCGGCCTTTCCAAGCTCTTCGGGGACGTCTTCAAGCACATGGCCGCCTGTACATGCAAAGAACGGCAGGCAAACCGATTGCGAACCAACATCGGATGCAGCTTCGGCGATCGAAGGCGCTTCTTCTACAAACCCTGTGCGAATATCCGCAAACGGGACAAGGGCCGCAAGCTCGGACGCAAAGGCCAGGGTTACTTGGGATGGGTTCAGACTGCGGCCGGATCCATGCGCGGCTACGACCAGATTGGTCTGTTCCGCCTGCCAATCTTTGTTTTGCAGTTCCGTACGCAACGCTTCGGCCACCAGCATGGGCAATTTCGGATCGACGCCCAGCGGGTCCAGAATACGCACAGAGCGGCCAGCAACGCGTTTGGGAAGGGCGCTGGTGACGAACCAACCTTTGGCCATGAACAGGGGATAGATGACTGTATCGGCGGGCAGGCTGTCCAGACAACGTTCTAGCGCCAGGGGCGCAGCCAGGGTCGCAGAGTGGACCTGCATATCAGGGCAAATCGCATGGACCTTCGCGGCAAAACGCGCCAGAGCGGTTTCGGCTGGGTCTGGGTCAGACGGTTGACCATGGGCGACGATAACAGCGTGGGGCATTGGTGGCTCCGAGATGATCCTTTCGCTTAGATGTGATAAACTCGAGCGATGTCAAACTCTTTGCTACCCCAGCAGGGTAAGCCACATCCAGACGGTGAGGATCGAGCCCGCAGTTCCGATCAGAACTGACGAGGCCGCTACGCGTTTGGCACGCCCGTACATATTGGCAAAGACATAGGAATTCACACCAGGCGCCATGGCGGCCGTTATGATGCCCGAGCGGAAGATATCTTGCGGCAGGTCCGATGCACTGCCGAACATCCAGACCAAGCTGGGGTGGATCAGTAGCGAGATGGCACAAACGTACAGGATCGTGCGCAAGTCTCCTTCGGGCCGGTATTTCACCAAGACACCGCCCAGGGCAAAGAGTGCCGCTGGCAGTGCCGCCAGGGTGATCATGCGCAAGGCGTCGTCCAGAACGCTGGGAATCACGATCCCCGAAAGGTTCACGGCAAATCCCAGTGCGATCCCCAGGATCAGTGCATTCTTGAACATGGCAGACAAGACCGACCGCACTGTCTGCATTCCGCCGCGCCCCCGGTTTCGGACGACCTCCATCACCGTGATGCCAAGTCCGTAACAAAAGGGCGAGTGAATGGCGATGATCGCGTAGTTTCCTGTCAGGTTTTCGGGGCCATATGCGCGTTCGGTGATCGGCAGACCCAACAGGACCGAGTTCGAGAAGAGGCAGCAGAACCCGATTGCAACGCTGTCTTCCCAATCGCGGCCAAAGATTATGCGCGCTCCGAAAAGACCTGCAGCAAAGCACAGACCGGCTGCACCATAAAAGCTGCCCAACAGACGCGGATCAAAGCTTGCGCTCAGGTCAAGGTTCGAGATGGCCAGGAACAACAGACAGGGAATCGCGAAGCCTTGGGTGAATTGCATCAACCCATCGACATGAATTTCTTTGAAATATCCAAAGCGCGTGGCGGCGTACCCGGCGCCGATCACGAAGAAGACGGGGAGGATGACGTCGATCAGGCTTTGCAGCATCTGCTCAGCATTCTTGATTTTGCTGCATGTCGCTGACCCTTAGAGATCTTGCAAGATAACCATACCATCATAGGCAGGTGTGATGTGATCCGGTGTTTCCGCAGCCACCGTGTCATAATCCAAATCGATATGCATATTGGTCAGAACCGCACGTTTGGGTGACAAGCGGTCGATCCAGCCGAGGGTTTTGTCCAGATGCGCATGGGTCGGGTGCGGGGTTCGGCGCAGGGCGTCGATGATAAGACAGTCCAACCCTTCAAGATCGGCCCAGGCCGCATCATAGATTTCCGAGACATCTGGCAAATACGCCAGGTTGCCCATGCGAAAGCCCAGCGAGTCAATCGATCCGTGCTCAACGCGGAAGGGATGGAACGGGATTGGACCGCCGGGGCCGTCAATCTCGAACGGGCCATCAATTGTTTTCAGGTCAAGGATCGGCGGGTAGGGTGAGCCTTCGGGTTGCACGAACGCATATCCAAACCGGCCCAGCAGCGCGTTTTGTGTGTCACCGTCGGCCCACACCGGCACGCGGGACTTCATGTTGAACACGATCATGCGCAGATCGTCGATCCCGTTGGTGTGATCAGCGTGCGCGTGGGTGAACACTACGCCGTCCAATCGTCCGGTATCGGTATCCAGCAACTGGCTGCGCATATCGGGCGAGGTGTCGATCAGCACCGATGTGGTTCCATCGGGCCCGTCGCGTTCCACCAGCATCGAGCAGCGGCGTCGGGTGTTCTTGGGGTTGCCGGGATCGCATTCACCCCAATGCCCACCCAAACGGGGTACGCCACCCGAGGAACCGCAGCCTAGGATGGTACAGCGCAATCCGGTCATGCAGCGGCCTGAAAGGATGCGGCTTTCGTGAACAAGCGATCAAAATTTGCCTGAGTCTGCGCGGCGAAATCGGCATAGTTCATGCCGAATACCTCTGCCCCCTTGCGCGCGGTATGGGCGGTATAGGCAGGCTCATTACGTTTGCCCCGATGTGGGGGCGGTGCCAGATACGGCGCGTCGGTTTCTACCAGAATACGGTCGATCGGTGCGGCGGCGAAAATATCCCGCAGCTCCTGGCTTTTGGGGAATGCTGCGATGCCCGACATGGACAGGTAGAACCCAAGCTCCAAGGCGGCGCGGGCCAGTTCGGACGAAGATGAAAAGCAGTGCATGACGCAACCATAGGGCGCATTGCAATACTCTTCGGTCAGAATGCGCGCCATGTCTTCATCTGCGGCACGGGCGTGGATGATCAATGGCAGCCCGGTGCGTTGTGCGGCCTCGATATGAATGCGCAACGATTGCTTTTGCACATCGGCGCTCTCGGCGGTGTAGTGATAGTCCAGCCCGGTTTCGCCAATGCCTACGAATTTCGGATGCTGGGACATCGCGACCAATTCTTCGACGGTTGCCATGGGCTCGTCCGCCGCGCTCATCGGGTGCGTGCCGGCGGCGTAGAAGACGGGGGCATACGCTTCGGCGATGGCGCGAATTGCGGGTTCGTTGCGCAGTTTGGTGCAGATGGTGACCATGCGGGTCACGCCTGCATCAGCGGCGTTGGCGATGATCTGATCCAACTGCCCATCAAAATCCGGGAAATCCAGATGGCAATGGCTGTCAGTGATTTCCGGTGTGATGCTCATCTGCTTTGACCAGCGGTTTCCTGAATCTTGAACACCGTATCTAGGACCAGAGCGGCAGGGTCAAGGTTCACCGCCTGACCATGTCGCGCGCGGGCTGTGATCGTGGCGGCCACTTCGGCCCAGTGGCGGGCCTGTTGCGGAGTGGCCGAAAGGCGGGTCAGGATTTCCGCCTCGTTTTGGGCGGCTTCTGGCTGAGGCGGCAGGCCGCAGGCGCCAGTGATCGCAAGCCGAGACAGAGCGATGTCGATCAGGGTCAGCAGCAGTTCGAACCGTTCAGCCGCACCGCGCTGGGCAGCGGCTTCGGCCAGGGCCAAGGCGCGCTGGCGGTCCATCCGGGGCAGGGTGCCCAAAATGGCGATCAGCTCTGCATAAATCTCAAGCCCACCCAGATTGACCAGCCGCACCGCATCGCCAACCGAACCTGCAGCCAGGGCGGCCAGGTGATCCGTATTCTGGGGCAGCTCGGCCCCGGTCTGGGCCAGTGCCGCATTCATATCGTCTGGGCCCAGCGGGGACAGGCGCAAGCTGCGACAACGTGATCGGATCGTGGGCAACAGCCGGGAGGGTTGGTGCGAGATCAGCAGCAGCGTGGTGCGGGCCGGTGGCTCTTCAAGCATCTTCAGCAGCGCGTTTGCCGCGCTTACATTCATCTCATCGGCTGCATCCACGATCACAACACGCCGCCCGCCATCCGCCGAGGACAAGCCGAAGAATTTGCCCAGCTTGCGGATATCATCCACCACGATTTCGTTGCGCAAACGGCCCTGATCGTTCACCGAGCGCGTGATTGCAGCCAGTCCCGGTTCCGCGCTGGCCAGAATGCGATGGGCAACGGGATGGTCGGGGTCAATCTCAAGCGTCTCAGGTGGGGGCGGTGCCCCAAACAGCCCGCCGTCATCCATGGGGGGCGTGGCCAGCAAAAACCGTGCGATGCGCCAGGCGAGCGTCGCCTTACCCACCCCATGGGGGCCGGTCAGCAGCCAGCCATGGTGCAGCCGGTCAGAGGTATAGGCCTCAAGAAACGCCCGCTCAGCTGCGTCCTGACCAAACAGGCGCATAGTCTCGCGCGGATGTGGCGCACCGGGCGCCTGATCTGGTGCAGGAGTGTCGTCGCTCATGTTTCGTCTAACGCAGGGCTGTCCCAACGATATCTGTCACATCCTGAGCCACAGAGTCCACGTCCCGATTGCCGTCGATGACACGAAAGCGCTTGGGGAACTCTTTGGCCAGATCCAGAAACCCCGCACGCATACGGCGCTGCAGATCGGGGCCAAAGTCTTCAAATCGCTCTTCGACTCCCTGACGCCCTTTGGCGCGCGACAGGCCGGTATTGGGGTCCATGTCGATCAAAAGTGTCATGTCAGGCTCTCGCCCGATCATCAGCGTGTGCAGTTGGTCAACGGCAGCTCGCAGATTGCCACGTGAAAGCCCCTGATACATCCGGGTGCTGTCGGCAAAGCGGTCGCATATCACCACCTTTCCTTCTGCCAGGGCGGGTTCGATGGTGCGTTCCAGATGATCGCGACGGGCGGCGGTGAACAGCAGCAATTCGGTCTCGGCCGACCAGCGATCAGGATCACCCTGCAACACCAGGTTGCGGATTTCTTCGGCCCCGGGGGACCCACCAGGCTCGCGGGTCAGAACGACCTCATGGCCTGCATTTCGCAGGTGATCGGCCAACATGCGGGCCTGGGTCGATTTGCCCGAGCCGTCAATGCCTTCGAATGTCAGAAACAGTCCTTGCTGTGTCAAAGCGACCCCAGCGGGTTGTTCTTGACGACATCTTTCAAAACAATGCCGCCCACGGTCAGCATGCGTACGACAAATCCACCTTCGGCAACAGCATTGGCGGCCACCAATGGCCGGCGTATTTCTGGCAGACCTTCGGGTTTGATCACAAGTTCAGCAAGCTGCTGACCTTTCTGGATGGGTGCATTGACTGGCCCGTCATAGACGACTTCGGCCTGAATATCCTTATCTCCCAGGATCGGGAAAAGTACGGTCAGGTCTTCTTGCGGCACCAGACCTACAGTTTTTTCTGCCCCCATCCAAACCTTGGCTTGTGCTATCGGTCGGTCCGCGTCGGCAACTGTCCTCTCGACAAAATTGCGAAACGACCAGTTAACCACGGCCTCAGCCTCCTCTGCGCGGCGGGCGGTTGTGTCGAGGCCTGTGAGGACAAAGATGACCCTGCGGTCGCCCTGTTTTGCGGACCCGACAAGGCCGTATCCTGCCTCTTGGGTGTGGCCGGTCTTCAGCCCATCTGCGCCGATACCCAATCTCAGCAGGGGGTTGCGGTTTCGCGAGTTTGACGGCGCACGACCATCAAACTCGAACTCTTCTTCTGCAAACAGCGGGTAAAATTCGGGGAAATCCGAGATTAGCCGATCCGCAAGCACCGCCAGATCATGCACTGACATGCGATGCCCGGCTGATGGCCATCCGTTCGAGTTGGTGAAGTTCGAGCGTGTCATGCCCATCTGCTCGGCGCGCTGGGTCATGTATCTGGCAAACCCGGCCTCGGTCCCGTCAGGGCTCAGCGCTTCGGCAATGACAACGCAGGCATCATTTCCCGACAACACAATGATTCCGCGCAACAGGTCCTCGACCGTCACCCGATCCTGGGTGTTCAGGAACATGGTCGAGCCGCCATAACTCATGGCATGTTCGGACACTGGCAATGTCTCGTCCAAGGTCAGGCGGCCATCCCGAAGGGCTTCGAACGCGACGTAAAGCGTCATGAGCTTGGACATCGACGCAGGTGGCAAAGGCTCGTCGGCGTCTTTCGACAGCAGTACCGTCCCTGTTTTCTGGTCCATCACATAAGCGGCGCGCGCCTGTGTGTCGAAGGCGTGAGAGGGCAGCGCCATCAGCGTCAGCCCCACCACCAGGGATGTCGATCGCAGTACAGAAAGCATCATAGTCCTCCTGAATGTCAGTTTTTCGCCGTGAACGCGTCGGTAAAGCCCAGATCCTTAACGTCTGAAAGGATGGCTCTGCGCTCGGCCCGTGTTTTTGCCGGGCCAACCAAGACGCGCCAGATTGTGTTTTCGTCCGTCTTCAACTCCCGCACTTCGGCGGACATGCCGTTGCGGCGGATCTTTTCGGCGGCACTGTTGGCGTTGGACTGAACCGAGAAGGTGCCGACCTGCACATAAGGCTGCGACAAGTTCGAAACAGCAGCCGAGGTGCCAGCCGCTGCTGCCGCGGCTTCGGTCGCTGTGGGCTCGGCCGCGTCAATGGCTGCGGCAGCGCCAGCGATAGGATCCAGCGGTGTTTCGGTGATCTCCTGAGGATCTTTCTTCTGCCACCACTTGCGTTTTTTCGGAGCCTCGTCCGGCGCGGTGACAACCGGATCCGTCAAAGCGGCTGTTTCAACGGCCACGTCAGCTTCGGCTTCTGCTGCATCCGATGCCGCCGATGCACCTGCCTCGGCTGCTATCGCCGCTCCTGTTGCCGCTCCGGCAACAACAGCGCCGGTCGCGGTGTCTTCGGCAGGTTTTTTCTGCCACCACTTGCGTTTCTTCGGCTTTTCCTCGGCATCCTGCGCGGCGCTTTCAGTGTTTTCGGTATCCGAAGACTCCGTAGCTTCCGGCAGGCTTTCATCCTCTGAGTCCGAAGCGATTGCCGCCCCAGCAGCGGCCCCGGCAACAGCGGCTCCAGCCACCGCCCCACTCGCGTCGTCTACAGGTTTCTTTTGCCACCATTTGCGTTTTGGGGGAGTTTCTGCGCCGTCGTCGGCAGAGGTATCGTCAACCGCGGTGTCGGTCTCGGCGCTTGCAAGTTCGGTCGTGTCCGCCTCGGGTTCCGCTGGGGGTGGGGTCGGCGTGATCGCTTCTCGCCTCAGCGCCACAACCTCGACCCGTGTTGGGGCACCTGCCAGAAGGCCCAGCTCTTCCGCTGCCGCAGACGAGACCTGCAGGGCCGGTCCGGGCAGGTTCCGCTCACGCCGGAAAAGAGCCCCGGTGACCGATTTGTTGTTGGTGGTGTTCACAATCCTGACGCGTTCGGGTTGCGCCACATCCGGGTGCGCGACCCAGATACCGCCCAGCGACGGACGACCGTCCCAAAGCCCGGCCTCGGTTATCTGGAATACCTCAGGCGCTTCAACGTCGCGCTGTTCGCCATTGGCAGCTTGCGGAAACAGCTCGACCGCATCGTCATTTTCAACCGTTTCGCTTTCCGCTTCTTCTGGTGTTGCGATCGCAGGAATAAAACCTTCTTCGCATCCAGCCAGAACCAAAGCTGCGGCCAATGCCAACAGCTGATGCGATCCAAAGCGTGTGCCAATCGCTCGCTTCATTGCATTTTCCCTTGCCTGACAAGGCCTTATGGCTGCGCCTCTCCGCGATTAAGCTGGTTCTTTTGCCAGTCTCTAGCGGTCCTCTGCCCGAATCATAACCTGCCCTTGGTCTTATGGAAAGACGCAGCTTGGACTTCGGCAAGATTTCCCGATTTATGTCTTGCCTCTGCCGCGCAGGGGCCTTAGACCCGAGCCCCAAGCGGGGAGGTGGCAGAGTGGTCGAATGCGGCGGTCTTGAAAACCGTTGAACGTGAGAGCGTTCCCAGGGTTCGAATCCCTGTCTCCCCGCCACCCACCCCTATCTCTGTCAGCAAATTCCTAATTTCCCTGTTTTGTCTCGTTTTTTCGGGCGCTTGAGCTATGCCATCTGCCAGAGAGACGACCGTAATACCGTGAGCTGGCCCGATTTAGGCGCAGTGTCTCTGGAGGCACCATCACGCGCTTCGGTTAGGGCCAAATTTCCCTGCTAACAGGGAATTAACATGGAAAATCTTCGGATTTGGGGCATTTTGGTGATTTTGCGCCCTGAATCTATGCTTATTATCAATGGGTTGCGGAAGATTTCCCTACGCAAAATAACAGGGAACATTTTTGCAGGTATCAGGGAAATTTTCCACGGGGAAAAGGGAACGACACGTCCAGATGAGGGATGTCACTGACCGCCTTCGAAGCCGTACAACCTGGCCTGGGCACCCCAGTCCAATGGCACTGGTTTTCGGATGATCCGTTCGAGGGTCAGGTTCGTCGGCTGGCGCCCCTCGAGGATTGCGCTCCGGATCGCGGGCGACAGGAACGCCAGCTGCGAACGGTTGCGAATGTAGGCTTCTGCATGCCCCGTCGCCGCGGCGATCTCACCAAGGGGCCTGCCGTTGCGCAAGTCGGCTGCCCAATCATGCGCAGAGGACAGAGCGCGAAGGAGCGTACGATCTGGTTGAGGCTCGCAGTCGCCGATGACGATCTTTCCTTCGACACCGCGCCGGCGTAGTTCGAAGGGAGCCTCGATCGTCCGAACCGCGCGGTCCATCTCATTGGGTTGCATTTCCAACGCCTCAGCTATACCATCCGCATTCAGCCGCAAGACAATGCCGTTCTTTGTGATCTGCCCATCGTCCAAGATCTTCCGCAGATGCTCTGGCGCGCCCTCTGAGAGCCGACTGGCGAGTCGTCGTGCTTTTGCTTTGATGGTATCGTTGCGCTGCAGTTCGGGTTTTGCGCAAATCCGATAGTCATGGGCCAGCTTGGCGATGTGCCCTGCAGTGGCGTCTGCAACAGCCTACTCCAGTGCCGTCGCTGGCAATCGCCAGCCTCGCGGGTCCGTTCCGCCAGAGACCAGCCGGTTCGAGACGTAGTATCGGATCTGCCGTCCATGACGACGGGTGTGCGTCGGGGTTAGTCGATCTCCGTTTTCATCACGGAGTTTCCCTATGAGCGGTGCGATAGGCCTGGCACCGAGTTGCCGGGCAGCAGTCTTTCGACCCCGCGGCCGTGCACTGGCAGCCTCCAGCTTTTCTTGGACCCGCTCCCAAACGGCCTCGCTTACGATCGGCTCATGCTGCCCCTCCCAGACCTGCGCCTTATGACGGATCTTTCCGATGTAGATCGGGTTACGAAGAACCGCATAGATCTGGCCGCGTGAGAATAGATTGCCGCCCTGGATATGCCCGGATTTGAATCGGTGCCGCTTCGAGCGTAGGCCGATCTCACGTGCACGACGCATGACCGCACTCAGGCAGCCGAGCTCATCGTAGAGCGCGAAGATCGTGCGCACCGTTTCCGCTTCCTCCGCGTTGACGACGAGGCCGCGGATCTTCGGATCAGGATGCGGATCGACCCCCAGCGGGGGCACTCATACCTGTCTCACCTCGGTTGTGTTTTCTGATCCGGAATTGTGCCGCAATTCCCGCGAGTTGGCGCATACGCTTTCAATCAGAGACGGAGCAGACTGTACATTCAGAGGACAATTCAGGCACCAGTCTCAGTGTCACATTTTAGCGGGGTCGCTTTGGGCGGGATTCAGTGTGACGATCTCGACGATCCCGCGGCCGCACCTATTTCACCGAAGCGCCCTGTAGAACGGTCAGTCCACTGTAGCGTCTGTTCAGCGAGGAAAAATCGACGTCACCTCATTTTAATAACGCCTAACAAAGCCTTAGATAGTACAGGAGTAGACATCAACGTTTACGGATAAGCGGAGGGCGTTGCACCTCACAAACACACCTTAATCTGTATTTCGAGTAGTGCGAAAAGCAATCATGGTTAAGTCATCCAAACGTTCTTCATTCGTACTATAATCTTGAAAAGCGCTGTGAATAGCCGACAATAGATCTTCTGAACACGACCACTTTTCCTGTTCAAATACAGATACAATTCTTTGAAAACCAAAAGCTAAGCGTTTTTCTCCACCTAATTGGTCAATCAACCCATCAGTTGAAACAAAAAAATCTGTGATTTGATCTATTTGAACTTCGTGCTCCAAGAATTTTGGACCAATAGGAGTGTCCACATACCCAATGCTCAGCTTATCACCTCGGATTCGGTCAATGCCGATCTTGGATTTGACCAAAAGAGACATACGCGCACCTGCAAACGTCGCCACCCCTTTTGCTGAATCGATCTGGCAAATCGCGGCGTCCATGCCGTCGTTGGAAGTCCCGTTTGCAGTATCCTGATTTAGAAGTGCACGCGTCAAATCGCTCAACTTGGACAGTGCCAGCGACGGGCTAAGCGTTTCATTTTCGAAGTAAAGCCGCTCGAGTGTAGCGATTGCCAACATCGTCATGAAGCCTCCGGGAACGCCATGTCCAGTGCAATCAATTAAAGCGAGCGTCGTAATTGGGCCGTCCGTTTTGATCCAGTAGATATCCCCACCAACCAAATCGCGTGGTTCCCATATGACAGCGAAATCAGCAAAGGCGTCCTCGCACTGGCTTGTCGTAGGCAACAAACCCTGCTGAATTCGCGTGGCATAATTTACGCTTGCGACGATCTGATGGTGCGCCTCTCGGATTTCATTGACACGTTCAACCTCGCGGTCCAGCATTGAGTTATAGCTTTGAACAACCTTGCCAATCTCATCTTCCGACTCGTATGGGACAATTTTAGGGTCATCGTATTGCTCGAACCTTTCGATGGCTTTCAACATTTGGCCTAGAGGTCTGTTGATAAGCCATAAAAATGCAGCAGCGCCTGCTAAGATGAGCGCAAATCCCCCGAGGATTCCAAGAAGGACCACAACACTTACTTCTGTCTTTAACTCATTGTTCAATATCTCCTGATCAATTCGGACCAACATCGTGGCTGGCCCTGCGGCCGTAGGAACAGAAACGACGATGTCTAGACCAGATTTATTTATCTTGTCGCATCCAATAGCAGGCCAGGAAACCAGTGTTTCCAAGCTTCGCTCTAACCTCTGTTCAGCGCAAATAACGTAAGGAAAACCCGAGTAGACGGCGAGCAGACTCGTTGCTTGCGCAAAATTCCCTACTTCAACCAATTCAGCCAACGGGCGCGCTATACGATTGGCAATCGTTGCAACCTCTGCGGCAACCTGATCCGATTGAGCTTTCTTTTTGAATTCATAGTAAAAAAGAAGCACAATGGCATTTAACACGCCTCCGAGCAGGAGGGTCGCCAGAATATGCTTCAGAAATATTCGGCGCTTCAAGAATGCCCAGAGTTTACGCACTAAATGCCTCTATAGTGTCCGGCATCTAGTTCCCGATGTTCTTCATCGCGGCCTGAAGAGCGCCACGATTGTTGACGATCATCTGTACAACTTTGTAGTCCCCGGAAACTTCACGCACTAGAAAGTCTGCGGTCACGGTGTCGCCATCTTCGGTTATCATTTCAGAGCAGACGAAATAGTCATTTCCCGCAAGAAGAACCATGGGATGAACATTTGCTGGGTAAACGGTTTCAAACGCGTTGGTGGTCGTGTCCAGATACGTGTAAGAACCGTCGACCATGACCCCATCGACATGCGAAATCATGGCGGATTGGAGCTTTGCCTTAACCTCAGTTGGAATGTCGGCCGCTGTAGCCGGGTCGGACGATATTACTACGGCGACCACACACAATAGCCTAATCATATTAACCTCCCCACTAACAACCCTGCACGATTGATACACTAAAAATGCATAAATGTGTATCTTATGATATTAAGACGTGAATTGAACTTGGTGCCACCCAAGCATGACCAAGGGGAACAGATGCTTGCAAGCGAAGTCTACGAACTACGCGCCAACCTGCGTCGACAAGGCGTTGTCTTTGCATACAGCGGGTATGTAACCGAAGGTATCCTCAGTGGTGTTGGCGATGCGTTAAAGCAGAAATTAGTGTCTGAAGATGCCGACACCAAAACTCTCCGAAGCGTTTTCGCTGTTTTCGTAGAGCAAATGCAGAACATCATCAGATATTCAGTCGAACGGCTACCAGCCGACGATGAGACCGAGGTACTGGATATAAGTTACGGCATCGTGACCATAGGAAACGAGGCCGACGGCTACGTCGTTCATGCGGGCAATCTGATCCTTTTGAGTGACGTAGACAACATGCGAAAACGACTTTCCGAACTACGCGCCATGAATCGTGAGGAACTTAGGGCTGCGTACAAAGGCCAACTCCGGTCAGAAACTGACGCCGTCAGCAATAGTGCAGGTATCGGGTTAATTGAAATTGCGCGCCGAGCGTCAAAGCCAATCGAGTTTGATTTTATGCGGATTGACGATCAGCACGCATTCTTCGCACTCAAAGCGACGGTTTAAGAGGGTACGAATGCAGAAAATTGATATCCCGGCAACAAACCGCACCCCGGCCGTGGCGTTCGATTTTGACGTTGGCCACCTCAAACTAATTGGGGAATCCTACCCTGAGGATGTTACGACATTTTACAACCCGTTGTTTGATGCCTTAAAAAGTTGGTTGTCGGATGGTTCAATATCCAAATGTCGTTTTGACTTTGAACTCATCTATTTCAATTCGTCCAGCGCCAAGGCCATCATGTTGATCATGGAGCTTTTGGATTCCGCGGCTGAGGCGGGAAAAAGTGTTGACGTTTACTGGTTTCACGACCCCGAAGACGAAACCATGGAAGAACTTGGGGAGGAGTTTGGGGAAGACCTGAAACATGCCAAGTTCACACTGGAAAAGTTGTTGGATCGATGACTATCGACGATCTCTTTGTTCGCGAGAATGAGGCTTTGGAAGTCGCGGAAGCAGCTTTAAACAGTGGACAATTTCCGAATGATGAAACACGCAAATCAATTGAAAACCTTGTCGGAGAATACAGAAAGCTGCTCAGAACCACACGGCGCATGATGCGATTAAGTGATCGTAACGAGCGGGAACTGAATGCATTAGCCGAAAAACAGCGCATCGCCGCCGAAGAAGTTACCCAAAAAAACCAAGAGCTTGAGGCATTGTCAGGAAAGCTTGCCAAATACTTATCGCCTCAAGTCTACAACTCGATCTTTTCCGGTCGCCAAGAAGTTAAACTCGCGAGTAAGCGAAAAAAGCTGACAGTGTTTTTCTCGGACGTCGCCGGCTTCACAGAGCTTACGGATCAGATGGAATCGGAAGATTTAACAGAACTCCTGAACAGCTACCTGACCGAAATGGCGGAAGTCGCTCTGAACCATGGTGCGACGATAGATAAGTTTATCGGCGACGCAATCCTTGTCTTCTTTGGAGATCCGGAGACTAAAGGGGTGCGGGAAGATGCTATGGCATGCGTGAGAATGGCAATTGCAATGCGAGACAAGTTGACAGAGTTGCGGGCAAAATGGAGCCGTCAAGGAATAAGGCAACATTTACAATGCCGTATAGGTATCAATACAGGCTTTTGTACGGTTGGGAATTTTGGAAGTGACGACCGAATGGATTACACCATTATCGGCGGCGCTGTGAACGTAGCATCAAGGTTGGAGCATCAGGCCGAGGAAGGAGAGATTTACATCTCGTACGAAACCTGGGCGCACGTGAACCACGAAATAGAGACCGAAGAAGTCGGTGCTATCCAAGTCAAAGGCGTGGCTCAACCTGTCATGACATACCGCGTCTTGGGTCAAAAGAAATCGAGACCGCGCGCAGAAAAAGTTGTATATGAAAATCCGAATTTTCAAATGTTGTTGGACCCGAGCTCGATGACACCAGAAGAACGCGCTGCAAGCTTAGAGATACTAAAGACGGCGCTTGCGTCACTCCGCAAAGACGAACACTGAGGTCTCGCAGCCAGTGTTTGAACGTGTCTCGGCAAATTCCCACGAATACTCAAGAGTTGTTCCATGCTATGGACAAGGTCGGTTTTGTTCATAGATCTGAATTAGATGTATCCAGCCTCAAGGGTAGCTTCGCCCGCGGACTGTGAGCTCACCCAGCCCAAGACATTGCTCTTGCAGCGGACGGCTGCAATTCGATCTGCGACCGCAGAATAAAGACCTACCATTGGATGTAAGAAGAGAGCTGTTCGCCAAACTTTGCAAAGCCCGCTTTCTGCGCATTGATGTCATTCGGGCATTGCGCAGCATCGGTCAAAGTGGGCTCTCACCGGCCCAATGCTTACGCGGCGATGCCGTTGCGGCAGGCTGACCGAGACCAGTCATCTGTGATTTTCGCCAACCACATGAATTTTCTATGACAAAACAGAGTATCGGACCTTAGACAGCATTGAGCCGACCTTTGTGCGGCTGGCGGCTAATCTTGAAGGTGATCCCAAAGCGGAACTGGAAGTTTTCAGTGTCAACTTGAAAGGAGTGTACTTAGATAGGCATCTCGAAGTTTAGTACTTCGGCGTCCAACAATTGAATTGGCGATACCCGAGCAACTTAAAGTCCAGACTCCGAAACCGGCGTATCGCTGACGAGCTCCAAGAAACTTGAGGCCAAGGTCCTCGCACAATTGAGTTCCAAGACCGTTCACTGAGATTGCCCCAATCTCACGGACAAAGATCTCCCTCTCGAGAAGCTCTTCCAACTCCGTAACAAAACCGGCAAGGAGCAAGCGGGTTGCATTCTCGTGACCACGCGCAACGTAAATCGCTGGACAATACGCGAAGTAATCCCCTGGTAGCAAAGGGCGCTTCAGAAGATCCGGCGTAAGCTACGCTTCATCAAATAGAAGTTCATAAAAACTCTTTTCGGGATCGGATTTTGGAAAAATCAAACCAACGTGTCCAACGATTTTCGACCCGAGCATTACATAGGGCCCTGACAAAAGGCCCGATTTTTGTATGTCACGCCACACAGTATCAGCGGCCGAGAAGCCACCGGGTAAGCCATCTCCATCGTCCACCTCCATGCATGCCACAGCTTGTGTTACCGCCGATGAGGAGCCGCCGAATTCGTTGATCACTTCCTGGTTGTTTAACAAACGATAGGCAGAACCTGAATGTTGTGCTCGCCCGGCCTCCCAATCCTCTCGGCAAGCAATCACATCCTCCAAGCTCCAACCGAGCTTTTCTTGCAGCTGGTACTCAAGGTCACCACGGATATACGACAGCGAGCGCTCATATTTGCTAGCGGCGTCGACACTTACGTTGAGCATCAAAGCCAATTCTTCTTGAGTCATACGGCCATGGCGACCGCTGCCGAGTCGATGGGAGCGTAGTTTCTGAGAAAATAGAGACGTGCAATTTTTCATTTTGGTCTTTGGAACTGCTGGGTTCAACGACGCTAGCATGCCAATATTCCACGCTTTACCCAAACTTCTTACGGGTTTCTTACAGGTCTTTACGATTGTGGTCCGTGGGTTTCAGCCGCGGGTTCGGGCAGCTTGTAAGTTGTCGAACTTTGATTTGGAGAAATACTATGCCCTACTGGACGATGCCCTTTGCGTCGCTTTTTGAAATGCTATGCTTTGCGGGACCGCGTGGTCGAAGAGGTCATGGACGACGAGCAAATGCGGCAAGAAAATAGAGTTCTGTGGAGGCCTATGATGGGATCGGGGCTCAGCAAAGCTGTTCAACTTGCAATGCCCCTAATAACCGCTTTGTCCGCGTCTTCGAGTTTATGACCCTTGCAGCGAACGTGCGGTTTCGGTTCAGGCCAATTCGACACCCGCGAACGACCGGTCTTAAGACATCGAAAGAAGTGCAGCGAAATACATGCCGCGCCTGCGAGCACATGCTGCGTCAGCGAAGGTCAAGAATCCAAATTCGGCTTTGTCCGCGAGACAGCCCTTCGCAATCATTCCACTGAATGCCCACTACTCAACCAGAGATCGCTTCACATAACGCCCATTCAGTGATGTTCTCGGTTCGTTAAGATGTCGACAATCATCCAATGATTGCAAAACTTGCAATCAAACACGAATGCGAACCTTCGCGACAATGCGGAACTAGCCGCAATTGGTTGGGTGCAATGTAGGGATTTTTTCCGTTGGAAGCGCGGGCTGCCAGACAAGGTCGGTCGAGGGACACCAATCTGCCTCAAGTCAGCTTCAAAAGCTTATTGGAAAGTTTGATGTATATTTTTGGATGTCTCGATAAGCGCTTGTTCGATGGTTGCTCTTTGCCGTGCAAATCGCGTCGTTGGCACTGGAATTGAGATCGCGTGCAGGTCTCCGACCCAGTCGACGAAAGAAAACCCGATTGCCGATACGCCGGCAGAATGCTCGTCCAAATCATAGGCAAGGCCCTGTTCGCGGACTGTATCAAGTTCGGAAAGGAACTCATCCAAGTTTCTTTGGATACCATTCCGTTCCCATTCGTTCTTAATGAGCTTTGTTGCATCTCCTTCATCGAGCTGAGCGAGACAAGCTTTCCCGTTTGCAGTGGTGGTCAGTGGAAAAACCTCGCCTACTTGCGAGACCGTAGTCAAACGGTAAACGCCCGGAACTTGATCCAGAAAAACCATACCAATCCCACGCATCACAGCGAGGTCTGTGGTTTCCCCGGTTTTTTGGGTTAATTCCGTCAAAAGCAGCCGGCAGTGTTCGACGATGCTG
The DNA here is from genome assembly GCF_013033515.1 of Ruegeria sp. HKCCA6707. Lineage (GTDB taxonomy): Bacteria > Pseudomonadota > Alphaproteobacteria > Rhodobacterales > Rhodobacteraceae > Ruegeria. The sequence continues at coordinate 915,818 of NZ_WQEG01000001.1, read as the reverse complement.
TACTGCGCGGCGCCTGCGAGAGCGCTTAGTTCGGGGCCGAGCCTTAAGCCACCCCCATTTGCATCTGCTATGACGAGTTTTTCTTCAGCAAGTGCGCTAGTGATTCTCTGTACCGTAGAGCGAGGCAGGTCAACACGCTCGGCGATCTTACCCAAGCTCATTCCGGATTGGTTTTCTTTTAGAACACGCAAAATCGAGGCCGCTCTGGAAATGACCTGAATGCCACCTTTATCTGCTTTTTCAGACATTTATCTACCCCATTCTGTCTTGGCATCGTAGCTGCGGATGCCTGGCATTTTTACAGTGTTGTACCACAATGCGGTGCAAGTCAACCGTATAGTGAGTTTTCTGTTGACCATAATGCGGTGCGTGTGCATCATCATGCGGGACAGGTGGGGAGGCCACCCAGACAATTGAAAAGCGAACACCGCCGCGTTGCCGGCGAACAGAGGAGATATGCCCTATGGTCGAAATCCGCGGCATTGAGTTTCAGGCAAACACCGACAATGACATGGGGCTTGAGTTTTACAATCTGAGCCACAGATATGGGTTTCAGTGCCCCAACTGGCCGTATTTCAAGGACGTCCAGATCGACCGAAAGCACTATATGGCTAAGTCAGGCGTGTTGTCTCAGACGATTACCACGACGATGCACGTAACCACTCATATTGATGCACCGGCGCATGTCGTTCAGGGAACGCCGTTCATCGATGAGGTACCGTTACCCCATTTCTTTGGCTCGGGTTTGGTGGTTTCTGTACCTAAAAAGAAATGGGAGCAAATTACTGGCGATGATCTGGAAAAGGCCTGTGGTCACGCAATCCGCAAAGGCGATGTGCTGATCATCAACACCGGCTGGCACAAGCAGTATGAAGATGGCGACTACTTTGCTTATTGCCCGGGTCTCGTTCCTTCCGCCGCTGAGTGGATGATCGAGAAAGGTGTGAAAGTCGTCGGCCACGATACCCAGGCGAACGATCACCCGCTGGCAACCGCCATTGGCCCGCAGCGCAACGGTCCGATCATGCCGCATCTTGAGGAGGAATACCTTGAGTGGTCAGGTGGAACGCCCTGGGACGTTGACTTCCCAGAATGGGAGCCTGTGCACAACATGCTGTTCTCCAAGGGTATTCTCGGTATCGAAAATGTTGGCGGCGATCTCGATGCAGTAACCGGCAAGCGCTGTACCTTCGCGTTCTTCCCTTGGAACTGGGACCGGGGCGATGGCTGCATTATCCGACTGGTGGCGATGATCGACAAGAACCAGTCCTACCGCATCGAGGCTGGTGAAGATTTCTGAACACTCACGGACCGGTCGCCGGTTCGCCGGTGGCCGCCAATAACCTTGAGCGGAGACGGACATGCATCTGAAGCGTTTTCAAGACGCACAACCCTACGAAGCACCAAACCATTTTGGGTGTCTTGGGCTGCGCTTACAAGGGTTTGAGGAAGGCGGGCCGACAAATCAGTGGATTGGCTTCAGCCAGTTTTTACCAGGCGGTGGTGCCGGGCCGGACTCCACGCCCTTCGAGAAAGTCTACGTCGTTCTGGAGGGCGAGATGACCATCATCGTTGACGGCACAGAAACCAATCTTGGACCCATGGATAGCTGCACGATCGCACCGGGCGAAGTGCGCAAAATAGAGAACCGCGCCAACCACACCTGCAAAATGCTGGTGGTCATTCCGTATCCGCCAGAAAGCTAAGGACGAAAAGAATGTCTGATCCACTCAAGATGTTTGACGTAAAAGACAACGTCGCACTGATCACCGGAGCATCCGGCGCGTTTGGCATGGTTGCTGCGCGCGTTCTGGCTGGTGCCGGGTGCAATCTGGTTCTGGCTGCGGGCAATCAAGAAGCGCTCGACGAGATTGCCAAAGAGTGTAAGGCGCTTGGTGCGACCGTAGTTGCAATAAATTTGCGCCCGACTGATGAAGCGTGCTGTGGCGCATTGGTCGACGAAGCCGTTAACAACTTTGGTAAGCTTGACATTCTCGTTGTCGCGTCCGGCATGAACAAAGTTGCACCGATCAACGACATGGCGCCGGAAACCTTTGACGCAGTGATGGACGCCAATGTGAACCAGAGTTGGCTTTTGGCGCGCGCGGCGGCGGCACACATGAAGCAAAGCGAATATGGCAAGATAATTTTCGTCAGTTCTGCGCGCAGCATCCTTGGACACCCTGCCGGTTACACGGCGTATTGCGCATCAAAGGCTGCCGTGAACGGGATAACCAAAGCCTTGGGATGTGAGCTGGGTCCAACAGGGATTACCGTCAACGCGATCGCGCCGACGGTATTCCGCTCGCCTTTGACGGCTTGGATGTTCGAAGAAACCGACGAAGCTAAAGCAGTGCGCGATGGCTTCCTAACCCGTGTTCCCAAAGGACGACTGGGTGAGCCTGAAGACCTTGCCGGTCCGCTCCTGTTTCTCGCGTCGCGGGCATCTGATTTTTACACCGGGCATATCCTTCATGCCGACGGTGGTTACACGGCGGGTTAAGTGATGGTGCGCAAGAAGCAGCAAATAGCGGTAATTGGCGCGGGTCTGATGGGGCACGGTATCGCCCTAACCTTTGCAAAAGCAGGTCAATGCGTCGCCATCACAGATCCAGTTGAAGAGGCGCGAGCCAGCGTGCCTGCCCGCGTCCGCGCCAGCATGGCCGCGATGGGGGACGACGAGGTCACAATCACAGATACGCTCAAGATGATTGAAATCTTTGCGACGACAGAAAGTGCGGTTCAACATGCCGATGCTGTTTTTGAAGCGGCGCCGGAAAAGTTGGAGCTCAAGCAAGCGATCTTTGCTGAGATCGAGGCGCATGCACCAAAAACTTGCATACTCGCATCCAATACCTCGGTCATGCCGATCACTCAGATCATGTCCGGTTTGCGACCGAAAAACCGAGCTTTGGGAACCCATTGGTGGAATCCCCCGCACATGATCCCGTTGGTCGAAGTCATCAAGACGGAATGGACAGACCCTGAGATTGCACAGACGATGTTCGATCTATTGAAGGATGCTGGAAAAACTCCGGTGATGGTCGAGAAGGACGTACCCGGCTTTATTGGCAATCGCCTTCAACATGCGTTGTGGCGCGAAGCGGTCAGTCTGGTGGAAAACGGTATTTGCGACGCGGAAGCCGTTGATACTGTGATCAAGTCCAGCTTTGGGCGACGATTGGCGGTTCTCGGTCCATTGGAAAACGCGGATTTGGTGGGTACCGACCTGACTCTCGATATCCACGAAAACGTACTGCACGATCTCGAAGCGCACAAGGGACCTTCATCTTATCTCAAATCGCTTGTCGATGCAGGTAAGCTTGGCATGAAATCAGGTGAAGGTTTCAGAAAATGGGCCGAGGGCGAGGCGGATCAGGTTCGCCAACGTGTCGCGAAACATCTGAAAAATCTCGAAAAGAGTTTGTAAGATCAATCAAACACTGGCGGGAGGCCGGTGAAGGGAGGACGTAATGACAAGGACTTTTAGAACGGCCACTAGGCGCAGTTTTATTGCCGGTGCCGCGGCGGCAATCGCCACGCCGGCCATTCTTCGGGCGACGCGCGCCTACGCCGCAAACCCAACGCTGCGGGTCGGCAACGTTAGCCCTCGCACCGGACCGCTTGCTGGTTTCGCTGAGGCCGACGAGTACGTGCTTCAAGCCATACAGCAGGTCTTTTCGGCCGGGTTGGACAACAATGGAAAGACCTGGAATGTCGAGATCATCTCAAAAGACAGCCAGTCCAACCCGAACCGAGCAGCAGAGGTTGCAGCTGACCTGATCTTGGGCGATGAGGTCGATATCATCGTTGCGGCTTCAACACCGGACACGGTGAACCCTGTCGCTGATCAGGCAGAGATCAACGAAGTTCCCTGCATCACCACCGACTGTCCTTGGCAGCCCTATTTCTTTGGCCGCAATGGTGTTCCTGGTGAGGGTTTTGAAACGACCTATCACTTCTTCTGGGGTTTGGAAGACGTGATCGCAGCGTTCCTCGATATGTGGGACAAAACGGGTGTCACAAAAACCGTCGGCGGTCTTTTCCCCAACGATGCCGACGGTAATGCTTGGGGTGATGCGGAGCTGGGCCTGCCTAAACCGCTCGCTGCCGCCGGGTACACGCTGACAGATCCCGGTCGCTATCAGCCACTATCCGACGATTTCTCAAACCAGATCGCAGCGTTCAAGGCTGCTGGCTGCGAAATCGTCACTGGCAACATGATCCCGCCGGACTTTGCGACGTTCTGGAGCCAAGCGGCCCAGCAAGGGTTTAACCCGAAGGTCGTCACAATTGGCAAAGCACTTCTGTTCCCATCCGTCATTGAATCGCTGGGAGACCGCGGTGACGGGTTGTCGACCGAGGTCTGGTGGTCCCCGCATCATCCGTTCTCGTCCTCACTCACCGGCATTTCCTCGAAAGACCTAGCTGAGGGTTATACGGCAGAGTCGGGCCGACCTTGGACCCAACCCCTTGGCTTTAAACATGCCCTGTTTGAGGTCGTCGCAGACGTCATCAAACGAGCGGATGATCTGGAAGACCCGTCTGCGATCATTTCGGCAATCACGTCCACCAACCTGAACACAATTGTCGGGCCGGTGAACTGGGGTGATGGGCCAATGAACAACGTCACCAAAACTCCGCTGGTCGGTGGCCAATGGCAGAAGTCCGGAGACGCCTATGAGTTGCAGATTGTTGCAAACAGCACCGCGCCCGAAGTTCCGGTGACGGCAGATATGAAATTGCTGGGCTAACCAGACATTCGGCGCCGATCTTGGCGCCGAACCCTCCATCCGAGAGAAGTATGACGACAATCTTGAGACTCCAAGAACTGAGCAAGGCATTTGGCGCATTAACTGTCGCCGATGCCATGAGCTATGAGGTTCAGCAAGGCGAGGCACTCGGGGTAATAGGCCCCAACGGCGCTGGCAAAACCTCGATGTTCAACTTGATCACGGGGACGCTCAAATCCAATTCCGGGGTGATAGAATTCAGTGGGCAGAACGTCACCAAATGGAGCGCGGCAAAGCGCAGCCATGCAGGTATCGCGCGTTCTTTTCAGGTCCCGCAGCCGTTTTCGGGCATGACTGTTTTCGAAAACGCGATGATCGCCGCCACGCAATCAGCTGGCATGCATGGACACCAGGCCGAAAACTTTTGTCTGGAGATTCTGGACCAAACAGAACTGCTGCCCAAGGCAAACGTTCTTGCTGGTAGCCTGACTTTGCTGGAGCGTAAACGCCTGGAACTAACACGTGCGCTTTGCGCCAAACCCAAACTGCTGTTGCTGGATGAGATTGCCGGTGGTTTGACCGAAGCCGAGTGCAAGTCACTGGTCCAGACTATCAAAGACATCCACGCCTCTGGCGTCACCATCATCTGGATCGAACATGTTGTGCACGCCCTGCTGGCCGTCGTGGATCGTCTGATCGTCATCGACTTTGGCAAAAAAATCGCCGAAGGCGAGCCACAGGCAATTATGGAAAGCGCTGAAGTAAAGGAAATCTATCTGGGAATCGAAGCCGATGCCTGACTCAATTCTTCAGACACGCGGTTTGAACTCCTACTACGGCGATTTCCAAGCGCTCTATGATGTCGAATTGGACGTCGGCGAGGGAGAAGTTCTGGCAATCATTGGTGCAAACGGCGCAGGCAAGACGACCCTGATGCGGTCAATCACCGGGTTGCTGACGAACGGAGTGGATCAGATTCACTACCGAGGTCAGGATATCAGCCGGCTTCGCGCAGACGAGGTTGCAGAACTTGGCCTCGCCATGGTTCCAGAAGGTCGCCAGTTATTCCCATCTTTGTCAGTCAAAGAAAACCTGATGATCGGAGCCCAAGTTGGTCGCTCGGGTCCTTGGGATCTGAAAGCTGTCTATGATCTGTTCCCGATCCTCGAAGTGCGCAAAAATCAGGCATCAACATCGCTTTCAGGCGGTCAACAGCAGATGGTAGCCATCGGGCGCGCATTGATGGCCAATCCTGATCTGATCCTGTTCGACGAAATTAGCCTGGGGCTGGCACCGATCATCATCAAAGACATCTATGAGGCGCTGCCCGGGATCATCGGCGAGGGCATGAGCGCGATCATCGTCGAGCAGGACATCACCAAGGCACTTTCGGTCTCAAGCCGTGTCTTTTGCCTGCAGGAGGGGCGCGTTTCGTTGGAAAGCGCGTCTGACACCGTTTCGCGCGAAGAGATTTCGCGCGCGTATTTCGGGATCGAATAATATGGAATGGCTGAATCCTATCGTGCAGGGAACTTTGCTTGGTGGACTCTACGCCCTGTTTGCCGCAGGTCTGTCGTTGATTTTTGGGGTCATGCGGCTCGTCAATATTGCCCATGGCGATCTGATTGTGTTGGCCGCATACCTCGGACTGACCGTGACGACCGCGACCGGGATGCACCCAATGGCCGCGTTGGTGATTGTCGTTCCCGCTATGGCGCTGATTGGGTATGCCCTTCAACGCGGCCTACTGAACCAAACTCTGGGCGACGATATTCTTCCACCGCTGCTTGTGACCTTCGGGGTGAGTGTAATTATCCAGAACGGATTGCTGGAGGTCTACACGGCCGACCCCCAAACACTGAATGCCGGTGCGCTGGAAACAGCCAGCGTTGCAGTAGGCGGTGTGACCCTTGGGATCTTACCGCTGCTGACCTTCGGGATCGCCATCGCTGTGATCTGGGGGCTGCAATGGACCTTTTATCACACCTCACTTGGTCGAGCATTTCGGGCTGTTTCCGACAATCAAGACATCGCCCAGCTTATGGGCCTCAATCGCCGGCACATCTTCGGGCTGGCCATGGCGCTGGCTCTCGGAGTGACAGCTGTCGCCGGTATCCTGCTTGGCATTCGTACAAGCTTTGACCCTTCCATCGGTGGAGGTCGCCTGATCTTTGGCTTTGAGGCCGTTATCATCGGCGGGCTAGGCAACCTTTGGGGTACTTTGATTGGCGGCGTTATCCTTGGCGTTGCGCAAACCATCGGGGCCAAGATTGATCCGGGTTGGCAAGTACTAGCCGGCCATATTGCTTTCCTCGTCATTCTTGCCGTTCGTCCGAACGGCCTCTTCCCGAGGGTCTCCGGATGAACTTACAAGACTGTTCTGTTTCCCGATCGTCAAAAGCAGCGAGGGTTGCTGCAATCCTGGCCGCAGTCGGTCTGCTCGTATTGATTGCAGCGCCGTGGTGGGCAGGCCGCGCCGACATGCGCTTGATGGGAGAGCTGTTTCTCTATCTTTCCCTCGCCACCCTTTGGAACCTCATGGCGGGTTACGCCGGTCTCGTCTCTGTTGGGCAGCAAGCCTATGTGGGCTTCGGCGGCTATATGCTCTTCGCACTTACGATGCTGGGTGGGCTGAACCCCTTGGTTGCTATTGCAGCAGCGGGAGCGCTGGGGGCTTTGATCTCGATCCCGGTTGCTGTTCTGATCTTCAGGCTTCGGGGCGCATATTTTGCCATTGGCACCTGGGTCATCGCAGAGGTCTTTCGACTGAGCTTCGCGCAAATCTCAGCGCTTGGTGGAGGGTCAGGATCTTCGCTGCCCGTTGCTATTGTGAAATCACTAGCTTCCGGGCGCGCGATGCGTGAGGCGCTGAGCTATTGGCTGGCACTCGGGGCCGCCGTGCTGGTTGTAACCGCCGTGTATTTCTTCCTGCGTTCGCGCCAAGGTTTGGCGTTGACGGCAATTCGGGACAACGAACTGGCCGCCGGTAGCCTTGGCATCGATATCTGGCGAACGAAGTTCATAGTGTACGTTGTCACGTCGGCATTCACGGCGATGATCGGCGCGCTGATCTTCTTGCAAAAGCTGCGCATATCGCCGGATGCGGCGTTCAGCGTCAATGATTGGACTGCCTTCGTCATCTTCATCGTAGTGATCGGCGGCATCGGTACCATCGAAGGACCGATCATCGGCACACTCGTCTTCTTTGCGCTGCGCGAAACGCTGGCCGACCTAGGAACAACTTACCTGATCGTTCTCGGCGTGGTCGCAATTGTCGTCATGCTCAAGGCGCCAAAAGGCATTTGGGGCGTGATCCGTAGTCGCTATGATCTGCAACTTTTCCCGCTGGGCTATCGCGTAAAGCACACCGGACAATCCAAGGAAAACTGAACCTATGGCCCGTCAGAAAAAGACCATCATTACATGTGCTGTAACAGGAGCGATCCACACACCAACCATGTCGGATGCGCTCCCGTACACTTACGACGACATCGCACGGCAGGCGATCGAGGCCGCCGAGGCCGGAGCGTCGATCCTACACCTCCACGCCCGCAACCCTGAGAACGGGTCGCCATCGGTCGATCCGGACGACTTCGCGCCATTCCTGCCCCGTATAAAACAGGCAACGGACGCTGTTGTGAACCTATCGACCGGTGGATCGCTGACATTGTCCATTCAGGACCGGATCAATCCGGCCAAGACTTTCAGCCCCGAAATGTGCTCGATGAATATGGGTTCGATGAATTTCTCGTTTCACCCATTGGCCAACCGGTATGGCGATGATGATTGGAAATTTGATTGGGAGAAAGAGTATGTCGCGAACTCCGATCAGAACATCTTTCGCAATACGTTCCGGGACATTCGCGAAGCGGCAGAAACACTCGCGCCGCATGACATTAAATTCGAACATGAATGCTACGATGTCGGCCACTTGTATAACTTAAAATTCTGCATGGATATCGGGTTGTTCAAAGCACCTGTTTTCATTCAGTTCATCTTTGGAATCCTCGGTGGTATCGGGCCTGAGGTCGACAACCTGATCTTCATGAAACGCACAGCAGATCGCCTGTTTGGTGATGACTACCGCTGGTCCGTTCTCGGAGCCGGCGGTGCGCAGATGTCGCTTGCTACCACTGCAAGTCAGATGGGCGGCAATCTTCGCGTCGGTCTAGAAGACAGCTTGTTCATCTCACGTGGAAAGCTGGCCGAAAGCAACGCTCGGCAAGTCGCCAAAATTCGACGCATCGTAGAAGATCTAGGCAGTCAGGTGGCGACACCTGATGAAGCCAGGGAAATTCTGGATTTGAAGGGTGGTGATCGCGTAGCCTTCTGACGATTGGACGCTTGGCCTAACCTCTCGTCGAGTGACTTATTTATGTAGTTTCGAAAACCCTTAGGAGGTCGAACCATGCGATTGGTATATTTGGCAATCAGCGCGCTTTTCGTGGGCTTTTTTACCGTTCAGGCTAATGCGCAAAACGAAGCCCAGGACATCACCAACCTTTTGCTCAGCAACCGATCTGGAGACTGCGCGGATTATGCAGGAGTGTATTCCGCTTCAGTGGAGGATGTAACGCGCCAGCAACGTTTTAACTCCGAAATCGAAATCTCGGCAAATAGCCAGCACTGCATCCTCAAGACCAACGGTATCCCCAATCATGATTTCAACGGGCCTACAGCCAACTTCGCTAATAATGTGCGAGAATTGCCTGGCACTTTTCGGATTCCCAGAAATCCGGAAAAGGCCCGCAACCAAACCACGCTGTCGCAACGGAGTTATGATGCGATTTTGTTGAATGGCGTGCCGGTCGATTTGCTTTCGGCTGGGTGTTATCGCCCGAGCGGTCGGCGAGCAGACAAGAACGGCAATGTATTGGCGGGGTGTCGAGACACTGATCCATGGCTGCTCGATCCGCCGTCTTACGATCAGTATTTTGGTGTAGATCTGCACAATGCCCATGCCCAGCCCGATGGCAGGTATCATTACCATTCCAATCCAAATGCTCTGTTTTTGGATAACGACCTTGATAAGCCGTCACCAGCTATTGGCTTCGCCGCTGACGGCTTTCCGATCTACGGGACGATATTCAAAGACAGGGATGGTACGATAAGACCTGCGATTTCCGGCTACCAACTCAAAACTACGCCTCGGCCTGCGCCGCCTAACGGGCCGGGTGGTACTCCGGACGGGACATATATCGACGACTACGAATTCACTGGGGCTGGCGATCTAGATAAGTGCAATGGCATGACTGTGGATGGCCAGTACGGATACTATGTCACGACAAGCTACCCGTGGGTGCTCAACTGCTTGGTCGGAGCACCTGACAGGTCATTCGACAAAAGGTGATCTCTAGCCCCAATTTCGGAGATCCAGTTTTGACCTATCCTGGATTGACCCAGACACTTTGCGTTTTCTCCGCGATGCTAACGGTATCGCGAAATCGCTCGCAATTCTAATCTGATTGGGATTGCCATCTGTTTAAAGCGGTCAAAGTGATTCATTGAATTTGAGACTGCTGCCTTGGGGCTCAAATCAAATGTTCTTTGCACCCAAGCCTTTTAGTCAAGCGTTCCTGTCGATCTATCGGATCATGAGAAATAGAATACTGGGGCTTCAAATGACTTGGCCCCGGTAAACTGTGGGTTGCGACGAAGCGACGAAAACACAATGCTCGCTTCGCCGTACACTGTAGTTACTTTAGGTAGGTGTTGAACCAATCAATAGTGCGGTCCCAGGCTAGGCTTGCCATTTCCTCGTCATAACGAGGCGTACTGTCGTTATGGAAACCGTGATTGGCATTTTCGTAGATGTAGGCTTCGTATACCTTTCCGTTGGATTGCAGAGCGGCTTCAAAATCCGGCCAACCTGCGTTGATGCGCTCATCAAGCTCTCCCATCTGAATCAGCAACGGTGCCTGAATTTTGGCTACATCCTCAACTGCTGGCTGGCGACCATAGAATGGCACGCCCGCGGCCAATTCGGGGTAGGCCACGGCAATTGCGCTGACCACACCGCCGCCGTAGCAGAAACCCACAGCACCGACCTTTCCAGTACAATCATCTCGGTCCAATAGGTATTCAAATCCATTGAAGAAATCGTTCATCAATGCGACCCGGTCCACTGTCTTTTGAAGCTCGCGCCCATCCGCGTCGTTGCCTGGGTAACCTCCCACTGACGTCAGACCGTCGGGGGCCAGTGCCATAAACCCGGCTTTTGCCAACCTGCGCGCCACATCCTCGATGTAAGGATTCAGGCCGCGGTTTTCGTGGATCACCAGCACCCCGGGCAGGGGCTCTTCAACGCCGGCAGGTCGGACAAGGTATCCGCGAACATCACCGGTTCCATTCGGTGAAGGATAGGTGATGTAGTCTGCGTGGATATCGGGATCGTTGAACGAAACTTGCTGAGCCATCGCGTAGTTCGGGCTGAGCATGTTCAGCAGCGCTACCGCTGTCATGCCGCCGACCGCGAACTTACCTGCGCGGTCCAGGAATTGGCGCTTGGTGATCTTGCCGTGCGCGTAAAAGTCATACAGGTCCAGAAGTTCCTGGTCGAAGTCTTTTGCCGTCATGCGAGTCATTGTGGATCTCCTGATGAGTTTGGCTGTCTGAAGGTTGGGTAGTATCCGATCTGAAGGTCTTGATTTGATTGAGCGTCTGGATGGGCTTCCTAAGATACCGCCGGTGACAGTTCCTTGTTCGCGAACCGTTCGCGCAGCACGTTCTTTTGAACTTTTCCCATAGCGTTCCGCGGCAACTCTTGGACGAGTTCGTAGCGGCGAGGATGTTTGAATCGCGACAGCTTGTTTCTGATGATCGACTCGATCTGTTCCACCTGAAGCTGTGATCCGGGCTCAGCAACCAGAGTGGCAATGATCGCTTCGCCGAAGTCTCTGTCGGGGATTCCGAAAACCGCCGATTCCTGAACGCCATCGACATCGGTCAAAACGTCTTCAATTTCTTTAGGGTAGACGTTGTATCCACCAGTGATGATCAGGTCTTTTGACCGACCTACAATCGACAGGTAGCCATCCTCGCTGTATTGGCCCAGATCTCCGGTGATGAAAAATCCATTTTCTCGAAGCTCTTCAGCCGTTTTTTCGGGCATTTGCCAATAGCCCTGAAAAACATTGGGGCCACGTACTTCGATCATTCCGATCTCGCCCTGGGGCAGCGGTTCTCCAGTTTCAGGGTTGGTTACGATCACCTCAGTGCCGGGTATGGCCATACCAACAGTTCCCGCGCGACGCTCACCGCCATAAGGGTTAGAGGTGTTCATGTTGGTTTCGGTCATACCGTAGCGCTCAAGGATACGGTGGCCCGTGCGCGTTTCGAACGCCACATGGGTCTCTGCCAGCAACGGGGCTGAGCCGGAAACAAACAGACGCATGTTCTCTGTGATCTCATCGGTGAAACCTTCGTCGGCCAGCAATCGGGTATAAAAAGTGGGGACTCCCATTAGAAGGGTCGAGTGGGGCAATTCCTCCAAGATCATTCCAGTGTCGAATTTTGTCATCAGCCGCACTTTGGAACCGGCGAGTAGTGTGGTGTTCATCGCCACGAAAAGCCCGTGCGTGTGAAAGATGGGCAACGCGTGAATCAAGCGATCAGCGTCGGTGATACCCCACAAATCCACAAGGGCTTGGGCATTGGACAGCAGGTTTCGGTGGCTGAGCATCGCGCCCTTGGACCGGCCCGTGGTACCTGATGTGTAAAGAAGCGCCGCGAGGTCGTCCGGCGCGCGATCCACAGTTTCGAATACACAAGGCTGTGCGTCCGCTTCGCGGCTCAAACTTGGATTTTCGCCGCCCAAGGTCAACAGCTTTGCACCAGAGCGGGTCGCCAATTGTTCGAATTCAACTTTGTCGTGGCTGTCGCAAACGATTAACGCAGGTTGCGCATCAGAGATGAAATAGTCCAACTCTGCCATGGTATAGGCAGTGTTTAGGGGCAGGTAGACAGCACCTGCCTGAACCGAAGCGGCATAGAGCGCAATCGTGTCGGCCTGCTTGGGCACTTGCACAACGATGCGACTGCCAGGGGAAACTCCGCTGTTCCGCAAGACATGCGCGATTTGCGCGGTGCGCTGCAGAAACGCATCATAAGTGACCACCTGGCCATTATCGAGTTGCAGGAATGGAGCCGTGTTGCCCTCGTGGCGGGCAAACAAACTGTCGTAAAGTGTATTAGTCACGCTGTATTTTCCCTGGGCTTTACCGCAAGCGTCGCAGTTGAAGCCGCGCGAATTGAACGCGAGGCTTGGATCGTGGCACTTGTCGCGAATTCTTCGTGGTAACGTTCTGTTTTGTTCAAATCGTAAAGGTAATTGACCATCGCACCTCCGGACTGGGCGCGTCCGTTTGGCGACTGATCTGCCTGGGCATGCAGGTCATGAAGCTCGGCACCATTTCCCAAGTGAAAGCGCGCTACAGGGTCAAGCGGCATGCCATCTTCGCGCTTGGCGAACATCAAGTACCGGGCGGCCATCGCGCGCAGGTCCTGCGGTGTTGCTGTTTCTGCAAGCACGGCCTCGGCGGCATGCCCGTGTTCCGGGTTGCCTGTTTCACCAGCCAGCCACCGGTTTAGCCCCGGTATCGGCGACAATGTCACAAAGGTATCAAGCCCGCGAAGCTCCCGCGAAAGCTCGGTCACAACCTGCTTGATCAATAGATTCCCAAAGCTGATGCCCGCCAAACCGTTTTGGCAGTTTGAAATGGAATAGAACGCCGCGACCTTTGCCTCCTCGGCTTCGATCGGTTCTGGTGCTTCGGATAGAAGCGTATCTATTGCATCCGGGATTTCGGCGGTCAGAGCGACCTCAACAAAAATCAGTGGCTCATCTGGCATCGAAGGATGGAAGAACGCGAAACAACGACGGTCTGGCGGGTAGAGCCTTCGCCGCAAATCGTCCAGATCGTTGATTTGGTGCACCGCTTCATAGGCGACGATCTTATCCAGAACGCGGGCAGGGGTGTCCCAGCTGATTTGCTTGAGGACAAGAAAGCCCCGGTTGAACCAGCTGCGCAATAAATGGACGAAATCGATATCTGTTCGCTTGAGTTCCGGTTTGGATTTGAGAAAGCGCAGCAGATCAACGCGCATGGCTACAAGTTCCTGCGTCGCACCAGACGGCTGGTTCAGCCGTCGCAATAACTCTTGCCGCCGTGGCTCTGAAACTTCGCTAAGTCTTTCATAAAGGTTGACACTTTGGTCACTGGCGTAGAGGCGGGCTGCTTCAGAAAGCTGATTTGCGTCCAACTCTAGCTTGTCATTCAAATAGACAAAAAAGTCTAGTTTCTCCGCATCATTCAGGGTGTGGTAGCGCTCAAGGATCGTAGACGCGAGCGTGAATCCGGAAACTTCACCTTCCGCAGATAAAAGCGCCTCACATAGTTCGGCAATGGACCGTTTGTCATCCTTGCCACGCCTTTTGTCGGGACGGTCCAGCAATTGGTTTAGTAGATCACCCAGAAACCAATTCCGCTGCATTTCAGGGCTCCATCTGGCTGCTAAGGTACTCACCTGTTCGGCGGTAGTGATCGATTAGGTGCCGAGTTGCGCTGTCTGCGTCGTGATTTAATGCGGCGTCTAGGATTTGCTGATGTTCGGCGGCGATGTCTCGCTTTTTGTAGCTCGACCCGCCGGCCGCAAGATAGCGGTAGCGAATGTTCAGGTCGTAAAGCTGCGAGCAATACCGCAGCAGCAACGGCATTTTCGAATTGTCCAACAAGGCCATATGAAACGCCTTGTGAGCGTTCTCAAAGTCTCGTGCCCCGTTCTGGCTGGCCTTTTTCATATGATGGTGACGCAAGACAAGCCGATCTTCCCAGGCCGCATCCGCATTGGTGATGGAAGCGTGCAACGCGGTTTCTTCAAGGTTGCATCGAAGCAGAAGGATTTCCTCAAAGTTACACTTGCTGACTGGCGCTGCCCGAAATCCGCGCTGATCAATCCGCTCGACCAACATGTCCGAAGTCAAAAGGCTAAGCGCTTCGCGAACCGGACTAGCACCAGTGTCCAAAAGCCCGCGAAGCTGTTCGATCTTAAGCTTTTGGCCCGGAGGTAATACTCCGGTCAGGATCATTTCGCGCAGCCTTCGATACGCTCCATGAGTGGCTGATGTCTCTTTGCCCTCAGTATCAAGCATGGCGCCCATATCCGACTTTTCCTATTTCGCGGTAAATACTCTTGAGCGCTCTTAACTGAGGGCACTCGTTCCAGTCGATAGACCAACTGAAATGTTCAGCGAGCCTTCGTTGATCAACCAGCGCCGAAGTACAAAGCTACGTGCCCCACTTTTGTGCATGGGATCGTCTTCGGCCAGCTTCCGGGCGGACTCAAGGCTGTCGGCGCGATAGATGATCAGCCCTATCCCCTGCATATGCTCGCCGGTTTCATCTGACATGGGGCCTGCAAAAGCCAGCTGCCCCGAACGTTCCAGCTGCGCCTGATACGCCAAGTGATCTGGCAGTGACGCCTTTACATCTTCGGGCGCTTTGGCAGGCGTGCTCAGCGCGACGTAAAGCTCCAAAGCAAGCGCACCGCGGCCTTTTGCTACTGATTTGTAGTCTGCCCAAGCAACCATTTGCCGACTCCAAAAATATCGATATTATTTGACATATGGCAAAATAGTCGGCAAAAATCAAGCGAACTGACATGGATGGTGAAAATGAAATACCTGGTGGGAGAGACTTCGGAAGGCACAGCGGTTTTTGCTGTCAACGGCGAAAACGCATTGAATCTAACGGCTTTGGACCCTGCTGTCGGTTCGGATTTGATGGGTTTGATAGCCAAGCCTGAACTGGCCGACTCACTTGCCAGCAAAATAGACACGGCAGACAGTGTGCCCGTGTCTTCCATCACTCCGGCATTGCCCGTTACCGCTCCAGGAACGATCATTTGCATGGGGTTGAACTACACGGACCACATCAAGGAAGGCGGGTATGATATTCCAGAGTATCCGACGCTGTTCATGCGCGGGAAGAATTCGATCATGGCGGCGGGGCAACCCATGGTGCGGCCTGCTTGTTCCGAGAAGCTCGACTACGAAGCCGAACTTATGCTGATCGTTGGAAAGCGCGGACGCCATATCTCGGAGCGGGACGCGCTGGATTATGTCTTTGGCTACACTGTATTCAACGATGGTTCGCTGCGGGACTATCAGCGCAAAACCGTTCAGTGGACGCCCGGCAAAAACTTTGATGACACGGGCGCGATCGGTCCTTTCACCGTGACTCCGGATGAGTTGCCCAAAGGGGCATCAGGTCTGAAGATCGAAAGCCGTGTGGGTGATGAAATCCTTCAAAGCTCGAATACTGCCAACATGATTTGGGGGGTTCGTCAGGTCATCGCGACGATTTCGGAATATACTACTTTGGAGCCGGGGGATCTGATTGCGCTAGGTACGCCTCCTGGTGTCGGGCACGCCAAAAAGCCCAATCCCCGTTGGTTGAAGCCCGGTGAAACCGTTGAGGTCGAGATTGAAGGCATTGGAATTTGCGCCAGCCCAGTCATTGACGAAAAAGACGCCAAGTCCAAGGTGGCCGCAGCATGACCGCACCAACCGGGGCAGAGCTGGAAGTACTTCGCGCCAAGGCGCAGCAAGATCATCGTGATCTGCGCGAGCGCATTCCACGCTTGTCGGATGACGCGATCGCCTTGATCCTGCGCGAATCCAGATCGCACTACGCGTGGACCAACAAGCCTGTTTCTGACGACATACTTGAAGAGATCTACGACATCACGATCAACGGCGCGACCAGCATGAATACGTTGCCCGCGCGCTTCGTTTTCGTGAAAAGTCCTGAAGGGAAAGAGCGGCTTGCAAAGTCTTTAAAGCCGAAGAATGTGCCAAAGATGATGGATGCTCCGGTCACGGCGATCATTGCCTATGACATGGACTTCTGGAAGGAACTACCCTTTCTTTTCCCGCACGAAGACCGTCGGCCATTGTTCGAAAACAAGCCTGACTACGTGGCAGACACGGCCTTTCGAAATGGCACGCTTCAGGGCGCTTACTTCATGATTGCGGCCCGGGCTGTCGGGTTGGACGTCGGCGCCATGTCAGGTTTTTCGAACAAGATCGTCGATGAGGAGTTCTTCGCGGGCACGACGCTCAAGTCCAATTTTCTTTGCAATCTGGGCTATGCGGACGAAACCGGATTGTTCCAGAAGCTTCCACGTTTTTCATTCGAAAAGGTTTGCTCGTATGCTTGAGGAGGTGACGCTATGGCTATGAGAGTGAAACCCGTCGTGACTTACCGTACGACAGCTCAATGCCCGACTCATGCGCGGACTGAGATACCGATTCGCGATCTTGATGTTGTTGTCGATGAACCCGTAGAACGCGGCGGGACAAATCTTGGTCCGTCTCCGACCGAAACCGCAATGGCAGCCCTGATCGCCTGTACGAATGTCATCGGGCACAAGAACGCACATCGGTTGGGAGTTTACCTCGGCAATGTGACAATCGACGCGAAATGCAGGTTGGACCGGCGTGGTGTGCTGATGGAGGAGGAGATCGATGTTCCGTTTCCGGAAATTGAACTCACCGTGAATTGTGAGACGCCCGCCAGTCAGGAGGAACTGACGCGCGTGGGCGAGGAGACAGCCAAGTATTGCGCCATCGCAAAACTGTTTGAAGCGGCAGGCACGGACCTGACCGTAAACTGGGTCAAAGCAAAAAAATAAAAATGACCCGACTTTCTGGGAGGAGAGAAATGAAAAACTGGACCAAACGCAGCCTAGTGGGCGCTGCTCTGGCAGGTGTCATGGCGATGCCCCTCGCGGCAGAAGAGACCATTTCAGCTGTTGTGATTGATGGGTACCCAGATCGGGCCTTATGGGTGAAGGAATTCACCAACTTCTTTATTCCTGAAGTGAATAAGCGGTTGGCCGAGTCCGGCAATTACAAGATGAACTGGCAGGAGAACTATGGCGGTTCTATTGTAAAACCCAAAGGTGTTCTGGAAGGCATACAGTTGGGTTTGGGCGACATTGGCATCGTCACAACCATCTTCCATTCGTCCAAGCTGCCCAGCCAGGGAATCTCGGGCTCGACACCATTCGTCGCGTCGGATGCTCGTGCAGTGGCCAAGGCAGTTGACGAGATCGCGCGAGAATACCCGGCTATGCAGAATGAGTTTGCTGCGCAAAATCAGGTTTATCTGGCGACAGGCGTTGTGCTCGACACATATCAGATGTTCTGCTCAGAGCCGGTCGAGAAAGTTGCAGATCTTGAAGGACGCAAGATCGCGGGTGCCGGCCTGAACTTGCGCTATCTCGAGGGTATCAAGGACGCGGCAGGCGTACGCGGAGGCCTCACTGATTTCTACAACATGGTTCAAACCGGCCTTGTCGATTGCGTAATGATTTGGCCGGAAGCTTCCAAGACGTTCAAAATCGTCGAAGTGGCCCCTTACATGTTGAAGGCAGACCTTGGTGCGGTGAATACAAAAACAGTCACCGTCAATGCCGACTACTGGGCGAGTCTGCCCGATGAGGTCAAAGAAGTACTACAGGCCGTGGCTATCGACTACCGTGACCACGTGGCAGGTATTGCAATGGATCGAGCCGCTGCATCGCGAGATGCATTTGTAGAAGCTGGCGGATCGATCATTGAAATCTCGGACGAAGACCGCGCTGCGTGGGCAAATGCGATGCCCAATGTTGCGCAGGAATGGGCTGCAACGCTGAATGAGAACGGCGAGCAGGGCACAGATATGCTGGCCGCTTATCTCGGCAAGCTTCAGGATGCTGGTTTCACTGGTGTGCGGGACTGGACGGCCGAATAACTGGCTGGCGATCCACGAAAGGGGCCTTTCATGCTGAAGACCGCAGTTGCTGGCTTGTCGCGGGTCGCCAATTCGCTTGCTATCGTCGCCAATGCATTGGGTACGCTTGTCGTCCTAGCGTTGGTGGTCGTTCTGAATGTTGACGTCATTGCGCGGGGCCTGTTTTCGGCCCCACTGCGCGGCACCTATGAGATGGTGCAATTCTCGGTCGTGATGATCGTGTTCCTGCAGCTGGCCGACGTTGTCAGAGTGGATCGATTGACGCGCTCAGATGGGTTTCTGAACCTGCTACACCATCGTCGCCCCGTTCTGACAGCCAACCTGAGGCGCATCATCAACGCCATTTCGGCAATCTTCATGGCCTTGATCGCCTATGTAACCTTCCCAGAATTTCTTCACATGTGGGAGACACAGGACTACTTCGGAGTGCCCGGTCTTTTCACATTGCCTTGGTGGCCGGTCAAACTGGTCATCGCGTGTGGTACTGCGCTTGCCTGCGTGATCTTCCTGCTCAAGGTCGTCACGGCGCAGGACCGCCCGCAACTTATTCGCACCCCAGAGCATGACGAGGTCGCAGAATGACGCCGATTGAGATTGGCCTGATCTCGGTCGTTGCCATAGTCTTTCTGATTTACGCGGGCGTCTACATTCCGATTGCTTTGGGTGTGGTCTCCTTCGTGTCGATCTGGCTGATGCGGGACAACTTCACGCTTGCGCTCAACCTGCTGAAGGTTGCGGTGGGCGACAGCGCGATGGAATACAGTTTCGCGACAATCCCTCTGTTTACCTTTATGGGGCTCATCGTTTCAAAAGCGGGACTAGGCGGGGATATTTACGAGGTCATGACCATGCGATTTCGCAAGGTCAAAGGCGGTATCGGAATGGCGACCGTCGGAGCAAATGCCGTGTTTGCGGCCGTTACTGGGTCGTCAATTGCGTCCGCATCAGTGTTCACCAAGGTCTCTGTCCCGCAGATGATGGCGCAGGCATATAATCCACGTTTTGCGGTTGGGGTTGTGGCCGGGTCGTCGGTTTTGGGGATGATTATTCCACCCTCGGCGATGCTGATCATCTATTCCTTTGTCGCCGAACAGTCCGTAGGGGACATGTTTCTGGCGGGAGTAATACCCGGTATCATGCTGGCAATAGCTTATGTGGGCGCGATCTGGTTGATGGGCCGTTTTAAACCTGCATTTGTGGGCGGCCGGGTCGTCGAAGACACCGAATGGATGTCCGGGCGCGAGATCGCATCCAAGACCCTGCCCACATTGTTCATTATCACGGTAGTGCTCGGTGGTATTTACACAGGATGGCTAACCGCTGTCGAGGCGGGTGCCGCTGGGGCACTGGTTGCGCTCGTGATCGCAGTCGTACGCAAATCCATGACACCAAGAGCGTTCTGGGACGCGTTGCTGGAAACCGGTCACATTACAGCGGCGATCTTGTTCCTGATTACGGCGGCTTCGATCTATAGTCGCATGCTGGGACTGGCGGGGTTGCCCAATCAGTTGCAGGATTTGCTCGCGGGAAATTCCGCGTCCTTTTGGTCGATCATGCTGCTCTACGTTCTCTTGATGCTTTTTCTGGGAACTTTGCTCGATACGGCGTCCATCATTCTGATCGTCGTCCCGCTGTTCCTGCCCATGGCCGAAGCCCTGGACATGTCGTTGATCTGGTTTGGTATTATCACTGTGGTCGGCGCCGAAATCGGTCTTTTGACCCCGCCTTTGGGCATATCTTGCTTCGTCATCAAATCGACGATCAACGATGACCGAATATCGCTCAAGGATGTGTTTATGGGCGCACTTCCCTTTGCGTTCGTGATGCTGATCGTTCTGTTTATTCTGATCGAGTTCCCGATCCTCAGCCTTGCCCTGATTTAAGGAGGCCCAGATGCGCTCTGTCACCAAAGACAATATCACCGACGTGTTCATGGGATACCTGTCCAAGGACACCGATCCGCGGATGAGAGAAATCATGGGGTCTCTGGTCAAACACCTCCACGACTTCGCGCGAGAAACCAACTTGACACATGACGAATGGCGCGCCGGGATTGCGTTTCTGGAGGGATGCGCTGCAGTGGAATCAGAGGACAGGCATGAGTTCGTGCTCGCCTCGGATGTGCTGGGCCTGTCGTCATTGGTGGACATGTTGCATTCAAGTTCTGATGCAACAAGTTCGTCCGTACTTGGCCCTTTCCATGTCTCTGGCGCGCCGCCACTGCCATTCGGCGGGGATATGAAGCGCCACTACGGTGGACCTGTGCTGCTTGCTGAAGGCGTGATCCGGGACACCGATGGTAATCCGATTTCCGGTGCAGAGCTGGATATCTGGCAAACCGCGCCGAATGGAATGTATGCAAGCCAGGACGAAGAACAGGACACCTATTCTTTTCACGGCCTGATGACTACCGGTGACGACGGTAAGTATGCATTCACGACCGTCAAGCCAGTTGAATACACGGTACCGTCAGATGGGCCTGTCGGGGATATCCTGCGCGCCTGCGGCCGCCATCCCTGGCGACCTTCGCACCTGCACTATATCGTCAAAGCTTCTGGCTACCGTTCTTTGGTCACTGAGATTTTCCCCGACGACGATCCTTATCTAGATCAGGATACAGTGTTTGGTGTTCGGGATGATCTGGTGATGACCTATGTTGAAAGGCCAGTTACAGAATTTCCTGATGGCATGGAGCTTTCTGGTAAGATCACTGAACCATTCTTGCACGTGAAGTTCGATGTGAAGCTTGCCAAAGTCTGAACGATATTGAGGAGGCTTGTGGTGCTGAAACAAATCTTCATTTTAGGTGCCGCGCTGATTTGCAATAGTGCTATCGCAGAAGAGCGCCCGATCTTTGACGCGCATATTCATTACAGCCACGATGCCGTCAAACTGGTTCCTCCCGAACAGGTGGCTAATATCCTTCGGGATGCGGGCGTGCGTAAAGCCCTGGTTTCCAGCTCGGATGACAATGGCACTCAGCTGTTGTTGGCCGCGGCACCAGACATCGTCGTTCCAGCGTTGCGCCCGTACCGTCGTCGCGGTGAAATCAACACCTGGATGCACGATGAAACTGTAATTGACTATCTGGAAGAAAACCTGGCCAAAAACGACTACGAAGCCATCGGCGAGTTTCACGCTTACGGAGACGACATTAAGACGCCGGTTATCCAGAGCATGATTGCACTGGCGAAAGAGCGGAACCTCATTCTACACCACCACGGTGATCGAGAGGCAGTTGACCTGATCTTCAAAGCCTGGCCTGAAGCTCGGGTACTGTGGGCCCACTCTGGCTTTGATGATCCGGCGAGTGTTGTTGACGCGCTGGACACCTATCCCAGGCTTTGGGCCGATTTGGCATTTCGTTCAGACATGGTCTCACGAGGTAGTATCGACCCGAATTGGAAGGCTGCGTTCGAAGCCCATCCCGATCGGTTTATGGTCGGTACGGATACATTTGCGCCGGAACGCTGGTACTATGTCGGCCCCCACGCAGATTTTTCGCGTGAATGGCTGGATTTGCTGCCGGATCAGATTGCGGACAACATCGCCTATGCCAACGCAGAACGTTTGCTGGCATCAGAATGATCCGCAGCGCTTTCTGGTTTATGATTTGGTCCAGCACGGCTTTTGCTTGTGACGTAACTGGGCAACGTATGAATTCGGAAGTTCAAAACGCACCCGAGGTTTATCTGTCCGTCGATGAAATCCCGTTGGCTCGACCGTTTTCCGTTCTGGTTTCTATTTGTAGTGAAACTGCCGTGGGCCAAATGCGTGTGGATGCAACCATGCCCGCTCATCGACACGGTATGAACTATACCCCCAAAGTTACCGCCTTGGGCGGCGGAGCGTTCCGCGTTGATGATATGCTGTTTCACATGCCGGGTTTGTGGGAGCTGCAGGTCTATGTCGACATCAATGGCCAATCAATTTTCTACTCGTCAGAAATTACGCTGAAATGACACTGTGGTTTACAGCTGCGTTAATAGCCCTGACAGGTGCAGTGCGTGCAGAGGTCTTGTTGTCTGCAGACGAAATTGAACAAGCGCTTTCCTTTGGGCCTTGGCCACCATCCTTCCATACGGACCCAAGCAATAGAGTTTCGAACAATGCCAGAGCGATCGCGCTTGGAGAGGCCTTATTCAACGATCCGGTGTTGTCCGTCGACGGTGCATTTTCTTGCGCAAGTTGTCATGATCCGGAACAAGCATTTACAACTCCAGAGGCGCGGGCGCTCGGCCGCGTACTGTTAGATCGAAACACTCCATCGCTGCGGAACCTGGCCGGACTCCGCTGGTATGGGTGGGGTGGCAAAAGCGATAACCTTTGGGCAGCCAGCCTGCATCCGATCATCGAAGAACAAGAGATGGCGCACAGCCCTGAAAGCCTAAAAACAGCAATGTCTGAAAGTGCCTACATTAATGACTTTGAAGCTATTTTTGGCGTCATCCAAAATCAGGGCCCAGAGCTTGTTCTGGTGAATGCCGCGAAAGCTCTTTCGGCTTACTTGGGGACTTTGGTTACAGACCGGACGCAGTTTGACGATTTTCGCGATGCCTTAGAGCGTCGAGATTTTCCAGCGGCTGCCTACTACCCCGAGGCAGCCCAGCGAGGTCTTCAGCTGTTTTTAGGGCGCGGGAATTGCGTGTTTTGCCACAACGGCCCGAGGTTTTCCAACAATGAGTTCCACGATGCTGGTGTACCATATTTTTTGAATGAAACCGAGGTCGACGAAGGTCGGTTTAGTGGATTGAACTTTTTGCTCTCAAGCCCCTACACACTGGAGGGCGACTGGAATGACGATCCGGATAGGCAAGGTGCTTGGGCGGTTCGTAATGTACGCCGGAGCCACGCTGATTTTGGAACCTTCCGCACGCCCAGCCTGCGCGGAGTGGCTGAAACCGCACCGTACATGCATGACGGCAGCCTAAAGGATCTGAACGCTGTGGTCCGACATTACAGCAAAATCAATACGGAAAGGCTGCACGCCGACGGTGAAGCCATTCTCTCGCAATTGAATTTGTCTGAGCAAGAGATTGCAGACTTAGTTGCGTTTTTGATGACGCTGTCCAAGGCGCCTTACTAAAGCGTTTGTGTTCTAAGCCCGGGAATGGGTTATTTGGTAAGCTGGTTCGGCGACTATCGTTAGCAGTGCCGATGAGGGGGTGCTGCTCGCTCTGGGTCAGAATTGCTTGACGTTTGGGTCAGAAATGGATGACGTGATCGGCCGATTTGTTGAGGTTTTGAAGTCGATTGAGTCAAATATCAGTGACGTTCCACATAACTCCCGAAAAACAGTGTTTTCGTCAGTATGGCCCATGTGGTGAATCCGAGGTGTTTTGTCTCAAGACATCTTCGAGGCAACTGCGCTGGGTTTAATGGGGTGTTTCACCCCATTCCATATGGTCCGCCTTCCTGTGGTTCGCCGAATGCCGCCCAAACCTCGTGGCAGGCGCGTTCGAACGCCACATCATCTTTTGGGATGCAGGCCTTGAAATTGGGGTAAGAAATTTGGTTGCCCAAGTTCATCAGCACGGTCACGAGGTGGTTGTGCGGTATGAATGCCCGGTAACGGTAATCGCCGCCCGGTGTTTCGATCACCTGACCGTCCATGCCATAGTCGCGCAGCAATTCAGCGTCCTGTGCGCGGCGAAACCGCAGGCAGACGCGGGATCCCATGTGCGGCCCGCTGGTGTTGCCGTCCTCATTCTTGGCAACGGCTGAGAAAAAGCCCGAACCCTCGGCCTTCGAGAATGCTACCTACATCTGAAGGTCCTCCTATTTTTGGGAAAGGGCGCGCTGTCTATCAGAAAAAAAACATAGGGTCGTCAAATCGAGGGGCTTGCGCGCTTCGTTGCTTGGCCTGGAGGCGCAAACCGAGATCTCAAAATCCGGCAGCGGATACGTGATGGTTGGAGGCTTCGTCCCGCGTAGCAGCCGTCGACACCGAGGGCAGCGAACGTCTGCTTTGAGCCCATAGTTCCGGATTCCGTGCTGGCGACAAACGTCCGCTTCAGCGTTCTTAAACCAAAAAGAATCGTGTTTTGTGCTATTGAGTTGACGGTTTAGAATGCTCAGTAGAATGATCCGCTAGTAATGTTTCTCGGATGCCGACTATTATTGAAGGATGGGTATTTGCAGGAGTTGACCCCTCTTAGATCCGAGGAGCTGGCATCTCAACGGGCAGCCGCTATTGGGCGTTCGATAGCTCTGTTTTTCATAGCAGTTCTTGTGACCTTTTTGTCGCCTTGGCCTGCACCCATCTTCACGGTTGCATTGTTGTTGATCTTTGCGCTTCTGGGTTGGGCCCCTTGGTTGGTTGCAAGTTCGTCGTGGGGAAAACCATGGCATCAATACGCGTTTGTTTTTGCAGATTTCTCATTACTTACGTTCACGTTGTTGTTCCCAAACCCTCTGGTTCCGTTTGATTATCCACCGCAGTTTGCATTTCGCTTTGGCCCCTTCATTTACTTTTTCGTTTTACTCTCGGGACTGGCCTACGTTTATCAGCCGCGATTGGTTTTGTGGGGTGGTGTTTGCGGATCGCTCACTTGGGCAATCGGCGTCGGATTTCTTTTCAACCTTCCCGACACCGTTTCGCCGGAGATCAACAACGCTAATTTGGAAGACGCTTTATCTATGGCAGCCCAGCCGACATTCATAGACATTGATGTTCGAATACAGGAAATTGTGGTTTTCCTCATAGCATCGGGTCTGCTTGCTTTGGCAGTCAAAAGATCGAGAAATATCGCGGTCAGGCAGGCGAGTCTTGCGAGGGAGAAAGAGAATCTCGGGCGATACTTCCCGAAGAAGACAGCGCAGTTTCTCGCGGAACGCTCAGATCCATTTTGGCGCCCGAAGGAGCACAGCGCGGCAGTTCTTTTTGCAGATTTGGTTGCATTTACAACCTGGTCGGAAGAACGCGAACCTGTAGAAACGATTGGCATATTGCGCGAAGTGCACGGAATACTCGCAAACATCGTGTTCCGCCACAACGGAACATTGGACAAGTTCATTGGAGACGGTCTAATGGCTACGTTCGGGACACCCGAGCCAACGGACAGTGATGCGTCAAACGCATTGCAGGCAATGATTGAGATGGTTAACGAATTTGAGCGTTGGAAAAAGACCAAGAGCAAGCTTGAGGGGGGCGATCTCAAGCTCGCAATCGGCGCGCACTATGGTCCGGTCGTAATCGGAAACATTGGAACAAGGCAACGCCTTGAGTTTGCTGTTCTGGGCGACACAGTGAATGTCGCTAGTCGGCTGGAAAGCGCGACGCGAAACGTCGGCTGCTGTGGTTTGGCAAGTAGTGAGCTCGTTGAAGTCGCACGAAAAGAAACCAAAGGAGAAGAATCCGGTTTCATTGACAATTTGATTGAACAAGGTCGGATCAAACTGCGCGGACGGAAAGAGGAAATCGATGTCTTTGGCCTATAGGCCGTTGTCGGTTCGTCCGTCTGAATTCAAACCACGTACCGCTCATTCCGCACTTGCTGTACGGCGGATGGCAACAAATTGGTCAGCGGATTCAGCATTTGAAGAGCAGACATTGGGTGGATTTCACTGAGTGTCCGCTCTGCACAGGAGGCGGACTGTGCAAAGTCTGGGTACAGATCGTAACGAACTCTATTCTCTCAGTATTCCGGCCTTACCGTCTTCAACCCAACCGTTTCTTGAATCTTAGAGTCGCCACCAGCAACCCGAATGCTGCGAACCCGATCATCCAGAGAATTCCCCAACGTAACTCGTATAGCGACGCGTCGCGCAGGACCACGCCGCGGATCATGTCCATGAAATGGGTTGCCGGCAGGACCTGAGCAATCATCTGGACGGGTTGTGGCATGCCGTCGAAGGGGAACATGAAGCCCGACATCAAGATCGAGGGCAACAGGACAAAGATAGTCATCTGCATCGACTGCAATTGGTTCTGCGCAAGCGTGGAAATCACCAGCCCAAGCGACAGGCTTGCGATGATGAACAACAAGGTCACCACAAGCAAAGTGCCCAACCCGCCGTTTATCGGTACATCGAAAAGAACATGCCCTAGGCCGAGGATTATTACGACCTGTATCAAGCCCAGAAAGATGTAGGGGATGATCTTGCCGATCATCAGTTCGATCGACTGAATTGGCGTGTTGATCAGCATCTCCATATTGCCCCGCTCGCGTTCGCGAACAATGGCGGCTGAAGTGAACAGGATCATCGTCATGGTCAGGATCACACCGACAAGGCCCGGCACGATATTGACCGCGGACCGCTGCTCCGGGTTGAAGTAAAGCGTCACCTCGAAGGTAGGCACCTGCCGGTTTGGTGGTTGTTTCAGTAGTTCTGTCAAAGGCATCATGCGCAAGGATTTGATTGCGCTGGAGACCATCGTGTCTGAGCCATCGACGATCCAGTGGGCAACCGGTCGGCTGCTGGTCTGGTTGGTTGCGTTTGGTAGGCCCAGCCCAACAGACGAGCTGCGAGCAAGGCGTTGGCTGACATCCGGAGGTATGATCAGTGCGGCACGCACGCGGGACTCAGTGATTGCGCGCTCCGCCTCTTGAGGGGTGGTCAGCTCTTCAGTGATTGCCACGACCTGTGTGGCCTGAACGATCTGCGCCAGCGTGCGCGACAGCTCGGTTCTGGATTCATCTACCAGAGCGACAGGGACGTGGCGTAAGTTGGTGTTGATGGCATAACCAAATAACAGCAGCTGGATCAGAGGTATCATGATCACCATAGCAAATGTCATCCGGTCCCGCCGCAGTTGCAGCAGCTCTTTTTTCAGCACAGCAACGGTGCGGCGTGGCGAGATCATTGTTCTGGCCCCCGTGTGGCGCTGACAAAGACGTCCTCGAGGTTCGGTCGTTGCGGTGTCAGGGACAGGTCGGGATATGCACTTAGCTTTGTGCGCAGCATATCCGCTGGCTGTGGCTCGGATTTATCAACAAGCACACGCAGCCGTGACCCGACTTGCGCGGTTGATAGGATTTTAGGCTGGCCGTCCAATAGGTGTTTCACCTTTCTCAGGTCAGGTCCTTCAACCTCTATAACATTGGCTTGCAAATCATCCATCAACTGATGCGGAGATCCATCTGCCTTTTTCACCCCGTGTTGCAGGATGGCCAGCCGGTGACAGCGCTCGGCTTCGTCCATGAAATGGGTCGACACGATCATTGTCGCCCCCTGATCCACAAGATCAAACAGCTGTTCCCAGAACGTGCGACGGGTTTCAGGGTCAACGGCCGAGGTCGGTTCATCTAGAAATAACAGTTTTGGTCGGTGTATGACGGTGGCTGCAAGCGCCAGCTTCTGTCGTTGCCCGCCGCTCATGCTGCCGCTGAGCTGATCAGTGTTTGTTGTCAGGTCATAGGTGTGCAGTAGCTCTTCAATCCGGTCCTTGGCCGACTTCACTGGAATGCGATATATTTCCGCCGCGAACCGAAGGTTCTCCAGTACTGTCAAGTCGCGGTAATACGAAAAGATCTGCGTCATATACCCGATCTCGTTCTTCAGCGGCTCAGCCGCTTCGGGCATCGATTGACCTAAAACCGAGATCGCCCCGCTACTGGGTGTCAGCAGCCCAGTCAGCATGCGCATGGTCGTGGTCTTGCCGCAGCCATTGGGACCAAGAAACCCGTAAATCTGGCCTGTTCGGATTTCGAGATCCAGATTGTTAACGGCAGTATTGTCTCCGAACTGCCGGGTCAGACCTTTCGTCGAGACGACAATATCATTCATGGCATGGGGACCTGCACGGGCACTCCGGCGGGCAGGTCAGGGGATGCGGTGGGTAGGTCTATCTCGGCCAAATAGACAAGCCGGGTTCGGTCATCCTGGTTCAAACCGTAATAGGGGGTGAAGGACGCGTTGTCGCTGATCCAGCGGATCACGCCGTCCAACGGATCGGCCAGCCCGTCTACGCGCACTTCCAGCGTTTCGCCGGGTCTCAGATTGACGCGATGTGGCTCAGGAACGTAGACACGCGCATAGGGAGCTTGGCCCGTGACGATCACGGCCACCGGGCTGCCGAAGGTTACTCGTTCACCCAAATTCCACGGTAGGGAATCCAGCACGCCATCTCGGGTGGCGATAACCGTCAAGTTGTCCAGAACAGTTCGCTGCGCGGAAACCGACGCTTCGGCGGCCCGTACGTTGGCTTCGGCAACTGCCAGGTCTTCGGGCCTGGTGCCGTTCTGCAGCTCTTTCAGCGATTCCCGAGCGCTGGCCAGTTCAGCCCGCGCGGAATCGCGTACGGCCAGATCATTTTCCACCTGAGCCTCAGTCACGACCGACTTCTTGACCAGTCTGGCGTTTCGGTCATAGATGGCCTCGGCATCGGCAAGACGTGCAACAGCGCCTGCGACTTTGGCTTTGGCAATTGCAATCTCTTCCTCGCGTGGCCCCACCTGCAACTTCAGAAACGTGGCCCGCGCCTTTTCCAGTTCAGCCTGCGCCAGTGCCAGCTTTGCGCTTTGCAGTGTGGGGTCGAGCTGAACCAGCGTGTCGCCAACCTTGACCACAGCGCCTTCGGCAATTGGTAGATCAACGACGATTTCGCTGGCGGTCGCGGTCAAGGCCACCCGGTCGCGCGCCAATACGCCCAAAGCGACGCTGGTATCGGAACCAGAGCACCGGTCCAGAAAAGCGGGCAGTGCAGCCGCCAAAATAAAAGGTGTGGAGATAGTCAGATTCAACAGGGCTTCCCTCCGGTGATTGGCCTTCGAGCGCGTTGGATAGCAGTCAAAGTATACAATCAGGAAATCTGATTTATGTATACGGTTCAGCAACTACAGATAGCAGGAAAGGTAAAAGGGGCAGGCGCGTCAGCCACTCCTTCAGTATTTCTCCGATCAAATGGAGATTATCTCCCTGCAGGAAATAAGTATCTTTCCCGGTATCAACCACTTCGAAATTGCGAATGGTCCGACGGTACCATGTCACCTTTTTGCCCCAATGGCTCCTCCGGAGCGACGCGTAAAATATCAGCATCGGGGTCCCGCGCTGCGAAGGCCACTATCTTCTCCGGTATTGTTGTATAGTTGGATAGATATCTACAGGGCACCAGGACTTTTTGCCAGGCGATACCCGGTCGATATTTTCAGAATTGTTCGTTTCTACCTCCATCTCGTTCAGGAGGAAGTCTCAAATCAGATTTTCGAATGGCAGATGCACTGCACCAAACGATATGGGTTAGCGGCAGAAAAGTCCGCACACTCCCAGTTCGCCCGCGTATCGTTTTGCATCCGCAGCGAACGGCGGCTCTGACAGGCCGCACCGCGGCGATGGTCATAAAGGATGAACGGCAGCAATGGGCCGAGCAACGCCAATACAAACCATTGATACCAAAAAGGGCATATCGCCACGTGCCAAGGGGCCGTCAGATGCTCTTAAACATCTGCCCCCTCTTTGCTACCCTTGGCCATGCTTACCCAGAACCGATATGCTTTTCGCGAGATGACGTCTGAAGATTTTGCTATGATCTCGGAATGGCAATCGCACCCGCATGTTCGCGAATGGTGGGATTCCAATGAGCCAAGCACGAACAAAGAACTGGAAGACGCACGAGTCCGACGATGGATCGTTTCGCTTGCAGAACGCCCGTTTGCATATATCCAGGATTACACTGTTCACGGTTGGGAGGATCACCCTTTCTATTCCCTTCCGCCGGGATCTCGGGGCATCGACCAGTTCATTGGTGAGCCAGATATGATCGGGCGTGGGCACGGCTCGGCCTTTATCTCTGAGCATCTTAGACGGGTGTTTTCCGCAGGAGTCCCGGTTGTCGCAACAGATCCGCACCCGGACAATGCGCGTGCGATCGCGGCCTATCATAAGGCGGGATTCTCTGTCTTTGGTGAAGCGCGGCAAACGCCCTGGGGGCCGATCCTGCCGATGAAGGTCAGCCTTTAGACAATCTTGCTGCGCCAGCCTGTACATCTGGCGCAAACATTTCTCGCCTTAAACGATTCCATGTTCCGTGACTTGCAGGGGATGCGCTTCCGCCCAATCAGCCAGAAAGGAGGACATCTCGGGAACGGTTGCGAATTGTGAGGTGTTTCGAGGAAGCGCTACACCGTTCGCCAGGGCCAGGCGCGCGCATTCGATGTGTTGGCGATGTGCTTTTTGCGGACAGTTTTCGGACCCGTGAACGATCGTTGAGAGCAAGGTCCCTCCGTAGGCGTTTGTATGGTCGAGGTCAGGGCTCTGGCCCAGAAAATATGACATGACGTCGGGCATTCCTTCCCAACCAGCAAGGTGCAGGGGCGGCATACCCATCTCATCCGGCAGATTTGGCTCAAAGCCAATTTCGACCAGTCGTTGCATGTGAGGCAGGGTTCCTTCGCGCCAGACGAGGCGGCAAAGAAGAAGCTTCATCTCTTGCGACAGGGCATTCATGTCAATCTGGTCGTCCTCCTTTGACGTTCCGTCCGCTGCCCGCGCCAGTTGCTCTTCAATCAACGTCAACTGAGTGGATGCACCTGCGTGTTCCAGAACCGTCGCGACGCCCCTGTTTCCGAAAATGCGGGCAAAAGCATAGGGAGAGTGGCCGCGGCTAACAGCATTTGGGTTTGCGCCATGATCCAACAAGAGCCGAGCGATTTCGCCAGAAGCCAAACGTCGGGCCGCTTGATGCAAGGCTGGGATCACCAAGAAAGGTTCACCCGACGGATGAGGGTTGATGCCTTCATTGGGATCAGCACCGTTTTTCAGCAACAGCCGAACAGCATCGGCGCTGTTGAAGTCAATCGCCCGCGGCAATGCATTTGTTCCCTTCGGATTTGCCCCGTGTGCCAGCAACATACGAAGACCGTCGGTATGGGCCAGTTCCGTGGAATGGTAGAGGGATTCATTGTCGTCGGGATTTGCCCCATGCTCCAACAGCCACCTGGCCAAAGGCATGTTGTCTGCATGGCCGATGGCACCGTAAAGCGCGGACAAGCGATGATCTGCTTCGGGGTCGAAGGCGAAACTGTCATTCACATCTGCCCCGTGTTCGACAAGCAATTCCGCCATAGCAAGCATCTCGGGTTCTTTCTCAGGTTTCATCCCCAGATATCTCGAAAACGCCAGATGCACATAGGTCTCCGCGGCGGGTATTCGCGTGTCGCAGCACCGGGATCCTGCGCAAGGATCTCGCGCATCGCGGTCACGTCATAAAGAGCAACGAGCAAAGGCACCTGACCCTCGGCAAGGTCCGGCTCATCCGCAAGCAGATGCTGGATCGTCGCTTTTGAGCCGTTGTAGAGCGCCCAACGCAGCCGCCCCTGTTTCTGCGCGCGATCCATGCCCTGCGTTTCAACGGCAAGTTTCAATGCTGGCCAAGAAGCGTATCCCGTCTCGCGCGCAATGACATGCAGACAATCCGCGTGTTTGTAGGCACCGTTTGCGGGGGGCGCTACTATGCCATGGACGCGAAGCATGGCACCTTTGTCGCCTTCTGTCAGAGCTTTGCCTAAAGCCTTGGCATCACGGCGCAGTTGATCGAGTGATTTGGTCATCGGTCTTCCCTCCAATGCCCGACCGTCCGCTAATCCGGGCTGAGAAACCGATGTGGTTTTCACACATTCTGTTCGAGGTGCCGATGACAGCTTTCCGCGGACCAGGGAGTCGCCTCGGAACGACCTCAGTTCAGCGTAGCGCTTGCGGGAATTTCCCGCAAGTCAGTAGCGGATCAGAGGGCAGTTTGGGCAATTAATGTTCGCATTAGATGGCTGCCGATTGGGCAGCGATCGCGGCTTTTCGGTTGGCGACTTGCCACCGACTTTTGGGCCAGTCAATTCATCGATTTTGACTGGCAATCAATGTATACTATCGGCTCTAGCTGCCAATCCAACTGTGCGCGGGAGGATCGAATGAACGATAGGAGCAGCCCAACTGAGGGAATGATTGACTATGCAGGAAATTCCCTCCCGCAGAAGCACTCTATTCAATCTCGCGCGGACGATGTTCGGGAGATGGCCGATAAGGTTCTGGCCGCATCAGATGAAATACACATTGCTGACTATGGCTGTGGCACCGGATCAAACGCGATTTTGTCAATCAAGCCTGCCGTAAAGTCTTTTGCTGACCGCTACCCTGGATGCACCATCTATGTTCACCATGTCGATCAGGCGGAAAACGATTGGAATACCCTATTCGAATGCGCTGCTGGCTAGGACGGTTACATCACTCTCTCTTCCAATGTTCGCCCAGTTGCAAGTGTGGGTAGTTTTTTCTCAATGGCTGCACCGGCGTCGTCCATTGACGTTGGAACTTCGTTCGGTGCGAGCCATTGGCTCAGCTTACAGCCCAGCATTTCTTCAAAAGGTGCGCTCTGGTTCGCAGACCTTCAGGGAGAAGCTCGCCTGGCGCTCAAAAGACAAGCGCAACGAGACTGGGAAACCTTCCTAACCTTGCGACTTCGAGAGTTGCGTCGTGGTGGCAGGCTTATGGTCTCGACGCTGGGGGCTATTCCAGATGCGGGCGAGGTCAATGGAATTTGCAGCTCTGGCAGGCATACCTATCGCGCGATGTACCACGTCGCCGAAACGATGGTCAACGACGGGTTGATATCTGAGCATGCGCTTCGTGACTTCCTTATGCCAATCTGGTTTATGTCCAGGGAAGAGGCGCTCGAGCCATTTCTACGTAACAAGGACTTGGCAGATGGCTTTTCGATCGAAAGAGCGGAGGCTGTCCCGGCTCAGCACAACCCGAAAGATATCTTCGCAGACCAAATCAAAGCGCCTCAAGACTACGCCAACAGCTATAAGGGCTTTGTTCGTGCCTTTACCGAGTCCACGTTCAGGCAATCTTTGTTGCGCGGTGAAACTGACCAAATGACCGAAGCAAATCTGAACGAGTTCTACGACCGCTTTGAAGCGCTTATCAAAAACGGGGCAGGCAAATACGCGTTTGAAATCTGGTTGTTGACGATTGAGCTTAGAAAACAATGAGCGGACAGCGAGGCGAATGTGTTTCAAGCTTGCCTTTTTGCAGCACCTGTCTAGCAATTTCGCTCAGCCTTTTTTCCAGGGGGAGCCAAAATGCGTTTTGTTATCTTTATTCTTCTTATTGCCCAAGCCCTTCCGGCGTTTGCGGATAGCGTTCCGGAATGCGGCAAATTTACTGTTTATTTGGAAGACCTTAAAATTACGTCAGGTGGTAACAGTATCGGAGATGTTGCGGTTGGGCATGTCACAGTTTTCAGTGAAAACGACCAGATGATCGGCATGCAGAACGTCACAACGCTGATTGCACCAGATTCGGGCGAGGGTGAAACTCAGCTCATAGTAAACGCTTACCTAACCATCGACGGCAACCAACTGATCTATTCTGGTTCCTACCCCAGCCCGACTAACCCCGACACCGTACCCCATTTCGAAACCCAATTGGCAGTTGTCGGTGGCACTGGAGTGTTCCAAGGAGCGAATGGTCAGGTGAGCTTTTTCGAGAAAGACGCCAAGCGCGCTGCCGCGTTTGATATCGAGTGTTTGGGCTAGCCAAAGTCTTCAAGGGGCGAGGGCGGTCAGAAGAAAAGTCAGCTGCTGGCTATTGATGCACAGATAAAACAGGCAGCAACCTGTCCGCGTTTTTTTTTGCATTCCGCCAGAGGTGGCATCTTGCCGAGTGGCACAAATTGGGCGCGGGACAATGGACAGTTTCACTTGCCTATTAGAATCGAGTTCGAATTCGCACGAAAGCACCCTGGCGTGGGCTGCTAAGTCGATACTGTCGCCTCCGATTGCGCAACAAACCGTTCCATTGTTGCTGACGTACAAATTACGTTCTTTTTAAAGAAATCTTCTGGGCGGTTCACGATGTCGCTGACTTCGCGGCGTTTGCTGAGCAAGACGCTGGTAAAGACTGCACGGAGATAACAGCCAATCGGACGGACAAGAAAATCGTGGATAGGTTCGCAATGGGCACAAAGCCGCATCGTTGACGTAATAGTGGGTAGAAGAATTACAAATTATGAAAAACGTCTCATGTCGAACGTGTTTTACTTGATTTGGCGTTTGAAAACAGATGTATCCCAATGCGGACACAGGCGAAGCCGAGCTGAAACACGACGCCAAAAGCAAATACGCCGATCATAAAAACCAACATCTGATCACCAAGGGTTGAGTATCTTTCAGCCTCACGCAGAACGACTGCGATACCTTCATTAACGCCTATTGCCACGCCAGCGCTGGAGGACATCACCAGAACGACGAAGGCGCGTATCAAATTAGGTATGAGCAGTAGCGCTGCTTCATGCGAGCCTTTGCGCAGTTCGATTATGGCGGTCTTGCCGTTATCAACCACATAGGCCGCAACATACGGTACCAGTGACAATGCGACGATCAGCTCGGGCGAAAGCGAGACGTTGGCTCCCAAGACCTGAAATTGCCGTGGAACAGTGTTTAATAGAAAGAACATGACGACAAACGTTGGGGCTGCGCGCATCAAACCGACGAGCGGATTGATCGCATGCGTCCAAAAGCGCCCCGTGAGCAAGATCAGCACGCACGGAACACCTAATGCCAGCCCAAACGCCAGGGCGATCAGCGCGATCTGGAAGTTGACCACCATGCCAGTAAGCAATTCGCTTGGATAATCCGAATTGAGCAGATTAATCAGCTCGGTCATGATCCGGCCTCCTGCCAACGCACATCAAGTCTTTTGCGCATGACTTCACATACCCAGACGACGCAAATCACAACGGTAATATAGAACAGTAAGACCAGCGTGTAGGTGGTAGCGCGGCCAGCCGCGAAAGATGTTATGTCGGTGAGGGCACTCAGAAGCTCGGGTGCCCCAGTGAAACTGGCAATGGGTGTGCCTTTGGCTGCGTTCACCAAAAATGAAAGAATCTGCGTCAGAGACCGCCGTACAGCCTCGCGATAGAGCGATAGGCTAAAACGCCCACCATGACGTCCGTCTCGGCGCAGACTGTATGCGGCTTCGCCAATCGCTTGACCCGCGTTACAGCCATTCATCAGGCCAAGTGCGATGATCGCCGACCCCAGAGCCACAGCGGGAGAATAGGTGAAGGTTGCGTTCGCGACGGCGGCTACTACCACCAGCGTCAGGATGACCGGCGAAGACTGGATCACCGAGATCACGCTCCAGGCCAGAAAGCGCGCCAGACGATTTGGAAATGCGGCCAGAAGACCGACGATCAAGGCAAAGCCCAGCGTTGCGGTCAACGACCCAATGACAAGGACAAAAGAATTGACGACGCCAGCGGTAAAGATTTCGAAAGCCGGTTGGCTCGTCAGCATTGGCAATGTCGGGGACAACCCAAGCTTGTCTTCCATCCAACTGCTTGTCGATTTGACTGTATCAGCAAACGCCGTTGGGGGTGGAGTTGCATCGAGGGCAGGCAGAACACATGAGGGGTCTTGTAACGCAGCAATTGTTGCGCATCCCGATGACTGCCAGAGACCTCGTTGTTCTTCCAGGAATTGTGTGAAAATTCCGTTCTCGCGCGCAAGTTCGAGGAATTCACCGTCGCGATGCATTATTTGACTTATGAGTTCCAATGCCCGTGCCAGATCGTCGCTGTCGGATTGAGCAACTGCTATTCCCCAGGGCACAGGGTCAAAACCGAATTTGGGCTCGAACCGATCACCAAAGGAGGGTTCCGCAAGGTACGAGGCCAGGAAACTGTCATCATGTGCGACCAACCGACAAACTTGTTCCGTCAGCGCCTCTGGCAGGCGGCTGGCATCTTCGAACAGCATTAAGCGAACGCCTTCTGTGACCAGATGAGCATTCGCGTAGTTACCAATTGTGGTGCAGACACGCTGGCCAGAGACATCGGACCAAGCCGAAACATCTGTTTCGAGCGGGCCTACTATGATTGTTTCTGATTGATAATAGTGGGGGCGGATGAACTTTGCCTGACTGTCCCGGCGCGTATTGTGCCCCATGGTCGCAATCACAACGTCGGCGCCGTCTTCAGCAAGGGTTGATATCCGTGTTGCCGCGCGAACATGTACCCACTCAGGCTCTACGCCGAGCCGGGCAGCTATTGCTCGGGCCACATCTGTGTCGTAGCCGATCCTGTCGGATCGATCTGCATTGCGTGTAGCAAAAAGCGGATAATGCCCTCTTATCCCCGTGCGCATACGGCCAGAACAAAGTATCCGGACAAGACGATCAGCCGTCGGATCGTCGCAGGCTGTGGGCAACTTGACTCGCGCCTCGGTCAGTAGTATTTCGAGGGCTTCATCTGGAGTTTGGGCGCTAACAGGTGCAACTACCAAGGCCGAGGTCAGTATAAAGACGGCCAAAACAATTGCTGTTGCAACCTTCATAAAAGTTCCTCTCCAGCGCCAGATCGAGCGAGCGACAACACAGCCACTTCGCCGAAAGTGTGGTCCCCGAACCGAAAGATCGAATTCCCGGTTTCCCGCTTCAGAATAACTCGATTCATAACATCCAACTTGGTTTGGGGTAGGGGAACCAGAAAGGAGTTGAGTAGGCGAACTGTGAACCCCAGCGCAGCAGCTTTGTCTCGGGTCTCTCCAAGGCCGATGAATGCATTGTGCACGATCAGCGCGCGGCCACGTGGCGCAAGATGCGGGAGCAAGCCTTCAAGGAATTGATCTAGCAGTCTTCGGCCGCTAAGGCCGCCAGCGCTCCAAGTCGCTAAGCGTCCTGCAACAGTGGCTTGATACATTGGAAAGTGAGGAAGGTTAGCCAGCACCAGATCGAACTTCCGATTACCCAAAGGGTCAAAGAGCTGACCTTGGTGAATGTCGTATACCGCCGCAGTCCCCTGGCTTTCTAGCAATGCGATGGTCGACGCGACCGCGTCGGGCTCAATATCAACACCTGTTAGTTGTGCCGCACCCTTTGCGCCTGCTGCAGCGAGTAAAACTCCGCTTCCGCAGCCCACATCAAGTACACGAGCCCCGACCAAACTATTGTTTTCATCTTGAAGACATCGCACCAACGCGGCTGAGTAATCGCTGGGACGAAACGGATCAGTCGTCGACGCACCGTATGCGCTACACATCGTTGATTTCTCGTACCCAAGCGCGTGAGGGCGGGTCGATTTCACCCGCCTCCAACCGCTTCACATGCAAGCTGGCCACCGGATCATCGGGTCGCCTTTCTAGGACTTCGCGATAGGCTTTGAGAGCAGTGTTGTGATCTTTTGCGACCAAAGCATCAAACGCGCGCCGACTAAGCCGAGCTATCTCCAGGGTGCTCTCTGATGGCTCAAACTGGTCACCCGCACCATGTGCTCCTAAAAGTTCGTAAATTGTGACGAGAGAGCGTCGTCCTTTTACCTGCAACTCGTCGATCGGACGAACGCACAAACGATCACCGGCTTCGCGAAAGGTGTCATGGCTGATGCATATTTGTGTACCATAAATTTTGTTACAGTCTTCAAGCCGAGCCGCGATGTTTACCCCATCGCCCAACACAGTGTAGCTCATCCTTTCTCGTGAGCCGACGTTACCGACCAAAACCACGTCGGAATGAATGCCGACCCTAAGCCGCATTTCGGGCTCGTCGGATTTGCGCCAATCCTGGTTCAGACGCTCCAGATCATTTTGAACAGCCAATGCGGCAACGCAGGCATGAAAAGCATGTTCATCCAGAGGTGACGGCGCCCCCCAAAAGGCCATGACACCGTCGCCGACAAACTTGTCGATTGTGCCCTTTTCCTCAAGAACGCGACGGTTGAACATCCCCAATAGCGAAGAAACGCGACTAAGAAGATCCCGCGCTGCAATTCGCTC
The DNA here is from genome assembly GCF_013033515.1 of Ruegeria sp. HKCCA6707. Taxonomy (GTDB): domain Bacteria; phylum Pseudomonadota; class Alphaproteobacteria; order Rhodobacterales; family Rhodobacteraceae; genus Ruegeria. Next base: position 877,577 of record NZ_WQEG01000001.1, on the reverse strand, counting down.
GGCTAAGGTCGAAAACGCCTCGACGTCGCAGAACAAGATCGACAGGAACCGACTCTGCCCGCCCAGTTCAAGCTTTTGATCTGACTTTAGCAACTGCCGAACCAACTCAACTGGAACAAAGCGAGCAAAAGCCTGGACAGCAGTATCTAAGGTCTCAATTGCAGATGAGAGAATCGCAATTTCTCTCACGCGTGAGCGAACTATCGAGATGTCCGAAGCGCTATCTAGCGATTGTATCCGCTCGACCTTGCGCGCGAGCCGTTGGAGAGGGGAGGCGACGAGGCCTGCAATAATCGTGATTACAGTTAGTTGGATCGCTACGGCGGCCAGCCCAATGATCAGCATCTTGCGGTTGCTCGCGTGAAATTCAGCCGTAAAATCGTCAAGTGGTGTAACCACCATTAATCGCCAGGGCTTGCCCAAGTTTTCGTGGAACGAGGATAGCGAGACGATGAAATCCTGTCCGTCATAAGAAAAGTCGTATACTTCCGCCCCCTCGGATTCGTGGCTCTGGCTATATGCCGTGGCCGCAATTCGATTCTCGGCATCTGCGACATGAGTCAAAGCCACTTGGTTGTTGCCACCGCCGAATTGGGTCATGCCGTCTGAAGCCGCCAGAACCAGCCCTTTGTCGTCCAGCATATAGCTTACGCTATTGTCGCTGACAGGGTTCTCAGCCAGGTACTGCGAAAAGCGATCCAGTGTAACATCTGCGGCGACGACGCCCAGTAAACTACCGTCGATAGAGTAAGGTTCGGCGACAGTAAATCCTACAAGTCCAAATGCCCAGAAGAGCTCTGGATCTGTGATAATAGCGTCGCCTGCCTCTTCTGCCTGTAAATACCAAGATCGACTGCGAGGATCATAACCGCTGTCTATCCCAACGTCGCCAAGAACAGACTGTTCGTTATCAAGAAAGATATACCTATCGAGAATTGGCGGCCCCATGTCCGGTTCGATCAAGCGATAGGCATAGACCGCGTCTTCGGGAGGCTTGGCTCCGTGGAAGGATGCGTCATGATCATGAATGCGTCGCGCTTGACGAAATCCGCCGTCGTTTGTTCCGACATAGATGTTCAACAACGTTTCACTGTAGCCCAACATCTCGAAAAGATAGACTAGCGCTCTGCTGTCGGTGAATAGATCTGGGGCTTGCCGACCAAGCTCTGCCGCCGTCGCGACGAGAGATTTCAATGCTTGGAACTCTGAGTTTATCTGTCGGATTGTTTCGTTGCGGAACCTTTCGACAATGTCCGCAGCGTGATTCCTGAGTACACGCTCACTCGATTGGTAGTTGATCTGAATTGTCGCTAACAGAACCGGAACTGTTGTTAAAAAGAACACCACAATAATTGTAGCTTTGAGCGGAACCGAAAAGCGTCGCCTGGCTACATTTGACCCGTTTAGGGGCGCGACGTCTGTCTGGCTTTCCTGTGTGTTTTGCATAAAGCCAAACCCCGGTAATACTTCAACTGATCATAACACACCTATTTTCCAAAGGTTCCAACTTAAATGTTAGGTAGTAGGCAGTCGCTCAGTTACCAATCGCACAAAGATTAAGCGCCTGTGATGAGCTAACACATGCTCCTTTATCGTCAGATCATTCTTGCCTTATTTCACACGTGTCTCGTATCCCAGCTATGTTTCGGGCCCAGTTTTTTCCAAACAAATCCCGTTCCAGTGAATCCTGTCTTAGGAGAGGCAACCGACAGTAATGCTTGCTTGAACGCGGGCTAGAGTTGATCCGTTTAGGTTTCGCTTATCACACTAACCGATATCCGCCCTATCGGTTGCTCTTGAGTGGTTGATTGCTTGATCCTTTGAGACGGCTCTGTCGAGGTTTTGGAATTTGTTCGGGACATGACCCGACGCTGTTGCCCGAACAACGCCATTTTGCGTGAGAACCGCCGCCTGCGAACCAGGTTCTGGCGGACCAAAGAATTCAACATCTTTGTTGCTTAGGTAGAATTTTGCCTGTCCAACTTAAGCGCTCAAAAACTGTTGTATGGGCGTTGCAACGCAGTTTTGATGTTTTCATGACTAGCACCTCACTTTCCTGGCCCGAAGCGTTGGCCGCGATGAACGCTTGTATCTGTGCATACCAAATCCGCCGTGTGACCACTGTGCACAGCGAACAAGCACCAATCTTGCGCAGCGAAACGCGCGGCAATGGTGATGAAGCCTTCGTTTATGATGTGATGCCCGTTTTTCAGGATGCCGTTGGTTTCCGGGCGCTAAGCGAAACTTATACGCCTGATTTTGAAGCCTGTGGTACCGATGACATAGGCGCCGCACTCGTCGGAGCACTATCACGAGATCGCGCCGTCCTTGCATTGCGTGGAACACTATCACCCAATTTGGTTCGAAACGATTGTGCCGGGTGGATCAGAGATTGGCTACAGGATGCCGAAGCCAAACCTGAACCTTGGTCTGTCGGCGATCAAGGGACTGATGAAGCCGAAACCGGATTTGCGACCGCCGTTATGCGTCTCTGGCCTTGGATCGAACGTAAGCTCGCACCGCGTGTCGCTTCACTCTCGGGTGGGTTGGTGATTACTGGACATAGCAAAGGAGGTGCAATGACCTTTCTTGTCGCGTCGCTCGTCAGGGAAAAATGGCCCGACCTTCCAATTGTGGTCTACGCCTTCGCGCCGCCTGTGGCTTGCAACAGTGCGTTTGCGCGTGCCTACGCGGCTAGCGAATTAACTGATGTAACGCACAGAATCCAAGTTATCCGCGATGCCGTTCCGTATCTGCCCCGGTGGGATCGCGCAGACATTTGGGCAGCGCTCAAACCATCTGGGGTTTTGGAACGCGTTGGTTGGGACGTTCTTGCGCGGCTTGCGCATGATCTGACGGGTAAAGGTTATACCGCTGTGGGTGACGTCGTCGTGATTACGGGCTCACAGGGGTCTGTTTCATACGGGATCGAAGCCGTCCGAGCTTCACTAACCGCAATTGCAACGGCCCTTGAGGCTAAGGAATACGAGGCAGTCGCATCCGCACATTCCAGCGTCTCGAGTTACCTTCGAATGATAAAAACTGCGGCGCGTAAGGCCGGGAATGACGGCTGAGTGCGCCTGATCTTACGCATCGCAGCCTGCAAATTTTTGGCTGCTTTAAGTAAGAGCGCGTTAGACTTCGAAATGGGGAAATCACTAGGACTACGATTACTCCAACTACCTCATCATGCTGAGTTTTTCCCAGTGCGTTTCGCCAATGTCAAACTATGACTGACCAATCGATAACGGTGCTGTTTTCTCAGTGTTTGTGCGTCGTGATAGAGTGTATGCGATTAGAGGTAAGCTTAGTTTCGTCGCAGACTATTCAGCAATAGATCGTAGGTCGAAACCTGCGGGAGACTTTCCCATTCGCAGAGGATTGAGGAACCATTTTCATACGAGTCAGCTTTGACCGCCGCTGCTCGTCGCTTGCTTGGTTGGGGGTAGACGGAACGCATAAAACATCGCGATCAGATTGAGCGCCGCCAGCACGAAAATTGGTGTGATTGGATCCTGAAGATGCGCCACCGCGCCCAGGATTGCGGCAAATGCAATACCCACAAGACCGGCGATGACGTCACCGAGAGCCACGAGATAAGGGCGCTCTTTCTCGTTTGTCATTTCGATTACATACAAGTATCGGCCGTAGATCACGCCGTTGCCGCCCAGAGAAAGCAGTAGGATGACCAATGCGTACAGCCAAACATTCTGTGCATAGCCGATCATTGTAAACCCAAGTGCCAACAATGCCGACAGGGTCGAGATTAAGCATCCAAGCCACATCACCGGTTTAACTGTGACCCGACCGCTGAGCCAACCCCACGCAATGGACCCAATCACCACACCAGCGCTTGCCGCAATAACAAAGTAGCTGAGCGAGTGTTTTGTACCGACGTGGTAAGTAGCGGCATGGATCGTGTAGAAAGGCATGGCCAGCTCGACTGATACAAAGATAAGCCGCGCGGTTAGGAATCTCCTGTACCAGGGGTAAGCCATGCCAGTCTTAAACCCGGTTTTCAACTCGGCCATCGGTTTTGGCTTCTTGGCGGGCTGTGGTGCTACGGTTTGTTCTTCGAAAATCTTGACACCGGCGAAGCTGATCCCTGCAGCAAACATGGCAATCACACCGCACCACATTACCACGATATGGCGCTGCATCGGCTGGTCCGAGACCAAAAGGTCCTTGGTGACCCAGACAACTATGATCGCGAGAATCCCGGAAATGGTAGCCTGGGCAAAAACCATCCGGTTGCGCTTGGCATCTGGGACGGAAACGCCGTAGATCTGACTGGTGCCAAGGCTGGTGATACCCTGACATAGCCCCATGACGATGGCAGTTACTAGGAACAGCAAGATCACCATGAGTTGCGGCAGCGTCGTCGCAAACAACGCAAGTATCGCCAGAACCGTTCCTGTTAGGATGTTCGGTATATAGACTGCCAGTTTTGCGCGGGTCACACGGTTTATGAAGGGTGAGACGAAGATTTCAGCGATCAGGCGCGCACCGGTGACGAAAGGCAGCAAGAGACCTGCTATGAAAGTGGGAGCCCCAAGCGCGAGATACAAGAACGGCAAAACCAGCCGCGGGTTGACCAACTGGTTGCCAATGGTCGACAGCGCTCCGGACCAGAAAATCAACTGATAATTGCGACCGTCAACCGATTTGGGTTGGGGTGGTAAATTCGATTTGCTCATTGATATTCACACACTGCCCTGCGGTTCCGAGTTTTAACAACGTTCACGCAGATACTCAATTTGTTCAACGGCTTGGTGAGGTTGCAAAGCAGTTGGAGCTGAAAGCGCCTCCAAAATGCGCGGATTCTGGCTGAAACGGACGTTAACCGAACGCCTACGATGGTTTTGGTAGGAGGTCTGCGGAGATTCGCGCGAGGCGGCTATGTGGCTTGGCGGGTAAGCCTTGAAAGCGGGCTGTGACCGCAGAGCTTAATTAGGTTGTTTTAGGGTCCGGTATCGGTGTTTCGTCGAAGCTTTACGGTCATTGGGGCATCGCGCAGTCTCAGTTAATTTGTCGTGAAAACCAGCCGTTGACATCTTCTGTTCGCGTGACCGTTTCGTGTGCTATACAACCGCTGTCGACGACAAGTCCGGGCGTTTTCCGTCCAACAGCTTCCAACGCAAGGTCATGGTGCCGAGACAGCAATATCGGACGTTCGGAATTGCTCGAAACCGAGCATCGCGCCGCATGATCGCAAGTCGGCTTCGAGCCTTTGCGAGCACGGCTCATGCTGTGCAAGAGGCTCATCTCAGCCCCTGGGGTGCAACGGCCCAAGGGCCGCGCTGAGACGGCCGATCATGGGCGTTGCATAGGTATTTCGGTTAACGCGTCCCAGGCGTCTTCTTGCGTTTGCGCGGCCTGCAAACTGTCCCAGACCTCTGCCACAAAGGGGTCAGCCGCGGCCATCTCGGAGACAAGCGCGTCCCAGGCTTCCCGGAGGCTGTCTAGGGTCTCGGCGTTGTAAAGGCGGACTTCCACGCCCTGTTGTTCCATTTGCGCGACGGCGGCGGCTTGTGAGTATTCCATCTGCAGGACTGAACGCATCGCGTTGGATCTGGCCGCCATGTCGATGATCTTGCGTTGGCTGTCTGTCAGTCCGTCCCAAACATCGCGGTTGATGACCAACTCAATCATCGTCGAGGGTTGGTGCCAGCCGGGGAAATAGTAGAAAGAAGCCACATCCGGGAAATTCAGCGCAAGATCCACCTGGGGAAAGCTGAACTCGGTCCCATCGATGGCACCACTTTCAAGCGATGGAAAGATCTCTCCGCCTGCGATCAGCACGGTATCCGCACCCAAGCTTGCCAGCACTTCCGCGGCCAAACCCGTCCAGCGCAGCTTGAGCCCGGCAAAATCGTCAGTCCCTTCGATCGCTGTATTGAACCAGCCGCCCGATTCCATGCCGGTGAAGGTTACTGGCATTGTCACGAGGTCAAAGCCTGCATCGTCATACATGCGCTGATTGAGTTCGAGCCCGCCGCCTTCGTAGAACCAGGCCATATAATCGAGCGCTGGCGGCCCGAACGGCATCGACGTGAAAAACGACGCAACGGGCAAGGACCCATGAAGGTAGGCCGCAGCGGTATAGCCCGCTTCGATCTTGCCGTCAGAAACCGCCTGTTGAATGTCGAGGGGTGGGACAATCGCGCCAGGTTCCGCCAGCTCGATCTGGATCGTCCCGCCGGAGGCTGCCTCGACATCTGCTTCGAACTGCCGGATCGTGTTGACGACCGGAAGGCTGGTCGGAAAAGCCGATTGCAGGGTGATCGTGACATCCTGAGCCAGGCTTGGCCCGCTCATGGCCACAAAGGGTAAGGTAGCTAGGGCCAGTTTGGTCATCTTTGTCATGTTGTCCTCCGGGTCTAATGGGTCAGCGTTTTAGGGTGCGCGATTGTCGATGCGATGCATTGGATCATGCTATTTCGAAAAGCTGGTCGATGAGCTGGATCTTGCCGCGGATGCCAGGATTTCTGTCTTAGGAGTGACCGCGTTTGATTGTCTTTGCCGTCTCGATCCAGCTCAGTGCCGCTTTGGGTGATAAAAATGCTTTGAATGCACTCACAATACCCAAGCAGCCGCTTCATAGTTGCATGATCACTCTTGATCAGATTGTTCCGCGACTTTTTGTCGATGTGCAGATTGCTTTCGAAATGTGGATCAAAGATGGCTCCATTGCCCGCGAACTTACATGTATACGGTCAATACGCAAACGCTGCTTTGTCCACATGTCGCAAGTTTGCACAGGGCTGCTTTCCCAAGCTCCGAGAATGACCCAAAAAGTGGGCTGTAAGCGCCACATTTTGACTAATCAGTTATCGGCAGATTTGACCATTTACGAGGGTCTGCAAACATCCGCGACATCTATCGAATCCGCAAAACTATTCGGGGATTGGGGTGAGAGCTGACACAAGCTTTTTTACTAACTCATCCACTCGCTCGGGAGAATAAGTGTTGGTCGCCGCAGCAATCACTAATTCGTCTTCTGGCACCATGTATAGAACTGCATACCACATTGTGTTTGATCCATTGTGCCAAACAGCTTTGGGCTTAGATTTGGTCGTTTGGATAACCCATCCGAGGCCGTAGCCTGACGATACCGGCGTTCGCATGGTCTGACAACTTGTAAGCTCTAAAAAGTCGTTCCGATGACCGGCGCATGCTTGAAGGTGCAACTGTCCCCACTTCATAAGGTCCCTCAAGTTCAAATGCAGTGTTCCCGCCGGCCCCATCCAACGTGGATTGTCTGACAACGGATTTTGAGGTGGGACAGGCATTGGAATCCCCAAAATTGATTTGTGCCCTGTCGCGGCGTCTTGCGGTACTGGCGCACCAAAACCCAATGATCTTAGGCCGAAAGGCATACCAATTTCGGTCTGAATGAGCTCCTCCCAAGTGCTTTTGGTAACCTCTTCGACCACAAAACCCGTAAGAACATACCCGACGTTTGAGTAGTAAAACTCGCCGCTCCGCTTCAGTGGTTCACTCCACATAGCCGATAGGGCCGCGTATCGACCAGCGGAAGGTTTGTTGTTGAATGTCTTTCGCATAACCTTGTTTGGTGGGTTTGCGGGCAGACCTGCAGTGTGACTGAGAAGCTGCCGAAGATTCAACGACCTCCAATCTGGGTGCATGCTATCTTTGTGGGACGGAAGGTATTGGTCGATCGGGGTATCGAGGTCCACCATACCCTTGTCAACCAATCGCATCACCAACGTGGATGTAAAGGATTTGCCAATGGACCCAATATGCCAGGGGGCGTCATCAGCGACAGCCGTTGACCCGCGAAAGGTGGTGGGTCCCGAGGTCTTAACCTTTGGCTCATTTTGCCCGACGACATATGCAACCCCGAGCGCGAACTGCGGATTTGCCTGAGCCGCATTTTCGAATAGTTCGCTTGGATCGCGTTTCTGAGCGCTTACTCCCGCGGGTAGAATTGTACTAACAACGGCGAAAAGCAGAACCTTGGACTTACAAATCTTGAACATCTGGTAACGCTGCACTTGGAAAACGTCGATTTCAATCAGCTTGAGACGAACATTTTGATAACGTGGACAGCTGTATTGCTGCGACCGATCCCAAGTGGCGCGAATGGACAGTGAACACAATACACCCTGGTGTCAGACAGGCGGACGCAACTTGTGCCAATGGGTAAGCTCTTGAAACTTTTGAGCAAGCTCCAGTAGAGACGTCTCCTCGTAATGGTGACCCACCATCTGCAGCCCAATCGGCAAGCCATTTTGGGTCTGGCCGCAAGGCAGGCTTAACGCAGGGTTGCCGGTGAGATTAAATCCGCATGTGAAGGGTACCAGACTCGCAAGTTCTTGCGTTGGGTCAAAATCCGCCAGAGGCATTGCGGGGCGCGGTGTCGTTGGTGTCAGCAAGGCTTGCACATTTGCTTTCTGGAGTGTGATGGCTAGTTCCTGTCGCAATTGAGACCGAATTTTTACCGCGTTTCGCAATTGGTCTTTAGGAATTCCAATCCCGTTATCGATCATCTCCGCGACGGCTGGCGCAAAGTCGTCTCGTCGTTCGTTTAAGGTGCGAGCATTGGCGCAGGCCAACTCTGCGGAAAAGAACGTGACGGTTGCGTCGACAGCCAATCGAAGTGTGGGAATGTCAATTTCGATCAGCTCGATGCCAATTTGGTTGAAAACAGCAACGGCGTCAGAAAATGCGGCTTTGACTTCTGGGTCGAGGTCGCAAATTTGGGCAACCGCCTCAAATGTAGCCTCTCCCAGAACGGCGATCTTGGATGTGGTAGGGTACCTATCGCGATGCGCCGGTTGGTTCTGCAAAGTTGCTTTGTCCCAAGGATCTGGACCTGCAAGAATTGGCAGAATCTGGCGTAGATCTGCAGCGGATCTGGCGATGATACCAACATGATCGATCGACGGCGCAGATGCCTGACGCATCACCCCATGCGAGCTGATCAGGCCCCAAGTTGGCTTCAACCCCGTTGTTCCCGTCATGGCCGCCGGAATGCGAACGGATCCTGCAGCATCGGTCCCGAGTGCAAAGCGGGCGGATCCGACAGCAACCGAAACACCGGCGCCTGCGCTCGATCCACCTGGGTAGCAGGAAACATTCCATGGATTGCGTGTTGGTGGCTGATCCAGTCCGCAGGTCAATTCATGCGCGATTTGCGTTCCGACCAATATCCCGCCCGCTGCGCGAAGCCGTTCGATGGCTGTTGCGTCTTTTGAAGGCACACGATCTTTGTACGCTTTCGAGCCCCCAGATGTCACAACACCCGCCACATCAAAAACCTCTTTGACAGCAAAGGGCCATCCCTCGATCTGGTGCTTTTGCGTGTTTACATGGGCACCTGCCTCGCCGGCCTGAGCGCCAGAAACCATCAGATGTCTGAACGCGTGTACTTTGTCCTCACTGCGCGCTAGGGCATCCAGGGCATTGTCAAGCTGATTGCTGGTGGAGGCGGACATGGGTTTCTCAGATCATTGATGATATTCTATGCAGCCCAATGGCAAATGCTTTTTGGTCCAGGCGCTTTTCGCTCGCTTATGAATCGGTCGTGTTTTCAAGGTCATCCAACAGCTTGTAATCTGTCGGCGGATCGTCGCAAATTCCCGGCCCACATTCTAACAGCGCTGAACCGGCGTTGACGATCGCCAAGCCTAAGATCAGAAAAAACGCGGTCTTGGCCAACGGGCTCCCGCCAAATCTCTCCGTCGCTCTGACGTCGGATGCAAGATCGTACTGCTTCTCAAAGACGAGCATTATTGCGGTCCCAAGGATCACCAAACCAAAGGCGATCCCGGCCCAAGTATAAAAATGCAGGCCGAACACGGGCGAGCCGTAGTGACCCGTCCCAGGAACGATGTGCAACAGAATCTGCCGTATTGAAACGCTGATGCCAAAGATCGCAGCCACCAGGACTATTCCATAGTTTCTTGCCCGGGTCCCCCATAACAGATTCAAACCCAGACCAAATCCGACCGCCACAAAGCCTACGCGTTGAAGCAGACACAGCGGGCAGGGCAGTTCGTACAATACGAGTTGAAAATAAAAGGCCAGAATCAACACAAGGCAAACCGCGAGGACACCAAGCGCGTTCAGATTTCGAGCGAATTCAGGTGACATCGGCAACTCTCACAGCTGGATGGAAAGGGCGGTCGTGGCATGAAATTTCAGCCAATATGCGCTCATCAATAATGTCAGTACAAAAACGGCGTATGAGAACCTTACGAGTTTTAAATACGCAAGCGTCATTGAGCTGGCAAAAAGTGCAAATAGCAATGCAATCATGGGATGCTCCTTACGGATCGAATATATCCGTGGTGACCAATCTCCCAAGCTGAACCGGTTCAGGTTTATTAATCAAGCCCCTAGCGATCATTTCATGGGCAGAGCTTTTTCGGCTGCTGACGACACGTTCATCGTGTAATCGCAGCGACTGTCAGCAATACGGCCTATGCCAGCGGCGTTAGAGTTGAGTTGTAAATGTCTCCTATGTGCTGGTCTTTTCAGTGCCAAATTTTGGTTTTAGGCACATCGCTTCGACCTATTCATCGCGGAACATATGGAAGATTTGGGCTCGAAGCGGACGTTAAACCTGTTCCCCAGGATGATTGCTTTTCGGTTATTGCTGTACTTCGTATTGTTTTGGCGGCGAGCTAGCTTGCGATAGATCGATATCAAACGCGGCTCAATTTAGTTTCTTCACGCAAAGCTGTTGGGTACCCTCTCTATTACAGAAGTTTTCGAGAACGTTGGCGATGTACGGTAAACGTGGTGAGATCATATGACGGGCATTTTGCGGGTAACAGTGCGAGCCGCTTTGTTCCTCGTTCTCATTCTCTTGCTTCTCTGGTCAGCTTTAGCTCTGCCCGTTTTCTCCGGGCTTCGAACTCCGATTTTGGAGAGGATGCTCTCGGAACAGATCGGACAGACGGTTTTGATTGAAGGTGAAGTCAGCATCATACTTGGGGCAACCAGCCACATCCATGCAACCAAAGTGGAGGTGCCCAGCGAGACCATAGAAAATGTGAACCTGGCCGCCCTAAACGTTCTGGAGCTGGAATTGAACCTGCCTGCGCTGATTTCAGGCCAAATCGATATCGACAACCTGATCATCGATGGCCTCAATGTTCGATTGCTAACCGATACAGATGGGAAGCAAAGTTGGGTTGCGGACAATCGGCCTGAGGTCAGTGCCACAGCGTTAGATATTAAAGACAACACGGATGGCATCCTGGATTTTCTGAGCGACAAAACCGTGACGTTCACATCCGTTGCTCTGAAGGTGAACAACGAGACAACTGGTTTCGAATTCGATTTCGAATTGGCAAATCTGTACTTGGATCAACTGGGCGATGATGCGGGTGCTACAGTCACAAGCCAGGGCACTGTGAACGGGCAGAGCTTTCAGATCGAAGGTGACTATCCTCGCGGCCAAGCATTCACCACACATGCGAATTTTGGTGAGATGACCCTTGATTTCAATGGAACTCCCATCACCACACAGAACGGTGGCGGCTTCGAAGGCAAGCTGACTTTGGACACTGGCGAAATTGGCGATCTACTCGAACTTCTTCGTCTCGACCGTGATTTGGAAGGTCAGGCAAGTCTGACGGCCGACATTAAAAGCCAGCACCCGAAGCTGAAAATCTCGGATATCAGCTCTGCTTTGAACCTTGCGGGTGGTGAATTGTTAACAGCGAAAGGCTCGGTCGAAGATCTGATCGATTTTGAGGGTGTCGATCTTGCAATTGACGGACGCTTCTATCCGCAGGGCAATTCACCTGAAACGGCCACAGATCTAAAGGATCTAAGGCTCACAAACCTCTCAACTCAGATCATCGGTGCCGAAAACGCGCTGGAGTTTCAGGATCTGACACTTACGACAAATGCGTTTGACAACGAACTAAAACAGATCGGACCGGTTCGCTTTGGCCGCGTGTTTCGCGCTGACAATGGTAACCTGATGCTGGAAGATATCACATTGCAGGCAGGGCCGCAGGATCGACCATACCTGACTGCGAAAGGCAATATCAAAGACCTGTTGCGCCTGAGAGAGATCGACTTCAGCGGGACGATGTCGATACCGGCATCACTGTTCTTTCAAGAGCAGAGCACGATAGACATAAAATCGCTTGGTAGCGTCGAAGGCAGTTTTTCTGCGGATGACTTGCATGGGTTTCTCAGTCTCAACAAATTCGATGCACACACGGTTGATACCGAAATATGGCAGCTGAAAACCCAGGCCAAGCTTGGGAACGTAAACGACTTTGAAGACCTGTCGTTTGATCTCGACCTAGAGGTCAAAAACAGCGCCCAGTTTCTTGCCGCTATCGGCCGGAAAACAGTCAAAGCCGGACCGTTTAAGCTCAGCCTGTCCGCGCAAGGTAAGCAAGAGGACTTTTCAAGTATGATCGCGTTGACATCCGGCAATTCGACGCTGAGCGCCAACTTGGAAACATCCACCGCTGGTGCGCGTCCGGTGACGAAAGGAAAGGTTTCCAGTCAAAGTATTGCACTTCAGGATATTAAAGACGCGGTTGTCTTTGCTTCACGGATTGAAACGAGCTTTCGTCAGCCCGGAACAACGGGGCAAAAACGCAAAGGTCCGACGGGGAAGGTGACGGACCTGATCGAAGCAGAAGATTTTCTGCTTGATCAAGATGTCGATGTGTCCGTTGAGATCATGAAAATCGAGGGCGAACAGATGATAACAAGTTTGTCCAGCCAATTGAGCGCGAGTAATGGCCTCGCCCAGTTGGGCCCTGTCGATGTCGCCTATGATGGCGGCCATTTCTCCGCCACAGCAAAAATGAATATGGTGAAGAGCCCGCAGTTGCTTTCGCTTCAAGGCACAATAAAAGATTGGAATCTTGCAACCCTCTTCAGCGAGCTTAAAACTAAATACTCTGCCGAAGGGCGCCTTCATGGAAGTTTCGAGTTCACCGGGAACAGGCGCTCGATCGTGGCTTATGTCAACTCGATGAAAGGGTCTGCTTTGATCCTGATGTCCAATGGAGGAATATCAACTAGCCTTCTCGAGTTGTCCGGGCTTGGTATTTTTCCATGGCTGATTTCTGAAGAGCTCAGAAAAGGCTATAGCAAGATCACATGCCTGGCCGCTCCTATCAAAATCACTGCTGGCGACGTGTCTTTCAGTTCGTTTGTTGCGGAAACCAAAAAGGTACAGCTTGTCGCCCATGGCGATCTGGATTGGATAAAGAACACGATTTCAATTCAGGCCGAGGCCCGAAAGCTCGGCAAGCCCTTGTCGCGGAGTGCCTGGCCATTCGAAGTCGTGGGTTCGCTGACGCATCCCAAAATAAAGTTGCTTCATAATAACATATTCCAACAACGCAAGGATGGAGCTACGGAGTTACCCGAAAACCGAAAGTCCTGCGTCCCGGATATTAGTCAACTAAGATAGTAGATTGAGTTTTCCGTATCGAATTCGCTTCGATCCAGACGGTCTCTCAGGAAAATTCGTGTCTCGGCAAAACGTTCTTGTGAGTGCACATATTCATTGAAATCTGAGCCGCCTCTACGCTCAAATAAGCTTGTTTCATTTTCCGGAAAGGGGCCAGCATGTTGACCAGAAACGCTTCATTCGTTTTCGTGGCATGGGTATGGCTGTGTTTTACCGTTTCGTCTTCTAGAGCCGACGTATTGCATCAATGGGTCCAACTCGGACCTTACGAAAAAATCATTGTGAGAGCAATCTCTGCCTTGCCTAACTGCCCTTTGTTGCAGATCGATGGCGTGGCTGTTGCGATGAAGAAGCGCGCGATGCCACAGGACCAGTTTCCTCATCTGGTGTGCGAATACCACGCGCCAAAACTGGCTCAGAAAATAATGCTCGAAGGAAACCTGCTGCCAACGCTGAAGCCAAACGTACGACGAATTGCCGTGATCGGGGATACTGGGTGCCGAATTCGCGGCACCAGAGTACAAAACTGCAAGGATCCAACTGCTTGGCCTCTGAAATCCATACTGGAAGAAATCGCAACCAGATCGCCGGATCTGGTTATCCATGTCGGTGACTACGTCTATCGAGCATCGGAATGTACGGACGCAGAAAAATGCGGCGGATCTCCATTTGGTGATACCTTCAAATCCTGGTCCGTAGATTGGCTGAACCCGGCGGACATTTTGTTCAGGAGCGCCCCGTTTGTCCTCCTGAGGGGCAATCACGAAAACTGTGGACGCAGCGACAAGGGGTGGTTTCGGTATTTTGATGTAGGGCCCGTTCCTACGGATTGTCCCGCTGTAACCCTGCCTTGGATTGCAACCTTGAATGGTCTCGATCTAATTTCGTTTGACTCCTCGGCTGGCCCGGCACCGCAAAGCAGCACAGACCTGTTAGACATCTACCGACTCATGGCCAAAGACCTGTTTGAAAAAATCCGTAGCGAAGCTTGGTTTCTCACGCATAGACCACTTTGGGTAAACATGCATGCGTTCGGGGAACTAATTGATGGTGACGACACTCAGCGGGCAGCGTTTGGCAAAGTCGTCCCTGAGACGGTCAACCTTGTTTTGTCTGGCCACATCCATGCGTTTCAGGCGATCGATTTACTGGACGGTCCAGTGCAGGGGATAAGCGGTAACGGAGGAACGCAGCTCGATCCTATGCCCACCGATATTGCTACCAATGTTGAAGTTGCTGGCAGCCTGGCAAGTGTGGTGGTCAGCAATAACGATTTCGGTTTCTTAATGTTAATCTCGGAAGCAGAGGGTAGCTGGTCGATGGAATCGATTGATGCGAAAGGAAGAACCCGGAATCGATGTCGACTTGTGGGCCGAATGCTTTCTTGCGAATGATGGAAAGCCGAATGTGACTAGAATGGTTCCATTTATCGATGCGTCGCGAACTTATCGGACGGCGAGATTTAGCGTCTTACTGGATACACTTATCCTTCTATCTTGGCGAATAGCTGAAAGCCGAGAGCCCTAGTGCTGGAGAATTGCTGCATACGGATAATGTTCTCTGGCTCAGCACCGGTCAGAGTAGTCGAAGCGGATCTGGACAATTTGAACCCGCAGATGTGCCGCACGCGATACTAGATAAACCGATGATCCTGCTCGATCAGGTTATTGAAATACTTGGACTTGACCGCTCGGATTTTGGTTGGGCAGCCAAATCGTCTCAGTATCCTGTTCACCACTCGAATGCCAGCAGCGTTGACACCACTTTTGTCGAAGACGATCTTGTTTGGGATTCCATTCGAAGACAGGGCTTCAGGAACGATGGGTGATTTACGTTCCTGCGAAGCTCGTGACGGTAGGAGACTGTTATAATTGAACCTCAAACATCGGTGCCGGTCGGCCTCACGGCCGGCGTTTGGCTCATTGATGTTGGGAGCGTTCACGACTGCGGATCCCTGCGAATTGGGTCTTAGGTTTAGCTTGAGTGGCTAACAGTTCGCAGCGGTTACTCATCGGCATAGAAGACTTTTTGTTTGGCGCAAACGGTAAATCAATTATCCTCATCCGGCAGTGTTTTACCGCTTCGGGTAATTCGTATCCATGACGGAGGTTTCATGCCGATATCATAGGCAAGCAAACCATAGAACGCGGTCGCAAGAGGGATTCCATTTGCAGCGATCTCGACGAGTGATCCGGTCACAAAGCCATGCATCATCCACATGGAAAAAGATGACATCGCTCCAATTCTTACAGCCATCGCAGAGTCACGGCTTAAGAGAGTTAAAGAAAGCACTGACGTCCCAACTGCAGGAAGCAATTGCGTAAGAGATCGACTCAGCAAAAACGAAATCGAAACTGCGGACGCCCCAACCGCAGGTAGAAGATGAAGAGGGTTCTCAAAGGTGACATAGGCAGCTATCCAATAGAGTAGAATGAAGAAAACGATAATTGGGTTTCGATATTTCTGATTCACAACACTCGAAACAATCAGCTGTACGGCGATCAGTGCGGCAATTATCGCAGCAAGAGGTACGCCCAGTGCCACGTAGTGCGCTACCCAGAAAATATTTGAAAACCCTAGAAATAGAGTGAGTTTGTTTCGCTCTTAAGATCTGGCAGAAAAAACTTGAAACCCGAAAGCAATCGCACCAAGGAATTGTGTCAGAATGTATGAGATCGAAATCAATAAATGCTATCCCTTCTTTCTTCTTGCGAAGTCGGTTTAGTAAGTCTTTTAGAGGGCAGTGTCTGAAGAAACATACCCAGCCGAGCTTCTCGGACCATCATTCTAAAGAGAACGTACAGCGACCTGATCTGTAAAGGAAAAACCTCCCTGGGGCCCGCTGAATTGAAAAATACGCAAGTACCAAGCTTGGAACAGCTTGATCACGAAAAACATTGAGATCATCGTCTTTGTCGAGACGTGGTCTACTTTGAGCACCTTTCAATCTCTGGCGCCACTCAAGCACCGGCTCATTGCAATCCGCCAACCCTAAGGCGCATAGAATCCATACTTTGCTGCCAAATCCAGACATTCAGGTAATGGACGAATACCATCCGAAGCGGAAGGCGAAGTAATGCAGGCAGCTGCAGCGCTAACGGCATATTCTAGGGATTCCTGCAAGTGATGCTCACCATGCAACCCCATAAGAAACCCTGCAGCAAACGCGTCACCTGCACCCAGCTTCGATTGAATCATCGAATGAGGTAAACAAACGGCAGTTTGTGAGTAATTAAGCCCATCATGACCTGCGCAGACCGCCCCAAATTCTGAATGAAGCACAACGGCTCTGCGAACCCCAAGCTTTAGTATTTCTTGGGCGGCGCGTTGCATTTCGGGAAGCCCTGTCGACGTTTCATCAACTCCGCGTCCCGTGAGCCAGCTGGCTTCGATCTCGTTGAGGATCAGGTAATCCAAGTGCGGCGCTGAACTGGCGATGATTTCACCAAACTGCGGGTGCTTGCGACTGACCAGATCAGCCACCGTCGTTATCCGTGCATCGCTGGCGCATTCCAGTATTCTACTTGCCTGCGTTCTCCCATCCGCGTCAAATGCATCCAAAGCTTCAAGCATGGTCAAATAGCCAAGGTAGAAAATCTTGGAATCAAACCCCAGAACGTCGGAAATTTTTAAGTCGAATTCGTTGTTGGCGCCCGGGTAGTGAAAGAATGTTCGCCTTCCTGTGGATTGGACCGACATGACATCCGTCCACGACGTGCCAAGATCGGCGGAAATTCTAAGCCCGCTTGTGTCTATGCCATGGCGTTTGCAGTCATCGATTATCCAGTCTCCGTCGCTGTCATTTCCCAACAGGCCCTCTGCATGCAGGGGGAATTCAGCGCCCAAAGCCACAAGGTCACGGAGTAAATTATAAGGACCGCCTCCGTTGAACTGGGATTGCGATTGTACCAGTGCCAGTTGATCTTGGTTCGGGTATTCATCGACGGTCTTGACGTGATCAACAATGAAGTTCCCAGCTGCGACCAATCCGCTGCGATGTAACTCTTGCATCTGATTTCCCCTTTGTTTTGATGGCGAAATGCATCGCTGTGTGCTCAGCTTCGGTTTGGGGCAGTGGATTTTAAGTCTGGCTGTTTTTTCTGGGTCATTCTTGCAATGTATTGGTTCTCCACTGTCATCAAGGTGAGCTTAGGCAAAACCTACTCAATGCGAAAGCCACGGTCGTACGGTTTAACCCGTTGATTATCCGATCTCCAATTACTGGTATTTGTTTTGACATTGCTGACACATAACTGAAAACTGTACTGGGTGACGCAAACGGATCGAGCAAGGCCAGTCTTTCGTCACCGATCAGCAGCTTGCAGATGCTCTCGATGCAGCTGTTCATACCGAAGACCAAGGGCATGCATTTCGACACATTTTTTTGTGTCTGGTTTTCAAATTGAAGCAACAGACGCCAGCTCAGTTGATCGAACACATTGGAATTGTTGCCAGGTCTGCCTTGGAGGTCTCTCCATACTTTGAGCGCCGCGATCCTCGGTACGCGGCAACTACAAAACACAGCTCACGAACTAAGTTTGTAGCCAGCTGGATCGTTGGGAGTGTGCAACAACGTACTGTCGAATTTCGGAAGATCATCATGTAACTTCAGCCAGGGCAGCTTGCTCTGGTAGTTGACATGAAAGGTTGGCTTGAATTGCTCGGGGCACTCCATCGATGGCGCATAAAGATGCATGCCACCGGGATAATGCTCGGCCTCAAAACCCATAGGCGATCCGCACGCTTTGCAGAAGTGGCGAAAGACATCCTTGGAGCTTTCAAATGTCTTTGGGTCGTCTCCGGTCCAGCTAAAGGCTACCAGCGGAACGCCCAACCATGCAACTACCGGCGCTGAACAGTTTCGGCGGCAATCATCGCAGTGGCAGTAACAAGCCCAAGTGGGCTTACCCGCGAATTCCCAGCGCGTGCGCTTACAAAAGCAAAATCCTCGAGTCGTCAGATGCTGAGCCTTAGGTATAGCTTCTTAAAGTTCTCACCAGCTTTAGTCAGAAACGCGACCAAGAGGGACATGTTTTAAGTGGTTTACGACACTGCAATCGAAATCTGACCTCTTGTTTCTTGCTCACAGGGATCGCTGATTGCTTCTCAGTTTTTCACTGAGGACGGAATATCCAATAGGGTTCGACCTAAGCGGCGAGTAAGTCTTATTTTGCTCGTAACATTGGTTGCTTTGCAGGCTAACAGACAGCAAACGCTTCTTGACCCAAGCCGTTTTGACAGCAGTAAGGTAATCTTGAATTTGAATAATATCGCGACGGGGCAGCCAAAACTCGTCTAGTACAAACTCGGTGATTTCGGTTCGCTGGTCCAAATCAAAATTGTGCACGTCTGGAAAAAGCATGATCATCCAGACAACCGCCATCATTTCCCGAAAACTGTTGGGCCGAAATCTTGTTGCGCTGGTATGTGCGGAGAAGCGCAAAACCTGCGACATTGATTGCATCTGTGCGGGCAGCTCAAGAAGATTCTGAGAATTCGAATGCCCTAGAAACTTGTTTGCAAAATGGTTGTACAGCCAAGTTGTCGTGTGCGGACGCCCTGTCGACGACGACATCAGAACCATGTGCATCATCCCCGGCTCGCGCAGGACATGGGTTCCCAGCTTGTTCACCAACTCTGGCCAGTACGCGGGCTCAGAGTAGTACAAAGAATGGTGGAGGGTGATCAAATCGAACCGCTGGCCACCGAGCTTCTTAATCACTGTCTCTTGTGCTGACTCATCCGTTCTAATGTCGGTCAGGTAGTCTCCTACTTCAAGGTGGATGTCCTCGAGCATATGGCGTTCCACGACGCAATTGACCGCTCGCAATGCCGCTGGGTCCTTGTCGTAAAGCCATAGACCACCATCAGATAACGCGTGCAGCAATTTTAGCTGCGGTTCTTCGCTTGATCCAATTGAAAGCGACTGAAACCCATAATCCGCTGGCGTTCCACGCAAAATAGATTTCACGCCAAGCATCATGTTTTTGGCTACATCGGCCTTTTCGTCCGTGTAGTTTTCCCAGGTTTTGACCTGATCACGCAGGCTCATCGAAGATGCAGCCAGGCCTTCCTCCAGCAAGTCCGTTCTGTTGGTCACCGCATGCTCCGTTGTCGCAAAACCATGTTTGCTTCAATTCACAACTGCCCGTCTCACATATAAGTTTCAAGCCAGTCTTCAACACCAATGAGCCTTCTCAACTGAGCGAGTCCTCCGTTGTGTTCAGGAAACGGAGGACTCAGGATGAAAGACAAGAGACCGAAGCCCAAAGGCATTGTCTCGAAGTTACGGCAGGTTGAATTACTGATGGGTCTTGTCAGCAGAACTTTGCTTGAGCGGGGCAGGGTGCTCTCGTAGCCTTCGCGTATGATCAAACAATCGCCATTCAAGTATTTCAAAACCAGCCCCGAGATCATCCGCCTTGCGGTGATGTTGCACCTCCGCTTCCCGCTGTCGCATCGGATGTCGAAGATCTGTTGCATGAGCGAGGCATCGACGCGAACGCGCGATGCAGCTTTTCGGGCGCATGCGAAGTCTACAGAAATTCGCCACCGTCCGTTCCTCCGTCTACAACCACTTCAACCACGAAGGTTCGCTCGCCATTCGAGACACCTTCAAGCAGACACGCACCGCCACTCTCGCAGATTGGCGTCAACTTTGTTCCGGATAGGTTCGTGGTTTCCGCGGCAAACTGAGACTGGTTCGAATTCGTCTGACAGCACCGCCAAAAAAACAAACATTCGGTTGTTATGATGTTATGATGTTATGGTGTTATGGTGTTATAAGTTGCCAACACATCAAAGTTTAAGCACCGAAGCTCAGCTTCAACCTCGGGGGAGAAGGAATGAAACTACAATGGCTTTTGTTTTTGTGTGCAAGCCTGGTGGCACCATCGTTGCAGGCACAAGACGACCCAATTCAACACGATGCAGAGTATTACATATTGCAAGCACAACGCGCAGAACAATGGGCGCAGGATGATACCGCTGTTGATGAGGCTTTGGCCGCCTTTCGTGACGGTAACAATGGGCAGCCCCCAAACATAGTCAGCGTGCTGATAGATGATATGGGCTTTGGCGACATGGGCATACCCGAGCTTAACGCGGTCCGTGGGTACGACACTCCGAACATCAATGACTTTTCGGACGAAGCGCTGCGTATGGTTCGGATGTATACCGAACCGTCCTGCACACCAACGCGTGTGGCCCAAATGACCGGCCGCTTGCCTGTGCGTATGGGAATGGGTGACACGACGGTAGATATCGCTGGCTTTGGATTGCCGGGTAGTGAAGTGACACTGGCCGAAGTCTTGAAACAGGCAGGATATGCAACCAGCCACGTTGGTAAGTGGCACATGGGCGACATTTCCGAAAGTTGGGCGATGAATCAGGGTTTTGATTACGCTCAGCACGCCATTCATCAGCAGGGCCAGCTGACCATTTTTAACGATGATGCGATCAAGGAACAGGTCTCGGTCGCGATTCGTGATTATGACGACAAATACACGCTGGATGGCTGGTTCCGACCGGATGCCTCGGCGATGATGACCGTCATCGAGGGTGAAACCGGTGGGCCGATCCGCGAAATCCGCATGGAATCCGGAGAGCGCTGGAACGCTGCCAAATACGATGAGATGAATCAGGCCTTTCAGGACAAAACGCTGAATGAGCTGGAGCGGCTTGCGGGTAGTGACGCGCCATTCTTTTTACAATACTGGCCTATGATCCCGCTGGACAATACCCGCGCCGGCCGTGAAGGGCCGGAAAGCGCGAATGGTGGTCTGTATGTCGACAAGATGCAGCTTTTGGATCAGTGGCTGGGCGATCTGTTCACGCGAATGGATGATCTAGGGCTCAGCGATAACACCATCGTTGTGGTCATGGGCGACAATGGGCATTTCACTAAATACGCGCCGCAATCCGGGTTTACCCCACTGATTTACGCGGGCGGTAAAGGCGACACGACCGAGGGTGGAGTACGCGTCGATGCCTTCATCCGCTGGCCGGGCATGATTGAAGCCGACGGGTTGCTAAACAGCATCATTCACGTCTCAGACCTCTACACCACGCTCTCGCGATTTGCCGGGGCGGATGGGTTCATTCCTAGGGATCGTCTGGTCGATGGTGTCGATCAGTCAGCGGCGCTACTGTCTGCGGATGAATCGAAAGCGCGACGCGATCACGTGATCATCTATTCGGTCGCGAAACCCGAGGCGATCGTTAAGGATCAGCTCAAGCTCAAATTGCCAGGACCGGGCGAGAGTGCAATTTTAGCAAAATTCTTCGATCTTTACCGCGACACCCGCGAAGAATACTCGGTCTCAACCGAAGTCGGATCTTGGGGTGGGCAGGAATTCGTACGTATTCTGGGCCGCCACAAGGCGCGGAAAGAGAAGTACCCCGATACTCCGCCTGCCTACGGCATACCTTATGAGGGGATTGAGAACATTCGTCCCGAGACACAGCAAGCCGTTGAAGCTTTCATGATCAAGCGCGCGTCGCCACAGAAGTAAGCCTGATCCTTCGCAATGAACCTGTGAAGGACTGTGTTAACCAAAGTCGAGGGTAACAGCATGATTGGTAGCATAATATTCGCACTTGGATTGATTGTGTCTCTCGGCATTGGGTTTGTCTATTTTCGCGATCTGGGCGACGTCTCTCAAATGCTGCTCAAAGTAAAGCGCGAGAATATGGTGCGCTTTATCCGCAACGAATACCGCCTGCTCGGCATCGGACTTGGCGCTTTTGCAGCAGCAACACTCGCGCACTTCCTTTTGGGGGGCAGCCCTTTCTGGCTTTGGCTTGTAGCGGCGGTGCTTATCCTTTTTCTTTATGGGTTTCCCTACGTTTGGGTGCATTTGGGGCTAAGGAACCAGCTTAATGACGCCCGGTATTTTCCCATTGAGGAGGCCCGGAAACATGTCGGACCAACTGCGCCGGTCATCGTCATCGAACACAATGGTCATGCGCGCGCACACCCGGATGCGCAGATCATGCGCCCTCACCTGGCGGGCGATGCAGATGGGCTGGGAGGTGAGGATGTGGTCATGACCTATTGCGCAATGGCCAATCTGGGACAGGGCTACACGCCGCGAATAGACGGGCAACGGCTGAACCTCGAGGTTTTGGCCCAGCACGGTAACAACCTGATCCTGCGCGACAACGACACGGGCGAGCCGATCCAGCATATCTACGGTTTCCGCGAGGCGGACCGCGATCCCAACCCTGACGGTCCTGCTTGCCCTCTTCGGCCCGAAGCGAAAATGAAGCCTTGGCCCACCTTTCGAATGACGTTCCGCGGGTTTCAGAAAGCCTATCCCGCAGGTGAGGTGTTTCTGAACAAGCCATCCCCGAACCCCTTGCTGCGCCTACTGGACATGATGACCGAGATCACTTTTGGCTGGGGCATCGGGCGCCAACATCAGGAAGACGCGCCCGTGATGGACAACATGGATCGCTCAGACCACCGGTTGCCGAACAAAACCTACGTCTGGGGAGTGACGATCGGAAAAGATGCGGCCTGCTGGACCGATGGTTTTATCGTCGAGAACAAGTGGATCGTAAATGCCAATGTCGGAGGACAAGATGTCGTGATTAGCCTGGATCCGATATATGAAAGCCTGGGCGTTTGGTATAACGACTCCGGTCAACCTGTGACCCATTGCGATTTCTGGGGCCATTCAGATCAGGGTCAGCTTAAACGTGTCGAAACCCTGCGCGCAGGCGTGTTCTGGCACGTCTGGTCCGAGTTCTTCCCGACCACAGATATTAATCGTGTCGGCAACGCTTCGACGGCAACCGATAGCGCTGCATAAAGAAACTTATGACCAAACAGCCACAATACTTCTACCAATTGTACAAACTTGTATGTTCGATGGGAGGTGCAGAATGATTTCATCAACATGGGTGAAAAACTGCGCTTGCGGAGCAGCTTTATCCGCATCTGTGGCCACCGCGGCTTCGGCATAGCAATCCGATTGGTCCTATGAGGCCACAATCTACCTATTCATGCCTGAAACGGAAACAGCACTGAGCACACCATCGGGCACTCAGGACGGTACACTCAGCTTTTCTGATGCATTGGAGAACCTCGATTTCGCCTTTATGGGAGCGTTCTCGGCCACCAACGGACGTTGGCTGATACTGGCCGATTACAACTACACAGATCTGTCATTCAGCAACAATTCCCCCGGCCCTGTCAGTTCGGGTCTCGAGACATCATTTACCACACAAGACCTGAGTGGTTATCTCGGCTACCGAGCCTATGAAGCGCCAACCATCACCGTGGACATTGCCGGAGGCTTCCGGTGGTTCAGCACCGAAACGGAGTTCACCCTTCTACCCGGCTCGTTACCGGGGCGCACGACAACGGCTGACGACAGCTGGACCGACCCTGTCATCGGTTCCAGAGCACGCGTTCAGTTCTCGGATAAATGGTCGGGCTCCGGTTTTGTCGACTACGGAGGCTACCGCAGTGGCAGTGAAACCTGGCAGGTTCTGCTGACGGCAGATTACGCAATCAAGGACAGGTGGTTAATCCGCGGCGGTTATCGCTATATCTCATTTGACCATGAGATCGACGGTAACGATTTTACATTTGTCCAGTCGGGGCCTGTGCTAGGCGCGACTTATCGGTTCTAGAATTCTTTGCTGGCAAACCCGAGACAAGGTTGTGATGTTACGAACGTCGTTTCGTTGGCGCGTTTCTACCGTAAAACGGTTTAGAGAAACGAATTCGCATGTATCCTCGAATTTGTTTTCGTGTCTGGAACCAGATCTTGCCTCCCGGCTTCGATAGCTGTTTGGAGTTTGTTGTAGCCTTAGAAGTATAGCAATGAATTAAGACAAGTCTAAGGTATCGATGCCACTTTCGACCGCGGATTAAGAATTCACCTAGGCTAGCTTTCGCAACTACAGCGAATGTCGACAACGCGGGCTGCTACCGCGGTATTTCAAAGAGCGGGTGGATGTCGGCTATGGGCCGTGAATGGCGGGACTGATGATCGCCTCACACTCAGTATCCTGCACCGCCTCCGGTCTCTGGTTCGAGCCCATAGCGACCGATGCTGCGGTCGCCATCAACGCCGGCGATGCGGACGAATCTGCCCCTGGGCACAGATACAACTTATCCGCGTCCGCTCACGCTCGCCTGATAGGTCTCCAACGAGCCCGAAAGGGCCAGGCCGTAAGGCGCGTCGTGCCTTTCGCAGAACTCCTGCCAGACCATTCCATAAGGCAGGTCTTTGAGCTCTTCGGTGAAAATGAGACGCTTTGTAAAATTCAGCGTTGCTTCCGCGTCTTTGAGCTCAGCCTGCGGCATGAGCAGTGAACGCAGCAAGGCTTTCTGCATGTTCCGTGTCCCGATCACCCAAGCGGCCGTTCGGCTGATCGTGGCGTCAAAGAAGTCGAGCCCGATGCGTGTCCGCTCGAGTAGGTTGGCAAACACAAGTTCGTTCGCCATCGCTTGAATGTCATCATTCAGCAGGATCACATGATCGCTGTCCCAACGCATGGGGCGCGAGACGTGAAGGAGGATTTCATCAAGCGAGAGGGCGACCGCACTGAGTTTGTCCGCGATGTTCTCGGTGGGGTGGAAATGCCCCATGTCGAGGCAGAGAAGTGTGCCTTTGCGGATCGCGTAACCCAAGTAGAATTCGTGGCTGCCGACTGTACAGGCCTCGACCCCGATCCCGAAGAGCTTGCTTTCGACAGCGTCGACCATCTTTGCTGGCTCTTGTTTCTCATCGCACATGGAGTCGAGCGATGCCTCGAGGCGCGCGCGCGCTGCCATACGGTCTACAGGGATGTCTTTGTAGCCGTCGGGTACCCAGATGTTGTTGACCGCCGACGAGCCAAGCTCTTCACCCATTTTCGCCGCGATGTTGCGCGTGCGACGGCCGTGCTCGATCCAGAAGTCGCGGATACCTTTGTCAGGGTGGCTTAGGGTGAGATTGTCGTCTGCTTTCTCATGCGCGAAGAAAGTCGGATTAAAATCGAGACCAATGCCCTGATCCTTGGCCCAATCGACCCAAGATGCGAAGTGGCGGTATTCGATTTCGTCGCGGTCGGGCGTTTCGTCCGTGTCGAGGTAAATGGAGTGCAGGTTGAGCCTGTGTGTGCCAGGGATTTGACCGTAAGCAAATTCGAGGTCAGCGCGGAGTTCATCCGGTGTTCGGGCGCGGCCCGGGTGGTTGCCTGTCGCCTGGATACCACCTCCAGAGGTGCCGCTACGGGTTTCGAACCCCACCACGTCGTCACCTTGCCAGCAATGCATTGAGATCGGGATCGTTGCAAGCCGGTCAAGCGCTGCTTCGGTATCGACGCCCCAATCGGCAAAAACGGCCTTCGCGCTTTCGTAGGTCATAAGATTCTTCTCCTAGCGCGTAAAGGCCTGAACGTTGCCGGCGTCGACATTGACGATATTGCCAGTTGATTTCGCGGACTTGTCTGAGGCAAAGAAATAGGCTGCTTCGGCGATGTCCTCAGGCAGGACCGAGCGTTTTAGCATTGAACGCTGCCGATACATCTCTTCCAGACCGCCCTTGTCGGTGCCGTAGGTCGACGCGCGTTGGTCGAGCCACTCCCCCTCCCAGATGCGCGACCCACGAAGGACGGCGTCAGGGTTGACGACGTTGACACGGATGCTGGCCTCAGCGCCTTCAAGCGCAAGACAGCGTGCCAGATGGATTTCGGAAGCCTTAGCGGTGCAATAGGCTGACGCATTCGGGCTGGCAGCGAGCCCGTTCTTCGAAGCGATGAAGACGATCGAGCCGCCAATGCCCTGAGTCCGCAGAACCTTGAACGCCTCGCGACTGACAAGGAAATAGCCCGTGGACAGGATTTCCATGTTCTTGTTCCAAAGCGCGAGCGAAGTATCTTCGACCGGGGCAGACGAAGCGATACCAGCGTTCGAGACGAGGATATCGATGCCGCCAAACTCGACGGCTGCCTCGGCGAAGGCCGCGAAAACGGCGTTCTCATCGGTAACGTCCATCCGGACGCTGCGAACGACATCATCGGAGTAGCGGGATTTCAGGTTCTCTTCGACAGACACGAGGGCGTCCGCGTCGATATCGGCCAGGACGACACAGGCCCCCTCGGACAGGTAGCGTTCTGCAGTAGCCGCACCAATGCCGCCGGCTCCGCCGGTGACGAGCGCAATGCGTCCGGCAAGCGATTTCGGTTTGGGCATACGCTGTAGCTTGGCTTCTTCGAGCAGCCAGTACTCGATATCGAAGGCTTCCTGTTCGGGCAGGCCGACGTATTCACTGACAGAAGACGCGCCGCGCATCACGTTGATGGCATTGACATAAAACTCCCCCGAAATGCGCGCAGTGGCCTTGTCTTTGGCAAAGGTGATCATGCCGACGCCGGGAACGAGGTAGACGACCGCATTCGGATCCCGGATCGCAGGGCTGTCGTCGTGTTTGCAGCGTTCGTAGTAGGCGGCGTAGTCGTCTCGATATGCGGCGACCTGAGATGGCAGGCCTTCAAGAACGGTGTCCACATTGTTCTCTGCCGGGTTAAAGTCCACGACAAGCGGACGAATTTTAGTCCGAAGGAAGTGGTCGGGGCACGACGTGCCGAGCGCAGCATGCGGTCGCATATTCTTGGCATTCACGAATTCGAGGACGGTTTCGCTGTCATCGAAATGGCCAACCATGTGCTGTTTGCCTGAAACCATTCCGCGGATCGCGGGCATCAGGCGCGCGGCTACGGCTCGGCGGTCTGCTGGCGCAAGGCTTTCGTGAACCGCTCCGCCGAAAGCTGCGACACCATCTGTTTGGGCCTCGAACCAATCCATGGCTTTCTGAATGATCGCGAGAGAAAGCTCGTAACACGCCTTGGCGTCATCCGCCCAAGTGAAAAGTCCATGCGATTCAAGCACCACGCCATTGGCATCTGGGTTTTTCTTGCAAAAGTCTTCCAGCCAGAGCCCGAGTTCATAGCCCGGTTTTTTCCATGGTAGCCAGCCGATCTCGTCGCCAAATATCTCTTGCGTCAGTTCTTTTGAGTTCTTCGAAGCGGCGATGGCAATGATCGCATCCGGGTGCAGGTGGTCGACGTGCTTCTGCGGGACATAAGCGTGGAGCGGTGTATCGATTGAGGCTGCGCGCGGGTTGAGCCTGAACGTGCAGTGCGGGAGGTATCCGACCATCTCGTCTTCAAACTCGACGCCGCGGTAGAGACCTTTCAACGCGACCAGCTTATCCATGTAAAGTGTCGCGAACCCGTCCATCTTGATGGAACCAATGTCACCGCCCGAGCCTTTGACCCAAAGGACTTCGACATCATCACCAGACAACGGGTCCTGCTCCATCACCTTAGCCGACGTGTTGCCGCCGCCGTAGTTGGTGATACGCTTGTCCGAGCCCAAGAGATTGGAGCGATAGAGAAGCTTTTCCGACTCGCTCATCGTTGCTGCTGCACGGTCGTCCCAGAGGTTCTCAAGTGGTTGTTTCTCTAAGGTCTTCAACATCTGGCCCTCCCGGCTGCGTCCAAACTTCGGATGTGCGTTGTCGATGAGGGTGAGCGAGATGCGTTGTTTTGTCAATCATAAACGATCATAAACGATCATGCTGCAATGCAGAATGATTGATTATGATTGAAAATGATTGACAGATGATGCGAATCTGGACATCGTGGAGTACCAAGGGAGGCGAAAATTGCACGAAACTGAGCGTCATACTGTTATTTTGTCGGCGGTTCAGGATCGCCCATTCGCCAGCGTTGTCGATCTTTGCGGGCTAACCGGCGCGTCCGAGGCCACCATTCGTCGCGACATTGCTACGCTTCATATGCAGAAAAAGCTGCGCCGTGTTCGCGGGGGTGCCGAAGCAATTGCACCACCACAATTCGTCGGTCTCGCGGGGCGGACGTTTGCTGTGAACGAAACAATACGCATAGACGAAAAGCAGGCGATCGCACGGGCTGCGGCAGAACTCTGCGAAGATGGCGACCCGATCATCATCAACGGGGGCACCACGACCTTCCAGATGGTGCACCCGCTGGCCAACAGGCGGATGCAGGTCTTCACCAACTCGTTTCCGATTGCCGAGCACCTGCTCAAGCACTCGAAGAACACAGTCATGCTGCCAGGTGGTGCGATTTACCGCGAGCAAAACATCATTCTTTCCCCGTTTGAAAATGACGTCACACGCAACTTCTATGCGCGTCGCATGTTCATGGGTGCTCAGGGCATTGGCCCAATGGGTCTGATGGAGGGCGATCCGTTGCTCATCCAGGCCGAGGAAAAATTGATGGGGCAAGCGGACGAACTGATCGTTCTGGTCGACAGTAGCAAGTTCGACGCTCGCTCCAGCCTCGTGCTCTGTCCGCTGGATCGAATTGACACTGTCATCACCGATGCGGGGATCTCGGATCGTGCTGCTGCGATGCTGGAAGCCGCTGAAATCAAACTGATCGTGGCGGAAGGGAATGCCGCGGCCGAAACCGGTTCGACTTAAGCGAACCATTCACTATCGCTCGACGGGGAGGATTATCCATGAGCATTACCAGAAGACTGTTTGGCGGCACCGCGATAGCGGCCGCAATGCTGGCCGGAAGTGCTGTGCACGCACAAGACGACATGCGTATCGCGCTCGTGGTTAAAGCACTGGGTATTGGCTTTTTTGAAGCAGCCGCTGAAGGTGCTGAGGAAGCGGCGGCTGAGCTCGGCAACGTCGAGATCATCTATACCGGGCCGACCGACACCACCGCTGAAGGCCAGATTGAGGTCATCAACTCGCTGATCGCCCAAGGTGTCGACGCCATCGCGATCTCCGCCAATGATCCAGATGCTGTCTCCCCCGCGCTCCAGCGGGCTATGCAGCGCGGCATCACGGTTATCTCGTGGGACTCGGGCGTCAACGAAGAAGGTCGGATGATGCACCTGAACCCGTCTTCGACCCCGCTGATTGGAAACACAATCATCAAGCTTGCCGCGGACCACATGCCCGATGGTGGCCAGGTGGCTATCCTGTCGGCATCGGCAACCGCGACAAACCAGAACGCCTGGATTGCAGCTGCGGAAGAGGTGCTCCCGAACTACGAGGGGATCGAGCTGGTCGCCACGGTTTACGGCGATGACCTGTCGGACAAGTCCTATCGTGAAGCACAGGGCCTTATGGCATCCTATCCGGATCTCAAAGCTATCATCGCGCCAACCACGGTCGGTATTCTTGCGTCGTGCCAGGCCGTATCTGACGCCGGCAAGATCGGAGAGATCAACGTCACCGGACTTGGCTTGCCGTCCGAGATGGCGGGCTGCGTCGAGTCTGGTGCGACGGAGAGCTTCGCCATCTGGAACCCGATCGACCTCGGCTATTCGGCAACGATGATCGCGCACGCACTTGCCGCGGGTACCGCGACGGCTGAACCGGGCGCGGAAATCCCGACGGGTCGTATGGGTTCTGTCACGCTCGATGACACGAACGCCGCTGCGATGTCGGATCCGTTCACCTACGACGCGTCCAATATCGATCAGTTCAAAGACATTTTCTGATCGTCGAAGTTGATCGGCGCAGCATGACCGCTGCGCCGACATTCCTCCGAAATGGCAGCTGACCCTGATGTTGATGAAAGCAGAGAAAAAGTCCGAGCCCGCCAGCGCTGAAAACGATATGCCGGTACTTACGCTGAACGGAGTGACAAAGACGTTTCCGGGCGTCACTGCTTTGTCTGAGGTTTCGCTCGAACTGTTCCCGGGTAAGGTCACGGCATTAGTTGGAGAGAATGGCGCCGGAAAGTCCACCGTCGTCAAGATCCTGACCGGCATCTATCAGCCGAACGGCGGCCAAATCGAAATCGATGGATCGCCCATTCGGTTTCCGACGGCACAGGACGCTGGCGACGCTGGTGTCACCGCAATCCATCAGGAAACGGTCCTCTTCGACGAATTGTCGGTGGCAGAGAACGTGTTTCTCGGCCACGCACCGCGAGGGCGCTTTGGCTTAATCGATACCTCTGTGATGATGGACAGGGCCCGCGAAATTCTTGAGGGCATCGGCGCCAACATCGAGCCCAGAACGAAACTAAAAGACCTTGGCATCGCGAACAAGCACCTTGTGGCAATTGCCCGTGCGCTATCGATCGACGCACGTGTGGTGATCATGGACGAGCCGACTGCCGCGCTTAGCCAGAAAGAAATCGAAGAGCTTTATGAGCTGGTCGAAGAACTGAAAACTCAGGGCAAAGCCATTCTCTTTATCAGCCACAAGTTCGATGAAATATTCCGTATCGCCGACAGTTACACGGTTTTCCGGGACGGTGCGCTCGTCGGGAACGGCGCGATCGCCGATGTGACCGAGGCCGAGCTCGTCAAGATGATGGTGGGCCGGGAGGTCAGCCAGATTTTTCCCAACCGGGAGCACAATACCGGTGACGAGATTCTCGTGGTCGAAGGCTATGAACACCCCACCGAGTTCGCGGACATCAGTTTCACTCTGCGCCGCGGAGAGATTTTGGGCTTTTATGGTCTTGTGGGCGCGGGGCGTTCAGAGTTCATGCAATCGCTCTTTGGCATAACCCGTCCCTCGGCCGGTGAAGTAACCATCGACGGCGAGCGCGAAATCATCCGCTCCCCTGCCGACGCGGTTGGCAAAGGCATTGTCTATGTGCCAGAAGATCGGGGACGACAGGGCGCCATTGCAGCGCTTCCGATTTTTCAGAACGTCACGCTCCCATCGCTTGGCCGTACTTCCAAGAATGGTTTTCTGAAATTGGCGGAAGAGTTCAAGCTTGCGCGGGAATACACTGAACGGCTCGACCTGCGTGCAGCCTCGCTGGACACCGACGTGGGTAATCTGTCCGGCGGCAACCAGCAAAAGGTTGTCATTGCCAAATGGCTCGCGACCCAGCCCAAGGTCATCATCTTGGATGAACCAACCAAGGGCATCGACATCGGGTCCAAGGCCGCGGTGCACGAGTTCATGGCGGAACTGGCCGCTGAAGGGTTGGCGGTTATCATGGTCAGCTCTGAAATCCCCGAGGTTCTAGGCATGTCTGATCGCGTCATCGTCATGCGCGAGGGCCGGATTGCGGCGGAACTTTCGGGCGACGACATGGCCCCGGAAACACTCGTGCGGCACGCGGCCGGAATCTAAAGGTGCGAACGATGCCGAAGCAAATCCTCATGTCCCGAGAAGTGCTGCTGACCGGCGCAATCGCGCTTCTTCTCGCGATCATCGCCACGCGCTTCCCCGCGTTCATTACGCCATCGAACCTGGCCAATGTTTTCAACGATACCGCGCCGCTGATCCTGTTGGCCATCGGCCAGATGATCGTGATCCTGACGCGCTGTATCGACCTGAGCGTCGCGGCAAACCTCGCCCTGACGGGGATGGTCGTTTCAATGATCAACGTCGCTATGCCGGGGCTGCCTGTGCCGATAATCATCTTGGTCGCGGTTGGGTTCGGCGCACTGCTTGGAATGGTAAATGGTATCCTCGTCTGGAAGCTCGAGATTCCCCCGATCGTTGTCACCCTTGGGACGATGACAATCTTTCGTGGCACGATCTTCCTCTTGTCCGAGGGCAAGTGGATCAACGCGCACGAGTTTAGCGATCCGTTCAAGGCTTTCCCCCGGGCAGAACTTCTTGGTCTGCCGCTGATGAGCTGGATCGCTATCGCCGCAGTCATTTTCTTCTCCATCGTAATGTCCCGTACCACCCTTGGCCGGGCGTTCTATGCCGCCGGGGGCAACCCGCACGCGGCTACTTACGCCGGGATAGATGTCGGTCGTACCCAGTTCTGGGCCTTCACCATTTCGGGCGCGCTGGCGGGTTTGACCGGATACCTCTGGGTGTCTCGCTTCGCGGTCGCATTTGTCGATCTCGCCGGAGGGTTCGAACTCAGCGTCGTTGCGGCCTGTGTCATTGGCGGAGTCGCCATAATGGGAGGTATCGGTACGGTTGTCGGAGCAATGCTCGGTGCGTTGTTCCTCGGTATCATCAGCAACGCGTTGCCGGTCGTGAACATCTCTCCTTTCTGGCAACTCGCAATTTCCGGAGGCGCGATCATCATCGCCGTCGCCCTGAATGCACAGGCGAACCGTGAGAAGGGCCGGATCATCCTCAAGCGCGCGGAGCATGCGACATGACCAACACCGCCCGTTTCATACCGGATCGCCTGGAGTCGCCTTTGGAACGGCGCTTGAAAAGCTGGGAGACACTTCTGCTGGCCGTGGCAGTGGGCATTTTCATCGTCAACAGCTTTACATCGCCTTACTTCCTGAACGCGTGGAACCTGAGCGATATGACGTTCAACTTCACGGAAAAAGCGATGATCGCTTTCGCGATGGCGCTTTTGATCATTGCCGGCGAGATCGACCTTTCCGTGGCCTCGATAATTGCGCTGGCGTCGACGGCCATGGGCGCTGCGGTGCAGGTTGGCGTGGGCACGCCGGGGTTGGTACTGATCGGTCTCGGTGTCGGGCTGATCTGCGGGGCTTTCAACGGCTTTCTTGTCACAAAGATGGGACTGCCATCCATCGTGGTGACCATTGGCACGATGAGCCTCTTCCGAGGGATCAGTTACATCGTTCTCGGTGATCAGGCCTATCGAGGTTACCCGTCGGATTTCTCGTTCTTCGGACAGGGCTACGTGTTCTGGGTGATCTCGTTTGAGTTCGTTCTCTTCGCCATCATCGCCCTCCTATACTTTGTCATTCTTCACAAAACGAACTTCGGTCGGGCGGTCTATGCCATAGGAAACAACGCGATCGGCGCAGAGTTCTCAGGCATTCGCGTCGCCCGTGTGAAATTCATCCTGTTCCTGTTGACCGGGCTCATGTCCGGTATTGCTGCCATCTGTCTGACCTCGCGACTGGCCTCGACCCGCCCATCCATTGCGTTCGGTTGGGAACTAGAGATCGTGACGATGGTGGTACTGGGTGGGGTCAGCATCCTTGGCGGATCCGGATCGATCCCGGGTGTCGTGATCGCGGCTTTCGTAATGGGGCTGGTCACCTTCGGCCTTGGCCTGCTCAACGTGCCAGGCATCGTGATGTCTATTGTGATCGGACTCCTCCTGATCGGGGTCATCGCATTGCCGCGCCTTTGGGAAAAGTGGAGAGCGTGATGGAGAAATATGCGTTCAAGATGCACCTCAATCCAGGGATGAAGGCCGAGTACAAGAAGCGCCATGACGAGATATGGCCAGAGCTTGTGACCCTTCTGAAAGAGGCGGGGGTCTCGGACTATTCCATTCACCTCGACGAAGCGACGAATATCCTTTTTGGCGTTCTCTGGCGCGCAGACGATCACGGAATGGACGATCTTCCGTCCCAAGACATCATGAAGAAGTGGTGGGCGCACATGGCCGATATCATGGAAACACATGATGACAATGAGCCGGTCACTGTTCCGCTCTCAAACGTTTTTCACATGTCATGACCGGCGGACACGTCGCGGTTATCGATATCGGTAAGACGAATGCCAAACTGGCGCTCGTGCGGCGTTCAGACCTGTCCGAAGTTGCCGTCGTCACCAGGCCAAATGCCGTCCTGCCGGGCCGGCCATATCCTCACTTCGACGTCGAAGGCCATTGGCAATTCCTCTTGGATGGACTTGCGTCCTTCCATGCGGATTTAGGGATCGAAGCCATCACGATCACGACACACGGCGCAGCGGGCGCTTTGATCGCTGCGGATGGATCGCTTGCGGCGCCAATTCTCGACTACGAGCACACAGGTCCGGACGAATGCGCGAGGGCTTATGACGCGATCAGGCCGCCTTTTTCAGAAACAGGGTCACCCCGTCTGACAATGGGTCTGAATCTGGGAGCGCAGCTTCATTGGCAGTTTGCACGCGATCCACTGCTAAAGGAGCGCGTCTCTCACGTCGTGACCTATCCTCAGTTCTGGGCGCACAGACTAACCGGCGTCTTCGCTACTGATGTCACGTCTCTGGGCTGCCATACGGACCTGTGGAATCCCTACAAAGGGCAGTTCTCATCTCTACCAGCCAGACTGGGTATCGAAAACAAGATCGCGCCGCCACGCAAACCCAGCGATGTCCTCGGCAGTGTTACTGCGGAGGTCGCGCAACTTACCGGTCTCCAGGCGGACACAGCTGTCTATTGCGGCATCCATGACTCGAACGCCTCTCTTCTTTCGCATCTCGTCGCTCAAGAGCCCCCATTCAGCGTTGTCTCGACCGGCACTTGGGTGATTGCCATGGCAGTCGGCGCGAGACCGGTGACTTTGGACCCGTCCCTCGACACGCTGGTCAACGTAAACGCTTTCGGTGATGCCGTGCCTTCCGCCCGCTTCATGGGGGGGCGAGAACACGACATTGCTCTCGGCGGCGCTACCGCTCAAGCTACCGAAGCTGATATGCTTCAAGTGTTGAACCGCGGGAGCATGCTTTTGCCAGCTGTGGTGTCTGAGACAGGTCCGTTCGCAGGGGCTCAATCAGAATGGGTAGGTGACGAGCCACAACTGGGGTCGGGGCAGCGAAGTGCTGCCGTCGGCTTTTATCTTGCCATGGTCACGTCGTATTGCCTCGAACTCATTGGTCATGAAGGACCCGTGATCGTTGAAGGACCGTTCGCACGGAATTCAGCATACCTCTTGATGCTAGGAACGGTCTCGCATTCGCCAATCGTTCCTACAGCAAGTGCAACGGGGACAAGCCAAGGGGCAGCCCTTCTCGCGGCGCTGGATAATCCTCTACGACACCAAATGCCCGCAGTTTCAGTTCCTGACAAGCAGATGAGCGAGGCCCTTTTGAGTTACGCGGCCGCGTGGACCCGCGGCCTTGCCAAAGCCTGACTGAGCGGCGCCCGATTCGGGCTCGAAGCGGTCATCCGCGTTTTTTTGCCCGATGACCGCTCTGCGTTCAATGCAGACATTAAGGCGAAAATTCTCGGGATGACCACCAACAATGATCACTATCCGTTCCCAAGCCGTCATCTGACTAATTGAATCAGCTGACTGCCTTGAGCCCATTTCAGCCATTAGAAGGGCCGATTCAAAAGGGTAAATTCAAGTGCCTGAGTTTGGCCCGTTTTCGCGAATCTTGAATATGTGGCATTCTCAGTTCTGGACGAAATCAGAAAAAACTTGATTTAGATCTGTCGTCCGCGGCCTGGGAGGAGCCAGCTATGAATCTAAGACCTGACCCGACTTTTCACGCAACTCCAAAACTTGCTATGGAGGCACCTGCGGAAACGCTCGCTTTTACATTGATGCTCAGTCCCGACGGCTCACAGCCGGATGGCCTAGCCGTTGTAGATGTTGACCCGAAATCGAAGACTTACGGCCAGATCGTTCATCAGCTCATCATGCCCAACAAGGGTGATGAGTTTCATCACTTTGGCTGGAACGCGTGCTCTTCTGCACTTTCGCCCCTGACAGGGCATGCCTTTCTGGAACGCAGATATCTGATCGTACCGGGTATCCGGTCCTCGCGCATCTACGTGATCGACGTGAAGGAACCGTTGAAGGCAAAAATTCACAAGATTATCGAACCCGAAGAGGTGTTCGCCAAAACGGGCTATTCCCGTCCGCATACCATCCACTGCGGTCCTGAAGGAATTTATGTTTCGACACTCGGCGGCGGCGGTGCCGACGGCACAGATGGCCCTCCGGGTATCTTCATCATGGATTGCGAGACCTTTGATATCCTTGGCCGCTACGAGATGGACCGCGGTGAACAGGACAAGCACTATGATTTCTGGTGGAACCTGCCGCGCGACTACATGGTAAGTTCTGAATGGGGGCTGCCGCCGCAGTTTGAAAATGGCATCGTGGCCGAGGATCTGCTGTCCAACAAATACGGTCACAAGATCCATTTCTGGAACCTGCGCGAACGCCGCAACGTCCAAACCATAGATCTGGGTGAAAACCATCAGATGGCTTTGGAAATAAGACCTGCGCATGATCCGGCAAAGGATTATGGTTTTTGCGGCGTTGTCGTGGACACAACAAACCTCCAGGGCGCAATTTTCACGTGGTGGCAGAAGGATGACGGAACTTTCGAGGCGAAAAAGACGATCACAATTGATCCGCGACCCGAGAAGGCCGAGAATCTTCCGCCTCTGTTGCAGGGTTTTGAAGCCGTACCCCCATTGGTCACCGATATTGACCTGAGTCTGGACGACAAGTACCTCTACGTCGCCTGTTGGGGTCAGGGTGAAATGCACCAGTATGATGTGTCCGACCCGATGAATCCCAAGCTGACCGGCAAGGTTGAGCTTGGCGGGATTGCGCGCGGGGCGAAACATCCAAACGGCAAGGATTTTGTCTACGGCCCCCAGATGGTTGAGATCAGCCGGGACGGCAAGCGGGTCTACTGGACCAACTCGCTGTATTCGACGTGGGATGATCAGTTCTATCCTGATGACGAGGGCGGACAAATGGTCATGGCCAATGTCGGGGAAAACGGTGGTCTGGAACTGGACAAGGATTTCTATGTCGAGTTCCCCAAAGGCTATCGCAGCCACCAGATCCGCTTGGAAGGCGGAGACTGCTCAACCGACAGCTTTTGCTACCCGTCTGTCTGACGCGTGGAAGGTTTAAACACGGCGACAGCCCTGTGGTGGGCTGTTGTCGCCTCGGGCATTTATCACGGGGTCAATCCCGGTATGGGTTGGCCCCTGGCCGTGTCCGCGGCGCTGATGGACAAGCAGCGCAACAGCCTGTTCAAGGCGTTGATCGCTTTGGCGGTCGGGCATCTGGTGGCGATGGGTGCCATTCTGTTTCCCTTTACCGCCCTGCTGTTTCTGGCCGAATGGCAGCGTGAGATTCAAATCTTCGCAGCCTGCCTCGTAATCGGACTAGGTGTCTATCTGTTGTTCAACCGGCGTCACCCGCGGATCCTTGCTCGGGTACCACCGTCGCGACTTGCGCTATGGTCGTTTTTGGCAGCGATGGCGCACGGAGCAGGGCTGATGTTGGTTCCTATCTATCTGGGCATCTGTCGTACAATAGCCACTGACGCTGGCCATGCAGCAGCCGCTGATCTGATGACCGGAAACGTCAAAATCGCTGTTGGTGTCGCTTTAGCCCACACCTTGGCCATGACAGCCTCAGGCGGTATTCTTGCGTTCGGTGTTTATCATTGGCTGGGTCTGAGATTTCTCTCAAAAGGGTGGTTCAACCTGGACGTCGTTTGGG
The DNA here is from genome assembly GCF_013033515.1 of Ruegeria sp. HKCCA6707. Classification (GTDB taxonomy): domain Bacteria; phylum Pseudomonadota; class Alphaproteobacteria; order Rhodobacterales; family Rhodobacteraceae; genus Ruegeria. The sequence continues at coordinate 840,036 of NZ_WQEG01000001.1, read as the reverse complement.
CGCTGAGTTTGATCCTTGTGGGATCAATTTCGCTTCTATTTGTTCATTCTGCTGGCTAACACTAATGCCGGGCCGGATAAACCGCAGAACCGCAGTTTGCTTCGTATCGCAGAGAACGGCAGCTTCGTCCGCTGACTGTGAGTTCGCAAAAGCCCCGAGTTTGCAGTAGCGGCGAATGACAGCTTTGGCGGGCCGCAATGCAGCGATGAAGGTTCTTGGCCGATGGCGGCAAAGGGCCGTGTGCGACGGTGAAACGGATCGCTGACGGGTGTTTGCTGAGCGGCATCCGAAGGCGGCAGCGAGCCCGCAGCAGACAGTCCCAACCAAGTGTGCTAGTATGAACTTCCGAGGCATGCATACATCCAAGAACCGGACCTTTGGGAGGATTGTGTATGATTCTGCGTATCTTTCAGGTGACAACACGTCCCGGAAAAGAGGCTGAGTTTGGCCGCTTTTTTCATGAAACTGCTATTCCCCTAATGAATAGTACTCCGGGGATCGTGCGCGTTCTTCCGGGGGGGGCGAGAGAGGAGTCCCCACGAGAATTCAGTTTCGTCATGGTATGGGAGAGCTTGGAGGCCCTTAGGGCCTTCGTGGGAGAAGACTACCAAAGCCCGCACATTGATCCAGCAGAAGCGGAGCTCGTCGAGTCTCGATCCATCAAGCATTACGATCTGGTTGATAGTTGATCACCCAAAAGGATGATCGACATGTCAAAGGGTCAGAGAACATCGCAACCGGACGTCGTGCCCGATCCGCCCAACAAAACCGCTGACGCGTTAGAGGCTTTGGAAATCCAGCTGAAGGAAGCGCTGGATCGACAAGTGGCGACGGCCAAAATTCTGGACGTGGTAAACAGCTCGATTAGAGATCCCCAACCGGTTTTCAACTCCATTGTTGAAGCGGGTCAAATGCTGTTTCCAAAATCCACAGTTAGTATCGGATTGCGGGAAGGTGACACACTGGTATTGGGCGCAATTTCTGGACCAGAGCCTACTGGTGTTGAGGCTTGGCGGGGTCGCTTTCCGGCTCCGCTTCACCCGGAAACCATTCATGGCCACGTCATATTGGCTGGTGAGGCGATTGATTTACCGGATGTCGCAACAGCCCAAGATCAGTTTCGCATGGGTGCCGGAAACTTCCTCGCCTCAGGGTTTCGGGCAGTCACAATGGTGCCAATTTCACAAGGAGGACAAACCGTCGGAGCTCTCGCCGTGTTAAGGCATTCAATCGGTAAACTGCAAAAGGAGCAGTTCGATATTCTAAAGACGTTTGCGGCACAGGCAAACATCGCGCTGGATAATCTGCATTTGCTGAACCAAATGCGAGAAGCGAATGAGACCTTGGAAAACGTCTCCGAACAGCTTGCCAAGTACATGCCGCCGCAACTTTATAAGTCAATAATAGCTGGCAACCAGCAAGCGGCCATCGAGAGCCGACGTCGCAAGCTCACGATCTTCTTTTCCGACATCGCGGATTTTTCCGAAATTACAGATCAGCTCGAAGCAGAGGAACTGACCTCTTTGTTAAACGAGTATCTTTCGGCAATGTCCAAGATCGCGATGAAGCACGGCGCATACTTCGATAAGTTTATTGGCGACGCGATGATGCTGTTCTTTGGTGAACCCGAAAGCCTCGGGGCCAAGGAAGATGCTTCCGCTTGCGTTCAGATGGCGATCGACATGCAAGTTCGCCTGAATGATTTGCAAACGGGGTGGCAACGCAAAGGCTTGATCGATCGACCATTTCTCGCTCGCATAGGCATCAACACCGGTTACTGCACAATTGGCAATTTCGGTTCAGATGATCGAATGGATTACACGGCGATTGGTCGAGAAGTGAATCTTGCTGCACGGCTTGAGGGTGAGTGCGATCCGGGAGGTATCTTGCTCGCAGCGGAAACCTATTCATTGGTGAAAGATTGGCTCGCCGTAGAAGAGCGCGAGCCAGTTCACGTGAAAGGATTTAAGAATCCCGTCCGCACTTACGCGGCGACAGCGATCTACGCTGCTGATCCGCGTGAGAGCCGCATAATTCACGAAGAGGACGAGGGCTACTCACTTACTGTGGACCAAGACCGCATAAGCTCCCAAGCAATCCGTCGGCTAAGGTCCATTATTTCCGATTTGGGCGACTAAACGACAAAACGGTTGGCGTTCAGAAACCTTGGAGCAGACGACAAAAGCAAAGAACGGGCGCTAGTCTAAACTGGAAGGCGCGCGTGGATTTCAATTGGGGCAATTAATCCACGTTCGATATTTCTGACCATATGTTGAACCTTGAGCGAAGTGTTTTCGCCCATGATGAGATGAAGGCCTAACGGTGGAGGGCCATCTGAACGGCTTTGCGCAGACGCCAGATCGGCAAAGAACTGCTTCGCGAATGCTGTACGGTCGATCCGTTCGCTCACCTCGAAACCAACGGAATTCAAAGCCGTCTCATATGTCTCCGGTGGAGCAAGTGCGCTTTGATCTGAGGACGACGCCCATGGCGCCGGATAGTCCATCTGCCCCTCGCCGACTTGCATCACATCGTAAATCGCGAAAATCCCCCCTGGTTTCAGCACTCTCTTTGCCTCGCGGGCGATACCAACTTTGTCCGCGATGTTCATACCCACGTGGATCATGTAAGCCGCGTCCATTGACTTTGCTTCTAGCGGCAAGTCGAGCACGCTGCCTTCGATGAGGTGAACCCGGTCTGACAAGCCTGTCCATTCAGTGAGTGCGCGTCCGGTCTCCACAAACTCATCGGTAAGATCGATGCCCGTTACATGCGCCCCGGTGGCTGCCGCGACATAGCGTGCCGGCCCTGCGAGACCGCATCCAAAATCAACAACCCGGCTTTCTGCTGAAAGGTCAAGAGACTTCACAAACCGTTCGGTCGCGAGACGCCCGCCAATGTGAAACTCGTCAACTGGAGCCAAATCGTCGTGGGAAATCGGAGGGGTCAAGTCCAGCCTTGAACAACCATCGGATATCCTCTTGAGCAAATGTCCAGAATGGTAGTGGTGTGCGACTTCATTGGGATTGGTCATTTGGCTGCCTCCCTAATCGATCGCCATAGAGTACAGGTATTGATCCCGATTGTCAGCTTCGTCCGCAAAGAAGACACCCATCGGACGCTCAATAGGCCAGCAGCTAGGCCTGACGCCGCGCGTTCATTGCGGCCACCTCGGTCTGCCATTCCTTCAATGATCTTCCTCCCTCTAATGCCGCCGCCATCATTTCGGCTTGGCTGAGTGGGATTAGACCATCCACCGGAGGATCGCGATCAAGGTTTGTTGGAAAGGCATAGCCCTCGGCGGAGGCTGCGATCACATTGGCAACCATCCGCCCCGACATGCTCTGCAACACCGGGTAAAGCGCCAGGGACATGGCTGAGCGATCCACGCTTTCAATCGACCGCCCAAATGCTGAACCGACCTGCAATAGGTTCGCCATCCGCTGAATATCGGTTGACCGGTTCGTCCCCGCGCCGTGCATCACGGCTGGGTTGAAAAACACGACGTCGCCTTTCTCAAGCGGCAACTGCACATGATGCTCCGCGAAATAAGCCTGAAACTCAGGTCGATGAAACGCCACATAACCCGCCTGATAACGCTGCGAATAGGGGAGCAACATCGTTGGCCCGCTTTCCAGTGGCATATCGCAATGGGCAATTGCCCCCTGCAGCGTCAAACAGGGTGACATCCTGTGGGCCTGCATCGGATAAGTCGCCAATTGCTCGGGGTTCATGAAGCCCAGATGATAATCACGATGCGCTGTCTGCGCCGCTCCACCCGGGTTCACCCGATTGACTTGCGCCGTCATCTGATACCCGCGCCCCAACCATGCACGCGAAGCCAAAGCAATTGCGTCACTCGAATAGTAGGCGGCAAAATTCTCGGGCGCCGCCCGGCAATGCTTTTCCGCCGCATTCCATACTCGATCATTTGCGCCCGGCTTGGCAAAGTGATCCCCACCGCCCGAGCCTGTGGCGCTTTCTGTTTCGATGATCTGTTCGAAAATCGCTGTTGCTGCGTCCACGACGGACAGGTCTTCCATCCCGCCCTTGATCACGATAATGCCCGGACCCTGATCGAAGACAGCGTTCCATTCCGCCATCAAGTTCAGCGGCGCCTCTGCCTCGGTGCGCACCTTGGCCCCGTCATAGACCGGAATGTTCGACATGACGTCCACGGCGAAGGGCCAATCTGCACGTTGCGTCTCGACCTCAATTTCGGCCCGAAACGCGGCCAAATCGCCCACGCTCTCATCCAGCCAAACCGCAAGCCGTCGCGCAGCTTTCATGTTTTTGACGTCCATCCCGATCCTCCCAAATCGCTCGGAAGAGGAACGATGACACGTGATGCTAAGAGGCTCAACCATTTATCCGGATATGCCCGCCAAGCTCGCGTAGCTGTTGTGGCGCAGTAAGCGAGCAATGATCAGGAGGAACGAAGGGCAGCAAAGTCCGCTTTGGTGAGTTCGGCATGTCGTCGACTTTGCCGGCGCGGCGAATGTCCGTTAAGCGGGCTGCGACTGCGAAACACCAAAATGCGACGAACGGCAGGTATGGGCCGCGGCTTTTTGGGGCGCCTCTAAGTTGTGTCGCCGACATGGTCGACCAACAGCCGGGTGAGAGAGACGCGGCGGCTGGTGTCAAGCCAGACGGCGTAGGTGCCGAGGTCCGGGATCGACCAGTCTGGGATGAGTTCAACGAGCGTGCTTTCACCATCAAACAAAAGAAACGTGCGTTAGAACGGCTGTGCTTTGCCGGAATGACTGTGGTAACCTTTAAGGGACGTGCGGGTTTCAGACGTCAGATGTGCGCCTCCGGCGGTTAGTTAGAGCTCTCTGAATTGTTGAAGTTCTTCGCGCATTGTCGGCCATTCGAAAAATTGGCGCGCTGGAGTTTTCTGCCATTGCCATAGCCGGAGGAAACCGCTTGGAAGGACTTTTGTGACTCGCAGATGACACAAAAACGCTTACCCGGAATGCCGTTACTTGCAGTACTGGGGCGGGTTGCGTCCTTGGCAAGGTAGCAAGGGTTCCTGACTTCGCCTCGGCGTAGTTTCTTGATGTAAATCGCTCGTGCCCTTTCCAATACGATTGGTGCGATTTGCCCCTCAGCCGTACCGACGTACTTTTGTAGCCACGCTGGAACTTCTTGCGTTATCGCATTGGCGCGGTCTGGTAGGGCGCCCACTGACATGGCGATTGTTATGACCGAGAATGCGAGACGGAGTGAATTCGTTGGCAACGGGAGATTCTCTGCCAGAATGCCCTCGGGGTCAGTCTAACATAATTCGCAATCGCAAGGATGCTGGTCAATTGTACCAACGAAGCCTCCTATTGCCTCAAATCCCACTTTTCGGTTGCGGAGGCTTTCTGACATCTTGGACAATAAATCTTGGGATGTTGATTAAGTGTCTGGACAATCCGAGATTTGCTTCCAAATGAAGGCCATGATCACACGTCGAAAGCTCCTGTTGGTTACCGCAGCCACAATTTGTGCTCCGTATGTAGCGCGGGGACGAACGGTGGCGCTGAATGATGCAATCAGCGGTCTTCCGCAGTTGCATTCACTCCAAATTCAACGCGGCGACGATGTCATTTTCGCGCAGGCCCAACAGGGTGCAGGCCTGGATAGGCTGGCCAATATTAAGTCTTGTTCGAAAAGCATCGTGGCTTTGTTGTTGGGTACAGCGATTGACCGGCAGGAAATCCCATCTGTAGAATCCACCTTGCAGGAGGTCGCTCCACGGCTTTTGCCCGCTAATGCGACACCCGGTTCCGAACGCATTACGATGGAGGATCTGGTGACGCTGCGCGCAGGGCTCGAAAGAACTTCGGGCAGCAACTATGGAGAATGGATCAACTCTCCCAACTGGATCGCAGACGCGTTGACACGACCGATGGTTGCTAAGCCCGGACAGCGGATGCTCTATTCTACTGGATCGACCCATGTGCTTGGCGCAGCATTGACCGTAGCAACCGGACAAAGCCTATTGAGACTGACGCGTGAAAGGCTAGGTGCACCGCTTGGTATCGAGATACCTGCTTGGACAAGGGATCCACAGGGCTACTACTTGGGTGGGAACGAGATGGCGATTAAGCCGAGGTCGATGTTGAAGATCGCGGTGTTGCTTCGGGACCGCGGGGCTTTTGCCAACACGCAAATCGTTCCTGAGCGTTGGGTCGTGGCTTCGACCAAGCCACACGGCCGTTCGCCTTTCTCTGGATTGGACTACGGCTATGGCTGGTTTCTGTCCCCTTCAGGCTATGCTTTGGCGCGTGGGTACGGAGGCCAAATCATAGCGGCCCATCCTGAGCGTAACCTTGCTGTCGCAATTACTTCTGATCCTACGCGTCCCGCGCGTTCTGGAGGCTATTTTGGAGAATTGGTCAGATTGTTAGATGGTCCGATTTTGAATGCTACCTAGACGATTCATAAACACTGCTTAGGGTTGGTCATGCTTGGCCTGGACGGCGCTGAACTTTCAAAAAGCCTCCGTCTTCCGTGGGGCGGTGGAGCAACTGGAGCGCCGATTAAATATCTCTTTTGAAAGGTGAAAGAGGCGGTGGCCAGCTTTACTATGTTTCCAAAGCCTTGCTTTGTTGGTCAAGTCATGTCGGTCAAAGATCCCGTTCAGATTTGGCTTGCTTGAGTGGCGCGATCCGTGCGCGGCATTGGGGACATTCCCAATTGGCGCAACTGAGACCGCTTCGAATTTGTCTTTAGAACAACACTCATTCGTTTCAAACGAGCTGGTAGGCGTTTCAAACGAGTTCGTAGACAGCCTAGTTTGGCGGCATTAGCGCTCAATTCAGAGCTCATGAAACTTGGTATTGAAGGTGTGTCTCGAATCGCGAGCTGCCACCGGCACGAGTTGCCTAAAACAACGACGTTGAGCCAACAGACGCTTGATGAATACTACTCTGTTTTCCTGTATTGTTCGGTTGCCAAATTTGGCCAAACGGCTCTTGGTTTTCTCGATCAGTTTCGAAAATGAAGCGAAGAAATACCTCAAGAGTTCGGCTTAGCTAACTGATTAAATAAGGATACAGGCCCGTGACCAGTCTGAAAGCAATCCACCATGCTGCAGTCATTTGTTCGGACTATGAACGGTCCAAGGCGTTTTATTCAGAGACACTTGGTTTGAGGATTGTTGCTGAGAATTTCAGGGGTGAGCGGCAATCTTGGAAGCTGGATTTGGCGTTGCCAGACGGTTCTCAGATTGAACTCTTTTCCTTTCCCAACCCGCCCAAACGCACGTCTCGCCCCAAAGCACAAGGTCTGCGGCATCTTGCATTTGTTGTGGATGATATCGATGCGCTGAAAGACAGTCTGGAACAGAAAGGTGTCCTAGTCGAAGACATCCGTGTCGATGAATATACCGGCCATCGGTTCACTTTCTTCCGCGACCCGGACGATCTTCCATTGGAGTTGTATGAAGCAAAGGCGATTGCTTTGAAGTGATATGTCTCGTCTTTTAGGCTGAGCGAAGCAGGGAGGAAGGCGCATGGAAGTAAAACCTCTTACCGGTGGTTTGGGTGCGGAAATCTTCGGGGTAGACATCCGGCGTGAAGATCAATTCGACGCAATGAAGTCAGCCTTCGCAGAGTATTCCGTTATCGCACTGAGGGGTCAAAGTGTTAGCCCGCAAGAGCATCTGACCTTTGCGAGAAGGTTCGGCCCAATCAACGTGAACCGATTTTTTAAAGCGGTGGACGGCCACCCAGAGATTGCCATAGTGTTGAAGGAGAAGGATCAGCAAGAAGCTGTGGGAGAGGGGTGGCATACTGACCACTCTTATGATCAGGAGCCTGCTATGGGCTCGATCCTGCACGCCCTAGAGGTTCCGCCCCAGGGTGGCGACACGTTGTTTGTGTCGATGGCTGCTGCCTACGAAGCTTTGTCGCCCACGATGCGTGGTTTCTTAGATGGTTTGTGGGCGGTGCATTCCTCTCGCCATGTCTTTGGCGCCAGCATCATGGACACAGAAGCCGCAAAAAGCGGCCGTTTGGGTAACGCCGAAGCTGCCACGCAAGACGCTTTGCACCCCGTTGTCATCACGCATCCTCTCAGTGGTAGGCGAGGGTTGTTCGTCAATCCCGTGTTCACGACCGAAATCAAAGGCTTGAGCGCGGATGAGTCTGCCGCGGTGCTGGGTATGATTTACGATCACTGCAAGCAGCCTGAATTCCAATGTCGTCTGCGTTGGCAGGAAGGGGATATCGCCATTTGGGACAACAGAGCGACGTGGCACAAGGCGATCAACGACTACCATGGGTTTCGACGTCTTATGCACAGGGTGACCGTGGAAGGGGTCGCTCTGACGCATTGATGTAAATGGCGCGCGGCGAATTTCAGCGACTCAGTCAGAGTGCAGTCACGCTGTGAATCTCTTCGATTCCCTGTGATAGTATTGGATGAGGCATCGAACGTCGCGCTTTTTAGCCATGTTTTCTTGTGTTTAAGGAGCGCTTAGAGTTTTTCTTGCCAAAATTGGAACGTTCCACTATGAATTTTGGAACGTTCCAAATTTGAGGAATTCAGATGAACTGGGCATTTGTCGGAGCGAGCACGATAGCTTCGCAATATATGTTGGACGCGGTGCGTCAGCAGGCAGGCAACGACGTGACCTGGGTCGTCAGCAATTCCCCTGACCGGGTGCAAACATGGGCTGATGAGCACGGAATTCCCAATGCAACCACAGACCTGAACGCGGCGCTGTCTGACGATGGCGTGAAAGCGGTCTACATTTCCTCAACCAATGAGAAACACCACGGTCAGGCAATGGCAGCCATTTCGGCTGGTAAGCATGTACTGTGTGAAAAGCCGCTCGGGATGACGCAAGCGGAAGCTATCGAAATGGTGCGTGCGGCTGACACGGCTGGTGTGACATTTGGAACCAATCATCACCTGCGTTGCTCTGGCAGCCATCGCGCAATTCGTGATCTAATTGCAGCCGGGCGCGTCGGAAACGTTCTCTCGCTACGAATCCATCACGCGGTGCATTTGCCCGAGAACTTACAGGGGTGGCGTATCAACTCAGCCGATGCTGGCGGTGGCGTGATCCCTGACATCGTTGTTCATGACGCGGATGTGACGCGTTTCCTGTTGAATGAGGACCCGGTTACTGTTGTCGCGCAAATGGCCAGCTCTGGGATGGGGCAGGGCGTCGAAGACTCCTGCATGTCCGTCTGGACGATGCCTTCAGGCGCGATGGTCATGACGCATGAAAGCTTTACGCACCCCTTTGCCGGTTCTGGCCTGCAGGTGCATGGAGCCAAGGGTTCGATTTTTGCGGATGGCGTCATGACGCAGCGCCCGGTTGGGGCAATAAAGCTGGTGACTGAAGCCGGAAGCGAAGAGATCCCGTTTTCGGACCACTCTCTCTATGTTCAAGGCGTTTCGGAATTTGTCGCCGCAGCGGCGGGACAAGGCCGTCCTGCTGCCGACGGACCTGATGGAGTGAAATCGCTGTCAATCGCGCTGAGCGTTCGTGAGGCCGCAGCGTCGGGTGAAACTATCAACATAGATTATGGCGGTTTCTGATGACCAAACTGGTTTCTGTTTCCGAGGCCGTTTCTCGCATCCCGGACAATGCGGTCGTCTCTGTGTCATCGTCTTCGGCTCTGGGTTGCCCTGATCTTGTTCTAAAGGCGCTTGGAGAGCGGTTTCGCACTGAAGGGCATCCGCGCAACATTACAACGCTGCACCCTATTGCTGCGGGGGATATGTATGGCGTGAAGGGCATGGATTATCTGGCGCAGGATGGTCTGCTAAGCCGCGTTCTCGCCGGATCATACCCTTCGGGCCCCTCTAGCCTCGAGATGCCGGAAATCTGGAAGATGATCGTCGAAGATCGAGTGGCCGCTTACAACGTGCCGTCTGGAATTCTGTTCGATATGCATCGCGAAGCCGCAGCGCATCGACCCGGTGTTCTGACGCAGGTTGGGCTTGAGACTTTCGTGGATCCGGTTCGTGAAGGATGCGCGATGAACGCGCGTGGTGCGGCGGCTCCAATTGTTAACCGAAAGGAATTCGACGGTCAGACCTGGTTGCACTTCCCAAACATCAATCCGAACGTGTGCGTTTTGCGCGCAACCTCGGCGGATGAGTTTGGCAACCTGACCTATGAACATGAAGGTGCCTATCTGGGTGGATTGGAGCAAGCGATTTGCACACGCAACCACGGTGGACTCGTGATCGCTCAGGTTCAACGTGTGACTGCCGCCGGAAGCTTGCGCCCCCATGACGTGCGTGTGCCAGGACATCTGATCGATCTGATCGTTGAAGACCCAGAGCAGATGCAAACGACAGAGACGCCCTATGACCCTGCAATCTCAGGCCAGATTATGCGCCCTTGGGACAGTTTTTCGCTGGCCGAACATGGTGTCGAGAAGGTCATCGCGCGACGGGCTGCCCAAGAACTGCGCAGCGGCATGAGCGCCAACTTGGGCTTTGGCATCAGCGCAATGGTCCCGCGTGTTTTGTTGGAAGAAGGCCATCCTCAGGCGGTGACGTGGGCGATTGAACAGGGGGCTGTCGGTGGTGTCCCACTAACCGGCTTTGCCTTTGGTTGTGCATCCAACGCGCATGCCTATGTGCCGTCACCGCAGCAATTCATCTATTTCCAGGGCGGCGGGTTCGATATGTCGTTCCTCTCGTTCCTCGAGGTTGATGTCGAAGGCAATGTGAATGTCTCCAAACTTGGTAAGAAGCCCTATCTAACTGCAGGATGCGGCGGTTTTGTCGATATCACCGCGCGGGCCAAAAAGATCGTGTTCTCGGGTTGGTTCGAAGCTGGCGCCAAGATTGATCTGGTGGATGATGGCATCCGTGTGAATGCCCCCGGAAAATTCACCAAGATGGTGGACCAGGTCGAACATGTCACATTCTCGGGCCGCCGTGCTCGGGAAACCGGTCAGGATGTGCTCTATGTAACCGAGCGTTGCGTTATTCGCCTGACGGATCAGGGGCTGGTGGCGACGGAAATCATGCCCGGCATTGAGGCGCAGCGCGACATTGTCGAAGCTTCAGGCGGTCGCGTCAAAGTCGCGGCAAATGCGGTTCAGATGCCCAACTCGCTATTCGCAGTTGGCCCGATGGGGATGACACTTTGAGCAAACTGCGCATTCATATCGAGGGTGCAACCGCCGTCCTGACTTTGGACAACGAGGCCAAGCTCAATGCGCTAACTGTAGATATGCTGCACGCGCTGGAAGCTGGCCTGACAGAGGTCGAGCGTGACGTGTCTATTCGTGCGCTTGTTCTGACCGGCGCAGGTGAAAAAGCGTTCTGTTGTGGGGCCGATATTGGCGCTTGGGGTGATCTGAGCCCCGCCGAATTCGCGCGCCATTGGGTCCGTGATGGACATCGCATCTTTGACCGCCTGGCGCGGATCGGCAAGCCAACAATTGCTGCGATCAACGGTCATGCGTTCGGTGGCGGGCTAGAGCTGGCCAGTTGCTGCGATCTGCGCCTGATGACCCCGCGGTCCACGCTGGCTTTGCCTGAAGCTCGGGTCGGGATTGTACCCGGCTGGTCTGGGACACAGCGGTTGACCCGGCTGATCCCCGAAGCTGCGGTGAAAGAGATGGCACTGTTTGGGCGCCGTATTGGTGCTGACCGCGCAGTCGCCTTGGGCTATGCGACCGAGGTGACCGACGACGTTCTGGCGTGCGCGCTTGAGATCACCACCGAACTTAGCGACCTTTCGCCTCGCGCCACCGAAATCTCAAAAAACATGATCCATGCAGCGGTCGGCGAAGACACTCATGCCGTGGTCGAAGCCCTTGGTAGCGCAGCGATTGCCGCCTCAGCGGACCGCGAAGAAGGCGTTGCCGCGTTCATGGAAAAACGTAACCCCTCATTTTCGGGCCTTTGACAATATGAAAGATATCACCATCAACCCTGCTATCGCGTTCGAGTTGCCGCCGTTGTTCGAAGGTCGGCATCTCATCGATGGTAGGTGGCAGAATAGCGCGTCGGGTGAGACGTTCGAACGGCGCTCGCCCTCGCACGGGCACATCGTCAGCCGTTCGGCCTTGGGTGGCGAGGCTGAAGCCGAGGCCGCGATCCAAGCGGCGCGCAAGGTGTTCGACAGCGGTGATTGGAGCCGGGCATCAGGCAAAGAACGGGCCACCGTTTTGCTGAAGGTTGCCGAACTGATTGAGCAGAATGTCGACCGGATCGCACTGATCGAAACGCTGGAAAGCGGTAAGCCGATCAGCCAATCCAAGGGCGAGGTCGGCGGTGCAGCTGACCTTTGGCGCTATGCGGCCTCATTGGCACGCAGCACACACGGCGACAGCCACAACACTCTTGGCGCAGACATGATGGGTGTCGTGCTGAAGGAACCCATCGGTGTCGTGTCCATCATTACGCCGTGGAACTTCCCCTTCTGGATTCTCAGTCAGAAGCTGCCCTTCGCGTTGGCGGCTGGTTGCACCGTTGTTGTGAAGCCGTCTGAGATGACACCGTCGACGACCCTGATGCTCGGCGAGCTGCTCATTGAGGCCGGATTGCCTGCAGGTGTCTGTAACATGGTGTTGGGCTATGGCGTTCCAGTTGGCAGTTTGATGTCCCGCCACGACAGTGTGGATATGGTCAGCTTTACCGGCTCTACCGCAGTGGGCAAGACGATCAGCGCTGTTGCGTCGGACACGCTCAAGAAAGTTGCGCTGGAGCTCGGGGGCAAGAACCCACAAGTCATTTTCCCGGACGCAGATTTGGACGCAGCCGCCGATGCTGTTGTGTTCGGCGTCTATTTCAACGTCGGCCAGTGCTGCAACTCCTGCAGTCGCATCATTATACACGAAGACATTGCCGATGAATTCCGCGAGCGTGTCGTTGCCCTGTCGCGTAAGGTCAAGTTCGGCGATCCTCTGGATCCAACGACGCAAGTTGGCGCGATTGTCACCCCCGAGCATAACTCGAAAATCGACGCATACGTCAAACAGGCGCAGGAGTCGGGTGCCACCATCGCCTTGGGTGGTGCGCCGCTGCAGGTCGAAGGGCTGGGCGATCAGTTCTATCAGCCTACCATTGTTACGAACGTTCAGCCTGAGATGCCGATTGCGCGGGACGAAGTGTTTGGTCCCGTCCTATCCGTTCTGACGTTCAATACACTGGACGAAGCCGTCGCGCTGACCAATGATAGCGCTTACGGTCTGTCGGCAGGGATCTGGAGCGAAAACGTTCACACCTGCCTAGAGTTTGCCCGCCGAGCAGAAGCGGGGACGGTCTGGACCAATACCTGGATGGACGGGTTCCCCGAGGTCGCTTTCGGTGGGGTCAAACAATCCGGGCAGGGGCGGGAAATCGGACGATATGGGTTCGAGGAATTCTTCGAAGTGAAATCAGTGGTCATGCGCGTCGGCAACAGCCGGGCGCCATGGGTTCCGCAAGACTAAGACCGGGAACCAGATTGGTCCCGATGAGAATAACGCATTAAGGGAGGAAACAAGAATGCGTAAATTTTTGAAGACAAAATCGCTGTTTGTGGCAGGTCTACTGTGCACGACCAGCCTTGCACACGCTGAAGACGTGGAAGTTCTGCACTGGTGGACTTCTGGCGGTGAGGCTGCAGCATTGAACGTTCTCAAGGACGACCTGTCCGGACAGGGCATCGGCTGGACCGACATGCCTGTTGCAGGTGGCGGTGGCGAGCAGGCGATGACCGTTCTGCGCGCACGCGTCACCGCAGGCAACGCACCAACAGCCGTTCAGGCTCTGGGCTTTGACATTCTGGACTGGGCCGATCAGGGCGCGCTGGCTGACCTGAACGAAGTGGCAGCGCAGGAAGGTTGGGATGACGTCGTCCCAGATGCGCTGAAAGCCTTCGCCAAGCATGACGGCAAATGGGTATCGGCCCCTGTGAACGTGCATTCGACCAATTGGGTCTGGGCTAACAAGGCGGTGCTGGACGCCAACGGCATTGCACAGCCCACCAACTGGGACGAATTCGTCGCCGCAGTTGAGGCGTTGAAAGCTGCTGGTGTCACTCCGATCGCGCATGGTGGTCAGGCATGGCAGGACGCGACCGTGTTCGATGCTGTCGCGATGTCGACGCTGGGGCCTGACGGCTACAAAGCGGCCTTCATCGACTTGGACGAGGAAACACTGGGTGGCGACGCGATGAAAGAAGCGTTCGACCGTATGGCCTTTATCCGCGACAACGTGGATGAGAACTTCTCGGGTCGTGACTGGAACCTGGCGACAGCGATGGTCATCAACGGCGAAGCCGGTTTCCAGATGATGGGTGATTGGGCCAAAGGCGAATTCCTGAACGCGGGCAAAGTGCCGGGCGAAGACTTTTTGTGCTTCCGCTTCCCGGGTACTCAGGATCAGGTCACCTTCAACGCTGACCAGTTCATGATGTTTGATCAGGGCGGTACGGTATCGGCCGAGCAAGCCGCACTTGCCAGTGCGATCCTGTCGCCATCCTTCCAGATTGCCTTTAACAAGGTGAAGGGCTCTGTCCCGGCTCGTACTGATGTGGATGGCAGCGATCTGGATGCGTGTGGTCAGCAGGGCATGAAAGATTTGGCCGCCGCGGCTTCGTCAGGCAACCTTTTCGGCTCGATGGCACACGGACATGCCGCGCCCGCGTCAGTCAAGAACGCAGTCTATGACGTGGTGACCGCCCACTTTAACGGCGAGTACGGCAGCGAAGATGCCGTGACCGAACTGGTTGACGCCGTTTCGATCGCCAAGTGATCCACAAGTGATCCTCCCGATAGGGCGGCGGTCTGGCCGCCCTGTCACCAAACGGGCGCAAAAGCTCCGATCTAACACGACTCGAACGAGGAGGGCGCGCCATGGCTGCTTCAGCCGACGCGGATTTTAAGACACGCCTTCAGAACTGGATACCCAAGCTGGTCCTGTCACCGTCGCTGGCGATGATGCTGGTCTTTGTCTACGGGTTCATTCTGTTTTCGGTCTACCTGTCATTCACCGATAGTCGCATCCTGCCGTCCTTTGGATGGGTCGGATGGGAAAACTATGACAAACTGTGGCGGCTGAGCCATTGGGAAACCTCGTTGATCAATATGGGGATTTTCGCGAGCCTATACATCGTGATCTGCACCTGTATCGGCCTGGGTCTGGCGATCTTCCTTGATCAGAAAATCCGGGGAGAAGGGCTGCTGCGTCCCATCTACCTCTATCCGATGGCTCTGAGCTTCATCGTCACCGGTACAGCCTGGAAGTGGTTCCTTGACCCTGGCATCGGGTTGGAAAACGTGATGCACACATGGGGCTGGACCAGCTTCGAGTTCGATTGGATAAAGAACCGTGATTACGCCATCTACACAGTTGTTCTAGCAGCCGTCTGGCAGACGAGCGGCTTTGTGATGGCAATGTTTCTGGCTGGCCTGCGTGGGATCGACAATGAAATTCTGCGGGCTGCGCAGATGGACGGCGCGTCGAACTGGAACCTCTATCGCCGGATCATTATCCCGCAACTCCGACCAGCCTTCTTGTCGGCCTTCGTGATCCTCAGCCACCTGGCGATCAAGACCTTTGACCTTGTCATCGCCCTGACCGGGGGTGGCCCCGGTCGCGCCACAGAACTACCCGCGACCTTCATGTATTCTTACACGTTCACGCGAAACCAGATGGGGATCGGTGCGGCGTCGGCCACTATCATGCTGATGACCATTGCCGCGATCATGATCCCGTATCTTTACGCCGAATTGCGGGAGAAACGCTGATGTCTCAAGCTACTCAGGATACCGCAATCCGAACGGGCCGCGTTACGCGCACGTTGATCTATCTGGTGCTGCTTCTGTTCGGTCTGTTCTACCTGCTGCCGCTCTATGTCATGCTGGTGAACTCGGTGAAGCCGTTGGAAGAAATCACCGGCGGCGGCATGATGAACCTGCCGCAGGTGTTCACGATTGAGCCGTGGCTCAAGGCTTGGTCTTCGGCGCAGATCGGCGTCGATCCGACAGGGTTGAAGCCCTACTTCTGGAACTCGATCAAGATGGTGGTTCCGGCGGTGATCGTCTCGACCATTCTTGGGGCGTTGAACGGCTATGTGCTGACCAAATGGCGCTTCAAGTACGACACCATCTTATTCGGACTGATGCTGTTCGCCTGCTTCATCCCGTTCCAGATTGTTCTTATCCCGATGGCACGGATGTTGGGCATAATCGGGCTGGCAGGCACCACCTGGGGTCTTGCACTTGTCCACGTTGTCTACGGGATTGGCTTTACCACGCTGTACTTCCGCAACTACTACGCTGTGTTCCCGACCGAGCTGATCCGCGCGGCGCAGATTGATGGCGCAGGTTTCTTCCAGATTTTCTGGCGCATTCTTTTGCCCAGTTCCGGGCCGATCGCGGTGGTTTCGATCATCTGGCAGTTCACCAACATCTGGAATGACTTTCTGTTCGGCGCGTCCTTTGCCGATGCCAACAGCCAACCGATGACGGTGGCACTGAACAATCTGGTGCAGTCATCAACCGGTGTGAAGGAATACAACGTTCATTTTGCAGGCGCCATTCTGGCGGCCATGCCAACTCTGCTCGTCTACATCGTGGCCGGTCGATACTTCGTCCGCGGCCTGATGGCGGGTTCGGTGAAAGGATAAGACCTCATGGGTTTTCTAGACATAGACAACGCGACCAAATCCTACGGGGCGGTCGAGGTTCTGCACAAGGTCGACATCTCGGTGCAGGAAGGAGAGTTCCTGGTTCTGGTCGGCCCCTCGGGCTGTGGCAAATCCACTCTGCTGAACATGATCGCGGGGCTGGAAGAGATCACCAGCGGCGAAATCCGCATCAAGGATCAGGTGATGAACGGGGTGCACCCGTCCAACCGCAACATTGCCATGGTTTTCCAAAGCTATGCTTTGTATCCCAATATGACAGTCGGGCAGAACATCACTTTCGGTCTTGAGATGCATGGTGTGCCCAAGCCTGAACGCGAAAAAGCGATGCAAGAAGTTGCCAAGCTCTTGCAGATCGAGCAGTTGCTGGATCGTAAGCCCGGTCAGTTGTCGGGCGGTCAGCGCCAGCGGGTTGCAATGGGTCGCGCGTTGGTACGGAACCCTGATGTCTTTCTGTTCGATGAACCGCTCTCGAATCTCGATGCCAAGCTTCGCGTCGACATGCGAACCGAGATCAAGAAGCTGCATCAAAATCTCGGGACCACCATCGTCTATGTGACGCATGACCAGATCGAGGCGATGACGCTTTCAAGCCGGATCGCCGTGATGAACGGCGGTTACGTCCAACAGCTGGGTGCGCCGCAGGAAATCTATGACACGCCTGCGAATATTTTCGTTGCAACATTCATGGGCTCTCCTGCGATGAACGTGGTACCGGCCAAGGTTACGGTTTTGAATGGCCGCCCTCATGCAGAGGTCGCCGTTCACGACGGATCTATGGCGCAACTTCCGTTCAGCCAAGACAACTTGGCCGCATGGGACGGACGCGAGATCTTGTTGGGAATCCGCCCTGAGACTATCACCGATTTGGATGGTGCGGATCGAAAGTCGTCGAACATCGCGCAGATGGCCAACCGTATCGTGGTGACGGAGCCCGCTGGATCGGACACGTTCGTCTCGATGCAATTGGGCGGACGAGATGTGATCGCGCGTATGCGTTCGGATGCCGAAGTGGCACCGGGTCAGGATTTCAACTTTGCAGTGAACATGGAAAAGGCTGTGGCTTTTGATCCCGAAAGCGAGATGCGGATCCTTCCATGAATCGAGCTGACGTCATAATCATTGGGTCGGGTATCGGGGGGGCAACGCTGGCTGCGGCGTTGGCTCCGTCCGGTCGTCGCATCTTGATCCTTGAACGAGGACAGCGGTTGCAGCCTTCACCTCAGGATCGAGACCCAAAAGCGATCTTTGCCAAAGGGCACTTTCGCCCCGATGAAACATGGCTGGACGGAGCGGGCAAACCTTTCAACCCCGGAAACTACTACTGCGTTGGTGGAAATTCCAAATTCTACGGTGCAGCTTTGATACGCTATCGGAAAGAGGATTTTGAGCCGCGTCAGCATATGGGTGGCTACTCGCAGGGCTGGCCCATGCCCTATGAACAGCTGGAGGCGGATTACACCACCGCGGAACAGCTTTACGACGCACGTGGGACCACCAAAGAGGACCCCACCGAACCGCCGCACAGTAGGGGTTACCCGCACCCACCTGTGCCGGATGAGGTTGATATTGCAGACCTGAGAAACCGGCTAAGCCACGCAGGCCTGACGCCATCCTCAGTGCCTTTGGGCGTGGATATCGAAACCTGGTTGCGGGCTGGGCAAACAACTTGGGATGCGTTTCCCAATACATGCGGCGGCAAAATGGACGCCGAAACCTGTGCCCTCGCCGAGGCATTGAAGCATGGGAATGTCGAACTGTTAACTGACGCGCGTGTCCGAAAATTGAAGGCTGATGCCCTTGGTCGTGTCACAAGTGTCGAAGTTGATGGCCACGGTACCCTGCGTGCGCCGGTCATCGTGCTTGCCGCAGGTGCGGTACAGTCCTCGGTACTGTTGCTGCAGTCCGCGAACGACAATTGTCCAACCGGTCTTGCCAATCGGTCCGATCAGGTCGGACGGAACTTCATGAACCACAATTGTTCGGCAGTGCTGGCCCTTCATCCGCTGCGCCGAAACAGGGCGGTCTATCAAAAGACATTGATGTTCAACGACTATTACAACAGCGACGGACAGGGTGGCTTACCTTTGGGCAACATTCAGATGTTGGGAAAGATCACTGGGCCGATCCTTGCGTCGCAAATCCATCTACCTGGTCCAATTGCAGCACTGATCGCAAATCGCAGTTTTGATTTCTACGCTATGTCCGAGGATCTGCCGAACCCAGAAAGCCGGGTTACGGTCGAAGGTGACCAGATCAAGCTGGATTGGAAACGCTCGAATTGGGCTGCGCACGAGGCCCTGGTTGCGCGGCTAAAAGCGCATCTGAAGCAGGCCGGGTTTCCTATTGTATTGTCGCGACCATTTGATCGGCGCACTCCGTCGCATCAATGCGGCACAGCGCGAATGGGCAATGACCCGGCAAGCAGTGTCGTCGACACGTTCTGCCGCAGCCACGACCACAAGAACCTGTTCATCGTCGACGCGTCAGTTCTTCCGACATCCGCGGCAGTGAATCCGGCTCTCACTATAGCCGCACTCGCACTCCGGGCAGGTCGTCACATTATTGAAACGGAGTTCGCCGCATGACCGGAACAGCATTGGTGACCGGAGGACAACAGGGCATTGGACTCGGGGTGGCGCGCGCCTTGATCGCCGCGGGGTACAAGGTCGCAATAGCCTCTCGCTCGGCGCCCTACAGACCGGTCGTTGAGGCGGCTTTGGCAGAGCTTGGCCCAAGCGCAATTTATGTGCAGCACGACGTATCCGACATTGATCACGTTCCAGAGCTACTGGATCAGATCGAAGCCAATTTGGGCCCGATCACGGCGTTTATAAACAACGCAGGCGTAGGAGCGCCAGTGCGTGGTGACATGCTGGACCTGAAGCCCGAGAATTGGGATTTCGTGCAGAACATCAACCTGCGTGGCGCGTTTTTTCTGGCGCAAGAGGTGGCCCGGCGCATGTTGGAGCAGCCGCAAGATACCTATCGTTCGATCACCTTTGTCACCTCTGTTAGCGCGACAATGGTATCGATCGAACGCGCCGAGTACTGCGTGTCCAAGGCGGCCGCAGCGATGATGGCTCAGTTGTTCGCAGTACGCTTGGCCGCCGAAGGCATCGGTGTCTTTGAGCTGCGACCGGGCATCATCGCGACCGAGATGACGGCGGGCGTGCGCGACAAGTATACCGACCGTATCGAGGGCGGTCTTGTTCCCGCCGCACGCTGGGGTGAGCCCGAGGATATTGGGTCCGTTGTTGTCCCACTGGTTCAGGGGCACATGCACTTTGCGAACGGCGCCGCCATCCCGGTGGATGGCGGCTTGTCGATTTCACGTCTGTAAGTCAGGGCACACAAGAATGTCTGAAGGATATGATTTCATTGTCATTGGTGGCGGCTCGGCAGGCTCGGTGATCGCTACGCGTCTTTCCGAAGAACCGTCGGCGCGTGTGCTGTTGTTAGAGGCTGGCTCCACCGACCGTAACCCGCTCTTTCATCTGCCAGCCGGGTTCGCGAAGATGACCAAGGGTATCGGCAGCTGGGGCTGGTCCACGGTTCCGCAAAAGCACATGCAGAACAAGGTGTTCAACTACACCCAGGCCAAAGTGATCGGCGGAGGGTCTGCAATTAACGCGCAAATCTATACGCGGGGTGCAGCTCAGGATTACGATGACTGGAGACAGATGGGGTGCGAGGGGTGGAGTTATGCCGAAGTGCTGCCCTATTTCAAAAAGTCTGAAGACAACGACACCTACGACGACGAATTTCACGGCAAGGGCGGACCGCTGGGTGTGTGCATGCCCGCAGCCCCTTTGCCAATCTGCGATGCCTACATCAAGGCCGCTGGGGAAGTGGGGATTCCTGAAACACGCGATGTGAATGGGGCCAAACAAGATGGAGCGGGGTACTATCAGCTGACCCAGCGCAATGCGCGACGATCCTCTGCTGCGATGGCGTTTATCGCGCCGAACCGCAGCCGACCGAACCTGACCGTGCGCACTGGCGCTCAGGTGCGCCGCATTATGGTGGACAAGGGTAGGGCGACTGGTGTCGAGATGATGAACGGGGACAAGATCTCAGCCGCGAAAGAGGTCATTCTGTCCTCAGGTGCCATCGGTTCGCCGCGCTTGTTGCAACTGTCGGGAATTGGCCCGGCGGATCATTTGGACAGCCTTGGCATCGACGCGGTTTTTCATCAGCCGCAGGTGGGCGCGAATTTGCAAGACCATCTGGATTTGTATTCCATCTGCGAAGTGACCGGCCCGCACACCTACGACCGTTTCGCTAAGCTGCACCTTTCAGCTTTTGCAGGCCTGCAATACCTTTTCACTCGCAAGGGACCGGTCGCGTCCAGCCTGTTCGAAACGGGTGGGTTCTGGTACGCAGACCCGGATGCGCGTTCGCCGGATCTTCAGATGCATCTGGGGCTTGGTACCGGCATTGAGGCAGGGGTCGAGGCGATGCCCAACGGTGGGGTTACACTGAACGCTTGTTTTCTGCGACCCAGATCACGCGGAACCGTCCGGTTGCAAAGCTCGGACCCCGCGATGATGCCGCTTATAGATCCCAACTATCTGGCGGATCCCTACGACCGCGAGATGTCCATTCGGGGCCTGAAGCTGGTGCAGAACATCCTCGCTCAGGATGCGCTGAAACCGTACATCTTGGCAGAACGTTTGCCGGGCCCGGACGTGCGGACCGAGCAGCAGTATTTCGATTTTATCTGTGTACACTCCAAAACATCACACCACTGCGCTGGTACCTGTCGTATGGGCAGCGATGCCGAAGCCGTTCTGGACCCGCGCCTGCGGTTCAATGGGATCGAAGGGCTTCGCGTCGCGGATGCGTCGATTATGCCGACGGTCAATTCATCGAACACCAATGCACCTACTATCATGATCGGGGAAAAAGCTTCCGACATGATCAAACAAGATCAGGGTTTCTAAAAATGATCCGCCATATCGTACTGACCAAATTCCGCGCCGGCGTGACCGAGGAGACAATCGGAGCCATCTACAAAGGTCTTGAGGACGTGTCCAAGGCCCTTCCCGGGGCCAGCGGGTTTACCGGTGGCCGCAGTGAGAGCCCCGAGCAGATCGAACGCGGATACATGCATGGTTTCGTGATCGACTTCGACGATTGGGCCGCGCTGGAGACCTATCAGAACAACGAAACGCACAAGGCGCTGGGCGCGCAACTGGTCGAGAACGCCGTGGGTGGCATCGACGGCATTCTGGTTCTGGATTTGGAGGTTTGAGACAGTGAAATTGATTTTGCCGAATCCTGAGGGGCAGCCGGAACCCTATGCGCTGACCGGAACGCCGTTAGTACCGCGCAAGCCGCAGGTGCCTCTGACGCGCACGGCCTTTGCGGCAGCTCATGTGGTTTCAGACCCGCTGGCGGAACGTAATCCCTGGGATGGGCGTCCCGCAGTTGATTGGGAAGCGACCCTGCGATTTCGTCAGGGACTCTGGGATCAGGGGCTGGGTCTGGCCGAAGCCATGGATACCGCACAACGGGGTATGGGCGTCGATTGGCAGACCGCGCTGGAGCTGATCCAGCGCACAATGAAGGCTGCGCAGGCACATCCGTTGTCGCCTCGGGTGGCTTGTGGGGCAGGGACTGATCACCTGCCTCTAAGCGCGTTGAACACAGCAGGTGAAATCCTGTCAGCCTATGAGCAACAGGCCGAGGCGATCGAAGCCGCCGGAGGGCAATTGATCCTCATGGCGTCACGCGCCTTCCCATCGATCAAGGCAGGTCAGGACACCTACCATGATGTATACCGCGCGCTGATCGATGGGGCTGCGGAGCCTGTAATCCTGCACTGGCTGGGCGATATGTTCGATCCTGCATTGACGGGCTATTGGGGTAGCACGGATATCGACGCGGCCAGCGACTTTGTACTGTCCCTGATTAACGAAAATCCCGCCAAGGTTGATGGGATAAAAATATCCTTGCTGGATCAGGCACACGAAGAATATTTCCGCGCGCGGTTGCCGGACGGCGTGCGCCTCTACACTGGTGACGATTTCAACTACGCTGATCTTATTGCCGGGGATGGAAAGCAATTTTCCCACGCTCTGCTCGGCATTTTCGCTGCTATCGCCCCCGCCGCCAGCCAAGCGCTTGAGGCGTTGGCTATGGGCGACATGGATCGCTACAACGCGCTGTTCGCACCGACAATTCCCCTCAGTCGAGAGATTTTTAAGGCTCCGACGCGGTTCTACAAAGCCGGGATTGCCTATCTGGCATGGCTTAACGGAGCCCAGTCCCATTTCATCATGCCAGGTGGTTTCCAATCCAGCCGTGACATCTGCCACTACGCTCAAGTGTTCAGATTGGCGGATCAGGCCGGTTTACTCTCAGACCCTGAACTGGCTAAAGCACGGATGACCACGCTTCTCAGCTTGCATGGAGTTGAACAATAGCCTGAATGCGAAAACCCACGATCATAGATGTCGCCAACTCGGCGGGCGTTTCCAAGTCGACGGTAAGCCTTGTGTTGCGGGGCAGTCCGCAGGTAAAGCCGGAGACACGCAAGCTCGTCCAATCCGCGATGAAAGAGATCGGGTATGTCTATAACCGATCGGCGGCAAATCTGCGATCTACGGGGACGGCGCTAATAGGTTTGGTGATAAACGACCTGACCAACCCGTTTTTCACCGAGTTTGCAACTTCGTTGCAGATGGCGCTGGCGTCCAGAGGCTATGCGGTCGTATTGGCGAACACAAACGAAGATCCCGAACTTCAGGATCAGGTGGTGAGCGCGATTCTTGAGCACGGTGTTTCTGCTTTGATCCTATCGCCTGCTTATGGCGATGTAACAAACACCCTCTCCGCGGTAGAGCGAGCTGACATTCCGTTGATGCAAGTCTTGCGACAGGTTGAAAGCGAAACAGGCAGATTTCCCTTTATCGCACCTGATTACGCAGAGGGTGGGCGCGCGGCAACGCAGTATCTGATCGAAACGGGCGCGCGGAACATAGCCTTCATCGGTGGTCTGGATGGTGCTGAAGTCACTCAGGAAAGACTGTCCGGCTATATTAGTGCAATGAAAGACAACCACTTGCAGCCTATTGTCAAAACGGGGGAATCCAGCCGATCATTCGGACATAAGGCAACAGTCAGCCTCTTCAAGGAGCAACCGGCGTGTGATGCCGCGGTTTGTTTCAATGATCTTGTTGCTTTTGGGATGATTAATGCCTGCCATGAAGCTCAGGTTAAGATTGGCACAGAGTTTCAGATAGTCGGTTTCGACGACATCAAGGAAGCATCAGAATGCTGGCCAGCTTTGTCTACCGTACACTGCGGCGTCTCTGAATTTGGCGAACAAGTTGCGGACACTGTTTTGCTGTGGTTGCAGGATGGCGCCACGCCAGCACAACACACGCGGACTTCAACGCGCTTGGTATTGAGGGAAACTACGAAAGACACGGTGTAGCAAAAGACTATACCAGCCTTTGTCGGGAGGTCTTGTCAGAATGGTCTTGAGAAGAACTTTGCTTATGCGGGGCAGGGCGGTTGCGTAGGTTTTGCACATAACCAATTCTACCTCTTTCAAATACTTCAAAACTAGCCCCGAGATCATTCGCCTTGCGGTGATGTTGCACCTCCGCTTCCAGTTGTCGCTTCGGGTGTCGAAGATCTGTTGCATGCGCGAGGCATCGACGTGAGACACGAAACTGTCCGATGTTGGTGGAACAGGTTTGGCCCGATTCTTGCTGCTGAGATCAAACGGAAGCGTGTTCAGCAACTGCGCGCCTTCTCCAAATGGACGTGGCACTTGGACGAGGTTTTTGTGAAGGTGAATGGCAAGAGACACTACCTCTGGCGGGCCGTCGATCATGAGGGCGAGGTGTTGAAAGCCGTTGTCAGCAAACGCCGAAACAAAGCTGCAGCACTGAAATTCCGAAAGAAATTGATGAAGCGGCATGGTTGTTCCGAAGCGATCGTCAGAGATCGCTTCGCTTCCTACAAGGCTGCGCTCAGAGAAATGGGCGCGCTTGAAAAACAGCAGACGGGCAGGTGGCTCAATAACCGCGTTGAGAACCCGCACCTCCGGTTCCGGCGACGAGAACGCGCGATGCAGTGTTTTAGGCGCATGCGAAGTCTACAGAAATTCGCATCCGTCCATTCCTCGGTCTATAACCACTGCAACCAGGAAAAATCGCTAGCCAGTCGAGACACCTTCAAGCTAACCCGCGCCGTTGCTCTTAGCGAGTGGCGTCAGCTTTGTTCCGGATAGGTTCACGGTTTCCGCGGCAAGCTTAGACTGGCTCGAATTTGTCTGACAGCACCCCGACGAGCATTCATTCCTTTCTGTGCCGCAAATCCAACCCTCCATTTATCGCTGAATTAGCACAGAACACGGCGCACGACGCGCTACACGTGAGGCGGTGGACCCCATGAAGTAGTTGACCGCCGAGGGGTGATGAGCCCCAACGATAATGAGATCAGCGCCGATCTCGGCCGCAATTTCCGCGATGCGCATCCCGGGTTTTCCAGTCGTCACCTTGCACTCGATGTTATCTTCACCGACGGCAAGGTTTTTGAGTTTATTCATTATCTTCGTTGTCAGGTGGTTTTCGGTCTTAACTGTGACGAATTCTGCAGCAAAACCAGGAATTTGTTCGAGCACGGTGAGCAACGTGATCGTCCCCCCTTCCTCGAGCATACTTTGCGCAGTGGCGATCTTGGAGCTTACCATCGCTTCGTGATCAATGGCGACGGGTATGAGAATTGATTTCGGCATAGCTTTTTCTCTCAAAGTCAGGGCTGGACATAGGTCACATTGGTCAAATTATCTGTCACACGGCAGACGCGCCAGCTAGGGCAGTGCGTGGCCTGATCGCTCGGTCGGTTGCAGCAAACATCGGGGCGACTTTGCTATCGGTTAGGACTAAGTTTTCCGATGGGATTGCGAGCATTTCGACGTCAGCGCGCCTAAAGAGGATGCGCTTGGCCGCGCATTCAAGCTCTTTGGTATAGCCGCCGCCTTCAACGACATAGAGGGTCCTCTGGACGATTTCGTTGACGTAGGTTGCGACACTATGAGCGAACAGTGTGGTCCTACTGAGAAAGTTGCGCGTCACCTAGCTGTTGTCCTATTGGTAGACGTCGGGAAGCAGTGAAGTCGAGAACGCGGGGATGTATGCGATCATCAGCGTAACGATTAGCATGAAGAAGACAAACGGGATGGCGCGATAGGCGATCTTTAGGATCGACTCGCCGGTTATGCCGGATACCACGAAGAGGTTTAGCCCAAGCGGAGGTGTGATAAACCCAACACCAAGCGCTGTGATCATCATAATGCAAAACTGGATATCGTTCATCTCGATCTCTTGCGCTAGCGGGAAGAGGATCGGTGCGAGGATCACGATATTCGGCGTCGTCTCCATCACGCAGCCGGCGGCCACGAGGATCAGAACCATGATGCCGATGAGTAAGTACTCATTAGAGGTCATAGACGTCAGAGCGCCAACAAAACCTTGCGGTACTCCGATAATAGCAAGAGCTTCAGCCAGTGGGATCGAGAACGCGATGATCGGTAAGATCACACCGTTGACCTTGGCGGAACTGACAAGCATCGCGGGAAAGTCCGAGAACTTGAGCGTTCCAATAATGAAGCCAATCACAATTGTGGTGACCACCGCGACAGCGCCCGCTTCCGTAGGGGTTAGGCGACCTGAGAATATACCGAAAAAGATGATGCCGGGAACGAGAAAGGCGTACCAGCCTGATTTCACGGTCTTCCACAGGTTTGCGCGCCATTCAGCGGCCGTCATAATGCCCCCGCCTTCCCACAAATTGAGACGATTCATCACGATGTTTGTCACGAGAATCGATAGAAGGATCAGTAGGCCTGGGATGACCGCCGCCAAGAAGAGCGTCGAAACTGCGATACCGAGGACGAGGCCAATAATAATATATGCAATCGAAGGCGGGATCAGGATGCCAGTGCATGCCCCGGCCGCGACGAGTGCGCAAGCATAAGCGCGCGGATAGCCAGATTCCACCAGCCGATCGATTGTCATCCGGCCTACGGCCGCAGCACCTGCGGCGTCAGAGCCCGAAATCGCGGCAAACATGCCACAAACGAGCACCGTGGCAGAGCCAAAGCCACCCTTGGCCCAGCATGTTAGAGCCTCTGCCACATCGAGAAACTTTCGACTGAGCCCAGTGCGAACAAGTACATCACCTGTAAGGATAAATAGTGGCACAGCGGTCAGCGCAAACGCATCTATGCCCGAGAAAAGCTTTTCGCCCATCAAACTTAGTGGCAACGCACCTGACCAAACGAGCATCAAGATGGTTGCAGCGCCAATAGCAGCCCAGACCGGCACGGCCATTGCTACCAGGAAGATAAATAGGAGGACCGGGCCGTAGAAGTCCCATCCAAGGATCAGTTCAACTTGTTGGGGTGTTCCAAATAGCATCGCTTTGTCTCACTCAATCAAACAGCTTGTCGCCTTCGTAAACGGGACGCCCGTTTCGAAGGTCTGAAACATCGCGTAGGAAGCTTTGCACCAACCGTAAGATCACCAAAGCAAAACCAAAGGGCACAGCCATGAGGAACCACACCTGGGAAATCCGCAAGCCATGTGTCACCGAGCCAAACTTCCAAGAAACGTGAACGGTTTCAAAGGACCAGTAGATGGCCACCAAAGCCACGATGAACATGACGATGTCACCAAAAATGTAGAGCAGCGTTTTCATTGTGCCGGGAACGTAGTGCATCAGGACGTCTATACGGATGTGTCCGCGTTCTTTGACCGCCGCAGCCGCCCCAATCCATGCCAGGTAGATGAATGAATAGCGAACCATCTCTTCACCCCAGATTGAGGAATAGGAAAACACCTCACGCCGGACAACTTCGATGAACATGGTTCCCACGAGCATCACGTAGAATACCAATAGCATCCATCGTTCGCCGTTCTTGTCTATAGCTTTGTAGATGTCTGACATGCGACTCTCCTACCTCGACGCGCGCTTGCGTGATGTCTGGAAACACCGCGGTCGGTCTGTTTGGAAAAAGCGGGATAGGACCTGCGCCAGGGCGACGCAGGTCCCGTGGTTGTCTTAGGCGTCGTGAACGTAGAAGCGGCCTCGGGTGCCCGCAGCCTCTTCTAGCTTGGCGAAGGTATCCATCGAGCCCGCGAGATCGGTCTTAAACCCGTCCCATTCGCTGCGCTGATAGCCACCTGCTTCTTGCCATTCGGCTAGTTGATCTTCGGACAGCGAGTGGAACTCGACGCCATTCTTGATCAGCTCGGCCATCGCGTAAGAGCGTGAGCCTGGCACGGTGGCGAGGTTCTGGTGCTGGGTCACTTCACCCGCAAACTCGATGCCTTCTTGGACGTCAGTTGGTAGACCGTTGAACCATTCGAGGTTGATAGAGTAGACTTGGCTGTCCGGTACAGCTTGCGTGAATGTCACGTGGCTGAGGATTTCGGCGAAGCCGAAAACATTGAGTGCCCCGACTGAGGGATCAAGCGCATCAGCCACTCCTTGTCGGATTGCAGAAGGTGTTTCGCCCCAAGCAACCGGAGTGGGGTTTGCGCCTACAAGGCCGTAGTATTGCTGCAGCATCGCTGAGCCTGGCACACGGAACTTGACTCCAGCCATGTCGCCCGGGGTTATGATCGCGCTACCGCCTTTACGTACAGCAACAACACGCGGGTCGATCACAATGTAAAAGAGCGCTTTGAAACCGGAAGCCGCGATCTTCGGGTCGACTTCTGCTTTCCACGCATCTGACGAGGTCAGGTTAGTGAATCGCTGGTTCGAGCCGCAAAAATAGGGCAGGTTAATCAGGTCTGTGACCGGCGCAAACGGTGCGAAATTAGACACCGAGTGCTGCGCAGCTTGAATCGTGCCACCCTGAACCGCTTGAGCCAGGGCACCACCTGCACCCAGCTGGCCGCCAGGCGCCAGCCGCACATAGACCTTTCCATTGGTCATGTTCTGGATGTTTTCTTTCAAGTTCAACTGCATGATCGGGTACGAACGCGAGGCCCCGATGACGTATGCCGTTGCCAAAGTCATCACGTGTTCAGCTGCCCGCTCTCGGTCTCTCTCTTCGGCAGCGGTCTGTGCCGCCGCTTGGTCTGACCAAAGCACACCTGCTGCACCCGCCACCAACGCGGCTGTAAACCCGCCGGATCCCGCCAGCTTCAAGAAATTTCGGCGCTCAGCTGACACCAACTCCTTATCTTCGCTATCCAAAATACATCCTCCCTTTAGATAGGTTCAGTCTGTTGTTGATTGATTTGACTTTGCCCGCGCTTCGCTACGCAGGATGCCAACGGAAAACGAAATCGCTGCCGCGAAAAGGATCACCATCTCGGTCACCGTGCCTACGATGGGCGCGTCTCCTATCGCGCCTATCACGACATTAACGGTAAACAGCGTCACCAGAGCCAGTGCGATCAAATACGGCATTTGTTCTCCCCGTCGCCTCGTTCAGGCGATTCTTAGCAATGTAAGCGCTTACACCGCGCCATGCAAGCGCTTACATTCTGCTGGCGGCATATGGAGAGGGCGACACAGGTAACGTGCGCAGACCGAAGGCAGTAAAGCTGATCTTTATGGAACTGTGTCGAATGTCAGGAACGACCGCGTGCAGACAATAGAAACTTCTTTAACGATGCGGTTGAAGCGAATGTCATCTGAGGATGCCCGAACTGTTATGCTCAACAGGTGCGCCCGACGACCGCAGGCGCGGGATCGCCGCGCGTATCGTATGCTGCTGCCAGCCAACTGCTTTTGGATCTGCAAACCTGTTGCTCAGGTGCGGCGCGCCATGAGTTTTCGCAGCGTCTCAGTTATAGGCTCCGGAACTGGTCTTGCCGATCTGTGCTTAGCGGGGTCGGTAGGAAGGTTTTCTGTGGGTTTATCGATCATCCAGGTCTCCTTTTGGTCGCGGGACGATCTCGTGCAGCAGATTGCTCAAACTAGGCATTCCCACCAATAGCAGCGTATACGGCTATGAGCAGGAAGCAGACTTTACGGTTGCGCTCGAACAACTTGTGTCCTGATTACGCTTCTTCTGTATCGTTTGATTGATCTTCCTTGATCGGTAGGATGGGTAAACCTTCAAAACTAATCTGGGGTTAAAAATGTACAGGTATGTGCTGACAACATTGGCCTTGTTTTTTGCAAGCTTACTTCATGCCGCAGGTATGGAACGGTGGGGTGAATCCGGGGACTGGACAATCCTGATAGATCCCGAAAAGGGAAACGGCTGTCTCGCGTGGAAGCTTTTTGAAAATGGCATGACCGTTGAAATTGGCGCAGCACCCAATCAGGCCGGCGGCTTTTTTGCCGCTTTTAATCCGGCCTGGGTGCAAATCGAGGACGGGGTGACCGGGATCGTACAGTTCGATTTTGGTGATGCGCAATTCGAGGGCGAGGCGGTTGGTGTCTTCAAGAATGGCGTACCCGGTGGCTACGCCTTTTTCGACAACCCGGCGTTTGTAACCGAGTTTGGAAAACGCCAGAGTGTTACGGTTATTGGTGAAAGTGGGGCCGAGGTTGAACTCGATCTAAGTGGGTCTGCCAAAGCCATTAACGCCGTTCTGACGTGTCAGGCCGAACAACCGGAACCACTAAAGAACTAGGTTGCGTCCAATTATTGCAGTTGATTGACGTCCGGCACACAAGGTTGCCTGTCGACAGGCATGGCATCAGCGCCTTCCGGGGCCTTGTTTCTCGAGCCGCCCACATCCAGCTTGAACTTTGGTGACGTAAGCTGGCCCGTAACATCAAAGGGCCAAGCGCTTCGGGACAGGGGTTTGCCAACGCGCCGCGGCTCCGCTCTTATTGCTATCGTATCGTTCAGCCAATCCACTTGGCCCTTTGCAACCAACTGAACCGATCCCGTTTCAATGACGATGGAGTTCGAGCTCACCCGACCAGCTTGAATTTCAACCGGAGCGACCACGCAAGTGATGTCGGTGTAACCTTGTCGGAACTCTTCTGAAAACAGCCACGGGAAGATACCCAGCCCCGCCAGTTCCAATAGGCTGGTACTGATGTAGCCCTGCGACATCGACAAAGACGCTTTGCCGCGCATCGAGTTGATGAAGTCCTTGCCCGAGGCGGTACTGCCAGAAACGTTGAATTCACCGCTCAAACGTCCATAGGCATCGATACCAATTCCCAATTCATCAAGGATCTCACCGAACTCCCATCCTGAGGTCGATCCCGACAACGAAAGCCAATCAGGTGAATCAACCAGGTCCATGACCGCCCGAAGGCTGAAGTTTCCGCCACCGTAAGCCATCTGAAGGGGGCCGAAATCCACGGTTCCGTCTTTTGCGGACAATTGGCTTGAAACGGATGTTACGCCTTGCTGGCCCACAATCTCATTGAATTCGATCTGTACCTCGATGTCAGCTTCACGTAGCACGCGCTGCACATCCAGAAGATCGGCAGGTTTCCCTTTCTCCTTTGGCAACACCAAGGGCTGGAAGTCTGTCTCCTTCGGCAGAACCAAAGGCTGAACTTCTGCGTCAGGTTCTTGCGAGGTCTCGCCCACAAGGCGTTTCAGTTGGTTCAGCACCGAGGTGAGGTTCTTCAGGTCGTTGAGATCGAGCCTTTCGCTCGTAATGTTGCCACGGACGACGGATGCACTTTCGGGAAACCGTGCATCCAAAGCTGCAATAAGATGCGAAGACCCGGCTTCGAACTTGATTGCGGCATCAAAGTCTTCGCCCTGCCTAGAGGTTTCAGCATCGATAGCCAGTGCGCCAATTCCGACAGGTTGCAATTTGAGCGCGGTCAAAAACTGGGCGCTGTCGTCGATGTCCAGTTCCACGTCGAAATCGAGACCGGCAAGCCCTTTTAGTTCGTTGACAGACAATGCGAGATCGAGCGCCCAGAGATCGGTGTCGTAAGTAGTCGCGTTAAACCTGTTGAGTGAAACCGGCCCACCCACATTGGATATATTGAAATCGGCTTTGATGCCGCCGAACTGGTCGACATAGTCTTCATCAAGGTTGGGCAAAACCAACTTGGCGGGCCCGTTCAGCACGCCATCGAATGTTACGTCCCGAAGCTGAAGCAGATCGAGGATTTCACCTTCGGCTTTCACGACAGGCTCTTCAATTGGCCCGGCTTGCAACGTGATGCCCAGCATGGCGAGCCGGCCGTCTGGCATGCGGCGAATGCTTTCGATAGAGGCTGGACCGATTACGTCTAACCCCTGGTCAAACGCATTAGTCTGGAACAGCAACTTCTCGAATTCGAAGGAAGCCAGGGATCCGACCATGTGCATTTCAAAGCCGGTAAATTTCAGTTCCTGGACACTTTTCGCTGCTGGCGGCGGCCGTCCTTCGGGATGAAGCCGCACATTAAAAAGCAGATCGACGCCCTGAGCGTTGTAGAGGTCATCTATTGAGCCTTCAGCTTCGAGTTTTTGCCCATCCTCCAGGCTTACAGTTGTTATAAACGCCTCAATCTTCAGAGCGTCCCGAGACACGAGTTCTGCTTGCAGTTGACCATTGCCTTCCAGAACACGTTCCAGCCCAACGACGTCCAGAAAATCACCGAATTCACCGGTGTCCATCTCCAAGACTGCGCGATAACCGCCCCCTTCGTCTGCTGAGAAGGGCTCGCCATCATAGCTTACGGTCATTTCGCCAAAACTGGCGCGTGTCGTAAATGGTGCGTCACGGGGGTAGTCGCCTTCGATTTCGAAAACCTGACCGTTGACAGAGCCGGAACCAGAGACCTTTGTTCTTTGTCCATTATCTACTTGTTCGAGCGCGAGGGACTGAAGGTCAAACACAAATGAGAAGCCCGAGACCTTGTCGTCGATGTTTAGCCCGATTGACTTGAAGCTGACGTTCTTGTCGCTCAAGAAGTTCAGGATTCCACTGCTTTCTGTGTCGGTCTCATCGGAACCATCAGCGCTCGCAACCTCTTTTTGATCATCCGCTGATACTGTTTCCTCTGAAATTAGATTGGGTGTTGGCTCGCCTTTTCGCCAGCTTGTGGTGCCGTCTTCGGTCGTCAGAAGATTTGCTTGGAGGCCTTCCACGACGAGATTGTCAAAGTGCAGGCGCCTGTTGGCCAAAGCGGCAATATCCAGCTCCAGTTCCAGCAGGTTCAATTCCACAAGAGCTGACTCCGGCATTGTCAGGCTCGGGATGACCACACCACCGACGTAGATGTAACTCGTACGGCCAAGCGCGACGCTTACATCATCGTTCACAAGAAGTGGTCGACCAATTTGTTCCGAAAGAATTCTTTCTAAAAGGTCGCGCCGCATGTCCGAGAACATCGGAGCAGCAAGCAACAACCAAACAAAGGCGATTGCCGCGAAGGCGAGAAGTGCAACAAGCCCAACTATTTTTGCGAGCCAAACCCTCATTTGCTCTCCTATTGCTGCTCACACTGCTTCGAATTTCCACCAATAAGAAGTCACCAATCCTACTAGCAATTTAGCACGCTTAGAATTGCGCATCTCTTTTAGGATGACGTGTTCATCGGTCCAAAGCTGCAAGTATTCGAGCGTCTCGTTCGTATGGGTCCTCACGGAAATGAACGGCCTCATCTTCGACCCATGCAGTCCAATAGGTCAAAAGGACCGGCATGGGCTCGGGTAGGTCAACTCGCGTTGTCTTCCCGCTATCCAGAATAGATTGCATTTTTTGCCGACTCCAGTCCGGATCTCCCTCCATCAAAAGGCTGGCAAATTCGAACGGATACTCAAGGCGAACGCAGCCGGAACTGAGGTTCCGCTCATTTCGGTCGAAAAGGCTGCGGTCGTTGGTATCATGCAAGTACACTGCGTATTTATTTGGAAACATGAACTTGACTAAACCTAGCGCATTGTCTGGTCCCGGCTGCTGAACCAAAGTGACGCCGGGGTTCTTAGCTCCCCAGTTCACAGCGTTGGCAGGAATCGTCTGACCGTCTTTGTTCCGAACTACGTAATTGTTGCGCGCCAGATAGTCTGGATCCTTGCGGATGCGCGAAAGCTTATCCTTCCGAAAAATCGAAGCGGGAACAGTCCAAGTCGGATTGAATTCCATGTATTCAATTTCATCTCGGAACACTGGGGTTTTTCTGTAGGCTGATCCTGTGATCGACCGAGTGGTCCAAAGCGTCCCATCGGACGCGACCAAGTAAGTACGAGCGCCCGCAATGTTTACCAGCACGAACTCTTCGTCGATTTCGCGCATGAGCCAGCGGCCTCGCTCCAGGCTGAGCCGCAATTTATCTATGCGATCTTCGACAGGTTTGTTGAGAGACGCGAAGGTCTTACCACCAACGACGCCATCTGCCTCCAAGCCGTGACGATTTTGAAAGGTTTTTACCTGTTGCACCAAGTAATCGTCATAAACCCAAGCTGGATTTATTCCGTTTTGGCTGATTTCTGGAAATTCATTTGCTCCATCGTAGCCTTCTGTCGCTAGCCTTTTGCGCAGTTCGGCGACGGCAGGATCCACCATTTCCGGCTTCAGAACCGTTTCTTCGGGAACGGTGTTCCAGCCTCCCTTTGATGCGATAGCTCTGTATTTGCGCAATGCATCAACGAGCATCGTGTATTGCCCGTTGTCGATATCGATGCGTTCAATTAAAGCGCTGAAACCTTCACCTTGAAGATATTGGCTCAATGCAACGGAAGGGTCTTGTTGAATTACTGGTTTTGAGAAATTCCAATCGTCGTCTAGCGCATTTGGATCGACTTTTCCAAACACCAAATGGTGTACGAGTTTTACGGCCGCGTCAGTCGCCAGAATATCGAATGAAGCTCGACTGGAGGCATCGCCACCCTGTGAGGCTTTGAATGCGGATCGAAGCTCTTCTAGTTTGAAGTCCCTCGGCGTAAAGCCCTGATCAATGGCTCCATCCAACTCCTCAAAAAGCTCGTCAACCAAATCAGAACTGGTCCAGGCTGGCGCAAATTCTCTTTCCGCATAGAAACGAGGTAGAAGGATTTCTGCGTCCAAACTCTTGTTGTTTGAAAGTGTATTACTCGCATTCGTATTTGACCGTAGCAGCGCTTCTATCTGCTCCGAGACTTGGTCTGCTGCGCCCAAATTAGGGCATGTTATCAGCGTTGCAATCATTGCCGTTGCAACCGCCGATCTAAGAACTTTCACCATCCCCTCCTAAACAGCCAATCTATATGTGGTTACTTCAACAAAGGATACTTCAGCATTTTGTATAATCAAATCGTAATTTATTGTTCTCAGAGTTTTGCTCGCAAACGTCTCCTTCGCTTGTGTGCGGTCCTCCGGTGAAAGCGGGCCAATGGCTGTTCTGTCCGCGCACAGCAGAAATTCGCCCAAACTCTGCGAGCGGCCGCTTTGAGCCCAAAACGCCGAATGCTGCAGTCCGGGCCAACGACTGTTATGCGCAGAGACCGGACTTTGCAAAGTCTCGCTACGGCATCAAAACGGACGCTTATAGCTGTCTCGGATGTTGCGGGATAGATTCCCAAAAGCGGTCATTGATCTTTTGTACGGCCTCCCAAGCCGACTTCGCGTTTGGATCGCAGAACGACAGCGTCTTCTCAACTTGTAGAGTTCTAAGCCAGGCAGGCTCGATTTCTCTGTTGCCCTCCACCGCATCAAGGCTTGTATCGTGCGTACTCGAAGTCCATATACACAAGGCTTACGTTTTTCTTTTTCGACCTGCTGTCTCCCCAATTCGGCGTTCAGTCTTTCGATTCAGACCGACCACGCCGAGTCGCCGCAATAATGCGGGCGGCAAGTATTTGGAGATTTCCACCATGGCAAAAGGCACAGTAAAATGGTTCAACTCGACCAAAGGTTTTGGCTTTATCGAGCCTGAAGATGGCAAGCGCGATGTGTTCGTACATATCTCAGCAATCGAACGTTCCGGCCTTAGTGAATTGAAAGACGGTCAGAAGGTTACTTTTGACGTCGAAGCTGGCCGTGACGGACGCGAAAGCGCCGCCAATCTGGCACTCGCCTGACCTTTTTTAAGGGCACCCTTTTCGGGTGCCCTATTGAACAATGGGCTACAATAAGCCATTGGAGAACAAGTAACTTGCAACCTAAAGACTGGACGAGGGTGCTCGCGCAATACCGTGTTGCCGATGCGAAGCGCAGTGTTTTTGAACTTGCGATCACAGTAGCTCCCTTATTTGCGCTATGGGCCCTAGCGTGGTTTGCGTTATCTTTTAGTGTCTGGATCGCAATACTACTGGCCATCCTGAATGCCGCGTTTCTGGTCCGTATCTTCATCATTATGCATGATTGCGGTCATGGATCTTTCTTTAGAAGTCGCACTGTTTGCAATTGGACCGGTCGGGTTCTGGGTGTTCTTGCCCTGACACCCTATGACGTTTGGCGGCAAAGCCATGCGATTCACCACGCTTCAACCGGTAACCTTGATCGGCGTGGTATGGGTGACATCCCTACATTGACCACTGAAGAATACCTGAAGCGGAAGTGGTTCGGGCGTGCCGCTTATCGTCTGACCCGGAACCCCGTCTTCCTGTTCGGTGTTGCGCCGATCTATACGTTCTTTATTCAAAACCGTTTACCTCTTGGTTTCATGCGTTCGGGCTGGCTGTACTGGGCAAGTGCGATGGGAACAAACGCTGCAATTGCAGGGATATTGGCCCTAGTTTTTTGGGCCGGAGGCATTGAGGTATTATCGTATGTTTTCCTACCAACCATGATTGTCGCATCATCGATTGGTATTTGGCTTTTCTATATTCAACACCAGTTTGAACACACGACCTGGGAACGGGAAGAGGGGTGGAACCTTCAGAACGCCGCATTCTATGGAAGTTCTCACTATGCCCTACCAGGCATCCTGCGGTGGTTCTCTGCTAACATCG
Source organism: Ruegeria sp. HKCCA6707 (assembly GCF_013033515.1). Lineage (GTDB taxonomy): Bacteria > Pseudomonadota > Alphaproteobacteria > Rhodobacterales > Rhodobacteraceae > Ruegeria. The sequence goes on along the minus strand of NZ_WQEG01000001.1, from coordinate 803,602 downwards.
GCGTACACCATGTTCACCACCTTGCCAGCCGCATACCGTTTTACCGGCTAAACGAAGTTTTGCGTGACCATTCTGCGTTAGAAAATTGCCAGCGTATTACTCTATATGAGAGCTTTCATTGTGCACGATTGCATCTTTGGGATGAAAAAAGTCAACGTCTGCTGACATTTTCCGAGGCTTTGTCGAACGCCAATTCCAAAAGGCATTTAGTGTAGTCTGGCGCGTACCAGATAGGCTTCGACCGTATCACCGCCCAGGGCGCGAATGGCCTCTAATCGGTGAAGGCCTTCAATCAGCACGAACCTCTTGTTGTCCGAGCGTATCTGGATCGGGGTCTTCTGGCCGTTCTTCAGGATATCTTCTGCCAGCGTCAGAACTTTTTGTTGATCAAGCGTTTTCGCCCGTTTCACAGGCACATAGATCAGGTCGAGCGGATATGGTCTTTTCTCCAACATAAGCTACGTGAGTAACCTTTCGTGCAATTGTTCCGGTTCAGAGTTCGTTGCAAAAGCGGGGACTGGAACGTGCGTCATAGAACCGAACGAACAGCGTCGCGCAGTTCCTGATGCATAACCCAAGTGGCTGGCTGATCGTCACTTTCGATGTGAGAAAACGCCAGGACCTGAGCGGCGCCATCATGCTGCACCGATCCGGCTTCGGGTAGGTCCAGTTCCAGATATTCTGCGATCAATAGTCCGATTTTCTTAAAAACCTTGATGGAGGCCTCGCGCGATTTGTAACCGGCCGCCTGAGACAAATGACCAATGGTCAGACCGTCCTTGCCTGCGATTGTAAGTGCTTTGAGCATAGTGACTTGCGCAGGGGTGAGCCTAATCTGTCGCAATGCCTCGGCATATTCTCTTTCACTGGGAACGAGGGTGCCGGAGTTTCTCTCCAAACGGCGTTGACCGCTACGTTTCCTGTCTCGTTCACCGAGAATTTCTTTTAATGCTTCGATGGCCAATGCTGGTGTTTCGCCGACTGCATCAGCAATCATTGTCTGCGTTTTAGCCGGTGGCTTGGGGAATGCGCGCGCAACGCTGTTACCGCTCAGGATGCCGGCCTTAATCAAGTACTTTCCAAATTCTTCTTCAATCACTCCTGCGACGTCAGCGTTCCGCGACTCACGAACACTGCGATCCTGAAATGCTCTTTGTTCCAGACCACGAGCTGACATCTTTGAACCGTGAAGGGTTACTTGAGGGGCATTTTTGCGCATCAGAGAAACACCACCACAATTATGGTCGCAACAAACACCAATAACGCGATAAACATCTTTACTCTGTAGGAACAGCAATGCGCCCTTTCGGCCTTGAGCATTTTGCCAAGGTTTTCGTCAATCGAGTTATGGTTCACGGCTTGGTCCTTCCGGATTTGTCAGGCGATATTGATTTCCAGCGAACCTATTTTCGCGGCATATTTTCGGCGCACTTATCGTTCTGTCTTGTGAACGGCCGATTACATTCCCAACCATCACCTCTTCGATTCAAATGAGCGTTGGAAGGGACTAGGATCGCAACGCAACTGTCCTGGTTTGCGCGAAAGCCACGTTCACATTTCCATCCAGAGTAGGTTTCAGGCGCAAGGTATGCATGCTGTGGAACGGCCACAGGCTCACAGCCGCTCTCCGCTGCCCTGTACCCTCTGAGGCATACCCACCCATCCGAGCTTCTTTTGTCGCTCAGACGACCGTTTTTTGGAACTTCTATTGCAACACATGTCTGGCTTTCCTTACGAAATCCCCAGTTGCAGTGTATTTCCTGTGCGCCAAACCGGGTTCCGACGTACCCATTTTGAGGCGCTATCAATTCTTCGCATCTTTCACCGACTTGTCGGAAGAGCCGATTGCACTCCCATCGATCTCCGGTCGATGCAAGATATGCGTTTTTAGGAACTTCTATTTCCTCACAAAAATCTCCAACACGCTTGAATCCATGGTTGCATACCCAACCTGGACCATAGGAACTGCCGGTAAAATGCGCATTTTCAGGTGCGTTTGCTCTTTGACACGATCCGTTCTTGTTTTCGAAGCCTTCGTCACAGACCGATCCATCAGCATTGCCTGCGACTTGGGCAGGAAGCTGCGTTCCGGAGAGCAACACCAAGAGTGTCGGGATCAAACAAAGAACGCGGCGCGAAAACACGATGAGTGACTGATTGAAACGGGGCCTGAGACCTGATCTATCCGGCATCGGGCACGCGATTTATAAGCCATGTTCTGTTCATACGGCGCCTTCATTGATGGGTCACGCGATGACTGGAGCATGTCAGGTGACAGTTGCGAATGCTTGCGAGGAACGAGCTCAACGCGAAGACCCCAGCGCGACCCGTTCCTATGCTGGGGCACATGCTACAGTTAGTCTGAAGGCCATTGGATCATCGAGGCCGGCAGCATCGCGACGACGATTAATTTTCACCAATGCACGTTTGTGGTCCTTTGCCAGAATAGAGTCAAGGAAGTTTCCCTCGTCGCAACGCTAGTACTGCTAAGGCAGGTGTTTGTGAAACAAGCACGTGACCAAGTAGCCTGGTGAACCGCCGAAAGAAGTTACTTGGCATTAATCTGTTGTTGTAGGGATTTGGGGGCGGAGCAGCAGCGAATGGCAGCTTAAGTCCGCGTCTCTCTTGTCGAGCCTGAGTGCGGCGACAGAGCGGTACGTGATCAAGGTTTCCTCGTGGCTATGAATGACTGGCCTGACGTCATCAGCAGCAACGCATCGACATTCGTGCCGCTCCGGTGAACTGATGCTGCGCAAGCACTCGCGGCGCGAGCAAATGGTTGATCTGCCACGCTTCTCGGGAATTGCAAAGTCTAATTGCGAATGTCCGTTTTGGGCTGCGAGCGGCCTGATGCGGTTGCAGCAACTGGGTTGCGGCAAGAAGTCTGCAAAGGGCTCAAAGCAGCTATTCGCAGCACTCGGCTTGAATGACTGCTATGCGGACTAAGCTGCCCTTAGCTGCGCTGCGGCACGTTTGCTTTTCTTGAACGACTGCTCAGCGGATAACGCGGATACGCCGCGGAAGAAAATATTCGATCGAACAGAGCGCATCGCCGCTCAGCTGACTGTTCGGACATATCGCACAATTTTGTGTATGATGCCGCCGAGCCATACGCTCAAACAATTTCGGACAATATTTAATGTGGAGACGATAGATGCAGCATTTGCAAACCAAAGCCCGCAATACTTTTGTCGCCTGTATTAGCTCGTTTTTTGTTTTCGTGCCCGCAGTCTCAGCGGAGGCTAATTTCCAGACGACATGCAACCCAAAAGCGGACCAGGCTTTCAACGAAGGTCTGAATCTCATTCACAACATGATGTACATTCAAGCCGAAGAAGCGTTCAACAAAGCAGCGTCTGCGGATCCAACTTGTGCCATTGCACAGTGGGGCATCGCGATGTCGAACTTTCACCCTCTCTGGCCGGGCACTCCCAGTGAAGCCGAAACAGAGAGGGGGTCTGCTGCAGCGGAAAGACTCGCGTCAATGTCCTCCGAAAGCGCCGTTGAACAAGCATTGATCGACGCCGCCGTGGCTTTCTACGCCTCAAGCCAGGAAGGCTACCGCGCTCAGCTTAAATCGTGGGCGGAAAAACAGGTTGCAGCTGCGGACCAACATGCAGACGACTTGGAGGCCGCGGCGTTTGCGGCGCTGGCGCGCCTTGCAACGGCGCCGCGAGGGGCCGACGGAATCAAAGTAAAGTCGCAAGTGGGAGATACGCTCGACGCGCTTCACCAAAAGGCACCAGAACATCCTGGCGTCATTCACTACGCGATCCACGCCTATGACAATCCGCCACTCAAGGAGCGAGGCAGGCCGTACGCCGAGATTTACGATAAAACGGCTCCAAGCGCTCCACATGCGCTGCATATGCCCGCTCATATCTTTACACGAACAGGAGAATGGGAAAAGTCAATTGATCTGAACAGCCGGTCCGCTGAAGCAGCTCTCGAGCAATCAAAGGACGTGATACAAAGCCACTATGCGCATGCGATCGACTACATGGTTTACGGCCACCTACAACTTGGGAATACAGACGAAGCTGCAGGGCTGGTCGACGAAATGCTCGCAATTCAAAATCATCAGGCTAGTTTCGGAAGCGCATATGCGTTAGCGGCTGCACCCGTTCGCCTGCCTCTTGAGCAGGGACAATGGGACGTCGCGGCGGCACTGTCGCCTGAGATGCATCCGGTCATTCCATGGGAGAAATTTCCACAAACTGTTGCCATGCGGTGGTTCGCGATCGGTATCGGAGCGGCCCGCAGCGGTGATGTCGATACAGCGAAGAGTGCGCTTGCCGAGCTCAAGTCTTTGCACGCTGTGATGAAGGAGCGTGAGCAGGGCTATTGGGCGCAGTTGACTGAAGCACAGATCATGTCGGTGGAAGCCTGGATTGAACTGGCGGGTGGGGACTCTGAGACCGCATTTGCTAAGCAGGCAGCCGCGGCTGATCTCGAGGATAAGATTGGCAAAAGCCCGGTCACACCCGGCCACGTCCTTCCGGCTCGAGAACTTCTTGGGGACATGCTGATGGAGCTTGGAAAACCCAATGAAGCTGCGGTCGCTTATCGGGCGACGCTGGATCTTTCTCCAAACAGAGCAAGAAGCCTCGCGGCACTTCAATAAGTGGCAAAAACACACTTGGTCGGTGCTTTGTAGTTTTTTGCAGCAGCATCGACCGATTTGGGCAAAAGCAGCCACATAGCGAACATGACCCGAACGACTGCCATGCGGACAGAGCTGCCTGATGCTGGCGCAGCGAAAAGTGTCTTATTTGCTCGACGTTATCACCGAACTACTTCTTTCAGCGTAACAGAGTTTACCGAGAGCGGACGCTCACAGCCGCCAAAAAGCTTGAAATCCAATCCAGTCATTCGCCGCGCCTTTGCCCATTGTCAAAACCGCGGGCACGGACAACGAAGATGGTACTGTGCGGGCGCCGTCTGGAGTTTCGTAGTCTCGACCGAAATGTTGCACTTTAGGACGATGACGTGGCACCATCCGCACGATCGTAGTGAAGAGAGATCCCATGAGAATTTCATTGATGGCCAGCGCGGTACTGTGCCTTACCGCTGTTAACCCTGTTAACGCCGAGGATGCTCCACGTCTTGTTTTGCAGCTGACTGTTGATGCACTTCGAGGTGATTTGCCGACCAAGTACTTGGACAATCTTGGCGAAGGTGGCCTTAGGCATCTGCTGGAAACTGGGGTGCACTACATCGATGCGCATCACTGCCACGCCAATACGGAGACCGTTGTAGGACATGCCACTTTGGCGACGGGCGCGACGCCAGCGGTTCACGGAATGATCGGAAATGTCTGGTTTGATAGATCGTTGGACCGCGTTGTGTACAACGTAGAGGACGATACTGCGCCACTGCTTGATGAAGCCGCAGGCGTGAATGAAGACATTGAAATCGATCCGACACAAGCTGCAGCGGGAACAGATGGTAGATCACCCCGCGCGATGTTGGTTACGACAATCTCTGATGAATTAAGCGCATCTACAGCCGGAGCGGCAAAAGTCTTTGGCGTTTCGATCAAGGACCGCGGCGCAATCACAATGGCTGGGCAAAGTGGCAAGGCTTTTTGGTTCTCAAAATCTGCGAACCGCTTTGTCACCAGCTCTTACTACTACGATGCCTATCCCGACTGGGTCACGGCTTGGAACGACCAGGCGCCGACTTCATTCTATCAAGGCGCGACTTGGGAGCTGATGCACCCTCGGGAAGCATATGTCTTTGGCGATCGAGATGACCAACCTTGGGAAACAGATGTCGCTGGGTTCGGGATCACATTTCCTCACTACTACAGCGTGTCTCAGACCAGTTTCGATCCGCTTGACAACCCGTATTTCACAACTTTCCTTACGCTCAGCCCAGCCGGTGATGAGTTGACAGCGCAGTTTGCCAAACATTTGATCGATGCGGAAGCAATCGGTCAGGACGACGTTACAGACTACTTGGCCATCAGTTTTTCGTCGGTCGATTACGTCAACCATGTCTTCGGGCCGTCCAGTCTTGAAGCCGAGGACACGATTTTCAGGTTGGATCAAACTCTTTCGGACCTTCTCGCGTTTATCGACGAACGTATTGGGTTGGAGAATGTTTTGATCGTTCTGTCTGCGGATCACGGAACGACGGATGCACCCGCCTATTTGGAAAGCGTTGGCATTCAAACAGGCCTCGTGGCTCCGGATACTTGGGACCCAACCGAACAAATTACGCGTTTGAAACAGCGTTTTGAGATCACTGGTCCGTTGCTGGCGGGATACGCCCATCCCTATCTCAATATTGATCCCGAGGTTCTGGCGCGCCCCGACATTGATTTGAACGCTCTTGAGGCTGCCATTGCCGAGGAATTATTGTCTTTTCCGGATGTGGCCTTCGCCATCCCGGCTACTGCCATCGAAGCGAACCAACTGCCCGATACTGAAATCATGAAATTGATCAGAAACAACCATAACCCCGCGCGTTCTGGCAATATCTACGTTGTTTTCAAACCTGGCTGGTTTATTGCAGATTTCGATGGCCTTTCAGTGACCTCGACACATGGTTCGCCTTGGAGAGGCGACACCCATGTGCCCATCTTGTTTTCCGGCCCAGGCATTGAGCCGCAACGTGTCGCGCGCCGAGTGTGCACAACATCCATAGCATCTACTCTGTCCGCCTTGCTGAGCACAGCGCGCCCAAATGGCGCAAGCGGCGAAGTGCTTCAAGAAGTCGTGCGTTAGAGAACTAGAATTTTTGCATTGATTGGTGCCATTGCATTTACGCATGGAGACCTCTGAGTCAGCATTTTCAATGCCTCGCCGCATAAAGCTCAGAATAGACGAAATCATTGGTTGGTGGGCAATGTCTGCTTATCATGCTCGGTCGAAACTCAACCGCTGTTTCGTAGAACGGCTGCTTCGAGCCCGTATGAGACCTCAAAATGCCTGCGCAATGTCTTTCGTTAGTGTTTGGTATACAGGATAGCCATCTCTGGTTACGCTGATCATTATGTTAACGGTATTGATTGCGGAGAGTTGGGAGCTTGGGAACAGACGCAACAGATTTCTACGAGGGTTTTTCCGAGCCACTTTTTTCTTTCCCGGTGCTGGTTCTACTTATTTTGATCTTATTACCAGTAGCAGCATTCTTGGGCTTCCGCTTTGGAGTGCTGGAGCACGGGAGATTGGGGTACGACAAAGTTCCTGCGGACAAAATCCCGGGCGGTACATCTCTAGGCGCGATGTTGGCACTATTGGGGCTTTTGCTTGGTTTCGCATTCAGTTCGTCGATCAACTGGCGTGAGGCACGAAAATCGGCACTCATTGAGGAAGCGGCTGATATCGGATCCGCGTTTTTGAGCGCCGATCTGTTGGCGACTGAAGCACGCGATCAACTGCAACCAGTTATTTTGGCGTATGCGAAAACAAGAATTGCTGGCCCGCAAGACGTAAAGACTGAGCAGGCATTCGACGCTTTTCTAGTGCGCACACGCAAAGCACAAGCGCAAATCTGGCCAGCTACTTTGCAGGCTTTGTCAACAGAGGAATCAGAACCGATAAAAGCGCTAGTTGCACGTAGTGTGATGAATATGTTCGACGCTCATACCCGTCGCATTGCGGCAGCGGGAGAGCACATTCCAAAACCCGCAATGATTATGATCGTTGCTGCTGCAATCGTCGCTATTGCGATTGTCGGCAACAGATCGGCCTTGCAAGGACGCCCGCTGACGTGGCGTACATTCACATTTGCAGCCGTTCTTTCCATCGTGATTATTGTGATTGTCGATCTCGACCGGTCTTTGGAGGGCAGTATGCGCGAAAACATCGACCCCATGCTTGAGGTAATTTATGACATGGATGTCGCGCTTGCGCAGAGAAACGGGGGCACCTAAACGCCTCTCATTACGAAATACTCAGATATCACCCTCGAGCTTGAAACGAATGGATACATGGGCGACCTGTTCAAGCGTAACCGGCCATAATTGTCATAAATCAAAGCGGTGAAGAAGAATGCTTCGCTAAATTAGAACCTGATTGGAGATCTGATACAGGGGTACAACGCGATGAAAAAGGCGTTTCTAACGGGAGTTGGTCTGACGTTTATATTTGCCGGTGCGACATTTGCCCAAGGCTATTCCGGTGAACTTGCCATCAATCCTGAAGATGTCCGACTTGGACAACGCGGTTATTCTCCTTTCGTCGATCAGTCTTTTCCAAACAGGGTGTTCTGGGGCGACACGCATTTACACACGTCATACTCGACTGACGCAGGCATGGTCGGAAATGCGCTTGGGCCGGATGAAGCTTTCCGTTTTGCGCGCGGCGAAAAAGTCAGAGCATCCGTTGGCGAATATGCGCAACTTGTGCGCCCTCTCGATTTTCTGGTTGTCGCTGACCACGCCGAGAACCTCGGTCTCGCGCCGATGATTGCAGAGTCAAACCCTCAGCTTTTGGCCAACTCATGGGGCAGACGAGTGCATGAGCTTGTTAAAGCCGGCGACTCGGTTGCGGCTTACGTTCAATGGGGTGAATCGATGATGGCCAACTCCGATCCGCTCGATGATGATGACTTGACCCGCACCTTCTACAATCGGATTGTAAACATCGCAGAACGCTACAATCAGCCTGGCGTCTTCACCTCGCTGCACGGGTTTGAATGGACATCTGTCACCAACGCCAACAACCTGCACCGCGTTGTCATGTTCCGTGACGGCGCGGACAAAGTCGCCGATGTGGTTCCGTTCTCCAATTATGACAGCTCCGATCCGGAGGACCTTTGGGACTGGATGGATGCCTATGAGACGCGAACTGGCGGCAAGGTGATGGCCTTCGCGCATAACGGCAACCTCTCGAACGGTTTGATGTTCAACGATGTGCGGGAGAACGGCGAGCCCATCGACGCTGAATATGCTGAACGTCGGATGCGGTGGGAGCCGCTCTACGAGGTTACGCAAATCAAAGGTGATGGGGAGACCCATCCCATGCTTTCGCCGAACGACGAGTTTGCTGACTACGGCACATGGGATCGAGGCAACTTTGGCACCGAACTCAAGACACCCGAGATGCTGCCGCAAGAGTAGGCGCGCTCGGCTTTGGCACGAGGGCTCGCCTATGAACAAGACATCGGTGCCAACCCATTCAAATTTGGCATGATTGGCGCAACCGACAGCCACACATCATTGGCCACGGCGCGTGAGGACAATTTCTTCGGAAAGGCTTCGCCGGGTGAGCCAGGTACCGGCGAAGAACGTTATCTTGAGAACATCATTCAGCCCGACTTCCTGGGCGATGAAATTGCCGTAAGACACTACGAGGTGATTTCCTCGGGCCTCGCCGCCGCCTGGGCGCGTGAAAATACACGCGAAGCGATCTGGGACGCTTTCAAGCGGAAAGAAGTCTACGCCACGACCGGTCCGAGGATGACCGTTCGTGTCTTCGCTGGATGGGACTTTGAGCCCGAAGAGGTGCATCGCCCGGACTTCGCCGCGGAAGGCTATGCGCGTGGTGTTCCGATGGGGGCTGACCTCTTCGCCGGGCCAGAGGGTACAGCGCCCAGCTTCATGGTCCGTGCGCTGCGTGATCCGGACGGCGCGAACCTTGACCGTATCCAGATTGTCAAAGGTTGGATCGATGCAGACGGCGCACCGCAAACCAAGGTCTTTGATGCCGGATGGGCAGGCGACCGTGCACCCGATGCGGAAGGTAAACTGCCACCGGTCGGTAACACAGTAAACGGCGCGGACTACACCAACACGATCGGGTCTGCCGCACTTGCTGCGCACTGGGTGGACCCGGAGTTCGATCCGGGACAACGCGCTTACTACTATGTCCGCGTTCTCGAAATCCCCACACCGACATGGCTGGCATATGACGAGGCATACTACGGTGATCTCAACCTTCCGGATGACGCTGTCATGGTCCATCAGGAGCGCGCATACACGTCCCCCATTTGGTACACCCCATATCAGTAGGGTCAGTTTGGCATGAGAGAAACGTCATTGGTTCGACTGGCTAACGCCGCCTCGCTGGCGCTATTCATGGTGCTAAGTGGTCTGTTGTCTAAGGCAGAAACGGCGCGGGCTCAGGCTTTGGATTATACGCTTGATGCGCTCTTGGACAGTCGCGACATCCCGATCACTGCTGACAACTTCGTCCGCGCCGCGAATGATCTTGAGCTTAGAAAGTATGTGGAGCTCGCGGGTGGGATAAATCGTTTCTACCACTTCCGGGAACCGACCCCCGTCGAAAACCAACCGACGATCCGGATGAACCGCGACACGCTTTACAGTACAGCGGTCGTTGACATTAGTGAGGGTGCGACGCTAATTCTTCCCGAAGTCGCGGATCGGTACATGACGGCAATGGTCGTTAATCAGGACCACTTCATAAACGAGGTGTTCTTCGGTGGCGGCACCTATACCCTCGAGATGGAAACCTTCGACACCCCGTACGTGATTGTGTATCTCCGCGTGCTGGTCGATGCCGCAGATCCAGATGACGTGGCGGCCGTCAATATGATCCAGAACGCAATAACAATTGAGGCCAACGCATCGAACCCGTTCGTGGCCCCGAACTACGATGACGAAGCTTTTGAGGCGGTAGTCGAACAGCTGCTGCCGCTCGGTGCCCTCGGGTTCGTACCAGACAGCTCACGCATGTTCGGTAAACGAGAAGACGTCCACCCTATACGTCACATGCTCGGCACGATTGCCGGTTGGGGCGGGCTGCCGGAAAAGGAAGCGTTCTACCCTGCGTTTTTCCCAGGTCTGCCCGTCGGCGCGTACAAGATCGAGGTGCCGCAGAACGTACCGGTGGACGCTTTCTGGTCGGTGAGCATGTATAATGCCGACGGCTTCTATGAACCGAACGCTCTGAACGCCTACAGCATCAACTCCGTCACCGGCGCGCAGAATGCTGATGGAAGCATGACCATCCATCTTGGAGACTGCCACGACGGGCGGGTGAATTGCCTGCCCATCACCGAAGGCTGGAACTACGTGGTGCGCCTGTATCGCCCACGTCAGGAGGTCCTAGATGGAAGCTGGACTTTTCCCGCCGCGCAACCTGTGAACTGAGAAGGAAGCCAATGATGTTGAAAAAATTGTTTCCGATTGCACTGCTGGCCCCATCTCTGGGTGTTGCCGAACCAGTGACGCTGGGCACCTTTGTCCGGGCGGAGACGGATCATATGTTCCGTGCCAACATGGCCGCTTTTGACGTGGGTATTGGGGAATTGATTCACGTTCGCAAACCGACGACCCCTGACAATCAACCAGTTATCCGGATGAACCAGGACACACTCTACTCCGGAATCGTCCTAGACCTGTCCGATCCGGTTGAATTTACTCTGCCTGATCTGGGCGAGCGATACATCTCGATGCATGTGATCAATCAGGATCACTACATGTTCGTAGAAACCGCGCCTGGGACCTACAAGCTGACCGAAGAAAACGTTGGTACTCGTTTCGGCTATGTCACTGTGCGGATCTTCATGGACGCCAACGACCCTGAGGATGTGGCAGAGGCTCATGCCGCTCAGGACAGTCTTATCTTGACTGGAGGTGGAGTAGGTCCGTTCGAGGCACCAGATTGGGATCTGGATGATTTGACACAGGCGCGCATGGCCTTAAGCAACCTTGCCGAGCTCGGATTCAGCAGCTTCTACTCGTTTGGCACCGAAGAAGAGACGAGGCCCATCGATCATTTGGTTGGAACCGCTGCCGGCTGGGGCGGACTACCGAGAACGGCTGCGCTCTATGAAATCGACAGCGTCGATGCAAATGATGGCGAAACACCGCATTCGGTGACGGTAAATGAAGTCCCGGTTAACGCGTTCTGGTCTATTACAATCTACAATGCCGACGGATATCTGGAAGCAAACGATCTCGGTCGAAACAGTCTCAACAACGTTACAGCAGAAGCGAATGCCGACGGTAGCATCACCATCAATTTTGGAGCTTGCGAAGATGGGCGCGTGAATTGCATACCGATCACTTCAGGCTGGAACTACACTGTTCGGCTGTACGAACCTCGTGAAGAGATCTTGAACGGGAATTGGTCCTTTCCTGCTATCGAGCCGTCTGAGTAAGAGGGCACTTAAGCTGGTTTTTAGGTGGCTGCTGTGCGCAACGTAGGCACTAATGAAGCCTGCTCTACAACCGCTTGATAGCCAAGTGTGCGCTCGAGGCAGGGCAGAATGTAGTGGTGATCCAAATACACGCGCCGTCATGATCTGGGATGACAGACAGCGCGGGCCATAGTCTGGTCATGGGACTGCCCAGACTATCTGGAACGCGTATTTGGGCAAGCGAAGTCAGCCAGATTGGTGTGGCCGCTGCTTCAAGACAGTGTTGTCCAAATTGGTAACCAACCACCATCATAGTTTGCCCCTACCTTCAAAAGCAGGATTGCGAGATCTAGTACTCACGCAAGCATAGATCGCGCGATAAAAATATTTCTCCCGCGCGTAAAAATACTTGAATTATTGCATATTTGATTCAAGTATTCGAATGCGTGGCAAATTTGTATTACCTCTGTTGCTCATGCATTCGCCAGTGTTGTCTGGTTTGCCTCTTGGTGATGTGGAGTGAGTGGCGTCGCCAAGAGGCCATCATTTGTTTGAATGGCACTCTTTAGAAGAGCTCGAGGTTACGATTGCATAGCAAACTATGGGCCCTGCCGAGCAAATGATCGTATCGTCTACAAAGTGGACATCCAGCGTGATCGAGAGAATAGCTGCTCCCAGCCCAAACAAGAAATGCCTGTATTAAGCTTTCGCGGAAACAGCAATCTTTGCAAATCCATTGTTTCGTGTAGCGCTATCGCATCCGTGTCACGCACGCAGAATTGCATACAGTTCTTCGAGTGCTAATCAAAAGCGGTATGTCACACCGATAACCGGCCCCGACTGACTGAATGTAAAGTCGTTGCCGTTGATCTCGTGATCGAGCGTGATGTAGCGATATCCGCCTCTAATCATCCAGCTTTCGTTTATTGAGTAATCCGCGGTCAACAACACCTGCCAGGTCTCGCTGTCGCTGCTGAATCCGCCATAATCTAAAAACGCCGTGCCGGTCCACCTGTCTGAGAATTTAAACCGAGCACGGGCTCCGACAACAGGGTCAGTCCAGTCTGCGTCCACAGTGGTTGTACGTCCTGGCAACGCTCCGGGCGACAGCGAGAACCGGGTTTCTGTACTAAACCACCTGAAACCTCCTGCAACGTCTAACTGTAAAGTTGGATCTTCATAGATCCGGTAACCAATATATCCGCTCAGAAACTGCGTCTTGAGCGACGTGTCCAGCCCGGAAAATGCGGTGCCAGGCGTGTCATCTCCGAAAGAAAGGTCGGTGTAGTTGTAGTCAGCTAGCAAGCTCCACCGTCCATTTCTGGCAGCAATTGTACCCATAAACGCAAGGTCCAAATTGCTTAGCGCGTCCGAAAAACTGAGCGTCGCATCGATGTTGCCTCGTGGAGTGTCCATCGACGTTTCGGTTTCTGGCATGAACAGGTATATTGTGGCTTCGAAACTCCAGTCGCTGGAATGCGCTGCCATAGGTGCCGCCAAAAATACCAAGTTTAAGAGTGCGGTTCTCCATGTGGGAAGCCGTTGCATTATACCCTCCAAACAAACATCGACTGCAAGGACATTCGACAGCGAAGGCCCGAACTTGCATTCCAGCAATCTGATGTGAATGAGATCTATAGCATTGATCTGAGTCAATAAGCTCCGCGCTCTGTGCAGTACAGAAAGGGCATGTCATTCAGATAGAGGCAAGGTCAGCTTAGCTTTACTGATCTTGGACAGAATAGCTGTTCAAACGTTCCATTGGCTCTTGTTTTGAGGGAAAATCCGCTCGGTACGCGCAGCCGCTATTGGTAAATTAGCAAGCCCCGCATAAAACGTCGGATGACCGGTGTGAGCCCATTTTGACGGATGCTGCACGGCGCATGAATGTCCGGATTAAGCGACAAGCCTGAACACTACACAATTAAAGGCGGTTTGACCTGAGAAACGGGACGCGCATACGCTGTCGTCGACAAAAAAAGCGACAAAGGTTTTTTCATGACATTTCAATTGGCAGGTAACGGACCCAAAATTTACGAAGAAGTCATGGTGCCCCTTTGGTTTGGCCGGTGGGCTGAAGCGCTTGTTGAACAGGCTTCACTAGGTTCTTCGGAACGTGTCTTAGATGTTGCTTGCGGAACAGGTGTGACGACCCGACTGGCGAAGTCAAAGGTTGGAACTAGCGGCCAAGTCGATGGTTTGGACATCAACGCGCCAATGCTCACCAAGGCACAAGAATTAGCTGTTGATCTCGATATTCGATGGATTGAGAGCGATGTATGCGGGAGCGGACTGCCTTCAGGGTCTTACGATGTCATTCTTTCGCAGCATGGCTACCATTACTTTCCGGAAAAGCCCAAAGCTCTAAGCGAGTTCTTGCGGCTTCTGGTTCCAGGTGGGCGCCTGGCCTTCTCAATCTGGGATGGGCATAGCGCTTACACTGAAGCCCTATGCTCTGCTGTTGCCCACCACATCTCCCCCGAGATTGCAGAAAAGCAAAGGGCTCAACGGCAGACGCCAACAGCGAAAAAATTAAAACAGCAGGTCGCGGATCAAGGGTTTTCGGATGTGGCCGTTCACCGGCAAGAACTGATGATCGATGTTCCGCTTGCGCCCGAATTTGTGCCCATGCATCTGGCGTCTATGCCAATTGCAGGCGCGTTTCTCGCACTCGGAGAAGAGGCGCAAAATGCCTTGATCCAGGAGGTCGCGGAAAAGCTCGACGCATATGTTGTAGGAGATAGACTTGTCTATCCTGACGCGGTGAATGTTGTAACAGGACGAAAATAGCATCCCCGCGTCGCTCATTCCTGTGTGAAGCCACAACCCAGTTAGGTTGATATCCAATCGCAAACTTGCTGCGTCTGGCGCTGAAAGCAGACGTTGGCGGAGTTGTGGCGAAAGTACGCTTTGTCCGGCGGTCATTGGAGCAAGCCACAACGAACGTCTGCTCTGCGGACGAAGCAGCCATTGGAAATTCAGATGGCAACGACCGCATTAGCCCAAAACGGGCATTCAAAATCTAGCTTTGAATTAGGTAGGCCTTGAGACATAACACGCGAATGCTCGTGGCGTCTCTGAATTAGAACAACGCCTGAATGGAGCCGGCATGCACCAAAACAATAGTTTGCGAATATTGATCAGGATTGACTTGGTACGATTTCGTATTAAATAGTACGATATCGCACTAATGGAGATTCAAAATGCTAAACCGAAGACGTTTTCTGAAAATTCTAAGCGGAGGCACAATAGTGGCGATAGCCGGCGCGGCTGGATTTCTTACGACACGCACGCCCCATAGTGCTCTGGCTCCATGGATGCCAAAACCCTATCACGATCCCCGCAAAGCAGCATTGTCTTACGCAATACTCGCGCCCAATCCGCACAATCTGCAACCTTGGCTTGTCGAGTTGGTGGGGCAAGACAAAGTGCGCATCCACCGCGATACAGATCGCGAGCTTCCAGAAACCGATCCTTATCATCGTCAACTCTATATTGGCCTCGGTGCATTTGTTGAGACGATGGTTCTAGCAGCAGGGGCTCTCGGGTTTGATGCCCAGGTCAAGTTACTACCAGATGGGGATGACGGACCCATCGCAGAAGCAGTGTTCGTACCAGGCGGGGCATCCGATCCACTCTCAGCTCAAATCCTCAACCGGCATTCAAACAAAGAACCATACACGGAACAGCGGCTCTCCGAGGAGGAAGTGTCGGTCCTTGAAAACTACGCCACTCTGATTTCCGATGAGGATCTGGTGGCCCGTATTCGAGGCCTCACGAAACGTGCTTTTGAAATCGAAATGCGGACCCCACCGGCCCTGAAAGAATCCGTCGACTTGATGCGGATCGGTAAAGCAGAAATCAACGCCAACCCAGACGGGATTGAGTTGCGCGATCCCATGCTGGAAATGCTGCGACTAACCGGTCTGTTGGACAACGAGACCCTTATGAATGTTGACCACCCAGGCACTCAGTCACATATGCGAGGCTACTTCGCCATGCTAGACTCGACACAGCAATACGCAGTCATCACAACAGCCACAAATACGCGAAGCGATCAACTCGATGCCGGACGTCGATTGATGCGTTTCTATCTAAAGACTACCGAAATGGGTCTGGGCGTTCATCCCGTCAGTCAGGCACTTCAGGAGTATCCTGAGATGGCAGATGAGTATGCTTTGGCGCATGAGCTTCTTGCACCGTCGGGCTACACAGTGCAAATGTTGTTGCGCTTGGGACATGGGCCCGAGCCAATTGCCACACCCCGCTGGCCGCTGGAGACCCGAATTCTGAATGAAGCCTGAAGATGAGACCAGCGAAGTTTACCGGTTTTTCACCGAAGTCGGGATCATTAATCAGTTGATCTCGACCAAGCTGGAAGCATTCCTGCCCGGTAGAATGACAGCGACACAGTTTGGAATATTGGGCCATCTGGTTCGACGCCCAGAAGGGGAAACTCCTCTGCAACTTTCTAACGCGTTTCAAGTGCCCAAGACTTCGATGACGCATATGCTCTCAAGTCTTGAAAACCATGCTCTGATTACCCTTGAAGTCAACTCGAATGACAAGCGTTCGAAAATCGCCCGGTCTACGCCACAAGGCGCGGAGTTTTTGAAAGCGTGTAACGAGCGGATGTCGGAAGCTCTGGCTCCAGTTTTGTCCGAACTCGGGTCGGGCCCATTTCGTAATTCCCTGCCGAATCTGACGCTCATACGCGAAGCTTTGGACAACGAACGGGATTAGGAAAAACCAGAGCCAACCAGAACGCTTAGCCAAATTCTTAAAACATCATGCAATCTCCGCCCGGGGGAGGCAGCGGTAATCCTTCAGGCAACGTGGGTGTGTAGTCAAATGTCACAATCTCTGCGCCGCCGTCGAATGCCACGAACAATTGGTTAGACCCCGGTCTGATGGCGATGCCTTCCGGGTCGGTACCGAATTCCAACAGACTTTGCTGGGCGAGCAATTGGCCATCCGCTGTGAACTCATACAGGCTGTTTGACCCTTCCCAGTCATCAACAATCAACATGTGACCGGTGCGTGCGTCAATCGCGATGCCCTGTGCCTCGCTTAAGGGGGGAGAGAGCTTCATGGTATCCAACCTCGCCGTCAAAGCACCCTCTGAAGTGAACCAGGACAACCGTTCCGGGTCATCCTCAACGGTCACGATCTGCCCCTTGGCATTGATCGCGATCCCCTCCGTATCTGCGAAACCGCCGTCCAGTTTGAAAGGTGCTCCGAGCGGCATTCCTTCCTTTGTAACACGTTGAAGACTTCCGAGACCATCGCCCAGCAACAAATGATCCCATTCAATAGCAATTGCTTTGATGCGGAAGAGATCACTGGATATGCGGCGCAACTCATCACCCTGCAATGTAACGAGAATGGCCTCGGGGCCCTCGTTCGCAATCCACAACCCACAAAACGTCGGATCGTAGTCAAGACTTGCGGGTTGATCGAGCTCATAGCGCCCTGTTTCGCGAAGCTGCAATGCCGTGGCCGGGGTCGACACGGCAAAAATCAATAAAGCGGTGGTCCTCACAAACACTCAGGATGCTCCTAGCTGAGTTAGAAAAGTGGGGCGGTGTCGTGACGCGTCAATACAAAGAACGATATATCTCCTCACAACAGAGGTCATCACACTTCCGTTAAAAAGAGACGCAGAACGTCAGAAAACAGCGCCAGGTCACGTGAGTTCTAATTCTCCTGCAATGCAATCCAAGGTGAAGAACTGGAGCAGTTTCTTGCATCGCAGCGAGACCCGGGGCACCGCCTCGAACAACAACTATTGAAGAGTTTGTCGCGTCACCATTGCCGGCGTCGAGTGTTCCTCTGCGTTGGTGTTACCAAATTCGAAGCTTGATGTAAGTTATGCGTATGAACCAATTCGACATTCTGGGACAGCCTTCAGCAGTCCTTCGTCGTCACGTTGACAAGTGCTTCGGATGAGAAAGTCCCAGTACTGGTTTCATCCGCATCAGGATAAGATACGGTGGCGCCTTCGATCTCCGATCCTGTTACAGTGATTTCGCGTTGTCCGATTATGTCATCGACATCGATGGTAAAAGCTAGCCTGTCCCCGGCGGCGAGGGACGCAATCTCCAGCTCAATTGTACTTTGCGCGTCCTCAACCGATGGAAATTGAAGCCGAGCTTCAGCACCCTCTACGAATTCGAGCGGTTGAAAGACCTCCACACCCACGCCTTTTTCGGTAACGTCGAAGATCAGGCGTCCGGCAGATAGCGACAAGTCAATTTTGAGGGTCGATGCTGCTAATTCGCACGTTCCGACGTTTGTCAAAACAAATCGGCCCTTGGTCGCGCCTGCCAAAAAACGAATTTGAACGCCGGCTTTAAGCGAGGTGGTTGCAAAAGTCCGAGGGTCGCCACGAGAATGCTCTTCGGGAGCATACGTTTCTCCTAGATACAAGGTTCTTGATAGATATGGTTCGGCGGGTTTCTTGGATCAGACTTGTGCCCTTTCATCATCGTGGCTCAGCCGATGAGAGTTTTCAAAGTTCCTTTCGTTGTCGTCAGAACGGTTAGGTTGAAACATGCCATTGTCATTCGCGCGTTTTGCCGGAACTTCCTGAAGAATATCAAAGTGTTCGACAACCTTACTTTCAGCATCCAGGCGAAAAAATCGATCCCTGAATACTCGAGACCATCGGGCCAGATTGGTGACAATTGTCTGCCATCAGCATCCATGTGACAGAATAGGTTGATTGCGTAATGGAAGGTTTCAGGCGCATGCGAAGTTTGCAGAAATTCGCCACCGTTCATTCGTCCGCCTACAACCACTTCAACCGGGAAAGATCGCTCACTAGCCGAAACTCCTTCAAGCTGACCCTGGCCGCCGCCTTCGCCGAGTGGCGTCAGCTTTGTTCTGGACCGGTTCGCGGTTTCTAAGGCGAACTGAGACTGGTTCGAATTCGACTGACAGCACCCGTCACAGACCTATGTAACGACCGCCTCTGCGGTGTTTTCGGATGCACATCGACCCACGCGGCAAAACAAACTGGAATGTTAGGTATCCAACTTGGTTGTGTTTCTCTAGGAGAGAGCAACACCTAAGATCGCACAGTCCGCCCAGGGACGAGGTGAAAACCCACGTCGATGCAAGGCTTCACCGCTTCTCCGTTCAGCCGAGCAACCAGCGCTTGTGCGGCGGCCTGGCCGATCCGAAGGTGTGGGACGTGGATGGACGTCAGTCTGGCTTTCAGCACAGATGAAATCGGCATGTCACCCCAGCCGGCAATGCCAATATCTTGGGGGACAGACAGGCCAATTCGATCACAATACTGCATGCCGCCAAAAGCCATCGAGTCATTTTGATAGAAGACGCATTCGACAATGGCCCCGGTGGCGATCAGCTGTTCGGTTCCGTAGTACCCTGGGTAGAAGCTGGCCGTGTCATGCAGACAGAATTGCCGGGTGAGAGTTCCGCCCCCGTCGGTTATCGCTTTGGTGAACCCGTCCAGACGCCTGGACGCCGCATTCGCTGTATCATGCGACGTGCCGACATAGCCAAAGTTTCGGTATCCCAGCCCGATCAAGTGGCGCCCCATTTCGAAGCCGCTGTCGAAATGCGCAAGCCCGACGCTAATGTCTAGGGGACTAGAATTCAGGTCCCATAATTCAACGATCGGAATTCCCGCATTGCGCAACATCTCGGTAGCGCGGGGCAAATGAGACCGGCCTGTCAGAATAAGCCCGGCGGGTTGCCAGGACAGGACCGTTTCGATCCATTTCTCTTCTTCAACCAGCGTATGTTGTGTTAGCCCCAAGACAGTTTGATAGCCGTGTGACCCCAGTTTCTGGTCGATGCCTTCAAGCACCTGAGCAAAGACCTCGTTGCCCAGATCCGGTATCGAGACGCCTACAAAAGTCGAGGAACGATCCCCGGCGAAAACGGTCGCAAGCCGATTCGGCAAGTAGCCCAGAGCGTCCACCTGGGCCATCACTTTGTCGCGGGTTTTTTCCGAATAGCCCCCTTCACCCCGTATGACTCGGCTGGCGGTCATTTTTGAAACGCCCGCCGCCTCGGCCACTTTGGCTAGGCTTACCTTGTTGGTCTTGCTTGGTTTTTCTGTCATTTTCGCAAAATACGTTACCGGTAACTTTTTTCTTGACTGTGCCGAATTTTCCTCGAACACTAGCGGAACGTTACGGGTAACGCTGTCGAAAAGCAAATGCCGTGGCGTGGGGAGGACAAATGAACAAGCAGCGTCATAGTGGTCTGTTGTTTGACAGCATCGACAAGCATTTCGGTGGGACATATGCGCTGCGCGACGTGTCGCTGGCCGTCGAGCGCGGAGAGATTGTTGCGCTTCTGGGCGAGAACGGGGCGGGCAAGTCGACGCTAATCAAAGTTCTGGGTGGTATCCACAAACCGGACTCGGGTCGTGTTCTGATTGACGGCCAACCCTATGATCATCGGCCTGCCGGATTTGGTGAACGTCAGAAGGTGGCTTTCATCCATCAGGATCTGGGGTTGATCGAATGGATGACAGTTGCCGAGAACATTGCGCTGGCGCTTGGCTTCAAGAAACAGTCGGGCCTGATCCAGTGGAAGGATGTTGAGCGGTTCGCGCGAAATGCGCTGGCACGGGTAGATTGTGATTTTGATCCCACGACCCGGGTTGAGGATCTGTCGCGGACCGAAAAGTCGCTGGTGGCGATTGCGCGGGCATTGGCCGTGGACAGCGAGTTTCTGGTTCTTGATGAACCGACCGCGTCGTTGCCGGCGGACGAGGTCGAGCGGCTTTTCGCGGCTATCCGGCCCTTGCGGGAGAAAGGCGTGGGGATGATCTATGTCAGCCATCGCCTGGACGAGATTTTCAAGATCGCTGACCGTGTGGCCGTTTTGCGTGACGGCGAAATGGTTGGGATCCGAAGTATCGAACACACGACACCGGAAGAGCTGGTGCTGAAGATCGTGGGTCGCAAAACGCGGGCCACTGTTAAGTCCGAGACCCCGCCGGGCGATGTCATCCTGTCGCTGACGGATTTCTCGGCCGGTGATGTCACCGCGCTGAACTTCGAGCTGCGGCAAGGCGAGATCGTTGGCCTTGTCGGTTTGCGCGGGGCTGGGCACGAGGCGGTTTCGCGCGCACTGTTCGGGGTCGAGCCGCATGACGGGCAGGTTCTGCTGGCCGGTGAGGTACCGGATCTTACATCGCCGCAAACGGCCATGCAGGCCGGAATAGGTCTGGTGGCCAAGGACCGAACCGAAGAATCCGTGGCAATGAGCCTGAGCATCCGGGAAAACACATTTCTGAACCCTGACGGGTTGGGGCGCCGATTGCTGAGTTTCATGACCCCGGCGCGCGAGGCTGAACAGGCTGAAGCCATTGGTGCTGAACTGGGCCTGTCGCCCAATGATCCGACGCTGGCCATCGAAGCCTTGTCGGGCGGAAACCAGCAAAAGGTGGTGATCGGGCGCTGGTTGGCTACCCAACGCAAGCTGTTGATCTGCGAAGACCCGACCGCTGGAGTTGATGTGGGGGCCAAGGCGGAAATCTATGCGCTTTTGAACAAGGCGTTAGGGCAGGGGGTGGGCATTCTGGTCGTCTCGACCGATTTCGAAGAGATCGCCACGATCTGCCACCGCGCCATTGTGTTCAGCCAGGGCAAGATTGTCGAAGAGCTGAGTGGCACCCGGCTATCGACGGAAAACCTCATTCAATCCGCATCGGCGAGCAACGCCGGGCAAGGAAAGGATATCTCGCATGCAGTCGCTTGAAAGCAGCGCTTTGGAACCCACAAAGGCCGAACTGAAAGGTTTGAGCTTTGGCAAACGGGTGATGCGGTTTCTACCGGTTTACGGTCTGGTCATTTTGACTGTCTTCCTGATTGGCCTCTTTTCGGTTCTTTTGCCGAACACGTTTCCGACGATGCTGAACCTGCGGGCGATTATTTCTGACAAAGCGATCATCGCTTTGCTGTCGCTGGGTGCGATGATCCCGATGGCGGCGGGGCGCATCGATTTGACTGTGGGCTACGGCATCGTTTTGTGGCACATCCTGGCCATCAGCTTGCAGACCATGCTTGGTCTGCCCTGGCCAATCGCGGTTGCGATTGTTCTGGTTCTGGGGGCCTTTACCGGGTTTCTGAACGGCATGCTGGTCGAAGTTGCCAAGATCGACAGTTTCATTGCCACGCTGGGCACCGGCACCGTTCTTTATGCGCTGGCGCTATGGCACACCGGCGGACGGCAGATGGTGGGCGCACTGCCCGAAGGGTTCTATGATCTGTCGACAACCTTTGTCTTCGGGCTTCCGATTACCGGGTTTTATCTGCTGGCCATCACATTAGTGCTGTGGATCGTGCTCGAATACACGCCGGTGGGCCGCTATCTCTATGCCATTGGTGCAAACCAGCGTGCAGCGCAGCTGAACGGCATTCCGACCCGCAAATATGTCATCGGCGCGTTCATGGCGTCGGGCACGATGACGGCGCTGGCCGGTGTGATCCTGGCGTCAAAACTGCGGATCGGTCAGGCCTCGGTCGGGTTGGAGTTTCTGTTGCCCGCTCTTGTCGGTGCCTTCCTGGGCTCGACCACGATCAAACCTGGTCGGGTGAATGTCTGGGGCACCGTTATCGGGGTCGCCATTCTGGCCGTGGGCATTTCCGGTATTCAACAATTTGGTGGCTCCTTCTGGGTCGAGCCGCTGTTCAACGGGGTTACCCTGCTGATTGCCATCGGCATCGCAGGATACGCACAGCGCAGAAAGGGTGCAGCCAAGCGCTGAAGCAAACCGCCGCACCTTGGGGTGTGGGCGACATCTATGCAAAGGGAGGAAATCTGATGCAAAAAAGAACGTTCATGGCGGGTCTGTTGGCCAGCACAATGTTGGCGGGGACCAGCCTTGCCGAACTTCCCTGGGATGGTCCGACAACCGGCCCTGCGGCGGCTGATGGCAAATCGATCGTGGTGCTTGCGGGTGATCTGAAAAACGGTGGTATCCTTGGGGTCACCAGCGGTGTTGAGGAAGCCGCAGCCGCCATTGGCTGGGAGGTTCGTGTTCTGGATGGAGCGGGCTCTATCCAGGGGCGAACGGCGGCAATCGGTCAAGCGTTGGCACTGCAACCCGACGGGATCATCATCAACGGTTTTGACGCTGTCGAGCAGCAGGCCGCGCTGGAAGGTGTGACCGGTGCCAACATTCCGATGGTCGCCTGGCATTCTGGACCCGTGATCGGCTGCGACGCGCCCGGCGGGATCTTTGCCAACGTGTCGACCGACGCGATGACGGTGTCCGAAGTGGCCGCCGAATGGGCGCTTGAGGATGGCGGGACCGATATCGGTGTGGTGATCTTTACCGACTCGACCTATCAGATTGCCATCGACAAGGCGGACCGGTTGCAAGAGGTGATCGAAGCTGGCGGCGGCAAGGTGCTGGAATATGTGGACACGCCCATTGCTGATACTTCATCTCGGATGGGGCCGCTGACCACATCGCTGTTGCAGAAATACGGCGACAGCTGGACCCATGCGCTGGCGATCAACGATCTCTATTTTGACTTCATGGGCCCGGCGCTTGCATCGGCGGGGATCGACAGCGCCAGCGGGCCGCAAGCGGGGTCTGCGGGGGACGGATCTGAGGCCTCGTTCCAGCGGATCCGGTCGGACAATTACCAGACGATCACTGTGGCCGAGCCGCTGAACCTGCAGGGGTGGCAACTGGTGGATGAGCTGAACCGCGCGATCCAGGGCGAGGCGTGTTCAGGTTATGTCACCTCGCCTGCGCTGGTGACCAAGGCCGGATTGGACAAGATCGAGGGCAATGCGTTTGATCCCGATACGCCCTATCGCGAAGCCTACAAGGCGATCTGGGGCAAATAGCTTCTCCCCCCCCCCCGGTCCACGGATCGGGGCCGGTTTGAACCAATACACATAGAAACACGGTCAGCCAGCGCAAACGCGGCTGCTGGCCAAGTGAAACCGGTGGTGGCCTACAGATGGCGACCGCCTTCAGAAGGGGTATCTTTCTTATGGCCGAGCCACTTATAAAGATGCGCGGAATAACCAAGCGATTTGGCGGCGTGACAGCGCTGAGCAATGTTGATCTGGACGCCTATGCCGGGGAAGTGCTTGCCATCGTAGGGGACAACGGTGCCGGCAAATCAACGCTAATCAAGGTTCTGACCGGTGTTTATCAACCCACCGAGGGCGATATCTTTCTTGATGATAAGCCGGTGCGGTTTTCCAGCCATGCCGAGGCCACTGCGATGGGGATCGATGCGGTTTATCAAACGTTGGCATTGGCCGATCACCTTGATCCTGCTGCAAACATGTTCCTGGGCAATGAGCTGACCCGCAAAGTCGCAGGGATCACGTTTCTGGACAACAAGCGCATGCGCTCGGAAACCGAGAGGGTGTTAATGGAGCGGTTGGGCGTGCGGCTCAAATCCATGGATGCGCCCACCGAAAGCCTTTCGGGTGGTCAGCGTCAGGCGGTGGCGATTGCGCGCGCGGTCTATCATGACGACCTGCGTGTGCTTGTGATGGATGAGCCGACTGCGGCTCTGGGCCCGCAGGAAACGGCCCGAACTTTGAAACTGATCGAAACGGTCAAAGCCCAAGGCATCGCCGTTATCCTTATTAGCCACTCGCTGGATGACGTGTTTCAGGTTTCCGATCGAGTCCATGTTCAGCGGCGCGGGCGGCGGGTTGGCGTCGTAAAAACCAGTGAAAGCAACACACAGGAAGTGCTGGGCATGATCGTCGGCGCTGAGGAGGCAGCCTGATGGCTCAGACAGATACACATATGTCAGACTCTCGACCGTTCACCGAGCGGCTAGAGCCCTATATTGCCATCATCGGCCCGATGGTGATGATTTTGGCAATCCTTATGTTCATGGGTATTGCCGAACCTGCGCGGTATTTCCGGGCAACGAACCTGAATCTCATACTGCTCGATGCAGCCCTATATATGCCCATGGCAATGGCGATGACCTTTGTCATCACGCAGCGCGGCATTGATCTGTCCATCGGCTCGATCGCTGCCTTGTCCAGCATCCTTATGGCCTTTCTGATCAAGCAATACGGGTTCAGCGTCTATATCGCGGTTCCGATTGCGATTGCTTTGGGTGCGATCATGGGCTTGATCAACGGCTTGATCATCACCCGTTTCAATGTGCCCGACTTGATCGGGACACTGGCGATGGATCTGGTCTATCGCGGATTTGCTCTGGTGATTGCCAAGGGGCTGGTGCTTGCCCGGTTCCCCGATTTCCTGACCGAGATTGGGCGCGGCCAGATCCCCGGCTTTATTCCGATTCCGGTTGTTCTGGGAATTGCGACCATGATCGGGGGCTATATTCTGCTCAAGCGGACCTATTTCGGGCGATACACCATCGCAATAGGGTCGAACCCCGAAGCGGCAGAGCTGACGGGCATTTCAGTCAACCGTCACAAGGTTTACGCCTATGTTTTGTGCGGGGCTTGTGCTGCATTGGCGGGTGTTATGCTGACAGGCAAGCTGAACGCCATTCAGGCGACATCTGCGCCCTATTTCAACCTGCATGTGATTGCGGCTGTGGTTGTAGGCGGCACATCACTGTTCGGGGGCCGGGCGTCTATGCTCGGCTCATTCGCGGGTGTTCTTCTGCTCAGCATGATGATCAACGCATTGGTCACACTTCGGATCGAGTTCTTTTGGCAATCTGTGGCTTCGGGCGTTGTGATCGTCAGCTCAGTGGCGCTGTATGCCTGGATGCAGAAGAAAGATCGGGATGGGGCAGGGGGCTGGCTGGCCGGTCTTCAAACCCCTGAAGGTCAGAAAATGCTGCGTTTTTCTGCAGCTCTTATCGGTATTCTGATCGCTCTGTTGGCGATTGGGGCGCTGTTTTCCGGATCGGCTGCACCAAGCGGCTAACCGGCATCATGCGGGGTTGCCGGGTCGGGGGTGCAGCCCCGAGCCCGGCTTAGGCTCCGCTCTCATGCAAAGGGAGGAACCATCATGAGACTTTTAACCACTGTATCCTTGATGACAAGCGTAGCATGGTCTGCCGCGGCAATCGCGGACGGCCATGGTAAGCTGCCGCTGAAAGAGCTGCCAGATATCGCCGAGCGCAACTATTGGGTGCCGGATGAGGTGAATGCGGACGGCAAGCTGGAAGCCTTGCAAGCTGTTGTCGGTTCCGAGGCGGTGCCGTTCAGCGGTGCGCTGGACAACCCAATTCAAATCGCGCTGATCTATCCCTCGGCGGATACGTCGGACTTTTGGGCGCGCAACTATCTGGCGCTGACCAAACGTCTGGATCAGTTGGGCATCGCCTATGAGACCACCGAATTCGCGTCGCGTCAGATCGAACACTCGCTGCAGTCGACCTACGCAAACCAGGTCGAACAGGATGCGGACCTGTATGACTATGTGATCTTCGGGCCCTCCGAGCTGGAAATTCAGGCGGACAATATCGACAAGCTGGCGGGCAATGATGGTTTCAGCACCTTTGTCTGGGCATTCCACACACCGCTGAAGGATTTGGCGAACCAGCCCGATGTGTGGTTCGACTTCTCGTCGGCTGCGGGCGCACTGACCATGTGCGATTACATGATTGACCGCTTGGGAGAAGGTGTAACCATGGCCATGAACCGTGGCATTCCGGGCATTACTGACAATCAACGCTCGGGTGACTTCAAAGCCTGCGTGGAAGACAAAGCCGGTTGGACCACCGTTTACGAGCATTATGGCGAGTATCAGCGTGAAGGCGGATTCGAAGGCACATCACTTATCATGCAGGCCTATCCCGAGGCCACTATCATCCACAACGCCAACACAGCGATGGCAATGGGCAGCGTAGAGGCGCAACTGTCGCAAGGGAAAGAGAAAGACATCTTCTCGACCGGTTGGGGTGGCACGGGGCTTGAGCTGGATGCGATCCGACGCGGAGAGCTAGACGCCACACCGATGCGCATGGGCGATGATGTCGGCGCTGCGACAGCCGAGGCGATCAAAGCTGATCTTGAGGATCGCGCAAGCGAGTTGCCGCTTGTCTTCCTCGGGCGGATTACGGTCGCTCATGACCAGATGTCGGCAGAGGAACTTGACGCGCTGCAACAAGAAGCGTTCCGCTTTTCAGGAATTGGAGCGTTGGAACGCTGAGTTCGTGTAACAGGAGCACCCCTCCCTTCAGGTTAAGTCTGATGGCGTGACCTGAGCGGGATGGGTGCAGTAAATTGTCCGCTCGCAACCGGACTGGAAGCAATGAAGAAGCCACGATGACAGAACGAAGATTGTCTGCCGCAGATCCTGGTCAGTGTCTTCGTGCCGGGTCGATCATCGCCGGTATCCTGTCGCAACCTTGCCGCTGGGCCAAGAAGACAAATCAGGCCATTTGGAAGCCTGGCCCGAACAGCCCGGGAAATCATCTAGATCAATCAGTTGGGGCGAGCCTAGCTACGGCAACACCTTAATGGACGAGAAGGAAGACTGAATGTTTGGTGTTATCGAAGGAACCGGGTTCGAAGTGATCGATCCGGCGTTTGAGGCCTGCTTTGTCGGTCACGTCCGGGTCGAGCGCCTATGGACCGGTGCGCGCTGGTCAGAAGGGCCGGTATGGCATGCGGCGGGTCGTTATCTTTTGTGGTCCGATATTCCAAACAATCGCATTTTGCGTTGGGATGAAACGGATGGGTCGGTTTCGGTGTTCCGGCAACCTTCAAACAATTCGAACGGCCAGACCGTCGACAGACAGGGGCGCCTTGTCACCTGCGAGCATCTGACCCGCCGCGTCACGCGCACCGAACATGACGGGTCGATCACCGTGATTGCCGACCGGTTTGAGGGGCGGCGTCTGAACTCACCCAATGATGTTGTGGTGAAATCCGATGGCTCAGTCTGGTTCACCGATCCCTCTTACGGGATCCTGATGGATTACGAGGGCGACCGCGCAGAGCCTGAACAGGACGGGTGCCATGTTTATCGCGTGTCGCCCGAGGGGGAAATCGCGCGTGTTGCTGACGACTATCTCAAACCTAACGGGCTTGCCTTTTCGCCGGACGAAAGCAGCCTCTATATTGCTGACACAGGTGTGACCCACGATGAAGGTGGCCCCAGGCACATTCGTCGCCACTCGGTGAACGCGGATGGTACGCTGTCAGGTGGTGAGGTATTTGCCGAATGCACCGAAGGCCTGTTCGATGGGTTCCGTGTGGACACTGACGGCCGGATTTGGAGTTCGGCCGCTGACGGGGTGCACTGCCTAAGCCCCGAGGGTCAGCTGATCGGCAAGGTCGAGATCCCCGAAATGGTCGGGAATGTCTGTTTTGGTGGCGCAAAGCTGAACCGGCTGTTCATTTGCGGAACCACATCGCTTTATTCGGTTTACCTGAACGTGAATGGTGTTTCGCCAGTTTGATGAGGCGCCAGGCACCTCATTTCAGGTGCTGGTTCAACCAGGGTCCGTGGAAATCCGTACCCTCTTGGTCGGTCCGCTGAAACCCGTGTGCGCCGAAAAAGTCACGCTGACCCTGGATCATGTTGGCCGTGCCGCGTGACTGGGTGATCGTGTCGAAATAGGTGAGCGCAGCCGCCATTGCAGGCACCGGAATGGCCGCCCCGGCGGCGGTCACCACCACCTTGCGCAGCGCGGGCAGGGTGCGACTGACAAGATCGGCAAAATAGGGCGCAAAGATCAGGTTGGCGGGCTTTGCTTCAAGCGCGGTTGCCATGTCGTTCAGCATGGATGACCGAATTATGCAGCCTTCGCGCCAGGTTTTGGCGATGTCGGGCATTGGCAGGTTCCAACTACGGTCATCGCTTGCCTTTTCAAGCAGATCAAAGCCTTGCGCATAGCATAGAATCTTCCCTGCAATCAGCGCATCACGCAGATCATCCGTATTCAGCGTGGTGTCTGTCGGCAAGCTGCGCTCGGCGGGGGTGAACAGGCGTTCTCCTTGTTGGCGCAGGGGTTTACCAGCCGACAGATTGCGTGCCGCAACCGCAGCTTCGATTACCGTGACCGGAGCACCCAACATCTGGGCCTCAATCGCGGTCCAGCGACCGGTGCCTTTTTGCCCTGCGCTGTCCAGGATCACATCCAGCATCGGTTGCCCGGTGGCGGGATCGACAGAGTTTGCAACCTTGCCAGAGATTTCGATCAGATAGCTTTGCAGCGCACCTTCGTTCCAGGCGGTGAAAATCTCGGCACAGGCGCTGGAGGACAGGTTTAGCCCATCGCGCATAATCCCATAGGTTTCGGCGATCAACTGCATATCGCCATATTCGATCCCGTTATGCACGGTCTTCACGAAATGCCCGGCGCCGTCCTGACCCATCCAGGTGGCACAGGGCTGTTCCTCGTATTGTGCTGCAATGGCCGAAAGCATGGGCGCCACCCGGTCCCAGGCCGCTTTGGGGCCACCGCCCATGATTGCCGGGCCAAAACGCGCGCCCTCAGCCCCACCGGATACACCGATGCCCAGAAACGGCAGCCCGTCTTGTTCCGCCTTGTTGGCACGGCGCACGGTGTCGTGGAAATTTGCGTTGCCCGCGTCAATGATAAGGTCATCTGAGTCCAGCAGGGGCCGCAGCGCTTCAATCTGGTCATCCACGGGCGCGCCAGCCGGCACCATCAGGATGATGTTGCGCGGCGATTTGAGCGCGGCGACAAAAGCCTCAAGTGTGTCACAGGGCACAAAGCTGCTGGCCAGTTCTCCGGCCTCGTCCATGAAGGTTGCGATGCGCGACGTGGTGCGATTGTGGACCGCGACACTGAACCCGTTATCGGCCATGTTAAGCGACAGCATCGCCCCCATTGTTCCTAACCCAATCAGTCCGAAATCGGCATGCGCTGTCATCTGTGTTCTTTCCTTGGTTACGTGAGTTATGATACCGGTACCATTGTTGATGGAAAAGGAAAAGCGGTATGGATGCTCTGACGGTTGAAACTCTGAAACTAAGCCATTTCGCGGTGATGAAAATGCTGGGCGCTGCTATCGCACGGGCCGAGGAGATCGGGCAACCGCAATGTATTATCGTCGTCGATGCCAGCGGTGAGACGCTGGGTGAGATTCGCATGACCGATGCCAAGTATCTCAGCCGCCTGAGCGCGCGGGCTAAGGCCCGGACGGCGGCGTCCATTGGATCGCCGTCGGACGTGATCCCCGAAGCGGTCCGGCCCCATATCGCGGCGGCCACGCAAGGTGCTGTGACCGGTCTGGGAGGTGGGCTTCCGATCCGTGTGGGAGGCGTGTTGGTGGGTGGCATCGGCGTTGGCTCGGGCAGCCCGGATCAGGATATCGATGTCGCCCGTGCGGCGCTGCGCGCGGTGGGGGCGGATATCTGAACCGGGCAGTCCTGTCAGGACGGGAACGCGATTTGCGCCTTGATGGCTTTGGTTCGGTCCGAGGCGAGATCGAACGCGGCGATGGCCTCGTCCAGGGGCAGGGTCTGGGTGATCAGGGGCGTCACATCCAGCCGTTTGTTTTGCATCAGCTCAACAGCGGTGAAGAACTCGGCATGAAACCGGAAGGATCCGCGCAACTCAAGCTCTTTGGCGGTCATGGCCTGAACAGGCAAGGACATGTCGCCGCCCAGCCCAAGCTGCATGATCACCCCGCCCGGTCGCAGGACCGGAACCGCGCCCGCAAGCGCTGCGGTGACGCCCGAGCATTCAAACAGCAGGTCAAAATAGCCTTTGTCAGCGGTATAGGCCTCCAGCGCGTTTGGGTCGGTTGCGATGTTGTGCACGATGTCGGCGCCCACCGCCTTGGCCATGTCCAGCGTGAATCCGGTCATGTCGGTGGCCACGATCCGAGCGGCCCCGGCGGCGCGGGCCACAAGAACCGCAAGCTGGCCGATTGGCCCGCATCCCGTGATCAGGACCTTTTTGCCCATAAGGTCGCCGGCGCGTCTGGCCGCGTGCAGCACCACGGAAAGCGGTTCGGCCATCGCCGCTTCACCTGCTGTCAGACCGGTGGCGACGGCGCATTGGCGGGCATCCGCCACGATATATTCGCAAAACGCGCCCTGAATATGCGGGAAGGGCATGGCCGAGCCGTAAAAACGCATGTTCAAGCAGTGGTTATGGGCCCCGTCCAGACAATATGCGCAGCGATAGCATGGGCGCGACGGCGATATGGCCACCAGATCTCCGGTGGCCAGCCCCGTAACATCGGGGCCCAGAGCCTGCACCGTGCCTGCAACCTCATGGCCCAGGATCATCGGCTCTTTCAGGCGGACCGTGCCAAAACCCCCGTGGTTGTAATAGTGCAGGTCCGACCCGCAAATGCCGCCGCGCGCCATTCGGATCAGAACCTCGCCCGGGCCGGGCTTTGGGATTTCGCGCGTTTCGATGCGCAGATCTTTGGCCGCATGGGCAACGATGGCTTTCA
Organism: Ruegeria sp. HKCCA6707; assembly: GCF_013033515.1. Classification (GTDB taxonomy): domain Bacteria; phylum Pseudomonadota; class Alphaproteobacteria; order Rhodobacterales; family Rhodobacteraceae; genus Ruegeria. The sequence continues at coordinate 772,201 of NZ_WQEG01000001.1, read as the reverse complement.
TCATGTCAGGCATTTTCGACCTCAGATAACCGGGGTGGGAAGGGGTTGGCCCGCGAAATGAGCCGTCAGGTTGTCGCGCAAGAGTTGCCCCATGGCCTTGCGTGTCTCGATAGTGCCGCTGGCGTGGTGGGGTTGCAACAACACATTGGGCAGATCAAGAAAACGGGGATCAAGCGCGGGCTCGCCTTCGAACACGTCCAAAGCGGCAGAGCCAAGACGGCCCCCTGACAGCGCGGCGATCAGAGCATCCTCATCAATATTCGAGGCGCGGCTGATATTGATGATCATGCCGTCGGGCCCCACGGCGTCGATCACCTCTGCGCCGACGATATGGCGTGTTTGGGCAGAGGCGGCCAGGGTGACAAAGAGGAAGTCGCTGTGCCGGGCCAGTTCAACCGGGTCGGGCACAAATGTCCAATCGGGGGCATAGTCCTTGGCCGCGATATCGCTGTAAGCGATGTCCATGTCGAACCCGGCCAGCCGTTTGCCCACTTCGAACCCGATTCGCCCCAACCCAAGGATACCGGCTTTGCGCCCGAAGACCCGACGTTTGAGCGGGTAGAGCCCTTGTTTGGCCCAATCCCCGTCGCGCACCCAGGCCTCGGCCCCGATCATCCCGCGTGACTGGCACAGCATCATCGCCACACCCAGATCGGCCACATCCTGTGTCAGAACATCCGGCGTATTTGTCACGCGGATAGTCCGGGCTTTGGCCGCGTCCAGATCAACGGCGTCATAGCCCACGCCATAGACGCTGATCAGCTCCAGCTGTGGGCAGGTCGCAATCATGTCGGCATCCGCGCCCAACTCGCCCCGGGTCGCGATGGCGCGCACGTTCGGGCCATGCTGGGCCAGGAACGCGGCCTTGTCTGGCGCTTCGAACAGGCGTTTTGCGTCAAAGACAGTATCGATTGGGTTTTGATCCCAATCCGGGTAGGGTCCGACTTGCAGAATTACGGGTTTGGCCATTTGAGAATCCTGTATTGACAAACTATGGTACCGGTATCATGGTATCGGTAACAACATGATCTGACAAGGCGCATTCCACATGCGCAAGGAAGGAGAGGTCAGGGTGCCTGATACAAACTTATTTTCACTCGCGGGAAAGCGCGCACTGATCACCGGATCGTCGCAGGGGATCGGCTTTGCCCTGGCGCAGGGATTGGCGCGCGCGGGCGCACAGATCGTCCTGAATGGGCGTGATCTGTCCAAGCTGAGCGCTGCGGCTGAGCAGATCGAAGGGGCTGCCACGCTTGCCTTTGACGCCACCGATCATGATGCGGTGCGCGCGGCCATTGACGGGTTCGAGGCCGATCAGGGTGCCATCGACATCCTGATCAACAATGCCGGTATGCAGCACCGCACCCCGCTGGAGGACTTTCCGGCAGACGCGTTTGACAGGTTGTTGCAGACCAATGTGGCCAGCGTGTTTCACGTTGGGCAGGCCTGTGCGCGGCACATGATTGGGCGCAAAGCGGGCAAGATCATCAATATCGCCAGCGTCCAGACGGCCTTGGCCCGCCCGGGCATCGCACCCTACACAGCCACCAAAGGCGCGGTTGCGAACCTGACCAAGGGGATGGCCACCGACTGGGCAAAACACGGGTTGCAATGCAACGCCATTGCGCCGGGCTATTTTGACACCCCGCTCAACGCGGCATTGGTGAGCGACCCCGAGTTCAGCGCCTGGTTGGAAAACCGCACCCCTGCCGGACGCTGGGGCAAGGTCGAGGAACTTGTGGGCGCGGCGGTCTTTTTGGCGTCGGAGGCGTCGAGCTTTGTCAATGGCCATACGCTGTTTGTGGATGGCGGCATTACGGCGTCGCTGTGATGCGTTGTTATGTTCTGATGGGGGTCTCTGGATGCGGAAAATCATCCATTGGCCGTGCGTTGTCGATCACCTGTGATATGACGTTTGTCGACGGTGACGACCTGCATCCACAGGCCAATATCGACAAAATGGCAAGTGGCCTGGTTTTGGACGATGCCGATCGCGCGCCCTGGCTGGAACAGGTCGGGGACGTGCTTGCACAGACTCCGGGCCCGGTTGTTGTCGGGTGCTCTGCGCTTAGGCGATCCTATCGCGACATTATCCGCGCACGCGTGGCCGAACCGGTCCGGTTTCTGCACCTGGATGCGGCCGAACGGGTGATGCTGGCGCGGGTCAGTGCGCGGGCGGGGCATTTCATGCCGCCGTCTTTGCTGCAAAGCCAGTTTGACGCGCTGGAAGGGCTGGCCGCAGGTGAGCTTGGTACGCGGATCAGTATTGCCCGCCCGTTCCCAGCGGTGGTGGGGCAATCAGAATCCTACATTAGGGAGACATTGATATGACACGGAAACTGGCCCTGGTTGGTGCCGGAGCCATGGGGGGTGCCATCGGCACTCGACTTTTGGAGACGGGCAATCAGCTTGCGGTTTTTGACCTCGACCCGGATAAGGTCGCCGCATTGGTCGAGAAAGGCGCAACGGCTGCGGCAAGCGCTGCCGAGGCCGCCAGCGGTGCGGCTGCCACGATCACCAGCCTGAATGCCTCAAAGATCGTGGGTCTGGCGGCCTTTGGCAAAGACGGGATCGCGGAAGGCGCGGATACCGGCGCTTTGATTATCGATATGTCGTCCATCGACCCCGAAGCGACGCGCAAATTTGCCAATATGGCCGATGAGCAAGGGTTGGGATGGGTGGACAGTCCTCTGTCCGGCGGCGCCCCAAAGGCGTTGATCGGAGAGCTGACCTTGATGCTGGGCGGTGCGTCCGATCATGTGGACCGCGCGATGGCAATCCTGTCGGATGTTGCCGCCAATATGACCCATATGGGCGGTCCTGGGGCGGGGCAGACCACCAAGATGATCAACCAGGTGCTTTGTGGGCTAGGATTTCTTGCCGTTGCCGAGGCGACGCAGCTTGCACTGGACGCGGGCGTTGACGCGACCAAGATCCCCGTGGCCCTCAAGGGCGGGCGTGCGGACAGTGCTCTGTTGCAGGAGTATATGCCACGCTTTGCCACCAAAGATTACCGCCGCACGGGGCGGATCGACAACATGGTCAAAGATTTGAACATGGTGAACGATCTTGTGCGGCGCACGGGTACATCGATGCCAATGACGGCGCTCTGCACCGAAATCCACCGGATGCTGACCGCTGCCGGTCTGGGAGGAGAGGATCAGGCCGCGGTGATGGAATTTTTCAGCGGTGCAAAACAGGAGACATCGGAATGATCACGCGCTTTGCTCTTTTTGAGGGGTCCGTGAAGGACGGCCAGACCGCAGCCTTTCGGCAAGCGGTGCAGGACCGGCTTGTTCCGCTTTGGACACAGTTCACTGGCAATCTGGGCGTGCGCGTGATGTTCGGCGAAGACCGCGACGCGGGCGCGCCCGAGTTTCCTTTGATCCTTGCGATATCCTATCCTGATCAGAAAACGATGGAAGAAGCCCTTGAATCTCCAGCCCGTTACCAGTCAAAGGATGTTACCGGTGACATCGTGTCCGAATTCTTTATGGGGAAAATCCACCATCATGTCACCGAACTGAACGCTTATAACGAGTGAGGTTTCATTGAGCGTGCGCGTTACAATGCGGGATATCGCAAAAGAGGCGGGCGTTTCTCCGATGACGGTCTCGCGTGCGCTCAAATCCGATGGCTCGGTCAATGCCAAGACCCGCCAAATGGTTCAGGATGTGGCCGACAAGCTTGGCTATGTTTATGACACCACTGCGCAGGCCTTTCGGGCACAGCGCAGCGGCTTTTTGGCGCTGACACTGCCGTCGATCAACAACGCGAATTTCGCGACGACCCACAAAGCACTGACCGAATCTCTGGCCGAAACCGATCTGCAATTGCTGCAGGGGATCACCAATTACGATGTGGTCCGGGAAGAACAGATGGTGCGTCAACTGCTGGCGCGTCGGCCTGATGCGATGATCCTGACCGGTGGCACCCATACCGATACCACGCGAAGGCTTTTGGAATCAGCCTCGATCCCGGTCTTTGAAATCTGGGACATCCCCGAGGCGCCGATTGGACATGTGATCGGGTTTTCCAACTCGGACGCGATGGGGTTGATTGTTGACCATCTGGCGCAGAGCGGGCGTCAGCGATTGGGTTTTGTTGGCGCGTCAGCGGACACCGACGCACGGGGCCACGAGCGCCGTCTGGGCACGATCAAAGCTGCCCGTGAGCGTGGTTTGGCCGAGGTGCTTGACCTTCAGATCGGACCCGCGCCTGCGACCATGTCTTCTGGCTTGGAACTGGTCATGCGCGAAATCGACCGAATTCGGGGACTTGATGCGCTTGTCTGTGTGTCCGACCCGGTTGCCTTTGGCGCCATGATGGCGCTCGAATGCCTCGGCCTGACAATCCCGGGGGATATCGCGGTGACCGGGTTTGGCAATTTCGAGATTTCGCGCATCAGCCGACCAAGTATCACAACGCTGGATGTGGGCGCGCAAGAGATCGGAACACTGACAGGCAGATGTGCAAACGAGATCCTGTCGGGAATAAGTGCGCAAGACGCGGTAATCGAAACGCTGACTCCGCGTCTGTTGGTGCGCAAAACGACTGGTTAGGTGCAAGCGGTAAACCGAGCGCAGCGGATGCAGCCCCAGTGTCTGCAGCATCCGTCGATTGCTTGCTAAGCTCAGTGGGGGGGGCGGAACTACAAGATGCTGACGGATCTGAAAAGTTCAGGTAGCAGGCGTTGGCTGTGACCGGCCGGACAAAGGCTGAAGCAGAAGATGTCCTAGAAGCGATCTATCCGCTGCTCCTGAGGCACAGTTTGCCAGAACACATCCGGACAGACATAAGACTGGGCTTCGCTGCCGAAGCAATGCAGGAATGGGACTTGTCAGACTAACTTTATTTGAGCAGGGCAGGGGTGTTGCGTAGCGACTGGGAATGACCAAACCTGCCGCCTTCGAGTATTTCAAAACCAGTCCCGAGATCATCCGCCTCGCCATGATGCTGTATATCCGTTTTCCGCTTTCGCTTCGAAATGTGGAAGGCTTATTGCACGAACGGCGGATTGAGGTGAGCCACATTCCGTCCGATATTTGTGGAACCGTTTCGACCCGATGTTTGCCTCGGAGATCAAAAAAAGGCGAGTCGAGCAATTGCCTGCACGCTCAAAATGGAAGTGGCATTTTGACGAGTTTTCGTGAAGGTGAATGGCAAGCTGCATTATCTTTGGCGGGCCGTTGATCACGAAGGTGAGGTGCTGGAAGCCGTTGTTGCCAAACGCCGAAACAAAGCTGTAGCACTGAAATTTCTTAAGAAATTGACGAAACGGCACGGTAAAGCGAAAACCGTTGTCTCAGATCGCTTCGCATCGTGTCGGGCGGTTCTTTGAGAGCTTAGAACTCCCGAAAAACAGCAGACGGGCAGGTGGCTCAATAACCGCGTTGAAAACCCGCACCTCCCGTTCCGGCGACGCGAACGCGCGATGTAGCGTTTCAGGCGCTTGCGAAGTCTACAGAAATCCGCATCCGTCCATTCCTCCGTCTACAACCACTTCAACCGGGAAAGATCGCTGGCCAAACGAGACATCATCAAGCTGACCCGCAGCGCAGCTCTCGCCGAGTGGCGCGAACTCGGTGCGGCATAAAGGGCAGCGCTACCGGCCTGGCTGAGACTCGTTCGAAATTGTCTGACAGCACCTTCTCTGAGCCCTTCAAATGCTTCAGAACGAAGGTACTCATCTATCTTGTCGCGAAACAACTATGTGCCCTTGATTGCCAAATCTAGATGCAACGTGTCTTTGACGACGGGCAAGTAGCGCAATTGGCTTGCATAGTGGTGAGTTGCCAATGAAAGGACTCCCGGTGTTCCGACAGAACGATCAGGAGTCCGGGAAGGCTCAGCCGTGTTGCGTTTCCAGATCACTCGAACGCAAGGGCTTCAGGCGCGGGATCAGCATGGGAACCATCGCCTGGTACGCGCGATACGTATCGCCAAACTCGCGTTCCAGAGACCTTTCTTCGAACCATAGGCCGATCATCACGTAAACCATCATCAGCCCGGCAAAGAGCGCGTGACCAACAGTCATGTGTGGAGTGCCGAACAAGACTAGAATGACGCCAAACTGCATCGGGTGACGCACGAAACGATAAAGCCCGGGCGTTCTGAATTGTGGTTTGGGCATAGGTTGCGATCTGTTCGCGGTCCAAATCTGTCGCAGGCCAAACAACTCGAAATGGTCGATCAGAAAGGTCGAAAGCAAAACCAGAAAGACACCAAGTGCACAGATGCCATAGGTCAGCCAAGCCAAAGCGCCATCAACGATCCAGATCGTTTCGGGCAGCGGGCGCCACTGCCACATGGCCAGGATCAGAAACAGGGCCGATTGCAACACATAGGTGCTGCGTTCTGCATCGGCAGGAATGATCCGCGTCCACCAGGATTTGAACGCCTGTCGCGCCATGAGGCTGTGAAAAAAGCCGAAGAGGAAGATCAACCCGAAATTGATGACGACGGCGACGGGCCAAGCGGATGTGGTCCCATCGTTGATCGCCTTCGGAACAGGCAGTTGCAGGAGAAAGCCGATCATGTACAGAAAGGCCACATTGAAAAGAACATAGGCAACAGCGCCATATAAGATCAGGCCAGGGCGGTTCATAGGTCACGCTCCAATTCATTTTGTTTCAGATGATCCCTGTTTGCCCGAGCCGGATGATGCGATGCTTGATCCTTTCATGGAGGTTTTCTGGTTATTTTCTGAAGACTTGACGATCATGCGGACCATCCGCTGCCAAGGCGCATTGCTTGGGTGCGAAATCAGCGCCATATGGGTGCCGCGATTTGCGTTCACGCTTTACGAAAAAACTGAATTCGCGCAGAATTACCCGGTGAAATATGCATTTGATCAGTACGTTCTGGACGCAAGTCGCCTGCAATTGACGCAGGAAGACGTTCCAATTGCTACCGAGCCGCAAGTGTTTGCGCTGCTTCGACATCTGATTGAAAACCGTGAACGTGTTGTGTCGAAGGATGAGATTTTTTCGGTAATCTGGAAAGGCAGGATCGTTTCAGATGCAGCTCTCAGCAGCCGCGTAAAAGCGGTCAGAGCAGCAATTGGTGATGACGGCGCGCGGCAGGCCTTGGTCCGAACTGTGCACGGGCACGGGTTCCAATTTGTTGGCACGGTCGAGGAAAGGCATGACAAGACCAGCTCTGCAGCGGTTTTATCGCAGCCTTCCATTGCCATCATGGCAACCACAATGGTGCATCCAACAGATGCTCAACGGGCTTTTGGCGAAGGGTTGGAGGACGATATAAGCGCAGCCATTGGCCGGGTGGGAACGATTTATGTCGCGCGTTACTCTGGCCAGAATGACGCAAAGCAAGCCGCCGCAGAATTGGGCGTTCGGTACGTGCTTGGCCTCAAGCTGAGATTTGCGGGGAATGCGTTTCGCCTAAATGCTTCTTTATTGCATGCCGGACGGCAGGCAGAGGTTTGGGCAGATCGTTTTGAAGGGCAGCTTGAAAACCCTTTTGAGGCGCAAGACCTGGTGGTTGCGGCCATTCTGGGCCGCCTCGTCCCGAATATCATGATGGTTGAAGTGCAACGCGCCTTAGCCGAGGCTGACTTGACGGATGCCTATCATGAACTCCTGCGAGCGACACCGCTTTGCATGCGGATGGACGCGGATGACAATCGGCAGGCCGTGGTCCATTTGCGACGTGCATTGGTATCAGATCCCGAACATGCCTTGTCACATGCCATGCTTGCGTGGTGCCTGGGACAACAGGCGATGTCCGACTGGGCCCCTGACGGACCGGCTGCACTTGCAGAGGCGATGGAACATGGCAAAAGCGCACTTGACCTTGCGCCACGCGATGCACTGGTTCTGACTTTCGTAGCCACGGCCGAGGTGGCTGCAGGGCAACATACTGCTTCGCGCCATCACCTTGAGTCGGCCCTTGCGCTGGACCCAAGTCTGGCTTGGGCCTGGGCCATGTTGGGAGCCGTGGAAACCTTTGCTGGGAACATGAACGAAGCAGTCGCAAACTATGAAAGAGCTTTACGTCTTAGCCCGCATGATCCGATGAGGTTTAGCTATTACTTTGGCATTGGCGCCGCCCGATACGGATTGGGCGAATATGAAGATGCCTTATCTCTGCTGGAACAAGGTTACATTGAAGCGCCCGGCTCGACATGGGCGCCGCGATTGATCTTAGCCTGTGCCGCCGAACTTAACCTGACCGACAGGATGCATACCATGGCCGCAAAAGTTCGTAGCGTGAGGCCGGATGCCACTGCCGAGAAACTTGTAGAAGCAAGTGTCGTGAAAGATCAGGCATACCGTGATCGCATGCTCAACTCGTTTCGCAAGGCAGGTTTTTGAAACTCAGATCCCGCGCCGACGGCTCAAGCGACCTTTCTGTTTGGTTGGTAGTGTTTCATGCGCGCAATTCGCGTATCGCCAAATCCACGCAAGAAGACTGTCTCGGCCTCACAGAGCTTGAAATCGTCGATCAGTTCGTCGCGCATCGAGTCGCATACCGTGATCTCCATGGGTTTGGACTGAGCCTGCAAACGCGCGGCCATATTCACCGCAGGGCCAAAGACATCATAGACGTATTTCTGAACACCAACCACTGAGCCGACAACGGAGCCGCTGGCGATGCCGATACGAGCGTGCCATGTGTGCGGGTGCGTTTGATTGCGTCTCTCCAGAAAGCGCATCATTTTGGCTGCGACCCGCGCGGCTGAAAGCGCGTGATCTGGCGTGGAATGCGGTAACCCGGTCACCGCCATATAGCAGTCTCCGATGGTTTTGATCCTCTCGCAGCCGTGATGCTCACCAATCTGATCGAATGCTGTGAAAATTGAGTTCAGTTCGGAAACCGTTACATTCGGATCGCCAGCTGCGGCCATCTTGGTAAACCCGACAAAATCCAGCATGATGACGGTCACAGGCTCGAACAATCGCGGCGTCACACATCCAAATGTCATGAATTCCTCAAAGACCGATTTCGGCATCATATTCAAAAGCAGTTTTTCAACCCGCCGGTTTTCTCGCTCCAACTCGCGGGTGCGCTTATCAACCATGGACGCATAGCTGTCGATCATGGCTTCGGTCTCGCGCAGGCGCGAAATGTTTTGACCTTCAATGACAATCAGCGTGTTGCCCTCGTATTCTGCTTCATGGGCACTGAGTTCAACGACCAGAGTTCGATGTTTGACCTTTGTGCGAACCTCCACCGGTTCCCTGTCTGGCAGGTCTTTCAATGTGAACGATGTACCCAGATTCAAAACTTGACCCTGTACCGCGTCGCTGAACCATGTCTCAAACGTTTGGTTCAGCGAAACGATGACGCCGGTGTCAGCGTCGACGATGCAGATTCCAACATTGATGGAGCCAAGCAGGCTTGCACTAATTTCTTGGATTTGCATGGAACTACCTAACTATCAGCGAACGGCGCGCTTCAACGGCGCATAGCGTTTTGGAAAGATCGTCTGGAGCAAAGCCCGCTTCGGTAAGCGTCTCACTCAAAAGCGCGATAACTTCATCGAATTGCGCGTTTGTTAGGGCCATGTGACGATGTGCACTCACCAGTCGTTGATCTGTGTACTTTGCGGGTCCCCCCAATATCGACGCGAAGAATTTCATCTGGTGATCAATCAATTTGGCCATATCAACGTTGTCGAAGAAAGGACCCACAATATCGCTGTCCAGCACGCGATCATAGAAATTGATGATCACCGAATGCAAAGCCCGCATGCCGCCATATTTGTCAAAAAGCGGGAGTGATCTTTGGTATTCGGTCTGCCCTAGCATGGAATATCTCCTGAGAATGGCTTGCCCGGCGAATTGCCGCCGGGCCGATGGCTGTTCATGCTCTGTGAATGATGATCTCGGCGTATTCTGCTGGAACAATCATGGCCTGAGTATCGGTCGAGTGATTTCGTGCAACTGCGATCAGATCTGCTGCGAGTTGCGGTGCGCGCTCGCCGACGGCGTCGAAGGCTTTGTGCATTGGGCCGTAAATCTCGCGCCACCTTTCCACCCAATCTTGAGGCGAACGCTCACGGAAGGTGAATTGGCGTTTTGTGATTTCGATCTTTCGAGCTTTTGCCCCAAAGAGCTCTTGCAAACGCGCCTCGGTACCCCATTCCAACGGAGAACGAACGCCCGAAACCTGTGGCACATGCCGCCCTATGGTTCGAAAAACTTCGCCAATGAAGCTTTCTGGCGTCCAATTGGCAAGACCGATGGTGCCTCCGCTGCGACAGACGCGCAGCATTTCATCGGCCGCCGCCCGTTGATTGGCCGTAAACATGACGCCAAACGTAGATGTGACGTGATCAAAAGTCGCTCGTTCAAAGGGCAGATCTTCTGCGTCGGCTTCTTGAAATGCAACGGTTAACTGCTCGGCTTTGGCGCGGGCGGCACCCGCGCGCAACAGACTGGTAACATAGTCTGTGGAAACGACGTTGCAGTGTCTCCGCGCTGCAGCCAGGGTGGCGTTGCCGTTTCCGGCAGCAACATCCAGAACGTGGGCGTCGGGTCTCAAATCCATCGCCTCTGCAAGGGTTTCACCAACGATTTGCAAGGTCGTGCCTACGGCGGCGTAGTCACCTGAAGACCATGTAGCGTGTTGTTTTGACTTCACCGCGGCCAGATCTGGTGCGGCGGCAAGTGAGGTGGCTGTATTCATTGTCTGTCTCCATTGATTTTGCTTTCAATGGAACAACTCTTGCCAAAAGTCGGGATTTGAAACTTGCAGAAGACCTGTAGAATGTCTGATGTTTTCTGCAAATTTGTCGGATTCTGGTTGTTTCGATTGAGATCGCTGGATCTCCTCGTCTAAGGTGGCGCCCTGTCAAATTGAGTTCCTCGATTGCCGCTGACAAATGTCTGCTATGCGCGAGCGGCTGCGACGTCCGGATTTAGTGTTCAATGACTGTTTCGGGCCGGTCTCGTATCGCTCGACTATGTTGGTTTGTTACGAGTATTAGGTTTTTGACCTCAGGCTTGCGGACCACGCTTAGATTCGTAAGTTAAGCGCCGACATCAGAGAGGGCATGGAATGAACTGGTCCGAATATCTCGACACACACCAGTCGCGCTTTATCGAAGAATTGTGCGAATTCATTCGTATTCCATCGGTTTCAGCCAAACCCGAGAACGCGGGCGATGTACGGAAGGCCGGGCAGTGGGTCGTTGATCGCTTGGTCGCGGCGGGAATGGAAAACGTCCAGATGATGGAGACTGCAGGCCATCCGGTGGTGTGTGCCGATTGGCTGCATGCCGGGTCCGATGTGCCCACAATCCTGATCTATGGTCATTTTGACGTGCAACCAGCTGAACCGTTCGAGCTCTGGTCCTCGCCTCCGTTCGAGCCGACGATCCGCGGGGATCGGATCTACGGGCGCGGCGCGACTGACGACAAAGGTGCGATGTTTATTCCGATCCTTGCGGTCGAGGCTTTGTTGGCTGAGGCCGGAAAATTGCCAGTCAATGTGCGGTTTTTCTTTGAAGGCCAGGAAGAGATCGGCTCTCCTGACCTGCCACCCTTTATCGAGGCAAATCTCGACCGGCTTCAGGCTGATATGATCTTTTCCGCCGATGGTAGCCAGTGGGATACCGAGACGCCGCAACTGGTTCTGGGTCTTAAAGGGCTCACCTCGCTTGAGATTTCGGTTCAGGGTGCAAAGTCGGATTTGCATTCAGGGATGCATGGCGGCGGGGTCGCAAATCCGGCAATGGCGCTGGCCCAATTGCTGGCCAGCATGAAATCCCCTGACGGTCGGATCACTGTCGATGGTTTCTACGATGATGTTGTTGAGTTGACGGATGAAGACCGCGCGGCAATTGCACGGGTGCCATGGGACGAAGCAGCCTATCTGGCCCAGACAGGCGCTCCGGCGACGCTGGGTGAGCCAGGATACACGACGCGCGAAAATCTCTGGGCGCGTCCAACGCTTGAAGTCAACGGTTTGACCAGCGGTTGGCAGGGCGAAGGCACAAAGACAGTCTTGCCAGCTTTGGCTTCGGCCAAGATAACGTGTCGACTGGTCGCCAATCAGAATCCCGAAAAGATATTCGACCTGATCTCAGCCCATGTCGAAGCTCACTGCCCGCCTGGTGTGACCGCTCAGGTATCGCGCAACCCCGGGCGCGCGGACCCGTTTCTTGTGCCGGCAGGTCACAACGCAACCGCGATCGCGGGACAGGTTCTCGAAGAGGTATACGGCAAACCCGCGTACAAAACCCGTGTCGGTGGTTCGATTCCTGTGATGTCGACCCTGTTGGACGAGCTGGGTTTGCATGCCGTCATGTTTGCTTTCGGACATGAGGATGAAAACCAACACGCCCCGGACGAGTTCTTCCGTCTGCCGACATTCCGACGCGGCCAAACAGCCTACGCACGGTTAATGGAACGGTTGGGTGAATAGGTAGCTGCAGCCTCGTTTTACCCGGTTTCACAGGCTTCCGACATCACTGCGTAGGTGCGGTCAATGACATGCCGCACCTCTGCAAGAAACCGGTCTTCATGATGCGTGACCAGCCACTGATCATGTTCCAGATCATCAATCAAAGGTGACACTGGATTCAGGCGCGGCTGTGTGTTTCCGATAAAGGTGGGCAGAACCGCCTTGGCCAGTCCTGCATTTGCAAGCTCCAGCGCGTTGTGCGGTGCGGTCACTTCGATGGCGTCGTCTTTTTGCGCGTGTGCCTTCAACCATCTGGCCGAAGGTGTGTTGGACATTACCCGTGCCCAGGTCGAAACGCTTTCATCCGTGGCATAGACTGCAAACCGAACCCGCCCGATCTTGCGACCCGCCAGGCCGATCTCCTCTGGCCGGTGGTTTCGAATGCCGATCGCGGCCTCCCGGTGTCCGATCTTCAACACCTCTTCCGACGAGATGAACCGCAACCGAACCGGCATCGACCCGGTAAGCCTTCCAACGGCGCCGATCAAAACCCTTGTCACCCAGGTCCCGGCCGAGATTTTGACCAAAGGTGGCGCGCTGGCGAGGCTGCTTTCGGTGACAGGTATGACACGTGCTTCGATGCTTTCGACCTTTTTCAACAGCGCTAACCCATCTTCGGTCAGGTCATACCCTCGCGGTTTCCGGTGAAACAGCTCGCTTCCCAGGTTGCGCTCCAACTCGATCATGCGCCGGCCCAAGGTGGGTGCGCTCTTGCCTGTCTGTTCGGCAGCTGGCCCAAGACCGCCCGCTCGAGCAACCGCAAGGAAAAGACGCAGGTTATCCCAGTCAAAGTTACATTCATTCATGAAACGAAGATTGCATTCTGTGTTGTTGATGAAAAGGCTGTGATGACGTTTTTTCCTGAGGATCAGTCAGGAGGCCCACAGATGAACTTTCTCGAAACCGAAATTGCACCCCTTGGCATGGGATGCTGGCCGATCGGCGGCAAGATGTATTGGGGCGAACAGTCGCTTGGATACACACGATCAGATGACGGAACTTCCATTCGCACGATCCACGCTGCTTTGGATGGTGGGATCACATTGTTTGACACCGCCGCTGCCTATGGTGCAGGGCATTCGGAACGTTTGTTGGGCAAGGCGCTAAAGCATCGGCCCGACGCCCTGATTGTCACAAAGATCGGGGTTGGGATTGATGAGGCAAGCAAGCAGATATCGTTTGACCCTTTCACTGCGGATCAAGTTGGCCCTGCCGTCGATGGGTGTCTGTCGAGGCTAGAACGTGATCGGATCGATCTTTTGCTGTTGCATGTAAACGATATGCCAGTTGCCCAGGCCGAAGCTGTGTTTGACAGGCTGGAGCAATTGAAAGAAGTCGGGAAACTACGTGCCTACGGTTGGAGCACAGATTATTCCCAAAGCACACTGGCCGTCTCATCCAGGGAGAATTTCAGGGCGGTCGAATACGTGATGAACGTCTTTTTCGACGCACCTCGCATGCAACAGGTTGTCAAAAAGGAGGGGCTTTTGTCCCTTATCCGCTCGCCTCTTGCGATGGGGTTGCTCACCGGCAAGTATGATCGAAAGAGCGTTATGTCGCGAAATGACGTGCGCGCATCCGGCGAAAACTGGATGGAGTACTATACCGATGGAAGGGTAAACCCTGATTTCATGCGAAAACTCGAAGCGGTTCGGGATCTATTGACAACTGATGGTCGGACGCTCGTGCAGGGCGCTCTCGGGTGGATATGGGGCCAATCAGAGACATACGTACCGATTCCGGGCGCGCGGACGGAAGAACAAATTGAGGGCATTTCAGGCGCACTGACTTTTGGTGCCTTGCCGGTTGAAGCGATGAATGAGATTGAAAACTTGATTACGCGCAACCCCAACGAGCCAGACCGCCCTAGGTAGCTTGAAGAACCGCATCAAAACTTCGCACCCGCAGTGAATGCCGGCAACAAGGGTTGCGAACGCGGCATTCCCATTTTCCGATCAAGATCTGCAAAGGGCTGTGAGAGATTTGGCAGGGCAGGGCGCCGCATCACGAAAACGTAGACCGGCGATCGACGGAATAGAGCCCAATGCGTAAATATTGGCAAACCAGACTGTTCCTCCAAATTTGCTGGCAAGAAACTCAATTTCTCGGACGCAATGTCTGTATATATGTTGGATCAACCTTTTCGAACTGCAGGGCGCTAGACTGAGATGAACCCAGTTGAAACCAAGTACGCCAAAAGTGGGGACACTTACATAGCTTACCAGGTGGTCGGTGACGGCGATTTAGATGTAGTCTATGTGCCCGGTTGGGTTTCTCATGTAGAGCTTTGCTGGGAAGAGCCGACGCTTAACCGTTTCCTGTCCCGAATTGCGTCTTTTGCGAGATTGATCATTTTTGACAAGCGGGGAACTGGTCTGTCAGACCGGGTTTCGAACGATCAACTGCCTACGCTAGAAGAACGCGCTGACGATCTGCTTGCGGTTATGGATGCAGCTAATTCTTCGCGCGCGGCGCTGATCGGGTTTTCAGAAGGTGGCAACCTGGCGGCTTTCTTGGCCGCATCACACCCTGAACGCACGGCCGGGCTGATTATGTTTGGCGCATTCGGCAAGCGCATTTGGAGCCCGGACTATCCCTGGGCACCCACTCCGGAAGAACGTCAAAAAGACTACGAGTTCGTCGAACGAGAGTGGGGTAACCTGATGGACCTGGAGCATTATGCGCCCAGCAAGGCCAATGATGAGGCTTTTATGCGACGAACGTGCGCCTACCTAAGGCGAAGCGCCAGTCCCGGTGCGGCTGTAACGCTGCTCAAGATGAATACCGAGATAGACTTGACCAATGTGCTCCCCGCCATCCACGTGCCAACTCTCGTGTTGCACCGCAGTGGTGATCGAGATGCGAATGTAGAAGAAGGGCGTTGGATTGCAGATCGGATTTCAGGCGCCCAGTTCAGGGAGCTGCCCGGTGACGATCATTTTCCGTGGGTTGGAGACTCTGACGCGATCCTTGACGAAATTCAGGCTTTTGTCACCGGTGAGAAACCCAGCCCTCCGAGTGAACGCGTTTTGGCGACGATTTTGTTTACCGATATTGTTGGTTCTACGGATCTAGCCCATCGATTGGGTGATGCCGCGTGGAAAGACCTGCTCAACCAACATGACCAATTGTGTGCTCAGGCCATCACTGAGCATAATGGTCGGCTAGTAAAGGGAACCGGCGACGGACTGCTGGCAACCTTTGACGGTCCTGGAAGGGGTATATCATGCGGAAAGAAAATCGTTACCATAGCTCGTGGTTTGGGGCTTTCTGTCCGCTGTGGCTTGCATACAGGAGAGTGTGAACTGCGTGGCGACGAAATAGCAGGTGTGGCTGTCCATCTGACCGCCCGCGTTTCAGCACTGGCAGGAGCAGATCAATTGCTTGTCTCCCGAACCGTGCGGGACCTTGTTGCCGGTTCAGGCCATACTCTAAGGGATGAGGGAGAGCATAGGCTCAAGGGGTTTTCCGAGAAGTGGTCGATCTATTCCGTTCATCTCTAGACACTCGTTTGTTGTGAATATTCTAAAAAGCCAAAGTCGCAGCGAGCGGCCACGTTGTCGCTTGTTCGTACCCTTCGCAATCCCTAAAACATTTCGGTCGCGGCGAATGTCGGCTATGCGGGTCGCCTCAGGCCCATGCGAAGTTTACAGAAATTCGCCACCGTCCATTCCTCGGTCTACAATCACTGCAACCAGGAAGGTTCGCTCACCAGCAGCGTCATCTTCAAGCAGAAACGCGCTGCCGCTCGTGCCGAGTGGCTTGAACTTGGCGCGGGATAAAGGGCAGTATCACTTGCCCACCAGAGACATGTTCGAATTCGTCTGGCAGCACCTTAGAAACGAACTATGGCGCAATGGGAAGCTCAAGCGTAACACTAGCGCCGTTTTCGACTTGGTTGATTGAGACCATTCCCCCGTGGCGCTTCGCTACAGCTAAGACAATCGACAACCCTAAACCGCTACCTTCGGAATACTCCAGCTGTGAAAATCGACCGAACACGGCTTCGCTTTGGTCGGGTGAAAGGCCGGTTCCGTCATCGGATACAGTTAGTTTGACCCACCCTTCGTCGTAGCGCAGCACTACAGAAATTCGGCTGAGTTCGGCGCCGCCGTGCTTAACTGCGTTGTCCAGAAGGTTTTTAATAGCCTCTGCCAAAAAAACCCGATCTCCGGACACCCAGACTGTTGGTTCTGGCATTGTGACTTCAAATTCGATCCCTTTTGCGAGGATATGAACGCCCATGTCAGCGCAGGCCTCTTCCACAACCGCACGGAAATCAATCTTGTCCATCTGATCCTGATGCGTGGGCTGCCGTAACCGCTCCAAAGACAAAAGCTGCTCGGCTACCGTGGCGGAGTTTTTCGCTGCCGCCACAAGCTCGATAAGCCGTTTGTCCTTGTCTTCATCCGTTTTTGCGTCTCGCAACGCCTCGGCCATGGATTGAACCGCTGCCGCTGGATTTCGCAGTTGATGCGCGGCTTCTGAGATAAACACTTGATGGGCGTTGATGCTTTGCTCGACCTGTCCAAACAGCCGGTTCAAGGTCTGAACAATGCCAAAAACCTCGACTGGAACCGGGCGTTTGATCTCGCTGAGGTCGTCGGGTGAGCGTAGGTCGATCGCATCCTGCAAATCCAGCAAGGGCCGCAGACCACGTGCGACCCCGAACCACACGACTACAGAAAGTGTGGCCAGCAGGATGCCCATCAGGATCGCGGCGCGGATCGACAGTTCGTTGGCAAAAGCGTTGCGGTCTGCAACGCGCTGCCAAGCTGTTACCGTCGCATCGCCCACGAGGTTATCGAGTGTGACCCGCTCGGTCATTTTCAGGACACGCACCGACTCATCCCGATAAACTGCTTCGAAAAACTGCGGCTCGTACGCGTCTTGCTCAGTCGGGTTTGCAGCGGCCGGAGGATATGCATACCCAGTGACGTAAATTCCACCGGGTCCGGTCACGTGATAAAAAATCTCTCCGCCCGATGCATCGCGGATCAGGCTGCGTGTAGTCGGCGAAAGAGCATCGCCTTCTGACACCGCTACATCGCGCGAAATGGCCAGGCCAGCGGACAACAGGCTGTCGTCAAAAAGCTCCTGTGCCGTTTGTTGAGCGACCGTGTAGCGCCAGTATCCAAGCAGGATTGCGAGTAACACCAGTGGCGTCAGGATTAGAATGAAGAGCCGAAGCCTGAGCGAACCGTGCCGGATCACTTTTCCACCTCAAGCAGATATCCGAGGCCACGGGCCGTCTTGATCCGGAGGCCAAAACTCTGAAGGCGCTTCCGCAGTCTCGAGACATGTGGTTCGACAGCTGAATCGTCGACATCGGCTCCGACGCCGTAGACATAGTCGGTCAACTGACCTTTGGGGACGATCCTGCCGCGTCGTTCCAACAGACATTCAAGCACAGCCATCTCCCGTCGCGGCACATCGAGCACTTGACCCTTCGCGCTAACCTGCCGGGCGGTGCGGTCGAACTCGAGGTCTCCGATGGTTTCTCGCGTGCCGTAGTTCAGTTGTTTGCGGCGGGATAGCGCGCGGATACGGGCCTCAAGTTCATCCATCTCGAAGGGTTTCACCAAGTAATCGTCGGCACCCATATCAAGACCCGAAACGCGGTCGCTCGTCTCGGTGCGTGCGGTCAGCAAGATGACGGGTGCGCTGTCACCCCGGTTGCGCAAAGACCGCAGGATCTCAAGCCCTGACCGACCCGGCAGGTTGATGTCCAGAACGATCAGGTCTGCGCCTTCTTGCTCCAAATACAAATCGGCCGCGCCACCATCTGTCAGCACGTCAGCGGCATGGCCCCGATCCCGCAGGCGATAGGCAATAGCGTTCGCAAGGGTCTCATTATCCTCGACGATGACGATCCGCATTCGGGCTCCTGCAAGTTTCGCGCAAGGTTGGCGCCCCATGATTGCCAGATGGGAGGGGGAATCAACCCCGCAGTTCTAATTGCAATCACGGTGGCGCGGAGGGCGCTGACGTGGTTGTCTGGTCAACAGGGAGGAACCAATGGCCATTTCCAACTTCACTCGTCGTACCGTCGTGGGGCTGATCGCCGCTGCCGGACTCGCTGCACCTGCCGCTGCCGAGGTCGATTTCTCGGGCAAGACCATCGAATGGGTCATTCCGTTCTCGGAAACGGGCGGGTCGGCTAAATGGGCCAATTTCTTCGCGCCACTGCTATCCGAGGCATTGCCCGGTCAGCCGACTGTGGTAGTCAAGTTCATGCCGGGCGCGGGATCAACCAAAGGCGCGAACTGGTTTCAGGAACAAAGTCATGATGACGGTACCCTGTTGTTTGGCACGTCCGGGTCTACTCAGTTCCCGTATCTGCTGAGCGATCCTCGCGTACGCTATGAATACAACGATTGGATTCCGGTCATGGCATCCGGAACGGGTGGTGTTGCTTATCTGAACGCCGAGGACGGAGCCAAGTTCGACGGCTCTGCAAATGCGTTGAAGGACACCAATTTCATCTACGGCTCGCAAGGTGCAACCCGTTTGGACCTTGTACCTCTGCTGGCCTGGCAGATGTTGGGTATGAATGTGGAACCGGTATTTGGGATCAAAGGCCGCGGGGATGGTCGGCTGATGTTTGAACGTGGCGAAGCCAATATCGATTACCAGACGTCCTCGGGCTATCTGGGTGGTTCGGTCCCGCTGGTCGAAGCCGGTCAGGCCGTTCCCATGATGACTTGGGGCGCATTGGATGCTGATGGCAATATCGTTCGTGACCCGACCTTTCCGGACATTCCGACCTTTAAAGAGGTCTGCGAGGCCACCGATGGATGCGAAACGAGCGGCGAAGCTTGGGATGCATGGAAAGCCTTCTTCGTGGCGGGTTTCCCGGTTCAGAAACTGGCATTCCTGCCCGGAGACACACCACAAGAGGTGGTCGACGCATACACCGCAGCGTTCCAAACCGTAACTGAGCGTGGAGACTTTGCGGACATTTCGTCCAAACGCGTAGGCAAGTATCCGGTATTCGTCGGCGACGGCTCGAAAGCTGCACTGCAAACAGCGACCAACGTGGACGATGATGCCAAGCAATATGTCCTGAATTGGCTGAAAGAGGCCTACGGTGTCGAGCTAAACTAAGCCGACACCTAGTCGCGCGCCCAATGAAGGGCGCGCAATTTTCTTCTTACAAGACAATTTATGAAAGGCGGCCGCTATGGAGGTTTTCGCCACAGCTCTACCTGCGCTTGGTGATGCGTGGGGTTTGATCCTTCAACCTATCGTTCTGGGCTATCTCGTTCTTGGCGTCGTTATGGGGCTGGCAGTGGGCGTTTTCCCGGGTCTCGGAGGCATTGCCGGCCTGTCGCTGTTGCTCCCTTTCATGTTCGGTATGGATCCGATTCTGGGTCTGGCCCTGATGATCGGGATGGTTGCGGTGGTTCCGACCTCTGACACTTTCGCATCAGTTCTGATGGGCATTCCCGGTAGTTCTGCGTCGCAGGCAACCGTGCTGGACGGCTTCCCCATGGCGAAAAAGGGCGAGGCTGCGCGGGCCCTGTCGGCAGCCTTCTCCTCGTCCCTGTTCGGTGGGCTGGTCGGCGCAACCTTCCTGACCATGTTCATCCTGATCGCGCGGCCTATCGTTTTGGCCTTCGGCTTGCCCGAGATGCTGATGATCACAATCCTCGGTTTGTCTATGGTCGCCATTCTGGCGGGGCGCATCCCGCTGAAGGGCGTCGCAGCTGCCGGTTTGGGCCTGATGGTCGGCACGATTGGCGAGGCCGACGCGGGCGGCTCGCTGCGTATGGCGACTTATGACATTCCGTATCTGACAGATGGTCTGAAACTGGTCATCGTGGGACTGGGTATCTTCGCCGTTCCCGAGATCGTCTCACTGCTGCGGCAAGATCGTTCGATCGCCAAAGGGGCATCTTTGGGGGCCGGTTGGCTGGACGGGGTCAAAGACTGGTTCGCCAACATCTGGCTTTCAGTGCGTTGTTCTATCATCGGCGTGGTTGTCGGTGTCATTCCGGGCCTCGGGGGGTCAGTGGTCGACTGGATCGCTTACGGTCATTCGGTTCAATCCACAAAAGACAAAAGCAACTTCGGCAAGGGTGAAGTGCGCGGGGTCATCGGCCCGGAAAGCTCAAACAACGCCAAAGAAGGTGGTGGGCTAGTTCCGACCCTGCTGTTTGGTATTCCCGGTTCGGGCTCGATGGCGATCTTCATCGGCGCGGTGGCGCTGCTAGGGTCGGGTGATATCGAGGTCGGTCCTAGCATGCTTAAGGACAATCTCGACATCACCTATTCGATCGTCTGGCTGCTCGCGCTTGCCAATGTCGTAGGCACCATCCTGTGCATCGCAGCCTCGGGCGGCATCGCCAAGCTGACCACGATCCGCTTTACCTATCTGGCCCCGTTCCTATTCATGCTGATCAGCTTCGCCGCCTTCCAGTCCGGCCAGAACTTCGAAGACCTGCTGGCCCTGTTCGTGATTGGCCTGATCGGCATCTTCCTGCGCCGTTTCGACTGGTCGCGCCCGGCCTTTTTGATTGGCTTCGTATTGTCGAACCCGGTCGAGAAATTCACAAACCAAGCCTTCCAGATCGCCTCGTTCCGGTTCCGCAAGAGCTTTGGTGAAGGCATGGAATACGTCTTCAGCCCCATCGTCATTGTCCTGATCTTGGTCACAGTCGTCTCGGTTATTCTGGGCATCCGACAGGCCAAGATGATCATGGCTGAAGGTAACGTTCAGGCGGGTACAAAGCGCGCGCCTCTGATCTTCCTGCTGGTGATCATGGCCTATCTGATTGTTGCTTTGGTCAACGCCAACATGATCCCCGACTACAATATGACCGACAAGATCATCCCGCTAGTGATCGGCAGCGTCTCGCTGTTTTGCTGTGTGATCCTGCTAATCCAGATGATGCGGCGGCCCGAGGGCGACGCGATCTTTGCCGACAAGGAAATCGCTGGTGAGGACGCAACTGCACCTCACGGACTTTGGTCCACACTGGCGTGGTTCGCCAGCCTGATTGCGGCAACCTGGGTGGTGGGTTTCATCCTTGCGCTGCTGGGTTTCCTGATCGCGTTTTTCCGCATCCGTGCCGGGGCAAGCTGGCAGATGACGCTGATCCTGACGGCCTGCGGCATCGGCTTCATGTGCCTGATGGCGGGTGCTCTCAACCGCGATTTCCCACCGGGGCTATTGCAGGACCTGGTCAGCCTGCCCTGGCCGTTGAAGTGAGGAGTTCAAAATGACCCAAACCGCAATTCCTTACATTTTCATGCGCGGCGGCACCTCGAAGGGCCCGTACTTCCGCCGCTCGGATTTACCCGAGGATTTGGAGACGCTGGCCGAGGTGCTGATCGCCGCCCTTGGTTCCGGGCAGTCGCTAAATATCGACGGCATCGGTGGAGGCGCGGCGGTGACGACCAAGGTCGCGATGCTGTCAGTCAGTGAGGATGATTGGGCCGATATCGACTATTTCTTCGCGCAGGTCTCGGTCGAGGACAAGCTGGTCGATTTCAAACCCACTTGCGGCAATATCCTGTCTGGTGTTGCTCCTGCTGCAATCGAAATGGGTTTGTTCCAACCGCTGGGCGATGAAACCGAAATTCGCATCCGGGCTGTTAACACCGGAGCTCGGGTTGTCGTCAAAGTGAATACGCCCGGGGGCGAATTGACTTACGAGGGCGATGCAGAGATCGCGGGCGTGCCCGGTCATTCTGCTCCGGTGCAGCTGAGTTTTATGGGTGTGGTGGGCTCGGCTACTGGAGCGTTCCTACCCACGGGTAACCTGCGCGATACAGTTCAGGGCTTCGAACTCACCTGCATGGATGTCGCCATGCCGATGGCTATTGCCCGCGCCGCCGACTTCGGGTTGACGGGCTATGAAAGCGCCGAGGAGTTGGACGCTAACCGCGTGTTCTTTGACCAGATGGAGACCGTTCGGATCGAAGCAGGGCAGCGGATGGGTATGGGGGATGTGTCCAAATCGGTTACCCCCAAATTCGGCCTCGTCGCGCCGGCCAGAGAGGGTGGAACGCTTGCAGTGCGGTATTTCATGCCGTGGAAAACCCACCCGACCATGGCGGTCACCGGCGCGCAATGCATGGCATCTTGCGCTTTGACACCCGGCACAGTTGCAGATGGATTGCTGGATCGTCCCACGACAAGCCCGGCTGAGGTCGTGTTGGAACACGCCTCGGGCAAAATCGACGTGCTGGTGGATTTCTCCTGCGATGACGGGTTCACCGTTATTGCAGCAGGTTTGGTACGAACCGCGCGCAAGTTGGCCGATGGACATGTTTATGTGCCGGAATCTGTGTGGAACGGCAGTTGAAGTGGTGATGATCATATTGTATACTTTGGTATACAATATGGAGATGCCACGATGGACAACTATTCCGAATGCCTCGATATCGCGCGTCAGGAACTCAGGTTGGCGCAGTCGGCCCTGCGGCGCGACATCGCGGACTACCCGACACCGATTGCTGGCTGCGATGAGCAGTTCAACCATCTGCTGGATCAAAGCGAACGGGTCCGCAATGCGCTTGCCGCTCTCGACACACGTCATTTTGTTCCGACCCCAAGAAAACTGACCACCGAGCAGGGAATAGAAAGCCGATGAAGGTCCACATTCTTGATGACTGGTTTGATACACTGCAGCGCTTGCCCTGTTTTGGAAAGCTATCCGGCCATGACGTGAAGGTCTGGACAGATCATGTCGAGGATACCGACCAATTGGCCGCGCGCTTGCAGAGAGCTGAGGCGCTTGTGCTGTTTCGCGAACGCACCAAGATCACCCGTGACTTGATTGAAAAACTCCCAAACCTGAAATTGATCAGTCAACGTAGCGTATACCCGCATGTCGATGTGCAGGCATGCTCGGACAACGGAGTGCTGCTGTGTTCGAATATGCATGGCGGGACGCCGTCTTATGCCGCAGCAGAACTGACTTGGGCGTTGGTCATGGCTGGGATGCGCGACTTGCCCGCACAAATGGCCTCGGTCAAAGCGGGGCACTGGCAAGCAGGCGTGGGCAAGACGCTACGGGGCCGTCAACTGGGGTTCTATGGCTATGGCCGGATTGCTCGCGCGGTTGCGGGCTATGCCGAGGCGTTCGGGATGAATGTTGTTTGGTGGTCGTCTGAGGAAGGCCGGGCACGTGCGCAGGCGGATGGAGTGCAGGTCGCGCACAGCCGAGAAGCGTTCTTTGGTGAAAGCGATGTCGTTTCAGTCCATGTGCGCCTGAAACCGAACACGCGCGGGATTATTACCGCATCGGATTTCGCACAGATGCAGCCGGGGGCGTTGTTTGTGAACACCTCGCGGGCCGGGCTGATCGTGCCGGGTGCTTTGCTGGCGGCGCTGAACGACGGTCGCCCGGGCAAAGCGGCGATTGATGTTTTCGATACCGAGCCTTTGACCGATCCGACCGATCCTTTGTTGTCGCATCCAAACCTGATCGCGACACCGCATATCGGCTTCGTCACCGAGGATGAGTTCGACCTTCAATTCGCGGATATTTTCGATCAGGTGAACGCCTTTGCCAAAGGTGCTCCGATCCACATGATCAACCCCGAGGTTTGGACCATCGCAGGATAGAAATTTGGCGATGGGCTCACCGATGATCACCAACGCGATCCTTGTCAGATGATGGGTGATTGCAAAGCTCAAATCTGCGCTCGAGACGATAGCCAGAATCGTCATCTCTCCGCCAGCCGGGCGCGAAGGCCGCAAATAGGCAGACGCTCATTGGGCCGAACAAGAAATGCAACGGCAGGTTCAGTACCCAAAAGACTCCAGTGCCCAGCACCGCAAGGCTGAAGGCTGCAACCCGCTTTTTCCAAAGTGGCGATGCGATCAACTTAGTGGGCAAGGGGTGGTTCCGATGCGGTTGACTCGAAGTGTATCCAAATGTATCCAAGTGGTCGCAATGAAAGAAGCGCGAGCATGATGACCTTTCAAAACGACCTGCAACACCCCGGCCCGCAAGGCAATTCTGCGTATCAGCGCCTGCTGGACGAGATTCGCGAAGGCACTCTTCTGCCCGGTGACCGGCTGCGTGAAATTGAGCTTTCGGAACGGTTGGGCGTCAGCCGTACCCCGGTGCGCGAAGCGATCCGGCAATTGGAGGCCGACGGGTTGGTCACGCATATCCCGCGGCAAGGCGCGACTGTGCGCAGTCTGGATTACGCCGAGGTTATGGAACTTTATGAGATGCGCGCGGTGCTTGAAGGGACGGCGGCCCGTCTGGCAGCCCGCGCGGCGTCGGATGTCGAGCTGGATGAGCTCGAGGTTCTGAATGACCGGCTGGCAGAGGCAGGTACGGGTGCGGACGCGGCGCAAATCAACAGGGTCTTTCACGCAACGCTTCTGGACGCGGCTAAGAACCGGTTTCTCGCGAAATCCATGCTGTCCTTGCAAAAGGCGCTGTTGATCCTCGGACCGTCTCAGTTGCTGGATGGCGACCGGGCTGAGGCAGCGGTGGCGGAACATCGGCGCATCATGGCCGCTTTGAAGACCCGCGACGGCGGAGCGGCTGAAACAGAGATGCGGGCGCATATTCAGGCTGCGCAGCGTATGCGAATCCGCGCATTGCAGGACCGCGACCGTTCAATCGAAGAAAGCCAGTAGGTAAACAGGATATGGCCACCCCAAAGGAAGCTTACGATATCGCTGTGATTGGGGGCGGGAACGCGGCCCTTTGTGCCGCTATGACCGCTGCCGAGTCAGGCGCCCGGGTTCTGATACTTGAAACGGCGCCAAAACCTTATCGCGGTGGAAACTCGCGCCACACGCGTAATTTTCGCTGCATGCACAAATCTCCCCTGGGTCCTCTGATCGAGGAGTATGGCGAAGACGAATATCTCTCGGATCTGCTGAAAGTCACTGGTGGTAAAACCGATGAGTATCTTGCCCGCCTTGCAATCCGTACCTCGGAGGAATGCTTGCCCTGGATGGAAGAGCGCGGGGTTCGGTTTCAGCCGTCTTTGTCGGGAACTTTGTCATTGGCGCGGACCAATGCGTTCTTTATGGGGGGCGGTAAGTCTCTGGTAAACGCGTATTATCGGACGGCGGCTGGGCTGGGCGCTGATGTGCTGTATGAAGCCGCGGTCACACATTTGGAGCTGAATGGTGATCGGATCGATTGGGTCGATTACACCTACGAAGGTCAGTCCCATCGCATTAGACCCAAGGCGGTGATCGTTGCCTCCGGCGGGTTTCAGGCGGATACGGATTGGCTCACGCGGGCCTGGGGTGAACCAGCCAAAAACTTCCTGATACGCGGCACACCTTACAACAGGGGCGTCGTGCTGGCCGATCTGTTGGGCCAAGGCGTCGATAGCGTCGGTGACCCGACCCAATGCCACGCTGTTGCTATTGACGGGCGTGCGCCTAAATACGACGGCGGCATCGTCACCCGTCTGGACTGCGTGCCGTTTTCCATCGTCGTGAACAAGGATGCCCAGCGGTTCTATGACGAAGGTGAGGATGTCTGGCCCAAGCGCTACGCGATCTGGGGGCGACTGGTCGCGGCGCAGCCGGATCAGGTAGGTTATGTGATCATCGACGCCAAGTCGCTGAATCTGTTCATGCCGTCCGTATTCCCCCCGCTAAAGGCGGACACGTTGGAGGAATTGGCCGGGTTGATGGACCTGCCTGCAAACAAGTTGAAAGCGACGATCAGCGAATTCAACGCCGCTTGCGGTGACACCAGCGGGTTTCATCCGACCGAGCTGGACGGGGTCGCGACCTCGGGCCTGACACCTCCCAAGACCAACTGGGCGCGCCCAATTACCGAACCACCGTTCTATGGCTATTCACTGCGCACCGGTGTGACCTTTACCTATCTTGGGTTGAAGGTCGACGCGCAGGCCCAGTGCTCGACCCAAAATGGAAAGATCAAAAACCTGTGGGCCGCAGGCGAGACCATGGCCGGTTCGATCCTTGGGCAGGGTTATCTGGCCGGTTTCGGAATGACCATCGGAACCGTGTTTGGACGCATCGCAGGACGTGAGGCAGCCGCTTATGCAAACTGATCTAATTCAGGAAGCCCGCCGTCAGGCCGAGATCTGCAACGCTTGCCGTTATTGCGAGGGATATTGTTCGGTGTTTCCGTCGCTTCATACGAAACGGGCGTTCTCGGACGGAGACATCACGCAATTGGCCAACCTATGCCACAACTGCCGGGGATGTTATTACGCCTGTCAGTACACCGCCCCACATGAGTTCGATCTGAATCTGCCCAAGGCGCTGGCCGAAGTGCGGCGCGATAGCTGGGAAAGCTTTGCGTGGCCGCAGCCGATAGCGCGCCGGTTCCACACCCATGGCGGCGCGATCGCGTTGGCACTTGTGATCGGATTTGCCCTGTTGTTCTGGGCCATCCGCGCCATCGGCTCCAGTGGAGGCGAGGGGTTCTACGCTGTCCTGTCGCACAACGCGATGGTTGCGATCTTCGCACCCGCCTTCTTGCTGCCTCTGTTCAGCATTGCCATCAGTCTTCGGCGCTACTGGGCCGAGGTGGAGGGCAAGCCCATCCAGATGTCTGATCTGACGGCTGCGCTCAAACGCGCAGGCAAGATGCAGGATTTGGCCGCAGGCCATGGCGAAGGCTGCAACTTTGAGGACGAAGACCGGTTCAGTCAGGGCCGACGCCACATCCACCACGCCATCATGTATGGGTTCCTGTTGTGCTTTGCGTCGACCTCGGTGGCGACCGTCCTGCACTATGTCTTCGGATTGCACGCGCCGTATGGGTTCTGGTCGCTGCCGAAACTGTTCGGAATCTCCGGAGGTATTTTGCTGACGGTAGGGTGCGGTGCGATGGCGCTGCTCAAGCTAAAGTCAGACCGAGACCTCGGCGATCCGTCGGCATGGGGTGGGGATATCGGCTTTATCCTGTTGCTCGGGTTTGTCGGGTTCAGCGGGCTGGTTCTTTATGCCCTCGGAGCAACGCCGCTGATGCCTGCGCTTTTGGCCATTCACCTCGGATCGGTTCTGACCTTTTTCCTGCTGATGCCTTACACAAAAATGGCTCATGGGTTCTATCGGCTAGCTGCACTTGTTAGGGATGCTCAGCGAAAAAGATATGCGTCCGCAGTCCTTTAACAGCCCGTTGCGCCTGTGCGAGCAGAAAGAAGATGCAATGGGACGAACGATGGTTTTGAAGAACTCTGCGTTAAAGCACCTCGAGTGGCCGTCAATGTCCGGAGCGGGCCGTTGTGCGCGCTCTTCATGCATTGAGGGGGTGCAATATCTCAGCGGTCCTTTCTCTCAACCATTGATGAGGCGCGCTGTCTGAAACCCGCCGGTGCCAGACCAGAATCAAACGGGCGGGGTCAACCGAGATCGGCGGGACAAACACGTTCAGACCGGCGGATTCGGCAACACGATGCGCCAAAGCCGATGGAAGCAAGGCGATGAGGTCGGACCCGGCGACCGCGCGGTAAACACCGGAAAATACGGGAAGTGTCATCACCACATTGCGCCGACGTCCGACGCGCGCAAGCGCCTCATCCCCAAGACCATTCGGAGTGCCCGTTGTCGAAAACAGAACGTGCCCTAGCTCGCAAAAAAGATCGAGCGGCAGGGTATCGCCATGTACAAGCCCTCTTTCAACTGCCTTTGGGTGATCCTTACGCGCAATGACGGAGAACGAAGAAGCGAACATCTCTTGCGCTTCCGCCCAGTCAGGCAACGGCGTTTCGGGGAGCAACGCGAAATCCACCTCAATGTCTGCAAAGGCGTTGACACGATTATCTGGCACAAGATCGACAAGATGAACGCTGATCCTAGGTGCATGCACCGTCAAATATTCGGCGAGCGCCGGCATGAGCATCTCTGCGAAGAAATCGCTTCCTGATATCCGGAACCTGTGCACCGCAGTTGCAGGATCAAAGGCGTCTTTCGCGGATATGAGTGTTTCAACGCGGCTCAGGATCTCTTGCAGAGGCTCTCTTAACGATAGGGCGTGCGCGGTTGGTTCAAGTTTCTGCCCGTTCCGAAAAAACAGCTCATCGCCAAGAGACAGCCGCAGCCGTTTCAGCGCGCCGGATACCGCCGGTTGTGAGAGGCCCAAACGCTCACCTGCCTTGACGGTCGACATCTCGATTAGCAGCGCATTCAGCACGCGCAGAAGGTTCAGGTCAAAACGAGATAAATTGGCCATGTGAATTTATATCATATAATTAATCGATTTCACAGATTGATAAGCTGCGCCTACCCTTTGATCAGTTCTCACGATCTGCCACAGGAGGAGCATTAAATGCTGGATCGTCCACGCACTTACAACGTTCTGAACATACTTATGAAATTTCATGCGTTCCCGTCGGAAACGATGGACAAGTTTTGCCTCGTTGAATGCCTTGTTCCGGTCGGCGCAGGGGCGCCGCCGAACCACCACGCCGGTGAGACCGAGTCTTTCTTCGTCCTTGACGGTCAGATTGGCTTCTCAGTCGATGGCAAGGACATCCTCGCGGGCCCAGGCGACCACATCGCAATCCCCGATGGAGCTGTGCACGCATTCCAGGCCGTCGGCGACAAACCGGCCCGCCTGTTGATAATCAACGCGCCGGGTCACATGCACGACCGGTTCTTCACCGGTGTGGGTCAGCCGCTGCCGGAAGGCCAGACCGAGCTGCCCGAACCTGGCGAGCCGGACCTGACCTCGGTTCTGTCCATCGCAAGCGAGGTGGGCATGACGTTCGTGGCACCGGCTGGAGAACCGGCATAGCGCCAAAACCTAAACGTTGGAACAGAGTTGGCGGGATGCGAACAGGTCTCGCCTACATGTTCCAAAGGCATGCGTGGGTTGGCTTGGTCCTTGAGTGTCTTTTTATCACTTTATCAAATCTGAGCGCCGAAGGATTGTCCGTTTTGTGGGCCGCTTTTGCAGCATCCGGGTGGGCTGGTGAACGGCGGTTGTGGGCTGTCTGTACAGCGTCATGAGGGATGGCTTTGAACCTATGCAGCGCTCCCCGAGGGCCATTAGCGCAACGCATTGAACATTTTGTCATTGAGCTCACAGATCGCGATCCGCGCGGGCCCTGGCTGCGGCTGCGCGAAGGGCCGGTCTGATGAGGGTGAAGCCGAACTTTTCGAAAAAGCGACCCGTCCAAAACGGTCGATCATAGCGAAAAACTCTTTGAGGTTCAGGATTGAGGCTGTAAGTGGCCTTCACGGCAAAATCAAATGATGGAGGGTATCATGGCCAATCGCATCAAACCCGAAGACCGCGCCTCCTTTCGAGGTCATTTCTAAGCGTCGCAAGTCCTTCCCATCGGAGACACGCGTCAAAACTGGCGTTCAAACGGTGCGCGGGCGATGTAGAACTCCAAGAGAAACTCGGACGTAACGATCCTTGCCCTTGCGGCTCGGGGAGGCGCTACAAACGCTGCTGTCTGAAGAGCGGCAGGTTCGACGGCAGTCGTCGGGATTACTACTTTCAGAGAGCGCCGGTAATCCGGCGCTCGACAATTGCGCAACGACAAAGGCCCTGATCCTCAGCGAGCGGCTGAGGCGGCTTTGTTCTTATTTTCTTGCAAAATCTATACCTGTCATCCGCGTGTATGACAGGTGATTGCGCTCAACCCTCATACACTTCTGCTCAGCCACTAAAGAGAGTTCGGAGCCCAGCATGGATTTGCAATCAATTGGAATAGTCGCGCTCAGTCAAAAACATCTGACGAGTTATGACTCTGGGGATGAAGACGCTTACTATACCAAAATGGCCAGATTGGAATTTATCAGTAGGCTGCAAGAGAAAGCACGATTGATGAGTAAATGGGTTTTCAAACGTCACCGCTCCATCAGCATTGCCCAACATCCACAACGAGCAAAGTTTACCACCAGATCATGACGCAAGGAACGAATGAAGATCGTGACGCCGTCCTCGCTGTCATAGAAGCCGAGACCGAAGCTTATCTCCAACGTGACTATGACGCCTGGCAATCCTATTGGCTTGATGGTCCACAGACACGTCGCGTCCAAACCCATGTCGCTACAGGCGTAACTTTGGTGAAAGGGGACGAGATCAAAGAGCAAATGAGACGCATTTTTTTGTAACCTGTTAAATGGAGTCCCCCGAAAGCGTTCGAACGCGAAAACCTGAATATGGTGATCAGCCCCGAGATGGCCTGGGTCAGCTATGACCAGAACAGCGATATGTCCAGCATCGCTGATGGAACCTTGCGCCGATATCATGAGCTCAAGATTCTGCAAAAGGTCGATGGGGTTTGGAAAATCAGTTGCTTGGTAAGCACCCAAATAAGAGCGAATTGTGAAAATGCGCCCCTGATTGAGGTCGATAGGTCTGGCGAAATGATCTGGATGAACGAAAGTGCAAAAAACGACTGCCGCTCCATCCGATGCTCATGAAGAAAGGGCGGAAACTCTGTGCAATCGACGACGAGGCGCGAATATTGCTGCTGGGGGCGCTGAATTGGCTTTATGAGATCAGAAGTCATCTCACACCCGGTTTGCGCGAGGAAGCTGTAAGCCGCATTGTTCCACTCGGACAAGACGATGCTGGTGTTGCACATGTCTGCTGGGCTCTGCTGTGCGACGGCAGATTTTTCATTGCATTTGACGACGAAGAGCGGCTGAATAGCCAAGTTGCGGCTGCTGCTGAAGCCTATGGCTTATCGGATACACAGGAAAAACTGGCCCTAGAGCTTATAGCAGGTGCTGATATCTCAACGGCTGCGGAAATGCTGGGAATAAGTCCAAATACCGCGAAAACGCACCTGCAAAGAATATATGACAAAATTGGTGTCCGATCGCAGTCCGCATTGGTGAGAATGCTGCTTACCGCCGTACGTCGCGAAGTATAGAGCTTTGCCGATCTGGTTTTCTAAGCAGCTATTGGCACGAGCTATTGGTTTTCCGGTAACCGCAAACCTTGCAATGCAACCGTTGCGTGGTGTTCATCGCGATTGCCGAGACCGCGCGTTTCCGCCAGGGATCATGAGATGATCTCGCTTAAGTTGAGCTTTTGTCAGCACTTTTTGTGGAATTCCTGACGACAATATATGCATCGAGTCTTTCTGGTTCTGGCGGCTGTTGTGCCGTGATCCAATGTGCCAGCGCGTCTGCGACGCGTTCTCCCATTTGAGAAACCGGTAAATGTACGCTGGTAAGGGGTGGAACTGACACAGACGACGTCGGAAGATCGTCAACACCCACCATGGAAATCTGATCCGGTACAGCGATTTCTTGGGCTTGAAAGCCAAGCAAAATACCCAGCGCAACAACGTCGGACAGGCACAAAATAGCGTCCGGCTTCGTGTCAAGATTGCTCAACTTATGTGCTACGTCAGCACCGCCTTGGTGACTGATCTCGGTTTCGAAGGTTGTAAGCTCTCCGGTGAATGGAAAGTCTTTGAGACCGGCAAGACGGGCACGCGTGCGGTCATTGTTATGAACGGGGCCATGTACGACCGCTATGTTACGATGACCGAGATCGTTAAGATGCTGTAATGCAAGTTGTGCCGCCGCCGCGTTGTCGTATCCGATCGTCGGCAGCGGGTTTTCAGGATCAAAGAATGACGTAATGATCGTTGGCATCATTGTGCGTTCGATCAGATCGTGAAATGCAGGGCTGTGCGTGACTCCTGTGACGATCAAGCCTTCTGCGCCGATATCCACTAGGCTTTTGGCTTTTTCGGCTTCGATGTCCAGATCTGCCTCGGTGGTCGCCACGATCAGAGATAATTGGTGGTCTGACAGTTTGCGCTCTAACGCGGCAAGAAACCGGGCAAAGATTGCATTGTCCAGAGTGGGAACCAATGCTCCGACAAACCGGGTACGGCCTGAATTGATCGCACGAGCGGCGGCACTTGGTACAAATTTCAGATCCGCAATGGCGGTCTGAACTTTTTCCAAAGTGTCTTTCTTTACGACAGCCGGTTCGTTCAAAACCCGCGAGACTGTGGCGACAGATACGCCAGCAGCTTTAGCCACATCTCTGAGATTTGCGCGTTTTTTGGGCTCTGGGGTTTTTTTCATCGAGAGGATTCATGTCCGTTTGGCGGGCTTCTGAGGAAAGAGTTGACATATGTAACTAGTTTCAGCAACCTCTGTAACTAGTTACATTTTGGGAATCCGATACGGATATGCTGGGGTCATCTGTCTTACATAAGTTCACAAACACCGGGTTTGATGGCCCTGGCCGCCATTTCCCCGGATTCCAAAAAGCGTCTGATTCCCGCACCTACATCCTTGCCCCGCGAGAGGCTGTCCGACTGGTTTTGCAGTCAGGAGATTTGCTGTCGATAGAAGGGTTTGGCCCAGAGCAGGCACTGGAAGTTGTGGCCCTTACCCAAGATGGGCGACCGGGATTGACTGCGTTGAATTTGTCGAAAACCGGGGTGGTCAAATGGGGCGATTTTGACGGTACACGGTTTCTGGCTTGGATTGAGGCGCAGGGTGGAGATCGGCAGGTTCCTTGTCACCGGCTCGACCGTGGGACCGAGCCGTTGATTCTCCGAACTGGCGACGCGGTTACGGTCTGGGTGATCCGTCCCACCGGGGTTGCCGGGTTTGTTGACGGCAGTGCGACTGGGAACATCACGGTCCTGCACAAGTCGGCGATGACCAAAGAGCCGCATCTGCCACCCTTGCTCGGTGATACGCGCGACGAATTTACGGTACAGCGCGGCAGCGCGCAGGCCTATGAGTTGAAGGCCGGCGAATTTGTTCAAATCATCGATGTTGAGGGTCAGCAATGTTCCGACTTTATGGCTCTGCGAGCCATTGGGTTGGATCAGGGACAAGAGTGGATGATCGACTCGACCGCGACCCGGTCGATGGTTCGGCGCTCTTATCCCATCCCCGGCTTATTAGACAAGTTCTTTGATCGCGAGATGCGCCCGTTGCTGAACGTGGTACAAGACACATGTGGGCGGCATGACACATTTGGTTTGGCCTGCACCGCGCGCGGTTATGAAGAACGCGGGTTTCCCGGGCATCTGAATTGCTCCGATAACATGTCGAACGCTCTGGCCCCTTACGGTGTGGCGCGCCGAACCGCGTGGCCCGCAATCAATTTCTTCTGGAGCACTTGGATCGATCCCAAGACCCATCACATTTTGACCGAAGAATCCCATTCGCGCGCCGGAGACTACGTCGCTTTGCGCGCTCTGGAGGACCTGGTTTGCGTTTCGACCGCCTGTCCTGACGATATCGATCCCATTAACGGCTGGAATCCGACCGATGTGCATGTGCGCATCTACCGACCCGAAACGCCCATCCGCAGAGCGGTTGCCTATCGCGAAAAGGAAGACGCGCCCATGTCGATCAGTCAGGAGTCTGCCTTTCACGACCGTTTGTCACCTCTCACCCAGCATTTTGCCCCGGCGCGCGATCTGTGGGCACCGGTCAGCTATCCGGCCTATGGCACATTGGGTGAATATTGGGCTTGCCGTCAGGCGGTGACTATTCAGGACATGAGTGGCTTACGCAAATTTGACGTTGTCGGCCCCGATGCCGAGGCTTTGATGCAGTTGGCGACAACGCGCAATGTAGCAAAACTGCCGGTTTGGCGCGGGTCTTACACGCTGATGTGCGACGAAAGCGGTTCGGTCATCGACGATGGCACACTGTTCCGCCTTGCGCCCGAGATATTCCGCTGGTGCTGCGGGTCCGAGGAAAGTGGCCGGGCTTTGCAAGAACTGGCCGATGCGCGCGATCTGCAAGTGAGGGTGCATGCGCTGTGTGGGGCGATGCCGAACCTCTCGATCCAAGGACCGAAGTCGCGCGACCTTCTGCGCAAGATTGCCTTTACTCAGCCACATGTCCCCAGTTTGGATCATCTGAAATGGTTCGGTGTCACTGTCGCTCGTTTGAACGACCGTGAGGGCGAGCCTTTTATGCTGTCGCGCTCGGGGTATACCGGTGAATTGGGGTACGAAATTTTCTGTTCCAAATCCGACGCCGTTGCCATCTGGGACGCAGTTGTGGCCGCCGGGGAGGAGTTCGGGATCACCCCAATGGGTTCGGCCGCCCTCGACATCATTCGGATCGAAGCAGGGCTGGCCGCGGCCAACGCGGAATTCGCGCCGGGCGTCGATGCGTTTGAGGCCGGTTTGGGTTTTGCGGTCGATCTGACCAAGTCCGAATTCACCGGGAAAGCGGCACTGGAACGCAATGCGCGCGATGCGCGCCGGGTGCTCAAAGGACTGCTGATTGGATGTGACGACGTGCCCGCCCATGGGGCCCCAGTCTATGCAGGTGAACGGCAAGTGGGCCTGGTCACTTCGGCTACGCGCTCGCCGATGCTGGAACACGCGATCGCCATGGCGCGGCTTTCGGTCGAACAAGCGGAGAACAGCACTCAACTGGAGGTCGGTCAACTCGACGGGCGGATGAAACGCCTGCGGGCCACCGTCACGGACATTCCATTCATCGACCCGCAACGCAAGCGGGCGCGCGCCTGATGGCGCAAATAACTCTACGCAACGGGAGAAACGATATGAAAACACTAAAGCTTACAGCAATCTTGGCTCTGGCCATGGGTGCGACGACGGCAATGGCACAGGACAAGGTCATGGTGGGCGAACCCAGCTGGCCCGGCGCCAAGATCATGAGCCGCGTGATCGGGCAGGTCATCGAAACTCGTCTTGGTGGTGAAGTCGGCTATGCTCCCGGCGCGAACGCAGTGATCTTTGCTGCCATGGATGGCGGGCGTGGTGACATCGACGTGCATCCGGATGTCTGGTTGCCGAACCAGTCGTCCTTTACCGATGAATATGTCGACCAAAAAGGTACCGTGGGTCTGTCTGCTGGCAGCTACGAAGGCCGTGCCGGGATCTGCGTGCCGAACTACATGGTCGAGGATCACAACATCCGCTCGATCTACGATCTGGCGACACCGGTCGCACAAGAGCTATTCGACTCGGATGGTGACGGCATGGGCGAAGTCTGGGTTGGTGCCTCGGGCTGGGCTTCGACCAACACCTTCAAGGTGCGTGTGCGGGACTACGGTATTGAGACCTTTCTAACACCGACCACCGAGGACGAAACTGTGTTCTATTCGCGTCTGAAAGATCAGATCGACCAGAAGAAAGGTGCGGCCTTCTATTGTTATGCGCCACACTACGTACACGCCTTGTATGACGTGACCATTCTGGAAGAACCCGAGCATGATGCGGCCACTTACAAGATGGTGCAGCCCGATCAGGATGCGGATTGGTACAACAAGTCTCATGTCAGCACGGGTGAGCCGGTCAAGACCGTGACCGTTGCACATTCCAAATCGCTGGATCAGCGCAACCCGGCAGCAGCGTCGTTCCTGGCCAATATCGACATGGATGCGGGTGAACTCAGCGGCTTGACCTATGAGGTCGTGGTCAAAGGCCGCGACACGGATGAGGTCGTAGCTGAATGGATAGCCGCCAATGGCGATACCGTCGACAGCTGGTTGGGTCTGACCACCAACTAAAACCTGCGCGCCCCTGGGTGCCGGGGGCGCGATCCAACTCAATTCCGATGGGGCCAAAATGACAGCGCAAATCGCAATCGACGCAAAAGGCGTGTGGAAAGTGTTCGGCGAGCGCTCGCAAGAAGCTTTGAACGCCATCCATAGTGAGGGGCTGAGTAAGGCCGAGGTCTTGGAACGCTTCAACTGCGTTGTAGGTGTGGCTGATGCCAGTTTCGAGATCGAACGAGGTGAGCTGTTTTGCGTCATGGGCCTGTCGGGGTCGGGAAAATCAACCCTTGTGCGCCATGTAAACCGTCTGCTGGAGCCTACAGACGGCCATATCTATCTGGATGGTGAGGATGTGATGGGCCTGAATGATGAAGGCCTGCGAGATCTGCGCAACCGTCGCGTCGCCATGGTGTTTCAGAACTTTGGCCTGATGCCGCACCGGACAGTGCGCGACAATGTAGCGATGCCGCTAGAAATCCGCGGCACCGGCAAGGCCCGCCGTTGGGAAGAGGCGGATCGCGTGCTGGAACTGGTTGAGCTGAACGGCTGGGAAGACAAATACGCACATGAGCTGTCGGGCGGGATGCAGCAGCGTGTCGGCCTCGCTCGCGCGATCGCCGCCGATCCAGAGGTTTTGCTGATGGACGAACCGTTTTCGGCTCTTGACCCTCTGATCCGCAAACAGTTGCAGGATCAGTTCATGGATCTGAGCCACAAGTTGAACAAGACCACGATGTTCATCACTCATGACCTGGACGAAGCGATCCGCATTGGCCACCGGATCGCGATAATGAAGGATGGGCGCATTGTTCAAATCGGAACACCCGAAGAGATCATCCTCAATCCTGCCGATGACTATGTTGCCGACTTCGTAGCCGGGATTTCCAAGCTCAATATGATCTTCGCCCATGCCGTTATGAAACCCGTCGACGAGTTCGAAGCACATCATGGAGAGGTGCCCCAGGACGCAAAAGAAGCCCATCCGGATATGGATTTGTCTGATCTAATGAACCTCTGCGTGGATGGCCACGGCGTAGTGGCGGTGACACAGGACGGCAAGACCGTAGGCGTGATCAATCGTGCGGGCTTAATCCGTGCGATCCAGGACAGCCAGGCATAAGGGGACCGTTATGAAACATGTTGATGTCCAACAGATCCAGCCGGAAACCGCCGACCGCCTAAATGGGCTGATCGGAGATTTCGTGGGGCAGGAACAGTCATATTACCAAAAGACCTTCTCCTACATGATGCAGGCGCCAGGCTATCGCTTTACGCTGAACAAGGCAGCGGCGATCCTCGGACCGATCTGGTTCGGCGCACGGGGGCTATGGTCATGGTTCTTGGGATTTCTGGTGTTGGAAACACTAGCCTATATCCAGATCGGGCTGGGCTTGTTCGGAGATCTCGGGCGCGAGTTTCGCGAGCGCGCGGAACAAATCGAGCAAACGTTGGAGCTTCGACGCCAACAGATCACCGCAGCAGAGCAATCTGGAGCTGCGTCGCTGGATTCGCTGAAACGTGCAGCAGAATCCTTGGAAGGGGCCTTGGCCGGCGCGCAAGAGGCCGCGCGCACAGCCGACTCAACTGGCTTGACCTATCTGACCGTCGGCATTGTTTTGTTGTTGGCCGTCAAGTTTCTTACCGCATCTCTGGCCAATTGGACGCTTGAAGGGCAATTTGCGCGGTGGCGCTCTGACCCGAGCGTGGCGCACGGGTGGTCGGTCACCCGACTAGCCGTGGCTACAGCGCTGACCTTCGTGGTGGTGATCTTGTCGATGATCAAATTCGCGCAGCCTGATGCTTTGGCTGTGCTCAAAACCTTCCCCACCAACCGCGACTGGCGGTTGAATGTCGGAGACGGTGTGCAGGCCGTGTTTGAATGGACCAAAACCGCCGGACGAGGCTTCTTTGACGGGCTGACCTTAGGGATGCGTACTCTGCTGGACTGGATCGAAGTTGTGCTGGTTGATACCCCCTGGCCGGTAGTGGCTATGGTGATCATCATGCTGGCCTACCTTTCGGCTGGCGCCCGCGTGGCGATTTTTACCGGCGCAGCGCTGGCCTATCTCGGGCTTCTGGATTTCTGGGAAAAAGCGATGACAACCATCGCGCTGCTTGGCGCAGCCGCGCTGATCTCGATTACCTTGGGCATTCCCCTGGGTATCTACTGCGCGCGTCGTCCGCGTGCGTTTGCCATTGTGAGGCCCATTTTGGATTTCATGCAGTCGATGCCTTCCTTCGTCTACCTGATTCCGGTTGTGGCCTTTATCGGCTCTGGCAAGCCTGCTGGCGTGGTCGCGACCATGATATTTGGTAGCCCACCAGTGATCCGTTTCACAGTGCTTGGCTTGCAGCAGGTCCCTGAAACCGTGCGCGAAGCCGCCTTGGCCTTTGGCGCAACACCGCGCTACTTGCTCTGGCGTGTTGACTTGCCCTTGGCGCATAAAACAATCATGGCCGGTGTAAACCAAACCATACTGATGTCGCTGGCCATGGTGGTTGTCGCCTCGCTGATCGGCGCAAAAGGATTGGGTGAGGACGTGCTGGAAGCTCTGCAATATGCAGCGGCGGGGCAGGGGATACTTGCCGGTCTTGCGATCCTGTTCTGCGCACTCATCCTGGACCGGATTGTTGCGGGTAAGAGATAACGAGAAATAGTCAGCAGACGCGGGTGCGGGTTTAAACTGAACTAGCGAATCCGATTGCCAGTTTGAGCTGTCGCCTCAGGCCACATGATGCGGTATCCAAGCCATCTTGGCGAGCAGTCGCGCCGTTCGCCACTCCAAAGTGGCTTCCAGTTCACGACACAGCGTTGTTCGGTGCTGAGCCCACTTTGACCAAGTCAGTTTTCGGGCCATTTGCCGACGGTAGTGATACCGCCTCTGACGAGTTCGGTATCTGGTTTTTTACGCGGCTCTCTCGAGCTGCTTAACTAGTTTTTCGTACTTTCTGATCCTAGAATCGAGGTCTTTCTGAGTTTTCAGTTGTATTCTTGTGATACGGGAGTCGCTCTCCTTTTGAATCTTCTTGGCGTAGGCCGCCCAAGAAACCGGATCCCATTTGAATTTTCTGTTTTCCACGATGTCGACATAAGCCGCCGCCCAAAACGAAGGTTTGTTCATATCAGACCATGCCTTCAGTGTGGCTTTCGCGAAGAGGACAAGGTTCCCGTCCGCCTTTACGTCGTCGGACACTGCGCCACCGACCAATTGGGCGTATTGGTCCGCTTTACTACCGACAAAACCCTTTAGCGTTTCTTTGTTCAGCTTTGCGAGTTCGGCGCCGGTTACTTTAGTAGATTTTTTTGCGGCAACAGCCAGATTGCTAAGGCCCACAGCCATGGTGGCCAGCATCGCAATCAAATCCTTCTGATCCGTAGCTTTCTTGCACTTTTGCAAGTCGCGCGCGTTTTCTTTGCGAAGTCTTTCAAAGTCACTGTTCATCTCCGCGCGAAGCTTCTTGAGTTTGCCCAGAACTTGCTTGTAACGCGTGAGAGTTTTCTTTTTGTCTGACATTTTACCCATTCCTATTTTTACTTGTTAATCAGGATACTTACTTCGTACGGCACGCAGGTTTCCGCGATAGTCGAGCTGGTTTAGTGGTCAAGTTCATTCTGAAGACCTCCTGCCTATTTCAAGCGCTTGAGCTCTACGTTCTTGATAAATTGCTGATCAAACCGACCAGGCTCGAACCTCGCGGACTGTCCTTTTTGAAGCGACACCAGTTTTCTTGAAAAAGTAACTTGTCGAATTGTGGCATTACCAAAATGAGAGCTTAGAGATGCTCGAAACTTGAAGTTACCATTCTCGTCCAGGGTTGCTTTGGCTTTGGGCAACCCAGCTGAATTGCCGGTAAAGTCGCGATGGTAGGTCAAAGATAATTCGTCGCTTCCGTTTTGACTGAAACGGTACACCGAAAGCACTTCCTGACGTCCGGGTTTGTAATACGGATCGTAGTGGTATTTGGCATATTCATCGTCCCAACGGCGGCGAACAACAACCTCATAGCTCCCATCCAAAGCGGCGAGATTTGTAGTCGTCGCAGATGAATTGGGCTCAACGCTTCGGTTGTCTATTTTTGGCACTCGGGCGAGCAGCATCTCATATGTATTTTCATTGAGATATCCTGTCTGAGACAAACCGTTTGCGGCCTCGAAACGACGGAGAGCTGTTCTCGAGCGAGGTCCGAACAATCCATCCGCAGCGCCCGGGGAAAATCCTGAACTGTCGAGTGCTCTTTGGATGCTGCGGTATTCCGCGCGTCCGATTCCCAATGCGTTTTCTGCGACAACCAATGGATCAGGGGCCGTATTCGTTTCAGGGACCTCTCTGGATGGTTGGAGAGCAGCTAGATCGGTTTCGCCTTGTTCTTGAGTGCTTTGGGGCGCGGGGTCTGAATTCTGTCGAGGCTTGTTGGCGGCGCTCGCCGTCACCTGTTCCGACAATTGCCTGGCAATGTTGGCCGCTGACGTTTCCGGAAACGTATCCACGATCTTTTGCATGGCTTCGAGACGCGCTTTTTGGTCGGGGATGCCAACCGCCAGGTTCAATTGTTGTGTGGCCAGGTTTTCGTCGCTCAATTTTTCTTTTGGAGTTTCAACCGTCCCAACCGAGATCCTGAAATAGAATTCGCGCGACATCTGGCTAACAACCTCGGGGCGTTGTCTGCCGTCAGTTTCTTCCAGAACATCTGCAGACACGCGCTTGAGCATTGTAGAAACTTCAATACCTGGAGTTTTGATGTGACTGAGAAGCGCTTTGGTAAACGGAGAATTCGGTCCAGTTCCATCATAAGCTATTTTTCCAGGGGTCGTGGCAAAAGCGACGAGGCTGTCACTATATGCACCTCCCACCACAGCAAGCCCTCGACCCAGCCCAAGTGAGCGCGCCTGGTCCGGCACCCGATCCCTCAATGCATTTGCAAGCGGGTTGTCTCGGCAGGCATCGATAAAAGCAATTGAGGTCGCGGCTCGGCTTTCCATCAGGTTCAATACCTTGGACAGCCTTACAGCTTCGGAGTCGATAAGATGTTGGTTCTGAACTTTTGCGTCAACTGAAAGCAGGTAGTTTTCCCCCCGCAATTGCATTCCATGTCCGGCATAGAAAAAAAGCGCATGAGTTGCGCCATCAAGCCTTTGTTCAAAACGCAGAAGGGCTTCGCCAAAGTCTCTTTGAGACGCATTTTTGACTTCGATGACTTCGAATCCAAGTTGTTTCAAAACTTTGGAGATTTCGAAGGCATCATTTACAGGATTTGTTAAGCGTTCGGTGTTTTCATAGTCACTATTGCCAACAACAAGCGCCACTCGCGAGGCAAGTGACGGCGCTGCAAAGCCGAGGAAAACGACAAAGAAAAATAGAAAAAACCTGAGCAACTTGGTGACCCCCCCACAAACTCTTCAAGCCAGTATTCGATTTCCTTCTCGATGTTGGGCACACATAATACGCGGCTTTCAAACTTCCGCTGTGTGCTATTTCACATTCATAACAGAAACCAATTGAATCGATAAATCCTCAGGAACCTCTACCCGTTACGAGCGATGTTTGCTTCGTCGTTTCACTCTTGAGAACGCATCGTAACGCGGGTTTTTGCTGAATTGGGCAGAGCTTATGGCGTTCGCATTCGTTGCCGTTACAGGGACAGTACCATCAGGCGAATGCGCTCAGATCGGTGAGGTCAGAAAAATTCTGAATAGGTACTGATATGAACCGCTAAATGAAACGCCCCGGAAACGCGTGATTTGAAAGGACTAAACAGTATCGCAAAAATCAATTGGAACGAACAGGCCGATCCGATTGTTTTAGCGGCCTCACAGACACGCGTAGTTTTGCAAAGGCCATTCGGGTAGAACCGGTCATTCTAATGTACCTTCCAACACAACAGAGCGTGCGTTCCTGCCCGAGCCATCAAACCACATGGTCGGGACAACATTGTCGATGTCCCGCCGCCCCCGGGCTTCATACTGAAATTGGGCGTATGTTTTGCTGCCTTTGCCGTGATTTCTGTTTGGCTTGGACGGCAACCAATTGGTGTAACCTACCGGTTCACCGCTAAACCAACGCCAACCGGTAATCGCGCTGTCTTCTTTTGGGTCTTTTCTGAACCCAAAATATGGTCCTGCCTTGTAGCTGGTTCTTGTTTTACTGTCGTAACCGACCTCGAAGAAGGCCGGGTCACTTGCGATCATTCGAACGACGAAC
Organism: Ruegeria sp. HKCCA6707; assembly: GCF_013033515.1. Taxonomy (GTDB): domain Bacteria; phylum Pseudomonadota; class Alphaproteobacteria; order Rhodobacterales; family Rhodobacteraceae; genus Ruegeria. Next base: position 730,167 of record NZ_WQEG01000001.1, on the reverse strand, counting down.
GCGTTCTCTGCGGAAGATGTGATTGCGGCCAGATCCAAGCCGCATTGCTGCGCTTCTCTACGCGCATTCTGGACCGTACCGGAATACATCAGCACAACGTAAAGGCTCCCACCAAAGGTTCCATAGACGCTTTTTCGAAGCCCAAGGCACTTGAGGATCTGAGTAATTTCTTCGGACTCACCCAGCTGTTCAAGCTCGGGTATACTGTGCCGGACCGCAAAGGAGTTGCTTATGAAGCTTTCATCTGTTTCGACATGGGGCCTGAGCCCTAGGCCGAAAAGAACTGCTACATCCGCATATCCAGCTTGTTCCAACCCATAGTTTGCCTGAAACGCCCTGATGCCAGCTCGGGTCCGCGGCCCGAATACACCATCAGGAACACCTACTTCAAAGCCATTGTCATTTAGGCTTTGTTGCAACTTCTTTTTCTGCGCGAGATCCGGCAAAAGCGCAGCCTCTATCGCACCCAAACGCCCGCTGTTTTTGATCCAGGCAGGTGTGATTTCATCCATTCTTTGAAGCGTTTCATAAGCCGTCGTGGCCGCGATGGGCTGGGATCTTGAAACCAAGTCCCAGCCCCTGATTGTGTTTACTTTCATTGCGGCTGCCAGCGCGCTTTCCTGTTTTGCCAGCGGCTGTGAAGCCGGAGCAACAGACCCCTGTAAGTCCGGCGCAGGCAAGGCAACTTTTTCGATCTTTGGAACCAAAAAAATGTCTTTGCCTGGCAATGAACCGTAGACAAAGGGTTCCTGGTACCCGTCAGTGAGAGTAATTACGCGGTCGCGAACCTTGCGAAACAATTTTCCAAGTTCCAGACCAGGTTGTTCAATGTATTCCAAAAGAGCTTGTGCATAGGGGCTATTTCGGCCGTCGCCATCCTGCGCCAGTGTTCCGCCACGGGCTGCATAACCGACTACGACACCGCCCGACTCGACAGCAGCCAATCCGCTCCCGATCGACCGGGTAATCGAGCCCTGTTTCATATTTGCGAGAAAGGGGTTGTTGCGGCAAGCGTCAACAATCACGATATTCAGAGCGGATGAACCAGCAATAGATTTAACAATAGCGTCCAGACGAATGGCTTCGAATTCCACGTCGCGGTCGCTACGCAATGCTGCATTCACTGGAATCAAATAGTTTGTGTTTTCGATTTCAATGCCGTGACCCGCGAAATACACCAATGCGACTTCTGCATCTGCTGCGGCTTTTGTGAAGTCGCGCAATGCAATTCTCATATCTGTGTAGTTCAAGTCTTTTTGCAGCGTGACCGTAAATCCAATTCGCTTCAATGCATTGGAGATATCTTGGGCATCGTTGGCTGGGTTGCGCAGATTTGGGACGTGTTGATAGGCAGAATTGCCGACTACAAGCGCTACGCGCTTCCCGTTGGCTTCTGCCGCAAGTGGCGCGATCAAGATCAAACCAATCGCCAACAGGTACCAGATGTGACGGCGCCATTTGCACATAGAGATCATAATTATTGACTCAACTTTGAAACGATTAACGCCTCACCTTAGCACGAAATAAAGCCGCAACCGAAGTCAGGATCACTTAATGCAACGCTGACGAGAAGCTGCTATTTGTTTAGATGCGCGACTACGTTTAGCGTCACGGTTTCCGAGGCAAACTGAGACTGGTTCGAATTCGCTGACAGCAAGCTTTATTGCACAAACCCCGATCTGTTGGTCGGGCGCTGACGTCAGACAGTTGGTTTGGTCCGCGCTTCGAGCCCTAGGGGTAGAAGGCACCCAAAGCGTTTCTCTGATGTCAAGCGGATCTGCCTTTCGCGAGGGAGCGGTAGAAATCTTCAAAAATCGCATCCCGCGCCACGTCATAGGCCTCGAGCATCAGGTGGCGCGACGGGTCATTCTGCCAATAGAGTTCGGCGTTCAGATGTGGCGAGTTTGTCAGATGGGTCGGCACATAAGCAGCATCGAGCATCCAGGCCACATTGATGATGTCCCAGATCACCCATGTTTTCGTGTCCGGCTCGGATATCGCGTATTTCACATGCAAGGGGTTGTTGGTGTAAAGATGCCATAAGTAATCGCCGATTGCTCCGCGACCTTTGACAAAAGCCTCCATTTCCGGCTTGGAAATCGTCAGCTGTGCGCCGACATGGTAGCCTGGTAAATACACATGCGGCACGCCACACTCGAACAGCAATCGCGACGATAGCTGATCTTGCACGAGATTCAGTGACGGTTCATTGCAAAACGGCGCATAGCTGGGAAAGCCTGAGGTCCAGACCACAACGATATTGTCGATGATGTCCGGCGCCATCAGCAGGGCGGAGCCGATGTTTGGCAATGCTCCCATGGCGAGGACATAGACCGGCCCGTCTTCGCGGTTACGTGCCTGTTTGATGATGAATTGGGCCGCATCCGAATCCACCGGCGCGTCATAGGACGGCAAATGCTGTGTCGAGCCATGGAACACTCGGCCTTCGGAAGCGACACCACAGGCGTCAAAAACGCGTAGGATTTCATCATAAGAACGCGCTTCGCCTACATCCGGCGTTACAAATTCAATGTCATCCGCCGTGCGTCCATCAGCCAGCAATCGCTGCGCCCATCCTGCGAAGGGGCCTACAAATTTGCTGTCATGGTCTGTCCCACTTCCCTGTTGCAAGGCAGCGACAGCATCATAAAGACCATCGCGATGGTGCAGGAATGAATAGGGCGCGGCTGTGACACCTTCGAGGTTCAGACGATCTTGCGACAACAGCGCCCAGGCCACGGCGTATTGATCGTCGATCTCGTTGGCGGTGTCGGTGTCGATGATAACGCGTGGCATCGCTCCCGGTCGGTCCAGCCGGGTTTTCATTAACTCGGGGTCCAGAGGGGTGAACCGTTCTACGGCCTCATTCAAAGTCATCATGTCTTTGCCTTTCTAGTTGCCGAAGCCTTTGCCAAATGCCTCTTCTTTGATGAACCGCTCGGTCACGACCAAAAGAATGATGCCGGGGACGGTCACAACCAATGTGATGCCAGCTGCGGACGCATCCAACGTCCCGCCCGCGATCTTTGAGAAAAGCAGTGTGGGCAAGGTAATGATTTTGCCCTGACCCATGAAAAAGGTCAGAAGGAAGATGTTTGTAGATACCAGAAACGTGAACAGAGCCCCGGCAACAACGCCTGGCAACAGCATGGGCAGTGTCACCATGCGCAGGATTTGCCAGCGCGATGCGCCCAAGATCATTGCCTGTTCCTCGAAGTCACGGCCCAGCCCCTGATAAACAGCGGTGAGCATTCGGATCATGTAAGGTATGGTCGGAATAAGGTGGACAATGATGATCCCCGTATAGGTCCCGGCCAGTCCGATCTGGATAAAGATCATCAGCAGCGCGATGCCAATGGCCGCCTCGGGCACGATGAGAGGCATGGAGAGGAAGAACTCAAAAGCTGGTTTGCCGCGGAAACTTTCACGTGCCAAAACGCGCGCTGCGGGCAGGCAGATGATCAGACAGATCACAGTTACCGCGCATCCGATGAAGACGGTGTTCAGCGTAGCTTCCCACACCTGGCTATAGGGCGAGATCACGTAATCCCAGGACAGGGGCAGCACGGATTTCTCACGTTGCTCCAGCCACCATGTGCTTGGCAGCAGATCAGGCCAGGCCCAGCGGAACGCAAAGCTTTGGATGATCAGCGGGATGAACGGGCCCAGTATGAACCCCGCTACCAACCATAAATAGACCTTCTGAAACGGTGAAAGCCGTTCGCTAAGCGCAGTGGCATTTGCGTTCCGACGCGCCATCGTCACTGCCTCCCGATGCGGCGTTCATAGCGCCGGTAGATCGCAAGATAGCTATAAAGGATGCCACCTGCGATCAGGGCGATGGACACAACTGTAGCCATCCCCTGCAACTGCAGTGTGTAATCCGCGTCGTTGAAGTATCGCCAGGCGACCACCGGCAACGTGTCAGGAAAGCCGCCGCCAAGAATGAACGGCGCTTCAAAGGCCCCGATGTTGAAGGCAAAGATGATGAGCGTTGACGAAATGATCCCTGGCAGGATTTGCGGCAGCGTCACCAAGAAGAAGATCTGCCGCTTGTTGGCACCCAGGATCGCTGCGGCCTCTTCCGTCTCGCGTCCGACGCCCAACAGAACGGCGTAGATGGTCAGGGCAACGAACGGTGTCTGTTTCCAGACATAGACGGCGATAATACCCCACCCCATATGCGTCTTGAGGATCTGCGGAAACTGCGCCGGGTCGTCGATCAGACCTGCAAAAGCCATCAACCGCGACAGCATCCCGCCGTTGCCCAACATGATCACAGCTAGAGCAATGCCGACAGTGTAGGGGATCATCAGCGGGAGTTTATAGAGGTATTTATACAGCGTTTTGGAGGGAAAGGTTCGCACCAACGCAAGCGCCAGCAGAATGCCCAGGATCAGCGAAAGAATGGTCGCCGCAACGGCATAGTAAAGCGTCAGCCAGAGAGATTGCCAAAACGAGGCCTGACTCCAAAGTACGCCGAAATAGGAAAAATCCGGAAAGGTGTTCACACCAAACCAGGGCGCAAAGCCCAGCGATTGCATCACGCCAAGCACAAGGGCGCCGCCAAACAGCACCGTCAGGACAAGCACAACCGGCAGCAATTGCAACAGCATCAGCCGCCGTTCCCGACGAAGCCGTGCCAACTCATTTGGTGCGGAATCACCCATTCTCAAATCCTTGTTCGAGCCCCCCGCTTGCGAAGGGGGCTCTGTTTGGGTGTTCTTAGTTCAGGTTTGCAACCGCGCGTTCCACGATCACGTCGATCGGGTCAGTGCTTTTGCGTTCGATGTATTCCAGCCAAGTGGCTTCGATAACATCGACCAGCGTTGCGTTGGTGTCGGGCGCGGTGTTTGCGTCCAACTCTTGCTGAGTGATGCCGACAAAACCCGGTGAGGCCGCGGTCAGTTTGGCAACGTCCTCTTCGGACAGACGCCACGGATCGATACCAGGTGGCATACCGGCAACTTCAAGCTTGGAGGCCTGAGCTTCGACCGAGGCCATGTAGTTGGCCATGACCAGCGCGGCGGCGGGGTTCGGCGCGTTCGCGGGAATGACAAGATAGTTCTTGTTCTTGATCATATTGCCCTCGGGGAAGATGAACTGCTCCGCCCCTTCAGGGTAAGTACCATCCCGCAAACCGATTGCGACACCGTAAAGGCCGAATTGGCACGAGAAATCAATCTCACCGTTCAGGAACAAGCCATTCAGGGCCGACGGGTCTTCGGGATATCTTGCACCGCTTCCTGACGCGCCCAGTAGCAATCCGTCCAGCTCTTTCAGGTATTCCATGCCCGGTGTGATCAACCGCGCCAATTCTGCAGCGCCGAGATCGTCAATCGAGTTCTGGAACGGAACCGCACCATTGCCGTCCGGGTTATGCGCATAGATCGCGGCCTGAACGAAGGTGTTGCCGATGAAATGGGGTGGTTTGACATAGGCGAACTTGCCGGGATTGGCTTCAAGATAGCCTTTCAGATCCGCAAACGTGCTCGGTATGTCTTCTTTCGCGACCCGCGCAGTATTGACCGAGCACACATATTGCTGGCCTGACCAGGGCATCTCGGATGCGTTGGTTTCGACACCAAAGTCGCGCAGGTTCAGCAATGCACGTGGATCATCGGCATTCCATTCGATGTTCGCGCTGTTGGGAAGCTTGTCGGCAAAAGCGCCAAACAGAGCGTTCTGGCGTTTGAGCGTGGCAAAGTTTTCACCGTTCACCCAGATCGCGTCAACGCTGCCTTCACCCAGACCTTTGCCAGAGCCGAGCTCGGCCAGAACCAAATCAACAGCGTCCTTGGTGCCGGTTATGCGAACAGGGTTGAGCTTGACACCCTCTGCCTCAAGCCCCGGCGCGGCAAAGCGATCCATCCAGATGTTGATCTGATCGCTGCCACCCCAATAGTAGAGGTTGATTTCGCCCTCTTCCTTGGCGCGGGCCTGAATTTCCTCCCAGGTCGCTGAGCCGGATGTCACGGCATCACGGAAAGCCTCGACATCCTGCGCATAAGACGCACTCGTCACCAACCCTCCAAGCAGGGATAACGTAAGAAGTGTTTTCTTCATGGTCTCCTCCTCTGATTTCTTTCCACTAGTCGTTTTTCTGAATGACCCAGATCCGCTCGGGCGGGATGGTCAGCCAGACGTCTTGCCCGACGTCGATAACGCGGCGGGATTGTTCTGTGACCTGAACCGTCTCGTGGCCGCAGGTGACCCCGTAGGTGATGTTGGCGCCAAAGAAATCTCGGGTCGCGATGGTGCCCCGAAAAACGTTTTGCACATCCGTTGGTTCGTCCAGATGCAGGTCGATCGCTTCGCTTCGTAGCATCACCGAGCGCGTGCCATTCTGCGACGGCGCGTCAAAGGTCAACGCGCCAAAATCCAGCGTTGCGGTCTTGTCGTTGATCTGCGCCGCAAAGACGTTTGTAGCCCCCATGAAATCGGCGACCTCAACGCTTTTGGGGTGTTTGTACAAGGTATCGGGCTCGTCAAACTGGGCGAGATTGCCGTTGAAGATCACGGCCACCCGGTCAGCAAGTTCCATAGCTTCGATCTGATCGTGGGTTACAAAGATCGTGGTGATTCCCAGCCTCTGCTGCAGGTTTCGAATAAAGCGTCGCATCTCGCCGCGCAGCTTGGTGTCGAGATTTGCCAGAGGTTCGTCCATCATCAGGACAGAAGGGTTGGTGATCAACGTACGCGCGATGGCCACGCGCTGCATCTGCCCGCCCGATAGCTGCGCGGGAAATCGGTGACGAAATTGTTGAAGTTGCACGACATCGAGAATTTGCTCCAGCCGGTCTTCGGCCTCGGCCTTGTCGGTTCCGCGTACCTTGAGCCCGAACAGAATGTTCTTTTCCACGGACATATGAGGGAACAGCGCATAGCGCTGGAAAACCATGCCGACATTGCGGTTTTGCACCGGCACTTCTGAGACATCCTTGCCGTCAAAGCAAATCTGGCCGCTCGTCGGAATTTCCAGCCCGGCAATCATCCGCAGCGTTGTGGTCTTGCCGCAGCCTGACGGACCTAACAGGGCGACAAGCTCTCCGGACGCGATGTCGAGATCGATATGGGAGATCGCGGTGAAATTGCCATAGTCCTTGCGGACCCCTTTGAGGTGAACAGCCGTCACAGGCCAGCTCCTTGTGGCAGGCCGTCATGGGACGGTATGATCGGCAACGCAGACATACTGCACCATTGGGCAAACTCCTCGAAAACGGCGCGGTGGCGACCGGGAACAAGGATAAAGTGATGTTCCAGTCCGTGTTCCAAAACCGTTGTCACGACGTCACGCGCTGACCAGGCGCCCTTTGCGTCAGAAAAGTCTCCGATCCAACCGCGGCACCCGGTAAAGCCCGGGGCCGGGCCTTCGGAAACTGCGCCTTCCAGCACAAAACGCGCCGTGCCATGGCGCGAGACGCGCAGGATCGTACAATCGCCATGGGCAAACTCGTAATCCGCGATAGCACCGTGAATCGGCCCGGCCTCGGTGCCGCGTCCGATCATCGGGTGGTTGATCCACGCAATCCCTTTGTCCGCCATATACAGCGGCCCACCGCCGCCATGCCACATCAGGATCTGGTCGCGGTCGAAATCGGGTGAGGTCATGTCCAGCAAACAGCCCACGCGACCAGTCAGAGACTTGGCCACCAGCTGCGTGACAGCGCCCAGAACATCGCCCTCTGATGCGATTGGCAGCGCATCGTTTTCTTCAAGCCAGCTGAACGCCGCACCGGGATGCATTCCGGGATGATCCTGCAAGGCGGGCCAGTCGGACACCGTCAACGCATCATAGCCACCCTCTGCCGCGATTTGCCGCAAGGCCAGAACCGCACGGGCGGTCAGGACCATCTGGTCATCAGAAACGCCGCGCACTTCGGCGGCTCTGGTCATGGCTGACAGCTCGGCCGCCACATCCGCATCGGATTGAGCGGTCATCAGGTCGGTCATGCGGTGGATATCCACATGCTCGGTCCAGACGCCAAGCTGGCGGAGCAATGTGTCGGATGACACCTCCATATTGTAGAAGGTCATGGCCAGTCCACCGACGACCCCGATCCGCACACCGTCCAGCGCCTTGCGCGCAGTAAGCGCGCGGATGGTTTGGCTCATCCGCTGTTCCAGGTGTTCTTCGTCGGGCGCGCCCAGATACCACTGCACCGGGAATTGGCGGGTGTCCCGCACACCGCGCAGGATCGACATCGACATGTTCAGCGATACAAAATTGTTAAGCTGTATATCCTCGGTCAGCGTTGGTTCGGGCGTGGCCCAGACACCCATGGGCAGGTTTTCCCGCGCCACTTCCCGCACTACGTCACCCATGGTGAAACCACCGTGCAAAAGCAGCAGAAAATCCGCGCCTTCTGCACGCAACTCATCCACCGCACCGCGGGCTTCGACCCCATTCATCGGAACTGTTTCGGCAACCACGACTGAGACGTCGTAGGAGGCGGCAAGTTTACGTAGCCAATCAGAGCATGCCTCGAACACACCGTGCTTGACGGGGAAGTAGCTTGGAAGAGAAGCGTTGATTAATCCAATCGTCAGCGACATGAGTATCGCCCTTCCTAAGCGGTCTGGCGCGGGGCGGCCCCGGCCAGATCAAAACTGATGGGTCCCTGACGGAACACCTGATCAAAGAAAACCGGCGCCCCGTCGGCGTCAAAGGCAGTGCAGGCCTGCGACAGAATTGGGGTGCCGGCGGGTATGTTCAGCAGTTCGGCAATTTCCGGTTCGGCAAGCAGGCTGTCCAACGTCTCGCACGCGCTGGTCCAGGCCAGTGCGAACACTTGCTGCAAAATTCTGAGAATGGATTGGCTCTGCCCGGTTTCCGGAAAATGATCGGCTGAGATATGCGGCACCAACCGGCTGGGGATCCATGTCTGGGTCAGCATACCCGGCACATCATCGATGGTGCGTAGCCGTTCAACCAGAACCAGCGGTTCATTGAAGAACTCGTTGACGGCGGCTGGCACTGTCTTAGCCTGGACCTCAAGGCGCAGCAGCCGTGCCCCGGGCACGCGGCCTTCGCGCAGAACCTTGTCGGTGAAAGACACAAGGCAGGTCGAGGTCGGTGGCGACAAAGTCGCGACGTTGTATCCGCTGCCCTGGCGTGAGGTGAGATAGCCGTCGCGCACCAGAATTTCCAAAGCCTTGCGGATGGTGACCCGGCTGACGCCAAAGGCATTTGACAGTTCGCTTTCGGTAGGCAGACGCATTCCAATTGCATATTGCCCGGTTTGAAGCCGGTTCAGAATTTCATGATGAACCTGCTTGTATTTGGCCACCTCCATCATGTCAGCGCATCCTTCAAGGCATCCAACCGTTCGCGGCCGGTCGACTGCATCCATCGGGCCATCGCAGCAGGGCCTTCAGCACCAAAAATGTCGATTGCATCGCTCCAGATAGCGCGCCCGCACATAAACCCGTTTGCATTGACTCCCGCTTTGCGTGACAGGGCCAATGCATCGCGGAATTGTTCGAACGTGACCCCGGCGCTGAGGTAAAGGAGCGGGATGTCGCCCGCCGCCGCAGCGGCTTCGCGGAAGGCCGCCATGGCTTCGGCTTCGGACATGGCGGAGCCGACTTTGGCGATGTTGATGGGAATTTCGACCTTCAGGACATCAATATTGAATTCTGGAGCGGCAAAAGTGCGGGTGGCCGATCCGACGAGCCCCGGTTTGGCGATCGCATATTCGGCAGAGCTGCTGTCGGGAATGGCGCGATCATAGACGAGCGGTTCGAACAGAAATGTCACCCCGTGTTCGCGACATGCGGCCCCGATCTGCGCCACCAGCTCCTGCTTGCGCTGATTCAGCTCTGCCGGATCGTTCGGCCCGTAGTAGAGAAAAAACTTCAATATCTCGGCACCCAGAACCGGATAGTCGGCAACGCTCAGATTGTCCGGCAGTTTGGTCATCCGGTCGTCGTCTGAGATGTGGTACACGTCCGCCTCATAGGCCAGCATTTTGACGCAGTTTGTGTCAAAGGACGGCAACAGCTCTCGGCCCAGCGAGGCATCAACCAGCATGGTGGTGGCAAACGGGCTGAGCGTTTCAACTGTAATACGTTTGAAATCCAGCAAATCACCTGGGCGCGCTTGTGAACCGCGCACCTTGCGCAGGGCGGCCTCGAGCCCGCTGCCTTGATCAACGGCGACACCATAAACAGGATCATCAAAGATGCTCATGTGGCCTCCATCCTGATCTGCGGGAAAAACGGCGTGTCGGAGGGTGCCAGCCAGTGCCGCAACATCTCCTCAGTGGGTTCCAAGAAGGAAATCGAGAACCCGCCCATTTCCTGGGTTGTGACATAGCTGCCGATCATCGGAGCAATCGCGCGAATGCCGTGTTCGGCCAGCGCGGTGCGGGTTTCCTCCCAAACGGTCAGCTGCTCCATCATTGTGGTGCCGCCCATTCCGTTGACGATCACGCAAACCTGTGCGCCCCTTTGCATGGGGCGGTCGGCCAGCAGAGCGTCAACCATCCGCCGGACCAGATCGCGCACGGGGCCTGTTTTGACACGCCCAACCCCCGGTTCACCGTGAACACCCATACCGAGGAAAACTTCGTCGTCAGGCAGTTCGAACATGGATTTCCCCGTCAAGGGTGACACCGGCGGCGTGATCGCCGCTGCAAGAGTCACAAGCCGCTCGCGCACGGCTTTGCCCAGGGCCATCAATGCCTCAAGCGACTGGCCTTCCTCGGCCGCTGCCCCAAGGATCTTGTAGATGAACATCGTCCCCGGCGCACCGCGCCGGTCCTGTTTGCGCTCTGGCGGTGCGGCGGAAATGTCGTCATACATTGGTAGGGGAAGGGTCTGGACGCCCAAATCCTGTGCCATCATCGTGGCTGCGCGCCCGTTGATCATGTCACCGGAATGCTGCGATATCAGCAGGATCGAGCCCGCCGCGCCGGTCACTTCGGAAATCCCGTCAAGGATCAGATCTGCCGAAGGCGCTGCAAAAACATCTCCAACGATATTGGCGTCCAGCAGCCCGGCGCCGACAAAGCCCATGGCAATCGGCTCATGTCCCGAGCCGTTGCCGATCAACAACGTGACTTTCTCATCGGCGTTCTTGCGGTTCGCAGATCCGCGAATGATCACGCGGGGATCGCTCTGGCCGCGTTGCACTTGGGGAAATGCGCTGACAAAGCCGTCCAGCATATCATCGACCATCGTCTCTGGGGTGTTGAACAGCTTTTTCATGGCGACACCTCCGCAAGGGTCTCCAGAAAAATCACCACCGAGGCAGCGCCGGGATCCATATGCCCGCGCCCTGCATTTTCGACATATTGCGCGCGGCCCCTACGGGCGGACATGTCCACGGTTGCGTCGCGCCCCTTCGTCGCGGCAGAGATCATTGCCGCCACTCCGCTGTGCTGCGCGGCAAGCGCCGGGTACAGGGCGTCGACCATGCTTTTGTCGCCCGGTGCCACGTCCCCCAAATCGCAGATACGGTCGCATGCTCGTGTCAGGTTCAGGGGTGCACCTGTGTCCAGGTGCGTTTCTATTTCAAGCAAGATCAGACCGAACAAAGTGCCCGATGCCCCGCCCGAGGCGCGCATGAAGGCTTTTGCGCGTTTGCCATCTTCTGCCGTCGTTGCCTTTGTCAGGCCACGCTGCATGGTTGTCCCGTGATCGCCATCCCCTATGGCAGCGTCCAGCGTGTTGAGATGGTCGGCTTCACGGGCATAGCGGGCCTGCAGCAGTTGAAAGAAACGGTCAGCTGACATCGCCAAAGACCTTCTTCAAATAGGCCAGCGTTTCCACGGCAGCGCGTGTTGGGTCGGGCTCGATATCGCGCCAGATGTTGAGATCGCGGCTTGACGCATGTCCGGCCATCACGAACATCTCGGCCACGATACAGCCTTTGTAACCGATATCTTTCAATGCCTTGGCATCAGCGGGGAAATCATAGCGGCCCAAGCCCGGCTGCCCCCGGTCATTGTCCGACACATGATAGTGCACCAGCGTATCACCGGCCGCGCGGATTGCTGCAGGTGGGTCTTTCTCTTCGATATTCATGTGGAAGCTGTCGAGCAGCACACCGATGTGATCCGATCCTGTCGCGCGAGCAATTGCGCAGGTCTCTGCCGCTGTCGAGGTCAGGTCGCTTTCGAACCGGTTGAGCGCTTCGATCCCAAGGTAAACGCCCTCGGCCTCCAGAACCGGAGCGACACGCGCCAAAGTCTCCGCTGACCGAGACGCGCGGGCGGGTTTGTTGGCTGGGTCGAAAACACCCCAAGGTGCGGCGACCACACCGGCGAGGCTTTTGGATCCCAATCGCGCGGTTGTCCGGATCGCATCGCTAAGTACAACTACCGCGTTGTCACGGATGGCCGGATCTTCTGAGGTCGGGTCCGCATCGGGCCCGAGGCCGGTTGAACATGTTACGGTTAACCCACACTCGCTGGCCTTTGACCGGATCTTGTCAGCCCGATCAAGCCCGACGCCAAGCAGCGAGAGTTCGACAATGTCATAGCCGATTTGAGCAACAGTTTCGAGGATCGGGTCCGGATCGTCGGTCCAGGCCTTCATCCACAATCCCGAATGGATACCGAACTTCACGCCAACTCCCCCCCTGTTGCAATCACATTAGTAGTAACAAATTGATTATGTCAACAGATCGCTAGCCTGGGTCTGTTGTGGGCAGCCGTGTGATCAGCAGAAGGCTGAGAAACAAAAACCCGATGCAGGCCAGAAGGGTCAGCCGCATATCACCGGTCTGGTCGTACAGCCATCCCGCGCCCCACGGCCCCAGCAAGCCGGCAACGCCCCATCCGGTAAAAACCCAGCCAAACGCGCTCGAAAACGCCGGGGCTGGAACGCGTGCGGATACCAACAACGGTGTTTGTGCGGCGATCTGGCCATATGACAGCGCCACCAGAAAAATCAGCACCGTCATCATCATCTCTGACACGCCAGGCACCAGTAATGCGGACAATGCCGCCACCGAAAGCAGCACGGCACCGACAAAGCCGCGCAACGGTCCACGACGGGTTGCCACACCGGCAGCCGAAAGACGCCCCAGCGTATTGCCTGCGGCAACACCGAAAACTGCCATTCCCGCAGTATGTGTGCCGGAAGGCAGCAGTTTCGGGGCAAGGCCCAGAACAATTAGGCCAGCGCAGGAACCGGTGGCGAAGATAGCCCAAAGCAAAAGGATCACGCGGTTTGGTTTGATGACCTCTGACCGCACGGTTGTGCGGATCGCGTTGGTGTCCAATGCGGGTTTCGTCACTGACGAAACCGCAGCGATTAGAACCATGCACCCCAATACAGGCAATAGCGCGCTGAGCGACCAGCCAAGCTCGATCAGCCATACACTCATCGGGCCAAAGACAACTCCGCCCAATCCGAACGCGGCGACGCTGACGGGAACAAGGAGCGTTGGCAGACGCGAAGCTGCAGCAACGCCCAGTGCGTGATTGTAAAGCGCCCCCGCAGCAAACCCAAAGCCGATGCCATAACCCAGCACAAACACCTCAAAAGCCTGCGCCCGCGCAGACAGCAGCAGACTTGCAGCTGCCAGGCCCGAAATAGCAGGCAGGCATGCACGTGCTGGCAGTTTGGCTAACAGAGCAGGGCCAATCAGAACACCAAACGTAAAGCTGACCAGCGCAAACGAGAACACCATGGATGCGGAGGCGTTGCCGACGTCAAACGCGTTTTGAACAGCGGGCAAAAGGCCGGACCAGCCGTAAAGACTGCCACCGCCAAAACATCCCAATACCGGCAGGGCCTGGCTAAGCCAATGGACATTCCGAGTCGTCAACGCTCGGCCCTTTCAACAATTTGCTATTACAGACTTGTATGAACAAATTTACTGAGTCAATCTCCCTCCGGGGAGGATCGCCTATTGGTACTGGTCATCGGTGCAGCATTGACGCCTTTCAACCGGCGGCGCGACGGGTCTGGCTTTCGGGATTGGGCTGCGCAGGCGTTCAGCGATGCACTTAGGATGGCCGGGTTGGAACCCGGCGATATTGACGCGCTGATTGTTTCTTCGGAAAGCGATTTTTTCACGCTTCAACTTAACCCGGCTTCTGTGATTGCCCAGGATATTGGTCTTTGCGGTGCAGAGACGTTGCGGGTTGAGGGTGGGGGCGGTTCAGGTCAATACGCGGTTCATGTAGGTGTCGAACGCATCCTGTCTGGACGGGCGCAGAGGGTTGCTGTCTTGGGCGTAGATCCGTCAGCCAGTGCGCTGGACGGTGACAGCATTCGCGAGCTCTATGGCTATTCTTTCGATTTCTGGACCGATGGCCTTTCGGGTATCACCGCAACTGGCCTTTATGCCCTGTCCTGGCAGGCCTTTGCGGCCGAATATGGTGCAGCAGGGACCGATCTGGACCGCGTCGCCACCAAAAACCGTTGCAACGCTTGTGAGAATCCCGGCGCGCATCTTCCTAGGATACATACGGCGGAGGAATTTGAAGCCTCTCCAGTGATTGCATCCCCGTACAAACGCCTGCATTGCTCGCCCCTTAGCGACGGGGCGGCTGCGCTGATCCTGTCCGCGCGCGAAGCAGCACCTGCCTTGCGACAAACCCGTGCACCCGCGATCACCGGCATTGGGGCGGCATCCGATCTGCCCGGCTTGGGTCATCGCAAATCTCTGGGTCGTTTCGAAGCCAAATCACTCGCGGCGAAGCGTGCCTATGAAATGGCGGGTATCAGCGCCTCGGCGATTGACCTTGCAGAGGTTTATGACGCCTATGTAGGTGCTGAGTTACAAGCGATTGCGGCGCTCGGCCTGTCCGCTGATCCGGTTGCCGCTTTGCGGGATGGTCGGTTTGATGCGGATGGCGCTTGCCCTATCAATCTGTCCGGTGGTCTGATCGGGCAAGGTGCGCCGGTTGGGGCAACGGGGGTCGGACAAGCCGCCACCTGTGCGTTGCTGCTGGAAGGCCGATACCACAAGGGTCTGCAGCCAGAACGTCCGCTCGGCCACGCTTTGGCCGATACACATGGCGGCGTCGGCACAAGCTGCGCGGTGACTGTGCTACGGGCAGGGGGGCAGGCATGAAGCATCAGGTTTCACTTGATTATTCCCTGGCCGAAGGATGGCTTGCACCGTGGATCGAAGGGTTGCGGCAGGGCAAAGCCATCGCATCGCATTGCAAAACATGCGGCGGCGCACAATTCCCGCCTCTTCGTGTTTGCCCCGATTGCCGAACACCTTCGGACGGCTGGGTCACACTGTCCGGCCGGGCTGCGATCCAATGGCGGACCACGGGCGCGGATGGCGACTTTGCTGTGGCCAAATTTGAGGGCGCACATGGAGCAACGGTGCTACGCAGTGCGCACCTACCGCCCCATGCCGCGCACGGGCGTCTGCGCGCGTGCGCGGAAGGCCCGCCCATCCTGCAGCTTGAACCGGAGCCGGACCTATGAGCGACTATCTTGAATCCCTTGATCCGGAGCAGTTGGCGGCCCTTCATCTGGCACCCGCCAAAGACGGCGAATACAAGATCACCTGGCCGGCGGATTACAACATTTATCGCGCGACAGTTGGCCGTTTTCTGGGGCCCAAAGACCGGGACCGGACTGCAATCATCTACGAAGCCCCCGATGGCACGACCTCAAGAATGAGCTTTGCCGAGGTCGACGCGGCCGCTACGGGCCTCGCTGCCGCGCTACGCGACCTGGGGTATGGCAAGGGCGACCCGGTAGCGTTGCACACGGGTCAGCACCCAGACACAGCGATTGGACATATGGCAATAGCCAAAATCGGCGCGATCGCGGTGACGTTATCTCAGCTTTACGGGCCGGATACATTGGCCCATGCGCTGAATGATTGCCGGGCCGGTGTGATCCTGACCAGCCGATCCGCGTGGGAGCCTTTGCGCGATGAATCCTTTCCGCATCTGACCCATGTGTTCATGCGAGATCCGGGCGCTAACGACATTGATCTGGATGAAGCAATGCGCGATGTGCCCGATACGTTTGAACCGGATTTCAGCGGCGCGGATGATCCTGCGTTGCTGATGTACACCTCCGGTTCGACCGGCAAACCCAAGGGGATCATGCACGGTCACCGGGTTCTTGCGGCCTATACCCCGTCGATCAACCTTTTCTTCAACCTCTCTCTGGACGACCCTGATGCCGTTTTCTGGTCGCCGTCTGATTGGGCCTGGGTTGGCGGTCTTCTGGATATGCTGTTTCCTGCCTGGATGGCCGGGCGTCCTGTGGCCACGTCACTAGAACGGTTTACGGCCAAATACGCTTATGAATTCATGGCACGCCATAAAGTCACGCATACATTTCTGGCCCCGACAGCGATCAAACGGCTGGCGCAGCATCCAATGCCCAGAGAAGAATATGAACTGGCCCTGCGCGTGATCTGCACCGGTGGGGAAGCGCTGGCGTCAGAGACCCTCACCTGGGCGGAAACCCGGCTGGGAGTGGTCTGTAACGAGTTCTATGGCATGACCGAGGTCAATCATCTGATCGGAAATTGCGCTGCGCTTTATGAGCGCAAGCCGGGGTCGATGGGCCAGGCCTATCCCGGCCATCATGTCCTGCTTGTGGACGGCGACGGGCAAGAAGTGGCGGATGGCGAGCCCGGCGAAGTTGTAACCCCGCTTGGTTCGCCGACCCAGTTCCTTGGCTATTTCAACAACATGGAAAAGACCCAGGAGATGAAGCTTGGGGCATACTGGCGTACCCATGACCTCGCCGTGCGCGATGCCGAGGGCTATTTCTGGTACAAAGGGCGTTCAGACGATTTGATTAAGTCTTCGGGCTTTCGAATCGGACCTGCCGAAATCGAAGAATGCCTTCTTTCTCATCCCGGCGTGGCCGAAGTTGCTGTGATCGCCAAACCTGACCCCGACCGCGGGTCCATTGTCAAAGCAGTGGTCAAGCCCCGTGCGAATGTCACGGCCGATGAGGCGCTGGCAGAGGCGTTGAAAGAACATGTGAAAACCCGCCTTGCGGGTTACAAAGCGCCTCGCGAGGTTGAGTTTGTCGACGAATTCAAGATGACATCTTCTGGTAAAATTAGCCGTCGCGCTTTGCGCGAGGCTGAACAGGCGTCAGCAAAAACCAACCGCCTTGATACGGAATAGCACCAGCGGTGTTTCTCTATTGCGGTGCTTCCTGCGCGACCTCTAAGGCAAGCTGCAGCGCTACCTCAAAAGTAGCAGTGTTTGCGCGGGCAAGCTCTGCCTGACTGTGATCGGGCAGCGGGTCCAGGAAGGTGCGCCCGTCTGCCAGCAAATCCCACGTGCAAAGCAAGGCAAGGCTGGCGCACCCATATCGCGTGGCAACGGCGGCCACCGCGCTGGCTTCCATATCCACCGTTTGCAAACCTTCTTTTGCCCAAGCGGAACAGATCTCGTCGCTTTGCGCAAACAGGCTGGGCCAGGTGACGTGTGAGGTGTTCAGCGCTGTGCAACCGGCCGCGCGCAGCAGCGTTTCCGCCCGCGCGCACCACTTGGCATCGAAATCGACTTCGTTCCCGGCGCCGTAGTACTGAGAGACACCATCGCGTGCCGCCGCGCTGCGAGGAACCGTCACAGCGCCCGCTGGAATTCCGGGGGTCATTACTCCGCAGGTTCCAATCTGAATGATCAGGGCTGTGCCAAGTTGCGCAAAAATCTGGCTGGGCTCGACGGCCCGAGCTGCACCATATGCACAGCAATACGCCACGCGCGCCTCTCCGAAACTGCCGGTTAAAATATCAGGAAACGGTAGCTCCTGAACGTCGTTAAGCCGTGCCAGTCGAGTCTCGCATGCCTGAGCGCGCCACCAGGTCCCCTCAAGGATCAAAACATGTGGAACATCCCCGGCGGAGAGACCCAAAGCATTTTCCCAAACTGACCTGTCAAAATCCAAAATCGCCAAATTTCGGAACCTCGCTGTCAAACTTGTTCGGTATTTCAAAAGAGCTTTACCGCGAAATGGTAACGACACAACCAATATCCGATTTCGAAGTATTGCTGGTCAAATGCACAAGCAGGTTGTCCAAGCAAGAGCGGCCACACATTTGTGCCGTGTGGTGTAGTCCTTGCTTTGTGGTGTTGTCGGTATAAAATCCGATGCAGAACCAACGGGTTCGCACCTATTACCGCAGCATCTGTCAAAAGTGCCGCACAGCTAATTTGGCACTCTCGTAGAATACGGGGCGCGATCAACACACTCTAGCGAATGCAATGAGTTTTGTCGGTTAAGTTTGCAATAAGTTCCAAGTCCCGGGCCAAGAGATCAAGGCCCACAACCGAAATGAACGACAAGCCAAGTTCGGCTGGAATGTCGAGGACGGTCGACTAAAACCCTTCAATTGCGGTTTCGACTTGGCCACAAAACTCATCAATATCGCGCTCTAACATATCGCTTTGTCGCGTCTCATCTCTGACTGCGGCCAGTTCATCTATGACAGCCCGTACATCTTCACGTGGCGCTGCCTCGGCGATGCGCACCAACGCTCGAATGAGGGCAGCGGTTACGAGGCCATTGCCCCGGGCAGCGCGTCTTAGGGCTGGCATCGAGTCTTGAAACAGCGATGCAGCGGTGATGGACGGGTAAACCACCCGCACGGTCCCGTCTTCATCGCGATACACACCCGTGCAGAGCTTGGACGACCACGCGCGGGCCAGGGATGCCGATAGGCGGTCGATGCACACAATCGCGGTGAACGTGTCGTTGACGCCCGGCGATAAGGCCCGAAGTGCGATTTCCACGAGAAGATGGACAGAAAAGCGAATATCGCCGTTAGGATCTCGCGCAGGGATCAACGGAGCTGCCGCTTGCACCCGATCATTGAGGCTCTCGTCACTATCACCATATACATTGGCCAATGTGTCCGTTGGGACCATAAAGCCGCCTGGTTGCACATCAAAAACGACGACTGCTCCTGCTTCCTTGGCCGCACTCACCAGACCTTCGGTATTGATCGCGTTCACATACCCAGTGCCCGAAGCCGAGACTTGGCGCTTGTCTCCCTCTCTAGGAATTGCCTCTGAAGACGGAATATCTGCGCTGTTTTCGATCGCCGTGCTCACTTGGCGATCCAAAGCTTCCGAAATCCGCGCCGCTTCCTGATCAATGGTTACGCGCGTCGATACGGTATGAACGAAAAGCAAAAGCAAAAGAACTGAAATGATTGAATAGATTATGCCAATCGCGACGGCCAGGTTCACGGAAGTGCCATCCCGTACCAGCCACAAGATCAGCAAGCTGTATAAAAACGTAGCTCCGAGTGAGCCAACGGCGATCTGGTTTACCCGGTCTTCGCCAAAGCGCTGCAAAAGCCTGGGACCTATGGATCCTGCTGCCAAAGTATAGACCAGTAGAACAATAGAATAGACCATGACCAATGCGGACATGGACGCTGCCGAGATTGCGCTTAGTACATCGCTCGCGGTTTGATTTGAAACGCTGAGCCAATCGGATGTGGACCATCCCCAGCTCATGAGCGCTTGTTCGGTCTTAAAGACAATCCCCGCCACCAAAAGACCTGAAAGGCTGATGGCGGCAGGGATGGTTAGGAACCCGCGAAAGTACCTCATTATTTTTTTGGGTGTTTGCATTCCGGTCCCCATTCACAATGCGGGCTTCGTTCGCCACGCCAGCGTTAAGATTTACGCAAACCGGTTGGCTGCCTGTTTCAGAGCGCTTTGCATATCGCCCCACGCAGACTCGTAACCCTCTTTGACATCTTCCCAGGCTTCGTCACTGGTCGACTTCAAATCTTTTAGCTGAGCCTCTGCGTCAGACCTTAGTTTGTAGAGCTTGCTGAGCTGTTCCTCGAGCTCAATCGCCGCTTCTGCCTCAGCCACTTTCAGCTTGGCTTCAAGAGCATCAATTTGGGCATTCCAACTATCCAGTTGCAGCTGTGCCTTTTTCTCATAACCAACACGTGTCATGTCTATTCCTTTCTTCTCAAACTTTGGTTCAGGTCGATGCGAGCCGCCAATCAGGCCGCGACAATTGCCTTGAGCATCCAGACCGCTTCTTCATGCTTCGCCATTCTGGCATTCATCAGATCCTCGGTCGCTCCATCGCCATAACGGGCAGCGGTTGCGGCAGTCTCACGCAAGTTCCGGGCAATCGCTTCGTGGTCTGCGACCAGTTGTTTGATCATGCCCTCTGCGTCTTTAACTGTCTCCTCTTCGGTCAGCTTGGCTTGGCTAACCATGTCCGTGAACGAGATCGGGGCCACCTGACCCAATGCGCGCACCCGCTCTGCCAATTCATCCGCAGCTTCGAACAGGTCGCGATACTGACGCTCTGTCAACTCATGGATCGGCAGGAAAAGCGGGCCTACAACGTTCCAGTGCGTCCCTTGCGTTTTCACCATCAGAACCATGGTGTCGGCCAATACTTCCGTCACCGCGTTGGCGATCCAGGCGTTTTTATTGATGCCTGTGTCGTTCGTTTCTTCCTGAACTTCAGACTTCAAAACTTGCTGTATCATTTTCACTCCGTTTCGTTGCTTGCGGAGTAATACCTAAGGGCGAAATAAAAATTATCAATTAAAAATATATACTTAACATATGTATCCAGCGCATCATAGGGGGCTTCATGATGCTGGGTATCCGGCCCAACATGCCAACATTGCTGTAGACACGCAGGCTCATTGCCATACATGCTTGGAGTAACTGACGTAAGCTACTGAGGTCATGCCAGTGTCTGATCAAAATCGACCACCAAAGCGCACGGAAAAACTGCAACTGATGCTCGACCTAGAAGAGCTCAAGGCCATTGATGATTGGCGCTTCGAGAACAGGTTGCCTTCCAGAGCGGCCGCCATTCGAGAGCTCATCCGTCGCGGCTTGATTTCGAACGAGTTCGAAGAACCACCCACTGACGCACCGTCCGGCGAGTTTCGGGTTGTGGATGAGTGACACGAACATCCACAGCGCACCTTTGCGGAACCTGTGCCAGCGTAGCGCCCCACGCTGCCGCCGACCGAATGCATTCCTCCATTGTCACCGCGCGCAGCCTATTCCGGTAGTCTTGCATTTTTCACCGGTTTAGGCGGCTGGCAGAACAAAACTGATCCATCCGGACACAATCCGCTGTGACAGGATAGATTCATCCGCCAATCGGTAGGAGACCAAGCTCGCAACCGGTTTCTGCAATCAGGCTGCGCACAGCATCGCTATCTTAGGACGGCCTCCAAAGCTCATGGCCTGGCGCGCCGGATATACGATGGTTCAGTGCAGTGACCCTGTATGGGTCAATGTCAAATGCTCCGAGCTTAACAATCCGAATAGGTGGAAGCGGCTCACCGTTAAGCTGTTCAAGGGTTTTCTGGGCGTCACGTCTGCGGGGCAGGTGGCATCGCTTGGTCTTCGACAAAAGGCCCGAAACCCGGCGGCTTTAGACTGCACGGCCCGAAACCTTGCGATTGCATATTTGGTGCTGCATAGTGCGCTATCTCGTTTGGGACCAGGCGGTATGGCGACGCGGTATTCCGAAGTGAACCCACAGAAGTTGCCGAGCATTTTGCATCGGATCAAAAACGCGTCCTGCATGGACAGCGTGGGGTTGTTTCTGAACAACGCTGATGGCCGGTTCAGCCAAGGCATGATCATTGGTTTGCCGGAAGATTTCGAACATCTTTACCGGAGTATCGGTCAGCCGATTGACCCGGTTCTGGCGTATGTGCGGCGCACGGGGCGTCCGGCCTCAACCCAGACACATCTGGGTTCACGTTGGACGACAAGTCAGCTTTATAACAAAGTGTCGCGCAAATTCGGGCTCGACGGGTTTGCCGCGCTGCCGATCTATGATGGTCAGGATATGCACGGGATTTTGTATTTCGGCACAGAGCGGGTCGAAACAACCGCGCAGCTCAACACGGACGGGTTGCTGGACCTGTCTGTGTTTGCAACGCAAGTGTCGACCGAGATTGCGCAATTGCCACGGCAGTTGCCCCATCTGACCCCACGCCAAAGGGATGTGGCCGAGCTTGCGTCAGCGGGGTTGTCAAATGCGGAAATCGCCAACGAGCTTTCTACCGGTGAGTCTGCGGTCCGCAAGCACCTTAAGGCGCTCAACCGGGTATTCGGCACCGACAACCGAACCGCCATGAGCGCGGCCTATCGGTCCTCGCTTTAGGGTACCCGTTCGGGGACTGTTCAACGAGTTCGTATTCTTCAAACTGTTCTGCGACAACAGGACAGGAGAAGACAAATGGTTAAAGTTGCTGCCGTTCAAGCCGCTCCGGTTTGGCTGGATGCCAAGGGCACATTGGACAAGACCATCGTCCTGATCGAAGAGGCGGGAAAGCAAGACGTCAAACTTATTGCCTTTGGCGAGGTGTGGCTGCCAGGATATCCATATTCCATCTGGTTTGTGCCCCCCATGGCCGGGATGGACGTGGTGATGCGTCACCGGATGAATGCCATCGAGGTCGACGGCCCTGAAATGAAAGCCATCGGCGAGGCGGCAAAGGCGGCAGGCACGCATGTGATGACCGGGTATGCCGAGCGCGCGCATGGATCGATCTATTGCGGTCAGGCGCTGATTGACGACCGGGGTGAATTGATCATGTCGCGCCGCAAACTAAAGCCAACGCACATGGAACGCACGGTTTGGGGCGAAGGTCCAGCAACGGATCTTAAGGTCAATGAAACCTCGATCGGACGCGTCGGTGGTCTGTGTTGTTGGGAAAACCTGCAGCCGATCAACCGTCACGGCATGTTCAGCTTGGGCGAACAAATCCACGTCGCGGCCTGGCCGTCATTCGGTATGTTCAAGAACGTCCCGCAAGCCTTTGCACTTTCAGCGGAAATGAACATGAATGAAAGCCGCAGCTATGCGCTTGAGGGCAGTTGCTTTGTGCTTTGCCCCAGCAGCATCATCACCGAGGATCTGATCGACGAAATCACGCTGGGGGATGAGCGTGCCAAGCAGCTTGTGCAGCCCGGCGGGGGCGAGGCGGTGATCTTTGGGCCCGACGGCTCGCGCCTGACCGATCCAATTGACGAGCATGAGGACGGTTTGGCCATCGCCGACATTGATCTGGCAATGATCGAAGCCTCCAAAATCTTTATCGATCCCGCAGGCCACTATAATCGCCCCGATGTGGCACGAACGGTGCTTGAACGCGCATCGAGCGGAGCGGAGCCGACCCCTGAAACCGCCGTGGAACCGGCTTCGGAAGAGGCGTGATGCATCGTTGACCTCGTGGTTACGCGGCCGTCGTCGAGAAATCGCTGACGGCCGCTCTTGGGGCCACGTCGCTGATCATCTCAGAACGCAGTCTATCAAGGAGGGGCCGATGACAGACCCAACACCCGCAATTCCAACGCATGAAGAGTTCTACACCGACCAGCAGCGCAAGCTGCAGGACTCGCATGGCCACACCAAACTGTCTCATGCCGTCATTCAGGCCATCGTCCGCGATGAGTTGGAAGAGTATCACATCGACTATATCGAAAGTCGCGACTATTTCTTTCTGTCTACGGTCACAGCACAGGGCGAGCCGACGGTGTCCTACAAGGGCGGGCCCGTGGGCTTTGTGAAATCACTGGGCGACAACCGGCTTGTGTTTCCGAACTATGATGGCAATGGCATGTGGCTTTCGATGGGCAATATCGACGCCGCATCCAAGATCGGCATGCTGTTCATGGACTTCGAGACACCTTGGCGCATCCGCGTTCAGGGCGAGGCGAAGCTTTTGAAAGACCCCGAACTGATGGCCCATTTCCCGGGCTGCAACATGGTTGCCGTGGTCGAGGTCACACGCGTCTTCCAGAACTGTGCGCGTTACATCCACAAACACAAACGAACCGAGCCGCACTCGATCTACGTGCCCGACGCCGAAGGCAACCAACCTTTCCCGGCCTGGAAACGGATCGAACCGATCCAGGACTTTCTGCACGAAGACGACCAAGGCAAAGCCGCCGAAAACGGCGGCACAATCACCGAAGAAGAATACATGGGCAAGATCATGGACGGCACGTCCTGATCGGCACTACAATAGCATGCCGCAGAGGGAGGAACGCACCATGCTGGACAAAGCCCCAAGCTATTCCATTGATCCGAAAGCGTTCTGGAATGACCCTTATCCGGACCTGAAGCATATTCAACAGATCGCGCCTGCGGTCGAAGTGCCTGAACTGGGGGCGGTGCTGATCACGCGGCGTGACGATATTTTTGAGCAGGAAAAGCGCATCGACGTCTTTTCGTCAAAGCAGCCGGGCGGTCTGATGACCGTTCTGATGGGCGAAAACCTGATGCGCAAAGACGGCGATGACCATATGGCTGAGCGCAAGATCATCTTTCCTGCGCTCAGCCCCAAAACTGTCCGTCAGGTCTGGGCCGATAAGTTTGCCGAAGCAACGGACCGCGTTCTCGACAGCCTCGCGGACCGCGAAACCTGCGATCTGGTGCGCGACTACGCGATGCCCGTCTGTGGTGAGGCGCTGAAGGTCATCACAGGCTTAACCGAAATGACGGCGCAAGAGATGGATCGCGTCAGCCAGCACATGATAGACGGCTGCGCCAATTACGGTGGCGACCCCGAAGTGGAACAGCGCTGCCATGCCGCAACGTCCTTTATCGATGCGCATATCGACCGGATGGTGTCCAAGCTGGAGGCTGCCCCCGACACCTCGCTTCTGTCCGTGCAGCTTGCCGCCGGCCTCAACATGGAATCAGCGCGCGCCAACATCAAACTCACGATTTCCGGTGGCCAGAACGAGCCTCGCGATGCGATCTCGGGCGTTGTTTGGGCACTGCTCACCCATCCCGACCAATTCGCGATGATCCAATCCGGTGCAGCAAACTATGCACATGCGTTCGAAGAATATGTGCGCTGGATCTCCCCCATCGGAATGTCACCGCGTCAAGTTGGTCGGCCCGAGCGGGTGCTTGGATACGACTTTGCTCCGGAACAACGCGTTTTTTTGATGTTCGGCGCCGCCAATCGCGACCCGCGCGTCTTTGAAGATCCCGACTGCTTCGACCTGACACGCGACACTGGCAAAGCCATCGCCTTCGGGGCAGGACCTCATTTTTGTGCAGGAGCGGCGGCCTCAAGGACGCTGATTGCGGATATTGCGCTGCCCAAACTCTTTGCCCGCTTCCCGAACCTATCCCTGGATGGCCCTGTCCCCTTCGGTGGCTGGGCGTTTCGCGGGGCCTTGTCAATGCCGGTCCGATTGCGGGGCGGACGCTAAGAGCACCCAACTCAGGTTTTCGAGGTGGCTGGAAATCCAAAGAAGTATGAAGCGCGAGTACGTTTTCCGGGCGGACAAATTCTGCGCCAGAGAAACTCACAGGCCGAATGATGGTTTTGCCCGCTCATTGGCGCGCCGACCCGGTTGTGGCCTATCGACGGTGTTGGGTTCAGGGGAATGAAAACCGGCGAATGACAGCTCCGGTGCTTTTGAGTGCAGCTTAGTCGAACCACATTGGATCTCGGCATTGGGCAGTCCAGTGCCGAAGACCACAACAATGCGACTACTGCTGAGCTTTGTGGGTCTACCAGCTTCCAGGTTCGATAAGCGAACGCTGAAATGACAAATCGGAAATCAAGGATAACCCATGTCCTCGACCATTTCCGAAATGCTTGACCAGGGCTCTGTCTGCGCGCCTTTTCCCAGGGACTGCCTTATCATTGATGCGCTGAACATCGGCAACGTCTCTTTCGCGCGTTCAATCAGTTTTTGCGCAGTGGCATGGTCTCCGCGCCGCGCCGCCGAAAGCGCAGCTACTGCGGGAGGATGCCATACCTTGTCGTTTGCGAGCATCGCTTCACGTGATCTTTCTTCTGCGGCCTCGAGGTCGCCTTCACCACCACGGCAAACCAGCCCGGCTGCTTCAGTTGTCAGAAAGGCCCAAATCACCGGATCGTGCGGGCTCAAGCGTCGGGCTTTTTCCTCATGCGCAATCGTTGCATCCCAATCTGCCAAACCCAGCGATGCGATGCCCCGGGCGTGATGCAACACCGCATGATTGTCGTTTAGCGCAAGGCCGTTATCCGCCGCGATCACGGCTTCTTTCATGCGCCCTGTCGCGCCATATAAGAGAGCGATTGCGCAGTAAGCCTCTTCCTCGCGTCGATCAATGTCGAGTGCTGACTGGGCCAATTCCAGCCCCTCGGCCATCGTAGCGGCAGGGTCTTTTGCGACACCAAGCCGAAGCAAGAAATACCTTTGTCGCGCCAAAAGTGCCTTTGGCAGGGCGAAGCCCGGATCTGCTTTGATGGCCGCTTCAAATATCGGGTCCGACTCCGCCATTGCCTCGGGTGTGGCACGCGCAAATATCGCGTAGGCGCGTTGACAGAGTTCCCACGCTGAAAGGCTGTGGGTCGGTGCGCGCCGGGCGAGCATACGCTCATGGGCACCGATCTCGGGTTCGACGCCTGTAACGATGGCACCGGTGAGTTGATCGAGAATGTCGAACAGATCGTCTGCAGGCCGGTCCCAGTGGTTGGCCCAAACCTGTTCTTCGTCGCTCGCGCCGATCAATCGCGCGGACACGCGCAAACGGTTCCCGCCGCGGCGAACCGACCCCTCGACAACGTATTTTGCACCAAGTTTTTTCCCGAGTTCCGAGCCGTTCTGGTCTTTAGAATACACAGCGCGAACCGAGCTTGGAGAAATAACGACCAGCCGTCGAAAACGCCCCAGCGCAGCAGTGACGTCCTCGACCAATGCTGATGCAAGAAATTGTTGATCCGGGTCGTCAGTGTTGATTTCGAAAGGCAGCACGGCAACGCTGGGGACGTCGCGGCTGGTCTGTGAGGCGGGCAGGGGGTCGGCACCATCTACATTTACGCACCAGACTTCTACGGGATTTGGAATATTCTTAACCGATTGCAGCCCCAGCGACGTGATAGCAGTATCTATGCGTCCTTCGACCTGATCCCGCACTTGGCGCGAGATACAAATGCCACCAACCGGTGACAAACTCTCAAGCCGGGCTGCTATGTTCACGGCGTCACCCAGCACGTCGTCGCCATCGATCACCACATCGCCAAGGTTTATGCCAACACGAAACCTCAGGCGGTGCTCTTCTGGTTCCACGGCTTGCCGTGTTCGCATACCATCCTGCACTTTGAGGGCAGCACGTAATGCGGCCACTGGCGAGGCAAATTCGACCAGAAACCCGTCTCCCATTGTCTTCACGACCCGACCTTGGTGTTCAGAAATTGCGGGATCTATCACCTTGGCTCTGGCGTCCCTCAGCCGTTGAATCACACCCTCTTCGTCATCCGCCATAAGGCGCGAATAGCCAGCGATATCCGCGGCCAATATTGTCGTTAATCGTCGTTTCATCGGAATTCTGACGCGACCTCGGTTCCGTGATTGTCGAAGCGTAGCTTAGGATACAGATCAAGAACAAGAGGCTGCGCCTGGCTCGATCCAAGAGGTTTTGTCGGAAGGTCTTCGCTCAAGCGGGGCAGGCGGTGACGTGGCGTTTGCCAATGGCAAGACCCGCATCGTTCGAATGGATCAATACCAGACCTGAGATCATCTGCCTGACGGCGATGCGCTATACCCGGTTTCCGCTTTCATTTCGGAACATGGAAGATCAGTTCCATGAATGCGGTTTCGATGCCAGCTACGAAGCAGTCTGGTATCGGTCGAGCAGGTTCGGCCCGATGTGTGTTTTAGAGATCAGAACGCAGCGGTTGCAACACGCAAGCGCCTCTTCGAAGTGGAAGCGGCATGTTGATGAGGAGTTGGTGAAGGTGAATAGCTGGCGACACTTGCTTTGGCGCGGTCGATCATCAGAATATCGGGGCGGCCAAGGCGGTTTCAATCTTCTCGAAAGCCGCCGCAACGGAGCCGGGTTCGGAAACATCCAATTGCGCGGCTTGGACGCTTATCCTATCTCATTCGTTGCAAGCCGCCCCTTTGCCAGATCGCGCGCACATCAGTACCGTTGATCTGTGGTCTTGGGCCAATTGGTCTGAAATCTCTTTTCCAATGCCGCAGTTGGCTTCGGTCACGAGTGCGATGCGCTGACCTGTGATGCTCCTTCCTTTAATTCGCCTCGGCAGCGCGCTGGCCAGCAAGAGCGACCAGACTACGATCCCCAGTCTCCCAAAGTGCGGTCATGGTCATCGACGTGACGCGCCAGCGGTCATTTGATTTCACAAGCTCATAGTCATAACGGCCACCCAGCACCCACAATCCATCATCAAGATGATGGGTTGCCGTAAAATCGGCCTGCGCTCTGGCCGATGAATCGGACAATGATGTGACCGTATGATTGGTTACCATATGATGGGTCGAGTCGAACCCGGGCAGAAAAGCAGACCATCCCGCCACAAGCTCGTCAGCGGGCTGCGTGACCGGGTCACCGCCCCATAGGCTGGTGTAATCCGTCGTGACAGTATCGGCAAACGCACCGCGCACTCGGGTCCAGTCGTGGCGGTCTGCGCCTGCTGCGATATCGGTGATCGCAGTCGAAATGCTGGCGGGTTGTTCAGCGAAAGCAGCGGTTCCGATCACGGATACAGCAGCAAGTGTGGAAGTGAGTTCTTTGCGCATGAGGTTGCTCCGAATATGCAGGGGGGACGCCGAATGATCATTCGGCGTCCAAATGGGGCTTAGTTATTCAAGCCGACGCGGAAGTGGTCGGCGATGGTATCTGCTGCGCGAGCGACATCCTCGGGGTTGTCGTAGAAATCGAACTGCGTGACGTCTTCCAGCCATTGCGCTGTCGCCTCGCCTGCGAAGCCAGCAAGGAAGGTCTGAACGCCTTGCGGGATCGCCGCGCTTTCCGAGTGCACGATAGCCAGCGGTTTGTCCAAACGCTGCGGATTGTCGGCAGGGTGATAGGTCAGCCAACCCTCCCAGCCCGCATTGTTCCACTTGTCATCATATTCCGGGATCGCCCCACGGTCGGCCTCATAGTAATATCCACCGATCGGCATCAGCACACCTTCGGCACCTTCGGGACCTGCGGCAGGGATGATCTGCCCCCCTGCAGCTTCGGCCGCGTGGGACACCTCGATCAACCCGGCGACACCTTCTGCGCCGCCATAGACGGCCTCGACGATCTCTTGATTCTGCAACCAGGGCGCAACCAAACCCAACCGCTGGACCAACGGGTTGCCGGAAACCGCGTCGACCATGTACCCGGCCGAGGCGCAGATCCCCAGACCGTTGATGTGATCAGCGTCCACTTCGGGCAGGGTCGCAATAAATGCGATTGCGGCTTTGATGTCAGATGTCTTTGCTTCGGGGCTTTCAACAAAGCGCACTTTGTTTGGCAGATCGCCTGATTTACCCCAACCGCGGAAATCAAAGGTGAAGGCAGCAAAGCCGCGTTCGGCCATCTCGCGCGCATAGTTGGCGGGCATCTGTTCCTGAACCGATGTCCAGGCGCCTGTCACAACAACCGTGGGCAGCGGTTCTGATCCGCGCTCTTCCGGCAAGTACAACGTGCCGGACAACGTGGCGCCTTTGTTTTCAAAGGTTACGGTGCGGGTTTCAACTTGCGCAACTGCAGCTGTCGAGGCCATCAACGCTGCGGCGGTGTTCAGGGCGAGGGTGTTCATAGCGGTATCTCCCAAAAATCTGTCTGGATGGGCACGAGCCCGATGACATCTGAGATACGCTGTCGGCGGCAGGGATACTTGCACCGGACTGCTGCGTTTTTGAAAGATCCTGCTTTACACAGCTTTTGCAGCGCGGAATGCGCGCGGGGTCTGGCCCACCACCTGTTTGAAACTGCGCGTGAAATGCGCCTGGTCTGAAAATCCGCATGCCAGGGCGATATCGCCCAGTGGGCGGGCGGGATCTTCCATCATCTTCATCGCCTGTTCGACCCGGTAAGCCATAACATATTGCATGGGGGTCGAGCCCAGCGTCTCTTTGAAAACGCGCGCAAAATGCGAGGGGCTCATGCCCGCCTCAGAGGCCAGTTGATCGACAGAGATAGTTTGATCCAAATGGTTCTGAACATAGGCCAGCACCCGTTGATAGTGCTGAGCCGTAAAGCGCGCAGACAGCTCAACCTCTTCAGCTCGGCGTTTGCCGTACTTCTGCAGAAGTTTGACCAAAAACACCCGGCTCATGGCTTCGAACATCACCGCCGAGGACATATCGTCCGTTGCCAGCGCATCGCGAAGGATAACGCCTGCGGCACATAAGTCGGGATCGGAAAACTGCGGCTGATCGTGAAACTGCTCCGGAGCCAGGAGCATGCCAAGTTCAGACTGCGCGAAGTGTCGGACTTTGTCCGGATGCAAGGTAATCACGATCACGTCGGATCGCCCGTACCAGCGCCAACCGGACCGCATGCCTGCCGGGGTCACGATGACCTCGTCCTTGCAAAAGGTGAAATCCCGCAGTGTCCCATCCCGCCAATTCTGAACGCGATGTCCCTTTTCCTGCAGGTTCAGAAGGACATGATGTTCCGTAAACACCTCTTCCGGCATCCGGTCAGGTTCGGCCCGAAAATACCGCACCGACATCAGGCCCGCCGCTGAAGGGCGCTGCATCGCATCACTGTTCAGCAACGGTTCCGACGGATAGATATCAGCATATCTTAGAGGCAATAAGCGGCTCCGGCTGGCGACATAGACAGATTTGCAGGTCTTGGCTGTGCAGACAACATTGGATACCGGTGCCAACAGATACCGGGTCAAACACCTTACTGACGTTTTAGGTGGTCGATATCCAACGTGGCTGGTCGAACGCCAGTGACAGTTAAAGTATCGTCGCGGATCAAGAATGTGAGACTACAGTGACCGAGACTGATCACCTGAACCACTGGTTGATTTCCGATGGCCGCCTGCTGGGCGACGAGAGGCTGATTGTCAAAGGCTATTGCGAAGGATTGACCGCTCAGGGCGTGCCCTTGGCCCGCGCACGGATCGCACAGAACTACTCCAACCCTTTGCTTAGCGCATGGGGGATCATATGGACCCCAGAAGAAACCCGCCGATACACGGTGCCGACCACGATTTTGTCGACCGGTGCCTGGCACGGCAGCCCCTTCGAATATGTGGTCACGCAGCGGCGGCCGTTGCGCAAACGTTTGATTGATCTGGACCTTCGGACAGAACATCCCATCTATACCGAGCTGGTCGAAACCGGTGCTACCGATTTTCTGGCCATCCCGCTGGAGCACGGCAACGGGTCGGTTCAGGGCACCAGTTTCACCTCGAATGCGGATGCAGGGTTTTCGGATGAGCACATCCAATTCATTGAAAAGACGCGATACGCACTTGCGGCTGCTTTGGAACCCATTGCGATGCGTCATTCGCAAAAGAGCCTTCTTCAAACCTATCTGGGCCACGGTCCCGCCGAAGAAGTCGGCCAGGGGCATATCAGGCGCGGAGAGCACAGAACAGTTTCTGCCGCTATCCTATTTGCAGATTTGCGTGGCTTTACTGAGAAAGCCTCTTCCTGGTCCGAAGACGACTTGCTTAGCATGATGGGAGAGTACTTTGAGATGGTGGTAACACCCATCCAGAATAACGGGGGTGACGTTCTCAAATTCATGGGAGACGGCATACTTGCTGTTTTCAATGTCGATGATAACGCGGAAGCCTCATGCATATCTGCGGTGCAGGCGGCAGAACAAGCTCTGGCCAACCTAAGCGATTACAATGAAACCGCCGCAGACAAGGAAACCGAGGCAATAGAATTTGTAATCGGCATCGATTTCGGCCGAGTTACCTTTGGCAACATCGGCAGCCCTGATCGCTTGGACTTCACCGTCGTCGGTCAAGCTGTGAACGTGGCAAGTCGTATTCAGGACCTGTGTAAGAAACTCGACGAAAAGATACTGGTGACACAGAGCGTTGCAGAGCGGATGACACGAAAAATGCAGTCAGCCGGCTATCATTCCATTCGCGGATTGTCCCATGAGATCGTGGCTTTCAAGCTCCAAGACTGACTGTTCCGAAGTCAACTGCTCGGCGAACCGGGTTGGTTTTGTTTTGCCAATTACAAGACTTTATCTTTTGCCCTGTCAGGCAGCGACATTTGCGCGTTCCTTGATTGGCCAGACATGAGGGCAGTGGCACACATCAACTTCGAAACGTAGCACTCTGATTTCACGAGCGTATTTTGGGTTTGAATGTCGTTTCGTACCGGCGTCTATTTCAGATGCGACAAAGCCATTTTGCTGGCGTGGGTAGGAACTAGAGAAAGGCATTCGCAACGCCGCGTGCATCACAGCCAACGCGCCACGGAATCGAACAATAAGATGAGGCTAACTCTCTCGTGGTTTGTGTGACAACTGATCATAAGCCTAAGAAGATCAACAGTTTTCAATGATGCTCAAGTCTTGCCCAGTTTCTCGAGAAGCTTATGCGAGAGTGCTTCTCCAACGAGCCGAGCGGCGCGGGGCAAGGGGCGACGCGCATCAACCGAAACGCTGATGGATTGCGGACGAAGACCCTGATCCGTCAGAGGTACGAAGCGCAGTTTGCCGCTTTCCAACTCGCTCAACGCGTCCAGCCGCGAGGTGATCGCCAGGTATCTTCCACTGATCAGCATCTGCTTCAGAAACTGAAGCGAGTTTGTCACAAGCACAGGCTCGGCGGTTTCGAAAAGCCATCCAAAGCGCTTGTCGAGGTATTCGCGAACGGGTAGCACGCGGCTTTGCGCTGCCAGGGGGTACTCCGCCGCCTCGCTCAGCGTTGTGCTTGTATGGTCCCAAAGCGGATGGTCTTTGCCGACGACGCAGCCGAACGGCAATGGGGAGGACCAAAGAACATGGCGGGAGCGATCATTCGGGACGTTGAAGGCCAGGGCGAGATCGATGCTGCCGATATCCAGCTCATGCGCGGCTTCTCTTGGCGTCATGACGTCGACGGCAAACCTGATCCGCGGATACTGCTCTGCGAAGGTTGAGACGAGTTCGGGCAGGATCGAGTTCACGAGACTGTCCATCGCGCCCAGCCGGACCGTGCCGAACTGCTCTCCGCGCATTGTGCGCATCTCTTCTTCAAGGCGCTCTTCATCTGCCCGCCAGCGTCGAGCCAGCAGCACAACGGCCTCTCCGGCGGAGGTCAGTCGCATGCCGCGAGCATGCCGTTCGAAAAGCGGCGTCTGGCAATCTTCTTCGAGCGCGATGATCTGTCGGTCAATGGCGGAAGCGGCAATTCCGATGGATCGGGAGGCCGCCTGGATAGAGCCCACACGCGCGACAGTTTCCAGATAATTCAGCGCCCTCGGCAATAAATGCAGTGGCATGCTGGTTCTCCTACTGTTGCCTTTTTGCGAATGCAGCATGGATATTTTTGAAATAGATGGCAATGCAAGATCGGTGTTAGCTGTGCCTTAGACTTGGGGGTTCAGATGCAAGGCACCGCGCCGCACAGCTTTTCAGTTCAGGCTTTCAATCAGGCAACATTCGATCAGGCGACGGCCATGATGGAGCGGATCGTCGAGCGTTCGACCTGGTTTGCGCGCCGTGCGGCGGAAGCCCGACCCTTCGGCACCGTAGACGAGCTTGCGGCATGGCTAGATAACGAAGTGCGGGACCTCAAGAAAGACGAGGCACTGCAGCTGCTTTGCGCTCATCCCGAACTGTCACCGCCAGATCCCACGTCAATGACACTCGCCTCGCAGATGGAACAAGGTAGGCTCGAGCTTCTGGATCTCGATCGCGAAACAGCTGCGGCGTTGGCGGATATCAACCAGCGCTATGCTCAACGGCATGGCTATCCGTTGATCGTCGCCTTACACGAACACACGGAATTCGGGGCGATCCTCGACCAGTTCGATCTGAGGATTTCGGCAGCCCCGGAAGAGGAACTCAGACGATCACTGGGGCAGGTGGTTTCCGTGATGAAAGCACGCCTGTCCCGACTGACGGACAAAACGTCAAATCCGCAGGAAGCTTTTCAGGTGGAGGTAACGAGCGCCAATGTGGGAGGTCCAAAGAGATGAGGGCTTTCCTGCTGCGGTTGCGCCGAAATGAAGAGGAGGCTCGGCCACCTCATGCCTATCTAGGGGCGCTCGGTGGAGCCGGGCTTCTGGCGCTGAGCATCGTGTTTATCGTCGGTGGATACGAGCTTGGCGTCGGCTCGTTGCGCCGCCTTGGAACCGGCGCGTTTCCGGTGATCACCGGCTTCATTCTTGCGGTTCTATCTTTGATCGTCATCGCTGCCGATTTGCGCGATACCTCGGACGCCGAGCGCCCGGACTGGATTTCCTTCGCAGCGATTGGTGCGGCGCTGGCCGTCTTTGCCCTTACCGTGGGGCGGATCGGATTGGTCCCCGGCGCATTTCTGACCGTGATCACCGCTAGTTTGCCCGACCCGTCATTGCCGGTCCTTGGCAAGTTCATCCTGGGCGCATTTGTGTCGCTGGCCTGCTGGGCGCTTTTTATCGGGCTGATCGGCCTACCATTCGCGCCGTTTGGAGGGGTCTGACATGGAGAACCTCATCGGTTTCGGAAACGGACTGCTCGTCGCTCTGCAACCCGAGAACCTGCTCTATTGCTTTGTCGGCGTCTTCCTCGGCACCTTCATCGGCGTGTTGCCCGGCATCGGCTCGATGGCCGCGATCTCGATGATCCTGCCACTGACATTCTATCTCGAACCAACCTCGGCACTGGTGATGATCGCAGGGGTTTACTACGGGGCGGAATACGGCGGGTCGATTGCGTCAATTTTGATGAATATTCCCGGCACGCCGTCCTCCTCGATTACGTGTATCGACGGTTATCCGATGGCCCGTGACGGGCGGGCGGGCATCGCGCTTTTCGGCAGCGCAATCGCGTCATTCGGGGGCGGCATCATCGGCATGATCGTGATGGCCATACTGGCCCCTGGGCTTGCAGAGCTTGCGCTCAACTTCGGGCCGACGGAATATTTTGCGGTAATTTTGCTGGGCCTCGTCGCGGCCTCGGCCGTTTCTAACGGCAACCCGATCAAGGGCATAACAATGGTTGTTGCGGGCCTGATGTTGGGCACTGTTGGCGTCGATATCACAACCGGAGCTGAACGGTTCACCATGGGCATTCCCGAGATGCGCGACGGTGTGCATCTGGTGATCGTTGCCATGGGTCTTTTCGGAGTGGGCGAGTTGATCGTCTCGATCCGTGCGAACGCCAAGGGCGCCTTTCAAAACGAGATCGACTACAAGAAATTCTATCCTTCGCGCGCGCAATGGAGAGCCATGTTTGCGCCGATCCTGCGGGGATCCGGCATTGGTAGCTTCTTTGGCGCGCTGCCAGGCACGGGACAAACGGTTGCCTCAGCCGTGGCCTATGCGGTGGAAAAAAAGGTTTCGCCCAATCGCGAGAGCTTTGGCAAAGGGGCGATTGAGGGCGTTGCCGTTCCCGAGGCTGCAAACAACTCGGCGACACAGACCGCGTTCATTCCCACGCTAACCCTTGGAGTGCCGGGGAGCGCATCCATGGCTCTCGTGATCGGGGCGCTGATGATGTATGGGATCGTGCCCGGACCGCGGCTTCTGGTCGAGCATTCCAATCTTTTCTGGGGGTTGGTGGCGAGTTTTCTGATCGGGAATATTTTGCTTTTGATCCTGAACATCCCACTGATCGGGCTGTGGGTGCGGTTGCTGAAGATCCCATACCGTTACATGTATCCAACGATCATCGTGTTGATCTGCATCGGGGTCTATTCGCTTAACAATAATGTTTTTGATGTCTGGCTGACGCTGGCCTTCGGCTGGGCCGGATATCTTATGCGGCTCTTCCGGTTCGAA
This sequence comes from Ruegeria sp. HKCCA6707, assembly GCF_013033515.1. Lineage (GTDB taxonomy): Bacteria > Pseudomonadota > Alphaproteobacteria > Rhodobacterales > Rhodobacteraceae > Ruegeria. The sequence goes on along the minus strand of NZ_WQEG01000001.1, from coordinate 694,549 downwards.
CCAGCGCCTTTTCTGATCGGTTTCGTCCTCGGCCCGATGATGGAGGAACAGCTGCGCCGTGCGATGCTCTTGTCACGCGGCGACGCCACCGTTTTCCTGACGCGTCCGATCAGCGGGATCCTGATCGCGATCACCGTCATCCTTCTTGCCTATGCCATCGCTTCGGCGCTTAGGGCACGGCGTCGCGCGCGCAATGTCGCAGCCGCTCTGTCCGAAACCGAAGCCCTTTCGACCTCCAAAAAAGGATAATCAGACCATGAAACACTTCCTCGCCATGAGTGCCGCCGCCCTCGTTTTCGCCGCACCTGCCGTTGCCGACCCGGGCAAATGGTCCGACGAGCCCGTCCGAATTGTCGTAACCTTCCCGCCGGGTGGTACCAGCGACCTGATCGCGCGTGTGCTGGCGCAGTATTTCGAAAGCGAGTACGGCCAGAAAGCGGTTGTTGATAATCGGCCCGGAGCAGGTGGCACGGTTGCAGCCGATTTCGTCGCCGAGCAGACGCCCGATGGCACAACCCTGATCCTTGGCAACAATGCCCCTTTCACCATTGCGCCGACCCAGTTCGAGGATCTGCCCTATGATCCGATGGGTGACTTCACACATATCGCGTATCTTGGCGCCTCGACGCCTGCTTTGTTCGTGCAGCCATCTTCGGGCATCACAACGATTGACGAATACATCACCCAAGCCAAAGGCGACGGTATCACCTATGGTTCTTCGGGTGTTGGCTCGATCACGCATATCCTTGGAAAGGCGGTCGATATCGAGCTTGGGATCGAACAGATTCATGTCCCTTATCAGGGTAGCGCGCCAGCTATTCAGGATTTCCGTGCAGGTGTTCTCGAAGCTTATTATGACATGGTCGCGCTCAACGGCGATCTTATCACCGAAGGCGAAACCCAGCCCATCGCGCTTGCTGCGCCGGAACGTTCAGCGGCATTCCCCGACATCCCGACGTTCCGCGAACTTGGCCATGATATCGTGATCGAAAACTGGACAGGACTTTCGGGCCCCGCTGGTATGGATCCTGAAATGGTCAAAACGATCAACGATACGGTGGCCGAGATCATGCAGCTAGAACCGGTGATCGAACGCCTTGCACAATTTGGTGTCGAGCATACGCCGATGTCAGCCGAAGACTTCACGACATTCGTCGAGGGTACGATCACAACATGGGAGCCGCTTATCAAAGCGGCCAACGTGAACGGTTGAAAGATTGGAACGCGGGGCGCTCTTGGCGCTCCGCAATCACCAAAGACTCCAGCATGAACGTTTCGATCATCTTTGTCGGGGAACTCTATGATAACGGGTTCAACCAATGCGCCCTTGAGGGCGTGCAGAAGCTTCAACGGAACGAGGACACAGGCGTCGTCAACGTGGTGAGCGGTATCCCATATGATACTGCCGCTATGGCTCAGGCGCTGCGCGATGCGGCCGAGCACTCGGACGGTGTTGTCTTCGTCGGTGGGCAGGGCAATCGGGTCACACCAAACGTCGCGGATACCTTTCCCGAACGCGTCTTCGCTATCGTGCAGGGTAATGTCGCAGGGTCGAACATTGCCAGTTATGACGTGCTTCAGGAGCAATCCGCCTTCCTCGCCGGGGTATTCGCCGCACGCATGACGCGGACAGGAACCGTTGGCCATTTGTCCGGGCACCGCGTCGTGCCTGGCCTGAAGGGGCGCGCTGCGTTTGCGGCAGGTGTTCGCTTTGCCGACAAAAACGTCCGGCTTGTGAGCGGTTTTTGTGGCACACAGGATGACAGCGCGGTGACTGAGGCGTGGACAGCTGCCATTGCAGGCGAGGGGGCCGACATAATCTTCACAATGCTCAACGCGGCGCGGGATGGTGCAACCCGAGCGTGCCGCATGACCGGGATGCATCAGATCGGAAACGCCGCAGATTGGTGCCGAGCCGACCCCGAAGTGTTCGTGGCCTCGGCCATGGCCAGGATTGACCTGGGTGTGATGCGCGCCATTTCCGATATGCAAAGCGGGTTCCGCCCGAACGAGATCGTGCACCTCGGGATCCGTGAAGAAGCGGTTTCCCTGTCGATGGGACAGGATGTACCGCAGCCCGTCCGGCAGGAAATCGCGGCGCTTGCAAGGAAAATCGCCGAAGGTACCGTTCCCGTTGCAACAAGCTATGACGGCCCGGAATTCGAGTTCGCCGCATGACCGAAACAGCCATCAAGCCTGGTGGGATATCAATCCATGCTGTGGATGTCGCGCACGGGGTGCCTGCGGCCAACCTTTCCGTTCTGCTTATCCGCTGCGATCCTGACAAGACAGAGATTGCGCGTGGACAATGTGCAGAAAGCGGCCATTTTTCGCATCCGGTTTCCGACGGGGTCGGAGTGACCCGAGGTCTATACGAGATCACATTCGGTGTCGGAGTGTATTATCGAACGAATGGTATCGTGTTGCCCGAGCCTGCCTTCGTCGAAGATGCGGTGTTTCGTTTCGGGATCGACAGAATCTCCGAGCATTTCCACATCCCGTTCAAGTTTACACCCTGGGGGTTTTCTCTTTTTCGCGGAGGGGCATGAAACCCGATCTGTTTTTCGGACAGGCGCGAAACGCAGCTAAGCGGCAGCGTGTCCTCGCACTCTCGAATTTTATCAGTTTTGATGATCGGACCCGAAACGTGCAACTGCCTCGAATATCGAAAATCCGGAATGCGGGATGCAAGGCGTGCATCCGTGCGCAAGGTCTGCCTTGAGCCCCTTCGAACGGTGCTACCACCCAGATGGCAATGTTTTTAGCGGATGCCAAAGCATACTCGAGTTCCGGCAAGGGTTTTGAAACCGGCGGTCCAGTTCCTGACTATTGCGCGTCGTGAAAGATAATCCCAAGAGTGTGGCGCGTTCCGCTTTTGATGCGGCTAACACCGTGGCGCATTTTTACACGATAATCTCTCTTGGCACCCGAAACCGGTCGATCTCGCACTGCAAAAACGACTGCATCCCCTTGTTGTAGGGGCACGACCTCGACACGGCTTTGCATGCGAGGGCGCTGTTCGGTTAAGACAAACTCACCACCATCGAAGTCCAAACCGGGCCGCGACAGCAACACAGCAACCTGAAGCGGAAACACCAACGCGCCGTAGACATCCTGATGCAGACAATTGAAGTCACCGGGGACGTATTGCAGCAACAATGGCGTCGGGCGGACTTGCCCAGCCTCGTGGCATTGTTCGAGATATTCATCATGGTTTTCGGGGAACCGGGCTTCGAACCCCATCCGCGCGTTCCACGCATTGGCCACGGGAACCAGTAGGGGATATAGCTGCGCGCGCAAATCCTGGACCATTTTCGGCAAGGGGTAGGTGAAATACTTGTACTCTCCCTTACCGAACCCGTGGCGTGCCATTTGGATATGGCTGCGAAACGGAGTTTCTGAGGCATAAAGCGCGGCCAGATCAGCGCATTCGCCCGGTGCGAGCAAACCCTTTAGCTTTGCACAGCCATATGCGTTCAGATCCGCCGCCACTTCATTGGCTGATGAAGATATCTTCATGCCACTGCTTCCCGTTTCAACAGAGAACGTTTGCGCGCGATGCCCCAGCGGTATCCCGACAGGCCGCCATCTGTACGCACAACCCGGTGACAAGGCACAGCGACAGCGATGTTATTCGCCCCGCACGCTTGGGCCACTGCACGAAAGGACTTGGGTGCCCCGATCTTTGCTGCAATGTCACGATAGCTTGCAGTGGTGCCAACGGGAATGTCGCGCAGCGCCTCCCACACCCTTTGCTGAAATGCGGTTCCTCGAATATCGAGAGGCAGATCAAAGCCGCGCGACGGATCATCGACAAAGCGGATCACATGGCCGATGACCTGTTGGTAGTTCTGATCGTCCCCAATCAGATCGGCATTCGGGAAGCGCGACTGCAGGTCTTCCAGAACCTGCTCTGGCGTGTCGCCGAACAATAGTGCACAGACGCCTTTTTCCGTGCTGGCAACGAGAACCGAACCGAGAGAGCTTTCTCCTATGGCAAACAGGATCCGGACATCTTTGCCACCGTTTCGAAAGCGGGTTGGTGTCATACCCAGCGTTTTGGTTGCGGTCTCATAGACTCGGCTGCTGGAATTGTAGCCCGCGTCATAGATCGCACTTGTGATAGAGCCCTCGTTGCGCGCCAGGTTCGCGCGGAAGTTTTCGATGCGATGGGTCTTGGCATAGGCTTTTGGCGTCACCCCCAAGGTCGCTTTGAACTTGCGCTGAAAGTAAAACGGGCTGACGTGAAAGCGTTTGGCCAGCTCCGACAGGCTTGGCTCTTCTTCTGCCTCTTCGATCACGCGGCAGGCTTGTGCTATCAAACCGACCCATTTGTCTTCGAGGCTATGGTGATCGGGTTTGCATCGCTGGCAAGCACGAAACCCGTGTTCTTCTGCGTCTTGCCCAGTTTCGAAAAATTGAACGTTTTTGCGTTTGGGCCGCCGGGACGGGCAATCTGTACGGCAATAGATTCCAGTCGACGAAACCGCGTAGTAGAAATGAGGTATGGGATTGGACACCCGGTTCAGGACATCGTCCCACATTTGTTCTGTATTCTGCATGATATCCTCCTTGAAAAAGCGTCGTTGAATGGTCGCCGGAACACTCGGCTCAGAAACTCCGATTTTTGCGATCAATGTGAGCGGCGGAATGTAAGGTTGATGCGTTGTGCACCCAGATCGGGATGCACACCTGCGCGAAGTGTCCGCACCCCGTGGTAGAACAACCGTGATGGCCCGCCCCAAACCAGCACGTCGCCATGCTGGACCGAGATCAATCGCACGGGATCTCGACGTTTCTTCCCTCCAAATTCGAATGTTGCAGGAAGACCCAGCGACACCGATACGATGGGCTGTGAAAAGTCGTGCTCGTTCTTGTCCTGATGCAAGGAAAGCCGCGAGCCCGGCTCGTAGCGGTTGATCAGACAGGCGTCTGGCGCAAAGAACGGATACCCCGCTTTCGCCGCCGCATCGAGCGCCAGCGCCATGAAAACGTCCGGCATAGATGGCCAAGGATGTCCCGTGACCGGATCTTGGCCAAGATATTCATAGCCGTTCCGGCTGCTGATCCAGCCAAAGTCACCGCAGTTGGTCATCGCAACGGACATTTGATTGCCGCCCGGCGTGATCATTTTACGAAAGGGTGCCTGTTGGGTGATTTGTTCCAAGGCGCGGGCCAATTCCCCAACAAAGGGGAGCGCAAAACCGGGCAAAAACGACGCCCCCTCTGGAAGCTGCTGCGCGTCATTCAATTCGGCAAACAAATCCGCGTGCATTGTCCATCTCCTTTTGGTTCTTTCAGAAATGCGGTGAAACGGACCGCCAAGCAGCCCGTTTCTTGCGCATTAAGCTCACTCAGACTTTGTTGATCGAATTGCCGCCATCCACGATCATCGCGCTGCCGGTAACAAAGCTCGAGTCGTCCGAAGCCAGGAATAACGCGGCTTTGGCAATCTCTTCGGGTTCGGCCATGCGTTTGAGCGCGTGGATTGACTCGTAAAAGCCCTTAAGGTCTTCGTTCGTGTCCCAGTCACCCGCCATCGCGGTTTTGGTACCCCCGGGCAGGAGCGTATTGGCCCGAATGCCTTCGGATCCATGTTCCGTCGCCAAGACCTGTGCCAGACCGATCAGCCCGGATTTGCTGGCTGCATAGGCCCCCATGCCGGGAAAGGCCGCTGTGTGACCAACAAAGCTTGAGGTAAAGATGATCGACCCACCACCGCTGCGCTTCATGGCCGGGATCTGGTGTTTGGCGGCGTAGAAGGCGCTGGTGAGGTTGGTTTTCACAACCGCATCCCAATTGTCCGAACTCATATCGGGGATCGGCACAGCGTCTCCCATAGCTCCAGCATTGTTCAAAGCCGCGTTGAGATCGCCATAAGTATTCTCAGCCATTTCGACCAGTATTTTTGCATAGCTCTCGTCGCCCACATCACCGGCAAGGCATATTGCGCGCCCTCCGCTTTGATTGATCTGACCCATTATCGACATCAGCTCTTTTTCGCGCCGCGCACCCAGCACAAGGTTTGCCCCTTCCTTGGCAAACAAAAGCGCGGCGGCCGCGCCGATACCGCTGCTGGCTCCGGCGATGATTACGGTCTTGTCTTTGAGTTGCATGTCTTTTTGCTCCACATTGTTCATGTGCGAGCAAAAAACACGGTCCTTCAGCTCGGAAATATCCGGTTCTTGTGGTCAAAGTGAATTGGGCGGAATCTTTGCCTCAAAGCATGATGGCTTCGTCCTTTACCGCTGCAATTCGGGTCCATACCGTCACCGACAACAGGATTTCAGCTGAGCATTGCCGCCACAACAATCGTTCATCAGGAATGACAGCAGCGACCCGATGGCTTCGAAATCAACAAAGTAACGGATGCTTCGGCTTTGCCTTTCGCTTTGCACAAATCCCGCTTCGGCCAGTGCCGATAGGTGAAAGGATGCACGCGACGGGCTTGCCCCGACATTTTCTGCGATTTCCCCGGCACTCATCCCGCCAGGACCCGCGATCACCAGAGCTTTGATAACCTTCAGCCGATCTGCGTTGGACAACGCCTGAAACATCGTTGCCGCCGTATTCTCATCCATATTTCAAAGCCTCTTGAAATGATAACGCTCAAGGTGCAATATATTTCAAGAATCATTGAAATGAAAGGCTCTGAAATGAACTTCTCTACCTTGCTGTCTGCTCTGAAATCCTGCGACCCCGACGCAAAACTCGTTTTCATGTCCGACGGTCGCGAAATAGGGGCAGGCTATCACGTAACCGAGCTTCGCCATTCCTCGTCAAAAGGGATCGACTGTGGCGGCAACATTGAAACTTGGGACGAAGCTCGGCTTCAGCTTCTGGATGGGGCCGGTGACAGCCATATGAGTGTTGGGAAATTCAGCGCCATCGTTTCGAAAAGCCTTAAGAGCATTCCTGAACTCTCCCACGCCTCTCTGCACGTTGAGTTTTCCCCCGACAATATAGGTTTGAATCTCAAGACGATGGATGCCCCAGAACCTTATGGAAACGCCGTCGTAATCCAACTTCATGACGCACGAGCGCTATGTAAGCCAGCGCAACGTAGCGCGTTGGTGCCGTCGGCGACCTCGGGTTGTTGCGGTTCGACCAAGGCTGCTGCAACATGCTGTGCGTAAAGCCATAATCTGTTCTTCGGCAGCGCCGTTCGCACCGATTGGCGCTAACTTGGCGCTGCCTAACGGGCAACTATTCTGACTCGGTCGAGACTGGTTCGAATTCGTCTGACAGCTGCTGATGTGCTCTTGCTGTCGTCAAGCAAAAGCCGCCATCACGCCGCGCAGCTCGGCCAGCCCGCGCATCCGGCCAATGAGCGGGTAACCCGGCGTGCTATGCCCCCCCAGATCTCCCAGCAGTTCTTGCCCATGATCCGGGCGCATAGGGATTTGCCAGTCGTCACGTCCGTGGGCCTTTCGGCGGTTCTGCTCGGCCATCAGCGCGCGGATGGTACCGACCATATCGGTATCGCCTTCAAGATGCGCTGCTTCGAAGAAATCCGGTTTCTGCCTGTCTGCTCCTTCGATGCGTTTTGTGTTGCGCAGATGCACAAAGTGGATGCGGTTGCCATGCCTGCGCACAAACTCCGGGCCGTCGAAATCGGCTGCAACCCCAAGCGATCCGGTGCACAGCGTCGCGCCGTTCGCAGACAGGTCAACCGCCTCAAGCACCGCGGCATAGTCGTCGCTGCTTGACATGACGCGCGGCAGACCGAGCAGGGAGAAGGGCGGGTCGTCAGGGTGACAGCACAGGCGGAGGCCAAGTTCTTGCGCAAGGGGTGCGACCTCAGACAGGAAATCGATCAGGTTGGCGCGCAACCGGTCGGCATCTATGTGGGAATAGGTGCTCAGCAATGCGCGGACGTCCTCGACGCTCCATTGATCATTGGCGCCAGGCAGCCCGGCGGTGATATTATGTTGGAGCTGCGCTTTCGACGTGTCCGGCATGGCCGAAAGTCGTGTTTTGGCAGTGGCTTGTACCGCATCCGAATAGTCTTCGACCGCACCCGCGCGCTGTAGAATATGGATGTCGAAAACCGCGAAATCGGTCAGGTCAAACAACATGGCCGCACCACCATGTGGTTGTGGTGCGCGCAGGGCTGTCCGTGTCCAATCCAAGATCGGCATGAAGTTGTAACACACCACCTTGATCCCGCAGGCGGCCAGAGCCCTGAGACTGGACCTGTAGGCGTCGATATGCGCAGCCATATCAGCGGATTGCGTCTTGATGGCCTCGGACACTGGCAAGCTTTCAACGACATCCCAACCATAACCTGCGGTGGCGAGCAGCGATTGCCGTTCCGCGATTGAGCCTTTGTCCCAGGCCTGACCCGGTGGGATGTGATGAAGGGCCGTAACGATACCTTCAACCCCGACTTGATGCAGATCGGCCAGGGCTATGGGGTCCTGAGGTCCGAACCAGCGCCAGCATTGTTTCATGGCTGCCATCCTTCATACAGTGGGTGGTCGGGTTTGATGGGCAGGTCCACGCGCTGACCCGTTCGGGCGGCGTGATAGATTGCCGTGACCAGACCAACTGAGGCCGCGCCTTCGGCAAGGCTGACCGCCGCGTTTGGCTCGGTTTGCAGGGCTTTGCCGAGCTCGGTAAAAAAACCTTCAAAACCAACAGGTTCTGGCGCGCAGCTGGCCAAGGCCGCATCAATCTTGGCTTGATCTTCGGGGTTCCGGGCGACAAAGCTCCAGGGCGGTTGCCCCGGCGCGTAAGGTTCTGTGCCGGATGTGGCTGTCAGATGCTCAAAAACGATCCGCAAGCGGGTCTCATCCTTGGCGGCCCCCAGGGTGATATTGCTGGTGCATAACGCGCCAGAGGCCATCTGAAAGCAAATGGTGGCGCAGTCCTCGGTTTCGATCGGGTTCACGCGCGTGGTGGTCATCGCCGAAAGCGACGCAACTTCGCCTGCGATATGGGTCAGCAAATCATGGTTGTGGATCGCGTGCCCCAGCACCGCGCCGCCGCGTTCGCCTGCCCATGTTCCACGCCATGGTACGGCATAATAGTCGGCCCCCCGGGACCAGTGCGTTTCAAGCGCGGCGGTCTGAACGGCGCCTGTCAGACCGCTGCTTTGCAGGTGTCTCAGCTGCGCGAGGGACGGCCCCCAACGGTATTGAAACACAGGGAAAACGTGCCTGCGCGCCTTTTCCGAGGCGTCGATGATCTGCTGCACCTCGCGCATCGAGGTGGCCAGAGGTTTCTCGCAGACGACGTGTTTGCCAGCAGCAAGCGCCGCCAGAGTGATCGGGACGTGCAGATGCGGTGGCAGGCAGATATCGATAAGGTCGATGGTCGGATCATCAAGGACGTCCTGAATGTCGGACACGGCCCGAAAACCTGAAACTCCTCGGATCTCTTCAATGCGCGCTGTGTCCTTGTCGACCACCGCACTCACGCGAAACGTGTCGCTCAGCAGTTCCAAGGCGTCCAGATGCTGCGCCCCGATCCCGGCGCCGAGGATTGCGACGTTGATCATCGAGCTTCCGCCATTTCCTGCGCCCGCAAGGCCAGTTCCATGACGGTAAAGCAATGGGTTTGGGTCATCGCCGTTTCGGTGCGGTTGCGGATATCGTCGGCCAGACGCGCGAAATAGGGCAGGCCCGCATCCGAAGCGTCGATCTTTTGGCATGTCTCGCCATTGACCAGGATCAGATGGTCGGTACCCTCAGCGCCGCCCACATCGACGTATTTCCGCAGCTCGACATAGCCTTCGGTGCCCAATATCGTCAGCCGCCCATCCCCCCAGTTGGGCAGAGCATCCGGCGTATACCAATCCACGCGGATGTATCCGGTGCCCTGATCACTGCGCAGACTGACCTCACCAAAATCCTGCAAGCCGGGATCGCCCGGATTGGCATAGTTCGCGACAAATGCATTCGTGATCTGGGCGCTGTCAGATCCGGTGTAATGCAGGAACTGGTCGATCTGATGCGAGGCGATATCCGCCAAAATGCCCCCATATCGTTCGCGCTGAAAAAACCACTCGGGCCGGGTCGCGCGGTTCAGGCGATGAGGGCCCATGCCGATAGTTTGGACGACCTTGCCAATAGCCCCTGCAGCAACCAATTCACTTGCACGCGTGCTGACAGGTGTTTCAAATCGTTCGGAAAAATTCACTGACCAGATCCGGCCTGTGTCGGCAACCGCTGTCTTGATCTGGTCGAGTTGGGCAAGCGTGGTGCAGCCCGGTTTGTCGCTCATGACATCCATGCCGTGTTGCATGGCCTGCACCGTCAATCTGGCCCGATCCGCCGGAACCGCAGAGATCAAGGCAAGGTCCGCGCCGCTGTTCAGAGCGTCCTCCAAAGTGTCGAGGCGAGGGATATCGGGAAAGCGTTTCACATATCCCGGCAGCGTTTCCGGCGTGCCCTCTGTCCAATAGCCGACGCAATCGACGCCCACTTTGCGCATGTTTTCGGTCATGCCATAGATGTGGCGGTGGTCCAGTCCGATGGCGACGCAGGTCAAACTCATTGGGTAACTCGTGTTATCTGGCCGCTTTGATTGGCGGATTGCATTGCATCGATCACCGCATGGGTGCGCAGGGCACTGCGACCGGTGGCCATGGGCGGTGTGCCAGAGCGTATGGCTGCGGCAAAATCCTCGATGACCGACTGATGCCACGCATGTGTAAACGCCATAGGGTCGGCGCCCCCGCCGGTTGAGGCGGTTTCGCCGGTTTTGGTTTCGGTGCCATCCAGAGAGGTCACCGTGAGAACGCCCGATCCCAGATGGGCCTTGGCGCGTGTGCCCTGAATGGTGATGGTTTCGGCGGCACCGGGAAAGTCAGCAGTTGTGGCCATCAACGTCCCGACCGCTCCGTTTTCCATCTCAAACAGGGTACCGGCCCAGTCTTCGGCCTCAAGATCATGCAAGGGCGTTGTTCGCATCATTGCCTGGAGGTTTGTTATGGGCCCCAGCAGCCACATCGCAAGATCCAGCGTATGTATGGCTTGCGAGATCATGACCCCACCACCATCGCGGGCATAGGTGCCGCGCCCCGGTTCGTCATAATAGCTTTGATCCCGCCACCACGGGACACGGATATCGACCGTGGCAATCGTGCCCAAAGCGCCTGTCTCCAACACCTGCTTCAACGCTTGCGAGGCAGCGCGGGCGCGATGTTGAAACACGATGCCCAGCGGAACGCCTGATACTTCGCAGGTTTCAACGATTTCTGTCGCAGTCTTCAGTGTCCGTTCAACGGGTTTTTCCATAAGAATTGGTTTTCCGGCAGCGGACAGTATCCCGACCAATTCTTTGCGCTGATCGGGGGGCGTTGCGACGATGGCGAAATCGATGTCAGGGTCGTTTGCGATATCCTCAACTGAGCCGAATGCCCGCGTGCCATTCCGGCGGGCGAACTCTGCGGTGCGTTCGGGATTGCGCCCCAAAACGCCCGCAAGAGCAAGGTCTTGATCGGACGCTTTTATCGCAGCGACATGCGTGCCGGCGACCATTCCCAAGCCGATCAATGCGATGTTCATAGAGCCCCCCAAAAACTTGGTTTCAATGTGGGGTTTTGTTGATGAAAGATGCAACCAAAAAAACTATGCTGGCAGGTGAGAATTTCTGTTTAGGAGGCTGAATTGACAGGTAATTTGGGGGAGGTAGCGGAAAACCTGTACCTCGGCATCAAGGATATGCCGATTGTTTCGCCTCATGGCCATTGCGACCCGGCGTGGTTTGCCTCTGACGCACCGTTTCCAAACCCGGCCGAGCTGCTGGTTGTGCCCGATCACTACGTGTTCCGAATGCTGTATTCGCAAGGTGTCCCGCTGCACGAGCTTGGGGTGGGACCAGAGGGGCGTAACACCGATCCGCGCGATGTGTTTCGTACCTTTGCCCGGCATTGGAATCTGTTTCTGGGAACACCGTCGCGGGTCTGGATCAGCTATGTCCTGCGTGAAACGTTGGGGATCTCCGAGGCGTTGTCCGAGGCGTCTGCTGACGCAATCTATGACCAGATTTCCGACCAACTGGCCCGCCCTGCGTTTCGTCCAAGGGCATTGTTTGACCAGTTCGGGCTTGAGGTTCTGGCGACCACGGATTCCGCGTTGGATGACCTGTCTCACCACGCCGAAATCCGCCGCAGTGAATGGGGCGGGCGGGTGATCCCAACCTTTCGACCAGATGGAGTTCTGGACGGCGCCGACCCCGGTTTTGTGCAGAACCTTGCGGCGCTTGAAACGCTCACAGATTGTGATCTGGGAAGCTACGACGGATATCTGCAAGCCCTTCGCAAGCGGCGTGCGTTTTTCATCGAAATGGGGTGCACCGCAACGGATCATGGTATCGAGCGCGTGCATACTGAGTGGCTGGATGAACCCGATGAACTCTATCAGCGGCTCAAGACGCAAAAAGCCTCGACCCAGGACGCGCGCCGGTTTTACGGGCATATGCTGATTGAAATGGCGCAAATGTCGGTCGAGGATGGGCTGACCATGCAAATCCACGCGGGCAGCAAGCGCAACACCAATCATGATCTGATGCGCGACTTCGGGCGCGACATGGGCGCGGATATTCCGATCGCAATGGATTGGGTGAACGGGTTGGAGGCGCTGTTGAACCGGGTCGGGAACATCCCCGACTTGCGCATCATCCTGTTCACCTTGGATGAGGCCACCTATGCCCGTGAACTGGCCCCCATGGCCGGGCACTGGCCTTGCCTGCGGATCGGTCCTCCGTGGTGGTTTCACGACAGCCCTGCAGGCATCGCGCGTTACTTCGATCAGGTGGTCGAGACGGCGGGATACTATAATCTGGCCGGGTTCAACGATGACACGCGCGCCTTTCTGTCGATCCCCGCGCGGCATGATCTGTGGCGTCGGGGTGTTGCGGATCACCTGGCACAGCAGGTTGCGCGTGGCTATTTCGGGCAAAGCGACGCCGAAAGACTGGCCAGACTGTTGACCACGGATCTGGCGCAGCAGGTATATGGGTTGCAAAACTGATGGCCACAATTCTTCACTTCGGGCTTGGAAATTTCGCCCGCGCACATCTGCTGGACTATACGGCGCAGGCCAGTGGATGGGACGTGATCGGCGTTAGTTTGCGCTCGTCCGGCGTCCGCGACGGGCTGGTCAAGCAGGGCTTTGCCTATGACTTGTGTGTGCAAGGGCAGGGCGTAAAGCGCATCGAGGTGATAAGCGATGTTTTGGTTGTGCCCGAAGATCGCGCGGCGGTTTTTGAGGTGATCCAGACCGCAGATATCATTTCGGCGACCGTGACCGAAAAGGGGTATCATCTGGATGCAAGTAGCAAGCTGAACCTGCAAGACCCGGCGATCCAGTCGGATCTGTCAGGGCAAGCGGTTTCGACTCTGATCGGGTTCCTCGGTCATGGTTTGGCGCAAAGACAATCGCCGGTAACTGTGCTGAGCTGCGACAACCGGTTCGAGAACGGGGCGGTCCTGAAATCAGCGGTGTACGATTTTGCACAGGCTGCCGGGTTGGATTTGAATTGGGATATCCTGAGTTTCCCCAATTCGATGGTCGACCGTATCACCCCGGCCACGACAGACGCGGTGCGCGCGATCAGTGGTGACCCGATGGCCGTTCCGACCGAGGCGTTCTCTGAATGGGTCATCGAAGACCGCTTTGCAGGTGCGCGCCCGGATTGGCCGGGTGTGCAACTGACCGATGATGTTGCACCGCATGAAAAGCGCAAACTGCGCATGTTGAACGGCGCGCATTCGCTTTTGGCCTATGGTGGGCTCGGGCGGGGCCTGACCTATGTGCATGAAGCGGTGGCCGATCCGGTCTTGCGCCCTCTGGTGACCCGGTTGATGGCGGATGCAGGCAGCACTCTGCCCGCGGCGTTGCAGGATCAGGTTCCGGCCTATGCGCAAGCGTTGATCCACCGGTTCGAAAATCCAGAGCTGGCACACCGCCTCGATCAGATCGCGATGGATGGCAGTCAGAAACTACCCTACCGGTTCTTGCCGACCCTGCGTGAGACGGGGTCAGAAGCCGTTCGGGACGGGCTGCGGTTTTGGATCGCGTTTTGTCTTTCGGAAACGGCGCAGGGCAGGGCATTGAACGACCCACTGGCAGATGAGATCGCGACGGCCGCAAGACAGACGGATCCGGTGCCTGCATTGTTGAAATTGATCGGTGCCGAGGATCTTGTGCCTGCCCTTCGGCAGAAGTGAGTTTGGCCCCTTGGTGTGGCCAACTGCTAGGCTTTTTCTCGTTTCCAGATGATCAGCCCTGCGCTCATGATCAGGGCGGCACCGGTCAGGGTGCGGGCGTCCGGAACAGTGCCAAAGACCAGATACCCCCAAATCGCCATATAGATCAGGTAGGAGTAGGTGAACGGCATCAACTGGTTGGCTGTGCCGAACCGATGCGCATTGGTCAGCAATTGGTGGCCAACCCACCCGAAGACGCCCAAAGCGATCAGAATAAGCACTCCGCCAATATTATCAGGTTGAACCCAGAACCAAAGGGCGAAGGGCAGCAGAACAACCGTGCCAGTCAAACCCAGATAAAACTGCATCGTGTCAACGGCGACGACACCTGACAACTTGCGCGTCATGATGGAATACAGTGCCAGCGCTGTGGCATTATAGACGATCAACAGCATCGCTGGATGAAAGACAGTGCCAAAGGGGCGCAGGATGATCAGAACACCCAGAAACCCCAGAATGATTGCGCCGATGCGCCAAGGCCCAACTTTCTCTTTCAGCACAAAAACGGTCAGAAAACACACGATCACCGGGCTTGAGAACATGATCGCCGAAACGACTGCCAGCGACAGAAACTGAAGCACGTAAAAATTGAAGACGGTGGCTGAGACCAACAGTAACGCGCGGCTGATCACCTGCCACGGGTGATCGGTCTGAAAGCGGCGCAGCCCCAATCCACCTTTTGCAACAACGCCCAGAGAGATCACGAAGTGGCCCGCATAGCGCATGAAGGCCAGTTGAAACGCAGGAATTCCGGCCACGGCCAGCCACTTGGCGCCCAGATCGACAATCGAAAAGGCCAACCACGCCAACAGCATCATCAGAATGCCGAGGCGCGGAAGATCCGCTGTTGAACTGGCCGTGACAGGCATCACTCAGCTTTTGAAGCGATTGACATAATAGTCCACCATCTGACTGACCATATCGTCTGCTTGTCCGCTGTCACGCGCATCATTGAGCGCAGACAATGTGCCCTGTGACATCACGCTTGTGACACCGGCCTCTTTGGCCATGCGGTCGTAATAGCCGAGATCTTTCGCGGCGTTCTTGATTGCAAAGGCCAGTTGGTTCGGGTCGCCCTCGACCCCGTAGGCTGCGACAAAATCCATCATACCGGAATGCAGCGGGCCTGCAGCCATCACCTCATGAAGCTGTTTGCGGTCAACACCCGCCACATCCGCCATCGCCAAAGCTTCGGCCATAGCGTTGGCCACTGTCATGCCAAAGAAGTTGTTGATCAGTTTGATTGTATGCCCCGAGCCGACCTCCCCGAGGTAAAAGACGTTTTCGCCCAGATCTTTCAATACCGGTTCGGCATTGTCATAGGCCGCTTTGTTGCCCGAGGTCATGATGTTCAGTTTGCCTTCCAGCGCATGCGCCGGGGTGCGGCCAAGCGGAGCGTCAAGATAGCTGCCTCCGGCCGCTGCAACCTCAGCCGCAAGGGTGCGCGTGCTGCCGGGAAGCGAGGTGCCGAAATCGATGACAATTGCACCGTCTTTCAATCCGGCGATTACCCCATCGGCACCGCGCATACGGCCTTCAACCTGATCCGAGGTGCCCATGCACAGCATGACGATATCGCTGGCCTTGGCCAGTTCGCAGGCATTCGCGGCCTCAGTCGCGCCCCTGGCAATCGCAGCATCCAGATGGGTGCGGTCACGGTTTCCCAGAACGGTGACGGCATAGCCTTTGTCCAAAAGGCGGCTGACCATGGCGCCGCCCATCAGGCCCAGACCAATAAATCCAATTGATGGTTTGCTCATTGGGTGTCCTTTCCATCCAAGACCTTGCGGTCAGCTATATCCTGCCCCGGCGGGTTGCGCGCGGAGCGTTTCTTCTATCATCGTGGCAATTTCGAGTGTGCGCGCGGCATCGGCGACGTCGATCAACGGTGCCGCCCCATCGATTACTTCCAAAAAGTGATCCAGTTGCGCCGCCAAAGGGGGCTGATCCTGGATCGGAGTTTCCAGCGGTTGTCGCGTCGCAGCCGTGCCCCAATCCTGCCCCTGCCAGAGCGTCATCGAGGGGTAACTGATGGCACCTTGGGTGCCTGTGATCCACATCATGTCTTGCCCGGTAGTGCCGATATTTGGGTTCTCACCAGTTCCGGCCTCAAACCCCCATGGGCTTGGGGCGGCGTCTGTGAAGCTGATGGTTCCGGTGGCACCGGTGTCAAAGGCCAACGCGACGGCGCCGCTTTCAATGCGTTCAGACCCGCGCAAAGATGCGCCGCGCAGGGCCGCGATTTGGGTAATCTCGCCGATGACAAAGCGCAGTACATCTATGTCATGCACAAGGTTGATCATCACGGGGCTGCCATCCGATGTGCGCCAGTTCTGCTGGAAATAGCTATCGGGTTTGCGCATGGCCCACAGCAATGAGATATTGATGACCCGGCCAATTGCCCCTTCGGCGATCTTACCCCTCAGTTGTTGCAAGCTGCGGTGATAGCGCCGGTGATGACCCACCAGGCTTTGAACGCCCGCGCCTTGCAGTGCCGCTTGCAGTCGCTGAGCGTCCCCGACCGAACCGGCCACCGGTTTTTCGATCAGCACATGCCATCCGCGCTGGGCCGCCTCGATCCCGTGATCTGCGTGCAGATGGGTGGGCGTGGCAATGATGGCGCCATCGACCTCTGCTTCGACGGAACCCATGCAGTAAAACCGCGGGGCTTCGATCTGGATGGTGGGGTCGGGATCGGCCAGCCCCACCAGCGCGCAATCGGGATGGTGCATCACAGCCTGCGCGTGGCGCATACCGATCAACCCGCCTCCGACCACTAGGATCCGCTTCACGTTACCGCTCCGATCTGCTGTGGCGGGGCCTCATAGCAGCAGCGCGATGATACCGGGCCAAATCAGCAGCACCGAAAGCGCCAGCAGCTGAATTCCGATAAAGGGCAGGAAGCCGCGGAAGATATCTGTGAGGCTGATATGGGGCGGGGCCACCGACTTCAGATAGAACGCCGCAGGGCCAAAGGGTGGAGACAGGAAGCTGACCTGCATGTTCATACAGAACACAACGCCAAACCAGATTGCCACATGGCTTGGGTCAAGTTGACCAATAAGCCCGATCTCTTCGATGGGTAGGCGCAGCACGATGGGCAGGAACACCGGAATGATCAGCAGCACAATGCCGACCCAATCCATGAAGGCCCCCATGAAAAGAAGGATCAGCATCATCACCAGAATGACCAACATCGTGGGCAGGTCCTGTCCAACAATCAGATCGGCCACATATTGCGGCCCACCCGCGATGGTATAGGCACCCGCCAGCGCCGCAGCACCAATGGTGACCCAGATGATCGTACCGGTGGATTTGAGCGTGCGCATAAGGCTGTCCCAAACCAGTTCAAAGGATCCTTCGCCCCTGAGAACGGCAATGATCAGAACGGCAAAAGCGCCCATGCCCGCCGCTTCGGTGATGCCGGTGATGCCGCCATAGATCGAGCCCAGTACAACGCCGATGACCACAATCGGGGCGACAAGACCTTTGCCCATCTCCCATCCGATTTTTGCGCGTTCGCGCCCGAAGACGAAAAAGATCAGCAACAGCGAAACGATGGTGATGCCTGCAAACCACGGCAGGTATTCAACCGTTCCCAGCCGCGCAGGTTCGCCCTGGCTGGCGGCGTTCGAGCCTGAAAGCTCGAAAAAGGCCGCACGGATGAACAGGACGGTCGAAAAACCAGCGACGACAATGCTCATGAACGCGGCAAAGAGTTTGCGCTTTTCGCCAGGTTCAGGGTCGTTGGGATCCGGTTCCGGCAAAGGTGCATGGTCCGGGTTCAGCTGGGTGCGAATGATGATGTAGAGAATGATCATCGAGGCCAGCATGAAACCGGGGATGAACGACGCGGTGAACAGCGACTTGATCGAGGTTTCCGTGATCAGCCCGTAGATGATCAGTACAATCGAGGGCGGGATCATGGTGCCCAGCGACCCGGACGCACAGATCACCCCAATCGCGAGGTTCTGGTTATATCCCAGCCGCAGCATCTGCGGCAGGGCGATCAGGCCCAGCAGGACTACTTCACCCCCAATAATGCCGGACATGGCGGCCATGATAACGGCCATGATCGAGGTCACGATGGCAATCCCACCGCGCGTCCGCGACAACCAGACATTCAGCGAGGAATACATGTCCTTGGCGATCCCGGACCGTTCCAGCAGCGAGGCCATGAAGATGAACAAGGGCACGGATATGAGCACGTAGTCCGTTAAGAGCCCGTATATTTTCTGGGCCAGGATATATAAGGGCCCGGTGCCCGGGCGCCCGGTGAGAATGCCGTCTCCGAAAGAGAACGGGTTCAAAAGCAGGGTAGGCTCGAACTTCAACACCAGAACCAGAACGGCCAGCGAAGCCGATGCCAGACCCAGAGGCATACCGATGGCCAAAAGCGCGATCAGCGCGACCATCAGGATGAGAGAGATTGTTCCAATGTCCATCAGTCTTGCCCCACCGCTTTCTTGATCATTTCTATTTCGTCTTCGTCTGGTTCATCGGTGTGGATTTCTGGCTCTTTGTTCCAATCTGCGATCAGGTTCAAAATCGCCTGCATCGCCACAAGTGTGATCACGATCAGCACCATGGGCTGCAGGGTCGCTGGTATCGGTGGGTTGAAGGCCGAGCCGTAAAGCTCCCATTTATAAAGCTTATTGACGAAAACCTGCTTGAAGCTGCCGTAGACCAGAAAGAACGCAAACAGCACGATAAGCACCGTCGAGATCGTATCGAATACGCGTTGAAGCCAACGAGGCACGGCATCATAAAGCAGGAAAATCCGAATATGGCTGCGCTGCTGCATGGCATAATAGCCGGACATCAGGAATACGAAACTGGCAAACCAAAGGGTCATCTCGTTGGCCCATTCGGTCGGCTTTTCCAGAATGTACCGCATGAACACTTCGTACAGCATCACAACGGTCATGATCGCGATCATCATCATGGTGACACGCCCGATGAACAGCGCGAAATGATCCATTGCCGTGGGGCCGTCAAACTCCATCGCAGCCGGTCGAACGGTCTTGGTTCCGATCACAGCAAGGATGGGTAAAAGGATCAGCGCAGCAAGGTCGATGATGTCGATGAACCCGCCGAAAACGCCCGCCATTTCGGGTGTCACGTCACTGCGCAGATAGATTTCAGTGACCTGGCTTTTGAGTGATTCAGACTCGTAAGGCAGCCAGTCCAGCAAAAAGGCTGGCAGGTGCCAAACCAGCCAACTGGCCGTGGCGACGAAGGCCAGGGGGATGAGCCACTCTATGAGCCCGCCTGAGTTTTTATGCATCGTTTAACCCTCGTCCCTATCCGTCGATCGTGTAATGCGTGATGAAGTCCCGATTTGGCTCGACCCCCAGTCCGGGGCCGGTCGGGATCGTGACGCGGCCGTTATTGGCCTTGACCTGTTTTTGAATTTCCAGCGGAACTGTCAGTAGATCATCCCGGAACTTGTTGTCTGTCGTGTCGAACTCCAGCATCGGTTCCCACGGGTGCAACCCACCCGGCAGCGCGGGCATGGACGCCAGAAGATGCAGATTGGTCGCAACGGCGATGGCGCTGCCCCAGACATGATTGACCACAGGTGTGAAATGCGCGTGGCAAAGCGCCAGCACCCGAAGGTATTCCGAGATACCGCCCAAAGCGCAAACCTCGGGCTGCGCGATGTCTAGGCCCCGGTTTTCAAGAAGATGTCGCCAGGCCCAGCGGTTGAACACCGCCTCACCACCCGAAATGTTGATCTTCAACCCGGCGCGAAGTTCGCGATAGCCGTCAATGTCTTCGGGCGCGACGGGTTCTTCGAACCAATAGGCGTCCAGTTCTTCAAGCGCGCGGCCAACGTAGAATGCGTCCGAGGTTGTGTAAGCGTGGTTCGCGTCGACCATGAACCGAAAACCGTCACCCACGCCTCTCCGAACGGCTTCGCAGAGTTTGACATCCGGTTTTGGACCGAACCCGGTTTTCATCTTAGTGGCGGTAAAACCCATCGCTTTGATTTGCGCGGCTTCGTCCTCGAAACGCCGTGCAAGATCATCGACCGGTTCATCCCGCAGCATCATGCCATAGCCATAGCAGGGCACGGAGTTTCGATGCGCACCGCCCAACAATTTGTGCAGCGGCAAGCCAGAAACCTTACCCGCAATGTCCCAAAGCGCGATGTCCACGCCAGACAAGGCCTGGATCGGCATACCGCTTTGGCCATGGTCTCGCAGAAGGTTATACACCTTGTGCCAGATCACGTCCTTGTCCAACGGGTCCATGCCAAGGACCATTGGTTGAATAACTTTCTCGACGATGGATTTGTTGGCAACGGCCACATTGCCGGGGCCAAAACACTCACCCCAGCCGGTCACCCCCTCGTCGGTCTGAACCTCGACCAGATGGGTTGTGCGCCTGTCGTAATACTGCTGCGAATAGCCAAGAACTTCCGGCATATCGTATTGCAGGACGTGGCTTGTTATTCTGGTGATTTTCATGAAATCGGGGTCCCGGCGCAAGTTCGGACAGGCCGTTCGCGCGGCCTATCCGTTGTCAGCCAACATTCAGCTGAAGCTTGATTATTGCATCGCGCCCATATCGCGCAGGAAGTTGATATGGCTCTCCAAAAGCGCCTGGGCTTCGGGGGTCGTGGCAAACTCGGTCCAACCAACTTGAACAGCTGCGCGGTAAGCGGCCAGATCTTCCGGTGTCCATTCGTACAGCTGTACGCCCTTCGCCTTCAGGTCTTTTGCTGTTTGCGCGTTCTGCACTTCGTTGATTGTGGCGTTGTGCAGTGCCAGGCTGTCCATGGCGACTTCCATGATCTTCTTGTGGTGCGCAGGCATCGCGTCCCACACGTCTTTGCGGCACGCCAGATGGTCTGCCGGCATCGAGTGGAAGCCAGGATAGTTGGTGTGTCCAGCGATCTCATAAAGACCCAAGCCCACGTTGTTGGTCAGGTTTGCAGCATCCGCACCGTCGATAATGCCAGTTTCCAGCGCGGTGAAGATCTCGTTAAAGTCCATCACGATGGGTGACGCGCCAAGCTCGGCAAACACCTTGGTGGCCAGACCCGGAGGTGAGCGGAATTTCCAATCCTTGAAGTCTTCGACCTTGGCAATCGGTTTGGTGGAAGACAGCGATTCCGGCCCCGGAATCCACCACCCGATGAACTCCATGTCATAGCCATTGTAAAGGTCGTTTACCGCGTCTCTGCCACCACCATGCAGCAGCCAGGCCATTTGCTGATAGGGGTTCTGGTAGCCGCCGAGCAGGTCGCCCGCGAACTGGAATGCAGGGTTTTTACCGGTTTGATAGCCACCACCGGTCATGTCGCAGTCCAGAATCCCGGTTGCTGCAGCGTCAAAGGTTTCCACCGATTTGACCACTGATGACGAATAGAACATTTCAACTTCGATTTCGCCATTCGACATCTCTTGGATGTCTTCCACGTATTTGGCAGCCATCTGTCCGGACAGCGTTTCAGGCGAGAAATGCGTTTGAATTCTAAGCTTGGTGGTCTCCGCCACCGCGAAACCGGCTGCCATTGTTGTAGCTAGGGCCGCCACGGCAGCTGTTTTGACTATTTTCATATTGTCCTCCCAGACGTTGAGCGTTCCTTGGGAAAGGAGATCTTTCTGCCTCCCTTGCCGTTACGCAGTTTGACGTTAAGCCGAAGTAGCGGATGCAACAAGAAGAATTTGAGATTTTTAATAATTTCGAGATTATTGCCAAAAATCAAAAATACGTTTAGGACGGGTTCAAGCCCAAACGCAGAGGTGCGTTCCCAAATGAGTGAAGAAGTTGATATCTATCAAAGCCTTAGAAGGCGTCTGATCTCTCGGGGATTCGAGCATGGAGCCAAGGTTCGAGCTGAGGAATTGCGAAAGGAATACAATTGCTCGGCCAGTACCGTTCGCGAAGTTCTGTTTCGATTGTCAACGGTTGGCCTTGTCGACTTTCAAGAGCAACGGGGTTTCCGTGTTCCCAAACGCTCGCCCAAGAAGCTTATCGAGCTGACCCATATTCGGATTTTGCTGGAAGCCGAGGGCACAGCGATGTCAATTCGCAAAGGCGGAGTGGATTGGGAGGCAAGGCTAACGGCTGCCCATCATAAGCTTAGCCATATCGAAAAGCGCATTCATGCTGCCGAAGATCCAAGTGATCTGGTCGAGATTTGGTTTACGTCGGAAAAGGAATTTCACGAGACGCTCATATCCGCCTGTGGATCGGACACTCTCAAGCAGATGCATGGCCGGATCTACGCGCAATTCAGGCAGCAACTGATGGTGGCTGATCGAAATTTCGGACATATCTCTCAGAACATCAGGCATCATGCCGATATTCTGAAGGCTGCTTTGTCAGGGGATGAGCAGTTGACGCGGGACAAGATCCACGACCACCTGAAGCGCCATCTCACGGGAAAGACGATGGGAGACTAACGGCCAAAGTCATCCTCGAGATAGGCTTGGATGATGTCGTCGAAACTGGTTTCCGCTGTGAAACCCAGCGACAGTGCGCGTTTTGTGTCGAAGTTTCGTGGCCAGCCTTGGACAATGCTGTCGATTGTGGGATCCGGTCTGTACTTGATCAGATTGGCCGTGTTTGCACCGGCCGCTTTTCGCAGCGCTTCGATTTGTTCTGCAACTGTGCAGCTGACGCCGGGCATGTTTAATGCCCGCCGACCTTTCAAACGCGCTGTGTCCAACTGTGCAGCATGTGTCAGAAACCCGGCTGCAGCGCGGGGGCTTGCGTGCCAATGTCGTACGGTGTCGGCCACGGGTAGGACAGCCTCGACCCCATTCAAAGGTTCTCGGATGATCCCTGAGAAAAACGAGGACGCTGCAGCATTGGCCTTGCCCGGGCGGACACATATCGTTGGCAAGCGCAGCGACAGACCATCGATGTACCCCTTGCGGCTAAAGTCCGAAACCATCAGTTCCGACGCGGCCTTCTGCGCTCCGTAGCTGGTCAAAGGGGCCGACAGAAATTCGTCGTCGATCTTCTCGGGAAAGGGGGCTCCGAATACGGCAATCGAGGATGCGAATACAAACCGGGGGCGGTATTGCCCCTCTGAGGCGTCATGTTCATCTTTCAGCGCATTCAGCAGCGCCCAACTTGCCATCAGATTCACATCCCAGCCCAAGGCAAAGTCGGCCTCGGCCTGACCTGAAACGATCGCGGCCAAGTGGAAAATCAGATCGGGCCGCCGAGCAGCCAGGGCCTTGGCCGCAGTCGGAGCAGCAATATCGCCGACGATCTGTTCACCAGCTGCGCTGGGCGACGGGAAACCAAGATCAAAAAGCGTAACCCGCGCGTCGGGCCCAAAGGGGTTTTCGGTTGAAAGACGCTGCGCCAATTTCTGGCCGAGCATTCCACCGCCGCCGATGACAAGGATCTGTGTCATGACATGCCGTTCCGTTTTTTAAGTTCCAGATACAAGGCCGAATGATCCCAATCGGCGCCGCCCATGTCTTCGATCAGATAGGCGAACCGGTCGCGTACGCTTTGCGTGCTGGGCAGTTCCAACCCCAAACTGCGAGCTTCTTCCAACGTGTTGTCCAGGTCCTTAACCTGAAATTTAGACAAGCCACCCGGTTCGAAATTGCCTTCGGACATGCGTTCGCCATGCTGTTGCAAAATGACGCTATCGGCAAATCCGCCAGTCAGAGCTTTGCGCAGGGCTGCCGGGTCCGCGCCGCCTTGCTGGGCCAGCAGCGTTGCTTCGGCTACGGCGGAAATGGTCACGGCGACGATGGTTTGATTGGCCAGTTTGCACAATTGTCCGGCAGCGCTGGGGCCTACGTGAACCGGGCGACCCATCGCGGACAGGACCGGTTTGACCTGATCCATCACCTCGGCTGCTCCACCGACCATGATTGCAAGTGTCGCTGCTTCAGCCCCTTTGGTGCCGCCGGAGACCGGTGCATCCAAATGCGACACTCCAAGCGCTGCCAACTGGGCCGATTGGGCGCGGGCATGTTCTGGCTTGGCGCTGGACATGTCGATCCAGATTGTTCCAGGTTTCAGCTGTTCACAGAAAGACGAATCGTCCAGTAGCGCACCGGTGGCGTAGCCATCGGACAGCATGGTGATGATGATATCGGCATCCTTTACCGCAAGCGCCGCGCTGTCTGCCACCTTCGCTCCGTCCGAGGCCAAAGGTTGGGCTTTTTCAAGGCTGCGGTTCCAGACCGTCAACGGGAAGCCTGCCGCCAAGAGATTTCGTGCCATCGGGCCACCCATAAGACCGGTTCCCAAAAACGCCACGTTCGGTTTTTCGCTCATGTTTTTCTGTTCTCCTCAAACTGCACCGCGCAGGGTTATGGTCAAACCCGCATCTCTGACTTACGCTAACGGCCTGAGGCCTACATGCCAGAAATCGTTTTAAACCTGCATAGGTTTCTTTGTATTTCAGGTGGCCTGGGGAACAAGCATCACCGATTCGGTTGCTAGATATGAGGTCGAAAAGTTTTTATGTCAGAACGACTTAAGGGAAAGCGAGTGCTGGTTTCAGCTGCCGCTCAGGGGATCGGTCGGGCCAGTGTAATAGCCATGGCGCGCGAAGGCGCGATGGTCTTTGCGACGGATATAGACACGCAAAGCCTATCTTCGATTCGCGACGAGAATCTCGAAAATATCGAAATTTTCGAGATGAATGTCAGGGATGACGACAGCGTCCAAGAGGCAGTTGCGCGGGCCAAGCCGGATGTCCTGTTCAACTGCGCGGGCTTTGTTCATCACGGCACCATTCTGGATGCGACGGATGACGAATGGGACTTTGCGATGGATCTAAACCTGCGCTCGATGGTGCGCACGATCAAGGCTGCGCTGCCTGGGATGCTCGAAAGAGGAAGCGGGTCGATCATCAATATGTCCTCGGCTTTGGGGTCTATCATCGGCGCGCCGAACCGTTTTGTTTACGGTACAACCAAGGCCGCTGTTGTCGGGCTCACAAAGTCGGTGGCCGTTGATTTCATAACACAGGGCATTCGGTGCAACTGCATTTGCCCGGGCACGGTCGACAGCCCAAGCTGGCGCGATCGGGTCGACGCCCTTGGCAAACAACTGGGCAGCCGGGAAGAGGCCCTGGCACAGTTTGTGGCGCGCCAACCGATGGGGCGTGTTGCCAAGGCAGAAGAGATCGCAGCTCTGGTCGTTTATCTGGCAAGCGACGAGAGCGCATTCACCACAGGACACACACATATCATTGACGGGGGCTGGTCAGGCCAATGACAAAAATATCCAAAGACGATCTGCGGTCGCGCAAGTGGTTCATGAATTCCGACAACCTGGAAATGACCGCTTTGTATCTTGAAAGATACCTCAACTACGGGCTGACGCGGGAAGAGCTGCAGTCTGGCAAGCCGATCATCGGCATCGCTCAGACCGGCAGTGATCTGAGCCCCTGTAATCGGCATCATATCGAGCTGTCTAAACGGGTGCGCGACGGGATCATTGCTGCCGGAGGGACATGTATCGAAATCCCGGTGCATCCGATCCAGGAAACCGGCAAACGGCCTACCGCCTCGCTTGACCGCAATCTGGCCTATCTGTCTTTGGTCGAAAGCTTGTTCGGCTATCCGCTGGACGGGGTCGTGCTGAATATCGGATGTGACAAGACTACGCCCGCGCTGCTGATGGCTGCCGCGACGGTGAACATCCCGGCGATTGCCTTGTCTGTGGGGCCGATGCTGAATGGCTGGTGGAAAGGCGAGCGGGCCGGATCGGGCACCGTCATCTGGAAAGCGCGCGAAGATCTGGCCGCCGGAGAGATCGACACCAATGAGTTCATGGAAATCGCCGCCGCCTCGGCGCCTTCGGTGGGCTATTGCAACACGATGGGTACGGCCACCACGATGAATTCGCTGGCTGAGGCTCTGGGCATGCAGTTGCCGGGTTCTGCAGCGATTCCAGCGCCTTACCGCGAACGTGGGCAGATCAGCTATGAGACCGGAAAACGCATTGTCGAGATGGTCTGGGACGATCTGCGCCCCAGCGACATCATGACCCGTGCGGCGTTTGAGAATGCAATCGTCATCAATTCGGCCATCGGCGGGTCGACGAATGCGCCGATCCACCTGAACGCGATTGCCCGGCATCTGGGTGTGCCGCTGGACAATGATGACTGGCAAAAATTCGGCCATGACGTGCCGCTTTTGGTCAACATGCAGCCCGCCGGGAAATACCTGGGCGAAGATTATCAGCAGGCGGGCGGTGTTCCGGCTGTTATCGGAGAGCTGATCGAAGGCGGGCTGCTGCCAAACCCGGATGCGATCACGGCAAACGGGCAATCGATGGGGCAAAACTGCACCAAGCGCCGGTCACTGAATGCGGATGTCATTAAGCCGGTCAGCGACCCGGTCAAGGAGCAGGCGGGCTTTATCAACCTGTCAGGAAACCTGTTCGAAAGCGCGATCATGAAAACTTCGGTGATTTCGCCCGCGTTTCGCAAGGCGTATCTGTCGAACCCGGATGACCCGGATGCGTTCGAGGGCAGGGCGGTTGTGTTCGACGGGCCCGAGGATTTTCATCACCGCATCGATGACCCGTCTGAGAATATCGACGCGAACTGCATTCTGATCATGCGCGGGGCTGGGCCCAAAGGCTATCCCGGTGCTGCCGAAGTGGTGAACATGCGCCCGCCTTCGTATCTGCTGAAACAGGGGATCGAGGCATTGCCTTGCATTGGCGATGGGCGGCAATCGGGCACTTCGGGAAGCCCATCGATCCTGAATGCCTCACCCGAGGCCGCAGTAGGCGGTGGTCTGGCCCTGGTGCAAAACGGTGACCAGTTGCGGATCGATCTGGGCAAGGGCACTGCTGATATGCTGGTTCCGTTGGAGGAGCTGCACGAACGGGCCCGCGCGCTAGAGGCTGCTGGCGGATACGCCATGCCACCCAACCAATCGCCCTGGCAGGAGATTTTCCGCGAAAAAGTCGATCGGTTGGATCGCGGCATGACCCTGAAAGGGGCGGATAAATACAGCGATATCGCGCGCAAATTCATGCCGCGCGACAATCACTGAAGGGGGGACAGACATGAAACTTGTACGTTACGGGGATGAGGGATCAGAAAAGCCCGCTTTGGTGGATGCGGCTGGACAGCTGCGTGATTTGTCGGCCCATGTGTCCGATATCACCGGGGCCATGCTGGACGATCAGACACTGAAGCAACTGCGCGCGCTGGATCCCGAAAGCCTGCCTGTTGTCGAAGGTGACCCCAGGATCGGGGCATGTGTTGGCAATATCGGGAAATTCCTGTGCATTGGTCTGAACTATTCGGATCATGCGGCCGAGACCGGAGCTGACATTCCCGAACACCCCATCCTGTTCTTCAAGGCAAACTCGGCCATCGTGGGACCCAATGATGATGTGGTGATGCCGCGCGGGTCGACCCATACGGATTGGGAAGTGGAACTGGGCGTGGTGATCGGAAAGACCGCCAAATATGTCGCGAAAGCGGACGCGTTGGACTATGTCGCAGGGTATTGCATCGTGAACGATGTGTCCGAGCGGCACTTTCAGACCCAACTGACCGGTCAGTGGACCAAGGGTAAATCCTGCGACACCTTTGGTCCCACCGGACCTTGGCTGGTGACCCGCGATGAGGTGCCGGACCCTCAGAACCTGGGCATGTCACTGGATGTGAACGGTCGGCGCATGCAGACCGGAAACACCGCCACGATGATCTTTACGGTGGCGGAAATCATCGAACATCTGAGCCAGCTTTTCACCCTGCACCCCGGTGATGTGATCTCGACAGGCACACCACCCGGTGTTGGCATGGGGATCAAGCCCGAACCGGTCTTTCTAAAAAAAGGCGATGTGATGGAGCTGAGGATCGACGGGCTGGGCACGCAAAAGCAGAAGGTAGGCCAAGATGACTGATCTGTTGCAGATCGGCGGCATCACCGAACGCATGCGTGAGCGTTTGATGGCGGAGTTTGATATCCACCAGACAACCGATTTCAACGCCGAAGATATCACGCATGTCATCACAAACGGCCATGACGGGGTGCCGCAGGATCTGATGGATTCACTGAGTAATCTCAAGATGATTAGCGTCTATGGGGTTGGCTATGATGCGGTTGACGCGCAGACCGCTGCTCGGCGTGGGATCATGGTCACGCACACGCCCAATGTCTTGAACCAAGAGGTGGCAACAACGGCGGTTCTGTTGCTCTTGTCCTGTTACCGAGAGCTGTTGCGCGACGATGCCTATGTACGGTCTGGTCGCTGGGAAACCGAGGGCAACGCGCCTTTGACCCGGTCGGCTGATGGACGAAAGATCGGCATTCTGGGTCTTGGCCGCATCGGACAGGCCATCGTTGACAAGCTGGAGCCCTGGGCACCGGAAATCTCTTACCACACGCGCAGCAAAAAGGATGTGCCCTACCGGTATTTCGACTCTTTGCGCGACATGGCCGATCATGTGGACGTGCTGATCTGCATCACACCTGGCGGGCCTTCGACAAACAAGCTGGTCAATGCCGAGGTCCTGCGCGCACTGGGGCCTGACGGAACGCTGATCAATGTCAGCCGGGGCTCGGTCGTGGACGAGGCCGCCTTGATCAACGCGCTTCAAAACGGAGAGCTGGGCTGGGCCGGTCTGGATGTGTTTGCAGAGGAACCGCGCGTGCCCCAGGCCCTGCGGGACCTCCCCAACGTCGTTCTTCTGCCCCACGCCGGTAGCGCCACGGTTGAAACACGGGCCGCTATGGGTGATCTGACTGTCGATAATCTATTGCAGCATCTCAAAGATGGTTCGGTCCTGACTGCCGTGCCGGAATGCCAAGATCTGTAAAGGGTCGGTCTGACAGGTGCTTGAGTTTGTTGTTGCGGTTTTCTTCCTGCTGATCACGCCGGGGCCGGGGGTTCTGACCACTGCCGGTATCGGTTCGGCCTTTGGCTTCCGGGCAGGCCTGGCCTTTATGGCCGGTCTGATGGTGGGCGGATTCATCAACATGATGCTGGTGATTTCAGGCGTCGCCGCTGCTGCTCTGGCCGTGCCTTTGCTGAGAACGGTGCTGCTGTTTGCCTCGGTTGGATATCTGCTGTTTCTGGCCTGGCGCATCGCCAGCGCGGGATCAAAGGTTGGCTTTTCGCCCGCTGCGGCCCCGCTTGGGTTCAGGAATGGCCTGATGCTGCAATTCATCAATCCTAAGGCCTATGTGGTCAGCACTGCGCTATTTTCCGGCTTTGCCTTCCTGCCCGAAGCACCGCTGTGGGAGGTCATCCTGAAACTCATTCTGTTCAACATGATCTGGGTGCCGGTGCATTTGATCTGGCTGGGTATGGGCGCAAAGCTGGGCAGTCTTGATCTGAGTGACAAAACCCATCGCGCGATCAACTTTGCGATGGCGTTTTGCTTGGGCGTGGTTGCACTGGTGGCGCTGGTCTCGGTGCTTTGATTGGCTAGGTCTTCATATGATCTCCTTGACGGAACGGCATAGAGCTTCAAACTGAGCGCAGGCGATTTGCACCATAAGGTTCGATTTTTCACGGAGGACGTTTGATGAAGGTTGATGGAGTTCACTACCGGTCGATCTGGCGCGATGCGGACAGCGGAGAGGTGCGGATCATCGATCAGCGATGGTTGCCCCATGCGTTCAAGATCGTCAC
Organism: Ruegeria sp. HKCCA6707; assembly: GCF_013033515.1. Classification (GTDB taxonomy): domain Bacteria; phylum Pseudomonadota; class Alphaproteobacteria; order Rhodobacterales; family Rhodobacteraceae; genus Ruegeria. The sequence goes on along the minus strand of NZ_WQEG01000001.1, from coordinate 664,731 downwards.
CTTGTCCTCGCTGGAAGATTTCGAAGTCGCGATCCGCGACATGTGGGTGCGCGGTGCGCCTTTGATTGGCGCGACAGCCGCCTATGGGATCGCCGAAGCCATGCAGCGCGACCCCTCGGATCAGAACTTCGAACACTCAAGCGCTGTGCTGTATGCCACACGCCCAACCGCAGTGAACCTGCGCTGGGCGCTGGATCGGTGTCGAGAGGTATTGCTGCCATTACCGACAGAGCAGCGTGCGGATGCGGCCTGGGCTCTGGCGCTTGAGGTCTTTGAAGAAGATATCGAGATCAACCGCCGCATCGGTGAAAACGGTTTGACGCTGATCAAGGACATTGCGGCGCGAAAGAAAGACGGCGAACCGGTTCGCCTTCTGACCCATTGCAACGCGGGTTGGTTGGCAACAGTGGATTGGGGCACAGCAACCAGCCCGATGTATCACGCGCAGGCCGCTGGCATTCCGATTCATGTTTGGGTCGATGAAACCCGCCCCCGCAATCAGGGGGCGCTGACCTCATGGGAATTGGGCGAGCAGGGGATCAGCCATACCTATATCGTCGACAATGCGGGTGGGCATCTGATGCAGCGCGGGATGGTTGATTTGGTCATTACCGGCACCGACCGCACCACCGCGCGTGGTGACGTCTGCAACAAGATCGGCACCTATCTCAAGGCGCTCGCCGCGCATGACAACGGAGTGCCCTTCTATGTGGCGCTGCCGTCACCCACCATCGACTGGACGCTCAGCGACGGGGTTGCGGATATCCCCATTGAAGAACGCGCCGAGTTGGAAGTAAGCCACGTTCTGGGCATGACCGAAGGGGACGAGATTGGCGATGTGCGGGTAACGCCCAAAGGAACACTGGGCGGCAACCCAGCCTTTGACGTAACACCCAACCGGCTTGTGACCGGTCTGATCACCGAGCGCGGTGTCTGCGATGCCAGCGCCGATGGTCTCGCGGGTCTATTCCCCGATAAGGCTGGGACCAAGTAGACAAGCGCGCTTGCGTTCGGCCTCAAGGCTCTTCGCATCTTAGATCTCAACGCGGTACAATCGCTTGCTCTGAAAATAGTCTCAATTCGAGATAAAAAGATGTTTTAAATCGTAAAATTCGTTATAGTGAATTTGTGAATCTGAGGTCGCAGCGAATGAGCCAACAGACCACAAGACGCGCATTGCTAAGCGCAAGAGTGCTGAGAAGGGACGAAGATGCGATTCGTCCACCGGGTTGGGTTGAGGCCCGATTTGATGATCTGTGCAGCCAATGCGGAGATTGTGTTTCAGTCTGCCCGGAAGGTATTTTGAAAGCTGGCGCTGATGGTTTTCCGAAAGTCGACTTTGACCTTGCGGCTTGCACCTTTTGTGGCCGCTGTGCCGAAAGCTGCCAAACCGGTGCCCTTTCAGCCGAGCATGTTTCGCTATGGCCCTGGCGTGCACTCATCCATGACCATTGCCTCTCAATGACGGGCATCAGCTGCAGGTCGTGTCAGGACAGCTGTGACCAAAGCGCCATTCGTTTCAAACTGCAACTGGGGGGTCGCGCGCAGCCAGAGATTGATTTGGACCGCTGCACCGGTTGCGGCGCGTGTGCGTCCGTATGCCCAGTAGGTGCTGTATCTTTCGAACAACAATCTGCTGTCGCGCCAGAGGTTCTGTCATGAATATCTGTGGCTGCCTGGTCCATGTCGCACCTGAACGCAGCGGCGTTGCGCGCCAGGCCATGGACACCACACCGGGTGTGGAAGTGCATGCCGAGGCTGAGGATGGTCGTTTTGTCGTTGTCGTCGAAGACACCGAGGATCGGCTGGCCTCGGAAACCATCATGGATTTGCACCATATCCCGGGCGTCGTCGCGCTGGCCCTCACATATCACCATTTCGAAGACCCCGAAGCATCGCCTCTGAATTCAACCGAATAGCCCAACCCAATCGCCGGAGACCCATGCCATGACCCTCTCTGACTCGCGCCGGACCTTTCTGAAAGCCACTGCAGCGGCGGCAACGGCGTCAACCGCAGGCCTATCGCTTGGTGCCGGGCCTGCTGACGCTCAGTTCGGCGTTCCTGATATCAAATGGGATAAGGCGCCCTGTCGGTTTTGCGGCACCGGCTGTACGGTTTTGGTTGGCACCAAAGAAGGGCGAGTGGTGGCCACGCAAGGCGACCCGCAGGCCGAGGTCAATCGCGGGCTTAACTGCGTTAAGGGCTATTTCCTGTCGAAGATCATGTATGGCAAAGACCGCCTGACTCAGCCTTTGCTGCGCATGAGAGACGGCGAATACGCCAAAGACGGTGATTTCCAACCGATCTCATGGGATCAGGCTTTCGACATCATGGCCGAAAAATGGAAAGAAACCCTCCGAACCAAAGGTCCCGAAGGTGTTGGCATGTTCGGGTCCGGGCAATGGACCGTATGGGAAGGCTATGCAGCGTCCAAGCTGATGAAAGCGGGGTTCAGGTCGAACAATATTGATCCAAACGCGCGACACTGCATGGCTTCGGCCGTAATGGGGTTCATGCGCTCCTTTGGTGTGGACGAGCCGATGGGCTGCTATGATGATCTTGAGGCTGCAGATACCTTTGTACTGTGGGGCTCGAACATGGCCGAAATGCACCCCATCCTCTGGTCTCGCCTGACGGACACGCGACTGACCAAGGAAGGTTGCGAAGTTCATGTTCTGTCCACATTCGAGCACCGTTCGTTCGAATTGGCAGACAATGGCATGGTCTTCACCCCGCAGACTGACTTGGCCATCCTCAACTACATCGCAAATCACATTATCCAGACCGGGTCTGTGAACGAGGAGTTCCTCTCAAAACATGTCAACATAACCAAAACCGCCACGGATATCGGTTATGGGTTGCGGGATGAGGACCCCTTGCAATTGGCGGCTGCAAACCCGAATTCGGGCGAGCTGACGCCCATCAGCTTCACCGAGTACGCCGAATCCGTAAAGCCATACACGCTTGAATACACAGCAGAAATATCAGGTGTGCCTGCGGACAAGCTTGAGCGATTGGCCCAGCAATACGCTGATCCGGATCGCAAGGTCATGAGCCTGTGGACCATGGGCTTTAACCAGCACACGCGTGGTTCATGGGTGAACTCGCTCATGTATAATGTGCACCTTCTGACCGGCAAGATCTCCGAGCCGGGCAACTCGCCATTTTCCCTGACCGGGCAGCCCTCGGCCTGCGGGACAGCGCGCGAGGTCGGCACTTTCGCCCATCGTCTGCCAGCAGATTATGTCGTCACCAACCCCGAGCATCGCGCCAAAGCGGAAAAGATCTGGAAGCTGCCTGAAGGGACTATTCCGGACAAGGTTGGTTTTCATGCCGTGCTGCAGAACCGAATGCTGAAAGATGGCGTCTTGAACGCCTATTGGGTGCAGTGCAACAACAATATGCAAGCCGCCCCGAACATGAACGAAGAAGGCTGGCCAGGCTATCGAAACCCGGACAATTTCGTCACCGTTTCCGATCCGTACCCCACTGTCACAGCCATGTCGGCTGATCTGATCCTGCCCACGGCCATGTGGGTTGAGAAAGAGGGGTGCTATGGCAATGCCGAGCGCCGCACCCAGATGTGGCGCCAGCAAGTGCACGCGCCCGGCGACGCCAAATCAGACCTTTGGCAGTTGATGGAGTTTTCCAAACGCTTCACCGTGGAAGAAGCCTGGGGAGATGAGTTTGTCGCCACGGCGCCCGAGATGGCGGGCAAGACCTTGTACCAGGTTCTTTTCGAAAACGGCAATGTCGACAAGTTCCCCCTTAGCGAAATTCAGCATGGCCACCCGAATGATGATGCCAACCATTTCGGCTTCTACGTTCAAAAAGGCCTGTTCGAAGAATACGCCGCTTTCGGGCGCGGGCACGGCCACGATCTTGCGCCGTTTGAACGCTATCACGAAGAGCGTGGTCTGCGATGGCCGGTGGTCGATGGCAAGGAAACATTATGGCGCTATCGCGAAGGGCATGATCCTTACGTGGAAGAGGGCTCGGAACTGCAATTTTATGGGTTCCCGGACAAAAAGGCCAAAATCATCTTCGCCCCGTATGAAGCTCCGCCCGAAATGCCCGATGATGAGTACAATCTGTGGTTCTGCACCGGTCGTGTATTGGAACACTGGCACTCGGGTTCGATGACCCGCCGTGTACCCGAACTGCATCGGTCTTTTCCGCTGGCCGTGGTCTATATGCACCCGGACGATGCTGCAGACCGGGATTTGCGCCACGGGCAAGAGGTCAAGGTCGCGACCCGGCGCGGAGAGATCACCAGCCGGATTTCGACCAAAGGTCGAAACAAGATGCCGAAAGGCCTGGTATTCATGCCGTGGTTTGACGAAGGGCAACTAACCAACAAGCTGACGCTGGATGCGACCTGCCCGCTGTCCAAACAGACCGATTTCAAGAAATGCGCCTGCAAAGTCGAGCGTGCCTAAACGAGGTGACGGTTCAGCCGTTCCGCACACAAAAGGATCATGCAAGATGAACAAGATTGCCGTTTTTGCCTCCGCCCTTCTGATCGCGTTCGGCAGCATCGCTCTGGGCCAAGAAATCAAGGACTTGCGCGGGACGCCCCCGGACGCACCGAGCGTTGTCAACATGAGCCTGCAATGGGAAGGGCGCGAAGGGCGGATGGTCAGGAACTATCGCCAGCAGCCTCCGCTCATTCCGCATTCGATCACCCAGTATCAGATCGATCTTCGCACGAACCAGTGCCTGTCCTGCCATGACTGGACCAAGGCGGGTGAACGCAACGCACCAACGCTTTCGATGACCCATTACCTGGATCGCGACGGGACCGAGTTGGATCACATCGCAGGCACACGGTATTTCTGCAACCAATGCCACGTGCCCCAGGCCGATACAGACGTATTGGTCGAAAACACTTTTGTGCCGTCCCACGGCGAGTAACCGACGCGGATCAAACAAGGAGCACGCAACATGGCAGACTCCCAAGACACACGAGGTCGCATACGCCGCCTGTGGGACTGGTTCTGGAGCCCGATCCCGGTGCTAAGCGTCGGCTTTACCCTGATTGCCGGGTTTCTGGCAGGCATCCTGTTCTGGGGTGGGTTTCACTGGACGCTTGAACTGACCAATACGGAAGAATTCTGCACGTCCTGCCATTCGATGGAGACCAATCTGGGCGAGTATCGGGAAACCATTCACTACAACAACCACTCAGGCGTGCGGGCCATTTGCTCGGACTGTCATGTTCCACATGAATGGAACCACAAGATCAAGGCCAAGGTTATGGCGGTCAAGGACGTCTATCACGAACTTGTTGGAACCATTTCGACAACCGAGAAATACGAAGCGCACCGCCTCAGCATGGCCGCAGCGGTCTGGAAAAAGATGAAAGCATCGGACAGCCGTGAATGCCGGAACTGTCACAACTTCGACTATATGGATTTCACCATTCAGGAAGCTCGCGCCGCCTCGGAACATCAGCGCGCGATTGACAACGGCATGACCTGTATCGACTGCCATCAGGGTATCGCACACAACCTCCCGCCGGGCTACCTGGAGGAATATCAGAAAGTAACCGAAACCCTGAGCGCGCAATCTGTGATGCCACCAGAGAAACATGCAGCGGCAGGCGATGATATTCGGGCCTTTCTGGACAACGCAAGCGACTGAAGCGGGGCGAGTATGCTGGATATTCTAGGAACAATTGGCGGAAACGTCCTCAGCCTGCCGGGCATTCTGGGGTTGGCGTTGGGCATGATGACGCGCAGGCTGTGGTTGGGAGCGTTGATGGGCGGTGTCATAGGCGTAATCGAGACATTGATTTTCGCGGGCTGGCGTTTCAGCAATGTTGAGGCGACGGAACTTGTAATCGCCATCATCGTTGGAGTTTGTGCCGGATCACTGGGTACAGCGATCCGCCTGAAAGGTGCGACGGTGTGATTTGAGCCCTGACGTGCCGATCCGGACTTGCAAATCAACTTAATTTTTGTTGCGGATTGTCAGATACCTGTGCTGCAATTTTAAAGTCAGCACATAATTCTGATAGCCCAAGGAAGAACTATGCCGGATCCTGTCATTCCCTTCCCGAAACCGCCGGTAATTCCAACTGCGGATGGCAACGTGTATCCGGTGCGCCGTGTTTATTGCATCGGCCGAAACTACGCTGCGCACGCTATCGAAATGGGCCATGACCCAAACCGTGAGCCACCTTTTTTCTTTCAGAAGAACCCCGACAATCTGGACCCTTCGGGGCAGTTTCCCTATCCGGCCCGTTCCGCCGATGTACATCACGAGGTCGAACTGTTGGTGGCTCTTAAATCGGGGGGCACCAACGTCCCGCTGGATCAGGCCTTGGACCACGTGTGGGGGTATGGCGTAGCGCTGGATATGACGCGCCGCGACTTGCAGGGAGAAGCAAAGAAAGCCGGACGCCCGTGGGAGATCGGCAAAGCCTTTGAACGCTCGGCCCCGGTTGGAGTATTGCGACCCGTTGCGGAAATCGGGCATCCCGAGCAAGGGCGCATCGCCTTGTCTGTCAACGGCGAGCTGCGACAAGAGGGCGATCTGAACCAAATGATCTGGAAAGTGCCCGAGATGATTTCGTACCTGTCGGACTATTTTGAGCTTGGCGCTGGTGACGTCATCCTGTCTGGCACGCCTGCCGGAGTGGGGCCAGTCGCAAAGGGCGACAAGATGGATGCGTTGGTCGAAGGTATCGGTAGTATGGCCGTACAGGTCATTTGATCAGACCTAATCGATCTGTCCGTAAAGCTTTGCCTTGGCGGTATGCAAATCTAGCTCAACACAAAGCGTGTGATTGATACAGACCGGTTTTGATATCATCAAAGGTTTCGGGGGTCTTCCGGCAGAGCCGAGGGCAGACTATTGAAAACCGGCCCCTGCAACATAATTCCAAATGCGTGATGCTGCAGTTGGGATCAAAACAGGCGACGAACTGCAATGTGATGCGAACCGGCGCTTTTGCGTGATAGAAGGCAAAAAGACTATCATCATTGTGGCCCAAGCCATACATCCAAATACCTGACGCAGCAGTTCGGAGTTCGTCCATGTCCTTTCGCCATCTCATTTGTGCCGCACTTTTTGCTGGCGCTATGCCGTCCTTTGCGATGGCGCAATCCGCATCCGAGCCGGGCAAGGATTTGTCGATTGAATTGAATGCGATACAGGACGTTTCTGGCAGCTGTAGGCTGATCTTTCTGGTCACAAATGAAACCGGTTCTGAAGTCCAAAGCGCGGTTTTGGAGACTGTGATCTTTGACCCTGAAGGTGGCTTTGTTCGGCTGTCGCTTTTGAATTTCGGTGATTTGCCCTCGGGCCGCCCGCGTGTTCGGCAATTTGTCGTACCGGACCGCACTTGCGCGTTGGTTGGCCAGGTCTTGATCAACGGAGTCAGTTCTTGCGTCATCGATGGAACTGAAAGCCAGCTCTGCAGCGATGCGCTGACACTGAGCAGCCGTATAGATATGGAGCTTTTGGGATGAACCCTTTCATGGCACTTCGCGAAATCCTTGCGCTGGGCGGGCCAGTGGTGGCGATCCTGATCGTCATGTCCGTCCTGACCTTGGCGGTAACGCTCTATAAGCTTTGGCAATTCGCGGCGTGCGGGGTTGGCCGGCACAAGGTATTGTCGCAGGCGCTGGCCGCCTGGGATGCCGGAGACACGCGGGCGGCACGCAGCCGGTTAGAAGCCAGCAGCAGCTACCTTGCCCCGATTGTCAGCGCAGCGATGGAGGCGCCGGAAACCCCCGGTCTGGATGCGCGTCTCGACGCCGAGGCCGGTTTGGCGCTGGCCGGGTTAGAACGCGGTTTCCGATTGCTGGATACGGTTGCGCAGATTGCGCCGTTGTTGGGTCTGTTTGGCACCGTTCTTGGCATGATCAGCGCGTTTCAGAACTTGCAAACTGCTGGCGCTTCGGTCGACCCCTCCTTGCTGGCGGGCGGGATCTGGGTGGCGCTGATCACCACAGCGGCAGGGCTGGCGGTGGCGATGCCGACCTCGATGATCCTGTCCTGGCTTGAAAGCCGCACCGCGCGCGAGCGTGTGTTTGCCGACAAAGCCTTGCGCACGGTTCTGGTGCCTGGCACTTCGGTTCAGCCCGCAACAGAAGCCGGTGCCATCGGGGCGACGCCTGAAAATGCGTAACCCGGCTCCCTTTGTAAGGCGGCCTATGTCGATGACACCGCTCATCGACGTGATCTTTTTATTGTTGCTGTTCTTCATGCTTACCTCGACCTTTTCCAAATTCGGTGAGATCGAGCTGAGCAATGCGACAACAGGGGCAGGGGCTTCGGGCGAACAGGTTGAACGCGTGTTTCTTCAGCTTGGCGCGGAGCGGTTGGATCTGAACGGTCAGCCCGTGCTGCTTGACGTGCTGGCCGAGCAGCTTGAACCGGGTCAGGTTCTTGTCAGTCTGGATGACGATGTCACGGCCCAGCGGCTGGTTGACCTGCTGGTGCGCCTGCGTGGGCGCGAAGGTCTGACCGTCACGGTGTTGGAGTAGCGCGATGATCCGCCCCCCTCGCCAGACACGACGACGCGATTCAACCATTCCGCTGATTAACGTCGTTTTCCTCATGCTTATCTTTTTCCTGATCGCAGGCACGATCTCGGTGCCGCTGGACCCTGATCTGGATTTGGTGGACACGGCTGATCTGCAAGGGCGCGAGCCGCCTGATGCGCTGGTTTTGCATGCCGATGGCACGCTCAGTTATCGCGGGCAGGGGCTTGCTCTGGAACAGTTCATGGCAGGGCAGGAGCCCGGCGCTGTGCGGATTGTGCCGGATCGGAACGCACCGGGCCCGCGGCTGATCGAAGTCACCGGGGAATTGCGTCGCCTTGGGGCGACCTCGGTCTTTGTGGTCACTGAAAAGGCGCTGGAATGATCCGTCGCTCGCTCTTTGTTGCGGCGCTTGCAGTTGCCCTGTCTTTGCTGGCCCATCTGATTGGCCTCAGCATGACGGTGTCGACCGAGCCAAACGCACCGTCAGGGCAGAGCCGGACAGAAGCGGTTGAACTCAGCAATGCCTTCGAAGATCTTGCCGAACCTCTGTCCGAGCCGGAGGAGCCCGAGCCCGAGCAGCCAGAACAGCCCGAAGACGAGCCCGAACCACCTGTCGAGCCACCGCTCGAGCCCGAAGTCCCGATCTCCGAGGCCCTTGTAGCCTCGCAGGATCCGCAAGCGGATTCCTTTGCACCGGATACCGGCAGTGAAGATCTTGTGCAGCCCGAAGCACCCGAAGAGGTGGTCGAAGACCCGGTGGAAGAGGTGGGCGGCGATGATAGCGAAGAAACGGCGGTGACCGATGTTGAGCCGGTTTTCGAATCTCCGGTTGGTGTTCCTGAAGGGGTTGAAATTCAGGCCGAAACGCCCGAAGCAGATGCGTTGGAGGCCGATGCTCCTCAAGAAATTGCCGCTTTGCCGCCCGAGCTGATCGAAACCGCTCCTGCTGCCCCGCTGGAAGGTGAAGCAATTGACCCGGACATTTCTGTCTCACCCTCTGAGACGCCATCAGAACAGATTGAGCCGCAAGAGACAGAGGCGGAAGACAGCGTCCCGGATCAGGGTCTGACAACGTCGTTGCGGCCACGCCTGCCGGATCGCAACGCCCGGCCCGCAGCGCGCGGAACCCTGCAGGGGGCGCAGAACTTTGACAGCTTGCGGTTCCCGCAACAAACCATCGACTCACCTCTGACCTCGTACCGGCGCGAGGGGCGGGATGTGTTCCGCCAAGGCCAGCAAGGCAATCGTTCAGGCGGGCGTGGGCCAGGCAACTCGGACACCACAAACTATGCCGGTCAGGTTTTGGTGCATCTCAACCGATCACCCTTGGTTGCAGTGTCGACCAGAGGATTCGCGCAGGTGTTTTTCGAGATAAATCCTGACGGCAGTCTGGCGTGGGTTGATGTGATCGACAGTTCGGGCGCGCCGGATGTGATCCGGGCCGCCAAAGAACAAGTACGCATCGCCGCGCCCTTCCCGCCACCGCCCAGTGGGCGCAGCCGCAAGTTGTCGTTCTTCTATCAGATCAGATGAGCCTTGGGGGCAGCGAAATGGGCCCAACTCACCCCATCATTGCTCGGTCAGGATAACTGGACTAACCTGCCAGCACGGGTACCCGTCGCGCCTTATGTTTGGCCGTCCGGGGTTCGGGAGGAATGGAGACAGGCAAACTTGCGTGATGCTTGAGATGGGCCTTGCGTATTTTGCCTGACCTTGGAGGCTGGTGCGCGGCAATGCAATCTACCAAGACCGTAGAAACGGATGATCAGTCATTGGACGCTGAACCGCGGCCTTTGGAGTGGATCGAACACACAGACGACATACACAAAAAGGTCGTGCTGGTGGACTGGATGCTTGGCAATCGCTGCAACTATTCCTGCAGCTATTGCCCACCGGCGTTGCATGATGGCTCCAAGGGTTGGCAAAGCTATGACGATGTCCTTGGAATGATCGAGGCCCTTCAAGAGCATTACCACAACCGGTTGGGACGTAGGGTTTGGCTGCAGTTGACGGGGGGCGAACCCACGCTGCATCCCAAAATCAAAGAGATCCTGAGCGCCGCGCGCGCCCACGACATGAAGGTCAGCATGATCTCGAACGGGTCGCGAACGGAACGGTTCTGGCTGGCCATCCGCGACAAGCTGGATTCGCTGATCCTAACGCTTCATCTGGAAGAAGCCGAGTTTGACCACGTTCATCGCGTTATCGCGATCCTGTCCGAGGTTATCCATGTGCAGGTCAATCTGACCATGCTGCCAGAGCGGTTTGACGAAAGCTATGAGATGGCCCGCAGGCTGGGGGCCGATTTTCCCAACATCGCGATTGTAATGAAGCCTTTGCGTCTTGAGTTTGGCGATGCGCTTTATCCGTATAGTGATGAACAGATCAAGAAGATGCAGGAGCGTATGTCGACCCCCAGCGCACCCAACGGGCGGTTGCGGCATCCACGGGGTACGATGACTCGGTTCGATAAAGCTGGTGGATATGAGAATCTTCGTCCCAACGCGTTTATCTTAAGGAACGAAAACCGCTGGCGAGGTTGGAATTGCAACGCTGGGCTCGAGTCTCTTCGAATTTCGGGCGAGGGCAAGGTGTTTCGAGCAGTATGTGGTGTCGGCGGGCAGTTGGGCGAGCTGGGCCATAAGCTTGCCCTACCAGATGACCCCATCATTTGTGACCGGGAAACTTGCTCGTGCGTCGCCGATATTCTGATCTCGCGCGCCCGTTGGCACGAGCTGCCAAAATCAGAGTAACCGGTAAAAATGGCGCGCGTTGCGCTGTCATGTTGCTCAAAACAATTCGCACCAGTCGATAGCACTGTCGCCCCAAGAACTTAGATATTGCCGGATTCCGCCTAAGAAAACGGGTTAGCTTGTCTTCAATTCGTCAATTTTCTATAGTTTCAGGCGGGTTTGTTTCTAAATTTCAGCGATCAAATGTGTAACGGTTTCACCTGCTGAGATAAAAAGAAACGTTATGTGTGCTTAGGGTGCCAGTTGGGGGATATGATGTCGAAGGATAGCGAGACAAGAGCGCTACCTGAAGTTGACGGCGACGACCTCCAAGGGGTGTCGGAAGTTCGCAACTTTCTGAAATCCTCGGACTGGCAGCAGATGCTTGAAAACGCTCGGATTGAGCGGGCAAAAAACTTGGCTGCGCGGGCGCAGGGTGAAGCGGTCCCAGCTTCATCACCGAACCGCCCTGTTGCACAAGAGGTTTCAACCACAGCGGAGCATCGCCCAACACCCAAGACTTGGCTGGACCGGATCGAAGAAGCTCGACTCCAGCGCGAGGCGGTTATGGCTCAGCGCGATGGTGAGTCGTCTGAAGCTCTTCTGAAACCTCTTGATGCCATCCCGTCGGACGGTCTCAGCAACCGCGTGACTGGCAAAAGCCGCAAACATTCGGAGGCAGCGCAGACCGAGCCAAAGGCTGCTGAAATCTCGGAAGAGGACCCGTCGCATCAGCCTGCGTCCATCGAGGCAGAACAGGTCGAAGGCCTGCCAAAATTGCCAGGTGTCACGCGACCTTATGATGATGATGTCGATGACGGCCAATTTTTGCAGCCAAATTCCGAGCCGGTCGAAATGCTGCCAAGCGCGGGTCGCGACAAGACGCTTCTCCGAAAGCTTCAGCGCAGTTTGAGCAAAAAAGAGAGCAGCAAGAAATACCGATTTGGTGCCATAGCCTTGGGGTGCGTCATTGGAGTGGCAGCCAGTTCGGCTGTTTTCTTCGTGGTGTCTGACTCGTCACTGCCCAGCTTGTCCGAGCGCGATAGCGTCGCAAGTTCCAGCCCGGACCCGACTAATACGTCAACACCACAAAGCACGGTAATCGAAGCGCCCGAGCCGCTGCTTTCGGGGGCACCCAGCCTGACGGATCGCAGTCCGGGCCAGCCGACGGGTTTGCCTGAAGTTTCAGTTCAGTCTGATCTGCCGTCGGCAACCGTGACCGAGACAGATCGTTTGGCGTCGCTACAGCCGTCAGCGCCTGAGCTAAAGCAGCCATCGAACGTCGTTGAGGTGTTTGTCCTGCCGGGGGTGCCCAGGCTTCAAGCGTCGGTTTCTTCTCTCAAGCCACCACCGGAGCCAACAATCACAGGTGATCTGAGCCCGGGGCAGGTCGCTGATGCGCGCTTCGCACAGTTTGAGACCGGGCCACTGGTCAGGGGCAATGCGCCGGTGCATGCCTTTGTCTCTGCGCGTGAAATGCAAGGCAATTGGGATGGCTTGGCGGTTTCTCCACCTGCGGCACCCCTGGCAGTGACGCAGCTTGGCGGGTTCGCAGCTGACAACCCGTTCGTGTCAGGGGCCGAGCGGGCCTCATTGCCGACAGAAGCTCTTTCCTATGGTGTCGAGGTAAGTGGCACAGGTGTGGCCACTGCGTTTTCTGATCTTTACACCGACACGACAGTGGTCGCGCTGGACTTTTATGAACTGCCGGATTTGAGTTATTCCACAAGCCCGGTGCAGCGCCCCAGCACAGCAAGTCTGGCCGAACCGGATGAGGCGGTAATAGAACGGTTGGAAGACGCCATCGCAAGCGCATTGACACCCAGACCTTTGGTTCGGCCCGAGCCCGTTGAAAACAGCGATGTGCCTGATGAAGCCGCAACACCCGCTCTCGAGAATCGGGCTGATTTCAGACTGTTTGCTCCAAATCGTTTGTCGGAAGGAACCGTGCAGGCGGTGGTGTCAGAGCTGGAAGCCACGGGACATCAACTCAGCGGGACCGCGCGGGTCGGTTTTGGGATTACACAGACGAATGTAAGGTTCTATCATCCCGAAGACGCCGAAAAGGCAAAAGCACTGGCCGAAGATGCTGGCGCTTTGTTGCGGGATTTTACTGGGTCCAGAGCTAAGACACCCAACGGTGTGGTCGAGCTGTGGTTGGCAGGCGAAAGCTCGGGCCGCGCCCGGTCAAGCACAACACGCAGCAGTCGCAATACATCGCCGGCAGCTCAGACCCAACAATTGCGAAACCAGGTTCTGAACAAGCTTAGGTCTGCGACGAATTAATGAATTGCTTAAATGTAAAAAAAACCGTGTATACTGGACATTGTGACAACCCGGGCGTCGAAGAATGACAGATCGCAGACTCTCTGGAATAGTGACAGCGCTGCTTTTGCTCAGCGCTGCTAGTGGCGTGCGGGCTGAGATCACCATTGACCAGCTTTTGATTATAGATCAGTACCTGTCCAGCAACGATACCCAGTCGCTTTACGCTTATCTTCAGCGAAACCCGCAAATCATGGCTGGCAACGACGAATTGTCGATAGAGTTGCGAAATTTTTATCAGGCAGCCTCGGCGGGCAGCCTCGATTTTGACTATTCGGAAGATCAAGCAGCGGCTTCCGATACAACATCGACTGAAAGTGCGACGCAGTCTAGCGCTCTGCAGCATTAGGATCCGATGTCATTGTCACTCTCGGTTGCCGATTTGACCCTGCCGAAAATCGCTTATGTGGTCGAACCCCGGTTTTCGGGTGGGACATCGTCAGCCGTAGCGCAGGAATTGCGGGTTGCAGCACAGTTCGGGCAGCTTTCGGTCCATGCCGTAACCTCCAAGACGTTTGGTAAAAAGCAGCTTGTCGCACCATCGTTGCGGCGTGTTCTGGACGAATTGCACATACCCTTGATCTGGGATGCGCCCCGTATCAGTGCCGACTTTGTAATCTTGCACAATCCCTCGTTTCTGAAGTTCCAGGATGAGTTGCCTACTAAGATTTTTGCCCGTGAACTGATCGTTGTGACACACGAGAACTTTTTGCGTCCGGGCGGCGAAGAGGGGTTCGATGTCGCGAATTGTCTGAACCAGATCGAGGCCGCAAGTTTGGCTTTGAAAAAAACGCTGGCACCGATCTCGGGCCATAATAGAAAGACCGTTACGGATTGGTTGGACCGAAGCTGTGCCGCAAAGCATTGGCAAGTTCTAAAGGCGGATTGGTTTAATATTTGCGATTTTGAACTTACCGAGCCTTCCAACCAACCCAGCGATCGGCGTGGCAGACACTCTCGTCCCGGGTTCGAGAAATTTCCAACCTTGATCGATCTGGATCATTGCTTTTCCCCTCAGGCGCAGGAAAACGTCATTCTTGGTGCGGATAGTTTGCTTGAGGCGGGATTTCAGCGCCCGCATTGGACCCTGCTTCCATTTGATGCGATTTCGGTGAGTGATTTCTTTGAAATGATTGACTTTTACGTCTATTTTACCGCGCCAACATGGCAGGAAAGTTTCGGGCGGGTCATTGCCGAGGCAATTGCCGCTGGCAAGGTTGTTCTGACCGATGCCAATACTGGGCAGGCTTTCGGTGACGCGGTCGTGAAATGCAAACCCGGTGAAGTGGATGAAATCGTTGCGCGTTTTGTTGCTCAGCCTGACAGCTACCAAAACCAGGTTCGCAAAGCGCAGCAGATGTTGGCGGAATACTCTTCACAGAAGTTCGAGGCCATGATTTCAGGCGTTCTGTCCAGTCGCAGCGAGGTACAGCCATGATCTTTGTCGAAGCGGGGCAACGATCATTGCGGTCTTTCGACTCGCAGTTGATCTTCGCAGAACAGCTGAATGCGCGCGGTTTCAACGCGTGCATAGGATCCGAGTACCTGCCGGAAAACGCCGGGCGGGGGCGTATCTATGAGGCCGCAAAGTTTTTGGTGGATCAAGAAGAGTATCAGGCTTCAACCGTTTTCATTCTTGGTGCCGAGGAGATCGACGATCTTTTGCTTTCCTCGCTCAGACAAAAGAAGCTTGCTCTGGAAACTCCGGTCATCGCGACAGGCCGTTTCAAATCGCAGCAAAACTATGTCGGGGCAAAAGCGCGCCTGGCCTATGCGCTTGGTCGTGAGGCAAATGTTATCGACCTGACAGAAATGCAGCCTCGCTCGATCCTGCCCACGGCGGCCAGTCCGCTTGTGGCCGAACTTGGCCAGGGTCCGCGCCCCATCCGCCAGAAGACTGCCGTCACGGTTGTGCTGGGGTCGATCGAGCTGGACACGACCGATACGTTGTCCTGTCTGGCCCGCATGAGCAATCAGAGCGCCTATACACTCAGGATCATCGTGAGCGGCGCGCAGAACGAAGCGATAAAAGCGTCTCCCTTCAGTGACTTGCCAACGCTTCTTTACACTGATCTGTCACCACACAGCTTGGCTGGCAGCACTGATATTTTGGCCATGTTCGGCACGGGCGTGGCCGGCGTTCGCATGGCGACTCTGGCGGTTGAGCTGATTGCCGCTGGTGGTGTCGCAATTGACTGCACCGAAGATGAAGCGCTTATGTCAGCGGGCGCACCTGCTTTGCTGGGGCCCAAGTCCCTGTTTGCCTTTGATGGTTATCTGACCGGAAAGGTTCTGGGCCACAGGGCGATGATCGCGCAACAGGCGTCGAAATCTCCTTGGTTGCAGACGGTCGATATTGCGCGGTTGGAGGCTGCGGCGGGGCTGTCCGCACCCGCCCACAAGACCGCGCCATCCGGGCGCCAAACCCTTTTTCTTCCGACAAATGGAGTTGGGCTGGGACACGCGCAGCGCTGTACGATTATCGCCAAGGCTTTGCCGCAACGCAGCAAGCCGATCTTTGCCGCCTTTCCCAGCTGCGTGCCCTTGGTGCGCCGTGAGGGCATCGATTGTATCCCTTTGGTGGCCAGGGCCAGCGCTGAGGATCACATCAACGCCAACGATATTCTGACCTATCGACGCCTGAGCGCCGCTTTGAACACCGCCGATACATTTGTGTTTGACGGGGGCTATGTCTTTGATTCTGTTTATCGGGTTATTCAGGAATGCAGGCTCTCCGCCGTGTGGCTCAGGCGTGGGCTCTGGCCAAAAGGGCGTTCAAGACCGGCGATGCTGCGCCGCGAGGGCATCTTTGATCGGGTTATCGTACCCTCTGAGGCTTTCGACGAGTTGAACGACGCCTATAGCTATGGCGATCACGTCCATTATGTGGGCCCCATCGTGCGCCAGGTGGATCAATCCAAATCCGAGCGCGAGGCGCTCAGGGAAAGATTGGCGGACCGTTTTGGCCGCGACTTCAAGCATCTGGTGGTCAGCATGTTGGGCGGGGGTGTTGCCTCGGACAGGTCGGCGCAGTTGCAAGCCCTGTCGGGCATGTTCGAAAAGCGGACCGATTGTCTGCATCTGGTGGTCACATGGCCCGGAAGCGTTGTGCACCCATCGGCCTTTGGCTGGACCAATACACGGGTGGTACATACGCTTGAGGCCACGTCACTTGGCCTGGCAGCTGATCTGGTGGTGTCGGCGGCCGGGTATAACTCGGTGCTTGAAATCCTTTACCATCAGCTGCCCGCGATCCTCATCCCGCAATCCGCGCCCTATCTAGACGACCAGGAACGGCGCGCGCGGGCGCTCGCGGATCGTGACCTATGCGCAATCGTGACCGAGCGCGAGTTGATGAAGCTTGAACGCACAGTTTCCGACTGCCTGGACCACGGCGAGACCGAAGTCTATCAAGCGGCCCTTCAAACGATCGAGCTACCCAAAACCGGGGCAGAGCAGGCCGCGAGGCTGATTGCAGAGGTAGGAGGCAACCATGGCTGAGACTTCCTGGTTTGAAATACTCAGCCGTATCTCGCCGAAGAAACCGGTCAAGCTGGATGATCTGATCACAGACGGACGCAAAATGGCGCCGCTTGGAAAGGTACTGTTCCCTGAAACCGGCCTGGCGCCTGCGGTGGATCTGTGGGACCGTGATGGAGCCGGGTCCACCCATATCGGTATCCGTATCGTTGAAGCGCCCGAAGACGTCCATGATATTGCAAGACTGTTGGCCGCCGCAGCGTTGGAGCGGTCAGTAGAGCCCGTGATCCTCAGCCGTGTGGATTTCTGCGGGTTTGAGCAGTTTGGCTTTCGCATCGAACGTCTTCCGGACGATCCTCAGGCCGCATTGGCCGCCGAAGAAGAACTGCGCAAGTTCTGGGATCTTGCGATCATAATCGATGGCCAGGATATCGGGCTTTTGGGGTAGTCGGCACGTCTGCGACCACCCCAGCTTGGCGTCAGATCGATTTGAACCCCGCATCCAAGGCCGAGACAATCGTGTCCACATCCCCGCTGCTCAGGATCAGGGGCGGGGACAGGATGATGTTGTTGCCTGATACGCGCACCATTGCACCGGCGGCATATGCCGTCTTTTGGACCTTGCCGATGGTGGCCTTGTCTATTGGCGTTTTGGCTGCGCGGTCAGAGACCAGCTCGAGCGCGCACATCAAGCCATAGCCACCGCGCACATCGCCTATGGTGTCGTAGGTTTTGGCCAGGTCTTGCAGCCCTTCGAACAATTGCTGGCCGCGCGCGGCTGCGTTGTCCTTGACGTTCAGCCGTTCGGTTTCCTGCAAACAGGCAATCGCCGCCGCAGCCCCCACAGGATGGCCGGAATAGGTATAACCTGATCCAATCGCTGCTTTGCCGGATGTGTCCTTTTCGAACGTTTCCGAGATCTCATCGCTGATCATCACAGCGCCAAACGGAAAATAGCCGTTGGTGATCGCTTTGGCAGTCACGGCCATATCGGGCTTTACACCAAATCGCCGCGACCCGCTCCATGCGCCAGTGCGGCCATAGGCTGTGATCACCTCATCCGCGACCAAAAGGATCCCGTGTTTCGAACAGATCTCGCGCACGCCGGGCATAAAGCTTTCATGCGGCGGGATCACGCCACCTGCACCCAGAACAGGCTCCATGATCATCGCGGCGATGGTCGAGGGGTCTTGGAACTTGATCTCGTCTTCAAGCGCGGCCAGACACAGCTGTGCCAGCTTTTCGGGATCACTTTCGTTGAACGGATTGCGATAGGGGTACGGTGCCGGAATGTGGTGGCAGCCGGGCATGAGCGGTTCATATTGTGTGCGGAAATTGGGGTTTCCGTTCACTGATGCCCCCAGCGTATGAGTCCCGTGATAGCCTTTCTTGAGGCTCAGGAACTTGACCCGTCCCGCGTCCCCTCGGATCTTGTGATATTGGCGCGCCAGACGCAGCGCGATTTCCACCCCATCGGATCCGCCCGAGGTGAAAAAGGCGCGCGACAAGCCATCGGGTGCGAAAAACTCGCGCAGCATCCAACTGAGTTCGATGACCAGATCATTGGTGGTGCCGCGAAAGATCGAGTAATAGGGCAGGCGGTTCAACTGAGCGGTGATGGCATCCTTCACCGGCTGGCAGGAATAGCCCAGGTTCACGTTCCAGAGCCCGCCAACCCCGTCAACAACACTGTGCCCGTCCACATCCGTGATCGTCACCCCTTCGCCCCCGACGATGATGTCAGGCGGATTATTCAGGCTGTCAGCCGGATGTGCCATCGGGTGCCACAGGTGGCGCGCGTTGTTTTCTTTCAGAAAGTTGCTGTCCTTCATCAGATCACCTGTTGTGCCAGAGTTTTGTCGCCCCAATCGGGCGGCAGAGTGTCGAAGCTGCGCGGGAAAACGCCGCCCAGCGCGGTTGAGGCATGCGAGGCCTCGACCAGAAGTCTTTGTGCGATGTCGCGCAGCTTTTCGGGATTGGCGCGCACGGTGGGTACCGCGACTGCCAAAGAGCCCACAACCCGTTCGCCTTCGCCGAACACCGGCGCACCGACCGAGGTGACGCCTTCGTCAAACGTGCCGCTCACGGACACAACGCCAAATCTCTGCACCTGCTCGATCTTGGCCTTCAGTGCAGCAGGATCCGAGATGGTCTGGTCGGTGAATTTCGACAAAGGTCGCGTCAGCACCTTGGCCCGCGTGTCTTCGGCGCAAAAGGCCAGCGCGGCGATGCCCGATGAGGTTGCGTGCAAGGGCAACATCTCGGCAATATCGAAATGGACCAGAACACCGTGCAGGCTGGGGTCGGCATGAATAACCGGTGACAGCACCTCGCCCTGCAAGAGGCTGGCATGGGCCAGCTCTCCCACCGCTTCCGACAGATCAAATACGATCGGTTGCAACAGCTTTCGCACCGGAAACAGCGTCTCGCGCAGCGCGGAAAGGCGCAGCAGGGCCGGGCCCAGGCGATAGGCGCGGGTTTCGGGATGCTGTTCCAGAAACCCGTTCTCGGCCAGTTCGGTCAGATGACGATGCACCGTTGCCTTGTCCCGACCGGTCAGGCGCACAAATTCTCCCAGGCCGATCTCGGCCCGGTCGCGGGCAAAAAAGCCCAGCAAATCCAGCGCTTTGGTGATCGTGCCCATTCAGCGTCCCTCCATCTCGAAGAAAGCGGCGATTTCTTCCGCAAACAGCGCGCGGTCGGCGGGTCCGGCCTGCACCGAGGCGCGCGCGGTCTGTGTGACGGTTTCACCGACATAGTCGGCGTATTCGTCAACCAGATCGGAGATGAAGCCTTGTGTCATTTCCGGGTGATGCTGCACCGTGAACACAGCATGGCCTATGGCATACCCTGCGATCGGACAACCGGGGCTTTCAAACAGGCGCTGCGCGCCGTCGGGCAACGCTCCCACCTGTTCGATATGCGAGCCATAAAGCTGCAAGACATCGCCATTCCCCGACCACGGTGCCCGCGCCACGCGGCGGGTCTCGATCCGCCCATGCGCCCAGCCCTCGGGATTGCGCACAATCGGCGCGCCCAGAGCCTTCGCAATAATCTGATGCCCAAAACAGGCGCCAAAAAGCGGTATGCCGCGTGTGATAATGTCCGTGATTAATTCCGAAAGCTTCTGCATCCAAGGCAAGTCTTCGGTGACCGAGGCCGGGCTGCCTGTGATCATAACGCCATCGAACTGGTTTATGTCTTCCGGAAACTCATTCCGGCAGACCCAGAACGCGGTCACCTGCCAGTTGGGCCTAACCCCGTGGATCAGGTCCGCGAATTTCGCGTCATCCAAGGGGCGCGCTTTGGCAAAGGCGCTGTCATCGGTGTTGGTGACAAGGCAGGCTAATCGCATCTCAGACAAACCACACATAGAAATCCAGCAGAGCGTCAGGCTCCAGCTCGCGCGTCTTACGGAATTCGCGCTCTTTCATGAAGGCATGATTTTCAACCAATGCGCGCCCGACCGCATCGACCAGAGCGGTGTCGGCTGTCAGGTCCTGTATGGCCTTGCGCAGGTTCGGCGCGGTGCCGGTGCGGGCATCCACCGTGTCGAACCCGTCGCCGGTCTCGATCGGGGGCAGGGTCATCTTGGCCTCAAACCCCAGCCGCGCGGCCTGAAGAACGGCAGCGGCGGCGGTATAGGGGTTGGCGCTGGCATCCGCCATGCGGTGTTCCAGGCGCGCCTTGGCCCCGCCTTCGCCCGAGACGCGCGTGGTCACGCCCCGATGATCGCCGCCCCAGTTCTTCCAATAGCCCGACAGCGATGATGGCTGTAGGCGACGGTAGGATCCAGCCGTCGGGGCCAGAAGACCCGCCAGACCTTCGTGGTGATGCACAAGCCCGGCCAGACAGCCGCGAGACAGATCGTTCAGGTGATCGGGGCCGCCGAACTCGCCAGACGCCAAGGCGTTCTGCCCGTCTGCATCCTTAAACGAGAAGTTGATATGCATGCCCGATCCGCCCATCTCGGACAGAGGTTTGGGCAGGAAGGTCAGAACGATCCCGTGGTCCAAAGCCACTTCGCGCGCCATCTGGCGGAACAAGACGATATCATCCACTGCTTTCAGAGCGTCGTCAAAGGTCAGTGTGTATTCGAACTGGGGGCTGTCGTATTCTGCGGTGATCAGGTCCAGCTTGAACCCCATCTCAAGCGCCTTGTTCCAGATCACGTCGTTGATCCGCATCGGATCGGTAAAGGGGCCGGTGCCATAGACCACGCCCCCCGGTGTGTCATAGGGCCGTAACCGTCCATCTTCGCCCCCTTGCAGGGCATAGGCCTCCAACTCGATCCCCAGCTTCGGTTTGAGCCCGTGCTTTTCCCAATCAGCGATCGCGCGTTTCAGTGCCCCGCGAGGACACAGCGGCAGGGGGCTGCCATCCGCATCATAGAGATCGCCCAAAACAATCGACGTATTGGGCTCCCACCCTTGGCGGACGTCCTCGCCACGCCAGCGCAGTTCCATATCCGGCGCGCCTTCGCGCACCATGGCGTGCGGTGCGTCCAGCAAGAGATCGCGGTCGTAATGCACGCCAAACGTTGCGCGGGCAAACCGGGTCGAGCCATCGCCGATCTTGCTGGCGGGCAGGTATTTGCCACGCGGGATCGAAAGGTGGTCAATGAACAGGGCGCGTAAACGGTTCGACATTGGCTTCCTATTGCAAAGTGACGCGAACGGGCATCCGCTTGATGCCGTTTACGAAGTTCGAGCGGACAAAGGCCTCGGGCCCATCCGGTTCGATGGTTTTGATGCGCTTGACCAGTTCCTGAAACAGCACTCGCACCTCAAGCCGGGCCAGATGCATGCCCAGGCAGACATGCGGGCCACCCTGACCCCATCCCAGCTGTCGGTTGGGCTTGCGCGACAGGGTCAGGCGATAGGGGTCTTCAAACATTGTCTCATCCCGGTTGGCGGAAATGAACCAATAGAGCACCTTGTCACCTTCCTTGATCTGCTGGCCATGCACCTCGACATCCTTCATCGCGGTGCGGCGGAAATAGGTGGCGGGTGAAGCCCAGCGGACGATTTCATCCGCAGCGGTGCCCCAAACCTCGCCAGCGTGCAATTCCTCCAGCAACCCGTCCTGCCGCGCCAGCGCCTGAATGCCTGCCGCGATGGAGTAGCGTGTTGTATCATTGCCCGCGGCCACCAGAAGGCAAAAGAAATTGCGGAACTCTGTGTCCGAGATCGTCTCACCATTTTCATCGGGCTGCAGGATCAGATGCAGGATGCCGCTTGTGTCCCCTGTGGCGTTCTTCTTGTCCATCAAGGCGCGAGAATAGTCGTAAAGCTCAGCCCCAGCTGGTGAGTTGAAGGGCATCAGCCGGAACGCATCCGTATCCATCTTGTCGACCACATGCTGGGTGAAATCGGGATCGGAATTGGCCATCAACGCGTCGCCCTTGTCGACCAGCCAGGGCAGGTCTTCATCCGGGACGCCCAAGATCTGCCCCAGCATCCGCATCGGCAATTCCCGTGCGATGTCTCGGGTGGCGTCAAAGCTGCCTTTTTCAAGCGCGTTGTCCAGAATGGGCCCGCACAGTTCGCGGATCTGTTCCTCGAACCCGGCGACCACCTTGGGCGAGAACGCTTTGGCTACTTTCATACGCACTTTGCGATGCTCGGTCCCGTCGGTCTCCTGAAAGGTGCGGCGGGCCATGTATTCCTCATGGGTCTGATCCTCCATCCGAATGCCGCGCGCCGAAGAAAAGGTCTCGGTGTCGCGGATCATCTTGTCGATATCGGCGTGGCGCGTGATCGACCAGTAGCCCTTGCCGCCGTCAAACTCGGACCAGTGACAGGGGGCCTCTTGCCGCAACCGCGCGAAGGTATTGTAGGGCGCACCGCCCGCAAAGCTGTCATGCGAGCCGAGATCGGCAAACCCGTCATCGTCAGGAACCCACATGGTCATAGAAACGTCTCCGTCTTTGTTGTTTTGTGCGGTTTTCGAAATGGCGGTGCGACCGGCCAGCGATGCGTTTCGCAAAGGCGTTCGAAGCCTTTTTCTGCGGCTTGCGACGGTCAACCGGTTTCCATTCGCGCCAAACGCGCCAGATGGTCGAGCCGATGATGATCAAGATCACGCAAAACAGCAGGAAGGCGATGGGGCGGTCGATGAAATCCATCGGCGTTTTGACCCGCGCCAAAGAGGCCCGCAGTTTGACCTCCATGATCCCGCCCAGCACCATGCCCAGGATGATCGGCACGATGGGCATGTTCAGGCGTTTCAGGACAAATCCGATCAATCCGAACACCGCCGCGATGACACAATCCATGGTCGAGTTGCGAATGGAATAGACGCCAACAAAGCTGAGAAGCAGGATGCACATGCCCAAAAACCGGTTCGGGATGCGCGTGAGGTGTACCAGCCAACCGGTTGAGACCAGCAGGAAACCCACAACAATGACATTCAGAACCAAAAGCGCGATGTAAAGCGCGACGACAAAGTCCATATCGTTCTGGAACAGCCCTGGTCCGGGCACCACGTTATGCACGTAGAACACCGACAGCATCATCGCCGTCAGCGCCTCGCCCGGGATGCCAAGGGCCAGCAACGGGATCATCGCGGCTGCGGGCACGGCGTTGTTGGCGGTCTCGGATGAAATCAGACCTTCAGAGGAGCCATGCCCAAAAGCTTTGGGGTTCTTCGACAGTTTGCGGGCCGAGGTGTAGGACATGAACTGCGCGGTGAATTCTCCAACACCGGGGATCATCCCCATCACCACGCCAAAACTGGCCGAGATGGCCGCAACGCGAGGATGTCGCGCCAATTCGCGAAAGCCCTGAAACAGCGATCCGCGTGAACGCGGCAGGCGGATCTTTTCGTCATCCATGGTCAGCAGCAAAAACGCCTGAGACAGCGCAAAAAGACCCAGCACAACCACGATCAGGTCAAATCCTCCAGCCAACCAGCTTTGACCGAAAGTGAAACGGCGGGTATAGGCCGCAGGTTCCAGCCCGACTGTGCCAATCAGGATGCCAAAACCTGCAAGGGCTGCGGCGATAGCCATTTGTCCCTTGTGCGCGACGACGACCAGAACAAGGCCCAGAAGCGCAGCCAGAAAGATCTCGCGCGAGCCGAACATCGGGGCGATCTTGGCCAGAACAGGGGACAGAAAAATGAGACAGACAACCGAGAAGACACCGCCCAGAAAACTGGCTGAATAGGCCAGCGACAAGGCGCGTCGGCCTTCCCCTCGCAGTGTCATCGGGAACCCGTCATAGGTAGTCAGCGCGTTGACGGCCGTGCCCGGTGTATTGATCAAAATGGCAGGGATCGATCCGCCATACATCGATGACCCGTAGATCCCCAACAGCAGCGTCAACCCGACAATCGGGTCCATCGAGAAGGTTGCGGGCAAAAGGATGGCGATGGCCACTGCGGGCCCAACACCCGGAATGGCGCCAATGGCCACACCGCCCACCGCCCCGACCAGCAGCGCAAGCATCACGTCCCAGCGGGCAAGAACGTCAATGGCGGACAGGATCAGATCCATCAGAGATACACCAGAAAGAAGGTTCGCACCGAAGCGGGAAGAAATTCATAGATTTGCGCGCCGGGTATGTTGACCCCAAGAAGACCCTTGAACAAAACCACCATCGCAACCGCAAAGAGCGCGGCGATCATCAACCCCATACGTGAGCGATAGCCCAATCGGTAGGTCAGCGCGCAGGCGAAGAGGATGCTCATGGGCAGAAAGCCCAGCCTTGGGACAGCTGCAACATAGACGAGAAACCACAGGAGGTATTCCAAAGGCTCGGCCCAGCGCCGCGCCTCGCCCCAATCCAGTGCGTTGGGCTTGCGTCGTCGCATCAGCCGGAAATGGATCGCAAAGCCACCCAGCATTGTGATCAGGGCAATCGCTGGCCACAGGCGGGGTTGGCTGCCGATATTGCGTGCTTTTTCCGTCCATTCGGTCTGTGTGGTGATCTGCGACAGCAAGATCAGCGTCAGAACCAGACCGGCGACAACAAAGACAACCTGCCCGGACGTCTTGGTCTTGACCTGCAAAAGCTCGGAATCGTCCATCAGGGGGGTCCTTGTCGAGTGAGAGAGGGCGGGTCGCCGCCCTCTCGGGCCGTTGGTCTTACTGACCCAGCGCTTCCGAGATTGTACCCAGTGTCGCTTTGTCCTCGGCGATCACTGCTGCGCTTTCGTCGGCGTTCAGCCAATAGACCAAGGCACCGGTTTCAGCGGCCAATTGCTGCGCGCGTTCGCTTTTGACGGTCTTCTCGGCAACCGCGGCAATTTTTTCCCGTACATCGGCTGGCGTATCTTTGGTGACAAAGAGACCGTTCCACAGCGAGATGTCGAGCGACGGTTCAACCTCGCCGATTGCAGGCGTGTCGGGCACCTTGCTGATCCGCTCGCCTGTGATCGACACCAGAACCTTCACGCTGTCCAGACAAGGCAGGATGAGTTGCAGCGTTGTGTTGATCACATCCGCATCGCCCGAAGCCAGCGTGTTGCAATCCAGCGCGTCAAAGGCAGCGTCACCACCCCACTCGAACCCCATAGTTGCCGACAGGGCCTTGGTTACCTGTGTCGGGGTCAGAACATCGCCGAAATGGCCAAGGAATACATCGTTTTCTTTCGCGTAATCTGCCAGTTCCTGCATATTGGAATAGGGTGCATTGCCGGATGTGGCGACAACAAACGGATAGGTCAGGAAGATACCAACCGGATCAAACTTTTCGGGTGTCAGCTCGGGGATGTCGATCTCATGCCCGATCAGCGACACGGCGGGTACAAACGAGCCGATGGTGTAGCCATCTGCAGGCGCTGTGGCCACTTCGACCGCGCCCGGGAAGGGGCCGCCACCGCCGCCGGGCTTGTTCACCACGGCAGCGGGCACGCCATATTCCGCTTGAAAGTCTTCGGCGATCATCCGGGTCAGCACGTCTTCCAGATCGCCCGGAGGCCACGGGACGATAAAGCTGACGGGTTTTTCGGGATACTCAGCCAGCGCCGGTCCGGCCAGGCCAAGGGCAAGTGCGGCCAGAACCGCCTTCGTCATTTTGGTCATGTCATCTCCCTGCGAGATCAGATTTAGTTGGTTTATTATATGAACCTTAGGTATCAATAATTTTGTTTTTGGAATCCTTGCCTGTCAACAAAAAAATCCCTGTTGACAAAAGCGGCCCAAAACTAGGAAAGTTTTTTGCCACCTAAGGTTCATTATTTAAACCTAGCGAGACTGACTTGGACAAACCCAGAATCGACACCCTTCGCCATCAGCCGGTTCCTGACGCGAAACATGTGATCAACGGTGCGCGCGTTGACGCATCAGATGGCCGTACGATGCCGGTGATTTCTCCGATAGATGGCAGTACATTGACGACCTTGCCGAAAGGTACGCGCGAGGATGCAGACCGCGCGGTTGCGGCGGCCCGGTTGGCGTTTGACGACGGGCGCTGGTCCGGACTTGCCCCCGCTGCTCGTAAGAGAATCCTTTTGAAATGGGCCGATCTGATTGAAGCGCAGGCTGAAGAACTTGCCGTATTGGGGGTGCGCGACAACGGCACCGAGATCGGCATGGCCTATAAGGCCGAACCGCTCAGCGCAGCGGGAACGATCCGGTATTTCGCCGAGGCCACGGACAAGATCTTTGGCGAGATAGCGCCCACAGCCCCCGGGGCGCTGGGGCTGGTGCACAAGCACCCGGTTGGCGTTGTAGGGGCAATCGTGCCGTGGAATTTCCCGATGATGATCGGCAGTTGGAAGCTGGGCCCGGCCTTGGCCGCCGGATGCACGGTGGTTCTGAAACCCGCCGAGACGGCTTCGCTCACCTTGCTGCGTTTAGCCGAACTTGCGTTGGAGGCAGGCCTGCCGCCGGGGGTTCTGAATGTGGTCACCGGCGAAGGCGCTGTGATCGGAGCGGCAATTGCAGAGTCCAACGAGGTTGATGTGCTTGTCTTTACCGGATCCGGGGCCACGGGGCGACGGTTGCTGGAGGCGTCGGCGCGTTCGAACCTCAAGCGGGTCTATCTTGAACTGGGCGGCAAGTCGCCGAACATTGTCTTCGCCGATGCGCCCGATCTGGATGAGGCCGCTAAGATCTCGGCGGCAGGTATCTTCCGCAACTCGGGGCAGGTCTGCATCGCCGGGTCGCGCCTGCTGGTGCAGCGTGAGATCCATGATGTCTTTGTCGATAAGCTTGTGGCGCAGGCCAAAGCGATGCAGGTCGGTGATCCGCTGGACACTATAACCAATGCAGGTGCTGTGAACTCCGAGCGTCAATTGGCGCAGAACCTTGCTTTCATAGACGAGGCGCGCGCTGCGGGGCGCACCATCGCCACGGGCGGCAACCGTATCCTGCAAGAAACCGGCGGCACCTATATGGCACCGACCATCGTGACGGATGTGCAACCTGATGACCGGATCGTGCGCGAAGAGGTCTTTGGCCCTGTTCTTACAGTGCAGGTCTTTGACACCGAGGAAGAAGCCATCGCGCTGGCCAACGACACAGAGACAGGGCTGGCCGCAGGGGTTTGGACCTCAAACCTGTCGCGGGCACATCGGATGATCGCGGCGATTGAGGCCGGGGTGGTGCATGTGAACACCTATGGCGGGGCGGATGTCACCGTGCCGCTGGGCGGCGTCAAACAATCGGGCAATGGGCATGACAAGTCTTTGCATGCGTTCGACAAATACCTGAACCTGAAAACCGCATGGATCAAGCTTTGAGGGTCTCTTGAGATGACGGACAAAACCATCCTTCTGGTTGGAACCTATGACACCAAAGATGATGAACTGAATTACCTTGCCGATACCATTCGGGGGCAGGGTGGTCAGGTCATGACAATGGATGTGAGCGTTCTGGGGGATCCGTCAAAGCCGACCGATATCTCAAAGCACGACGTGGCCGAAGCCGGGGGCCACAGCATCCAAGAGGCGATCGACAGCGGGGATGAGAACACGGCCATGCAGATCATGGCCAAGGGCGGGGCGATACTGGCGGCCCGGCTGCAGGCTGATGGAAAGGTCGACGCTGCGCTTGTTCTGGGCGGCACTATGGGCACCGATCTGGCGCTGGATATCTGTTCGGCCCTGCCGGTTGGCGTGCCGAAATATATCGTGTCGACGGTGTCCTTCTCACCGCTGATCCCGCCCGAGCGTTTGCCCGCGGATGTACAGATGATCCTTTGGGCGGGCGGGCTTTATGGCTTGAATTCGGTCTGCAAAGCCTCTCTCAGTCAGGCCGCTGGCGCGGTGCTTGGCGCGGCGCGCGCGGTCGAACGGCCCGACGCGGCCAAACCGCTGATCGGCATGACGTCTTTTGGGAAAACAGTGCTGAAATATATGGTGGCGCTGAAACCCGCACTGGAACAGCGCGGGTTCGAGGTTGCGGTGTTTCATGCAACCGGCATGGGCGGGCGTGCGTTTGAAAGCCTGGCATCCGAGGGGCGCTTTGCCGCCGTGATGGATTTCGCACCGCAAGAGGTGGGCAACCATTTGATGGGGTCTTCAATCTCGGCCGGGGCGGATCGGATGACGGCGGCGGGTCTGTGTGGCACGCCTCAGATCGTGTCCATCGGCTGCTATGATCTGGTGGATTTCGTGGGCTGGCAGGACACGCCCCAGAAGCTGCGCGGGCAAGAGACACATGCCCATAACCGCCTGTTGTCTTCGGTCATGATGACAGCAGATCAGCGCCGCGAGATGGCGCGCGAAATCTGCGCGAAACTGTTGCAGGCCAAGGGTCCGACGACTCTAATCCTGCCAAACCAGGGCGGCAACGAATGGGACCGGCCCGGCGGACCCCTGAGTGACCCCGCAGGTTTAGCCGCGTTCATAGAGGAGGTTCGCGCAAACTGTCCGCCGAATGTGACCCTGATCGAGTTGGATGCACATATTAATGACCCGGAATTTTCCGAGGCCGCGTTGAAACAGTTCGACGCGTGGCTTGCGCAGGGAGCGGTCGCGCAGCCCTAAGCGTGGCTTAGATCAAAGCGCGGCGGGGTCAGACCGGCCTGAAACCAGTTGACCAATGTGACGATCGAATAGACCGGCAGCCCGGTGGCGCGTTGAATATCGGCGGCATAGGGGCACATATTTGTGCACTCCAGTACCAGCGCGCCAATCTCAGGGTGGTCTGCCGTCAGCGCCAGCGCCGCCTCGAGATTGTCTGCCCGCGCTTTTTCGACATCCAGTGTGAGTTTGTTGTC
Organism: Ruegeria sp. HKCCA6707; assembly: GCF_013033515.1. Classification (GTDB taxonomy): domain Bacteria; phylum Pseudomonadota; class Alphaproteobacteria; order Rhodobacterales; family Rhodobacteraceae; genus Ruegeria. The sequence continues at coordinate 635,528 of NZ_WQEG01000001.1, read as the reverse complement.
CAGAATGGCCCGCGTAAACTCCATCCCATGTTCCGTTGACCCAATGGGCGTGCCTTCAGGGACCTGTGCGCCTGCCAGATGCGCGGGTGTCAGCGTCGAGGCCGAGATGGTCAGGATACCGGCCCGCTTAGCTGCGGGCAGGGTTCTGTTCACCATATCCACCTGCATCAAAGATGAGGTCACAACCGGCACCGGCAGCGCCGCGGCGAGTTCCTCCTGAAACAGCGAAAGAAACCCGCAATTGGTGGTAATCCCGTCCGCACCGTCTTTGACCAGATCACGTGCCGCATCGATAAAGGCGCCCAGCATGCCATCGGCATTCTTGCGCACGACGTGATCAGGGGTGGCATCCCGCACGACGCGGTAGAGCACCGGAAACGGCCAGGTCAACGCGTTGCCCATATCACCTGGAATACGGGGGAATTGCGCGTCCAGCATCAAGATACCAACCGACGCGCCATAGATGGATTTGCCGCCTTTTGCGATCATGGTCTATGCGTCCTCGATGATCCGGGACGAGATCCCCTCGGGCCCATCCATATAAATGCTGGAAATACCGTGCCGCACGGCTTCTTGCACCTGATCCATGCGTTTGGCGATATGCGCGCCCATCACCTGAGCAGCGCTGTCCGCGTCGCGTGCGATCAACGCTTGCATCACGCGTTTATGTTCGTCTTTTGAGCGTTGCACACGATCCATACTCATCGATACCCAACGGATATAGCGGATGCGCTCGTTGATCCGGTCAAGCGTTTCGACCAATTCTGCATTGCCGGTCAGTTGGGCAATGCCAAGGTGAAACGCCTCATCGCGCGCGACCGCCTCGGCAATCGTCAGGCCGGTGATGTCGATGCCGGTTGCGTAAAGCTCGGTTTTCAACGCATCCAGATCTGAATCCAAGGCTCTTTCGCAGGCGCTGCGCACAGCGGCGGTTTCGATGATACGACGCAGTTCGAACAGGTCGAACACGGTTTGTGCATCCAGCGGGCGGCAAAAGAAACCCTGGCCGGGGCGGAAATCGAACAAGCGTTCTGCCACAAGGCGGTTCAGCGCCTCTCGTAACGGCGTACGGCTGACGCCGAGCTCTTTGGACAGCGCAACCTCGTTCAGCCGGTCACCCGGGCGCAGGCGAAAGGAAACGGCCATCGCCTTGACCTGCTCATAAATGTCATCGACCCGTGGACCTGCCATCAAACCCGCCTGAAATCTGCTGTTCAACAGGTGGCATAGAGCGCGGTTGAAATCAATATACAAAACTGTATACAGGTCTGTGCGCAGATTCTGGAGGGAAGTGCTTGCCATGACTGGAACCAACCATTTGACCGGTGCAGAAGCGATGGTGCGGATGCTGCAAGCCCATGATGTGCGCCATATGTTCGGCCTGTGCGGCGACACGACCTTGCCGTTCTATGACGCTTTGGCACTCATGGATCATGGCATTCAGCACATCCTGACTAGGGACGAGCGCCATGCGGCCTATATGGCGGATGGCTATGCGCGGGTCACTGGAAAGCCGGGGGTTTGCGAAGGCCCCTCGGGCGGAGGAGCGACCTATATTCTCCCCGGCGTGGTCGAGGCCAATGAAAGCTCGGTGCCGATACTGGCGATCACGTCGGATGTGGCCACGACAAGCCGGGGGAAATACCCGCTGACCGAGTTGGATCAGCCAGCGCTCTTCAAGCCGTTGACCAAGTGGAACGCATCGCTCGATGACCCGTCGCGGCTGCCGGCTATGGTGCGGGCAGCGTTCCGAGCCATGACCACGGGCACGCCCGGTGCCACCCATTTGGCGCTGCCCTTTGACACGCAGAAAGGGCCGGTGGACGAGGCCGAGATTTGGGCGGATGACCGCCATCGGTCCTTCCCGGCGGAACGCGTAGGTCCCGACCCGGATGCCATCGAAGCAGCGGCAAAGGTTCTGGCGCAGGCGAACTCTGCCGTTTTCGTCTGCGGGGGCGGGCCGGTTTTGTCGGGTGCGACAGCGGCCCTGTCGCGGGTGGCCAAACTGTTGGATGCGCCCGTCGCAACAACGGTGTCCGGGCAGGGGGCGATTGCCGAAACCGATCCTTTGGCGCTGGGTGTTGTCGGCTCGAACGGCGGGGTCGCGGCGACCCGAGCGGTTATCGATCAGGCCGATGTTGTTGTCTTTGTCGGATGTCGCGCCGGATCTGTGACCACCGAACGCTGGCGAAGCCCGGCGCGCGGTGCAACGATCCTTCACATCGACAGCGATCCCCTGGTGATCGGAGCCAATTACCAAACCGAAGTCGCCATTTGCGCAGATGCCAAATTGGCGCTCGAAGCGCTGGCCGATGCGCTTGAGCAGCAACAAGACTTACCGTCCATGGGCGGCGCAGCCAAGGCAAGCGCTGCCTGGGCCGCAAAGCTTGCGGGCTTTAATCCGCTTGCGGCAAGCCGGGACACGCCGATCCGCCCCGAGGCGGTGATGGCCGCGCTGATGGACCTTTTGGACGATGACGCGATTGTTGTGGCCGACCCCGGCACGCCTTGCCCCTATTTCAGTGCGCATTACCGCTGGCCCAGGGCAGGGCGACATTTCATCACCAACCGGGCGCATGGGGCTTTGGGCTATTCGCTGGGCGCTGCGATGGGGGCACATGTCGGGCGACCCTCGGTGAAGACGCTGGCCGTGATGGGTGACGGTTCGTTCGGTTTTGCCTGTGGCGAGTTTGAAACTATGGTCCGGCACAGGATGCCGATCACTTCTATCGTTTTCTCAAACGCGGTGTTTGGATGGATCAAGGCAGGGCAGAATGCGGGGTTTGGTCAGCGGTTCTATAACGTCGATTTCAACCGGACCGATCACGCGGCTGTGGCAAACGCCTTTGGGGTCAAATCCTGGACGGTTCAGGATCCGGCCGAACTGAACGGCATTTTGAAACAGGCCCTTGCCCAGGACGGTCCGAGTTTAGTCGACATACACTCCCAACCGCTTCACGAGGCCGCCGCACCGGTTTCGGAATGGGTGGCATAAGACGCGATTGACGCGGTCAACTGCGCCAGAAACGCCTGTGCAATCGCGGACAAAGGGCGAGTTTTGGCGGTGATCACGGCCAGATCCAGCGTCACTGCCGGTTTGAATGGGCGGGTGAGATAGCCGCTCTCACGGTCAAACGCGACTGTGAAAGGGTCGATCATGGCGACGCCCATGCCTTGTTTGACAAAGCTCAGCAGGTTTTCGGACAAATGGGTATGGATCTGCGTGCGCCACGTGCATCCGGCGGCCTGAAAAATATCGCGGGTTCGCCGGTGTGTCTGATGCTCGGGGCCCATCACGATAAACGGTTCATTGTCTAGTATCTGGGGCGTTAAAACCTCATATACTGCCAGCCCGCTGTCGGCGGGAAACGTTGCCAAGGTCTCAAAGTTGAACACTTGGTATTCCAGCGTGTCATGCAAGATCGGCAACTCGACCACGCCAATCTCGAACAGGCCAGAGATGACCCATTCCTGAATTTTCGAGGAATATTGCGACTGGAAGCTAACGGACAGGTTGGGGCGGGATTTGGCGAATCGCGCTATTTCCTGCGGCATGAAGCCGAAGGACAGCATGTGTGGGGCGGCGACCTGTAATTGACCAGGGTGCTTGTTTTGAAGGTCAGTTACCGCCTGGGCCACATGATCCAGACCGCGTACCACAGTGTCGACCTCTCGATACAAAAGCTCTGCCTCAGGCGTGGGCATCAGGCGGCCTTTGGTACGCTCGAACAAGGGCAGGCGGGCTTCGCGTTCAAGCTGAGACAGTAGATTGCTGATCCCGGGCTGAGAAATCCCCAAGACGGATGCGGCCCCGGTGACCGTTCCGGTTTCCATGATGGCGTGAAAGGCCTGAAGTTGGCGAAAGCGCAGGGACATCGCTTACCTTATCATTTCTTCTGATGGAGTTGCCAAGAATTAGTATTTGAAATGATATGTAGGTCAAGGCAGGCTTTCAGGGTGGAACCGGGGGCTGCATGGGCGACTTAGATCAGAAAATCGTGGGGTACGACCTGTGGCACCTTGAACTGCCGGTTACATCGCGCCGCGATCACGGGATTGGCTCGGTCGAAGGCACTTGCGAGATCGTGGTGCTGCGGCTGACGTCAGAAGATGGCTCGCAGGGTTTTGGCGAGGCGTCGCCCTGGTCGGTCTTTACCGGCTCGCCCGAGGCCAGCTTTGCGGCGCTGAACCGGTATCTACGCCCACTCGTCGTGGGTCAGCCGGTTGCGGATCGGGCCAGGATTATGGCGCAGGCCGAAAAAGCGGTGGCCCATTGCACCGAGGCCAAGGCGGCGCTTGAGACAGCGCTTCTGGACCTTACGGGTCGCATCAGTGGTGTCCCCGTCTGGGCGCTGCTGGGTGGACGATGCCGCAGCACGATCCCGCTCAGCTGTTCCATCGCCAACCCAGATTTTGCACAGGATATCGATCTGCTGGCCCGACTGAAGGATGATGGCGTGCGGATCGTCAAGTTAAAGACCGGGTTCAAAGATCATGCGTTCGATATCATGAGGTTGGAATACCTGGCGCAGAATGCCCCCGAATTCTCGGTGCGGGTGGACTATAATCAGGGCTTGTCGGTCGAGGATGCCCCGAGCCAAGTGCGCGATGTGGCGCAGTTTCGTCCCGATTTCATCGAGCAGCCTGTGCGGGCGCATCATTTTGGTATGATGGCGCAGTTGCGGAAGATGGTTGACGTACCGCTATTGGCAGATGAAAGCGTGTTTGGGCCCGAAGATATGGAGCGCGCCGCCCGCGAAGGAATTTGCGACGGCGTATCGGTCAAGATCATGAAATCTGGTGGCCTATCGCGTGGCCAAAGCGTTGCGCGCATTGCTGCGGCGCATGGGCTGAGCGCTTATGGTGGCGACATGTTCGAGACCGGATTGGCCCATCTGGCCGGTACACATATGATCGCCGCCACGCCCGAAATCACACTTGGATGCGAGTTTTATCAGGCCTCCTACTTTCTGGCTGACGATATCCTGCAAGAGCGCTTTGCGGTCAGCGACGGCAAGGTCGTCGTTCCCAATGGTCCGGGTTTGGGTGGCATGCCGGATATTGGCAAGTTGGAACATTACGCAACCGCTCGGGCGCAGGCAGCATGAGCGAACAAAAGACCATAGCCATCATCGGAGCCGGGATCGTTGGTGTCTCGACCGCGATCTGGCTGCAAAGAGATGGTCACAAGGTTATTCTGATCGACAAGGCTGGACCGGGTGAGGGCACGTCTTACGGGAATGGTGGTGTTCTGGCTTCATGCTCGGTAGTGCCCGTGACCGTGCCGGGGCTGCTGAAAAAAGCGCCTGGGATGCTGTTTGATCCGATGCAGCCATTGTTCTTGAAATGGGGTTACCTGCCCAAGCTGTTGCCCTGGCTGACGCGGTATCTAAAGCACGCCAACGCAGAAGATGCAGATCGGATTGCGGCAGCCCTTACACCCATTGTCGGAGACAGTCTGAACGATCACACCGCACTGGCGCAGGGCACAGGAGCGGAAAAGTGGATCGCTCCTTCGGACTATATGTATGTCTATGACGACCGCGCGCACTTTGAAAGCGATGCCTTCGGATGGCGCATCAGGCGCAAGAACGGGGTCAAATGGCAGGAACTCGAAGGGCAAGAGTTTCATGACTTCGACCCGATATATGGCCCGCAGATCGGATTTGCGGCGAAGATGGCCGAACATGGTCACATCAAGGATCCCGGAAGATATATCAAAGACTTGGCCGGTCATGTTAAAGCGCAAGGTGGTCAAATCATCCGCGCCGAAGTGCAAGCCATCGTGCATGAAAGCGGTCGCGTTACGGCCGTAAAAGCCGGTGGGCAACAGATTGAGTGTGACGCGGCTGTGCTGACAGCTGGCGTTTGGTCTGGCCCTTTGGCAAAATCCCTGGGCATATCGGTGCCGCTGGAAACCGAGCGCGGGTATCATCTGGAATTGATCGAACCCTCGGCCATGCCGCGTTGTCCGGCCATGATCGCCTCGGGCAAGTTTGTGGCTACCCCGATGGAGGGGCGCATCCGTTTGGCTGGCATTGTTGAATTCGGAGGGCTCGAGGCTGAACCTTCGCCCGCCGCGTTCGATCTATTGCGCAAGAACGCCAAAGCGGCGTTTCCGGGTTTGACATGGCGCGAAGAAAGCGAATGGATGGGACATAGGCCAGCGCCTGCCGACTCGATCCCTGTCATTGGGGATGTGCCGGGGACTGACGGAGCTTTCATGGGCTTTGGTCACCATCACATCGGCCTGACGGGTGGCCCCAAGACGGGGCGGCTTTTGGCGCAGATGATCGCGGGCAGAAACCCGAACATGGATGTAAGTGCCTATGCACCTGCACGTTTCGCAACCTAGACAGATCGGTGGACAACACTGACACAACGAATTTCAACCGGGAGAACATGATGAAAAAACTGACACATCTTTTGGCAGCAACTGCTTTGACTGCCGCCGCAGCTGCACCCGCTTTGGCCGAGAAATGGGACATGCCGATGGCCTATTCGGCGTCAAACTTCCATTCGGCCACCGGGGCGGAGTTCGCTAAATGCGTGACCACTGGCACTGGGGGCGAGATTGAAATTGTCACGCACCCGTCGGGATCGCTGTTCAAGGGTGCTGACATCAAACGCGCAATCCAGACCGGGCAGGCCCCAATCGGTGAGCGTCTTCTGTCCGGCCACCAGAACGAAAACGCACTGTTTGGGTTCGACTCGATCCCTTTCCTGGCCACGTCCTTTGACGATAGCGCCAAGCTCTGGGAAGCGGCAAAGCCTACAATCGAAGAACTGCTGGCCGAGCAGAACCTGACGCTGCTTTATGCCGTGCCTTGGCCACCGCAGGGGCTGTACTTCAAGAACGAGGTGAACTCGGTTGCCGATATGGAGGGCATCAAGTTCCGCTCGTACAACAACGCGACATCGCGGCTGGCCGAGCTGACAGGAATGTTGCCCGTAACCATCGAAGCGGCCGAGATCAGTCAGGCTTTTGCCACAGGTGTTGCCGATGCGATGGTGTCATCGGGATCCACAGGGTATGACCGTAAGGTCTGGGAAAGCCTGAACTATTTCTACGAAGTGGATGCATGGCTGCCGCGCAATTACGTGATGGTGAACTCCGACGTTTGGTCGGGTGTTTCTGACACCAACAAAAACGTCATCAAGGCCTGTGCCGAACTGGCCGAATATGCGGGCAACTGGCGAGCCAAGGAGTACACGGGCTTTACCCTGCAAGGCCTGCGCGATGGTGGCATGACCGTTGGTCCGGCTTCTGAGCAGATGGTCAATGAACTGAAAGAAATCGGTGTCACCATGACCAATGAGTGGCTGGAAGCCGCCGGAGATCAGGGCAAGGCGATTGTCGACGCGTTCAACGCGTCTCAATAACTGATTGTCGTCGGGCGGCGGAGCATTTCGCCGCCCGAATACCAACCAAGAAAACAAACACGGGGACAGCATGGGTGCTTTGCGAGGGCTTCGGTCCGTACTGGATTTCATTTATCTGGCAGCAGGGGTTCTGGCAGCGCTGAGCCTGATCGCCATCCTGCTGTTGATCGTGGTGCAAATGCTGGCCCGCTGGACCGGTGAGGTCTTTCCGGGCGCGCCCGATTATGCCGGGTACGCCATGGCCGCCGCCTCGTTCCTGGCCTTTGCAAATGCATTGAACCGAGGCAGCCACATCCGGGTCTCGATCCTGCTGAACGCCGTACCCGAAAGCGTGCGCCGTATTCTTGAGGTCTGGTGCTTTGCCATCGGCACTGCGGTGATGTGGTACTTCTGCTGGTACGCCTACCGGTTTGTCTATTGGAGCTGGAAGTTCAACGATATCAGCCAGGGGCAAGACAAAACCGCTTTGTGGATCCCGCAATCTGCGATGCTGATCGGCGCGGTGATCCTTGCGATTGCGCTGACCGACCATCTTATCCACGTGCTCATCAAGGGCGATCACCGGATCACCCGTGATCTGGCCGATCAAAGCCAGGGAGAATAAGCGCATGGAAAACCTCTCTGTCATCATCCTCTTTCTGTTTGTTTTGTTCACCTTGCTGGGTACGGGTGTCTGGGTGGGCCTGGCCCTGATGGGCGTCGCCTGGGTCGGGATGGAGCTGTTCACCACGCGGCCCGTGGGCGATGTGATGATCACAACCATCTGGTCGGCCTCTTCTTCCTGGACGCTGACCGCGCTACCGATGTTCATCTGGATGGGCGAGATCCTCTATCGCACGCGATTATCTGAAGACATGTTCAAGGGGCTGTCCCCTTGGATGGCGCCTTTGCCAGGTGGGCTCGTGCATACCAATATCGTTGGCTGCACCGTGTTTGCCGCCGTGTCAGGCTCGTCTGCGGCCACCCTGACCACGGTGGGCAAGATGTCGATCCCTGAACTGCGCAAACGGAATTATCCCGAGCGCATGATCATCGGCACACTGACCGGGGCTGCAACGCTAGGTCTGATGATCCCACCCTCGCTGACGCTGATTGTTTATGGCGTGACGATCAACGAATCCATCACCAAGCTGTTCTTTGCGGGTATCCTGCCCGGCCTGGTGCTGGCGGCGATGTTCATGGGCTATGTCGCGATCTATTCCAAGATCGGCAAAGACTGGAATCCCAATATCGAGGGCAAGTTGACCTTCCGCGAAAAGCTTAGAAACTCACGGTTTCTGCTGCCGGTGATCCTTCTGATCACGGTTGTGATCGGCTCGATGTATCTGGGCTATGCCACCGCAACCGAGGCCGCCGCCTTTGGTGTGATCGGGGGTCTGCTGCTGGCCGCGGGGCAGGGCTCGCTGACGTGGAAAACCTTTACCGAAAGCCTGATGGGGGCCACGCGCACCAGTGCCATGATCGCGCTGATCCTTGCAGGCGCGGCCTTTCTGTCGCTGTCGATGGGCTTCACCGGCCTGCCGCGCGGGCTGGCCGATCTGATCGCCGGGTGGGAGCTGACCCGGTTCGAGCTGCTGATGGTTCTGCTGGTGTTCTACATCATTCTGGGGTGTTTCCTTGACGGTATCTCATCGGTTGTTCTGACCATGGCCGTGGTCGAGCCGATGATCCGTGATGCTGGGATTGACCTGATCTGGTTTGGTATCTTCATCGTGGTCGTTGTCGAGATGGCGCAGATCACACCGCCTATCGGCTTTAACCTCTTTGTGATGCAAGGCATGACCAATCATGAGATGGGCTATATTGCGCGTGCAGCGATCCCGATGTTCCTGATCATGGTGCTGATGGTCTTTGTCCTGATCTGGTTCCCCGAGCTGGCCACATGGTTGCCGGAAAACCTGCGGCAATCGCCCGGAGGGTAACCTGATTTGAACCCGCTCCATCTGGCGGCCCGCCATGGTCCCTATGTGTTGATCGCAGGGCTGGTGGCGGGTCTTTTGCTGCCCGGGCTGGCACAACCGATGCGCCCCTTGTTGCCGCCGCTCGTCGTGATGTTGCTTTTCATCACTGTGCTGCGGATGGACCCAGCAACACTTGTGGGAAGCCTCAGGGATCTGGGGCAGGGGATCGGCGTTGTCATCCTGTTCCAGGTGCTGCTGCCCATGGTCGTACTAGCCGTCGGATTCGCCGGGGGCTGGATCGGTGCACCGTTGCTGTTGTCGGTATTGATCATGATGTCGGCACCATCCATTTCGGGCAGTCCCAACATGTGCCTGATGATGGGCTATCCGCCTGAATACGCGATGCGTTTGATGATTCTGGGTACCGCGCTTCTGCCGCTGACGGCGCTGCCGGTGTTTCTTTTGATGCCTGAGCTGGGCGATTTTTCCACCGTTCTGACCGCCACGACCCGACTCTTCCTGACCATCGCCGCCGCTGCAGGGGCGGCGCTTGTGTTGCGCATGACCCTGCTGCGGCGCTTGTCCAGCGAGATGTCTCTTTCAATTGAAGGGCTTGCCAATATTACCCTGGCCGTCTTTGTCATCGGCCTGATGCCGTCGGTCAGCGCCACAGCACTCACAAACCCGGCGGCGGCGGTGTTCTGGATCGCTTTTGCCTGCCTGATCAACTTCGGCGCGCAGCTTTTGGCGTTCAAATTGACCCGCAAGACTCTGCCCGGTGAGAAATCCACAGCAATTTCGGTGATCGCAGGAAACCGCAACATCGCGATTTTCTTTGTCGCCCTGCCGCCCGAGGTTACGGCCCCAATCATGGCGTTCATCGGCGCCTACCAGATACCGATGTATCTGACGCCTTTGGTGATGGAGCGGCTTTATCGCAACGGGCAAGCTTAGGGGCAGACATGCTTCGGTTTCCAGGGTTTTCCAACTGTGGACACAAGGAATGGATTGTCTTCACCTGCTCAGAGGGTTAGGGAGTCCGAACCGGCCCTTTTTCGGCGCTGTGCGGGCGTGATGGAATGGTAGACATATCAGACTTAAAATCTGAAGGGCGTATGCCCGTGTGGGTTCGAGTCCCACCGCCCGCACCAGAAACTTTCCTCTGCCAATTGGAAAACGGCAGGAAAGCTAGGAATTCGCGCGCCATGCGGGTTATCATACATTCTGCATTCCCTATATAAGGTTCGGAACACTCAGGCCGGAGGATGAGATGCCGTTGACAGTCAAAGACATGATGGAAGCCGCAAACGCGGTTGTAGAGCGTATTGATACCGCGCGCGCGCAGGCGTTGATGGGGCAAGGGGCTCTGCTTTTGGATGTGCGCGACGGGACCGAACTGGAACGCACCGGCCGCGCTGAGGGGGCACATCATATTCCACGCGGGATGCTTGAGTTTCGCGCTGATGACGCGGTTCCATCGCATGACCCGGAGCTGCGCAAAGATCGCGCCATCGTGCTACATTGCGCCTCGGGCGGTCGTGCAGCTTTGGCCGGGAAGCTGCTGAAAGATATGGGGTATCCCGAGGTCTATAATCTGGGCGGCCTGTCTGACTGGATCAATGGTGGTGGCGCTGTGGTGGGCCCGGAATAGGTCTGATCTTGACGCAGATCAGGGAAGTCTTTGCACAGGAGCGATATGGGAATTGGGACTCCAAGTGGAAGGTTCTCAGCCCATGTTTCGACTCGCCTCTGTGCTTTATTCTTTGATCGCAACCGCTTTCGCCGGAAGCGCTGTGATCGCTGTGCTGTCGGCGGGCTTTGTCACCACGGTCGCTATCATATCAGCTGCTCTGGTCGGGGGTCTGTTGGCGCTGCCCGCAGCTTGGTTCGTGGCCAGGCGGCTTTATACGTCGCAAGCCTGATCAGGCGTTCAGAAAAGCCCGGACTGCGGCCTCGAACTCTCGTGGTTTTTCGGCGTGCAACCAATGCCCGGCACCGGGGATCTTGGCAAATTTTGCACCGGGGAACAGGGTGCGGATCGTGTCGCGATGTTGCGGCAGAACATAGTCCGATGCGCCACCCGACAAGAACAGGGCCGGACCTGGCCAGTTGCATGTGTAGGTTGGAAATCCCATGATGTCAGGCATCGCGTCGGCGAGCCCGTCAAGGTTCAGCAGCCACCGTTTCTCTTTCACATCCAGTGATTGCGTGAAAAAGCTCTGCAAAGCTTTCTCGACCCCCAGATCGGCCAGTTGCTGTTCCGCGTCCGAGCGCCGCTCGACCCGGGACAGGTCAACCGCACGCATGGCCTCAATAAACTGGATCTGGCTGTGCGTGTACCGCACCGGGGCGATATCCGCGACCACCAATTTGCGCAGTAGATTCCAGTATTCCAGCGCCACAGCCATCGCCGCTTTCCCGCCCATCGAATGCCCCAGCAGGTCAACCGGCGCGCCCAGGTCGTTGATGACCTCGGCCAGATCACGCGCCAGATCTGGATAGCCGTGATGGGGATCCCATTTGCTGTGTGCGTGGTTGCGCATATCAACAGCCACAACTTGGCGTTCATCCGACAACCGGCGGGCAATGACGCCCCAGTTCCGCGCCGACCCGTACAGGCCATGGGCAATCACAAGGGTGGGGCGGTCGGTGGGGGTACCGTGGACAATGGTGTTCAGCATATCCCGGGTGATACCTTTCGCCGCCGGAAACAGCCACCCCCATTGTCGCCAGCAAACGCACCGGTTAGGGTGCCGCCGCAGGAGGGGCCATGCCGCAGAATACCGATGTTCAGAGCCAGATCGCCGAGACAATTGAACTGTTGCGCGGCAAGCTGGGCGTGCGCGACAAAACCCTTGCCGCTTCGGTCAAACGCGCCAAACGTCGGCTGCCGCGCAGGGTCTATAAAGAGGCGATGGTACTGGCCCAGGCTGAACCTCTGGCGGATCACCCCAAGCTGCGACTGGTGCTGGATACAAAGCGGCTGGCACGCGCCGCGGATGAGGTACAATCCCATCTGCGCGCCATAGATTTGGCCGATCGCCGATGGGGGTGGTTTCTTGGGCTCTTGGGCTCGTTGTCCTTCAACCTGATCGCCCTGACTGTTCTGGCCCTGATCGTTCTGTACTGGCGCGGCTTGATCTGAATAGGTCTTTTGGCTTATCCGCAAGGGGATGAACACAGTTCACCTTTTTGGGGATACGATGACCACAAAAACTCAGATCCGGCGCCAACAATTGCGCGAAAAGCTGGTTGAAGCGGCCGAGATTCGGATCGCCCGGGATGGTTTGTCGGAACTGCGCGCGCGTGATCTAGCCAAGGATGCAGGCTGCGCTGTGGGCGCAATATACAATGCTTATGAAGACCTGACGGCGATTGCCATGGCGGTCAATGGGCGCACATTCCTGCGTCTGGAACAGGCGGTAGGCGCATCCTTCGACGGCACGGAATCCCCGGTTGAGCGGTTGATCGTCATGAGCACGGCTTATCTGCATTTCGCCAATGCGCACACAAACCTGTGGCGGGCCTTGTTTGACCTGCAAATGGCCGATGATAGCAATGTTCCCGATTGGTATCGCGAAGCACTCAAAGGCCTCTTTGCCTATATCGCTGAACCGGCGCGTGAACTTTTTCCCGATCTCGACCGGGCCGAGATGGATCTGATGACCCGCGCGCTGTTCTCGTCGGTCCATGGCATCGTCACGCTGGGTCTCGAAAACCGCATATCCGGTGTGCCTCCGGAACAGATCGAGCGCATGATCGCTCAGGTTCTCTCACGAATTGGAAACAAATAGTTTCCTGAACGTCGTTCAAAAAATTATTGAACGACGTTCACGATCTTGTTATATTCGTTCTGTGAACAACGTTCATTCGGAGGATCACATGTTTGGAACGTTAAAGACCTTGATCAGTGGGGCCAATGCGCGGGCCGAAGAGCAATTGCGCGATGCCTACTCGATCGAGTTGATTGACCAGATAATTCGCGAAGCAGAGCAAAATCTGAAAGCAGCCAAATTGACCTTGGCCAGCCTGATTCAGCGTCAGCGCGGCGAGACCCGCCAGATCGAAACGCTGCAAACCCGGATTGACGAGTTGATGGAACGGGCAGGGGCTGCCCTGGCCGATGGTCGTCAGGACATGGCGGAGACGGCGGCGCAAGCGGTGGCGGATCTTGAAAACGAATTGGTGCTGCGGCGTCAGACAGTTGATCGGCTGGACGGGCGCATTCTGCAATTGCGCCAATCTGTACAAGCCGCAAACCGTCGGATTCTGGATCTGAAGCAAGGCGCTATTTCCGCCCGGGCGGTGCGTCGTGAACAGAGTTTGCAAAAGCGCCTGAACCGGCATCTGGGTGGCGACAGCCCGATTGACGAAGCCGAGGCGTTGATCACTCGCGTGATGAACCAGGATGACCCGTTCGAGCAGTCCGAAATCCTGCAAGACATCGACCGGGGGCTGGATCACCGTGACATCGGGCAACGGATGGAAGAGGCGGGCTATGGCCCCAAAACCCGCAGCACCGCTGCGGATGTGCTCAGCCGTCTCAAAGCATCGCCGAAAAGCTGACTTTTTGACCAAGACATAGAAAACTCGGAGACTTGAAATGACCAATCGTAACGAAAACAACCTGATCCTGATTCTGAACGGTGCCGGCGTGGCCTTGGCCTATCTGTTGCTTGCAATCTCGCTGTACCTGTCAACCGACGTGCCGCTTTCGACCAAAGGCTATTGGGGCATGGGCGTCGTGCTGCTGACCCTCAGCCTGATCAACGTGGTGAAATACCGCTTCGACAGCCGCTCTGCCGAAGATCGCATCAACCGGATCGAAGAGGCGCGCAACGAAAAGTTGCTTGAGGATGCTCTGAAGGAAACAGACGCCGAGATCTGATCGCAGCCGCGCCACGCCGCAAGGCGTGGCGCTTGGCCCAACGCTTTCAGCGCATCTGTGATGCGCGCAAAAGGGGCGGGAGCCTTGTTGACAAGAACGGCGCCGAATTCGCGCCGTTCTTTACCGTTTACAGGTTTGGGTAGATCGGGAAGCGGGCGCAAAGCTCTGCAACTTTGGCCTTCACTTCTGCTTCGACCGCGCCGTTACCATCTTCACCGTTGGCAGCCAGCCCGTCGACCACTTCGATGATCCAGTCGGCGATCTGGCGGAACTCGATCTCGCCAAAGCCGCGGGTGGTGCCAGCGGGCGAGCCCAGACGAATGCCCGAGGTGACGGTTGGCTTTTCCGGGTCAAACGGCACACCGTTCTTGTTGCAGGTGATATGCGCCCGGCCCAGAGCTTTCTCGGTCGCGTTGCCCTTGACGCCCTTGGGGCGCAGATCAACCAGCACCACATGGGTATCGGTTCCGTGGGTCACGGTGTCCAGGCCGCCTTTGATCAACTGATCCGACAGCGCTTGCGCGTTGGCGACAACCTGCTGGATATAGGTCTTGAACTCGGGCCGCAGCGCCTCCCCAAAGGCAACAGCCTTGCCCGCAATCACATGCATCAGCGGCCCGCCCTGAATGCCTGGGAAAATCGCCGAGTTCACTTTCTTGGCGATGTCGGCATCATTGGTCAGGATCATGCCGCCGCGCGGACCGCGCAGGGTTTTATGGGTGGTGGTGGTGGCCACATGGGCATGCGGGAAGGGGCTGGGATGCTCGCCTGCCGCGACGAGACCGGCGAAATGGGCCATGTCCACATGCAGATAGGCACCGACCATATCGGCGATCTCGCGCATACGGGCAAAGTCGATCTGACGCGGAATGGCCGAGCCACCCGCAATGATCAGCTTGGGCTGATGCTCTTTCGCCAGCTCTTCGACCTGATCATAGTCCAGCATGTTGTCCTGCTGTCGCACACCATATTGCACAGCGTTGAACCATTTGCCCGACTGGTTGGGACGCGCACCATGGGTCAGGTGACCACCGGCGTCCAGGCTCATGCCCAGAATGGTATCACCGGGCTGAATCAGTGCTTGAAACACTCCCTGGTTGGCCTGTGAGCCCGAATTCGGCTGCACATTGGCAAACTCGCAGCCAAACAACTGCTTGGCGCGATCAATGGCCAGGTTCTCGGCGACATCCACAAACTGGCACCCGCCATAATAGCGACGACCGGGATAGCCTTCGGCATATTTGTTGGTCATCACCGAGCCCTGCGCCTCCATCACGGCGGCAGAGACGATGTTTTCGGACGCAATCAACTCGATCTCGTCGCGCTGGCGGCCAAGTTCGGATGTGATCGAGCCAAAGATCTCGGGGTCACGGTCGGCAAGGGACTGGGTAAAGAAACCGGTGTCACGTAGGTTGGCGTTCATAAGGGCTCCACATGGCTGAGGTGAGTCTTTGACGGATTTCCTATAGGAAACAGTCCGGGGGAAAAAGCCTGTAAAGCGACTTATTGGCCCGTGAGGGCGTCAATGCTGGCCTAATGCGGAAAGGTGTGTTTGTTTCGGAACCAAATGTGCAGCACTGGAAACCACCCAAGATGACCAAACGAATCGCTTTCCTGGCCAGTGACATCGATGTCGCCCAATCCGCGCGCGAAGTGCTGGTCAAACGCCACGGGAACGCAGCGCCCCGCGATGCGGATGTGGTGGTCGCACTGGGTGGCGACGGTTTCATGCTCAGGACGCTGCACAGCACCCAGCATCTGGATGTACCTGTATATGGGATGAACCGCGGCACAATCGGATTTCTGATGAACGAGTATGCGGAAACTGACCTGATGGCCCGGCTTGCCGAGGCCGAGGAAGAGGTCATCAACCCGTTGCATATGAAGGCGATGGACCAATCCGGCCAACTGCATGAGGCTTTGGCGATCAACGAGGTCTCGTTGCTGCGGGCAGGGCCTCAGGCCGCGCGTTTGAAAATCACCGTGGACGGGCGCGAGCGTCTGCCCGAGTTGGTTTGTGATGGTGCGCTGTTGTCAACGCCCGCAGGCTCGACCGCCTATAACTATTCCGCCCACGGGCCAATTCTGCCGATTGGCTCTGACGTATTGGCGCTGACAGCTATCGCGGCCTTCCGCCCGCGTCGATGGCGCGGTGCTTTGCTGCCAAACACCGCCAAAGTACGGTTCGACGTCCTGGATGCCGCCAAGCGCCCGGTGATGGCAGATGCCGATTCGAACTCATGCCCCGATATCGATTGGGTCGAGATCCGGTCCGAGCCTTCGATCCGGCATCGAATCCTGTTTGATCCCGGCCATGGGCTGGAAGAGCGTCTAATCTCGGAACAATTCACCTGATTTTTCAGACATCTGGCGATTTCATTTTTCTTATGTGAACCAGTTCACATTCAGCGATTTCACCTTTTGGTAGTGTGAACTTGCCCGGAGAAAACGCCAAGGTGGAAGTGAGTGGCCATCTAACGGTGTAAAGATCCTTAGCGCAGTTTTAGCGCGGGCTTGTGTGGGTGGTGCCACGCTTGTCTTTTGATCTCTGGGTTTATTTTAGAAAGCGGACCCCGGGCACAATAACCCGGGGTCAATTTCATTTGGGGCGAACTCAGCCTGTCTCTAGCTTTTCCCAGAGGATCGGAGCCATTTGCCCAACACGGTCTTCGATGGCTTGGGCTGCGTCCACCGCAAGGTCTTCGCGCCACCGCCGGGCGGCGATCTGAACATTAATCGGCTGTGGCCCCTTGGGCAGCATCGCCAGCCGCGACGGAACGCTGGCGGCGGGCAATCCCAGAAAGTTCATTGAATAGGAATAGACCGCGCAGCCCAGAACCTCATGCACGCCTTCGGCACCTTCTGTGTCTCGGTCGGGGCCAAAGAAGGGTTGTGGCAGGAACGGGGACAGGACCAGCGGGTAGTCTTGAAGAAACAGGGACCATTCCCGCGCGTAATGCGAACGCTTTGCCATCATCTGCAACAGTTCGGTTTCTACAATCGGCGGAAACTCCTGAAAGTAGACGTCAAAGATGTCGCGTATGGTTTGCGACCCTGCGGCCTCAATATCGGATTTCAGCAGGGTCAGAACTTCACCCATCAAGGCGCGATACCCAGCACGCCCACATTCGAACACATCTGGCGGCTCAACCTCGTGCACGTCATATCCCGCGTCCATCAAGGCATCGCGCGCAGTATCCAGCGCCTTGTCGACCTCATCATGCAGAGCATAGCCAAAGGTGTTCTTGGTGAACGCAACCTTGGTGGGGCCATCCATCGCCTCACCGCGCCAGGGCAGGGGTACGTGAAACGGGTCACGCGGGTCGGATGCGATCAGGCTGGGCATGGACAGGTGCAAATCGGCGGCAGAGCGTGTCAGCAGGCCCTGGACGGACATGGACTGCGCCAGCATCCCGCGTTCTACCGTTTGACTGGGGTTCCAGGCGGGCACACGACCCAGGCCGGGCTTGACCGTCACCGCACCGTTGGCCGCCGCCGGAAACCGCAGGCTGCCGCCTATGTCATTGCCGTGGGCCAGGGCACCGACCCCGGCCATGACCGCAGCTCCGGCGCCGCCAGAGGATCCGCCGGGTGAGATATGTTTGCCCCAAGGGTTATGCGTGCGCCCGTGCAGCGGGTTGTCGGTGTCGGCACGGAAAGAAAACTCGGGCGTATTGGTTCGTCCGATTACAATCGCGCCTGCCTTTTGCAAATTGCTGACGACCGGAGCGTCATCGGGTGCGATCACATCCTTCAGAGCAACAACCCCGTTCGAGGTGGCATGCCCTTTTTGGTCGACATTGATCTTTATGGTCACCGGCACACCATGCAGCGGACCAACCGGCGCGCCCGCGTCGCGGGCTCGGTCAAGGTCGCGGGCGCGTTGCAGGGCTTCGACGCCCAGGTCCTCGACCACGGCATTTAGCGTCGGATTGACCTGCTGCATCCGGTCCAGCGCGCTTTGAACGGCGTCCTCGGCGCGGATATCACCGCGCGTCGTTTGCGCTGCCAATTCGGTGGCGCTCAAACGCCAGAGTTCGGTTTTTGTCATGGGCCCTCGCTGTCTGTGCTCGACAGTAAGGGCCGCTTAAACACTTGCAAGCAAAACAGCGCGCGCCGTCGCCGACGCGGCGGTTATTTGGCGTAGCCGATGGTTTTCAATGCGTCCGTGATCTCGTCCAGGATGGCCGGATCGTCGATGGTCGCGGGCATCTTATAGTCCTGCCCATCCGCAATCGACACCATCGTTCCACGCAGGATCTTGCCTGAACGTGTCTTGGGCAATCGCGCCACAACCACGGCCTTTTTAAAGGCCGCCACCGGCCCGATCTTGTCCCGCACCATGGTGACCACCTCTTGCACCACGTCATCGTGACCGCGATCCGAGCCAGTATTCAGGCACAGAAAGCCAACCGGCATCTGGCCCTTCAACTGGTCCGACACCCCGATCACGGCGCATTCGGCCACGTCCGGGTGGGCGGCCAGAACTTCCTCCATGCCGCCCGTGGACAGGCGATGGCCTGCCACGTTGATCACGTCATCAGTACGCGCCATGATATAAAGGTATCCGTCCTCGTCGATCATGCCCGCGTCACCGGTTTCGTAATAGCCGGGGAAATGATCCAGGTATGAGGTCTTGAACCGCGCCTCGGCATTCCAAAGCGTCGGCAATGTACCGGGGGGCAGGGGCAGCTTGACAGCAATTGCGCCCAACTCTCCGGCTTTCATCGGGTGTCCGCCTTCGTCGAGGATTTGCACATCATAGCCCGGCATCGGTTTGGCGGGCGAGCCCAGTTTGATCGGCAATTCCTCGATCCCCAGCGGGTTGCCTGCAATGGCCCAGCCGGTTTCGGTTTGCCACCAATGGTCGATCACCGGCACGTTCAGCGCATCCTGCGCCCAGGTGATCGTGTCGGGATCTGCGCGTTCTCCGGCAAGAAACAGGGCACGCAGGTTCGACAGGTCGTAATTGGCCATCAGCTCACCCTTGGGGTCTTCGCGTTTGACGGCGCGGATTGCGGTGGGTGCGGTGAAGAAGCTTTTGACCTTATGTTCTGAGATCACCCGCCAGAACGTGCCCGCATCCGGTGTGCCGACAGGTTTGCCTTCGAACACGATGGTGGTGTTGCCGTGGATTAGCGGTGCGTAGCAGATATAGGAATGTCCGACGACCCAGCCCACATCTGAGGCCGCCCAGAACACATCGCCGGGATCGACATCATAGAGGTTTTTCATCGTCCAGTTCAGCGCCACCAGATGGCCTGCGGTTGGGCGCACAACGCCTTTCGGCGCGCCCGTCGTTCCAGAAGTATAGAGGATATAGGCCGGGTCATTGCCGTCGACCGGCACGCATTCGGCGGGTTCAACACCATATTGAAACCCGTGCCAATTGACATCGCGCCCCTCGATCAGTTCGGCCACTTCCTGTTCGCGTTGAAAGATGACGCAGAAATCGGGCTTGTGGTCGGCCAGCTCAATCGCGCCGTCCAGCAGAGGTTTGTAATGCACCACACGACCGGGTTCCAGCCCGCAAGAGGCTGCGATGATTGCCTTGGGTTTGGCATCATCGATGCGCACTGCCAATTCGTTGCTGGCAAAGCCGCCGAACACCACCGAGTGCACAGCACCCAGGCGAGCACAGGCCAGCATCGCCTCAAGTGCTTCGGGGATCATCGGCATGTAGATGATGACCCGGTCCCCTTTCTCAACCCCTTTGGCCCGGAGCGCGCCAGCAAGGTTGGCGACGCGGTTGCGCAGCTCGACATAGGAGATTTCGCGCTTGGTCTGGGTGATTGGGCTGTCGTAGATGATGGCGGTTTGTTCACCCCGGCCATTTTCGACATGACGGTCCACCGCGTTCCAACAGGTGTTCACCCGCGCGTCGCTGAACCATTCGTAGAGGGGGGCGTTCTCCGCAAACAAGGCCTTGCTCGGAGGGCGGACCCAATCGATCCCCTTGGCGGCATCCATCCAGAACCCCTCGGGGTCGCTTTTCCAGCTGTCATATACCTCCTGATAGGCCACGGCGTCCTCCTCTCCATAAACCTGTGATACCGTGTTACGGATCAGCATTGCATCGAACAAGCGGCTCGAATAACGGCGCGGCAGTTTATCGCAAAAAATTTGCAGATGCCGCTAAAATCACCTGCAAATTTTTGCAAACCCAAGAATATGCAAGCCGATTTTCACATGATCTTCCGAGTATTGCAAAACTGCAAATTTCGATCTGCAAACGGTTTGCGCTATCAGAATCAGACTTGGATAAATACCTACCCGTAGTGGTCCACTGGCGTTCCCGCGATGGCCGCCATGTTCAACAATCCGCGTGCGGTGATCGAAGGTGTTACGATATGGGCTTTGTTCCCCATGCCCATCAGGATCGGTCCAACCTCAAGCCCGTTGGCCTTCATCTTCAGGATATTGCGCACACCGCTGGCGGCGTCCGCATGGGCGAAGATCAACACATTGGCGGGCCCTTCAAGACGCGAATTTGGGAAAATCCGTGCACGCAGTTCCGGGTCAAGGGCCACATCCAGGTTCATTTCGCCCTCGTACGTGAAGTCCCTTGGTTCCGAATCCAGGATCTTAAGCGCGGCCCGCAACCGCTTGCCCGAGCCTTCGGCCTGATTGCCGAATTGAGATTGCGAGCAAAAGGCGATCTTGGGTTCCAGCCCGAACCGGCGCACGTGGCGGGCTGCGCCGATTGTGGTCTCGGCCAGTTCCTCGGGCGAGGGCAACTGCCGCACGTGCGTATCCGCGATGAAGAGAGGGCCATCTTCGAGGATCATCAACGACAGCGCGCCGTGGGGCCGCAGATCATCTTCGTCCAGAACCTGTTCAACATAGTCCAGATGCCAGCGGTATTCGCCAAAGGTGCCGCAGATCAGGCTGTCAGCCTCGCCGCGATGCACCATGATGGCGCCTATGGCGGTTGTATTCGTACGCATGATGGCCTTGGCCAAATCCGGAGTGACACCCCGGCGCTGCATGATCTGGTGGTAGGAGTTCCAGTAATCATAATAACGCGGGTCATTTTCCGGGTTAACGATCTGAAAGTCCTGACCGGGCCTGACCGTCAGGCCCAACCGTTCACACCGCGCGTCGATTACATCAGGGCGGCCGATCAGAATGGGCGTTTCGGTCGTTTCTTCCAAAATCGCCTGAGCGGCGCGCAGAACGCGTTCGTCCTCGCCCTCGGCAAAGACAATCCGGCGCGAGGCATTGGCGGCAGCCTCAAACACAGGGCGCATCAGTAGGGCGGACTTGAATACCGTCTGGTTCAGCTTTTCTTTGTAAGCCTCAAGGTCGTCAATCGGGCGCTTGGCCACTCCGCTTTCCATCGCGGCTTTGGCCACCGAGGATGACACAACGCCAACAAGGCGCGGATCAAAGGGCTTGGGGATCAGGTATTCGGGCCCGAAGGTCAGCTGCTCACCTTTATAGGCTGCGGCAGCTTCGGCGCTGGTTGTTGCGCGCGCCATTTCGGCGATGCCGTCAACACAAGCGATCTCCATCGCGTCATTGATCTCGGTCGCGCCTACATCCAGCGCCCCGCGAAAGATAAAAGGAAAGCACAATACGTTGTTGACCTGATTGGGAAAATCGCTGCGCCCGGTGGCGATGATCGCGTCAGGCGCAACCGCGCGGGCGTCTTCCGGCAGGATCTCGGGCGTGGGGTTGGCCAGCGCGAAAATGATCGGTCGCTCGGCCATTTTCTGCACCATCTCGGGCTTCAGGACATTTGGCCCGCTCAGTCCCAGAAACAGGTCTGCATCCCCGATCACGTCATCCAGCGTGCGCAAATCAGATGTCTGCGCGAACTGGTCCTTATGCGGGTTCATGTCTTCGGCACGGCCTTCATAAACCAGTCCGTGGATGTCACAGAGCCAGATATTCTCGCGCTTTACCCCCAGCTTGACCAGCATGTTCAAGCACGCGATCCCCGCCGCGCCACCACCGGTCGAGACAACTTTGATGTCCTCAAACGCCTTGCCGGCCACATGCAGCGCGTTCTTGGCCGCAGCCCCCACGACAATGGCCGTGCCGTGTTGATCGTCGTGGAACACCGGAATGTTCATCCGTTCGCGACAGAGTTTTTCCACTATAAAACAATCGGGTGCCTTGATGTCTTCAAGGTTGACCGCACCAAAGGTCGGCTCCAGCGCGCAGACGATATCGGCCAGTTTTTCCGGGTCGGGCTGATCGACTTCGATGTCAAAACAGTCAATGCCTGCAAATTTCTTGAACAGGACGGCCTTGCCTTCCATCACTGGTTTTGAGGCCAGCGCACCGATATTGCCCAAGCCCAGAACCGCGGTCCCGTTCGAAACCACGGCCACAAGGTTACCGCGCGCGGTGTAAAGCTCGGCGTTCGAGGCGTCGGCTTTAATCTCAAGGCTGGCTTCGGCCACACCCGGAGAATAAGCGCGCGCAAGGTCGCGCCCATTGGCCATTGGTTTCGTGGCGCGAATTTCAAGCTTACCGGGTTTTGGATGAGCGTGATAATCAAGTGCGGCCTGCCGCAGGTTTGACGTGTCCGACATAGGCGATTCAGCTCCCTCTCCAAAACTGGTTTAGGGGTAATCCTTTTTTTCGGCTTTGGCCATGACGTTACGTTCCGCATGAACAGCGGCCCGTCGGTTTGGAATCTTGCATTGAATATTTTCACAAAACTTTTACATTCTCGCGATCTTCGACCAAGAAAATCGAGCAGCAAGTCTACAAAAGATGAGTCAGCAAGAAGAAAACCCGGACAAGACAGTCGCTTGGCCCGATGCCGTCGTAAGACCAGAAAACCACTTGTGGTATTGGGTTGCGCTGCTTGTTGCTGTTGCTTTGTTGGCCATCGAAGTTCTTTGGCCGATGCGCATCGTTCCGCTCAGCCAGGAAGGCGGATTGCTCGAAACGATTTCGGCTGCTGCGTTGTTTACAGCCGGTATCGTCGCGTTGGTGCGGTATCCGGGCCTCAAGCGTCTCTATCTGGGTGTGGTCTGTTTCTTATTGGCCGAGCGCGAGCTAGAAGCCGACGTCTACGCGCCCGACAGCATGCCGTTTGCGATTTTGAGCGGGTTGGACTGGGCGCTTGACCTGACCGTCGTGCGCGTCGTTTTGCTGCTCGTTGTGCTCTATGGTCTGGTTTTGCACGGTGTTCCGACCGCTTGGAAAGCGATCAAAGCAAGGGCGCCTTTTCTGATCGTGTTTGTATTGGCAGGGCTGATGGCCGTGATCGCGCAGGTTCTGGAAGAAATCAGTGGCGCATATGGCGCGTCTCTGTCTGTAACAGCGATGACCCGTCTGTTTGTTCTGGAAGAAACGCTTGAGATGTTCTTTTCGATTGGCCTTTTGGCTTCGGTTCTGATCGGATGGCCGAAACGTCAAACCGAAGAGACCTTGAATGACACGCCCCTCCCAACAGGCCGAAACACGCGCTGAAATTCGTTTGCCCACGCAAGAACTGCGGGACGACATTCCATTCTATACCAAGGTTCTGGGTCTGCGCATGGATATGATCTATCCGGCGGACGATCCTCGGGTCGCGGTCTTTTCGGGCCACGGGTTGCGCATTCGGATCGAAAAGGATGCGCCTGAAAACCCCGGCACGTTGCGCATCCTGACCGATGATCCTCAAGGCTTTGCTGATGGTCCGCGCGTTTTGGTGGCCCCAAACGGCACGCGGATCGAGATCGATGAGCTGAACCCGCCCATGGTCATGCCTGAAACGGTGCATTCCTTTGTGGTGCGCAGGCTGAAAGACCAGGCGCCCTGGATTATCGGGCGGGCGGGGATGCACTACCGCGATCTTGTGCCCGACCGGTTGGGCGGCTCGATCATTGCCAGCCATATCCGCATCCCGGACGGTGGCCCGGTGCCGGATATGGTGCATTTCCACAAGGTGGGCTTTCAGCTCATCTTTTGCATCCATGGCTGGGTCGACGTGGTCTATGAGGATCAGGGCGACAAGATGCGTCTGACCGCAGGAGATTGCTTTATCCAGCCGCCCGAGATCCGGCATCGCGTGCTGGAAGCCTCGGACAATGTGCAAGTGATCGAAATCGGGGTTCCTGCCGAACATGTCACGGAGATCGATCACGACATGACCTTGCCAACGCCGCATCTGCGGCCCGACCGGGAATGGCAGGGGCAGAAATTTGTGTTCAATCAGGCCGAAGGTGCCGAGTGGGGTCCGTTTCGTCTGCCGGGTTATGTTTGCCGCGACACCACGATTGCGGAGAACACCAAAGGCGTGGCCGGGGTTCAGGTGGTACGCAAAGGGCAGGGGCAGCCGCAATGGGCGACCCATGACACCGATATCCACTTTTCCTTTGTGATGGACGGTCAGGTCACATTGGAAGGTGAGGGACGGGAACCGTTCCGGCTGGAACAAGGGGATGCTTTTGTCATCCCACCGGCCATGCGCACCCGTCTTACGGATGCCACGGAAGATCTTGAACTGCTTGAGGTCACTTTGCCGGGCACTTTCAATACGGTGTTGGACGGGGGCTGAGTTTGGACCAAAAAAGCCGCAAACGGGGCTTCAATTCCCCGCGCGCTTTCCAGTAGGGTGGGTCATTCTGACCAGATGATCAAAATTTAGGGAATCGCTATGTCGCTGAAAGACGCTGCCTTGGCCGTGCGGGAAAACGCCTATGCCCCTTATTCGAACTTCAAGGTGGGCGCGGCGGTGCGGTCAGACACGGGTGAGATCTATGCCGGATGCAACGTGGAAAACGTGGCCTATCCCGAAGGCACCTGCGCCGAGGCCGGGGCCATTGCAGCCATGGTCGCTGCAGGTGAGCAGACCTTGACCGAAGTCTATGTGGTGGCCTCAAGCCCTGAACCCGTGCCGCCCTGCGGTGGGTGCCGTCAGAAACTGGCGGAATTTGGTGCGCGCGACGTCAAGGTCACTCTGGCCACAGCCACTGGGGTTGAGATGGAAACCACAATTGGTCAATTGCTGCCGGGGGCCTTTGATGCCTCGCATATGGAGGACGTGTGATCCGATGGATGCCCGTTCGATCATTGCAAAGCTGCGCCGGGAAGAGGTGCCCACAGGCGATGAGCTGAAATGGTTTGCCCAAGGGCTGGCGGATGGCAGTGTCAGCGACGCGCAGGCCGGAGCTTTTGCCATGGCCGTGTGCATGGGTGGGCTGGGCCCGCAGGGCCGCGCGGATCTGACCATCGCGATGCGCGACAGCGGCGAGGTGTTGCAGTGGGATTTTGACGGTCCGGTCATCGACAAACACTCGACCGGTGGCGTTGGCGACAGTGTAAGCCTTGTGCTTGCGCCGGCTCTGGCCGAGATGGGGGCCTATGTCCCCATGATCTCGGGCCGGGGGCTTGGGCATACCGGGGGGACGCTCGATAAGCTTGAGGCGATCCCGGGCGTCGCCACGCTGATCGGCCAGACGCGGTTGAGGCAGGTGCTGACCGAAACCGGCGCTGCGATCGTTGGTGCCACAGGTCAAATCGCCCCGGCGGACAAGCGCCTCTATGCCATCCGTGACGTGACAGCGACTGTGGAAAGCCTGGATCTGATCACCGCCTCGATCCTGTCGAAAAAGCTGGCTGCCAGCCCGGATGCCCTGGTGCTGGATGTCAAAGTTGGCAGTGGCGCCTTCATGAAAACCCTTGATGATGCACGCAAGCTGGCAATAGCGCTGACCGAAACCGCCAATGCGGCGGGTTGCAAGACCTCTGCGATCATCAGCGATATGAACCAACCTCTGATCCCGGCGCTGGGCAATGCGCTTGAAGTGGCGGAGGTGATGAAGGTTCTCACCAGCGGTCAGCCTTCACCTCTGGCCGAGATATCGGCTGAGTTGGGCGGCGTT
Organism: Ruegeria sp. HKCCA6707; assembly: GCF_013033515.1. Taxonomy (GTDB): domain Bacteria; phylum Pseudomonadota; class Alphaproteobacteria; order Rhodobacterales; family Rhodobacteraceae; genus Ruegeria. The sequence continues at coordinate 609,525 of NZ_WQEG01000001.1, read as the reverse complement.
CTGCTGGCCGATGCCGGGATGTGCGACAGCGCTCGGGCTGGACGAGACAAACTGACCGAGGTGATCCGCGACGGCCGCGCTGCCGAACGCTTTGGCCGGATGATGGCAGCCGTTGGTGGCCCTGTGCATTTTGTAGACAATTGGGCGCGGTTCCTGCCCGAGGCGAATGTGATCCAGGAGGTGAAGGCCCCCCGAGCAGGTTACATCACGGCCAAAGATGGTGAGGCGCTTGGGCTTGCGGTTGTCGCGCTGGGCGGTGGGCGACAGGTGGAAAGCGATGAGATTGATCCGGCGGTCGGTCTGTCAGGGCTGCTGCGCCTGGGCGACCGGGTGACCAAAGGCGCTCCGCTGGCTGTTATCCACGCGGCCCGAGAAGATGCCGCGCAGGCCGCGTCTCAGGCAGTGTTGAACGCCATCACCATCAGCGACGCGCCGGTAGAGGTGCCTCCTCTGGTCCACGAAAGGCTCACCGCATGAGCCGGGCCTTTCTGGTGGTCATGGACTCGGTCGGAATCGGCGGCGCGCCTGACGCGGATCGGTTCTTTAATGGCACGATCCCCGATAGTGGCGCCAATACCCTGGCTCATATCGCACAGGCTTGTGCTGAGGGACGGGCCGAAGAGGGGCGGTCAGGGCCCTTGCACCTGCCGCATTTGGATGCGCTGGGATTGGGCGCGGCGACTCGGCTTGCGTCCGGTGATCCAACCCCAGGGTTGACGGCCCAGCCAACAGGGCTGTGGGGCTGCGCGCGTGAGCATTCGCCGGGCAAAGACACCCCCTCAGGCCATTGGGAACTGGCGGGCCTGCCAGTGCCATGGGACTGGCACTATTTTCCGAATACAACACCCAGCTTTCCCAAGGATCTGACCCGCGCGGCGGCCGCGGCAGCGGGCACCGATGGGATACTGGGAAACTGTCATGCGTCGGGCACGGCCATCATTGCCGAACTGGGGGGCGAGCATATGCAAACGGGCTGGCCGATTTGCTATACTTCAGCCGACAGCGTCTTCCAGATCGCTGCACATGAAGAGAGCTTTGGCCTCGACCGGTTGCTTGAGATGTGCCGCATGCTCGCCCCGCGTTTGCATGAGATGAAAGTGGGTCGTGTCATAGCGCGGCCCTTTGTCGGTACGCCCGAGGACGGGTTCACGCGCACCACCAACCGCAAGGATTTCGCCATTCTACCGCCCGCGCCGGTGCTTACCAACTGGGTACAAGACGCAGGTCGCAGGGTTCATGCAGTGGGCAAGATCGGCGACATCTTTTCGATGCAAGGCATCGACACGCTGCGCAAAGGCTCGGATGCGGATTTGATGAACCACCTGTCGGACCTTGTGGACAGCGCCGAAGAGGGCAGTCTGAGTTTTGCAAATTTTGTCGAGTTTGACAGCCTCTATGGCCACCGGCGCGACATCAGCGGCTATGCGCGTGCGCTGGAGTGGTTTGACGCGGGGATCGGCGCGTTGTTAGCACGGTTGAAGCCCGCTGATCTTATGGTGCTTACGGCCGATCATGGCAATGATCCCAGTTGGGTGGGCACTGACCACACGCGCGAACAAGTACCCGTGCTGGTGGCCGGGCAGGGCTCAGGCCAGATCGGTCAGGTCAACTTTGCCGATGTCGCCGCCAGCATCGCCCATCATCTGAATATCCCGGCGCATGGGCCCGGGCGGAGTTTTCTATGAGCGTCGCAGACCTTCCCAAAATCGAACTTCATCTGCATCACGAAGGCGCGGCCCCGCCCGCCTTTATCCGTCAGTTGGCACATGAAAAGCGCATCGACCTCAGCGGGATTTTCAAACCCGATGGCAGCTATGACTTTCGTGATTTCGCCCATTTTCTCAGCGTCTACGAGGCCGCCTGTGAGGTTTTGAAATCGCCCGAAGATTTCCGGCGCTTGACGCTGGCTATTCTGGAGGAAAGCGCCGCCAATGGGGTGGTTTACTCTGAGACCTTCCTCAGCCCCGATTTTTGCGGCGGTGGCGATCTGCAGGCCTGGCGCGACTATCTGGCCGCCATTCAGGACGCGGCGGTTGAGGCAGAACGCAAATTCGACATCACCCTGCGCGGTGTCATTACCTGTGTGCGTCATTTCGGGCCCGAGAAAGCCAAGGCCAGCGCCCGTTGCGCGGCTGAGACCGCAGGCGACTGGATCACCGGCTTTGGCATGGGCGGAAACGAAAGCGTCGGCGCGCAGGGGGATTTCAAATGGGCCTTTGATTGTGCCCGCGAGGCAGGGCTGCGCCTGACCACCCATGCCGGAGAGTTCGGCGGGCCCGAAAGCGTGCGCGATGCGATCCGCGATCTGGGTGTTGAGCGGGTGGGGCACGGTGTACGTGCCATCGAAGACCCCGATCTGATCCGCGAGATCGTGGATCGGGATGTGACGCTTGAGGTCTGCCCGGGCTCAAACGTCGTTCTGGGGCTTTATCCTGAATTTGCCGCCCATCCCATCGCGCGGTTGCGCGAGGCGGGCGTCAAGGTCACGGTTTCGACCGATGATCCTCCCTTTTTCCATACCACAATGCGGCGTGAATATGAGATGCTGGCCCAGGCCTTTGGCTGGGGTGCCGAGGATTTCGCGGCCCTCAATGATACCGCATTGAACGCGGCCTTTTGCGATGAAGAGACCCGCGCGCGGGTCAAGACAAGACTGGAGACACCATGAGCGAACACCTGACCGTCGTAGATCACCCGCTGGTGCAGCACAAACTGACGCTCATGCGGGACAAGGGCACCTCGACCGCCGTGTTCCGGCAGTTGCTGCGCGAGATCACTTTGTTGCTGGCCTACGAGGTCACGCGCGAGATGCCGATCACCACACGCCATATCGAAACCCCGATGGAAGAGATGGACGCGCCTATTCTGGCGGGGAAAAAGCTGGCGCTGGTCTCGATCCTGCGCGCGGGCAACGGCATGTTGGACGGTGTGCTGGAACTGGTCCCCTCGGCGCGGGTCGGCTTTGTCGGGCTTTACCGCGATGAGGAAACACTCAAGCCGGTCCAGTACTATTTCAAGGCCCCCGAAGGGCTGAAAGACCGGTTGGTGATCGCGGTGGATCCTATGTTGGCTACCGGCAACAGCTCGGCTGCCGCGATTGATCTGCTGAAAGAGGCCGGTGCCACGGATATCCGGTTCCTGTGCCTGCTGGCCGCTCCGGAAGGTGTGGAGCGTATGAAAGAGGCGCATCCTGACGTGAAGATCGTCACGGCGTCGCTGGATCGCGAGCTGAACTCGAAAGGCTATATCATGCCGGGGCTTGGCGACGCTGGTGACCGGATGTTCGGCACCAAGTAAGCGCGCTCAACCGCCGCAGATATTCTGAAGCTGGACCCAATCGCGGTCCGGCAGCACCTGTTCCTGAGCGCGACCTGCCATCGGGTCGGCCTCGATCAATCCCAGAACCGTCTCGCCCGTGATATCCTTGGCATAGGCATAAGGGGTCGAGGGCAGGGCAGATCGTGCAAAGACGTCAAGCAGATCGTCATCGTCAAGACGGGGCTTGGGCTCGGTCAGCAATTGTTCGGTATAGTCGTCAATGATCTCGGGCGTCAGTTCTCCGGTGGTCAGTAACCGGAACGCCGCGGTTGTGCCGGTGCGATCCAGCAGATCGTCCAGCGGGTCTTTCAACTCGGCCCGAGCGCGGGCGGCGATCACATAACCTGCGGCAACCGCCGGGTCTTCGTGGTCTTCGACCAGCGCACGGTTCAGCAGCACGGTGCCTCCGGGCAGGCTCTGGCTGTCAGGCACACCCGCAGGAAGGACCACGATCTGACGCACGCCGGTCCGCCGGGCCAGAGTGTCCAACGAGGTCTGCACATCCGCCGAGCCGCAAGCCTGACCTGACACCCGCTCGATCCGGTTCAGGATTGCGGTTCCGATCTCTTCTCGCTTGATCTCGGGCAGGACTTGCACAACATGGCGTTGCAAGGCACCGGGCAACCACAAAAGCAAAACACCCACGACAGCCAGCACAACCCCGACCACGCTGATCCAGCGCAACCGTCCGGGGTGGGGCCGTGTCCGCTCGATCGCGCGCTGCAACCGATCAATGGCATCCAGCATGGTGGTTTCGGTTTCTGCAAGCTCTAGCGTTTCGCCAGGATCGCCATCGGGGTTGAAGATGGCGGGAAACTCGCCTGGGTTTTGGCGTTCAAGTGCCGCAAGCGACCAATGGGTCAGCGCACTATCGTTGAAATCCGAAACAGTAAGCGTGGCTTCGCCAATTGAAATGACCACCTCGCGCCGCTGAGCGTCGGGCGACGGGCGCCACAGACCGGTGGCCTCGATCCGCTGGTACTGTTTTAGGGCTGTCATTTGGACATGCTGCTCGGATTATTATTCTAAATTCATAACATGGTGTAATCAAAAGGCGCAAACCTGTTGCGACCGGAACTGCCGCTGAAAACGCACAAATCAAACATCTAAGTGATTGCCAATACCGGCACCACCTGAGTTTTGGGGCAAGGGTGCGATCGATCCCGCTTTCCCGGCGGCGCCTACCCCCGGCCTGTGCGAAAATCGCCAGGAGATTCGGGTATTGTTTTGATCGCAAAGGCGAACTTTAGTTTCCGATCAAAATCGCAATTCGCCAGGATCAGCCTTTTTGTTTCGGATTTAGCGTGCAAATAGGCCCGATTAACCCTGATTAAGGCGCAAATGTGTCCCAAATCTGACCCCTGCTAAAAATTAGTGCTACCTAAAAACTGTGTTTGTTTAAGGGTGCCGAGTGGGGGTTGGCACAGGTGTAGGGTAATGAGTGTAGTAGAGTATTCGAACAAACAGGGGCATGTTGCCCCAACGTCGTCGGGTGCCTTGGTTTCTGCGCGCAGAGGGGGTTTTGTGCATGGAACCAAGGTGGCCACGACAAGCGGTTGGAAACCGGTAGAGCGTCTTGTTCCGGGGGACAGGGTTCGGACGTTGGATAATGGTTTCAAGGAAGTGCGACGCATTTCCACTGATACCGTAGCGATCCCTGAACAAGAGCAAAACCCCGACAACCTGCCCATACTGGTGCCCTCGCGTGCCGCGTATAACGGGCGGCCGGTCTGGATCATGCCGGAACAGGGTATGGCGCTGGACCACAGCAAGATCGATCCGACGACGGCTGGTTCAACCGTTGTGGCCGCGCGATTGTTAAAGGATATCGGTCCCTTACGCGCTGGAGTTCCAGCGGCAACATTCGATGTATGTACGCTGTTTTTCGACGAAGATCAGGTCATTTTTATCGAAGGCGGGCTGCAAGCCTACTGCGCCGCCAGTCGATTTGGGCAACGGTCGATGAACTCGTCCACGTCGTATCACGTCACAGATGAACACGGCGCTGCGGATCTGCTGCGCTACGTGGTAGCACGCGGAAGTCTAACCGTGTTGTCCAATCCGCTAGGCGCATTGCCCGCACCCATTCCCAACGAACCGATTTTTCCTGTGCGTCCGGCGACGTCCCGTCGGCGACCGGGAAGACCCGGTAGACCGGGATTGCCTACACTGTTCCTGCGCTCCGAATGGATGATGATCGCTCATCACCCGTAAGGAAGATACGCTGAACGGTGGGAAAGCTGGCGCATGAGGGGTATGCGCCAGCTTTTTTTGTCAGGCAGCTTTCGCGTCGGGGGCGAAGCGGCCATAGAAGCTTTGACCTTTCTGCGCCATTTCGCGCAGCAGAGGCGGGCAGACGAAGCGATCACCATAGGCCTTTGCCAGCTGGTCGCAGCGTTCAGCGGCGTAAGGCGTGCCGATGATGTCCAGCCAGCTGAGCGGGCCACCCGACCATGGAGCAAAGCCCCAACCCAGAATGGCACCCACATCGCCTTCGCGGATGTCTTCCAACACGCCTTCTTCCAATGCGCGGACCGCTTCCAGTACCTGAGCGAACATCAGGCGTTCCTGAACTTCGATCAGCTCAGGTTGATCTTCGGTGTGCGGATACTTGTCTTGCAGTCCTTTCCAGTACTCGGTGCGTTTGCCCTTTTCGTCATAGTCGAAGAAGCCCGCGTTTGCCTTGCGGCCCAAACGGCCCTCGGCCTCCATCCAGAAGATCAGATCATCTGCCGGGCTGTCTGGATAAGCATCGCCCATCGCGGCCTTTGTCGCGCGGGCAATCTTTGCGCCCAGATCAATCGAGGTCTCGTCGTTCAATTGGATCGGTCCCACGGGGAAGCCCAGCTGACGCGCGGCGTTGTCGATCAGCACCGGGCTCACGCCTTCTGTGATCATCCGCAGACCTTCGTTGATATAGGGTATGATGCAGCGGTTGGCATAGAAGAACCGCGCGTCATTCACCACGATCGGCGTTTTGCGGATCTGGCGCACATAGTCCAGGGCCTTGGCAACCGCACGATCCCCGGTGTCCTTGCCTTTGATGATCTCGACTAGGAACATCTTTTCAACCGGAGAGAAGAAGTGGATGCCGATGAACTGTTCGGGCCGAACGCTGGCCTTGGCCAGATCGGTGATCGGCAGGGTCGAGGTGTTTGACGCAAAGATGCAATCCTCGGGAATGATTGCCTCGACCTTCTGGGTCATCTCGGCCTTGACGCCAGGGTCTTCGAATACGGCCTCAATGATCAGATCACAGCCTTTGAGGTGATCCAAATCAGGGGTCGCGGTGATACGGCCCAGCATTGCCTCTTTCTTTTCTGCTGTGACTTTGCCGCGCTTGATCCCTTTGTCCAGATAGGTCTCGGTATAAGCCTTGCCTTTGTCAGCGGCTTCCTGATCGCGGTCGATCAGCACAACCTCCATACCCGCTTGGGCCGAGACCAAAGCGATACCAGCACCCATCATGCCCGCACCCAGAACTCCGATCTTCTTCACGCGCTGATCAGGTACGTCCTTGGGCCTTACCGCGCCTTTTTCCAGCGCTTCCTTATTCAGGAACAGCGACCGGATCATTGCGCCCGAAGACGGGTTCATCAGGACGGATGTGAACCACCGCGCCTCGATCTTCAGCGCGGTGTCGAAATCAACCAGCGCGCCCTCATAGACGGCACTCAACAAGGCCTTGGCTGCCGGGAAAGCGCCTTGGGTCTTGCCGTTGACCATCGCCGAGGCTCCGACGAAATTCATGAAACCCGCCGGATGATAGGGCGCACCGCCTGGCATCTTATAGCCCTTGGCGTCCCATGGTTTGACAAGATCCGCATCCTTGGCGTTCAGCACCCATTCCTTGGCTGCGGCCATCGGATCTTCGGCGATTTCGTCGACATAGCCTGCGCCCTTGGCCTTCTTGACGTCCAGCATCTTGCCTTCCAGCAACAGAGGAGCCGCCGCGATCGCGCCAACCTTGCGGACCATCCGGGTTGTGCCACCCGCGCCAGGGAAGATACCGACCATGATCTCGGGCAGGCCGAATTTCGCCTTGGGATTGTCCGCCGCAAAAATCCGGTGCGTGGACAGGGGCAGTTCCATCCCGATCCCAGCTGCGGTGCCGGGCAGCACCGTCGCAATCGGCTTGCCACCCTTCTTGGATTTGGGGTCCATACCTGCCAACTCGATCTTGCGCAGCAGGGCGTGCATTTTCATCGTGCCTTCAAACAGGCCCTTGGCCGGGTTGTCACCTGCCTGTTCCTTCATCACGGCCAGCAGGTTCAGATCCATGCCGCCTGCAAAAGAACCGTCCTTGCCCGAGGTGATGATGATGCCTTTGACGTCATCATCTGCCAGAGCGTCGTCAATGCAGTCGCTCAGCTGCGCGAGCCCGTCAAAGGACATGACATTCATGCTTTTCCCCGGCACGTCCCAGGTGATCGTGGCGACGCCGTCCGCGTCTTTGGTCAGAGTGAAATCAGTCATTGTCATCTCCAATCTGGTCAGGTGTCAGCGGGCTGCCATCTTTACGTGTGAAAGAGAAACCGTTCTCATCATCCTTCACCATCATGTCCAGGTCGCTGTAATAGGCGGTTTCTGTCGGGGTCCGAGTGCCCACCACCAGAAAACTCGCAGGCGCGTCGGTTTTGTTCACAAGGTGATGGCCATTGGCCTCACCGGCAGGCCAGGTCGCGCAATCGCCGGGCAACATCTCATGCTCGCCGTCATCGTCGATCAAAACGCACCTGCCGCTGAGCATGATGGCGAACTCATCCTGCTCCATGTGGTAATGGCGCAGCGAGGACAAACCGCCCGGTTCAAGTCGCACGATGTTGACCCCGAATTGAGTCAGCCCGCCTGCATCCCCCAGCGCCTGGCCAGAGCGGCCCGAGACTGCATCGGCCAGTTTCCCGGGATAGGAGGTGCGGCTTTGGAACGGGATTTTCGAAAGATCCAGTTTGGGCATCAGACACGCTCGATAATGGTTGCGGCGCCCATGCCGGACGCGATGCAGAGCGTGGCCAGGCCGGTTTCCTTGTCCTGACGTTCCAACTCATCCAGCAGTGTGCCGATGATCATCGCGCCAGTTGCACCCAGCGGATGCCCCATCGCAATCGAACCACCATTGACGTTCACCACTGCCGGATCGACGTCAAATGCCTGCTGGAACCGCAACACGACCGAGGCGAAGGCTTCATTCACTTCAAACAGATCCAGATCGCTGATCTTCATGCCATTATCGGCCAGAATCTTCTCGGTCACTGGAACCGGGCCGGTCAGCATGATGGTGGGATCAGTGCCGATCTTGGCGGTTGCCCTGATGCGCGCACGTGGCTTGAGGCCGTATTTCTCACCAAATTCCTTGTTGCCGATCAGAACCGCCGCAGCGCCGTCAACAATGCCCGAGCTATTGCCAGCGTGGTGGATATGGTTGATCCGCTCAAGATGCGGATATTTCAGCATGGCCACCTTGTCGAAACCGGGCATCTGCTCACCCATCATCTGAAAAGACGGGTTCAGAGCGCCAAGTGTCTGCATATCGGTGCCTGGGCGCATATATTCATCACGGTCCAGAATGGTCAGGCCGTTCTGGTCGGTGACGGAAATGACCGACTTTTCAAAGCGATTGTCTTCCCAAGCGGCTGCCGCGCGTCTTTGTGACTCGACCGCCAGGGCATCAGCGTCATCGCGGCTGAACCCGTATTCGGTGGCGATGATATCGGCCGAAATGCCCTGCGGGACAAAATAGGTCTCCATCGCCAAAGAGGGATCAACGGCGATTGCGGCACCATCGCTACCCATTTTGACGCGACCCATCATCTCGACACCACCGGCGATGTAAGCGTCGCCCGCGCCACCTTTGACCTGGTTTGCAGCCAGGTTCACGGCTTCCATTCCGCTGGCGCAAAAGCGGTTGATCGCCAGACCGGGTATCGATTGGTCCAGATCAGAGGCCAACACGGCGGATCGCGCCAGACAGCCGCCTTGCTCCATCACCTGCGTGACATTGCCCCAGATCACGTCTTCAACGGCACGACCTTCAAGATTGTTGCGCTCTTTCATCGCGTTCAGCGTCAGGGCGGACAGACGCACCGAGGTCACCTCGTGCAGGCTGCCATCTTTGCGGCCCTTTCCGCGCGGGGTACGCAGGGCGTCATAGATATAAGCTTCGGTCATAGGTCTTCTCCTTAAGCGCGATCCGACGGGTTGCCGGGCATCAGGTCATAGGGGTGTTTCCAGCCGGGCTGAGCAGACAGGCGCGTCAGCCAGGCATCGATATGGGGCCAATCGGTGCGGTCAAAGCCAAATGGCTCGGGGTAATAAAGATAGCCGCAACAGCTGAGATCGGCATTTGTGATGCCATCGCCGACAATCCAGTCGCGCCCCTCCAGATGGGTGTTGAGCGTGTCGTAAGCCGCTTTCAGACGCCCTTGGTTAAAGGCGATGACATCTGGGTTGCGATGTTGTTCGGGCAAGAAATTGATCAGGAACCGGGTCAACCCCGCCATTGAGCTGAGCTTGTGATTGTCCCACAGGACCCAGCGAAGCACGTCATACCGCTCTTGCCGGTCTTTTCCGCCGAACTTGCTAGACTTTTCGGTAACATAAGCCTGGATCGCACCTGACTGAGAGAGGCTGAACTCCCCATCAACCAAAACTGGCGCCTCACCCAACGCGTTGACTTCGCTGCGATATTCCGGTGTACGCGTCTCGCCGTTGAAAAAGTCGACAAAGACAGGCTCCCATTCTAGCCCCGACATCTCAAGCGCAAGGGCCGCTTTGTAGGAATTGCCGCTTTCTCCGAAACAGTGAAGTTTGATTGTCATTTCAACGCCCCTCCCGTGGCGCGTTTGGATAGGTCGGATTTTCCGTATTTATGACGAGAAGAAGCCAAGGGGTTTTTCTCACGTCGTAAGGCTTCATTAAGGTTAATGTGGCCTTGTCCAGTGTGTGGTACAGGCTGCCGAGCCGATGACCGTACGAGGAGAAGCCCCGCCGTCCCGGTTGCGTTTTTCCAGTTAAGTTTGCGACCCAGATGGCGGGGTGGATGAGACTGTGCCTTCTTCTCGTTCCAAATACGGCCGCCGGAGGCGGATTTAGACTTTGCCGTAGGTGAAGTGGTTAATATTGAGCCCTGCATCATCTTTTGCGCGCTTCCAGTTCCGAGTTGAAGATGCGCAGGCGGTGGGTCAGGTTTTCCTCATTTATGACGCTGTTGAAGTTCTCGAACAGAAACGACAGAGCCTCGCCTTCGTCCAAACCTGCCTCGCGGGCAAAGCCGCGAAGCTTGCGGTAGCCGTCTTCGGTCATGGCGACCGGAAAGCGGCGGGTCAGGCGAAAGCGTTTGGGCATCAGATCTCCTTTATGCGGGTGGGCCTGGGCAAATCCGTCCAGGCCCAGACTGCGATCAGAATTGCGCTGCGTCCAATGACATCACGGTGTCTGCCCCGGTCTGAATGCGGGCGAGGTGCATTGCGGTGGCGGGCAGGCGGCGCGCCATATAGAAACGGCCGGTGGTGATCTTGGTCTCGTAGAACGCAGTATCCGATGCACCGCTGTCCAGAGCATCTTGCGCGGCCTTCGCCATCTGTGCCCACATCAAACCCAGGCACACATGGCCGAACATGTGCATAAAGTCGTAAGATCCAGACAGCGCATTGTTCGGATTTTTCATGCCTTCTTGCATGAAGTACATGCCCGCAGCCTGCAGATCCTTTGACGCGGCCTTCAGCGGTTCGATAAAGGCTTTGTCATATGCTTCGTCTTTGCCGCCGTTCTCTTTGCAAAAGCTCTTGACCATCTCGAAGAACGCCATGACATGCTTGCCGCCATCCTGCGCCAGTTTCCGGCCCACAAGGTCCAGAGCCTGAACGCCGTTGGCCCCCTCATAGATCATCGCAATCCGGGCATCGCGGGTGTATTGCGACATACCCCATTCTTCGATGTAGCCATGGCCACCATAGACCTGCTGGGCCTGTACGGTCATGTCATAGCCTTCGTCTGTCAAAAAGCCCTTGATCACCGGCGTCAGCAGCGAGATCAGGCCATCCGCATCCTTGTCACCGGACCGGTGTGCTTTGTCGATCATTGTGGCGCCCCACAGGATGAACGCGCGTGCGCCTTCCGTAAAGCTTTTCTGATCCATCAGGTTGCGGCGGATATCGGGGTGTACGATCAGCGGGTCAGCCGGGCCATCGGGGTTTTTCACACCGGTTACGTCGCGGCCCTGCAGCCGGTCCTTGGCGTAATCCACTGCGTTCTGATAGGCGGCCTCGGCTTGTGCCAGCCCCTGCATGCCAACGCCCAGACGGGCCTCGTTCATCATGGTGAACATGGCGCGCATGCCTTTGTGTTCTTCGCCCAGAAGATAGCCGGTCGCTTCGTCATAGTTCATCACACAGGTCGAATTGCCGTGGATGCCCATTTTCTCTTCGATATTGCCGCAGGCCACTCCGTTGCGCGCGCCCAGGCTGCCATCTTCGTTTACGTGGAATTTGGGCACGATAAACAGCGACACGCCCTTGATTCCCTCAGGGCCGCCAACGATCTTGGCCAGCACCAAGTGAATGATGTTATCGGCCATGTCATGCTCTCCGGCCGAGATGAAGATCTTTTGGCCCGAGATTTTATAGCTACCATTTGCTTGCGGTTCCGCCTTGGTGCGCATCAGGCCCAGATCGGTTCCGCAATGGGGCTCGGTCAGGTTCATGGTGCCGGTCCACTCGCAGCTGACCATGTTGGGCAGATAGGTGTTCTTTTGCTCGTCCGTGCCGTGGGCCAGAATCGCCGAAGCCGCGCCATGCGTCAGGCCCTGATACATGGTAAAGGCCTGGTTTGCGGCCGAGAACATCTCACCCACTGCTGTGCCCATCACGTAGGGCATGTTCTGCCCGCCATATTCCTCGGGCATGTCCAGTCCGGTCCAGCCGCCTTCCTTGACTTGCTCAAATGCGTCTTTGAAACCAGTGGGCGTGTAAACGACGCCGTTTTCCAACCGACACCCTTCGGTGTCACCTACCACATTCAACGGGTGCAGGACGTTGCTGGCGACTTTGCCGGCTTCTTCCAGCACGGCGCCGGTGAAATCGGCTTCCAGCTCATCATAGCCTGGGATGTCCGACTGCGAGACGTTCAGAACGTCATGCAGGATGAATTGGGTATCTTTGGTGGGCGCGGTGTAGATGGGCATGTGAACCTCCCTGGTTTCGTCTGTCCAGAGGGCGGGCTTATTCAGCCGCCTTCTTTTCCTGTTTCATCGAAGCAATGACTTTTTCGCCCCAGCGTAGCTGTTCTTTCAGATCGTCGATGGCCTGTGTCAGCTCGTCCCGGCGCGATTCCATATCGGCCAGACGCTCGGTCGCGATCTCATATGTCCGGCACATCTGGGTGAGCTGCTGGTCGCCCACGTGGTACAGATCCAGAAGTTGACGGATCTCTTCGAGGCTGAAGCCAAACCGTTTTCCGCGCAGAATCAGCTTCAGGCGCGCACGGTCGCGTTTGGTGAACAAACGCTTTTGGCCTTCGCGGATTGGAAACAAAAGCTCTTTCGCCTCATAAAACCGCAGGGTGCGCGGCGTGACATCATAGGCCTCGCACATCTCGCGGATCGTCATCAGGTCTTCGGTCATGTCTCAACTCTCATCACTGGCGTCATGCCAACCGACTTGCGCAGTCGTTGCGTGTTTTACAACATGCCGATGACGTTTACGTAATGTGGACGCTGCGTCACAAAAAAGTTGACGTAACTTCCATTCGCGTAAATGGGCCGCGTTGTAATTTTCTTGCCCCTAGGGCAGCCCAAATTTCAGGTGTAGGGAGAACTGCAACGACCTTCGTGCCTGGAGCGCGCAGATGCACAGGTCAGGCCGCCGCGGTGTGTGATCTATTTCAGCAGCTTTGCAGTTTGGTCGCGCAGTTCCTGCAAGGCCGTCATGGCTTCGTCCAACTGTTCGCGTTGCTTTTGCAACTCGGGCATCTGACGATCCGCCATTTCGATGAATGCCGCCATTTGCGCCTGGTTGCCCTGATCCTCGTAGATCAGCAGCCATTGACGGATTTCTTCCAGCGAAAAGCCGAATGTCCGACCGCGCATGATCAGCTTCATACGGGCGCGTTCGCGCGGGCCGTAGTAGCGCGTTCGCCCCTCACGTTCTGGCTGAAGGAGTTCGATATATTCGTAATAGCGCAATGTACGTTTGGTCACGTCAAACGCGTCGCACATTTCGTTCAGTGTCAAACGGCTTTCCGACATACCTTTCCTCCTCGGCTGCACGTTAGGCGGTCACTGTGGGCAGCGCAACAGCCGGGGTTGCTCTTTCTGGTGGTGCGGGCTCATAAAGGGGCACGACCAGAACAGGACGCAAGCCCATGGTAGACAAGACAGTTTTAGCCCGTCAGTTCATTGAGGCGATCCCGCACGCCAAGGCGCTGGGGCTGAACCTGACCAGCATTGGCGAAGGAGAGGCTGAGATCACGATGCCATACAATGCGCAGCTGATCGGTGATCCGCGCACCGGTGTTATCCATGGGGGCGCGGTGTCGACGATGCTGGATACCTGTTGCGGAGCGGCGGTCATGAGCCATCCTTCAGCGCCTGGCGGAACAGCAACAATAGATCTGCGTATCGATTACATGCGAGCCGCCACACCGGGGCAAAGCATACGGACCCGCGCCACCTGCTATCACATCACGCGCAACGTGGCTTTTGTGCGGGCCACCGCAACGGATGATGACCAGGAAACACCGGTCGCAACCGCGTCCGGTGCCTTTACCGTTGAGGGTGGTTAAGATGGCGCGCTCCCGTCCAGAACCCATGCAGGTGGTCAAGCAACGCCGTGACGCGGCGCTTAAAGCGCTGGTCGAAGGCGTGCCCTATATCCGCTTTCTCGACATCACCTTTGATCGGCGCGGCGACGAGCTGACGGGTGTGTTGAACTTTGACGAAAAGCTGATTGGCAATCCTTTTCTACCCGCGATTCATGGCGGTGTCACCGCGGCTTTTCTGGAAGTGACCGCCGTGATCACGCTGAGTTGGGAAACCATGTTTCCCAGAATTGAAAGCGGCGAGATTGAAGCACAGGACATCCTGACCGACGAAAGCATCCGCTTTCCCAAAACGATCGATTTCACGGTCGATTATCTGCGCTCGGGCCTACCACGCGACGCCTATGCGCGCGCATTTGTGAACAGGTCGGGGCGGCGCTATGCTTCGGTCCGGGTCGAAGCCTGGCAAGATAATCACGCGAAACTGTTTGCACAGGGAACCGGGCATTTCCTGATGCCGCAACCCCCCAAACCAAAGGGCTGAGTGTGGAGGACGCCAACGCGCCCATCACCCATCGGCGCGTTCTGAAGATCGCGCTGCCGATTGTGCTGTCAAATGCGACCGTGCCCATTTTGGGTGCGGTCGATACCGGTGTGGTCGGGCAGATGGGGCAGGCGGCCCCGATCGGGGCGGTTGGCATGGGCGCTGTGATCCTGTCGGCGATCTATTGGATCTTCGGATTTCTACGCATGGGCACAACCGGTCTGGCCGCACAGGCGCGCGGGGCCGGGGACACAGCCGAGACAGGTGCGCTCCTGATGCGCGGTTTGCTGCTTGGGGGCACAGCCGGTTTGATCATGATCGTGGCGCAGCTGGGTTTGTTCTGGGGCGCGTTTGCCCTGTCACCCGCCAGCCCCGAGGTTGAGGCACTGACGCGGGATTACCTGGAAATCCGCATCTGGGGGGCGCCCGCGACGATTGCGCTGTATGCGATCACAGGCTGGTTGATTGCTATCGAACGCACGCGCGGCGTGTTTCTTTTGCAGATCTGGATGAACGGGCTGAATATTGTGCTCGATCTGTGGTTCGTTCTGGGGCTGGGCTGGGGCGTGGAGGGCGTGGCCATCGCTACGCTGATTGCCGAATGGTCAGGGCTGGCGCTGGGCGTATGGTTGTGCCGCGAAGGCTTTGCCGGCCAAAGATGGAAAGATTGGCCGCGCATCTTTGATGCCCAACGGCTTAAGCGGATGTTGCAGGTGAATACGGATATCATGATCCGGTCTGTCCTGCTGACCGGGTCTTTCACCACGTTTCTGTTTGTCGGGTCTGATCTTGGGGACGTAACTCTGGCAGCCAATCAGGTGCTGTTGCAGTTTCTTGAGATCACCGCCTTTGCGCTGGACGGGTTCGCCTTTTCCGCCGAGGCGCTGGTGGGTGGCGCGGTGGGTGCACGTAACCGGGGCGCGGTCAGGCAGGCCTCGATCATGGCGTCCCAATGGGGCGTGGCGGGGGCCATCATGCTGGGGCTAATCTTTTTCCTTGCAGGGCCCGCGCTGATCGACCTGATGTCAACATCACCTGAGGTTCGGTTGGCGGCACGAGACTATTTGATCTGGGCGGCTCTTGCCCCTGTGATCGGGGTGGCAAGCTGGATGTTTGATGGCATCTATATCGGCGCCACCTGGACCCGGGCCATGCGAAACGCGATGATCCAGTCTGTTGCGATCTACGTGTTGGCTCTGTTCGTTCTGGTGCCCATGATGGGCAATCACGGGCTGTGGGCCGCGCTGATGGTTTTGAACATCGCGCGCGGTCTCACGCTGGGATGGCGCTATCCAAAGCTTGAGGCGGGGGTGGCCTAAAGCAACTCCAGCAGGGTCTCGGGCGGGCGTCCAAGCGCCGCTTTGTCACCAGCGATGGCCAAAGGGCGCTCGATCAGGATCGGGTTGTCCGCCATAGCCTGGATTAACACGTCCTCTGAGTCTGTCTTCGAAAGCCCCAGCGCCTTGAAGGTCTTTTCGCCTTTGCGCATCATATCGATGGCGGGGAGACCCAACTTCTTTAGCGCGGCCCGGATCTCAGCGGTCGTGGGCGCATCCTCAAGATATTTCCGAACCTCAATCTGCGCGCCTTGATCTTGCAGCAACGCGAGGCCCGCGCGCGATTTTGAACAACGTGGATTGTGCCAATATTCGATCACAGCCATTCCTCTCGTTTGCTACCCACCGCCTGTGCGACCGTAGTGTATCCATCTCGCTCCAAAA
This sequence comes from Ruegeria sp. HKCCA6707, assembly GCF_013033515.1. GTDB lineage: Bacteria > Pseudomonadota > Alphaproteobacteria > Rhodobacterales > Rhodobacteraceae > Ruegeria. Next base: position 593,187 of record NZ_WQEG01000001.1, on the reverse strand, counting down.
GCTGATCCAGCCCGTGGGCGATCTCAGCCGCCAAAGAAATGCCGCCATAAACCATCGCGGTATAGAATTGCACCGCAGAGGCCCCGGCGCAGATCTTGGCATAGGCCTGTTCTGCAGTGCTGATGCCGCCAACGCCGATCAAAGGGATTTCGCCACTGGTCAGCTGGCTCAGCTGCGCCAATACGCGGGTCGACTTGTCGAACAAGGGTACACCCGACAATCCTCCGGCCTGATCCTTGTCGGCGCTGCGCAAGCCATCGCGCGACAGGGTTGTGTTGGTGGCGATCACCGCGTCCACCCCGGTCTCGCGCGCGACATCGGCGATGTCTTGCAACTCGTCTACCGTCAGATCAGGTGCGATTTTCAGAAAGATCGGAATGGGGCGGGGCAGAGCGTCGCGGGTTTCGATCACACCACCCAACAGCGCGCCAAGCGCGGCCTTGCCCTGCAAATCCCGCAGCTTTTCGGTATTGGGCGATGAGACGTTGACCGTCGCAAAATCCAGATGCGCCGCGCAATGGGCGAGGACTTTGGCAAAATCGCCGGGACGGTCGTCGCTGTCTTTGTTCGCGCCAAGGTTCAGCCCGATCACCGCGTCATTGGGACGCGCAGCCAGTCGCCCGGCCATGACTTCCATGCCTTCATTGTTGAACCCAAAGCGATTGATCGCGGCGCGGTCTTCGGTCAGGCGAAACAGGCGTGGTTTGGGGTTCCCGGGCTGCGGGCGCGGCGTGACCGCTCCGACCTCGATGAACCCAAACCCGGCGCGCGACAGAGGGGTCAGCGCCTCACCGTTTTTGTCGAACCCAGCAGCAAGCCCAACGGGGTTGGGCAAGGTTAGCCCGGCCACATTTGTTCTCAGTCGTTCGGATGTTACCGGCCCCGGTGTCGGAGCAAGACCGGCGGTTAGAGCCTTGATCGACAGCCCATGCGCGGTTTCAGGGTCAAGCCGGTGCAGGGCTGCCAGCCCCAGTCGCTCAGTCAATTTCATCCGAAAGAGGCTCCACCTTCTGTGGGCGCACACCGGATCAGGCGAGAGGTTTCGACCGCCGCTTGCCGGTGCACCACCGCCGCGCGATAGGCCGGGTCTGTTACCATCTCCAGAAACGCGTGTGCGGTGGGGTATTGTGCTATGAACACCGCGTCCCAGGCTTCGTCCTGCGGACCGATGAGCATCGTCTGAAATGCCCCGCGCCACAGGATCGACGCGCCAAGCCGGTCGATGATCGGAGCCGTTTCCGCTCCGTAGTTGCGATAGGCCTGCGCGCCGCTCAGCCCGGCGCCCGCCAGCGCATGATCGGTGGGGTAGTCTGCGATCTTGCGGAATTTGACCAGGTTCAGCATCTCGATCGGGTGGTCACGGTCGAGGGATTTGAATGCTTCGAATTGTTCGCGCTCGGGATCGATGAAACTGGTCATTCCATCTCCTCGGGGAATTGGTGCGCCTGACCATCAAACGGCAGGTCGCGGGCCCAGATCACATCTGACATGCGGATCTGACGGTAGAGATGTGGGAACAGCGCGCCTCCGCGCGAGACCTCCCATTTCAGGTCGTCTCCCATAGCTTCACCATCGCAGGCCAGAAGGGTGAGATCGTGTTCACCCGCAAAATGCTTGGCCGCAGTTTCCTGCGCCTGCGCGGCTGTCGAGAAGTGCACAAAGCCATCGCTTACGTCAATTGGGGCCCCATCCGTGGCGCCCGTCGCCTGCAACGCGGCCCATTCGTCGGCGCGGAAAATCTTGTAGATCAGCATGCGTGTGTGATGCCCCGCGCGGCGGGTAGAATCAAGCCGGATTTCCCCCTTTGACTCTTGGCCATCCACGTCGCACGATCATGCGCATAACGACAGGGAGTCCAACTATGTTCAACCGTTTGCTGACATCTGCCGCAGCACTTGGCCTAACGGCCGGTATGGCGTTTGCAGATTACAAACTGACCATTCTACATACCAACGACATCCACAGCCGCATCGAATCCATTAACAAATACGATTCGACCTGCGGCGCCGAGGACGAAGCCGAAGGCAAGTGTTTTGGTGGTGTGGCCCGCCTGAAAACACTGGTCGATGCCCGCCGCGATGCGCTGGCAGATGACAATGTATTGTTGCTTGATGCTGGTGACCCGTTCCAGGGGTCGCTGTTCTATACAACCTACAAAGGCGCTGCCGAGGCCGAATTCATGGAAGCCATCGGCTATGATGTGATGGCCGTGGGCAATCACGAGTTTGATGATGGCCCCGAAGGACTGGCAGCATTTATCGAAGCGGTCAGCTTTCCGGTGATTTCAGGCAACCTTGACCTGAGTTCGTCAAAAGAACTGAAAGGCAAGGTAGACAACCATGTGGTACTGGAGGTCGGCGGCCAGAAGATCGGCATCATCTCGGCCTTGGCGACAGATACGGTCGATACATCAAGCCCGGGCAAGGACGTGGTGTTTCAGGATGAGATCGAAAGTCTGAAAGCGGATGTTGCCAAGCTGCAGGAAGAGGGCGTCAACATCATCATCGCCCTGAACCATGTGGGTCTGGCCAAGGATATTGAAATTGCCGAGCAGGTGCCAGGCCTTGATCTTGTGGTTGGTGGCCACTCGCACACACTCTTGTCCAATACGCAAGAAGGTGCGGCGGGCAGCTATCCTATGATGGTGGGCGATGTGCCGGTCGTTCAGGCTTATGCCTATTCGAAGTATCTCGGCGAAGTCACACTGACATTCGACGATGATGGCAACCTGATTTCGGCAGAGGGCGAGCCGATCCTGCTGGACGCGTCCGTCACCCCGAATGAGGCTATTGCCGCTCGGGTGTCCGAGATGGGCGCTCCGATCGAAGAGATGAAGCAACTGGTGGTGGCTGAAAGCGCCTCGGCCATCGAAGGGGACCGCTCGGTTTGCCGTGTGCAGGAATGTGAGATGGGCAACCTTGTGGCCGATGCGATGCTGTCTCATGTGGCAGGTCAGGGTGTTCAATTGGCCATCGCCAATTCGGGCGGTCTGCGGGCGTCGATTGACGAAGGCGAGGTCACCATGGGCGAAGTGCTGACAGTGCTGCCGTTCCAGAACACTCTGTCGACCTTCGAGATCAGCGGGCAGGGCGTCATCGATGCCTTGGAAAACGGTGTCAGCCAGGTTGAAGAGGTCAAAGGTCGTTTCCCGCAGGTGGCTGGCATGACCTTTACCTGGGATCCATCTGTTGCACCGAACGAAGGCCGGATTACCGAAGTTCTGGTGGCCAAAGGGGATGGGTTTGAACCTATCGATCCTGCGGCGACCTATCTGGTGGTGACCAACAACTATGTCCGCAATGGCGGCGACGGTTACTCGATGTTCGAAGGCGACGACAAAAACGCCTACGACTTTGGCCCAGACCTGGCAGATGTCACGGCGGCATACCTGGCCGAAAACGCACCCTACAAACCCTATGTGGATGGGCGCATCAAGCAGAAGTAATCTCTGTAGAACTCAGAAAGGCAGCACGATAAGTGCTGCCTTTTTTCGTGTCCGGGGTCAGGACAAATCGTATTCCGGCCAAAGCGCCGGATCAAAACCTTCAAGCATTGGCCGGATGTGGTCTTCGACCGCGCGCCATCCACCAATTGACTTGGTCGAAATCTTGTTGCGCACCTGGTCTATGCTGGCTGTCTTTACCAGTTTTGTATTCTTTTCAGGCTGCACCATTTTTTCGTGCCACGGAATGCCGCAAAAATCTGTCACTTTGCGGCTCAACGTCTCGGGGTCCGAGACCAGATCCTCGTAAGGTACGGTCAGGATGCGATCCCCAAACCCTTTTTGCCAATGGGCCATGTATTTGCGGTAGAGGTTCGCAGAATGTGCGATGGCTTCCAGATTTGACGCATAGCGCATCCCTGGGGCCGGGAAACGACGTATCCATTTCGAAAGGCCGACGTCGCGCGGATCACGTAACATGTTGATCACACGGGCATTGGGAAACGCCGCCAGCAAGAACCCAACTTGTTGATAGTTATGGGGCATCTTGTCCACGAAAGCGATGGTGTCTTCCGGGATCGGGGGCAGCAATTTGCGGTATTCACCAGCGAAAACGGTGGCATCTTCCGAGGTAAAGGGCACACCCTTCTGATAAGGCTCAGCGCTGAGATCTCCTGAGATCATCAACTCACCGCATCCTGCTATGCCCGGAGCAGAGCTGAGCATCATCTCCATAAGTGTGGTGCCAGATCGCGGTTGGCCAATGACGAAGATCGGTTGAGGGGATTGGATCACATCAGAAGACGGGGCCGGAGCATCTACAGGGAACAGGCGACAAAGCGTTTCGAAGGTCTGTTCTTCCAGATTAAGATCATAGGGATTGGATTCATGCTGCGCAGTATTTGCCTTTGCGAACTGAGGCATGGATGCGTCCAGACCTTCAGAGCGCCGCAGCAAAATCGCTTTGGCAAATTCAAGCACCGAGTCCTGTTGCTCGCTTTGCGCGATGGCGTTCTCGATCGCCGTTCGCAAAACGGGGAATTCATCTTCGGGCGCGCTCTCAGCCAATGGGTACAATACCGCAGCATTTTTGGGATTTCGCGCAAAGATACGGTCAAGTATCTCCTTCGCACCTTCCTTGTCCCCCGACTGATGCAGATTCGTGGCCCGTCTGATCGCGATGTCTTCGACATCCGGTGCAAGCTCATAGGCACGAGCGATGTCGCGTGTGGCATGTTCGTTAAATGCTATTTGCCCATAGGCGCGCCCACGGTTGGACAGCATTTCCGCGTTGTCGGGTTCCGCCTGAAGGCGTTTGGTTGCGTGGTCAATAATAAGCCGCCAGTTCTTGCCCTTTAACTGAATCTCGTCTGTGACACGGACCAGTTCCTTGTTGTCGGGAAAAACCTTCAGCTTCTGCTCGGCATAGCTCAAGGCGCGCGGGATCTGACCTGTTTGCATAAGCGCGTTCGCGAGGTTTTCGGCAAATTGCGGATCTTCGGGCTTTCGTTTTGCAGCCTCAGCAAAATAAGGGATCGACTTGCGATATTGTTGCATCTCGGTCAGCACAAACCCTGCGATGGCAAGATAGTCCGTGTCTTTGGGGAATTTCTTGACCCCCAATTGCGCCTTTTTCAATGCCTGTGCCAGCTTTCCAGCCTCAAGATCGCTTATTGCTTTGGTCTTGAGCGATTTCGCTGTTTGTTGTGCCATGTCGGTGATTTTAGACCTTGTGTCTGAACGAATACGCCTTGAAAGTTGTTTATCCATGTGTGGCCGGATTGCAAACACTCTCCCCAATGACGCCATGGCGCAGCTGTTTTCGGCGCGCCCATCCAACACTCTGCCCGAGGTGCCGAATTTCAATATCTGCCCAACCAATGGGGTGCATGTGGTCCGGTCGGGCGCGGGTGGGCGCAAGCTGGATTCTTTGCGCTGGGGGTTCTTGCCACATTGGTACAAATCACCGACCGATGGGCCGCTGCTGATAAACGCGCGGGCAGAGACGTTGGCGGAAAAACCTGCCTTTCGCGCGGCCTGCCGCGAACGCCGTTGTCTGATCCTTGCGACCGGCTTTTATGAATGGACCAGGACCAAGGACGGAAAACGCCTGCCTTGGTACATCCACCGCCGGGATCAGGAACCGATTGCTTTCGCGGGCGTTTGGCAGGATTGGGGATGTGACGACGCGCGACAATCCACTTGCGCCATCGTGACCACCGCCGCCAATACGCATCTCGGTGCGATCCATCACCGAATGCCCCTAATTCTCGAGCCGGAAAATTGGTCGCTATGGTTGGGAGAGGAAGGAAAAGGCGCGGCGCGGCTGATGCAGCCAGGGGCCGAGGAGGTATTGGACTATTACCGCGTGAGGGTCGAGGTGAACTCGAACCGGGCCAGCGGCCCCGAACTGATCGAACCGTTTGACGCAGAATGACCGCCGAACTTCCCTTTCACCGCGTCGCAGATTAGATCGTTGATATGGCTATGACATTCTCCAGTTTGGCGCAGCTTTACGCGCACGGGTTTGACACGGTGATCGATGTGCGCAGCCCTGCGGAATATGCCGAGGATCATTTGCCGGGGGCGATCAACCTGCCGGTTCTGGACGATGAGGAACGCGCTCGGGTGGGGACGATCTATGTGCAGCAAAGCTCGTTTCTGGCGCGCAAGCTGGGTGCAGCTTTGGTGTTTCGCAACACCGCCGACCACATCGAACAACGCCTGAGCCATCATGAGGGCGGCTGGCGACCGTTGGTTTATTGCTGGCGCGGCGGGCAGAGGTCGGGTTCTTTCGCGTGGACGTTGCAACAGATCGGTTGGCGTGCGGATGTCGTCGACGGCGGATATCGGACCTATCGGCGGCTGGTGAACGCTTACCTGTATGAGGACCCGCTTGCGCAACGGCTGGTGGCGTTGGACGGCTATACGGGCACGGCAAAAACCGAAATTCTGGCGCGATTGCGGGCGCGGGATGTTCAGGTTCTGGACCTTGAAGACCTCGCCAATCATCGCGGGTCTTTGCTGGGTGAACAGCCCGGAGGGCAACCCAGCCAAAAGGCCTTTGAATCGCAACTGGCGGCTGCGCTTTGTGCATTGGATCCGGCACGGCCCGTGGTGGTCGAGTCGGAATCGTCCAAGCTTGGCAAGCTGATCTTGCCGCCCAGTGTCTGGCAGGCCTTATGCGCGGCGCCGCGCATTCGAATCGAGGCCACGGTCGCAGACCGAACGGCCTATCTGGTGCAGGCCTATGACGATATTCTATCCGATACCGAGCGCCTGCGCGACAGGCTCTCACCGCTTCGGGCGCATCGGGGACATGCGGTTGTCGACGGATGGATGGCGTTGATCGCAGTTGGTGACAAACCCGCGCTCACGCAGGCGCTGATGGAGCAGCACTATGATCCGGCCTATGAGAAATCTCGGCGCGGTCGTACCGTAGAGGAGGTCGCGCGCATGCAGGTGGCGCTGGATGCGCAGGGTCTTTCCGTCGCGGCGTCGCGGATCGAAGAGATTTTGGATCAGCTTTGAAGCGCCAGACCCGGCGTTTCGGTCAGATGCCCAATGATTGCAGCGGGATAGCCTGCGGCCTTCAACTGATCACAAAGCACGGTTGCTGTATCCGGCGCAATGGCGGCCAGTAGACCCCCGGCGGTTTGGGGATCAAACAGCAAAGCGGCTTTTCCGTCTTCGGGCAGGTTCGGCACAAGCGCGCGGTTTTCCGGATAGAGCGTCGAAGCCACACCGCGCGTGGACAGCTCGACCGCTCCAGGCAGCGTGGGAATAGCATCAAGATCCAGCACCGCGCCGCAGCCAGAGGCTACGCAGAGCCCGTGCAAATGCCCGGCCAGACCAAACCCCGTCACGTCGGTCATCGCATGGGCCGCGCGCAGCAGTCTGGAGGCCTCGCCCTGAGGCTGGCTCATGTGCGTGTAGGCCTGGGCAACCCATTCCCCCTCCGCGTCCCCGGCCATTTCGGCAGCCATCAAGACGCCGCTGCCCAAAGGTTTGGTCAGGATCAACGCGTCCCCCGGCTTGCCGCCAGACAGGGTGATCGGCTCGTTTTCACACAGGCCGGTCAGGGTGAAGCCGATGGTCATCTCATCGCCCATCGAACTGTGCCCGCCGACAATTTCCGCTCCGGCTGCGCGGATGACCGCGTCGGCTGTGGCCATGATCTCGGTCAGCGTGCGGCTTTGCAACGTGGCGGACATGCGCGACAGGATGATAGTGGCTGTGGCCGCCTGTGGCTGGGCCCCCATTGCCCAGATATCGCCAAGCGCGTGAACCGCGGCGATGCGGGTCATCAGCACCGGATCGTGTACAAAGCCGCGCAGATGGTCTGAGGTCATGACCTGCCGCGCGTCGCCGGTTTTCAGCAGGGCCGCGTCATCGCCGGGCAAGGGCACCACATCGTCGCGCGACGGGGGGGGACGCTGGTTCAAAACGTCCGTTAACGCGCCACGTCCCAACTTGGCCCCGCATCCGCCGCACATGGGCTTATCCCCCAGCGCCTCTTGCACCCCCGCAGCGCGTGCGTGGGGCAGGGCCGGAGGTTCCATCTTGGGCAGATCGCGAAACTTGTTCATGAAGTTTTGATCGATGTGGTCTTTCCAGCGCCACATCAAAGACCCGCTGAAGGACTTGCCCAACCGTTCACCCAGCGCGGATTTCCCGCCCAGCGAGATGAGCTTGAGGTAATCATTCTGCGGCACATACCGTTTCAGTCGTCCGGACCCCAGCGCGGCGCGGAGGTTGTTGAACAGGATAGGCGCTTCCCGCACCGCATAGACGCCTGCCTTGGGGCGTGGGTTTTCCGTCAGATGCGCGCAGTCGCCTGCGGCAAAAATCAGCGGCTCACTGGATTGCAAATAGCTGTTCACCTTGATGAAGCCGTCCTGCATCTGAAGTCCGGTTTCGGCAATCCAATCATAGGGTTTCGCCCCGGCCGCCCCGGTGACGAAATGCGCCGCGATCTGTTGCCCGTCCGTCAGTTCCACATGTTCTGCGGTGATCCGCGCTATGCTGGCGTTTTCGATCAGAGTCACACCCAATTCGGCCATCGCCTTGCGAATGGTATCGGCTGATTTGGGCTTGGTCGCGGTCAGCGCGGTGGCATTGTCGATCACGGTCACCGTGCCTTGCCTGCGCCGGCTAAGCAAAGCGTGAGCCATCGCCATGGCAAGCTCGGCCCCGGCCACGCCGCCACCGATCACGACAATGGAGGCAGGACCGTCGCCTGACAGGTATTCGGCCCAACGCGCTGCAAAACGTCCCAGCGGCTTGGCGGGGACGGCGTGTTCCGCAAATCCGGGCAGGGCAGGCATGTCCGAGGTGATGCCCACATTGATCGCGGCCACGTCAAAGGCAATCGGCGGTCGGTGGGGCAGATGAACGCGGTGGTTTTCCGCGTCGATCCCCTCTACGGCGCCCAGAACCACCCGGGCCCCGGCAAAACGCGCCAGTTTGACCAGATCGATATCCAGCGCGTCTCGGTCATAATGCCCCGCCACAAACCCCGGCAGCATACCCGAGTAGGGCGCGGTCGGGCCGGGGTTTATCACGGTCACGCGCGCACCCGGCAGCGGGTTCATGCCCCATTCACGCAAAAGCAGTGCGTGGGTATGGCCCCCGCCAATCAGCACCAGATCGCGGGTCAAAGGCAGGGGCGGTCTGTTCATGGGTCTTAATTCGCGCTGTGATCCGGGACGTCTTCGACCTGCTCAACCGCGTGGGTGGCCCAAAGCTCATCCTCGCCCGCGTCCGGCAAATCCTGTGGCTGTTCATGGCGGTGAATATGCCATTTGGCAATGAACAGGGCCGTGATCGGTGCTGTGAGGAAAAGAAACAGCGTGATCAACAGCTCGTGCAGAGACAGTTTGCCTTCCAGCAATACAGAATGCGCGATGGACGCCAAGAGCACCCCGCCAACGCCCAGTGTTGTCGCCTTGGTGGGTGCGTGCAGTCGCGACATCGGGTCTTTCAACTTGATCATCCCGAACGATCCGACAAAGCCGAAAATGCCAGAGACGATCAGGAAAAAGGCGATCAGAATTTCGAAAATACCTGTCATGCCAGCCTCATTCGATAATGTTGCCGCGCAGCATGAAACGCGCATATGCCACGGTTGAGACAAAGCCGAGCATGGCGATGATCATAGCTGATTCAAAGAAGATCTCGGTGCCTTCCTTCAACCCGTAGAGGATCATCAGAGCAATCGTGTTGATCACCATCGTATCCAAGGCCAGTACGCGGGTGCCCACCCCATCTGCGGTGATGATCCGCCACAGGCACATCATGATCGCCGCGCCGAAACAGGCAAAGGTGAAATAGAGCGCATAGGTGATCATTCGAAAATCTCCTTCAGGCGGCGTTCGTAGCGTTGTTTGATCTCATCCCGAACGGCGGCAGGGTCGGGGGCGTCCAGGCAATGGACCAGCAGGTTGTGACCCTGCGCCGACAGATCACAGCTGACTGTACCGGGTGTCATGGTGATGGTGCCAGCCAATACCGTGATCGCCTCGGGCGTGCGCAGATCAAGCGGGACGCACACCCAGTTCGGCTCACGGTCAGAGTCGCGTTTGAAAAGGATGATCCGAGCCACGGTGATATTCGCAATCACGATGTCCCACAGCACAACCAGGATGTATTCGACCACCATGGACCAGTTGCGCAGCTTGGGGCGATCTGGCCAATAGGGCTGCGTTATGAATGGGATGATGATCCCCAAGAGCAGGCCAAACACGACCGAGTTCAGCGAGCCGTTATTGGCCAGCAGGACCCACACAACCGTCAGCAGGAAAGTCAGGTGTGGGTGCGGGAAAATTCGCCTGAGCAGCTTCATCATTCTTCCCCTCCCAACACAGCCGAGATGTAATCATCCGGCGTGAACAATTGCGCCGCTGTCCCGCTGGCATAGGTCAGCGCCGGGCCGGCAAATATGGTCAACAAGGCAAGCCCCGCGACGACCCCAAACACGGATGCAAAGGCCAATCCAGGCGACGGCTCTGGCGTGCTCGATATCTGCGCGTCGTCGTCTGTTTCTTCGGTGGGTGGCGGAGTGATCGCGGCATCATAGCTCTTCCAGAAGATCAGCGTACCTGCCCGGGCCAGGCCGACAATGGTTACGAAAGATCCAATCAGGATAACGGCCCAAACCGCCGTGGCATCCGGTGCGTCGCGGGAGGCATCAAGCACCAACAGCTTGCCGATGAAGCCTGACAGCGGCGGCATGCCCGCCAGCGCGATGGCACCCACAAAGAACAGGGCGGCGATCAGCCCGTTCTGTGCCATCGGGGCCTTGGGCTCAATCGCGCCTCCGCGGCGTTCCATAACCATATCCGCCACCAGAAACAGCAAAGCAGTCGCCAGCGTGGAATGGAAGATATAATAAAGCGCCGCAGCAGTGGCGGTCTCGCTGAACAAAGAGATCGCGATCAGCAGGGTCCCCATCGAGGCGATGGCGCAAAAGGCAACCATTCGCGCGATATGGTTCGAGCCCAATATGCCGATTGTACCAACAGCCAGCGTCAGCAAAGCGGCGGGTTGCAGCCAATCGCCGATCAAACCATCGGTCACCGCCACGTCGGGGCCAAAGGCCAGAGTATAGACCCGCAGGATCGAATAGGCTCCTACCTTTGTCATGATCGCGAACAGCGCGGCTACCGGCAAAGGCGCGTTGGCATAGCTGGCGGGCAGCCAGAAATGCAGTGGCAATACAGCGGCCTTGATGCAGAAGACGAGCAACAGCAAAACCGCGCCAACCCGCAACAGGGCGGTATCTTCGGGTGGAATCTCGGCCACGCGCACGGCCAAGTCGGCCATGTTGAGCGTGCCGGTCACGCCATAGATCGTTCCCAATGCGAACAGAAATAGGGTCGAGCCGATCAGGTTATAGGCCACATATTGCACGCCGGCCTTTAATCGCACTGCGCCACCGCCATGGGTCATCAGGCCGTAAGAGGCGATCAGCAGCACCTCGAAGAAAACAAACAGGTTAAAGGCGTCGCCGGTCAGAAAGGCGCCGCAGACACCCATCAGCTGGAAATGGAACAACGCATGGAAATGCTTGCCCCTTTCGTCCCAGCCCGAGCCGATGGCATATAGGACAATCGGCAGGGCCAGCAACGCGGTCAGCAGCACCATCATCGCTGAAAGCTTGTCCAGCACCAGAACGATCCCGAACGGCGCTGGCCAGTCACCCAGCTCATAGACCTGAATATCACCGCCAGAGGCCTGCGCGGTGATGGTCAGGGCAATGCCCAGCAACCCGACAACACCGGCGATTGAGAAGATGCGCTGCAAGTCCAGGTGATAGCGCAGCACCATGATGATGAAAGGGGCCAGGATCGCAGGAAGAACGATCGGCGCAACGATCCAATGGTTCATGCGTCTTCTCCCGGCGCGTCCACGCTGTCATCGGGTTTCATGTCGATATGATCGTCCTTTGACGACAGATAGGCACTAAGCGCGATCATCACGATCACCGCCGTCATCCCGAATGAGATCACGATGGCTGTCAGCACCAACGCCTGAGGCAGCGGGTCGGTATAGGCGACGTCTTCGTATTTGTTCAAAACCGCAGGCGCGTTCAGCGCCAGACGCCCAGTCGCGAACAGGAACACGTTAACCGCATAGGTGATCAGCGAAAGGCCCAGAATGACAGGAAAGGTCCGGCGACGCAGGATCAGGAAAATTCCGGCCGCCGTCATGACGCCCACGGCAGAGGCTACAAGCGCTTCCATCAGCCCTGCTCCTTCTCTTTATCGTCTTCCGGGGGACTGTCCCGCAGCGGGTTGATGTCCATCGGGAACTCTTGCGCCATACCCGGCTGCCAGGCGAAGCGGGACAGGCTGTCCAGCGCCAGCATCACGGCCCCAAGCACGGCCAGGAACACGCCCGTGTCAAACAGGATTGCTGTGGCCCACTCAAATTCTTCCAGCGGCGGCCAGTTGATATAGCCAAAATCACTGGTCAGGAACGGCCGCTCGTTGAACCAGGCGCCGATCCCGGTGGCGGCGGCGATCAAAACGCCCCAGCCGATGGTGCCGTGGTAATAGAACCGTTGCCGCTCAATCGCCCAGGTATAGCCGCTGGCCATGTATTGCATCAGGAAGGCAATGGCGACGATCAGGCCGGCGATGAAACCACCTCCGGGTTGGTTGTGACCCCTGAAGAAGATGTAAGCGCCCACCATCAGGGCTATGGGCATCATTACACGGGTGGCCACAACCATCATCAGCGGATGGGAGTCGCCCGATTGCGGCCAATGCGGTTTGCGGTTCAGCAGATAGGCGCGGACATTGCTGCCCAGAACGGCCTCGGTCAGGGCAAAGATGATCAGCGCGGCGATCCCCAGCACAATGATCTCTCCGAACGTATCAAATCCCCGGAAATCCACCAGGATCACGTTCACTACATTGGTGCCTCCGCCGCCTTTGTACGAGTTGGCGAGGTGAAAGTCCGAGATCGTCGGGAAGGCAAAGTCCCGCAGCATGATGGCATAGATCAGTGCGCCAGAGCCAATGCCCGCCACAACGGAAATCGCGGCATCGCGCCAACGTCGCCCGGCGGTGCTGTCCCAGGGTGTGTCGGTGGGCAGAAAGTTCAGCGACAGCAACAACAGGATCATCGTCACCACCTCGACCGAGATCTGGGTCAGCGCCAGATCCGGGGCCGAGAGATAGTTGAAGGCCATCGAAACGATCAAGCCGACCACGCCAATCAGCACCAGCGACAGCAGGCGGTTTCGGTGGAACCACATGATCGCCAGCGTCGCGCCCACCAGACAGATCCAGCCAATGATGGGAATGATCTGCGCAGGCAAGGGTACGCGCGTTGGCAAACCCATACCGCCCGTGGAAAAGGCGTAGTAGCCCAAGGCAACGGTGAAGGCGATCAGGATGATGGCATAACGGCTGATCACGCCATTATGCAGCTCATCCGTGATCCAGTGGCTCAGGCGGGTCAGCGCATTGATAATGGCCTCGAAAATCACCTTGGCCTCGGGGCGGGGCAGGGCGTTCCAAAGGCGCTCGGCATGGCTGTGCAAAGACAGAAGGAACAGACCGCCCAAAGTGGCAATCACCGACATGTAAAGCGCAGGTGTAAAGCCGTGCCAGAGTTTCAGAGAATAATAGGGCAGCTTTTCACCCCCGATCACCGCGCTTGAGACGACGGCGACCAAAGGCCCCACGATTGCTGCAGAGTACAGACCGATTAGAACAACCAGCACGACCAGGAGCGAGGGCGCAATCCACAGACCCACAGGCGGGTCATGTGGCTTGGACGGATAGGAGTCGCGCTGCGGCCCAAGGAACACATGGCTGACGAAGCGGAACGAGTAAGCAGCTGAGAAGAGCGCCGCGACCACGGCCAGAACTGGCACGAGGTAATGCGAGTTCAGCCAGGTCGTGTGAACCGTCTCCTCCAGCATCATTTCCTTCGACAAAAACCCGTTCAATGGCGGAAGACCCGCCATGGACAGGGCGGCGATTGTGCCAATTGTGAAGGTGATTGGCATCAGGTGCCGCAGCCCACCCAGCTTTTTGATGTCGCGTGTGCCGGTCTCATGATCGACAATGCCTGCGGTCATGAACAAGGCGGCTTTGAAGGTGGCGTGGTTGATGATGTGGAACACGGCAGCGACGGCTGCGAATTTGGTGCCAAAGCCCAACAGCATGGTGATCAGGCCCAGATGGGACACGGTCGAAAACGCCAGCAAGGCCTTGAGGTCATCCTTGAAGAGCGCAATCACCGCACCGATCAGCATGGTGATCAGGCCTGTGGTTGCCACGATATAGAACCACGCATCCGTGCCCGCCAGAACCGGCCACATTCGGGCCATCAGGAACAGGCCTGCCTTCACCATGGTGGCCGAGTGCAGATAGGCCGAAACCGGAGTGGGCGCCGCCATCGCGTGAGGCAGCCAGAAGTGAAACGGGAACTGCGCGGATTTGGTGAAGCAACCCAGCAGGATCAGGATCAGCGCGGGCAGGTAATAGGGCGAGGCCTGGATCAGCTCTTTGTTTTGAAGAATGACGCTCAGGTCATAAGACCCCACGATATTGCCCAGGATTAGCATCCCCGCGATCATCGCCAACCCGCCTGAGCCGGTGACAGCCAGCGCCATGCGTGCGCCCTGCCGCCCTTCAGGCAGGTGTTTCCAATAGCCGATCAACAAGAATGAGCTCAGCGACGTAAGCTCCCAGAAAATAAGCAGAAGAAGGATATTGTCAGACAGGACGATGCCCACCATCGCGCCCTGAAACAGTAGCAGATAAGTGTAGAATTGCCCCATCGGGTCTTCGCGCGACAGGTAGAACCGCGCGTAGAGGATGATCAGCAGGCCGATGCCCAGGATCAGCAGCGCAAAAAGAAAACCCAGCCCGTCCAGCATGAAGTTTGCGTTCAGCCCAAGGATCGGGATCCAGTCAAACCGGGCGGTGATCACCTCGCCGCGCATTACCGATGGGATATGGATCAGCAGGCCCATCAAGGCCAGAAACGTGGTCAACCCTGCGGCAGAAGCGGCGGCATTCCGACCTGCGCGGATCAGCAGGGCAGGAAACACAGCGCCAAGGAAAGGAAGGGCCGCGATAAGGAATAGGGACAATTGCGATACTCCGGGATGGGCGGTCAGGGTGAAACCAATTTTGTAAGGATATTTTTTCCACTGTCCAGAACTTGCAAGTTTTTCACGGTGTTCTACGGAGCCCCTACGGCGCAGGACTTAATGCGATATAATGACGCGAACTTGATCAAAGCCCGGATTTTCGGCGCGGCAAGCCAAACCCATCTGTGGTAGAAGGCACCAACGCACAGGAGGCGACAGTGGCACAGAAGACGAACCGGACTCGGCGATGGGTACTGGTCGGCGGCGGCGCAGCCGTTGCCGCTGGGTTTGCCATACGCGAATACCGTCTGATCCCCGAGGCGCATGCGGGTGGGCGCATTACGGTCACCGAGGCGCATGACCAGGCCACGCAAGGCAATATCCTTCTGGTCGATATCAGAACACCGCGCGAATGGCGGGCCTCAGGCGTTGGCGCGGGTGCGGTGCCTTTGGACATGCGGCGCGAGGATTTCGTTCAGGCGTTGACGGATCTGGTCGACGGCAACGCAGCAGCGCCGGTCGCTCTGATCTGCGCGCGCGGTGTGCGGTCGGCACGGCTCAGCAATCAGCTGATCGCAGCAGGGTTTACCAATATCATTGACGTGCCCGAGGGCATGTTGGGCTCGGCCGCCGGGCCGGGATGGGTTCGGGCCGGCTTGCCGGTACAACAATATCAAGAGGATGCAGGATGATCCGAGAGTTTAGCCTGGCCGCCGGATTCGCCGTAATCGGCCAAACAGCGATTGCCGCCTGTGCCGATCAGGACGGGGTATGCGAGACACCAATGGGGGCCTATCACATCGAGTTGCCAGACAATGACAACGCACCAATGGTCGTGTTCCTGCATGGCTATGGTGGCAGTGGACAGGGCACCATGCGCAATCGCGGTATGGTTCAGCCGCTGCTGGATCGCGGTTATGCCGTAATGGCACCCGAAGGGCTGGAACGCCCTGATCGCGGGGGCACCCAAAGCTGGAACTTCTACCCCGGTTTTGGCGAGCGCGACGAAACGGCCTTTTTAAGCGAAGCGGTGCAGGACGCCGCAGACCGGTTCGGCATCAATGCGGAACACGTTATGCTGGGCGGGTTCTCTGCGGGGGGTTTTATGGTGAACTACCTGGCCTGCGAAGCACCGGAAGCTTTCTCGGCCTATGTTCCTGTCTCGGGTGGCTTTTGGCGCCCGCACCCGGAAACCTGTGAGGGGCCCATCCGTATGTTCCACACCCATGGCTGGACCGACAATGTGGTGCCGCTGGAAGGGCGGCTGCTGGGCGGCGGGCGCTTTCAGCAGGGTGATATCTATGCCGGGTTCGAGATCTGGCGCGAGGCCAATGGCTGCGTGGATCACAAACCCACCGGCTTCAGCACCACCGGCAATTTCATGCGCCGCCACTGGAGCAACACCTGCGACGAAGGCAGCGCGCTGGAATTTGCCTTGTTCCCGGGCGGGCATACAGTGCCAACCGGATGGGCTGACATGATCGTGGACTGGTATGAAGGGCTTCCCGACAGCGAGGCCGGGGGCTAATTCATTCGGCCGGGGTCAGATTGGATTTACCCTCGACCAGATCTTTCAATTCATTGCGATAGCGGCGGGCCGAGCGTGTGATCGCAGGCTCGCTGAAATCCTCGCGCATGCCAACCATGCGACGCGCAGCCCCGGCAGATACTCCACTAAGTGCTGACAGCGGGATTGCCAATGCAAGGCTGATCGCAATCGGTGCCAGCCAGATCGAGACAAGGCCCGACAGGATACCGACACTCAGCGCAACGCCGCTGACCGTCTCAAGCGCGTGACAAATAACCAGTGTTCGCAGCCCATAGCTGCCGCCATCGCGCGCTTGCGGCGACCATCCGCGCTGAACGCCAAAGGCGGTGCGGAACACAGCGATCATCTGCTGGACCATCAGGATCGGCGCATAGAGGATGGACAGAACCACCTCGGCCAGAAACGAGGTCACAAATCGCCGCTCGCCACCGAAATCGGCATACCGCACACCGCTGAGCGGCAAGGCCAGAACGCCCAGCACCTTAGGGGCCAGCAGCATGGCATACATCACCAGAATGATCAGCACATGGCGGGTTTCGCTCATCTCGGGCCATTGCGGGAACAGCGGGTTGTCAGGGCTGAAATAATGCAGAACCGACGCGTCCTCACCCTGACCAATCACAGCCCACATCACCAGCAAGGCAAACCACAAGGGCGACATCAAATAGCCCACGGCACCATGGAACATGTGAAAGCGCGACACGGCCCGGAATCCGCTGGAGCCCAGCAGTTTCAGATGTTGCAGGTTGCCCTGGCACCACCGCCGATCCCGCATCGCGTGGTCGATCAGGGTGGGGGGTGTTTCCTCGTAAGAACCACGGATGCGCGGCAGGAACCGAACGGCCCAACCGGCGCGGCGCAGCAGACCGGCCTCGACAAAATCGTGGCTCATGATCATCTTCTCCTGACCGCTGAGCGACCGCAGCTTGGGCAAACCCGCACAAGTGGCAAAGGCCTTGGTGCGGATAATGGCGTTATGGCCCCAATAGTTGCCCTCTTGCCCGCACCAACGGGCCAGACCTTCGGCAAAAGCGATGCCATAGACGCCATTGGCGAATTGCTGCATCCGGGCAAAGACCGATTGTGCGCCGATCAGCTGCGGATAGCTTTGGATCAACCCCGCACCCGGATCACGCGCCAGCGCATCGGTCAGGCGATAGATCGCGCGCCCGGTCATCAGGCTGTCGGCATCCAGCACCAGCATCGCGTCCCATTCGGCCCCCCAGCGGCTGACCCAGTCCGAGATATTGCCAACCTTGCGGTCGGTATTCTGTTCGCGGCGGCGGTAATAGAGCTCTAGCCCCGGGGCCAGCGTGGTGCGCAATGCCTCGACGCTGGCCTGTTCCTGCGCTGCGATTTCGGGGTCGCGCGTGTCCGAGAGGATGAACATGGCATAGTGATGCTGCCCACCCCGCGTCTGAAGATCCTCAAGCATCGTGCGGGCATTGCCGAGCACGTTCCAGGGCACTTCGTTATAGATCGGCGTCAGCAGCGCCACGCGCAGCGGCTGCGCCTTTTGGTTCCGGTTGGGCGCGTCCTGACGCGCCAGCGACACCATGCCCAGCAGCACGGTGCAGACCGTGAAGGAAATCCAGAAGAAGTTGAACGAGATCAGCGTCAGCAGGATCGCTTCGACCAGATTGATCCCTTCCGCACCAAACCAATCGCTCATGACCCACAGCAGGCCAAGCGTTGCGGCCATGGCAGGTGAAAACGCCAGCGCGCGCCAGAACCCGGCCGAGGGGCCGCGGGCGTTGGACGGTGCATCCGCGTCGCGAAACCGCGCCTGAAAACTCTGCGCTGGCATCGCCAGAGGTGCCTCGGGCGGCATGATATGCAGATCGCGGTTCATATGGTCCAACGGTAGAGCCAGACCTCAGAGGCTGGCTGTTTGTCTTTCAGAAGCTGCGCGCGCAGCTCAACATGGTTGCGCTCGCCAGGCTGGAAGGAAAACGCCAGCCGCAAACCGCCCGTTTCGGGGTTGCGTTGCAAAACGCCATCCGAGGTTTCGGCATGAGGCGAATCCACAAAAATCGTCATCGCGTCAATGTCGTCAAACAGATCGCTGGCCTCGAAATCGATCACCGCCAGACGGCCTTCTCCAAAGGTGTTTTCCCCCATGGCCGAGTTGATCACGCGTGGCATCGGCGTGCGCTGAGGCTCTTCACCCCAGATCAGGCGATAGGACAGGTCAAACTGGCTGCCTGCGGCATAAGGCTCGGCTGGGCGCCAATAGGCAACGATATTGTCATAGATCTCCTGATCTGCCGGTATCTCGACCAGTGTGACCGTGCCTTTGCCCCAATCTTCATTTGGCTCTACCCAAAGACCGGGCCGCTTGTGGTAGTTGGCCTCAAGATCGGCGTAGTCCGAGAAGTCGCGCTTGCGCTGCATCAGGCCGAAGCCGCGCGGGTTCATATCCACGAAAGACGAGATTTGCAGGCGCGTAGGGTTGGCCAGGGGACGCCACAGAACCTCACCCGCGCCATTGCGGATCATCAGCCCGTCGCTGTCATGTACGGCAGGGCGGAAATCATCGAACCGGCTGTGATTTGTGTCGTCAAACAGGAACATTGAGGTGCCCGGCGCGATACCCACATGCGGCAGCTCTTCGCGGGTGAAGAGGGTGGCTTCGACATCCATCACGCAATCCGCACCCGCCGTGACGTTGAAACGATAGGCGCCGGACACAGAGGGGCTGTCCATCAACGCGTGCACAACCATGTTGCGCTGGCCCGGTTTGGGACGCTCCAGCCAGAAGCGAATGAATTCGGGGAATTCCTCACCATCCGGGTCCCCGGTTTTCAGCGCCAGCCCGCGGGCGGACAGGCCATAGACCTCGTGCAGCCCGATCGCGCGGAAATAGCTGGCCCCCTGCCAGACGCAGAATTCGTCAGTCTTGCCGGGGCGATGCATTTCGGTACGCAGGCGCAGACCCGAGAAGCCCAGAGTGTCATCGATCGGCAGCTTTGGCACGTCTTCGGATTTGTCGAACATCGCCAGATCGAAGACGACGGGCTTGATCATGCCGTCCTCGACCGTCGAAACCTTTACGGTGCGCGGGAAATACAGCCCAGGAGTAAAGAAATCGACGTTGAACGGCGTCTCGGTCTCATACCACAGCGCGCGGTCCAGACGGAAACGGATCGAGCGATATTGCTGATAGGTCAGGTCCTGCCATTCCTGTGGCACCATTTCGCGCTCAGCATAGGGGCGGCTGGCCAGATCCCTGGCCATTTCAATCACATCATTGCGGTCGAACGGAACCTCGCCCCCCGTTGCATATGCTGAAGGGGCCAGCGCCAGCGCTGTTGAAGAGGCCAGAAACGCGCGACGGGTAAAATTCATTTCTTCGACCTCCAGGGTTGTGACTTGAACCAAGCTGCCAGATAGGCCACGCCGATGATCATCGCAAAGCCAATCATGTTGGCCGCAAAGACAGTGGCAACATCCCGCCCAGCCTGATCCAGAACGACGCCGATCAGGCGGGCAGCGGCCATGGAAAACACAAACACAGCAAGGGATTGCTGACCGACCTTGGTGATGACGGCCAACAGGGCCTGCCAGATCCGGGCACCAACGCTATGGCCTGTGGCGATCAGACGGTGACCCTTTTCGCCCGCTGCGACCCAGCCCAGATAGGCCAGCGCCAAGAAGTGCACATAGCGCAACAACCCAAATTCGGTCTTGCCGCGCAGCTCTTCGGTCAGCGGCCAGCCCTTGCGCAGCACCGCCCCCAAATCCGGGGCCGCATTGTTGATCCAGCTAAAGACTTTCCACGAGCCGAAAGGTGCAGACAGGATCAGGAATGCCACCGCGACCCAGATCAGGGTTTTTGATACAGGAGGAGCAGGGATCCAGCCGCGCATGAATGCAAAGCCGGTGAAAAACAGCAACTGCCAGCCGAACGGGTTGAAAAACCACTGCCGCTCTGACCACGGCTCGGCCGGCAAGGCCAGCAGACCGGTCTGCGCCACTAGCCATATCGCCACACAGACGCCCGCCATCAGCCAGAAGCTGACACGATAGAGCGCCATGTAAAGCGGCATCAGCGCCAGCACCACAAGATACATTGGTAGGATGTCAAAGTAGTTAGGCACATAGGTCAGCGTGAAAATCCCGACCATCTGCGAGGCAGGGTCCTTGAAGAAATGCTGCAGGTTCAGCGACGAGATATAGGTCTTTTCAAACGCACCGGTCTGATCGAGCGCGGCCATCGTCATGGCAACAAAGAAAAACAGGCAGATATGGGCCCAATAAACCTGCCAGATGCGGAAGGCCACGCGTGCGGTCCCCATCCACCAGCCTTTTTTCAGGAAGGCCCCGCCAAAGGCGATTGCCGATGCCATGCCCGAGCAGAAAACAAAGATCTCTGTCGCGTCGGAATAGCCAAACCGGGCCGGGATCCAGCGGGCCCAGGGGTCGTTCGGGATATGCGCAATCAGGATGATGAACATCGCGATGCCGCGATAGAAATCCAGCCGCGGGTCACGCGTACGAGCAGGGGCCGCGGTGGTGGCCGCAGCGGGTGCAAAGTCAGAAGAGGGCGAAATTGTCGCCATTCGGTCTTGGTCCTTATTGGTCTTGTCGTTACTCAGCCGGAACGCTTTGTGCGTCGCGATTGTCGCGGGCTGCTTCGATCAATGCGCGACGGGCCAGCGCATAGTTATCCTCTCCGCCACAGCGTTTGGCGCGGCGATCATCCAAAATCCGCTCTACATCATCCAGGCGCCCCGCACGCAAGCCGGAATCGATTGTAATCCGTTCGAAAACGTCCCGTTGCGCGTGACTGCCGCCTGCCAGCTGCATACCCGCGCGCGCGGTCGATAGGAAGTTGAACGCTTCGCCGTACAGCCCGTCACCAAAGGCTTCGAGCCCTTTTGCTGCGGCAACGCCCGGGTCTGACATGCGGATTGCCGTATCACCGTGATTGCGCTGCGCGTCCTTCTGGATTCGGTTCAGCATCTTTCCAGTGGCATCGCCACGGTTGTCACCGGTCAGGGCCAACAGATAATGCAAATCGGCAAAGATCAGGCAGCCGTCCTCGGTGCGCGCTGCACTCAGGTCTGCCAGCTCTTCCCACCGGTTACCGACATTCACGCCCTCAAGTTCCAGCCGCGACAGCAGCGAGGTGGCGTTCGAAATGTCCCGGTAGTCGTCAGTCTTGTCTTTGCGGATATGTTCATCATAGAGCGCCATCACCTGATCGACCTGACACAGATCCAGATGCATCAGCGCCTTATGCCACCAGACGTGATAGCGGAAGTTGTTGCAATGCGCCCAAGCCTCTTCGCGCCCGGCCAGCCAGTCGAGACCAAGCTGCGCGTTGCCCGTCATTTCATGCACATGCGCCACCGCGTGAAGGCCCCAGGCATCGTCCGAGACCATCCACAAAGCCTGACGGCCCGCGATCTCGGCCTTGTCATAGGCTCCGGTTTCTTCAAGTGCGAAGGAGTGACAGCCCAAAAGGTAGCCACGCCCGGCATGGCCGGGCTCATAGGCTGGCATCACCCGTTCAATCGAGCGGCGCATGCCCTCTGCGTCGCCCAACACGAAACGGGTCGCATGGCTGAGTTTCATGGCAAGCGTGTCTTCGGGATGCGCGCGAAGAATCTCTTCAAATTTCTGCACTGCCTGCGATGGTAAATCGGCCAGATAGAGTGTCAAAGCGTCAACATAAAGCTGTTCGCGTGCCGAAACGGGCTGCCTCTCAATTGCGGCCTTGGCGGACGTCAGCGCTTCGGCTGCGACCGGATACATCTCGCGCCGGCCCAGCAGGATCATGAAAAGGCCCTTTACCGCATGGCCGAGCGCGAAATCTGGCTCAAGCTCCAGCACCTTGCCCAGGTGCTGAGGGGTGACGGCGGCATGTGCCATGAACCCAAGCAGAACACCATCCCAGGCTTCGACGGCCGCCGGCTGGGTCAGGGTGTTCAGTTGTCCAAAAACGTCGTGTTTCATGCTTGGGTCCAATCTGGTTGCGGTATTTACACTGTTCGATGTAGCAGAGTGTGCATTGCCCACGTACCAGTATCGACCGTGCTCTCGAATTGGTGAAATGCCGTGTGCGCAAAACCCGAATTAAACCGCCGATTCAACGGCATGTTTCAGCAACTTGCCGCCGAATTGGGCAAGTGTTTCAGTCTTCGAAGGGGTTTTCGGCGTTCAGAACAGACGATGTGTCCGCGCCGCAGACCGGAGGGGCGCTGCGATATGTTACAGGTGTGCGTGACAATTTGAGCGGATTCCCGATCAGGTCGACTGTTCCGGGCTGCGCTTGCATGGCGATCTGCATCTGCCTGGCAGCAACCTGATCCGTTGAAAAAACCTGATCCAAGGTCTGTACCGGGCCCACCGGAACCTTGACCGCCTCAAGCCCCGCGATGACCGCCTGCGTCGTCAGGCTTTGAACCGCAGGGCGCAGGACCGCATTCAATGCATCCCGATGTTCAAGTCTGGACGGGTTGGTTGCAAATCTGGGATCTTCGGCCAGTTCGGGTTGGTCGAGAAAGCCACAGAGCTTGCGAAACTGACTGTCATTGCCCACTGCCAGGATCACGTGCCCATCGGCTGTTTCATAGACGTCATAGGGAACGATGTTGGGGTGCCCATTGCCACGGCGCTGCGGAACGTTGCCGGATGTCAGATAGTTCACGCCTTCATTGATCAACCACGACACCTGTGTATCTACCAAAGCCAGATCGATTTGCTGTCCTTCGCCGGTTTGGTCGCGATGCCGCAGCGCGGCCAGAATTCCAACCGTCGCATACATCCCGCACATGACATCAGCGATGCCCACGCCCACTTTCATCGGCGCACCGTCGGGATCCCCGGTCAGCGACATGATCCCGCCATAGCCTTGGGCCATCAGATCATAGCCAGGTTTGCTGGCGTTCGGTCCGGTCTGTCCATAGCCCGAGATTGAACAATAGACGAGGCCGGGAAACTCAGCTGACAAATTGGCATAGTCCAGCCCGAACTTGGCCAGCCCTCCGGGTTTGAAATTTTCGATCAGAATATCTGCATGAGACGCCAGCCGCCGGATCTCGGCCTGACCTTCGGGCGATGAGATATCCAGCGCCACGGATTTCTTGTTGCGATTGGCCGACATGAAATAGGCGCTGAGATCCGAGGCGTTGCCCTCTGCATCTTTCACATAGGGCGGGCCCCATTGCCGTGTGTCGTCGCCACCCGTGGCCGGGTTTTCGATCTTGATCACAGTGGCGCCCAAGTCACCCAGCAATTGCGTGCAGGTCGGACCGGCCAGAATGCGGCTCAGGTCCAGAACTTTCACGCCTTTCAGCGGTCCTTCAGATGCGGCCATCATATGCTCCACGGTCAATTTCAGCCGCTATAACGGTGAACTTGTCCGCTTGCACGGCTTCATTCAAAGCTGCGCGCAATTCCGCACGGTTGCGCACCGTGTGACCGTTTCCACCAAAGGCGCGTCCCATCGCTGCAAAATCGTGGCGGTCGAAATCGACGCCGCGATTGCCCATCTGACGCTGACGTTGTTTCAGCTCGATCAGCGCAAGGCTCGCATCCACAAAAACCAGAAAGATCGGGTTATACCCCGGGTTTCGTGCCATTTCGGCGGCTGTCGACAGCTCTCCTGCTACCATCAGGAACCCCGCATCCCCGGAAAAGCTGATAACCGGACGGTCTGGCGCGGCCAATTTCAGCCCCATCGCCATCGGCACCGCACATCCCATCGTGCATAGAGCCGAGGATTGGATCAGCCCGCGTTCTTCATGGCAGTTCCACATCTGGCTTAACAGGATGCGGTGGGCGCCACTGTCTGCGGTGGCCAGCGTTTCAACGGGCAGGGTGGCGCGCGTCTCGGCGATTACTGCCGCAGGCCCCCAGTCTTCATCTGTCGGAAACGCCTGCGCCAGCGCGGCCTTGACCTGTTCAGGCTCACCAGCAGGCCACGTTTTCCGCGCGGGGTTGCCCTTGGCGATGGCTTCCAAAGTCTCACCCGTGTCGGCCACAAGGTTCAAACCGGCCTGATGCATATAGTGATCGTTGACCACCGCAGAAATATCGATGACGCGCTTTTCCGCCGGATCCCAGATCTCACGCCAACCGGGGCGCATTTCGATCGGGTCATAGCCCAGACTCAAGACCAGATCGGATTGTTCGACCAGTGGCACCAGATGCTTGTCGGCCAGTGGCGATAGGCCAGCTCCGCCAAGACACAGGGGATGATCTTCTGGCACCACACCCTTGGCCTTGTATGTGGTCAAAAAGGGAATGCCGAAATGTTCCACAAAAGCCTGAACCACGCTGCGCGAGTCATCATAGAGCACATCCAGACCGATGATCGCGATAGGCCTCTCGGCCTCGGCCATCCAGCGGCGCGCCTTTTCCAGACACTCGCCACCGGGGCTGACCGGCGCCACCTTGGCCAACCGGCGGCGTTTGACGCCGGTGACGGGTGTATCTGCGACCGAGATGGGTACATCGATATGCACGGGGCCCGGGCGCGGCTGATTGGCCAGCGAGACGGCTTTGTCGGCAATGATATCTGCGCCCTTGGCGGTCAGTGTAAAGCTGCCTTTGGTGATCGAATGATAGACCTGACCGTGATCCATGACCTGATGGGTATAGGTCAGCGCCTCATCCGCATCGACACAGCCGGTCAAAACGATCATCGGCACCCGATCTTGCAGCGCATTGGCCACAACGTTGATCCCGTTCATGGCACCGGGCCCCAGGGTGGCGACCAGAATGGCAGGCGCGCCGTCGCGGTGATGTACCGCTTCGGCCATGAACCCGGCCGAGTTCTCGTGTTTGGTCAGATGAAAGGTGATCCCCGCCTTTTCCAACGCGTCCACAAGGGTCAAAACCTCACCGCCAGGCATCCCAAAGGCATGGCGGCAGCCCGCCTCATAAAGTCGTTGGGCCAAAAGATCCGCAGCGCGGGGCGAGGGGTCTTGCATCAAACATACTCCGAAATCACTTCTGACCTGCAAATTGCGGAGGTCTGGCGCGGAAGCAAGTCGGTTCACGCCAGTGTGACTATTTGACTGCGTCTTCGGCGATGTTTTGAAACGTTTTGTCCAATTCGCGCGCGATTTCTTGCAATGGTGCGCCGCCTTCAAAGACGTAAGGCGCAAAGACAAAGCTTGGAGTTTTGTAGGACAAGTTGGCCGAGCCATCCGGGTTTTCCGTCACATAAAACCGGATCGGTGCTTCGATCATGGCGCTGGTTGAGGTTTCCAGAACGCGCACCGCATAGTCGTTGTTAAAGACGCCAATCACCCGGTTGCCGGGGATCGTAATGCCACGTGCCGCCGCCGCTTTGGTCGGCCCGGCCTGCGTCACCACGATCAGCCCGTTTTCCTTCACCGCCGCTTTGGTTGCATCGACCAATTCGTCATAGCTCTTGTCTGTCGGGTAAACCGCCCAACCGTCTGGCGTGTCCTGCGCCATGGCGGGCAGAGTCCAAAGAAAGAGCAATGGGATAAGGCGTTTCATGGCATGTCTCCGGTCTCTCAACGCAGCCTATGTGCCAGAAATGCAGGTTTCATGCACACACAAAGCCGTGTGGTCCGTTTAGCCGTCGCGCTGTTTCAGCAGATAGATATCCATGATCCAGCCATGATCTGCGCGCGCTTTCGCGCGGGTCGTCAGGATCTCTTCGGCAACCCGGTCCAGAGGGCCCTTGATCAGCAACTCTTCTTTCATGCCAACATAGGCGCCCCACCAGATCTCGTATCGCTCCATATCAAGGTTTCGAAAAGAACACTCCCCGTCCAGCATGACGGCAACTTTCGAGGCCGATTTGGGCCAGCCTTCGTCGCGAAGCCGGCGCCCGGTGGTCACCACATAAGGCGCGCCCAGATCGTTGATTGGAATTGCATGGGCTGCTGTCAAAGCCTGCAACGCAGTGATGCCGGGAATAACCTTGATCTTCGGGTTGTGCTTCAGACGCGCGGCAATCCGCAGTGAACTGTCATAGAGCGACGGATCGCCCCAGATCAGCAGGGCGATACGCTCAGCACCGGGATGCGCGTCCATCGCCTCTTGCCAGCGCAGAGCGATCGCATCATGCCATTCATCAACGCCGCGCAGGTATCCGTCATCGCTCCGGCGTTTCGGGATATCGAAATAGACTAGATTGGGCGCTGTGTCAGTCACCTGAGCGATGATGTCTTCGCGCAGCCCGGCCAGATCCGCTTTGTCCACACCCTTGCGCGGAATCAGGATCACCTCGGCTGCGCGGATCGCCTGAACGCCCTGCAGCGTGACGTGATCGGGATTGCCGGTTCCTATACCGATCAGGCTCAGCTCAATCATCGTCAAACGCAGCCAAAGGCCCATAGAGGATCAATGCCGGTGCTTTGCCAACCTCGGATTTCAACTGCTCGGCCAGTTCCCCAATCGTTGCCCGCTGCAAGGTCTGATCGGGGGTCGAGACCGACTCTGCCAAAAGCGCGGGTGTGTCCAGTGGCAGGCCGTTGCGATGCAGCGCTTCGACCAGCATGGGGAATGTGCGTTTGCCCATGAACACAACGGTTGTCGCCAAAGGGTCGGCCAGCGCGGCCAGGTTCAGGTCATCGGGCAATGCGCCGCTCACGTCATGGCCCGTTACAAATTGCACGCGCCGCGCGGTCAGGCGGCGGGTCAGGGGAATGCCGGCTGTGGCAGCCGCAGCCACGGCGGACGGGACACCTGGGATGATCTCATAGTCGATCCCGGCGGCCCGCAGCGCCACCAACTCTTCCTCCAACCGGCCAAACATGCCGCCATCGCCCGATTTCAGGCGAACAACTTGCTGCCCGGCCTTGGCGTAGTCCACCAGCAACCGGCTCACATGGTCCTGCTTGGGCGAGGGGCGCCCGGCGCGCTTGCCCACACCCACCAGATCGGCATCGGCACGCGCATGGCTCAGGATCGGTCCGCTGCTCAGATCATCGAACAGAACCGCATCCGCCTTTTGCAGCCGGTCCACCGCTTTCAATGTCAACAGCTCTGGGTCTCCGGGGCCCGATCCGACGAAGGAAACAAACCCGCTCATGAAAGGGCCTCGGCGATCAGGTGAAAGAACGTGCCGGTGACAGGGCCACGCACCGACCCGGTTTGTGGCCCTTCCGCACCCTCGGCGTCAAAAACCCGGGCCAGAGGCGCATCGGGTTGCTCGACGATTGAGGAATAGTGAAACTCATGCCCGCGCAGCGCCGAGCCGACGGCGAGGCCGGGCATCGTGGCCAGCAATTCAGCACGCCGGTACCCCAGGTTGAACTTGCGTTTCTGGTACGACGTCACCAATCCCAACAGGCCCGTCATCTGATGCTGCACGCCCTCCTTGTCGATCAGCGCCTGACCCAGAGCCATATAGCCTCCGCATTCCCCATGCACGGGTTTGGTTTCTGCGTGTTTGCGCAGCCCGTTTTGAAAGTTTTGCGCGGCGGCCAAAGTGCCTGCGTGCAGTTCCGGGTAGCCACCCGGCAACCAGACCAGATCAGCGTCATCTGCGGGCGCTTCGTCCGCCAGCGGCGAGAAGGGCATAATCTCGGCCCCTGCCGCGCGCCATCCTTCCAGCAAATGTGGATATGTAAACGAAAACGCAGCATCCCGAGCCAAAGCGATGCGCTGTGCCGGAGGCGGCGGCAGCGCGGCTGACGATGGCCCAACAGGGCCTGAGGAAGCCGCCCGTTTGATCGCCTCCAGGTCCACATGCTCACGCAGGAACGCCGCATAGCCCACAATTGCGCTTTCCAGATCAGGGTGCTCAACCGCTTGAATCAGACCCAGATGCCGTTCGGGCAGCGTCAAATCTCCGCGCCGTGGCAGGACGCCCAGCACCGGCAGGCCCGCGCGCTCCATGCCCAGTCGCGTCAGCCGTTCATGGCGCGGGCTGGCGCAGCGGTTCAGGATCACGCCGGCAAACGGCAGATCGGGGTTGTACATCTTAAACCCCAAACCCGTTGCAGCCGCCGATTGCGCTTGACCGCCCACATCCAGCACCAGCACCACCGGCCAGCCCATGCGCAGCGCCGTCTCAGCGCTTGAACCGTGCCCCAGCTCACCGGGTTTGGCCACACCGTCAAACAATCCCATCGAGCCTTCGGCGACCACAATATCCGCGCCCTCAGACTGGGCCGAGATTGCACTCAGTAGCCCGTCACTCATAGCCCAGCTGTCCAGATTGAACGAGGCCCGCCCCGCCGCCGCGCGGTGAAAGGCCGGATCGATGTAATCCGGTCCGCTTTTGAAGGGCTGCACGGTCAGCCCATCCTCGGCCAACGCGCGCAGCAGGCCCAGCATCACGGTGGTTTTGCCGGTGCCCGAGGACGGGGCCGAGATCAAAAGGCCAGGGGGGTTCGTTATTGGCTCACTCATTCTCGGGGCTCCAGCTCGACCACGGGCTGTCCGCACTTTGCGGGCGATATCTTCGGTCATAATCCTTTGAATACAAGCAGCTTTCGTCGAACCCTTCCCCCGCCAAAGCCGGGCCCACCAGAATCAGTGCCGTGCGCGAGATGCCGTCATCCAAAGCATCTTTCAAAGTGGCCAGCGTCGCCCGGATAATCCGCTCATCGGGCCAACTGGCGCGGTAAACCACGGCCACCGGACAATCCTCGCCATAGGTCGGGCTCAGATCGGCCATCACCGCGTCCAGATTTCCGATTGACAGGTGAATGGCCAGAGTTGCCCCGGTGCGGGCAAAATTCGCAAGCGTTTCGCCCTCGGGCATGGATGACGCGCGCCCCGGTGTGCGCGTTAGCACCACCGATTGTGCCAGCCCCGGCAGTGTCAGTTCCGTACCCAGCGCCGCAGCCGCGGCGGCAAATGACGGCACACCGGGGGTCACGCTCACCGGGATGCCCATGTCCTTGAGGCGCCGGATCTGTTCTCCCATCGCCGACCAGACCGACAGATCGCCCGAATGCAGGCGCGCCACGTCCTGATCGGCCTGATGCGCGGTGTCGATCTCGGCCATGATCTGATCCAGATCCATCGGCGCAGTGTTTACGATCCGGGCACCGTCCGGGCAGTGGCTGAGGATTTCTTCCGGCACCAGCGACCCGGCATAAAGGCAGACCGGACAAGACGCGATGATATCGCGCCCGCGCAAGGTCAGCAGGTCGGCGGCACCCGGTCCGGCACCGATGAAATGAACGGTCATGTCTGTCCTCCGATGGCAATGGCGCAAGTGGCCAGCCGGTCGTCTGAAATTTGTCTGGGGCCAAGCAGCCGCGCGCCCGCTCCTGCAGCGGCAAGTGCGGATGCCTCTGCCACGCTGCCGGTTCCGTATGCGGCCCGACTATGGTTCGAGCTTGTAAGCGTCCACTGCTGCGCCAGATCATGCTTTTCGATCAGGTGCAGCGGCAATGCAAGGCTGTCTGCAAAAGCGGCAAGCGCCGGATGGCCGTTCTTGTCCGTGACCGTCGCAAGCGCCGTCACGCCATGCCCATCCGTCGCCGCGCCATAGGCCGCGCGCAGGCTGTCGATTGTAGCACCCGATGAAAACCCAAGGCCAGCCACGATCATAGCGTGACGCTCCATTGCACGACCGGATAGGCCGATTTCCAGCTTCGACGTGGTCCCAGTGGGGCGGAGTGCGCAAGCTCGATGCGCAACAGCTCTCCGCCTATATCCGCCTGCCACTGCGCCAGCAGCGCTTCGCTTTCCAACGTCACGGCATTGGCCACCAGTCGCGTGCCTTTCGGCAAGGTATCGCGTAACCAGCCCAGCAACTCGGCGCTAAGGCCGCCACCGATAAAGACCACATCCGGCAAGGGTAAACCCGACAAGGCTTCGGGCGCAGTGCCATGCACTACGCTCAGCCGATCCTGCCCTAACATGTCGGCGTTGCGACGGATTCGCTCGGCGCGATCTTCTCGCGGCTCGATAGTGGTGGCGGTCAAAGACGGATCACACATCAGCCATTCAATGCTGATCGAACCGGTACCACCACCGATATCCCATAGATGCTCACCGCGCTGCGGGGCCAGAGCCGACAGAGTCAAAGCCCGGATGGGACGTTTGGTGATCTGGCCGTCGTTTTCGAAGATCTCATCCGGTCTGCCGGTGGCTTTGGGCAAGGCGCGGCCTTGTCCGGCAACCTCAAGACCGACGCAGACCGGGTGGTCGAAGGTGCCCAGCAACGCTTCGGTCAGCGAAACGGAATGCGCCCGTTCACGCGGGCCGCCCAAGGCTTCCATCACGTGCAACTGTGTGTCGGCAAATCCTGTTTCGGTCAGATACCGCGCCAGTTCAGCGACCGCCGCGCCATTGCGGAGCAAGATGATGGCGCGCAGCCCCGGGGACAGGTGCGGGCGCAACCGTGTCAGAGGCGCCGCGTGCAGGCCGAAGGTTTGCGTGGCTTCCAGAGGCCACCCCAAACGCGCTGCGGCCAGCGAAAAGGTTGATTGGCCGGGCAGGGCGGTCCACTCTCCGGCCTCAAAACTGCGCGCGATAACCGATCCTGCGCCAAACCAGAACGGATCGCCCGAGGCCAGAACCACGGTGGGCTGTCCGCGATATTGTTGCAACAAGGGCAACCCTTCGGCGAAGGGCACGGGCCAGGTGACCCGCTCGGCGCTGCTTTCGGGCAGCAATGACAGATGACGTGGCGGGCCCATGATGATCTCGGCCCGGTCCAGCACTTGACGGCTTGCGGGCGACAGGCCATCAATCCCGTCTTCGCCCAACCCCAAAACGGTCAGCCACGGAGCGTCAGTCATGTCTACCCCCCTGATCCCAAATCTGTTGATCCTGGGTGGTACGACCGAGGCCAACGCTTTGGCCAAAACCTTGTCCGAACAGGGTGTTGCAGCGACTTATTCCTATGCCGGACGCGTGGATACGCCCCGCCCGCAGCCGCTGCCGACCCGCGTCGGAGGGTTTGGCGGCGTCGAAGGGTTGATCCATTATCTGCGCGAGAACACTATCACTCATGTGGTGGATGCCACCCATCCCTTTGCCGCCCAGATGAGCCGGAACGCCATCGAGGCTTGCACTGCAACCCAAATCCCCTTGGCAGCGCTGACCCGCCCGCCATGGGTCGCCGGGCCCGGTGATACGTGGCAGCATGTTGCGGATGTCCCGGCTGCTGTGGCCGCCTTGGCAGGCGCGCCGCGCCGGGTGTTTCTGGCCACGGGTCGCTTGCATCTTGAGGTTTTTGCCGCGCAGCCCCAGCACCATTATCTGCTGCGGCTGGTCGATGAGCCTGACGGCGTGCCATTGCCTCAGGCCGACGTGGTTGTGGCGCGCGGTCCCTTTACCGAAGAAAGTGATCGCGCGCTGATGCAGCACCATGGGACGCAGCTTGTTGTTTCGAAAAACGCCGGGGGCACGGGGGCGCGGGCCAAGCTGGATGCTGCGCGGTCCTTGGGCCTGCCTGTACTGATGATCGACCGCCAAAGCCTGCCGCAGCGGGTCGAGCTGTCGCATGTCTCGCAGGTTCTGGACTGGCTGGCTCATTCCTGACCCTTATCAGGGGTAAAGCGCGGAGTGTAGACAATCGGGGATCCAGCACGCTCAATCAAGCGTGTTCGGGACGAGCCGACAATCACCACCGTCTGCATATCCGCCATGTCCGCCGTGGCTTCGGCCAGGGTTGACACCCGGATCGCTTCGTCCGCGCGCGATACCGCGCGGGCAAACAGGATCAACCGGTCCGGCTCGCAGGTTTCGCGCAGGATTTTCAGTGTTTTCTCAAAGCCTTCTGGGCGAGACTTCGAGCGGGGATTGTAGAAGGCCATCGCGAAATCAGCCTCGATCGCAAGGCGCAGGCGTTTTTCGATCAGTGCCCAGGGTTTGAGGTTGTCGCTGAGGTTGATGGCGCAGAAATCATGCCCCAAAGGCGCGCCCGCACGTGCCGCAGCCGCCAGCATCGCAGTAATTCCCGGCAGCACGTCGATCTGTAGGCCGCGCCAGGCTTTCGGGCCATTCTCAACCGCTTCGAACACAGCTGCCGCCATCGCGAAGACACCGGGATCACCGGAGGAGACGACGACAACCCGTTTGCCCTTTGCTGCCATCTGCAACGCGCGCTGCGAGCGGTCGATCTCAACCCTGTTGTCGCTGGCGTGCAGGGTCAGCCCCGGGCGTTCAGCTATGCGGGCGACATAAGGGACATATCCGACAATGTCCGTCGCCTCAGCCAGCGCGGCAGTTACCTCGGGCGTAACAAGTGCTTCACTGCCCGGCCCGAGACCTGCGATCTTGACCCATCCGCTCATGGGCGTCGACCCTGACCATGGACCAGAATGATCGAGAAATAGGGTGTGAAATCCGGGCAATTCTCGGACAGTTTGCAAACCCTCTGGTTTGGCATTTGCGCGTATTCGACGATCCAGGCGCGCTCATACATTCCCGCGGTTTTCAGCGCGCGGACCACCTTGTCGATATTGCGCCCGATCTTCATCACCACCAACGCGTCGGTCTGCGACATCTGCTGGGCCAGAACCTCTTCGGGCAGGGTGGCGGCCAGCACGGTTAGAATATCATCCCCCCAGGTGATTGGATCCCCTGTGGCCGTCCAGGCGCCGGACATGCCGGTGATGGCAGGAACCACTTCGACCTGAACAGTTTCTCGTAAGCGATTGTAAAGATGCATGAAAGATCCATAGAAGAACGGATCCCCTTCACACAGAACCACCACATCCTCGCCGCGTTCGGCCAAGGCCTTGAGGTGCTGCGCGCAATCTTCATAGAACTCGGACAGCAACGCATTGTATCTCGGATCACTCAGAGGGATTTCCGTGGTGACCGGGTATTCCATCGGAAATTCAACCGCGTCAGTCGAGATCACGCCTTCGACGATCTTGCGGGCCTGACCGCTGCGCCCGGGTTTGCGGAAGAAAGCCACATGGCGCGCGGTGCGCAACAATCGGTCTGCTCGAACGCTCATCAGGTCGGGATCGCCCGGGCCAAGTCCCACACCGTATATGGTGCCGCTGCTCATTCCGCGCGGCTCGCCATGGCGTTGATGGCCGCCACTGTGATCGCGCTGCCGCCCAAGCGCCCTTTGACGATGCACGAGGGTACGGGTTGAGCGGCCCAGAGCGCATCTTTGGATTCGACCGCGCCCACGAACCCCACGGGGCAGCCGATAATGGCCGCCGGGCGTGGGCAGTCCGGGTCTTCCAATATGTTCAACAGATGAAACAGCGCGGTGGGCGCGTTGCCTATGGCCACCAACGCGCCCTCCAGATGCGGTCGCCACAGTTCCAGCGCCGCGGCAGAGCGGGTGTTTTGCATCTCAGCGGCCAATGGGCGCACCCGCTCGTCATGCAGCGTACAGATCACCGCGTTGTCGGCGGGCAGGCGAAAGCGGGTCACGCCTTCGCTGACCATGCGCGCGTCACACAATATAGGCGCGCCGTTTTCCAAGGCTGTGCGGGCGGTCGGCACAAAACCGGGCGAGAAATGCACGAACTCCTCTAGCCCGACCATTCCGGCGGCGTGGATCATACGGACAGCAACCTGCTCTTCATCCGCGTCAAACCGCGCCAGATCGGCCTCGGACCGGATGGTGGCAAAGCTCTGTTTATAGATCGCCGCGCCGTCGGTTTCGTATTCATAGGGCATCAAGTGAAGTCCATGGTCATCAGAGTTTTTTCGGTCAGGCCGCGTTGAAGGGGCTCATCCCCTGCGCGGCCCTGTTTGACAAGATCAAAACGCCCGTTCTGTCCCACCAAAGTGATATCGGCGGGGGCTTTGCGGGCGCAGCCCTTGGCGCAGCCCGATACATGCAGGCTGCCGGGAACGCGCGTTGCCAGCGCGCGGGCGATCTCGCGTGTCGACACTTGCGCTTGCGGGCAGAGCGGTGCACCGGGGCAGGCGTCGGTGCTCAGGATCGGATCAGTGCCATCTGTGACAAAGCCCGGAGCGGGTATCGCCGCCCCGCCTTCCAACAGAAACAACCGCCAAGGTGTGACCCGTAGGGCAGAGGCGCTGCTCGCCTCCATCAATTCCTTAAACGCACGGGCGGGCAATTGACCAAAGGCGGCTCCATAGAGCGGTCCCAGAGCGCTTTCGCCCGGTTGTAGTGGCCTCCCAATGGGCGCGGGGTGCACGCCTTGCCAGATATCTGGCAGGTCATGGCGTGCGACGACCTGCGCCATGCGGCGCACTTCATCGCTACTGTGTTCTGAGAACCACCGCGCCAGCGCGACCAGATGATCAATGGCATTACTCTCATCAACCGGCTTCCCGGTTTCGGCACCGTCCGCGCGGAGGATCAAACCGTCGGTGCCGGTTTCCAGTCGGATATCTGCCGAATCCGATGCCAGCAAGCG
Source organism: Ruegeria sp. HKCCA6707 (assembly GCF_013033515.1). Lineage (GTDB taxonomy): Bacteria > Pseudomonadota > Alphaproteobacteria > Rhodobacterales > Rhodobacteraceae > Ruegeria. The sequence goes on along the minus strand of NZ_WQEG01000001.1, from coordinate 558,325 downwards.
CTGCGGGCCTGCGTCGATAGCAAAACCGAACTTGGCGGGCAGGGCAGGCAACTCGCCCAACCGGTCAATCAACTCTTGCGCCAGCCGCGCCGTGCGGTCATGCGCTTTATAAAGCGGTGTCACCAGCATGTTGCGGCGCATCTCGATGCCGGGTTCTGCGTCCAGCAAGCCAAGCTCAGCCAATTCAACCAATAGCGACCGGTGATCCTTCTCCTGAACTCCGCGCAGTTGCAGGTTTGCACGGTTGGTCAGGTCAATGGTGCCATAGCCAAACCGCTCGGCCAAAGCACACAGCCCCAAAACTTGCTGCGCCTCCAGCCGTGCCAACCGAGGTCGCACTCGGACGACCAAACCATCGCCAGACATCATCGGGCGATGCGCGCCGGGGCACCAGCCCTGGACAATCGGCGCGCTCACCCCAGACCCTCCAGATTAGCCCGGATCGCATTGCGGCGGGTGTTCCAAAGACCGGCGTCCAGAAGGGCGCGAAACCGATCCTGCATGGCCTGATGCGCCCCTGGGTTTGCGTCTTGCAGAAAGGCATCCACCTCGGCATTGCCCAACGTGGCATCGTGGTAGAGATCGAAGAGATGCGGCGCTACCGTTCCAGACAGATGCGCGAACGAGGCCATGTGATCCAAAGTCGCTGCAATCTCGGCCGCACCACGGAACCCGTGCCGCTGCATTCCGGCGATCCATCCGGGATTTGCGGCGCGCACGTGGACGACGCGGCTGATCTCTTCAGGCAAGGTCCGCGCGCGCGGGGTCTCGGGCCTTGTGTTGTCCAGATGGTAAAGCTGCGCCGTTCCACCGGTCAGCGTTTTAGCCGCTGCAAACCCGGCCTCGTGCGTCGCATAGTCGTTGGCCAGCAAGAGATCGGTCTCGGTCAGGTCTTGCAGGTGCACAAAGCTGTCGGCCTGCGCCACGCGCTGTGCGATCCCGTCTTTGTCTTGCGCGATATGATCGCCTTCCAACGCGAATGAACTGGCCTCCAGCCATGCTTCCCCGGCCTGAACGCGGGCCTCGTCCGTGTAGGTTTCAGACAATTGGGTCATGTTGACACCATAGCTGCCAGGGGCCGGGCCATAGACCCGGGCCGAGGGCGCATGACCGGCATAGGGGTTCCAATCCGGTGCTTCATCGCGGGCAGCCAGCGCTTTGATGGCTTGCCCGAACAGAGCCGACAGCGTCGGGAACACGTCGCGAAACAGGCCCGAGACGCGCAAGGTCACGTCCAGACGCGGGCGGTCAAGGTCGGAAATTGGCAGAACCTCAATTCCCGAAACCCGTTCCGAGCCCGCATCCCAGACAGGTTTGACCCCAAGCAGGTGCAGCGCCATGGCGAATTCTTCGCCCGCCGTGCGCATCGTGGCCGAGCCCCACAGATCGACGATCAGCCCTCTGGGATAATCCCCTTCCTCTTGCAGATGCCGCCGGACCAGTTCTTCAGCCAGTTTGACGCCTTGTGCATAGGCCGCGCGTGTGGGCACCGAGCGCGGATCGGTGGTGTAAAGGTTGCGCCCGGTGGGCAAAACATCGGTACGTCCTCGATAGGGCGAGCCCGAGGGACCAGCCTCGATCCGTCGCCCGGCCAGCGCGTCGATCAGCGCGTCGCGTTCGGCATAGGCGGATGGGGCCGGATCGAAACTTCCGGTAACCTCTGGGACACGACCATAGATATGCAGCCCGTCGCCGAACTGGCTTTCCTTGATGTCGCAGACAAAGCGGTCGATGCGGGTGATTGCCTCAGCGGTGCTGGTTGCCCGATCCAGCCCCAGGTCCTGTTCCACCCCGATGGCCTGTGCCTCATCCCGGATATCCGCTTGCAGCCGGTCACGGCGCCTGGGGTCTAGCCCATCCGCATTCGAGAATTCATCCAGCAGCGATTCCAACCGCACCATGCGATCCGGTGTGCCGCTGTCTTTCAGCGCGGGCGGGATATGGCCCAGGGTGACGGCCCCGATCCGGCGTTTGGCTTGTGCGGCCTCGCCCGGGTCATTGACGATGAACGGGTAGATGACCGGCATGTCGCCGACAAGCGCTTCGGGCCAGCATTCGGTGCACAGGGCAACAGACTTGCCGGGCAGCCATTCCAGCGTGCCGTGGGCCCCTATATGGATCAGCGCATCCGCGCCCAAGCCATTGCGCAGCCACAGATAAAAGGCGACATAGCCATGTCGCGGTGTGCGCGAGAGGTCATGATATTCGTCATCGCGCAGCGCGGGCGTGCCCCGTTCGGGTTGGAGCGCGACAAGCGCCTTGCCCCGGCGCAGCGCAGTGAACTGGAACGCGCCATTGGCAAAGGCCGGATCGTCCTCGGGCGCGCCCCAAACGGTTTGCAGATCTGCGCGCAGTTGTTCCGGCAAAGCGGCGAGAGCGGTCGCATAATCTGCAAGAGGCCAGGATATGCGTGCGTCCAGCAAGCAGTCTGCAATGGAGGCAGCCGGGGCTGTATCGTAGCCTGCCGTTTGCAGGTCGCTCAGCATCGCCTCGGCCGAGGCCAGCGCGTCCAGACCGACCGCATGGGCCATCTGCCAGTCTTTGCCCGGATAGGTCGAAAGCACCAGTGCCGGGACCTGATCGGATTTTGGCTTGTCTTGCAGGTTCAGCCAACCGCACAGACGATCAATCACAGCCTCGATCCGCTCAAGATCAGGTCGGTGCGCAAAGCGTGAGTATTCCAACTGCGGCTCACGCTTGCCGGGTTCTTTGAACGACACGAGCCCTGCATTGATCCGGCCATCGACCTCGGGCAACACAACATGCATCGCCAGATCTGCCGGTGACAACCCGCGTTCCGCCTCGGCCCAGGCTTTGCGGCGCGACGTGGCGAGGGCCACTTGAAACACCGGCACATTGGCCGCGTCCAGAGGCGACGTGCCCGATGCGCCTTTGCCCGAGAATGAGGTGGCGTTGATGATCGCCGACGGGCCAAGGGCCAAGATCGTCTCGCGCAGCCAATCCGCCGCGTTTGGTGCCTTGAGCGACGGGGCGAAAAGCCCGACTGCCTCAATCCCGCGTGCGCGCAGGGCGCGGATCAACGCCGCAATTGGGGCAGTGTCGGCAGAGGTCAGGTAAGCACGATAAAACGTAACCAGCACGCGCCGCGCATCACCGGTAAATGCCGTGTCCGCCGAGATCACGCCCCGATCCGGGCACCAGACACCGCAGTCGGGGATGGTTTTGGCCCCCATCACCGGACCCGCATAAAGCCCAGCGGCAAGTGCCATCTGCGCCAGCGCTGCCTGTGCCGCAACTTCGCCGCCTGTGTCACACAGATGCGCCAAACGGCGCAGGGTCGAGACGGGCAGAGTGGAATAGTCATCCAGCCGCGTATCCTCGCGCCCATCCGCCGGTAAGACCGCCAGTGCAATGCCTTTCGCCTGTGCCAGCGCCAGTACTTGCTGTAGCCCGTAAGACCAATAGGGAACCCCGCCGATCAGGCGGATCAGGATGCCCTTGGCACCTTCCAGCGTCTGTTCCACATAGGTGTCGACCGATAGCGGATGTTTCAGAGCCGTCAGATTGGCCAGCCTCAGGGTTGGCATTTCCCCGTCGGGCCCGCCGCCGCGATGCCAGCCAGCCGCGAAAGCGCCCAGATCACTGTCCGAAAAGGACAGCACCACCAGATCCGCCGGGCTCTGGCCCAGATCGGTCGGGGTCTCTGTCTCTTCGAGCCCGTGGCTTTCGCGAAAGACGACATGCATGGCTTATTCGGCAGCCTCGCTTACAGGCGCAAGGATAGCACGGATCTCTGCTTCTTTGATGTCGTCATGCTCGGCGATAACCACAAGGCGCGAGCGGCGGTCTTCGCCCGGTTGCCACGGACGGTCATATTGATGACGCACGCGCGCACCCACGGCTTGCACCAGAAGACGCATCGGCTTGCCCTGAACAGCGGCATAGCCTTTGACGCGCAGAATGTTCAGATCGGTGGCCAGACGTTCGATCTTCGTCACCAGATCAAGCGGGTCGCTTTGTTCCGGCAACTCGATGATGATGCTGTCGAAATCGTCATGTTCATGATCGTGGTGGCCGTCATGATGCGATGGGCGCGCGTCCATGTCATCTTCGGCCGCGGCCTCAAGCCCCAGAACAACGCGCACATCCACAACGCCTTCGGCGACTTCGACCACCGGCAGCGGGCGCGGAGCCTCGGCGGCGATCACCGCTTTGGCCTTGGCCACGCCTTCGGGACCGGCCAGATCGGGCTTGGTCAGTAGGATGATATCGGCACAGGAAATCTGATCTTCAAAGACCTCGGACAGGGGTGTCTCGTGATCAATCGAGTCATCCGCCAGCCGCTGCGCATCGACGGCCGCCACATCTGTTGCAAAGCGACCCGCAGCGACCGCCTCGGCGTCGGCCAGGGCAATCACACCGTCCACGGTGATTCTCGAACGGATATCGGGCCAGTCAAACGCCTTGAGCAGCGGTTTCGGCAGCGCCAGACCCGAGGTTTCGATCAGGATGTGATCGGGGCGCGGCTCTAGCGCCATCAACGCTTCGATCGTGGGGATGAAATCATCGGCCACGGTGCAACAGATGCAGCCATTGGCCAGTTCCATGATGTTCTCGGCAGGGCAATCAGGGATCGCGCAGGATTTCAGGATATCGCCATCAACACCGACATCGCCGAACTCATTGACGACGACGGCCAGGCGCTTGCCCTGAGGATTCTGCATCAGATGCTTGACCAATGTGGTTTTGCCAGACCCCAAAAATCCGGTGATCACGGTGACGGGAAGCTTTTCAAGCGTGCTCATTTCAGGGCTCCAATCGGGGGAATACGTGCCGCACAGTTCTTGCGGAAATGCTCAGGACGCTCACGCCATTTGACCAAACCGTCTTCGGTCTCCAGGTATTTCGTGGCGCCGTCGACGATGGTCTCGACATGGTCGGTCTCATTCAGATGTTCATAGACGAACGTCCAGCGATCGGGCCCGCCGCGCAAAACTATGGAACAGCCTTCGTCGCAGTTCGACAGGCATTCAACGGCTTTCAACGTGATCCCTTCGGGCAGATCAGCTTGCGCCAGCGCCTTGTGCAGCAATGCGCCGGGCCGTTCCGCGTCGTCCTCTATGGGCAGGCCGCGCCGACAGGTGGTGCAGACCAACAACTCGACCGGTACTGCCTCGGTCATATCTCTCATCCCCCCAGATCCTTTTCGTGGGGGACGGGGTTTCATGCGGGTCACGTCAGACCCCACTCCGGAACACCCCGTCCGGTTTCAGTCTTTTTTGCTGGCAGGTCTCCCGGCTTGCGGATGTCAGAGGCTTGCCTCTGTCGGATGTCCCACCTTCCCGGCCTAGGCCAGTGGCTTTGGGCACCCTCTCCGGTCACGGTCGCGGGGGCGGCTGCGTTTGACGGACGATCCGCTGACGCATTCCCTTTTCATCTGCTGTCGCAGACACCAACATATGGCTCATGAGGCACAGTTGACCCCGTTGTCAAGCGCGTTGCGCTAACAACAAGGCCAAGGGCTGAAAAGCGACTTGTGCGGGTCGCTGAGCGGCATGACGGGCTTTGCGCGCTGTGTTCGCCTGACCAAAACTGCAAACAGGGGAGCAGAGCTGAATGAAAGTAGGTTTTATCGGGCTGGGAAATGTGGGCGGCAAGCTGTCAGGATCGCTGCTGCGCAATGGCATTGATCTGACCGTGCATGATCTGAACGAAGATCTGGTGGCCGAGTTTGTTGCCAAAGGTGCAAAAGCTGCGGAAAGCCCGGCGCAACTGATGCGCGATTGCGACGCGGTGATCACCTGCCTGCCATCGCCTGCGGCCTCGGACGCTGTGATGCAAGAGATGCTGCCCGAAGTGGGGCCCGGCAAAATCTGGATGGAAATGTCGACCACCGACGAAGCCGAAGCCAAACGCTTGGGCGCACTGGTGATCGAACGGGGCGGCGCGGCTGTGGATTGCCCGGTTTCGGGCGGCTGCCACCGCGCGGCAACCGGCAATATCTCGATCTTTGCTGGCTGTGACCGCGAGACATTCGAGCGGATCCTGCCGTTTCTGACCACAATGGGCCGCCGGGTTTTACACACGGGCGATCTGGGCTCGGCCTCGGTGCTGAAAGTGCTGACCAATTATCTGGCAACCGCCAACCTCATCACATGTGCCGAGGCATTGGTAACAGCCAAGGCTGCTGGAATGGATCTGGGCACGACCTATGAGGCCATCAAAATCTCATCGGGCACGTCCTTTGTGCACGAAACCGAAAGCCAGGTGATCCTCAACGGCTCGCGCGATATCTCTTTCACCATGGACCTGGTGAAAAAGGACATCGGCCTGTTTCAGGACGTGGCGGATCGCGCAGGCGTGCCGCTTGAGATCAACCCTGTCATGATCAAAATCTTCGACGATGGCATCGCGCGATTTGGCGAACGCGAACTCTCACCCAATATCATCAAACGCCTCGAGGAAGCCACCGGACTGGATATCCGCGCGGCAGGTTTTCCAGCAGAGATGGAAGACGATGAGCCAGAAGAGCAAGGTTACGAAGTGATCCCGCAAAACCGAACGCTTAGCCAGTAAACACTTGGGCACCAAACCCAACCGATCTGCGTGAAGCTGCGTTGGCGTATTTGAAAGGCTAGAACCGACCACGCTTGTAAGGATCAGCAAGGTCACCATGGTCACAAAGGAATGCTGCCTGAAACAAAGGCGGCATAAACATGGCTTCCACCCGTTCGAAACCTGATCACGCAAACAGAACAGGGGCTAAAATACCATATTAGCCAAATTGTTATCCTGAGCCGTTTCTTAAAGGCTGATTAGCTTGCATACAGGCAATGAAAGCACTTTTGAGGTTCGCGTGATTTCCAAGCGTATCGACTATTTCAGTTTGGCGCTCTGCGCATTCGGGCTTGTTGGGCTCTGCGTTGGTGTTCTTTTGCCATTCACGCAGGCGTCGATTCCACCATTGATCGACTACCCCAACCATTTGGCCCGAATACATGTACTAAAGTCGCTTGCCGTTTCTTCAGAGTTCGAAGGCATATACGAGGCCGCTTGGGGACCCATCCCGAACTTGGCCATGGATGCGATCACTGTCTTTGGACTTCCATTTCTGAACAGCGAAGCTGCTGGGTTTGTGTTTCTGCTTCTTGCGGTAGCGGTTTTTATCGGAGGGTCTTTGACGTTAAACGCGACCCTTTTCGGACGCCTGCACATTGGGCTTGCTCTTCCGTTTTTGACGGCCCTGAACATCGTCTTTGCGTGGGGGTTTTTGAACTTCTACTTTTCCGTAGGGCTCATGCTGTTTTCCGTCAGCGTGCTGATCCAGGCACAAAGACGCGAAGCTCCGTTGTTGTATCTTGCACTCTCGGTTTTGCTGGTCGCGCTCTATTTTTCACACATTTTCGGATACCTGTTTTGCCTCGCAATTTCATTTGCGTATCTGGTTAACGTAAACGCGTCACGCTTGCGTTCGCCTCTGGCGATCAAGAGTTTTGTGCGTTTTACGTTCTGCGTGATTCCGTCGCTCGCGATCTTTGCCTTCAATCACTTTCTCTCAGACGCGGGTCTTGAGCCGATGCCTATGGGATCTTGGTGGGGTGATCTGCACAACAAGGCGATGGCGTTCCTGGGTATCGGTCTGTTTCAAGGGGACGCGCCCGATTGGGCAGTCTGCATATTCGTGCTTTTGTTGTATCTGTGGCTCGGGCTTACAGGGCGCGTCAGTATCGCGCCAAGTATGCGTTTGGCCCTGGGTGGGCTTTTTGTGGGGACAATCGGATTGCCTGCAGTTCTATTTGGTGTGTTCCTTGATGCGCGGGTCGGTTTGATATTCATGGCACTGCTTGTTGCCTCAAGCTGCTTTGAGGTGAAAAATACACGGATCAACACCGCCTTGGTCGCCCTGGCCGTGTGCCTTTCAATTTTCAAAGGAAGCTCAATCGCAGCCAACTGGAACGCGTTTTCGGAAAACGTAGACGAGCTGAAATCGGCAGTCGCGCAAATCACACCAAGGTCGAAGGTTATTGGTGCCTTTGACTTGCCAGGAAGCCGCCCCGAGCTGACCTATTCGACCCAATGGCGTATGGCCACCGGAGCGCGCAACATGCACCAGCCATCCGGTTTCCTTTCGTTTCGCAACATTGACAGTCTCGCGGTGATATTTGGCAATGCATTTGTACCGACGCTGTTCACCTATCCTTCGACGCAACCAATAAGAACCGAACGGGATTTACTGCACCTGGACCCGATACGCCCCTCACGGGCTTTGACAACAGCGCTCCTGTTCGGTGTCCTGGATGAAGAGCACAGGCAAAATATTTTGGGGGTCGCTGTGGGGCGGAACGAGAGGATCTACTATGCGGAATGGCCGCAAGACTTTGACTATCTCATTGTCTTCGGACCGCCCAAAACAGAGCAGGTAGAGAACCTGCAGGTTATTGAAAACGGATCGTTCTTCAAAATTTACCGCATCAAAGCGCCTTCATAAGCGAATTGACCTCTCACAGAACGTGCCAACACCGCACGCAAGCCATCAACCTGCAGCCCAGGTCATGACGCACCGCAGCGTTTTGGCCTTTGGGCGAAGGGCAGAATGAGAACGAACCGGTCAAATCAACAGCTTTGGAAATCAAAGCTAAGCGGAGGCTGTGGGTGAAACGGCAGTATGTGGAGGCGAGTACCGGAATCGAACCGGTGTACACGGATTTGCAATCCGCTGCGTCACCACTCCGCCAACTCGCCTTTGTAAATGAAATCAATCACTTGCTGTGGTGTGGTGGGCGTTCTAGCAGCTTTCCGTGGGAACGTCCAGAGCTTTGAGGGCAAAACCATTCGGTTGCAGTGAAATCGGGGTTCATGGCCCTGGATTTTGCTTGACCACCGCTTTGGTGGTCGTGGCCCGTTGCCGCAGCGCTGTGGATATGGCAAAAGCGCGAAAACAAGGGAAACAGAAAGACCGATCCCATGACAGATTTCGCAGCCCGACGCCTGACAATGGTCGACACCCAGATTCGTCCGTCCGATGTCACGAAATTCCCCATCATCGATGCCATGCTGAGCGTCGAGCGTGAGAAATTTGTGCCCGATGCGCTGCGTGAGGCAGCTTATGTCGGAGACCTGACCGATCTGGGGCAGGGGCGATGCCTGCTGGAACCGCGAACACTGGCAAAGATGCTGGATGCATTGAATATTTCCAATGACGAAGCGGTGTTGGATGTTGGCTCGTGCTATGGGTATTCCACGGCGGTGGCCGCACGCATGGCGCAGCTTGTTGTTGGCGTCGAAGCAGATGAAGCCATGGCTTCTGAGGCGCAGACCGTGTTGATGGAAACGGGTGAAGATAACGCGATTGTCCATATCGGACCTTTGGAACAAGGTGCGGCAGAGCATGGACCGTATGACGTGATCCTTGTTCAAGGCGGGGTCGAACGAGTGCCCGAGGCGCTGTTGGATCAGCTAAAGGACCAAGGCCGGATTGCTTGCGTTTTCATGGAAGGCGACCTTGGTACTGTGCGCGTTGGTCACAAGATCGACGGGCAAGTCAATTGGCGATTTGCGTTTAACGCCAGCGCGCCGGTTTTGCCCGGGTTCACCCAAGAGTGTGCATTTTCGCTATAGTCCAGATTCAAAGTTTTTGACTGCCTTGATTAGTTCAATTCAAAGGCGCAAATTGCGGTCGAGGCAGTGTTTTTTTGAATTCGAGAGGAATCGGAGATGGGTGGGACCCTAACAAGAAAGTTGGCGCACGCGCTGGCTTTGACCGCGGGTATCGCAGTTTCTAGCCTTCCGGTGCGTATGGCTTGGGCGGATAACCTGACCGATGCATTTATCGGTGCTTACAACACCAGTGGTCTATTAGAACAAAACAGAGCGCTTTTGCGGGTTGAAGATGAAGACGTTGCAATTGCTCTGTCTGCATTGCGTCCGATTGTGAACTGGACGGTCGAAATCTCGCAGGATTTCAATCGCGCACGGACCAACAATTTCGTAACCTCTAGTCAACCAACGGATTTTTTCACCGGGCTGACTTTTAGCCAATTGCTTTATGACGGTGGCGCGACCTTGTTTGGCAAGCAATCGGCCCAGGAAACTGTGTTGGCGACGCGGCAAACATTGTTGGATGTCGAGCAGCAAATTCTATTCCGGGCGGCGACTGCGTATCTGAGCGTGTTGCTGCAGGAAGAAACCGTCGGCATCCGCCAGAACAACGTCGATCTGTCCAGCGAAGAGCTTCGTGCGTCTCAGGACCGGTTTGAGGTTGGCGAGGTGACCCGAACGGACGTTGCGCTGTCTGAGGCGCAATTGGCCAGTTCGCGGGCCGATCTTGCCGATGCGCGCGGTGATCTGGAAACAGCACAGGCAGAGTATGTTAATGCCGTCGGCAAACAACCGGGCAAGACAAGCGGGCAGCCAAGGCTTCCAAACCTGCCCAGCAGTCTGTCTGAGGCTCAGGGCTTGGCACGTCGCAATCACCCTGCGATCCAGTCGGCGCAGCACCAGGTGCGTGCGTTTGATCTGTTGGTTGAACAACAGCGCGCAAACCTCGGACCTAATGTCAGCCTGAATGCAAGCGCGGGTGTGACCGAAAGCTTTGACGACGATGATTATAGCAACGCAGGTTCGGTCTCGCTGAACCTGACCCAACCGATCTATCAGGGTGGCGGGCTTGCTGCGGCTGTTCGTCGGGCCATGGCCACGCGCGATGCGTCTCGGGCGAACTTGCTGAACGTGGAAAAAGATATCACTCAGGGCGTCACAGACGCATATGTGCGCTTCGAGACCGCCACAGCCAGCCTGCGCGCGTCGACCGAACGGGTGCGTGCGTCTCAGGTGGCATTCGATGGGATTCGCGAAGAAGCGACGCTGGGTGCGCGTACCACGCTTGACGTATTGGCCGCTCAGCAAGACCTCCTTGACGCTCAATTGGCGGAAATCGCCTCTCGTACCGAGCGGTCTTTGGCGGCTTATCAATTGCTGCAGGCGCAGGGGCTTTTGACCGCAGAACGTCTTGGTTTGGCAGTGCAGATTTACGATCCGACCCTGTACTACAATCTGGTTAAAAAAGCGCCATCAGCGGTGAGCAAACAGAGCCGAGACCTCGATCGTGTGCTGAAAGCCTTGCGGCGCGACTAGTGCCGCAATACTACCTGTTGTGGGGCGAGGGCGGATTGGCTACACTCGCTCGCACAGGTAGAGCGGTAGAGAAGAATGTCGGATAGTGTCGTCAAAGCAGGCGGTGAGGATGTGCTTTCTTCGATCAAACGATTGGTGAGCGAAGAAGTGCGGGACGAGCCAGAGTTTCTTTTTATCCCAACGGCGCAGCCAGCCAAGCCAGGGCGGCTGGTTCTGACCGAAGAGCTGCGCGTCGGAGAAGATGCCGGTGCGGACGTCGAGCGCGACTCGCCTCTTCAGTTGGTGCGACAGTTGGACGAAAGCCGGGAAATCGCCGCTCGCAAACCCGGTTCTGAAGATACTGGTCCGATTCGATTGCGCGCGCGAGATGCGGTTGGCCCTGCACCGCTTGAGCGCAGGAATTGTGCGGTTGACGGGTCTGCCGACCCGGTTCAGAGCGAAACTGCAAATGGTTCTGGTCGCGACTTGGCTGGCAGCCTGAGTGCCAAGATTGAAGCGCTGGAAGCGGCAATTGCGCGTACCGAAGATCAATGGGAACCTGACGGTGAAAGCAACGACGCCTATTCCGGGACGCGCACGCGCGCGGTGGACTGGCCTGCCGAAGCGGATGAGACAGTCGACGACGATGGTGCTGCGATTTTCATCCGCGCCCGAAAAAACACCACTGATGTAGCCGCGCCGAGCGACAGGAAAGCACTTCTGCCCGAAGGTCTGGACGAAACGGCATTGCAAGAGCTGATCGCTCAGATCGTGCGTGAAGAATTGCAGGGCGAGTTGGGTGAACGCGTGTCGCGCAATCTGCGCAAAATGGTCCGGCGCGAGATTGCGCGTGCCTTGATCGCCGAAAAGGTTGATTGACGATCACCCTTTGTTGGGGTGTTGCGCCAGCGCCAGAAGTTGATCCAGATCCATGTGCTGTTCCAGATGGTCGGCCAAGGCGTCGAGCGTATCCTCGACGCCGTCTTCGTAAGCGATATCCGAGGTGACGCCCAGCCGCGACAGATAACTGGCGCGAAATGGATCCGATGAAAAGATCCCGTGCAGATAACTGCCGCGCACGCGGCCATTGGCGCTGCTGGCGCCTTCGGGGCGGCCATCAATGTCCAACCAGGCGCGCACGCAATCCGGGCCAACTGTGCGACCCATATGGATCTCGTACCCGCTGACGGGCTCATGGCCGGGCAGGGCTGTCGCCTGTGTCAGCTTTACCTGCTTGCTGCCCGCCATGACTGTTTCCACGTCGAGAAAACCAAGCCCCTCAACTTTGCCAGGGCGGCCATCCACGCCGTCTGGATCATCGATCGAGCGGCCCAACATCTGATAGCCACCGCAAAGGCCCAGGACATGACCGCCACGGCGGACATGGGCCAACAGATCGATATCCCAGCCTTGCGCACGGAAATAGGTCAGATCGCCGATCGTCGACTTGCTGCCGGGCAATAGCACCAGATCGGCATCTCCGGGCAGGGCGCGACCGGCGGGTACAATCTCGACCGTGACACCGGGTTCAGCCGAGAGCGGATCGAGGTCATCGAAATTCGCCATCCGCTCTAGCTGAGGCACAACGACCTTGCAGGCGCCACCTGCTGTTGACCGGACATCCATCATGTCTTCGGCGGGCAGCTTCCATGCATCGTGGAACCAGGGCACGACGCCAATGCAGGGCCAGCCGGTGCGCGCGGCAATATCGTCGCGGCCATCGTCGAACAAAGACACATCACCCTTGAAGCGATTGACAGCAAAGCCCCGGATCATCGCCAGATCAGCTGGGTCGAGCACCGCCTGAGTGCCAACGATCTGCGCAATTACTCCACCGCGATGAATGTCACCCACGAGAACAACCGGAACATTGGCTGCGCAGGCAAAGCCCATATTGGCGATGTCTCCTTGACGCAGATTGGTCTCTGCCGGGCTGCCAGCGCCTTCGACCAGAACCAGATCGGTATCCGCGCAAAGCCGGTGAAAGCTTTCTAAAGCTGCGTTCAGAAGTTTGGATTTGTCTTTGCGGTAGTCCCCGGCCTTCATCTTCCCAGCCCTTTGTCCCTGCACAATGATCTGCGCACCTGTATCGGTCTCGGGCTTTAGCAAAATAGGGTTCATGTCCGTGTGGCTCGCCCGGCGCGCGGCACGGGCCTGTAGCGCCTGTGCGCGCCCAATTTCGCCACCGCTGTCGGCCACGGCAGCGTTGTTCGACATGTTCTGTGGCTTGAACGGTGCGACCCGCAAGCCACGCCGGGTAAAGACGCGGGCCAGACCGGCCACAAGAACCGATTTGCCGACATTGCTGCCGGTGCCCTGAATCATGATGGACCGCGCCATGGCTTGTCTCCTATGTTGGCGGTCAGATGACCTGATTTGCAGGCAAAGGAAAAGCACAAGTTGAACACGCCTGCGCATCTTTTGATTGGGGCCGCTGTCTTTGCCCGCCCAGCGAAAGGGCGCGTGCTGGCCGCTGTATTGATCGGATCGTTGCTGCCTGATCTTTCGCTTTACCTGATGGCGGGGATTTCGCTGCATGTGCTGGCGATCCCGCCGCAGGTTGTGTTCCGAGAGCTCTATTTCTCAACCGCCTGGCAAACCGTGTTTGCCATCGACAATTCGTTTCTGCTGTGGGGGCTGGCCCTGCTGATCGGGATCTGGCGCGGTTGGCGTCTGGTGGTGCTGGGGGCAGGCGCTGGGCTATTGCACCTGCTCACTGACTTTGTGCTGCATGCCGGCGACGGTCGCCCGCAGTTCTGGCCGTTCAGCGGTTGGGTGTTTCACAGCCCTGTCAGTTATTGGGACAGTAGTCATCACGCGTTCTGGGTGGCACCGGTTTTGGCGCTCGCCTGCATGGCGGCTTATGGGGCGTTGTGGCTGCGCGGCCTGACACCTGGCGCCAAACTGTTTTTTGGCGCGCTTCTATTGGCCGAGTTGTGGGTTGCACGGCAATGGCTTTTGTTTTTCTGAGCCCAAAGAAAAACGCACCCCGATGACAGGGGCGCGTTTTTTCGTCCGTTTGAGACGGTGATCAGGCGGCTTCGGCCTGCTGTGCGGCGTTCCGACGCTCGCTTTCTTCACGCGACAGCGCAACAGATGTGCGCACACCACGGCCAACGAACTCCATCAGTCCGCTGACAACCCGCTCATTGGGGTCGATACCCGCGCAAGACAGTACTTCGCGCCCATCGCGCGAGCGTGCCCAGCGGGCGATTTGTTCCGGGCCATTGCCATATTTTTTGTCATCCGCAATAGCGTCGTCCAGTGCGGCCAACACAACAGCCGCGAAAAGTTTGCGTGCACGATTGCCTTGCTCGTTGTTAAAGGCAGTGCCGTCAACGAAATCTCTCATCTCGTCTTCCTTGTTTTTCTTGCTCTTGCAATTTTCGGCGTGACGGTTCTTATGACCGATTAGTTGCGATTCGGATACACCTAATTTGCATAACTACGTTGCGTCATTTGCATGGCTTGCTGCACCTGCAGCACTAGGTTTCGTTGTCTTGCCAGGTGTAGCCACGCCAGATATAGGGACGACAACTGACGCATCAACCGTTTGTGAAGGATTTATGTCATGCCCAAGATAAATGGGAACGAAATTCGCCCCGGCAATGTGCTTGAGCATAATGACGGGCTGTGGGCTGCTGTAAAAGTTGATCACGTAAAGCCCGGAAAAGGTGGCGCTTTTGCACAGGTCGAACTGCGCAACCTGCGCAATGGATCGAAGCTGAACGAACGGTTCCGGTCTGCGGACAAGGTTGAGCGTGTGCGTCTGGAGCAGAAAGATCAGCAGTTCCTCTACGAATCCGACGGCATGTTGGTGTTCATGGACTCCGAAACCTATGAGCAGATCGAACTGCCCGCCGATCTGTTGGGGGAACGCCGCCCGTTTTTGCAGGATGGCATGACCATTGTGGTGGAGTTCTATGAAAGCGAAGCATTGAACGCGACGCTGCCTCAGAAAGTAACCTGCAAGATTGTCGAGACCGAGCCGGTGGTGAAAGGGCAGACCGCTGCGAACTCGTTCAAACCAGCTGTGCTGGACAATGGCGTTAAGGTTATGGTGCCACCCTTTATCGGTCAGGATGAGATGATCGTGGTGAATACCGAGACCATGGAATACTCGGAACGCGCCTGATCCGGATATCTTACCGACAAGACCGCATGGCTTTGGCCGGGGCGGTCTTTTCTACGAATGGTGCCCGATCCGGCGATAGCGTTCCGGGTTCGGGCCAAACAGTTCCAGCATCAGCTCGTATTTGATGCGGTTTGCGCTGACTTGCCTGTAAAACGCGATCAGAAACGCCGTCGGTCCCTGAATACGCGTAAGCCCGCTGGTGGCGGCAACCACCGTTCCGACATCGGTCTTTCCGTCCAGCACCAGATACCCGCCCAGCATCAGAATCCCTACGGTTCCCGCTCCGTTGATGACGCTTAGCAGGAATTTGGCGGAAAGCTTCCACAGAAACATCTTGCGTCGTGTTTCGAAGATTTCGTCGAATTGAGCGTCAATCTCTGTCGCAATCTGGTCAATTTGCTCTGTCGTCAGTTTGTCTGTCGCCCCCCGCAGAATACGGACGCGCTCTGCCACGAAGACATTCACTTTCCGCTGCGATATCAATACGATGACGATCTGCGGCACGATCATCGAAAACGCGATCATGCCCAAGCCGGGTTGGGTCGACGAGATATATCCTATGACACTGATCAGGGTGCCGATCTGAACCACGGGATCAGAAAAGGCACCACCGGCAAACTTACCCAGCTCCTCCGCCTCGGCTGAAATGGCGGTGGTCATGGTCCCCTTGCGAAAGGACTCACCAGATTCGGTGAGATCCGTCGCCCGCACAAGCAAACGCTGTCGGATCATGCGGATCAAATCCTCACCCAGCGTTCCCGCGCGGTAGCCCAGCAGCCATTTCAGGGCAAGGCTGAGCAGGATTACGGCCATCATGCCGCTTCCCAGAAGCAATAGACGGTCACCGCTGACATCGTCAGATGTTAGATGGTTCACAATATCGCGCTGGAATTCCAAGGGAACGGCGGCGAGGGCTGCGATTGCGATCGACAGCACGATCAGGATGATCTGCCGTCCTGCGCTGGCCCGCCAGATCGCGCGATAGAGTTTGAACATGTCTGCGCCCGCGTTACTGAACTTTGCCCAGTCTGACAGCACATAGGGTCATATTCAAATCTTATCCGGGGCTTAGTTGGCCGCGTTCACTCAACCAGGCGCAGCGTTGCGTCTGCGGCCTGCATCTCTCCACCGGCGCGGTCGAAACGCAGATAGGCAATCGCTTTACCACCGGATTGGGTAAACAGCGTGCCAACAGGTTTGCCGTCGGTCGTGATCTGAGTGCCCGCTGGGGCAGCCCCCGAGATTTCCACGACGCGCAGCCCTTTGCGCAGCTCGGTCTTGTGCTTCATGCGGGCCGTAACTTCCTGCCCGACATAGCAGCCCTTTTTGAAATCGACGCCGTTGAAGTCTTCAAAGCCGGTTTCAAGGATATAGCTGTCCGGCGTCAGTTCGATGCCGGTTTCGGGCATGCCATGGCGTACCCGGATCGCATCCCAGTCGGTGCCGTCATGGGCTTCGTCGGCCTCGGTATAGGCCCGCCAGCCCATGTCTTTATGCCTTGGATCGGGCAGGGCACCTGCTGGTGCAGGACCGGTGCCGCGTTGCAGGTTCAAGCCCGAGGGTTCGATCGTTACATCCGCGCGCAGCTTGTACATGGCCAGCCGCTTGTGCAGCCCGTCCGCCAAGATATCGGCCACGTCCAGCAGAACCGCGTCTCCGTCCCGTTTCAGAAAGAAGTCGGCCAGATACTTGCCCTGAGGCGTCAGCAGCGCCGCATAGACCAGCCCATCCGCCAGGCCCTCAATGTCATTGGTGATCAAACCTTGCAGGAAACTGTCAGTGTCCGCGCCGGACAGACGAAAGATGCGGCGATTGGGCATGGTTGATCCTCGTCATTTGCCTTGGCCCCGTGATATAGGAGTTCGCGCCGCCAAGACCAGAGGTAACAGACGTGCCCGCACCGATCAGTGTTGTCATTCCCACCCTGAACGCCGCAGACAGCCTACCGCGGGTGTTCATGGCCCTTTACGAAGGGGTGCAGGAAGGTCTGATCCGGCAGGTGATCGTCAGTGACGGCGGGTCCAGCGATCTGACATTGGACATTGCCGACGATGCAGGGGCGCTGATCTTGCAAGGTGCTCCGTCGCGCGGGGGGCAGTTGCGCCGGGGATGCGCCGCAGCAACCTCGGAGTGGCTGTTGGTGCTGCACGCGGATACCGAGTTGCAGCAGGACTGGACCGCGTTTGTGTCGCAACACTTGTCCACGGGCCAACCGGCCTGTTTTCGGTTGCGTTTTCGCGCGCAGGGCATGGCGCCGCGTATTGTTGCCGGATGGGCGAACCTGCGAAGCCGGGTATTGGGTCTGCCTTACGGTGATCAGGCGCTGCTGGTTCGAAAGACAGATTACGACAGGGCAGGCGGGTATCCTGATCAACCTTTGATGGAGGATGTGGCCCTGGTGCGGGCCTTGCCAGCTGTCACGTCGCTGCGCTGCGACGCGGTTACGAGTGCGGAACGCTATACCCGTCAGGGCTGGCTGCGTCGCGGCGCTCGGAATCTGTGGACTCTGACGCGGTATTTTCTGGGGGCTGATCCTCAGAAACTGGCACGGGCATATCGTCGTTGAAGGCAGTGCGCAGCTCGACAATCGATTTACCCAGACGGAAGGGCGCGGCGAAGCTGACCAGGCAAAGGGCGACGATCTGCAACACCAGAATATGCGCATTGGCCTGGAGGTATTCCCATTCATCCTTGAGCTTGCCAACCTGTTCGATCAGGTCGTCATAACTTTGGGCGAGGATCAGGTAATCTCCTGCAATTGCGGGCACTTTGCGCCGCATATTGTCGATTGCCACCTGTGTTTCCTCATCAAGCGAGGTGAAGACCAGAAACTGGTCGATGCTGAACGCGTCGACCTTGGCGGCCATGTCACGCGCCTCTTCCATGTCATCTTTTGAGCTTCCGCCAAACAAAAAATGCAGCCCCTGCAGCGGGGCGACTTCATTTGTAACCTCGATGAACAAGGGCAGTTCCGAGTTGCTGGCGGTCGATGCCGACAAAAATTCGACCTTTTCGCATAAAACTCCGGTGTCCGGGTCATAGGCTGGGTCGCAAAATCGCAGGCGGAACCGCGCTGCATCGCGGTCAAAGGCCAGCGTGGCCGCATAAGCGACGTCAATCTGGCGATCCAGCCTGGAACTGTCCGAGGTGTAAAGCCCCGCCAGAACGGCAACCAATGCACCGATTCCGCCCAGCACGACCCAGACCAGGTCAGCCAGCTTCCAGGCTCGATGCCCAGCTGGTTTGCGAAACAAAAAGCCAGTACCCACCAGTCCGATCAGGAAAAACAGGATCAGCAGGGGCAATTGGTTGTCAGTAATAAAGCTCATGGGCCGGAGTTTACGATCTATCCCGGCGCTGGCAACCGTGCTCACGCAGTGTTGTAAGTTGTGAAGGATTTAAGACCCTGAACTTTGGCCGAATTTTCGGAACAATCGCGTGCGATCAAAGGCCTGTTCCAGCGCATCAGTCCGGTCTTTCACACTGTCCCAAAGCCTTTCCTGCATCTCGGCAATCACGCATTCCAACAAGACGATAAGTGCCGACATCGAATCCCACGCCGAAGGCACCGCGATGCGGGCCGCAAAGGTATGTTTCGCCAACCGATGAATGGGTGAGCGCCATTGGTCCGTCAGCAGAACAACCTCGGCGCCGCGTTCGTGGCAGAGTTGGCCGATCAGCAAGGTCGTGTTCTCGTAACGCCTCACATCCAGGGCCACCAAAACATCCCCTTCACGCACTTCCAGCAGATCATGCGTCCAGGACACCGCGTCCGACAGCATTTTCACGTCCGGGCGGATCATTTGTAAGTGCAGGTAGAGGTAACGCGCCAGCGCCCCGGTGATACGTCCACCGGTGATGAAGATGCGGCGATCAGGATCGCACAGCATGCGACAGAGGTTGTCGAATTCGTCAGGATCGATCTCGTCAATAGTTCGTCTCTGGTTTTCCAGAGCCTGCTTCGAATACCGGTTCAGAATATGCTCTTCCGGCAGATCGTTTTGCCAGACGTCACGCTTGTCTTCCGGGCCCGAGATCATCTCTTTCACCTCGGCGCGCACAGCGGCCTGAAACTGCGGATACCCGCCAAAACCGGTCTTTTGCAGCATGCGCGCCACTGTCGTTGTCGAGACAGAGGCGACACTGGCCAGCTCGGTGATGCTGCCCAGCCCTGCCATAGGATAGTCATCCAGCAAAACACTGACCAATTGACGTTCAGACGGCGTCATCTCTTCGCGGTGGGCCATCAGTGTTTCTGTTACCCGCACGAGTGTCTCTCCTTCAGCGAACGTCGTGTTCTGTACAATTTTTAACATCATGACTTGGGTTGCAAGTTTTTGTACAGGAAAATTATTGACAGGTGAACTGCGGATGTAGAGATTTTTCCCATGGCGCAGTTGGAATCACATCACACCAAACCCGGATTTGGCCCGGTCGTCTTTGCCGAGCAGAGCGGCGAAGCGCCCTCGGTAATCGTTGTGTGTGAACACGCCTCGAACCGGGTGCCTGAGTTTTTGGGCGACATGGGCGTGGGGGCAGAAGCATTGCGCAGCCATATTGCCTGGGACCCGGGCGCTTTGTCGGTGGCCCGGAATATGGCGCGTCAGATGTCGGCTAGCCTGGTTTTTGGTGGCGTGTCTCGCCTGGTCTATGATTGCAATCGCCCGCCCGAGGCCGTTGACGCAATGCCCGCGCGCAGCGAAGATGTTGACGTGCCGGTGAACGCAGCGATGTCATCCGTCGACAGGGTCGAGCGCGTTGAACAGGTTTACCTGCCTTTTTCCAAGACGTTATCCGATGAAGTTAAGCGGAACCGAACGTCGTTGCAGTTGATGGTGACCGTCCACAGTTTCACACCTGTTTTCAAAGGCCAGAAGCGACAGGTTGAACTGGGCTTGTTGCATGGTGCCGATAGCCGGTTCGCAGCGGCGATGATCGCACACGCGCCTGCGAAGCTTCCCTATGTCACGCGGCTGAATGAGCCTTATTCAGCGGCAGATGGTGTCGCGCACACGCTGGATGTGCAGGGCCTGCGCAACGGGCTGTTGAATGTGATGATCGAGATCCGCAACGACCTGATCCAAACACCAACGCAACAACAAGCCGCAGCTGATTGCCTGGTACCATGGATCAAGACCACGCTGACTGCCCTGAACGCGGAGGACGCTTCGTGATCAAGGCGATGGCGGCATATGTGCGCGTCGTTGATGCGGTGAACTACCGGATCGGACGTATGATGATGTGGGGCCTCTTTGTGATGATGGGCATCCTGCTGTGGTCGTCGATCTCGAAAACCTTCTTTCTGCCCTCGCTCTGGACGCTGGAAATGGCTCAGTTCGCGATGGTGACCTATTACATCATGGGCGGGCCCTATTCGATCCAGCTGGGTTCGAACGTGCGGATGGATCTGTTTTATCACAACTGGAGCCCGCGCCGGAAAGCCTGGTTCGACGCCTTCACCGTGCTGCTACTGATCCTTTATCTGGGCGTGCTGTTTTACGGAGGGCTGGGCTCAACCGCCTATAGTATTGGCTATTGGGGCACCGAACCTGTCGCCTATTTCACCGGG
Source organism: Ruegeria sp. HKCCA6707 (assembly GCF_013033515.1). Classification (GTDB taxonomy): domain Bacteria; phylum Pseudomonadota; class Alphaproteobacteria; order Rhodobacterales; family Rhodobacteraceae; genus Ruegeria. The sequence continues at coordinate 537,548 of NZ_WQEG01000001.1, read as the reverse complement.
TTGCTGACCGGCAGTGAAGAGATCGGGCGGCTGGAACGGTCTTCGACCGCGTGGCGCCCCTATATCTGGCCGATCAAGGCGATCATGGTGCTGGGCTTTTTCCTGATGCTGCTGCAAGCGGTGTCGGAATTCTTCAAAGACATAGCCCGGATCAACGGGCAGGAGATCGGGGTGCGGCGGGCATGAGCCAGGACTATATCGCCATTTTCATGTTCGCCTCGATGATGCTGATGCTGTTCACTGGTCAGCGCGTATTCGGGGCCATCGGTGCGGTGGCAACCATTGCTGCGCTGGCCCTGTGGGGCACGGGCGGGCAGGACATTACCTTTTCTGCGGCGATGAAGCTGATGAAGTGGTACCCGCTGCTGACTCTGCCGATGTTCATCTTCATGGGCTATGTGCTGTCCGAAAGCCGATTGGCGGACGATCTCTATCGCATGTTCCATGTGTGGATGGGGCCGGTGAATGGCGGGCTGGCGATTGGGACGATCGGGTTGATGGTGCTGGTCTCGGCCATGAATGGCCTCAGCGTTGCGGGTATGGCCATCGGGGCCACCATCGCGCTGCCCGAACTGCTGCGGCGCGGCTATGACAAGACGATGGTGACAGGCGTGATCCAGGCCGGATCGAGCCTGGGTATTCTGGTGCCACCTTCGGTGGTGCTGGTACTGTACGCGATGATCGCGCGGCAGCCGGTGGGGCAGCTTTGGTTGGCTGGAATTGTACCGGGTCTGATGATGGCAGGGATGTTCATCCTCTATATCTGGATCCGTTGCCGCCTTCAGCCGCATCTGGGCCCCGCAATGGAAGACGCGCATGAGGTGCCGCGGGCCGAAAAGATCCGGCTGCTCGGGGCAGGGGCGCTGCCCCTGATCATCTTCGCCGCGATGATGGTGCCCTTTGTAAACGGTTGGACTTCGCTGGTGGAAAGCTCGGCCATTGGGGCGCTGACGGCGCTCTTTGTCTCGGTCGTCAAGCGTCGGATGACGTGGAAGATATTCGAGACTTGCACCAAACAGACGCTGGCGATTTCCTGTATGTTCATGTGGATCATCCTGGCGGCGCTGGGCTTTGGCGCGGTGTTTGATGGGTTGGGCGCGGTAAGGGCCATCGACAACCTGTTCACCGAGCAATTGGGCCTGTCGCCTTGGTTGATCCTGATCCTGATGCAGCTCAGCTTTATCGTCATGGGCACGTTTCTGGACGACACCGCGATGCTGGTGATCGTGGCCCCGCTCTATGTGCCGCTTGTGGGCATTCTGGGCTTTGATCTGATCTGGTACGGGGTGCTCTATACGATCACCACCCAGATCGCCTATATGACACCGCCCTTCGGCTATAACCTGTTCCTGATGCGCGCGATGGCCCCGCCCGAGATCGGGTTGAAGGACATCTATCGCTCGATCATCCCCTTCGTCGGTGTGATGATCCTGGCTCTGATCATCATCATGGTGTTCCCGGACCTGGCCCTGTGGCTGCCCGGATATGTCTATGGAAATTAAAGAAGAAGGCCCCGCGAACGGGCACGTGAAACTTCAACAGAGAGGAAATTGACATGACAACAAGACGTAAGTTTCTGAAAACCGCCGGGGTGGGCGTTGCCGCAGCACCACTGGCCGCGCCGGCTCTGGCGCAAAGCACGATCACCTGGCGCATGCAGACCTATGCGGGCCCTGCACTGGCCGCGCATGTGATCGACCCGGCGATTGAGATGTTCAACAAGATCGCTGGTGACCGGATGCAGATCGAGCTGTTCTATGCCGATCAGCTGGTCCCAACGGGCGAGCTGTTCCGCGCCATGCAGCGCGGCACAATCGATGCGGTGCAATCGGATGATGACTCGATGGCGTCACCCACCGAGGTCACCGTGTTCGGCGGCTATTTCCCCTTTGCCTCGCGCTATTCGCTGGACGTGCCGGTGCTGTTCAACCAGTGGGGCCTGAACGAGATCTGGGATGAGGAATACTCGAAGGTCGGCGTCAAACATATCAGCGCCGGGGCCTGGGATCCGTGCCATTTTGCCACCAAGGATCCGATCAACTCGCTGGAGGATATGAAAGGCAAGCGTGTCTTTACTTTCCCGACGGCGGGCCGGTTCCTGTCGCAGTTCGGCGTTGTACCGGTCACCCTGCCTTGGGAAGACATCGAGGTCGCGGTGCAGACCGGTGAGTTGGACGGCATCGCCTGGTCAGGTATTACCGAGGATTACACCGTCGGTTGGGCCGATGTGACCAACTATTTCCTGACCAACAACATCTCGGGCGCCTGGGCAGGGCACTTCTTTGCCAATATGGACCGCTGGAATGAGTTGCCTGAGGATTTGCAGACTCTGTTCAAAGTTTGCTGTGATCAGTCGCATTATTACCGCCAGTGGTGGTATTGGGGCGGCGAGGCCAACCTGCGGGTCAACGGCACCAAAATGCAACTGACCACCATTCCGGATGAAGAATGGGCAACCGTCGAAGAGGCGGCTGTGAAGTTCTGGGATGAAATTGCCGCTGAATCCGAGACCAAGGCCAAGGTCGTTGACATCTTCAAGCGCTATAATGCCGAAATGCTCAAGGCCGGGCGGCCTTACCGTTACGGCTAGGACAAGCGGGGCAGGCGGCTGCGCCTGCCCTGACCACAAGGGAATGAGGGTGATATGACACTGGACGATCTCAAGGCGCTGGTTTCTGCCGGGGACATCGACACTGTGCTGGTCTGCATGGTCGACATGCAGAGCCGGTTGATGGGCAAACGCTTTCACGCGGGTCATTTCGTGGCCGGTGCGTGGGAAGAGACCCATTGCTGCAACTACCTGCTTGCCACCGATCTTGAGATGCGCACACCCGATGGCTATGCCGCAACCAGTTGGGAACGGGGCTATGGCGATTATGTCATGAAACCCGACCTCAGCACCCTGCGCCCGGTGCCGTGGCTGGAGGGGACTGCGATGGTGATGTGCGATGTGCTGGATCATCACACGCATGAGGAGGTTCCACATGCCCCGCGCTCGATCCTGAAAAAGCAGGTCAAGCGGTTGAAGGCGATGGGCTATGACGCAATCTGCGCCACCGAGCTGGAGTTTTTCCTGTTCGAGAAGAGCTTTGACGAGATCCGCAAGGACGGCTTCCGCGATCTGGCACCGATCTCGGGCTATAACGAGGATTATCACATCCTGCAGACCACCAAGGAAGAACATGTGATGCGCCCGATCCGCAATCATCTGTGGGATGCGGGCATACCGGTTGAGAACTCCAAGGGGGAGGCTGAGACCGGGCAAGAAGAGCTCAACATCAAATACGCGCCTGCGATGGAGACGGCCGAATACCACTCGATTGCCAAGAATGCAGTGAAAGAGATCGCCTGGCAGCACGGCCATGCGGCGACTTTCCTGCCGAAATGGCATCACGACAAGGTGGGCAGTTCCTCCCATGTACACCAGTCGCTCTGGTCTGACGGGCAGCCCGCGTTTTACGATAAATCCGACGCGCTGGGCATGTCGGTGCTGATGAAAAGCTATATGGCAGGGCTGCTGAAATATGCGTCGGATTATACGTATTTCATGGCGCCCTACATCAACAGTTACAAACGCTTCATGAAGGGAACCTTTGCGCCGACGCGGATCATCTGGTCGGTGGACAATCGCACCGCAGGGTTCCGTCTGTGCGGCGATGGCACCAAGGCGGTGCGGGTGGAGTGCCGGATCCCGGGCTCGGACATGAACCCCTATCTGGCTATGGCGGGCATGCTGGCTGCCGGAATTGCCGGGATTGAAGAGGGTCTGGAGCTGCAACCTGCCGCGACTGGCGATGTTTATCAGGGCGACACCGGCATGATCCCGGGCAATCTGGGTGCGGCACGGGATGCGTTGCACGGGTCTGCGATGCTGCGGGCAGCGATGGGAGATGATGTGGTCGACCACTATGCGCGTGCGGCTGAGGTCGAGATCGAAGAGTTTGCGCGCGTTGTGACCGATTGGGAAATTGCCCGCGGGTTCGAGCGTGCGTAACCTCGCTGGTCCGGTCGCTGCGCGCCCGGTGCCTTCGGCGAGAGTTTTTTGGAAAAGATGAAGCGGGGTAGTCCCTGCGCGTATTCAAGAGGTTGAGATGGCTCAAATACTGAGGTGTATCTCACCGATCGATGGATCGGTTTTTGTCGAGCGCGAGGTTCTGACGCGTGATGCGGCGTTTGCAGCGGCGGGGCGCGCACGAGCGGCGCAGGCGGATTGGGCAGCGCGGCCTTTGCAGGAACGTGTCGACCTTGTCATGGCTGGCGTCGCCGCAGTGGGCGCGATGAATGATGAAATCGTACCGGAACTGGCCCAGATGATGGGGCGGCCCGTACGCTATGGTGGCGAGTTTGGCGGGTTCAATGAGCGGGCCAGCTATATGGCCGAAATCGCCGAGCGGGCGTTGGCGGATATTTCGGTGGGTGAGGATGAGGCGTTCCGGCGCTACATCAAACGCATACCGCATGGGGTGGTGTTTGTGGTGGCGCCCTGGAACTATCCTTACATGACTGCGATCAACACGGTGGCCCCGGCCCTGATTGCGGGCAATGCTGTGGTGCTGAAACACGCGACGCAGACCCTGTTGGCGGGCGAACGGATGGCGCAGGCATTCCATGCCGCCGGGGTGCCCGAGGATGTGTTCCAGAACGTATTTCTGAGCCATGACGTGACCAGCGATCTGATCGCTGGACGGGCGTTTGATTTCGTAAACTTCACCGGCTCTGTCGGTGGCGGGCAGGCGATGGAGCGCGCCGCTGCCGGGACCTTTACCGGTGTCGGCACCGAACTGGGCGGCAAGGACCCGGGCTATGTCATGGAGGACGCTGATCTGGAAGCAGCCGTTGAGACGCTGATAGACGGCGCAATGTTCAATTCAGGTCAGTGCTGTTGCGGGATTGAGCGGATTTATGTGCACGAAAGCCTGTTCGACGCGTTCCTCGCTCGTGCGGTCGAGATCGTGCAGGGATACAAGCTGGGCAACCCGTTGGACCCCGAGACGACGATCGGGCCAATGGCCAATGTGCGCTTTGCTAACGAAGTACGCGCACAGATTGCCGAAGCTGTCGCCGATGGGGCCGTGGCGCATACCGAGACCTTCCCGGAGGATGATGGCGGGGCTTATCTGACGCCGCAAATCCTGACCAACGTGACCCATGACATGCGGGTGATGCGGGATGAGAGTTTTGGCCCGGTGGTCGGGATCATGAAAGTCTCATCCGACGCTGAAGCCGTTGAATTGATGAATGACAGCGAGTTTGGCCTGACGGCCAGCCTCTGGACAGGCGATGTGAACCGCGCGGCGCGGGTGGGCGATCAAATCCAGACCGGCACCGTGTTCATGAACCGCGCCGACTATCTGGATCCGGGCCTGTGCTGGACCGGGTGCAAGAATACCGGGCGGGGCGGGGGGCTGTCGGTGATCGGCTATCACAACCTGACCCGCCCAAAATCCTACCATCTGAAGAAAGTCACATCATGAGCCTTGTTGGAAACTGGTCCTATCCGACCGCGATCAAATTCGGTGCGGGACGTATCAAGGAATTACCCGAGGCCTGCGCGGCAGCCGGGATCAAGCGCCCTTTGCTGGTCACGGACAAAGGGCTGGCCGATCTGCCGATAACCGCGGAGACGCTGGACATTCTGGAGGCCGCCGGTCTGGGGCGCGGCCTGTTCAGCGATGTGGACCCGAACCCAAATGAGCAGAACCTGGATGCGGGGGTGACTGCCTATGAGGCCGGAGGCCACGATGGGGTGATCGCCTTTGGCGGTGGCTCGGGCCTTGATCTGGGCAAGATGGTGGCTTTCATGGCCGGTCAGACACGCCCGGTCTGGGATTTCGAGGACATTGGCGATTGGTGGACCCGTGCCGATGCCGACGCCATTGCACCTATTATTGCGGTGCCGACCACCGCCGGGACCGGCTCAGAAGTCGGTCGCGCAAGCGTCATCACCAATTCCCAGACCCATGCCAAAAAGATCATCTTTCACCCCAAGGTGCTGCCCTCGGTGGTGATCTGCGACCCGGAGCTGACCGTGGGCATGCCCAAGTTCATCACCGTAGGCACCGGGCTGGATGCCTTCGCCCATTGTGTCGAGGCGTTCAGCAGCCCGCATTACCACCCCATGTCTCAGGGCATCGCGCTGGAAGGAATGCGGCTGGTCAAGGACTACCTGCCGCGTGCCTATGCCAATGGCACCGATATCGAGGCCCGCGCCCAGATGATGAGCGCGGCGGCCATGGGGGCAACCGCCTTCCAGAAGGGTCTGGGCGCGATCCATGCGATGAGCCACCCCATCGGCGCAGTGTTCAACACCCATCACGGCACGACCAACGCGGTCTGTATGCCTGCCGTGCTGGACTTCAACGCGCCGGCCATTGCCGACCGGTTCCAGCAGGCGGCGGCCTATCTGGGGATCGAGGGCGGCTTTGACGGGTTCCGCGCCTTTGTGCAGGAGTTCAACGACGCGTTGGGCATTCCCCGCACGCTGTCCGATCTGGGCGTGACCGAGGGCGCGATCCCCGAACTGGTCAAAGGCGCGATCATTGACCCGTCTTGCGGCGGCAACCCGATTGAGCTGACCGAGGACAATCTGACCGCGCTCTTCAAGGCCGCGCTCTAACCTCTTGCGCGCACCCTCCCTCATCCTGCACTCTGCACGCAGGTGAGGGAGATTTGTATGACCAAAGGGATTGTTCTGATCCACGGGGCCTTTGCGGGTCCGTGGTGCATGGAGGATTACGCAGGCTTTTTCCGAGCGCGGGGCTGGACGGTGCACATGCCCGCGCTGCGCTTTCATGGCGGTGATCCCAAGGCCGAGCCTGATCCGGGCCTGACCGACACCAGCGTGATGGACTATGCCAATGACATTGCGGAATTCGTGCAGGGGCTGGACAGCAAACCGGTGCTGCTGGGCCATGCCATTGCGGGTGTGGTGGCGCAGCAGGTGGCGTCTCGGGGGTTGGCCAGCGCGATTGTGTTGATCAACCCGAATGCCGCTTGGGGAACCTTGCCCGAAACCGACGACGAACGCGCCGTGCCGCGCGCGTTGATGGAGGGTGGGGCATTCTGGAAACAGCCCATGCGCGTCGAGTTCGACCTGATGGCCCCCTTTGCGCTGAACAAACTGCCCGAGGCGCAGCAACACGCGGTCTTCGACCAGCTTGGCCCGGAAAGCGGGCGGGTGATGTTCGAGATGTTCTTTTGGATGTTCGACGATCACCACGCGATGAAGGTGGATATCGACAAGGTCGACTGCCCGGTTCTGATCGTGTCAGGCACCGAGGACCGGGCCGTGAACCCCAACACCTGCCGCGCTTTGGCGAAACTTTACGGAGACCGCGCGACGTTCCTGCCCGCCGAAGGCCACGCGCATTTTCTGTTCATGGAACCAGGGTGGCAGATACCCGCAGGAAAAATCGCCGACTGGCTGGACGAGAAGGTGGGCTAGAACGCCTACCCTGCGGGCTCAGTTGTTGGTCGAGAACGTGCTCTGCGGTTTCCATTTCAGGGTGCCGTCACTGTCGCGGTGACAGCGCAGCAGGCGCTCTTGCACTGTTCTGACCGTATCGGTGACGGTGTTGTCGCCGACCATCAGAACAAAGGCGTCTTCGGAATAGGCCATACCTTCATAATAGCAGAACCGAGTCTCAGCCCCGTCCGGAATAGGGGATGCTGTGCTGAGCATCTGCTGTGCCGGGGCTTGCGTGGCCAGAAGGGCAAAGGCCATCCCGAGGGTTACTGTTTTCATGTCGTCCTCCCGTTCGAAATCTGTTGGTCTCATTGGGTCTTGGACGCTCGGAACCTCAAAGGTCGTTCTTGAATGACGGTTTGAGGGTAAGTGTGAACGAGATCAACAACTTAGGCAAGGGGCGTTTTTGGTGGCGATTGTTGGGCGGTCTCGCCCTATCCACCCAATGCTTGATGCAAAGCATCAAGCACGCGCCCGACCCGCCCCCAGGGCGGGCGCGTTCCGCACCCTCCCTCGGGCCGGGCGCGAGGGTTGTTACGATGAGGGGCAATTGTTCAGGGTATTTTGGTAGGTAGAAATATATCCAACTCTAGGAACAATCCTGCTCGCGATTGAGGATAAGCAGATTTATTGCTGAGCTAAACCTATCGATTAGTTAACTATTTCCACTGGCACCATTGCAGGTTCAAAGCTCTTTTTTCCTTTTGCTCCTGCTTAAAACGACTGCCAACTTTGAATGGCGCTCCCAATTACCTTTGGGTTAACGAGCGCAAATATCGCGGCTAGTAAGACTAAAAGGTACTCTAGAGTAAAATCTCTAAGAGCTTTGACTACATCCACTGCGGTGGCCGCAATATCCTCACGCTTTTCGCGTTTTTTTGTTTTCAATAACGTGGTGATACTCCCACGAGTCCAAGTGAGCGTATGGATCTTCGTGGTCAAACGATGGATCAGGAAACAAACCTTCGTTTATTCTCTCAATTTCAGCCATTGAACGTTTGTTCCAGCGCTCGTTAATTCGTTTCAGCAAAACTGAAAGGGCTTCTGTAACTGCAACTAAGCTATGAAGAAAAAAGATTGCCAATAGAAAAACAGTGATTAGCTGGCCGAAGGCGACTAAGTCAGCTTGAACCACCGCGATGCTCAACCCGAAGATCGCAATCTGATCGCTCAGCAATTCGGCATTCGAGACGGCAAAGGTGAACGCCACAGCAAAATAGAGCGACTTTCTTGTCTTGCTTAGGTTCTCATGCTCAATGGCTGAAGTAAGGGGCACAGACTTTCTCTATTCTTTGGAGAGATCGAAAGTGTCGGATTCAAACATCCAACTCCTCCACAAACCGCGCGTTCTCCTGAATATACTGGAACCGCAGTTCGGGTTTCTTGCCCATCAGGCGCTCGACCAGATCGCCGGTTTCGCCGGGTTCGTCCTCATCAATCGTGACGCGGATCAGTTTGCGCGAGGCGGGGTCCATCGTGGTTTCTTTCAGGTCCTTGGCGTCCATTTCGCCCAAACCCTTGAAGCGTGAGACGTCGATCTTGCCTTTGCCGCCCAGACCTTTCTCAAGCCATTCATCCCGTTCGGCCTCATCCAGACAATAGACGCGCTTTGCCCCTTGGGTGAGGCGATAGAGGGGCGGGCAGGCCAGATACAGGTGGCCTGCGTCAATCATGGGCCGCATCTGGGTGAAGAAGAATGTCATCAGCAGTGAGGCGATATGCGCCCCGTCCACATCCGCGTCGGTCATGATGATGATCTTGTCATAACGCAGATCGTCGACGTTGAACCTGGTGCCAAGGCCGACACCCAGCGCCTGGGTCAGGTCGTTGATCTCGGCATTGGTGCCCAGTTTCGAACTGGCCGCGCCCAGCACGTTCAGGATTTTACCGCGCAGGGGCAGCAGGGCCTGTGTCTTGCGGTCGCGGCCCATTTTGGCGGACCCGCCCGCCGAGTCGCCCTCGACAATGAATAATTCGGTGCCGTCCCGTGTTGAGCTAGAGCAGTCCACCAGCTTGCCGGGGAGACGGAGTTTCTTAGTGGCGGACTTGCGTTGTGTTTCCTTCTCGGCCCGTCGGCGCAGGCGTTCTTCGGCCCTCAGGATGAGGAAATCGAGGATGGCGCCTGCGGATTTCGTGTCGGCCGCCAGCCAGTTGTCGAAATGGTCGCGCACGGCGTTTTCGACCAGCCGCTGCGCCTCGACCGTGGCCAGCCGGTCTTTGGTCTGGCCGACAAATTCGGGCTCGCGGATGAAACAGCTGACCAGAGCGCAGCCGCCGGTGATCAGGTCATCACGGGTGATCTGGCCCGCTTTTTTGTTGTTGATCAGCTCACCATAGGCCTTGATCCCTTTGAGGATCGCGGCCCAGAAGCCCGCCACATGGGTGCCGCCTTCGGGGGTGGGCACGGTATTACAATAGGATTGGATGAACCCGTCGCGCGAGGGTGTCCAGTTGATCGCCCATTCGACCTTGCCGGGGGTGTTGAATTTCTCCTGAAAGTCCACGGTGCCAGCAAAGGGCTGCTCGGCATAGGTGGACGAGCCGTTCATCGTTTCCTTGAGGTAGTCGGACAGGCCTCCGGGGAAGTGGAATGTGGCTTCGGTCGGGGTTTCTCCGTCGTCGATGGCGGATTTCCAGCGAATCTCGACACCCGAGAACAGATAGGCCTTGGAGCGGATCGATTTGAACAGCCGCGCCGGTTTGAACCGGTGATGGCCGAAGATGTCCGGGTCGGCGTGGAAGGTCACAGTGGTGCCGCGCCGGTTGGGGGCGGCGCCAACTTTTTCAACGGGACCCAGCGGGATGCCGCGCGAAAACCGTTGTTCGAACAGCTGCTTGTCCCGCGCCACCTGCACGACCATCGAATCCGACAGAGCGTTCACAACCGAGGCCCCAACACCATGCAGACCGCCCGAGGTCTGATAGGCCTTGCCAGAGAACTTGCCGCCTGCGTGCAGGGTGCAGAGGATCACCTCCAACGCGGATTTATCTGGGAACTTCGGATGCGGATCGATCGGAATACCGCGCCCGTTGTCGCGCACGGTGAGGGCGTAGTCGTCGTGCAGTTCGACCTCAATCCGGTTGGCATGGCCCGCGACCGCTTCGTCCATCGAGTTGTCGAGGATTTCGGCCACCATGTGATGCAGCGCGCGCTCATCCGTGCCGCCGATATACATGCCGGGGCGTTTGCGGACCGGTTCCAGCCCTTCCAGCACCTCGATGGACGAGGCGTCATAGGTGGCGGTGGTACTGGGCGTCAACAGATCGTCTGGCATCGGGGCTGCTCTTGCTTTTTGCGTTTTGCCCATTATGGCAGGTGATGTGGTTCGGGGGAAGAGGGCCGCGAGGTGTTGTGGCGGATTACCCGGACGAAAACCTGTGCGATCCTTACTGTCTTGTGGCGGATTACTGTTTTCCCACTGCTGCCTTTCTGTCTAACGACAACCACAGTTTTCCGTTTTTGTACCCGCCGCGCACCGGGTCTTTGGCGTTCATGACATCGGCATAGTCCTCGGCCCAATCGCGGAAGCGGTCGTTTGTCACGATTGTCGCGTCATAGTCCTTGGCGACCTGAAGCACATAAGGGTCCGCAGGCACGCCTTTGGGCGCGACCATGACGCGGTTTTTGGGCAAACCCAAGTGCAGGGCCGGCGCAGTGTCACGCATGTATCTATCGGACACTTTGTATCCGACATTTGCGTCAAACACGACGCCCGGCGTCAGACCTGCCTGTTTTAGGGCGTCCACGACATCGCGAACTGTGTCGAGGCTCGGCTCTCCGTCCTTCCAATGCATCACGTTCGAGCCGTCGATGACCGCCCAATTCTTGGGGCGTCGCAGCCATTTGCGTGCAAGCAACAAGGCGCTGGATATGGCGCATGGTACTGACAGCAAGAGCCAAACAGAAAACGAAGGGATCACGATGGCGATGGCAGTCGCGCTGAAGGACAGCAGGAAAACAATAAGGAAAACGCGCATGATTGAAATTGGAATGGCACTTTGAAATTGGATAGGCCCATTTATCGGCAATTGTGATCCGATTGCCCAGCGGTTTTCAGATCATGGTTGCAAAGCGGTTCATTTTTGCACGCCAAACCTGTCACCGGCCTCGCTTTCCTCAGAATTCGCTTTTAGGTTGGCACCAGCGACGAGCAGGAAGAGGATTACCGCGTATGAGCTGGATCAAAACGGTGCCGTTTGAGAGCGCCACGGGCAAACTGAAAAAGCTCTATGACCGGGTGACCGGGCCCGGCGGTAATGTGGACAACATCATGATGGCGCATTCCTTGCGGCCGCATTCGATGGAAGGCCATATGGCGATGTATAAGGCGGTGCTGCATCACTCGGGCAATAGGATTCCAAAATGGTTTCTGGAAACACTGGGGGTCTGGGTCAGTTCGTTGAACAGCTGCTGCTATTGTGTCGAGCATCATTTTGCAGGGTTGCAGCGTTTGCTTGGGGATGCGGCGCGCGGCGATGCGATCCGGGTGGCGATTGAGGCGCGGGATCTGGCGAACGCACCTTTGGATGCGGCGCAAGTTGCGGCGATGATCTATGCGCGCAAGCTGACCGAGACGCCCGGGGAGATGGTCGAAGCCGATGTCGAGGCTCTGCGCGCGGCAGGGTGGGGTGACGGTGAAATCCTCGAGATCAATCAGGTCTGCGCGTATTTCTGCTATGCCAACCGGACGGTACTTGGGCTGGGATGCTCGACCAAAGGGGATGTGCTGGGTCTGTCGCCCAACAACTCGGACAATCCTGACGATTGGGGACATCGCTAAATACCGGTCAAGGTTTACGCGTCTGGTTCCCAATCTAGAATGGCTTGCGCCACGGTCTCGGGCTGTTGATGGTGCAGCCAGTGATCGGCATCCGCGATGGAGATGCGGGTCAATCGCGGTGCGAAATCTTCAAGGTTTTCGGTTGCTTCTGGCAAAAGGGCAACGTCGTCTGCGCCCCAGATCAACAGATGAGGGCAGGTGACGCGCAAACGGTCCAAGGGCAGTTCCGGCACATCTGTGCACGGCTGTCCGGGCTCTGCAATCACAAGGGGCGAGGCACGATACCAGTTCAGCATGGCCTGCAATCGCCCCGGACGGGCCCATTCGGTACGGTAGGCTGTCATCGCTTGGTCCGACAACCAATCTCGCCCCATACCGTGACGAAAGAATTTTTCGAGCTTGGCAAAATTGTTGGCTGACAGAGGGCTGACGGCTGCGTCAGACCGCAACAGATGGATATATTGCGAGGCTTCAGATTGTGCACCTCCGGCCGCCAAAGCGCGTTGGAACGGTACAGGATGGACGCCGTTGGCGATGATCAGACGGTCGACAAGCTGAGGCTGGAACATGGCCAAACCATAGGCAACGGCTGCGCCCCAGTCGTGGCCCAACACCTTAACAGGTGCGCCAATTTGATCGATCAAAGAAACCATATCAGAAACAAGCGCTTGCAGGGCGTAGTTCTGAGATCCCTCTGGCGCCCAGCTTTGGCCAAAGCCACGCTGATCGGGGGCAATGCAGTGAAACTGATCGGACAGAAACGGAGCGAGATCGCCCCAGGCTGCGCCGAATTCAGGAAACCCGTGCAACATCAACAAGGGTGGCAGGCTAGGGTCGCCCCAGCTTCTGATACAGAAGGGTTGGCCGTTCAGGTCACGAAACTCGGTCTTCATGAAGCGCCTTTGATGAGGCTTGGATATAGGGGGCAGAATTTTCTACCCACTTGGCTAAGTCAACTTGATTCCAATCAACGCGGGGTAATGGAAAATCTGTTAGCTGGCCAGCAGAACAATGAAAACAGGAGAGTGTGAATGGCCGCGACAGTACAGTTTACCCCAGACCTTGAACGCGTGAATTCCGCGCCAAACCCCGCAAACGCCACCGCGCCGAGCGTCGAGAACATCCGGCATGCCTTCGAAAGCGGTGAATACCCCTATGGTCGCAAAATGGCCCGATCGGCCTATGAAAAGCAAAAAGCGAAACTGCAGGCGGAATTGTTGAAGGTGCAATTGTGGGCGCAGGATACAGGTCAGCGGTTTGTGTTGCTGTTCGAAGGCCGGGACGCCGCGGGCAAGGGCGGTACGATCAAACGTTTCATGGAACATCTGAACCCGCGTCAGGCCCGCGTTGTGGCCCTGAACAAACCCACTTGGGAAGAGAAGGGCCAATGGTATTACCAACGCTACGTGCAAGAGCTGCCAACGGTTGGTGAAATGGTCTTTTATGACCGGTCCTGGTACAACCGCGCGGGTGTTGAACGGGTAATGGGCTTCTGTTCGGCCAACGAATACCTTGAGTTCATGCGCCAAACGCCGGATCTGGAACGGATGCTGGTGCGCTCGGGCATTCAGCTTTACAAATACTGGTTTTCGGTCACGCAGGACGAACAGCAACGCCGGTTCAAAAGCCGTGAGACGGACCCGCTGAAACAGTGGAAGCTGTCGCCAATCGACAAGGCAAGCCTGGATAAGTGGGAAGACTATACCGAGGCGAAAGAGGCGATGTTTTTCTATACGGATACCGCCGATGCGCCTTGGACCATCGTGAAATCCAATGACAAAAAGCGCGCCCGGCTTAACTGTATGCGCCATTTCCTGTCGACGTTGGAATACCCGGACAAGGATCATGATCTGGTGGGAGAGCCAGACCCTTTGATCGTGGGGCAGGCGCATCATGTGATCCGGCAGTCAGACCATATTCTTGGGGCGTCGCTGCACCCCGAGTCGGATAGCTCTGCCGCTTCCGAACCCAAATAGGGCGCTGTTTCACCTGGTCTCGTTTTGAAATTTCACGCGCCGGCTCTTGCCCGATCCATCGGTCAGGACTAAGGCTGGCGGAATGCAAAACGGGATGACATATCGCGGCCATGTACGGGCCATTACTGTGCTGGGGCTGCCGCTGATCGGCGGCCATCTGGCGCAGTTTGCCATTGGTCTGACCGATACCGTCATGCTGGGATGGTACGGGGTCGAAGCGCTGGCGGCGGTGACATTGGCCAGCAGCTATTTCTTTGTTCTGTTCCTGTTTGGTGCCGGGTTTGGCTGGGCGGTCATGCCGATGGTTGCCACCGCTGCCGCCGAGGAAGATCAGACGCGCATTCGTCGGTCTACCCGCATGGGGTTGTGGCTGTCGCTGATCTATTCCGTGATCATGATGCCTTTGCTGTGGTGGTCCTACCCGGTTCTGATCGCCATCAAGCAAGAGCCGCAAGTGGCTGAAACTGCGTCAGAATACCTGCGCATTGCTGGCTGGGGCTTGTTTCCTGCGCTGTTGGTCATGGTCATGAAATCCTATCTGGCGGCGTTGGAGCGGACCCAGATCGTATTGTGGATCACCGTTGTGGCGGCGGTGGTCAACGGTTTGACCAACTATGCGCTGATCTTCGGCAATTGGGGCGCGCCCGAGCTTGGGGTACGGGGTGCCGCCATCGCGTCGGTTGTCACTCAGATCGTGTCTTTGCTCTGCGTGGTGATCTATGCGGTGCGGGTACTACCGGAGCACAGCCTGTTCCAGAGGTTTTGGAGACCGGATTGGGACATGTTCATGAGCGTGCTGCGTTTGGGCGTGCCCATCGGTCTGACCACATTGGCCGAGGTTTCGCTTTTTGCAGCTTCAGCCGTGATGATGGGCTGGCTTGGGCCGGTGCCGCTGGCGGCCCATGGCATCGCGCTCAATCTCGCGTCGGCCACCTTCATGGTGCATCTGGGCTTGTCGAACGTGGCCACGATCCGCGCAGGCAATGCATTGGGGCGTCAGGACCGGGCACATCTTGAAAAAGGCGCGGTCACCGTCACGGTCATGTCTCTGATCATGTCGCTGGCAACGATCATCTTGTTCCTGACCTGTGCCGAGCCGCTGATTTCACTGTTCATGAAATCCGGTGATCCGCAGCGGCCCGAGATTCTGATGATCGGGACGGGCCTTTTGGCGATGGCTGCGTTGTTTCAACTGGTGGATGGTGCTCAGGTCATCGCGCTTGGATTGCTACGTGGCTTGCAGGATGCCAAAGCACCGATGGTGATGGCGGCGCTCAGCTATTGGGTCATTGGGCTGCCCGCGTCCTACTATTTTGGCTTTGTTCAAGGCATGAATGGTATCGGCGTCTGGCTGGGGCTGGTGCTGGGATTGGCCTGTGCTGCCGTCTTGTTGATGGCGCGTTTCTGGTTGCATGCAGTGCGTGCAATCGCACTTCCGGCGACCTAGCCACTATTTTCCGGACAGCCGATCCGCCTTTTTGCGCACCAAAACCGCGCGCAGATCGTGCATCGCCATGAGCAATCGGTCGGTGACGTCTTCCAACTGAGCCTCCGTGGCCTTGGATTGTGCCCATTGAGTGGTCAGGTTCAGATGGTCGACGGCCCGGTGGATATCATCCATATCGCGCTGCGCCAGCACGGCTTTGCGCGCGTCCATCCAGCGATCAATCTCTGCTTTGTCGGCCTCGGTCAACACCTGCTGGCCATGTGGCTTGACCTCGCCATTGCGAATGTTCAGCACAGCGATCTGCGTCATCTCGATCCGCTGATGCCGGTTTGCCGTGTCCACTTTGAACACGGCAGCACCGTTCTCGCGAACACGGAAGTAATACTCGGGCAATTCAGTGGACATGGCCGTCCTCCGATCAGGTAAGGCCCGCGCAGAACCGCTCAATACGGTCGCACGCCTCGGTCAATGCAGCATCCGAAGTCGCATAGCTGACCCGAAAGTTGGGAGACAACCCGAAGGCCGCGCCAAAGACGACAGCCACATCGGACTCTTCGAGCAACGCGGTGGCAAAGGCCTCGTCCGAGTCGATCAACGTTCCCGCAGCCGAGGTTTTTCCGATCAGCCCGGCGATGGACGGATAGACATAAAACGCGCCCTCGGGCGTGGGACACGTGATGCCGTCGATCTGATTGAGACGCTCAACAACAAGATCCCGGCGGCGTTTGAACAACGCACTATTGGGTGCCAGGAAGTCCTGCGTTCCGTTCAATGCCTCAACTGCGGCCCATTGGCTGATCGAAGACGGGTTCGATGTGGATTGTGACTGGACCTTGCGCATGGCCGCAATCAACTCGACCGGACCGGCCGCATAGCCAATCCGCCAACCGGTCATGGCATAGGCTTTGGACACCCCGTTGCAGGTCAGCGTTCGATCATAAAGCTGCGGTTCAACTTCGGCAGGGGTGCAGAAATCGAAATCGCCATAGGCCAGATGTTCGTACATGTCATCGGTCATCACCCAGACATGAGGGTGTCGCAACAGAACATCCGTCAAAGCCTTCAATTCGTCCCGGTTGTAACCTGCGCCTGTCGGGTTTGAGGGTGAGTTGAAGATGAACCACTTGGTTTTGGGCGTAATCGCGGCCTCTAACTGGTCGGGGGTCAACTTGAACCGGTTTTCCAGCGTGGTTTCGACAACAACCGGCGTGCCCCCAGCCAGCAGAACCATGTCGGGATAGCTGACCCAATAGGGGGCCGGGATGATAACTTCATCCCCGTCGTTCAGCGTTGCCATGAACGCGTTATAGAGCGTCTGCTTGCCACCCGTGCCCACCGAAATCTGCGCCGGAGTATAGTCCAGCCCGTGATCGCGCTTCATTTTGGCGCAAACCGCCTGTTTCAGCTCGGGGATACCATCGGGGGCGGTGTATTTGGTTTTGCCCGCTGCAATCGCTGCCACTGCAGCGTCCTTGATGTTCTGCGGCGTGTCGAAATCGGGTTCGCCCGCGCTCAGCCCGATGATGTCACGGCCAGCGGCTTTCAATTCGGCGGCCTTCGCCGTCATTGCGATGGTCGGCGAAGGTTTGACGCGTGACAGTGTCGCAGACAGAAAACTCATGTCGGGCCTCGGTTTGTATGTTGATCGGGACTGTCATAGGGTGCCGCCCAAAGACGATCAAGCCGATAGAGCACAGGAGCCATGGGCGCGTATGAATGAAGAAACGGATTGGTTCGGACCCGAGGCCGCAACCTTTGGGGATCGGGTCGCAGGTGCGCGCGAAGCTGCCGGAATGACGCAGGTTCAGTTGGCGCGTCGTCTGGGGGTGAAAAAGGCCACAATCGTCAACTGGGAAGACGATTTGTCTGAACCGCGCGCCAACAAATTGTCGATGATGGCGGGCATGTTGAATGTCTCGATCCGTTGGCTGCTGACTGGCGAGGGCGAGGGGACCGAGTCTCCGCTGGACGAGGAGCCGTTGGACACCGAACTGGCCCCGCTATTGGCCGAGATCCGCGCGATCCGCGGCGAGATGCGGGCTAGTTCGGAAAAACTGGCTCGGGTCGAAAAGGCGCTGCGTCGAACGCTGGAACGCAGCGCATGAGTGAGACCCGAGAGAACCGGATCAAGCGTATGCAAATGCGCTCGATGCGGCGCGGTATCAAAGAGATGGATTTGATCCTGGCCGCGTATGCGGATCGCAATTTGGCGGCCATGGATGACGCTGCGTTGGATTTATATGATCAGTTGCTGCTTGAGAATGATCAGGATCTGTACCAATGGGTGACAGGGCAGGCCGCACCGCCGCAGGCTTTGGCCGATCTGATCTCTGACATCGCGCAAACGTTTCAAAAATAACATAAAATACGGCTTAACCGATTTTCGGGAATTCGCGCCATCCTGTCTTAAACGGCGCGAGTGAATCGGAGGATCGTATGAGTATGGAAATGCAGGTTTCCACACCGGGCAGTAAGGGCTTTATGAACAGCTATCTGGAAGCGCTGGCCTTGGTTGAGCGTTTGCACCGACTACTGCTGGACGTCATTAAGGATGAGTTCGAGCGGGTCGGCGTGCTTGAGATCAACGCGGTTCAGGCCTTGTTGCTGTTCAACATTGGCGACCATGAAGTCACCGCCGGAGAGTTGAAGAGCCGTGGTTACTATCAGGGCAGCAATGTCAGCTACAATCTCAAGAAACTGGTCGAAATGGGCTATATGCACCACCAGCGCTGCGAAATTGACCGCAGATCCGTCCGAGTCAGGCTTACCCCGCGCGGGCGAGAGATCCGTGATATCGTTTCAGAACTGTTCGCCCGTCACGCCGAAGGCCTGCAGGGACGGGGTGTGCTGGGCGCTGAAGGGATCGAGGATATCACCAGCTCGTTGCGCCGGGTGGAGAGATATTGGACGGACCAGATCCGCTATATCTACTGACCTCACAAACGCGCCAATGAAAAAGCTGGCCAACGCGGCCAGCCCTTCAGATCAGATGGGATTACCAGTGGCCGGTGCTTTCCATGCTGGCCCAGGGTTCCGCCGGTTCCAGCGCATCACCGTTTTGCAGCAGCTCGATCGAGATATTGTCAGGTGAGCGGACAAAAGCCATACGGCCATCGCGCGGTGGGCGGTTGATGGTGACACCATTATCCTGCAGGTGCTGGCACATCTCGTAGATGTTGTCGACGCCATAGGCGAGGTGGCCGAAATGGCGGCTGTCGCTGGGCAATTCATCATCGCCATCCCAATTATGGGTCAATTCAATCGGTGCGTCTTCCTGACCCGGAGGTGCCATGAAGATCAGCGAAAAGCGTCCCGCTTCGCTGTCATGCCGACGAATTTCCTTGAGACCCAGCAATTCATAGAAGGCCATTGATTTCTCCAGATCCTTCACGCGGACCATGGTGTGCAGATATGTCAGCGCCATCGTGGCTTCCTTTCAATACATTAGATGACTTGCACCTTAGCGCGCAGCCCATGACTGTCGAGGGGGCAGGGTGCGAAGAAGTGCGAAAACCTGACGTCGACCCACATCTCGCGGTTCCTGTGGTCACGATGTCGAGATATAGTGGCCAGCGACTCATTGTTGAAAAGGAGAGTTTCATGCCTTTGTCCGCCGACCAGCAGGCCGAAATCGAGGCACAACGGGCGCAGTCACAACCGACGCGCCGTGTCGTGGCCGAGGGCATGGAGGATCATCTCTACACGGCGCATCAAGTGCTGGACCATGGCTTTGTTCGCGTGATCGACTATATGGGGGATGACGCTGCCATTTGTCAGGCCGCTCGGGTGTCCTATGGCAAGGGCACCAAATCGGTACAGAATGATGAAGGGCTAATTCGCTATCTGATGCGCCATTGGCACTCGACCCCGTTCGAGATGTGCGAGATCAAATTGCACGTCAAACTGCCCGTCTTTGTTGCCCGCCAGTGGATCCGCCATCGGACCGCGAATGTGAACGAATACTCGGCCCGCTATTCGATCCTGGACCGCGAATTCTATATCCCGGCCCCCGAACATGTGGCGGCACAATCCGAGATCAACAACCAGGGCCGGGGCGAAGCGCTGCAAGGGGAAGAGGCCGCGCGTGTGCTGGAAATCCTCAAGGCCGACAGCGCGCGCTGCTACGACAATTACGAGGCGATGATTGATCAGGACGGCCAGCAGGGTCTGGCCCGTGAACTCGCGCGGATGAACCTGCCCGCCAATATCTATACCCAATGGTATTGGAAGGTTGATTTGCACAACCTGTTCCACTTCCTGCGCCTGCGCGCCGATCCACATGCGCAATACGAGATCCGTGTCTATGCGGATGCCATGTGCAAAATCGTGTCGGACTGGGTGCCCTTTGCCTATCGCGCGTTCGAAGATTACCGATTGGGTGCGGTGAGTCTGTCGGCCCAGATGGTCACTTGCCTGCGCCGTATGCTGGCCGGCGAGGATGTGACGCAAGAGACATCAGGCCTGACGGCGCGGGAATGGCGTGAGTTTCAGGATGTGATACGCGAAGGCTGAATTCGCATATCAGTTGTCTATACAAGGCGTCATGAAACCGTTACATTGGTTTCATGATACTGAGACAATCGATGAACGGAATTGGCCTTGCTTTGCTACTGGCAGGTACGGCGCAGGCGAAATCACCGATCGCTGAGGTGATCTGCGAACCGACCGAGCGCATGCATGACAAGCTGGAACGTCATTTCCGGGCGCAGCAGACCGCCTCTGGCATGCGTGGCCCGGAGCAAATGATGGAGGTCTGGACCAGCGAAACTGGCGATTGGACCATGGTTGTGACCTACGCCACCGGCACGTCCTGCATCGTGGCCATGGGCTAACACTGGTTTGCCCACGAACAGGACAATCCTGCGCGGGGATAGGTCTTGTTGTGTGGTTAACGGCCGCTAATTGGCCGTCAACCTGAATAAATCTCACCCGGTTTACGGGTGGAACCGATTACAATGGCTTCAAATCAGCCGCCATCTGACGACCGTCGCGTCCGTCCTGCAACTCGTACGAGACCTTTTGATTATCAGCGAGCCCGGTCAGACCGGAACGTTCAACGGCTGAGATATGCACAAACACGTCTTTGCCGCCTTCATCGGGGGCGATAAACCCGTAGCCTTTAGTGGTATTAAACCATTTCACGGTGCCGGTTGGCATTTCCCGTGTCTCCTTCTACTTTCACGTCATCCCCTAAATTGGCGGGGCAGTGGTTGGCGCGATCGCAATACAACACTGTTTCGCCCAAACGATACGGCCCGGATTGCGTGTTTCACCTTTTTCAACATTGCACGGTAAAGCAAAAAATCAAGAATAACCGGGATCAGTTGGCGTTTTTGCCCATTTTTGCATCAAAAACAGGAACTCTCGAAATATGCGCCTTTATGGACTAAAGACTTGCGATACTTGTCGTAAGACACTGAAATATCTTCCAAATGCCGAGTTTGTTGACGTCAGGGCAGAGGGTGTACCGAAATCGGTCCTTTCGCAAGCGTTTGAAACTTTCGGCAAGGCTTTGCTCAATACCCGATCGACCACATGGCGCGAATTGGACGAAACTCAACGCACACGGCCGCCGCTGGAGCTTTTGGTTGATCATCCCACATTGATGAAACGGCCTTTGATCGAGAACGAGGGCGCACTTTTCCTGGGGTGGACTGAAGAAACCCGTAAAAGTCTTGGCATCGCTTGATCGGCTTCTTACCTGAACCCGACCAGTTTGGAGAATGATAAATGCGCAACGCCGCCATGATCTTGGGTATCGTCGCTGGCCTGATCGGAATGATAGTCGGTTTCTTTGGATATGGTTTTGTCGCGCTGATCAATCAGTTCGGAGAAATCGAAGGCCTTGCAGAGCAGGTCGACAACCCGGGATTGGTGCAGACCGTGTCAATCTTGGCGCCGCTTTTGGCCATCGCGGGTGGTGCAATGGCGCATGCGAGGGCTTTGGTTGCGGGTGTGTTTTTGCTGATTTCAGCTGCGGGCATGTACTACGCCTTTGGTTTTGGCGCTTTCACCATGTTCCCGATTGTGTTTGCCGGAGTGGCAGGCGTCCTTGGGCTGGCCGCGGGAAAACCGGATCAGCCCAAGGCACATTTCTAGATCACTTCAGACGCAACAGACGGTCCAGCGACAGCGGACCTGCGCCATTGATAAAGATCACAAGGAACAGGAACGTCCACATCACACGCTGATCCATCAGGTCAGGCGCGGAATTGAACAAGCTGCCCAGTGTAACGCCGTGGCCGGTGACATCGACCAGGGTTTGAACCCAGACAAAGCCGATCATCGCCAAGGCGGCAAAGCGGGTGAGCAAGCCGACCAACAGCAAAGCAGGCAGAACGAACTCTGCAACCGTGCCAAAGAAAATCACGACGCGCTGGAAAAAGGTCATTTGCGTGACGTCATACAAAACCGCTTCGGCTGCCTTCGGGAAGATCTGGCCAAAGGCACCGGCGGAGGCCGAGAAGATCGAGCCGTCGATCTTCAGCGAGGCCGAGTTCCAGTAATACACAAGAAGGACGGCGATAAAGACCAGCCGTGCCAGGGTTGGGGTCAGCCAACCGGATTTGGCATCCACCGTTTCGACAGCGTTGTTGTAGGATGAGATCAGGGCAATCATGTCTCCAGCCTTTCGAGAGTCACAGAAGTTATAGCTTCGCCCTGAAGCAGTAGGGCGAGTGTGGTTCCAAGGTCGAACTCGGAGGTTTCGGCGGCGGTCGCCTCATAGGCTTGGCCGATGGTTTGCCCGTCTTGCAGGCGGTTGATCCAGTCTGCTCCACCAGGGGGCAAGACGTGGGGTTGAGGGTCGTAATCGGGCCGGGTGATCAGGATATCCTGACCTCCGGGCTGGGGTTTCGGAGCGTCGGGCTGTGTGTTGAACACCCAGATCGCATGAATCGGCCATTCCGATTTCAGTACCTCTAGAGACGGCGCCAGACCCAATTTGGCACGCATCAGATCTTCGGGATCTATGGCAAGCGCCTCAGCCGGGATCGGCTGCGCATCTGCTGCGTGATAGGACCGCCTGAGGGCCAGTTCCAGACGCGCGACGTCCGGCAGGTATCCCAGATGCGATAGCTGCTGCATGCCAGCTAGAAAACTTGGAAACTCTTCGCCATAGAACATCATCAAAGGCGAGGTCGGTGGGTGTTGGCGCAAGAAAATCCCGGCCAGCCCATCCATGTTCTGCGTGCCAAGCAACTTGGTGATCACAGGAAACGCCTGATGCATGGCCTCAGTCAGAGAGACCGCGACATTGTTGCGATAGACGCTAAAGCGTCGTCCTGCCGGCTGCGCTTGAGCGTCCAGCAAGCCCTTCGGCACCGGTTGATTGGCATCCAACAGGGCAGAGCGAAAACTGGATTGGCTCACACTCATGCCGGGATCCGATCCAATGCGGTCTGCGCACGTTTGGCCTCGGCCCGCAGCACAGGCCAATCCGGAACATCGGTGTCCCATTCGACCAGCAGGGGTTTGGGGCCAGAACGTTCCAACACGTAGTCCAGCAAGGCCCAAACGGGGTCGACCACTTCACGGCCGTGACTGTCGATCAACAGAGGGCGACCGTGATCATCCTCGTCCTCGTCATGGCCGCCTAAGTGAATTTCGTCCACTTTTTCAAGCGGATATGCGTCGATATACCCTTGGGGCGAATAGGCGAGATTGGTGGCGGACACGAAGACGTTGTTGACGTCCAAAAGCAGGCCGCAACCAGTGCGGTTCGAAACTTCGCGCAGAAAATCGGTCTCGGACCAGGTGCTTTCCTCGAAGGCAAGATAGCTGGAGGGGTTTTCCAGCAGCATCTGCCGCCCAACCACGTCCTGCACTTGATCGATATGCTGGCAGACGCGGGCCAAAGTGCTGTCGGTATAGGGAAGCGGCAGCAGGTCATTCAGGAATTGGCTGTCATGAGTCGACCAGGCCAGATGCTCGGAAAAGCTGGCTGGATTCAACCATCCAACCAAGTGTTTCAACCGCGCAAGGTGGTCTGGAGCAAGTGGACCTTCGCCACCGATCGACAAGCCAACGCCGTGCACGGAAATGGGAAACTGTTCGGAGAGGTGACGCAGCTGCGCCAGAGGACGCCCGCCGTCACCCATGTAATTCTCGGCATGTATTTCCAGCCATGCCACTGGGTCTGCATGCTCGAGTATCTGGGAAAAATGCTGAGGTTTATATCCCACACCCGGTGCTGCGGGTAGGCGATTTGACCGATAAGTATTGTCCAACATTTTTCACTTCCTCAATCACGACGAAAGGGCGGGCGATGGTGCCCGCCCTTTTGCTGTTCTTAGGCTGCGCTTATGCGGGCAGGTCGCGCTCGAGCGGCTCCAGCGAACCTTCGCGCGGTGTGCCGTTGGCTTCGGCGGGCAGTTCGATCGAGGCGCAGGTACCTGCGTCAACCAAAGTCCATGCGTTGCCCTGATAATCGACGGTCGAGGTGCCCGCGCAGGTTGTGCCCGGGCCTGCGGCGCAGTCATTCTGACCGGCCAGCGAAATGCCATAGCACTTTTCTTTCGCTTGTGCGGAGGCGGTTGTTGCAACACCAGATACTGCGGCTGCTACTGCGGTTGCGATAACCAGGGACTTTGCTGTGTTCGACATCTCGGAAATCCTTCTAGTGACTGCGTATGTCTGCTTGTGACAATGACAAAGTAGTGGCTTGGACGCCCGAGGTGAATTCACGAGCCCGTGTCTCACAACCCCGTCAAAGACTGTCATGGCCTGTTGAAGGTTAACACATTGTTTTCGAATTGAAAATTGTAAATTGTTTCAATCCGGCCCGGTGTTCAGGGCCGGATTCAGGGCAATTTCACGCCGAATGTTACAGCAAGTCCGGTGGCGTTGCGGCTGTCGAAAGCTCATTTGTTACAACGTCAAGCGGCTGAACCTGCGTCTGTTTTTCACCCAGGCGACGCACGCTGACGGTGCGTTCTTCAACCTCGCGGTGTCCGATGGCCAGAATCACAGGGACTTTACCCACCGAGTGCTCGCGAACCTTGTAGTTGATCTTTTCGTTGCGAATGTCCGCTTCGGCCCGTACGCCAGCGGCACTCAGGGTTTCCACAACTTCGGCAACATAGGCGTCAGCATCCGAGGTGATCGATGCGACGACAACCTGACGCGGGGCCAGCCAGAAGGGCAGTTTGCCCGCGTGTTCTTCGATCAGGATGCCAATGAAGCGCTCGAACGAGCCCAGGCAAGCGCGGTGCAGCATGACGGGCCGGTGTTTGGCCCCATCCGCGCCGACATAGCTGGCGTCCAGCCGTTCAGGCAGAACGAAATCCACCTGGAACGTTCCGCATTGCCAGTCGCGCCCGATGGCGTCGGTCAAAACGAATTCCAACTTGGGGCCGTAGAATGCACCTTCGCCGGGGTTCAACTCGGGCTCCACTCCTGCAGCGCGGGTGGCGGTCAGCAGCGCCTCTTCGGCCTTGTCCCAGGTTTCGTCCGAACCAGCCCGCTGCTCGGGACGGTCCGAGAATTTGACCTTGAAGCTTTCAAATCCGAGGTCTTTGTAGACATCCGTGAGGAAGCCGATGAACCGCGCGCATTCATCGCCGATTTGATCCTCGGTCGAAAAGATATGCGCGTCATCCTGTGCAAAGCCGCGCACCCGCATGATCCCGTGCAGCGCGCCCGAGGGTTCATAGCGCGCGCACGAGCCGAACTCGGCCATGCGCAGCGGCAGGTCGCGATAGGATTTCAGGCCCTGTTTGAAGATCTCGACATGGCAGGGGCAGTTCATCGGCTTCAGAGCGTTCACAGCCTTTTCGCGGGCATGCTCCTCGTCAACTTCGACGATGAACATATGCTCTTGATACTTGTCCCAGTGGCCCGAACGTTCCCACAGTTTACGATCGACGACCTGCGGGGTGTTGACCTCGACATAGCCGCCCGCATGTTGCTTGCGGCGCATATAGTCCTGCAACTGAGTGTAGATGGTCCAGCCGTTGGGGTGCCAGAAGATCTGACCGGGGGCCTCTTCCTGCATGTGGAACAGGTCCATCTCGCGGCCCAGCTTGCGGTGGTCGCGCTTGGCGGCCTCTTCCAGCATATGCAGGTGAGCTTTGAGCTTTTCCTTACCGGTGAAGGCCACGCCATAAATGCGTTGCAACATCTGACGGTTGCTGTCGCCGCGCCAATAGGCTCCGGCGATGGACATCAGTTTGAACGCATCACCGGGCACCTGTCCGGTGTGCTGAAGATGCGGGCCGCGGCACAGGTCCTGCCAGTCGCCGTGCCAATACATGCGCAGCGGTTCATCGCCGGGGATGGCGTCGATCAACTCGACCTTATAGGGCTCGTTGTTCTCGGTGTAGAAATCAATCGCGCGCTGGCGGTCCCAGACCTCGGTGGTGACCGCTTCGCGTTTGTTGATGATCTCCTTCATCTTTTTCTCGATGGCGCCGAGATCTTCGGGGGTGAAAGGCTCGGCCCGGTCAAAGTCGTAATACCAGCCATTGTCGATGACGGGACCGATGGTGACCTTGGTGTCGGGCCAGATCTCCTGTACCGCTCGGGCCATGATATGCGCCAGATCGTGACGGATCAGCTCGTTGGCCTGCGCCTCATCCTTCATGGTGTGAATGGCGATTTGCGCATCAGCGTCAATGGGCCATTGCAGATCCCAGTGCTGGCCGTTCACCGTGGCCGAGATGGCCTTTTTTGCCAGCGAGGTCGAGATATCGGTGGCGACCTGCGCGGGAGTTACGCCTGCGTCATAAGATCGTGCATTGCCATCAGGAAAGGTGAGTGAGACGGATTTTGAATCCAGGGCCATTTCGGCTCTCCTCGTCGGTTTGGCGCCCACTGAACGCCCGGTTGCGGGTTATATGTGTCGCGCTGCTTTGGCAGGTGCAGGGACAGGTGTCAAGGGTTGGGGCGAGGGGCGCTGCCCCTCGCGCTCCCCGCCGTATTTGGAACAAGAAGAAGCAGGGGCGATTGCGCTTGCGACGGGCGCGTGCATGATGCTTGGAAAAGTGAAGAGGGTTTCATGGCAGCGACGGAATTTCTGCAGACGGCGCAAGGGCGGCGGTTGGCTTATCACAAGAGTGCCGGCGTCGGCCCGACGATAGTGTTCTTGGGAGGGCTGAAATCGGATATGGAGGGCACCAAAGCGGTGCACTTGGAGGCTTGGGCACAGGCGCGCGGGCAGGCATTTTTGCGCTTTGACTATTCGGGCCACGGCGAAAGCTCGGGTGCGTTTACGGACGGGTGTATCGGGGATTGGCACGAAGATACTCTGGCGGCAATGGACGCATTGACGGAAGGGCCCTTGGTGGTTGTTGGATCGTCCATGGGCGGGTGGCAGGCGTTGCTTTTGGCGCGGGCCAAGCCCGAGCGGATTGCCGGGCTGGTCACGATCGCGGCGGCGCCTGATTTCACCGAAGATGGCTATTGGGCGTCCTTCTCAGACGCTCAGAAGGCGGCGCTAGAAGCGGTGGGCCATGTGGAATTGCCGTCGGATTACATGGAGCCTTACATCATCACAAAGCGGATGATCGAAGATGGGCGCAGGCGGCTGGTGCTGCGGACGCCCTTGGACCTGCCGTTTCCGGTGCGGTTTCTGCAGGGCACAGCGGATACGGCAGTGTCGACAGAGACAGCTGTGCGGTTGATCGAGCATGCCACGGGCCCGGATATGCGGTTGTTGCTGGTCAAGGATGCGGATCACAGGTTCTCGGACGGGCCGTGCCTGCAGATGATCGAGCAGGCGGTTCTGGATGTGATGGGTGATCATTGATGCGCAGGGCTGGCTGGGTGATTGGCCGGATCCTGTTGATCCTTTTGCTGGTTGGTGTCGGAGTTTGCCTGATTGCCCCGCGAGAGCCTGTAGATTTGAACCCGCGCTTTGATGCCCGCAAGTTTGGCGAAGGGGTGCAGGTCTATTTTGAAAGCGTCGAAAGCGGTTTTGACGATATCGTTCCGGGCGTGGAAAAGCGGGTGATCTGGCAGGAGGGGTTCCGGGAACAACGCACGCGGTACGCCGTGCTCTATATCCATGGGTTTTCTGCCAGCTCTGAGGAAATCCGCCCGGTGCCGGATCTTCTAGCCGACGCACTTGGCGCCAATCTGGTTTATACCCGTCTGCAGGGGCATGGCCGTGAGGGTGCGGCGATGGGGGAAGCCACCGCAGTTGGGTGGATGGAGGACACGGCAGAGGCTTTGGCCGCCGCGCGGGCTGTCGGGGATGAGGTCATTGTTTTGTCGACATCAACCGGCGGTACGCTGGCTGCGGCGGCTGCCTTGGATCGTGAGCTGAGCCAGAAGGTGGCGGCGATGATCTTTGTCTCGCCCAATTTTGGCGTCAACACGCCGGGTGCCTGGGTGCCCACCTTGCCACTGGCCCGCACTTGGTTGCCTCTTGTGATGGGGGATGTCCGCAATCCGCCGGGGCCAGACCCCGAGAGGAACCTGTATTGGTCGACGAATTATCCGTGGACGGCTGTTGTGCCGATGTCTGTTCTGGTGGACGCGGTTTATGCGTTGGATTTTGCGGGTGCACAAAACCCGGCTTTGTTCTGGTTCTCAGAAGATGATCAGGTCGTACGCCCTGACCGGACACATGATGTGGCGCGCGCTTGGGGAGGGTTTGCTACGGCCAACCTCGTGACAATGGGTCCGGATGATGATCCGCAGTCACATGTCATTGCGGGCCGATTGATGTCTCCCGGACAGACCGAAGATGCGGTGGCCGGTATGCTCGCCTGGCTGGCCGAGCAAGGGATCGAATGATGCGCAAACCGAAAAGCATGTGGAGCCTTGAAACTTTGGGCCGCGTGCGGTTGTCGCGTCACTTTTTCATGCGCGAGTTTCTGTATTCCGAAATCGGAAACATTCACCAGATCCAGAATATCCCCGACGACCCCGACCTTGCCATCGAAACGGGGCGGGCTCTGTGTGAAACCTTGCTGGATCCACTGCAGGAAACCTTTGGTCGGATCGCCATCCGGTCGGCCTATCGTGCGCCGGATTTGAACCGGTTCGGCAATGAAAACAAACTGAACTGCGCGCGCAATGACAATCCGATGGAATGTCATATCTGGGATCGCGGCAGCGGCGAGGATCGCATCGCCGGGGCCTCAGTCGTGATCCCCTGGTTTGCGGATCGCTATGCAAAGGGGCGCGATTGGCGGGATCTGGCCTGGTGGATGCATGACCATATCGACTATTCCGAGATTTGGTTTTTCCCCAAGCTTTGCGCATTCAATTTGGTGTGGCGACCAACGCCTGTGAAGCGGATCGATAGCTATATTGCGCCCCGAGGCTGCCTGCTGCGCCCCGGTGGGACGCCAGATGAAAGGCTTGAGGAGCGCCAAACACGTTATGGTGATTTCCCAAGTTTTCGCGGGATCCGGTATCCGGTGTGACGAGATGAGCAAGAGGTGTCTTTTGAAAAGACGGGTCATATTGGCCGGAATGATGTCGGCTTCGTTGGTGCCCGATCAGATTTGGGCCGCGCCCGAAGGGAAACGACGCGCAGAGGGACGGTTTACCACTGGAAGTACCGCGGGCGGTGTGTCGCTTTTTCAGAATGCGGATCAATGGGCTGTCTATCTTGAGATGGATTTTGTCCATGACGGCTCGCCGGATCCGTGGGTTGCGCTGGGTCAGGATGGTTTTCGCCGCGACGCCATCATCGGAGAGCTGACGCAGTTTCGGGGCGCACAGAGTTTTCCGATTGGGCCCAAGCTTACGCCGATCGAATTTAACGAGGTCTATATCTGGTGCGTCCAACACAACACGTCGCTTGGTCGGGCCAGGCTGACTTGGCTTTAGGGATACAGTGCCGCGCGTTCAGATTTTGACAGGGTTGTCGGGGTGACGCAGGGCGTTCCTGTTGCGACATCGAAAAAGGGTGTGTTTTTCCAGCGCCCCACGAGACGGGACGGCACAATCCGTTTGACTAGCCCCCACGCTGCGTAATGCAGCTTTTCATGTGATTGTTTGCCATTCCCGCGCGGGACGAAGCCGCGTGTGGTCACAGGGCCAATAGACACAGGGGCGCGTAACCGGTTCACGTCAAAACCCGCAAACGGGATTTTGGGGGTGGGGCTTGTCGTTGCCAACGGCGCGTTACAGCACTTGGCGTACCAGCGCAGCATGCCTTTGGGGCTAAGGCGCATGCAGGAGAGGTTCTCTTTGCCGGACAGGAATGTGATCTCTTCCGGTGACATTTGAAAGACATTCACCGGACCCGGAGCAGGGTCGGGTTGTCCGAAATAAACCTGGGCCGCGCGGCAGTCGTGACAAAAGCACACAACATGAGTCCCGGTTCGCGCACCACGCTCGGAAATGCGTCCTGTCAGCGCCCCGCATGAGCAGGAAAAGATCAACCCCTGGTCAGGGCCGGGGGTCATGCCACCTTGTTGCTGTTCGCGGCGCGGCGGCGGGGTTTCTTGCGGCTATTTTCATTCATGAAATCAATCACAAGCGGGCGGATGTTGTCGCGCCAGCTGCGCCCTGCGAAGATGCCATAGTGACCCGCACCGGGTTCCACATGGCTGGCCTTCTTGCTGTCCGGCAGACCGGTGCACAGGTCAAGCGCCGCGATACACTGGCCCGGGGCCGAGATGTCGTCATTGGCGCCTTCGACAGATTTGACCGCGACATCCGTGATCTTGCCGATATCAACCTTGTGCCCGGCCACGACGAATTCATTGCGGGCGATCTCGCGGTTCTTGAAGACACGTTCGACTGTGGACAGATAGAATTCTGCGGTCATGTCCATCACGGCCAGATACTCATCGTAGAACCGGTTATGGGCATCGTGGTCTGACGCTTCATCCCGCATCACACGCTGAATCTGATCGGTGAAAGCCTTGCTGTGGCGTTCGGCGTTCATCGACATGAACGACGCCAGTTGCAGCAGTCCAGGATAGACCATGCGACCAACGCCCTTGTACTTGAAACCGACACGCTGGATCATGGTTTCTTCCAGTTGCCCCATCGTGACGCGCCGTCCGAAATCTGTCACTTCTGTGGGGGTGGCGTCCGGGTCAACCGGGCCACCGATCAGCGTCAGGGTGCTGGGCTGGGCTTTGGGCTCGACCTCGGCCAGATAGGCGGTGGCGGCCAGAGTGAGCGGCGCCGGTTGGCACACCGCGACCACGTGGGATTCGGGGCCCAATTCTTTCATGAAATCGACCAGGTAAAGCGTGTAGTCTTCGACGTCGAACTTGCCTTCGGACACCGGGATATCGCGGGCATTGTGCCAATCGGTGATATAGACTTCGCAATTCACCAGCAGACTTTTGACGGTTGACCGCAGCAAGGTGGCGTAGTGGCCCGACATAGGCGCAACCAGCAAGACTTTGCGAGGCTGTTCCTCGCGGCCGTTGACGCGGAAGTGGATCAGGTCGCCGAAGGGGCGTTCCAAAACAGTCACGACATCGACCAGATGATCTTTGCCGTCCTCGCAGGTGAAGGCGTGGATACCCCAGTCGGGCTTGACGACCATGCGTTGAAATGTACGCTCGGTCACCTCGCCCCAGGCGGCCATCCAGTTGAAGGCCGGATTAGGGATCATCGAGAATTGCGGGTAGGAGGCCATGGCACTTGCGGTAGCACCAAGCCACTGGTTGGTGTTACGCATGGTTTCCATCAGGTCATAAGTCATCATATAACGCATGGTACGGGCCTCCTGTTTGATTGCCCGAGTGTTCGGACCACACGTCGCTTTGCCCGAAGGTTAAAGCCACGTTATTCTGCACAGCAGCAAGGGTAAGTGGGAATAGTTAAAATGACAACCAGTGATGGCCAAACTCCTGAATTGACCGAAGAACATATTGAACGCCTTAAGGAAAATATGGAGAAAGTCGAAGCATTGTCCAAGCGGCTGGTCGAAGTCATGGCCGGAAAACAAACCCATTCCCCCGCGCTGGACGGCCCGAATCAAGAGCTTTTTGCAAAAGCAGCAACGGCTTACTGGACCGAGACTCTGCAGAATCCGGCCAAGATCCTGGAACAGCAAATCGAGTATTGGGGTAAGTCGGTGCTGAACTTTGCCGAAGCGCAGCAGGCGATGGCAAAAGGCGAGGTGGGTGAACCCAGTCAGGTTTCCAAAGATCGTCGTTTTTCCAATCCCATGTGGGACACAAACCCCTATTTCCGCTTCATCCGCCAGCAATATCAGACAAATGCTGAAGCCATTGAACAGGCGGTTGCGTCAGTTGAAGAGATGGATTCGAAAGACAAGCAGCGCCTGCGCTATTTTTCGCAGCAGATTATCGACATGATGGCGCCGACGAATTTTCTGGCCACCAATCCGGACGCATTGGAAAAAGCCGTCGAGACCGAAGGTCAGTCGCTGATCAAGGGGCTCGAGAATCTGGTCTCTGATCTAGAAGCGAACAACGGAGAATTGGTGGTCAAACTGGCCGATGACAGCGCGTTCGAAGTAGGTGGCAACATCGCGACGACGCCGGGCGACGTGATCTATCGCAACCGCATGATCGAGCTGATCCAGTATAAAGCTGTGACAGACACTGTGCATGAGACACCCATTGTCTTGTTTCCCCCCTGGATCAACAAATTCTATATCCTCGACCTGAAAGCCCAAAACAGCCTGATCAAATGGGTTACCGAACAAGGGTACACCCTGTTTGTCGTGAGCTGGGTAAATCCAGATGAGTCCTTTGCCGATGTCGGGATG
Source organism: Ruegeria sp. HKCCA6707 (assembly GCF_013033515.1). GTDB lineage: Bacteria > Pseudomonadota > Alphaproteobacteria > Rhodobacterales > Rhodobacteraceae > Ruegeria. The sequence continues at coordinate 505,222 of NZ_WQEG01000001.1, read as the reverse complement.
GAAGACTATATTCAAGACGGCTTTTTGACCGCGATCGAAGAGGTCAAGAAAATCTGCAAGGTGAAACAGGTGAATGCCGTTGGCTATTGCATTGCCGGGACCACCTTAAGCCTGACGCTGTCTTTGCTGAAACAGCGTGGTGACAAATCGGTCAAGTCAGCAACGTTCTTTACCACGCTGACAGATTTCGGAGAGCAGGGTGAGTTCACCCCGTTTTTGCAAAACGACTTTGTCGACGGGATTGAGGACCAGATCACCAAGGATGGTATTTTGCGCGCCTGGATACTGGGCCGAACCATGTCGTTCCTGCGCTCGCGTGATCTGATCTATACGCCCGCAATCCGCAGCTACATGATGGGGGAAACACCACCCGCGTTTGATCTTTTGTTCTGGAACGGTGACGGCGCGAACCTGCCCGGAAAGATGGCCATTCAATACCTGCGCGGACTTTGCCAGAGAAACGATTTCGTCGGCAGTGGGTTTGACCTGATGGGGCACAAGCTGCAGATCAGTGATGTGGATGTTCCCGTGATGGCGATCACTTGTGAAACGGATCATATTGCCGCCTGGAAAGACTGTTACCGCGGCGTGCAGCAGATGGGGGCGCGCTCGAAAACCTTTGTGGTGTCTGAATCCGGCCACATCGCGGGTATTGTGAACCCGCCGAGCAAAAAGAAATACGGTCACTACACCAACTCTGATCTCAAAGCCGATGCTGACGACTGGATGAAGGGTGCCACGTTCAACGACGGGTCGTGGTGGCCTCTGTGGGAGGCATGGCTGAAGAAACGTTCTGGCAAGCAAGTTCCTGCACGTCAGACCGGTGATTCGGATCATCCGAGCCTTGCACCGGCCCCTGGTGAGTATGTGAAGGTCAAGGCAAGCGCCTGATTTCATTTTGAGATTAAAAATTTTCTGCACTGCAGCAAGAAAAAACTTGAAATGCTGCGACGCAGCAATCATATTGCCTTCAAGCTGATGAAAACCGGGGTGGTCCCGGAGCGGCTAGAAGGATTTAGGACAATGGCAAAGACCCAAGACTTTACCGCAGTCATGAAAGACATGATGGGCGCGTTCCCGATCGACACATCGGCACTGGAAGACGCATTCAAGTCGACTGCATCGCTGAACGAAAAACTGTCTGGCGTAGCGCTGGACGCGGCTGAGAAATCGGCAGAGATCTCGAACAAATGGACCAAAGAAACTCTGGCCAAGCTGACCGAGATGTCGAAAGCCAAAGCAGAGCCTGCTGACTACGCAAAAGCTGCAACCGACTTCGCAAGCGCGTCGGCTGAAGTTGCTGCCGAAAACATGGCTGCTTTCGCTGAGATCGCCAAAAAAGTTCAGTCGGAAACTGTTGAGCTGCTGATGGCTGCCGGCAAAGAAGCTGCAGAAGATGCAACTGCTGCCGTCAAGAAAGCAACCAACGAAGTAACCGCTGCTGCCAAGAAAGCAACAGCGGCCAAATAAGCCGAACCTGCGGTCGGCACCTTTCCCTCCCAACTGGTGCTATCGCGTCGGGCAGGTCATTTGACCTGCCCTTTCTTTTTGTTCTGCACTCGCATAACCTATGCTGCAATGCATCATCATTGGGGAGGGTCAACGGTGGCAGAACAAGAAAAGCCTTTGCTGATCAAACGCTACGCAAGTCGGCGGTTGTACAACACCGAAACCAGCGACTACGTAACGCTTGAAGACATTGCGGGGTTCATCCGTGATGGTCGTGAGGTGCAGATCATCGATCTGAAAACCGGCGATGACCTAACGCGCCAATACCTTCTTCAAATTATCGCAGAACATGAAAGCCGGGGCGAGAATGTGTTGCCGGTGAACGTGCTCAACGACCTTGTGCGCAGCTATATGGTGCCGGGCGGGGGGATGATGCCGCAATTCCTGCAAAGCTCGTTCGAGATGCTGCGCGAAAGCCAGACCAAGATGATGGAGAACATGAACGCGATGAACCCGATGTCGCAGATGCCTGGGTTCGAAGCGATGCAGGCGCAGCAGCAGGCCTTTCTCAAGGCAATGACCGGTGGCCTGTCTGGGAACTGGTCCGGGCCGGACAGCGAAGCCGAAGGCGATGACGAGCCCAAGGAAGATCTGGACGACATCAAAAAGCAACTCGCCGAGTTGCAGCAAAAGCTGTCGAAACTCAGTTAATCCGCATCACTCGGGAAGGCCGGCGCGCCGCAAGCCTTCCAGCCATTTCTCCCAATCGTCGTCATAGCGCACGGGTACCATCTTGCGGACCATGGCGATGGTAAGGCTGGGCATGGTGTGCAGCAACCTGTCAACGGATGCCTGTGCCTCATCCGATTTGCCAAGCATCGCAAGCGAGGCCGCCTCTTGCCGCATCAAAGAGGCATAACCGGGGCTTTCCTTCAGGCCCGCGCGGGCGTTTTCAAGACAGATATCGAAACGGTCCGTCACATAGGCGGCAATTCCAAAGCCACCCCGCCAGAAGGCCCGCAAGGGATCCCGAGGGCTGAGGATGGTCGACTTTTCATAGGCTGCCTTGGCCTCGTCAAACCGACCTGCAATTCCATAGTAGGCTGCGAAGTTGCCAAACCCTGTCGCGAGGTTTGGATTAAGCGTCACCGCGCGTGACAAGTGAGTTTCAGCCTCGTCATATTCGCGCGCGAACATACTGGCCATGCCAAGCATCGCGTGGGCATGCGCATTGTTGTCGTCCAACCCGGTGGCGATACTTGCCGCATCTTTCGCCGACAAGATTGCGTCGCGCGTATCCGGCCGCCAGACATGCAGCATGGCCATCAAATCGCAAAGCGCAATGCCGGCATGCCCGTCACACAGGTTCGGGTCAGCCTCCACTGCGTTTGAGAGCAAAGCCCGCGCCGCGTCGTTGTCGGCTTTGGCGAACTTGCCCAAATGCCACCGGGCCTGCAGCACCTTGTCCCACGAGGATAGGCTATCAGGCCGTTTGGCCCGCGCGCGGCGCGTTTCGGCCCCCAGCGTTTCCGGCGCAACGGCTTGGACAATGGCCTGGGTGATCTCGTCTTGCACCGCAAAAATGTCGTCGATGGCGCGGTCGTACCGCTCGGCCCAGATATGAGCCCCTGTCGACCCGTCAATCAGCTGTGCCGTCACTCGGACCCTTTGACCGGCCTTGCGAACACTGCCTTCCAGCAAATAGCGTACCCCAAGATCGCGACAGACGTCGTCCACGCGAATGGCCTGGCCCTTATAGGTAAACGACGTGTTCCGCGCGATGACAAAGAATTCTCGGAAATGGGACAGGGCGGTGATGATGTCTTCGGCAATACCGTCCGAGAAATATTCCTGCTCCGGGTCGGCGGACATGTTGTCAAAGGCCAGAACTGCGATGCCCGGATTGTCGCTGATTGGCTGGGCCTCGGTGACGTTCTGCGGTGCCGGCGCGTCATCTGGGAACCATTGATAGATGCGCACGGGGTCTTCGATGTTCTTCAGACTATGCTCACCGCCATCCGAAAACATGGCACGTAGTCTTTGGCCGATCCCCTGTCGCACCATGTCCGAGATACAGATACCGCCGGGTTGCGCCTTCGCCTCAAGGCGGGCGGCAACATTGACGCCCTGGCCATAGATGTCGCCGCCTTCGATGATCACATCGCCCAGGTTGATCCCGATCCGCAGACGTAACTCGGGATCCGCCTCAGCCTCGATCTGCGTCTGCACCGCAATCGCGCAGGTGACCGCATCCGTGACGCTTGGGAATTCGACCAACGCACCATCGCCCATCAGCTTGACCAAACGCCCCGAATGCGCGGCGATTTGAGGATCGAACACGGTTTTGCGCAGGGTGAGCAGCTTGTCGAGGGTGCGTTGCTCGTCCCGCGCCATCAGGCTGGAATATCCAACGACATCAGCAGCAAGAATAGCGATCAGACGGCGGGGCATGGCGATCTCCGGACATCAGGTCCAATCGCCTGACGTCCGGTATTTGTACAAAATTTTCGACACTTGCCTACTTAAAAAGCTCGGGCTGTCAGGTGCCAAAGGCCTGCGCAGGCGTTGTCACATCAGCCACGGCAGCCAGCAGGATGTCGGCGATTACGTCCAGCTCTTCCCGTGTCAGACGGACCGGCAGGCGCACATCGCACGCTTTCATCAGCATGGCGCGGGTCTGGGGCAGGTCGAACTGCTCGGGCAGGAATTGCCAGTTCCAGAACGCCCGCGCGTTATCTTCGCTCAGGCCAAACACCTGAACCTTGACGCCGCGCGCCTCGGCGGCAGCGGCAAATTCGCGTGTTTCGGCTTCGCTCAGCCCAACCAGGTTGAACTGAATGGAATCAGGTGCGCGCCGTTCTGGGGCCAGCGGGGCAGGCACGTTGATATAGGGCGAGCTGTTCAGGCGTCCGGCCACATAGTCGTGGTTCACCAACCCGTCTTTCACACGCCGCGCAAGCTCCGGGATCTGTGGGCGGATAACTGCCGCGCTCAGATTGCTCATCCGCAGGTTATAAAGCGGCAACTGGTTCTGCCAGCGGGCAAAGGCTTCTACCAGATCCGACGTATTGTCGCCCTGCGGGCCTTTGTGTTTTTTCCAGTTATGCTCGTAAGCGCCCGACATGATCACCGCGCGGGCAACAAGATCCGCATCATCCGTGATCAGGATGCCACCTTCGCCCGCATTGATCATCTTGTAGGACTGGAATGAGAAACACCCGACCTTGCCAATCGTGCCGATATTGCGCCCGTGCCAGGTTGTGCCAAGCGAATGGGCCGCATCTTCGACCACCGGAATACCGCGCGCGTTGCACAGTTCCATGATTGCGTCCATATCCGAGGTATGGCCTCGCATGTGGCTGATGATCACCGCTTGAACATCGTCCAGCTTGGCCGCGAAATCCGTGATATCGATGCGATAGTTTTCACCGACCTCGCACAAGACCGGAATGCATTCCGCATGTACGACCGAGGACGGGACAGCGGCAAAGGTAAATCCGGGGATCAGCACCCGCGCGTCCCGCGGCAGACCCAACGCCTTGAGCGACAGGAACAGCGCAGCCGAGCAGGAAGAGACCGCCAGCGCGTATTTGGTTCCCAAAAGGGCCGCAAATTCCGCCTCAAGCAGGGCAACCGGCGCATCTTGCGGCGCGGTATAGCGAAACAGGTCGCCTGATTGCATCAGGGCGTCAATGGCATCTCGGGCTGCGGGAGGGATCGGTTCGGCGTCGTGGACGTTAGGAGGAAGCGTCATATTTGATTTTCCCAAATTCTATTATTTGGAAATATAAAGTAACGGGACTGTCAAACCAAGTGTTCATTCTGCCACTCGGCAAAATTTCACCAAACTGTCGTAGTTTTAGGGGATCAGACGCCCAAACGGTCGCGCAGCGCGTACCAGGTCATCGCCAGTGCCAAAAGCGGGCTGCGCAGCGCCGCGCCGCCGGGAAAGGGCAGGGCGGGCACGCGGGCCATGGTATCAAACCCTTCGGCCTGACCCCGAATGGCCAGCGCCATCAATTGACCTGCATGGGTTGCCGTGCCGACACCGTGGCCCGAATAGCCCGAGGCCGACAGGATGTTCCTGCCAACCCGGGCCATATAGGGCATACGTCGCATGGTAATGGCCAACGTCCCGCCCCAGGCATAGTCGATCTTTACGTCGCTCAAATGCGGAAAGATCTCACTCATGGGTTTGCGCACTTTCGCCGCGATGTCAGCGGGAAAACGATAGCCATAGCTTTCACCACCCCCAAACAAAAGACGGTTATCGGCGCTGAGGCGGAAATAGTTCACAACAAACTTGGTGTCGGCAACAGCCACGTCCTGGGTCAGAACCCGCGCGGCCTCGGCGCCCAAAGGCTCGGTTGCCGCGATGAAATTGTTGATCGGCATGACCCGCGTCGCCACCTGGCCCTGCAACGCGCCCAGATAGCCATTGCAGGCCAGGATCACATGAGCGGCTTTCACCTGGCCCTTCGCTGTTCGCACGATGGCCGGATCGGTTTCCTCCAGACCGGTGACCTCGGTGCTTTCAAAGATCCGCACGCCCGTCGCAGCCGCAGCTTTTGCCAGACCCAGCGCGTAGTTCAGCGGATGCAGATGCGCAGCACCCCGATCCAGATATCCGCCACAATAGGCGGGCGAGGGGCAGAGGTCATGGCCACCCGCCGCGTCCAGCAGTTCCATCTGGTCATAGCCATAGCGGTCCGACAAATGCGCCGCGTGATCGTGCAACTCTTGCTGCTCGCTACGGTTGAGGCCCAGAACCGCCACGCCCGGTTTCAGGTCACATGCGATCTGGTGCTTCGCGATCAGCGATTTGACCAACTCTTTCGCATCCTCGGCCAAATCCCAAAGCTTTGCAGCGTCATCGTCGCCGACCAGCTTTTCCAGATCTTCCTGATCCATCCGCTGCGCGCTGCCCAACTGGCCGCCATTGCGACCCGAGGCACCAAACCCGACCCGGTGCGCCTCAAGCAGCACAACATCCATCCCGGCCTCGGCCAGATGCAGCGCCGCCGACAGGCCGGTATAGCCGCCACCCACGATGCACACATCCGCTTTCAGATCTTCCTCAAGCGCCGGAAACCGCTCCATTGGGTTGGCCGTGGCCGCGTACCAGCTGCCCGGATATTCGCCCCTACGGTCGTTGGAATAGAGCAGATTCATCTTCTTCTCGTTCCAAATACGGAAATCCCGAACAGCCCCAAAAGCTCAGACATTCAGCAACAGATGCTCCCGTTCCCAAGGTGAAATTACCTGAAGGAACTCCTCATACTCGGCACGTTTGACGATGCCATAAACACGCGCGAATTCAGGGCCCAGAACCTGGTGGAGCGCTTCGGCCTCATCAAACAGATCCAAAGCGCTGCCCATGACCTGGGGGATGTCCCCGTCGCCATCATAGGCATCGCCATAGAACTGGCGGCGCGGGCGTTCCTGATTGACCATGCCCAAATACCCGCAAGCCAGCGAGACAGCGATGCCCAGATAGGGGTTACAGTCCATCCCGGCGATGCGGTTTTCAACCCTGCGGCTGTCCGGCCCCGACAGGGGCACCCGGATCCCGGTTGTGCGGTTGTCGCGCGCCCATTCCAGATTGATCGGTGCCGCATGGTCTTTCACATAGCGGCGATAGGAATTTACATATGGCGCCATCACGGCCAGCCCAGCGGGCAGATGGTTTTGCAGCCCGGCGATGAAGTTATAGAACGCATCCGTCTCGCCACCTTGCGGGCCCGAGAAGATGTTCTGCCCGGTCTCCAGATCGGTGATCGAGTGGTGAATGTGCATCGCCGATCCCGGCTCATCCGCAATGGGTTTGGCCATAAAGGTGGCAAAGCAGTTGTGCCGTAAGGCGGCCTCGCGGATCAGGCGTTTGAAATAGAACACTTCATCCGCCAGTTTCACCGGATTGCCGTGACGCAGATTTATCTCAAGCTGACCTGCACCGCCTTCCTGGGTGATGCCGTCGATCTCGAAACCCTGGTGCTCGGCGAAATCATAGATATCGTCGATCACCGGGCCAAACTCGTCCACCGCCGTCATCGAATAGGCCTGCCGCGCGGCTGCCGGTCGGCCTGAGCGCCCCATCATCGGCTTGATGCCCTGCGCGGGGTCGACATTCGGGGCGACCAGAAAGAACTCCATCTCGGGCGCGACAACCGGCTTCCAGCCTTTGTCATGATAGAGCTGCACAACGCGTTTCAGCACGTTACGTGGGCTGAAAGGGATCGGGTTTTCGTCGCGGTCATAGGCGTCATGGATCACCTGCAAGGTCCAGTCCCCGGTCCAGGGCGCGGCGGATGCGGTCGAGAAATCGGGCTTGAGGATCATGTCGCGTTCAATGAACCCATCCTCGCCCGCGGCCTCTCCCCAATCGCCGGTGATGGTTTGGTAAAAGATGCTGTCCGGCAGGTGGAAATAGGCCTGTTTGGCGAATTTCGATGCGGGCACGGCCTTGCCGCGCGCGATGCCTGGCAGGTCCGAGATGATGCACTCGACCTCATCCAGACGCTGACCTTCGATATAGGTTTGTGCCGCTTGCGGCAGCTCGTCTTTCCAGTCGGCCATCAGGCCCTCTCTTTCTTCAAGAAGTCAGCCATGAATTGGGCGATGCGCTTGTTGTCATCGTGGCTGCCCATGCGCGTGGTTGCCGAGTCCAAAAGCGGGTCCGGTATCGCGCCTTTGCCGCGTGTTTCGATCAATCCGCGCTGAAACCCATCAGTATGTTCCGGGTGCGGTTGCACCGTCCAGATCGTGTCCCCGTAAGCTACCACCGCATTGCGGCAAAACGCATTCGAACCCAAAACCTTGGCGCCCTCGGGCAGCTTGGTGACCTGATCCTGATGCCATGCGTTCAACGCCACGGTTTCGCCGTTCAGCTGATATTCCGTGCGACCAACGGCCCAACCTTCGCGGAATTTCTCGACCGTGCCGCCAAGCGCCTGCGCAATGATCTGGTGCCCAAAGCACACACCGATCAGCGGTCGCCCGCTGCGTTGAATGGCCCGGATCAGATCCTCTAGCGGCGGGATCCAGGGCAGATCTTCATAAGCTCCGTGGCGCGACCCGGTGATGATCCAGCCATCGGCAGCCTCGGGGCTTGCAGGGAATTCCCCGTCGACCACGGCAAACGAGACATAGTCGAACCCATTGCCTTCCAGCAATGTGCTGAACATGGTGTCGTATTCACCGAACTCGTTGAGCAGTTCGTCAGGCGGATGGCCGGTCAGAAGGATGCCAATTTTCATAGGTCACCAAATTTGATCAAATTTATCCTAAGGCCGGAACTCGGGGCGGACAAGGGGGTCATACAGAATCGAGATAGCTGAGCCAATGTTCGTCTTTTGAGCGATCCGCGAAGCGGGCGATTTCCTGACGCTTGGTCAGGCAGAAATTGCGGATCAGATCAGTTGGCAAAACCCGAGCCATCAAAGGGTCCGATTCGAAGGCAGCAATGGCCTGCGGCCAATCGGCGGCCAGCTGCGGCAAGCCCTTGACCTCGTAGGCATTGCCGGAAACCGGGGGCGGCGGTTGCATATTGTCTTCGATCCCCACCAAAGCGGCGCCCAAGACGGCAGCCAGCATCAGATAGGGGTTGGTGTCCCCACCCGCAACGCGGTTTTCGATGCGACGTGCAACAGGCGCGCCACCGGGGATCCGCAGCGCAGCGGTTCTGTTATCATAGGCCCAGCTTGCCCCGGTGGGCGCATGCGCGCCCGGTACAAGCCGGTCATAAGAATTGCCGAAGGGTGCGAAGATCAATGTACTGGCGGGCATTGCCGCCAGACATCCCGCCACAGCAGCGCGAAGTAGGTCTGAACCTTGCGGGCTTCCGTCATCAAAGATGTTTTTGCCCGTCTTGTCTTTGACCGAAAAGTGTACATGCATCCCATTGCCCGCGTCGTCGCGATATGGCTTGGCCATGAAGCTTGCGGCAAACCCGTGTTTGCGCGCCAGTCCTCGGGTCAACATCTTGAAAAGCCATGTATCGTCAGCACAGCGCATCGCGTCCTGATGGTTCAGGTTGATCTCGAACTGGCCGACGCCACTTTCCGAGATTGCGGTTTGCGCCGGAATGCCCATGGCCGCGCAGCCATCATAGAGCGCGTTGAAAAACGCATCAAACGCGTCCAGTTCTGACATCGATAAAACCGCTTCGCCGGCAAGTCGCCGACCCGTTACCGGGTTGATGGGTGGGCGAGGGCGGTCACCTGACGCGTCAAGCAGTGTGAACTCAAGCTCGGTTGCCGCGACAACTGACCATCCACGCTGTGCATAGCGGTCCAGAACCGATTGCAGCGCATGGCGGGGATCTCCGGAAAACGGAGTGCCATCATCGTCAAACAGGCTCATCGGAACCAATGCGGTCGGAGTGTCCAGCCACGGCACCGGCACCGGCCCCCGTTCGGTCGGGCGCAGCACACCATCCGCGTCACCGGTTTCAAACACCAGCGGGCTATCTGCGATATCCGCCCCCCAAAGATCGACATTCAGGGCCGAGAACGGCAGGCGCACCGCGCCTTTGTCCAGTTTCTCGGCATAGCTGGACGGGACGCGTTTACCACGGGGCACGCCGTTCAGATCACAGGCGGCGACGCGAAATGTGTGCAGGGCACTCAGGTCCATGGGGGCTCCGTTCCTAGTCTGGGGTAGGTGTAATTCAGCTTGCGGCCCTTGTCACGGAATTTGATCAAATTCTTAATTCTGCAGCAAACGGTGCGAAACGTTAAAGCAATTGTGCCGCGAAGCTTGCACCATATATTGGGTGGCGATGGTTATATTCTTCTCACTCCTTCTATTGGTCGCCGGTATTCTGGCCTTTCGGTATTGGTCAAAACAATCCAAACGCGCGGCGCTGTTGGCCACAGCCTTGTCCGAGGACGAGCGTGACACGATCGAGCGGATGGTGCCGATCATCCGAAGGTTGCCCGCAGGTTTACGCAATAAGCTGGACGGCAAGGTGAACCTGTTTCGCAATCAGGTCAGCTTTTACGGATGCGATGGGTTGGAGGTGACGGAAGAGATGGAGCTGTCGATTGCCGCCCAGGCCTGTCTGCTCGTGATCAACAGCGATCTTTGGTATGACAATCTGACAACGATCCTGATCTATCCCAACGCGTTCAAATCCAAGCAGCAGCGGCATTCGGGTTATGTGGTGACCGAAAAGGAAATCATCCGCACCGGTGAAAGCTGGGATCGGGGTCCGGTTATCCTGTCCTGGGCGCATAGCAAACAGGGCGCTTTGGATGACCATGATGGGCATAATGTGGTGCTGCACGAGTTCGCGCATCAGATTGATGATCTGTCAGGCGGCACCAACGGTGTCCCGATCCTGAGCGCGGGGCAAAGCTTTGCCGAATGGGAAAAGGTCTTTCTGACCGCCTATGACGCGCATGTTCAGGCGGTGGAACATGGCCATCCCACGGTGATCGATCCATATGGCGCCGCCGGGCATGAAGAGTTTTTCGCCGTATCCGTCGAGGTGTTCTTTGAACGCCCGCGCGCGCTGAAACAGGCGGTGCCGGATGTGTACGTTCAGTTGTCCAAGCTCTTTAGGCTGAACCCCGTGGACTGGGCTTAGCGCGCCAGGTTCAGGCGAAAGCGCATTTTGCTGCGATGGGCTGCGGGCAGGTGACGGTTCAGACGTTTGTTGACCCGGCCAAAACCCCAGACGATGACAAGTGTGAGCAGGATGAAATAGAAGGCCAGGATCGGGTAGGGGATGAACGGATTGAACGTCTTGTCCGCGAAATAGCTTGCATAATACAGCGCGTCTCCCCGTTGCTGCCAGGCCGGGAAGGCCGAGAAAAAGACCAGCGTGGTCGACTGGAACACAAAGATCGCCTCATTGGTATAAGCTGGCCAGGCCAGACGCAGCATGGTGGGCCAGACAATCCTGCGAAACCGCGCCCAACCGGTCATGCCATAGGCGTCGGCGGCCTCGATATCGCCTTTGGGGATCGAGCGCAGCGCACCATAGAAGATCTCACCCGAATAGGCGGATGTGTTCAGAAACAAGACGATCAGCGCCCCCAACCAGGCCGAGGTAAAGGCGTCGAACATCGGATAGGCCTTCTTCAACGACAGGAAGAAGAAATAGGCAAAGAAGAACTGGATAAAGAGCGGCGATCCACGGAACAGGAAGATGAACCACTCGGCCGGTTTGCGCAGCCATTTGTTTGGCGAGGCTTTTCCGACCGCCAATGCGGTGGCCAGAAAGAAGCCGGTTACCATGGCCATGATCCCGAAATAGATATTCCAGATCATGCCCGAGCCGATCAGCGTAAAATGCTCGCACAGGGTGAAGTCTGTTTTGGGAAGCAGCCGTTCGCCGAAGCCGATGGACCGGAGCGCGTAGTCCTGAATGGTCTGGATGCAGCTCATGCGCGGGCTCCTTGGAAAAGAGCGCGGGTGCGCGGCAGTGGTCGCGCAGCAACTGGGCGCGGCATGCAGAAGAGGTCGCGCAACAGGCGGGTCATGCTGTGGTCTCCTTGCGCAGAAGCTCTCCGCCTGATGTGGCCTGACCGTGGGACAAGCGCCGCATCAACCTCTCGAGCCCGATTTCCGAGACGCGGGTCATGCCCAGATAGAAGATCAGCAGGAACAGGAAGTACCACATGCGCCAATCGCCATGTGGATAGTCGGTAAAGCGCGAGGTTTTGGTGCCACCCAACTCGCGCGCCCAATAGACAATGTCTTCGATCCCCAGCAAGAACAGAAGCGGCGTGGCCTTGATCAGCACCATCCAAAGGTTGCTGAGGCCGGGCAGGGCATAGACCCACATCTGTGGTACGAGGATGCGCCAGAAAGTCTGGCGGCGGGTCATGCCGTAAGCCTCGGCCGTCTCTAGCTGCGCATGGGGCACGGCGCGCATGCCACCAAACAGGACGTTGGCGGCAAATGCGCCGAAGACGATGGAAAAAGTGATTACCGCAAGCGCAAAGCCATAGGTTTCATGCACCCATTCGGGCGCGGTGCCCAATGGCAGTTTGGCCGATTGGCAGACCAGAAAATCATTGCCCTGACGGATCGGATCGGTCCACTCGGGGCACAGCACCTTGTGCCGGATCCACTCGAATCCCTGATCCAGTGCGATGACAAAAAACAGAAAGAAGGCGATGTCGGGCACACCGCGCACGACGGCGATATAGGCCTTGCCCAGCCAGCTGAGGGGCAGGAATTGTGACCGGGCCGCCATGGCGCCTGCAAAACCAAAGCTGAGCGCAACCGGAGCGGTGACCGCCAGCAGGCCCAACACTTTCAGGAAAGACAGATAAAACGACCAGTGGACGCCATTGGTCAGATAGCACGAAAACCAAAAGAATGTGCTTAGCGTTTCGGGATCAGCGCAATAGGAAAACATATGGCGTCTTTCGAGCGTCAGGTCCGGTCCGGGGCCGGGGTCGGCCCGGCACCCCGATCAGGTGCCGAGCCGTAGAGATATGGCTTAGTTGGTTACAACCGAGCCGTCGGTGCCATAGGTCGCGGTGCCTTCACCGAACCACTTGATCAACATCTCGTTCAGAGAGCCGTCAGCCTTCATCGAGGTGATGGCTTCGTCGAACTTGCCGCGCAGTTCGCCGTCACTTTCGCGCAGGCCCATGCCGACACCACCACCCAGTGGGACCGGATCGCCAACAAAGACCAGTTCGCCGCCCGATTCCTCGACCAGCGGCGCCAGATAGTCACGGTCGGCCAGAACCGCATCTGCTTCACCATTGCGCACTGCGGCAATGGTTTCTTCAGGTGTTGCGAATTCGACCAGCGTCGCGCCGGATTCGGCCACGTAACCCGCCTGGATGGTTGCGGTTTGGGCCGCAACGATACCACCGGTCACATCAACGCCTTCCGATGCGGCGACATAGGCCGAGGCTGTGGGCGGATAGTAGTTCTGGGTAAAGTCGATAACCTCGTCACGCTCGTCCGTGATCGACATGCCCGCGATAATGGTGTCGTAGTTGCCCGATACCAGGTTCGGAATGATCGAATCCCAGTCGTTCTTGACCCATTCGCATTCCAGTCCGGCGCGTTTGCACAGCTCATCACCCACTTCACGCTCGAACCCGTCGATCTCGCCAGCGTCGTTGATGAAGTTATACGGAGGGTAGGCACCCTCGGTGCCCATGCGCACGGTGTCGGCCATGGCGATGCCCGCAGTCAGCGCGAGTGCCGCGGTGGTCAGAATCAGGTTTTTCATGAGTTACTCCCCTTTTTTGGTTCTGATTTTGATTAAGCCGCCTGAGTGGCGGAAAGAAAACCCTGAAGCCTTTCGGATTCAGGGGCAGTGAAAATGTCTTCGGGCAGGCCTTCTTCCTCGATCAGACCCTGGTGCAGGAACACCACGTGGCTTGAAATATCGGCGGCCATTTTCATGTCATGGGTCACGATAATCATGGTGCGCCCCTCGGCAGCCAGATCCTTGATCACGCGGATCACTTCCTGTTCCAGTTCGGGGTCGAGGGCCGAGGTCGGCTCATCGAACAACAAGGCCTCGGGCTCCATGCACAGGCCGCGCGCGATGGCGGCGCGCTGTTGCTGACCACCGGACAATTGTGCTGGATAGACATCGCACTTGTCGCCGATACCGACTTTTTCCAGATACTTCCGCGCGCTGTCCTCAACCTCGGCCTTGTCGCGGCCCAGAACGGTGATCGGAGCCTCCATGACGTTTTGCAGGATGGTCATATGGGCCCACAGGTTGAATTGCTGAAACACCATCGACAGGTTGGTTCGAATGCGCATCACCTGCTTGGCATCTGCCGGACGGCGACTATGCCCGCTGCCAGCCCACTGAACCGGTTCACCTTTGAACAGAATTTCGCCCTGCTGGCTGTCTTCCAGCAAGTTGCAGCACCGTAGCAGCGTGGACTTGCCCGATCCTGAAGATCCAATCAGCGAAACGACGTCGCCGCGATGGGCCGTAATATCCACTCCCTTGAGCACTTCGAGATTGCCGAAGCTTTTGTGCAGGTTCTTGATCTCGATGACGGGCGTGGAGTCTGTCACGGGCGGTCCTGTTGTTGTGAACGGTTTTGATGCGCTACTTGGACTGAAAAAAGCCACCAATGCAATGAGCAAAACACAGAATCCGGGGCGGATACTGCCAAATTGACCAAAGGGAATTGCCGAAATGGTCAGCTCTTGTGCAAAAGCGCCTGCGGTGATGGCGGTGTCGGAACGCGCAAATAGTGCTCGGCCGGAATGTCCACCAGTCCCCGGAGGTGCAGCGCTGAGCGGTCCTGCGGTGCAAGGTCTGAAACCGCTTTGCCAAGGGCAGAGTTGAGCTGCGCAGCGTCCCGTGTATTCGAAGTAATGTAGGGCAGTGCAGGGGTTGGTGTGGTAAGCTCTACCTCGCGCAGAACTTCCCCCAAATCCGTGTGTTCGCGCAGCAGCAACCAGGTCAGAAGGTCAAGCGACGCCAGATCCGCTTGACCGCTGGCAACAGACTGCGCCGAAGCCGCGTGTGCGCCTGTTTGCAATAACGTGTCGGGGCTCAGACCCAGTTCAGATAAATGCGTGATTGGTGCGGACCAGCCAGATTGTGACAACGGCTCGTTATAGGCAAAACACTCGCGAACCAGTTCGGACAGAGGCCTGTTGTCCTTCGCACGCGCCACAAAAATCGAACGGTAATAGCCGGGCGGGCATCCGGGCAGGCCATAGTCCGGCGTACCCACGAGCTGAACTGTATCATGCAGCTTCGTGCGATAGGGCATTCCACAAGTTTGTGCAAAGACCAGATCCGGGTCCTGCCAGATCTCCCAAAAATCGCGATCCCGGGTCAGCCTTGGCGCGCCAAACCCAAGATGATCACGAATCAAGGTCCAAAACCGATCATTGGCGGGCTGGAGGGCGGGCATGTCATACATGCCCAGCATTGCCGTCACGCTTGGGCAGCCTTCTGTCGGGCCCGCGCGGAATCCACGTCGCTGACGCCCAGCAGGCTGACCACAAGCCGCAGCAGCGAATCCTCTTCTCCGCTGCGTTGGCCATCGGCCAGCGCTACCGACCACATGGCCTGCACTACGGATAGGCGGTCATCATAGGCAACCGCCTCTTTGATAGCGCGTGTAAAGCGGACCGTGTCGGGAGCTTCGGCCTCCAGGTCTTCGGCGCGGGCGCGCAAGGCGGCAGCCTCGAACGGGGACAGCCCGTAACGTTCAGCCGAAATCCGATCGATCCGAGCCATTTCGGTGTCGGCATAATCATTGTCCGACCGGGCAATGCGCACCAGCAAGGCCGTAAGGGCCAGGCGGGCATCGTCGTCAGCCAGCGGATCGGGTTCGGGCTGTGTCAGCCGGGACAGAAGATCTTTGAACATGGGTTTGATATAGTCCCGACCTATAAGGCTTCCAAGCGGCTTTGTACCCGCGCGCGCGCTGCCTGACTGTCGTTAAAGCTCAGGCCCATGGCCGCGCGGGCCTCTTCCACGATCTTGATCTCACCTTCGTCTGATACGCCGTCGGCCAGCACCACTTCCCACAGCGCTTCCATTGCGGCCAGACGTTCGGCCTCGCCCGTTGTTTCGCGGATCAACTTGCCGAACGTATCGGTTTCGGGTGCTGCGGCATGAAGCTTTTCGCAGGTGGCGCGCACTTTTGCGGCCTCTATCGCGTTATGCTGGTAAAGACGCGCCAGTATGCGGTCGATCAGGCTGATCTCTTCAAGTTTATAATCCCGATCCGCCTGTGCCACGCGCACCATCAACGCCCCAAGCGCCAGTTCGGCATCGGGATCAGGCAGCATGTCATGCTGTGGCGGTCGAAACGCCTGAAAGAGCTTTTTCAACATGGGCATAGTTTATTCGATATTTTGATAAGCGCCAAGTTCCCGCTATCCGTCATAGCCTTGGATGATCACAAGATCGCCGGTCGAGATCGGGTCGCGCAGGGCCTTGGCCTTTTGATATCCCTCGCTTTGATAGCAGGCCAGCGCCTGTTCATAGCTGTCGAACTCGATGACAACTGTCCGCGCGCGGGCGGTGCCTTCTGCAATTGTTCTATCACCGGCGCGGACCAGAAATTTCCCACCATATTCTGCAAATGGCGCAGCATTGGCAGCGATGTAGTTTTTATAGACGTCCATGTCGTCGATATCGACATGTGCAACCCAATACCCTTTGGCCAAGGTGCAATCCTCCTGAGGTTGAGGCCGCAGGGTGCGAGGATCAGATCGAAATTGCAATGGCGGATTGATCAACCGGCGGATTGCAGCGCTGTTTCGGCCTTGGCTTTCAGCCATCCCAACATCTCGCGATAGGGCACAGGGCCATAGCTGATCCGGGCGACGCCCAGTTTTGCCAGTGTCACATTATCCGGTGTACCGGGCAGAGCAATGACATTGACCGGCAGCTCTGTGGCGTCACACAGCTTGCCAATCATTACCTTATCCCGCAGACCGGGTGCGAAAAAGCCGCTGGCACCTGCATCCGCATAGGCCTGGGCCCGCAGGATGGCATCAGTCAGCATCGCCTCATCATGGGTATCGGGATGCGCTTTGAGGAAAATATCAGTCCGCGCGTTGATAAAGGCCGGAACGCCTGTAGCGTCACAGGTTTCGCGCAGCGCAGCGACACGGGCGGCTTGAATCTCTGTCTCGTAAAGCTCTTTCGTTCCAACGATCTGATCTTCAAAGTTAAAGCCCACTACACCCGTGGCCAGTGCTTTTTTGGCGTTCAGTGCGATGTCTGAGGGAACTTCGGCATAGCCGCCCTCGAAATCCAGTGTCACGGGCAGATCGACCGCCTCGACAATCCGGCGCACATTGTCCAGTGCAAAGTCCAAGGGCAGGTTTTGACCGTCCGAAAATCCTTGGGCCATCGCAACTGGTGCGCTGCCCGTCGCGATGGCCTTGGCACCTGCGTCGCGCACGGCTCCGGCGCTGCCTGAATCCCAGATGTTGTACAGGATTACAGGATCACCTTTCTGATGGAGCGCGGCGAATGCCTCGGCGCGTTGAACTTGGTCAGTCATGAGATCGTTCCTTCAAAAATCGCCGTTGGATCACTGTAAGACGCAGCATATGCGTTGGCCTGCCTATTCGCTGCTCGCGCTGCCCGAAACGTAACGCGCGCTGAAAGTCGCCTCTCCCAGCCGTTTCAGCAATGAAAGCTCGGTCTCTAGCCAGGATTTATGGCCTTCCTCTTCCAGCAAGATCCGCTCGAACAGGGTGCGCGATCCCACATCGCCCACTTCAGCAGCCTGTGCCGCCGCTTGGGTATAGAAATCAACGGCTTCCGTCTCGTCCTTGAGGTCCGAAGAGAACATCTGCTCAAGGCTTTCAGCCGCTGCGGGGCTTTTCTGAAGTTCAAGCTGCGGGGTGCCGCCCAGAAACAGGATGCGCTCGATAAAGACGTCCGAATGCCCCATCTCTTCTTGCATTTCACCGCGCATCTTCTCGGCCAGAATATCAAGGCCCCAATCATCCAGCACATGCGCATGCAACTGATACTGATGGGCCGCCGTCATCTCCATCCGAAGCGCTTGTTGAAGATTGGTGATCGTTGTCGCGTTGCTCATCTGAACACTCCCAAGTCTCTGATCCAAGCCTGACCAGCCCAAAGGGGCAGGTCTGCTTGTTCAAAGACTTAGGGGGTCGCATCGGTCAAAGCAATGCGCTTGCGCAAACAGAGTACGATCAGACCAGGCGCGAGCTGTCTTTCGCTGCCCGCACAAAGTCGCGAAACAGCGGATGGGGATCAAACGGCTTGGATTTCAGTTCAGGGTGATATTGCACCCCGATGAACCAAGGGTGATCCGACCACTCGACGATTTCTGGCAGGCGACCATCGGGCGACATGCCCGAGAAGTTCAAACCGGCTTTTTCCAACTTGTCGCGGTATTTGATGTCCACCTCATACCGGTGGCGGTGCCGTTCCTCGATCTGGGTGTTGCCATAGACATCCGCCACTTTGGAGCCCTCGGCCAGAACCGCGTTATAGGCGCCCAGCCGCATGGTACCGCCCTTGTCGTCACCCACTTTGCGCTCGACCTTGTGGTTGCCCTGAACCCATTCTTTCAGGTGGTAAACTACTGGTTCGAAACGCTTTTTCCCGGCCTCATGGTCAAATTCCTCTGATCCGGCCTCCGTTATGCCCGCCGCATTGCGCGCAGCTTCGATCACCGCCATCTGCATGCCCAGACAGATGCCCAGATAGGGCACTTTATGCTCGCGCGCATATTGCGCTGCCTTGATCTTGCCTTCCGTGCCACGCTCGCCAAAACCGCCGGGGACGAGGATGGCGTGATAGCCTTCCAGATGAGGTGCGGCGTCTTCGGTGTCAAAGATTTCGGCATCGACCCATTCGACTTTGACCTTGACCCGATTGGCCATGCCGCCATGGGTCAGCGCTTCGGCAATCGACTTATAGGCGTCTTCCAACTGCGTGTATTTACCCACAATCGCGACTTTCACCTCGCCTTCGGCATTGTGGATGCGGTCACTCACGTCTTCCCACTTGGCCAGATCGGGCTTGGGGGCCGGGCTGATCTGGAACGCGTCCAGAACTGCCTGATCCAGCCCTTCGCGGTGATAGGCCAGTGGGGCGTCATAGATTGTCGAAAGATCCTGCGCGGCGATCACGCTGTCGGGGCGCACGTTACAGAAGAGGGCCAGCTTTTCGCGTTCCTTGGTTGGGATCGGCCCCTCGGATCGGCAAACCAGAATATCCGGTGCCAAACCGATTGAGCGCAGCTCTTTCACCGAGTGCTGGGTGGGCTTGGTTTTCAACTCGCCCGAAGCCTTGATGTAAGGCAGCAGGGTCAGATGCATAAAGATGCACTGCCCGCGCGGCTTGTCCTGGCTGAACTGGCGGATGGCTTCGAAAAAGGGCAGGCCCTCGATATCGCCCACGGTGCCACCGATTTCACACAGCATGAAATCAACCTCATCCTCGCCGATGGCGATGAAATCTTTGATCTCATTGGTGACATGCGGGATCACCTGAATGGTCTTGCCCAGATAGTCGCCGCGGCGCTCTTTCTCGAGCACATTCGAATAGATCCGCCCGGAACTGACCGAGTCGGTCTTGCGCGCGGCCACGCCGGTGAAACGTTCGTAGTGACCCAGATCCAGATCCGTCTCGGCCCCGTCATCGGTGACGAATACTTCGCCATGCTCAAAGGGCGACATGGTGCCGGGATCGACGTTCAGGTAGGGGTCAAGCTTGCGCAGGCGTACGGAATATCCCCGGGCCTGCAACAAAGCGCCCAAAGCCGCCGAAGCCAGCCCTTTTCCCAAGGATGAAACCACACCACCGGTGATGAAAATAAAACGCGCCATGTTGTTCGGCTAGCTCCCGTGAGACGTCAAAATCAGCTGCCCGGCGGTTCAAGAAAAACCGCTGCATCACGGGACTTCACGTATAAAGGATTCGCGCCCATAGCGCAAGAGAACCGCAAGATGCTGTTGCAGTTCTCTGTCGAGTTTCTAGGTTTAGTGGCTTAGTCGGCCTGAGGGATCAGTGGCGCATTGTCGCCCGACGCCGGTGGCAGCAGGTCATCCGCCGACGGAACCGCAGGTGTGCTGTCTTCGGCCGAAGCCGGTGCCGGAACGCCCAAACGGTCAATAACCGAGCCGCTGGAAGATTTTTGCGCTGCCAGAATGGTCAGCGTGATCGACGTGACGATAAAGCAGGCCGCCAGGATCCAGGTCACCTTACCCAATGCCGTTGCCGCAGCGCGACCTGTCATGGCACCGCCACCGCCGCCTCCGCCCATGCCAAGACCACCGCCCTCGGACCGCTGCATCAGCACGACGGCGATCAGGCCCAAAGCCAAGAGAAGGTGGATGATAAGAACGACGTTTTCCATAGTGGTCCTGTACAGCGTGGCGTGTATCGCGTGGTACTTATGCAAGTTTGCCATCGGGGGCAAGTCACGACTTCGCATCATTTGCGTTGATGTATCATATCACAGCAAAGGGACTGGACAGAGCGATTCATCCGGCGCAGGTTGCGGCCATGCCACATGACAGTCACGACCACCCGCACGCCCTGTTGCCGCCTGAGCCCGCTTTGCGCGTCAAAGCGCTTGAGACGATCCTGACCCGCAAAGGGCTGATCGATCCGGCTGCACTGGACGAAATCATCGATACCTATCAGAACAAGATTGGGCCCCAGAACGGTGCCCGTGTTGTTGCCAAAGCTTGGACCGACCCAGACTTCAAGGCCGCGCTGCTGGAAGATGCCACACCAGTGGTGGCCGATCTGGGCTATTACGGGCGTCAGGGCGAGCATATGGTGGTGGTCGAAAACACGCCCGAACAGCACAACATGGTCGTCTGTACCCTGTGCAGCTGCTATCCTTGGCCTCTGCTTGGCATCCCACCGGGTTGGTACAAATCCGACGCCTACCGAGCCCGTGCGGTGCGCGAGCCGCGCAAGGTTCTGGCCGAGTTTGGCGTCAGCCTGCCCGAAACCTCATCAGTGCGCGTATGGGATTCAACCGCTGAAGTGCGCTATCTCGTCTTGCCCATGCGCCCGGAGGGCACAGAGGCGCTGGACGAAGAGGCGCTATCCGCTCTGGTCACGCGCGACAGCATGATCGGCACCGGCTTGCCCAAGGTGCCGGCATGACTCGGGTGCATGACATGGGTGGACGCTTCGGTGACGGGCCGATCAACCTCGAACCCGAATACGCGCCTGTATTTGCCGAAGACTGGCATGGCCGGGCGCTGGCTGTCACTCTGGCGGCAGGGTTCCTGGGGCAATGGAATATTGATGTATCGCGCCACGCGCGCGAATGTCTTTCCCCCAAGGACTACACGCGCTTTTCATACTATGAGAAATGGCTTGCTGGTCTGGCCGGCCTGTTGGTCGATCGTGGCGTTCTGACCTTGGATGATTTAACGGGGGCGGGTGAGTATGGCCCGCACCCGCTGGCGGACAAAATGTTGCGAGCCGAAGCTGTGGCCACTGCACTGGCCAAAGGCGGGCCCGCAGATCGCCCCTCGAATATCGCGCAGCGTTTTACGATTGGGCAAGAGGTTGTCACCGCGCGCCCTGCTGGCAATCGGCTGGTCGACGGTGGCCATACACGCTTGCCGATCTACGCAGCAGGTGCCAAGGGACGCATTCTGCGCGTGCACGGATCCCATGTGCTGCCGGATTCCAGCGCTCATGATCTGGGCGAAGCACCCGAACCGCTCTATGCGGTGGCCTTCGCAGCCTCGGAGCTTTGGGTAAACCCAGAACATCCCAAAGACGAGGTCGTCTTGGATCTGTGGCAAAGCTATCTGGAGCCCGCATGAGCGATTGCGCCGAAATAGCCGCGCCGGAACCGGTATTTGCCGAACCCTGGCACGCTCAGGTCTTTGCGGTGACTGTTGCGTTGAACGAGGCAGGGCGGTTCGCCTGGCCCGAATGGGCCGCGCGGTTTTCCGAGACGCTCAAGCGAAATGGGCTGAGCCGCGACCTGGACGGCGGCGATGACTATTTTCACGCCTGGCTTGAGACGCTCGAGGTGTTTCTGGCGGAACAGGGCGCGGCGCTGCCCGGTGACGTTGCCGATGTACAGTCGGCCTGGGAAGATGCCTACCTGACCACACCACATGGACAACCGGTGCGATTGCCTCAGCGCAGGTAAGGGCAATTTGCCTCTGCGCCATTTCAGGGCTGCGGCGAAATATCGGTTTCCCTGTTCACAGAGCCTCGTTATACGAGCCGAGTTTGAGTCCTCAGAGTGAAAAGGATCGGGTATGGCCAACGTGGTTGTTGTCGGCGCCCAATGGGGTGACGAAGGAAAAGGCAAGATCGTCGACTGGCTCAGCGAGCGGGCGGATGTGATTGCGCGTTTTCAGGGCGGTCACAATGCCGGGCACACTCTGGTCATCGATAAGGAGGTCTACAAGCTGCACGCGCTGCCCTCGGGCGTGGTGCGCGGTGGCAAGCTGAGCGTGATCGGCAATGGCGTTGTTCTGGACCCGTGGCATCTGATCAAAGAGATTGGAACGATCCGCGCGCAGGGCGTCGAGATCACGCCCGAGACGCTGATGATCGCGGAAAACACACCGTTGATCCTGCCAATTCACGGCGAGTTGGACCGGGCGCGCGAAGAGGCGGCCAGCAAGGGCACCAAGATCGGGACCACCGGTCGCGGGATTGGTCCGGCTTATGAAGACAAGGTGGGGCGCCGCTCGGTTCGGGTGGCCGATCTTGCGGATGAAGCCACGCTGGAGGCGCGGGTGGACCGCGCTTTGCAACATCACGACCCGCTGCGCAAAGGTTTGGGGATTGATCCGGTGGATCGCGACGCACTGATCGCCCAGCTCAAAGAGATTGCGGCCGAGATTTTGCCCTTTGCGGCACCAGTGTGGAAAGTGCTGAACGAAAAGCGCAAGGCCGGAAAACGTATTCTGTTCGAAGGGGCGCAGGGCGCGCTTTTGGACATCGACTTTGGCACTTATCCCTTTGTCACCTCGTCCAATGTGATTGCGGGTCAGGCGGCCACCGGCGTGGGGATCGGCCCGGGCTCGATTGATTTCGTTCTTGGCATTGTGAAAGCCTATACCACGCGCGTGGGCGAGGGGCCGTTTCCGACCGAGCTGGAAGATGCTGACGGGCAGCGCCTGGGCGAACGAGGCCATGAGTTTGGCACCACCACCGGGCGCAAGCGCCGCTGCGGCTGGTTTGACGCCTGCCTTGTGCGCCAGACCTGCGCCACCAGCGGGGTCAACGGGATATCTCTGACCAAGCTGGACGTGCTTGACGGGTTTGATACGCTGAAGATCTGTACCGGGTACATGCTGGACGGCGCGCGGCTGGATTACCTTCCCACCGCGGCAGATCAGCAAGCGCGCTGCACGCCGATCTATGAAGAAATGCCGGGGTGGAGCGAATCCACCGAGGGCGCGCGCAGCTGGGCCGATTTGCCAGCGAACGCGATCAAATATGTGCGCAGGGTCGAAGAGCTGATCGAATGCCCGGTGGCGCTGTTGTCCACCAGCCCGGAGCGGGATGACACCATTCTGGTGACCGACCCGTTTGCAGATTGATGGCGGATCAGCAGAAACCCGGCCTCAGCTACAAAGCCAGGCGGCGCTGGTCGCTGGTTTTGCTGCTCGTCGGCTTGCCGCTTTACATTGTCGCGGTGGTTACCGTGGTGAATTGGCTTGATCGTCCACCGATCTGGTTGGAGTTTGTCGTCTATGTGGTCTTGGGTGTGCTCTGGGCCTTGCCGTTCAAATTCGTCTTTCGCGGTGTCGGCAAGGAAGACCCTGATCACGACCAATAGTTCGGTTGCCTCTCGAAGGACGATCACCGAAGGACCAGATGGTCCGCGCTATGCCGCTTTCTCTAACAGAGCACCTACAAGCGGTAGGTTCAGGTTTGGTTAGACGTCAACGCAACCCCGGTGGAGGGAAAAAAGGCCAGAGCATAACTCTGGCCTAGTTTACGAGGGGTAATTTCTAACGCAGGCCGGTGTGCTTACCCGGCCGCGCGTTCGTCGTCCGGGCGAAAGCCGATATCCGTTGACGCGGCAAAGCGACCGCCACCGGCTTTTTCGATCTTTCCGTCCCGCAGCAATTGACCGAATGAACGCAAGCTTTCTTCTCGGTCAAAGCTGTCTTGTTTCAGCGAACGCACCTTGTTCATCAGTTGCGGGCGCGAAAACTGTTCCTGACCTTCGATGAACGACAGATAGGCGGCGGCTGCCTCAAGAAGATCGGGCAGGGATTGCGCGCCTTGTTCTTGCGCGAAGGTTGCGAATCCACCTTCTTCTTCGCCAGCAAGTGGCTGAGATGCGCTGCTGTGCTGCGCCAATGTCTCGTCTTCGTTCCTCTCTGGCGCGGCGTCCACACGCTGTTCAGCTACCAGTTTCAGCGGAGACGCGGCATCCGCATTTGGGCGTTTGCTGGTGACCTTGACTTCGGGGCGACGCGGGCTCACCACCGAGGCCAGATCGCCTCTGTACTCTTCGTCTGGTGAGCCTTGGTTCGCGTTCGGATCAGCTTGTCTTTCTGCTTCGGTCGCAGCCACGGCTGTACGCAGATGCGAATAAGCTTCACGCTGTCCGCTTGTTTCCGGGTCTTCCATCCGTTCATCCGCCGTATCCATCAGACGTGAGACGTCTTCGGTGCGGGTGTCTTCTTCTGGGGCGTCCTCTGGCGGGGTCGGGCGTGCCGCCATTTCAGCTTCGATCAGTGAAATCTCTTCCAACAGGTCGGCTTCATCATCCGCGTCCAGGACGTTGCGCTGATCCTCTTCTTCATCCGACTGCTCTGGCGTGTGCGATGTCGCTGAGGTTTGACGTTCGCTGGAATCTTCCGGTATGTGCAGTGGCTCGCTGCTTTCAACGACGTGATCGGCACTGACAGCAGCTTGATCCGTGGTGTCGTCTTGACCCGCATCGGAATCACGCGCCAGCATTGCAGCGGCTTCTTCGATAACCGAACTGTCGAAAACCGGCTCCATATCGGCGGGTTCTTCTTCGGTGTCAAAGTCCGCGTCGAGATTGCCCGGCTCCGTCGGTGTTGTGGGCAATTCCTCAGCGAATTCTTGAGGCTGGGGTTCGGCCTTAACCTCAGGTGCAACTGTTTTCGGACGATGGGCTTCATACTCTGCGACTACAGCGTCCAGTTCACGCTGCTGACGGTCGGCTTCCGGCCAATCGTCGTCCTCCGCAGGTTCATTTTCGGCGCTGTCGGAAGTCTCAGCTTCCAAATCCGAAGGATCGAGAGCACCAGAGGCGAACGCGGCAGAAATTGCGTCATATTGCGGCTTTTTGGGTTCGATATAACCGGTATCCACATCTTCACCGCCCGCGTCTGTGGCAGGGGTCTGATCCGAATGTGAAACGACGGCGCGGATACGCTGCAGTTTTGCAGCAATGCTGTCTGCCGGAGGCTCGTCTTGAAAGTCGACTGCGGGGGCAGGCGTGGGAACAGGGCTAGATTCAGGTAGGGTTGGAGCCGCAGCAGCAGGGGCGTTGTCACCATCCTCAGCATTACCCGTTTCGCTTTCGGTCGCGCGCAAAAGCAGTCCGCTCTCGCTTTGGCGGGCTTCGACGTGGCGCGATGCTTCGCGCTGGGCAATACGGGTCAGCATCGCGGCGTCAGGTTGTGGAGGTTCGGACCCAAAATAGCGGTCGTCAGCCGCCAGGTCACGGAAGTACTCGGCAATCGCCTTCATTGTTTCAAATGAGTCGTCAAAGCCTTCCAATGTGCATGAGAAGGTGCCGTAAGAAACGGTCAATACCTTGTTGTTCTGTACCATCAGACGCACGTCCTTTACAAACTAACGGGCCGTTGTACCGCGCGTGTGGCACGGCCTCGACACTAAACTATGACCATGAGCCTATCATTTTGTGGTCTCAATATGTCCAAAACCGGGAAAAATGGTCAATCTTACGAAAATTGAGGTTATTGTAAGCTCAAACGGGCCAATAGCGTTGTTTGGTGGGGGTGAAATCGCCCCGCAAGACGTCGAATTGGCGTTAAGCCGCGCCGAATCCGTTGTCGCGGCGGATGGCGGTGCGGCACGGGCAATCGATTCGGGGCGTATTCCGGACGCGGTAATCGGTGATTTCGACTCGTTGGACACGCGATATCGCGATCAAATCCCGCCCGAGCGTTTGTTTCCAATTCGTGAACAGGACAGCACGGATTTTGAGAAGGCACTGACTCGCATTTCTGCGCCCGTCGTCCTGGGTATCGGGTTTCTGGGCGCGCGCGTGGATCATCAATTGGCGGTCTTCAATACGCTGGTGCGTTATCCCGACAGTGGCTGCATTTTGCTGGGCGCGCATGAGATCGTTTTTCATGCGCCACCGCGTCTGTCAGTGCCGCTGAAAGCGGGAGAGACGGTGTCGCTGTTTCCGATGCGACCGGTGTCCGGGCGCAGTCAGGGTCTGGAATGGCCGATAGACGGGCTGGCACTTGCGCCGGATGGGTGCATTGGCACGTCGAACCGGGCCACCGGTGATCTCGATGTACAGACGGATGCTCCGGGCCTGTTGGTGATGCTTCCGCGTGCGGCTTTGGATGATGTTATGCAGCTGTTTCTGTCAGGGCGCTGCGGGCGATGGAGCGTTCCCTCCATATGACATAGAACCCTGCGGCCATAGTGATGAGGATGCCAATCGCGGCCAGCCCGTTGGGAAGATCGTGGAATATGATCCAGCCGAACAAGGTGGCCACCGGAATCTCCAGGTATTGCATTGGGGCCAGTGTCGCCGAGGGTGCATACCGCAGCGACCAGGTCATGCAAAGATGTGCCAATGTGCCCATCACGCCAATGCCTGCCAAGAGCCAGAGGGGCGTGTTGGGAGCGATGGTCAGCGAAATATCCCAGGTCTCTGTCAGTGTGCCAATCAGCAAAACCGGCAAAAGCACAACCGAAGCCATGGCGCCCGACACCGCCTGTTGTGAAACCGGATCGGTTTCCTTGGCGATTTGGCGCGTAACCAGCATGAACAGCGCAAAGATTACAGCGACGACAAGCGGCAGCAGGGCAGGCGCACCCACCTCGGCAAAGCTGGGTTGAATGACCATCAAGGTGCCGATGAAACCCACAACGCAAGCCATCAGACGCCGTGCGCCGACCTCTTCATTCAGAAAGTAATTGCCCAAGAGCAGCAAGATGAAGGGCATTACAAATGCGATGGCCACGGCATCGGCCAATGGTAGAAACTTGAGCGACGTGAACATGGCGGTAAGACCTGCGATCTGCAGCGCTGTCCTGAGTGCGGTCAGCCAAAAGATCCGCCCGCGCATCCGCCATGGTCGCCTGGTCAGATAGACAATCGGAACAAGGATCAATGCTTGCACCGCAAAACGGGCAAAAACCAAAAGGCCGATGGGCGTTGTTTCCCCTAATAACTTGGCCAAGGCATCACCCATCGGGGCGAGCAGGCAAAAGCCAAGCATAAACATGATGCCGATCAGCGGCCGATCCTGAGTCATTGCGCGACGCTAAACGGTTGTTTGGTTGGGGGAAAGGCGGATGAGCTCTAATTTTCAGGCAAGGGCTGAAATTTTGTGTAGTCAGGACCGATGCAATGCGGCAGACCGTCATTCAACTCCAGCCTGTTCAGTTTCTCTTCGAACGCGACATGCAGGGTCGGGCGCAAGGCCTCAGGGTCTAACAGCGTTGCAACATAGAGGTGCAGGACATCCGACATGGCGGTCGAGCGGAATGAGATCGGTGTGCCGCAAGTCGGGCAGAAACTGCGTTCAACACCAGGAGACGAGCGGAACAGCTTTGGCGCTTCGCCGGTCCAGCGCCACTTGCCATCCCGCACAGCAAAATAGGTGGTCATGGGGGCCGCGCATTGGCGTCTGCAACTGTCACAATGGCAGGTCACGCAGGACAGAACCGGTGGTTCAACCGCATAGCGGACCGCTCCGCATAGACATCGACCTTCCATTGAGTGGCTCCTTTTTTCGTTATCCCTTGCGCTCAGCAGTTGGGCACGTTCACGGCCAACCCGCCCAGCGATGTTTCCTTGTATTTCTCATGCATGTCATGCCCGGTCTGGCGCATGGTTTCGATCACTGAATCCAGTGGCACAAAATGCTGCCCGTCTCCGCGTAGCGCCAATGACGCGGCGGACACAGCCTTGATTGCGCCCAGCCCGTTGCGCTCGATACAGGGCACCTGCACCAAACCCGCTACCGGATCGCAGGTCATGCCAAGATGATGTTCCAGCGCGATTTCCGCTGCGTTTTCAACTTGTTCTGGCGTTCCGCCCATCACGGCACACAGCCCAGCCGCAGCCATTGCCGCGGCGCTGCCAACTTCGGCCTGACACCCGGCCTCAGCCCCCGAGATCGAGGCGTTGAACTTGACCAAGCCGCCAATAGCCGCAGCCGTCAGCAGGAAATCTTCGATCCGGCTTTCCGAGGCGCCGGGCACGTGATCAAGGTAATAGCGCAGGACCGCAGGCAAAACGCCCGCCGCACCATTGGTGGGGGCGGTCACCACCTGGCCACCGGCGGCGTTTTCCTCGTTCACCGCCATAGCATAGACGCTCATCCAGTCGTTGATCGTGTGCGGTGCGTTCAGGTTCATGCCCCGCTCGGCTTGCAGCGCATCGTGAATGCCCTTGGCGCGGCGGCGCACGTTCAACCCACCGGGCAGGATGCCATCGGTGGTCAGGCCACGCTCGATACAATCGTTCATGACTTGCCACAGTCGGGCTGACCCTTTGGCAAGGCTTTCGGAACACCCGCGCGAGATCTCATTCTCACGCTTCATCTGTGCAATCGACTTGCCGCTGGACCTGGCCATATCCAGCATTTCGACCGCCGACTTGAACGGGAAGGGAATAGGCGCGCCTTCTTCGGTTGCCTTACCTTCGGCAAGTTCCTCTTCGGTCAGGACAAAGCCACCTCCGATGGAATAATAGACCTGCCGCAAGATCACATCGCCTTGCGCATCGGTGGCCATCAGGATCATACCATTGGCATGGCCGGGCAGGGTGGTGTCGAAGTCGAAGATCAAATCGGCTTTGGGGTCAAACGCCAGATCAGGCAGGCCTTCAGGTGAAACCCTCTGTGTCTTTGCAATCTCGGCCAGAGTGGCTTCGGCCTTTTCGTGGTCGTAGGTGTCGGGCACAAACCCTGCCAGCCCCAGAATGGTGGCACGGTCGGTGGCGTGGCCCACACCGGTAAAGGCCAGGGACCCATGCAGCGACCCGCGCAGGCCCGAGAATTCAAACGGTGACGCACGCATCAGATCGAGAAAGCGCGCAGCAGCCACCATCGGGCCCATTGTGTGCGACGAGGACGGGCCAATGCCCACTTTGAACATGTCGAAGACAGAGAGGAACATATCAGAGAGCAGAGCCTTCAGGCGGGTTGGGGAGGATCGGTGAGGTAAACGGGTTTGGCCCCAGACCTTCTGCAACAATCGCAGTCTGCGTCGCGGGGCGGGATTCAAGACGTGTCAGTATGTGATGCAGATGGGGCGTGTCGGCCAACTGAAACCAACTTTTGTCAGCTTGCGTCGGATAAAGTTGCATCCACCGCATCATCGCGGCCAGATAGTAGGTCAAGACCGAGGGGTGATCGGGCTGCAACCAGCGCGGGGATCTCGCGGCTTCTGCCTCCAGGTTCTGCAGATGGGTTCTCAACCGTGGACGAATTCCGGTGCGCAGGGTCTCGGCCTGTCCGGAGGCTATGTACTTTTCAGTATAGAACAGGATCCGCAGATCCGCGTGCAGCGTGTTCGATGCAAAAAACAGCCATTTCAGAAAATTCGCGCGCTCGGCGCTGTCAGGGGCAGGGGCAAGTTGTTGGTGCGTGTCTGCAAGCCATAGTAAAATGGCGGCGGTTTCAAAGATCGGACCCTGGGGCGTTTCCAGAACCGGGATCAACCCGTTGGGGTTCAACGCGCGATAGGCCGAACTGTCCTGCGCCTTTTCACGCCGGTCTACCAGCTTTGTCTGATAGCGTTGGCCCATCTCGTCCAGCGCCAAGCGGACGACCAGCGAAGCGTTGTCAGGAGCATAGTGAAGCACGTAAGGCGTTTGCATAAGTCCTGTCTACGGCGATGGGCTCGAGTCGGAAGGTTCGAATGCGACGTTTCCTATCGGAAACGCGCAGCAAATTCCACCTTCAATCCTTTGTTTTCGTGAATTGCCCCTCGCAGTTGTCGGGGTCATTCCGTATAAGCCTCGCACGAGGGTGTAGGAAAGCTTTCATGGTAGGAGAAATGACACCGATCGAACGGGCCAAACGGGTTGCAGCTTACCGTGCTGCAGAACTTGTCGAAGACGGAATGCGCGTGGGTTTGGGAACGGGCTCGACCGCCGAATGGCTGGTGCGGCGCCTGGGCGAACGGGTTCGGCAGGGTGGCTTGAAGATCAAGGCGGTCCCGACCTCAAGTGCCACAGCTCAATTGGCGCGCGAAGTGGGGATTGAGGTGGTCTCACTGGATCAGGCGCGTTGGCTGGATTTGGCAATCGACGGCGCTGACGAGTTCGATGACGAACTGAACCTGATCAAAGGCGGCGGCGCGGCTTTGTTACATGAAAAGATCGTTGCAACGGCAAGCGACCAGATGGTTGTGATTGCTGATGCCGGAAAAGAGGTTGAGAATCTGGGTGCCTTTCCCTTGCCCGTTGAGGTTATCCCTTTTGGCTGGCAAACGACGCGTACGCTGATCGAAGAAGCGTTGGATGCAATGGATGTGCTGGGTACTTCTGTCACCTTGCGCATGGCAGGTGAAGTTCCGCGTGTCACCGACGAAGGCAACCATATTCTGGATCTGCACCTCAAGCGGATCGGCAATGTCCGGCAAATGGCATTGGTCCTGAACCAGATCCCGGGCGTGGTCGAGAACGGGTTGTTCATCGATATCTGTGACAAGGTCGTGATCGGCTTTGGCGATGGCCGGGTCGAGCTGCGCGATATCAATGCGGGCACGGTCCAGACCGATCAGCCGCAAGACAATACAGAAAACGTCTTCTCGGACGAGATGGACTGAGTCCCACGGGCCGAGATGGTACAGATCGAACGCAAAATCGCTTTTCTTGCGCCAAGGGGTTGGCAGGCCGGAAATAACGCCCAGATATCCTGCGGTATTTGGCAAGCTGATAGAAGGAACCCAGCATGAGCTTTGACTATGATCTTTTTGTCATCGGTGGAGGCTCGGGTGGGGTCCGTGCGGCGCGTGTCGCGGCAGGAGAGACCGGTGCAAAGGTGGCTTTGGCCGAGGAAGATCGCTATGGCGGTACCTGCGTAATCCGGGGTTGCGTGCCGAAAAAGCTGATGGTGTTTGCCAGCGAGTTTTCCGGCATGGTCGGTGACGCGCAGGCGTTTGGCTGGGATATTCAGCCCGGTGCGTTCAACTGGGATACGTTTCACGGCAAATTGGTGGCCGAGCTGGACCGGCTGGAAGGCGTTTACCGCAATATCCTGAAAAACAACGGTGTCGAGAGCTTTGACCAGCGCGCGCATCTGGTGGATGCGCATACAGTTGAACTGGCCGATGGCACCCGCAAGACCGCCAAGCATATTTTGATTGCCACGGGTGGGCGTCCGGTTGTGCCAGACTTTCCGGGCTCGGATCTGGCGATCACGTCAAATGAGATTTTTCATCTGGACAAGCTCCCAGACAGCATCCTGATTGTCGGCGGCGGCTATATCGCCAGTGAATTTGCCGGGATCATGAACGGGTTGGGTGTCAAAACCACCCAGTTTTACCGCGGTGCGCAGATCTTGCGTGGATTTGATGACGAGGCGCGTGGGTTGGTCTGTGAGGAAATGCGCCAGAACGGGATCGATGTGCGTCTGGGCACGAATGTGCTTGAGATGACCAAAGATGGCGATCAGATCCGCGTAAAGGCCACTGACGGGACCGAGGACCGGTTTGACGTCGTCATGTACGCCACCGGCCGCGCACCCAATGCTGACAACCTTGGGCTGGAAGCTTTGGGCGTCGAACGCGGCCGTAAGGGTGAGATCGTCGTGGACGCATACAGCCAGACTGCCGTACCGTCGATCTATGCAATTGGTGACGTGACGGATCGGGTCAACCTGACCCCCGTTGCCATCCGCGAAGGGATGGCCTTTGTCGAAACCGTCTTCAAAGGCAACCCGACGCCTGTGGACCACGAGCTGATCCCAACCGCGATCTTCACCCAGCCTGAAATGGGCACAGTGGGGCTCAGCGAGGAAGAGGCGGCCGCGCAGGAACCGATCGAGGTCTATGCGACCTCGTTCAAGCCGATGCAAAAATCGTTTGCGGGCGGTACCCAGCGTGTTTTGATGAAATTGCTGGTCAGCAAGGCAACCCGCAAGGTTCTGGGCTGCCATATTGTGGCCCCGGGCGCAGGGGAGATGATCCAGCTGGCCGGCATTGCCATCAAGATGGGCGCCACCAAAGAGGATTTTGACCGCACGGTTGCAGTTCATCCGGTCATGGCCGAAGAACTGGTCACTATGCGGCAACCTGTGCGCACGGCTTGATTTGCAACCGGACGCACACAAGTTACAAGTAATTCCGTGATCACACGGGGCTAAACAAAGGAAATGATACATATGGCGGGCAACAGCGGCGG
This sequence comes from Ruegeria sp. HKCCA6707, assembly GCF_013033515.1. Classification (GTDB taxonomy): domain Bacteria; phylum Pseudomonadota; class Alphaproteobacteria; order Rhodobacterales; family Rhodobacteraceae; genus Ruegeria. Next base: position 472,763 of record NZ_WQEG01000001.1, on the reverse strand, counting down.
CCCCTGGGGGGGCGGAGGCTCCTCGGGCGGCGGAGGAAATCGGGGTAACAACGGGAACGGGCAACGCCCGCCCGAAGGCGATGGCCCGCAGATCCCCGAGATCGATGAGCTCATGAAAAAAGGTCAGGAACAGCTGCGCGTGCTGATGGGCGGACGCGGTGGTTCGGGCCGTGGCGGCGGCGGCAAAGGGTCTGGCGGCGGTGGTCCGGCCTTTACCAAAAGCACGATTGCCATCGGCGCTGTTGCAGCCGCTGTGCTGTGGGGGCTGGCCAGTTTTTACACGGTCAAGCCAGAAGAACAGTCGGTCGAGCTGTTTCTGGGCGAGTTCTATGCGGTTGGAAACCCAGGCCTGAACTTTGCCCCATGGCCCTTTATCACCGCCGAAGTGATCCCGGTCACGCGCGAACAGAACGAAGATATGGGCGGGTCAACCGGACGTGACGACGGCTTGATGTTGACCGGCGACGAGAATGTGGTCGATATCGACTATCAAGTGGTGTGGAACATCAACGATCCCGCCAAGTTCTTGTTCAACTTGCGTGATCCGCGCCAGACAATCCGCGCGGTGTCTGAATCGGCCATGCGTGAGATTATCGCGCAAAGCGAACTGGCCCCGATCCTGAACCGGGATCGTGGTGTGATCGCCGAGCGTTTGCAGGAACTGATTCAAGCCACCATGGACAGCTATGATTCCGGTGTGAATATCGTCCGTGTGAACTTTGACAAAGCAGACCCGCCGCAGGACGTGATCGCCGCCTTCCGTGACGTTCAAGCTGCCGCTCAGGAACGCGACAGGTTGCAGAACGTGGCCGATGCCTATGCCAACCGCGTTTTGGCTGAAGCCCGTGGTGAAGCCGCGCAGGTGTTGGAAGAGGCCGAAGCCTATCGTGCGCAGCAGATCAACAGCGCGCAGGGTGAAGCCAGCCGTTTCAGCGCGGTTTTGGAAGAGTATACCAAAGCGCCCGATGTGACGCGCAAGCGCTTGTATCTGGAACGGATGGAACAGGTGTTGGGTGACGTCGACAAAATCATACTTGACGAAAGCTCGGGCGGCCAAAGCCAGGGTGTTGTACCCTATCTGCCGCTGAACGAACTGCGCCGCAATTCCGGTCAGGAGAATAACTGATGCGTAAGTCTACTCTCATTCTTCCCGTCATTGTTGTTCTGATCGTCGGTCTTCTGTCTTCGATCTTTATCGTGGACGAACGCGAGCGTGCGCTGGTTCTTCAATTCGGTCGTGTTGTCGCGGTTAAAGAAGAGCCGGGTCTTGCGTTCAAGATCCCGCTTATTCAGGAAGTAGTTCGCTATGACGACCGCATTTTGTCGATTGACGTGCAACCTTTGGAGGTGACACCTCTGGATGACCGCCGTCTCGTGGTGGATGCATTCGCGCGCTACCGGATTTCGGATCTGGAACAGTTCCGGCAAGCGGTTGGTGTTGGTGGCATACCCGTTGCCGAAGACCGGCTTGACCGCATTCTGCGCGCCGAAACCCGCGAAGTTCTGGGTTCGGTCTCGTCCCGCGATATCCTCAGCTCGGATCGTGCGGCCCTGATGCTGCGGATCCGCAACAGTGCGATTGCCGAAGCGCGGGCGCTGGGCGTGAACGTGATCGACGTGCGTTTGAAAGCAACCGACCTGCCACAAGCCAACCTTGAAGCCACATTCGACCGGATGAAGGCGGAACGTGAGCGTGAGGCAACGGACGAGCGCGCCCGTGGTAACGAAGCCGCGCAACGTGTGCGCGCACAGGCCGACCGTACCGTGGTGGAACTGGTGTCCGATGCGAACCGTGAGGCCGAGATCATTCGCGGTGAGGCGGACGCCGAACGCAACGCGATCTTTGCCGAAGCTTTCGGTCAGGATCCAGAATTCTTCGAGTTCTATCGGTCCTTGTCTGCCTATGAGCGCGCCCTTCAAGGGGGCAACAGCTCGATGGTCCTGAGCCCAGATTCCGAGTTCTTCAATTATCTGAAGTCTCCGACCGGGCAGGCCTCGCAGTAATGGGTATGATCCTGCTGGCTTTCGGGCTGGTGCTGATTGTCGAGGGGCTGGCCTATGCGCTGGCCCCTTCGCTTATCGAACGCATGTTAGAAGCGCTGCGTTCGGTTCCGGAACAAGCACGCCGCCTGATGGGACTTTTATGTGTTGTTTCAGGCCTGATCCTGCTTTGGGGCGCCTATCAGTTCGGGTTTTGACCTGTCGGAATTTCACGGCTGAGTGAATTCCCTGCGATCCCGAGTTGCGGGCGTGATCAAACTGACTACATTGTTTCCCAACACATGCCGCGAAACGCGGACATTTAGGGTTGGTATAAGGAGATCCCAGGTGCAGGCACATGCGCGCAGTCTTGCGGTACGATCTGACGAAATGGTCACGAAAATGCGGTTGGTATGGTTGGGATTTGCTACGATCCTGCTGGTGATGGCGCAATCTCTGGCCGCGCATGCGCGGGGGGAAAGCCTGGCGCCATTGGCAGAACAGATCAGCCCGGCGGTGGTCAACATCACCACAAGCACCTTGATCGAAGGGCAGGCTGGCCCGCAAGGTATCGTCCCCGAAGGCTCTCCGTTCGAAGATTTCTTCCGTGAATTTCAAGACCGCAACGGAGGTGGCGACAGCGACCGCCCACGGCGCAGCAATGCGCTGGGGTCAGGATTCGTGATCTCGGAAGATGGTTATATCGTTACCAATAATCACGTTATTGCCGAAGCCGATGAGATCCTGATCGAGTTTTTCCCGGGCGATGGCCAACCGGTCAAGGAGTTGGTGGCCAAAGTTGTGGGCACCGATGAAAAAACGGATATCGCGCTGTTGAAGGTAGAGGCCTCGGGCCCGCTGCAATATGTGCAGTTCGGTGACAGTGACACCGCGCGCGTAGGCGATTGGGTCGTCGCGATGGGCAACCCGTTGGGGCAAGGCTTTTCGGTCTCGGCTGGCATCGTTTCGGCACGCAATCGTGCGCTCAGCGGATCTTATGACGACTACATCCAGACCGATGCTGCAATTAACCGAGGCAACTCGGGTGGGCCGTTGTTTAACATGAGCGGCGAGGTGATCGGTGTGAACACCGCGATTCTGTCGCCCAATGGCGGATCGATCGGGATCGGCTTTTCGATGGCGTCGAACGTTGTGATCAAGGTCGTTGATCAACTGCGTGAGTTCGGTGAAACCCGTCGTGGCTGGCTGGGCGTGCGCATTCAGGACGTCACCGAAGACATGGCCGAGGCGATGGGCCTGGAAAAACCCGGCGGTGCGCTGATCAGTGATGTTCCGGATGGCCCTGCTAAGGAGGCGGGCCTGCTGGCTGGTGATGTGATTCTTAGCTTTGACGGTGTCGAAGTGGAAGACACCCGTGGGTTGGTCCGTCAGGTCGGTGAGACCACAGTCGGGAAGTCGGTTCGTGTTGTGGTCCATCGTGACGGTGGCACGCAAACCGTTCTGGTGGTGCTGGGACGCCGGGAAGACGCAGAACGTGCCGAAACCGCAGAGGCGCCCGCAGTTGAGGAAGAGGAAGGCGCAAACAGCGAATTCCTGGGCCTGACGATTTCTCCGCTGACGGACACTCTGCGGGAAGAGCTTGGTCTGGCCGCTGATGCCGATGGCTTGGTTGTCACGGATGTAGACGAAGCGTCCGAGGCGTACTCCAAGGGCTTGCGGGCAGGGGATTTGATCACAGAAGCAGGCCAGCAAAAGGTCACTTCGGTTTCCGACCTCGAAACACGCATGGAAGAAGCCACCGAGGCGGGGCGCAAGTCGCTGCTCTTGCTCGTACGGCGGGGCGGTGAGCCGCGCTTTGTCGCGCTGAGCCTTTCAAGCTGACGCTCTCTAAACTGAAAATGTATCAAGGCCGGGGGCTATGGTCCTCGGCCTTTTCTTTTTCTCAACGCGCACGCAAAAAAGAAGCCATATGCCGGGGAAGGCATATGGCTCTGGTACAGGGAGAGGCCGATGGACAGATATCGGGGATGATAAATCAGCCTCCTACGGTAACAAAACAACGGCTAAACCCAGAACTTTGTCCAGTCTGTGAACAAGTTCACATAAGCTGAAAAGCTACATCAGATCCGACTCGGCCAATTCGCGCAGAGCTTCGAAATCATGGATCTGAACGCCGCCGCGAGTCGCCTCGACCATATCCTTGCGTTTCCAGGTCGAGATCGTTTTTGAAACGGCTTCTCGTGTGGCCCCGACAAATTCGGCCAATTCGCTTTGCGACATGGTGATGCGGTCGTTTGGATCGTCCTGCTGGTTGGCCAGATACAACAGTTTCCGCGCCAACCGGATGGGCATGGGCAAGAATACCTGTTCGTTCAACTGCAACCCCATATGGCGCATCCGCGCTCCGGCCAGTCGGATCATATCGACGGCAAGGTCAGGTTCTTGCCGGATCTGAGCCATGACATCGCGATGAAACACGCGCAACACGCGCGATGGTTCGGCAGCAGCGACGGTCGCAGTGCGCGGGCCTTGGTCAAACAGGGCAATCTCGCCGAAAACTTCGCCCGGACGCATCAGGCTGAGAGACAGTTTTCGCCCACTCATGGAAAGGAACGAAACCTCTAATGTGCCGTCCAGTATAGCATAAAGCGCATCCCCTTCATCGCCCTGTTCAAACAGGATATCCCCGCGATCCAAGGACACTTCTTTTGCCTGCGCGGTCAGCATCTCGCGCAGTTCCTCTGACGCTTCGGACAGGAAGCCGCTGTTGGGAAAGGCCATCATTGGCGCTCTATTCTCCGATTGAGTGGTGGCAGTGGTGCTTCAACCTTCCACAGCTTTGACGCCAAGCCAAGGAATTTGTCGCGGCTACTCGCTGCGCGGTGGTGCTTTCTCAGCGTCCGGGTCATCCATGAACCGCTGCAGCATACTGAACTGCAGCATCAGGAAAGCCATCAACGCGATCGGGAAGCCGAAGGTTTCGATTTTGACCCATAGGTCGGTGGACATCGTCCGCCAGACGAACTCATTGGCGACTGCCAAGACGGCAAAACAGGCGCAGAGGCGGCGGGTCAGGATCATCCAGCCTTCGTGTTTCATCGGCAGCATGTCTTCTAGCACATAGGCCAGATACGATTTTTTCTGCAGCAGACCAATGCCGAGGATCAGCGCGAAAAAGCCATAGACGAGCGTTGTTTTCATCTTGAAGAAGCGTTCGTCATTGAACCATGCGGTCAGTCCGCCAAAGAACAGCACCATGAACGCAGTGAAGATCTGCATGCGGCTGAGCTTGCCCGTCAGGAACCACAATACACCCATCGCCGCCAGCATGAGGGGGACAAAGAGGATCGTGGCGACGATAAAGCCGGAATACTCGGTGCCGCCGATCATGAAACTATCGTCGCGCAGGCGCAGGTAGATGAAGAAAAAGGCCAGTGGCGGCCCAAGTTCCAGCACCTGTTTCAGAAGCGGGTTGATGTCTTTCTTGTCGGTCATCTGAGCCTTCCTGCTGCTTACCCGCCCATTTCAACTATTACGGCGCCAAGTGCAATCAATGCCATCAAGGCGATCCGTCGTGGTCCAACGGTTTCTTTCAGAACCAGCCATCCGATCAAGGCGGCAAAGACGGTTGAGGTTTCGCGCAGGATGGCGGCTTCACCCACTTTGTCGAGACGTGTGGCCAACATGATCGAACCGAAAGAGAGCGGGGCGATGATCCCTCCGACCAACCCGCGCAGCATAAGAGGACCCAGGGCCGGGCGGTTGACCATGGCGCGCCACCGGAGCGCGGCATAGACCGGCATCGCCGCGCCGTCGATCATGAAAAACCAGGCCAGAAATGTGAAGGGATCGGCTGTCGCGCGAATGCCATAGGCGTCATAGGTGGTGTAAAGCGCCACAAACAGCCCGGTGATCACCGCAAGAACCAGAGCGATGCCAAGTGTATCCCTGTCCGTTTCGAGATAACGCAGGTTATACGCGGCCAGGCCGAAGATGCCCGCCATCAATGTGGCGACACCCAGCCATTGGGTAACGTTGAAGGTCTCGCCAAACAGAAGATAGGCACCAAAGACGGTGAACAGCGGCCCGGTGCCGCGCACCACCGGGTAGACAACCGTATAGGAGCCCTTGGTATAGGCCAGTGCCTGTAGAGTTTTGTAGGCGATATGGATCAGCCAGACCAAAGCGAAGATCGGCCACATATAGGGCTCGGGCCAAGGGACCACGAAAAAAGCAAACGGTGCTGCCATGAGCCCATAACAGGCGTCAATCGCGCCACGCGACAACCAGGGGTCGTGGCGGCCTTTTTGCAGCGCGCCAAAAGCGGCATGCAGGAAGGCGGCGCTGAGTGCCAGTGCAAGGGCCAGATGATGGCCCGCTTCGGTACCTTCGAGGGAGATTAGCCAATCGCTCAAATCAGGGCTTTCGCTGGGAGAGAGGCCGGGGGTTTTCCATCCCCAGACCCCCGGAGGATTTTGGGGCCAGATGAAGGGGCGGATCAGCCCTGGGCGAGGCCGGTGAGGGCGGCGGCGAACTCTTCGGGATCGAAGGGGGCCAGATCATCGATCTGTTCGCCGACACCGATGGCGTGGATCGGCAGGCCGAACTTGTCAGCCAGCGCCACCAGAACGCCGCCTTTGGCGGTGCCGTCAAGCTTGGTCATCACAAGGCCCGAGACATCAGCCAGCTTCTGAAAGGTCTCGACCTGGCTAAGCGCGTTCTGGCCGGTGGTTGCATCCAGGACCAGCAGCGTATTGTGCGGGGCCGTTTCGTCGACCTTGCGGATGACGCGGACGATTTTGGCCAGTTCCTCCATCAGGTCGGCGCGGTTTTGCAGGCGGCCGGCGGTATCGATCATCAAGAGATCCGCGCCTTCGTTCTGCGCCCGCGTCAGGGCGTCAAACGCAAGGCTGGCCGGGTCCGAGCCCTCGGGTGCGGTCAGGACAGGCACACCAGCCCGATCGCCCCAAACCTGAAGCTGTTCGACAGCGGCGGCACGGAACGTGTCACCGGCGGCAATTACGACCTTTTTACCAGCCGCTTTGAACTGACTGGCGAGTTTGCCGATGGTGGTGGTTTTGCCTGATCCATTGACGCCCACAACCAGAACCACCTGGGGCCGCTTGGGGTAAAGCGGCATCGGTTTGGCCACAGGCTCCATCACCCGAGCCACTTCCTGCGCCAGCAATTGTTTGATTTCCTGAGTCGAGAGTTTGCGGCCAAAGCGGCCTTCGGCCATGTTGGCAGTGACGCGCAGAGCGGTGTCGACGCCCATATCCGACGCAATCAGAAGCTCTTCGAGCTGTTCCAGCATATCGTCATCCAATGTGCGTCGGACAACGGCGCGGTCATCGGATTTGGAGAACAGACGGCTGAGCAACCCCTTTGGTTCCTCGGCTGGTTCCTCGGCGGCAGCTTGGGGTTCCGGATCAGGCGCGGTGGCGGGTGTGGACTGCGGTTGTGGCGCGACCGGGGCGACTTCGACGGTTTCTGCAGGCGCGGGGGCTGTTTCCTCACCGCCGTCTTCGACGATCGCATCCAGACCCTCTTCCAGGCGGGATGAGGATTTGAACAGCTTGTCCTTCAGCTTTGAGAAAAATGCCATCTATCAAGTCTCCGCAGGTGTTCCCCTCACCTAATGCGGATTTGCAGCAGTTGCAAAGGGTCCGGTGCATGCAATTGGATGCCCGACAACTGTGGGGCAGGTGGTCGGACAAATCGGGTTCTGTTTTGCCTCAAGCGTGAATGGCGCGGCGGCGCTAGCTCTGCCAAGATGGAGGCATGTTGAAACGTATAGTGATTCCCGCGCTGATTTGCGCCCAGACCGCTGCGGCCCAATCACCGCTGAGCGCGGATGAGTTTGACGCCTATACTCAGGGCAAGACGCTTTTCTATGGGTTTGAAGGTCAGATCTATGGGGTCGAACGCTATTTGCCGAACCGCCGTGTGATCTGGTCGTTTCTGGACGGACAGTGCAAAGAAGGCATCTGGTATGAGCGACAAGGCCAAATCTGCTTTGTCTATGAAGACCGCTCGGACCCGCAATGCTGGGTGTTCACCGAAACCGGGCGCGGGTTGCTGGCGCAGTTTGAAGGCGATCCGCAGGCTACCGAGCTTTATGAGGCCGAAGATATCGGGGAAGAAATGGTCTGCCTTGGTCCCGAGGTGGGCGTTTGATCAGCGCGCGCGCAGTTCGTCATAGTCAAGCATGACATGGGTTTGATAGGCGCGCCTTTTGGTGAGGCGGCGATAGTAGGCTTGCAGATTGGTGAGTGGCGGGCGCGGGATGTCGATATCGTAATACCGGTAAAGAACGTGACCTAACTGTATGTCGGAAAGCGAAAATTCCTCACCCGCCAACCACTTGTTTTGTGCAAGCTGTGCATCGGCAATAGCCAGTTTGTCGTGCAGGTCGCGAAGGGCTTGGGTAAGGGCCAGAGCGTCTTGCTGATCAGGCGGTGTACGCACAACGTGCCAAAAGACAGGGACAGTGAACGCCATTGCCACATTCAGCTTGGCCCATTCGGCCCATTTGTCGATCTGGGCGCGGCGCGCGTTATCCGTCGGCCAAAAGCTGTCCTGAGCATGGACGCTGGCGAGATATCGCAAGATTGCACCGGTTTCCCAAAGAACGGGCCCGTCATCGTCCTGCAGAACCGGGATGGTTCCATTGGGATTGAGCGCCAGAAACTCGGGCGTATCCAACCCGCCAAAATGATGCCCCAGATCATGCCTGTGATAGGGCAGTCCCAACTCGCCCACGCACCACATCAGGGCCTGCACGTTTGACGATGTTTTCCGCCCCCAGATCGTAAGCATCGCTTAGAACAGGCTGCCCTGATCAGGCGCGTCAGGTTTGGGTTTCTTGGGCGCGGGTTTTGCAGCAGTGCCTGTGCTGAGAATGCCGTCAGCGAATTCGATCTCAAGCGTGCTTTGTTTCGACGCTTGGGCCTTGGTCGTCACCACACCGCCCTCAGCGCGAACCACCGCGTATCCACGTTCGAGCGTTGCCTTGTAGCTGAGCGTTTCGCGCAGGCGGTCGGTGGCCTGAAGCTGTTGGCGAAGGCGCTCCAGCCTTGTGGCTTGCGCCGTGTTCATCCGGTCAGTCAGGCGGGTCAGGTTGTCTTTTTGCTGGCCGATGTCGCGTTGGATCGGGCGCAGCGACAGGCGCGACGAGACATTGCGAAGCGCATCTTGGCGCGTCGTTACCAGATTGCGCAGGGTTGCGGGCCGCAGATGGGCCGAGAGCTTAACCATTTGCAAACGTCGGTTCTGCACGCCGCGATCCAGGGCTGGGGTCAGGCGATCTGCAATCAGATCAAGCCTTTGGCGCGGGGTGTTCAACAAGCCGTCTGGGCGCGGCAAGGCGCGGGAGAGGTCGCGCAATCGCTGAGCCCGGCGTTGCACCGCATCGGTAGCGGCCCGCGACAGGCGGGCGCCTTGTTCGCCCGTCCAGGCCAACAATTCGAGCCTTACCGGCACCGCCAGTTCGGCGGCGGCTGTGGGTGTAGGCGCGCGCTGGTCTGAGACATAGTCGATCAGCGTTGTATCCGTCTCGTGCCCAACGGCCGAGATCAACGGGATATCCGAGGCCGCGGCGGCGCGGGCGACGACCTCTTCGTTGAAACCCCAAAGGTCTTCGATGGAACCGCCCCCGCGGGCCACGATGATCAGATCAGGGCGCGGCAATGCGCCTCCCGGCGTCAGTTTGTTGAAACCGTCAATGGCGCGGGCAACTTCAGGGGCGCAGTTCGCGCCTTGAACAGCCACGGGCCAGATCAGCACCTTGCGCGGGAAGCGGTCGCGCAAGCGGTGCAAAATATCACGGATCACGGCGCCCGAAGGCGAGGTCACCACACCAATGATCTGCGGCAGGTAGGGCAGGGTTTTCTTGCGCTCGGCTGCGAACAGACCTTCTGACTCAAGCTGCTTCTTGCGCTTTTCCAGCAAGGCCATCAGCGCGCCTTGGCCGGCTACGGCAACCTCATCAACGTTCATGTTGTATTTTGACTGGGCCCCAAAAGCGGTAAGGCGGCCTGTTACGACAACCTCCAGCCCTTCTTCCGGCACCACAGACAAGCCCGAGATCTGACCCTTCCACGTAGTGCAGGCCAGCACGTTCCGATCATCCTTGATGTCGTAATACAAATGCCCTGAGCGCGCCTTGAACACGCGCCCGACCTCACCACGCACGCGGATTCGTCCGAAAGTGCCCTCGAGTGTGCGTTTTACCTCGCCTGAGATGTCAGAGACACTGTATTCGGGTGTATTTTGGCCGGGAAGCGGGTCATCAAGCAGGTCGGACATTTCAGCGCCTTGTGTCAAATGCTGACCCAGCTTAGAACGCCGCGCAGGCAAGGCCAAGCAGATCGGAGCGCATTCATGAATATCCTCATTCTCGGCAGCGGCGGGCGCGAACACAGCCTGGCCTGGGCGGTGATGCAAAACCCCAAATGCGACCGTCTGATCGTGGCTCCGGGCAATGCCGGGATCGCGCAGATCGCGGATTGTGCGGCGCTGGACATCGAAGATGGTGGTGCGGTTGTCAGCTTTGCCGAAGAGAATGCAATTGATTTCGTGATCGTCGGGCCTGAGGCGCCTTTGGCCGCTGGGGTTGCGGATCGTTTGCGCGACGCAGGCGTGCTGGTGTTTGGCCCTTCGGCAGAGGCCGCGCGGTTGGAGGCCTCAAAGAGCTTCACCAAAGAGGTCTGTGATGCATCCGGCGCACCCACCGCAGGGTATGCGCGGTTTACCGAGGCTGAGCCTGCGAAAACCTATATCCGCCAGCAGGGTGCTCCGATTGTGGTCAAGGCCGATGGGCTGGCTGCAGGCAAGGGCGTGATCGTTGCCATGGATGAGCAGACTGCTTTGGACGCCATTGATGATATGTTCGGAGGGGCCTTTGGCGGTGCAGGGGCCGAAGTGGTCATCGAGGAGTTCATGGAGGGTGAAGAAGCGTCTTTGTTCGTGCTCTGTGATGGCGAGGATATCCTGTCCATCGGCACTGCGCAGGATCATAAGCGGGTGGGCGAGGGCGATACCGGTCTGAACACCGGTGGTATGGGCGCTTATTCACCCGCACCGGTTTTGAGCCCCGAGGTCGAGGCCCGCGCCATGGACCAGATCGTGCGCCCGACCATGGCCGAAATGGCGCGCCGAGGTACACCGTTTCAGGGGGTTCTCTATGCCGGTCTGATGATCAAGGACCGTCAGTCGCGTCTGGTGGAATACAATGTGCGCTTTGGCGACCCGGAATGTCAGGTGCTTATGATGCGTTTGGGCGCTCAGGTGTTGGATCTGATGCATGCCGCTGCTGAAGGGCGCTTGTCGGAAGCGCGTGTAAACTGGGCAGACGATCATGCCATGACCGTGGTTGTGGCCGCCAAGGGTTATCCCGGGTCCTATGAAAAGGGCACAGTGATCAACGGGTTGGAGGGTCTGGGTGAAGACAGCATGAACATGGTGTTTCACGCCGGTACAAAAGACGCGGACGGCAAGATCGTGGCCGCAGGAGGACGGGTTTTGAACGTCACGGCGCGCGGCGACACGCTGCAAGAGGCGCGGGATCGGGCCTATGCGATGGTGGACGATATCGACTGGCCAGACGGGTTTTTCCGCCGCGATATCGGCTGGCGTGCGCTGTGATCCAATAGCCGGGCTGCGCCCGACTTGATTCTATAGGAAGGGGGCCTTGCCCCCTCGACCTGTGGCCTCACCCCCAGGATTTTTTTGGCTAGATGAAGGGGCGGATCAGCAGTTCAGGGCCTGGTCGAAGCTTGCGGGGCCGTTGAAGGGCCCGATATCGGATTGTGTCCAGCCGTTTTTATAGGACACGCTGATAAGGCGAGACCAGTTGGCATTTGCGACAATGAGTTCAGGGCCTGCCCCGCAATCCCTGACACCTCCACTGATGAAGTCTTCACCGATGCGATGGTTGGTGAGGTTGGGCAGGGTTGCAATCTCGGTCAGGCCTCCGTCTATGAAGCGCCATATCCGCAGTTTTTTGGCCAGGTGAGGACGGTCGATATAGGCGATTTCGACATGGCCGTCATTGTCCAGGTCCAAAATTGCGACCGGTGCGAGCCAGCGAAACCGGGTGCCGATATGCGGCGTGGCGGCGAGTTTTTCACCGGCTGCATTGTAAATTGCCAGCTGCGCTCCGGTGTCTTGATGCGACTCAACGACAACGACCTCGTTGGTGCCATCCAGATCGACATCCGCGAGGCGTGGGGCAAGATCCTCAAACACCCTATTCTTTGGCAATCTGATGGTCAGAACGGTTTGCGTCCCACCGGATTGTCGCGCATCACTTTGGACAGTGATTTCAAGCGCACCAAATTCGATGTTGTCGCCCAAAACGCCATGCGCATAGCGCGTTGTGGGCTCTGTGTAGCGGGCTGCAACGATCGTTTCGGCTGCAGCAATGGTTCCTGCTGCCGTTAGCCACAGACACAACGCCAACAACGCGCCGCGGGCCCCGTCGTGCCAGAGGCGGACGGGCAGGCGCGGCGCTTTGAGGCGCATCAGATTTGCTTTTCGGGCATCTGAACAACCAGACCGTCCAGCGCGTCGGTCACCTTGATCTGGCAGGTCAGGCGCGAACGGGCAGGATCGGGTTCAAAGGCAAAGTCCAGCATGTCTTCTTCCATGTCGTCCTTTGCAGGAAGCTTTTCGACCCAATCGGGGTGAATGTAGACATGGCAGGTCGAACAGGCGCATGCGCCGCCGCAATCGGCTTCGATGCCGGGAATGTTGTTGTCACGGGCCCCTTCCATGACGGTCAGTCCGTTGGCGACCTCGACAGTGTGTTCGGTCCCGCCATGCTCGACATAGGTGATCTTTGCCATTGCGTGCGTCTTCCTTTTGCGATGTTCGAAAAGCTGTTTAATCAAGGCGTACCGCTCTGACCAGTCCGATTTGCCAGTCGTTGCAGCATGGCCCGGATTTCTTTCCCAATGTTCCGCTTGTGTTCCAAAGATGCTGCATGAGTGCGCGCGCTGTCGCAGGTCAGTGGGTTTGTGCGTCAGGGCTTGCATGTCCGATAGTGTTCATTTGCGGTTTCAGCCGATGAAAAAGCTCTGAATTGCAGTGTTGATTTTCGATGTAGAATCGGTGCCTGTATTTTGCTCAGCATCCGGTAACGGGCGTTGACCTTGCTATCGGAGCCCAAATGGCCGCGTCTTCCCAAGATCACTCGCTTGCTGCAGCAGGCCTCATGATTGCCGCCATGGCAGTGATTGGGGTGATCGACAATTACATTGCACCTTTGGCGCGCCATGTCGGGCTTTGGCAGTTTCACCTCACGCGTGCCTTGTTTGCTCTGCCTTTGGTCTTGTCGCTGTCGCTGATCGGGTTGGGCCGGCTGCAGCCAATGCGTCTTTGGGCGGTGGCCTTGCGCAGCGCGCTCGTCGCGACTTCGATGCTGTTTTACTTCACCGCGCTGGCCATGATGCCAATTGCCGAAGCGCTGGCCGGGCTGTTTACGTCGCCGATCTTCATATTGTTGATCTCGGTCGGAGCCCTGAGGCAGCGGATCGGGATCTGGCGCATTTTTGCGGTCCTTCTTGGGTTTCTAGGCATTGTTCTGGTGCTGCAGCCAGATCCCCGAGATTTTGACGTCACCGTCTTGATCCCCATCTGCGCTGGTTTTTTCTATGCTTTAGGTGCAATTACAACGCGTAGCCTGTGCCGCGGTGAAAGCACAGTGGCCTTGCTGGCGGGTATGTGGATCACGCTTGGAACGATCGGGGCCTTGGGCTCGGTCGCCTTGTCGATCTGGCCTCAGGTTTCGAGCGGAGATGAGGTTCAGTTTTTCAATCGACCTTGGGTTTGGCCGATCTGGCCGGCCCTCCCTTTGATCATACTACAAGCCGTGGGGTCGGTTGTCGCCGTGTTCATGATTATCAAGGCGTATCAGTTGAGCGAGCCAAGCTATGTCTCGGTTTTTGAATACTCTGTCATGATATTTGGGCCGCTTTTTGCATGGATCGCATTTGGTCAGCCTGTTGGTGGGTGGCAGGTACTGGGGATCGTGTGCATCGGCTTGGCCGGGACCATTATCGCTCTGCGATCACGTTAAGTTTAGCGGCCCGAACGCAAAACACGAGAGTCACGCGACTCAATGCCCTGATTTTGCCCGATTCATCGTTCAACTATAGGTTAAGTTTGGGTATATTTTGATGAATAACAAGTATTTGTATCGATTGTTTCGACTAAGGCGATTAATTACTGTCAGTTTGGTCTTGCTCTTCACCCAATGGGCCTTGGGGTGGTGGATTTTCGGATCTTCGACGCTGCTGAGCCATCCTTTTTTGATCTACTCAGCCGCTCTATTTTGTACCGCAGTAATCTTTGCGATGGTTCTTATCTATCCTCGAGTCTGGGTCGAAACGATATCGACGGCGATGGTTCTGGGGTTGGTTCTCATGCTCTTGCCCGTGATCGAGCATTTGCCCGACATCGCGTCTGAACGCAGCCGTGGTTTTGCGATGATTTGGACCACGCTTGGCACATTGCTAGGGGCTCTGTTCCTTTGGTTGGGGTTGAATTGGCTTCCCACGCTTTTGATCGAGCTGCCATTTGGCGCGCGGCAATGGCGTTCAAGCATACGGTTTGAAATCTCCGCAATGGACGCGATGAAAGCGTTGATGGCCAGCCCCAACACCGATAACGGGCGTACCCACTATGGACCGCTGGAAAGCGACGGGATGTTCTGGGCATGCACCCGCATCAATTCGGTCGACCCGGTAAGCCATAACTCCGATGTTCAGGAATTGTCTTACAAGTGCAAGATCGAACAGGAGAGTGAAAGTCATCAAGTGATAACGGTGGTTTACAAAATCGACGGTGAACCCATGGTGGATGTCGAACACACGCGCGTGCGCCAAATCGGTCGTCAATGCTTGTGCGAAACGCGTACGATCAAGAGCCGACGGAACCTGTTCGAAGATATCGGATTCTGGCTTCAGGACTATGGTGGCGACCATATCTACGGACGCCTTGCCCGCGCTTCAGGGCAGGATTCCATCGCCTTGGTTGACGTGCCGTATCAAAGCCCGCTTGTTGGCTTGGCCCGGTTTTTCGAGCGGTTCGACAATTCGCATCCCGACAACCGAAGTGGACCCATCTAGCGGGCTCAACCGGTCAGCAAGGCCAGAGTCGCTTCCTAACGTTTGAACAATACGCTTTGGGATTGTTTGTCCCTGTGATCTCCACGCAATTCCGCGTGCAATGCGCGACCGGCCTGAATGGCGGGGCGAGCACTGACCGTCTCGAGCCAGCGCGCGAAATGCGGCTTGTCGTGCAAGACCTGCTGTTGACCTTCCCACAAGCTGGCCCAGCCCCAGATCGAAATATCCGCTATGGAATAGAAATCGCCCGCCACATATTCATGGTCTGCCAGTCGTCGGTCTAGAACGCCATAAAGGCGCGACACTTCCGAGCGGTAGCGATCCTTGGCATAGGGTAGGTCCTGCGGCGGGTCCAGCTGCGGGGCATATTTCAGAAAGTGATGCGCTTGCCCGGCCATTGGACCGACACCGCCCATCTGCCACATCAGCCATTCTTCGACTGCGATCCGGTCACGCTCGGTCGTTCCATAAAACCGCCCGGTCTTGCGGGCGAGATACATCAGGATCGCACCGCTTTCAAAGACCGATACCGGCGCCCCATCTGGGCCGTCATGGTCCACGATTGCTGGCATCCGGTTGTTGGGGGCGATTTTCAGAAACTCGGGATCGAACTGATCCCCTTTACCGATGTTGATCAGATGCGTGGCGTAGGGCAGGTCCATCTCTTCCAAAGCGATGGATGCTTTCCAACCATTTGGCGTGGGCCAGAAATACAGGTCGATCATGAGCGCTCCTTGGGTTGAGGGGATCATGAGGCTTTCTGCGCAAACGGCAAGAGGGCGCGTGGCTTTGGAGTGGCAAAAAGACGTGACCACCGATGCGCGTGCGCGTTGGGTAGGCCATGGCGCAGTGCGGCCAGTGACAGCCGCTGTGGTTCGCGCAACAGGGCATTATAGACCCGCAATGCCCCTGGCCGCGTATAGCTGGACCAATGGCAAACGCGGCGCTGAGAGTGACCGATGGGGGCGATCATATGCGAAAGATGCGCCAGTGTCGTATTGCAGTCGATCTGAAGTGTCACTGCATTTTCAGCGTCGATCCCCGCGCCAACGCTGCGGTCACCAGGTTGGGGAGGTTGCACCAGTTGCTCATACAGAAAGTCAAACAGATCGTTCTCGCGGCTGGTGATATTGATCAGTTCTGATCGACGCCCCGCTTCCGAGGCCAGGGCTGCCAAAACCCGAGCGCGATAAGTGGCACCGGTCATTGAGATGAAGCGCTTCAATGCGCCCGGACAAATGTGGTGCAGTGCTTCGATTGCAAGTTCTACACCCATCGAATGGCCGATGAAGTGAATAGGGCGGTCCGGGTTGAGCCGGTGCAGCCTGTTGATCACATCAGCAAGCACCCGTCCGGCCGATTGCGCCCTGCGCTGCGCGGTCCAAAGCGGGCCGCGCGCATTCCAGCCGAAGGCAACGGCCAGACCCTCGTCGGTAAAGCCCGAGCCAAAGCCCAGATGTTGAGGCCAACTTGGGCTGTAATCCGGCAAGGCGCGGGGACGTAGGGCCAGGATATGACGGTGCGGGCAGGTTGCGGAATTGTCGGGCCTGTATTTGTACCCATGGGTCATGATGATGACCGGGCCCCTGATATCCTGCGTTTGCTGCAAGACGCATTCGACAAGGCGCGAGCTGCGATGCAAAACCGCACCAGGTCCCTCAGCATTGATCCTGATCATTGGCATGGCGCTGCCTCACACAAGATGTTGTGGTGCCGATTTCTCATAACGCTATGACGTTTCGGTGAACGATGGATTACAGAACCGTGACGATGGGTCTGTCGGGGTTGACGAAGCCCGGACCGAGGCGTAATGGCAAAGCACCACGTGGCGATTTGTTACCGGATTGCGGGCCACGCTAAACAACACCGCTAAAAGGTCAGGATGAAAGACCCCTTTCGCTTGGCCGCGTCTGGGGTTTTTTGTTTGCCTCCCACAGCGAGGCTGAAAGGAAAGACATGAGCGAGAGCTGGAACAAACGCACGCAAGCCGTCCATGGCGGCATTCGTCGCAGTCAATATAACGAGGTCAGCGAGGCGATTTTTCTGACCCAGGGGTTTGTCTATGACACTGCCGAGCAGGCCGAGGCGCGGTTCATCGAATCCGGCCCGGATGAATTCATCTATGCCCGCTATGGCAACCCGACAGTGTCGATGTTTGAACAGCGCATTGCCGCTCTGGAGGGCGGTGAAGATGCCTTCGCCACTGCCTCGGGCATGGCAGCTGTGAACGGGGCACTAACCTCGATGCTCAAAGCCGGCGATCACGTTGTTTCGGCAAAGGCGCTGTTCGGGTCCTGCCTCTATATTCTGGAAAGCATCCTGACGCGTTTCGGCGTCGAGGTGAGCTTTGTCGACGGTACAGATCTGGCCGCTTGGGAGGCCGCCATCCGGCCTGACACCAAGGCCGTGTTCTTCGAATCCATGTCGAACCCCACGCTTGAGGTGATCGACATCGCATCCGTGTCCAAACTGGCCCATGCCGTGGGCGCCACTGTGATCGTGGACAATGTGTTTTCAACCCCGGTCTTCTCGCGCGCCATCGAACAGGGCGCTGATGTGGTCGTCTATTCGGCCACAAAACATATCGACGGGCAGGGGCGTGCGCTGGGTGGTGTCATCATTGGCACCAAAGAGTTTATTCGCGGGACGGTTGAGCCCTATATGAAACACACCGGCGGTGCGCTCAGCCCGTTCAGTGCCTGGATCATGGTCAAGGGGATCGAAACCATGGCGTTGCGTGTGAATGCACAAGCGGACAGCGCCCAGAAGATCGCCGAAGCATTGGACGGCCACGATGCATTGGAGCGGACGCTTTACCCGGGCCTGAAGACGCATCCTCAGAATGCACTGGTGCAGGATCAACTGGGGGGCAAGGGCGGCACGGTTCTGTCTCTGGACATCAAGGGTGGCAAGGACGCGGCGTTTGCGTTCCTGAACGCTTTGACCATTCCGGTGATCTCGAACAATCTGGGTGACGCGAAATCCATCGCAACCCACCCGGCAACGACCACCCATCAGCGCCTCAGCGAAGAACAGCGCGATGAGCTGGGCATCACCCCGGGCCTGATCCGACTGTCCATCGGTCTGGAAGACGCAGATGATCTTCTGGCAGACTTGCGTCAGGCCCTGGCGGCATCTCAGCGCTAGGCACTTGCTCGGGCGGGGACACTGCCCGAGCCGTTCAAGCCCGGGATAAATGACGTTTTCGCCCGCTAAGTGGCGGATTTCTGCAGTTGATTCCAATCCAGGCTGCTATTTCACACGTATGAGACTATACTGGTATGTCTTCCAATACCGTCTATATTCGGACGGTGAGCAAAGGAACTCTTGCGTATGAACCTGCACCCGCGTGACCTGGGCAATGCGCCCGATAACGATGAAGCTGCTGCTGCGCTTGATGTCTTGCGCAAATGGGCGGCCTCGGCGACCGAGGCTGAGATCACGCAATTGGACCCTGCTGTAGCGCGATTGGTCCCGGGAACGGTGCCAGACAACTATCCGACTCTGTCGCGTGATTACCCCGAGGGATTTGTTGTGGATGCGGCATACAAATCATCACTGCCGGATCTGCAAAACGGGCCGTCCAGCCTGATCCGAGGTGCCAAACAGCAAATCCAGCATGTGGGTATTTCGAACTTCCGCCTGCCAATCCGGTTTCAGCGCAAAGAAGGTGGTGATCTGACTCTTGAGACTTCGGTGACGGGTTCTGTCAGCCTCGAGGCTGAGAAAAAGGGCATCAACATGTCTCGGATCATGCGCTCTTTCTACAAGCATTCCGAGCGGACGTTCAGTTTTGAAGTCATGGAAGCTGCGCTGGACGATTATATGACTGATCTCGACAGTCTGGATGCACGGATTCAGATGCGGTTTTCTTACCCCGAGCGGATCGAAAGCCTGCGGTCGGGTCTGTCCGGCTATCAGTATTACGACATCGCGCTGGAACTCGTTGAACGCGGCGGCGAGCGGCTGAAAATCATGCACCTGGACTATGTCTACTCCTCGACCTGCCCATGTTCGCTGGAACTGAGCGAACATGCACGCGCGACACGCGGACAATTGGCCACACCACATTCGCAGCGCTCTGTGGCGCGTATTTCCGTTGTGGTCGACTGCAACGCGGATTGTCTGTGGTTCGAGGACCTGATTGCCTTGTGCCGCCGCGCTGTTCCGACAGAGACGCAAGTCATGGTCAAGCGTGAGGACGAACAGGCCTTTGCCGAGTTGAACGCGGCCAATCCGATATTTGTCGAGGATGCAGCCCGCCTGTTCTGTGCCGAACTTCTGGCCGATCATCATGTCGGCGATTTCCGCATTGTGGCCAGCCATCAGGAAAGCCTGCACAGCCATGATGCCGTATCGATTCTGACCGAAGGCCCCACCTTCGACAGCGCAAGTCTGGACCCACGTTTATTCTCGACCCTGTTCCACGTCGGATGAGTTGATCCGCGAACCGATTGGAAACCGGTGAAAAAAAGGGCGATGGGCGCCTTTTTGCCGCAGTGCAGCGGGAAATGCTGCGTTGCGGCTGAAATTTCGGTATGCTGCGACAGAGAGCAGGTGCCGCAACCCATCAGATCTTGCCGCACCGCAGCCTGAAAGGACGTCGGGACGTGCAAGGCCAAGGACCGCGACTGAGCGAAACCGCCCCGATAAATGGGGTGTCCGTATCCCATTCTTCACTACTCGGCTGCCTCAGTTTCACAGGAGAGACATGTGATGAACCCGATTTCCCAACCCCTTGAGTTCCAGGCCGCAGCCATTCGTGTGGCCGGATATGCTGTCGTCAGCCAGATGAAGATCATGCAAGTCATGGCGCGCTCGGCGATCGAGCTGCCTATGGCTCCGGTTCATGCCTTGCATGCGGCAGCCTCGGCCCCCGCAAAGACAGCCCCGAAACCCGTCGCGAAAAAAGCGGCACCAAAACCTGTGGCCAAGAAAGCTGCGCCGAGCAAGCCAAAGCCGGTGGCGAAAAAGGCCGCGCCGGCCAAACCCAAAGTGGTGGCAAAGCCCGCAGCCGTGGCTAAGCCTAAGCAAGCTGCACCCAACGTTAGAACCCCGCTGACAAGCAGGGCCAAGCCCGTTGTTGCGAAACCGGCCGAACCAAAGCCGACACCTGCTGCCAAAGCGTCCAGCACCACAGAACCGTCAAAGCCAACAACCAAAGCTGCACCAGTGAAAGCCCAGCCAAAGGCAGAGGCACCAAAGCCGACAGCCAAAGCTACACCAGCGAAAGCTCAGCCGAAGGTAGAGGCGCCAAAGCCGACAGCCAAAGCTGCACCAGCGAAAGTTCAGCCGAAGGCAGTGGCGCCTAAGCCAGCTGCCAAAGCAACTACGGCAAAAACGGCCCCGGCAAAGACCAGCCAAGCGTCAGCAAAAGCAGCGACCCCGGCAAAAGCGGCATCGGCGCCTACAGCGCCGGCCAAAGCACCTGCAAAGCGGACGCAAGCCAAAACCACAACGGCCAAGCCCGCAGCCGCGCCCAAGGCACCCGCGAAGGCAGCAACTTCTTCATCTGCGGCTGCTAAGCCTTTGGAACAGAAAGAAACCTCTCCGGTTCGCCGCACGCGTGCCCCGTCCAAACCCCCGGCGATGCCAGCAACATCTGCAAAAACCCAGGACTGACTTGGGATCAAGCGCTTGACACGGTCGGGCAGGCACGCCAACGCTGCCCGACATGATGGATCTTCGCCCGGTCGGATATGTGATTGGCTTGCTGGTCGCCATTCTTGGGGTGACCATGCTGCTGCCCATGGTGGCAGACCTGATCGAAGGTCGGAGCGAATGGCATGTGTTTCTGGAAAGCGCAATCATCACGACCTTGACCGGGGTTGTGATGGCTATGAGCTGCGCAAACGGAGTGGGCGAAGGGCTGACCATCCGCCAGACCTTTTTGCTGACTACCGGCGTCTGGGTGGCGCTACCAGTCTTTGGTGCTATCCCGTTTTTATACGGTGCGACTGAACTGCGGTTCGTCGACGCCTATTTCGAAGCGATGTCCGGCCTGACCACGACAGGCTCGACGGTGATTTCCGGCTTGGACGATCTCCCACAAGGGTTGCTCTTGTGGCGTGGACTTCTGCAGTGGCTGGGCGGCATCGGCATCATTGTCGTTGCCATGGTTTTTCTGCCTGAACTGCGCGTCGGTGGCATGCAGATCTTCCGCTCGGAAGGGTTCGAGACCATGGGGAAAATCCTGCCGCGTGCGCAGGAAATCGCCGGGCAAATCTCGTTGATCTACGTGTTCCTCACGGTTGTATGCGCGTTTGTCTATGCCGGTTTTGGCATGGGCTTTTTCGATGCGGTCGTCCATGCGATGACCACAATCGCCACGGGTGGGTTTTCGAACTATGACAGTTCCTTTGCAACTTTCTCGGGACCCATGGAATACGCGGCGTCGGTCTTCATGATCCTAGCGGCGCTGCCCTTTGTCCGATACGTGCAACTGGCCAATGGCAGCACCAGTTCCTTGTGGAAAGACAGCCAGATACGAGCCTTTCTTGCCACGATTCTTGTGCTGGTCATTGTGATGTCGGTGTTCCTGACCTCGGTCTTTCCGCATCATTGGGAACAAGCGGTGCGCGAATCGCTGTTCAACATCACCTCGATCATCTCTGGCACGGGCTATGCCAGCGTCGACTATATGCTCTGGGGCAGTTTCCCGGTGATGCTGTTCTTTCTGATCGGGTTGATCGGAGGTTGCGCGGGATCAACCGCCTGCTCGATCAAAGTCTTCCGCTATCAGCTGCTGTTTGCCTCGATAAAAACCCAGATCAACCGCATCCGGTCGCCTCATGGCGTGTTTGTCCCCACCTATGACGGGCGCAAGATCAGCCGGGATGTTCTAACCTCGGTCATGAGCTTTTTCATGTTCTTCGTGCTGTCCATGGGTGCGCTGTCTTGGGCTCTTGCTCTGACGGGGCTCGACTTTATCACCTCGGTCTCGGGTGCCGCGACCGCTTTGGCCAATGTGGGGCCGGGGCTGGGCAGCCAGATCGGCCCAGCAGGCAATTTCGCGGGGCTCAACGATACCGCCAAGTGGCTGCTGACCATCGGTATGCTGGTCGGGCGGCTGGAACTGCTGGCCGTCTATGCAATCTTTACTGTTCAATTCTGGAGAGCTTGATGAAGAAACCCTTGGGGGCGCAAATCTCGCATATGCTGCGGGATCGTGGGGTCGAGGTGATATTTGGTATTCCCGGTGTACATAATCAGGAGATGTATCGCGGTATCGAAGAGGCCGGGATCACTCATGTACTTGCGCGGCACGAGCAGGGCGCGGGCTTCATGGCCGATGGCTATGCGCGGGCCACAGGTAAGCCGGGTGTCGCCTATGTGATCACCGGGCCTGGCCTTTGCAATATCATGACACCGATGGGGCAGGCCTATTCGGATTCGGTACCGATGTTGGTTTTGTCCTCTTGTCTGGATGAAACACAGGCCACGCGCGGGC
Source organism: Ruegeria sp. HKCCA6707 (assembly GCF_013033515.1). Classification (GTDB taxonomy): domain Bacteria; phylum Pseudomonadota; class Alphaproteobacteria; order Rhodobacterales; family Rhodobacteraceae; genus Ruegeria. The sequence continues at coordinate 450,242 of NZ_WQEG01000001.1, read as the reverse complement.
AGTTGCATCAGATGAAGGATCAACGTGCCGCTGCCGGAACGGTGGCCGATTGGTCCTCTCAGGCGGAAAGTGCGGCAGCGGCCTATGGGTTGGTTGAACGGGCATTCGAAGAATTTGCCCTGTCGCGCCCACGTCCCAAGCATATCCAGGTGCCGATCGCTCAGCTTGAGGCCGACGCAGAAGCCGCTCCGTTTCCCAACCAGGATGCGCTGAGGGTGCAGGTCTTACCGCCGGATCTCGCTCCGGTTCTTTCGATGCTGAACATTGCGCAGAGGCCCTTGTTCATTTTGGGGGGCGGTGCAAAGTCGAACCTGTGGCGTCAGATCCTGACCCAGCTGGGCGCAGCCTGTTTCACCACATACGCGGGTCGAGGGCTGGCTGGGTCAAATTACCCGCTGGATTTTGGTGCGATGCTGCCGCGACCGGGCAGTGCCGAGGTGATTGCATCTGCGGATCTGGTGGTCGCTGTGGGCACCGAACTGGCCGAAGTTGACTTGTGGCGCGACGCGTTGGGCCATTCCGCGCAATTGGTGCGCGTTGATCTGGATCCCGAAGTGCTGTCTGACCGTCATCGCGCAACGATCAAGCTGCAAGCGGATGCGGAAAGCTTTGCCCATGCGCTGTGGGCCGTGGCGGATCAGGCAAAACCCTCCACTGGCTGGAGTACGGATGAGGTCGCCGACGCCCGCGCGCGCTGGCGCGCTGAGGTCGATGCAGAGCGTCCGGGGATCGTGCCAGTTATCGATGCCCTGCGCGAAGCAATGCCCGCCGACACAATGATCTATTCCGACATGACGCAGTTCGCTTATGTCGCCAAAGAGGTCTGGGACATGGCTGTCCCGTATCACTGGCACCATCCGACCGGTTTCGGAACACTGGGCTATGCGCTGCCCGCTGGCATCGGTGGCGCAGTTGCGCGGCGGGGAAAGCCAACGGCGGTTATCGCCGGGGACTATGGCTTTCAATACACGCTGCAAGAGCTTGGCACGGCGGTGGAACTTGGACTCTCGTTGCCAATCATCCTGTGGGACAACGGCAAACTGAAAGAGATCGAAGACAGCATGGTGCGCAGCCAGATTGCTCCCAACGCGGTCATCGCGCGCAACCCGGATTTCGGAAAGCTTGCCGAAGCCTATGGTGCGCTGTCGGCACGACCGACGGACCTCGCCGCGCTTCAAATACAGGTTCGTTCTGCGTTCGACGCGCCTGTGCCCACATTGATCCATGTGACGCCGGACATTCTGGGATAAAAAAGGGCGCCGCAATCTTTTGCAGCGCCCCAAATTACTCAGAGCAGTCAGATTAGTCCCAGCAATGCACCAGAACCGTCATGCCGTTGGCGCGGCGGCTCAGTTCATTGGGGGTTATGCGCGTTTCGCTCTGTCCGGCCTGTCCTGCAACACCGGCTTTTTCCAGCACCGCATTCAGGCTGTCCACCGATGCTGCGAGGCTGACGCTGGCGGGCAAGGCGCGGCCTTCGGTGGGGGTGGGCAGTAACATCCCGACCACGTGGCCGTTATCGTCAAAGACAGGGCCACCCGCGTCGCCGGGCTGAGTACTCATGGCCAAGCGTTTCACACCGCTTTCGCCATTCAATCCGCGAATATCGGCGACTTGTCCGAAGGTCAGCGTGGGTGCACCCAAAGCGCCTTCATACGAGAACCCGGATGCCGCAATTTCGGACTGGATGCGGGGCGTCACGGGGCTGAACTCGGCCACGTTGATCGGTGCCAGGGTCTGACTGGGTCGCAAGACGGCAATACCCAGTTCCGCGTCGCTCCAGGCCACCTGCAATTGCTGATCCCCGTCGAGCGTGATGCGCGCGCAACTGTCTGCGGCCTCGGCCACGGTCAGGACGATACCCGAAGTATCGGCAAAAAAGCCCGAGCGCGAAACGCGCGGTTTGCGGGTTTGCAGGCCCGAGACCAGGTCGATCCGCTGATCAGCGTCAGCACCTGCTGCAGCGTCCAGTACTGCATCTGTTGTGGCATAGCTGTTTGTCATGGCGGCCAGAACACGCGTGCGTCTTGCGTCATCGCCTTCGGGCCAGACCAGGGTAAAGCCCTTGATCTTGCCGTCTTCCAGCTGTGCCTGCGTATAGGACACAATACCGTTGCCGCGCCCTTCAATGGTAAAACGGTTGTTGCGCAGCTCTCTGGGGCCGTTCAGCGGGATGATCTCAAGCGATTGCATCACCTCGTAAAGCGCCTGCAGCGTGGCTCGGTTGCCTTCCTGGCTGATCAAAAGCGCCTGGGCATTCAGATCAGAGCTGGCTTTGAAATGCGCAAAGGGGGCTTCGTACCGGTCAAAGGCCAAAACGCCCAGCGGCAGGTCCAAAGACATTCCGGCCTGCGCATCGCTGTGGCGCGCCAAGCCAACGCTAATCAGCGGGGCATTGAACTCGTCCATCAATGTCTTGCGTTGCAGCGTCGTAAGGACACCCGTGGCCTCAAACCCGTTGAATCGCTGCCATTCCGCCATCGAACGCCGTGTGCCAGCACCAAAAGCGCCGTCGATTGTCGATGCGTAGTAACCGCCAGCTTTCAATGCCGTCTGCAGATCGCGACGCTCTTGCGCGCTGAGCAACCGCTCACCTTGCAAAGCTTCTGCGCGTGTTTCGTCCGAGGATTGAACGCTCAAACCAAGCTGCTGGTTTGGTTCTGCTGCGGGTTCCACCGGGGTCGAGATGACACCACGGTCCAACACATTTGCGCCAACCGGCCAGAATTGCTGACCCAACTGGTTCGACAGGGCGATGAAACTGTCGCCGGGTATTTGCCCTTCGGCTCGGTAGACGCGCAAGACCTGTTCCGCATCCGCGCGCAAGTAGGGGCCGATGACAATAGCGTACCACCCGGAATTCAGGCGAAACCCGTTCACATCCGGTAGCAGGTCACCATAGGCCTGCGCCCGCTCTTGGGCTTCAAAAAGCGTTGGGCGCGCTTCGACTTGCACCCATACGCCCTGATCCTCCTGGGCTTGCGCAGCGCCCAGACCAATGGTGAAAATAAAGAAAATTGCAGCTAATACGCGTGTCATTGTCTGCCCGTTTTATGCAGTGTTTTGTCTGAGGCGCAGGTTACGCGATTTCAGCCCCCGAACGCCATGCCTGTGTTACGGGGAATTTGCACTGTGGCCGCGCAGTGACAACCTGTGTGCAAAGGCCCGTTGACGCCCATGGACCCCTTGCATAGGAAGGGCAAAACCGACCGGAACCGGGTGCCCGATGCGCCCAAAGGGAATGTCATGACCGAACCGTCCAGTGCGCCACGCTCTTTTCAGGAAATCATCCTGCGGCTTCAGACCTATTGGGCCTCGAAAGGCTGCGCGATTTTGCAGCCCTATGACATGGAGGTCGGGGCAGGGACGTTCCACCCGGCCACAACACTGCGTGCTTTGGGCTCCAAGGCCTGGGCTGCGGCCTATGTTCAGCCGTCGCGCCGTCCGACCGACGGACGCTATGGTGAGAACCCCAACCGGTTGCAGCACTATTACCAGTACCAGGTGCTGATCAAGCCCAGCCCGCCGGATCTGCAGGAGCTATATCTGGGCAGCCTTGAGGCCATCGGCATCGATATGGAGCTGCATGACATCCGCTTTGTCGAAGATGACTGGGAAAGCCCCACGCTGGGCGCCTGGGGCCTGGGGTGGGAGGTCTGGTGCGACGGTATGGAGGTCAGCCAGTTCACCTATTTTCAACAGGTCGGTGGCCATGACTGCGCGCCTGTCTCGGGTGAGTTGACCTATGGGCTGGAACGTCTGGCGATGTATGTGCTGGGCATCGATCATGTCATGGACATGCCGTTCAATGATCCGCAGTCGCCCAGCCCGCTGACCTATGGCGATGTCTTCAAACAGACCGAGGAAGAATACGCCCGCTGGAATTTTGACGTCGCCAATACCGAGGTTCTGCTGCGTCATTTCGAAGAGGCCGAGGCCGAATGCGCGACCATTCTGGCGCAAGAGGATATCGACCCCAAGACGGGGAAACGGATCATCATGGCTCACCCAGCCTATGACCAGTGCATCAAAGCCAGCCATATGTTCAACCTGCTCGACGCGCGGGGCGTGATCTCGGTAACCGAGCGTCAGGCCTATATCGGGCGCGTACGGGCTTTGGCCAAGCAATGCGCAGATGCATTTGTTCAGACCAAAGCGGCCGGGTTCGAGGCCTGATGGCCGCCTCAGGCCAAGCCGGGCAGCAACACTTTCAAACCGTCTGCGATCATGCTGATGGCAATGGCCGACAAGATCATGCCCATAAAGCGGCTCATGATCACGCGGGCCGTGTCCGACAGATGGCGCGCAATGGCCGCCGCGTTCCAGAAGGTCACGAACAGCAACAGGACAACTGCTCCAAAAACTCCGGCATAACCAAGCGCTTTGACGGGTTTGTCAATCTGGTGCGCATAAAGGATCAGTGTCGTGATGGTGCCGGGCCCGACCAGAATGGGAAAGGCCAGCGGGTAAAAGGCGACCGTTGCCGGCTCGGGATAGGCATCCTTTTCCCCCGTTGTTCCATGATGCGAGCTGCTTTCATGTCCGTTCAGCATGTTCAACCCGATCATCAGAACAACCAGCCCGCCTGCCACCCGCAGATGGTTGACGCTAATGCCGAACAGACCCAACGCCTGGTTGCCCACGGCTGCAAAGGCGCTGCCCAGGATCAGACAATAGACGGCCGTTTTGACCGCAACCTTGCGCTGATCGGCAGGGGTCAGGCCATCTGTAACGCTCAGGAACACCGGCAGGTTGGTGATCGGGTTCATGATCGCAAAAAGGGCCCCGAAAAACCCGACGATAAATGTGGTGTCCATCTTCAAAGCCCTATATCTGAACGGGTTAACTGGGAAACTGTCCGATTTTTCTCGAAGATGAAAGAGGTTGCGTAGGTCATGACCGGCAAACTGCTTGCGATTATCCTTTTGGCCTCAGCCGCTTTGGCCGGTGGTGCGATGTATTACCTGCAGGTCTATGGGTTCTATTACGAGGTCGAGGCGCAACCCGGGCAGGACGTGACCCTGCTGCCGGATGATACAGATACGCCGGTCGGCATTTCTTACGAGCAGTTTCAGGCTATTGACGCGGACAGTTCTCCGATCCGGTATCGGGCCTGTTTTCAAACCGAATTGGGGTTTGATCAGTTACAAGCCTATCAACGTGTCGAAAACCCTGAACCGCTTACAGCGCCGGGATGGTTTGACTGCTATGATGCGGTCGAACTGGCGGATGATCTGAAATCGGGGCGCGCGCAGGCGTTCCTGGGGGCCAAGAACATCCGCTATGGGGTCGACCGGATCGTAGCCATCACCGAAGATGGGGCAGGATATGTCTGGCATGCGCTCAACAATTGTGGGGAAAAGGCCTATGACGGGACAGTGGTTGGCGAAGAATGCCCGCCGCGTCCGGAAAGCTGAAGGACAGCCATGAGCTATGCGGTTGAAATCCCGCAGTTTCTAACCGCAACCCTTGGTTTTGCGGTCTATCTGCTCGGCGCCGAGCTTAACGCGCGGGTGGCTGTTCTGCGACAGTTCAACATCCCCGAGCCGGTAACCGGTGGGTTGCTGGCCTCGTTGGTGGTGTTGGCGCTGTATCTGGTCTTTGGGCTTGAGCTGTCGTTCGAGCTTCAGACCCGGGATTTCCTGCTAGTCCTGTTCTTTGCGGGTATCGGCCTGAATGCGCGGATCGCTGATTTGATTTCGGGTGGCAAGCCCTTGTTTTTGCTTCTGATCCTCACTCTGACGACGATCGTCGCCCAGAACGTCATCGGTGCGGTGGGCGCGACGATCTTTGGCTATCCGGCGCAGGCGGGTGTCCTGTTCGGCTCGGCGGCGCTGATCGGGGGGCACGGGACAGCCATCGCCTGGGCCCCGGCGGTAGGGGACGCTACCGGGCTCGACGGCGCGACCGAGCTGGGCGTGGCCGTCGCAACGCTGGGCCTGGTTCTGGCGGCCCTTGTGGGTGGTCCAATCGCACGGCTGTTGATCGAGGGCCGCAATTTGTCGCCGGAGCGACCGGATGAAGAACTCACCATCGGGCTGCCAGACGAGGCCGGGAAGAGCAAATCGCAGATTGATCACCTCACGATCATGAGGGTGCTTCTCTACCTCAATATCGCGATTATCTTCGGCTATATGCTGAACGAGGTTATCCTGGCGGCTGGCCTCAAACTGCCACTTTTCGTGCCCTGTCTGATCATGGGGATCGTGATCGCCAATCTGCGCACAGCGCTGTTTCCTTCGGCACCGCCGGTCTCTCAGACGCCCTCGCTGGCGCTGATATCCGAATTCGCGCTGGGGGCTTTTCTGGCCATGTCGCTGATGAGCCTGCAACTTTGGACCATTGCCGAACTTGGTCTGGCCATTACCGTGATCATGACCGCGCAAACCCTGTTCACTGTGGTCTTTGTGATCTGGGCGCTGTTTCCGATTATGGGGTCGAACTACCGCGCCGCCGTTCTGGCCGCAGGCTTTGGCGGCTTTGCTTTGGGCGCCACACCCACAGCGATTGCAAATATGACAGCCGTAACCAAGCGATATGGCCCGTCGCCTATTGCCTTTATCGTGCTCCCCCTTGTATCCGCATTCTTTGTGGATATTGCCAATGCCATCGTCATCCAGACGATTGTAAATTTCTAAGGACCGAAAATGCCCGACCTGCTGATCGAACTGTTTTCCGAGGAAATCCCCGCGCGCATGCAAACCCGCGCCGGTGAAGACCTGAAAAAGCGGATCACTGACGGTTTGGTCGAAGCTGGCCTGACCTATTCCGGGGCCGCCGCCCTGACAACGCCGCGTCGTTTGACCCTGGCGGTCGAAGGGCTGCTGTCTGAAAGCCCCACGGTACGCGAAGAACGCAAGGGCCCCAAAGTGGGCGCGCCGGACAAGGCCATCGAAGGCTTCCTGCGCGGCGCAGGGCTGACCCGTGATCAGCTGGAAGAGCGTGAGACCCCAAAAGGCGCGGTCTATTTCGCCATGATCGAAAAACCGGGCCGCCCGGCCGCTGAGATTGTGGCTGAGGTGCTTGAGGCCACAATTCGAAGCTTTCCCTGGCCGAAATCCATGCGCTGGGGCAGTGGCCCCATGCGCTGGGTGCGTCCGCTGCACTCGATCCTGTGCATTCTGAGCGATGAGACAGGCGCGCAGATCGTGCCGCTTACAGTCGAGGGGATCACGGCCGGAGACAGCACGCAGGGTCACCGGTTTATGGCGCCAAACCGGTTTTCTGTAACCTCCTTCGAGGATTACGCCGCCAAGCTCAAGCGCGCCTTTGTGGTTTTGTCGCCCGAAGAACGAGCCGAGCATATCTGGAACGACGCCCAGAACATGGCTTTTGCCGCCGGTCTTGAGGTGGTCGAAGACAAGGGCCTGCTGGCCGAGGTTGCCGGACTGGTTGAATGGCCCGTGGTGCTGATGGGGCAGATCGACGACGAGTTCCTCGACCTGCCGCCCGAGGTGCTGCAAACCTCGATGAAAGAGCATCAGAAGTTCTTTTCGGTGAAGAACCCCAAAACGGGTCGGATCGAACGGTTCATCACCGTGGCCAACCGCGAAACCGCCGATAATGGCGCGACCATTCTGGCAGGGAACCAAAAGGTACTGTCGGCGCGTCTGGCCGATGCGAAGTTCTTCTGGGAGAATGACCTGCGCGTCGCAAAATCGGACATTACCCAATGGACCCGCGCGTTGGAGAATGTGACCTTCCACAACAAGCTGGGCACACAGGCCGAACGCATCAACCGCATCGCCGCTCTGGCCCGCGAGCTGGCCCCGGTGACAGGCGCGGATGCGGATCAGGCCGAGAAAGCCGCGCGTTTGGCCAAGGCCGATCTGAGCTCTGAGATGGTTTATGAATTCCCTGAACTTCAAGGGCTTATGGGGCGGTATTACATCGAGGCCGCAGGCGAAGACGCCTCCGTGGCCGCTGTGGCGCAGGAACATTACTCGCCGCTGGGACCGTCCGATGACGTGCCCACTGCGCCTTTGTCGGTGACCGTAGCGCTGGCCGACAAGCTGGACACGCTGACCGGGTTCTGGGCGATTGATGAGAAGCCCACCGGATCGAAAGACCCGTTTGCGCTGCGCCGTGCGGCGCTGGGGGTTATTCGGTTGATTTTTGGCAACGATCTACATCTTCGGTTGGATCGCTTTTTTGACAGTCAGTTGGTTCGGGCGGAAAGCGCCATCAACGACGCACTACCGGATGCAAATGTCCGCGATCTTCTTGAAGAAATCGCGCGTCATGGCGTTTTTGGTGGAGCTTTTCAGACCGTCAAAGAAAAAATTGGCGGATTACCTGCGGCGGCATTTCTTGAGTTAGAGAAAAAGGTTCCCGACGCATCCGACGACCTCCTCTCTTTTGTCCATGACCGTCTCAAGGTTTTTCTGCGCGATGAAGGCATCCGCCACGATATCATTGACGCCTGTATCGTGATGGAGGGGAATGACGACCTCAACCTGCTGGTCAAACGCGCTCGCGCTCTGAATACGGTGATTGCGACCGAGGATGGGGAAAACCTCGTGCAGGGTTTCAAGCGTGCCAACAACATCCTGACGCAGGCCGAAGAGAAGGACGGGGTCGAATACTCCTACGGCGCGGATGTGAAATTTGCCGAGACCGACAGCGAAAAGGCGCTGTTCAGCGCTTTGGAACAGGCTGAAGATCAGATCAACGCGGCGCTGGAGGGTGAAGATTTTCCGACGGCGATGGCAGCTATGGCGGCGTTGCGCGGGCCGGTGGATGCGTTTTTTGAGGATGTGCAGGTCAATGCCGACAATGACATCCTGCGGCGCAACCGTCTGAACCTGCTCAGCCAGATCCGGCAGATCTGTTCGTCGGTTGCGGATTTGTCGAAGATCGACGGCTAAACCCTTGGGCGCGTAGGGGACGCGCCCAGATCGCCCTTGCGTGACCGGCCCATCTGCCTATGCTGCGGTGAAACCAAAAGGTGCCGCAGTGCAGAATAATCCACATACCACTCTGATCACCTCTGACGCGCCGGTCGCAGCCAATACCCATGGCGGGCGGGCGAAATGCTTGCAACGCTTGGTGCGGCTGGACATGCCGGTGCCCCGGACTGTGGCTCTGTCGTTTGAGTCGGTGCATCAGATTGCGAATGGGAATGTGCCTGATATCTCGGCGGTGTTGGAGCAGTTCGAACCCACCGCGCTATTGTGCGTGCGGCCCAGTTCCGAAGATCCCGATTGGGGCGGCCCCGGCGCGGTTCTGAATATCGGCATGAATGACGCGCGCTATCTGGATCTGTCGGCGGATATGGGCCGCGATGCGGCGGCGGCGCTCTATCTGCGATTTGCGCAAAGTTACGCGACCCATGTGGCGCGTCTTGACCCGGATGTCTTCGACGATATCGACGCTGATGGCCGCGAAGGTCTGAGCCTTACGCTGCGCGCTTATGAGGATGAGACCGAAGAAGCCTTTCCTCAGGAGCGTGGGGAACAGCTGGTCGGAGTTCTGCGCTCCATGGCCCGCGCGTGGGAGGGCACGTCAGCCCGGCTGCTGCGTCAAGCCAAGGGCGCGCCTGCGGATGCCGGGCTGGGGCTGGTCATTCAGGAAATGATCCCCGGTGTCGGGCAGGGCGAGTGTGGCTCGGGCGTGTTGCAACTGGTTGATCCGGCCACGGGAAAGCCGCAGATCACCGGGCGATACCTGAGCCAAAGCCAGGGGCGCGATGCGTTGGGGGAAGGCGTCTCGGCCCTGTTTTTGCAAAAGGATGAGCGCGGCCCCTCGCTGGAAGATGTCGCGCCCGAGGCGTTTTCCGACCTCAAGGCCCATGCGGCGCTGATGCGTGAGAAACTGCGCGAAGAGATGCAGGTCGAGTTCGTTGTCCAGAACGGCAATGTGCATATTCTCGACGGCGTCCGGGTTCAGCGCGGATCGCGCGCAGCGGTGCGGATTGCCGTGCGGCTGGCCGAAGACGGCATCATCCCCCCACAAGAGGCGGTGATGCGGATCGATCCGCATTCGCTGAACGAGCTGCTGCACCGGCAGGTTCATCCCAGCGCCAAGCGCGATGTGTTGACCACCGGCATTGGCGCCAGCCCGGGCGCTGCGACTGGCCGGTTGGTCTTTACCGCTGCCGAGGCACAGGCCAGCGCGGCGCGGGGGGAGCCCTGTATTCTGGTGCGCCGCGAAACATCGCCCGAGGATGTGCGCGGGATGCATGCGGCGGTGGCGGTTCTGACCGAAAAGGGCGGCATGACCAGCCACGCGGCAGTGATCGGGCGCGGGCTGGGTCTGCCCTGTATCGTCGGGGCCTCGGAGATGCGGTTCCAGACCAAGTTGAAACAACTAACCGCCCCCGATGGCCGGGTGTTCAAGACCGGAGATGTCCTGACGATCGATGGCTCGTCTGGGCAGGTTCTGGTGGGTGAGCCAGCCATGCTGGAAGCCGCATTGGACGATAGTTTTCAAACGCTTATGGGTTGGGCTGATGCCGAGCGTGACATTGCCATCCGCGCCAATGCCGATACGCCCGCCGACGCGCAGACCGCTCGGAACTTTCAGGCCGAAGGGATTGGTCTGTGCCGGACGGAACACATGTTCTTTGATCCCGGCCGTTTGACCGTAATGCGCGAGATGATCTTTGCGCAGACGCCCTCGGGCCGGGCGGCGGTGCTGGAGCGATTATTGCCGATGCAACGGCAGGATTTTGTCCAGCTGTTCCGCATCATGGAAGGTCAGCCAGTCTGTATCCGTTTGTTCGACCCACCGCTGCACGAGTTTCTGCCCACCACCCGTAGCGGACAACGGGAAGTGGCTGAAGCATTGGATCTGCCTGTGTCGGATGTCGAACGACGGGTGGATTCAATGAGCGAATACAACCCGATGCTGGGGCTGCGCGGGGTTCGTCTGGGTGTGACTGTCCCCGAGATCTACGACATGCAGGCCCGCGCGATCTTTGAGGCGACGCTGGAGGCGTCAAAAGACGGCGCACCGGTTGTGCCCGAGGTGATGATCCCTCTGGTCTCGGCCAAGCGTGAGGTTGAACTGGTCAGGGCACGTATCGACAAGGTCGCCACCGAAGTTGCGTCGGAACAGGGGCAAGAGTTCGACTATCGCCTGGGCGTTATGGTCGAAACACCGCGCGCATGTTTGCGGGCGAACGAAATCGCACCGCATACCTCCTTTATGAGTTTCGGGACCAACGACCTGACGCAGATGACCTATGGCCTGTCGCGCGATGACGCGGGCCGGTTCATGTCGGCCTATGTGCGGTTGGGCGTGTTCAACGAAGATCCGTTTCACGTGCTGGATGCAGATGGCGTGGGCGAGTTGCTTCGGTTAGGGGCCGAGCGGGGGAGGGAGGCGCAGCCGGGTGTAACCTTGTCGGTTTGCGGTGAACATGGCGGCAACCCCGAATCAATTGCGATCTGTCGCGCGCTTGGATTCGACTATGTCTCTTGTTCGCCCTTCCGGGTTCCGGTGGCTCGGCTGACTGCCGCTCAACTGGCGATTTCTTCTAAACTTGGGGGTTGACGCGGCTCAGGCCCCATAGAAATAGTAGCATCGCACACGCGCCATTGTTGAAAGTTTTTAACCGCGTGAGCAATTTTTTACTTGCATTTGCCGAAAAACTGGACGTTCGGCGAATTGTCGGCTATCAGCCTCGTCGCGCCCGCCGGGGGAGGGTTTGGCGCGTATGTGCCTGTGCGAGGTTATCTGATGAAGAGCTACATATTGGCTGTTGCCGTTTCGGCAGCAACCGTGCTGCCCGGTTTGTCATATGCAGACCGGCAGACCGTTGAATCGACAAAGGAAGAACTGGTCGCCCGCAATGAGCTGCCAGCACAAAGCTTCAAAGACTATCTGACTCTGTTCAAGCCGCGCAAAGCGCCGGAACAGATTGAAATGAGCTATACCAAAGACTGGTTGGACCAGCAGCCCGATGCCACCGGAGATGAGCATTTCCGTTGCTTGGCCGAAGCGCTGTATTTCGAGGCACGCGGTGAAAGCGTGAAAGGCCAGTTCGCGGTGGCAGAGGTTATTCTGAACCGTGTCGACAGCACGCGGTTTCCCGACTCGTTGTGCGGTGTGATCCAGCAGGGTACTGGCAAGAAATACCAGTGTCAGTTCACCTATACTTGTGATGGCCAAAAAGAGGTCATTCATGAGAAACGCGCTTATGAGCGCGTCGCCAAGGTTGCCCGTGCCGCGATTGATGGGCTGACCGAGGATCTGACCGAGGGGGCTACGCATTACCACACCAAGGCAGTCCGTCCGTCTTGGTCGCGCGTATACAAGGAAACCGCGCGGATCGGTGTGCATATCTTCTATCGCCACAACTACCGGACAGCCAGCAACTGACCAAAGCGCCATCGCGGATTCTGCGGTGGCGTAGCGCGATGTCGTTGACAGATGATGGGGCGTGCGTTGTCGATGGACGACGCATTCAGTGGCTGGAATGGCGTTTACAAGGGTGTTATAGGCCTGCAGACCGCCTAGAAGGGGCGAACTGATCACCCGAGGCCAAAGAGGCGAGACCCATGAGTTCCGAAATCCGCCTTGCGTTTGCGCACCCGTCCGAGCGATCCGAAGCTACCGCGCCGCGTGGGCCGCTGGACCGGATTTCTCTGCGCGATCATATTGTCGACGTCGAGATCGGGGCGTTTCAGGCCGAGCGTGGCACCACTCAGCGTATCTGCTTTAACATCGTTGTCGAAGTGCGACCTTTGACCGGCCCTATTGATGACGATGTCGATCGTATCCTGTCTTATGACAAGGTGACCGAGGCCATTTCTTTTGAGCTGGCGGCAGAGCGGCTGAACCTGCTCGAAACACTGGCAGATCGTGTGGCCGAGCGAATTTTACTTGAGCCACAGGCTGTAAGAGCCTTTGTTCGAATAGAAAAACTTGATCGCGGTCCGGGCGCACTTGGGGTTGAAATCGTACGTGGCAAAGACGCAGTTGACCCCGATTTGGTCGAGGAAGAACGCCCGCATCCCCGTTTGGTATTTTTGTCCAATGAAGCGATAGCGTCGGACAAGCTGACAGGCTGGATCGATCAGTTGGAAAGCCGTCAGCGTCCGTTGATCCTTTGTGTTGGTGCCGCTGATCTGCCTGTATCGCAAACCGGTCACGCGATGACCCAACGCCGCATCGACCTGCTGGCAATCGAACAGAACGCCTGGGTTCTGGCCGCGCGTGATCATCGCTGTGTTGTGGTCTCGACCCGGACCGAGTTGGATTGGGCGATGCGCAACGGTCAAATCTGTGTCTGGGCACCGTCCAAGATCGTGTTGGACGCGGTGGACGGGCCGTCAGCGGCCCCGTCAGATGCTGTGGCCTTGGCCGCGTGGTTTGCATCGACGTTTGAAGCCAGCGAAATGATGGTGATCGGAGGCGAATTGCCGGATGCGCCAAAAACGCCTTTGCGCGCGGTATCTGTCGATCAGAAAACCCTATGACAATGTATTTCCGCCCGCTGGTTCAACATGGTCCTGCACGTCCAAACGGGGCTGTGCCTTTGGCGGGGCGGCAGGATCTGTGGTTTACCCATGCCGAGCAATTGCAGCGGGGTAAGAGTGCGCAGGTCGTGCCTGTGCCGGACTTGCCCAGTGACTGGCAAGATCGCCTGACGCGTCCGCGCGCCTCAGTTGCGGAATTGGATATGTCGCAGCCTCAGATTATGGGGATCTTGAACGCGACCCCCGACAGTTTCTCGGATGGCGGGTTGCACAACTCGGTTGAGGCGGCACGGGATGCGGCCCGAAATATGGTGCAAAACGGCGCCAGCATTCTGGATGTTGGCGGAGAATCCACGCGGCCCGGCGCCGATTTTGTTCCCGAGGACGAAGAGATACGGCGGATCCGCCCGGTGATCGAAGCGATCAGTGCCGAGACAGAGGCTGTGATCTCGATCGACACACGTAAAGCTTCGGTCGCGCGGGCCGCGTTCGAGGCAGGGGCAGGGCTGATCAACGATGTCTCGGGCTTTACCCTTGACCCCCAACTTGCACCTTTTTGTGCAGAACACGATGCCCCGGTTTGTGTAATGCATATGCAGGGCGATCCGGCAACGATGCAGGATGACCCACGTTATGAGGATGTCTTGCTGGACGTGTATAATTTTCTGGCGCAGCGGATTGAGCGGCTAATCGCATTGGGACTGAAACATGAGCGGATTATTGTTGATCCCGGTATCGGATTTGGGAAGACCCAAGAGCATAATCTGGAGCTTTTGAGAAATATCAGCCTTTTCCATGGGTTAGGGTGCCCAATCCTGCTGGGAGTGTCGCGTAAGGGGCTGATCGGTCAGATTGGGAAAGAGCCACGCAAGGATGCGCGCGCGCCGGGATCAATCGCTGTGGCTTTGGCTGGATTGTCTCAGGGTGTGCAGATCATTCGTGCGCATGATGTCGCTGCGACCGCTCAGGCCTTGCGTCTGTGGGCTGCCGTCCGGTAATTCGGACGCAGGCAGGTGTTTCAGGAGAGTATTGATGCGTAAATTGTTCGGAACCGACGGGGTGCGTGGCACCGCGAACACGCATCCCATGACGGCTGAAATGGCCCTGCGCATCGGCGCGGCTGTGGGGCGATATTTCCGCCGCGATGCCTCGGGTGTGCATCGGGTGGTCATCGGTAAGGACACGCGGCTTTCGGGCTATATGCTGGAGAACGCTCTGACCGCTGGGCTAACCTCGACCGGGATGAATGTGTTGCTGTTGGGGCCGGTGCCGACACCAGCGGTCGGGCTGATGACCCGGTCCATGCGGGCCGACCTTGGGGTGATGATTTCGGCCAGCCACAACCCGGCAGAGGACAATGGCATCAAGTTTTTTGGCCCCGACGGGTATAAGCTGTCCGATCAGGCCGAACTAGAGATCGAGCGGCTGATCGAAGAGGGTGTCAAACCTGCCCAGGCGCAGAATATCGGGCGCGCGCGTCGGGTGGATGATGCGCGGTTCCGCTATGGCGAGCGGGTGAAATCTTCCCTGCCGCGTGACGTGCGCTTGGACGGGCTGAAAGTGGTGATCGACTGCGCCAACGGTGCTGCACACCGTACCGCGCCTGAAGTCCTGTGGGAGCTGGGTGCCGAGGTTATCCCGGTTGGCATTGCGCCGAACGGAAAGAATATCAACCTCGATTGTGGCTCGACCCATCCCGAATTTGCGGCTGAAACGGTTGTGGCCCATGGCGCGGATGTTGGGATCTGCCTGGATGGCGATGCAGACCGGGTGGTGATCGTTGACGAAGCCGGCACCGTGGCAGATGGTGACCAGCTTATGGCCCTGCTGGCCTCGGCCTGGAGTAAGGCAGATCAGCTAAAAGGCGGCGCTTTGGTGGCCACCGTGATGTCCAATCTGGGGCTGGAGCGGCATCTAAGCGCGCAAGGTTTGCGTTTGGAGCGCACTGCCGTTGGTGACCGCTATGTGGTTGAGCGGATGCGCGAGGGCGGGTTCAACCTGGGCGGTGAGCAATCCGGCCACATAGTGATGAGCGACTATGCCACCACAGGCGACGGGCTTATGGCGGGGCTGCATTTTCTGGCGGAAATGGTTCTGTCCGAGAAAAAGGCCTCCGAGCTGTCGCGCCAATTCGAAACCGTGCCTCAACTGCTGAAGAACGTGCGCTATGGCGAAGGGCAGGTGCCGCTGGAGGCTGACAGCGTCAAATCTGCGATTGCGGAAGCCGAGGCGCAGCTGAACGGCAAAGGGCGTCTGCTGATCCGCAAGTCCGGGACCGAACCTTTGATCCGGGTGATGGCGGAATGCGAAGATGACGGTCTGTTGACGCAGGTGGTGAACGGGATCGTGGCCGAGGTTGAGGCCGCTGCGGGCTAAGCGCGGGTCAGCATTCGTTTCAGGCTGAACCACTGGCTGATGGCCATACCGGTCAGGATCAGCGCAAGCGCGCCGAAAAAGCGCAGGGGCAGGGCCTCGGACAGGATCCAGGCCCCGAACACCATCGACCAGACCGGAACCTGATAGTTCACAAGCGTCAGGAAAACCGACCCGGCGCTGCGCGTGATGGATACCCGCAGCGAGGTGGCAAAGGCGGTTGGTACAAGGCCCAAAACGAGCAAAGCAAGCGTTGGACGGGGCCCTTGCCAGGTTGGTGGCCCCTCGGTCATCAGCAGGATCGGTATCAACACCACGGCGCCGACAAGCAGCATCAGCGCAGCCAGGACCAGCGGGTCAATCGGCGGACACCGACGTGTCATGATCGAAGAGCTGGCATAGCACAGGGCGGCGCAGATGCAGGCCAGTTGCGCAAGCGGCTCTGCACCTTGTCCCAATTGCGCCAGTCCCGGCCCAATCAGCACCAGCGCGCCGGTAAAGCCAAGGCAGACACCAATCAGGCGGCGCAGGTTCATCGGCTCATCCGAAAAGAAATGCGCAAGCGGCAGCACCATCAGCGGGATCGCGGCCATCGACAGCCCGGCAAAGGCCGAAGGCACAAATTGTTGCCCCCAGCTGAGCAGCATGAACGGCACTGCGGTCGACAACAAGCCGATCAACACAATGGATGTCGCCAGAGCAGGCGTGAGCGTTGGAATGCGGCGGCCGGACAGTCGCATCAAAAGCAGCAATGTCACCGCTCCCAGGGTGGTACGCGCCGTGGCAACGGTGATCGGGCCATACCCCTCAAGTGCCATGGCCACGACCATGAAAGTTGCGCCCCATATGAGGCCCAAAGTGAAGACGCCGCTCCAGTCACGCTTTGAAGGTTGTTCAACCATTCCATCCCCTTATCTCGCAGGCTGACCCGTGTCACGAAGGGAATTTGACAAAGAGTAAGTTTATACTTACCGTAAGCTATGACTTACGATAAAGCTCTGTCAGCCCTTGGGGATACCACACGCAGACACGTGTTCGAGGCGGTGGCGCGCAAGCCGCAATCAGTGGGGCAGATCGCAGCGGACATGCCTGTCAGCCGTCCTGCCGTGTCGCAGCACCTTCGCGTGTTGTCCGATGCGGGGCTGGTGATGTGTCAGGCTCAGGGCACGCGGCGCATCTACACGGCCTGTCCCGACGGGCTGGATGCGCTGCGGTCATGGCTTGATCGCTACTGGTCGGAGGTGATGAGCCGATTTGCGGATGAGGTAAATTCAGGGAAGGAAGACGCGTGACCGATCCTATTGTGAAGACTGTTGTTGTCAAAGCCGAGCCCGCGCGCGCCTTTGATATCTTTGTAAACCGTATCGCGAAATGGTGGCCTCTGGAGGGGCACGCGGTATCGGCGGCCCATAACCAGCCCGCGCTTGGCGTGACAATCGAACCTCGGGTCGGTGGGGCGGTTTATGAGACCATGTATGATGGCAACCGCGCAGAATGGGGTGAGGTTTTGGTCTATGAAGAAGGCCAGCGCATCGCGTTCACATGGCACCCGGGGACAAATACGGATTACCCCACCCGTGTTGAGGTGAGTTTTGAAGCGCAAAACGACGCTGAGACCAAGGTGACGCTGACCCATTCAGGGTGGGAGGTCTGGGCAGCCGAGGCTGCGGACAAACGCAAGAATTATGACAGCGGCTGGGATTTTGTGCTGGGCGAGCGCTATGGGAACGCTGTTGCCAATTGAAAAGGGCGGCCTTGTTGGCCGCCCTTTCACCGACAGAAGTCAGGCTTAGTTCTTTTCTTTGTCGACCATTTTACCAGCCGAGATCCAGGGCATCATGGCGCGCAGCTTGGCGCCAGTTTCCTCGATCATGTGCTCGTCATTGGCACGGCGCGACGCTTTGATGGTCGGCTGGCCAACCGCGTTTTCCAGCATGAAGTCGCGGACGAACTTGCCTTGCTGGATGTCGTTCAGAACCTCTTTCATACGCGCTTTGGTCTCGTCGTATTTCAGGATACGCGGGCCGGTGACGTATTGGCCGTATTCGGCTGTGTTCGAAATCGAGTAGTCCATGTTGGCGATGCCGCCTTCGTAGATCAGGTCAACAATCAGCTTCACTTCGTGCAGACACTCGAAATAGGCCATTTCAGGCGCATAGCCTGCCTCGACCAGAGTTTCAAAGCCGCAGCGGATCAGCTCGACCAGACCACCGCACAGAACAGCTTGCTCACCGAACAGGTCGGTTTCGCATTCTTCGCGGAAGTTGGTTTCGATGATGCCCGAGCGACCGCCACCGATGGCCGAGCAATAGGACAGGCCGATTTCCAGCGCATTGCCGGTTGCGTCATTGTCGACGGCCACCAGGCAGGGCACGCCGCCGCCTTTGGTGTATTCGCCACGCACAGTGTGGCCTGGGCCTTTGGGTGCCATCATGATGACGTCAACGCCTTCTTTCGGCTCGATCAGGCCGAAATGTACGTTCAGGCCGTGGGCGAATGCAATCGCGGCGCCCGGCTTGATGTTGTCATGGACATATTTCTTGTAGGTCTCGGCCTGCAATTCGTCGGGCATGGTGAACATGATCACGTCACACCACGCAGCCGCTTCGGCGATGCCCATCACCTCCAGACCCTCAGCTACGGCTTTCTTGGCCGAAGGTGAGCCTTCGCGCAGGGCGATAACCAGGTTCTTCGCACCCGAGTCGCGCAGGTTCAGCGCGTGGGCATGGCCTTGGCTGCCATAGCCCAGGATGGCCACTTTTTTGTCTTTGATCAGGTTGATGTCGCAATCGCGATCGTAATAGACGCGCATTTCGCCGGTCCTTTCTGTTTCGATTGCTGTGCTTCTATCCTGCGGGATGAGTATTGGCGATAGGGTCTGGATTGAGTATTGAAGAAAAAGGTGAAGAATAATTCGCGAAATTTGAAGAACGTGAAGAAATCATGCTCGACGATATCGACAGGCGCATCCTGCGCATCTTTCAGGCCGAACCCAGCCTGACCACAGCCGAACTGGCCGAACGATGCCGGATCAGCGCGGGCGTGTGCTGGCGACGGATCGAGAAGATGCAGGCGGCGGGTATCATCGAGGGGCAAGAGGCCGTGATCGACTGGGCCGCATTGGGCTATGCGGTTGAGGTTTCCTTGCGGATCACGCTGGACAAGACGCAACCGCGTGCCTTTGACGAGTTTACCGAAGCCGCGCGGGACGTGTCGGAGGTGATCGAGATCCAGACCTTCCTGGGGCGTGTTGACGTGCGCCTGTCGGTGCTGGCGCGTGACATGACACATTATCAGCAAGTGTATCGTGATCGCATTCTGACCTTGCCGCATATCGCGGATATCGAGGCGCTGATGCATATCGCGCGTGTCAAACGCGACGAGGTGTTGCCGGTATGATCGAATTGGATGAGGTTGACCGCAAAATCCTGCGCGCGCTTGCACAGGATGCGACACAAAGCGCTGGTGCGTTGGGGCGCCGCTTTGGGCTGTCGCAACCCGCAACCTGGCGGCGTATTCGCAGGTTGGAACAGGCCGGGGTGATCAAAGGGCGCAGGCTGCGTCTGAATGCCGAAGCGCTGGGGTTTGGGGTAACCGTGTTTCTGGGCGTCAAGCTTGGCCGCAAAGGGCAGATCAGCCTGGAAGATTTCGAACGCGCCGTGAGCGCCATCCCCGAGGTTCAGACCGTTGAGCATGTTTTAGGGCTCTATGATTACCGATTGCGGGTTGTGGCGCGGGATCTGGCCGATTTCGAGCGCGTCCTGCGCCGCCGGATCATGACACTGCCTGGTGCCGGCGACGTTGAGGCAAATGTTCTGCTCAGCGAAGAGCGCTTGCCGGGCCCGATCGGGTGATCAGTACTTCGACCGGATACAATACCCAGGATGATGGGTCAGGCGGGCGAACGTCATAGGCTGGCCGTCTTTCCACGTCGTGCGTTCCAATTGGATCATCGACGTTCCGGTCGTGGTGCCCATGAACTCGGCCAGGCGGCCATCTGCGGAAATGGCGGAAAAGGCGATTTCGGCTTCGGTAAAGGGGGCTGCGTTCAACAGCCATTCATGGGGGCCGGAATGGTTCAGATCCGCCGTTTCGATTTCAGGAACCGTTTCAATTACCACCCAGCGCTCTTCCAGCTGGAAGGGGCGGTTGTCCGCGTAATGCATGCAAACGATATGTAGAACGCGTGCGTCCGGATCGACATTCAACTGCGACGTCAGCCAGCGTGGGCTTGAAACCACATTCCGCTCGACCAGCGCATAGCGATAGTCCGAGTTCTGTTGTTCGACGGCCTGGCGCGCCAGGGAAATCTCAAGCTTGGCTTGTTTTCTGGGTTCTTTTTTGACCCGTGTGCCGCTTTTGCGTTTGCGTTCGACAAATCCCTGATCGGACAGTTCGCGCAAAGCCCGGTTGACGGTGGCGCGAGCGCAGCTGAACTCTTCGGCCAGCTGAGTTTCGGTCGGTAGTAAAGAACCTTGTGGCCAAACTCGGGTTTCGATCCGTCGTTTGACCTCGTCCCGGACAACTTGAAAACTGATCCGTCTTTGTTCAGTCACGAATTCAAGACCTCTTCTATTAAAAAGTGAGTGCATATGCTCAGAAACACGCAATGGTGTAAAGGGAGGGTGACTCTGTTTAGCGTCACTTCTTCTCGACTGTTCTGATTTGCTAGCACAAGAAACCTTAAATTTAGCGGTGACTTTACGGAGAAACGCAGCAGATTTGGAACGCTTTACCTTGCGTTCAACAGCGTGCAGAAAGGGGCAAGCCAAGGAAAGGACAACGCATGCCCGCGCTATTGGATAATGTCGATCCCACCGGTCTGGAAGAGTTTTCGGTTGTCTTCACGGATCGCTCTCTCAACCACATGTCGCAAAATTTTCAAGAGGTTATGCGCGATATCTCGTCCATGCTGCGTGAGGTATACAATGCGGATGCAGTCGCCATCGTACCCGGAGGCGGCACCTACGGGATGGAAGCTGTCGCCCGCCAATTTGCCAAAGGAGCCAACGTCTTGGTGGTTCGCAATGGTTGGTTTTCCTACCGGTGGAGCCAAATTATCGAATCCGGCGGGTTAACGGCGTCGGCGACGGTGACGAAGGCACGTGAAACCGGCAATTCAAGCCCGTCTCCGTTTGCGCCCGCACCAATCGAAGAGGTGGTTGCAACAATTCGCGAGCAGCGCCCGGATATCGTATTCGCGCCGCATGTCGAAACTTCGGCCGGATTGATCCTGCCGGACGACTACGTGACGCAAGTGGCAGCAGCGGCACATGAGGTCGGCGCGTTGATGGTGCTGGATTGCATCGCCTCAGGCTGTGCCTGGGTGGACATGAAGGCAACCGGCGTGGATGTCCTGATCTCGGCCCCACAAAAGGGGTGGAGTGCGTCACCCTGCGCCGGTTTGGTCATGCTGTCCAAGCGAGCCGAGGCGCGGTTGGCCGAGACAACCTCGGACAGTTTTGCGGTGGATCTGAAAAAGTGGCGTCAGATCATGCAGGCCTATGAAGATGGCGGCCATGCCTATCACGCCACGATGCCAACCGATGCGCTGCGCGCCTTTCGCGACACGATGCAGGAAACCCGCGCTTACGGGTTCGAAAAGCTGCGTCAGGCCCAGTGGGCCTTGGGCGATGGCGTACGGGCGATGCTGCGCGACAAAGGGATCGTTTCGGTCGCGGCAGATGGATTTGGCGCGCCGGGCGTCGTGGTCAGCTATACAGCGGATCCCGAGGTGCAGAACGGTAAGAAATTCGCAGCTTTGGGCATGCAGATCGCAGCAGGCGTGCCGTTGCAATGTGATGAGCCCGCAGGGTTCAGCACGTTCCGCCTTGGCCTGTTTGGTCTGGACAAGCTGTATGACGTCGATCGCACCATGGCCCGGCTGAAGCGGGTGTTGGATCAGGTTCTGTAAGGGCAGCGCCTCAGCGCATTCCAAGACCCATCTGCATCAGCGTTTTGCGCACCGGTGGCAGGGAATAAAGTGCATTCAGACCTATCGCCCGCGCATCACGCAACGGACGCGCCTCGATCATCGAGGCGCGGTTCAACAGATCGATACCTTTGACGCGCAACTCGATCTCGGAATGGCGGGCTTTGTGATAGGCGTCCAGCATGGATGCATCGCCCAGCCCCTCGGGGTGGGCCTGCGCCAATTCCAGCAGACAGCGCAAATCGCCCAGGGACATATTCAGCCCCTGTGCACCGATAGGCGGGACCACATGCGCCGCTTCGGCCATCAGGGCCAGACGTTCACCGGACAAGCGCTCAGCCGATTGGCTGATGATCGGCCAGATTGTGCGCCGCGAGGCCAGTTTCAGTGGTCCGAACAATCCGCAGGATCGTTCGGTCATCGCCGCCTCGAAGGCCTCTGGTTCCAGGTTCAACAGTTCCACTGCACGGGGGCCACGTTCCATCCAGACAATCGCGGAGGACGGCTGTCCTTGCCAGTCTGGCAGGGGCACAAGGGTAAACGGCCCGCCTGAGCGGTGGATCTCGGTCGAGACATTGTCATGCGGGATCGGGTGTGTGACCGCAAAGGCCAGCGCTTTCTGGCCATAGCGCGTGGTGCGGGTGGCGATCCCAGCGGCTTCGCGCATGGGCGAGTTTCGCCCGTCAGCAGCAATGACAAGTTTGCAGCGGATGCGGCTTCCGTCGCTTAGGCCGACGCGCGCCTCATTGGTGCGGGTGAACAGGCTGACGGTGCCCGTGCCGGGGCGAAAATCCACATTGGGCAGATCGGCCAGCCGGGCCACCATCTCGCGCCGCAAAAGCCAGTTGGGCAGGTTCCATCCAAAGGGCTTGTCCGAGACATCGGTGGCGTTGAAATCGCGTACAACGCGGGGTTCTGGCACATCACCGCCCGCATCCACGATTCGCATGATCTGCAAGGGCGCGGCATCGGCGGCCAGCCGGTCCCAAAGCCCGCAGTGTTCAAGCAGGGTTTGGGCAGGTTGCAGAAAGGCGGTGCTGCGCAGGTCTGACCCGTCCACATCGCGTTCGGTGATCGGAGGGGTCGGATCGACGCATATAACGTCAAAGCCAGCCGTCCCAAAGGCTGCCGCGGCTGTCAGGCCTGCGATTCCGCCGCCAGAAATAAGGATGTCACAGCTGTCATTCATGGGCATGTCTCCGTTCCCGCAGACCTTAGTGCCGCCGGGTAGGGCGTGCCAAGCGACATCCTGTCTCGTGCGTCATCCGCGTGAGATGAGGACAAGGATCAGGAACATGACCGGCACCATCAGAAGCGCGGGAATATAGAGCCCGGGCAGACCGAACAACAGGATCGAACAGCCCCACATGCTAAAGATCGCTGCGGCGGTGTAATAAAGATCCTCGGGCTGTGCATTGGCGGCATCCCGGGCCATCCAGCCAAACAGGGGCACTGCAAACAAAAAGCGCTGCCACAAGGGCAAGCGCTGCGGCATCTCTAGCGCAGTCATTGGGGTCTCCGATTCTGTTCGTCGCTAGGCTGGATATGGGGCGAATGCTGCGCCTGCGAAACGCACAGATCGTCGCAGTGTGACAGCCTATCGCAGGCGGCCCAGAAACGCGGTCAGGTCATCGGTGTGGTGATGAATATGGTCGGCCTCATGCGGGTCAGGCGCGACGTGCACGGTGCGCATTCCCATCTGATGCGGAGCAGCCAGATTGCGGGGGTCATCCTCGAACATCGCGGCCTTTTGCGCCTCGATTCCGTCCTGCGCAAAGATCGCCTCGAACGCGGCCTTTTCAGGCTTGGGGCGATAGCCCGCATGTTCGACACCATAGATCGCGTCAAACAGCCCATCCAGCCCGCGCGCCGCCAAAACACGCTCGGCATAGGGCGCTGATCCGTTAGTGTAGACAATGCGACGCCCGGGCAGGGCGCGGATATGGCCGGCCAAGGTGGCGTCGGGCTCCATATGGCTCATGTCTACCTGATGCACCGCATGCAGATAGGGATCAGGATCCAGGTCATGTTCTGCCATCAGCCCTGCCAGCGTGGTGCCGTATTCGCGCCAGTAATGCGACCGCAGCCTGTCCGCCTCGGGGCGGTCGACGCCGATCGCCTGCACCACATAATCCGTCATCAGCACCTCGATCTGATCGAACAGACGCATATGCGGTGGGTAGAGCGTATTGTCGAGGTCGAACACCCATTGGGTGACATGAGAAAAAGCCGGTTTCACCATGGTTCGGGTTTAGGCCGACCGCCCGGTGTTTTCAATGCCACCCTTGATTGCCTCCCCCTGGGACGGATAGACAGGTTCGAACGAATGAATGGAAGTTGTGATGCCCCAGTCGAGACAGTCCAACAAGGACGCCTATGCTTTGATCCTCGAAGCCATTGATGTCGGCGTCTATAAACCGGGCGACCGTCTGGTCGAAAGCGATCTGGCAGAACGCTTTGGCGTGTCGCGCACCCCGATCCGAGAGGCGTTGCAGCGGCTTGAGACACAATCGCTGCTGGAACGCGATGGCCGGTCGCTGATCGTTGCCTCGCTGGATCACAACCAGATGGCCGAGCTTTACGTGGTGCGAAGCGAGTTGGAAGGGCTAGCCGCCGGGCTGGCCGCGCGTCATGCGACCGCCGAAGAGATCAAAGTGTTGCAGGATATGGTTGCCGAGGACGCCGCACTGGTGGGGGATCCACCTGCGTTGTCACGGGCGAACCGCCGGTTTCACGAACAGATCCATCTGGCCTCGCATAACCGTTATCTGGTGCAGCAACTGGATCTGGTGCATCGCAGTATGGCGCTGATGGCCACCACATCGCTGGCGGTGCAGGGGCGCGGTGAGATCGCATTGCGAGAGCACAAGGCCATTGTGGATGCCATCGCTGCCCGCGACGAAGAGGGTGCGGCGCGCGCGCTGAAAGACCACATTTCGGATGCGTTCATGACACGGCTAAAACAGGATGCGGTTGATCGCGAAAAATAGCATCAGCTGACCGGAGATTCCTCTGACGCATGGCCATGTTGGGTCTTGTCCCAGAAGAACGGTTTTACCATCAATCCCCAAAGGCCTTTATAGGCAGCCAGCACGCCCAACGGGTAATAAAGGATCATGGTGGGCACCCATGGGATCAAGAAACGCCTTTGGCCTGCGATAACGCCCAATGCTCCGGCTGCGATGTTTGTCAATTCGGCCAATAGAAACAGCCCGAAAAACACCGGCAACAAAGCGGGGCTTGCAACCGTTTCAAACGGGTGCGCCATCCCCAAAGCCGAAAGCCAAAACACCCAAAGCACTGGGGCCAAAAGAAACTGTCCAACCGTTCCCAAAAAGAAGGCCTGAACCCCCAGAAATTTGCGCCAACCAAGCTCTTGCAGTAGTTTTTTGGGTGACCGCATATGCACCAGATAGGTGACCATGAAGCCCTTGAGCCAGCGTGAACGCTGTTTGACCCAGGGCCAGGCGCGGAAATTGGCCTCTTCATAGGTGGTGGTTTCCACAATCTCGGTCCGGTATCCGGCGCGGCAGAGCCTGACGCCCAGATCAGCATCCTCGGTCACGTTGTGAGCATCCCACCCGCGCAGCTTCAGCAGCTTGTCGCGCTTGAAAAAGAATGTGGTGCCCCCCAACGGTACCACCAGCCCAAGCTTGGCGATCCCCGGTAGGATCACCCGAAACCAACTGCTGTATTCAATGGTAAAACAGCGCGACCGCCAATTGGTGCGGGGGTTGTAGTAATCGAGCATGCCTTGCAGGCAGACCACATCCTCGGACGCCTGGGCAAAGCGGCGCACAACGGTTTCGATCTGGTTGGGGACAGGTGCGTCTTCGGCGTCCCAAACTCCCAGGATCTCACCCCGGCAGAAATCCAGCGCATAGTTCATTGCGCGCGGTTTGGTCGTTAGCTTACCCAGCTCGGGCACCTCGACCGTTCGGATCCAATTTGGGAGCCGAACGTTGCCGAGAGTGGCGCGGGTAACCTCGTCGCGCTCTTCCAGCACCAGAACCACATCCAACAGTGCTTTGGGATAGGTTAGCCGCGACAGGCGTTGGACTAGGGCCGTCGCAATCTCACGCTCTTTATAAAGCGGGACCATGATCGATACGGTGGGCAGGCGAATGAAAGGTCGTTTTTCCGGCTCAGGTTCAGGCTCATATCGCAGCAGGTAGGTCAAAAGCCCCACCAGTCTAAACATCATGAACAGACATAGAGTCAGAATGGCCGCACCCAACAGCAGAGCCAGCCCCAGTTGGGGCATGGAAAAACAACCTGCGCCCAGGGCGGCCAGTGCAATCACGGGCCGGATGCGGGACCGCGCGGTCCAGTTGCGACAACTGTGGGCGGGCCTGACCCGCGCCGCTGCCTTGCGGGCGAGATCTTTTTCATAAAGCCTGCGAATATTCGTCTCGATCTGGTTTGGGTCCGCCAAGACCGGGGCAACGCTATGTCCCTTTTTGCGCAACGCTTTGGACGCCTTTTTGAACAGGTGTGGGCGAGCGGTTGCGATCAGCAGAACGGGGCCCATACGCATCCAGGGTATGAGGTTATGTTCCAGCCAGAACCCGACCGGCATGACGTCGCACAGGTTAGTATCGGCCGGGGTCTGTTCCAGATCAGCAATCTGCAACCCGCTTTGATGGGACAAGGCGGCCATAACTTCTTCGCGCGCGGCCCAGCCTTCGCCAACAAGGATTTCACCCAAGGGTGCTTTCAGGCGCGTTTGCAAATGTAGCGCCTTTGCAAGTTGCCCGGGTGTGATGACACCCAGTTCGACCAGAAAGGCACCGATCGGCTTGCGTTTGTCCAGGGCCGGGACCGGGGTCGCGCGTGCGAGATGCTGGAGATTTAACTCAACCATAAAAAAAGACCCTGCCGGTTTAACCTTCGGCAGGGTGCTTACTTAGGGTTAACAGCGGGTTAACAGAAACGAATCAGCTGTTAGACTGTCTCTTTCCGGGCTGCCATTGCAGCGGCAAACCGTTCGAACAGATAGAAACTGTCCTGCGGTCCGGGCGAAGCCTCGGGGTGGTATTGCACGGAATAGACCGGGCGGTCCGACATGCGGATGCCACAGTTGGAACCGTCAAACAGCGACCTGTGGGTTTCCACTACCCCATTGGGCAGAGATTGTGCGTCGACTGCAAAGCCATGGTTCATCGAGGTGATCTCGACCTTGCCGGTTTCCAGATCCTTGACGGGGTGATTGGCACCATGGTGGCCGTGGTTCATCTTGACGGTCTGTCCACCCAGAGCCAGGGCCAGCATCTGATGCCCCAGACAGATGCCAAAGACAGGCAGATCGGTTGTGTCCAAGATCTCTTTGATCATGGGTACCGCGTATTCACCGGTTGCCGCCGGATCGCCCGGGCCGTTGGACAGGAACACACCGTCGGGCTCATAAGCCAGTACATCGGCCGCCGTAGCTGTTGCCGGAAGAACGGTTACGTCGCACCCGGCAGAGGCCAGGCAGCGCAAAATGTTGCGCTTGGCGCCGAAATCCAAAGCGACGACCTTGTGCACAGGCGCTTCCTGCCGCTGATAGCCCTCGGGCCAGGCCCACCGCATTTCGTCCCAGCGATAGCTTTGGGCGCAGGTCACATCCTTGGCCAGATCCATGCCTTCGAGCCCGGCAAAGCCCCGTGCCGCAGCCACCAGCGCCTCGATATCGAAGTTGCCCTCGGGATCGTGGGCCAAGGCCACATGCGGTGCGCCTTGCTGCCGGATTGCCCGCGTCAGACGACGTGTGTCGACGCCGCCAATGGCAATCCGCCCGCGCCGTGCCAGCCAGGTCTTCAATTCTTCAGCAGCACGCCAGTTTGATGGCTCGGTCGGATCCCATTTGACGACCATGCCGTCCGCGACCGGATCACCGGTCTCATCATCTTCAGGGTTTACGCCGACATTGCCGATATGCGGGAAGGTAAAGGTTACGATCTGGCCCGCATAAGACGGATCGGTCATAATCTCTTGGTACCCGGTCATCGCGGTGTTGAAGCAGAGCTCGGCCTCGGTCTGGCCTGTGGCACCAAATCCAATTCCATAAAAGAGCGTTCCATCTGCCAAAGCCAGACATGCTGTGGGCTTGGACGGGGCGTTCTGGGCCATGGCGCGACTCTCCTATATGGTAAACCGGCGCATACCTAAGGGGGATAGGCCTTTGGGTCAAGCCTGTTCAAATTTTGGGCTATTGTTGAAAAACAATGACTTAGCTATATCCGTCTCCCATTGTGCCCGCCTTTTTGTTTCGATATGGTCGGGGTTCATTTTGCCATGGGGATGGACAAACCAAATGGACATGCGATCAAGGGTAACTGCAGCCCTAAAGCAAGCTATGAAAGACAAAGAAGCCGAGCGTCTGTCGACGCTTCGCCTGATCAATGCCGCGATCAAGGATCGCGATATTGCTGCGCGGGCATCCGACAATGAAGAGGTCAAAGGGTGTGGCGATGCGGAGGTTCTTGAAATCCTTGGTAAAATGACCAAGCAGCGCAAGGAAAGCGCGCGTGCCTATGAAGAGGGCGGACGTCTGGATCTGGCCGAGCGTGAATTGCGCGAGGTCGAAGTGATCGAAGAGTTCCTGCCAAAGCAACTGGATGAAGACGAAGTTTCAAGCGCGATTCAAACCGCGATCACGGCCACGGGTGCGGGCTCAATCCGCGATATGGGCAAGGTCATGGGCGAGTTGAAAACGCGCTATACCGGTCAGATGGACTTTGGCAAAGTCGGCCCGATGGTCAAAGACCACTTGTGCGCCGCTTCCAGCAACGGGTGCTGACCTACTGCGCGGCCCCGTCGCGCAGTTTCACCGTCAATTCGTCATAAAGAGCGATCCGTTCTTCTTCGGATAAAAACGCTCCGATCTCGACCTCGCGTCCCTCTCCGATGAGGGTGACGTAATGCGGGACCGGCCCGCCTTTGGGATGCATCTCGGGCCGTGCCCAGTAGCGGTTGCAAGTCCAGATCTGATCACCTTTGCGCGGATTATGATGGACCAGACGCGCCTGCGTCCCGCTGAGCGTCAGGACTTCGGAAATGCTGCGCGCGCGATAGTTCATCTCGATCGCCAACCACAGGCCCAGCACGGTGATCAGCAGGAACGGTAATAACCCCCACAATATGGCAGAGCCCAGCATCGCCAGCACCGGGATCAGGCCGAACAGAAACACACCCATGACAACGCCCATAGCCCCGCGCGGCGGCAGAGAGTTATGCGGCCAGAGGCGCAGCTCTTGCTCGGTTTCAGACATGGTGTTCCAATGGTACGGCATGGGTTCA
This sequence comes from Ruegeria sp. HKCCA6707, assembly GCF_013033515.1. Classification (GTDB taxonomy): domain Bacteria; phylum Pseudomonadota; class Alphaproteobacteria; order Rhodobacterales; family Rhodobacteraceae; genus Ruegeria. The sequence goes on along the minus strand of NZ_WQEG01000001.1, from coordinate 421,232 downwards.
GAGATAAACCAGATCAGGCCAAAGTCGAAGGGCTTATCGTCACATCACATGGCCGACACGGGCCCAGGACAGGGCGTCATCCAACCGATCATCACCCCAGAACACTTCGTTCTGCACAACAAAACTGGGCGCCCCGAAAACGCCAAGCTTCACGGCTGTTTCGGTCTGCTCGACCAGGGCCTGCTCCATGTCTGCAGCGCGTGCCCTGGCCAAGACAAGCCGAGGGTCCTGTTGCGTGCGGTGCAGAGCCTCGGTCAGAGCGGCCTCGGATCCAGCCTCGACCCCATCTTCGAACCACAGCCGATATAGCGTCTGGGTAAAGCTCTTACCCCAGCCTTCGCTCATCCCCAGCAAGGCGACTTGGTTGGCCAGTTGTAGATCAGAGATCGGGTAAGGTGCGGGCAGGCTGGCATGGATGTGGTACTTTGCCGCCCGCCGTTCGATATCGCGCCACATATAGGCAGACTTCACGGGTTTACCCGCAAAGGGAACGTTCTGCTGCGCGGTCATTACGGTGCGCACGTTGAACGGTCGCCAATTCACGGATGCGTTGTTCTCTGCGCACCACTCATCCAGCCGAGAAATGGTCAGAAAGCTGTAGGTGCTGCCGATCGAGTACCAGAAGTCGAACTCAGCCATTCCAGAGCCTCCGTTCTGTTGGGGGCTCTATCATAGCCCAGAAACGCGCAATTGGCGAATGCGTGATTGCGGGCAAAGAAAAAACCCCGCCACTTGGGCGGGGTTTCTATTGGGTCAGATCGGGATCAGTGCGCGTGGCCTTTGTCCCAGTCTTCCTGCTTGGGCAGCTGCTCGAACGTGTGTTCGGGCGGCGGCGAGGGCAGGGTCCATTCCAGCGTGTCCGCGTATTCGTTCCAATAGTTGTTCTGGGTCACACGTGCGCCACGGAACAGAGCGTAGAACACGATACCGAAGAACAGCAGGAACGAGGCGAAGGACACAAATGCGCCGATTGAGGATACAAAGTTCCACTGCGCAAAGGCCTCGGGGTAGTCGATATACCGACGCGGCATGCCCTGACGGCCCAGGAAGTGCTGAGGGAAGAATGTCAGGTTGGCGCCGATGAAGAACATCCAGAAGTGGATCTTGCCCCAGAACTCGGAGTATTGACGCCCTGTCATCTTGCCGAAGTAGAAGTAGACCCCGGCAAAGATCGCAAACACGGCCCCCAAGCTCATCACATAGTGGAAGTGCGCGACCACATAGTAGGTGTCGTGATAGGCGCGGTCGATACCGGCCTGCGACAGAACCACACCGGTCACACCACCAACGGTGAACAGGAACAGGAAGCCAAAGGCAAACAGCATCGGAGTTTTAAACTCGATGGACCCGCCCCACATGGTGGCAATCCACGAGAAGACCTTAACGCCGGTGGGTACCGCGATGACCATCGTGGCCAGCATGAAGTAGGCCTGCTGACGCAGCGACATGCCAACTGTGTACATGTGGTGCGCCCACACGACAAAGCCCAGCACGCCGATTGCGATGATCGCCCAGACCATCGGCAGATAGCCAAAGATCGGCTTGCGCGAGAAGGTGGCGATCACGTGGCTGATGATGCCAAAGCCGGGCAGGATCACGATATACACTTCCGGGTGGCCGAAGAACCACAGGATGTGCTGATACAGGATCGGGTCACCACCACCGGCCGGATCAAAGAAGGTGAAGCCAAAGTTGCGGTCCATCAGCAGCATGGTGATCGCGCCCGCCAGAACCGGCAGAGACAACAGAATCAGCCACGATGTGACGAAGATCGACCAGCTGAACAGCGGCACCTTGAACAGGGTCATGCCCGGGGCACGCATGTTCAGGAACGTGGTGATCATGTTGATCGCGCCGAGGATCGAGGAGGCGCCCGATACGTGCACGGCGAAAATCGCAAGGTCCATGGACATGCCGCCTTCGGTTGTCGAAAGCGGTGGGTAAAGAACCCAACCCACGCCCGAACCAAGCTGGTCATTGCCACCGGGGCTGAGCAGCGAGGCCACGCCCAAAGAGGTGCCTGCGACATAAAGCCAGAAGGACAGGTTGTTCATCCGCGGGAACGCCATATCCGGCGCGCCGATCTGCAACGGCATGAAATAGTTGCCAAATCCGCCGAACAGAGCCGGAATGACAACAAAGAACATCATAAGAACACCGTGATAAGTGATCATCACGTTCCACAGATGTCCGTTGGGGGTACAAGGATCGGCCATGAAGCCTTCGAGGCACATATACTGTACACCGGGGTGCATCAGCTCAAGCCGCATGTAAACGGTCATCGCCACCGAGATGAACCCGGCAATCGCCGAGAAGATCAGGTAGAGAATCCCGATGTCCTTGTGGTTGGTCGACATGAACCAGCGCTGAAAGAACGAGCGCTCGTCTTCATGATCATGACCGTGAATGGCTGCGTCTGCCATTATGGGTGCCTCCTGTTGCAACGACACCGCGCAGCCAGACCTCTCCGGCGCGCGGGTTTCCCGGTGGTTTTAGATTGCGAAGGGGCGACCTTCAATGGTCGAGTTTGATCTGAATCAAGAATAATTGTCGCGGGGCAGGGCCGCAGGCTTGCGATCCCTTCCAATCTGGGGAGGAGAAGTCGGATTTCAAGCACGGCACGACATCTCTGTATTTGTTCCTTGACCGTGGGTTTCATGGACCTCAGAAAAAGAAGCAACAGAACGACCGGAGATCGTCGATGACCGCATATGACCCCGAAAACATCTTTGCCAAGATTCTACGAGGCGAAATCCCCTCGACCCACGTTTACGAAGATGATGACACGCTTGCCTTCATGGACATCATGCCGCGCACCGACGGGCATCTGCTGGTCATTCCCAAGACACCGTGTCGAAACCTTCTGGACGCAAGCCCCGAACAGTTGGCAGCGGTCATGGCAACAACGAAGAAAATGGCTTTGGCGGTAAAAGCGGCCTTTAGCGCCGATGGGGTCACCATCCAACAGTTCAACGAAGCCGCAGGCGGGCAGGAGGTCTTTCACCTGCATTTCCATATCTTGCCTCGTCACGAGGGCCTGCCGATGCGCCCACCTGGAAATATGGGAGACATGGACGCCATAGCGACTCATGCCGAGAAAATCCGTGCGGCGCTGAACTAACGCTTCGCTCCGTCCCAAAATTCGTTGCCAAGTTGGCGCGCAGGTCAGGTTTCTCAATGCAACGGGACCGTGGCAGAAAAACTGTCCTGTAAAAGAAAAGTGCCGTTCCGATATGGGGTCGGAACGGCACACTCGTACTCACAACACATCTCGGATCTCGTTGGGTTTTGCCCTCGATCACCGGTAACACACCACTCACTCATGAACGGTAAGTACACATTACGTGGAGTGAGGCCATTTGTGAGGAGCAAAGTGAAAAATCCCTAAATTTTACGGAAATCTGGGGTATTTCACGCTCAAACGGGAAACAGAAGTTTCAGGGGCAGTCTATTGTCACCAAACTGTCGTCAGATGACGATTCGACAAACGCATATCAGAGGCTCAGTCGTCGCCAAAAACCGTCTCGAATGTCCTCTGCAGCGCGACATCAACAACTGCCATCGTCACCGGTAAGCCCAGATCGACCAGCGAGGTTACACCATGGTCTTGGATGCCGCAGGGAACGATTCCGCTGAAATGTTCCAGATCAGGTTCCACGTTGATCGAGATACCATGGAAGCTGACCCATTTACGCAATCGAATGCCAATGGCTGCGATCTTGTCTTCGGCGGGCTGGCCGTTGGCAGTCAGAGGCTTGTCTTTGCGTTGAACCCAGACGCCCACGCGTCCCTCGCGAATCTCGCCGGTCACGTTGAATTCTGCCAACGCAGAGATCACCCAATTTTCCAGCTGTTTGACAAAGCGCCGGACATCGTGGCCGCGTTTGCCCACATCCAGCATCACGTAGACAACCCGTTGTCCGGGTCCGTGATAGGTGTACTGGCCACCGCGTTTGCTTTCATAGACAGGAAAACGATCCGGGTCGGTCAGGTCTTCGCGCCGGGCCGAGGTCCCTGCGGTATAAAGCGGGGGATGTTCCAGCAACCAGATACACTCATCCGCCTCGCCAGCCGCAATTGCTGCAACGCGTGCCTCCATAAAAGCGACAGCGTCGTCATAATCGGTCAGACCATCCGAGGTTTTCCATTCCATGGGGTGTCCATAGACCGTCTTTGAAACCAAGAAAAGGGCTCAGGCCGCTTCGGCCAGGCAACGTTGCAGAACCTGCGCATAGGTGTCCGTACCCTGTGCTCCGGTCAGCAGGTATTTGCCGCCAAACACCATCGACGGCACACCGGAAATACCACGGCTGGTCCAGAACTGTTGTTTTTCGCGCACCGGTGCGACATGCGCGCCCGAGGTCAGGGCTTCGCGCGCTGCTTCGGGGACGAGCCCGGCAGCCTCGACCGCCACCAGCAATACATCCGTGTCCGAAACATCGCGTTGTCGGGTGAAATAGGCGTCAAACAGAGCAAGCTTGAGCGGGTGTTGCCGCCCTTGGGTTTCCGCCCAGTCCAACAATTGATGCGCTGCAAAAGTGTTATAGATCCGGCTGCCCTCGTCGAAATTGAAGGCAAAGCCCAGCTCTTGCCCCAAAGCGGTCAACCGATCGCGCGCTTGTTGGCTCTGTTCCGGGGTCGAGCCATATTTCTCGGTGATATGTTCGCGCAGGTTCTGACCGTCAGGCCCCATATTCGGGTTCAACTCAAACGGATGCCAGCGCAACTGCGCCAACACGCCTTCCTGCTGCAACGCCATATCAAGCTGACGAAACCCCACGATGCACCAGGGGCAAACAACGTCCGAGACGATATCGACCTGCAAGGTCGGGCGGGGATCTGGTGAAGACATGAGACGGTCCTGAACGTGGTGTTGTTTTGGGTGTGAGCCTTAAAGATATGAAGCCCGGACAGGAATTCAAACCGCGTCGGCAATTGCCTCTTCACAATGCCCAAAACACGGTCTATACGCCCCTCTACCAAGTCAATGACAGTGCGGTCGTGGCGGAATTGGTAGACGCGCAGCGTTGAGGTCGCTGTGGGGTAACACCCGTGGAAGTTCGAGTCTTCTCGACCGCACCATTTCACATTTTGATGTGAAGTCCGCTAACAAATCAAAGATTACAGACGCTTGCTGAGTTCTGTGCGCGCTTGGGCCGTTGCGAGCGATCAGGGTTTTGGACTATGACGTGCCCCGGCAAGACGTCATCGCAGAACAGCGCGGTGGGCTTGAAGAAATCCTACGATCTTAAGGAGTTATTCGCCTCAGTCGGCGGGCGCTTGAGTTCAAGGTCTGCACCCGCGCGCTTTAGAGAGGCAATGTGACATATCAGGGCGCATGTGCCACGTCTATTCAGTTTCGCCGTTTTCACACACCTCAGTGCAACATCTTCCGGACAATGCGCAGATCGGTGTCGCGGGTTGGCTTGGGCTTGTGTAAGAAAGGGCTCAAGAGCAAACCAGACCAAAGCACATGTCCCAGACCATTACTGTATTCACCACGATGAAGAATGAAGGCCCCTATATGCTGGAATGGGTCGCGTATCATCGGTCTTTGGGCGTCGACCACTTCGTGATTTTCACCAATGATTGCGAGGACGGCACCGATGAGATCGCGGGGCGCCTGCAGGCGTTGGGTGTGGCCACCCATGTGGACAACGCCGTGGGTGAGGGGGGCAACCCGCAGCACCAGATGCTGCGGCGGGCGCGGCGGCAGAAATGGGTGAAACGGGCCGATTGGCTGCTGTGTCTGGATGTGGATGAGTTCTGGAATATCCGCTGCGCTGACAACAGCTTTGGCGGGTTGATCGAGGCTGTGGAACAGAAAGCAGGGCAGCAGGTCGATGCGATCTCGTTTGCCTGGCGGCTGTTTGGCAGCTCAGGCAATGTGAGTTTCGAAGACAGGCCGGTCACGCAGGCGTTTTCGCTGGGGGATAAAGAGTTTCCCTATCACTCGGGCCGGGCTTACGGGCTCAAGACCTTGTTCCGCAACAACGGCAAATTCACCCGTTTTGGGCCACATCGTCCAAAAGGGTTTGATGAAGAGGGCGCGCAGCAGATTGCCTGGTCTGATGCCGGCGGAAATCTTTATCCAGCAAGCGATGTGGGCTGGCGGGCCTGGCGGAATTTTGACCATAGCTTTGGGCGCATCCATCATTATTCGGTGCGGTCGCTGGAAGGGTTTCTGATCAAGCGGGATCGCGGGCGTACCAATCATATCAAGGTCGACCAGGGGCAATCCTATTGGCAGGATATGAATGCCAATAAGATTAGCGACAGCTCGATTACGCCTCTGGCGGAACGGGCTGCGCCGATGCTGGCCGAGTTCAAGGCGGATGCAGAGCTGAGCCGTTTGCACGCGCAGGCCTGTGACTGGCATCGCGCCAAGATTTCCGAGATCAAGACACGACCGGATTGGGTCGAATTCCGGTCCTGGCTGGCCGACAATCTGGTGTGACCGCCATGGATGAAGACCTGCCCAAGGACCTGCGCCAACCCGAGCACCCCGAACGCAAGACCGGGTATGAGCGGATCCTGACCGACCCGCCGCCGCCCTGGTTTGTCGAGCTTTATCCCGGAGGATCGGGGCGCGGCGCTTTCGAGAAACTCGACCGGCATTCGATCCTGTTTCATCACCGGGACAAACGGCGATTGGTGGTCAGCTTTGACAATATTGCCAATGTCAACGACCTGTCCTTTGCGCGTGAGCCCTGGGGGTGGAAGTTCTTTCGCGACATCGGCTGGTCTCATTTGGGGGTCTTTGCCCGCACCAAAGCCTGGTTCCGGGATCCCGAGATTCTGTCATTCATGCAAGCCAAGGCAGATTCGGGGTTTTTCGCGCAGTTTGATCAGGTGGTTTTTGCAGGCGCGTCGATGGGCGGGTTTGGCGCGCTGACCTTTTCCGCACTCGTGCCGGGATCGACTGTGATTGCGTTCAATCCGCAAACCACTCTGGACGAGCGTTTGGTGCCTTGGGAAACGCGGTATCGTTTCGGGCGGGTGCAGGATTGGGATTTACCGCTTGGTGATGGGGCCAAGACATTGGAGCAGGCGGGCCGGGCTTATGTCTTTTATGATCCGTTTTTCGAGTTGGACCGGATGCATGCGGCGCGGCTGCAGGGCGCCAATACGGTGCTATTGAAGACCTGGTTCTCCAACCATTTTGCCGCACCGATGCTGCGAAAGCTGGATATGTTGAAGCCGGTCATGCTGGGCGCGATGGACGCGACATTGGAAGAGGCAGAGTATTACCGCCTGATCCGCGCGCGCAGGACCTTGCCCTGGTACATGCGGGGGATCGAGGCGGCAGGGCAAGAGCGGCACCCGCAGCTTGTTCGCAGCGCGCGCCAACGGTTTCGGCAATTGCGTCGTGCAGCAACGGCGGCAGGCCCGGATGGGGATGACGCATGAGCCGCAACCGGGGCGTCTTTATCGGACAACGCAAAGACCGGTTGGGCGCGCGACTGCTGATGTTGCTGACATGCATCCGCCTGGCCGAAGATTTCGACACAGATTATCGCGTCAACTGGTTTCCAAAAGGCAGCGACGCTCCCGAGCTTGAAAACCCATCGGAATTGTTCAGCGAAGACTGGATGAAAGCGCAGTTTCTGGACGGCGCCACTTTTGACGCGCTGACCCAGACGGCGCTGCCGATCTGGTCCTTCCTCAACGACGAAACCCCCGATCGTTTGCTGGCCCATCTTGTCGAGGGGCGTTCTGTTTTGGTTGACGAAGGCTTCGAGGTTCTGTCGTTTCCCTGGGAAGACATCGAGGCCATCCGCCCGCGCTACCGCGCGTTTATCCATCAGATCGGGTTTACCCCCGAGTTGCGCGCCATCATGGACAAGGTGGACGCGGCCTTGTCTGGAAAAGGGGTCTCTGCCTATCACATCCGGCGTGGGGATATCCTGAACGGCTTGCCCTGGAAGCACACCACTTGGCCCGCCAAGATCGAGCCCGAGGAGCTATATGAAGCGCATCTGGACAAGCATCCGGGCCGTCCAGCCATCATGTTTTCCGATCAACCCGAACTGATTGCCCGGTTCAAAGAGCGGTACCCGGATCTGATGCAGATGTCCGATATCGCCGATCTGTCCCCATTGTCGCGGGCCAAACGCGACTTTATCGAGCTTTACACCATGTCCCGCGCGGATGAGGTGATCGCACCCTATATCTCGGCCTTTTCCATGGCGGCTGCGCGCATCTCGGGCCATCAGCGCAAAGTGTTTCGAGATGTTCTAAGCCCCTCAGAACTTGAGCAGGCCCGAGCCAAAGTGATCGCGCGCTGCGCCCGGGGGCCCGAGGCGTTTCTGAACACGTCCGAGGCGGCGCATGTCTATGCCAAGGCGGTGCAGTACCTTATTGCCGAAGATCGCTGCCAAGAGGCATTTGACCATGCCAAACCGATATTGGAGGCGGGTTCCGATAATGCGTTTTTGCCGCTGTTGCAGGCGCTGAACTGCCTGTATCTGGGGAAATGGGCCGAAGGCGAGGCGTTAGCGCGGCAAGGATTGCAGAACCCCGATATCTGGGCCGAAGACCATGCGGTTCTTACGGCCCTGTTGGCGGCTGTGCTGGGCGCACAGAAAAAGCGGTGGGGGGCGACCTTGTGCTTTGCACAAGCCTTTTGGGCAAAGCCCATGCGCCCTGATGTGGTCGTCTTTGGATCAAGAATGCTGTACCGGGATCAGATTGCCTTCCGAGCGTTGCCTCCGGTCGATTGGGCGCTGCAACGGCAGTTGCGTCAGCGCCGCTTTGCGCCTTTCAACAACCTCTATTTGGTTCAGCAGAAAGTGCTTGCACGTCAGCCCTGTAACTTCGATCTCATCTTGCTCGATTGGGGTAGCCTGGCATTGGATCAAAAGGCGCGGCGTTTGCTTGCCAATCAGGGGCGTTTGCAAGCGCTCGAGCGCGGATTGGTTGAAGCAACGGATTTTCCCAAGGATGATCCGCGCTATCAAACCGCGCAAACCTTTTTGCACTGCCATATGGACCTGCTGTCACCAATGCAGGCAATCGACCGGTTGCGCCAGCTTGCGCGGAAAATGCCCGAACATGCGCTTACTCACAAACGTTTGGCAGAGCTTTATCTAAAGGACGGAGATCAAAGGTCAGCCCGTCAGGCGATGGCTGATGGTTTGGCCTGCGATCCCGAAAACCCGTTTCTTATCTTTGCGATGGGGCAAATGCTTGAGCAAGTCGGGGCAGAGGATATGGGCCAGCGGCAAATCCTTCAGGCCGCTCGGCTCGACAAGAGCACCGCCGCGCTGCAAGGCATGGCCGGGCAGATATATCTGCGTCGGGGCAACAAGGACAAAGCGCGCATCTTCCTCGAAAAAGCACATTCCCTGTGTCCTCCCTACAAACGTTTTGCGAACCAATTGAAACGCGTTGCAGCCTGATGTCTCGGAGGCCACCAAAATACCTTGTTCAGGGTGGGGCTTTGGTCTTGGTTGGAACCGCCAAAGCGCCTAGGCTTTGGAAAACCAATAAATGTGCGCCGCGCGGCTGCGTCATGCAGTCAAGCGGCAAGAGGGGCAAGCAGTGACGTCGGAACAGGATACGCGTTTTGTCAGTGTGACACCGATGAAGAACGAGGGCCCGTTTGTGCTGGAATGGGTGGCCCATAATCAGGCTGTGGGCATTGATCAGATGGTTGTTATGACCAATGACTGCACCGATGGCACCGATGCGCTGTTAAACCGTTTGGACGAGCGGGGGGTCTTGATCCATGTGGACAACAACTCTAGCCGCCCAACCAGCCCGCAGAAGCGCGCTTATAGAACCTTTCTCAAACGCGAATACGCCCGCCCGCAGGATTGGGTGGTCGTGATCGACGCGGATGAGCTGATCAACGTCAAGACCGGCGACAATACGCTGCGGGCGCTGACCCAAGCCATTCCAAAGGCCAAGACAATCTCGATGACCTGGCGCTTGTTCGGCAATGCGGGCGTCGTGGAATATCAGGACGGGTTTCTGTCGGATCAGTTCCGCATGGCGGCGAAAGAGTTCAGCCCAAGGCCGTCTCAAGCCTGGGGGTTCAAGACCCTGTTTAAGCGCGAGCTTTGGGATGCCATCGGTGTGCACCGCCCCAAGCGCCCAACCGTTGAAACGATGGAAGACTGCCATTGGTATAACGGATCGGGGCAGCTGATGCCTGATCGCTATTACGAGGCCAGTTGGCGGTCGGCGCGCGACTCCGTGGGGTATGAGCTTGTGCAGCTGAACCATTATGCGCTGAAATCCTGTGAAAGTTATCTGGTGAAAAAGATGCGCGGGCGGGCGCATCATTTGGGGGAAAGCCTGGGACTGGAATACTGGAACATCATGAACCGCAACTTTGTCGAGGACCGCTCGATCGACGCCATTGCGCCGCGCAAGCAGGCCCGGTTCGACGCGTTGATGTCCGATCCCGAAACGGCGCGGCTGCACACGGCCTGCTGTGCGCTGCATCGCGAGAAAATCGCCGAGCTGCGGCAGGTGCCCGACATGCAGGATCTGATGCGGCAGATGCTGGGGGATCCGGCGGCGGCCCCTTAGCGGGCCAGGTAGCTGATGTGACTGAGGAAAAGCGATGTTGTGGCTTCACATAGGCATGCCCAAAACTGGCACCACGGCGTTGCAGGGTTTCATCCGGGGCAACGAAAAGGTTCTGAGCCAAGTCGGACTACGATACATGCATGCAGGTCGCAAGCGCGAGAGCGATCGCCGTCCGAAAATCAGTCACAACATGATTGCCTTTGACCTCAACGGCGGCGGTGAAGTGGTGGCGGAAATAAAAGAAGCGATGGCGGGTGAATACGCCCAGTATCGCGAAGGCACCTGTCTGGTTTCGTCCGAGATGTTCTATTCGGTCGACATGACCGAACTGGCGCGCATCTTTGCGGACATTCCCAAAGATGAAATGCGGGTGACGTTTTACTGTCGCAGATACTCGGATTTCTTCGAGGCCGATTACAAGCAGCGCGCTAAAAACGGGCGTTTGGCGCCAGGTGGGACAGCCTATATCCGGCAGCGTTTGAAAGCCATCGCGGACGCGCCTCAGAACTATACGTTCACCGGCGCAGCGCGCCGCGTTCGGGCTGCGTTTCCTGATGTTGAGGTTGTGCCCATGCTTTATGATCGGGCCGAGATGGTGAACGGCAATGTCATTGACGACTTTCTGACCCGAATATCGGTTCCGATCCCTGACACGCTCTCCACCGACAGCCCTTCAAATCCGTCTTTGTCACGCCCCGCCAGCGAGGCGTTCGGGATCGTCAGCCGGGCTATGGGACGGCAGAAAAGCCGTCAGTTGCGGCGCAGCGTGTTGGAAGATCCGACGCTTTATCGTCGCCATGATGTGCTTGAGCCCTCGGAACGCGAATGGCTGGACGGGTATCTGGCCGAACATGATGCAGAGTTTCAAACCGAGTTTTTTCCTGAGCGTGCGACGTTGTTCGCCCCGACCGAACTGGATGAAGCCGCCACTCAGTTCCGGCGTGATACCCCGGAAGAGACAGAGGCGCTGCGTCGCGCCTCTGAGATTGTGTTCCGGCTGGTGCTGACAGGCTGATCGCAGGCTTATTCTACCGGGATCTCTTGCCGCAGCCGCCCGGTTGTCTTGTCAAAGATCAGAATGCGGCTGTCATCGGTCACGACCGCATACCAATTGTTGCCGATGGTGACAGCCTGGGCCTTGGCGCCATCGGGCAATTCGATCTGATCGGGCAGGGTAGGGGTGCGATCCGATAAGCGGATGACAATCAACGCAAAGGTCACTAGAACCCCGCCAATCATCACCGCGGTCAACAGCATGACCATGCGCCGCAGTAATCGCAGCTGAGGCGTTTCCTGCGGTTCCTGAGGGTCGGAAGGGACAGTCATGGGCACCCGCCTGATAGAGTTTCACATCGCGGCCGCACCGCCGCCTCGCCTTGATAAGGCGCTTTCGCGGGATGTTCCAGACAGCGCCGCCTTGTCGCGCACGCGGCTAGCGCGCCTGATCGAAGAGGGGGCGGTACAGGTGGACGGGTCCGTGGTCAAAGACCCAAAGGCCAAACCCATCGAGGGCGCGCATGTGGCAATCACATTGGCCGAGGCCGAAGACAGCCATATCGGCCCCGAAGATATCCCGCTCGATGTGATCTATGAAGACGCGGATGTGATTGTGGTCAACAAACCTGCGGGCATGGTGGTCCATCCTGCGCCGGGTTCGCCCAGCGGGACACTTGTGAATGCGTTGCTGCATCATTGCGGGTCGGACCTGTCCGGCGTTGGTGGCGTAAAGCGCCCCGGAATTGTGCATCGAATCGACAAGGAAACCAGCGGTCTGCTGGTGGTTGCCAAATCGGATGCCGCGCATCACGGGCTTGCTGCACAGTTCGAAGCTCACAGTGTTGAACGGTATTACCGAGCGCTGTGCTATGGTGTGCCCGACGCAGGCGACCCGCGCCTGCGCGGGGTCAAAGGGGTCAGTTTCGAGCCCGGCAACATCCTGCGCCTAACCACGCAACTGGCGCGGCACAAGACCGACCGCCAAAAACAGGCGGTGCTGTTTCACGGTGGCCGTCACGCGGTGACCCGCACCCGCGTGGTCGAGAGCTTTGGCGACCCGGCCTCAGTCGCGTTGGTCGAATGCTGGTTGGAAACCGGCAGGACCCATCAGATCCGGGTTCACATGGCCCATGCGGGCCACGGTCTGGTGGGGGATCCGGTTTACGGCGGCAAGCGAAAACTGCCCGCACGGGCCTTTGATGCGGCAACAGCCGAGGCGGTGCGTGGCTTTCCGCGCCAGGCTTTGCATGCGGCAGTTTTGGGGTTCGAACACCCGATTTCGGGTGAAAAGCTTCGGTTTGAAGCCAAATTGCCCTCTGACATGGATAAATTACTACAACACTTGCGCGGGGAATGACACAAACCGCAAAACACGGTGATTTCGAAATTCTTAGCTTTCCTTTATCAACCGTTAATTTCAAACTGCTAGCAGATCCTCTTGAATGATCCGGTATCGGTTCCCATATGCCATGTTAAGGGCTTAAACATATGTCCAGGGGGCAGTAACACATGTCAAATTACAAAAATCTTCCCGCACCAACGCCTGAAGGCGGTCTGAACCGTTATATGCAGGAAATCCGCAAATTCCCGCTGCTTGAGCCGGAAGAGGAATACATGCTGGCCAAGCGTTGGGTTGAGGAACAAGACACGGCGGCCGCCCATAAGATGGTCACGTCGCATCTGCGCTTAGCGGCCAAGATTGCCATGGGCTATCGCGGTTATGGCTTGCCACAGGCCGAAGTGATCTCGGAGGCGAACGTGGGCCTGATGCAGGCCGTGAAACGCTTTGACCCCGAAAAAGGCTTCCGTCTGGCGACCTATGCCATGTGGTGGATCCGCGCCTCGATCCAGGAATATATCCTGCGGTCATGGTCTTTGGTGAAACTTGGCACCACCTCGGCGCAGAAAAAGCTGTTCTTCAATCTGCGCAAGGCCAAAGCCCGGATTGGCGCGTTGGAAGAAGGCGATTTGCACCCCGACAACGTAGCCAAGATCGCCACCGATTTGGGGGTCACCGAAGAAGAGGTGATCAGCATGAACCGTCGGATGTCTGGTGGCGATGCCTCGTTGAACGCCACGGTTGGCTCTGAAGGCGAAGGCACGATGCAATGGCAGGATTGGCTGGAAGACGAAGATGCTGACCAGGCCGGGGATTATGAGGCCCGCGACGAGCTGGAAGCGCGGCGCGAGCTGTTGACCGCAGCGCTTGACGTCCTGAATGACCGGGAAAAAGACATTCTGACCCAGCGCCGTCTGATGGATCAGGCCGTCACTCTGGAAGAGCTGAGCACGCAATACAATGTCAGCCGCGAACGCATTCGACAGATCGAAGTGCGCGCGTTTGAAAAACTGCAGAAAAAGATGCGCGAATTGGCTCGCGAAAAGGGAATGCTGGGCCAGCACTGACCAACCCAAAGCTTGTAAAAGACCGGTCCATGCGGCCGGTCTTTTTTGTTTGGTATTTGCGATCAGTGACATGACAGGCCGGTTGCGCGGTGATAGGGGTGACCAAGTTGGTGGCGCTAACAGGTCGTGGGAGGAGAAAGATGCAGAAACCGGTTCAGTGGGGCATTCTGGGGGCCGCAAAATTTGCGCGTCAGTATATGGGACCTGCCATCCACGCAGCAAACGGTGCCCGCCTTGCGGCACTTGCCACATCCGATCAGGCCAAGGCGGCTCCGTTTCAAGAGTTCTGCCCGGATCTGAACGTCCATGACAGTTATGATGCGCTGCTTGCCGACCCGCAGATTGATGCGGTTTATGTCCCGTTGCCCAACCATTTGCACGTGGAATGGAGCTTGAAGGCGCTGCAAGCGGGCAAGCATGTGCTGTGCGAAAAGCCGATGACGATGCGGGCCGAAGAGTTCGACCAGTTGATCGCGATGCGTGATGAGACCGGCCTGTTGGCGGCCGAAGCCTATATGATCGTACATCACCCGCAATGGCAACTGGCCCGCAAACTGGTGCACGATGGTGCGATCGGTAAGCTGCTGCACGTCAATGGCGCGTTTTCGTTCGACAATCGTGAAGACACGACAAATATCCGCAACCGCGCCGAAACCGGCGGCGGCGGGCTGCGTGATATCGGGGTCTATGTGATCGGGTCCACGCGCTTTGTCACCGGGCAAGAGCCCGAGACCGTGCGCTCTCAGATTCGGTGGGAAAACGGCGTCGACGTCTTTACCGAGATCAACGCACGCTTCCCCGGGTTTACGTATTCCAGCTATGTCTCCACCCGGCTGCATCCCAATCAATGGATGGAGTTCCATGGAGAGGGCGGGGTGATCCGCCTGACCGCCCCGTTCAATGCCCGCGTCTTTGGTGAGGCTCGGGTTGAGCTGCATCGTCCAGGCCTGGAAGTGCAAATCACCCGGTTCCCCGGCGATGATCACTACAAGCTGCAGGTCGAGGCCTTTTGCCGGTCGGTGCGCGACAGGGTCGACTATCCGTGCCCGTTGGAGTTTTCGCGCGGGACCCAGGCCATGATCGATCAGGTGTTTGCCAACGCCGAAACGCTCTGACCCGATCTTGCCAAAAGGGCGGGCGCAGGACTAACCTGTTGCCCACCCAATCAGGAGAGGGATCATGGCTGGTGGCTGGGCACGTGATGGTGCGGTAAGCGAACAGATCGAGGCCTCAATCAGCGATGAGCTTGCGCGCATGCAGGCGCAAAAGCGACCTGTGGGCGAAAGCCTGACCCATTGCGCCGAATGCGAAGAACCGATCCCAGAAAAACGCAGGCAAGCGATGCCTGGTGTAAAGCTGTGCCTCGATTGTCAGCAGGATCGAGACAGCAGTTTCAAAACGCGCGGCGGCATAAATCGGCGCGGGTCGAAAGACAGTCAGTTGAAATAGGCCAGTTGTAGATGCGCGAGACCCAGCACAAGCCCGTGCGTTGGATGCAGAACGGATTGGTGTTTGGTTTCCTGGCGGCCTTTCTGTGGGGCACACACAGCGTCATCGTACGGTTTCTGACAAGTGATCTCGGCGGCTTGCAGATTGCTGTTATGCGTTTATTCATTGCAGCGCTTGCGATTTATGGAATGCTGCGTCTGATGCGCGCGCGCCCGTCGGTTAAGCTTCGGGATTGGAACTTCCGATTGGCTGCTCTGGCAACCGTTGTGAACTACATCCTGTTTCACATCGGGCTGGAATATACGGGTGCGGCGAACGCGATGGTGCTGGAAAACACCGCGCCTTTCTTTGTGCTGGTCTTTCTGTATTTCTTCGCCAATGCCTCTGTCGGTAGAACCGAGGTTCTCGCGACGGCTTTGGCCATATTCGGTGTCTTCCTCACGGTCTTTCGGGATATCGAAGGCGGAGGAGATCCTTTGTTCGGGGACCTTCTGGAAATCGGAGCAGGTCTGAGTTGGGCGGTCTTTCTGATCACCAGCAGTCGGGCGATGCAATCCTCTCAGACTACGACCGAGCGGCTCAACTTTCTGTTTGGGATATTCCTGTGTTCGGGCATCTTGCTTATGCCGCTCGCGGTGTTCTCGCTGCAGATGCCCTCCGCTGAGGATTGGGTCTTCCTGTTTCTGCTGGGCATTCTGCCCACTGCGATGGCCTATTATTTCTGGTACGAGGCCGCAGCGCGGGTCTCAACCCTGACCGCAACACTTCTTTTTGCGGCCTCTGTTGTTTTTACGTTTGTCAATTCCGCAATCTTTCTTGGGGCAACAATCACATTGCTTGAAATCATTGGCGCCGCTTTAATTGTCGGCGCGATCTTTTTGACTTCCCTGAAGAAAAGCAACGGTTGAGTTCAGCATCGTGCCTGCGCCCGCAACGCAAGCGACAGAATATGCTGCTGGCCCGCATCGCCGTGTGGCCAAATATCGCCAGTGTCGACAAACCCTGCTTTGCGATAGACCGCAATGGCCGCGGGGTTCGCAAGGTTGACCGTCAGATATAGAGTTTTTGCCCGCGGGTAGAGCCCCGGTAAATAGGTCCGTAGCGCCTGCATCGCGGTGGTCCCATAGCCTTTGCCTTGAACACGATGGTCCAGAATAACGGCCCTCAGGCCCAAATCTTTTTTCGATGCGAACGGGTAATCTGTGCCATAGGCGCGATCGATTTTAAACAGGCCGATCGCCCGCCCATGGGCGTTGATCTGATGCAGATCGAAACGATCCGCTGGTTCGGCCAGAGCTTCGGCCACTGTGCCAGCGAATTTCAACTGATCAGGCCGCAATCGGATGTTCGCGACCTGATCCGCGTTATCACGGTCCAGCGGGTGGAGGGTGATCACCCCTCCAACGCTTCCAACTCGTCGATGAAGCCCGAGATCATCGACAGGCCTTTGTCCCAGAACTTGGGGTCGCTGGCGTCCAGGCCGAAGGGGGCCAGCAGTTCGGAGTGATGCATCGACCCACCTGCGCGCAGCATGTCGAAATATTTGTCTTCGAACCCGTCCGAGCCTGTCTCGTAAACCGAATAAAGCGCGTTCACCAACCCGTCGCCGAAGGCATAGGCATAGACATAGAAGGGCGAGTGGACGAAATGGGGTATATAGGCCCAGAAGGTTTCGTAGCCTTCCATGAATTCAAATGCCGGGCCAAGGCTTTCGGCCTGAACGCTCATCCACAGGGCGTTGATGTCATCGGGGGTCAACTCGCCCTCACGCCGGGCGGCGTGCAGCTTGCATTCAAAATCGTAGAACGCGATCTGGCGCACGACGGTGTTGATCATATCCTCGACCTTGCCCGCCAGCAGCACCTTGCGCTGCTCCGGTGTCTCAGCCTGATCCAGCATCTTGCGGAAAGTCAGCATCTCACCAAAGACCGAGGCGGTTTCGGCCAGGGTCAGTGGCGTTGAGGACAGCATCTCACCTTGGCCTGCGGCCAGCACCTGATGCACGCCGTGGCCCAGCTCATGCGCCAGAGTCATCACATCGCGGGGTTTACCCAGATAGTTGAGCATCACATAGGGGTGCACATCGGTGACGGTGGGATGGGCAAAGGCGCCGGGCGCTTTGCCGGGCTTGACGGCGGCGTCGATCCAACCTTTGGAAAAGAACGGCGCCGCAAGCTCGCCCATGCGCGGGTCAAACGCGGTATAGGCGTCCATGACCGTTTTCTCGGCCTCGTCCCAGCCCACAATGCGGGTGTCTTCCATCGGCAGGGGCGCGTTGCGGTCCCAGACCTGCATCACGTCCAGCCCCAGCCATTTGCGCTTCAACTCGTAATATCGATGGCTTAGCTTGGGATAGGCCGCAACAACGGCCTCGCGCAGCGCTTCGACCACTTCGGGTTCGACATCGTTTGACAAATGGCGACCGGTCTGCGCGGTCGGCATGTTGCGCCAGCGATCAACGATTTCCTTTTCTTTGGCCTGTGTGTTGTGCACCCGGGCGAAGGTTTTGATATTGTCCTGAAAGACGCTGGCCAACTCGCGCGCGGCGGCCTCGCGTTTGGCGCGATCCTGTTCGGTCAGCAGGTTCAGCGTGCCTTCGATATTCAGTTCTTGGCCGTCCACCGTGAAACTCAGACCCGCGATCGTTTCGTCGAACAAACGCTCCCACGCGTCACCGACAACACCCAGATCGTGCAGAAATTTCTCAAGCTCATCCGACAGCTGATAGGGTTTCATCGCACGGATGCGGCGGAATACGGGCTCATACCGGGCCAGATCAGCATTGGCGTCGAAATGCGCATTGAGTGCGTCATCGTCGATGCGGTTGATCTCCAGCGTGAAGAAAACCAGCGGCGTGGTGAAAACGGTGATCTTTTCCTGCATGTCAGACAGGAATTTGGCGCGGTCCGCGTCGGTGGTCAGCTGATAGTATCGCAGCCCCGCAAAGGACATGATGCGCCCGGTGATGCCATTGATCTTTTCATTGCGCGTCACGCAGGTCAGCAAACCTGCGGCGTCCAGTTCCGCCAGCTTGCCTTCGTAATCGGTGGCAAAGGCGGCGCATTCCTGTTCCAACCAATCCAGATCGCGCGACAGTTCGGGCGCGTCTTCCGACGTATAGAGATCGGTCAGATCCCATTCCGGCAGGTTGCCCAGATTGTCAGAGCCGCCACCGGCATTTGCGTCACGGACGGGGAAGGGAAGGTCGCGCATGGATCACCTCGGATTAGCATCTTTTGCCAACATCTAGGCGCGTGAGCTGTAGATCACAAGCGGTGTGACAAAGCTGTGTGGTTCAGGACCTTTTTCGGTTGCAGGGGCTTCCCGCTTTCATTGACAGCGCAGTTTGGAAATGCGTGGCCAAGGCGTCAAAGACAGGGCCCCGAACGTCAGGAGCCTCCATCAGGACTTCGTGTTCACCATCGGGGATTTCCACCAGCTTGCCCTTGGGCCAGTTGGCCATGCGCGTTCTGATCGCGTAACGGTCCACGATCTGCTCGTGTGACCCCAGATAGGTCAGGCAGGGAGTGTCGGGTGCATTTTGCTCCATCAACCAACTGCATTCATCAAGTGCCTCGCGCAGCCAAATGGTTGACGGCGCCCCCAAGGCCAGGTCCGGATATGCGGTCAACTGGTCTTTCATCATCTGGAACATGTCCGGATCACGGGTCAGAACATTGCCTTCGAACGGCGCGGTCATGACATAGCTTTCCAAAGACGTGGTCGGCGGTGTTTTCTCGCCCAGGCCAAAACGCGGGCCCCAATAGGCTGTCATCCAGCTGAGTGGCTTCATGATGGGCGAAAAGTAGATGCCCCACATTGGCCCGGTAAAGGCGCAAGAGGCAAAACTGTCATTCTCAAGCACGGCCCGCAGTCCGATAGCACCCCCCATGGAATGCCCCAGGACATGCCAGGGTTTTGGCAGATCCAGTTGCTCTGCCATTTCCAAAGCCGCACGCACGTCGTGCTGGTAATCGGTGAAATCCGCAACATGGCCTTTGCGAGGGTCATCTAGCAGGCGGTCAGCCATTCCCTGACCTCGCCAGTCGATGGCCAGCACGGCAAAGCCCCGATCAATGAATTCCCCGGCGGCGTCGCCATATTTCTCGATATATTCAGTGCGTCCGGGGAATAGAAGAACCGTCCCGATCGCGTCTTGTTCAGGCAGCCAATGCCCGACGCGAATGCGGGTCTCGTCCGCGGTTGTCAGCCAATGGGCCTTACCACCGGCCGGACCGCCGGCCACGTCTTCATAAAGAGGGGCCGGCGACGATATCATCAGGCCAGCACCGAAGCCAGCTTCATCGCGATACCCATATCGCCATCCACGCTAAGCTTGCCGGACATGAATGCGCCGGTCGGGTTCAACTCGCCAGACAGGATTTCTTGGAAGGTTTCCGCGTCCGCGCTGAGGGTCACATCGGCCTCGTCATCGCTCACGCGGGCGCCGCTGGCATCCAGAACGATTGCGCCTTCGCCTTCGATGGCGAACTTGGCAGAGGCGTCGAAATCGCCGCCCGACAGTTTTTCGTTCAACGCGGCTGCGGCTTTTTCAAGAATGTCGCTCATGGTCTTCCTCATTTTGTTTGTGCGCCGTGAATGGACATCCGCGGTCGCAACGCTACACTGACCATTGTTATGGGTATTGCAACACACAAACTCAAAGGTACCGTTGCGGCATTCGTTGTCCTAGTCATGTATTCCTCTACTTGCATTGCGCAGGAAGCGGATTTGCGCGATGAGGCGGCATTGTTGGAACAATTGTCGCAATCTACGCCCGAACAGGCGGTCAATATTGATCGGCAATTGCAGGCGCTTTGGTCACAATCGGGATCTGCATCCGCCGATCTGCTGCTGGAACGCGGCCGCGAGGCGCTGGACGAGGGAGATGCAGAAGCTGCGATAGATCATCTCACCGCTCTGACAGATCACGCGCCCGAGTTCGCCGAAGGATGGCACGCACGCGCTTCGGCGTTTTTTGGAATCGACAGATTCGGTATGGCCGTTGCAGATCTTGAGTATGCGTTGACATTGAACCCCAACAACTACGAGGCGCTCTATGGTCTTGGGCTGATCTTCGAGATTGTCGAAATGCCGCAACAGGCTCTGGATGCCTATAACCGCGCCTTGGCTATACATCCCCATCACGAAGAAGTAACCAATGCCGTGAATCGTCTGAAGCCTCAGGTTGAAGGCCAGTCGCTGTAAAGAATAAAGCGCAGGGGGCAAAGGTGAGCGGGTCTTCCCGGGTAGTGGCCGTACTTGGCCCGACCAATACAGGCAAAACACATTACGCGATTGAACGCATGCTGGGGCATCGCACCGGTGTGATCGGTCTGCCGCTGCGGCTGCTCGCGCGCGAGGTGTATGACAAGATCGTCGCTATTCGCGGCCCCTCGGTGGTGGCGCTGGTCACGGGTGAAGAACGCATCGTGCCGCCACGGACCCAATATTGGGTCTGTACGGTCGAGGCGATGCCCGAAGGTATGGGCGCAGATTTTGTGGCTATCGACGAAATCCAGCTTTGTGCGGATCCCGAACGCGGCCATGTTTTTACCGACCGCTTGCTGCGGTCCCGTGGCACCAATGAGACCCTTTTTCTGGGTTCGGACACGATGCGCGGGGCGATCGCCGCGCTTGTGCCCGAGGCACAATTCGTGCGGCGCGAGCGGATGTCGCAACTTGTTTATGCGGGCTCGAAGAAAATCAGCCGGATGCCGCCGCGCAGCGCGATTGTCGGGTTTTCGGTGGAAAACGTCTATGCCATCGCCGAGCTATTGCGCCGCCAAAAAGGTGGGGCGGCAGTGGTCATGGGGGCGCTCAGCCCGCGCACGCGGAATGCGCAGGTCGATCTCTACCAGAATGGCGAGGTTGACTACCTGGTGGCCACGGATGCCATTGGCATGGGGCTAAACCTGGACGTCAATCACGTTGCCTTTTCGTCTCTGACCAAATTCGACGGTCGTCGCATGCGTCCTCTGGCCGCAAATGAACTGGCTCAGATTGCCGGACGCGCGGGGCGGGGCATGTCCGATGGCACCTTCGGTGTCACTGGTGAAGCGCCGCCGTTGGAGGATGGACTGGCGCAGGCAATCATGGACAGCCGCTTTACGCCGATGAAAAAGCTGAATTGGCGGAATGCCGCCTTACGGTTCGGATCGATTGAGGCGCTGATCGACTCGCTCGAACTTGGCCCTAACAACGAACACCTGATCAAGGCGCGCCCCGCTGATGACCTGAATGCACTGAAATCCCTGTCGCAAGTGACTGAGGTTATGGCCCGTGCCAGCGACGGCCCTTCTGTCCGTTTGCTGTGGGATGTGTGCCGAATCCCTGATTTTCGCGGTATCAGCCACGCCGAACATGCCAATCTGCTCGAAGTGATCTATGGTCACCTGCACGAATGCGGATGCATCCCTGATGACTTCATGGCGCGGCAGATTCATCGGATCGATCGCACCGATGGCGATATAGATGCACTGTCCAAAAGGTTGGCTTATATTCGCACATGGACATATGTTGCACAACGAAACGGCTGGGTTCGTGACGAATCCCATTGGCGTGAGGAAACGCGCATTGTAGAAGACAGGCTGTCGGACGCTCTTCACGAACGTTTGACTCAGCGATTTGTGGACCGGCGCACATCCGTGTTGCTGCGCCGGCTCAAACAGAAGGAGGCCCTTTTGGCCGAAGTAAATGACAAGGGTGAAGTGACCGTCGAAGGCGAATTCGTCGGTCGTCTGGAAGGGTTCCGGTTTATTCCGGACAAGGCTGCGCAGGGAACCGAGGCGAAAGCGCTCAAATCGGCATCTTTGCAAGCCCTCGCGCCGCAATTCTATCTGCGCGCTGACCGCTTCTATAATGCACCCGATACCGAAATTGATTTCACCGATCAGGGCGGCCTGATGTGGGGCGAATATGCCGTCGGCAAACTGGTTGCCGGGGCGGAACCGCTCAAGCCCATGGTCGAAGTGTTTGTGGACGAGGCCGCAGGGCCTGACGTCGAACAGAAAGTGCAGCGCCGGTTGCAGCATTTCATCGACCGCAAGGTGGCCGCACTGTTTGAGCCGCTGCTGAACCTGTCGCGCGATGAGGAACTGAGCGGTCTGGCCAAGGGCTTTGCCTTCCGCATGGTCGAGGCGCTCGGTGTGCTGCCCCGCGCCGGTGTTGCGCAAGAGGTCAAGGATCTTGATCAGGATGCCCGTGGCGCGCTGCGCAAGCATGGCATTCGGTTTGGTCAGTTCACCATCTTCATGCCGCTGCTGCTGAAACCCGCGCCCACGCGGTTGCGTCTGGTTCTGTGGGCTCTCTCCAGCGGTCTGCAGGAATTCCCCGAAGCACCGCCACCGGGTTTGGTCACCGTACCCGTCGCCAAGGATGCGCCTCAGGGCTACGACACCATGTGTGGCTATCGCGATGCCGGCGACCGTTCGATCCGCATCGACATGCTGGAACGACTGGCCGATATGCTGCGCGCCGAAGACAGCCGGGGCGGTTTTGAAGCCAAACCCGACATGTTGTCGATAACGGGCATGACACTGGAACAATTTGCCGACCTGATGCAGGGGCTGGGCTACAAGGCAGAGCGCGGTGAGCGCGAAAAACTCAAGCCAGCGCCGGTTGAACAGCCTGCGACTGAAGCGGCTGAGCAGTCCGTGGCCGAAGAAACCCCAGCGCCCGAGGCCGCTCCGGCAGAGGTCGCCGCACCCGCCGAGGCGCCAGCCGAGGCCACCGACAGCACCGAGGCGGCAGCTGAGGCTACCCCAGCCTCTGAGACGGCCGCCGAGCCTGCATCGGAGGAGCCCGAGGTTGAGGTATACTACACCTTCACCTGGGGACGTCAGCGCCAGCAAAACCGCGGCCCGCGCCGCGAACAGGGGCAGGGCAAGGGTAAGCCGCGCGGTAAACCGCAGGGCAACAAGCCGCAGGGCAAAAAGGGTGGCAAACCTCAGGGTGCCAAGTCCTTCTCATCGCGGCCTCCGAAGAAGGAAAAAGCCATTGATCCGGATAACCCGTTTGCCGCAGCGCTTATGGGTCTGAAGGACGGCAACTGATCGCCGATGGCTCAGCAGGCCAAGCTGCGGATCGATAAATGGCTGTGGCAGGCGCGGTTCTTCAAGACCCGCAGCCTGGCCGCCAAACAGGTCAGCGGCGGCCATGTCAGGCTCAACGGAAACCGGGTGCTGAAAACGGCGCAAACCGTGGCCCCGGGCGATGTATTAACCTTTCCGCAAGGGCGCATCATACGCGTTGTCCGTGTCGAGAACCTCGGAGAACGGCGGGGCCCAGCCTCTGAGGCGCAGACGTTATACTCTGACATGACGGAAAAACAGGAAAGCGCTCCCAGAAATCCGGGATATGAAGGAAAAGGTCGTCCGACCAAGAAAGAACGACGTGCTATCGATCTTTCTCGCATGTCTGATGACTGATCTGATCTTGCGAAGACCGTCAGACTGAACTAGCTAGTCGCCAAGCCCTAAACAGGAATTGACCCATGACCTACGTCGTTACAGACAACTGCATCGCCTGCAAATACACAGATTGTGTTGAAGTTTGCCCTGTAGACTGTTTCTACGAAGGCGAGAATGCTCTGGTCATCCATCCTGACGAATGCATCGATTGCGGCGTGTGCGAACCGGAATGCCCGGCAGACGCTATCCGCCCCGATACCGAGCCGGGTATGGAAGGCTGGGTCGAATTCAACCGGAAGTATTCCGAGCTTTGGCCGGTGATCGTGACCAAGAAAGACCCGTTGCCCGAGGCTGAAGAGCGCGACGGCGAAGAGGGCAAGCTTGAAAAGTATTTCTCGGAAGCGCCCGGTGAAGGCGGCTGAGCGATTCGCGGCTAAGCCCGTGGTGTGTGGTTTAGATTTTTCCGCTAAGTCTCTGCCTTGAAACGTAAATCAATGTATGCGCACCCGCATCACTTCCGGATGTCGCATTTTTGTGATATAATCGGAAACTGAACGATTACTGAGATGGGGATGTACTCCTTAAGTATGACTGCTTTGGAGTTCTGATTTTGCGACAAACCTGCTGCCTGACGGGGCCAAGTAAGGCACCGCACAGGTTGTTTTGTCGTCTCACGTCCCGATCCGCAACCAAGGATGAACCTGTATGTCAAAGTCGAAAAAGCTCGAGTTCCGCCCGAATGATTACGTCGTCTATCCCGCCCATGGCGTGGGTCAGATTGTCTCGATCGAAGAGCAGGAAGTCGCGGGCTATGCGCTAGAGCTGTTTGTGATTTCTTTCGAAAAGGACAAGATGACCCTGCGCGTGCCGACGAACAAAGTGACCGAATCCGGTCTGCGCTCGCTCAGTTCACCGGATGTGATCAGCCAGGCGATGAAAACGCTGAAAGGCAAGGCCAAGGTCAAGCGCGCGATGTGGTCGCGCCGCGCGCAGGAATATGAACAAAAGATCAATTCGGGCGATCTGATCTCGATTGCCGAAGTGGTCCGTGACCTGCACCGCACCGATGATCAGCGTGAGCAAAGCTATTCTGAGCGTCAGCTTTACGAGGCCGCGCTTGAACGCCTGACCCGCGAAGTTGCAGCGGTATCCGGCGCGGATGAGTTGGCTGCAGCCAAGCAGGTTGACGAAGTGCTGACATCGCGCGCTGCCTGATTGCCCAATCGGGTACTGAACAAGGCCGCTCCGTTCGGGGCGGCTTTTTTCGTTCTGGGTGCTTGGCCTTTAAGTTCAAAGACTGTAGTTTTTGAATGTCTGCAAAGGGATGCACGCTCAGAATGAAGCAGACTGTCAAGTATCTGTATATCAGTCACGATCCGGTTTCGGTCTGGTTCCGTTATGCCCTGATCGTGTTTGATATCGCGACCATCGTGTTTTTCGTGGCGACCGCACATGTCTCGCATGGTCCGGGCATCACGACCGCAAGTTTTGTCGTTGGGTTTCTGATCCTGTTGGATTTTTCCGCCCGGCTGTGGATTTCAAAAGACCGCTGGAAGTTGCTGCGCCAGATCTACACACTGGCCGATATTGTGGTGATCCTGTCCCTATTTCTCGATCCGTTTCTGACGGGCAATCTGGCCTTCTTGCGAATCCTGCGCGCATTGCGACTGATCCATTCCTACCATCTGCTCAGGGATCTGCGACGCGACAGCACATTCTTCCGCACGCATGAGGATGCCGTCATCGCAGCCATAAACTTGCTGGTGTTTGTCTTTGCAACCTCTACGGCTGTCTTGGTGTTCTTCATCCCGGACGACACCCAGACCCCGTATATCGATGCGCTGTATTTCACCATGGCCACGCTCACGACCACCGGGTTTGGAGATATCACGTTGCAAACGCCGGGTGGCAAGCTGTTTTCAGTGTTTATCATGGTGGTGGGTGTGGCGCTGTTCGTGCGGTTGGCGCAGGCGATCTTCATGCCGCAGAAAGTGCGATACAAATGCCCGGGCTGCGGGTTGTTTCGCCATGATCCAGACGCTGTGCACTGCAAGCATTGCGGCGCGACCCTCAGGATTGAAACGGGAGGTGCGTCTTAGAGCAATGCAACCAGGGTCAACAGAACCGTCACTTCGGTCAGCTGTTGAGTTGCGCCGAGTATGTCACCCGTCTGACCTCCAATCTTTGCCTTGGCTATCATTGCGACGGCGAAAGCTGTTCCACATGACAGCAGAACGGGCAGGATAGCTCCGGCGCCCAATACCAATCCGGCCAATGACACAGCCAGAAACAGACCCAACCCAACGCTCGACGCCGGCGGTCGTCCTACCGATTGGCTGAGCCCGGACTTACGGGCATTGGGCAAGAAATGCATCAACACGGGCATCAAGCTTCGAGAGACCATACAGGCAGCAAGGAAACCGGTGAACAAGTCGGCATGGATCAATGCAGCGATACCGGTGATACGCAATGTTTGAACAAGCCCAATCGCCAACACGCCATAGGTGCCGATCTGGCTGTCCTTCATGATCTCCAGACGACGCTCGGTCGTATAGCCGCCCCAAAGCCCGTCGAACATGTCAGCCAGGCCGTCTTCATGCATCGCGCCGGTCACGACGATTAAAACGCTTACAACCAGCGCGGCACTCACAAAGGCGGGCAGGCCAACCCAGATGGCCAACCAACCTGTCAGCGTCGCCAACGCGCCGACGACAAGCCCCACGATCGGAAAGGCCCAGACCGCCGTGGCTTGCCGCGCAAAGGCCGTTTCGGGCAAGCGGGGCGTGGGCAAGCGTGTCAGCAATACGAAAGCCAGCGGAATATCCCAGCGGGAAATCGGCTGTGTGTCGTTTTTGTGCACGTGCAGGCCTCTCTCGGTCTTGTCGCATTGGCCACAATGGTTAAACACACAGGACCACTGTGATGCAACGAGGCTTTGAATGCTGCCTGACTTGAATGACTTGAACGATTTCCGTGCTGCTCTGGCTGAGGCTCCGTCTGCGGATGCACAGGCAAGGCAAGATGCCAGTGATCGGAATGCGCAGCTGACCAAGCCTCCTGGTGCTTTGGGACGGCTTGAAGACCTTGCGATCTGGTATGCGGGTTGGCGCGGCGATGCACGGCCAAAGATTTTGACACCGCAAGTGATCGTGTTTGCCGGAAATCACGGGGTGACGGCGCAAGGGGTTTCGGCCTTTCCACCCGAAGTGACCGTGCAGATGGTGATGAATTTCGAACATGGTGGCGCGGCCATCAACCAGCTGGCCAAGGCCGCCGGGGCGCAGATGGATGTGTATGCGTTGGATCTGGACCGCCCGACGCAGGATTTCACCGTTGGACCCGCGATGAGCGAGGACGAGTTGTTGACGGCACTGCGTATCGGCTGGAACGCGGTTGATCCGCAATCGGACCTGCTGGTTGTCGGAGAGATGGGGATTGGCAACACCACACCCGCTGCCGCCCTTGCATGTGCTTTGTTCGGCGGTGACGCAGGCGATTGGACCGGGCGCGGGACGGGTGTTGACGATGCGGGCCTGGCCATCAAAACCCGTGTCGTGGCCGAAGGCGTCGCCCTGCATGCAGGCACGGGTGACGGGCTTCAGATCCTGCGTTGCCTGGGTGGCCGCGAGATCGCCGCGATGGCGGGCGCGATTGCTGCAGCACGCGTGTTGCGTATTCCGGTCGTTCTGGACGGGTTCATTTGTTCAGCCGCCGCGGCCTGTCTGGCGCAGCTGTCCGAAACAGCTTTGGATCATGCAATCGCGGGGCACCAGAGTGCCGAAAGCGCCCATGCCGCCCTGTTGGACAAACTGGGCAAAGAGCCACTGCTCAGCCTGGGATTGCGGCTTGGTGAAGGGTCGGGCGGGGCGTTGGCGATCAACATCCTAAAAAGCGCCGTGGCGTGCCATTCGGGCATGGCGACCTTCGCCGAAGCAGGCGTTTCGGACGGCTGAAACGAACGGTCTGGCCCTGTCCAACGACAGGGTCAGGCGGATTTCTTGTCTGTCTCTTCCGCCAATTCCAGCAGCGCAGTTTCAAGGTCTTTTTCCAGCTGTCGCGACCGCTCGATATATTTCTTGTTGTCTGCGGTCGGAACGCCGGGCACCCAAAGCTCGGCCAGTTCTCGGACAGAGGCGCGATCATGTTGGTAAAAGGTCTGCTCGGCCTGCGCGGCCTCGTATTCGCTGAGGCCGATGTTTTCCAAAACATAGCGACCAGCGCGTAAGGATCCGTCAAACAGCTCGCGCACGATGTCATTGGCGCCAGCTTGATACAGTTCGTACACATGGGTCCGGTCGCGAGCACGGGCGATAATATGCAGGTCAGGGCGTTGGCGGCGGGCATAGCTCACCAGTCGTGTTGCCTGTTTGCGGTCATCCATCGCCACCACCAAGACAGCCGCCTTTTCGATCCCAGCGGCGCGCAGCAGCTCGGGGCGCGTCGGGTCGCCCAAAAAGCCTTTCACCCCAAAGCGGCGCATCAGCTGAATGGTTTCGATGTCATGGTCCAGAACGACGGTCTTGAAGCCACTGGCCTGAACAAGCCGGTTCACGATCTGACCGAACCTGCCTATCCCGGCGATGATCACCGGGCCTTTTTCATCAATGTCATCGGGTTCGACTTGGTGTTTGTGATCTTTTGCGGCTCGGCTGAGCAGATCATAGAGGATAAACAGAAGCGGGGTGATCAGCATGGTCAATGCTATGATCATCAGCAGCTTTTGCGACAAGGCGGGGGGGATGACGTTTTGCTGCGTCGAAAACGCCAGCAGGACAAAACCGAACTCACCCGCCTGTGCCAGACCCAGGGTAAACAACCAGTGATCACGGCCTTTAAGTTTGAAGGCGCGGCCCACGATGAACAGGATGATGCCTTTGACAAGGATCACCAGCAAGGCCAGCCCGATCAGATCAAACGGGTCGTCAAAGAAAAAACCCACATCGATACCGGCGCCAACCGTGATGAAAAACAATCCCAATAGCAGGCCCTTGAAAGGTTCAAGGTCGCTCTCCAGCTCGTGCCGAAACTCCGAGCTTGCCAGAACGACACCCGCCAGAAACGCGCCCAATGCAGGTGAAAGGCCAACAAGCGTCATCAGGAAGGAAATGCCTACAACAATCATCAAGGCCAGCGCGGTATACATTTCGCGCAAACGAGTGGCGTGGATGAACCGAAACAGCGGACGGGTCAGATAGATCCCGGCCAAGACGACAAAGGCAACAGCCCCGATCGTGACGAGCGTGACCGCCCAGCCCGGAAGCCCTTCGACCAGAGACAGGGTGTGATGGGGGTCGACCCCGTGCCCCCCATGCTCCCCCCGATCAATGG
Source organism: Ruegeria sp. HKCCA6707 (assembly GCF_013033515.1). Taxonomy (GTDB): domain Bacteria; phylum Pseudomonadota; class Alphaproteobacteria; order Rhodobacterales; family Rhodobacteraceae; genus Ruegeria. The sequence continues at coordinate 392,103 of NZ_WQEG01000001.1, read as the reverse complement.
AGCCGTCAGTATTGAAATGGGCCACTGCAGGCAGTGCAATCAGTGGAAGGAAGGCCAGTATGGGGATAACCGCGATGTCCTGCGTCAGCAGCACCGAAAATGTTGCGCGCCCGCCATTGGTCTGCATCAGGCCTTTCTCGGACAGGGTCTGCAACACGATGGCGGTCGATGACAAGGACAGCGTCAGCCCCACAGCAAGCGCGACCGACCAGGGTTGCCCGGTGTAGAAAGTGACGGCAGCGATCACCGCTGTGGACAACCCGACCTGAAGGCCACCCAACCCCAGCAACTTGTCCCGCATATCCCACAGCGCGCGGGGCTCCAATTCGAGCCCGATCAGAAACAGCATCATAACGACGCCGAATTCCGCCACATGTTGCAGGCTTTCTGTCTCGGCCCCCACCAGCCCCAGAACCGGGCCAATGGCGATACCAGCCGCCAGATAGCCCAACACAGATCCAAGCCCAAGCCGTGCCGAAAGTGGAACAGCGATCACGGCTGCCGCCAGATAGATCGAGGCCTGATAAAGGAATTCGTTCATTGTTGTCCTTCCTGGGCCCTCAGGTGGGCAATGGGGCGTCGCGTTTGAGCTGATCCATGACGATCTGGCTCTGAACCCGTGCAACAGCAGGATGCGGCAGGATCACCTCGTGAAGCAAGCGATTGAGCGCTGACAAGTCGTCACAATAGACGTGAAGCAGGTAATCGGCCTCACCGGTCATTGTCCAGGCGCTGCTGATCTCGGGGCGGGCGTTGACCATGCGAGCAAAGCTTGCGGATTGTTCGGGGCCGTGGGTGCCGAGATGGACTTGGATAAAGCCCTGAACCTGAAGGCCCAGTTTCACCGGATCCAGCCTTGCGGTATAGCCGGTGATAAAGCCGTCGGCCTCAAGCCGCTGCCGTCTGCGCCCCGCCTGACTGGCAGAGAGATTTAGGATCTCTCCCAATTGCTGAGCGGTGAGATGCGCGTCCTTTTGCAGGGCAAATAACAGTCGTGTGTCGATATCGTCGAGCATGTGCACAAAAATTCCGTCTCGGTCCGGTTTCATGCGGCAAACGCGCATGGGACAAGGCTAGCGGAACAGCAAGGATAGATACAGGGTTTGTCGGCTTCCGCGCCTTGCTTGCGCGTATTTGGTTCGGCGCGATTGCGGCGATGCTGGAAAAGGCAGATCCGCATCCTTGACGGCCGGGTCAACCGCTTGGGATCTTCAATGTCAGATTGCGGCCGCGCTTCTGGTATCGCAACTCGCTTTCTCCAATCGCGACAACATTGCCACCATCCAGCCTGTCGCCCACTTTCAGCTTCTTGTAACGACCGCTGGGCAGGCGCACCAAGGCACGGCGGTTCGAGGGCGTGCCATAGACCCCAATCAGGTTGAGCTGACGCAGATTGATCGCGTTGTCGATTGTGGCTTGCCGTGCAACCGAGGCAGTCGTCGGTATCTTAGGCGTAACCGAGCGCGGCGCGACCGAGCCTGCTTCGTCTGTGTCGTTGTTGACATTGGCTGTCGACCCAAGCGACGCGCCGGAGGCGGCGGGGCGCTGTGCCACCTGAATGGCGATATTGCTGGGGCGTGATTTGGGACGCGGCACACTGATGGTGGCCACAAGTTCGGGTGTTTCGTCCACCGTTGGAGGCGGCGGTGGTGGCTGCAGACCTGCAGGCCGAACCTTGGGGCGTAGCGCGGCAAGCTCATCACGCAAACGTCCGCCATATTGCTGCCGTTCAAAACGTTCGGGCAAATCAACCGGTCGCACACGCGGGCGATAGCTGGCCAGCCTTTGATCGGCCTCGGGTGCTTCGGGCTCTGCTTCGAACCGAACCGGTGGGCGCGGCGGTACCTTTTGTGGCGGGCCAGCAAAGACCATGACACCGCCCGGGTTCAACGTTCCTTCAGCGCTGGGGGTCACCAAACCGCGTTCGTCCAGCACAAACCGTTGCCCTTGCTGGCTGGGCAGCTCTGCCTGATCGAAGGGTTTATCCGTTTCAAGACTGTCCAAAGCGGGCAGGGCGACTGCATCAAATGACATCACAGGTTGAGCCACCGAGCTGTAATAGAACTCGGTTTCGGGCTCAATGACCGGGTCGATCAAAGGCGAGGGGGCAACCGGTAGAGCCCCTGTGAATTCCAGAATTGGTGCCTGCGGTGCATCAGCGGGTGCGACCTGTTCCACCGTTTCCGGCGGGGTCTGTAACGCTTCGAGAATGGCGGCATCAGTGGCGCTGAGTGCTGGGGTCCCAGTCGTCGTACCTGATTGCGCCTCTTCAGTTACTGCATCAGCGGTTTCCAGGTCCGGCGGGCTTTGGGTTGGAACGGGTGCGTCTGCAACTTCTGGCTCGGACAGTGCCAGTTCTGGGGGCTCCAATCTGCTGGGCTCGATTGGCGAGACCGGTGTTGCCGGAGCCTCTGACGCTTGCGGTGCCAATGCAACGTTTTCGGCGGATGGACCCGCTTCAAAATCGGTCGTTCCAGGCGTTGCGATTTGTGGGGGAATCGAGGGCGGGTCCACATCCGCACTGTCGGTGCGAACCAGTGACCACGCTCCGAGAGCTACACCCAACGCTACCGAGGCCACGGCGACCGGTAGGCCATGCCGTTTTAGATCGAACTGCGCTGCCCAGGCTGTTGCTGTCCCGGAAACCTGCCCCAGAACACGCTGCGCAGTCGCGACGAGATCTGGATGATGCGCCGGTTCTTCGGGTTCTTCTGTTGCCTCGTCCAAGGTTTCGGGAGCAGCTTGCTCAAGATCAAATTCGAAGATCTGTCCGGTGGGGGAATTTTCGTCTGACGCATTCACACCAAAAGATTGCGGAATGAACCCATGGCCGGTTGCAAATGTCTTTGCCTCGTCCAAGGTCTTGCGGGTTACTGCGGCAACCTGAACCTCGTCGCCATCTGCGATTGTAGAATAGACGAGCTCTTCGAGCGCATAAGGCGTCGCCGTCTCAAGCGTTTCCCTTACTTTTTGCCGGGCTTCTTCGTCGGTCAGTTCACCCGTGTCGACTGTCAAAAACCGGATTTGTTGCTGCGGTAGCAAGAGCGTGCAGGCCAGGTGGTTTTCGATGGCGAATCCCCGGTCACGCAGCGCCCGTACTTCTGCATTCAGATCTGCTGATTCCAGTGGGACCGAGCCAATACAATACCAATCTCCATCGGATTGGTGATGCAGGGAAATTCCGGTTTCAGAAAAAGTCAGCGCGAAGGCAGGTTTCATAATCCGGTGGAACCACAAACATCAGTTTCAATGCAAACGCTTTGGCGTCTGGTGCCAGAGATTAGAGCAGGAACCCGCCGAGGGAAAGGAAAAGCACGACCGTGCTCTTGTATGGCAAGGTCTTGCCGCCCCATCTATAGGATGAAGTCATAGGAGAGATCACCTTGAAGACACTTGCTTTTTTGGCGGCGTTGACGGCCGCAGTCTCTGCGATGCCCGCTGCTGCGGAAGAACGTCGCATCACCGTTGACGCGTCGGGAACCATTCAGGCCGAGCCCGATATGGCGACGATCACGCTGGGTGTCACGAATGAGGACGCGCAAGCCTCGGTTGCGATGCAGGCCACATCGGATGCAATTGCGCAGATCCTTGGCCGACTTGAGGCGTTTGGGCTGGAAGCGCGTGACGTTCAGACACGCGACCTGTCGCTTTCTCCGGTCTGGAGCGGCCGTAATCAAAGCGGTGAGACACCGGAAATCACCGGCTTTGTTGCCTCAAACCGTCTGTTTGTGCGGGTGCGTGATCTGGATCAGCTGGGGCAGATCATGGATGCGGTGATCCAGGACGGCGCAAATGATTTCGGCGGGCTCAGCTTTGGGGTGCAGGACCCTAAACCGCTGGAGGCCAAAGCTCGGGCCAAAGCAGTTGCCGAAGCCACCGCGAAGGCCGAGCAATTGGCGCAGGCCGCGAATGTGTCGCTGGGTCCGGTGCAGATGATCCGCGAACAGGGTGGGGGTATCCGTCCGGTGGCCGAAATGCGCGCCTTCAACGTGGCCGCAGACAGCGGCGTGCCGATAGCGGGCGGTGAAATCTCGGTGACCGTCAACGTGTCGATGGAGTTCGCAATATCTGAATGACCTTGAACGCGGGCGCACAGCGCTGTGTGCCCGCGATGGTTCCTTTAGGCGCTGGCTTTTGACAGCGCCTGATCCAGATCGGCGATCAGATCGTCAGCGTCTTCGATCCCGATCGACACGCGCACCACGCCCGGACCGGCCCCAGCGGCCTCTTGCTGTTCTGGCGTCAACTGTCGGTGGGTGGTCGAGGCCGAGTGGATGATCAACGACCGCGCGTCGCCCAGATTGGCCACATGGCTGAAGATTTCCAATGCATTGACCAGCTTGATACAGGCGTCGTACCCGCCCTTGACCGCAAAGGTGAACAGCGCCCCGGCACCGCGCGGATAGTTCTTTTGCACCCGGTCGTAATAGGGGGATGAGGGCAGTCCCGCATAGGTCACATAGTCGACCCGGTCATCTGCCTCCAACCAGGCCGCGATCTTCCGGGCGTTCTCCACATGACGCTCCATCCGCAGGCTCAGCGTCTCGATCCCCATCAGCGTGTAATGCGCCGCCTGTGGGTTCATCGTCATACCCAGATCGCGCAGGCCAATGGCAATGCCGTGGAAGGTAAAGGCCAGCGGGCCAAAGGTTTCATGAAATTTCAAGCCGTGATAGGCTGGCTCGGGCTGGCTGAGCGAGGGGAACTTGTCATTGGCCGACCAGTCGAACTTGCCAGAATCCACGATGCAACCGCCAGTGACAGTGCCGTTGCCGGTCAGGTATTTGGTGGTCGAATGAACCACCAGCGTGGCACCCTGCTCGATGGGGCGGCACAGGTAAGGCGTGGCCGAGGTATTGTCGACGATCAACGGAATCCCCGCCGCATCAGCCACATCGGCCAGCGCGCGGATATCGGTGACATAGCCACCGGGATTGGCCACGGATTCGCAGAAGACCGCGCGGGTGTTGTCGTCAATCGCGGCTTTCACAGCGTCCAGATCGTCGGTATCCACGAATTTCGCCGACCAGCCAAAGCGTTTGATGGTCTGGCTGAACTGCGTGACGGTGCCACCATACAGCCGGGTCGACGCCACGACATTGCAGCCAGGCCCCATCAGCGGGAACAGCGCCATGATCTGAGCCGCATGGCCGGACGAACAGCAAACCGAGCCAACACCGCCTTCCAACGTCGCGACACGCTCTTGCAAGACGGCTACGGTTGGGTTGGTCAGACGGGAATAGATAAAGCCGACCTCTTGCAGGTTAAACAAAGCTGCGGCGTGATCGGCATCTCGGAACACATAAGCCGTGGTCTGATAGATCGGTGTCTGGCGGGCTCCGGTCGCGGGGTCCGGGCGGGCGCCTGCGTGGATCTGTAGCGTATCAAAGCCGTAAGTCGGGCCGTCTGACATGTTGAAATCTCCCTTTGGATTATAGCGTTAACCAATCTCTAGGCCATTGACCGCGTCCGCACAACGCTCCGGTTATCGCTGCCACAACCCCTTGGCCTTGATCGCCTTGCGAATGGCCTGTTCGCGCTGGGGCAGGTTGTTCTGATCAAACATCTCGCGGATCTTGGCACCTTTGCCCTGAATGACCAGCTTCTTGATCGGGTCATATGTCTTGAGCACTTTCTTGACCTTGTTGGGGGCCGCGACGGTTTCCAGAACGTCGATCACATGATCGCTTTCGCGCGCATAAAGCAAAGGGAACAGGCGATAGTGACAGCTGACCGACCCATCCAGCAGTCCATCGGGCAGAACATCGCGGCCACCGCCAAAGGATTGGATCACCAAGGGCAGGGCAACTTGATCCAGCCAGGGATCAAGGGTTTGGCCGGTGAGCTCGGGGATCTCTTCGTCGCGAATGGTGCGGGCATAGTCCAGAAACCGCGCGCCGAATTGGCGGGGGCATTTGTAAAAGAAAAAGCCTGCGTTGAAATAGAGATACCGGCGCCAGTAGTCCTTGGGCTGCGACGTATCGATCGAGCTTTCAAAGTCCAACCCGAACCGGTCATAAAGCGCGCGCCAGATCCCGTCATAGCCAGGGCCATAAAGCGTCGGGCGTGGCCAGGTGCCCTCGACCTTTTGCGACGCACCGGGGCGGTCGAAGTCAAAGGGCACATCTGCCAGTTCACCGGTGATCAGCGTATCGCTGTCAAACAGGATAAACGGCTCATCTTCGGGCAGGGCCAGCAGCGCTTCGATCTTGTTGCCTTGCGGATAGCTTGCGCCAAAGACATGCGAGTCAAACGGGACGATCTCAGCTCCCAACTGATCCAAGGCTTTCAGCACATCGGGATTCTGGATGCTGGGGTCCTGAGGCCAAAGTGAGCCCGGTTGCGGCACCGCCACCAATAGGCGACCGGAAAAACCGGGCGAACTGTGCCGCAAGGATGCGGCGAACAGAAGGGCCTCGTATTGCAGGCGGTTGTTTTGCCCGATGATGACAACATTGAACTTCGAGGTCTTGGCCATCATGCCTGCACTTTCTTGCCTGAGGGCCTCGTAAGCCCCGAATGGGTTCGGGATTACAGCAACGCGTCAGATGCGTCAAAACCCGATCTGTTTGAGTGCGCTGCTGGAATTTGTTTTCGTGCGTCGACGTTATGGGCAGGACATCGCAAAACCGGGCCCAAACACGTTTTGCCTCAAATTTACTCGGATGTGGTGCGAGATGGTCAAATCTGAGCGTCGATTGGCGGTTTTTGACCAAATGATAAATTTTACCAGTTGATAAAAAAATTTTTTGTGCCAAGCTGAAACCCATAACAAACATATCTACAGGGAGTAGAGTGATGGCACAGGGCCAGATGGCACCCGGCATCGTTGCCGGGCGGCTTTCCAGCGATGAGTTGACATCGAACTTCAGCGATCTGCATCCTCCGCTGCAGCCTCATGAGGCGGCTGTGGCCGCAGATCGGTGCTATTTCTGTTACGACGCGCCATGTGTGACGGCCTGTCCAACGGATATCGATATTCCGCTGTTCATCCGTCAGATTCAGGCCGCGCAACCGCAATCCGCTGCGCGCACGATCTTTGACCAGAATATTCTGGGCGGCATGTGTGCACGGGTCTGCCCGACCGAAACCTTGTGCGAAGAAGCCTGCGTGCGTGAGGCGGCTGAGGGCAAGCCGGTCGAGATCGGTCGCTTGCAACGCTATGCCACCGATACATTGATGGCAGCGGATGAGCATCCCTTTGAACGGGCCGCGCCCACAGGGAAAACCATTGCCGTCGTGGGCGCCGGACCGGCAGGTCTAGCTTGTGCGCACCGGTTGGCCATGCTGGGTCATGACGTGGTGATCCATGAAAGCAAGTCCAAGGCGGGCGGGCTGAACGAATACGGTATTGCTGCCTATAAATCGACCAATGATTTTGCGCAGGCCGAGGTCGATTGGCTGCTGAAAATCGGTGGCATCACCATCGAGACCGGGTCCGCTCTGGGCAATGGCGTGTCGATGGAGGGGCTGCTGGATGCATATGACGCCGTGTTCCTGTCCATCGGTCTGGCGGGTGTGAACGCGCTGCGGGCGCAGGGGGCCGAGAAAGACGGCGTGCGTCACGCGGTCGACTTTATCTCGGATGTGCGGCAGGCGGATGATCTGGCAAACCTGCCGGTTGGACGCAATGTCGTGGTGATCGGCGGTGGTATGACCGCTGTAGACGCGGCGGTGAAATCCAAGCTGCTGGGGGCCGAGCATGTGACCATCGCCTATCGGCGTGGGCGCGACGCCATGGGTGCCAGCCGCTATGAACAGGATCTGGCCGCTTCGCATGGGGTACGGATCATGACCAATGTTCAGCCGGTGGCCGTGCATGGCAACGGGGCAGCGGTCGAGATTGAGCTGGAATACACCTCAAGCGAAGGCGGCAGCCTGATCGGAACTGGCGAAACGGTGCGCATCCCGGCAGATCAGATCCTCAAGGCGATTGGCCAGAACCTGGATGGCGCGCCCAAAGGGTTGCAGCTGGAGGGCAACAAGATTGCCGTCACGGGCGCTGGCCGGACATCGCTGGCCGGGGTCTGGGCCGGGGGCGATTGCGCCGCTGGTGGCGAAGACCTGACCGTGACCGCCGTGGCCGAAGGCCGGGATGCCGCAATGGACATCCATGCTAGCCTGTCCGCGTGACACATGGGTTGCGCCATGAATACTTGTGAAAAGATGAAGATGCAGAACCGCATCGGGGAGGCCGGATAAATGGCTGATTTGACGACGAACTTTCTGGGAATTTCAAGTCCGAACCCGTACTGGCTGGCCTCGGCACCGCCCACGGACAAGGAATACAATGTCCGCCGCGCCTTTGAGGCCGGTTGGGGCGGTGTCGTGTGGAAAACGCTGGGGGCCGAAGGTCCTCCGGTGGTGAACGTAAACGGCCCGCGTTATGGCGCGATCTATGGCGCTGATCGGCGGTTGCTTGGGCTCAACAATATTGAGCTGATCACAGATCGTCCGCTTGAGGTGAACCTGGAAGAGATGGCCCGGGTCAAGTCCGACTATCCTGATCGCGCGCTGATCGCTTCGATCATGGTGCCCTGCGAGGAAGAGGCGTGGAAAGCCATTCTGCCGCGGGTGATGGAGACCGGCGCGGATGGGATCGAGCTGAACTTTGGCTGCCCCCACGGGATGAGCGAGCGCGGCATGGGATCTGCCGTTGGGCAGGTGCCTGAATATATCGAGATGGTGACGCGGTGGTGCAAAAAGTACTATGACCGCCCGGTCATCGTGAAGCTGACACCCAATATCACCGATATTCGCAAACCCGCAGCAGCGGCCAAGAATGGTGGCGCGGATGCGGTGTCGCTGATCAACACCATCAACTCGATCACCAGCGTCAATCTCGATACTTTCAGCCCCGAACCCTCGATTGACGGCAAAGGCAGCCACGGAGGTTATTGCGGCCCGGCGGTCAAACCGATTGCGCTGTCGATGGTGTCCGAGATCGCGCGGGATCCGGCCACCCACGGTATGCCCATTTCGGGCATCGGTGGCGTGACCACGTGGCGCGATGCGGCCGAGTTCATCTCGCTGGGTTGTGGCAACGTGCAGGTATGCACCGCAGCCATGACCTATGGGTTCAAGATCATTGATGAGCTGACCGCAGGCTTGTCGGAATGGATGGACGAAAAGGGCTATTCCAGCGTTGATGAGGTCATCGGCCGTGCAGTGCCTAATGTCACCGACTGGCAGTATCTGAACCTGAACTACATCGCCAAGGCCAAGATCGATCAGGACCAGTGCATCAAATGCGGTCGCTGCTATGCGGCCTGTGAGGACACCAGCCACCAGGCGATTGCAATGTCAGAAGATCGGGTGTTCGAAGTGATCGACGAAGAATGCGTGGCCTGTAACCTCTGTGTTGATGTTTGCCCGGTCGAGGGCTGCATCTCGATGGAGCCGATGGCTGCGGGAGAGATCGATCCACGTACCGGGCGCGAGGTTCAGCCCGAATACGCCAACTGGACAACGCATCCCAACAATCCGATGGCCAAAGCGGCTGAATGATTGGGACCGGAAGGATCGGGATGGGCGTCGCTGACGCCCAGCCCATGCGGTAAGCGTCAAAGAATACCGCTAGAGGATGCAGACGGCTAGACCTTGTGTTTCCCGACGCGAACATCCGACGACCCTTGTCGGATGTTCGCTGCAAGCCCATACTTCATGATTTCTGCACCGCGGCTACTGTTGGCTTAGTCGATACTGGCTTCGATCTCAGAGCGTATTGACCAACGAACACGCTCAGGAGGACGACAATCATTCCAATGCTTTGCGGAATACTCAGCGTTTCATTGAGAAAGAACCAACCGAGCAAAGCCGCACTCATTGGACTTAGAAGGCCCAGTATCGAAGCCGCTGTTGGTTGGATGATACGGATGCCGCGCAACCAAATAATGTATGTCAGGGCCGCGCCGATAAGGCCCAGATAGGCTAGCCCTAAGACGTTCGTTCCGCTTATCGTCGACCAATCCGTTGGCGCAAAAGGAGCAAAGGGCACCAAAAGCAAGCCGCCAGCCGTCAATTGCCAACTCGTAAAGATCAGAGCGCTAACCGGCGGCTGCCATTTTCGGCTCAGCACGGTGCCGAAGGCCATGGATGCAGACGCGGCAATACCTGCAACAACCCCCCACATATCCAGCTTCGCTTCGGGTGTCAGGACGAGAAGTGCAACCCCAACAGCGCCCGCCGCGACTGCGAACAGTGAAAGCACCTTTATTGGCGATCCGAGCAAGAAGCGCGATGCGAAGATGACCACAAACGGCTGCAATGCCCCCATCACAGCTGCGACGCCGCCGGGTAAACGATATGCGGCAAAGAAGAGTAGTGACCAGAATATCGCGAAATTCAATGCGCCCAAAACGAACATCTTCCAGACCCAGTGACCGTGGGGGACTTGGCGCACTAGGCACAACAGAAGGAGGCCAGCGGGCAGAGCGCGCAGGACAGATACGGTCAGTGGATCAAGGTTGGGTAGGAACTGTGTGGTGACAATGTAACTGCTGCCCCAAACAAGCGGGGCCAGCGCCGTGAAGGCAAGATCAAAGGGGCGGGACATCGGGATCTCCAATTTATCTCGACGTAGAGATAAAAGCAATTAGCTTGACGTCAAGATAAAAATCCATTCTGTGTTGTAGCATGTTCGATATTGAAGAGATCAGAGCGCAGTGGGCAAAGCAGCGGCCAGACATTGACACCGGACCAATGGGCGTGATTGGCAGGGTGGTCAGATTGTCGGCTCTCTACAGCGAAGAGATGGGCAAGACCTTTGTAAAACACGGGCTGAGCGCGTCGAGTTTTGATGTGTTGGCCACGCTTCTGAGGTCGGGGCCGCCCCATGCGCTGTCGCCTAACCAACTGCTTGCGACGATGATGGTGACGTCAGGCACAATGACGAACCGCATTGACCAGCTTGAAAAGGAGGGCTTAGTGGCGCGTGTCCCGAACCCGGAGGACAAGCGCAGTGTCCATGTGAAGCTCACAGCGAGCGGGATAGAAAAGATTGACGCCGCCGTATCAGACCACGTTGTTGTTCAGAAGCAATTGGTTGAAGGGCTGTCCGAATTGGATCAGTCTGAGCTGAACACCATGCTGGATAAATGCCTTTCGTCCTTCGCGGATAGGTAAAAAGCAGACTTTAAGAGCTCTTCATCGAACGGCGGCTTTGTCCGCAGAGCCGACCTTTATCGAAGTGACTTCAGGGTCTGCATTTGCAAGTGAACGCCCTGTCGAGGAATTATCTGAGAGGATCGTGGATGCGAAACCTCAGCAAACCAAGGGCGGGCTTATGACGGCTCATTTGTTTGGGCGAGGACTGGTCGCGGTCGCCACCCTTTTTTATGGCGTCAGAAGCTTGCGATAGAGCAGATCCACAAAGGGCTCTGCGCCTTCAAACGGGTCTTCGTCACCCAGGATGGCGCGAACCTGCACGTCGAAATCGGCATAGTGCTGGGTCAAGGCCCAGATCGAGAAGATCAGATGATAGGGGTGCACCCGCGCGATTTTGCCCTGATCCATCCAGCGGGTCAGGATGATGACTTTGGAATCGACCAGAGCTTTCAGGTCTTCGGACAAAGCGGCATGGATGCGCGGTGCGCCCTGCACCAGCTCATTGGCAAACAGACGGCTTTCGCGCGGCAACTCGCGGCTCATTTGCAGTTTGCGCTGGATATAGGCCAGAATCTCTTCCATCGGGTCGCCGTTTTCGTCAAGCGCATGCAGGGGCGCCAGCCAGACCTCGAGCAAGCCAGACAAAAGCGCAGTGTGAATCGCCTCTTTCGACGGGAAATAGTAGAGCAGATTGGGTTTGCTCAACCCGGCCTCGGAGGCGATTTGATCTACGGTTGCACCCCGGAACCCATGTGCGGAAAACACGTTCAGAGCGGCGTCCAGAATCATGGCGCGGTTCTTTTTCTGTATTCGGGTTGGGGCGCGGTCTTTCGGCATGTTTTCTGGTCGTCTCATTTTGCGCCAATCTGGCGATTGCACTGCTAAAAATTCGGGCTGCGCCACGCAATTTCTTGACTGGTGTTGAACCCGTGATAGCCTGAGTTTGACCAGATGGTCAAATCAAGACAGAAAAAAGCGAGCTTAATCGCAAGCGACAGGGAAAATGACTATGGCGGCTCCGGCGCAGAACCTCAGGATTAATGGCGACAGGCTGTGGGACAGTCTGATGGAGATGGCAAAGATCGGCCCCGGTGTTGCTGGTGGCAACAATCGCCAGACGCTGACGGATGAAGATGCGGAAGGCCGCGCGCTGTTTCAGACCTGGTGTGAAGAGGCGGGCTGTTCGATGGGGTTGGATCAGATGGGTAACATGTTTGCCCGCCGCGAAGGCACCGATCCCGAGGCGCTGCCGGTCTATGTGGGCTCGCACCTGGACACCCAGCCGACGGGCGGCAAATATGACGGCGTTCTGGGGGTTCTGGGCGGGCTAGAAGTGATCCGCACGCTGAACGATCTGGGCATCAAGACCAAACATCCCATCGTTGCGACCAACTGGACCAATGAAGAGGGGACGCGCTATGCGCCGGCGATGTTGTCGTCGGGCGTGTTTGCCGGGATGCACACGCAGGATTGGGCCTATGACCGCGAAGATGCCGAGGGCAAGAAATTCGGCGATGAGCTGAAGCGGATCGGCTGGCGCGGTGATGAGGAAGTGGGTGCGCGCAAGATGCATGCGTTCTTTGAACTGCATATCGAACAAGGGCCCATCCTGGAAGCCGAAGGCAAGGATATTGGCGTGGTCACCCATGGCCAGGGGCTCAGCTGGACTCAGATCACCGTGACCGGCAAGGACGCGCATACCGGATCAACCCCGATGCCCATGCGCAAGAATGCCGGTTTGGCCATGGCGCGTATTCTGGAGAAAGTAGATGAGATCGCCTGGTCTCATGCGCCGCATGCGGTCGGCGCGGCAGGGCATATCGATGTGTTTCCAAACTCGCGCAACGTGATTCCAGGAAAGGCAGTGTTTACCGTCGATTTCCGCTCACCCGAGTTGGAGGTGATCACCGATATGGAGAACCGCCTGCGGGTGGCGGCAGAAGATATCGTCAATGAGATGGGACTCGAGATCGCTTTTGAAAAGGTTGGCGGCTTTGATCCGGTGAAGTTTGACGAAACCTGCGTGAGCGCTGTGCGCAACGCCGCTGAACGGCTGGGCTATTCGCATACCGATATCATCTCGGGCGCGGGGCATGATGCCTGCTGGATCAATCGGGTCGCGCCCACCGCGATGGTGATGTGCCCCTGCGTCGACGGGTTGAGCCATAATGAGGCCGAAGAGATCAGCAAGGATTGGGCCGCGGCCGGGGCGGATGTTCTGTTTCATGCGGTTGTCGAGACCGCCGAGATCGTGGGTTAGGGGGCGCTGCCCCCGTCGCCCGTTGGGCGACTCCCCCGAGGTATTTTTGAACAGAAGAAGCACGCGGCGCAGACCGCGATAGGGAGAGTAAAATGAGCACTGTGATCAAGAACGGAACCGTGGTGACAGCGGATTTGTCCTATAAGGCCGATGTTCTGGTCGAAGGTGGCGCGATCACCGAGATCGGGATGGATCTGAAGGGCGACAAAGAGCTGGATGCCACGGGCTGTTATGTCATGCCGGGTGGGATCGACCCGCATACCCATCTGGAGATGCCCTTTATGGGCACCTATTCCAGCGATGATTTCGAAAGTGGCACGCGGGCAGCCTTGGCCGGTGGTACCACGATGGTGGTTGATTTTGCACTGCCCAACCCCGGCGAGAGCCTGCTGGATGCGCTGAAACGCTGGGACAACAAATCGACGCGGGCCAATTGCGACTATTCCTTCCATATGGCGGTGACCTGGTGGGGCGAGCAGGTTTTTGACGACATCAAGACCGTCATCGAGACGCGTGGCATCAACACATTCAAGCATTTCATGGCCTATAAAGGCGCGTTGATGGTGAATGATGACGAGCTTTTTGCCTCGTTCAAGCGGCTGGCCGAGCTGGGCGGTATCGCGATGGTTCATGCCGAGAACGGAGATGTGGTGGCCGAGCTCAGCGCCAAACTGCTGGCCGAGGGCAATGTAGGCCCCGAGGCGCATGCGTATTCCCGGCCGCCGCAGGTTGAGGGTGAGGCCACGAACCGGGCCATTATGATTGCCGATATGGCGGGTGTGCCGCTTTATGTGGTGCATACGTCCTGTGAAGAGGCGCATGAGGCTATTCGCCGGGCCAAGATGAACGGCAAGCGGGTGTGGGGTGAGCCGTTGATCCAGCATCTGACCCTGGATGAGAGCGAGTACTTCCACCAGGACTGGGATCATGCTGCGCGCCGTGTCATGAGCCCTCCGTTCCGCAACAAGCAGCATCAGGACAGCCTGTGGAATGGGTTGCATTCGGGGACGCTGAGTGTTGTGGCCACGGATCATTGCGCCTTTACGACCGAACAGAAACGCTATGGCGTGGGGGATTTTACCAAGATCCCCAATGGTACGGGTGGGTTGGAAGACCGAATGCCGATGCTGTGGACTCATGGGGTGAACACCGGCCGTCTGACCATGAACGAGTTCGTGGCAGTGACATCAACAAACATCGCCAAGATACTGAATTGCTATCCGAAAAAAGGCGCGGTTTTAGTGGGCGCAGATGCCGATCTGGTGGTTTGGGATCCCGAAAAGACCAAGGTGATCAGCGCCGATACGCAGCAATCAGCGATCGACTACAATGTGTTTGAAGGTAAAGAGGTCAAAGGCCTGCCGCGCTTTACGCTGACCCGGGGCCAGGTGGCTGTGCATGATGGCGAAATCCGCACACAGGAAGGCCAAGGGGAGTTTGTGGCCCGAGAGCCGAACGGGCATGTGAACAAAGCGCTGAGCACATGGAAAGAACTGACAGCCCCGCGCCCGGTAGAGCGGTCGGGTATTCCGGCGACAGGCGTTTGATCGACGCGGGCTGCCGTGCGGCGGCCTACCGTTTCGTGTTTTCAAGGGGATGGAATGAATACTGCAACTCAACCTCAGCCTGTTGTCGAGGCGCGACAACTGGATCTGACGTTTCAGACCAATGACGGGCCGGTGCACGCGCTCAAGGATGTGAACCTGACCATCGACAAGGGCGATTTTGTCAGCTTCATCGGACCCTCGGGCTGCGGAAAGACGACGTTTCTGCGTTGCGTCGCAGCGCTGGAGACGCCCACCGGGGGTTCGCTGACGGTCAATGGCATGACACCCGATGAGGCACGACGCAAGCGGGCCTATGGCTATGTGTTTCAGGCGGCGGGGCTTTATCCGTGGCGGACCATTTCCAAGAATATCAAACTGCCGCTTGAGATCATGGGCTATTCTGCGGCGGAACAGGATGAGCGGGTGAGCAAGGTCCTGGAGCTTGTTGATCTTGAAGGGTTTGGTGCCAAATTTCCCTGGCAGCTCTCGGGCGGGATGCAGCAGCGGGCCAGTATCGCGCGGGCGTTGGCGTTTGACGCGGATATCCTTCTCATGGATGAGCCGTTTGGCGCGCTGGATGAGATCGTGCGTGATCACTTAAACGAACAGCTTCTGGCGCTTTGGGCGCGGACGGAAAAGACCATCGGGTTTGTGACCCATTCGATCCCCGAGGCGGTGTATCTGAGCACCAAGATCGTGGTGATGAGCCCTCGGCCCGGGCGGATCACGGATGTGATCGACAGCCCTCTGCCGAAAGAGCGGCCCTTGGACATTCGCGACACGCCCGAGTTTATCGAAGTTGCGCACAGGGTACGCGACGGGCTGCGGGCAGGGCATTCCTATGACGACTGACACGCAGATCCGACGCGCCACGCACGAAGACACATTGGCCTGCGCCAAGGTTGTTCATGCCTGGGCGTCTGAAACCGACTGGATGCCGGACGAACTGCCGGTGGAGCAATTGGCCGGGCTGATCCGCGACGCGTTTGACAGCCGTGAGATCTGGGTCGCTGGTGATCCGGTGGATTGTTACATGTCCGTCGATCCTGCCCAGAAGAAGATCGGCGCGCTCTATTGCCGCCGGACCGGGCAGGGCATCGGCAAGGTGTTCTTGGATAAGGCCAAGGAAAATCGGGATTTTCTGTGGCTGACGACGCATATCCCAAACACATCTGCGCAGAGGTTTTACCTGCGTGAAGGGTTCGAAGTGACGGCAGAGGAACCGCCAGTGCCCCCGGATACCGTGCCGGTCTATCGGATGGAGTGGCACGCATGAAACAGGCCCTTGCAGTTCTTACTGTGTTGTTCGCGATTGTCGCGATTTGGTACGCAGCGGTTGCGCCGATGAACATCCGCGTGGCCTTGGATCAGGCGGAACGTGCCGGAGAGCTTGTGACGCCGGAAACCGCCCGTGACCGGCGTGAGACGTCGACCTGGGTACTGATGGCGAAAAACCCAAGCCATATCTCGACTGGATATGCGCTGGACCGTCCGCGTTTACCCGCGCCGGATCAAGTTGCGCAGGAGCTTTGGAAGACCACTGGAGAAATGGTGGTAAAAGGGCGCGCGTTTTCGAAGCGGTCGCTTATTTATCATGCCGGGATCACGCTGCAGTCTACCTTGTGGGGGTTCCTGCTGGGCACCACTTTGGGGATTTTGGCGGCAGTGGCGATTGTCTATTCTCGCGTGGCGGATATGAGCCTTATGCCCTGGGCCATCATCAGCCAGACCATCCCCATTGTTGCACTTGCGCCAATGATCATTGTCGTTAGCTCTCAGGTCGGGATCGAAGGGCGCGGTGTGCCCAAGGCGATTATCTCGGCCTATCTGTGCTATTTCCCGGTGCTGGTCGGGATGGTAAAAGGGTTGCGCTCGCCCTCGCTGCCGCAACTGGACCTGCTGAAAACCTATAACGCTTCGGGAACACAGGGTTTCTTCAAGCTGCGGTTGCCGTCTTCTTTGCCGTATCTGTTTACCTCGCTCAAGGTGGGGATCGCTGCAGCATTGGTTGGAACAATTGTCGGAGAATTGCCAACAGGGGCAGTTTCGGGTTTGGGTGCCCGGATTTTGATCGGTGACCAATTTGGGACGCCTCTGGCGATCTGGGCGGCTTTGTTTGCTGCGGCGATTTTGGCGGGCCTTCTGGTGACGCTGCTGGATCTGCTGCAACGTATCGCGTTACGCCGCATGGGGATGAACACATGACCTGGCTGTCTGTTTCGTTGCTATTCTGGGGCCTGGCTTGGTGGGCCAACTACCGGCTGGCGATTTCAAAGTATCGCAAGACCCGTGGTGCCCGCGTGCTGGTTCCGGTGTTGTTCGGTGTGACTTTGCTGGTTCTATGGGAAGGTATTGTGCGCGGGTTGAACGTCTCACCGGTCATTCTGCCACCACCGTCCGACGTCGCCGATGAGTTTATCCGGTCGTCCCAAATTCTGTGGGAGGATTTCAAACAAACGGTCTTCAAGGGTGCGCTCACCGGCTTTTTCATGGGATGCGTTGCGGCCTTTGCCTGTGCGATTGCCATTGACCGTTCAGCGTTTTTGACCCGTGGTTTGTTGCCGATCGGGAATTTCGCGGCGGCTTTGCCCATCGTTGGCATCGCACCCATTCTGGTCAGCTGGTTCGGGTTCGACTGGCAATCCAAAGCCGCCGTTGTGGTCGTGATGGTGTTCTTCCCCATTCTGGTCAACACGGTTCAAGGCCTGCGCGAGTCTGATGCGATGCAGCGCGACCTGATGCGAACTTATGCAGCCAGCTATTGGCAAACGCTTGTCAAACTGCGTCTTCCTGCCGCGATGCCGTTTATCTTCAATGGGTTGAAGATTGCGACGACCCTTGCTTTGATCGGCGCAATTGTGGCTGAATACTTTGGGTCCCCGACACGGGGCATGGGGTTCAGAATCTCGACGGGCGTGGGAAGTCTGGAAATCGATCTGGTCTGGGCCGAGATCGCCGTGGCAGCGTTGGCCGGCACAGTTTTCTACGGTTTGGTCGCATTGATCGAAAAAACGGTGACCTTCTGGCACCCGTCGCAACGAGGCTAACAACAAAATTCAAAAGATCCCGGAAGCGGGGCACTAAACTCAACTAGGAGAAGATGAAGATGAATAAGCTAATCAGCGGGGCGGTTGCCGCCTTCGGTCTGGCCGCCAGTTCTGCCTGGGCCGCAGACGAAGTGACACTGCAGTTGAAATGGGTCACGCAGGCCCAGTTTGCGGGCTATTATGTCGCTGCGGACAAAGGTTTCTACGAAGAAGAAGGGCTGGACGTGACGATCCTGCCCGGCGGACCCGACATTGCGCCCACTCAGGTGATCGCCGGTGGTGGGGCCGACGTGACCGTGGAATGGATGCCCGCGGCACTGGCCGCGCGCGAAAAGGGCCTGCCTTTGGTCAACATTGCGCAGCCTTTCAAAAGCTCTGGCATGATGCTGACCTGCTGGAAGGACGCTGGCATTTCTTCGCCCGAAGACCTCAAGAACCGTACTCTGGGTGTTTGGTTCTTTGGCAATGAATTCCCGTTCATGAGCTGGATGAGCCAGTTGGGTATCGACACTGGTGGCAAAAGCGAAAGCGGCGTCGAAGTTCTGAAACAGGGCTTTAACGTCGATCCGTTGCTTCAGCGCCAGGCCGATTGCATCAGCACCATGACGTATAACGAATACTGGCAGGTGATCGATGCGGGTGTGAATCCTGACGAGCTGGTGACCTTCAAATACGAAGATCAAGGCGTGGCCACGCTGGAAGACGGTCTTTATGTGCTGGAAGAAAACCTGGACGATCCTGCTTTTGTCGACAAGATGGAGCGTTTTGTGCGGGCCTCGATGAAAGGCTGGAAATACGCCGAAGAGAACCCGGACGAGGCTGCTCTGATCGTTCTGGACAATGACGAAACCGGCGCACAGACCGAAACCCACCAGAAACGCATGATGGGTGAGATCGCCAAGCTGACTGCTGGTTCGAACGGAACGCTTGATCCGGCGGATTTCGAACGGACCGTTGATACGCTTTTGGCGGGCGGTTCTGATCCGGTGATCACTGCCAAGCCCGAAGGCGCCTGGACCCATAAAGTGACGGATGCAGCGCTGAACTAAACGCTGTTTTTCCAAGAATGAAACGCGGTCCCGTTTGGGGCCGCGTTTTTTGTGTTCAGCCGACTCTTGACCGTATTGAGACGGCGTACTCTACTGTCAAATGACGCATTTACTGCGAGATAAATTAGTTTCGGTAGAGCATGCAGGGGTTTGCAGAAGAATTCAGAATGGCGGTGTCTCTGATCCTTCAAGGGGATGCAGAGCTGTGGGCCATTGTGATGCTGTCTCTTCGGGTGTCGGTCCTGGCGGTGCTGATTTCCGCGCTGATCGGGATGCCGATTGGCGCGGCGCTTGCAGTTGCACGCTTTCCCGGACGTCGTGCTTTGATCATCCTGATGAACGCGCTGATGGGCTTGCCGCCCGTGGTCGTGGGCCTGTTGGTCTATCTGATGCTGTCGCGGTCGGGCCCGCTTGGCGTGCTGGAACTTCTTTATACGCCCATAGCGATGATCATCGCGCAGGTGGTTCTGGTCACACCGATCATTGCCGCCTTGACCCGGCAAGTGGTCGAGATGCTGGCCGAGGAATACGCGGAACAACTGCGATCGCTGGGCGTGTCGCGCTTGTCTTCGGTGCCGGTGCTGTTGTGGGACGCCCGCCTGGCGCTGGTGACGGCTTTGCTGGCAGGATTTGGCCGCGCGATTGCCGAGGTCGGGGCGGTGATCATCGTGGGTGGCAACATCAACCATGTAACGCGGGTGATGACCACCACCATCGCGCTTGAGACCTCAAAGGGCAATTTGGCGCTGGCCTTGGCGCTTGGTGCCATTCTGATTGGCATCGCCGTGGCCGTAAACGCGATGGTCAGCGCTTTGACCCTACGGGCCGAGCAGGAGGGGTTGCGTCATGCGTGACTTGGCACCTGAAACCGGCGCTGGCCTGAAGGTACGCGGGCTGAGGCTTGCACGCAAAGGCTCGGTTCTGCTGGACGTGGCAGAGCTTCGGTTGGACGGTCCCGGGCCAACCCTGATCCTTGGCCCCAATGGGGCGGGCAAAAGCCTGCTTCTGCGGTGCCTGCACGGGTTGATCTCAGCCGATCAGGGGCAGGTGCTGTATCGGGGTGGTGTCCTGACCGCAGAGCACATGGCGCGCCAAGCGATGGTGTTTCAGCAACCGGTGCTCTTGCGCCGCTCGGTCGCGGCGAATCTGGACTTTGTGCTAAAACGTCAGGGATTGAGCCGTGAGATCCGCAAGGCTCGGATCTCGGCACTTTTGGCCGAAGGCGGTTTGCAAGACAAGGCCCGTCAATCCGCGCGTTCTCTTTCAGGGGGTGAGGCGCAGCGGCTGGCCATTCTGCGCGCGCTGGCCACGGATCCCGAAACGCTGTTTCTGGACGAACCGACCAGTGCATTGGACCCAAGCGCCACGCAGGTGATCGAACAGATGATCCGGCGCGCCTCGGCGCGCGGGGTGCGCATTGTCATGGTCACGCATGATATCGGGCAGGCCCGGCGTCTGGCGGCGGATATCGTGATGATGCAGGGCGGTCGCGTGGTCGAACAAGGTGCGGCCAAACAGGTGTTGGACGCACCGATAACGCAAGCTGCGCGCCGTTATTTGGCGGGTGGGCTGGTAACCTAATTCAATCATTTGGAGATGACATGATCCGCGCAATGATCAAAGCGGCCCTTGTGGCTATTGCCGTGACAGCGGGCGAGAGCCGGGCCGAGTCGCCGTTCATCATCGTGCAATCCACCACCTCAACGCAGAATTCGGGGCTGCTCGATTTCATTCTGCCGGGGTTCGAGGCTGAAACCGGCATCGATGTGCGGGTGGTAGCCGTGGGCACCGGGCAGGCGATCCGCAATGCAAGAAATGGCGACGGGGATGTGCTGCTTGTGCACTCGAAACCCGCAGAAGAGGCTTTTGTCGCCGACGGTTGGGGGGTCGAACGGTTTGATGTTATGTATAACGACTTTGTGTTGGTCGGTCCGAAATCGGATCCGGCGCAGGTAAAAGGTGGTGATGACATCGTCGCTGCCCTAACAGCCGTGGCAGAGGCTCAAGCGCCCTTTGCCTCGCGCGGGGATGACAGCGGCACCCATAAGGCCGAACTTGGTCACTGGGCGCGCACGGGCATCGACCCGACGGATGCGTCCGGGACGTGGTATCGCGAAACCGGGTCGGGCATGGGGGCCACATTGAACATTGCAAGCGGTATGGGAGCCTATGCGCTGACAGACCGGGCCACGTGGCTGAGCTTTGGCAATCGCGGGGACTTGGACATACTTGTCGAAGGCGACCCGGCCTTGTTCAATCAATATGGCGTGATCCTTGTGAATCCCGAAAAGCACTCAGGCGTGCGCGCCGCAGCGGGGCAGCGGTTTATTGACTGGTTGACCGGCCCGGACGGGCAGAGCGCGATCGAAGCCTATCAGCTGGATGGCCAACAGCTCTTCTTTCCGAACGCAAAGTGAATTGGCCTGTGGCGCGCGTATTCTTGAAAAGATGAAGCCTTATCCGTTGGCTCCATTGAAGTGAACCTGGCCCAAACCGCGCAGGTCATAGCCGCCCATTTCAGCAGCGCGTGCGTGAAACCTGTCGCTGCGCAAAAAGCTGAGAAGCTGCTGCATCGGAGGGTCGAAATAGGCGCGGCGCCAGATGGCAAGGTCCAGCCGCTCGGTATGGGTGGGGGTGAATTCCAGCCCGTAAGATTGCGCCAACGCCCCCAGACCAAAACCGATATCAGCCTTCCCATCGCGCAGGGTCGCGGCCAGGTCTTCTTCGGTGCGGGCGCAACCGGGCAGGGTGTTGAGATCATCGAGCGACAGCCCATGGGCCGTGAGCTGTTTCTCGAAAAGGCGCTGGCTGGCGGCGCTGTTCTGACGAAGGATGATGCGGCGGGATTTGAGGTCGTGAAACCCGGATGGTGCGTCTTGGCCTGCGGCCAGCAGAAACCCCCGTTGGCGTTGGGCAAGTTCGACCAGCACCACAGGCGCTTCGCCCAGCGTGTCGCGCAGGGCTTGTGTGTTGAACCCATCCTCTTCGTGGATATGCAGGGCCGCGGCCTGCGCGCTGCGCTCTTTCAGCCGGGTCAGTCCGTCAAAGGAGCCATCGTAATAGGTCGCCAGACCGGACCCGCTTTCCCGCAGCGCCCAATCCAACAGTGGATCATGGCTGCCCGCCACAATCGGTGGCAGCGGTGGTTCGGCCACCTGCGGGCCAGACCGTGAGGCGTTGAGCCAGGCGATGATCTCGGCCCTTGGGAACAGCAGTTTGCCCATGGCCCGGACGCATGGCACTTCGCCGGACGAGGCCAGATCATAGGCTTTGCGCTCGCCAATGCGCAGCAATTCGGCCAGTTCGCGGGTGGTCAGGTATTGTGACATTCAGTCCAGGCGCACCGCAGGACCGGATGTTGTGTCGGCGGCGCTAAAGCCGATCTGGTTCAGCACGGCGGGCGCGGCGAAGGCGATCACGACCATTGCAGCAGCGGCGGCAAGAAAGGCTTTCATGGATCTCCTCTGGTCTTCTATGGCGCGCCTGTGGCTTGGCGCAGGAACTCGATCAGATCAACGCGGTCTTGTGCTTCGGTGATGCGTTGCATGGGCATCTTCGAGCCGGGGATATAGTGGTCCGGCCCTTCGTCGAACAGGGCGTCGATTGTTATCTCATCCCAAATGATATCAGAGTCTTGCAGGATATCCGAGTAGAAATATCCCGGCAGTGCCCCAGCCCTGCGCCCGAAGATCCCGTGCAAAGTCGGGCCCGCGCGGCGCTGGTTGTCGGGGGTCAGGCTGTGACAGATCGAGCATTTGCGGGCAAACTGCCGCTCGCCATTGCTCATGGCGTTCGGGTCTTTGAGGAAACTGGGCTCTGCCGCAGCCATCTGGTCCTGGTCGCCCAAAGTGGCGATGGGCCAGCTATACATCGCCTCGTCGATGCCGCCCGCGTGGATGTTCTGCCCGTCCGGCGAAAAGGCCAAAGCCCAGACTGGGCCGCGCAGGGTAGCGCGGAAATCCTGAGTGATGCGCCAGTCGACCGTGTCGATCAGCATGATATATCCCTCGCCGTCGCCCACCGCCAATGTTTGACGGTCCGGGCTGAGGGCCAGGGCCAGGATCGGGCGGCGGTCCAGGGTAAAGTCGCGCTCTGCGCCGGTGGAAAGGTCAAGGATACGGGTGACGCCATCGACCGCGCCATAGGCGATCCAGTTGTCTTGTGCATTCAGGACCAATTCATTGATCCCAAAGCCGTGTTCCAAAAGGCGCTGGCGCTCGGACCCGGATGCCACATCCCAGATGCGCAATGACCCGTCCATGCCGGCCGAATAAAGCAGGTCTCCGTCGGGTGAGAACACCACCGCGTTCACGCCGCCTCCTGTGGGCCCCAAGACTGTCGGGCTTGAACCGTCGATGGGCCAAAGCCCAATCGAGCCGTCCCAACTGGCCGTTGCCACATGGGTTTTCGAAGCAGCAAGCCCCACGATCTTGCCTTTGTGCTGCCCCAGAACTTTGCCGCCGGGCCATTGGCGCAGGGTGAAGTCATCACCTGCGGAATAGAGGGCTGTACCGTTGAAAGCGACGACGTTGACCGCCGCTTCATGCCCCTCTAGCCACTCGGGTGCCTGATCGGTCCAGATGGCAACGGAATTGTCGAAACTGGCGGTGGCGATGCGCCCATCAGGTGCGGTGGCGATGCCCATGATCGGCCCGCCATGGCCTTTGAGCGTAAAGAACTCTGCAAGGGCGGGCAGGGGGATCAGCGCAAAGGCCAGAACCAGCCCGCGCATTTATTCAGCGGGAGAGGTGGCGGCTTTGCCAGCCTCTTTTTCCTGAACCTCTTCCAGCCACAATGAATGGTGTTCGCGGGCCCATTGTTCCTCGACCTCGCCGGTTCCCATGGCGTCGAACGCGCCTTCCATTCCGACCGAGCCGAGATAGATATGGGCGATGATGATGGCGATGAACACATAGGCCACCATCACGTGCCAGACCTGCGCGTATTGCATCTCTTCTTGCGGTGACATCTGCACCGGCAGGTTCTGGCCGAACATCTGCGGGATCCCGGTGGAATTGGCGATTGCAAAGGTCTTGGCAAACATCGGCAGTTCGAACGGAAACAGCAGCGAAAGGCCCGACAAGCTGATTGAGATACCCAACAGGATGCAGGACCAGAAGATAATCTTTTGTCCGGCATTGAACTTTCTGGCGGGCGGGTGGCTGCCCTTGGTGAATAGCCCGCCGCCAGCGGCCAGCCATTTCAGGTCGGTCCGGTTGGGAATGTTATGGGCGATCCAGTTGAGGGTTACGATGATCAGGCCCAGCATGAAGGCCCAAGCCAGGTTGTTGTGAAGCCATTTACAGGCCTGCGCGATGGTTGCGAAGCCTTCCTTGCCGAAAAGCGGGATCAGGAAGTCGCGGCCATAGAGCGTCAGCAGCCCGGTGATGCCAAGGATCAGGAACGATCCGGCAAACAGCCAATGGCCAAATCGTTCGAAACTGTTGAACCGCGTAACCGTGCGACCGGTTTTGTCGCCATCAATGCGAATACGCCCGCGCAGGAGAAAGAACAGGATGATGATCGCCAGCATCCCGCCCAGTATATAGGTGCCATATTCGCGCAGAGGCCCGGTTCGGAACGCCCACCACCACATGCCACCGTCCTGAATCAGCACACTGTCAGCCGGCCCATTAGAGGATACGGTCACATCCGCCGATCCATAACGCAGTTGCCGATAGACATCGCTGTCCGAGGCTACTCCGCTTGGGCCAAACTGCCCCAGCAAACCTTCGACATTGCCCTGTCCGGTATTTTCGGACCGATAGCTGCTATTGACCTTCTCGCCGCGCTGTCGGGCCAGAATATCCTCAAGCGTGGTGGCGCCGCCAGTCTGTGCGCGATCGGGTTCGGCTGTATCCCCTGTGGTTTGGGCCGCAGCCGAAAGAGTCAGTCCAAGGGTGAACAGGATTGCAGTGAGAAAGCGCAGCATCTGAACCTCGGTCAAAATCCAAGATCAGATGACCCGCAAGGGCTGCGGGTCATCCGTTTTGCTTTATAGGACGGGCTCAGCCGTCTTTCTGGTCGTAGGCTGTACCCCAGCCCCAGGCGCCCGAACCGAAGCCGCGCGCCACGACGCGCTCGCGATAGACGGCTGACACCACATCGCCGTCACCGGCTAGCAGGGCCTTGGTGGAACACATCTCGGCGCAGATGGGCAGTTTGCCCTCGGCGATCCGGTTGCGCCCGTATTTGGCGAACTCTGCGGTCGAGTGCGTTTCTTCGGGGCCACCGGCGCAGAAGGTGCATTTGTCCATCTTGCCGCGTGATCCGAAGTTGCCCGCCTGCGGGTATTGCGGCGCGCCAAAGGGGCACGCGTAAAAGCAATAACCACAGCCAATGCACAGGTCCTTGGAGTGCAGGACAACCCCTTCTTCGTTCTGATAGAAGCAGTCGACCGGGCACACCGCCATGCAGGGCGCGTCTGAACAATGCATGCAGGCGACCGAGATCGAGCGTTCGCCCGGGTCACCGTCATTGATCGTCACCACCCTGCGGCGATTCACGCCCCACGGCACCTCGTGCTCGTTCTTGCACGCGGTGACGCAGGCATTGCACTCGATGCAGCGTTCGGCGTCGCAGAGAAATTTTGCTCTTGCTGCCATTATCTCTTCTCCTCCTTACGCTGCCCAGATCTTGCAAAGAGTCGCTTTGGTCTCTTGCATCTGGGTCACTGAATCATAGCCATAGGTCTGGGCGGTGTTGGTACTTTCACCCAGAACGTAAGGGTCAGCACCGGCGGGATATTTGTGCCGCTGGTCCTCGCCCTGGAAATGGCCACCAAAGTGGAAGGGCATGAAGGCCACGCCCGCACCAACCCTGTTGGTCAGCATCGCCATTACCTTAACCTTGCCACCTTCGGGACCTTCGACCCAGACCTGTGATCCGTCGCGAATGCCAAGGTTGTTGGCATCACGGGGATTGATCTCGACGAACATGTCCTGCTGCAACTCGGCCAGCCACGGGTTCGACCGTGTCTCGTCGCCGCCACCCTCATACTCGACCAAACGACCTGACGTGAGGATTATCGGATAATCCTTTGAAAAGTCGTTCTTTTGGATCGACGCATAGAGCGTGGGAAGACGATAGGCGTGCCGGTCTTCATAGGTTGGGTAATCCTCAACCAAATCACGCCGGTTGGTGTACAGCGGCTCGCGATGCAGCGGGATTGGATCCGGGAAGGTCCAGACAACCGCGCGGGCTTTGGCATTTCCGAACGGTGCGCAGCCATGCGCGATCGCAACCCTCTGGATGCCGCCCGAAAGGTCGGTCTTCCAGTTGGTTTCCGGCCCTGCAACCGCGTCGATTGCAGCGCGTTCCTCGGCCGTCAGATCACCGTCCCAGCCAAGATCCATCAGCATCTGCATCGTAAACTCAGGATATCCATCCTGAATTTCCGAACCGACACTATAGACCCCGTCGGCCAACAGGTTGTCGCCATCGCGTTCCACCCCGAAACGGGCACGGAAGGTCAGGCCGCCTTCGGCCACCGGTTTGGACATGTCATAGAGGTTTGGAGTCCCTGTATGACCCATCTCCGGCGTTCCCCAGCAAGGCCAGGGCAGTCCGTAATATTCACCGTCGTTCGGGCCTCCGATGGCTTGCAGCGTTGTCCTGTCGAACGTGTGCTGGTTGGCCATATGGCTTTTCAGCCGTTCCGGCGACTGGCCGGTATAGCCGATCGTCCAGAGCCCCGAGTTGAACTCACGCGTGATGCTTTCGACATTCGGGGTTTCAGCGTCCTCCATCTCGATATTGCGGAAAAGCCGATCTGCCCAGCCAAACTTGTTTGCGAACTTGGCCATGATGACCTCATCCGGCAGGCTTTCGAACAGCGGATCTACTACCTTGTCGCGCCATTGCAGCGACCGGTTCGATGCCGTGACCGAGCCACGGGTTTCGAACTGCGTACAAGCGGGCAACAGGTAGACGCCGTCAGTGCGGTCATGCAGTACAGCTGAGACGGTGGGATACGGGTCGATCACGACCAGCATGTCCAGCTTCTCCATCGCCGTCTTCATTTCCGTCATCCGGGTCTGCGAATTGGGTGCGTGGCCCCAAAGAACCATGGCCCGGACGTTGTTGTCCTGATCCATGTTGGCCGGGTCTTCCAGGACCCCGTCGATCCAGCGGGACACCGGAATGCCGCGCTCGTTCATCAGAGGTTTGTCTTTCCCTTCCTTGTCCTTGATCGTCGCGAACTGACCTTTCAGCCAATCCAGATCTTCACCCCAGACACGGCTCCAATGGCCCCAGGCACCTGCGGACAGGCCGTAATAGCCGGGCAGCGTATGGGACAGAACACCCAGGTCCGTCGCGCCCTGCACGTTGTCATGGCCACGGAAGATGTTGGTGCCACCACCCGAGGTGCCCATGTTGCCAAGCGCAAGCTGAAGCACGCAGTAGGCGCGGGTGTTGTTGTTGCCGTTGGTGTGCTGGGTTCCTCCCATACACCAGATCACGGTGCCGGGACGGTTGTTTACCATTGTCCGGGCAACGCGCTTGAGCTGTGAGCCGGGAACACCGGTTACGCGCTCGGTCTCTTCGGGGTTCCAGTTGGCGACTTCGGTGCGGATCTGATCCATACCCCAGACACGGGTGCGGATGAACTCTTTGTCCTCCCAGCCGTTGTCGAAAATGTGCCACAGGATACCCCAGATCAGCGCGACATCGGTACCGGGACGGAACCGCACGTATTCGTCCGCATGGGCCGCGGTGCGCGTAAAGCGCGGATCGCAGACGATCAGGGGGGCATTGTTCTGCTCTTTCGCGCGCAGAACGTGCAGCAGCGAGACGGGATGCGCCTCGGCCGGGTTGCCGCCGATGATGAAGATGGCCCGAGAGTTATGGATGTCGTTATACGAATTGGTCATGGCGCCGTAGCCCCATGTATTCGCAACACCCGCAACCGTGGTCGAGTGGCAGATACGGGCCTGATGGTCCACATTGTTCGTGCCCCAATAGGCGGCGAATTTGCGGAACAGATAGGCCTGTTCGTTATTGTGCTTGGCCGAGCCCAGCCAATAAACGCTGTCCGGCCCGGATTCGGCGCGGATATTCATCATGCCGTCGCCGATCTCGTCGATCGCCTGTTCCCAGCTGATGCGTTTCCACTCTCCGCCTTCCTTTTTCATTGGGTATTTCAGGCGGCGTTCGCCATGGGCGTGCTCGCGGACCGAGGCCCCCTTGGCGCAATGTGCACCCAGGTTGAACGGGCTGTCCCAGCCGGGTTCCTGCCCGACCCAGACGCCGTTTTGCACTTCGGCCACAACGGTACAGCCGACGGAACAGTGGGTGCATACGGATTTGATGTTTTCGACCGCGGCGTTGGCCGCTGTCTGGGCGCTGGCTTGCGTCACGGTTCCACCCGTGGCGCTGATCGCGGCCAGGCCGCCGATCGTCAGGCCCGAGCCACGCAGAAATGCGCGGCGATCGACGGTTTTCTCGCCGATCTGGGACAGGATACTTGTCCGCTGGGGGCGTCTCGCAACCCCGTTGGTCTTTTTCCTAAGCATTGGTTTCCTCCCTTGCGCGCCGTGTCAGCCACGGCTGGCTTGGTACTTCTGGTGCCGACATCAGGGCCAATCGCAACCGTCCGTCGGGGTGAAAACGTCCGATCCTAGAACCGGGTGCTTTCGATGTAGGCGCGGGTATGCGCTGTATCCTGCATCCGTGTGTCATCCACCGGCAGCTCGGCTGCCTCGGCTTCACCGGTCAGGCTGGCGGCAGCAACAGCAGCAGGTGCTGCGGTTCCGGCCAGTTTCAGGAAGTCGCGGCGCGTGGCGCCTTCTTCCTTTTTCTTGCTCATGGGCTCCTCCTGTCCCAATTGCGATTTGGTGCCCACCTGGGCACCGGCGAATGGCGGGCTAGGCCGCCGTCATTCGGAACGCTTCCCGTTCGATCTCCATGAACACACGGCCAGCAGTCCCGACCGAGGCATAGAGGACCGAGTTCTCGGCACCTTCCAAATCCGAATAGAAATGCGCGGCCCAAGGGCCGATATGTTTGCTCCAGAACGTCTTTTGATCCTCAAGCGATGCCGGTTTGCCGAAGCGCCCGACGATCATGCCGGCCATCATCTCCATCATCGAGGCGATATTGTCTTCGGGTTCATACACATTGGGCGCACGGGTAATCCCGCGCGCGGCCATGTCATTGCGCAGCTGCGCCAGCGGTTTTTCATTCAGAAAACCAGTGAGATAGAAACTAGCATATGGCAGCAACTCGCCCCGTCCCAGACCGATGAACAATGCGTTGAACTCACGTTCGGCAGCAGCGGGTTTTGTCACCTTGGCCACCCGCGCCATGGCCTGAATGGCCTGACCCAGATCCGAGTCGTCACCGCTGAGCCCTGCCATCTGATCCAGCAACAGCTGGTCTGGTGGTCCCGCCAGCAGCAAGCCCAAAAAGTTATAGAAATCCGCGCGCAGGCGATCCTCGGGTGAGACGTCCAGAATATGCGCGTCAGGTGCGGTCATGCGGTTGTCCTTCAAATTCAAACGTCATGCGGCGCGGGGCAGGGGGCAGGTCAGCCTCGGGCTCTTCGATCTCAGGCTCTCCGGTATCAGCCATCACAACAGGTTCGGAAAGGGGGTCGGCTTCGGGCTCTGGCGCGGCCTCTTCCGGTTCTTCCGTTGCTTCTGCATCCGCTTCGGCTTGCGCCGCCAAGGCCTCGACATGGGCCATCATGCCTTTGCCAACCTGATAGGCGGTCTGCAGGTTTTCGATCACACAGGCCGCATCGGTATAGTCCTCGCCGTAATCAATCAGCCCATCCACATTGGCCAATACGGGATTGAGCCGCCACAACCTGCGCAGCGCACGGCGACGCAGGCGGTCAGGTACAGCTTTGGCCATGAAGCCCGACACATCATCGCCCGGTTGAAGCGCATCCGGGTCAGGCAGGTCGAACTCGGCCAATATCTCGGCGTCGGTTTTGTCCTCCAACTCGGCATGCTGTTCAGCGACAATCTGATGTTCCGCGACCAGCGCTTCGGCTTTGGCTTCGGCCTCAACGGCAGCCTTGCGGCGAGACCAGAAATCGCCAGGCCTGCTCATTGCATCACCCTGCGCGGTGCGCGATACACATCCGAGGCCTGGCGGATCCGCGCGTCGCCTTTGCCGTCTTCCACAAGATCAACACGTTTCTTGTCGCGGCGGCGTTTGACAAATACCTCGTCGCGGTGATGTTCGAGCGTGAAATCCCGCAGCCAGGCAATCAATCCTTCGGTCATCGGGATCTTCTCAACGATCTCTTCACCGGTATCGGCATAGTCCTGACCCTCATAGGGCGAGGCTGTGATCAGAACGGTATTTAGCGGTGTGTCGCCCTTCAACTCGTCTCGCAACACCAGATAGAGCGAGGGTTGGCTATCGGACAGATTAACACGGTAGGCCTCGGTCTCGTCCGCCCAAAGGGTCAGCGTCAACGTGGCCGCGTGGTATTCAACCGCGTCACCTTCACGGCGCATCTCGACCCAATCTGCGGGTCCCGCGCCGGGTAAAGCAGCGACAGCCCGCCAGTTCCACTTCGCCCAGCGTGTAACTCCGGGTGTTTTGCGCACGACGACGCCAACTGGCATTTCAATCTGGTTTGCGGCCCTAGCCAACAATTCCTCCCCGAGACGGCTCTCCCCTGCCACCTCTGTCTCCCACTATGATACATAAAGTAGCGTTCTGCCAAGAAAACTTTGCGCATCTGACCGCGGCGTTGTCGAAAAAGTCTCATCTCAAATTCATCGAACCAGATCCGCGCGTATCGATCCGCATTTTATCCGCTGCGAACTGCTTTGCATTGCCAGCCTCTGGATTACGTCTAAGGTAGCAAAGCCGGGGTTCAGTCGGGGAGGAATGGATGACCGCCAAGATACTTCTGTGTGATTGCGGAGGGACGCAGGCCGTTAAGGCTGACAGTATTTCCGGGGCCTGCGATGCAGCTTGTTCCAAAGTCTACACCGCGCTCTGTACCCGCCAATTGGAAGCGGCGGCTCAAATGATGCAATCTGAAGGCCAGGTGGTTGTCGCATGCGGTCAGGAAACAGAGGTGTTCCGCGATTTGGCCGAGGATCTTGGGGTTGAACAGCCCGGTTTCGTCGATCTGCGCGACCGGGCCGGCTGGTCCGAGCAGGGAGGCGATGCGGGGCCCAAGATGGCGGCGCTTGCGGCCGAGGCGTTGGTGTCTCAACCCGTGATCCCAAGTGTGGATGTGATCAGCGAGGGCACTTGCTGCATCATAGGCCCCGGAGCCGCTGCCTATGATCTGGCGGCTTTGCTTTCAGATACCCTGGCGGTGACTGTGGTGGTCACCGATGATGAGGACCCGCTCAGCCGAGCCTATGACGTCGTGCGCGGTCAGCTGCGCAGCGTCAGTGGGGCGTTGGGTGGATTTAGCTTGCGGCTGGACCAGCTGCAGCAGCTAGAACCGGGCGGTCGCGGCGCCTTTGGCTGGAGCCCAGCGCGGGACGGGGCCGTGTCGCGATGTGACATCGTAGTCGATCTTACCGGCGGCACCGCTTTGGTTGCGGCCCCCGAAAAGCGCGAAGGGTATTTGCGGGCAGATCCCAAAGACCCGATAGCCGTGACCCGGCTTGCGCTGGAGGCCATGCAACTGGTCGGCACGTTCGAAAAACCGCTTTATGTCAGGCTGGACGAAGCGCTTTGTGCCCATTCACGGGCCGAGCAGACTGGGTGTTCCAACTGTTTGGATATCTGCCCAACCGGGGCGATCACCCCGGCGGGTGAGCATGTTCAGATCGACCCGATGACCTGCGCCGGGTGTGGGTCCTGCGCTGCGCTCTGCCCCTCGACCGCCATCACTTATGAGGATCCGCCCGTCGCGGCTGTACTGTCACGTATGGGTGTCTTGGCGCGGGCCTACCGCAAGGCCGGGGGACATGCGCCACGCCTTTTGGTCCATGACGGTCATGGGGCCGAGATGATGCGGCTTGCCGCCCGGTTCGGTCGGGGCCTGCCTGCCGATGTCATTCCCTTCGAACTAAGCGTGGTCTCGGGCTTTGGCCACGCAGAGATGTTGGCCGGTCTGGCGCATGGCTTTGCACGTGTCGATATTCTGGTCTCGCCGAAAACCGAGCGCGCTGCACTGGATCGCGAGCTTGAGCTGGCGCAGGCCATCGCCGGGCCGGACGAGCTGGGTCTGATCGACATTCAGGACCCGGATGCGATGTCGGATGCACTTTATGCTCAAGACGTGCCCGAACCGCTGGCAGAGCCGGTGCTGCCTCTGGGCAACCGACGCCAAATCGCTCGTCTGGCGGCACAGGCGCTGAACCCAGGGGCAGAGGCGCCTTTGCCCTTGCCGCAAGGCGCGCCCTATGGGGCGATTGCAGTCGATACTGACAGTTGTACCCTGTGCCTCAGCTGCGTATCGCTTTGCCCATCGGGAGCATTGATCGATAATCCCGACAAACCTCAGCTGAATTTCCAGCAGGATGCCTGCCTGCAATGCGGGCTGTGCAGCACCATTTGCCCGGAAACGGCTATCACCCTGGTGCCCGAATTGGACCTGAGCGACGGCGCATTGTCGCAACGGGTGCTCAATGAAGAAGAGCCCTATGCCTGCGTTGAATGCGGGGCCTTGTTTGGGGTCAAATCCACAGTTGAACGCATCATTGACAAGCTGGCGGGTTCGCATCCGATGTTCGCCAGCTCGGATCAGGCGCGCATGATCCAGATGTGCGACAATTGCCGCGTGAACGCGCAGTTCCACAGTCAGGACAATCCGTTTGCCTCAAAGCCACGTCCCAAAGTGGTGACGACGGATGACTATTTCTCAAAGCGCAAGGATCACTGAAGTTGCAGCGGGGCCCCAAGGTCGGCCGCATCCATGACCGAGACAAAAGCGATGATCGCCTCGAGATCATCGAGCGTCATCTCTACCGGGTGAATGGGCGAGGGGCGGTCGGCGGCGAAAGGCGGCGTGACATCCTCGATCTGGGTGAAAGACGGGTGCGGGTTCAGGGCAAAGAACGCCTCGAACCGTTCCGACCAGTTGGGCATCGCGCGCAGCACCGCAAAAGACGGGGTCGAGCCCAACCCGTTCATCCGGTTCTTGGGGCCGATCACATGGCAGCGTCCGCAATGCGTCATCGACAACTCTTCGCCCAGAATCACATTGCCATCGATCACCAATTCGATCTGATCCTGCGCCACTTCGAAACTGGCACTGAAGGGGGCTCCCTGATCGGGGGTAAAGCTTTCGACCGTGCGTTTGCCGATATCCGATCTCAGCCAGTCGCGAAACCGTTCCTGCCTGGGATCCTCGGTGATGCTGAGGTAGAAGACCACACCGTCGCGGGCAAAGACGGGTTCACCCTTAGGCCCGGCGCTCAACGACATTTCTCCGGCCTCATCCGCAATAACGCGGATCCCGGTCTTGAGAGAGAAGCGCGGAAGGATATGTTGCAAAAGGCCCGAGTTTGCCAACGCCTCTGGGGCGGCAAGCCCAAGCGCCTGCTGGCCCAAGGAAGGGCTGGCGGTGAGCGTCAGGCTCAGGCACAAGAGAACAAAGCGCATGGTCTAGCCTAGCGGGCAGCGGGCCAAGGCGTCAAATGAACTGAAAAATGAAGAAGACGGAGAGACATGCAATGAGCGGCGACGGGTTTATGTCGATACGCAAAGCCCCCCAGACGGGGCAGATCAAGGGGAAGGGCGCATGAGCATCCGTGACGCGGTTCTGGCGAACCTCAAAAAGATCACCGATCCGGTCTCGGGTCAGGACATTGTCAGCGCCGGTGTCGTGCGTGCGCTGAACGTGGATGGTGACACGGTGCGATTTGTGCTCGAGATTGATCCCAAACACGCCGAAAAGATGGAACCGGTGCGGGCCACGGCTGAACAGGCCGCGCAGATGGTTGACGGCGTTTCCAAGGTCTCGGCCATGTTGACCGCGCATTCCGACAAAGCGCCGCCGGATCTCAAGCCCAAACCCAAACCGTCGCAGACCGGACCCCAGGCGGTGCCGGGTGTGGACCGGATTATCGCTGTCGCCTCGGGCAAGGGCGGGGTGGGCAAATCCACCGTGTCGGCAAACCTGGCATGTGCGCTGGCAGCCGAAGGCCGCCGCGTGGGCCTTCTGGATGCGGATGTCTATGGGCCGTCGCAACCCCGGATGCTGGGCGTCTCGGGCCGACCGGCCAGCCCGGATGGCAAGACGATCCTGCCGCTGCGCAACCACGGCGTCACCATGATGTCGATGGGGCTGATGACCAACGAGGGTCAGGCGGTGGTCTGGCGCGGCCCGATGCTGATGGGCGCACTTCAACAGATGATGGGGCAGGTGCAATGGGGCGCTCTGGACGTTCTGATCGTCGACCTGCCGCCCGGAACCGGAGACGTGCAACTGACGCTGAGCCAGAAGTTCCAGGTGGATGGCGCGATAGTTGTCTCGACACCGCAGGATGTGGCCCTGATCGATGCCCGCAAGGGGATCGACATGTTCAACCAGCTCAAGACACCGATCCTTGGCATGATCGAGAATATGTCCACCCATATTTGCAGCAATTGCGGGCATGAGGAACATATCTTTGGCCATGGCGGCGTCGCGTCTGAGGCGCAGGCCTTGGGCGTGCCGCTTCTGGGGGAAATCCCGCTGCATCTGGACATCCGTCTGGCCGCCGATGGCGGTGCGCCGATTGTGGTGACGAAACCCGAAAGCGCGCAGGCCGAGGCGTTCCGCAAGATCGCTCGCGACCTGATCGCCCAAGGCAACGCATGAGCGAACCGGTCTTTCACCCCTTGCTCTCGGGCCACCCGGTTCAGGGTGGGGAAGACCCGTTTGAGCGGGCGCAAGCCATGGCCGCACTTGGCTGTGATGCGGGCACCGTCGTTTACAACATACAGGCCAATTACCTTCGGGTGGCGATTGTGTTTGCCCCCGAAGTTGGCTTGCAGGACGCCATAGCGATGCTGCCGCTTTGCGCGGTTGGTTTTCAGAACGCGCTGGGGGCGCTGGCTCCGCCCGAGGTTGCCGTGCATCTGGGCTGGTCAGGCGAGATCCACGTAAACGGCGCGCGCTGTGGTCGGTTCAGGGTTGCCGCCGCGACGGGCGAACCCGAAGCAGAGCCCGATTGGCTGATCGTTGGATGGGAGCTGACGCTGCTGCAAACCAGTGACGCACCGGGGGAAACGCCTGACGTGACCGCGCTCTACGACGAAGGCTGTGCCGATGTCTCTGCAACTCAACTGGTCGAAAGCTGGTCGCGCCACATGCTGACCTGGCTCAATCGCTGGCAAGAGGATGGCAACGCGCCGCTCCATGCCGAATGGATGGGCCTCCTGCGTGGCGTCGGTGAACCCTCGGCTGACGGTGGCGTCTTTCTGGGCACCGACGAACGCTTTGGCATGCTGATCCGAGACGGGGCCGACACGCAACTGCGCGCCCTGACCGAACTGTTGGAGAATACGCAATGAAACTGGCCCGCGCGATCCATTTCGATGAAAGCGACATGAACGTGTTCCACTCACCCGCCAGAACTGGTGAATGGTGCATTTCGGGCGGGTTTGAATTTTCGAACTGGGGCGAGGGCGATCTGGAAGGCAAGGCCCGTCAGGCTTTTGCCAATGGCTGGCTCGGGCTGGAAACCTTTGGGCGGGTGACCTTTGTGGCTGTCACGCAGATGGAACCGGCTGAGGTTGAGCAGATCGCGCAGAACCTGGCGGATCACTTTGTGCGCTTCTATGGCGCCCCGTCGGTCGATCAGGCCCTTGACGTGGCGCGGGATGAGATTGCCCAGATGGCCGAACTTTGCGACGAACACGCGCCCAACACGCTGCTGACCGTCGCGCGCGAATTGGGCAGTGCCGGGGTGCACGAGACCTATCGCATCATCACCCCGCAAGACGCACAGCTAGAGGCTTTGGCCGTTCACGGATCGCTGGACGACTGAAGTTTAGAACAGGTCGGTAAACCCGCCGAATTGCCCGCGTTTAAAGATCAAACCCTGACCTTTACGGTGCAGGACCTTTTCAACATGACCGACCAGGATCAGGTGATCTCCGGCGTCGTGGCGGTCAAACAGGCGGCAGTCGAACCGTGCCAGACAGTCGGCCAATACAGGTCGCCCGGCCTCATCCGCTGACCATTCAGCATGTGAGAAATCAAGCCCGTCGCGCGCAAAATTCAAGGCCTGTTCCTGTTGATCCTGCGCCATCACATGGATCGCATAGTGCGAGCAGGTGCTGAAGGTTTCAAAACGGTTGGAGTCCTTGGCCAGGCACCACAGCACCAAAGGCGGGTCCAGTGACACGGATGCAAAAGAGTTGACCGTGATCGCCCGCGGCCCATCGGGCGCCGACGCGGTGACCACTGTGACCCCGGTCCCAAAACACCCCAGCGCCTCGCGAAAGGCGCTGCTTTGATCCGGTGTCGGGATAAAGGTTTTATCGGTCATCTCGTGCTCTTACCTCGGGCTCGGATGACGTGCCACGCGCAGGCGGGTTTGTCCATCAAAACTAGGCGGGGCGGCCAGATCAGTTCAGATCTTCCAGCAAACGCCCATGTTTACGCGTTTCGACGACGACTTTTCCAAACGTTGTCAAGCCGCGTGCCTGCAACATGGGCAGCATCTTGACCAGAACCTCTGCCGTCGCCACAGCGTCGCCCAGCGCGGTGTGACGCAGCGCTTCGGGGATGGTGATGTCCAGCCGCGCACAAACCGCGTCCAGTGTGTGCGTCTCGCTGGCACCAAAAAGCACCGCCGACAGCAGCACTGTATCCAGAATCGGATGGGACCACTCGACCCCCATTCTGCCGGAATGCCGGTGCAAAAACGCCATGTCGAACGGGGCATTATGCGCGACAATGATGGCATCGCGCGCAAAGTGATGAAAACTGCGCCCGGCCTCGACGATATCCGGCGCGCCCTGGACCATGCGATCGCTGACGCGGTGCACGCGTGTCGATGCGGCAGGGATTGGAATGCCCGGGTTGACCAGCGTGTCGATCTTTTCGCCTTCGACAATTCGGCCCTTGACCACACGCACGGCACCGATCTGAACGATCTCATCTTTGTGGGGTAAAAGCCCTGTGGTTTCGGTGTCAAAAACGACAAAAGTCAAATCGACCAGGTGCCGGTTCTCAAAGCCTTCATCCGCATCTGTTTCCAGCAGGTCGAAGTCATAGACCAGTGGGCGCGCGTCGTCGGGGGCGATCTGAGCGGCGCTGTCGTCAAAGATCAGCATATAACCCGGTGCGCCGCCCAGCGGTTTCATCCGAGCAGAATAGCTCTGCCGCCCATCGACACTGGTCAAAGAGCATTCGACTTCAAGCCCAGTGCGCACCATCTCTTTATACGAATCCGTCAATCCGGTGCTTTCGAGATAGTCAAACAACGAGGCGTTCAGTCTGGGATGCGCGATTTGAGCCAGAACTTCGGCGGCCTGCGCGTCGTAAAGTACGATCTGGTGTTTGGGCCCGGCCAACAGCATGGCCACCGGGATCTCGGTCAGCAAAGCGGTCAGACGCTGCTTTTCACTTGCCAAATGCGCGGTTTCTGCAGCGACAGCCTCGGCCGTGCTCATTGCGGTGTCAGACAGTTGATCCGCCAGACCGGCGGCTGCTGGGGCCAGATCCCCAAGATAACGCGCGGCCTTGAGATCAAGGTCCGAGCTGACACCGGCATGCGCGCGGGCGCGTAATTGGGCTGACAGGCGTTCAATCGGCTTTGCGATATTATCGTCAAACAACAGCCAGACCCCGACGACCAACGCCAACAGGCCAAAAGCGATCAGGATTTGAGCAAAGACGAAGGCATTCAACAATCCGGGATCATCGACCCGTTCATAGCTGATCCACAAGGCCAGCGCGCTGACGACAAGCCCGCCCAGTGCCAATAGGCAGAAGAACAGAAATATCCGCAGGCGCAGGCTTAGTCGGTTCAGCACAGGTTCAGACCTCGCACGTGGCCTTGATGACAGGATCGCTGCCTGTGGCTTTGAACCATTGGGCATTCAGCAGCTCTCCATCGGCAGAGAACTCGGCCCCGTCCGCCAGATTGGCCCGGCTGTTTTCGGCACAATTCACCGCTACGGGCACCATCGAGACAGGCGCCCAGCGGCCAAAGAAGTACAGGTCAACAAGACGTTGATCCGGAACGCTTTCATTGGTGCGGACCGAGACCGTGTCGATGGCTGCAAACCGATCCACAAAAGGAACCGCATAGGTCCAGGGGCGATAGAATGCCCGGCTTTCGACCTCTTGCACCACAATCAGCGCGTCTGGCAGTTGATCCTTGGTGCGGTTGTACCAGGAGTACTCGCTGGTGATCGTCATTGCGATCATGCCCACACCCGCCGCAACCGGAGCCGCCCATCGTGGAAGGCGACCACCTGTCAGCTTGTTCAGCAGCATGACAACACCGGCAAAAGCCAGGCCTGCAAATACCGTCCCGATCAGCTCCAGAAACATGTCTTTTCCCCTCCTATCGGGCGCGACCCGCCCCTTCTTCTCGTTCCAAATACGGTCGCCGAAGGTGATCCTGCCCTTTGGGCCCGCGCATCGCTATCCCAACATGCCCTTGCCGTGCCCAATCGCCGATTGCATGGTTTTTACCACGACAAAGGCGTTACGCAGATGACTTCGCTCAAAGTCAGACAAAACAGATGGCGGCAAGTAGTTGTCCGGTTTCTGTCCGGCCTTGGCCTGTCGTACCTGATGTTCTAGCCGGGTTTCGGCAATCAGGTCATAGGCATCCAAAAGGTCCCGCGCACCCGACGGGCTTAGCACACCCGCAGCCTCTGCCGCCTTCAACCGAGCCCGCGTGTTGACCCCCGTCAATTGTCCTTGCAGCGCATAGATGCGACCCAGATCGACAATTGGGACGACGCCGTTGTGCTTCATATCCAGCGTGTTGCGGTGCTCACCGGACCGGATGGTGGCAAAGCCGCGCAACAACCCCAAGGGGGGCGTATGCTTCAACGAGTTTGCCACCATATGGGCGACAAAGATCGAGTTGGTATTGGCCGCCGCCAGCGTCTCGGCCTGAAGGTCGGTAAACAGCTCGAACGCGCCGCCAATGGGGCGCAGATCGAACATCACTGAGGCGAGCATTTGGGCTTCGGGGTTGGGTTTGGAGATCCAGTTCTCGAAATAGGACCGCCACACATTCAGGGGCTGACACCAGCGCGGATTGGTCGCCATCATGTCGCCCGGACAGTAGAAATATCCGCAAGTATCCAGCCCGTCGGACACGAATTTGGCCAGATCCGCGAAATAGGCCATGTCGCCTTCGGTGACGTTGTCATCCAGCATCAGGCAATTGTCCTGATCTGATACGCCCGTCTGCTCCTGCCGTCCCTGAGAGCCACAGGCTAGCCACAGGTAGGGAACAGGTGGCGGCCCCAGCTTTTGTTCAGCCAGAACCAACAAGCGGCGCGTGGCCGTATCGGCGATATCCGTGATCAACCGGGTAACAATCTCGTGCCGATTGCCACCTGCGACCAGTTGAACCAGCAATTGCGGGATCTCGGCGGTGACCGCTGCCATCTGCTCTGCCGTGTGCGCCTGAGCGATGCGGCGTACCAGTTCGGCGGAATTGACAGCCTGGTAATGGGTCAGATCAGTTTGCGTGACGATCCCGACCAGCTTGTTGCCTTGAGCAATGGGGATATGACCGATGCCACGCTCCATCATCACGTGCAGTACATCCGACCCGATATCGGTCGGGGACAGGGTGATCGGATCGGCGGTCATGATATCCGAGACTGTTGTCGTCTTGGGCAAAGCTTCAGCCACGAATTTGCCCGACACATCGCGCAGCGTGACAATCCCCAAAAGCGCCTCATCTTGGGTGACGCAAAGCGAAGAGATATGCTTGTCGCGCATCATCTGAGCGGCCTGTTGAACAGACGTTTCAGGCGAACAGGTTGCGGGGTCGCGCGCCATCAAGACATCTATCAGGCTTGTGGCTAGGCTTTGCGGGGTGCTGCGCTCGGTGCGTGTGCGGTTGAAGAAATTGGCCACGACATCATGGCCCTCAATCAACTCACGCACCAGGTCAGGGGGCAGAACGATCAGAACCGACGGGGTTGTGGCCGTCGCATGGGTTGCAGCCTTGCCATCTTTCAGCAGACCGCGTTCACCAAACGAATTGCGCAGTCCCAACTGCGACACGACCGAGCCGTTCTGATCGGTTATGTCCACCTGTCCGTCATAGATGACAAAGACACCGGGCAGGGAATGACCCAATTCGTAAACCTTGCCGTCTTCCTCGACCTCCCAGACCTCAATTTGGCTCGCCAGCTTTTCCAACGCCTCGGGGGGCAGCGAGTCATAGGGGTGGACGGATTTCAGAAACCGCGCGATTTCGTCATGAGACAGAGGCATTTACGTTCTCTGATGCTTGGTGAAAAAAGTCCCGCCCGGTGGTGTGCCAGGCGGGAACAGTAAGTCGAAAGATGCGGTCGAAGACAAGAGCCGCCGACCGCAACACACTCAGTGATCCTGAGCCACGCCCGCACCACGGGGAATGCGCACGCTTTCGACCAGATCTTTGATCTCCTGCGGAGTTTCCTTGGTCATGCCGGCCACCACGTAGGCGACACCGAAGTTGACCATGGCACCGATCGCACCGAACGAGGTCGACTTGATCGGACCCAGCAGCGGGTCTGCATCTGTGAAAGAGTTGGTGCCCGGGATGAACAGCCAGCCCTTGTGCAGGAAGATATAGACCAGTGTGACGACCAGACCAGCCAGCATACCAGCGACCGCGCCGGTGTTGTTGATGCGGGTCGAGAAGATCCCCATCATCAGCGCCGGGAAGATCGAGGCCGCCGCCAGACCGAAGGCCAAGGCCACGGTTTGCGCCGCAAATCCGGGTGGGTTCAGGCCCAGCCAGGTTGCCACCACAATGGCTACGGCCATCGCGATCCGTGCTGACAGAAGTTCACCTTTTTCCGAGATCTGCGGGTTGATAGCGCCCTTGATAAGGTCGTGGGACACAGCCGATGAGATCGCCAGAAGCAAGCCCGCAGCTGTGGACAGTGCGGCAGCCAGACCACCGGCAGCGACCAGACCGATCACCCAACCGGGCAGGTTGGCAATCTCGGGATTGGCCAGAACCAGGATGTCGCGGTTGAACTTGGTCAGCTCGTTGCCAACCCAGCCTTTTTCTTCCGCAAGCGCCTGCATCGATTCAGACTTGTCATTGTAGTACTGAATCTTGCCGTCGCCGTTCTTGTCTTCCCAATCCAGCAAACCGGTTTTCTGCCATGTGGCCATCCAGTCATAGCGCGGATCATTGTCGATTTCCTCAACAGACACGGCGCCACCATCGATGCCGCCATTGGGCCACATCATTTCACTGATGTTCAGACGAGCCATTGCGCCAACCGCAGGGGCGGTCAGGTACAGCAGCGCGATGAAAACCAGCGCCCAGCCAGCAGACCAACGTGCGTCGGACACTTTCGGCACGGTGAAGAAGCGCATGATCACGTGCGGCAGACCGGCTGTACCGATCATCAGCGACAGCGTGAACAGCACCATGTTCAACGTGTTCGAGTGGTGGGTCGTATATTCATTGAACCCCAACTCGGTCACGATGGCATCCAGCTTGGTCAGCAGAGGCTCACCGCTGGCGGTATCCCCGAACAGACCCAGCGCCGGAACTGGCGTGCCGGTCAGCTGCAGCGAGATGAAGATTGCCGGGATGGTATAGGCGGTGATCAGCACGCAGTACTGAGCGACCTGAGTGTAGGTCACACCCTTCATCCCACCAAACACCGCGTAGGCAAACACGACGCCGGCGCCAATCAGCAGACCTGTGGTGTTGCTGACCTCAAGGAAGCGGCCAAAGGCCACGCCCACGCCGGTCATCTGACCGATCACATAAGTAACCGAGGCCACGATCAGACAGATCACCGCAACGATACGTGCGGTCTGGCTGTAAAAGCGGTCGCCGATGAATTCCGAGACGGTGAACTTGCCGAACTTACGCAGGTAAGGCGCAAGCAGCAGAGCCAGCAGAACATAACCGCCGGTCCAACCCATCAGGAAGGTCGAGTTGTCATAGCCGGTAAAGGCAATCAGGCCCGCCATCGAGATGAACGAGGCCGCAGACATCCAGTCTGCCGCTGTCGCCATACCGTTAGTGACCGGGTGAACGCCGCGACCAGCGGCGTAGAATTCCGATGTGGAACCCGCGCGGGCCCAAATCGCGATGCCGATGTAAAGCGCGAAGGATGCGCCAACAAACAGCAGGTTGATGGTAAACTGATCCATGGCTCGCTTACTCCTCGTCCACGCCGTATTCAGCGTCCAGCTTGTTCATGCGCCAGGCGTAGTTGAAGATCAGCACCAGAAAGACCAGGATCGATCCTTGCTGAGCAAACCAAAAGCCCAGATCTGTGCCGCCAACAGAGATGCCGGACAAAAGCGGACGCAGCAGAATGCCGAATCCGAAAGACACCAGCGCCCAGATCGCGAGGCTGATGTAGATGAGGCGCAGGTTGGCCTGCCAATAGCCCTTATCGGCCTCGGCAGTCTGCGCGGAGTTTGTAGACTGATCCGCCATTGCGGTTTCCTCCTTCACTTCCTCGTTGGCGGCCCTTTGCGCAACTCCTCCAGCGCGCTGGACCGCTTCTCGAATGTACCAAACGCCCCGTGACGTCAGGCAAAACTCCTCTGGTCCGACAAGGCGGTTCCGTTGAAGTATTCTGTTCAGGATCAA
The DNA here is from genome assembly GCF_013033515.1 of Ruegeria sp. HKCCA6707. Taxonomy (GTDB): domain Bacteria; phylum Pseudomonadota; class Alphaproteobacteria; order Rhodobacterales; family Rhodobacteraceae; genus Ruegeria. Next base: position 349,413 of record NZ_WQEG01000001.1, on the reverse strand, counting down.
AGCCTTGCGGCTTGTCTCCTCCCCCTTAACTCATCGCAGCGCCCACGATCTCTTCAAGATCGCGGGCGATGTCGTCGATCTGGCCCATAGCGTCTGTGCGTTTCAGCACGCTTTGGGCGTCGTAATATGTGATCAGTGGTGCGGTTTGCTCATGATAGGCCACCAGGCGCGCGGCAACGGTTTCCGCGTTGTCATCGGCCCGGCGTTTGAACTCGGTTCCTCCACAATTGTCGCATTTGCCCTCAACTGCGGGGATCTTGAACGTGTCGTGATATCCTTCGCCGCACATCGCGCATGTATAGCGACCCGAAATGCGGCTCACCATTTCCGCGTCTTCAACCTCAAGACTGATTGCCGTGCTGACCTTCTGTCCCGATGTGGCCAACAGGTCATCCAGAGCCTTGGCCTGAACCGTCGTGCGTGGAAATCCGTCCAGGATCACTCCCTTTGTGCAATCCGGTTCTGCCATCCGGTCACGTAAGATCGCGATCACTATCTCGTCGCTGACCAGTTCGCCTGCCTCCATCACGGCCTTGGCTGCCAGACCGGCTTCGGTCCCCGTAGCAACTGCGGCGCGCAAAAGATCTCCGGTGCTCAATTGCACCAGACCAAACTTGTCTTCCAGCATACGGGCCTGCGTTCCCTTCCCGGCGCCCGGAGGGCCGAGAAGGATCAAAACAGCGGGGCGGGTGAGTGTTTCTGCGTCCATCATACCCTCACGAATTTGCCCGGTTTGCGATCAGGTCTTCGACAACGGACGGATCCGCCAGGGTGGATGTATCGCCCAAAGAGCCGAAATCGTTTTCCGCAATCTTGCGCAGGATACGACGCATGATCTTGCCCGAGCGTGTTTTGGGCAGACCAGGCGCCCACTGGATCACATCCGGGCTGGCAATCGGTCCAATCTCGGTCCGCACCCAGGTGCGCAGTTCTTTCAGCAACTCATCCGAGGGGTCACGGTCATTCATCAAAGTGACATAACAATAGATGCCTTGGCCTTTGATTTCATGCGGATATCCAACAACTGCGGCTTCGGCGACGGCGGCATGGGCGACCAGCGCACTTTCGACCTCGGCGGTGCCCATACGGTGGCCCGAGACGTTGATCACGTCATCGACGCGGCCGGTGATCCAGTAATCGCCATCTTCGTCACGGCGGCAACCGTCGCCGGTAAAGTAATAGCCTTTGTAATCCGAGAAATAGGTCTTCTCGAACCGCTCGTGATCGCCCCAGACGGTGCGCATCTGCCCGGGCCAGCTGTCCCTGATGCACAAAACGCCTTCAACCCCGTTGCCCTCAATTTCGACACCGGACTGAGGGTCCAGAACCACCGGTTCGATCCCAAAGAACGGTTTCATCGCAGATCCCGGTTTCATCGCATGGGCACCGGGCAGAGGGGTCATCAGGTGACCGCCGGTTTCGGTCTGCCACCAGGTGTCGACGATGGGGCATTTGCCCTTGCCGACAACCTCGTTGTACCAGTTCCAGGCTTCGGGATTGATCGGTTCACCCACGGTACCCAGGGTCCGCAGATCGCTTAGGTCGTGCTTTTCAACCCACTCGCTGCCCTGGCCCATAAGGGCGCGGATTGCGGTTGGGGCAGTGTAGAATTGGTTGACCTTGTGCTTGGCGCAAACCTCCCAGAACCGGCCCGCATCGGGATAGGTTGGGACACCTTCGAACATCAGCGTGGTCGCGCCATTGGCCAGCGGGCCATAGACGATATAGCTGTGCCCGGTCACCCAACCGACATCAGCTGTACACCAGTAGATGTCGCCATCATGGTAATCAAAGGTGATCTCATGGGTCATGGCGGCATAGACGATATAGCCACCGGTGGTATGCACCACGCCCTTCGGCTGCCCGGTCGATCCCGAGGTATAAAGGATGAACAGCGGGTCCTCAGCGTTCATCTCGGCTGGGGCGCAATAATCATCAGCTTCCAGCGCCATTTCGTTATAGTCAAAGTCGCGCCCGTCGATCCAAGTGGTCTGACCCCCGGTACGCTTGACCACAAGACATTTTACTGTGTCGGGGCAATGCAGCAGGGCGGCGTCGGCGTTTGACTTCAACGGGGTCTTGCGACCCCCGCGCGGTGCCTCATCCGCCGTAATGACAACCTTGGCATCACAGCCATTGACCCGCGCTGCCAGAGCGTCTGGCGAGAAACCGGCGAAGACAATGGAATGGATTGCACCGATCCGTGCACAGGCCAGCATTGCATAGGCGGCCTCGGGGATCATTGGCAGGTAAATGACAACACGATCGCCTTTGCGCACACCCATGGATTCCAGAATGTTGGCCATGCGGCAGGTGCGGCGGTGAAGCTCGGCATAGGTAATGTGCTGTGCGGCATCCGCTGGATCATCCGGCTCCCAGATGATCGCTGTCTGATCGCCGCGCGTCTCAAGATGGCGGTCCAGGCAATTGGCCGAAACGTTCAGCGTGCCGTCCGCATACCAGTTGATCTTGACCGAGCCGAAATCATAGTTGACGTCCTTGACCTGGCTGAACGGCTTGATCCAGTCGATCCGCTTGGCCTGCTCGGCCCAGAATGTATCAGGATCACTGATCGACGCCGCATACATATCGGCATATTTGTCCGCATCCACATGCGCACGCGCGACGGTTTCTGCAGATGGCGGATAGGTCTTGGCATCTGCCGGGGCAGCGGTAGTCATTGTTGAGGCTCCTCCCTCTCGGATTGGACTATGTCGGACCGATAATGCCTGCCGATCTGGCAATGTCGATCCCGTTCCTCCCACTTTGCATCATAGCCGGGATGGAAAATTATGGAATAAATTGCTGTAAAGCTTGGATTTGTTTGTAAAGAAGTTTTTAGATTTCACTGGATTTTGTAAACAAAGCTCAGCGCGACATAAAAATATCGTTATCAAACAATTAATAAACTGTAATTCGTCCGGGGTCGAAAGCCAGCGCGCCAAAAAACTGTGATCGCTATCGTGTTTGGCCGGGTTTCATTCCCTGACGCGATCTGCGTGCCCGACCACATGAGAGGATTGGCGGGAATGCGGATTCCGCTCTTCTTCGGTACAAAATAACCTTGGGGGAGTCGCGGCTTGCTTCGGCTGCGGCAGGGCTTCTCTAGATCAACGGTTTTTCTTCGCTGGTCCCTAGCAGGGAGCACATACCAGCACAGTATTCGGTGCAAGTTGGTTTAGAAGCTTCGCGTCGGCCGGTCAAAGATCCGCCGCCCCATAAGAGACGCTGCCAAGTCGACCATCAGTTTCGCGGTGCGCCCGCGTTCATCGAGGAACGGGTTCAACTCGACCAGATCCAAAGAGCAGACGAGCCTGCTTTCGTGCAGCAATTCCATCACCAGATGTGCCTCGCGCTCGGTTGCGCCTCCGGGCACCGTTGTACCAACCGCGGGCGCGATGGAAGGATCCAGAAAATCCACATCCAAGGACACGTGCAAAACCCCATTTGCAGCGCGAACCTTTTCGAGGAATGCCAGCAAAGGTGCCTTGATGCCATGTTCGTCAATGCTGCGCATATCGGCCAGCATCGCGTGATTTTTCTCAAGTGCTGCGCGTTCTTCGGGGTCGACAGAGCGCAAGCCGATCATTCCCACGCGGCTTGTTGGAACCGGGCTTGCTAGGGACGGGAAAGCATCAAACCCGTCTTGGCCGGTCACATAGGCCACTGGTGTCCCGTGCAAATTGCCGCTGCCAGAGCTGGAGGGCGTGTGGAAATCGCTATGCGCGTCGAGCCACAATACAAACAGGGGGCGCCCAATCCTGTCGGCGTGCTGCGCCATGCCGGACACCGTTCCCATAGAAAGGGCATGATCGCCCCCCAGAAATATGGGTACGCCCTGTTGCGCCGCGTCACAGGCCGTGCGGCAGAGCGCCTGGGTCCAGCCAACGCATTCCGGCAAAGCGAACAGATGATCGCTTTCTTCCACGTCCACTTGGTCTGGCTGCGTGTCCCCCAGATCCGTGACGTTGTGCCCAAGATCAGCGAGGGCCTCAGCCAGGCCTGCCACGCGATACGCGTCGGGCCCCATGCGGCACCCCTGACGGCGTTTCCCGGCATCCATCGGTGCGCCGACCAGAATGATGTTCTGCTTGTCCATACGTCCTTTTAGCCGCACAGGCCGGATTGCCAAAAGGGGGCAAAGTGAACAATAAGAAACTCAGCTTATCATTTTGGGAATACAGAGTGGACGAATTGGACAACAGGCTGCTGGCGGCTTTGCAACGGGATGCTCGGGCGTCGCTGTCAGAACTGGCCCAGTCATTGGGGGTAACGCGCACCACCATACGCAGCCGGTTGCAGCGCTTGAAACAGTCGGGTGAGATTGTGGGCTTTACGGTCCTGACCCGTCAAGGCGTTACGGAGAGCCCCGTGCGCGGACTGATGATGCTGGGGATCGAAGGGCGCGGCACGGAAAGGATCATGTCTCGCATCGCTGCGATGCAAGAAGTACGGGCCGTGCATTCAACCAACGGCAGTTGGGATCTGATTGCCGAGATCGGAACCGAGACTTTGGCCGAACTGGACAAGGTTCTGTTTCAAATTCGGCGCATGGAAGGCGTGACGCGATCGGAGACCAACCTGTTGCTGTCAACGCGGACTGGACGGTCATGATCGACTGGGCACAGGCCTTTGATCTGCATAGGAACTGTGCCAATCTGCCCCAGAGGAACCGGCAAAACAGCGGTTTGTCAGTGTTGGATTGGCAAGATCGTTTGACAATAAAGGGCAGGGGCAATGGCTGAGGAAACCGGCAAGCAGAACGCGACAATCGCGCTCTGGATCGAACGGGTGACAGGGCTTTTGGAAAAACCCTGGGTCCGTATCGTCATACCGGTTCTTGTCACTGGCATAGCCCTGGCGGTATTGCACGACCTTTCGGCGCATGTGAAATGGTCGGATGTGACGGCAGATATTCGGGCCAAGCCTTGGACGGTCATGGCCTTTGCCGTGTTCTGGACGGCTTTCAGCTTTTTCTCGCTCTCGTTTTACGATGTCTTCGCAGTAAGAAGTGTGGCCAAGGGAACGGTGCCTGCACCTGTCGCCGGTTTGGCGGGGGCAAGCGGTTATGCCGTGTCCAACTGCCTAGGGTTTTCCTACATCACCGGAACGGCCATCCGGTATCGGATCTATGCGTCGCTGGGTCTTGATCTGGGGCGGGTCGCGGGTGTGATCGCCACCTCGTGGGTGGCGTTCTGGATGGGGCTGACCCTGATCATGGGCATATTGCTGACCCTGCATCCCGACGGGATTTCCAAAGTGTTACCGATCAGTGAAACGGCTGAGACTGTGATCGGGCTGGCTTTGCTTGCTGCGCTTCTGTGCCTTTTCGTCTGGCTATCCAAAGGCGGGCGACGGTTGGGTGTTGCTGGGTTCGGATTCAACCTTCCCGGCGGCAAGCTGGCCGGGATGTTGACAGTCGCGGCAGTGGGCGACGTCTTTGGCGCGTCGATGGTGCTTTATGTGTTGATGCCCGATGATCTGGGCGTTGGTTTCCCGTATTTCTTCGCCATCTACGTGGCCGCAATTGCCGTGGGTATCGTCAGCCATGCGCCCGGCGGTATCGGCGTTTTCGAAGCGACACTTATTGCGGGTCTTGGTGCGTCTGGACGATCAGACGTGGTTGCAGCGCTGTTGCTTTACCGGCTGGTCTATACGTTCTTACCGTTTGCCGTCGCAACTCTGGGCATCGCACTGGCATCGGCTTTGACCCATAGGCAAAGGATCGGTGGCGCAGCAACATGGGTCTATCGCGCGATCCGGCCCATCGTACCGATGGTGGCCGCAGGCGTGGCAGCGGTGGCTGGGGTGATCCTGTTGGTTTCAGGTGCGTTGCCCGCAGATTCCCAAAAACTTGGCGTGTTGCGCGACGTCCTGCCCTTGTCATTCGTCGAGGCGTCGCATCTGGCCGGAAGCGCGATTGGCGTGTTGCTGCTGCTGGTCTCTCGCGGCTTGTTCCGAAAGCTCTATCGCGCCTGGGTGGTGGCGATGCTGTTGATGGTTGCAGGGTTCTGTGCTTCGCTCGCCAAGGGGTTGGACACGCACGAAGCCATATCAATGCTGGTTACAATCGGCTTGCTGGCGATGTTTCGTGACGCCTTTTACCGTGTCAGCGGAGCGTCGATCTTTCGGCTCAACATCCCCTGGTTGGTCAGTGTCGTGGCCCTGTTGGCGGTGATCTTCTGGATTGGGCTCTTTGCCTATTCTCATGTCCAGTATCAGAATGCCTTGTGGTGGGATTTCGCCTGGAACGCGGATGCCTCGCGGTTCTTGCGATCGAGCCTTGTGGTGGCGGTGATCCTTGGCGTCGTGGCGGTGAACTCTCTGTTCGGTCGTGAAATCCCAGCGCCCAAGCGCACCGAGATCCCACCCGTGGTTGAACGGCTGGTGATGGAGAGTGAGGACACCGAAGCCCAGATATCGTTGACCGGCGACAAACAGTTCCTGATCTCGGACGATGAGACTGCGTTTCTGGCCTACGCCGATACGGGCAATGCGCTGATCACCAAGGGAGAACCGGTTGGCGATGAGAAAGCAGGCCAGCAACTGATCTGGCAACTGCGCGAAATGGCGGATCGCGAAGGCAAGCTTTGTGCTTTCTACAGCGTGTCGACCAAATACCTGCCAACCTTCCTGGATCTTGGGCTGTCGATCCTCAAGATCGGGGAAGTTGCCCGGGTGCCGCTGACCGATTTCTCATTGGATGGCAAGTCGCGTAAACGCTTCCGCCAAGCCAAGAACCGGGCCGAGCGAGAAGGGTACACGTTCGAGATCATCCCGAAAGAGGAGCTGGCACCGATCTTGCCGAAACTACGCGCCATTTCCGATCATTGGCTGGCGAAGAAAGCCGGGGAAGAGAAAGGCTTTGCCCTCGGCGGGTTTGATGACGCTTATCTGTCTTACTTCGACCACGCGGTGTTGCGGGACGAGACAGGTAAGATCATGGCCTTTGCCAACCTGTTTCAAGGTGGCAACAAATCGGAATTGTCACTGGATCTGATGCGGTACCAGCCCGACAGCCCCAGCTTTGTCATGGACGCTCTGTTTGCCGAAATGATGACATGGGGGGCCGAGCAAGGGTTCCACTGGTTCTCATTGGGGGCTGCGCCGTTTTCGGGGATCGAGAACCGGCAACTGGCCTCACTGTGGAACCGGATCGGCGGGTTTGTGTATGAGCATGGCGAGCAGTTCTATCACTTCGAAGGCCTGCGCAGTTTCAAGCAGAAGTTCGACCCGGAATGGAGCCCGAACTATCTGGCCAGCCCCGGTGGTCTGGCGGCGCCGCGCATCCTTTATGAGGTGAACATCCTCATTTCAGGAGGGTTGCGGGGCCTGACGAAATAGCGATCAGTTCAGACTGGCGCGGGTCGGATCCTGCTCCAACAGATCTCCCCAATCGGTGCGATAGGCCATTTCGGCCAGAACCGTCTCGGGCAGGAATTCCTGGCTTTGACGAATTTGCCACCCACCGCCCAGACCTTTGTAAATAGCCACCAGGTTGGACGACACCTGCTGTCGCGCCTCGATCAAGTTGGACTCAGATTGCAGCAGGGCGGTTTGGGTATTCAGAACACGAGAATAGCTGGCAATCCCGTCGCGATACTGGTCGACTGCGATCTGAGAGGCGCGGCGCGAGGCTTCGACGCTGCGCTGATAGAACGTGACCTGCTTGCGCGCCTCAGAATAGGCGACCATCGCGCTTTCCACCTCGGAATAAGCCGACAGGACCGTGTTCTGATAATTGGCGATCAGCGCTTGATAGGCCGCGTCCTGCGCGCGGACATTGTTCTTGATGCGCCCATAGTTCAGCACGTTCCAGACCACGCCGGCACTGGCCAGCCCGGTGGAGCTGTTCGAGCTGAACAGGTTCTGACCACCCGAGGCTTGCAGCCCGACCGCGCCCGACAGAATGAACTGCGGGTATAGATCCGCCAACGCGATGCCCACTTGCGCCGATTGGGTTGCTGCGGCCAGTTCCGCCGCGCGTACATCCGGTCTGCGGCGCAACAGCTCAGCTGGAACGCCGACTGCAACATTGGCTCTGGCGCTGGGGATGCGGCCCGAATTGCCCAACAGGCTGGTCATCCGCGACGGGGTTGTGCCCAGCAGCACCGCCAGCGCATTTTTGGCCTGCTGCAATTCGGTTTCCAGCTGCGGAACGATGGCCTTGGTGTTGTTCAAAAGGGCTGTGGATTCCTGCACGTCCAACTCGGTCGTCACCCCGTTGTTGAATCGCAGCTGGGTCAAATCCGCCGATTGCTGCTGCAGCGCGATATTCTCTCGGGCGACGCCCAGACCTTCTTGCAGGGACCTTATGTTGATATAAAGCGCTGCTACGTCGCCCGTCAGCGTCACCAAGGCGTCATCGTAATTGGCAACCTGCAGCGCCAGGTTCGACCGCGCCGCCTGCACGCCGCGCCGCTGAGCCCCCCAGACGTCCAGCTCCCATTGCGCGTCAAACCCCACTTGCGAAGTCGAGAATTCCGTATCCAGAGGGACGATCTGTCGGATATCAGAAATTGGCCCCAGATTGTCACTGATCTGACGCCGTTCTGCCGAAGCCCCCAACACTTGTGACTGCGGATAAAGCTCACCAAAGGCGATGCCCAGCTGCGCCCGGGCTTGCAAAACGCGCGCTCCGGCCACTTGCAGGCTCAGGTTCTGGGCATAAGCCTGGTTGATCAGCTTGTTGAGCGTCGGATCATTGAACGTTTGCCACCACCGCACCACCGGCGCGCTGCGCGATGTGAGACCATTGGCGCTGGCGTCAGGGCTGTTCACTTCGATCCACTGTTTCACCACCGGAGAATTCGGGCGCACGAAATCAGGCCCGACCGGCGTGCAGGCGACAAGGGTCGCGGCACAAAGCGCGGTGCCCAGCAGCTGGCGGAGTGTCATGGCGCGTCCCATCAGATATCCAGCGGTCGGATGAAGTTGGCGAAGGAATAGAGGCGGATGTTGATGCGCCTCAGGAATTCGAAACTCTTGCCCTGTCCGGTATAGATCGCAACCGCCGCATGACCACCGGCCGGGAAGATACGGTCTTCGGGCACATCCACGGTGATCTGCACCGCAATCCGACCCGGAAGTTCGGGCAGCTCAAAGCCGGGCAGGCGGCCCGAGGGCAGGTATTGCCCCTGACGGGTGGCCCACCAGATCGCCTCGACCTTGCCGGTCAGGATCTCACCGGGATAGAGGTCCAGCGCCACTTCAACCGGCTGACCAACCTCAACGAACTTCAGGTTCTGCTGTCGGAAAGTGGCCAGGATATAGGGATTATCTTCGGTCACAAAACTGGCGATTGCACCAAGGCGGATGTCACCGACAACCAGCCCGGGCCGCGCCTGTTGCGAGACGATCATGCCGTTTTCAGGCGCATAGATGGTGGTGTTGTCGAGAAAATACTGGGCCTGATCCAGCTCGGCCTGTGCCTGAATGATGCCGGTATTCACCCCGTCGATCTGGGAATCCAGCGCCAAATTGGCTTTTTCCAGATTGGCCACCGCCTCTTTGATCAGCGCCTCATCTTCGGTGACCTGCTCGTTCCAGCGATCCAGCTCGTCCTGCCGCGCACCGCCTGCGGGCACAAGGTTTTCATACCGCGCTTGCTGGGTCTGGGCATAAGCCAGTTGCGCCTGCGCCCGTTCCACCGCCTCGGCGGCTGCGATCACGTCTTGTTCCAGGATCTTGGCGTTTTGCTGAGCCCCCACCAGTTGCGCCTGGGCCTTCTTGACGGCCAGCGCATAGACGGTGTCGTCAAAGCGATAGAGCGGCTCGCCTTTGGTGACGATGGTGTTGGGTTCCACCAAGACCTCGGTCAAAAGCGTCGGCTGGGTCAGCTTGGGCAGGATCTGGATGGTCGAACGCACCACATGGCTGTCGGCCGAGAAGGGCTGAAAGAAGCGCAACGCGACCAGAAAGATCAACAGAAGATGCGCACCGACCCAGAACGAAACGATGCCCCAGGCCACGTTGAACTTCAGCCATTGCGCCTTGAAGAAAACAAACCAGACGAAAATGATGTAAAATAATGTGATGCCGAGGGCGACAAGCATGGTTTCAGAATTCCTTCGGCCTTAGCTTTTCTGTGTGCCGTCTGCGGTCGGCATATCCGAGTCGGTTTGCTCTTGGTATTCCGGCTTGATGTCGCCACCCAGTCGCGTGATCTCATCCCGGATGGCTTTTTTCTCTTCGTCCGGACCACGGCGCATATCGACGGTGACGCCATCATGGAAGGCCCAAATAAAGGCGTGGACCCAGGGGATAATGGCCAGAAATCCCATCCATCCCATGATTTTGACGGCTTCGGCATGGGGGTGATTACGCTTGATGGCGATGCGACCGGGCAAACCCATAATGAACAGGAACACCCCCATCACCGCCGCAAGCAACAGGATCAATGCCACAAATGTCAGGTAGTCATAGTAGCCCAGGGGCTGCCCCAAAAGTCCCATGCCCGCCTCTCAGATTTGTAAGGTTGCTCTATCCTCAAACGGGCACAACCTGTCAGTCAATTACTTTATGGTGAATCTTTGCAAAGTAAGACGCCCCGCATGTTGGGTGGGGCGTCTGTCTGTTGTGTTACGAGGTTTCAGCGGTTGCGTCAGGTTTGCTTTTGCTGCCTTTCAGCCACTCGCGCAGGCTTTGCATCAAGGCATAGAGCACCGGCACCACGATCACGCCCACCAGTGTTGCGGCGAGCATCCCGCCGAAGACTGCAACACCGATGGCCTTTTGGCTGGCCGCACCCGCGCCGCTTGCGGCCAGCAGCGGAACCACGCCCAGCAGGAAGGACAGGGCGGTCATCATCACCGCGCGGAAACGTTGATATGCGGCCTCGGCTGCGGCCTCTGTGATCGACAGGCCTTTGGCGCGTTGTTCCATCGCAAACTCGACGATCAGAATGCCGTTCTTTGAGGCCAGCCCCACCAGCATGATCATCCCAATCTGCGTATAGAGGTTGATGTCACTGCCCACGATTGCCACAGCCGCGACCGCTCCGAACAGGGCCACGACGACGGACAAAAGGATCGACACGGGCATCGACCAGCTTTCGTATTGCCCCACCAGGAACAAATAGCCGAACAGGATCGCGAGCCCCAGGATCACGATCACGAGCCCGCTCGAGGCCAGCTGTTGCTGCGCGGTGCCTGTCCATTCAAAGGCATAGCCGGGGGGCAGTGCGGTGGCGGATTCCTCGGTCATCACAGTGATCGCATCGCCCGAGGACAGACCCGGTGCCGGCACCGCCGTAACAGTGGCCGACCGGAACAGGTTGTGCCGTTTCAGCAGAACCGGTCCCAACACGTTTTCGACATCGATCAGCGTACCCAGCGGTACCATCTCACCCTGTTGCGAACGGACATAGAGGTTTGCGATATCGTCAACAGTGTCGCGATAGCTGCCATCGGCCTGGATCATCACGCGATAGACGCGGCCAAAAAGGTTGAAGTCATTGACGTAATACGAACCCAATTGCGCTTGCATGGTCTGGAAAATCTCAGCGACCGACACATCCAGCGTCTTGGCCTTTTCCCGATCCAGATCGACAAACAACTGCGGAACATTGGCACGGAAAGTCGTATAGGCCTGACCGATCTCGGGCCTCTGGTTCGCCGCATAAACAAACGATCCCACAGCCGAGGCCAGATCCTGCGGCGTGCCGCCTCCGGTCTGCTGCACCTCCATCTCGACCCCGGCAGACATGCCCAGGCCCTGAATGGGTGGCGGGTTGAAGGCCACGATGGACGCCGCAAATTCGCCATTGGCAATGGCCAGAACCTTGCCAAGGATCGCATTGGCGCTCAGGTCGTCCTCCTGCCTGTCGGCCCAGTTTTCCAGATTGACAAAGATCGCAGCGCCATTGGTGGTGGTGCCGTTCAACAGGGAAAACCCGTTGACCAGAACCGTGCTGGAGACGCCCGGAATTTGGCGGATCTTTTCATCGACACGCGCGGTGACAGTTTCGGTCCTCTCCAACGTCGCGGCGTCGGGCAGTTGGATGTCGACAAACAGGTAACCGTTGTCTTCGAGCGGAATAAAGCCGGCTGAGGTGTTGGACATGATCGTCCCGGTGCCCAGACCCAAGCCTGCCACGATGGCCAGGGCTATGGCCGGGAAGACCAACAGCTTGCGGACAATCGCGACATAGCCATTGCGGACAGTGCCGATAAAGCTTTCGAACATGGCCAGCAGCCCCTTTGGGGGGCCAGACCGGGCGCGCAGGACCAAGCCGCACAAAGCGGGCGAAAGCGTCAGCGCATTGATCGACGAGATCACAACAGCGGTTGAAATGGTCACGGCAAATTGCGAATAGAGCCTACCTGAGATGCCCGGCATAAAGGTTACCGGCACAAACACGGCCAGCAGAACAAGCGTGGTTGCGATGACCGGGCCTGTGATTTGCCCCATGGCTTTGCGGGTGGCCTCTGCCGGTGGCAAGCCCTCATCCGCAATGATCCGTTCGACGTTTTCAACAACAACAATCGCGTCGTCCACCACGATCCCAATGGCCAGCACAAGCGCAAACAATGAGATCGTGTTCAGCGACATTCCAAAGGCCAGCAGAAAGGCAAACGTGCCGATCAGCGAGACCGGAATGGCCACCGCCGGAATGATCGTTGCCCGCCAACTGCCCAGGAATACAAACACCACCGAGATCACGAGGATAAATGTCAGGATCAGGGTCGAGACCACATCGTTCAGGGACGCTTCGACAAAGTCGGTGGTGTTGAAGGGAACTTCATATTCCACATCTGTCGGGAAGGCGCGGGACAGGCGTTCAAGCTCTGCCTGCACGCGATCAGATACGGCCAACGCGTTCGCACCTGGCGCCTGATAGATCCCAATCACGGTTGCCGGAACCGCCTGGAAATAGCCTGAGGCAGAATAGAAGGCGGCCCCCAGCTCGACCCGCGCGATGTCGCGCACGCGGACAATCGCGCCTGCATCGCCTGTGCGGATGACGATATCGCCAAACTCTTCGGCGGATGTAAGTCGACCCTTGGACTTGATCGTATACTGAAAGGTCTGGCCCTCGGGCACTGGAGGTGAACCAATCGAGCCTGCAGAAACCTCGATATTCTGTTCCCGGATCGCATTGATCACATCACCCGGAGTGATCGACAAGGCCGCCATCTTGTCCGGATCCATCCAGATCCGCATGGCATATTCCAGATTGGTCAGAACATCCGCCTTGCCCACGCCTTGCACGCGCGCCAGCGCGTCGCGCAGGTTGATCGAGGCATAGTTTGACAGGAACACGCTGTCATAGGTGCCATTGGGAGAGGTCAAAGTGACCAGCATCAGCATGTTGGTCGAAGATTTCTGCGTCACCACGCCGGACGAGGTGACCTCGGTGGGCAGTGATGACATTGCCTGCGCAACGCGGTTCTGCACATTGACCGAGGCGATATCCGGGTCTGTGCCGACCTCGAACGTGACGTTCAGGGAATAGGACCCGTTGTCCGATGATGTGGACGTCATATAGATCATATCGTCCACACCATTGACCTGCGCCTCAATCGGAGCGGCCACGGTGTTTTCGACCGTCTCGGCATTGGCGCCGGTATAGGTGGTGGTCACGCTGACCACGGGCGGCGTGATGTCAGGGAACTGCGCCACCGGCAGCACCATATAGCCAATACCGCCCATGATGGTCAGCACCAGCGAGATGACAAGCGCCAGCTTGGGCCGGCTGATGAACAGGGCAGAGAACATCAATTATTCTCCCGGCTGTTCAGATGCGACAACCGCGTCCACGGCCACACCCGGGCGCACGCGCTGCAGGCCCTCGACAATTACGCTTTCCCCTTCGCGCAACCCGTCCAGCACGATGATCGCTGTCCCGACCGTGTCACCGGTGGTGATATAGCGCTGTTCGACCATCTGCTTGTCATTGACCACCAGAACAAACTCACCGCGTTGGTCCCGTTGCAGGGCTGCCTGTGGAACAAGGACTTGCAGAGTGGGTTCCAGAGCTTCGATCTGAACATTGACAAACGCGCCGTCCAGGATCAGGCGGTCGGTGTTTTCGAACTGCGCGCGCAGAGTGATGGCACCGGTCAAAGGGTCGATGCGGTTGTCAATGAAGACAATCGTGCCGGTTTCATCCAACTCCTCTCCGTTTGGCAATACCACGTGCACATTGGGGCTTTGCGGACTGTCCGCGAGCGAGGCCGCGTTTTCACCAAAGGATTGCAACACCGAGGTGAACATTTTTTCGTTGATCGAAAAGTTCACATAGATCGGTGTTTCCGACACTATATTGACCAACGGCGGATTGCTGGGTCCTACGACATCTCCGACACTGGTGGTGACTGACCCGATCCGCCCGTCAAACGGGGCGTGGATTTGGGTGTAGCTGAGGTCCAGCTCGGCCTGTTGGATGGCTGCGTTGGCGGCTTTGACCTCTGCCTCGGCAACCAACTCATTCGCGCGCGCAATGTCACGTTCCGATTCCGGGGTGGCGTCGCGCTTATACAGCTCTTCCTTACGGGCGAGGTCGACCTTGGCCAGTTCCAGATTGGCTTCGGCCCGGTCCAGATCCGCCTTGCGTGCCTGCAAAGTTGCTTCGTAGAGGTCGGGCTCAATGGTGAACAACAAGTCACCGTCCTTCACCGTGGCACCGTCTTCGACCTCGCGACTGTTCAGAAAGCCGTTCACGCGGGCGACGATATCGACATTGTTGATCGCTTCGGCCCGCCCGATAAACGTGGCCTCATCCGTGATTTCTTCGGTATAGGCGGCTGCGATCGACACTTTCGGCGCGGCGGCTTGATCTTGCGCGGCGACCGGATGCGCCAGCCCCAAAGGCACCAGCATCAAGGCTGAGACCAAAGACCTGTAAGTGCAAAAGGACAGGGGGGAGGAAGGGGACATGGCAAACGCCTCGATCGATTTGGAACAAATGTCGCCCGGCCCGCGCATTCTGTCGGGCCGAGTCGGTAAAGCTTGGTCTCAGGATGACTTCTTTGGGACTAATTCTCAAGCGCGATGAGTCATCGACTTTTGGCGGTCAGCACAAAAAGTTGCAGCAGATAGGCCGGTTTAGATGACGGTCACGCTCGCGCCAAATCGAAAACAGGGGACCAGCGGCCCCCTGTTTGAACGTGCAATTTTTGTTTGTTCAGCTGCGTGTTCCGGCGAATTTTTCCTGCCAACCCTCGCGCTGCTCATCGGCGATTTTGGCAAATAGAACCTCGGGCACAGTGAACTCATGCCCCGCAGGCAGCGCACCAAGCGCGGCTTCGACGTCATCGGGCCAGCTTGTATCCAGCGTGTTCATCGCACTCAGCATCCGGGCTGAGGTGTCGGGAATGAACGGCGCGCTGAGAACGGCATAGAGACGGATCAGGTTCAGCCCCAAACGGACCTGAGCTGCTGCCTGTTCTGGATCTTCCTTGAAGGTCGACCAGGGGGCCGCCGATTGCAGGTATTCGTTTCCGGCAACCCAAATCGCCCGCAATTCCTGCGCCGATTTGCGAACCTCCATGGCCTCCATGAACCCTTCATAGGCACGTACGCGTTTGGTCAACTCAGCAATCAGCGCCTGTTCACGCTCACCAAAGGCACCCCCTTCGGGCACGGCCTCACCGAATTTCGAGCGGCAGAATTTGGTGATCCGGCTGACAAAATTGCCCAGCACATCGGCCAGATCCTTGTTGACCGATTGCTGGAAATTCTCCCAGGTAAACTCGCTGTCGCTGCTTTCGGGAGCATGGCTCAGCAGCCACCAGCGCCAATAGTCTGCCGGCAGGATCTCAAGCGCCTGATCCATGAACACGCCACGCCCCTGGCTGGTCGAGAACTGGCCGCCATCATAGTTCAGGTAGTTGAAGGATTTTAGGTGGTCGACCATCTTCCACGGCTCACCCGATCCCAGAATGGTGGCCGGGAACGAAAGCGTGTGGAAAGGCACATTATCCTTGCCCATGAACTGCACGTAACGCACGTCATCGGCGCCCTTGTCGGTGCGCCACCAGCGTTCCCACTCGGCATCCGGTTTGCCGCTGGCATCGGCCCATTCCTTGGCGCAGGCGATATATTCGATGGGCGCATCGAACCAGACATAAAAGACCTTACCCTCCATGCCCGGCCAATCCTGATCACCTTTCTTGACCGGCACGCCCCAATCCAGATCGCGGGTAATGCCGCGGTCTTGCAGACCATCACCGTCATGCAACCACTTTTTGGCAATCGACGTGGTTAGAATCGGCCAATCGGTCTTGCTGTCGATCCAGGCATCCAACTGATCCTTCATCGCCGATTGGCGGAGGTACAAGTGCTTGGTCTCGCGCACCTCAAGATCGGTCGAGCCAGAAATGGCTGAGCGCGGATCAATCAGGTCGGTTGGGTCCAGTTGTTTGGTGCAATTTTCACACTGATCGCCACGGGCACGGTCATAACCACAGTTGGGGCAGGTGCCCTCGATATAGCGGTCTGGCAGAAACCGGCCATCCGCGTTGGAATAAACCTGTTTCTCGCTGACTTCACGGATCAGTCCAGCCGCATCCAATTTGCCCGCAAAATGCTGGGTCAGTGCTTTGTTCTGATCGCTGGACGAGCGGCCAAAGTGATCAAAGCTCAGGCCAAAGCGCTTGGCGATGTCGGCCTGAACCCCATGCATTTTCGCGCAATATTCGGCCACGGGTTTACCCGCTTTGGCCGCTGCCAGTTCCGCCGGGGTGCCGTGTTCATCGGTGGCGCATAGGAACATGACCTCATTCCCTCGGCCACGCTGATAGCGCGCGTAAAGATCGGCGGGTAATTGCGAACCGATCAGATTGCCGAGATGTTTGATCCCGTTGATGTAGGGGATCGCCGAGGTGATGAGAATCCGAGCCATTTTGCGTGTCCACGTTTCTGTCTGCGCGCCCGTCTACCTTATGTTACCGGTTAGCAAAAGGGTGGGTTTCGCGCGGCTGTGCAGAAAACCGAACATCGGGCTCAAAAACAACCTTTCGAGGGATTGCAGTTCCTGTCCGAATAGGGCGTCACAATACCCATAGGTTGAAATCTGGAATCACAACCTCTTGTAATTTCGTTATGACTACCCATTTTAAGTGTATACCAAAGTATACAAAAACGAGGGTATTTTGCTGATGTTTGACTTTCTTCTCGACGGCGCATTTGCGCCTTTCACCATGGCGCTGGCGCTGCTGTTTGGCCTGTTGGGCCTGGAGCTGATCGCATTGTTGCTGGGTGGAAGCCTGCTAGCGGGCGAGGGGGAAGTTGATCTGGACGTG
The DNA here is from genome assembly GCF_013033515.1 of Ruegeria sp. HKCCA6707. Taxonomy (GTDB): domain Bacteria; phylum Pseudomonadota; class Alphaproteobacteria; order Rhodobacterales; family Rhodobacteraceae; genus Ruegeria. The sequence continues at coordinate 332,167 of NZ_WQEG01000001.1, read as the reverse complement.
GTAGATGCCCCTGATCTGGATGTCGCGGATTTCGATCTGGACATCGATGCAGATATCGATCTGGGCGATTTCGAGCTGGCCGAGATCGAGTCAGAGGCACCGGAGATGTCGACCGCTGGACCGATGGCGTGGCTGGGTCTTGGCAAGGTGCCGTTCATGATCTGGCTGGTGGTCTTGCTGGCCGGGTTTGGCCTTTCGGGCATGGGCTTGCAACTTGTGCTGCGCGATCTGCTGGGCTTTGACCTGCCCAGTTGGATGGCCGCGATCCCGGCTGGTGCGTTTGGCCTGTGGTGTGCACGCGGCTTTGGTACGGTCTTCGCGCGGCTGTTGCCCAAGACCGAGACCGAGGCGATGTCCGAACGGATGCTGGCCCGCCGCCGCGGGGTGATTACGCAAGGCACTGCGTCCCGTGGTCGCCCGGCTGAAGTGCGCGTGATGGATCGGTTTGGCAATACGCACCACCTGCGCGCCGAGCCTTTGCAGGAAAAAGACGTGCTCGAACGCGGCACCGAAGTGCTGGTGCTGCGCGACCGACGGCGTGACCGGTTCGTTCTGGTCGGTTTGTCAGACTAACCAATTTAACCCCAACTTGGAGGATTTTGCATGGAAGGTACTTTCCTGATCATTTCGGTCGTCACGATTCTGGCCGTTCTACTGTTCATTGGCCTTGTACTGGGCCGTCTCTACAAACGCGCAACCCGCGAGATCAGCTTGGTGAAAACTGGCGCGGGGGGCAAAAAGGTCATCATGGATGGTGGTGTTGTCATCGTGCCGTTGATGCACGAGGTCAGCCCGGTCAACATGAAAACCCTGCGACTCGAGGTACAGCGCAGCGGTGAGGCCGCCCTGATCACCAAAGACCGGATGCGCGTAGATGTGGGCGTCGAGTTCTATGTCTCGGTCATGGCCACAGAAGAAGGCATCGCTCGCGCTGCCCAGACTCTGGGCGATCGGACCTTTGACGTCGAACAACTGCGTGAGATGATCGAAGGTAAACTGATCGATGGTTTGCGTGCTGTGGCCGCTCAGATGACCATGGACGGGCTGCACGAAAACCGCGCCGACTTTGTGCAAGAGGTGCAGAACGCCGTGTCCGAGGACCTGTTGAAGAACGGTCTGTCGCTGGAATCCGTCTCACTGACCGCGCTTGACCAGACCCCGTTTGAGGCGCTGGATGAGAACAACGCCTTTAACGCCGTTGGTATGCGCAAGCTGGCCGAGGTGATTGCGGTGTCGAAAAAGGAACGCGCGCAGATTGATGCCGAGGCCGAGGTTGAGGTGCGCCGTGCTGCGATGGAAGCGGAACGTCAGAAGCTGCTGATCGAGCAGGACGAGGCGCAGGCGCGGATCGAGCAGACCCAGAAGGTCGAGACCCTGCGCGTGGCGCAAGAGGCCGAGATTGCCGCCCGGACCGAGGATTCGGTGCGGGAAACCGAGCGCGCTCGGATCGCACGCGAAGAAGCCATCCGCGCCGCCGAGATCGAACGCGAGCGCAAGATCCGCGACGCCGAGATCGCCAAAGAGCGTGAGATCGAAGTCGCCGAACAAGAGCGTCAGATCATCATCGCGCAGAAATCCGAAGAGGAAAGCCGCGCGCGTGCGTCAGCTGATCTGGCCCGTGCTGAAGCAACCAAGGCATCCGAGGCTGTGGCAACCGCCCGTGAGGTGGCCGAGGCCGAGCGTCAGAAGCAGATCGTTTTGATCGAAGCCACCCGTGAGGCCGAACGTCAGGCTACCGCGATCCGCCTGTCTGCACAGGCCGAGAAAGAGGCCGCAGCCGACCGCGCCGAAGCCCGTCGCGAAGAAGCGCAGGCCGAAGCGGATGCGTTGAACATTCGCGCCGAGGCCAAAAAGAACGACATGCTGGCCGAGGCGGAAGGTAAGCGTGCGATTGTCGAGGCCGACAACGCGCTGTCCGCGGCCCAGATCCGCATGAAGGTCGATATGGCGCGGATCGAAACGATGCCGTCGATCATCTCGGAAATGGTCAAGCCGGCAGAAAAGATCGACTCGATCAAGATCCACCAGGTGGGTGGTATCGGCGGTGCGACTGGCGGAGGCACGGCCGGTGGAGACAAGCCGGTGGTCAATCAGGCGCTCGACTCGATCATGGGCATGGCGGTGCAGATGCCCGCGCTCAAGAAGCTGGGGGATGAGCTGGGCCTGTCGATGGAAAACGGTGTCGCCGGGGTTGTGAACGGCGCGTTGGAGGCAACGCCCGATCCGGCTGATGCAGAGGTCATCGAGGACGACGCCGCTCCGACACAGCAGTAACACCAAAAAGGGCCGGGACTTTCCCGGCCTTTTTATTTCTCACGCGCGCGTTTAAGCAAACGCCCGATGGTGAAGGATGTGCGCGGGGCATAGACATAATTCGTGCGCGCCTCGGGCGTTGGGCGGGAGCGCATCCGGGCCAGACCAAATACGATCAACACCAGATGGCCCAAAGCGACAAAGGCAAACAGCGCGCCCGGACCGAACTGCTGGATCAGCGTCGATGAGATATAGGGGGAGGCGATAGCGCCCAACGCGAACCAGAACATCAGCGCAGCAGACAGTTCGACCCGTTCTTCGGTGGTGGCAAAATCATTGGCATGCGCGGAGGAAACCGAGAAGATCGGAAATGTGGTCAGGCCAAAAAACCCCGCTGCCAGCATGACCCCAAGGGTTCCGGTACCGCTTGCCCCCATGGTGATCGCGCAGCTGAGCACCGCAGCCGCCGAGAGCCAGATCAGCACCCATCGGCGATCATATTTGTCGGCCAGCCATCCAACTGGATATTGCGCCAGCGCGCCGCCCAGTACGAAAGCGGCCAGGAAAAAGGCGATTTGATCGACGCCCAATCCGACCTCTTGCCCGTAAACCGGGCCGACCATACGGAATGAGGCCGAGCTGAGCGCGGCGACGATCACACCTGCCACGGCAAGCGGCGAACTGCGCCAGGCCAGTTTGGGACGCAGGCGCGGGGCATCAGGGGTTTGGGGCTGGCTGGCTTTTGTCAGGGTCAGCGGCAACAAAGAGGCGCAGCACAGGATCGCCAGCAGGTTATAGGACACATAAGAGGCGGGTGGCAGCACGGCGATGATCAACTGCGCGCAAAGGGACGCGCCAAGATCGGCGATGCGATAGCTGCCCATCACACGCCCGCGCGACGCGTTTGTGACCTTTGCATTCAGCCATGCCTCGATCACTGTATAGCATCCCGCCACACAGGTGCCGGAGGCGATCCGAAGGAAGGCCCAGATGGTCGGGTTCTCGGTCAGCGTATGGCCCAGCAGGCCCATGGCGCCAAGTGCTGTGCAAACAGCAAAGGCACGGGAATGGCCGACGCTGCCCATCAGGCGCGGGGCCCACCAGCAACCGATGAAAAAGCCGATGAAATGCGCTGACCCCAACAGCCCGATCTGCTCGGTGGTGAAATCCAGCGTCAGCCCCGAGATCGCATCCAGCGGACCAACGCCGCCGGTCGAAAGCTGCAAGAGAATGACAGAAAGAAAGAGGGCGGCAAGGGAAATGATTAGGCGCATAACGGGCCCAGATTGATCCAATCGTCAGGTTATGCGCGCGACTATTCGACGCCTGAGCGTCGTTTTTTGTCTTTCTGTATCATTTGTCGCGAATGATCTGTGCGCGAATGTCGAGGCCAACAATGTCGTCCACCAGATCAGGATAGCCCGACGCACCATATCTATGACGATCCAGTGCGCCTCTCAGGCGAATAGAGAGATTGTCCAGATCATCCGGTGCGCTTCCGGGGCGACGATAGAGCGCCGCATCCAGGGTCACGGGCATGGTAACACCACGCACGGTCAGGTCGCCGGTGATCTTTGCTCCTTCCGAGATCCGTCCGTTGGGCCCCAGCTGAATTTTGGTCGATCTAAAACGGATGGTGGGATGATTGCCCGCATTCAACACGCTTTCACCAAGCATCGGGGCGCGCGCAAAGGGCAGCTTGGTGCGGGCATCTGCGACGTTCAGAACAACATCCACCACGCTGTTTTGCAGGCGCTTGGTGTCCAGATGGATAAGAGCCGATTGTATGGGCATGGTGCCGGATTGCGCCACGCCAGACAGATCAAAGGTGAAGCCCACCGATGTTCCTTTGGGCGACAGCACATAGGGAATCAACGCGGTTTGCGCCAGGCCAACCACGGGCCAGGCGGCGAATGCTGCAATCAGACTGCGTCGGGTGAATGCCGTCATATCCATTCCTTCTGCCAAGGCTGTCCCTTTGGGCGCGTGGTCAAGGCCGTGTTTTGCCCTGATCCGCACGGCCTTTGTAAGCGCAAAGGGCGTAATGTTCGGTTAACACGCGATGGCGTGTTTCTATTCACCGATCATTCCGACCAGGTGGCAATTCTGCGATCAGGGAAGCGTAAGGCGCTGTGTGATTGCAGACCAATCACAAGTGATGTGATGCGGATTTTATCACTCGGTTGTGTCTTTGGTGTTGACTTTTTGCAGGGTCAACTCGGCGCGCGCCTCGGTCTGGGTGGCCTGCCAACTGACCGGCGGCAGGGCGCGGGCGCGGCGTCGGCTCAGGATCCAGCTTGGGGCTTTATCCTGATAGGTCGGGGCCATATGCCAGCGTGTCTCAACCCCTTGCGCGCCGCCCTCTTCGGGGGTCAGCACAAGCCCCAAAGGGGGGCGTGTCATTGTGCCCGCCTGTTCCGCGGCCAGATGCAGCCGCCGGATCGGGGTGAGGCCCGGCGCACCGGGTAGATCGGCGATGACCACGGGGGCGGCCCCACTGCGCAAGGCCTCTTCCATACACCACAGTAGATCCTCGGAGCGGGTGGGGCGGACCAGTAGAAACCGTGCAGGATCGGCAAAAGGCATCATCCCGATAGGGTTCAGGCGGCTGACCTCCCAGGCTGGGGATATCCACAGCACCGGCCCCTGCGCCTGACCAGCCAGCCATAGGGCAAAACTGCGCCGGGCCGGGCCGCAGGCTTCGTGTACGCGGCCCAGTTGCAGGGTGATTTGCGGATGAAGGTTGAGCCCCGGCGCAGCACGCGCGGGTTTGCGGCCCAAAAGCTGTGTCGACATGCTGTGATACTAACATGTTCTTTATTTGTTCTCAATTGTGCTGATGCACAAATGCGGCCTAGCGCGACAAGGTCAGGCGCCCGTCCGAGAATTGGATGTTCGAGAACCGTTGCAGGTATTCCATGCCCAGCAGGGATTGATCCATCTGCCCTTCGTTGATCCAGGCCGAAACATTGGTATCGGTGATCGGGCCCAGCACCAGGCTGTCCAGCCGCACGGGTGCAGTGCGCACCACTCCGTTTGCGGTCGACGCCCGGCCAAAATAGTTCTGCTGATCGGGGTCGATGCCAACGCGGACTGCGTCTTCGGCGCTCAGTACGATCTGGCTGGCACCGGTGTCTACCATGAAGGTGATCGGCTCACCATTGACCACGATGGGTAGATAGTAATGCCCGTCTCGCGCGCGCGGAACCTCGATCGAATTGTCTGTGACGGCCATCTGAGGCGCAGGGCCGACGGTGTTCTGGATGTCCTCCCACAGCCCATAGACGGCGACAACGCCAATAAAGATAAACACCCAGGCCATCGCCTGTTGCATGGTCTTGTTCAACGGCTGACGGTTTTGAGAGATGAACCAGGCCACGATTGCAGCACCCAGCAATCCCAAATAGGCCAAACGTGCAATACTGTCGCCATCCATGTCGTCACCTGAACCTTGTCTACCAAACCCAATATGGGGATTTACGATGCAAATCCAAAGGCCTTGAGGCCATCCAGGATGAATTGCACCGAAAGCGCGGCCAGCAACATGCCCAGAAGCCGGGTCAGCACATTCAGACCGGTTTTGCCCAGCAGTCGACCGATCAGCCCTCCCATAAGAAAGAACATCAAGACCACTGTCATCACCGCCAGCATTACGGCGCAGGCAGCGGCTATGCCCTGTATCCCGGGGTTTTGCCCGGCCAGCAGAATGATCGTAGCAATCGAGCCGGGGCCTGCAATCAGCGGGATGGCCAGCGGGAAAACAGACGGATCAGGGTGGTCCTCTTCCTCGGCCCGGTTTTCGCGTCGCTTGGTGCGGCGTTCAAACAGCATGTCGAGCGCGGTCAGGAACAGCAATGCACCCCCCGCCACGCGGAAAGCAGGCATCGAGATGCCGACAAAACCCAGCACTGCCTCACCAAAGGCCGCAAAGGCGATCAGGATGCAGGCGGCGGTCAGACAGCTGCGGATCGCGATTTTACGCCGGGTCGCCGCGTCCAGATCCTGGGTCAGCGCAACAAAGATCGGCGTTGTTCCAAACGGGTCGATCACCACGAACATAGTGGTAAAGGCGGTTATGAAAAAGGCGGCATCAATCATGGCGCGGCACTGCGTTGCAACTGGACAAGGACGCGTAGAGCGTCCTCTGCCTGATCCGCGGGGACGTATACGTGATCATGGTGAAACCCGGCGACCATGTTGGCAGGGATATTCGCCTGTGCCAGAGCGTTCGAAACGGCTGCGGTCAGCCCGACACCTTCCAGCGAGGAATGAACCTGCAAGGTGATGCATCGCATGGCAACGGCGTCTTCCGGCGCGGCGCTGATCGGAACAATCAGCGACAGGCCTTCCTCCTCAACACAGCTGGCCCGAGTGCCGTCCGGCCAGGGTGTCCCGTCGGGCCATCGGACAAAGGCAAACCTGTCAGGTTGAAGGGCGGGGCGCATGCCGGTGATCATGGCGCTTGTGTCTTTGACCGGTTGGCTCATGCGGTTTCGGCCGCCTCCAGGCGCTCGGCTGCGGCGACCCACAGCGCTTCTGCTTTTTGCATGGCTTCGACAACCTCGGCGAATTTGCGGTTCCAGGTCTCCAGATCATTGATCCGGTCGTCTGCGTACAAGGCCGGGTCTGCCAGTTTGGCCGACAGTTTGTCATGCATATCGGTCAGCTTTTCGATCCGGTCCTCGCATTTGCGCAAATCAGCGCGCAGGGCCAGAACCGCATCACGCGACGGGCGCTTGGGTTTGGTTGCCTGCGGTTTAGTTTTAACGGGTTTGTCCCGCGCCAATAACAGAGCGCGATAGGCCTCCAGATCCTGTTCAAACGGCTTCACCGTTCCATCCGAGACCAGCCACAGCCGGTCTGCCACGAGCGACAGCAGATGCATGTCGTGACTTACCAGAACCACTGCACCGGAATAGGCCGTCAGCGCTTCGACCAGCGCCTCGCGGCTTTCGATGTCGAGGTGGTTCGTCGGTTCGTCCAAGATCAGCATATGCGGCGCGTCAATGGTGGCCAGCAGCAGTGACAGACGTGCCTTTTGCCCACCAGACAGCCGCCCGACCTCGGTCTCGGCCTGATCCGCATTCAGCCCGAAACCGGCCAGACGCGACCGCCATTTGCCCGGCGCCTCGTCCGGTCGCAACCGGCGCAGGTGGTCCAGGGGCGTTTCGTCCACATAAAGCTCATCCACCTGATGCTGCGCGAAATAACCGATGCGCAGCTTGTTCGACCGGTTCATCTTGCCCGCCATCAAGGGCAGGCGGTCCGAGAGCAGCTTGGACAGGGTCGATTTGCCCTGACCGTTTTTACCCAAAAGCGCGATCCGGTCATCCTGATCAATGCGCAGATTCAGGCGGCGCAGCACCTCGGTCTCGCCATAGCCTGTTACGCCACCTTCGATCTGGATGATGGGCGGCGACAGTTCCTCGGGCTCGGGGAAGGAAAAGGCACGCAAGGCGGCCTCTTGCGGGGTTGAAACCAGTTGGATGCGTTCAATCATCTTCAGGCGCGATTGGGCCTGCACAGCCTTTGACGCCTTAAACCGGAAGCGGTCCACAAAGCTTTGCAGATGCGCGATGCGGGCCTTGGCCTTGGCGTTTTCCGATTCCGCCTGCGCCAGACGTTCGGCGCGGCGTTCGGCGAATTTGTCATAGGGCACCGCGTAATAGCTCAGTTTTCGGTCTTCCAGATGCAGGATCGAGCCGACAGCCCGGTTCAACAGCCCGCGGTCGTGGCTGATGATGATAACCGTGTGGGGATATTTGGCCAGATAACTCTCTAGCCATAACGCGCCTTCAAGGTCCAGATAGTTGGTCGGTTCGTCCAGCAGCAGCAGATCGGGCTGAGAAAACAGCACCGCCGCCAGCGCAACCCGCATCCGCCACCCGCCCGAGAAATCGGAACAGGGGCGTAGTTGATCGGCATCGTCAAAGCCCAGCCCTTTGAGGATCGAGGCCGCGCGCGCCTCCGCTGACCAAGCGTCGATATCGGCCAGACGGGTCTGGATCTCGGCTATGCGGTCGGGGTCTTCGGCGGTCTCGGCCTCGGCCATCAGCGCGCTGCGCTCGGTATCGGCGGCCAGAACGGTATTGATCAGCGAGACCTCAGACGAGGGCACCTCTTGCGCGACGCCACCAATCCGCGCGCGTCTGGGGATCGAGATCGAGCCCGATTCCAGCGCCAGCTCACCCCGGATCAGCCGGAACAGGGTAGTTTTCCCGGTGCCGTTGCGGCCCACTAGACCCACCTTGTGCCCATCTGGGATGGTTGCACTGGCAGCTTCAAAAAGCGGGCGGCCTTCAACCGCATAGGTGATGTTTTCGATCCGTAACATGAGGCGCTCATAGCAGAGCCGTGATGCCGCCGCCAGCGGCTTGGCATGGCCCTTGCCCAGGCAATGTGCTAGCGCGGTGTCGTTTGCATTTCAAAGACGGTAAAGACATGCGCGCGGCCAAGACGCCCCCACATTTGATCACGCTTATCTTTGCCACAGGGCTTTCCGTTCTGACGCTGAACATGTTCCTGCCGTCACTTGCGCATATGAGCCAAGATTTCGCGGTGGACTATGGTTTGGTGAACCTGGCCGTTGCCGGGTATCTGGCGGTCTCGGCTGTATTGCAATTGATATTGGGGCCACTGTCGGACCGGTTCGGTCGCAGGCCTGTCTTGCTGATCTGCATGACGATTTTTGTGATCGCATCCGTTGGCTGTGTGCTGGCCGAGTCGATCTGGCTGTTTCTCGGGTTCCGTTTGGTGCAAGCGGTTGTCGTGGCCGGGTCGGTCCTGTCCAGCGCGTCGATCCGCGATCGCTTTCCACCAAACGAAGCCGCCAGCAAGCTGGGCTATATCGCGATGGCCATGGCGCTGGCCCCGATGTTGGGGCCAATGTTGGGCGGCGCACTGGACATGCTGTTCGGATGGCGCGCGGGGTTCGTTCTCTATGCGCTGCTGGGGGCAGGGGTGCTGACCCTGCTTTGGCTCGACATGGGTGAGACAAATATCAACCGTGCATTGACCTTTTCCGCGCAGACGCGAGAATACCCACACTTGTTTCGCGCCAGACGGTTTTGGGGCTATGCCCTGTGCGCTGCGTTTTCGATTGGCGGGTTCTTCAGCTTTATCACCGGCGCGCCATTGGTTGCGGCGGCCTGGTTCGATCTGAGCCCGGCGATGTTGGGCCTTGGCATCGGCATCATCACCGGTGGGTTCATGGTGGGCAACTTTGTCACTGGCAAAATTGCCGCACGCACCCGCCTGACCACGATGATCCTGATCGGGCGGATCGTCGCCTCGATCGGGCCGCTTTGCGGCTTGCTTCTGTTCCTGGCTGGGATGGGCTCGGTCTGGGTGTTCTTTGGGTCCGCCATATGCGTCGGTTTCGGCAACGGGCTGACCAATGCCAATGCCTCGGCCGGGGTGATGTCAGTGCGCCCAAAACTCGCAGGCAGCGCCGCCGGTCTTTCGGGTGCGATGGTTGTGGCATTGGGGGCGATCCTGACCTCGGTGACGGGGGCTTTTGTCAGCCCTGAAAACGGCCCATACTTGGTGCTTGGCATGATGTGCGGCTGCAGTTTTGCTGGCCTTCTGGCGGTGCTTTATGTGCGTCATGTCGACCGTGTGGACCCGTTGCTTGACGCGATCTGAGTGCAAAGGCATCATTCTACTTTTCTTGACGCACAGACCATGTTAGGCGGCGCGCGATGGATTTCGGCGCGGGTGGCGCGCCACATTGTAAGGAGAGGCCGACATGGCACTGGAACGCACATTCTCGATCATCAAACCCGATGCAACCCGCCGCAACCTGACCGGCAAGATCAACGCCAAGTTCGAAGAAGCTGGCCTGAGCATTGTCGCGCAAAAGCGCATCCACATGACCAAAGCGCAAGCGGGCAAGTTCTACGAAGTACATGCCGAGCGTCCGTTCTATGACGAACTGTGCGAATTCATGTGCTCGGCCCCGGTTGTGGTTCAGGTTCTGGAAGGCGAAGGCGCCATTGCCAAGAACCGCGAAGTCATGGGCGCAACCAACCCTGCAGACGCGGCCCCCGGCACCATCCGCGCCGAGTTTGCGGAATCGGTTGGCGAAAACTCGGTCCACGGTTCGGACGCACCTGAAACCGCTGCGGTTGAGATCGCCTATTTCTTCTCGGGCATCGAACTGGTCGGCTAAGCCACCGTTCAACTAAATTCAAAGCCGCGTCTCATCTCAGGCGCGGCTTTTTTGTGGGTCAAACCGATTTCAGGTCACCTGCTGTAACGCGCACGCCGACAGCATCCAGATCCGCGATCATCTGGCTTTCCGGTGCGCGGCTGGTATTGGCCTTGATTGCATCAAACCTTTGCCGCAGCGCTTTTTTCTCTTCGCCTTTGCAGTCGTTCCACGGACGTCCCTGGAGCCCCATGACAAGCACGTAGTAGCCGATGAAATGCGGCTTGGTTCCGGCCTGCAGCAGACGCGCATAAGCCGCGTCCGGGCCGATCTCGCGCAATTGCTCGGCCGAGTGAATGCCCGCACGCGCACAGGCCTGTTCGAAGGCCGGGCCTAGATTGCGGATCGAAGAGACTGGCTCGCTCATGCCTTTGTCTTAGCGATGCAGTCACCCCCTGTCACCCGGCAAAGTTGGTTCAGCGTGCGCTTGATCGGCAGCAGGTTTCGCTTGTATCGAGACCTCAAGAGTGTTCCGATGACCTCAAGCTGTCAGTACTGGGGTGTGTGGGTGACAAAATGGTTGTGGAAAGAAAGACAGCAAAAACTGCCTCACGTACGAAGGGCAACGCGCTGAAAATTATGATAATTCGAGCTTTCGGAGAGGGTAACTGCGTTCAGAGGAACGTCGAATTCTACGCGCATGATGAGCACGAAACATCGAAAAAAGGCTGGTCATGAAGAAGGGCGCGCCGTCGTTCTTTGTTCTGCCCGGCGGAGCGGTCGAACAGGCGCTTTCTGGAACCCTGACTGGGTTGGAGCTTATTGACCAGACGCCCGAGCGCAGATTTGTTCTTCTGGATTGCCACGATCAGTCCTTGCGTCGCTCAGGTCGGTTGTTGATCGAAACCGAAGGTCGCCTGCTTTTCTTTGACAACACCGGCCGGTCCTGCGCGCAAAATGCAAAAGGCCAGGGGCGGTTCGTTCAAGACTTGCCTGATGGTGAAGTGGCCCAAGCCTTGGTTGGGTTTCCACAGTTACGTGCGCTCATACCGATTACAGAAGGCCAAATGCGCCAGAGCGATTTCATGTTGCGGGATGACCTGCAAAAAACCAGGCTGCGCGGCAAGGTTCTGACGCTGTCGACCGGTGAGCTTCAGGTTACGGCGCTCTATCTGCAAAGGCTCAAAGGAAATCACCGCGCGTTTGCAGAAACCCGAAACGCCCTGTTCGCGGATGCAGGTGCGGCCACAGGTGTCGAAGCATTATTTGATGCCCTTATGACCGGACAGCTGCCATATATGGCGAAACCCGTGGTGGAATTGACTTGCAATGAACCAGCCGCGCAGGCCGCCACAGAGATCATCCGCACCTTTCTGAAGGTCGCCCGCGCCAACGAAACTGGTGTGATCGCTGATCTCGACACTGAATTTCTGCACGATTATCGCGTCGCGTTAAGGCGCATTCGTTCTGTGATCAGCCTGTTCAAAGGTGCTTACTCCGAAGCTCAGACCACAGAGCTAAAGACGTGTTTTTCTGATCTTATGGCCCCGACCGGTCGGTTGCGGGATTTGGATGTCTACTTGTTGGAAAAGGATTTGTTTTACAATCTTCTACCGATTTCTCTTCATGCAGGACTTGATGAGATGTTTTCCCGGTTTCAGGCCGAACGCAAGGCAGAGCTTACACGGCTTAAACGCAGGCTCCGTGGTGCCCGATACGCGAACCAGATGGCGCGTCTGGAACATTTGTTCGAAGATGCAACACACCTTGAGCCTGGTCCAAATGCGGGTCTTGGGGCTTATGACTATGCTTGCGCGCTGATCTGGAAACGCTATCGAAAGCTGTGCAAACTGGCGCGCTCGATCACGCCCGAAACCCCGGATGCGCAGATCCACGAGCTGCGCATTCGTTGCAAGAAACTGCGTTACCTGATGGAGTTCTTCGCTCCGCTTTTCCACAAAAGTGCGTTCAAGACGATCATCAAGCCTTTGAAAAAACTTCAAGACAACCTGGGAGATTTCAATGACTGCTCGGTACAGCAAGTCAGTTTGCTGGCCTTTGCTACGCAGCAGGATGACGTCCAGCTTAGCTTGGCCGCAGGTGGGTTGATCACTGTCTTGAACCAAAAGCAGCAGGTCGAACGCAACCGCATCATGGCGAACTTTCAACACTTTGACAGTGCTGAGATCCGCGATCTTTTCCGGTCCCTCTTTCATCACAAAAAGGGTTGAGGGCGAATTATGGCTGCAGTGGACAGCGATGGGGTCGACGCAGACGGGGCCAAGTGGCCGCATCGCGGTTTGCCGACCTGCTGGCAGATACTCAAGGTGCTGGAAACTGTGGAAAGTGTTGGTAAATGAGTACCGAGATCGAACGAAAGTTTCTTGTGCGTGCGCTGCCTGACCTGACCAAGGCAAGCAAAGCCATTGTGCGTCAGGGTTATCTCACGGCACCCGAGGACTCTGCTGAACTGCGTTTGCGGCAAAAGAACGATCGCTTTTACCTGACCCTAAAAGGGCACGGCGGTCTGGTGCGCGTGGAGCGTGAGGCGGAAATCACTGCGGTACAGTTCGAGGTATTCTGGCCAGAAACCGAAGGTCGGCGTGTTGAAAAGCACCGGTTCACCGGCAGGCTGCCGAGCGGGCATCTTTTCGAACTGGATATTTTTCAGGGCGCCCTGTCTCCGCTGCGTCTCGTCGAGGTCGAATTTCCGTCAGAAGTTGCGGCGCGCGCCTTTAACCCGCCTGATTGGTTTGGCGCCGATGTGACGGAAGATCCGCGCTATCGAAACAAGACCTTGGCCAGCAAGGGCTTTCCGCGTTAGGGCGACTTGGCCAACTTCAGCGTGGTTTCCAGGCCGGGGTCACAGTTGCGGGCGACGAATTTGCCGCCGTGCATACGGGCGATGGCCGAGACAAGGGCCAAGCCAAGTCCCGCGTTCCGCTCGGTCCGGGCCGGGTCCAGAGTGACAAAGGGCATATGCAGCCGGGGCAGGTCCTGTTCGGGTACGCCCGGCCCCTGATCGCGTACGCTGAGGCGGGCAAAGGCGCCATCCTCGGCAATCTCGATTGTGATCTGCGACCCGGCGGGTGAATAACGCATGGCGTTTTCCAGAAGGTTCGACAGCGCCTGCGACAGCAGCGGGCGGTGCCCCTGAATGGGAGCGGCTGTACCGGTGACCGCCAGCCGGATGCCCTGATCGGCGGCCACAGGTTCATAGAGTTCGACCGCGTCCGCAACCAGTTGCAGCAGGTTGACCGCTTCAAACTGCTCGCGGCCCAGCCCGGCCTCTGCCCGAGAGATTTCGGTCAACTGGCTAAGGACCCGCAGAAGATGGTCGATCTCGACCGAGGCACGGGCGATATCAACCTCGCGCTCTTCTTCTGTTTTGCCTGGCTCACCCAGCGACGCAATCCGTTGCCGCAAGCGCGACAGTGGTGAACGCAAATCATGGGCGATTGAATTGGAGGTTGTACGCAGGTTGCTGATCAGTTCTTCGATCCGATCCAGCATGGTGTTCAGCGTTCCGGCGACCTGATCGAACTCGTCCCCGGTTCCACGCAGGTGCATCCTTTGGCTGAGATCACCCGAAACAATGGTCTCGGCTGTGTCGGCGATGTCCTTGAGACGCGAAAAGACCAAGCGGGTCAGCAACCACCCGGTCAGCAGGCTCAGCGCCAAGGCCGCCCCCAAGGCAAGAACCACCGAGCGCAGTAGCACCCGGTCAAACTGTTGCCGCGCCAAGGCGTCACGGCCTACCAGCAGCCGTTCGCCTCCAGTCAACCGGACCGAGGCGGCGGATATCGGCACCAGCTGATCGGTATCCAGTTTACGCAGTTGCAGCTCAACCCAGCCGCTGCCGGCCGATATGGTATCGGGCCAGCGAAACAGGTTTCCAGCCAGCCGGTTGCCGTTTCTGTCGGCCAGAAGATAGACCGCGTCGCGTTCAGAAGCGCTTGGCAGGCGTCGTTCGATGGCGGCCATCAACCCAAGAAGGCCACGGCGTTCATATTCGTCGGCAAGACCGGTCAATTCTGCCGTCACGACCGAGCGTGTTTCGCCGGTAATGGTGCGGTTCGCGGTCACATAGGCCACCGCCAGGACAGTCGCTGTCAGCAAGGTGCTGAGCACCATACTGGCCAGTACCAGCCTTGTGCGGGAATTCCTCAGCGACCTGCGCAGATCAGTCATCCGAAACCATATACCCCGCGCCGCGGACGGTTTCGATGATCGGGTCTTCGCCACCTTCATCCAATTGGCGGCGCAGTTTCGAGATATGGACGTCCACCACATTGGTATTGGGGTCAAAGTGATAATCCCAAACGCCTTCCAGCAGCATGGTGCGCGACACCACTCGGTTCTTGCGGCGCAGGAAGTATTCCAGGATCTGGAATTCGCGCGGCGTCAATGTGATCTCACGCTGCCCGCGCGTGACTTTGCGGGTCAGCAGATCCATTTCCAGATCGCGGCAGGTGAGAACCGCCGTTTCCTCGGATTCCTGTGGCCTGCGCAAAAGAGCCTCGATCCGGGCGTGCAATTCCTGGAATGAGAATGGCTTTACCAGATAATCATCCGCGCCCGAATGCAGACCCTTGACCCGTTCTTCAACCGCGCTCATCGCGGTCAGCATCAGAACGGGCGTTTTCAAGCCCGCTGCGCGTAGGGATTTGATCAAGGATAACCCGTCCAAACCGGGTAGCATACGATCCAATACAATAGCGTCAAAGCCACCATCGGTCGCGTGATACAGCCCCTCGCGGCCATCAACGGCGGTTTCAACCGCATAGCCTTCTTCGCTGAACCCCTTGGCAATGAAGTCGCGCGATTCAGCGTCATCTTCGACAATCAACAGGCGTCTGCTCATGGGTGGGGTTCCTTTCACTCGTGATATAAACATAGTTATCCTTTGAAAAAAACAGCCGGGTGCCGCTGCGGCACCCGGCTGCCCCGGGGGACACGTGGACAATCCGTGCGCCCCCGGGTAGGCGCGCCAGATCTCCCCATCACGTGGCGCGCTCTGGGCGTGGGTCAGGCAATCTCGACGGCGACGAAAATCTGATTGCCGCCCCGATTGATCAGCATCAAGGCCGGGTCGGTCTTTTCGCTGTCCAAAGCCGTCTGCAGTGCGTCCGGCGTCAAAGTGTCCTGATTGCCGATCCGCACGATGACATCACCGCGTTGCAGGCCAGCTTTTGCAGCCGGGCTGTCAGGCTTCAGATTGGTTACCACCACTCCATCCACCGTTTCGGCTACACCCATCTCGGCACGCGCGGCCTCGGTCAACGGCGCCACAGTCACACCCAGAGCGCTATCAGCCAGTTTGTCCTCAGCCACGGCGTTTGGGGCTGCCTCGGCCGATTGGTGTTTGCCGATGGTCAGGTTCAACGTTTCCTCCTGACCATTGCGCAACACAGTAATAGTGCTGTCGGTACCGACCTTGGTGGTCCCCACCAGGATGGGCAGATCGCTGCTGGTGCCAACGGTTTCATCGTTGAAAGAGACGATCACGTCACCTTGCTGCAGAACACCATCGGCGGGGCTGCCGGGGACCACATCCGAAACCAAAGCGCCCGAGGCCGTATCGATTCCGATTGCAGCTGCCAGTTGCGGGCTGACATTCTGGATCGAAACGCCCAGCCATCCGCGGCTGACCTCGCCATCATCGCGCAGATCGGCTGCGATATAGTCGACGATGTTCGATGTCACCGCAAAGCCAAGTCCCACGGATCCTCCGCTGGGCGAATAGATGGCCGAGTTCACGCCAATCACTTCACCGTCCATGTTGAACAGCGGACCGCCCGAATTGCCTTTGTTAATGGCCGCGTCGGTCTGAATGAATTCGGCATAGGGCCCTTCGGAAATGTTGCGGCCCTTGGCCGAAACGATGCCAGTGGTCACGGTCGAACTCAGGCCAAACGGGTTGCCAATGGCCACCACGTCTTCACCGACGCGGATCTCATCGCTGTCGCCCAGCTTGACTGCAGGCAGAGTTTCGCCCGCATCAATTTTCAAGATAGCGATGTCGGTCAGCGGGTCTGTACCCACGATCTCAGCCTCGAACTCGCGGTCGTCGTTCAGGCGCACAGTGACGGTGCTGGCATTGTCGACAACGTGGTGATTGGTGACGATATAGCCGTCCTGATCCAGCACGAAGCCAGATCCCAGGCCTTGACCCGGACCGCGGTCGGGCATGTTGAACCCTTCGGGTCCACCAAACCGCTTGAAGAACTCTCCAAACGGGTGGCCTTCGAAATTGAATTCCTGTCCTTGCGCCGGGGTGGGCGCGGTCTTTTGCTCGGCCAGAATGGTCACGACCGAAGGCTGTACGGTCTCGACCAGATCTGCCAGCGCCTCGTCAGCCAGGGCGGGGATCGCCGTGCTGGCCAGCAAACTGGCACCGAGCGCACTGGCGCCTACCCATCCGGTTGTGCGCGGGAAAAGCAAAGAGGATTTGCGGATGCTCATAATGACTCCTGTTTCGTGTTTGGCGGTTGGGTCCGCACTTGCAGCAGGAGATGGCATCGCTTTGTTGGGGATTTCTGGAAAAATTGTTAAGAAATCTTAATTTTGCCAAATTTGTCAGGTCGCGCAGACGCTTTGAGCGCGCTTCAGACAAGAATCACGATGAAAAGCGATGCTCGAATCGCCTAATTGTTGATCATTTGAGTGTCTATGCGGCAAAAACTTCCTTTTGGTGCGGTACTAGCAACAAAGAGACAACGATTCAGCGCGTCTCGAAAAAAAATCAATTCAAGGTTGTGCTCGCTTTGGTGTTTCTCGGTGTCAAATTCGAATTACACAATTCAACCAAAGAAATAAGGAGCTGATCTTGATGCCTGATCAAGGGCAGGTGGCGTTTGATTTGGGTCTGCACAACTTTAACGGTAATCATCGAAAATCCGTTGTTGCTCAAAAACCATCCGGAAGTCCTTAAAAAAATCGATTTAGAGCATTTTTGCATTGTCTGCGATGGTCGGATCAGTGACGATAGGGATGCCCAATCGAGGGGGGCCTTAGACACTAGGGGGTGTCGACGGCATTGTTAGTTACCCAGGGCGCTGAGCTGCTTGTTAACGAGGGGGTCTTGTTTAGGTTCGGCAGTGTTCGTTCGGAGAGCCGTGGCTGCTTTCTGACGGCGCTTTTGGAATAGGTGAAAGTGGTAGTCTTGCTTTGGGCGACGGCCCGGTCAGTTTTGACCGGGTCGTTTTAGTTTTGAGCTAAGCCTGCCTATCCTCCCACCAAGCGGCCCAGTCTTCGGGTGTATCCAGATCCAAGGTGGCGTGCCGTCCGGGTAGGGGTTCAAGGTGCAAGCGGTCTTTGTGGTTTTCCAGAACACTGCGCGCGCCTGTGTCACCCGTCAGGGTCAAAAGCTCGGGCAAAAGGTCTTGGTGGAAAACAACCGGATGACCCGGCGCACCGTGCTGGTCTGCGCCGCGCCAGATCAGCTTGTCGGGGTGGGTCTTTACGCAGTCGCGAATTCTTTGGATATCGGTGGCGGTCAGATCGGGCAGATCTGCCAGCAGGATCATCACAGCGGGTGCGTCAGGACCTACATGCTCTAACGCGCCGCGAAGGCTGGCATTCATGCCCTCAGCGGCATTGGGGATTTCGACGATCTGCACACCCAGCCCGTTCAGCGCGGCGTAACGCGGGTTCGGTTGCGGGGGTAGGGCGGCGATCACCGGCCCAACGGTCAAAGCGCGCTGCGCGGTTCGACGCAACAGAGGTATGCCATCGACCTGTTGCATCAGCTTGTCCTCACCACGCATGCGGCTGGAACGCCCTGCCGCCAGAAGGATGATGGGAATTGAGGTCATACCCGGACCATGCCGCCAAGAGCGCGGGATGTCATCCCCGCATACGCGCGCCATCCGCATCGAACAACGGATCTGAGATTACCTTGGCCGGGCGCATCTGCCCCAAAATCTCGATCTCGACCTTGGTGCCGTCCATGGCGCGTTCGGTCGGAAGGAAACCCATGGCGATCGACTTGCGGGCATAGTGAGAGTATCCACCCGAAGTGCAGAACCCAACGACCGCTCCGTCCAGCCAGATGGGTTCATATGCGTTCACATCTGCATCTGCGGCGTCGACCTCAAACGCGACCAGCTTGCGGGCCACTCCGTTGTCCCGCTCTTCTTCGGCCACTGCGCGACCAATGAAGGGGGCATCTTTGCCGAAGGCGATAAAGCGATCCAACCCGGTTTCAGCGGATGTGTAATCGGGCGAAAACTCGCGCATCCAGGACCCAAAGAACTTGTCCAGGCGCAAGCTCATCATTGCGCGCATGCCGAACGGGGTGAGGCCAAAAGGTTGGCCTGCTTGCCACAAGGTCCACCAGAGCTGACGTTGCGCCATCGGGTCGCAATAGATCTCAAATCCCAGATCGCCAGTGTAGCTGACGCGCTGCACGATACAGTCGGTCATGCCCACCGTCATCCGGCGTAGGTCCAGAAACTTGAAGCCACTCAGGTCATCCCGGGTGCAGGCTGCCAGAACGTCAGTTGCCTTGGGCCCCGCGATTTGGAACCCGTTCAGTCGGTCACTGATGTTTTCAATCTCGACCCCTTCGCGCAGATTCTGCAGGAACCAGCGCATGTGAAAGGCTTGACTGCCGTAGGAGGCGGTCAGCCGAAACTCGGTCTCTGACAGGCAAGAAACGGTGAAATCTCCGATAAGCTTGCCCTTATGCGACAGCATTGGTGTCAGCGACAGGCGACCGGGTTTGGGAATGCGTCCGGCCATGATGTGATCAAGCCACGCACGGGCCGCAGGGCCAGAGACCCGGTATTTTCCGAAATTGTGGACCTCATTGATGCCAACGCCGTCTCGCACAGCGCGCACCTCGCGCCCCGTGGCATCAAAGGCATCCGAGCGGCGGAATGAGGGTGTTTCATATCCCGGCTCATCCCCTTGGGCGAAGTAGTTGGGCACCTCCAGCCCGTATTGCTGGCCCCAGACCGCGCCCATGTCGCTGAAAATGTCATACATCGGCGTGGTGCGGTTGGGCCGTGCGGCGGGAAGTTCTTCGTTCGGATAGGCGACGCTGAAGCGCTTTTGATAGTTTTCGATCACTTTGGGGCGCGTATAGCCGGGGCTGATCCAATCGCCAAACCGCGCCACATCCATGGCAAAGACATCGCGTTCCGGTTCGCCTTCGATGATCCACTGCGCCAGCGTCAAACCAACGCCTCCACCCTGGCTGAACCCAGCCATCACGCCGCAGGCTGACCAATAGTTGCGCACGCCTGGAACCGGACCAACCAGAGGGTTCCCGTCCGGTGCAAAGGTAAATGGCCCGTGAATCACCGATTTGACTCCGGCCTCGGCCAGTACAGGAAAGCGGCGATAGGCGAATTCGATACTGTCGGTGATTTTGTCATAGTCATCGGGCAGCAGTTCGTGTCCAAACTCCCACGGGGTTCCGTCAACCGCCCAGGGTTTGCAGGGCTGTTCGTAAAAGCCGATACACAGCCCGCGTCCTTCCTGCCGCAAATAGCTTTCACCGGCCGGGTCCATCACATGCGGATGCTCGCCGCCCGCGTCGATGATGGCCTCAATCTCGGGGATCGAGTCGGTGACCAGATATTGATGTTCCATCGGGTGCAGAGGGAAATAGATACCCGCCATAGCGCCCACTTCACGCGCCCAAAGACCACCGGCATTAACTACGTGCTCGGCATGGATCGTGCCCTTGTTGGTGACCACATCCCAGGTGCCATCCGGACGCTGATTGGTTTCGTGGACCATGCAGTGGGTCTCGATTGAGGCACCACCCATGCGGGCCGCCTTGGCGTAGGCGTGCGTCGTGCCCGACGGATCCAGATGCCCGTCCAGCGGATCATAGAGCGCGCCCAGGATGCCATCGGTGTTGGTGATCGGGGCGATTTTCTTGATCTCATCGGGGCCAACGATCTCGGTTTCCAACCCCATGAACCGGTGCTTGGCCCGTTCGGCCAGCAGCATGTCGAACCGGTCCTGATTGTCGGCCAGCGTCACGCCCCCCACATGGTGCAGGCCGCAGGACATGCCGGTGATCTCTTCCAGTTCTTTATAGAGACGAATGGTATAGCCTTGCAGCGCGGCCATGTTGGTGTCGCCATTGAGCGTATGAAACCCGCCCGCCGCGTGCCAGGTCGAACCGCTGGTCAACTCGGACCGTTCCAGCAGCATAACATCCGACCAACCCAGCTTGGTCAGGTGATAGAGGACCGAACAACCAACGACTCCACCGCCGATGACCGCCACGCGGGTTTGAAGTTTCATGCAACTCTCCGATATTGTTGGCGTCAGTCTGCGCGGCGGCGGTCAGAGCGCAAGACGAAAAACGACAAAACATGTCGTAGATCGCTGTGGACGAATTGGGGCCACGAGCGGCGCGGCAGGTAACTCCGGGCCGCGCACGGCTTGCCGCAGTTCAACGTGACTTTACAAAGGACGGATTTTCAGCCCGGTGATCCGGTTGCCCTCGCGCGCGGTGACCTCGAACCGGAAGCCGTGGAACGAGAAAACCTGACCAATGATCGGGATCATCTGAGCTTCGTGAATGACCAGCCCCGCCAAAGTATTTGCTTCGTCGTCGGGCAAAGACCAGTCCATCGCGCGGTTGATATCCCGAATGGTCATGGCGCCCTCGGCCAGAAACTGCCCGTCTTCGGTGCGGGTGATGGGCAGGTCTTCGTCGATATCGAATTCGTCGGCGATCTCACCCACGATCTCTTCCAGAATATCCTCAAGCGTGATCAGGCCCCGTAGCGAGCCATATTCGTCGACCACCAGCGCGAAATGGCTGTGCATTCGCAGGAATTCACGCATCTGATCGTCAAGCGTGGTCGTTTCCGGTACGAAATAGGGATCGTTGGCGACCTTGGCGATGTCAAAGCCGGTGAGACGATCGGTATTGCCGTCACTGCCACCAACCTGCGCATACATGGCGCGGAACAAGTCCTTGGCGTGAACGACACCCACGATGTTTTCCGGCTCGTCCCGAAACACGGGCAGGCGTGTATGTGGGCTTTCCAGACACTGTTTCAGGATTGCCTCGGGCGCGGCGTCGGCATCGATCATCTCGATATTCGAGCGGTGCAGCATGATTTCTTCGACCGCACGATCGCCAAGATCCAAAGCACCCAGGATACGGTCGCGGTCTTCCTTTTCGACAACGCCTTCGGAATGGCCCAGTTGCAGAGCACCCGCAATTTCTTCGCGCACGGCCAGAATGTTGCTATCGGGGTCGATCTGAACGCCGAAGAGGCGAAGCACGCCGCGCACCAACAGCCGCACTGCGGCTACGATGGGCGAAAAGACAGTGACCACAACGCTGATGATCGGGGCCACAGCTGCGGCGGCTTTTTCCGAATTGGTGATGGCATAGGTCTTGGGCAGAACCTCGGCAAAGATCAGCACCAGCAGGGTCATCACCAGCGTCGCCAGCGCCACACCGCTTTCACCGAACAACCGGGTGAATAAGGCCGTGGCCAGCGAGGCCGCCAGAATGTTCACGAGGTTATTGCCCAGAAGGACCGAGCCGATCAGACGTTCATTATCGTCGGTGATTTCCAGCGCTTTCTTTGCCCCGCGCGAACCTTTGTCGGCCTGGGCGCGCAATTTCCCGCGAGATGAAGCTGTCAGCGCGGTTTCCGATCCCGAGAAAAAGCCGGACAGAAAAAGCAAAAGCAAGATAGCGCCTGATGTAAACCAGAATGCGCCGTCGATCAGAGAGGATGTGGGTTCCATCGGTCCTTGGTTGTTGGTGTTTCTGCATCCGTTATGGGGATGCGTCCCCCTTGGATCAAGGGGTTAGCCCTTGTCGTCTGGGTCTTTCGCCAGCGGGTGATGTTCCAAAACCAGTTCCGCCAGCCGTTCGTCCAGAACATGCGTGTAAATCTCGGTCGTGGCGACATCTGCATGTCCCAACAGGGTCTGGATCGAACGCAAATCCGCACCATTGGCCAGAAGATGCGTGGCGAAGGCGTGGCGCAGGGTATGTGGGGTGACCTTTTCTGCTGGTACACCACCGCTGATGGCCAGTTCCTTGACCAGCAGAAAAAACCTGTGCCGGGTCAGATGCCCTGACTTGCCACGGGAGGGAAATAGAAACCGAGACCGCTGCTTGCCTTTCGCAACAGCTTCGTCTTCAGCCTCATCCCGGGCGCGCAGCCACTCAGCCAGTGCATCCCGCGCGGGTGGCGAAAGAGGCACCATCCGTTCCTTGCCGCCTTTGCCCAAGACCAGCAACATGCGCGGATCGCCCCGCGCTGACGAGACCGGCAGCGAAACCAATTCGGTCACGCGCATTCCGGTGGCATAGAGCAGTTCCATCAAGCAGGTGTTGCGGACCCGATCAGCGGGGCTGCGTCCGGTTTGGCGAGCGGCGTCCAGCAATTTGTCGACCTCGGCCACGTCCAGCGTTTTGGGCAAGCGTTTCTGGCGACCAGGCCCTTTGATCTGGATCGCGGGGTTGGTGTCGCGCCAGCCTTCCTCAAAAGCAAAGCGATAGATCTGTTTGATCGCCGACAAACGCCGCGCCCGCGTTGATTGCGACAAACCCTGAGCGTCGCAATCGATCAGGTAACCTTCGATCTGGTCGCGGTCGGCTTTGGCAAAGTCGGACCCTTGTTTATCCAACCAGTCGGCAAAGTCCTTCAGGTCACGACCATAAGCCAGAAGCGTGTTGGTCGCGGCCCCAAGCTCGGCGGCCTGTGCCTCTAGGAAAGTCGAAATCCATTGATGCTGTGCGACCTGTGCAGCCATGGTCAGGCCCCGCCCAGGATCAGAACCTGAAGAGAGGCGCGGCGCGCGATGTCTTCGAGCCCAACGCGGCGGAAGGTGGCAATAGCGGCGGTGAGGTCAACCAGATTGCCTCGCGCCCCATGGCCAAACAGCATCATGGCTTCCAAAATGGCTTCGCCCAGCTGGTCATTGCTCAGCATGGCGTCGATGTCAGACGGTATTGGCGCAGACCAGGCAAAGCCTTCGGCGATGGCGTCCGCCATGGGCGAGGGGGAAGGCGCGCGGCCCGGTGCACCCTGCGCCAATGCCGCCAGGAACGGGTTCGATGTGGGGCCAGAGGGTGCGACCTTAGCGGCGTCCTCGTAAAGCTCTGACAGCAAAAGAACGCGCCACCTCAAGTTTTCCACATTGAGGTCGTCCAATCGGTATGCGCTCAGACGCTGGGCAAATAGCTCGGCAAAGGGAACCTGCAGACCAACCCGACTGAGTTGTTCCCAAACCTCGGGCAAGGCCTGCTCGATGGCTTGCGTATCACCCGATTGCAGCGCTTTCTCGAACCGTTGGACGGCAGCAACGCGATCCCAAACCGCGCCCGAGGCCGCGGGGGATCGGTCGGTATAAAGCCCCAGCAGGCGATTGGGTGTCAGCGCGCCGATCCGGGTCAGTCGCTCGGCGGCTTCGATCTGTGCTTTCCATCCTGCGACATCCCTCAAATCCGCGTTTGCAAAGGCGCGCGGCAACGGGGCCGAGGGCAGACGTTCTCCAATCGCCTCAAACAGGCGGAAGGTCAGCGGATCCGGATCTTCAGGCTGTGGCAGATAACTGGCCTCTTCGAACAATTCAGGGCTGAGAAACCGATCCAGCAAGTCCAGTTCCTCTGCTGGCAGAAGCTCAAGCGCATGCGCGGCCTCAAGTGTCAGCGCTGCCGATGGCCAATCGCCACGCCTGGCTTTGCAAAAGATCTGCGCGGCATAGTCCCGCGACAGCCCGGGTTGCGCGATCAGGGCCGAGCAGCTGCGATCTTCGTCCCCGGTCAGAAGCGTGGCATCGAACCAGCGTTGAAACCTGTCCAAACTATCGGTCGGTCCAGCCAGTTGAACCAGCGATTGCGCCGGATCGGCCGCACCCAATTTCATCAAGCGATCCAGCCGCGCCAACAGCAGCTTATCTGGGCTGTCGCTGTTCGATGGAGGGCGTGCCTCGGTCAATAACAGCGTGAACAGCAACCGTTGCATAGCCGGATGCTCGCGCACGCGGACGCGCTGCAACAGCTCGGCCAGCCGTTCCGCGTCACTATTCTTCCAAAGGTTTACAGGCAGCCCGGTAACCGAAGATGAAACCAGCCCCACAGGGGGCGAAAGCGTTTCCAGTGGTACGACCTCGATGGAAGGCTGCCCACCTTCCAGCGCGACAGGCGGTTCTAACAACACTGTGCCGGGCAGGTTCTCGGGCTGGGCGGTCAGCCAGTCAATCGCCGAAAGCGGTTGCTGTGCCTGCGCCGGTCCGGCCAAAACAATCGCCAGCAAGGCAGGTTTAATCTGCATCCAGGGTGACCGGCTCTCGTATTTCAGTTTGCGGTGCTGAAAAGTCGACACCGAAAAAGGGGCCGACATAGGCATAGCCCACCAGCCCAATGAACCCCAGACATATGACGTAGAGCAGAAATTTTAACAAACGGCCCATTGTTCGACGCTGCCTCTATTTTTGGTTTTGACCAAGTTATAACTGGCATTTTCCTCAAGATCACGTCATTCACGATGAAATGAGCGAATTTAAGCATAATACGTCCAGTGTCGAGTTGGCGCCGTCTTATAGCCTGCACAAAACCGTTGTTTTGGTGGGCATGATGGGGGCCGGAAAAACCGCTGTGGGTCGCGCTTTGGCGGCTCGGTTGGGTGTTCCGTTTCTTGACAGCGATGCCGAGATCGAATCGGCGGCGAATATGACCATACCCGAGATCTTTGCGCGGGACGGCGAGGCCTTTTTTCGTGCTAAGGAAAGCCAGGTGATTGGCCGTTTGCTGAGCGAAAAGAAGGGCATTCTGTCCACCGGTGGCGGCGCTTTCCTGACGGAAAAGAACCGAAATATGATCACCGAGCGTGGCGTGTCCGTCTGGTTGCGCGCGGATCTGGAGGTATTGTGGAACAGGGTGCGCCACAAGGATACGCGCCCATTGCTGCGTACTGAAAACCCCTATGCCACCCTACGTGCGCTGTACGAGGCCCGCGTGCCGATTTATGAGAAGGCCGATCTGATCGCCGAATCTGACGGAGATACGGCCATCGAAGACATGGTTGACCGGGTCCTGAGATCTCTGCTTACGCGCCCGGACGTATTGGAACGAACCTAAATGCATCAAACCGTACATGTAGACCTGGGCGCGCGCTCTTATGACGTTGAGATCGGCCCGGACCTTCTGGCTCAGGCCGGTACCCGGATCGCGCCCTTGCTGCCGCGCCCGCGAGTTGCTGTGTTGACGGATGAAACTGTCGCAAGCCTGCATCTGGAGGCGCTGCGCGACGGCTTGGCCTCAGCCGGTATCGAGATGACCTCTTTGGCCTTGCCTGCAGGGGAAAGCACCAAAAGCTGGCCACATTTCGAACGCGCGGTCGAATGGTTGCTGGCCGAAAAGATCGAGCGCCGCGACGTGGTTGTCGCTTTTGGCGGCGGTGTCATCGGCGATCTGGCGGGTTTTGCTGCGGCAGTGTTGCGGCGCGGTGTTCGTTTTGTACAGATCCCGACCTCTCTGCTGGCGCAGGTCGACAGTTCGGTCGGTGGCAAGACTGGGATCAATGCGCCGCAAGGTAAGAACCTGATCGGCGCATTCCATCAACCGTCGCTGGTGTTGGCGGATACTTCGGTTCTGGGCACACTTACGGCCCGCGATTTTCTGGCGGGCTATGGCGAAGTGGTGAAATACGGGTTGCTGGGCGATTCCGATTTCTTTGAGTGGCTCGAACGAAACGGCCCCGCGCTCTCGGCCGGAGATATGGCCACACGTGTTCGGGCAGTCACACGCTCTGTCCAGATGAAGGCCGACATCGTTGCTCGGGACGAAACCGAACAGGGCGACCGCGCGCTTTTGAACCTGGGGCACACATTCTGTCATGCGCTTGAGGCCGCGACCGGGTATTCTGACCGGCTGCTGCATGGTGAAGGCGTGGCGGTGGGCTGTGCGCTGGCCTTTGAGCTTTCGGCGCAGCTTGGCCTTTGTTCTCAGGAAGACCCAAGCCGCGTCCGGGCGCATCTGAAGACCATGGGTATGAAGACCGACCTGGCCGATATCCCCGGCGATCTTCCGGGTGCCGAGGCGCTTGTTGACCTGATGGCGCAGGACAAAAAGGTGATCGATGGGCAGTTGCGCTTTATCCTCGTGCGCGGGATCGGGCAGGCCTTTGTGACAGCGGATGTACCCCGCGAGTCGGTTCTGAAAGTTCTCGAAGACGCCCTGGCTGTGCGCTGAGGATCCTCTCTAACGCCCTTGGATCACCATGAACTCGCCGATGTTTTCGAGGGTGATATAGCCGACCATATGCCCGGCTTTGGTGCACACAGCGATGGCCGCAGCACCCCTGTGCAGCTTGTCCAATACTGTGTCGAGTTCTGTTGTTAACGCGACCCTCGGGATGTCGGTCTCCATAATTGACGTCGCCGGGGCCGTCCGTGGGCTTTCGTCGGCCAGCGCGGCAAACAGGCGGTTGCGGGTGACGAACCCCAACAGGTCTCCGTTGTGATCCAGAACCGGAAATTCGTGCTGTGTGGTGTGGATGACTGCCTGGGCAGCTGTTGTCAAAGTGTCTTCGGGGGTCAGCGCATGATAGCTGCTGATCATCGCATCACGGGCCATGACACGGCGGGCGATGGTCCGCATGGCGACATCCTGGCTTTCGGAACCTGCTGCGATAAAGACAAAAACGGCGATCAGGACCAAAACCGGATTGGCCGTTGTCAGACCCAGAAAACCCAAGCCGACGGCCACCATCTGACCACCAAAAGCGGCGATGCGCGTGGCTTTCACACGGTCCATCTTCAGGCATAACAGCGCGCGAAACACCCGCCCGCCATCCATCGGAAAGGCCGGGATCAGGTTGAACAGCGCGAGGACCAGATTGACATAGGCCAGCCGGTTCAACAAAGCGACATGGGGCTGGTCGATCTGGGACAGGGTATCGGGCTGCATGCGCGCGCCCAGCACAATCAATACAAGCCAGATGGCAACGTTCACGGCAGGGCCGGCCAGCGCCACCAGAACCTCTTGTACGGGCTTTTCCGGCAATCGTTCCAAACGGGCCAGGCCGCCAATAGGCAGAAGCGTGATGTCAGGGGTGCGGATACCGTATCTGCGCGCCATCAGCGCATGGCCAAATTCATGCGCTACAACGCAAGCGAACAAGGCCAGTACAAAAATCAGATTATTGATTGTCGCCGATATCCCACCGCTGGAATAAGCAGCGAAACCAACCCAGGCCAGCAGCAGAAAGAAAGTGACATGGACCCTCAGCTCTGAGCCGAGCACGCGGCCGAGTGAGAAGGACCATGCCATTGATCGTCTCCGTTTGGGTTAGAACGGGATCTCGTCGTCATCAATCCCGCGCGACGCGGGTGCAGGGGCGCTGGACGGCGCGCCGTAAGGGTCGCCATAGCCACCACCGGCCTGTCCGCCGCCGCCATAGCCGCCCGACGCGCCGCCACCTTCGCCACCTCGACTGTCAAGCAAAGTCAGTTCACCACGATAGGGGCGCAGAACCACTTCGGTCGAATAGCGATCCTGGCCGGACTGGTCTTGCCATTTGCGGGTTTCCAACTGGCCTTCGATATAAACCTTGCTGCCCTTGCGCAGATATTGCTCGGCGAGGCGGGCCAGCGGTTCCGAGAAGATTGCAACCGAATGCCATTCCGTGCGTTCGCGCCGTTCGCCTGTGTTGCGGTCTTTCCAGTTCTCGGATGTGGCAATGCGCAGGTTGCATACTTTGCCGCCATTCTGGAAAGACCGAACCTCTGGGTCTCGGCCGAGATTTCCAACCAAAATGACCTTGTTGACTGAGCCCGCCATAACTTCCCTCGTTCTGTTTTGTCTCATCGCGCCCGAATCTGGCGCGTTTTTCCGCCCTGACCCTATACGGCCTGAAGCGCTGTTGAAACACTGGTTCATCAGGCAACTGTGAACCGCAAAATCTTAGCGATCGCTTAACCATGCTTTCATTTTCAGCCGCGATACCTATAATCCACGAAGTTTTTGAGCGAGCAGGAATAGCTTTGATGCGGTATCTGGTTGGCGGGTTCTCTGTCCTGGCCCTGTGCATGACAACGGTCATTGCGCACGCGCAAACCTTGTCCAGCAAAAGCCGCAAGGACATATTTCTGAAACAGTCCAAAGTGCTCGATGGTCGGGCCGCAAGCCAATATCGCGACTCTGAACGGCTGAAGCCGAAAACGCAACGCAGCGCCTTGGTTAAAAGATACAACGGCAACTACAAAGGCCAATATCTTGAACACGCGCGCAAATTCGCCCGCCAGCACAATGTTCCTGAAGAGCTGTTTTTGCGTTTGGTTCAGCAGGAAAGCGGCTGGAACCCGCAAGCCGTATCGCACAAGGGTGCGCTGGGGTTGGCGCAACTGATGCCGCAAACCGCTCGGCTTTTGGGTGTGAATCCTCATGATCCGCTTGAGAACCTTGAAGGCGGGGCGCGGTATCTGTCCTGGCAATATCGCAAGTTCAAATCCTGGCCACTGGCATTGGCCGCTTATAACGCAGGCCCAAAAGCGGTCGAGAAATATGGTGGCATTCCCCCGTACAAAGAAACCCAGAACTATGTACGAGTGATCTGGGGCAGCTAACCGCGCCAGACCAATGCGATTTCAACGCAGTTTTGGATTTTGTGGGAAAAGGCCGGTCTGAAAACCGGCCTTATTTGCCCTTACTCTGCCGCGACTTTGATCACCGGCTCCATGCGCGCCAGGATGTCCTCAGAGAGGTGACATTTGACCTGATGGCCATCCGCTAGGGTCTGTACCGGAGGGACATGAGATTCACAGCGCCCGTCCGGAACTTCGGATTTCCAGCGGCAGCGTGTCTGGAACGGGCAACCCGGCGGTGGGTTCATGGCCGACGGGATATCGCCTTCAAGCACGATATGCTGTTTCTCGACAGAGGTATCGGCAATTGGAACCGCGCTCAGCAACGCTTCGGTATAGGGGTGATAGGGCGGGGCAAAGACCTGATCGGTTGTGCCCAACTCGACCACATGGCCCAGATACATGACCATCACCCGGTCGCTGAGATAGCGTACAATGGACAGGTCGTGGCTGATGAAGAGCAGCGTGGTTTTCTGCTCGCGCTGGATTTCCATCAACAGATCGGTCACAGCCGCCTGCACCGATACGTCGAGGGCCGAGACCGGTTCGTCAGCCACCACAATCCGCGCATCCCCGGCAAAGGCTCGGGCGATGCCCACACGTTGTTTTTGCCCACCCGACAACTGACGTGGCATGCGATCAGCGAAGGCGCGGGGCAGCTTGACCAGATCCAACAGTTCAAGCATCCGTTTCTTCCGGTCCGCCTCAGACTCTCCGACGCCAAAGATTTCCAATGCCCGGATGATCTGACGGCCCACCGTCATCGACGGGTTCAGCGTGTCAAAGGGGTTCTGAAACACCATTTGCACTTCGCCCACGGTTTTGGCGTCGCGCTCCTCAATCGGCACCGCTTCGATATTGCGATTGTCCAGCAGGATCTGGCCATCGGTGGCCGTTTCCAACCCCATCAACACCTTGGCAAAGGTCGACTTGCCACAACCGGACTCGCCAACAATGGCCAGCGTCTCGGATTCATGCGCCTCAAAGCTGAGGGTCTCATTGGCCTTGACCACCTTGGTCGCACCCCCACCGAACAGGGCGTTCGCAGCTACCTCGTAATATTTCTTGAGGTTGTCCATCTTCAGAACGGTTCGGCCGATCTCGGCCTTTTCTTTCTGCTCGCCCACGGTGATCGGCGCGTTCCAGTCAATCTCCTGAAACTTCAGACAGCGCGTGTGGTGGCGATCATTGCCCGGCACGGCCTCCATCAGAATGTCCTTGGCGTCGCAGCGCCCTTCTTCGAAATAGTCGCAGCGCGGACCAAAATTGCATCCCGGCGGGCGCTCGTGGGGCAGGGGGAAGTTGCCTGGAATTGCCACCAGAGGACGCGCGTTCTTGTCTGCCCCAGGCAACGGGATCGACCGGAACAGCGCCTGCGTATAAGGGTGCTGCATGTCGTCAAATACATCCTTGATCGAGCCGCGCTCGACCGCTTCACCCGAATACATCACGCACAGCCGGTCACAGGTTTCCAGAACCAGACCCAGGTTGTGCGAGATAAACAGCATTGAGGTGCCGTATTTCTTGCCCAGATCCTTGACCAGTTCGACCACGGCGGCCTCGACCGTCACGTCCAGCGCGGTTGTCGGCTCATCCAGGATCAAAAGCGCAGGCTTCGACATCAGCGCCATCGCGATTACGATCCGCTGCTGCTGACCACCAGATAATTGATGCGGGAACGAGTTCAGCATCCGCTCAGGGTCGGGCAGGCGCACATCGGTGACAACCTCCAACGCGCGGGCATAGGCTTCTTCCGCGCCGACACCCTCGTGGATCATCGGCACTTCCATCAACTGCTTGCCGATCTTCATCGCCGGGTTCAGCGAGGCCATCGGTTCCTGATAGATCATGGCGATCTCATTGCCGCGAATGTCGCGCAGCTCTTCGGTGGTCATCTCGCCCAGATCGCGGCCTTTGAACTTGATTGATCCACCAACAATGCGACCGTTCTTGCCCAGATCCTGCATGACGCCCAGAGCCACGGTGGATTTGCCGCACCCCGATTCCCCGACCAGCCCGACAGCCTCACCGGGCTGCACGCTTACCGAGAAATCCATAACAGCGGGAATTTCTCTCAGCCGGGTGAAAAACGAAATCGAAAGCTTATCGATCTCCAAGATCGGGCCATCATAATCCGCCATTTTGTTCATCTTGCCGTCTCCTCACCAGATGCGGGGATCCCATTCATCTGGCTAAAAATATCCCGGGGTCTGGGGGCAGAACCCCCAGCACAGATCACATCAATCCTTCAGACTTTCCTCGCGCAGGCCATCGGCCAGCAGGTTCAAACCCAGAACCAGCGACAACAAGGCAAGAGCAGGTGGAAGGGCAGGGTGCAGATAGATCGACAAGAGCTTGCGCCCTTCGTTGATCGTTGACCCCCAATCAGGGCTCTCGGGTGGCAGGCCAAGCCCAAAGAACCCCAATGTGCCCAGAAGGATCGTGGTATAGCCAATGCGCAGGCAGAAATCGACGATCAGCGGGCCCCGCGCGTTGGGCAGAATCTCCCACAGCATGATGTACCACGGCCCTTCACCCCGGGTCTGTGCCGCGGCCACATAGTCGCGGGTTTTGATGTCCAGCGCCAGGCCGCGCACGATGCGGAACACGGTGGGTGAGTTCACAAAGACCACCGACACAAAGACCACCAGTATACCACCGGGAATATCGAACAGATCCAGAGGCGTGGGCAAACCCCAAATGCGGTAGTCATCCGTGTCGATGACATAGCCCCCCGTCGAGATCAGCGACAAATAAAGCCATCCCGCAACGCCCAGAACTCCGATCAGCAAAGGCGTTCGGAATTTCGGGCGTGTGTAATAGCGTGAATTCAGCAGAACACCCAGGAAGATGATCGGGAACACGAACAAAATGGCCGCCATATAGTTCGGCACACCTGTTGCCACGATTTCGGGCGTGACCAGCAGATAGAACAGCAAGATCACCGGGAAGGCCAGGATCAGGTTGGCCAGGAAGGACAGAAGCGTATCCAGTCGCCCTCCGTAATACCCTGCGGGCAAACCCAGCGTAATCCCGATCATGAAGGCAAACATGGTCGCCAGCGGTGCGATTTGCACCACAATCCAGGCACCTTTGACCATCCGGCTGAATACATCGCGCGCCAGGTTGTCGCCACCCAGAAGGTACCACGCATAAGCCCCGTCCTCGGATGCGGGCAGCGGTGTGCCAGGCACCTTGTTCTTCATACCCGAGACCTGCGACAGCGGGTCATGGGTGACGATCAGATCCATCGCCCCGAAGATGCCGGTGAAGACCCAGAACATCACAAGGCCAAACCCAATCATGCCGATGGGGCTGTCAAAGAGCTTGCCGTAAAGGCCCAGCCTGCGCTTATAGGCGATCGACATGGCGTAGAGGATGATCAGTGACACCCAAACGGGCAGGAATTGCTGTGACATCGCACCGATGATGCCCGCGCCGGTGCCCAACAAAACACCCAGCACGATATAGGCAACTCCCAATCCGACGCTGGCCAGGAAGCTGAGCCGCATCATCGATTGGATAAAGTTTCGCACCCCCGAGCCCGACGTAAGCGTGCCATCCGGATTCACCGTCATCTGTGGCTCTGGCAGCACGATGCTGGCCAGGATCCAAACCAGAATGGACAGAACCATGATGGCAAGAGCGATCCCCAGCAGGGGGTTCAGAAAGGCGATTGAGCCGGTCCAGGTCAATGGGTCCATAATCTCACCCTCCTTATGAAATGCGGATACGTGGGTTCAGATAGACATAGCCGATATCCGAGATCAGCTGCGTCACCAGAACCACAAAGACCGACACGACCGAAATCGCCAGCAGAAGCTGAATGTCGTTGTTGCCCGCCGCTTGCACCAGAGCCCATCCAAACCCCTTGTAGTTAAACAGGGTCTCGACGATCACCACACCATTCAGCAGCCATGGGAACTGCAGCATGATGACGGTGAAGGGGGCGATCAGCGCGTTGCGCAGCGCGTGTTTCATGACGATATTGGGGAAAGACACGCCCTTCAGCCGCGCGGTGCGGATATATTGCGCGGTCATCACCTCGGTCATCGAAGCGCGGGTCATTCGGGCGATATAGCCCATCCCGTAAAGCGCAATGGTGAGCACGGGTAAGAAGAAATTCTCGAAAGTCGGATTTTCCATCGCCTGCGTGGCGGTCCCCTTGAACCATTTCAAACCCACCGCCGATGATGTGAAGATCGCGATAAAGATCACGCCCGAGACATATTCCGGCGTCGCCGTCGTTGTGATGGCAAAGGTCGACAGCGTCCGGTCGGTGGCCGAGCCTTCTTTCATACCCGCCAGAATGCCCAGGATCAGCGCAGACGGAACCATCAGTAGCATGACCCAGAACATCAGCCGCCCGGTCAGGGCCAGGCGGTTGCCAACAACGGTCGAGACCTCTTCTTTGAAGACAGTGGAGTAGCCCCAGTATCCTTGCAGGATGCCACAGAAATTCGGAGATTCTTCCGCCGTTTGGCCAGGCAGAATACAACGTCCCTGAACCGTTCCATCCTCGTTCGTGTGCCGATACGAGGGCAGAACGCCCAGCCATTCGCCGTATTTCACAGGTGTCGATTGCAGATAGCCGCCTTTTTCAAGAAAGCTTTCAACCTGTTCGTCCGACATGCGGAAGTTGCCTTGCGTCTTCGCAAGCTTTTCCAGGTTGGGATATAGATTGGTCAGGTAAAATACCAGGAATGTCAGGCACAATGCTGTCAGCAGCATGATCCCGACCCGCCTTAATATAAAAAGTCCCATGTTAGCCCCTGTTGGTAGGCTGGCGCAGGTTTGATTTTACCTGTCGCGTCGCTGTCTGTTTTTGGTCGCTGTCGTCAGGACAAAAAAGCCGCGCCCGGGTTTGGGCGCGGCTAAGAAGTTTCGGCTTAGGACGTAAGGCCGAACTTATAAAGTTGCGGCAGATCCGCGATGTGCTTTTCGACACCCACCATATTGTCACGGTGGTGGCGGATAGCGGTGCGCCAATACGGCTGGATGGTTACACCTTCGTCGATCATGATCGCCTGTAGCTTGGCCATGACCTCGCGACGCATATCCACGTCAGCCAGAGAGTTGGCCTCGGCCAGCAGCGTGTCGAACTCTTCGTTGGCAAAGCCGGACTCGTTCCAGGCAACACCCGACTTATAGGCCAGCGCTAGAACCTGCGTGCCCAGCGGGCGGTGGTTCCAGTTGGTCGACGAGAACGCGTATTTCGTCCAATCGTTCCAGAAGGTCGAGCCGGGCAGGACCGTGTGCTTGGCCTTGATCCCAGCGTCGTTCAACTGAGCAACAACAGCGGCGGTCGTATTACGGCGCCAGTCATCGTCGATCGACTGAACTTCATGCTCGAAATCACCCATGCCCGCTTCGTCCATCAGCGCTTTGGCGCCTGCCGGGTCATAGGGTATGCGCGTTACAGCCGAGTCAAACTCGGGGTGCATCGGGCCCACATGGCAGTTCTCGGCCGGGATGCCATAGCCGGACATGCCCAGTTCCAGACAGACTTCGTTGTCCACCGCCATGGCCAAAGCCTGACGAACGCGTTTGTCGCCATAGATCTTGTTGCCATCTGCATCTTCGGCCAACTGGTTTGGACGAATGACGATGGTGAAGCCAGACGGGATTTCCGAGCGTACAAGGCCGATACCATCGAAAATGTCGACAAATTCGCCAACCGATTCCCAGTTCATGTCGATCTCTTCGGCCTCATAGGCCGCCAGGAACGCTGCGGGATCGGTGCCGTAATCGATGAACTCGATCCGGTCGATATAGCCACCTTTGCCGGCCTCGTAGCCCCACCAGTCGAAATCTTCGTTGCGAACGAGAACGCCTTTCACGCCAACTTCGTGGCTTTCGGGCTTCATGAATCCGGTGCCGATCGGGTTGCCCAGCATGTCATTTGCGTCAAAGCTGCTGTGCACAATCGCCGCCGGATAGTCGGCCATGCCCGGAATGATGGTGATGTCCGGCGCGTTGCACTTCAGCTTGACAGTGTGCGAGTCGACGACGGTGATCGCCCCGTCCGCAGCTTGCTGTGTGCTTTCGTCCATCAACGATGCCATGCGCGAAGCCATCGAGTTGCCTTCGAGCGCGCCGTCGCACCAGCCGGTGATGTTACGAGCCACGTCTTCGGCGGTGAAATCATCACCGTTGTTCCACTTTACGCCTTTGCGCACGTTCAAAGTGTACTCGGTGGCGTCCTCATTGGCTTCCCAGCTTTCCAGCAGCATTGGCTTAAAGCTACCGTCGTTGTTGTATTCAACAAGATACTCCAGCCAGCCCGCCGTGTAGGTCGCGATCTGCGTCCAGTCGTAGGTACGCGGATCTTTCAGCGCGCGTACTTCCATCTGATAGCGGATGGTGCCTCCACGCTGCGGCTCTTGCGCGGCAGCGGGTGTCTGCAGGCCGATCAGGCCATAGGCGGTTGGTACCGCAACGCCCAAAGCAGTAACACGCGCCATGAATTCACGGCGGCTCAGGTTGCCGTCCCGATATTCCTTGGCATGCATTTCTGCGGCCCAATGGACCGGGCTTTCAACTTGTGTCTGATTAGTCATCGATGTCTCCCTGTGACACGGTAGTTCTTGGTGGAATCCGGCGCTATGCGCACCCTTGGGTGAGCAACAGCAGCGCCAACAGTTCTGTTTTTCGGATTCCACGCGTCCCCATGGCCGTATTCCGCACCAGAAAATCCGTGAGGTCAATGTGAGAAATCGACATCAATGATACAAAAACGACATCCTCAATTTTTGTTAGCGCCATAGCGCGACATCTATGTCGGTGTCTGGCTTCTGAGGGGCGTGTCGACAAGATGTGCTGCCCGGATTTTCAGGTGTTGGTCTGACGGGCTGGTAACAGTTTGATTTATTAGCCGGTTTTGGTGGCCCTCAACCCAATGGGTTTATCCGGTGCCAGTGCTTCATCCGCGCGCGAAACCATGTGCGCTGCCGTTTGGCGAATTGCCGTGTGGCTATCGTCGCTCTGTCCCTTGCGTCATCCAGCGACATGGTACCTTCAAGGTAAGCCATAAGCTCGGGAACGCCGATCGCCTTGCAAGCCGGGCGCGACGGGTCGTACCGGCTACGCATGGCGGCGACTTCGTCTAACGCGCCCATATCAAGCATTTTGTCGAAACGCTGTCGGATCCGATGCTCAAGCCAGTCTTTTTTGACGTCAAAAACAATTGGCACTGTGTGGGTTAGCGCCAGTGTCGGCGGTGGGGTATTGGCCTGCCAATCCGACAAAGAACGTCCGGTGGCAGCCTGAACTTCCCAGGCGCGTTGAACCCGCGCACGGTTGTTGCTGTCCAGGCCTTGCAGCGTCTTAAGGTCCACTCCGACAATCAGCGCCGACAAGGAAAGCTGATCGGCTTTGGCCCGGATTTCTGGCGGAATTGGTGGAATGTCGGCCATGCCTTCGGTCAGAGCGGTGAAATACAAGCCAGTACCGCCAACGATAATGGGGCGCGGTCCACCGTGCAGCAAGGGCGTGACCTCGCGCAGCCAATGACCGGTCGAGTAGACTTGATCATAACGGATATGGCCATAAAGCCGATGTGGCGCGCGGGCCTCATCCTCGACTGAAGGGCGGGCTGAAATGACGCGCCAGCAGTCATAGACCTGACTGGCATCCGCATTCACAATCACACCGCCAAACTGTTCTGCAATCTCAAGCGCCAGATCCGATTTTCCCGAAGCGGTCGGGCCCGCGATCAGCACAGGTTTGTCCTTTGGGATCGTTGGCAATTGCTTCCACAGCCGGGTCATGCTGCTATCGGCCATTGGTGGTCGCCTTACTTCGGTTGCAACCGCATTGAACCTGCGGGTGTTTTGCTTCATTTTGCGCGCAAAATAACCCCGTGCCAGCCCGGAGCGCAATATGAGCCTTTCCCCCACAGAACCCACAGAGACGCCAAAAACAACTTATAAACGCGTGATGCTGAAAATATCCGGTGAAGCGCTGATGGGGGATCAGGGATTCGGCCTGCATCCGCCAACCGTGCAACGTATCGCGCAAGAGGTGAAGTCGGTGCACGATATGGGCGTCGAGATCTGCATGGTGATCGGGGGCGGCAACATCTTTCGCGGACTAAGCGGCTCGGCACAGGGGATGGAGCGGACGACAGCCGATTACATGGGCATGCTGGCCACCGTGATGAATGCGCTTGGGATGCAGTCGGCTCTGGAAGAGGTGGGCGTTTTCACCCGGGTGATCTCGGCCATCCGCATGGATGAGGTCTGCGAGCCCTATATTCGTCGCCGCGCCGTGCGCCACCTGGAAAAACAACGTGTGTGCATCTTTGCCGCCGGAACCGGCAACCCCTATTTCACCACTGACACCGCCGCGACGCTGCGCGCTAACGAAATGGCCTGTGAGGCGATCTTTATGGGTAAGAACGGGGTGGATGGTGTCTATGACAAGGACCCCAAGGTTCATGCGGATGCTGTACGCTATGACACGGTGACCTATGACGATGTTCTGGCCAAACGTCTGCGGGTCATGGACGCCTCGGCTATCGCTTTGGCGCGCGACAACAATCTGCCATTGATCGTCTTTGGTCTGGATGAGCCTGGTGGTTTCCGTGGCATCCTGGCAGGTGAGGGGACCTATACCAAGGTTCAAGGCTAAGACTGCCTGACCTCACGGGTTGACGGAGTGACCGTCGCTGGGCTTATTTGTGTCGTCTGCGCTTTGGATCGAGGTGCGGGCTGCCGTGCATCTGACACGGCTGGCTGGAAGACCTGCCTTGTTTTCGGTGCAGCCCCGAAGAACAGGCGGGCTGCCCTTCGATGGACATAAAGATGACGAAGGAGCGATGTGTGATGAGCACCTTGGATATTGAATTCGTTCGGGCACAGTTTCCGGCCTTTTCCGAGCCCAGCCTGCAAGGTCAGGCGTTTTTTGAAAACGCGGGCGGGTCTTATACATGCAAGCCCGTGATCGACCGGCTGCAGCGGTTCTATACGCAACGCAAAGTCCAACCCTATTCGCCGTTCGAGGCCAGCACGCTGGGCGGTGCTGAAATGGACGAAGCATGGATGCGCCTGGCGGCGATGCTGGGTGTCGACACCGATGAGCTAAGCTTTGGACCGTCGACTACTCAGAACACCTATGTTCTGGCCAATGCGTTCCGTCAGTGGATGAAACCCGGCGAGGCGATTATCGTCACCAATCAGGACCACGAGGCGAATTCGGGCCCGTGGCGTCGTCTGTCCGAGGACGGGATCGAAATCCGCGAATGGAAGATTGACCCCAATACCGGGTCTTTGAACCCCAATGATCTGGAAACCTTGCTGGATGACTCGGTACGTCTGGTCTGTTTTCCCCATTGTTCAAACGTGGTGGCCGAGATCAACCCGGTCACTCAGATCACTGCGATTGCGCACGCGGCCGGGGCTTTCGTTTGCGTGGATGGCGTGTCTTATGCGCCGCATGGTCTGCCCAATGTTGGCGATCTTGGTCCCGATATCTATCTGTTCTCGGCCTATAAAACCTATGGACCGCATCAGGGCTGCATGGTCATCCGGCGCAATCTGGGGCAATTGCTGCCCAATCAGGCGCATTTCTTCAATGGTGATGTGCTCTATAAACGCTTCACCCCAGCAGGGCCAGATCATGCGCAAGTCGCTGCCAGTGCGGGCATGGCGGATTACTTCGATCAACTGTGTGATCACCACGGTGGACCCGCAGAAGGTGCGGCCAAGCGCGGCGCGTTTGTGCATGACCTGATGCGCGCGCATGAGGTCGAGCTCTTGCAACCGGTTCTGGACGCGGTCAAATCGCGCAATGC
This sequence comes from Ruegeria sp. HKCCA6707, assembly GCF_013033515.1. Lineage (GTDB taxonomy): Bacteria > Pseudomonadota > Alphaproteobacteria > Rhodobacterales > Rhodobacteraceae > Ruegeria. The sequence continues at coordinate 293,384 of NZ_WQEG01000001.1, read as the reverse complement.
TGTGCGCTTGATCGGCCCGTCCGACGCCACGTGTCGCGCACCGACGGTTGCATTGGCCCTGAATACCGAAGCGGAACCCGTGGCGGCTCAGCTGGCTGAGCATGGTATCATGGCCGGAGGCAGCGACTTCTATGCGGTTCGGCCTTTGCAGGCGATGGGGGTTGATCTGGAAAAGGGTGTGCTGCGGCTGAGTTTCACGCATTATACCTCTAAACAGGAAATAGATCAGCTTTTAGAGGCGCTTGATCGCGTTTTGTGATCCGATATCCGGCCTGTTTCGTAACACTAAAAAAACGGCGGGGCGGATAAGATGACAGGACAGAAACCCATCATCATGTGGTTCAGGCGCGATCTGCGCCTGACCGATCATCAGGCCCTGCACGCTGCGATGCAAAGCGGGCGACCCATTGTTCCTCTGTTTATCTGCGATGACCTCGCCCGGGCTCTGGGCGCCGCGCCCAAATGGCGTCTTGGGCTGGGGCTTGAGGCTTTCGATGCCGCTTTGCGCAAACACGGCAGCCGGCTGATCCTGCGCAAGGGCAACGCTCAGGACGTGCTGCAAGATGTGGTACGCGAGACCGGCGCGACCGACATCTACTGGTCGCGTGCCTATGATCCCGGTTCGGTCATGCGAGACAAAGACGTCAAAGCATTTTTCACCCAAGCTGGGCTGAACGCGCGGTCTTTTCCGGGTCAACTGCTATTTGAACCCTGGGACGTCGCCACGAAGGCAGGCCAGCCCTTCCGCGTCTTCACACCGATGTGGCGCGCGGTTCAGGGGCGTGAAGTGTCTTCCACGGTTGCGGCGCCACCCCTACTGCCAGCGCCGGAAAGCTGGCCGAGGTCGGACGATCTGGGCGCATGGGCGTTGGGCGCAGCCATGCGGCGGGGCGCATCTGTTGTGCGGCCTCACGTGCACCCAGGTGAAGACAGCGCGCTGGATCAGTTGGAGCGTTTTCTAACGCATGTCAGTGACTACTCCGATCAGCGCGATCAGCTGGCCGTCAACGGGACCTCTGATATGGCGGAGTATCTGTCACTGGGCGAAATCAGCCCGCGCGTGATCTGGCACCGGGTCAAACAGGCAGGTCTTTTGGGCGCAAGCCGCACGGATGCATATCTGCGGCAGTTGGTCTGGCGCGAGTTTGCCTATCACCTGATGTTTCACACGCCCCACATGCTGACCGAGAACTGGAAACCTGAATGGAACAGTTTTGACTGGCAAACAGACCCGGACGCGCCCGAGGTTGTGGCGTGGAAGCAGGCCCGCACCGGCGTACCACTGGTCGATGCGGGGCTTAGGCAGATGTATGTCACCGGGCGGATGCACAACCGCGCCCGCATGATTGTGGCGAGCTACCTGACCAAGCATCTCATCACGCATTGGCGCATCGGGATGGATTGGTTTGCGGACTGCCTGACCGACTGGGACCCTGCATCAAATGCCATGGGCTGGCAATGGGTCGCGGGGTCGGGCCCGGATGCGGCGCCGTTCTTTCGCATTTTCAACCCTGAAACACAGCGCGAACGGTTTGATCCGACCAAGGCCTATCTGCACCGCTGGATTGCTGAAGGCCAACCGGATCCGGGAGCCGAGGCTCTGTCCTATTTCGAAGCGGTTCCGCGCGCGTGGGGGCTGAAGCCGGACGCGCCGTATCCCAACCCTGTGGTTGATCTGCAAGACGGCAGGCGGCGCGCATTGATGCGTTATGAGAACACAAAATCCCAGTAAGGAACTGAAAACTTGCCAGAAACGGAATCCCGCCATAGCCTGACGCAACGACCGCAAAGGGGAGAGCGGATGATACTGACCACCACGGAAGGGCAAAAAGACCTGCCCAGGTATTTCACGCAAGTCTTCAAAATGATCAGCCTGCTTGAAGCTGGCCGATTGGATATAACATTGCCGGATGGGCGCGTTTTCCGGGTCGAAGGGCCCAAACCGGGGCCTGTTGCCGAGGCCCACATTCACGACCCCGAAGTGTTTTCGCGATTGGTGCGGGAAGGTGAATTGGGGTTTTCGGACGGATATCTGGAAGGCCAGTGGAGCACGCCGGACCTGCGCGCTTTCATGGATCTGGTGCATCTGGGGTCAGATGCGTTCTACGACGATTTCAACGGTCAGTTTCTCGTGCGCGCCTATGAACGCCTGCGGTTCTGGCTACAGCGCAACCATCGTGCGCAAGCCAAGAAAAACATCTCGTACCACTATGATCTGGGCAATGACTTCTACGCCTTGTGGCTGGACGAGACGATGACCTATTCCAGCGCCATATTCGAGACGGGTCAGGAGAGCCTGGAAAAGGCGCAAACGGCCAAATATGCCAGTATGGTCGACGAGATGGGTGCAAAACCTGGCGATCATATCCTTGAGATCGGATGTGGATGGGGTGGTTTCGCCGAATATGCCGCCAAAGAGCGCGGCTTGCAGGTCACAGGTTTGACCATCAGCGAAGAACAGTTGAAGTTCGCTCGACAGCGCATTGAAAAAGCGGGACTTTCTGACAAAGTGAACTTCAAGCTTCAAGATTACCGCGACGAACAGGGCCAATATGACGGCATCGCCTCGATCGAGATGTTCGAAGCGGTGGGTGAGAAATACTGGCCCTCCTATTTTGATACGGTCCGGGAACGGTTGAAACCGGGGGCTCAGGCAACTCTGCAGATCATCACGGTGGCAGATCATCGCTGGGACATCTATCGAAACAGCGTTGATTTCATTCAGAAATATATCTTTCCAGGCGGTATGCTTCCGGCCCCGTCAGTCCTGCGAGAGCAGGTTCAGCAAGCAGGTCTGGACGTTGTGAAATCGAAAGAGTTCGGCAAAAGCTATGACCTGACCCTGCGGCGTTGGTACGACACGTTCAACGACAAATGGGATCAGATCGCGGATATGGGCTTTGATGAGCGTTTTCGCCGCATGTGGAATTATTATTTGACCGCTTGCGGCGCGGCCTTTGACACGGGCAATTGCGATGTGACACAGATCACAATAGCCAAGCCGAACTAACAGATGGACACAGCAAAATGCCCACTGCCCATAGACTTGTCGCCGGTATTTGCCTTCTGGTGATCGCCTTCATCGTTTCGACAATGATCATTGCGAATGGGGAAGAAGGCAAAGACTATGGCTATTTCACATATGTGAATATGGGCCTTGGTTTGGCCTGTGGTTGGAAGGTCATGGGCAAACGTGCAGGTCGCGGTTGGGTCGCGGCAGTAAACAACGGTTTGACAGGGGTGGCGGCTCTGGTGTTTTGGGGGCTGTTTGTTCAGGGCGTCTATGAGATGTTCCGCCTGGCCATGCGCCATCGCTATGACGGACCATTCGACGCGGTGTTGGCGATATTCACTCTTAGCGTTGAATATGGTCGACAGCTGATCACCCCGGAAATCCTGTTGACGCTCGCAATTGGTGCCGTCATCACAGGCTTGCTGACCGAAGTCGCGTATCGACGCTGGCGATAGTGGCTGTTCCAATTCACAGGATCTAATTCATTGTCCGATTTGTTTTTCTATGGCACGCTGCAATACGTGCCGTTGCTTGAACGCGTTTTGAACCGCGAACCCGGCGATCTTCGAACAGAAGCTGCTGTTTTGTCTGATCATGCGGTCTTTGCCGTGAAGGATCAGTCCTTTCCGATGATCATGGCCAAGCCGGGCGGCGCGGCGCAGGGGCTTTTGGTCCGCGGCTTGAGCCAGGAAGATCGCGACAGGTTGGACTTTTACGAAGGTGGTTTCGACTATGCTTTGGATACGCGAACCATAGCATTGGCCGATGGAGAGACCGCGCAGGCCTTGGTGTTTTTTCCCGCGCCGGGCCTTTGGACGCCGGACAAACCTTGGAGTTTGCAAGATTGGGCGGATGAATGGGGCGCATTGACGGTTCTGGCGGCCGAGGACGTCATGGCGCAATACGGTATCCTTTCTCCGGCCGAGATTGCCAAAGCTTTCCCGGCAGCTCGAATGCGCGCCTGGGCCAAGCTTGAGGCGCGCAAACGGCTGACCGATGATCCGCGCTCTGTTGCGAAGGACGTTATCGTACATAGCCACAAACGCGCCTATCTGGGCTATTTCGGGATGGAAGAGATCGAGTTCCAACATCGTCAACACGATGGAACTATGGGGCCGGTACTTCATCGCAGTGCTTTGATGCAGGGCAGCGCAGTGGTTCTGCTGCCCTATGATCCGCTGCGCGATCTGGTGTTGTTGGTCGAACAGTTTCGCACGCCGGCTTTTTTGATCGATGATCCCGAGCCCTGGTTGTGGGAACCGGTTGCAGGCATGATCGATCCGGGCGAGACCCCTGAGCAAGCGGTGCATCGCGAATCCATGGAAGAAGCACAGACCGAGCTGACATCACTGCATTATGTCGGGGGGGCCTATTCCTCGACCGGATCATCCACCGAATTTGCCCATCTCTATGTCGGTCTGGGAGATCTGACCGAAACAACCGAAAGCGGCGGCTTGCAGTCAGAGGGCGAAGATATCCGCAGCAAAATCCTGCCTTATGAAGAGTTTATGCAAATGGTTGATACCCATGTCTTCAAGGATCTGCCTCTGCTGACCTTGGCCCATTGGTTGGCCCGTCATCGTGATCAATTGCGGCAGCCATGATCGCCGCTTGTGGTCACGGCAGGTGGCCTGTAAATCTTTCGCACTACCAATAGACAAGAGGGCGCCATGCGCATTGCACGAGACCTGGCCGACGCCGTTGGCAACACCCCACTGATCCGTCTGCGTCGTATCAGCGAGGAAACCGGCTGTGAAATTCTCGGCAAGGCCGAGTTCCTGAACCCGGGCCAATCCGTCAAAGACCGCGCGGCACTGTTCATCATCAAGGACGCCATCGCACGCGGAGAGCTGAAGCCCGGTGGCACCATTGTCGAAGGAACGGCGGGCAATACCGGTATTGGTCTGGCGCTGGTCGGGGCCTCGATGGGGTTCAAAACCGTGATCGTGATCCCTGAAACCCAGTCGGAAGAAAAGAAAGATATGTTGCGTCTGGCCGGCGCGCAGCTGGTGCAGGTACCGGCGGCTCCGTATCGCAATCCGAATAACTTCGTGCACTATTCGCGCCGTCTGGCCGAAGAACTGGCGCAAACCGAGCCGAACGGGGCGATCTGGGCGAACCAATTCGACAATGTGGCCAACCGGCAGGCACATGTGGAAACCACAGGGCCCGAGATTTGGGAGCAGACCGGAGGCAAGGTTGATGGCTTTGTCTGCGCTGTCGGCTCCGGGGGAACATTGGCCGGTGTCGCCGAAGTGCTGCAGCCCAAAGGCGTCAAGATCGGCATTGCCGATCCGATGGGCGCGGGGCTCTATTCCTATTACACCACTGGTGAAATCGCGATGGAGGGTGGCTCGATTGCCGAAGGTATCGGACAAGTTCGGATCACCAAAAACCTCGAAGGGTTCACACCGGATTACTCTTATCAGGTCACGGATAACGAGGCTCTGCCCTATATCTTTGCCCTTCTGCGCGAGGAAGGCCTGGTGATGGGCGGCTCAACCGCGATCAACATGGCGGGTGCTGTGCGCTTGGCCAAAGATCTGGGCCCGGGCCATACGATTGTGACGATCCTGTGCGACTATGGCACGCGCTACCAGTCCAAGCTGTTTAACCCCGAATTCCTGCGGGAGAAAGAACTGCCTGTGCCGGACTGGATGACCGAGGCACCGCGCAGCATTCCCGGCGTTTTCGAGGACGTATGATGCCACGGCGATTTCGCCTGCTTGCTGGTCTATTTACGCTTTGGTTGATCTGTCTGAGCAGCATGGCCGCTGCTCAGCTGTCGGATCGACAAAGCGAGTATTATCAAAAATGGCTGAGCACGGCGGATCGCGCAGAAGAAGTGATCGAGGCCAACAGGGCCTCGGAAGCAGCGCTTGAAAACCTGCGGCTAGAACTGGACGGGTACCGCGAGGATTTCAACAGGGCGCGTGGGGCCAATACCGAGCGTATCGCAACGCTTCAAAACCAGATTGAGGCGTTGGGGCCGAAACCCGAAGGTGACGCGACCGAGCCTGAGGAAATAGCCACACTCCGCGAACATCTTGAAAGCCAACTCAACAGCTTGCGTGTTCCGCGCATTGTGTCGGAGGAGGCGTTTACGCGGGCCAATGGTCTGATCAATGAAATCGACCAGATCCTGCGCGAACGCCAGGCCAAGGAATTGCTGGAACGTGGCCCATCCCCCTTGAATCCAGCCAATTGGCGCCCGGCATGGGTCGACTTCACCGAAGCGACCAAAGGTCTGTGGAACGAGACGATCAGAAATCTCTCGTCCGATGTCGTGCATGAACAACTTCGCAACCGTGGGCTGGGAATATTCCTGCTTGTGGCGTTGGCGGTGGTGCTTGTCAGCTATGGGCGGCGCTGGTCCGAGCAGGGCGGCGCGTATATCCGCCATTGGGGTGGACGTGGAAGCGGTGTCGGAACCTTTGTCGTCTCGCTGCTGCGTGTCCTTCTGCCCTGGCTTGGGGTCGTCGCGTTTGTGAACGCAGTCAAGATGACGGGTATTCCGGGTCTGCGCGGCGCTTTGTTGCTAGAACAAATTCCGTACTGGGCCTGGTTGATCTTTTACTATGACTGGATCGGGCGTCAGGCCTATGTGCTGGGCGCGGCGCAAGGGTTCAAAAGGTTCTCGGAAGCGCGAACCAAAGAGCTTCGGGTCTACCTCGATCTGCTTGCAATAATGCTGATCTTGCACGAGATGGCCGTTCTGTTTGAGCAGATCGAGAATATCTCGGATGCAACCCGGGCCGTTGTTTCTTTCCCCGTGATTGTGGGAACCGCAATTCTACTGCTGAGAATCCGGCGGATACGGCGGCCCAATGCCCAGGACAGTGATGGGAAACCGGTCACCTTGGCCGGGTTCAGCCAATTGGTCGAGATCATACGACGGGCCTTGTTTCTGCTGGGCATCGCTGCGCCGATACTGGCCGTATTCGGTTACACGAATGCAGCCGAAGGCATCGTGTTTCCAACGGTCAAAACGCTTATACTGATTGGCGCGCTGGTGATCTTTCAGCGCTTCTTCAGCATGCTTTATGGCTGGATTACGGGGCAGGGCGACGCCGCGCGGGATTCTTTGTTCTCTGTCCTTATCGGTTTTGCGCTGGCATTGTTTTCTCTGCCTCTGATCGCGCTTTATTGGGGGGCGCGCGAGACTGACTTGCGCGAGATTTGGACGCGTATTCTGCAAGGGTTCGATATTGGCGGCGTCACCATTTCGCCCAGCAATTTCCTGACCTTTGTTGCGATTTTTATCATCGGCTATACGCTGACGCGTTTGCTGCAGGGTGGGCTGCGCAGTTCTTTGTTGCCCAAGACCAAAATAGATCCCGGTGGGCAGAATGCGATTGTGGCCGGAACCGGCTATGTGGGTATCTTCCTGGCAGCGCTGGTCGCAATCATGGTGGCCGGGTTCGATCTGTCTTCGCTGGCGATTGTGGCCGGTGCGTTGTCTGTGGGGATCGGGTTCGGCCTGCAAACCATCGTGTCGAACTTCGTCTCAGGCATCATCCTGCTGGTCGAGCGCCCGATCTCGAAAGGGGATTGGATCGATGTGAACGGGATGATGGGCTATGTCCGCGACATCTCGGTTCGGTCGACGCGGATCGAGACCTTCGACCGGTCGGATGTCATTGTACCCAACTCGGATCTGATCAGCGGTGTCGTTACCAACTATACCCGCGGCAACACAATCGGACGCGTGATCGTTCCCGTGGGCGTGGCCTACGGCACGGATACGCGCAAGGTCGAGGCCATATTGGGTGAGATCGCCAATGCCCACCCCATGGTGCTGGCCAATCCGGCACCGAGTGTTGTGTTCCAGGGGTTTGGTGCGGATTCGCTGGATTTTGAAATTCGTGCGATTCTACGCGACGTGAACTGGATGCTCTCGGTCAAGTCGGACATCAACCACGAGATCAACCGTCGCTTTACAGAAGAAGAGATCGAGATCCCGTTCGCACAGCGCGATGTCTGGCTGCGTAACGCCGAAGTACTGCGCGCGGCTTCTGAGCCACCCGCAACCAAGGATCCGGAAGCCCCGAAAGAACCCTCGAAGTCACCGGTCGAACTGAGCGAGCCGGATATGGATTCCGGCACCGGTGACGAGACCTGACTGTGGTGGCAGGCCCAACAAACGGCTGAACTTTTCGAAGCATTCTGGCCTTGCAAATCCGTTTGTGATGGTTCACATACCGTCGATACGGAGAGGTGGCCGAGTGGTCGAAGGCGCACGCCTGGAAAGTGTGTAGGCGGGAAACCGTCTCCAGGGTTCGAATCCCTGTCTCTCCGCCATTTCCCCTTTCAAATGTTCGGAGATCGCCGCATTTGAACGTGCATGACAGGGCTGTTCGAGGGGAAATTGCCACGCTTTCATGAGAATATGCACTGACTTTGGCTCATGTTCCGTCGCTTTGCTGGACGTCGCCGGTCGATCGCCGTTAGATTTCTGAAAACGAGAAAAACGGGTCAGAGCAGAACAATGACTGTCAATTCTTCCGAAATGCGGGCTTTTCCGCAGTGTTTTCGTGTGATGTGCCATGCGCGCTGATATCCTCTTGTCCATTATTATCCCGGCCCATCACGAGGCTGAAGGGCTGCAAGAGAGCTTGACGGTCATTCGCGGCCATACCGAAGATCTGTGTGCTGTTGAGTTCATTGTGGTCGATGACGGCTCGTCGGACGGTACGTGGCAGGTCATTCAACAACTGTCCACACAGCACAGTGACATTCACGGCGTGCGCCTGTCGCGCAATTTTGGAAAAGAAGCTGCTATCGCGGCGGGGCTTGAGGCAGCGCGCGGGGACGCGGTCGTAACCATTGACGCCGATCTGCAGCACCCGCCCGAACTGATCCGTGAGATGTTCAGGAAATGGCAGGCGGGCGCCAAGGTGGTGAACACCGTCAAGGAAAACCGTGAAGAGGAAGGTCCGATCAAGGCCTTTCTGACACGATGCTACTTCAAATTGTTCTTTGCTTTGGCCGGGATGGATGTGGGCAATGCGGCGGATTTCAAACTGCTGGATCGCGAGATTGTCGATTGCCTTATCGCCTTACCCGAGCGCGAGCGGTTCTATCGCGGGCTGGTTGCCTGGGTCGGGTTCGAGCAGGACACGATCCTGTTCACCGTTGCGCCGCGCAATGCAGGTGAAGGCAAGTGGTCGATGACCAAATTGCTGCGGTTGGCGCTCGACTCGATCGTGTCGTTCAGCACCACGCCGATGCATTTGATGACGTTTCTGGGCGGAGCGTTTGGCCTTTTGGCTGTCGCGCTCAGCCTTCGAACTTTGTGGCTGTGGATCACAGGCGCCGCTGTTCCGGGTTTCACCACGGTTATCTTGCTGCAGATCATCGTTGCCTCAATCTTGATGATCGGGTTGGGCATCATTGGGATTTACATCGCCAAGATCTATGAAGAGGTAAAGCGCCGACCCGACTTTATTGTTAGGGAGCGGACGTCGATGCGGCCTCTGGCGCATAGCGGTAGACGTCAAACGGACCAACCTGAAACGGAGCTTCGGAGTGTGCCTTCACGTGATCCAGAAGCTGCGCGCTGAGCGGGGTCAGGTATTTGTCAAACCTTCGGTTCACCACGTTTAGCGGAGCGGCCTCGTCCAGCGCGGTGATCGTGTTGGTGACATCGGCGTCACTTAGCAATCCCATGGCTGTCGAGAAATAGCGCACGGGCGGTGTGCGATTTGTCATGAAGTACAACTGTGGCTCGACCGGAATGGTCATCAGGTGAGCGTCATCTGAGCCTGTGCGTTCAAGTTCTTTCAGCAGGGTTTCGAAATCCGCTATGTCATCGGGCATCAGCCGTAGGCTGACACCGGGCAGTTCTGCCCGGACCGGTGGGCCGCGCCGTTCACCTGCAATGATACCGGTCAAACCACGCTCGACCGGTTGACCGGCCTGAAACGCAATCGCCCAAAGCGCGACGGCCAGCACGATCACCGACAGCGCAAAGGTGCCGCGCAAGATCAGCAGCGCGCACAACACCGCGGGCAGGACAAACATCAGGTAGATCGGGATCTGATAGTGCAGAGCGCCGATGGCCCAAAACACGGCCAAAATAGCGGTGGGTGAGCAGCGTTGAACATGCGTCACATCGCGGTTCACTATAATCCCAAGGGCCGGAACGGTCAGGATCAGAAAGATCCAAGCCAGACCGGATAGCGATGCCACCAGACCAGCACCCGAAAGCATACCCTGCCACGCCATTTGCAGCAGGTTCCAAAAGCTGGCCTGTGCGATGAAATCCTGCCCGTGGATCGACAGCGCCGAAAACAACATGTCGTTGAGCCAGAATCCAAAAGCGTCCTTTGAAAGGTTTGATATCGCCAGCGGAAGCCCGGCGATCAGAAACCCGGCTAGAACCAACATCACGGTGCGTCCGGCATATCCCCAAGAAAACCGTGCAGTCAGCATTGCCGTGATCAGCAGGCCCAAAGGCCAGATACCGGCCCAGAGAAAGGCCGAAAGCTGATCTTTGGTCGCTACATAGAGGATCAGCCCAAGGCTTGCGATGGCCCCGATCAGCAAGGCCGGACCTCGTGGATTGTCCTGTTCCTTTGGGGCCTCAACCAGCAAGACGCAGATCAGTCCCAAGGCCAGGAAAACACCACTGAGCTGGCGGGTAAAGAAACACATGCCGACCAGAAGGCCTGCCAGAAACAGCCGCAGCATGGACCCCGGCCGCAGCTTTTCCAGGCACAAGGCCAGAACGAAGAACCAGCCCAAGGCGTGCCAATTTGCGCTGGGGTTCGGGAATTGCACAAAGGAAAAGGCCGCAACGGCAATGCCGCCCACACAGGCGACGAAAGGACCCCGCGATGCGAGAAGGATGTAGGCGATGATGCTCTGCACCAGCGTGATTGCGATCAAAGGATAGCGCAGGCTCAGCAGGTCCTCACCAAACAGGCGAAAGGCCCAGGCGTTCAGCAGGTTGCCGTAACCGGCATGCAGATCGATGATATCCTTGTGGATAATGTACCCGGCATTCATGCGCTGCGCGATGTAGGCGTAAACGCCTTCATCCACCGGCCACCAGAACAGATCATGGTAGAAAAACAACATCAACGCGACCGACATCAGGCTCAGGAGTACCCCTGCCATATGAGGGTGTCGCGCGATCACCGGGCTGCGTCAGTCTGAGAAAACAGGGTTGTTGCAGCCGAGCCGATAGCTGCGGCCACGGCCTGCGACAGGCCAAAGATCACCGCCATTGCAATGGCGGTTGGGGCCTCGACCCCAATGGTGGCAAAGGCTGCGGCGGCAGCGAATTCCCGCGTTCCCCAGCCTCCAACTGAAATCGGTAGCGTCGCGGCCAGCAAGACCGCGGGAAACAGCACCAAAACCCCGAAGAACCCAACCGGAGCCCCTTGTTCCAGAAAAAACAGGTAAGCGATCAGGATGGAGGCGAGATGAGCAAAGATGGACAGGGCCGCGGACAGCCCTGCCACAGATAGGAACGCCGGGCCCAGAGCCGCTTTGTTTTTCGCACTACGTTGCCACCAGATAAGGATCGCGACCGTGATCGTTGTCGGCACGACAAAGGCGGCAAGGGCAACATAGATTGGCAGGATGGATGCGGCGGCGATGGCGCCAACAAGAACGATGGCACCCAAGGCAGCAAGTCCGATGATGCGATCAAAAACGCCAACCGCCATGGCTGTGCTCAGGCTCAACCCGTATTTGCGCACCAAGAGCACACGCCCGGCATCGCCCGCCAAGCCGGTGGGCAGCAGCAGGTTGCCCAACGTGGTCAAAAAGGTCAGTCGCGTGGCTTCACTCAGGCGCAGATCTGCACCAACTGAGCGGGCCAGGATGGCAAAGCGCCAGGACAGGATCAAAACGATCCCGGCCTGAATGGCAACCATCACCGCAAAGATCCAAATCGGTATAGCGCGCAGGCGTACCCAGACCTCGGACAGATCGATCAGGCTGGCGGCGATCCCCAGCAAGAGGATCAGGCTGAATACCCTCAGAAGGGCGCGTTTACGGGCGTGACGCGGGTCTGTCACTGATGACCCCGACGCGCCGGATGGAGATCCGAAAATTGCGCCAGGAAAGCGCGACCCCTCGGGGGACGCGCTGTCCTTGGACGGCAGCTGGACGGTTTCCACCGGATCAGCCTTGCGTGTTCAGATCCAGCGTTTCGCGGATTTTCGGCTTGCGCATTTTCCACAGCTTGCTGTCCACGATGTAGTGATGGAAATTCACGATCTGATAGAGAACGATGGTGGCCGACAGACCGGCAAAGAACACCCAGTCGATGGCGCGCAGAACGCCCCAATACACCACGCCGGTGATCACGATGCAGGTCAGAAGATAGAGCCACAACCGCTGTGGCTGCGAGATATAGGACAGGAACTTGGCATCGGGATCCACGCCGTCCTTGAAGCGTTTGACGTTGAACATCCAGACGAACAGGATGTACTGCGCGTTGTGCCAGATGTTGATCATCAGCCAGCCGATCGTGATGTCACTGGTGCCAACATAGGCCAGATAGAAGATCGCAAAATGCGACAGCATATACATCGAATGAACGATGGCCAGACGCCCTTCGCGCGCCGCCATGACGCGGGCAACGACCCAATAGGCCAGAAGGGCAAGAGTGATATATCCGGCGATTGCAGCAACTTGCGGCGGAACCGGCGCTGACCACAGCTCTAGCCCAATAAATGTTGGCTGCTGCTCGGCAGAGCGACTGAGGATGCCAAAGATCGGCAGCGCGTAGAAAATCGCCTGATCCAGCCAACCATCTTCGTATTTCGCCTGCGGATCCTTGCCGCGATAGGCGCGCGAAATGCCCCAGCTCTGACGGGCATAGTGCCACCACTGCCAATAGAAATAGATCGTTACGATGACCCAGAGGCCAAAGACCCACGCAACGCCCAAAGTGCCGACGACCACGAGTGGCAACAGGATGAACAACATGTTCTTGTTCTCGGCATAGCTTTGCTTGTCAAAGCAGATGCGCGTGTAGGTGGCGATCACGTGGTGATAGCCCAGGAACCACAGATCGATAACCAGTATCGGATAGAACAATGACGGCTCGATCAGTACCACGGCGCCTGTGATACAGGACAGGGCCAGCAGCCCGATAATGAAGCCGGTATCAAAGCGTGCGTTTCTGAGCCAAGGAAGCTCGGCATAGGTGCGGGTCGGAAGCGATGCGTCGGTCACTGCGTAAATCCTCGAAAGCTTTTTGTTTTTTGTGAGATGGGTACCACTTGGTCATGATCTTAACCAAGAAGAATGGCGCAAATTGGGCCTTGCAATGACATTGGTGTAGCGCCGTAATCACAGGTAAAAACATGTATTTCAGAGCTTTGTTTCGAAAATGTATACAGTTTAAGTGCGTTGAAAACGGTCGAGAAGCCGCGCCAGGCGGGCGGGTAAAGCGATTTGACCCAAAGGGCAGAGACTGTCACACAAGGGGCAGATATCCGCGCTTTCTCAAGGGGTAGTCCGTGCAGCATGTCATCGAAGAACCTGGGGACTTTGTGCACTATATCAATCTTGATCGCGTCCCGGCGCGCAAACGTTTCATGGAGACGCAATTCGCTCGGGCAGGGTTAAACAGCGCCCATCGGGTCAGAGCGATTGATGCGGGTCAGGACGCTGCTTTGGATCAAAACGGCTATGTCCCCGGAACCGGCACCCGCTGGGGCTTGAAACGCAGCGAAATAGCCTGTTTCGAAAGTCACCGCCTGGTTTGGCGGCAAGCGCTCGAGCGCGATGCACCGGCTGTTGCCGTTTTCGAAGATGATGTGGAAATGTCAGCAGGCGCGGGCGCTGTGATAACAGAACTTCTGCGCAATCCATCTGAATTCGATTTTGTAAAGCTTGACTATTCGCCGCGATCCTTGCGATTCGGTGCTGAGACAACCATCGGATCGATTGTGGTGCGCCCCATGCTGGAAATGGCGCCAAGCGCGGCAGCCTACGTGGTGTCGCAAGAGGCGTGTCGTAAACTGCTGGGTTGGTCGGAAAGCTATTCGGACCATTTGGATGATTTCGTCTCGCTGCCGCGTCCGGGTTGGCGCATGTATCAGTGCTTTCCCGCAGTTGGCGTTCAAATGATCTGGTCGGCCAGCCAAACCGAAGTCGAAGCACCCGTCGCCGCCAGTGAGCGAACACAGGATATCAAGACCAACAGCGGATTGGACAAGGGCCCAGCCTGGTTTCGTGTGCGCCGGGAACTTCGGGCTGCAACTCGCAAGCTCTACTGGCGTCTAGGGGCGCAAACCCGGCTATTAGATCAGGGGGGATATGTGGGGTACATTCCTTGTGCAGACGACTTGAAAGTCTGAACAAATTCGCGTTTCGGACAAGTGTTTACGCGTTAATCGTTAACAAAAGACCCAAACTGATATAGCGTGGTTGTGTTGACCACTTGAATTCAGATTGGTGCGAGTTGTGAGTCAGACGATCTATGAAAAATACGGCGGGTTCAAAACCATCAGCCGTATCGTAATGACCTTCTATGAATGGGCTTTGGATTCCGACGAAATTGGTGACTATTTCGACGACATCGACATGCCGCGTCTGATCGACCATCAAACCAAGTTTGTGTCATCTCTGGTCGGTGGTCCGGCGTCCTTCAGCGACGAACGGATCGAAGCCGTGCATCGCCACCTGAACATCTCACATAGCGATTTCGACGAGATGAGTGCGTTGTTTGCGCAAGCGCTGGAGCATCACGGGATGGCGCCTCGTGATATCGAAATTGCCTTGGCTGCGATCGAAGAAAAGCGTGGGATTATCGTCGTTCGGACCCCTGCATGAGCATTCTGGCCATCAATGAACATCTGCTGCGCGCCATTGGTGTGGGCGTCGCGGTGCTGCGCGCGTCTGACCTGACCTTTGTGTTCCACAATGGTCCCTTTGCGGAATGGTTCGGCACGCCTGAACCTGGCCAAACGCTGCCCGAGTTCTTCCCGGATCTGGATCTGCGCGAGTTAGAAGACGTCAAGCAATCGGGTCTGCAATATTCGGCCGAGCTTCAGATCAAGCCCAAACGCCGCACGTTGATTTTTGCAACGACGGTATCGCTGGCCAATGGGTTGGAAGAGCAAGTGCTGGTGGTCGAATTCCAGAACATCACGCGTATCCGCGAGTTGGAAAGCATGATCGACAGCTATTCGACCATGGTTGAACGCAACACCCGAGAGTTGGAGCGCGAGAAAGAGCGCGTCGAGCGTCTGTTGCTGAACCTGATGCCGCGCGCGGTCTATGAAGAGTTCAAGACCTTTGGCGTCGTGACCCCGCAGCTCTACAAGGAAGTCTCGGTTGTGATGCTGGATTTCGTTGGGTTCACGGATTTTGCCGCCAAAACTGACCCGACTGTCACGCTCAGCGAGTTGAACGATATTTTCACGGCCTTTGACCGCATCGTTGAACAGTTCGGGTGCGAGCGTATCAAGACGATTGGCGATGCGTATCTGGCGGTTTCCGGGATGCCGGATGAAACCCCCGATCATGCCACCGCCGTGGCCCATTGCGCGGTGCGCTTCCTGCGGTATCTGGAACGGCGCAACGAAAGCCATCCGCATAAGTGGCAGGCACGTGTCGGGCTGGCCACTGGGCCCGCCGTTGGTTCGGTGGTTGGGGTGCAGAAATATGTTTATGACGTGTTTGGTCCGGCGGTGAATACCGCGTCACGTCTTCAGGTTTTTGCAAAACCTATGCATATCGCGGCGCCGGCGGATATGACCTATGCCTTGATCGACGAATTTCAGATCACCGAAATTGGTCCGGTAGACATCAAAGGCATGGGTGTCATGGATCTGGTCAACGTCACCTCGCGCCTGAGCACGCCGCAAAGAACGCGCTCGTTCTAAGGCTAGTCGTCTTGGGGCACGAGGCCGAGGCCGCGTAAATAAATACCTATGCCGGTTTCCAGCAGGTCTTCGGGGGGGTAGGGTGAAGTGGCGCCTGTGTTGCGGGCAAACAGTTCGACCACCCCATGGCTCATCGCCCAGATATGGGCACTGAACATCGAAGCGGGTGGACGTTTCTCCGGTGGGATGTGACGCGACAGATCTTCGGCAGCCTTTTCGAGAACCCCTTTGGCACGGTTTGCGGCCATCGCCAGTTCGGGGGTGCGGTTGACCGAAATGCCACTTTCGAACATGGCGATGTAATGGCCTGGATGTTTGCGGGCAAAGGCCAGATAGGCGCGACCGGTTGCCTCGAACGCTGCCAGAGCGGACGGCTGACCCTTGTCACAGGCAAATTGCATCAAGTCAGCGAATATTTCGAACCCCTGGCGCGCGGCCTCGGCAATTAGATCCTCGCGCCCCTGGTAATGGCGATAGACTGCTGCTGGGGTTACACCAGCGGTCTTGGCCGCCTCAGACAGGGTGAATCCGGTTGGACCCTTGGCTTCGATCAGCGACAGCGCGGCCTCGATCAAGGCTTGTTTGAGGTTTCCGTGATGATAGCCGCGTTTGCTCATGCCCGGGTCATCTTTTTCTGACTGCTTGCCGCCTGGATGCATAGACATAGAGCACACAGCCAGTAGCGTCCAACAGTGATCGGCGTTTGAGGGTCACGCATCCCAAAGTTCCGGTCCACCGCAAATCTTGGGATCGGGTGAGCCTACAGCGCCGGGGTCTTTCTGGTCATAGTTCAGCGCGCTCAGAACAGTGCGGATCGCAGCAAGGCGGGCACGCTTTTTGTCATCTGACCGGACGATAGTCCAGGGAGACCGATCCGTGTGGGACCGGGTCAGTGTTTCCTCGATCGAATTGCTGTACTCGTCCCATTTGTCCAGACCTGCGATATCGATCGGGCTGAGTTTCCATTGCTTTAGCGGGTCTTCCTCACGCGCAAGAAACCGATTTAGCTGTTCTGCGCGACCGACGTTCAGCCAGAACTTGAAAAGTGTTATGCCGTCATTCACAAACCCGGTTTCCAGTGGCAAAACTTGTCGGAAGAAACGCTCGCGTTCTTCGGGCGTGCAAAAGCCAAAGACGTTTTCGACCACGCCACGATTGTACCAACTGCGGTCGAAAAACACGATTTCCCCGGCCGAGGGCAGATGCTGCACGTAACGCTGGAAGTACCATTGGCTCCGCTCAGCGTCAGAGGGTTTGCTCAGCGCTACATTTCTCGCACCACGTGGGTTAAGGTTTTCTCGGAACCGTTTGATTGTTCCGCCTTTTCCAGCGGCATCCCGGCCTTCGAATATCAAGGCGATCCGTTGTCCGGTTTCTTTGGCCCAGGCCTGCATCTTGACCAGTTCGATCTGGAGCGCGTCCATCTGATCGAAATAGTCATTGGATTTCATTTTCTCTGAGTAGGGATAGCTGGGCGTCAGGATCTCGCCTTTCTTGGAGGTCTCAATCGCTTTGCGAACGTCCTTGGGAGCGTCTTTCTTGAAATACTTCTTGATTGCCCCTTTTGTAGTATGGGTCATCCGCACCTCGCCATAAAATCCATAACTTACTATGGATTACACAAGAGATTAACGCAAACCCGCACGTTCAGCGGCCCGGTCAATTGCTTCAGCAACGGCGTCGGCTGCCACGATCTGTGGCATGTGGCCTATGCCGTCCAACTCCACCAACTCTGCCCCGGGAATCTGCGCCAAAAGGCCCGGGCCGTGCCAATCCAGGCTTACGGTCGTGTCAGCGGTGCCATGCACGATCTCGGTCGGAACGGAAATATTCCCATACCGTGGCTGCAATTCGGTTACTTCATCCAGAAGGTTGGCCATTTGACGGGCGTTGGTGTGCATCGAGCCGCGTCGAATCGTCAGATCAGGGCCAAAATGGTCCGCATAACCTTCAGGGGCGGTTTGCGGTGCAAAAACCTGATCCAATGCATTGTCCACAAACCATTGCGGCACAAAGCTCGACACAAAGGGCAAGACAAGCGCATCGCCGACCTTCGTAGACGCCATCTGGTTGAACCCGCTCAATGGCGTTTCCCAAGGGATTGCGGGTGGCGCCATAAGAACCAAGGCAGATAAGTTGTCTGGGCGTGTCACGGCCCAAGCCAATGACACTGATGCGCCATAGCTTTGCCCCGCGACAATCGGTTTTTCAGCCCCCAGTTGCGCCGCGGCCTTTTGCAGAACTTCTGCTTGTTCCTCAATAGTTTCGCCGTTGGGGTTGAAGCTGTCGGAATAGCCCAGTCCGGGTCGGTCGAAGACGATCACCCGATAGCGATCGGACAAGATCGGTGCCAAAGCAAAGGTCATGTCGCGGGTATTGCCGTTCGAACCATGGATCAGGACCACATCAGGGCCTTCGCCCATCACCACGGCGTGGATGCGGATGCCGTCGACGTCAACGAACTGGCCCTCGGCAGGAAATGCGGTCTCGGCTTCAGCGGTCTGGTGGTAAGACCGCCATAGAGCAAAGCCCCACATCAGCACCAACACCACAAGCAAAAGGACCGCGACACGCATCAGCTTGATCCGGACCTCAGATCGGTTTTCTCGACACCGATCCGTGTGATGTCATACGGGGTGGTTTCGTAGATCTCACTGATCCAGTTGCCATAAAGCAGATGCGCATGGCTGCGCCATCGGTTTTGAGGCGCCCGGGTCGGGTCATCGTCAGGGTAATAGTTCATGGGCACGTTAATCGGCGTGCCATTGGCAACATCCCGGTCGTATTCCTGTTTCAGCGTGTCGCTGTCATATTCGAAATGATTGAATATATAGAGCGCACGATGGGCCGGGTCCTCAACCAGACAAGGCCCAACCTCGTCACTGCCCAAGAGTGTTGTCAGACCTTCCGCTGCGTCGATCTCGGCTTGTTTCATTTCGGTCCAGCGGCTTACGGGAATGACGCAATCATCAGAAAACCCTCGCAGAAACGGTGAAGCGGGCACAAGGTTCTGATGTCGGAAACACCCAAAGGCCTTGGCGTCCAGAATGTGCTTCTTCACACCGTGGAAATAGTTGATCATTGCCATTCCGCCCCAGCAAACACCGAAAGTGGAGTGTACGTTGGTTTGGGTCCAATCGAAAACTTCGCCCAGCTCTTGCCAATAGGTGACCGCATCAAACTCCAGATGCTCAATCGGCGCGCCGGTGATGATTAAGCCATCAAACTTCTGATCCTTGACCTCCTGGAACGGCTTGTAGAATTCGGCCATATGAGCTGCGGCTGTATTCTTGGTCTTGTGTTCCGTCATGCGGATCAGAGACAGCTCGATCTGCAGGGGCGTGGCCCCGATCAGACGCGCGAATTGGTTCTCGGTCTGAATTTTCTTGGGCATCAGGTTCAGAAGCCCAATACGCAAGGGGCGGATATCCTGACGGGTGGCCTGATCTTCGTCCATGACCATAACACCCTCTTGGCTGAGGACGTCAAAGGCAGGCAGGTCGGACGGGATCTTGATCGGCATGAGGGTGGCGTTCCAAAAGTATAAACAAGGCCTGATACTTAGGTCGGGTTGGCGCGAGCCTCAAGGGTGCGTTCGATCAACTCATCGAAATCGCCCGAGTCACGGACCTTGCCAATGTCATCGGCGGTAACCGTAATGCCCCAATAGTCGGCCATCGCCTGATAGCGGGGCTGACGATGAGCCAACGCACGGGCATAGGTCCAGCGCACGAAGGCATCCGGGTCGACCTCGGACGCGGCACAGTTTTCCTGCTTGAGGTATTCCTCCCACATCTGGTCCAAAAATTCGGCCTGGTAGGACATCGGCTTAGGAGCCTTGTCGAACCGGCGGATCAGTTCTTCGGTATGGGCGTCATCACCTTGTATCCAGATCATCAGCGTCTGGCGCGACAGTTCCGACAGGATCTGATCGTTTGGATCGTCCGGGTTAACCCATTCACAGATCGACCCGCCCGTATCGCAGATAAAATTGGGATAGTGATACAGTCGTTCAGCGCGGTCGATGAAATATTCTGTATCCAACAAGGCATGGATCTCGGCCAGTCGGAATTGCTCTTGCCGGCGGCGGTACTCCGATATCTCTAGCCCGCCCAGATCCGGGTTGCCCGGTTTGCCCAGATAGGCCGAAACCGGCGTCAGGTTTTCGAACGAGATATTCGAGCCGATATAGATGGAATCCGACAGCAGAAGTTCACGTAGGAACGGCACTTTCATTGCCTGTGCCTTGGCGTTGTCGGTGATGTATTCGCCCATATAGCGCGTGCCGATGCGGTAATCGATGGAATAGTGAAACCAGTCGCCCGCGTCGCGCAGCGCGTTCGAGACATAGGTTTTGCCAAGCCCCGACATGCCAAAGAACAGCACTTTCTTTCGCGCCGCCTCGCGCCAGTCCTTTGCCGAGTTATAGATCATCTTCCGCAGCCTCTTGTTTTGCCCTAGCTAAATCGGGCCGGGCGCGGCGTCAATCTTGTCGGTTGGCACGGCTGAGAAGGATCAGACCGAGGGCCAGAATGGCAAAGCCAAGATAGGCGTTGGGCGACAGCGCCTCATCGCGCATGGTTGCGCCCAGGACAATCGCCACGGGCGGGATGATTAGGGTGACCAGCATCAGATTGCCGCTGCCCGCTTTGGCCAGCACGCGGTAATAGAGCAGATAGGCACCTGCCGTGGCGATGATAGAATAATATCCAATCGCAAGCAGCGTCTGCCAAGGCAGCGCAAAGGTCGGTACACCATCTACAGCCAGCGTGATCGGTGCCATCATCAGGGTGGCACTAGTCAACATGCCCGCCGCAGCCACCTGAGGTGGCAGGTCGGTCAGGTGTTTTCGGGCCCACACGGCGGCGCAGGCATAAGAGACGGTGCCCACAAGTATCGCCAGTTGGGCCAGGCTTGCTGGGTTCAGGCTGGTGAAATTCTGTATCCCTATTGCAATTGACACCCCCAGAAACCCAAGCGTGACACCCAGCAGCCGGAGCGGGGTCAGGCGTTCGTCTTTGAAAAACACCGCCGCCAGCAAAACACCAAATATCGCGGTGGCTGCGTTCAGGATCGAGGTCAGCCCGGTCTCAACATAAAGCTGACCCCAGGCCATCAGGGAAAAGGGTAGCACATTGTTCAACAGCCCCATGACCAGAAAAGCCAGCCAATGGCGCGCGCTTAGGTGCAGGGGGACACGTCTGAGCCAAATGACGATCCAAAGGACCAAACTGGCCCAGAACACGCGGTGAAAGACCGACGTGACCACGGGCACAACATCCAGAGCGACGCGTATTGACAGGAAAGATGCGCCCCAAATCACGCCCAAAAGGACGAATTCCATCCAGGTTTTTGCCGTAAGTGTTTTTTGCAAAGCCATGGTTGTCTTTGTCACGCACAGATCGCGGCGACGACCCGGATCATGCGCAAAAAACCCTGCCGTCAGGCAGGGTTTTGGTCGTGTCATCCCATTTGGTCAAGGGGCTCAGCGCAGAGATTTGAACGTGTTGAGCACCCTTCGGCACAGGCTCAGAAGCTGAAGCCTACGCGGATCCCAAAGCTTACGGCGTCGTTGCCGCTGAAATCTGCGCGCGCAACGTCTGGTGTGCCGGTTTCTGCGAACGCGTCACCCAGATCTGTGTACCGCAAGCCACCGCTGATCCGCATGTTTTCATGGGTGTATTGCAAACCAACACCAATGCTTCTGAAGCCATTGGTCGGAGCAAGCGGCGATACCAGATCGTCGTCATCCGCTTCTTCATAGCCGAGGTTGACCGAAGCCGCCCAGTTTTCGTTGAAGCGGTGCGCCAGGCCCAGGTTGAAGGTGAACGAGTTGTTGAGGTCAATCAGCTCGACGCTGGGAAGCGGCCCAACGGCGGTTGTGCTCAACTGCGTCTGACTGTGGTCGGCCCACCGTACGCTGCCGAAAAGAAGCGTGTCTTGAGCAACGCCAGTCTGAAAGTCCAGATTGACCGATTGTGGTGTCTCAACCTCTTGCGTTCCGGTCAGGGTGACCGGGAACAAAGGCGAGCTTTCCGTGGTGTCGAAGTCAAAAGAGATCTTCGACTGATAGGTCAGGGCAACCCGCAGTGCGATATCCGGGATCTCATAGGCGGCACCCAGAACCCAGCCAAAACCTCCCTCGCGATCAAGGTCGATCCCGTAACCCGAGAATGGACCATAAGCCAGGCCTTGCAGCTGGATATTACCCTCAACCTGTTGGTAGCGCACGCCACCGTGCACACTCCAGTTGGGGTCGAACTTGTAGCGCAACAAGGCTGTATAGCTGTCAGATTCGGCAAACGCCTCGGTCCCACCCAAAAGCAGCGATCCTGGCTGCGTTGGATTGCCCGACGGCGTGGGATAGCTGATATCCGACCCAAAGGGCTGATCATAGATCAGTGCGGCCGAGAATTGGTCATTGAATTGGTACTTTACCCCCGCACCAACTTGGTTGAAGTCCTGCGCAACGTTCCCTGTGGGCGTTCCGAATGGGTTTTGGTTGGTCAGGTCGGTCCCTTCGACATCCGGGTTGGTCCTCGATACAGAAAACTCTGCATAGTTTCCTTCTTCGAAGATCAGGGTTATCGGTTGGCCGCTGCGATCCAGACCACCTGCCTGCGCTGTTGTCGCTCCGACACACACGGCGCAAGCGCTAAACAGCGCTTTCCTCATATTATTCTCCCTTACACTGTCCAATGCCGGAAAACTGCTCTTGTCTGAGGTCACCCGGCGGTGTTACCGGGCTGTTACTCCCTTATACGTTAAAGTTCCGTCAACTGGTGACCCCGCGTTACTTTGAGGTCTTGACGTTACGGACTGTTGCAGATTCGTTACGATTCTCGGACCGAACATTCAGGTAGATACCCGCAAATATCACAATGGCACCCAACAGGGTCCAGAGGTCGATCGGCTCGTGATACAAGAGCATCCCGACGATCGCGATAGTCGGAAGACGCGCGAAATCAAAAGGGATGACGACCGTTGCGGGCGCAATGGCCAGCGCATTTGTGATGCAGAAATGTGCGAGCAAACCGGCAAATCCAACCAACAAAAGGAAAGGTACGGTACTGCCATTGGGCAGGGTGATCTCACCATCAATGCCCGACGCGACAAGACCCAATATGGCCTGCATCACGGTCAGCCAGAACATAATGCAACCGATGCTGGCAAAGCGGGTCAGCGACTTGGTCGTGATTGTTGTCAGCGCAAAGAATACGGCCGACAGAGCCGCGGTGACCAGTCCAAGACTGATCGGCGCCGTACCGGGGCGCGTAACCATCAGAATTCCGGCAAATCCGATAAGTGCCGCAATAACTTTGAGAGGCGTAAGACGCTCTTTCAGCAAAAGCGGCGACAATAGGATGACCCAAATGGGCTGCGTAAACTCCAACGCGAAGACCTGGGCCAGAGGGATGACACCAATGGCATAGAACCAAAGGTTCTGCCCGGTGAAATGCAGAACATTGCGCAGCCCGTGTTGACCAAGCTTGTGGGTAGAAACCTGATGCCACTTTCCGGTGAACGTAAGAACCAGGCAAACCACGCAAACGCCAACTAGGCTGCGATAAAACATGATCTCGAACGTGTCGTGCGTTGTGCTCAATTCGCGCCCAGCCACCGCCATCGACGTAAACGAGGCAATCGCCCCGGTCATCCAAAGCCCGGCTTTGGCGACGGCGTTCATTCGGCTTGGGTCGTAGCAGCCAGGTCGACTGAGAGCTTTTCCAAAATCTCAACGCCACTGGCCGCAGCGATTTCGTGACGCCCCCAGGGTCGGAACGATTTGAACAGCGCCGGAACCTCAGGGCTGCTTGCCAGAACAAACCCGTCGAAACTGGTGCTGTGATCTTCAAAGGAAGATGACGCTTCGATGCGATAGCCGACGGACTTGAGTGACGCGATCACAGTATCATGTAGCGCGTCGCTATGAGTTGAAACGAAAACGAAATCTGCTCGTTTCTCGGACAAGGTTGTCTGAGCATTTTCGAGCATTTCGACCTCATATCCCTGAATATCCGAATGCAAAATGTCCAAACGTTCACACCCGGTTTCTTTCATGAAAGCATCAACCGAGAATTGGTCTTTAGATACAAAGGACTGAATGAAAGTTCCGTCGAAACCATTTAGCTCAAAATTACGTTTTCCGGCTTCGATGTTCTGTTCCTCGGGTTCGACCATGGTGCAATCTGCCTGCGGATAAACAAGCTTCAGCCACATCGAATAATGGGCCCAATAAGCACCCAATTCTAACATCTTGGGAGCGGTTGAGCGCAGGCGTTTCAAAACCTGTTGAAAACAATATTCCTCAAGCGGTTCGTGTACGCCACGGTTCGTAATCAGGACGTCAGAGAATTCTCCGTAGTATGAGTACTCACCACTAACGGCGACTCGGTTACCATTGTGTAAGATGACGTTACCTTCGGTGTCGACATAACCCGCCTGAGGCACCCTATCTATCAAAAGGTTCAGAGGGTCTGAAGTAACGTCCCGGGCGCGTTCGTCAAAGAGTTCACCTTTGCCCAGGGTTTCTGGGTCGGCATAGCTCGTCCAATCCTGCTCAACCACCGGCGTGTCGGGCTCAGTTGTGACTTCTGGTTCGATGTTCTCCACAACTGGATCAGTTGAAGCAACTGGGTCAGTAGGTGTTTCCTCTTCGCCCTTGACCAGTCTGTAGCCAAAAGCCTGAGCGATATTCGACAACACTCTACTCATAATGTGTTCCTTTTAAGGATAGTTTGGCAAATCAAAGTGCTGCATCAATCGGTCTTGACGTACCAATGATCCCATCTTGAGGTATTTTCCAACACGCGTGTATACCCTTTGCTGCTCAACAGCTCGAATATCTCATCGCCCATTTTGGTGAAATTATGCTCGCAGGTGATGATCTGAATGTCGTGTTTCGAGAAATCGAAATTGCTTAGGATTTCATATTCACTGCCTTCAGTGTCGATCGACAGATAATCAATATGGCGCGGAGCATTATGCCGTTCTAGCAAGTCGTTCAGCGAAACGGATTTGACTTTCAGAACTTGCCCAGATTGCCGGACTTCGGCGTGCTGGTCGCTGCGGGTGAACTCGTTGACTGTCGAAAACTCTCCGTCTTCGACCATGTTGAAATCTAGCAGATCGCCTGTGGTTTTCCAAACGCAGTCAAAGTCTAACGCGGCGGTTCGGTTCTGCTTTAATGCTGCGTGCCACATTGGTGCCGGTTCAGACAGGATCCCTGTCCAGCCAAAGTTCTTTTCAAGAAGGTATGTATTGCTCAGACCTAATCCGTCAGTCGCGCCAAATTCCACAAAGTAGCCGCCGGTCTTGAATTTTGTTTGAAGCAAAACAAAAATGTCTTGCTTCAACTGAGCGCGCGATGGCTGTTTGCAGCCCGAAGCTTGCAAAGCGAGATCAAGGAGTTCGGGCACTTCCTCGGAGCGTTTTTCGCTTGCTGTCAGCTCCCGTCGGGTCTGATCGAGTTCAGCTCTAAGCGCAGAAAGCTCGGTTCTAAGTGCAGTTTGTCTATCGGTGAGTTTCCCAATTTTCGTAAGGGAATCGTTCAACTCACCGCGCAACCGGCTAAGTTGTTCTCTGGCGGCATTGGTACGTTTCGACCGAATGATTTCGTGGCCAAATAGTTCGATGCCTTTTTTTATTTGATCGTTCTGCACGCCCAATACCCTCCTTATTTGGTCTCATTCCCACTCGATCGTGCCCGGAGGTTTCGAGGTGATGTCATAGGTGCATCGGTTGATGCCTTTCACCTCGTTGATGATGCGGGTTGCGGTTTCACCGAGGAACTCGTGGCTGAACGGGTAATAATCTGCGGTCATGCCGTCCACCGATGTCACGGCGCGAAGGGCGCAGGCATAGTCATAGGTGCGCCCATCGCCCATAACACCAACTGTGCGGACGGGCAGGATGGCGACAAAGGCTTGCCAGATTTCGTCGTAAAGACCGTGTTTGCGGATCTGGTCGATATAGATCGCATCTGCCTCGCGCAGGATCTCCAGCTTGTCGCGCGTGATCTCGCCGGGGCAGCGGATGGCAAGGCCCGGGCCGGGGAAGGGGTGGCGACCTATGAAGCTGTCGGGCAGGCCCAGTTCGCGGCCCAACGCGCGGACCTCGTCCTTGAACAGCTCGCGCAGCGGTTCGACCAGTTTCAGACCCATCTTTTCCGGCAGGCCGCCGACATTGTGGTGCGATTTGATCGTGACCGAGGGGCCGCCCGAGAATGACACGGATTCGATCACATCGGGGTAGAGCGTGCCTTGCGCCAGAAACTCAGCGCCCTCGATCTGATCGGCATATTTCTGGAACACGTCGATGAACAGCTTGCCGATGATTTTGCGCTTGCTCTCGGGATCGCTTTGGCCTTCAAGCTCGCCCAGAAAAAGCTCGGTCTCGTCCGCATGGATCACTTGCAGGTTCATGTGATCGCGGAACATGCCGACGACTTCAGCAGCCTCGTTCTTGCGCAAAAGCCCGTGGTCGACGAACACGCAGGTCAACTGGTCGCCAATGGCTTCGTGGATCAACGCGGCCGCGACCGAGCTGTCGACACCGCCCGACAGAGCACAGATGACCTTTTTGTCGCCAACCTGGGTGCGGATCGCCTCGACCATCTGTTCGCGATAGGCGCCCATGGTCCAGTCGCCTGTGAACCCGGCCAGGCGCACGAAGTTTTCATAGAGCCGCGCGCCATTGGGGGTGTGGTGAACCTCGGGGTGGAACTGCACGGCGTAAAAATGCCGGTCAGTGTCGGCTGTAATGGCATAGGGCGCGTTGGGCGAGGTTCCAAAAACCTCAAACCCCGGTGCCAGCTGGCTGACATGGTCGCCATGGCTCATCCAGACCTGCTCGTCGCCGTCTGCGAACCAACCCTCCAGAATATCAAGCGGCTGGCCGGGCGTGACAAAAGCGCGCCCGAATTCTGCGGTGCCGCCACCGCCAGATATCTTGCCACCTTCGACCTTGCCACCCAGTTGCTGCATCATCACCTGTTGGCCATAGCAAATGCCCAGAATGGGCACGCCATAGTCAAAAATCTCTTGCGGTGCACGAGGCGAGCCCTCGCGCGTGACGCTGTCCGGGCCGCCCGAAAAGATGACAGCTTTGGGGGCCATTTGGCGCACGAAATCCATCGTGACATTCTGATAAGGGTGGATTTCGCAATAGACATTCAACTCGCGCAGGCGGCGTGCAATCAGTTGCGTTACCTGGCTGCCAAAGTCGATGATGAGAAGGCGGTCGTGGGTGTCCTGGGTCATGTCTGGCTATTAGGTTGCAAGACTGCGCAG
Organism: Ruegeria sp. HKCCA6707; assembly: GCF_013033515.1. GTDB lineage: Bacteria > Pseudomonadota > Alphaproteobacteria > Rhodobacterales > Rhodobacteraceae > Ruegeria. Next base: position 266,226 of record NZ_WQEG01000001.1, on the reverse strand, counting down.
TGCAAGCAGAATGAGCGGCAACTCGCTTTCTATTGGCAGATGCATCATATCGGAGGGTCATATGCCTGAAATTGAACTGAGAAAAGCCGTCCAAGGAGATGCCGCACCTATTCGCGCCTGTATCCAATCGGCCTATGCGGAGGCCCTGCGGGATTTGCCGGATTTGCCGGATGTTTCGGGTGGGGTCGAAGAGGAAATCGCCGCACATGACGTTTATGTTGCAGCGCGTGGACAGGACGTCTTGGGTGTAGTCGTTTTTGAACGGGTCGATGACGCAATCATGGTGTTTAATCTGGCGGTCAGTCCCTGGGCACAAGGGCAGGGGTTGGCGAAACGGCTGCTGAAGGTGGCGAAAGATCAGGCTGTTCATAAAGGATTGACGCGTATGATTCTGAAAACGCATGTCAAAATGACCGCCACACGGGCAATGTATCGGCATATGGGATGGGCTGAAACGGGCGCTGACGGGAACACGGTAACATTGGAGCAGGCCTTGGGCTGAGCTTTGTCACTCAGCGTCATATGTCGCTTTTTCCCCAATAGCGCCGCAATACACCGGCAGAGCGTGTTAGGTGTCCTGTACCACCACGTTCAAATCGTAGCATTCAGAAGCATAAAGGCGGGATATTCGCATGGCTGAAGCAAACACCCGACGCAGAACCAGAGGCGGCGGTGGCGCGGCACGGCGGGCCGAGCGCACTGCAGTCAAGATCGAGACTGCGAAATATATCGAACGCAATATTCCCAATTTCGAGGTTCTCAACGACGAAGCGCTTGAGATCATCGAGACAAACGCCGAGACGGTACTGGCCGAGATCGGGGTCAATTTCGTTGATAACCCGGCCGCACTTGAACGTTGGCGCGATGTGGGGGCCGAGATTGAAGGCGAGCGTGTACGCATTCCGCGCGGACTGGCACGTGAGTTGATCAAGACGGCGCCCAGCAGCTTTACGCAACATGCCCGAAACCCAGAGAAATCCGTTGTTGTCGGTGGCCGCAACCTGGTTCTGGCACCGGTATACGGCCCTCCCTTTGTGCGCGATGCCCAGGGTGGTCGGCGCTATGCGACGATGGAGGATTTCAACAAATTCGTGAAGCTGGCCTATATGTCCAAATGGCTGCACCATTCGGGTGGAACAGTGTGCGAACCCACCGATGTGCCGGTGAACAAGCGCCATCTGGACATGTTGCTGGCGCATATGACGCTTTCCGACAAGCCCTTCATGGGCTCGGTCACCGATCCAAGCCGTGCGCAGGATTCGGTTGAGATGTGCGAAATCCTGTTCGGCAAAGAGTTCGTACAGAACAACACGGTGATGACCTCGCTGATCAACATCAACTCGCCCATGACCTTTGACGATATCATGATGGGCGCGCTTGAGGTTTATGCCAAGAACAATCAGGCCTGCATCGTGTCGCCCTTTATCGTGGGTGGCGCAATGGCTCCGGTCTCGGTTGCGGGGACGTTGACGCAGGTTCTGGCCGAGGTTTTGGCGGGTGTGGCTTATACACAGATCATTCGTCCGGGTGCGCCTGTAATCTTTGGGGCATTTGTCTCTTCGATCGATATGAACTCGGGTGCGCCGACCTTCGGAACACCCGAAGCATCGCACGTGACCTATGGCGCGGGTCAACTGGCGCGGCGTCTGGGTCTGCCGTTCCGGTCTGCTGGGTCGTTCTGTGGCTCGAAACTTCCCGATGCGCAGGCCGCCTATGAAACAGCGAATTCGCTGAATATGGGGCTGATGGCAGGTGTGAACTTCATGCTGCACGCGTGTGGCTGGCTTGAAGGCGGTCTGGTCGCCGATTTTGAGAAATTCGTCATGGATGCCGACCAGTTGGGCGTGTTGCACGGGCTGGCCAAAGGCGTGGCCTATGACGAAAATGCTCAGGCCATGGATGCGATCCGCGAGGTTGGTCCCGGCGGGCACTATCTGGGATGTGCCCACACACAGGCCAATTTCAAGGAAGCTTTCTGGAAAACCGACCTGTTGGATTACAAGCCGTTCGAGACCTGGGAGGAAGAGGGCGCGCGCGATACGCGAGCGCTGGCATCGGCGCGGGTTGAGCATCTGCTTGCCAACTATAAGCAACCGCAGATGGACCCAGCCATTCAAGCCGCGCTCGAAGCTTATGTGGCCGATAAAAAGGCGTCGATGCCCGACGCGTTCACCTGATCAGGCGTAATGCGAGGCGCGGCTGGCCTGATACAGCTGCGCTTCGCCGATCAAAACGATCAATATGTCCAAATGCCTGACCAGCGAGTAGGCCGCATCCTCATCTTGCCGCAGGTCATTCACGTCCCGCTCCACCTCGATCAAACGCATCAGCGCGGCACCCGTTGATGGCAGGGACCCATACCCCAGAACACGTTGCAAATGCCGTTCGCGATCATAATCCTGGGCGCCGATCTTAGCCGCGCGGGTCAAAAGACGGGGGCGGCGCAATGCTGAAATCATGGTCATCAAGTCCTGCATGGGAAGGCTCCTTGGGTCAGAATTTCTTTGGCCATGTTGTTGCACAACCTAAGCGGGTGTTGCCTTGCCCAGCTTCGCCCCGAACGTTGGTTTCACGAGTGTTTATCTTTTTGAACCAATTCTGCTCCCTGTCGTCCGAGATTAACGAACGAGTAACGAAAGCACCTCTAGTTAGATTTGGTTAACTAAGAATCCGGCGACAGAGATTGGCATTTTGTTTTGTCGACGAGGGCAAATAAATATGGAAAACAGCATGGCTTTCACCGTTCCTGCATGGGTCCCGGAAGGGGCGCAGCGATACCTGGCACATACCGAGTCGGGGCGATCGATCAGGGATATTGCGCGAACCGAGGGGTGCCATGCCTCGACTATTCTCAGGCAAATCCGGCGTATTGAAATGCGTCGGGATGATCCCTTGGTGGATGCGGCCCTTCAGCGGTTGGCAGATACGCATTTTACAGACGAACCGGGGCAGGTGGCAGGATCACATATGTATGGCGCCGACGCGGATAATCCGCTTGCCGCCTATGATGAAGAGTTCGACCGCGAGGCTTTGCGCGTATTGCGCCGCATGTGTGAAACCGGCTCTGTTCTTGCTGTTGCCGAAGATATGGACAAGGCTGTGGTCGTCCGTGACAACGGGGACGGCGGCACCACAAAAACGGCGGTTGTGGAATGCAAGATTGCACAAGCGCTGGCGCTTAAGGAATGGATAACCTGCGACAATCCCGGTCGTATTTCCCGCTATCGGATTTCGACTTCCGGCCGCGCGGCGCTCAGCCATCTGGTGGCTGAGGCGGAAAACCGTGCAAGGTCGCGAAATGAATTTGGCATGGCCGAGGCACAGACTGATTTCCTGCCATTCAACGCCAAGTCCGCGACTGGTCCCGGACGACCGAAAAAGCTCGCGCGCGCCCGATACAGCTCGGCTGAAAGCCCGCTGATCGCGTTGGCGCGACGGCGTGACAGGGATGGCAAACCGTTTCTGGACGAGAGTCTGGTCACTGCGGGCGAGCGCTTGCGTGAAGATTTTGAGCTGGCTCAGATCGGCCCGAAAGTGGCCCAGAATTGGGAGCATTTTCTGACCGCCGGGAAAGGTTCGCGGAACGATGGACAGCTGTCCGGCGCTCAAGGTTCAAGCGGCGCCCGCGATCGTGTTGTTGCTGCGCTGTCAGATCTGGGGCCGGGGCTCAGCGATGTTGCGCTGCGCTGCTGCTGTTATCTGGAAGGGTTGGAATTGGCGGAAAAACGCATGGGTTGGTCGGCGCGATCCGGCAAGATCGTGCTGCGCATCGCCTTGCAGCGCTTGAAACGGCATTACGAAGAACAGGCTGAGCCGGACCGATTGATTGGTTGATCTCGGGGGGCTGCTAAACGCATAGCGGCCATGCGTCGCTGGGCTGGAGGTGAGGCTTGCACTATGTTAGGCGTATGCAAGTTTGACCCGAAGTCAGGAAAACCTCTCGTGCGTGATCTGAAAATTCCCGAGCAACGCCACCCTGAAAAGGCCCATCGGCCCGACAACGATCAGCCGAAAAAGCCAAAGTGGATTCGTGTGAAAGCGCCCGGTGGCAAGGGCTATGCAGACACGCATAAGATCATGCGGGAAAACAATCTGGTCACGGTCTGCGAAGAGGCCGGATGCCCCAATGTCGGCGAATGCTGGAGCCAGGGCCACGCCACCATGATGATAATGGGCGAGATTTGTACCCGCGGCTGCACCTTCTGCAATATCGCCACGGGTCGGCCCGACGAGTTGGACGTGTTCGAACCGGGCCGCGTGGCCCATGCGGTTGAGAAGCTGGGGCTTAATCACGTGGTGATCACCTCGGTGGATCGTGATGATCTGAAGGATGGCGGCGCGGATCATTTCGCGCAGACCATTCGTGCGGTGCGCCATCGCTCGCCCAAGACAACCATCGAAATCCTGACGCCCGATTTCCTGAAATGCGACCCGTCTGTGCTTGAGATCGTGGTTGAGGCTAAGCCGGATGTGTTCAACCACAATCTGGAAACCGTCCCCGGCCTTTACCCCGAAGTTCGCCCAGGTGCGCGCTATTTCCATTCACTGCGCCTGTTGCAACGGGTGAAAGAGATGGATCCGTCGATCTTTACCAAATCCGGTATCATGGTGGGTCTGGGGGAAGAGGAACAGCAAGTGCGTCAGGTCATGGATGACATGCGCGCTGCCGATATCGATTTCCTGACCATCGGCCAGTATTTGCAGCCCACGCCCAAACATCACCGCGTAGATCGCTTTGTCACGCCCGAAGAATTCGCAGCTTATGAGAAAGCCGCCTTTGGCAAAGGGTTCTTGATGGTTTCGGCCACGCCTTTGACCCGGTCTTCCTATCATGCAGGAGATGATTTTGCCCGGCTGCGCGCCGCTCGGCAGAAGAAACTGGGCCAAGTATGACGCCTGAACAGCAGGCGTGGCTAACCCAGTGTCGCCACGCCTTGCATCAAAGTCCCGAACTGTCCGGTGAGGAAGAGCGCACCGCCGCCCGCATTGTTGAGTTGTTGCAAGGTTTTGCGCCTGATCAGGTTCTGACCGGTCTGGGCGGGCATGGGATTGCGGCGATCTACGACAGTGGTCAAGACGGATCGGTGGTTGGCATCCGTTGTGAGCTGGATGGATTGCCGATCCAGGAGATCTCAGATCAGCCCTATGTGTCGCAGGTCCCTGGCAAGGGTCACCTTTGTGGTCACGACGGACATATGGTCATGGTTCTGGGCGTCGCTCAGGCCCTTGCTGCGCGTCGCCCGACACGCGGGCGCGTGGTGTTGATCTTCCAGCCCGCCGAAGAAACCGGGCAGGGTGCCATCGCCTATCGCGCGGATTCCCGGTTCGAAGAGTTGGGTCTGGACTATGTGTTTTCGCTGCACAACCTGCCCGGGCTGGCTCTTGGCACGGTCGAGCTGTGTCAGGGCCCAGCCAATTGTGCGTCGCGCGGGATGCGGATTGTTCTGACGGGCAAAACCTCTCATGCCGCCGCGCCACAGGATGGGGTGTCTCCCGCAGGTGCTTTGGCGCGTCTGATGCACGCTTTGGCCGGGCTTGGCCCAGCAGCGGCTTTGAATACCGATTATGCTCTGACCACAGTTACGCATTCCCGGCTTGGGGCAGCGACTTTTGGCGTTGCTCCGGGTGAGGCTGAACTTTGGGTGACTCTGCGCACTGTGACGGACGCTCGTATGGAACAGTTGATCGCCGAGGCAGAGGCTTTGGTGCAGGACGTTGCACGTGACGAGGGGCTATCGGTTCAGATCAGCTATGACGATGTGTTTGAGGCTTGTATCAACAACGCCGAGGCCGTTGCGGTGCTTGCCTCTGCCTGTGCGGCACAGCAGGTTTCGTGCGCGCAAGTGTCCGACCCTCAACGGTTTTCCGAAGATTTCGGTCAGTTTGGCAAATCCGCCAAGTCGGCGATGTTCTGGTTGGGCTCCGGCGCGGAACAGCCGCAATTGCACAACCCGGACTATGATTTTCCCGATGCGCTTATCCCCATCGGAACGGGTATCTTCCTTGCAGCAATTGATCAGGTACTGGGCGTCAGGGCCTGAACTTCGCGGGCTCCAGCGTGGCCCAATCCGGCCACCAGCCAAGATATTGAATACCCGCCAATACCCCGCAGGCAAGCAGCATGCCAAACACCAGTTTCACCCGACGTTCTGATGGTGGCCGGCGCGCCCATTTCGACATGCGAAGCAGATGGCGCGGGTTCATGGGGTCACTCTTCGACGAACCGCACCTTGCCGATAAAGGGCAGGTTGCGGTTGCGCTGCGCATAGTCGATCCCATAGCCCACAACAAATTCATCCGGGATTTCGAACCCGATCCAGTCTGATCGGAAATCGACCTCGCGTCGGCTGGGCTTGTCGAGCAAGGCGATGGATTTCAACCGCGCGGGCTGGCGGCTTTGCAGCAAGTTGGTGACATGGTTCAACGTGTGTCCGGTATCGACGATGTCCTCGACCACCAGCACATCACGCCCTTCAATTGCGCCCCGCAAGTCTTTGAGAATACGCACCTCTCGACTGCTTTCCATCGAGTCGCCGTAAGAGGAGGCTTCGAGGAAATCGACCTCGATGGGCAAATCCAGCTCGCGCACAAGGTCAGCGATAAAGACGAAACTGCCGCGCAACAGGCCCACAACCACCAGCTTGTCGGTGCCTGCGAACTCTTCGGTGATCTCGCGGCAGAGTTCCTCAATCCGCGCGGCGATGGCCTTGGCCGAGATCATCTCATCTATCACATATGCGCGCTCGCTCATCACTGCCCCCTTGATCTTTCGCGCGCAACATACGAAATCACGCGGCATTGTCACCAGTTAATGCCCGGATACCATGCCCACCCACTCGGAAACCCGCTCTCTGCCCTACACCGCTCAGCAGATGTATGATCTGGTTGCAGATGTCGCGAAATACCCCGAGTTCCTGCCTTGGTGCGCAGCCGCCCGCATTCGCCGGACCTATGCCGAAGGTGAAGGCCAGGTGATGGAGGCGGATCTGGTGATCTCGTTCAAAGTGTTTCGGGAAAGGTTCGGCAGCCGGGTAACACTGTTCGACGCAGCCAAACGGATCGATACCGAATATCTGGACGGACCGTTCAAATACATGAAATCCGATTGGCAGTTTGAAGACACCGAGCAAGGGTGCAACATCTCGTTCCATGTGGATTTTGAGTTCAAGAACGCGATCTTGCAGGGCATCATTGGCGTTGTTTTCAACGAGGCCATGCATCGAATCGTTCGTGCCTTTGAACAGCGGGCAGCTGATCTCTACGGCTAAGGCTTTACCCACGGCTAGCGCACGCTAGAGTGCAGGTCATGGCCAAACTGACAAACGCACTTGCCGACTTTGCCTGCGCCCCGCTTTCGACGACCTTGCAAACGCGGATTGTGACATCGTTGTCGATGCTCGACTGGATCGCAGTCGGTTGCGCCGGTAAGGACGAGCCGGTGTCAAAGATCGTTCGGGATATGGTTCTGGCCGAAGCGGGCGCAGGGCAGGCGCATTTGTTTGGTGGCAGCACCGCACCGCTGCGTGCGACTGCGTTGGTGAATGGCACCATCTCGCACGCGTTGGACTACGACGACACCCATTTTGCTCATATCGGTCACCCCTCGGTTGCTATTTTGCCCGCAGCGCTGGCTCTGGCCGAAGCAAAGGACAAACCGATCGTCGATCTGCTCGAAGCTGCGCTGATCGGAATGGAGCTTTCCATTCGTGTTGGTCTTTGGCTGGGGCGGGCACATTATCAGGCGGGTTTCCATCAGACAGCCACATCCGGTGCATTCGGGGCCGCAGTCGCCTGCGGGCGATTGCTGGGGTTCGATCCCGCGCAGATGCGACAGGTTCTGGGTCTGACAGCGACACGTGCGGCGGGCCAGAAATCCCAGTTCGGCACGATGGGCAAACCTTATAACGCAGGCCTCGCCGCTACCAACGGGCTTGAGGCCGCGCTGTTGATCGCCGCCGGGTTTCAATCGAATGATCAGGCGCTTGAGGGCACATTTGGGTTCGGGGCGACCCATCTGGGTGAGAATGACACCGACAGTGCCTTGCAGGGCTTGGGCCACGACTGGCTGTTCGAGTCGGTCAGCCACAAATTCCATGCCTGTTGCCACGGCCTGCACGCAGCGCTTGAGGCCGCGCGCGAGCTGGATATCGCTGAGCCAGAGGTGGCCGAGATCAAGGTCAAGACCCATCCGCGCTGGATGAGTGTCTGCAATCAGGTGAACCCGACCACGGGGCTGGGGGCAAAGTTTTCCTATCGTACTGTAACCGCGATGCAGGCTTTGGGCTATGATACGGCGCTGCCTGAAAGCTTTACGGATCAAATCTGTCAGAACCCGAGGCTGAAGTCCTTGGCTGACCGGATCACGGTTGAAGCTGATGACAGCCTGTCGGAAACTCAGGCAAAGCTCGCATTGTTGCGCCGCGATGGTGCGCGGCTGGAGGCCGAACATGACTTGCAAGCGCCCCTGCCGCTGGCCGACCGGGAAGATCGGGTCAGGGCCAAAGCGGCCAAGCTGATCGGACGAGACGAGGTTGACGAGATCTGGTCAATGCTGCGCACCGGCGGGCGCGCAGCGGATTTGGCGGCGCATCTGAACGGCTAGACCACGCGCCAATGCAGGGGAAAGCCCGGGTCGAACACGGTGACGGGCCCGTCTCCAGACTCGATCTTGGCCGGATATTCGACCGGCGCACCTTTGGACAGGGTGATGGTGTCTTCATTGACCGGCAATCTGTAAAACCCAGGCCCGTTGAGCGACACAAACCCTTCCAGCTTGTCCAGCGCATCCGCCCGGTCAAACATCTCGGCCACCAGCGACATGGTATTGGTCGCAGTGAAACAACCCGCGCAGCCGCAGGCCATTTCCTTGTTGTCATCGGTATGAGGCGCGCTGTCAGTGCCCAGAAAGAACCGCGCATCGCCCGAGGTCGCCGCCGCGACCAGGGCCAAGCGATGCTCCTCGCGCTTGGCAACAGGCAGGCAGTAATAATGCGGTTTGATCCCGCCAACCAGGATATGGTTGCGGTTGATGATCAGGTGATGCGCCGTAATCGTCGCCCCCAGATCGGTCGCGTTGGCTTTGACATACTCCACACCGTTTGAGGTGGTAATATGCTCCATCACCACACGCAGGCCCGGGGTGGATCTGCGGATCGGGTCCAGTACGCGGTCAATGAACACCGCTTCACGGTCAAAGATGTCGACTTCTGCGTCGGTGACCTCCCCATGAACACACATGGGCAGACCGATCTCGGCCATTTTCTCAAGCACCGGGCGCACCTTGTTGAAATCGCGCACGCCCGAGGCCGAGTTTGTTGTCGCCCCCGCCGGGTACAGCTTGACCGCTTTGACCAACCCGCTGGCATGGGCCGCAGCCACATCTTCGGGATCGGTGTCCTCGGTCAGATAAAGCGTCATTAACGGCTCGAACGACATGTCTTTGGGCAGGGCGGCCAGAATACGGTCACGATAGGCGGCGGCCTGATCGCCTCGCACCACTGGTGGAACAAGGTTAGGCATGATGATCGCACGGGCAAAATGGCGCGCGGTTTCAGGTAGAACGGCTTGCAACATTGCGCCGTCGCGCAGGTGCAAATGCCAGTCGTCGGGACGGCGGAGTGTCAGGCTATCGGTCATGGGCCTGCGCTAGCACAGCTGCGGCAAAAGACCAACCAACCGCAGACCTGACCCGACAAAAAACTTGCCTCTGCACGCAGCCAGCGTAGCTCTGAGGCAGGCCAAGGTCTTGACGCCCGTGCAGCGGCATGACCTTTTAGCCGATAACAGGGCAGGAGGATCCATGACGCAGCCAAATTCCATCGATGCGGTCCAGCAGATGCTGGCAACGCAAGGCTATGTCTGTGGCCGCGCCCTGGCGACGGTTGTGTTCCTGTCGCTCAAACTGGGCCGCCCGCTGTTTCTGGAAGGTGAGGCTGGTGTCGGCAAGACCGAGATCGCCAAGGCTCTGGCCGCCGGTCTGAACCGCCAACTGATCCGCTTGCAATGTTACGAAGGTCTGGATGCGTCCTCGGCGGTCTATGAATGGAACTTCCCCGCACAGATGGTGGCCATTCGCACAGCCGAAGCCTCTGGCGGGGCCGACCGGGCTGCTCTGCAGGACGAGCTGTTCTCAGATGACTACCTGATCGAACGTCCCTTGCTGCAAGCCATGCGCCCGGATGAAAACGGCGCGCCGGTTTTACTGATCGATGAGCTTGACCGCACTGACGAGCCGTTCGAGGCCTTCCTGCTCGAAGCGCTCAGTGATTTTCAGGTGACGATCCCCGAGCTTGGCACCGTCAAAGCGCCAGAACCTCCGATCGTGATCGTCACCTCGAACCGCACCCGCGAAGTCCACGACGCGCTGAAACGTCGCTGCCTCTATCACTGGGTCGACTACCCCGATTTCGAACGCGAAATCGCAATCCTGCACGCCCGCGCATCCGAAGCCGCTGAAAGCCTCAGCCGAGAGGTTGTGGCCTTTGTCCAGCGTTTGCGCACCGAAGACCTGTTCAAGAAACCGGGCGTGGCCGAAACCATCGACTGGGCCAAATGCCTGCTCGCCCTTGATGTCATGAACCTCAGCCCCGAGGTGATCGGCGACACGCTGGGCGCGATCCTGAAATACCAGGATGACATCCAGAAACTACAAGGATCCGAGGCCAAACGGATATTAGACGAGGCCAAGGCAAGTCTGGAACCAGCTTGATCCGATGAGTGTCGCGCCCGTTATCCATATTGGCGGTTGGCCCGGTGTGGGCAAAATGACAATCGGACGGATACTGGCTGAGACTTTGGGTGGCCGGCTGATCCATAACCACCTGATGCTGGATGCTGCGCGCGCGATCTATGCCCGCAATACACCCGAGAGCGTCGCCATGCGCGAAGAGGTTCGACACCTCATTTTCGATCACGCTCGCCGTTTGCCCAAGGACGTGCCCATCGTTCTTACCGACGCGTTGGCGGATGAACCGGCCGCTTTGCCATTGTTCCAACCAACACTGGACCTTGCTAATGATCGCAACGCGCCTTTGTATCTTTTTGTATTGGATAGCTCCGTAGAGGAAAATCAGCGAAGATTGCGGGACCCATCCCGAAAGGGTGGTGCCAAATTGATGGATGCCAACGTTCTGGCATCTATCCGACAGACGGATACGCTGTTTGTTCCTGACGAAGCAGTGGTCTTGGACGTTTCGAAAATGGCGGCTCAAGCAGCTGCGAATGAAATCCTTACCCATCTCGGAAAAGTAGATGGCTGAACTGCTCCCTCCCGATATCCCCGACAACCCCAAGCTGGCGCAGAATATCACGCATTTTGCTCGTGCGCTGCGCAAGGCGGGGCTGCCGATCGGGCCGGGGCGTGTGATTGATGCGATCCGGGCGGTGCAAGCGGCTGGCTTCACCGAAAAGCAGGATTTCTATTGGACGCTGCACGCCTGTTTCGTAAACCGCCCCGAACATCGCACTGTCTTTGCGCAGGTCTTCCGCATGTATTGGCGCGATCCTCGATATATGGAACATATGATGGCCATGATGCTGCCGGCCATCCGGGGCGTGCAGGAAGAACGCAAGGCCGATGCCGGGGAAAAGCGCGCGGCAGAAGCGCTGCTGGACGGCGTTGAACAGGACGCACCTGAACCGGTTGCTCAGGACGAGGGCGAGACCGAGATTGAGATTGACGCCACCCAAACCGCCTCATCCGAGGAGAGGTTGCGCAATCTCGACTTTGAACAGATGAGCACCGCCGAGATCGCGCAGGCCAAACGGGTTCTGGCGCAAATGTCCTTGCCGGTCAAACCGATCATGTCGCGGCGCGGGCAGGCCAGTCATCTGGGCTACCGCATCGACCGTGCCCGGACCCTGCGCGCAGCCATTCGCCAGGGCGGAGAGCTGCGCGACATTGCCCGACAGCATCCCAAACCCCGCTGGCCCAATCTGGTGGCGCTTTGTGATATCTCGGGCTCGATGAGCCAGTACAGCCGGATTATCCTGCATTTTCTGCATACGGTCTCGAATGCAAAAGGTGCGGGCTGGGCCAAGGTTCATGCCTTTACCTTTGGCACCCGCCTGACCAACATCACCCGCCATCTGCATCAGCGCGATGTGGATGCGGCGCTGGCCGCTGCCGGGGCCGAAGCGCAGGATTGGGAGGGCGGGACGCGGATCGGCGATTGCCTTCATCAGTTCAATCGCGACTGGTCGCGGCGGGTCATGGGGCAGGGGGCCGTGGTGCTGCTGATCACCGACGGGTTGGAACGCGGAGACCCTGAAGGACTGGAGAAAGAGATCGAGCGCCTGCACCTGTCCTCAAAACGCCTGATCTGGCTGAACCCGCTTTTGCGGTGGGACGGGTTCGCCCCCAAGGCGCAGGGGGTGGCCGCGATGCTGCCTCATGTGGACAGTTTCCGCGCCGGACACTCGATTACATCGCTTCAAGATCTGGCCGCCGTGATCTCTGAACCCGACGACCAGGGGCAGAAAGCCCGATTGATGGCGGCGCTGTCGGCTTAAGACAGCTGTTCCGCGTTGCACTTGCGCGCCATTTCCATGGCTTTGTAGGTGCCCGTCAGGTCAACGGTGAAGGCAAATTCCTTTTCGGGAAACACCACCATCACCTTTTGCTTGGCCAGATCTTCGGCAAATTGCGGATCGTCAGACAGCACATACCCGCCGGAATAGCCTTTGGTGATGTTGCCGCGCATTCCGGTCGCCTCGCCAACATAGATGTTGTCACCGATCAGAATCGCCACCGCCTCCTTTTCGTCGCGTTTGATGTCGGTTTCCGCCTTGGTAAAGACACCAACATATCCAACACCGCGATCTTCGGTCAGACCCATCTGAACCACGTTTTCCGAATCGTCCACCGCCTCGATCAGACAGGATTTCTTGTCTTCATCGATAAAGACCTTCCAACCTTCGACCTCGCCATAGCGCAGAAAGCTGTCGGCATAGCTTGCTGTCGACATCAATAGACCCAGTGCAGCGCCGACAGTAAAAATGCGTTTCATTTTTGTCTCCTGTGTTGAAATCGCCGGGGGCTTGTCTAATGCCCACCTGAACGTATCAGCACGCTAGAACGCCCGACACATTCAATCAATCGATTCTGAATATTTGCACCTTTGGGGGCTGTTTGTTGCTTGGATGAGCGCCCAGTCAGCTTTTCAATTTGCGAAAGCTGCTTATGTTGGGGCGGATAGGGAGCGGAGGCCAAGATGGACAGATTCGACAGCAGTCCCGAAACAGCGCTGAAGTGGTATCGCGACGGGACCGGGGCCGCTCTGGCCACCGTTGTCGAAACATGGGGCAGCGCCCCGCGGCGCGTCGGCTCTCAACTGGTGATTGGCGGCGATGGGCGCATCGAAGGCTCGGTCTCGGGCGGGTGTGTCGAAGGCGCTGTGATCGTCGAAGCCTTGGAAGCGATCGAAGAAGGCGATGCCAGTCTGCTGGAATTCGGAGTCAGCGACGAGGATGCCTTTGCCGTCGGGCTGGCCTGTGGCGGGACGATCCGCGTGCTGGTCGAACCTGTGGGCAAGGTTCTGCCCGAGGCGATGCTGGCCGAGTTGGTGCAGGCCCGGGCAAGGCGCGAGCCACTGGTCTATGAGGTGAATGTCGAAACCGGACACCGCGCGCTGCGCCGCAATGCGCATGCCGACCGCGTTCGGATGGATCGGTCGGGCTTTGACGAAGACGGACAGACCTTTGTGGCGGTGCATAACCCGCCGCTGCGCCTGATCGTGGTGGGCGCGGTGCATATTGCGCAGGCCCTTGTGCCGATGGCGCGGATAGCGGGTTACGATCCGGCAATCGTTGACCCGCGTGAGGCTTTTGCTTCGGACGAACGGTTCCCGGGTGAGACAATTCTCACCGACTGGCCCGATGAGGCGGTGATGAAGCTGGGTCTGGACAGTCGCACGGCCATTGTATTGCTGACCCATGATCCCAAACTGGATGATCCTGCGCTCGAGGCCGCTTTGTCGGCGGGCGTCTTCTATATCGGTGCATTGGGGTCGACCCGGACCCATGCCAAACGGGTAGATCGGTTGACGCAGGCCGGGTTCACACAAGAGCAGATCGCACGCATTCATGGCCCTGTTGGGCTGGATATCGGCGCGGCCAGCCCTGCCGAAATTGCCGTTGCCATTCTGGCTCAGATGACCGCTGTGCTGCGAGGCAAAGCGTGAAGTTCGGCCCGGTCCCTGTTGCTGAGGCACAAGGGGCGATTCTGGCGCATTCCGTGCAGGCAGGCGGTCGAAAGCTGCGCAAGGGTATCGCGCTGGATGAAGCGCATCTTGAGGCACTGTCTGCCGCAGGCATTGCCGAGGTCACCGTTGCCCGACTGGAGCCCGGCGATTGTCACGAAGACGAGGCCGCGCGGCAGCTTGCAGCCGCTCTGACGCCCGATCCGAAATCCGCCAATTTGCGCGTGACCGAGCCGTTTACAGGACGCGTCAATCTGCTGGCCGATGGCCCGGGGGTGGCGGTTCTGGATCTCGAGGCGTTAAGCGCGGTTAATCAGGTCAACCCGATGATCACCGTCGCAACCGTGCCCCAATACCAGCAGATGGGTGAAGGCGGCATGGTCGCCACGATCAAGGTAATCTCTTATGCGGTGCCTGGCGGCGATGTGATGCAAGCAGCCCGCTTTGCGCAGGACGCTATTCGCCTTGCACAACCCATCCATCACAGTGCTGGTTTGGTGGTGACCGACATACCGGGAGGGCCCGCCAATGAAAAAGGGATCACAGCCATTCGCGGTAGGGTTGAAGCATTGGGGATGGATCTGACGGATGTGCAAGTCGTACCCCATCGCGTTGACGCGCTGAGCACGGCGTTGAAAGGTCTGCAAGGCGATGTTGCGCTGATCCTGACAGGCTCGGCCACGTCGGACCCGCAGGATGTCGCGCCCGATGCGGTGCGCGTGGCTGGTGGGCATGTGGACCGGTTCGGGATGCCCGTGGACCCCGGTAACCTCTTGTTTCTGGGCAGTTTGGGCGCGCGGCCGGTGATCGGCCTTCCGGGCTGCGCGCGGTCTCCGGCGCTGAACGGGGCCGATTGGGTGCTGTCTCGGGTAGCTTGCGGGATTGAAACCACGGCAGCAGATATTGCCGGCATGGGCGTCGGCGGGCTGCTGAAAGAGATCCCGACACGCCCACAACCCCGAGCGCAGCGCCGCAAGTGACGCTACGTCAGTTTTACGCTTTTGCGTAAGGGCGATGCCTGCGAAGGCTTGCTGGGTGAATTGGCTGAAAAATCAAGCAAATATTTTTGTTCTCAAACAAATTTTCCCGTGTTTAACTCGGGCCCAACGAAAACACCAAATTGGGAGGATCTCATGACACAGGTCTCAATGACCGTGAACGGTAAGTCCGTGAGCGGTGACGTCGAAGGCCGGACATTGCTGTCCAGTTTTCTACGCGATCACCTGTCTTTGACCGGAACACATGTCGGCTGCGACACGGCGCAATGTGGCGCTTGTGTGGTGCATGTGAACGGCGAAGCCGTGAAATCATGCAATATGCTGGCGCTTGAGGCGGATGGTGCCGATGTGGGCACAATCGAAGGGCAGGCCGCCGAGGACGGTACGCTGAATGTCATCCAGCAGGCGTTTCAGGATCATCACGGGCTGCAATGTGGATTCTGCACTCCGGGCATGGTGATGAGCGCTGCGGCTTTGCTGAAAGACAAGCCGCGCCCGTCCGAGGCTGAGATTCGCAAGTATCTGGAAGGCAATCTGTGCCGCTGTACCGGCTATCATAACATCGTCAAGGCGATCATGGCCGCATCGGGCCAGGACGTCAGCAGCATCGCTGCGGAATGATGCCGCTGCGGGCGTGATTGAGACGCCCGTGAGAGACGTAAGGGATGCGCCGGACGCATCCGTTTATCGGAGGAGAACAAGCAATGCCCAAAGACAGTGGCATCGGAGCCAGTTCCAAGCGGCGCGAGGACGTACGCTTTCTGACCGGAGCAGGCAATTACACCGACGACATCAACGCGCATGGCCAGGCCCATGTGTATTTCCTGCGCTCGGACATCGCGCATGGACGGATCAACAGTATCAACACGTCAGCCGCTGAGGCGATGCCGGGCGTGGTCAAAGTGTTTACCGGTAAGGATTTCGAAGGCGTGGGCGGTATGCCCTGCGGTTGGGAAGTCACTGACCGGCATGGTGCGCCCATGCAGGAGCCGCCGCACCCCATTCTGGCGCAAGGCAAGGTTCGCCATGTGGGGGACCCGATTGCCGCAGTCGTGGCCGACAGTCTGGAACAGGCGCGTGACGCGGCCGAAGCGATTGAGGTCGATCTCGACGAATTGCCAGCCGTGTTGGACATGAAAGCCGCCGCGCAAGAGGGCGCGACGCTGGTGCATGACGACCTGAAAAACAACATCTGCTACGATTGGCATCTGGGCGAAGAAGACAATGACAAGATCAACGGGATCTTTGCCAATGCGGCCCATGTGACCACTCTGGATCTGGTCAATAACCGTCTGGTGGCAAACCCGATGGAGCCGCGTGTGGCGCTGGCCGAATACAGCCGCGGCACAGACGAATACACGCTCTATACCACGTCACAGAACCCGCATGTGATCCGGCTGCTGATGTGTGCCTTCGTGCTGGGCCTGCCCGAGCACAAGGTGCGCGTTGTAGCCCCGGATGTGGGCGGTGGGTTTGGCACCAAGATCTTCCACTATGCAGAAGAGGCGTTCTGCACCTTTGCGGCCAAGGCCTGTAACCGTCCGGTCAAGTGGACATCGAGCCGGTCCGAGGCGTTCATGTCAGACGCGCAGGGCCGCGACCATGTCAGCACGATCGAACTGGCGCTGGACGCGGATAACAACTTTATCGCTCTGCGGACAAATACTTACGCCAATCTGGGTGCGTATTTGTCGACCTTCTCCAGTTCGGTTCCGACCTGGCTGCATGGCACGCTGATGGCGGGCAACTACAAGACGCCGGTCATTCAGGTGAATGTGAAGGCCATGTTTACCAACACCGTTCCGGTCGATGCCTATCGTGGGGCAGGCCGCCCCGAGGCGACCTATCAGCTGGAACGCGTGATCGACAAAGCCGCGCGTGAGTTGGGGGTCGATCCGATTGCCTTGCGCCGCCAGAACTTTGTCACTCAGTTCCCCTATGACACGCCTGTGGCGCTGACCTATGACACCGGTGACTATCACGGAACGATGGACAAGCTTGAGGCCGCTGCTGACATCGCGGGCTTTGCCGCGCGTCGGACTGAGAGCGAAGCCAAGGGCAAGCTGCGCGGTTTGGGCATCAACTGCTATATTGAGGCTTGCGGAATCGCCCCGTCGAATATCGTCGGTATGCTGGGTGCACGCGCGGGTCTTTATGATGCTGCGACCGTGCGCGTGAATGCCACCGGCTCGATCAGTGTGATGGTGGGGGCACATAGCCACGGGCAGGGGCATGAGACCGCCTTCCCGCAGGTTGTGGCGGACATGATCGGCATTGACGAGTCGATGGTCGAGATCGTGCATGGTGACACCTCGAAGATCCCGTTTGGCATGGGCACCTATGGCTCACGCAGCCTTGCGGTCTGCGGCTCTGCGATGGTGCGCGCGACCGAGAAAGTGATCGATAAGGCCAAGAAAATCGCAGCCCACCTGCTGGAAGCGTCCGAGGCGGATATCGAGTTGAAGGATGGTCAATTCAGCGTCGCAGGCACCGACAAGTCGGTGGCCTGGGGCGATGTGACCCTGACAGCTTACGTGCCGCATAACTTCCCGCTGGAGGTTGAGCCGGGGCTGGAAGAGACCGCCTTCTATGATCCTGCCAACTTTACCTATCCCGCTGGGGCCTATGCCTGCGAGGTTGAGGTTGATCCCGAAACCGGGAAGGTCAGCATCGAGGCGTTCACGGCTGCGGATGACTTTGGCAATATCATCAACCCGATGATTGTGGACGGCCAGGTGCATGGCGGAATTGGCCAGGGGATCGGGCAGGCGTTGCTTGAGAACTGTGCCTATGACGAGAACGGCCAACTGCTGAGCGCGTCCTTCATGGACTATGCCATGCCGCGTGCAGATGACGTGCCGTTCTATGGTGTGGATCATTCCAGCCAGACGCCGTGTACGCACAACCCTCTGGGTGTGAAAGGCTGTGGTGAAGCTGGAGCGATTGGTTCGCCGCCCGCTGTGGTCAATGCGGTTCTGGATGCGCTGAATTCGGGCGGAAAGGCCATCGATCATATCGACATGCCGGTAAGCCCATCGCGCGTTTGGACGGCGATGAACAGCTGAGAGGTCAGGGAAGCTGGGGGCTCTGCCCCCAGACCCCCGAGGTATTTTTGAACAGAAGAAGGACGGGGCGCGCCTTGTCCTGATTTTGGAAAGGAAGACGAGATGTATAATTTCGAGTTTGAGAAGCCGTCGACCATAGCGGATGCTGTGGCGGCTTTGGGGGCGGAAGATGCGCAAGCCCTGGGGGGTGGTCAAACGCTGATCCCGACGCTGAAACAGCGACTTGCGTCCCCATCGGCACTGGTGTCGCTCAGCGGCATTGCCGAGATGATCGGTGTCTGTGTCGAGGATGACGGATCTGTGGCCATAGGCGGGGCGACCCCTCATGCTGTGGTGGCCCGAGAGGCGGCGAGCTCATATCCTGCGCTTGCGGCGTTGGCCGGTCAGATTGGCGATCCGGCTGTGCGCAATCGTGGTACAATCGGCGGGTCGGTGGCCAACAATGATCCGGCGGCTTGTTATCCAGCGGGTGTATTGGGTTCGGGCGCGACCATCGTGACCAATACGCGTGAGATCGCAGCCGATGATTTCTTTGAGGGCATGTTCAGCACAGCGCTTGAGGAAGGAGAGATCATCACGCAGGTCCGGTTCCCGGTGCCACAGGCGGCATGTTACGAGAAGTTCCTGCAGCCCGCGTCTCGCTTTGCCCTCGTTGGCGTTTATGTGGCGCGCTTTGCCGACGGTGTGCGCGTGGCGGTGACGGGTGCCAGCGAGGACGGTGTGTTCAGGTGGTCCGAGGCCGAGGCGGCGCTGAGCAAGGAGTTCCGCGCGGACGCGCTGATGGATCTGAAGATCAACCCGATGAACATGATCGGCGATCTGCATGGCAGCAAGGAATACCGCGCGCATCTGGTCAGTGTGATGACCAAACGCGCAGTATCGGCCTGTCTGTAAAGCTCGCTTTCAAGCGATTGAAAAGCCCCGAGGGAGACCTTGGGGCTTTTTCTTTTGGTTGAGACGACATTGTGCACCGATGAAAATGGAGTAGGTTTCACCTTGAAACCAGCGTACCGCGTTGGCGTTTGAACGGCTGCAAAGGACAATGCCATGAGCCATGTATTTCCACGTCATACCAAAAGCGAATTGCCAACGGCTGTTGGCGGGGACGGGTGTTACCTGTTGGACGCTCAGGGGCGTCGATATCTGGATTGTGGTGATGCGGCTGTGTCCTGTCTGGGCCACTCGAACGCGGCGGTTATTCAGGCGGTGCAAGATCAGGTAGCCAAGATAGCCTTTGCTCATACCGGGTTCATGACGTCGGAGCCTGCGGAGGCTTTGGCCGATCTTTTGATCGACCATGCGCCCGGTGATCTGGATCGGGTCTATTTTGTTTCTGGCGGGTCCGAGGCGACCGAGGCTGCGATCAAGCTGGCGCGGCAGTATTTTCTGGAAATCGGCCAGCCTGAGCGACGCCACGTGATCGCTCGACGGCAGAGCTATCACGGCAACACGCTTGGGGCGTTGTCGGCGGGTGGCAATGAATGGCGCCGCGCGCAATTCGCACCGATGCTGATCGACATGACGCATATTCCTGCCTGTTACGAATATGCCGAAAAGCCAGATGGTGAGAGCAGTTATGACTATGGGCAACGGGTCGCCAACGCTTTGGAGGCCGAAATCCAGCGGCTCGGGCCCGACACGGTGATGGCGTTTATGGCTGAACCTGTAGTTGGCGCGACACTGGGCGCAGTGCCGGCGGTCGAAGGGTATTTCCAGAGAATTCGCGAAATATGTGATACTTACGGGGTACTATTAATTCTGGACGAAGTGATGTGCGGAATGGGGCGCACGGGGCATCTCTTTGCCTGCGCGCATGATAATGTCGAGCCCGATATTCTGTGTATCGCCAAGGGATTGGGCGCGGGGTATCAGCCAATCGGTGCCATGCTGTGCAGTTCAAAGATCTATGATGCGATCCGTCAGGGCTCGGGCTTTTTCCAGCACGGGCACACCTATGTTGGTCACCCGGTGGCGACTGCTGCGGCGTTGGCTGTTGTGCAAGAGCTGACGGAGCATGACCTGCCGGCGCGTGCAGGTGTCATGGGAGAAAAGCTGAAATCCAAATTGAATGCAGCCTTTGGTCAGCACGCGCATGTCGGCGATATTCGCGGGCGGGGTCTGTTTATCGGGGTGGAACTGGTCGAGGATCGGACCAGCAAAGAACCATTTGATCCGTCGCGCGGCATTGCGGGAAAGATCAAGAAAGCCGCGATGGCCGAGGGCTTAATCTGTTACCCGATGTCGGGCACGCGCGATGGGCGCAGTGGAGACCATATACTGTTGGCGCCGCCCTTTATCATTGAAGACGCGCAGCTTGATGAGTTGGTTGATAAGCTGGGGCGGGCTTTGGATCAGGTTCTGTAAGTCTTTGCCTTGCGCAAAACAAAAGCCCCTTCGTGTGCGAAGGGGCTTGTCGTCCGCAGATTTCAGGGGTCTTATTTCTGCGGAAGAGGGCCGATCATCATGATCATCTGACGACCTTCCATCTTGGGCATATTCTCGACCTTGCCGATTTCTTTGATATCTTCGGCTACGCGTTCCAGAAGCTCGCGCCCCAGATTTTGGTGGGCCATTTCGCGACCGCGGAAGCGCAGAGTGACTTTGACCTTGTCGCCCTTTTCCAGAAACTTGAAGACGTTCTTCATCTTGACGTCATAGTCATGAGTGTCGGTGTTGGGCCGGAACTTGACCTCTTTGACCTCGATGACTTTTTGTTTCTTGCGGGCTTCGCTTTCGCGTTTTTGCTGTTCGTATTTGAACTTGCCGAAATCCATGATCTTGCAGACGGGCGGCTTGGCGTTGGGCGAGATCTCGACCAGATCAAGGCCCGCATCTGCGGCAAGTTGCATGGCTTTGGCAGGATGAACCACCCCGACATTTTCACCTTCGGCGCCAATCAGGCGAATTTCGGGGGCACGGATGCTTTCATTGACACGCGGGCCGGTCTCTCTCTGAGGCGGCGCGTTGTGAGGTCTGCGGGCTATGGGTTCATTCCTTTGATAATTGCAGAATTTCGAGCCCGGAATTTAGACCGCCCAACGCTGCGTTTCAAGCGGCATAACGAAGGCGCGGAACGAAAATCACCGGATTTTTCAGATGTTTTGGGCCAACCGGGCGGTGGCGCGCCCGGTTGAAGATCGTGATCAGCCGACAAAGGCCTTTTCGATGACAAATTCCTTGGGGTCGGAATTTGCGCCTTCGCGCAGGCCGAACTCTTCCAGGATGGCCTTGATGTCATGGTTGAACGCCAGGCTGCCGCAAACCATTGCACGGTCGGTTTCAGGTTTGATACCGCCTTCGATGCCCAGATCGGCAAAGACCGTTCCGTCTTGCAGCAGGGTGGTGATGCGGCCCATCTTGGGGCTGTCTTCGCGTGTGGTGGTCGGGTAATAACGGATCTTGTCCGCAAAGCCTTCGCCCATCAGTTCGGCCAACAGCTCATCTTGTTTGATGCTTTCAATCAGCTCGCGGCCATAATTCAACTCGGCCACGTCGCGGCAGGTATGGGTGATGATGACCTCGTCATAGTCTTCATAGGTCTGCGGCTCGCGCAGTAGCGATGCAAAGGGGGCAAAGCCTGTGCCGGTGGCAAAGAACCAGATTCGCTTGCCGGGCAGCAATGCGTCATGCACCAGTGTGCCAACCGGCTTGGGGCGCAGGATGATCTGATCACCGGGCTGGATATGTTGAAGCTTGGAGGTCAGCGGGCCGTCCTGCACCTTGATCGAATAGAACTCAAGCTCTTCGTCCCAGGACGGCGACGCGATCGAATAGGCGCGCAGCAGAGGTTTCTGGCGGCCGGTCTTGGGGTCAGGGTCGCCCATCAGGCCGATCATCACAAACTCGCCCGAGCGGAACCGCAATGAGGCGGGACGCGTGACCTTGAACGAGAACAGCTTGTCCGTCCAATGTTTGACATCGGTTACGATTTGGGCGTCGGGAAGGACGGGGGCCTTGACGGCGGTGGCTTCGGTCACGGGTTTCATCTCTGTCATCGTTTCACAGCTGGTCGGGCGACCGGCATCTCCGTTTAAACACTGTTAGAAGGCAAGAAAAGGGGACAGATTGCCCCCGTTTCTTCACAAGCAGGCGATGGCGGTTTATCCGCGCAGGCGTGCCTGGTAGTTGTTGTCTTTCCAATTGGCGCGGGCCAGCCATTGATCCTCGGGCTGACGTGTGGCCAAAGCGTTGTCGATTTCAACCTCGTCAAACCCGCTGCGGCGGGCCATGGCGTACTGGTCAGCCAGCACATGACCTTTGGCGCGTAAGCGCCCCGTGTAGCCTTTCAGGCGCAAGACGCGCGCGATGGTAAAACCGCGGCCATCCGCCGACGACGGAAAATCGACCCGCACCATTTTGGCGCAGCCCAGACGTTCAACCAGCTCATCAGGGTCAGTGTCCGAGGCCACATCCAGGGCCACAACATCATTCGCGGCGTCGTCCAGTGTGACATAGCTGTCGGTCCAGTCATCGGGGCTGAACCCCTCATCGGTTACGATTACGTTCATGTTTTCTCTCCGGCGCGCACCATCTTGCCATCGACAAAATGAATGCCGCATTCTTCCTTGTTCTGATCGCGCCAGCGTCCGGCGCGGGGGTCTTCGCCCTCTTTGACCGGTGAGGTGCAGGGGGCACAGCCGATCGAAGGGTATCCTTTGGCCACCAGCGGGTGCCGTGGCAGGTTGTTTTCTTCCATATAGGCGCGCACATCTTCGGGCGCCCAATGGGCCAGCGGGTTCACCTTGATCCGGCCTGTACCGTCTTCGACCTCAAAGAATTCAAGCGCGGCGCGGGTGCCTGCCTGAAACCGTTTGCGTCCAGTGATCCAGCCATCAAAGCCGGACAGTGCCCGTTGCAGCGGGAAGGTTTTGCGCAGGTTGCAACACGCATCCATGTCACGCAGGCGCAGCGCTCCGTACGGATCGTCACGTTGAACGTCCTCTTCATCCGCGCGGATGATTTTGACGTTCTTCAACCCCAGACGTTCGCTGACCTCTTGCTGGTATTCCAGCGTTTCTGCAAACAGCATCTGAGTGTCGATGAACAGCACCGGGGTCATCTTGTTGACCACCGCCGCCATATGCAGCAACACCACCGACTCTGCGCCGAAACTGGAGACCAAGGCCAATTCGTCGATCGCCTCAAGCGCGCCATGCATCACGTCATGGGCCGAGTGATGGCGGAACCGGGCATTCAGCGCCTCGACCTTTTCGGTCAGTTCGGCGCGGTCTTTGCCCAGCTCCGTCTGGATCAGGTCAAGCGGCATTCGCCTGCGCCTCGGGGTAGAGGGCTGCCTTGAACGGAGCCATGCCAACCCGGCGATAGGTCTGCAGGAACTCTTCCTCTGCGCTTTCGCGCTGTTCCAGATAGGTGTCGACGATCCGTTCCACCGCCGGAACGATTTCATCATAGGCAAAGCCGGGACCTGTACGGTCGCCAATGGCCGCCGTTTCGGTTCCGTCGCCACCCAGGGTGATCTGGTAGTTTTCGACCCCTGCGCGATCCAGACCAAGGATGCCGATATGACCTACATGGTGGTGACCGCAGGCGTTGATGCAGCCCGAGATCTTGATTTTCAGATGGCCGATATCGTGCTCAAGCTTAAGGTCATCAAACCGTGTTGCGATTTCTTGTGCCACAGGGATCGAACGCGCTGTCGCCAGTGCGCAGTAATCCATGCCGGGGCAGGCGATGATATCGCTGATCAGGCCGATATTGGCGGTGGCCAGCTCATGTTCCTTGAGCTTCGCATGGATCGCAGGCAGGTCCGATTTGTGGACATGCGGCAGGATCACGTTCTGCTCATGGCTGATACGCAGCTCGTCATAGGCGAATTTTTCGGCCAGATCAGCCATCACGCGCATCTGCTCGGCAGTTGCATCACCCGGCGTTGTGCCGTGTTTCTTGATCGAGATCGTGACAATCGCGTGGTCCGCGTTCTTATGCGGCGCGATATTTGTATCGACCCACGAACGGAAAACCGGATCGTTGGTATAGGCGCTTTCAAAGGACGCAACCGAGCCCTCGCGGAAATTGGGCGCCGCGAAGTGGGTTTTGATCTCTTCCAGCAGGTTCATGTCAGCGCCTTTGAATTGCGGACGTACCTGTAGGAAACGTTCATTAACCTTGGCGCGGATCGTGTCGATGCCGTTCTCATGCACGGTGATCTTGATACGCGCTTTGTATTTGTTGTCGCGCCGACCGATCTGGTTCCAGACGGAAACCGTGGCTTCCAGATAGGCCAGCAGATCGTCAAAGGCGACAAATTCGGACAGTTCCTTGCCGATCATGGGCGTACGGCCCAAACCACCACCCACGATGACACGCGCGCCCAGAACACCTTCGCGCTCAACCAGTTGCAGGCCAATATCATGCGCCTTGATCACGGCACGGTCGTTTTCGCTTCCGGTGATGGCGATCTTGAATTTGCGCGGCATGAACTGGAATTCCGGGTGGTCGGTGGACCACTGGCGCAGCAGTTCGGCATAGGGGCGAGGATCAGCGACCTCATCCGCGGCAGCGCCTGCGAAATGGTCGGCGGTCACGTTGCGGATGGTGTTGCCGCTGGTCTGAATAGCGTGCATGCCAACCTCGGCCAGAGCGTCCAGCATATCCGGCACGTCTTTCAGCTTGGGCCAGTTATACTGAATGTTCTGACGCGTGGTGAAATGGCCATAGCCCTTGTCCCACTTTTCGGCCAGCAGGGCCAGTTGGCGCATCTGATCACTGGAGAGCGTGCCATAGGGAATGGCAACCCGCAGCATATAGGCGTGCAACTGCAGATAGAGCCCATTCATCAGACGCAGGGGTTTGAACTCATCTTCTGTGAGCGATCCGTCGATACGACGCTCGACCTGTGCACGGAATTGCTTGTTACGTTCTTCCAGGAAGGCTGTGTCGAACTCAGAGTAACGATACATGTCTAGCTGTCCTTCGTTGCAGCCCCAGGTCCGGGGCCTTTAAGGGGAGAAGTGGCCTGTGATCAGGACCGGGGCTGCGTTTGTGTTTCCTGCTTTCCATGGGCGTAGTTGGAAGGCCCAGTACGGCGGAAATCCTCACGGAAATGGGTAGGTTCGGGACCGTTTTCACCGGCAATGGCATCTGCCAGATAGGCACCCACGATGATATTGGCCTGGCGCTCGGCATCCAGCAGACGCAGCTGTGCATGGGCTTCATCGGTGATCAGCTCGGCGTCGGACAAAGTCCGCGACCAACGATCATCTTCTGTCAGATAGATCACATCGCCTTCCACCAGGTCATTGGCGGTGACCACCTTGGGTGTAAACGCGCGGGCCATGTGGCGTGCTCCTTAATCTTCTGTCTGTGTCAGTCGGCGTCAGGGCAGGGATGCGCCAGGTGCCGTCTGCGGTGTTTGACTTGACCCTCAATATAGGAAATATTCCCACTTGTTTGCCATATGGTGCGGTAAATAAGAACATACGTCCTTTCGGTTGCCGGTTTTGGGACGTTGGTTTTGGAATTGGGACGGAATTGGAATGTCGGTTCGAATAGATGATACAGATCGGAAAATTCTAGCGGAGCTGCAGCGCGATGCCAGCCAGTCACTGGACGAAATTGCAGCGCGGGTTGGCAGTTCCAAGACACCTGTCTGGAATCGTATCCGCAAGTTGAAGAGCGCAGGTATCATCGGGCAGCAAACCGTGCTGCTGGACGCCGAAGCGCTTGGATTTGAAGCAACTTTCTTTGTTCTGATCCGCACGTCGGAACATGAGGCCGACTGGCAACGAAAGTTCCTCAAAGCGCTGCGTGACAGGCCGGAAGTGCAGGAAGCGCACCGTCTGGCCGGGGATATCGACTATATTCTCAAGGTGCGCGTAAAGAACGCCCGTGCTTACGACGCGTTCTATCAGACGCTGATTTCAGAGGTGAGGGTACATAACGTGACTGCCTTGCTGTCGATGGAAGAGATCAAATCAACCACGATGCTGCCGTTGGAAGCATTGAAAGAGGTGTGAGGCCTGCATGCAACTTTGCCCACCGTCCAAATGTGGCGGTCGCCCACCGAAGTATTCCGACAGATGAAGCCAGGGATCCGAAGACTATGTCTCGACCATCAGCTCGGTAAGGCCGTGGAAATGATAGGTCAGTGCATAGCGGGGCTGTCCGTGCAAGCGCAGCTTGGGACATCGCTGGAACAGGATCGGAAGGGCGATGCGCATTTCAAGCCGGGCCAGCGGTGCGCCGACGCAGAAATGGATACCCCCGCCAAAGCTGCTGTTGGTGGTGATTGCTCGGCTCGGGTCAAATCTGTTGGGGGCGGGCCAGTGTGCTGGGTCTCGGTTGGCGGCCCCCAAAAGCAGCGCGATCTGGTCGCCGCGTTGGAACCGGTGGCCGTAAAGATCGATCTCTTCATAGGCATAGCGGGTGAACAGATGCAGCGGCGGGTCATAGCGCAGAATCTCTTCTATCGTTGCGTCGATCGCATCGTGGGTCAGCGCTTCTGGGCCAATTCCAGTTTCGAGGAGGGTTTTGACACCATTGCCGAGTGAATGAACCGTGGCCTCGTGCCCGGCATTCAACAGAAGAATGCAGGTTGAGATCAATTCGCCATGGGACAGTTTCTCGCCCTTGTCTTCGGCTGCGATGAGCGAGGTAATCAGATCATCGCGCGGCTGGCTGCGGCGGGTTTCGATATAACCCGTCAGGAAGGCGGTGAAGTCTTGCGTGGCGCGGGCGGCTGCGTGCTCAGTTTCTTCGGTGCGACCGGCCTGATACATGGCCACCATCGCATGGGACCAGCGCAGCAGGTCGGGGGCCCGATCCTCTGGCACGCCCAGAAGCCGACAGATTGTGATGACCGGGATCTGGGTGCAATAGGCTGACAGCAGATCGAAGGGCGCATCGGGGAATTGATCGATCAGCCTGTGGCAGAGGGTTTCCAGATCATCGCTCAGACCCGCAATGGCACGCGACGTGAAGGCACGCAGGACCAAAGACCGCAGGCGGGTGTGGCGTGGGGGCTCAGCTTCGAGCAGGGAATGGGCCTCGACGTTCAGCCATGGGGTCAGGTGATCTGGTTGGGGCTGTTCCAGCTCTTTGGGTTTTTCGGTACCGAAACGCCGGTCGCGGAACACCTCTTGCACGGCATTGTGTGAGACCGCAGCTGGCATGTTGTAGTCGGTCCAATAGACCAGATCGCCCAATTGCCGCGCCCGGTCGTAAAACGGGTAGGGGTTCTGGACAAAGTCAGTTTCGGTCGGGGATTGCTGGATCGTCTTCATGCGCTGCACACTTGCCACGGCGCGTGTTGAATGCAAGACCCTAAGACATGCAACGGATTTGGATCATCCTGGGTTTTCTTGCCGTCGTCGGGCTTTTGACCGTCGGCGTCTGGACCTATGGTTACCGGCAGGCTTTGTCGCAGCTGAGCGAAAAGGCCGAAGCGGATCTTGAATTGGCCGCGGACCGGTTGAGCACGCAGATGCAGGTCTATCAGGAGCTTGCGGTGCTCATGGCCGACCATCCGAGCCTTCAGGGGCTTGAGACACTGGAACAGGCGCGCGTGGCGCAGGCGGTGTTGCTGGATGTTGCTGACAAAACAGCCGCTGTGAATATCATGGTTCTGGATCGAGATGGGCGAGTATTGGCTGCAGCGCAGCCGGTGCGGCAGGGGCAGCTTTTCACCCATCCCGCCTTTCAGCGCGCCATGCAGGGCTCGCTAGGCAATGCGCATGGTGTTGATCCTGACAGCGGGAACCGGACCTATTCCTATGCCGCTCCTTCGTTTGGGCCAGAAGGGCAGGTGGATGGCGTTCTGATGGTCGTTGCCGACGTGCAGGATGTGGAACAGACTTGGCGCGGCAGTACCGAGGCGGTGTTTTTTGTCGATGCTGAGGGGGTTGTGTTTATCTCGAACCGGTCGGACCTGTTGTTCTGGCAGCGCATTGCGGGTCAGTCGGGGTTGGTTCCGCCAGAGGGGCGCGATACGGCTTTTGACGCACGTTTCGTCGGTGCGCATGAGCTTTGGCGCCTGAATTGGGGGCGGTACCTGCCCCAGGAAGCCTTGCACCTGACGCTGGATCTACCTGTTATCGACATGACTGCAGAAGTTCTGGTGGATGTGGCGCCTGCGCAGCGGCTGGCGGGTTTGCAAGCCTCGGCAGTGGCGGCGATCTGTCTGGCCTTCGGGGCGTTGCTGTTTCTGGCCACGGAGCGCAGACGGGCCTTGGCCGAAGCAAATGCGGTGCTAGAGACACGCGTGAAAAAGCGGACCGAGGCGTTGACCGTCGCGAACACAGCATTGCGTCGCGAAGTGACCGAACGGGAAGAGGCGGAGGCGGCGTTGAAGCGGGCACAGGACGATCTGGTTCAGGCCGGCAAGCTGAGCGCTTTGGGGCAAATGTCGGCGGGGATCAGCCATGAGCTGAACCAACCTTTGATGGCCATTCAGCAATTTGCCGAAAACGGCACCGCCTTTCTGGAACGCGGGAAAGATGACAAGGCGGGCGAGAACCTTGGTCGCATTGCCCAGATGGCAGCGCGGATGGCACGCATCATCAAGAACCTGCGCGCTTTTGCCCGCAATGAAAGCGAGCCGATGGGCAAGGTTGATCTGGTTCAGGTCATCAATACGGCGGTTGAGCTGGCTGAAGTGCGGTTGAAAGCGGAACAAGTAGAACTGGTCTGGCAGCCACTTGATCTGCCGGTCTTTGCCTGGGGTGGAGAGGTGCGTTTGGTGCAGGTTTTCGTCAACCTGATCAACAACGCCATCGATGCGATGATCCATCAGCGGGATCGGCGCATCGAGATCACGCTTCATACCAAGGATCGCCTTGAAGTGACCGTGCGCGACAACGGTCCGGGCATCGAAGAGCCCGAGAAACTGTTCGAGCCATTTTATACCACCAAGGCCGTGGGCTCATCCGAAGGTATGGGGCTGGGGCTGTCCATATCATACGGGTTGGTGCAAAGCTTTGGTGGCAATATTCGAGGCGCCAACACCGGTGACGGCGCGGTGTTCACCGTCGAGTTGGATCCGGTCAGACAGGAAAAGGTTGCATGATCCGAAAAGTGCTGGTGGTCGATGACGATGCGGCGGTGCGCGAGGCTTTGTCCCAAACGCTTGAACTGGCCGATTATGAGGCGATAGCCTGCGGATCCTTTGTGGCGGCAAAAGATCTGATCCAGCCGGATTTCGCGGGGGTGATCGTTTCTGATATCCGGATGCCGGGTCGGGATGGGTTTCACCTTTTGACCTATGCAAAAGACATGGATCCCGAGTTGCCCGTGGTATTGCTGACCGGTGAGGGGGATATCCCGATGGCGGTCGAGGCGATGGGGTCGGGGGCTTTTGACTTTCTGGAAAAGCCCTGTGCGGCGGCGGATCTGCTGGCCGTGCTGGAACGCGCCTGCGCAGCGCGTCATGAAGTTCTTGAGCAACGCGCGATGAAATATGCGCTGGAGCGGGGCGATGCGGCGGCGCGAATGTTGTTTGGCCAATCCGCGCAAGCGGATGAGTTGCGCGCGCGTGTGCGCTCGGTCGCGCCGACCTTGGCGGCGGTGTTGGTCATGGGGCCTGCTGGAAGCGGTATCTCGAAAGTAGCCGAGGTCATTCACCTGATGTCGCCCCGGTCGCAGGGTGCTTTTGTCAAACGTTTGGCCTCGGGGCTGACGGTCGAGACCTTTCAGCACGCCTGTCAGGATGCGGCGGGGGGCTCGCTGTTTCTGGATGAGGTTTCGGCCTTGCCGGAACCGGTGCAATACGCGGCGGCTGAACTTTTGGATCAGGAAGGGGACGTGCGGATCATAGCGGGGACGACAAATGATCTTGCCGTACTGTCGGGGCAAGGGCGGTTCCTGCCTGATCTGTTCTATCATCTGGATGTGATGCGCGTGCGGATACCGGCCTTGTCCGAGCGCCCCGAGGATATCCCGGTGATCTTCCGCCATTATGTCGCCCAAGCGGCGGAACAGGCCGGGATTGCCGCGCCCGAGGTGTCGACCGAGCATCTTGCGGCGCTTATGGCCAGCGACTGGCCGGGCAATGCACGATCTTTGATGTCTGCGGCGATGCGGTTCGTGCTGGGGATGCCTGAAGACGTCGCGCAGGCCGCGTCATTGGGATTGAGCGAACAGATGGCGCGGGTCGAGCGGTCCTTGCTGATCGCAGCGCTGGGGCGTCACAATGGCAAAGCATCAGAGGCGGCGAAAGCGCTGAAGCTGCCGCGCAAGACTTTTTATGACAAGCTGGCGCGGTATCAGATCCGTCCAGAGGATTATCGGCGCTAGAGCTCCCGCCGGGTTGGCCTGCATTGGCATGCAGTTCAATCCGTTGGGCGTGGCAGTCCGCGCTGCGGACTGCGGGTGCGCCAATGTAAGCCTATCATTGATTCGCTTTGGTGATTCGAGAGATGTGCGAAATCTCGCACAATCCTGAATTGCCCTGTGCGGAATTTCGCACACCCATTGGGTCGAGCGACTGAGTGAATTTTCGGATGATTTGTAAAGTGCTGTATTTAAAGAATATTATCAGATATCGTTCCGCGCGATCAAAATGTTGAGCGGTTGCGGCTGAGTCGTTTCACTACCGGACATGGCCGTGGGTTCGTCGAAACGCGGCACTTGATAGGAAGTCTGGGAGGAAAAGACAGATGAAATTCCTGACAACAGCTGCCACCGCATTGGCGTTGTCCGTATCCGCAACAGCCGGTTTTGCCGCCTGTGATGATGGTGAGATCGTGGTGAAGTTTGCCCATGTCACCAATACTGACAAACACCCCAAGGGCATCGCGGCCTCGCTGCTGGAGCAACGTGTGAATGACGAAATGAATGGCGTCATGTGCATGGAAGTGTTCCCGAACTCGACCCTCTATAACGACGACAAGGTCCTTGAGGCCATGTTGCAGGGCGATGTGCAACTGGCCGCGCCGTCGCTGTCGAAATTCGAAAAATTCACCAAACAGTTCCGCCTGTTTGACCTGCCGTTCATGTTCAAGAACATCGATGCTGTGGATGCGTTCCAGGCGTCTGATGCTGGGCAGGCGATGAAGGACAGCATGCAGCGTCGCGGCTTGCAGGGGCTGGAATTCTGGCACAATGGCATGAAGCAGATGTCAGCCAACAAACCGCTGGAAACACCCGCCGACGCAGATGGTTTGAAGTTCCGCGTGCAGTCTTCGGACGTGCTGGTGGCGCAGATGGAAGCCATCGGTGGAAGCCCGCAGAAAATGGCTTTCTCTGAGGTGTATGGTGCGTTGCAGCAGGGTGTTGTGGACGGGCAGGAAAACACCTGGTCGAATATCTATGGCAAGAAGTTCTTTGAGGTTCAGGACGGTATCACCGAGACCAACCATGGCATCATCGACTATCTGGTTGTCACCTCAGTTGACTGGCTGGACAGCCTGGAACCGGATGTGCGGGACCAGTTCCTGACCATCCTGTCCGAAGTGACGGAAACCCGGAACAAGGAAGCCTTTGCCGTGAACGAAGCCGCCAAAGCGTCGATCACCGAAGCAGGTGGCATCATCCGTCAGTTGGATCCGGAGCAGCGTCAGGCTTGGGTCGACGCGATGAAACCGGTCTGGGACAAGTTTGCCGGAGACGTGGGTCAGGACAAGATCGACGCCGCGCAAGCCATTAACGCCGGGTTCTAATCCGGTCAGGCCGCGCGTCGCGGGACTGGGGAGTTAACGACGCGTGTGCTCGGGCGGGCCGGTCAACGGCCCGCCATTCTCCCTATAATCTGAATACGTGGGGACAGAGATATGTCTGGTGCGAAATCCGGCCCGACCGGGCTGGTCGACCATATCGAAGAGACGCTTATTGCGGTGTTGTTGGGCCTGATGACGGTCGTGACTTTTGCCAATGTCATCGCGCGGTTCTTCTTCAACTCGAACATCTTGTGGGCGCTTGAGCTGACGGTATTCATGTTCGGGTGGCTGGTGCTGCTTGGGGCTTCTTATGCGGTCAAGAAACACGCCCATCTTGGGGTCGACGCGATCCTGAACATGCTGGCGCCCGCGCCGCGCCGGATTCTTGCTCTGATTTCGGTAGCCTGTTGTCTGTTGTTCTCATTGCTGTTGCTAAAGGGGTCCTATGACTACTGGGCCGTGTTCGCCGACCTGCCACCCACATCCGGTCGCTGGTTCCCGACAGGGTTCAATTTCGACGCCCGGAGTCAGAGCTTTTATGAAGTCGATGATATTCCGATGGTGGCGCCTTTCAGGTTTCTGGAGGACATGATCAACTATGGAGAATATTACGAAAAACTGCCCAAAGTGGTTCCGTATTTCATCCTGCCTTTGTCGATGTTGCTGCTGGTGATCCGCTTTGCGCAGGTTGCTGTGCAAATCTGGCGGGGCGAGACTGATCGACTGGTCGCCAGCCATGAGGTCGAGGACGAGATCGAAGAAGTTCGCGCGCAGCAGGGGGAGCATAACTGATGGATGTTGTTCTGCTGTTTTCGATGGTCATTGGCCTGCTGCTGATCGGGGTTCCGATTGCGGTGGCGCTGGGGCTAAGCTCGACCCTGTTCCTGCTGATCTATTCCGACAGTTCGCTGGCCTCGGTCGCAGGCACACTGTTTGAAGCGTTTGAGGGGCACTTTACCCTGCTGGCGATCCCGTTCTTCATCCTTGCTTCGTCCTTCATGACAACGGGTGGTGTGGCCCGGCGGATCATCCGCTTTTCGATTGCCTGCGTGGGTCATCTGCCCGGTGGCCTGGCGATTGCGGGTGTGTTTGCCTGCATGCTGTTTGCCGCCCTTTCAGGCTCGTCTCCGGCAACCGTGGTGGCCATCGGCTCGATTGTCATCGCCGGGATGCGGCAGGTGGGTTATTCCAAGGAATTTGCCGCCGGTGTCATCTGTAACGCCGGGACGTTAGGTATTCTGATCCCGCCTTCCATCGTGATGGTTGTCTATGCGGCCGCCGTCGAGGTTTCGGTCGGACGCATGTTCCTGGCCGGTGTCATCCCGGGCCTGATGGCGGGTCTGATGCTGATGGTGACGATCTATGTTATGGCCAAGGTCAAAGACCTTCCGAAAGGTGATTGGAAAGGGTGGGGCGAGATCTTTGTCTCGGCCAGAGAAGCCGGTTGGGGCCTGTTCCTGATCGTGATCATCCTGGGTGGTATCTATGGTGGGATCTTCACGCCGACCGAAGCGGCAGCGGTCGCGGCTGTCTATGCCTTCTTCATCGCCAGCTTTGTCTACAAGGATATGGGGCCGCTGAGCACGGCGGACGGCGAGCGTAACCTTTCGCTGCTCAAAAAACCCTATGCGTTGATCACGGCGTTTTTCCATCCAGACACCAAGCACACGCTGTTTGAGGCTGGGAAGCTGACCGTCACGCTGTTGTTCGTGATCGCCAACGCGCTGATCCTGAAGCACGTTCTGACAGATGAACAGGTACCGCAGCACATCGCCAGTGCGATGCTGTCAGCGGGGCTGGGGCCGGTGACTTTCCTGATCGTTGTGAACGTGATCTTGCTGATCGGCGGTCAGTTCATGGAACCTTCGGGGCTGTTGGTGATCGTTGCGCCGCTGGTGTTCCCGATTGCCATCGAATTGGGTATCGATCCCATCCATCTGGGCATCATCATGGTGGTGAACATGGAGATCGGGATGATCACGCCTCCCGTCGGGTTGAACCTGTTTGTCACGTCTGGTGTCGCGGGGATGCCGATGATGAGTGTGGTGAAGGCGGCGCTGCCGTTCCTGGCCGTGCTCTTCGTATTCCTGATCATGGTGACCTACATACCCTGGATCTCGACCTTCCTGCCCAATACCTTCATGGGGCCGGAAATCATCACCAACTAGACACTCTTTGCCGGGCTGGCTTCGCGGCCCGGCAAACCTTTTTTCCGGTTTAGTGAGAATACCCGTATTTCTTGAGGTATTCCGCCACCCAGCTGATCCCACCATGGGCGCGACGGCGGCGGCTGCCCCAATAGCCTATCTTGTCATTGACCAGTTCAACCGGTTTTGGATCACCGTTGAAGATCACGATTTTCGGGCGCCTCGGGCGGTGTTTGTACCGCCGAAATATCAGGCCGAATGGCCAATAGTGCACAAGGTGAATGATCCCCACGCACCAGTTTTTCGGGTAACATTTTCGGCTGAACGCACGTGCTGAAATATAGTTCTGATCATTGTCGTATTTCGGCAGCGCCGTGCGGCCGTCGAACTGGTCAAAGAGGTGAAACTGTTCGGACGGGATGAACCCGACGATGGACGAGTTTCCGCGCGTCACCTTGTTCATCAACCACGGCGCACGATCCCAGAGGACCGCCGGTATCATGCGCCAGACAAACCCGCGAAACTTCGGCATCAGGAAAAGCCCACCCTGGTCCTGAACGAGCGTCAGCAGGGGGGCAAGATCACCGGTGATCAACAGATCCAGATCCAGAAACAACGCAGTATCGTAGTCGGCGACAATGTCTCGGTTGAACATCAGCAACTTGGGCCATTTCCCATGGGTCCAGTCCTGACGCTCGAGTTGAGGAAAGCTTAAGGGATAGGTGAGAATACCCTGATCCAAGCCGTGGGGGTTATCGGTTATGCAAAGAAAGTCATGTTCCAACTGCAAGTGGTCTTGGACCGCCCCAAACAGCATATTGACGTAGTCCGGGCCAAAAGCGTCGCCCCATTTCATACAGATCACGCATGTCTTCGGCTTTGAATGCTTCTCGACTTTCATCCGAATGTCCTCATCCTCATAACCGTTCCGCTGTTGGGTTGGGAAATGGTGACACAAGAAGGTCTCAATAGAATGACACGCGTCCGTCTCTCTTGAAGAACACGCAAGATCGCTTACGTTCTGGGGTGAGG
Organism: Ruegeria sp. HKCCA6707; assembly: GCF_013033515.1. Classification (GTDB taxonomy): domain Bacteria; phylum Pseudomonadota; class Alphaproteobacteria; order Rhodobacterales; family Rhodobacteraceae; genus Ruegeria. The sequence goes on along the minus strand of NZ_WQEG01000001.1, from coordinate 231,176 downwards.
ACGACCTCCCCAACCATGGGACAAGTATCGGGACGACCCGATAATAGATGAGGTCGTTCTATGCCCTGGATTTATCTTCTTCTTGCTGGCCTGCTCGAAATTGTTTGGGCTTTTGCCATGAAACAAACAGCTGGCTTCAGCCGATTGTGGCCAACGGCCATCATGGCCGTGTCAATGGCGGGCTCGTTTGGTTTGCTGGCCTTGGCGATGCGCAGCCTGCCTCTGGGTACGGCCTATGTGATCTGGACCGGTATCGGTGCAGTCGGAGCTTTTGCTGTGGGCGCTGTATTCCTGGGCGAGGCTGTCACACCAATGCGACTGATGGCGGCGGCGCTGATTGTATCCGGCATGATCGTCATGAAACTTGCTTGACGGGCGGCTTGCCACAGTTTGTTCTGCGGTCAACGCAACCTTGTTGCGAAAGGAGCTGACCCCATGATGACAGATTTGGACAAACACCTGCTGCGTATTGCGTTCGAAGAGGCGCAGGCAGGGTTTGACGAAGGCGGGTGCCCGATTGGTTCTGTCCTTGCGCGCGACGGAGAGGTGGTCTCGCAAGGCCGGAACCAAAGGGTGCAAAAAGGCGATCCAATCGCGCATGGCGAGATGGACGCGCTGCGCAAAGCAGGGCGTCAGAAAACCTATCGTGACACGGTACTCTATACGTCTCTGTCACCGTGCATGATGTGCGCAGGTACAATTGTTCAGTTTGGTATTCCTCGGGTGGTAATTGGCGACACGCAGAATTTCGGCGGCAACGAAGAGTTCCTGCGTCAGCGCGGTGTCGAGGTCAGTCTGGCAGAGGACCCCGATTGCATCGCACTCATGCGTCGCTTCATCGCCGAGAAGCCCGAGCTTTGGGCAGAAGATATCGCAGAGTGATCGACTAGGCGTCGGCCAATGCGTCGATAATACCCGAAAAATCTGCAGCTTTCAGGCTGGCACCGCCAACCAAAGCTCCATCAACGTTGGACACACCAAAAATTTCGGCAGCGTTTCCGGGTTTGACTGAACCGCCATACAGCAAGCGGATCGATTGGCCGATGCTTTCGCCAAACCGTTTTTCCAGCAGGGTACGCATGAAATCATGTACTTCGGCGATCTGCTCCAGAGTTGGAACCTTGCCTGTTCCGATGGCCCAAACCGGCTCGTAGGCGACGACCAGGTTTTCGCCCGTGGACTGATCCGGAATGGACCCCGCCATCTGACCGCCAACCACGTCCAAGGTATTGGCCGCTTCGCGTTGTTCCAGGCTTTCACCGACGCAGATGATGGATTGGAGGCCAGCTTCCATGGCCGTTTGGGCCTTGGCGCGTACATCCGCATCAGTCTCGCCGTGATCGACACGACGCTCGGAATGGCCAAGGATTACCGAAGATGCGCCAGCTTCCATGAGCATCTGGGCACTTACGTCACCGGTATGAGCGCCCGATTGCGCAGCGTGGCAATCCTGACCACCAATAGCGACGCCCGAGGTCTTTGTTACTTCTGCGGCCCTGTGTAGCAACGTGGTGGGTGGGCAGATCAGAAGGTCAATCGCCGGGTCTGGATAGCGTTGCGCCAGCTCCGAAAGGTCAGCCAGAGATGCCCCGGTACCGTTCATTTTCCAATTGCCAGCCGCCAACTTACGCCGCATCGCGGACCCTCCAGTTCGATTGCATTTCGCACCGGATACCACCCTGCGCCCAACCTGACAATTGCAGTTGTCTGCGCAGGCGTCGAATGGTCGGGATGTTTAGGACTGGGCCGAGATCGACTCGTCGAACTTGATGGACTCGCCGCAGCCGCAGGCGTCAACCACGTTGGGATTGCGAAATTTGAACCCGGCTTCCAGCAGCGAGACCTCATAGTCGATCTCGGTTCCGAACAGGAACATCTGAGCCATGGGCGCAATCATCACCCGCGCGCCATCTTGTTCCACCACTTCGTCATGAGGGTCAGCCTCATCAACATAGTCCATGGTGTATTCCATTCCCGCACAGCCGCCTTTCTTGACACCGATGCGCAGGCCAGCATGACCACCCGACGTCATCAGTCGGACAATCTGTTCTGCTGCCTTGGGCGTTATGGTCACGGCCTGCTTGCCGGGAATGCCAAACATGGAATGCTCCGTTCTCGCGTTACTATGGTAATTTAAGGTGCCTTGATGCCTGGCTCAAGGGATGTTCGCACTCGATAGTCCAACTGTGACCAGAGGGAAGCGTCTTGCAGCTTGCCATAGACGCATTGGTGACCATAGTTTGTGCTTAAAACTGAACTCTTTTCACCAAAGGCAGGTATCAATGATCTCTTTTTTATCGTTTCCACTTCGACCGGGTATGGCGCTTGTTGCTTTGAGCATCAGCCTTGCCACCACTGCCTCGGCAGATAATGATGCGCGTCATCCCGTCAACTGCGCGACCGCACAAGGTGATTTGCGCGCGATTGCGGCAGAGAAGACGCATGCAGAAGAGAAACAGGCCGAAAGCGTGATCGCCATTACACCCGCAGGTGCGCTGCTGGGGCTGGTGACGGGAACAGAGCAAAAACGTCTGAAGATGCTGTCTGGCGACTATATCACCGAGTTGGACAAGCGCGCAGCCGAGATAAAATCGAACTGCAATATCAAATAGGGTGCCAAAAGAAAGGACCGTTCTCGGGCAAGAACGGTCCCTATTTCTGGGCCAGCCGGTTGGGGACAGCGAACTGGTTTACGGCCGATGCGCGCCATGTGTTTGGCGAAGACATGTGTCGAAATTCTGAAAGGAATGTAACAGTTTAGAGACTGTTTTGCGACAGTATCAGGTTTGCTGTGGATAACTTCTGAGGCTACATAAAGCCCAGTTCAAGTCGCGCCTCATCCGACATCATCTCCATGCCCCAGGGCGGCTCCCATGTCAGTTCAACATCAACTTCCTTCACACCGGCAACGGGTTCAATGGCTTCGACGATCCAGCCGGGCATCTCGCCGGCCACCGGGCAGCCCGGAGCTGTTAGCGTCATGATGATTTTGACGGCGTTCTCGGCGCTGATGTCGATCGTGTAGATCAGGCCAAGGTCATAGATATTGACAGGGATCTCCGGGTCAAACACGGTCCGGCAAGCGTCCACCACGGGCTCGTACAATGGGTGTTCGATGGTCGATGGCGCAATGAGTGGGCTGCCTTCAAACTGTTCGCTGGGGTGGGTCATAAGTGCCTCGGGTCCGTTACCTGAGAGATTATATAGGGAAAGACATCCAGAGCGTCCAGAGCAGGCGTGGCGCCGAAAGACAGCGCCACGTTAGGTCAATCGTTAATGTCGTGATTAAAAGTCTTTACCTGACCATGGGGCAGGGCGAACATGCGGCGCAGACCAAGCCATGCGGCCAAAGACAGAACCGCAAAGATCAGCAGCAGCACCGGCAGAACAGGTGTCATCCCCGTGATCCACAGCAGCAGCCCGGTCAGTGCGGCGCCGACGGCAAAGCCCAGAAAGATGAACCCGGGCAGGATGACCTCGGCGATGGCCAGAACCAGCGCTCCGGCCAGCCACAGCCACCATGTCAGCCAGAAGGGATCCACCATTACTTGCCTCCTTTGAGCATGTTGAACGCATTGCCAAATGCTTCAAGCGCATTTGCAGGCACCACGATGGTTTGCGAGCCATTTCCATTGCCCAAAGCATTCAAAGCTTCGACCTGTTTCAGCGCAACCTGATATTGTGCCGCTTCAAGGCCGTTGTCCTGGATCGCCTTGGCCACGACACCGGTGGCAAAAGCTTCGGCCTCGGCCTCGATCCGGCGCGCTTTGGCGGTTTGTTCTGCGGCATACAGCTCGGCATCCGCCTGCAACTCGACCGCGCGTTTCTGGCCTTCGGCTTCGGTCACCTGCGCACGGCGGGCGCGTTCGGCGTTCAGCTGTTGCAGCATCGCGTCGCGGGTGGCCTGATCCAGGTTCACATCCAGAATCTCGGCGCGGGTCACTTCGATGCCCCAGTCGTCCACGGCGGTTTCCACGCTTTCCTGAATGCGGGTGATCAGCTGCGCACGGTTCGACTGGACCTCATCCAGATCCATCTTGCCGATCTCGGCCCGCACGATACCGGCCACTGTGGTGGCAATCGCGCCGTCTACGTCGCGGATACGATACACCGTCTTTTCCGGCTCCAAAATGCGGTAGAAGACCGAGGTGTCGATCTGCACCAGCACGTTATCCTTGGTGATCGCGTCCTGCGTCGCGTTGGGCAGCTGGCGTTCCAGGATCGAGATCTTGTGACGCGCAACATCCAAAAACGGCACGATAAAGTTGATGCCGGGTCCCAAGACCGAATGCAGCCGTCCAAAGCGTTCGACCACGTATTTTTCCGATTGCGGAACGATCTTTATCCCCTTGAAAATAATCGCGATGATAAAGGCCGCGGCCAGCAAATAAACGATGTTCGACGTAAGAAGTCCGATAATCTGTTCTTGGTTCATATCTGTCCTCTTTTATTGTGTACTATAGTATACATGTGGGAATTGAATCGCCCATTTTCAACTCTGGTATGGATTGAAAGGGCAGGTATTCATATCTTTGAACCTCAGCTTTTGGTGCGTAATTTTTGGGTTGTGACCGCTTTGCATCCCTTGTTGATTGCGGTAACCGGGCCTCATGAAACTGATAATCGACACCGATCCTGGCATTGATGACGCGATGGCCATCGCTTATGCGGCAGCCGCGCCCGAGCTTGAGCTGGTGGGGCTCACCACCGTGTTCGGCAACACCCATACCCATCAATCCAGCCGAAACGCGCGTTATCTTCTCCATCGTCTGGGCTTGTCAGTGCCCGTCGCACAAGGCGCACGCGCGGCTTGGGGCAAGGCCAAGCATAACCCTTCCAGCCATGTCCACGGGCCCGAAGGGTTTGGGGATCTGGTCGAGATCCCGGATATCGGCGAAAACCATGCGACCCCGGCGGCCGAGTTTCTGGTGCAGATGGCGCAAGAGCATCGCGATGAACTGGTCATTTGTGCCGTTGGGCCCTTGACCAATATCGCAGACGCCCTAAGCCTGGACCCTGAGTTTGCGTCCAATCTGGGCCGGTTGGTGATAATGGGGGGTGCGGTTTTTGTACCCGGCAATGTCTCGGCCCACGCCGAGGCCAATATCCATAATGACCCGCGGGCCGCGCAGGCGGTGTTTCAAAACCCACCCAAGACCGTCTTGGTCGGGCTGGATGCCACCATGAAGACCCTCTACCAAAGCTCGGATTTCGAAGCTTTGGCGCAGCACTCGCCGGATATGGGCGGCTTCCTCCGCGATATCTCAGAGTTCTACCTACGGTTCTACAAAGAGGTTGTGGGCGTCGACGGCTGTGGTTTGCACGATTCAACCGCGGTTATTGCTTGCAGCCACACTCATATGTTCGATTTGGTCGAAACCGGGTTGTCTGTGGTGACCGACGGGGATCGTGTCGGCGCAACTCTGCCCGATGCCTCAAATCCGCCGGTTCAAGTGTGCCGCGACGTGGACGGCCCTGCGGTGGTGGAACTGTTCACCCGGCACGTGGCGTCTTTGCCCTAGCGGGTTGCAATGCCGGGGCAGATCGGGCAAACGCTGCCCGGTTCCGTGACGCCGAGGCATTTCATGACAAACCGTTTTTCTTTTGAGCTGAAAGCCACTGATGGCAAAGCCCGCACCGGTGTGATTCAGACGCCCCGGGGTGAGGTGCGCACACCCGCCTTCATGCCGGTGGGAACCGCCGCTACGGTCAAAGCCATGCTGCCCGAAAGCGTGCGCGCCACCGGTGCGGATATCCTTTTGGGCAACACCTACCATCTGATGCTGCGCCCCACCGCGGAACGGATCGACCGGCTGGGCGGTCTGCACAAATTCATGAACTGGGACCGTCCGATCCTGACGGATTCTGGCGGTTTTCAGGTGATGTCTCTGGCCGGGCTGCGCAAGCTCACCGAGAAAGGTGTTACGTTCAAATCCCATATCGATGGGTCCAAACACGAGTTGACGCCCGAGCGTTCGATGGAGATCCAGCGTCTGCTGGGCTCTGACATTGTCATGTGTTTTGACGAATGCCCGGCGCTGCCTGCCGACCGGGACCGTCTGACCGAGTCGATGCGCCTGTCAATGCGGTGGGCGCAGCGGTCTCGTGACGCGTTTGGGGATCGACCGGGCCATGCCCTCTTTGGGATCATGCAAGGCGGTCTGGAACAAGACCTGCGCGAAGAAAGCGCCGAGGCCCTGACCTCGATCGGCTTTGACGGATACGCCGTGGGCGGTTTGGCTGTAGGTGAAGGGCAGGCGGCCATGTTTGACTGTCTCGACTATGCGCCTGATTTCTTGCCCAAAGACAAGCCGCGCTACCTGATGGGCGTTGGCAAACCCGATGACATCGTCGGCGCCGTGGCGCGCGGGATCGACATGATGGATTGCGTGCTGCCCTCACGTTCGGGGCGTACAGGGCAGGTCTTTACCCGGCGCGGTGTGGTGAACATCAAAAACGCGCGCCATGCCGATGATCCGCGTCCCTTGGACGAAGACTGCACATGTCCGGCCTGTACAAGTTACTCTCGCGCCTATCTGCATCATGTCTTCCGGTCAAACGAGATGATCGCCGGTATGTTGCTGACCTGGCACAATCTCCATTATTTCCAAGAGATTATGCAGGGCATGCGCGATGCGATCTCAGCAGGGACGTTTGAGGCTTGGCAAGCACAATTTCACGCCCAGCGGGCGCAATGCGACATCGATCCTCTATAACCACTGCATTCTTGGAAAATTCGGTGGATATCTGTGCGGGATGCCTTGCAGTCCGCCGGGGCTTTGGCCATTCTGTTTCACGATAGACGATGACGAGGTTGAAAAGCGGTCCGAACCGCCCCACCTTTAACCATCCAAGACAGGAGACAGCCGAAGGTTGCCATACATGGGACCGGTGCTGTCTTGCCAATGATAAGGATAGAGCATGCAAGAGCCTCTGAATTCCTCATACCCCGTCCTGCCGCTGCGCGATATCGTGGTCTTCCCGCATATGATCGTGCCGCTGTTTGTGGGCCGAGACAAATCGGTCCGCGCGCTGGAAGAGGTGATGCAGGATGACAAGCAAATTCTGTTGTCGAGCCAGATTGATCCCGGTGTTGATGACCCGGAAACCGACGGTATTTACCGGTCGGGCGTTCTGGCCAATGTGCTGCAACTGCTGAAACTGCCCGACGGCACCGTCAAAGTGCTGGTTGAAGGGCATGCGCGGGTTCAGATCACTGAGTTTCTTGAAAACGAAGATTTTTTTGAGGCCCGGGCCGAATATCTGACAGAGATCCCCGGCGACGTGACCACAACCGAGGCGCTGCTGCGCACCGTTGCCGATGAGTTCGAGCGCTATGCCAAAGTGCGCAAGAACATCCCCGAAGAAGCGCTGGCTGCAGTGGGTGAGACCACCGAGCCCGCCAAGCTGGCCGATTTGGTCTCGGGTCATTTGGGAATCGAGGTTGAGCAAAAGCAGGAACTGCTGGAAACCCTCAGTGTCAGCGAACGACTGGAAAAAGTCTATGGCCTGATGCAGGGTGAGATGTCGGTGCTGCAGGTCGAGAAAAAGATCAAAACGCGCGTCAAATCCCAGATGGAGAAGACGCAGCGTGAGTATTATCTGAATGAGCAGATGAAGGCCATTCAGAAAGAGCTGGGCGATGGCGAGGATGGCAGCAACGAGGTTGCCGAGCTTGAACAGAAAATTGCCGAGACCAAGCTGTCGAAAGAAGCGCTTGAGAAGGCCGAAGGTGAGCTGAAAAAGCTCAAGAATATGTCGCCCATGTCGGCAGAGGCCACTGTGGTGCGCAACTATCTGGATTGGATCCTGTCACTGCCGTGGGGCACGAAATCCCGTGTCAAAAAGGATCTGGGCCGGGCTCAGGAAATTCTGGACGCCGATCACTATGGGCTTGAGAAGGTCAAAGAACGGATCGTTGAATATCTTGCGGTCCAGCAGCGTTCGAAAAAGCTGAGAGGTCCGATCCTGTGCCTTGTCGGCCCTCCGGGCGTGGGGAAAACCTCGCTTGGTAAATCCGTTGCCAAGGCCACGGGGCGCGAATTTATTCGCATCTCGCTGGGCGGCGTGCGTGATGAATCCGAGATCCGGGGTCACCGCCGGACTTATATTGGCTCGATGCCAGGTAAGATCATCCAGGCGCTGAAAAAAGCGAAAACCACGAACCCGCTGATCTTGCTCGATGAGATTGACAAGATGGGGCAGGATTTCCGGGGCGACCCGGCCTCGGCCATGCTTGAGGTGCTGGATCCGGAACAGAACAACACGTTCATGGATCACTACCTCGAGGTCGAATATGACCTTTCGAACGTGATGTTCCTGACCACGTCGAACAGCTACAACATGCCCGGGCCTCTGCTTGACCGGATGGAGATTATCCCGCTGGCCGGTTACACCGAGGAAGAAAAGAGCGAGATCGCCAAGCAGCACCTGATCGGCAAGCAGGTCAAGAACCACGGCCTGAAGGCCAAAGAGTTCGAACTGACCGATGAAGCGCTGCAATCCATCATCCGTACCTATACCCGCGAGGCTGGTGTGCGGAACCTCGAGCGTGAGATCGCCAAAGTGGCACGGAAATCGCTGACCAAGATCATCAAGAAAGAGGCGGAATCGGTCACCGTAACGCCTGACAATCTGGATGAGTTCCTGGGCGTGCCGAAATTCCGCTATGGTCTGGCCGAACAGGACGATCAGATTGGTGTAGTCACCGGGCTGGCCTGGACTTCGGTTGGCGGTGATCTGCTGCATATCGAGGCGTTGAAACTGCCCGGTAAGGGGCGGATGAAGACCACCGGTAAGCTGGGCGATGTGATGAAGGAATCCATCGATGCCGCCTCGTCTTACGTGCGGTCGATTGCGCCCGAGATTGGTGTGAAGCCGCCGCAGTTCGACAAGATCGACATCCACGTGCACGTGCCCGATGGCGCGACGCCCAAAGATGGCCCATCGGCTGGTCTGGCGATGGTAACCTCGATTGTGTCGGTTCTGACTGGTATTCCGGTGCGCAAAGACATCGCCATGACCGGAGAAGTATCATTGCGCGGGAACGCGATGCCAATTGGTGGTTTGAAGGAAAAACTGCTGGCCGCCCTGCGCGGTGGTATCAAGACCGTGCTGATCCCGGAAGAGAATGAAAAGGATCTGGCGGATATCCCGGACAACGTGAAGGAAGGGCTGGAAATCATTGCGGTCAAACATGTTTCCGAAGTTTTGGAGCAAGCCTTGACCCGCACGCCTGAACCGATCGAATGGGACGAAGCCGCTGAAGAAGCCGCAGCGGCGACGGCCAAAGCTGCAGAAAGCTCGGGCCCGTCAGCAACCGCACACTAAAACCGATTTCAAGCTTACTGGAAGGGCGGGGATCAAACCCCGCCTTTTTTTGTGCCAGCCTCAGCAACACGCACCGGGCCAATCCGGGCCTGCTGCGCTGTCGGCGCGGCGCAATATCTGCTAAGATGGGGCCATTGTAGATCTATTTTTCAGGAGATTATTATGGCGGACGCCCCTCGGACGCATGCGAAAACAGCGCGGGACTCCTACGCAAAGAAAGGCGAGCCCGGTAAGTTCATTGTTCGCTCAACACAAGAGTTTATCACTTTCGAAAACCAAGACTGCAGCTTGTTGGACTCCGTGCTTGCAGCGCAGGATCAGTTCAGGCCACCTTTGTCACTGCCCCGCAGTCGTTTTGGTCCATTTCGGGGCCCGGATGATTTCGCGACCGTTCCGGCACCGCATCTTCGAGTCGTGTTTCTGTTGATGAGAATGACAAATACTGTAGTCGGCGGATCGGGCATTTCGGGCGCCTTCGTTCATTGGGCCGGAGAAAGCAACGTCGCCAACGAAGAAATCAACGGCCCGTTCACCTTGTCCGCCCCAGCCCCCGGGGCGGTGATCAACACGAACTCAAACAATGGGATCTATCAGGGCTTGGCCATTGATGCATGCGGATTGTCGGTTTCTTACCCCGTGCAGCTCGACAGTTGGATCACTCCAACACCATTCACGAATTCAGATGAAGAGTTTGGTCGTGTCAGCTTGCAAGATAAAGACACTCTAGATTCCGCGGGCCTTTACAATTTCGGTTATTTGATCCGAGCGGAAGACGGCAGCGACGTCTCGGATTTCACTTTCAGCGGTCTTGTGTCAGTCTTTTGCAAATCCGAGCCGGATTTCGACTAAACAGCGCATCAGCCGGGTTTTGGCAGTCTGAAAAAACGGGAAGACAGAGCTTCTCCGCACCGACCAGCATTCGGTTCAAAACAGTCCTAAGAACCAGTGCGTTCTCGATTCGGTTGAAACTGCCAGCCCGTTTTGGTTTTCCGTAAGGCATATACACGGGGTCACGCGAACCCCGTGCGCTTGGTTTCACCAATCGTATTAAAAGATGAAGTCGTCTGCCGTCAGGTTGTGAAGACCTTCCAGGTAAATGATCATCTCTGGGTCTTTGTCGTTATCAGTGTCGACGTAAACAAGAGTGTGATCGTTTGCCGTCCCAGGCTGGTTCACTTTCTTATAGTAGACTTCACCTTGGTCAGATGTTCCAGCAGGCTTTTTCCCTTTGAAAATAAACTCATCGTCGCCCGCCAATATGGTGCTTGCGTCAATGGCACTTAGATCAATCTTGTCGACGCCGACCTGGAAGTCTCTGATCACATCGGCCTTTGACACACTGGCTTTGCTCTCGCTGGTTGATCGATAGACAAATTCGTCCGCGCCACTGCCGCCGATCATCAAGTCTTTGCCTTTGCCGCCGATCAGCGTGTCGTTACCCGAGCCACCTACCAATTTGTCCCGATTTCCCTGGCCGCTCAAAGTGTCATCGCCAGATCGACCCTTCAACTTGTTCTCAGCGCCGTTTCCGGTGATCTGGTCACTATTTGTGGACCCCTGGACATTTTCGATTTTCAGAATGGTGTCGGTTCCATAACCAGTGTCCTGGGCGGATTTCTTTGTCAGGTCGATTGACGCTGCGGCGTTCCCGGAGATCCTGATCCAGTCTTTGCCAGAGCCGCCGTGGATAATGTCGTTTCCGTCTCCGTTAGTGACAATAATGTTGTCAACATCGCCTCCACCGATGACGCGATCGTTCCCGGATCCGCCGGTCAGTTGGTCTTTGCCGCTACCACCTTTCAATATGTCGTTGCCGCTTTGGCCGCGGATCGTGTCGTTCCCATCGCGCCCTTTGAGTTTATTGTTCACTTCGTTGCCGACGATAAGATCGTTGCCCTTGCCACCGATAGCGTTTTCGATGACGACCCCGTTGGCGATCGTAAAGCCACCGCGAATACCCTTCGCATAGCTGGGAACACCACCCGCATCGTTGCCAACAAGATCGGCGTCATTCAGGTTGATTTTGACTCTCTTGGTTAGGCCGGCCGCTGAAATCGTGTCATTGCCGCCTGTGTCCCATATTGCCTGCCAATAGGTTCCGGGCGCGTTTGCATCCGGTAACTGATACACGTTGTCCCCGCGTTTGTGCTGCGCGACGCCATAGATTTCCTGCAACGCAGCGATATCCAATGCCATCGGGCCAACAACGCTTCCGTAGTTTAGAGATTTTAGCGGCAGCTTTGAGGCATAGCCCGGATTGTAGGACATGATGGTAAAGATGGCCTGATTCTGACCATCGGTGCCGAAGTCGTTAAAGGGCCGTGTCACACCTGGGAAAACAGAAGAACCGCCGCCGTTGTCATGTGGGTGGGCAAGACCAAGACCGTGTAAAATTTCGTGCGTGATGATGGCGAAACCTTCACCACCTTTCTGCACCGCAGATTTGCTCAAATAAGGTGAGTCGTAGGCAAAAACGCCTGTCAGCGCACTGGAGCCCAAATTACCGAACAGCGGAGTGTCACCAGGTACCTGGTGAAAGCCAACAATACCATTTCCCCCAAGGGCATTGCTTGAGAATAGCGAGTATGACAGGTCAACTTGATTGATCGTCCCGTTTCCAGCCAGGAATCCCTTTTCATTAAACTGTATAGGAATAATGGTTTCGATCAGGTCGAAAGCTTTGCGTATTGCGGATTTCATGAAGCCGCTGAATGCCTGTTGACCAAATGTTCCGTTGTCGAACGAATAGGTGATCACACCGTTGCTCGAAGTGGTGTTCCAGGACGTGCCCCAAATCAGACTGTCCACGTAAACGTTGCCAGTGGGATTGTTCCCCGGGGAAGAGGTCGCGATTGCCATTTCCGTCAGTTCTCTCTGTCTAATTTCATACAGATCCGAAAAAGCCGTCTTGATCCGATGTTCGTTTTCCTTGCACCAATAGTGCGTAAACTATGCGTTACAGTTATGAATCTCAGGGTAGTCACCCTAAGATTGACTGCAAGCTATTCAGATCGTCTGCCCGGTGCTGCGTTGCGCAGAAGTATCACTTTTTCAGTCGCGACGTCCGAATAGGTCAACTTTTTTAATGTGTTAGATCTTTTTGAATGCGAGTTGTGATCGCTGTATTTCTGGAATTGTTGTTTGTTAACTTTTTGAACAGCCTGCAACTATAGGGTGTTCTGGAGCTCATTGTTTATCGTCATGCCGAAGGCGCCAGATCTCCGTCATTGCCTGGCGCGCTGTGGCTGGTCGCATGAATCTGAGGAAGCCTGGTGAAAGTTCGGCCAATCTCAAAAAACTTCAAAACGCCGCTTGACGCTGCTCGACCATAGCCATAATACACCCCAACGTTCCATCTGGAACGGGCAGTGGGCGGTTGTAGCTCAGTTGGTTAGAGTACCGGCCTGTCACGCCGGGGGTCGCGGGTTCGAGCCCCGTCAACCGCGCCATCACTGTCAGCCTTTGATCCGGGCAAACGGATCACACAGAGACCCAAAATGCGCGGTTGTAGCTCAGTTGGTTAGAGTACCGGCCTGTCACGCCGGGGGTCGCGGGTTCGAGCCCCGTCAACCGCGCCATTTTTCTCTTTGGTCCGCACTTTCAGATATCAATTCGCTGCAAAACGCATCCGCTATGATCTTGGTGAGCGCCGCCTTGGCGAAAACCGGCATGTTCTCTTATTGTTCTAACTTTTCTGTTGGAGACTCAGCCTGGCTCAACTATCTCTTAACCACTTGATTGTTGGGGGCCCGAGATGGCTGAGCTGAAGAATATTGAGGTGCGCGGCGCGCGCGAGCATAATCTTAAAGGCATTGATGTCGATATTCCGCGGGATCAGCTGGTCGTGATCACAGGTCTGTCGGGCTCGGGCAAATCCTCCTTGGCTTTTGACACGATCTATGCGGAAGGCCAGCGGCGCTATGTCGAGAGCCTTTCTGCCTATGCGCGGCAGTTTCTGGATATGATGGAAAAGCCCGATGTGGATCACATCAGCGGGCTGTCTCCGGCAATCTCGATTGAGCAAAAGACCACGTCAAAAAACCCGCGTTCGACGGTCGGAACGGTCACAGAAATCTATGACTATATGCGGCTGCTTTTCGCACGCGCGGGCACGCCCTATAGCCCCGCCACCGGCAAGCCGATTGAGGCGCAGCAGGTACAGGACATGGTCGACCGGATCATGACCATGGAGGAGGGCACGCGTGGGTATTTGCTGGCCCCGATCGTGCGGGATCGGAAGGGTGAGTATAAGAAAGAGTTTCTGGAACTGCGCAAACAGGGGTTTCAGCGGGTCAAGGTGGATGGCGAATTCCATGAGCTCGACACGCCGCCAACGCTGGACAAGAAGTTCCGCCACGATATCGATGTGGTTGTCGACCGTCTGGTGGTGCGTGAGGGGATGGAGACGCGCTTGGCCGACAGTTTGCGCACTGCTCTGGATCTGGCTGATGGCATCGCCATTCTTGAAACGGCCCCAAAAGAGGGGGAGCCCGAGCGGATCACTTTCAGCGAAAACTTCGCTTGTCCGGTCAGCGGCTTTACCATCCCCGAAATCGAACCCCGGCTGTTTTCCTTCAACGCGCCGTTTGGGGCCTGCCCGGATTGTGATGGGCTGGGGGTTGAGCTGTTTTTTGACGAACGGCTTGTGGTGCCGGATCAGACGCTGAAACTCTATGACGGCGCGCTGGCGCCCTGGCGGAAAGGGAAATCCCCGTATTTCCTGCAAACCATTGAGGCGATTGCGCGTCACTATCAGTTTGACAAGAGCACACCGTGGAAGGATCTGCCCGAAAAGGTCAAGCAGGTGTTCCTGCGCGGCTCGGGCGATGAGGAAATCCAGTTTCGTTATGACGAGGGCGGGCGGGTTTATCAGGTGACCCGCAGTTTCGAGGGCGTTATCCCAAATATGGAGCGGCGTTATCGCGAAACCGACAGCGCCTGGATCCGGGAAGAGTTCGAGCGCTATCAGAACAACCGCCCATGCGGCACCTGTGAAGGATACCGCCTGCGGGCCGAAGCCTTGGCCGTGAAGATTGCAGGATTACATATCGGTCAGGTGGTGCAGATGTCGATCCGTGAGGCGTTGGCCTGGGTCGAAGATGCGCCCAACCATCTGAGCGCGCAGAAAAACGAGATCGCGCGAGCAATTTTGAAAGAGATTCGCGAGCGTCTGGGCTTCCTGAATAATGTTGGTTTGGAATATCTTACGCTGTCACGTTCAAGCGGAACTCTGTCGGGGGGCGAAAGCCAGCGCATTCGTCTGGCCAGCCAGATCGGCTCGGGGCTGACAGGTGTTCTATACGTGCTGGATGAACCGTCCATAGGCCTTCATCAACGCGACAACGATCGCTTGCTGGGCACGCTCAAGAACCTGCGGGATCAGGGCAATACGGTGATCGTGGTCGAGCACGATGAAGAAGCCATACGCGAGGCCGATTACGTTTTTGATATCGGGCCCGGTGCCGGTGTTCATGGAGGGCAGGTGGTCAGCCACGGGACGCCTTCTGACATCACGGCAGACGCGGCTTCGATCACCGGTCAGTATCTGGCCGGAACGCGCGAAATCCCGGTTCCAACGGATCGTCGAAAGGGAAACAAGAAGAAACTGAAGGTGGTGAAAGCAACGGGCAATAATCTCAAAGAGGTGACCGTTGAGTTCCCACTGGGCAAGTTTGTTTGCGTGACCGGGGTATCTGGGGGCGGCAAGTCGACCCTGACGATTGAGACTTTGTTCAAAACGGCCTCAATGCGCCTGAACGGCGCGCGGCAGACGCCAGCACCTTGTGAAACGATCAAAGGGTTGGAGCATCTGGACAAGGTCATTGATATCGACCAGCGACCAATCGGGCGGACTCCGCGTTCGAATCCAGCAACTTACACCGGGGCCTTCACGCCGATCCGGGACTGGTTTGCCGGGTTGCCTGAGGCCAAGGCGCGGGGTTACAAGCCCGGGCGCTTCAGCTTTAACGTCAAAGGGGGCCGGTGTGAGGCCTGTCAGGGTGATGGTGTCATCAAGATCGAGATGCACTTTCTGCCCGACGTCTATGTGACCTGCGAAACCTGCAAAGGCGCGCGGTACAATCGCGAGACGCTTGAGATCAAGTTCAAGGGCAAGTCCATCGCCGATGTGCTTGATATGACAGTGGAAGACGCGCAGGACTTCTTTAAGGCGGTTCCGTCAATCCGCGACAAGATGGACGCGCTGGCGCGTGTTGGGCTTGGCTATATCAAGGTCGGCCAGCAGGCGACGACCTTGTCGGGGGGCGAGGCGCAGCGGGTGAAACTTTCGAAAGAGTTGTCGAAGCGCTCAACCGGGCGCACGCTTTACATTCTGGACGAACCCACGACCGGCCTGCATTTCGAAGACGTGCGCAAGCTGTTGGAAGTGCTGCATGAATTGGTTGATCAGGGCAATACGGTCGTGGTTATCGAACACAACCTGGATGTAGTGAAAACAGCTGACCACATCATCGATATTGGCCCGGAGGGCGGCGACGGCGGCGGTGAGGTTGTTGCGACAGGCACACCCGAGCAGGTGGCCGAGGTCGAACGCAGCCATACGGGACGCTATTTGAAACCTATGCTGGGTGGCGCTCGGGTCGCGGCGGAGTGATATCCGGCCTCAGTACCGCGCGTAGCGGAACATGTGCCAGTGGCGCATCAGCGGTGGGAAGAAGATAAAGATGAAGCCAAACGCCACATAGGCGAAAATCATCATCGGGATCCACAGCAGGAACCCGATGATCCCCACAAAACCCGCGATACGCGTTGCTGTTTGCGGCTTGAAAAAGCGATTGAGGGCGGCGTGAAACAGCCTGCCGCCATCCAACGGCATCAGCGGCAACATGTTGAACAGCGCCAGAAAAAGGTTGAGGTCGGCTGTCACTGCCAGAACCCAGCCCAGATCGGGCGATTTGACGTGCGGCTCTAGCAACGAACAGACGGCCCACAATGTCAGGTTCACGATGGGGCCCATGGCCACGATCAACTCGTCTTCATAGGAGGTTGTCGACCGGCGATGCTCGCAAAACCCGCCGCCGCCATAGAGAACGACGCGCTTGACCGGCACGCCCTGAATCAGACAGCCCCAGGCGTGCCCCAACTCGTGCAGCAGGATCGATACGATCAGTATCGCCGCAAATCCAAGCGCATAGGGCAGGCTGTCGGGATCGAAATTGAACCCAACGATGATCAGAATCAGGAAAATCAGACTTTGATTGACCTGGACCGGAACATTCCATGGTCCTTGAAACTGAAAAAGAGGTGTCTCGTTGCTCATGTACAATCCTCAAATGAATGAGGATTGTAGTCGCTTAGAATTGCGTCAAAAATTTGAAATTACACTCAAGGTTGCGAAACTGGCATCTAACCGTTGACCAGGCGACACCTCCGCTGTGTTCCCTTTGGCTGAGTGTCAGTTCAGAATATCGACCACCGCGCCGATCAGGTTCAGCACCTTTCGTGTGTCCGGATCGACGCGATAAACGTAGTCACCCGCGCGGATGTAATAGTCATTGCGGTTGAGCCCATAGCGATAGGGATCTTTCACCCACCGGTAATCGCCATTGATGTACTCTCCATTGCGGTAGAACTTTTGGGCTTGGCCAGGCGGGACGCAGGGCACGGCTTTTTTGGCAAGCCCCGGAGGGCAATGCCCTGGCTTACCCTTGGCAAATGCAGTGACTGGCGTCAGCGACACAGCCACGACCATGGCCGTTTTTGTTAGTGCTTTGATCATTTCGCCATCCTTTTCTTTTGGCCAAAACGCCACAGCCCACGTCAGTAGATGGAGTTTTCCCCGGCCAATGTCAAAGGCGGCAGGCAAGTTGCCGCCAGATCGTCACGTGCGACCACGCTGTTCAAATCGCGGCAACATGGCGCTGAAATCCTGGCCCAGCCCGTTTTCGTGTTCGACAAACTGTTCGTAAAGCGCCATGGCGGCCTGACCCATGGGGGTATCGGCATCGGCGCTGTCTGCAGCCTGTTGGCTAAGACGTAAATCCTTGAGCATCAGCTCTGCCGCGAATCCCGGCTGATAGCCGTTATCCGCCGGGCTTTGTGGGCCAACGCCAGGGGCAGGGCAATAGGCATTCATTGTCCAGCTATAGCCCGATGACGTGCTGACCACGTCATACATCTTTTGCCGGTCGAGACCCAGCTTGTCGGCCAGCGCAAAGGCTTCACAGGTGGCAATCATGGTCACGCCCAGGATCATGTTGTTGCAGATCTTGGCCGCCTGACCGGCGCCTGCTTCACCGCAATGCACCGCCTTCTGGCCCATGATCTCGAACAGGGGAGCGGCCTTGGCAAAAGCGGCCTCCGAACCGCCCGCCATGAAGGTGAGCGTACCCGCCGCGGCCCCACCGATGCCACCAGACACTGGCGCATCAACGGCCAACAGACCGGCCTGAGTTGCCTGATCCGCCACCGCGCGGGCGCTGTCCACATCCACCGTTGAGCAATCGACAAGCGCAGCCCCGTTGGACATCGCTGGAATGATCTGATCGGCCACAGCGCGTAGGATCTGGCCATTGGGCAGCATGGTGATCACAACATCCGCGCCCGAGGCGGCCTCGGCGGCCGTGCCTGCCATCGCAACCCCTTCGACGCTGACATCGGCCATGTCAAAGCCTGTCACCGCGTGTCCCGCAGCTGCCAAATTGGCGGCCATAGGCGCGCCCATATTGCCCAATCCAATGAACCCGATTTTCATGGCTTAATCCTCCTCAAATGTCAGCCGGTCCGCCCCCAGGGGTTGTAGCATCTTTGACACCGCAACGGGGGGCACCAAACCATCTGCATGTTGCCATTTTGGGGTGCGATCCTTGTCGATAATCTGGGCCCGGATGCCTTCCAGAAAGTCGCTGTGCTGGGTGGCGCGGAAGGTGAAACGGTATTCCATCTCAAGCGCTTTGCGCATGGTCAGAGTGCTGGAGCGGAGCCGATGCAGCATCTCAACCGTCGCGGCCATCGACAGAGGTGAATTGCGCCCAAGGGCTTTCAAGGCCTTTTCCGAAAAGTCAGACGGGTTGTTCTGCAGCATATTGCGGATATCTGTCAGCGTCTCACCGTCGAAGTAATGGTCGATATCTCGTTGCATGTCTTTCAATGTGCTGTCGGGCAGGGCTTGCGCATGTTGCGCGATCGGCTCGGCACTGCCCGAGGCTTCGAGCATTTCGATCACCTCGGGCCAGAGATCCCGTGGAACATAGTGATCAGCAAACCCGGCATAAATCGCATCCGCTGGCCCCATGCGATGCCCGGTGGTGCCCAGATATTCGCCAAGCCGCCCCGGTGCCAAAGCCAGCATCAGAGATCCACCGACGTCAGGGATCAACCCGATCGAACATTCCGGCATCGCGATTTGCGACGTATCGCAGACCACGCGGTGACTGCCGTGGCAGCCTATGCCAACCCCGCCGCCCATGGTGAAGCCTTGCAGAAAGCTGATTACCGGCTTGGGGTATTCAAAGATCATAGCGTTCAGGCGGTATTCGTCGCGCCAAAAGGTCTGACCATAGGAGTGATTGCCTTGGGTTGCTGCGGCATAAAGCTCGGCAATATCACCGCCCGAGCAGAACGCCTTGTCGCCTTCGGCATCCAGAATGATCAGATTGACCTCATCGTCTTCGCGCCAGTTCCGTAACGCGGTATCGATGGCCATGCACATCTCATAGCTGAGCGCATTCAACGCCTGCGGCCGTGTCAGAGTAATGCGCCCGGCGCGGCCGGTGGTGCGAATATCAATATCGGGCATATGGACCTCAGCGAGCGGACAGCATCTGGCGTGAGACGATCACGCGCATGATTTCATTGGTGCCTTCCAGTATCTGATGCACCCGCAGATCGCGCACAAGCTTTTCGATGCCGTAATCGGCCAGATAGCCATAGCCGCCATGCAGTTGCAGGCATTGATCCACCACTTTTGACCCGGTCTCGGTCACGAATTTCTTGGCCATGGCGCAGAATTTGGTTGCATCTGGCGCGCCCTGATCCAGCTTCCACGCGGCCTGTCGCAAAAAGACACGGGCGGCCTGCAATTCGATTTCCATGTCCGCCAGACGAAACTGAAGCGCCTGGAATTGATCGATGGACTGGCCAAAAGCCTTGCGCTCGGACATGTATTGCATGGTCATATCCAAGCCGGCTTGCGCCGCACCCAGAGAACAGGCCGAGATATTCAACCGCCCGCCATCCAGCCCCATCATGGCGTATTTGAACCCATCGCCTTCGGTGCCTACAAGGTTGTCGGCGGGTATCTTGCAGTCATCAAACTGGACTTGCGCAGTGGGCTGGCTTTTCCAACCCATCTTCTGTTCCAGAGCACCGAAACTCAGGCCGGGGGCACCGTCCTCTACATAAACGGTCGAAATCCCTTTGGGGCCGTCCTGACCAGTGCGCACCATGCAGACATAGGCGTCGGAGTAGCCACCGCCTGAGATGAAGGCCTTGGTGCCGTTCAGCACGTAGCCTTCGTTGTTGCGTTCCGCCCGGGTTTTCAGCGCAGCCGCATCCGAGCCTGATCCGGGCTCGGTCAGGCAGTAGCTGAGCACCGTGTTCAAGCTGAGAATATCGGGCATGACGCGGGATTTCAGCGTATCACTTGCAAAGCTGTCCAGCATCTTGGCGCACATATTGTGAATCGACAAAAACGCGGCGACCGACGGGCAGGCCATCGACAGGGCCTCGAACACCAGTGTGGCGTCCAGACGGCTGAGCCCTGAGCCACCACTTTCCTCCGAAACATATAGACTGCCGAACCCAAGCTCTCCGACCTTCGGCCACAGGTCCTTTGGGATGGTCCCATCAGCTTCCCATTGGCGCGCATAGGGCGCGATATGGTCCTGCCCAAAAGCATAAGCCATGTCGAAAATGGCTGTCTGTTCCTCGGTCAATGCGAAATCCATGGCAGGCCTTCCCGTGTCTTTAGAATTGAACGGTTGTTTATTTCCTAATCCTTACAGAAATTTTTCAGCCCCGGCAAACGGTCTGGGCGAATTTGTTGGATCACCGGGTTTGGTGTAGGGTGCAGGCATTTAGAGATCGATTTTGAAGGAGTATCTTGATGTCCGGTTCCAAGATCGCCGTAGTCGTCATTCACGGTATGGGCAGCCAGTTCAGCGGCCAAAAGCAACCCTCTACAGCCATTACCTTTTCCCGCGATTTGCACAAACGCGTGTCGCGTGAGTTGGGCTCGGATTTTGACGACGTGGCATGGCACGAGATCGTTTGGGCGCATGTATTGCAAAAGCGACAGGATGAGTACCTGGCCAAGATAAAACGGCGCACCGGATATGACGACGTGCGCAGTTTTGTGGTTCACAACCTTTCAGATGCGGCGTCTTATCGGAAAACCTCGGATGGAAATGACGCGATCTATGAAAATATCCACGCCGAGATTGATCGCGTGATGGAAGACGTTCGCCGCGCGGTCGGCAATAACGCCCCTGTCTTGCTGCTTGCGCATTCCTTGGGTGGTCACATCATGTCGAACTATATTTACGACCATCAAAATCATCTGAGGAAAACCGGCCAGACCCTGTTCAATTCGCCGGTCCGCAACATGCAGACAGTGGCCGGCATCATGACCTTTGGCTGCAACATCCCGATTTTCCTTTTTGCCTATCCCGAGTCACAGATTTTCCCGATCGAACCGCCTCGGTCGGCGGTGCCACCAGCCATGAGGTTCAAGACGTGGTGGTATAACTTCTATGATAAGCACGATGTGCTTGGGTTCCCGCTGCGCGACTGCGCGGATCGTTATGATGCTTTGGTCGCGTCCAAGCAACTGCGCGATGTACCGATCAATTCGGGCAATATCTTCACCTCGTGGAACCCGTTGTCGCATAACGGGTATTGGAAAGACCCGGATTTCTATGAACCGGTAAGCCGGATGATCAAGAACATGCTGCGCGCGCTTTAAAGGTCTGCGTGGAACTCTTCGATCAAGTGGCGCACCACGGCTTGCCCGGGGTCTTCGCCGCGGGCTACTGCCTCGGCGTGAACACGGCGTTGTCGTGTGGCTGAGGTCCCGTTCTCTGCGATCTGACGCAACCGGGCAAGTTCGGTCATCGTACCGAGCGCCTCGGCGTCTTCGGCCAACATGCCCATGAGTTCCCCCATCAACTCTGCCATGGGTTTGATGGATCGGTCCCCAAAATCAATCAAGCCTTCGCCCACGCCGTAGCGCTGCGCGCGCCAGCGGTTCTCACCGATCAAGAAGCGATCATAGTAGCGCCAGCGCAGGTTTCTCTCTTTCAGTCGGCACAACATGCGGGTCAGGGCCTGCACAAGTGCGGCCAGGGACAGTGTGTGCTCTAACCGGGGCTGTACATCCATGATCCGCGTTTCAAGGGTTGGAAAACGGTGCGACGGGCGCAGATCCCACCAGATCTTGCTGGTGTCTTCGATCACACCAAGCTCGACCAGAATACCAGTGGTGCGCTCATATTCGGCCCAACTGCCAAAGATCGGTGGCAATCCGGTGCGCGGCAGGTTGTCAAACACGGTCAAACGGTACGACGACAACCCCGTGTCTTCGCCGCCCCAATAGGGCGAGGATGTGGACAGGGCCAGAAGATGCGGCAGAAAGTATGAAAGCTGGGGCATCAGATCAGCGCGCAGGGCAGGGTCTGCGACACCCACATGGACGTGCATCCCACAGATCAACATGCGCCGCGCAACGCCACCCAAGGCGTGTTGCAGCTCATCATAGCGCTCCTTGCGCGTGTGATGCTGGTCTTTCCAGTTCGCAAACGGGTGGCAGGACACCGCGATCGGCGCCAGATTATACTCTGCTGCGCGTTGCGACACGCAGGACCGCAACCGTTTCAGATCTTCACGCGCAGATCGGATCGTCGAATGGGGGCGGGTGCCTACTTCGATCTGGCATTGCAGGAATTCGGGGCTAACCTGTCCTTCGAAATCGGCCTGACAGGCCGCCATCAAGGCTTCGGGCGCTTCGGCAAGCTGCAGGCTGTCGCGGTCAACCAACAGGTATTCTTCTTCGATCCCAAGCGTAAAGTCTTGCTGCATCGCACCTCTCATCGTTCAAGTTCTGTCAGTGAATACGGAATCTCGCTTTTTGCCAAGGGTTTGATCCACTGTGGCTTGCGCAGGCCCGGCCAGCGAAGGTAAGGATCGGGCGCAATCAGGAACGAGGCCGCCGGTGAAACCGAGAAAATTTCCACAGATCAATGCCGCTCTGGACGAGCTAGGCGTCAAGCTGGTCGACAAGGTGACCGAGCAGGACGAGCGCGCGCGGTTGGAGGCGTTTGAGGCCGCCGGAGGCCTGACGCGCCCGGCCTATGCACTGTCTCCGGGAATGGAGGACTTCGACATCTCTTTGCTGGTCGAAGAGTATGCGCTTCACGCGGAATCTCTTGATGCGCTCAAGGATCCTGCGCGCAACCAGACGGGGTATCGGACCTCCAATGGCTATTATGACAGCCCGGATGCCGATGCGCTGTATCTGATGATCCGACGGTTTCAGCCCAAGCGCGTGATCGAAGTGGGATGCGGGAATTCAACCCGTGTGACCCGGCAGGCGATCCTTGATGCTGGGCTTGAAACTCAGATCACCGCGATTGATCCGTATCCACGCGCCGATATCGCGCATGTGGTGGATCAATTCGAACAAAAACGACTGGAAGAGGTCGATCCCGCGCTGTTTGATCAGTTGGAGGCGGGCGACATTCTGTTCATCGATTCCAGCCATGTCGTGCGCATGAGCAATGACGTGGCACATCTGTTCTGCCGCATCATTCCGGCGTTAAAGCCGGGTGTGGTGATCCACGTTCATGATGTTTTTCTGCCCTATGAATATCCAAAGCGCTTCTTCTACGATTGCCCCGGTTGGGGCGAGCAGTACATGTTGCACGCTTTGCTGCAATCTGGTGCGTTTTCAATGCTTTGGCCAGGATACTATCTGCAACAAGAGCGACCGGATGCGGTGGCCGCATTGCCGTTTCTGACCGAAGGGCGGGCGCAAAGTATCTGGGTGCAAATCAAAAACTCTTAATTATTTTGTGATCCGGTAGTGAAACAGGCGCGTACCCCTTTCCATAACAAGCTGGAGAGGAGAAGACAGCCATGTTCCGCCGTACGTTTATGGGCGCCGCAGCCGCCGCAGCACTTGCATTTGCAATGCCCCTGAAGGCGCAGGCCGCCGACATCGTTGACACAGCCGTGTCTGCGGGTTCGTTCAACACACTGGTTGCTGCCGTTCAGGCCGCTGGTCTGGTTGACACGCTGAAGGGCGATGGCCCGTTCACAGTATTTGCACCGACCGACGAGGCTTTCGCCGCACTGCCCGAAGGTACGGTTGAATCGCTGCTGCTGCCTGAAAACAAGGATCAACTGGTGTCGATCCTGACATATCACGTCGTTCCGGCCAAAGTGATGTCCGCTGACATCGCAGGCAAGCGCGCCAAGGTTTTGACCGTTCAAGGTGATCGCCTGAGTGTCAACGCCCGCAACGGTGTTAAAGTGAATGACGCCAAAGTTGTTCAGGCTGATATCGAAGCCAGCAACGGTGTGATCCACGTGGTCGACACGGTTATTCTGCCCGAATAATCCTGTGGCCCCGAAAAAACAAAGCCCCGGTCCTAGCGACCGGGGCTTTTGTATTTCAAGCAGCGTTGTTTTACAGAAGGCGCACTTGTGTGCCGACCTGAACCAGCGGGTAGAGCTCTTCCACATGCTGGTTATACAGCCCGATACAGCCAGACGAGCTCTGACGCCCGATCTTGCGCGTGTCATGTGTGCCGTGCACAAGGTAGGCTGGCCAGGACAGATACATCGCGCGGGTTCCCAGAGGGTTCCCGGGTTCGCCACCTTCCATTCGAATTGGCAATGTCGGGTCGCGCTCGCGCATGGATGAGGTCGGCGTCCAGCTTGGGTTTTCTGCCTTGCGCACAACTTTGGTGTACCCGCGCTTGGTTAGTTCTTCGCTCATCGGAACTGAGCTTGGATAAAGCTTGTAGGTCCCGTCAGGCCCCCAATAGTGCACAGCGCGGCTGGTGATATCAGCCAGCAAGGCACCAACGCCCAGCTCGTCAAAGTGATCCTGCC
Source organism: Ruegeria sp. HKCCA6707 (assembly GCF_013033515.1). Classification (GTDB taxonomy): domain Bacteria; phylum Pseudomonadota; class Alphaproteobacteria; order Rhodobacterales; family Rhodobacteraceae; genus Ruegeria. The sequence continues at coordinate 206,774 of NZ_WQEG01000001.1, read as the reverse complement.
AGTTCTGTTGCGAGAATGAGGAAACATTTCGGCGCACCGGCAATTGGGTGCTGATTGCCTCTTCGTCTTGCGGGAAAGCGTCAACACTTTGGGCGCGCACAAGGGCAGGGGTGGCCAGCAATGAAGCGGCCCCCAACAGGGCCGAGCGGCGGGTCATTCGGGAATGGGACACATTTGCCTCCGGGAAAAATCTGCTCAAAACATTGTTGCCGCAGAAAATATTGCTGCTGGTCGCAAATTTCCAGTGCTGGCGCTCTGAATTTGTTGTGAATAGCCCGGTGCTCGATAAAAAACGGCCCGTCTCTGGGGCCGCTTTTCAGGTGCATTATGTGTTGCGACTTCAGTCCATCGCTTTGAAGTTGAACTCGCCACCTTCTTTGATGCCCGACGGCCAGCGGGCCGTTACGGTTTTGGTGCGTGTGTAGAACTTGAAGCTGTCCGGCCCGTGTTGGTTCAGGTCGCCAAACATGGATTTCTTCCAGCCACCAAAGGTGTGATAGGCCAGCGGCACCGGGATCGGAACGTTGATGCCGACCATGCCGATATTGATCCGGCTGGCGAAATCACGCGCTGTATCACCGTCACGAGTAAAGATCGCGGTGCCGTTGCCATATTCGTGATCCATCGCAAGACCAATGGCCTCTTCGTAGGAACCGGCGCGCACGGTCGACAGGACCGGGCCAAAGATCTCTTGCTTGTAGATGTCCATATCGGGCGTGACATGGTCAAACAGGTGCGGGCCAACAAAGAACCCGTCCTCATAGCCTTGCAGGCTGAAGTCCCGGTTGTCGACCACAAGCTTCGCACCCTGTTCCACGCCCGAGTTGATCAGGCCCAGAATGCGTTCCTTGGCGGCTCCGGTCACGACCGGGCCCATATCCACATCATCGCCTGCGGTATAGGGGCCGACCTTCAGCTTTTCGATGCGCGGCACCAGTTTTTCGATCAACGCGTCGGCAGTGGATTCGCCCACCGGCACGGCCACGGAAACAGCCATGCAGCGTTCGCCCGCCGCGCCGAAGCCAGCGCCAACCAGAGCATCCGCCGCCTGATCCATGTCGGCGTCCGGCATCACGATCATGTGGTTCTTGGCACCGCCGAAACACTGAGCTCGTTTCCCATTCGCGGTGGCGCGACTGTAGATATACTGCGCGATGGGGGTCGAACCCACAAAGCTGACACCTTGGATGATCTCGCTGTCCAGGATCGTATCGACGGCCTCTTTGTCACCGTTCACAACCTGGAACACACCTGCGGGCAAACCGGCTTCGACAAAAAGTTCGGCCAGCATTAAGGGCACGGACGGGTCACGCTCGGAGGGTTTGAGAACCACCGCGTTGCCGCAGGCCAGGGCCGGGCCCACATGCCAGAGCGGCATCATCGCCGGGAAGTTGAAAGGCATGATCGAACCAACAACGCCCAAGGGCTGGCGCATCGAATACATGTCGATACCCGGGCCCGCGCTGTCGGTATATTCGCCCTTCAGCATCTGAGGGGCGCCGATGCAGTATTCGATCACTTCCAGACCGCGTTGCAGGTCGCCTTTTGCGTCCGGGATGGTCTTGCCATGTTCGCGGCTCAGAACTTCGGCCAGCTTGTCCATGTCGCGGTTCATCAGCGCAACCATTTGCATCATGACGCGCGCGCGTTTCTGGGGGTTGGTCGCGCCCCATGCTGGCTGGGCCGCAGCAGCTGCCTCGATGGCTGCTGTGGTCTCGGAAGCGCTGGCCATCGGGCAGCGATATTGGACCTCACCGGTTGCCGGGTTGAAAACATCGTCGAAACGGCCGGATGTGCCCGCCACCATTTCACCGTTCAGAAAATGAGTCAGATCATTCATCGCAATCTCCTCCGGATGCATTTGCGCGCAGAATAGGCTTGCAGAAATGTCCTGAACAGAAGCAATATCCCAAAAGAGCTTTGCAAAAATGCAAAAGAGGTTTCATGACCCCCAATTGGGACGACATGCGCATCCTGCTGGCTGTGGCGCGCGAAGAAAGCCTGTCTGCGGCGGGGCGCGTGCTCAAGATCGACCCGGCCACTGTTGGACGCAGGATCGCGCGACTTGAGGCAGCGGTGAACGCGGTTCTGTTTACCAAGTCGCAGCAAGGCTATCTGTTGACCGAAGCCGGGCAACGATTGATGGAGCATGGTTTGCAAGCCGAAGAGGCGATGCGGGCTGCAATGGGCATGGTTTCCGCCCCTACGCAATCGCTGAGGGGACAAATCCGCATCGGCGCACCTGATGGGGCGGCAAACTATCTTTTGCCACAGGTCTGCGCGCGGATCAGCGATGCCAATCCCGATCTGGATATTCAGATCCTGGCGTTACCTCGCATCATCAATCTGTCGCGGCGCGAGGCTGACATGGCCGTGACGGTCAGCGCCCCGACGGCGGGAAAACTGTTGGTGCAGAAGATTACCGACTACCGTTTGCACCTTGTGGCCACGCAAGACTATCTGGCTGGCCACGCGCAGATCCACTCGATTGCCGAACTGAAGGGCCATCGCATGATTGGGTACATTCCCGACATGATCTTTGACCGCGAGTTGGATTACCTGAACGATATGGGCATTGACCGTGTTGCACTTGCATCAAATTCCGTCTCGGTTCAGCTGCGTCAGGTCTCGCAGGGGATGGGCGTTTGTGTGGCCCATGACTTTACGTTGCCGTTCCATCCAGACCTGCGAAAAATCCTGACGGATCAGATCAGTTTGACACGTGGGTTCTATCTGGTCCGGCATCAGGGGGATCAACGAAACGAGTTACTGAACCGCTTTGCGCAAACCCTCATCCGCGGAATACGCGATGAGGTTGCACAACTGGAGGCCCAAGGTTCAACTTGACACATTCCCGCATTCCGGCAACGCTTTGGAAAACAGCAGGTTATACCCGGAGGTTTTAGCACATGCTTGTTCAGGCCATTCTCAAGTCCAAGGCTGCCGAGGGCGTTGTGACGGTGAAACCCGATATCACGGTATCCGAAGCGGCCGAAATTCTGGCCGAAAAAAGGATCGGGACCGTTGTCGTTTCGGAAGATCAAGGCCAAACCGCTATCGGGATCCTGTCTGAAAGAGACATCGTAAGGGAATTGGCCGCAAGCGGCAGCGGATGCCTTGATAAGCCGGTCAGCGCTTATATGACCAAGGATCTGATCACAGCGACACAACAGGATAAGGTCGAAGCGATCTTGTCGCGTATGACCGAAGGACGGTTCCGCCACATGCCCGTGGTTGAAGAGGGCAAACTGATTGGCATCGTGACACTTGGTGATGTCGTCAAGGCCCAGCTGTCCGAGCTGGCGATGGAGAAAGATGCGCTGGAAGGCATGATCATGGGGCATTGAGCGCTGCGCGCGGTTTAGGCCTCTTGCACCCGCAGTCAACATATGTTTGCTTGCGCTGAAATTTTGTTGCGCAGGAGAACCCGATGCGGGTTGGATTATATCCCGGAACCTTTGATCCAATCACACTGGGTCATATCGACATTATCCGCCGCGCGGCTGCTTTGGTGGACAAACTGGTGATCGGTGTGGCGATCAACCGCGATAAGGGCCCTTTGTTCTCGCTGGAAGAACGCGTCGCGATGATCGAAGCGGAATGTGCGCATCTGACGGAGCAGACGGGCACAGAGATCGTAGCCCATCCGTTCGAAAACCTGCTGATCGACTGCGCGCGCGACGTTGGTGCGCAGATCATCGTGCGTGGTCTGCGGGCTGTGGCTGATTTTGAATATGAGTTTCAGATGGTCGGGATGAACCGCGCGCTGGACGATTCAATCGAGACGGTGTTCCTGATGGCAGAAGCCCGCCACCAGGCAATTGCGTCGAAACTGGTCAAGGAAATCGCGCGGCTTGAAGGGGACGTGTCGAAATTCGTCACGCCCCGCGTCAATACTGCGCTGAAAGAACGTTTAGCTTAACGCGCCCATCGCGGCGGCTGTGTCCAGCATCCGGTTCGAGAAGCCCCATTCATTGTCGTACCATGCCAGCACGCGCACCAGCGTGCCATCGGTGACCTTGGTTTCGGCCAGCGACACGGTCGAGCTGTGGGAATCGTGGTTGAAGTCGATCGATACCAGCGGGCGGCTTTCGGCGGCCAGAACACCAGGGATCTTGGCGGCAGCATCGATGAACAGCTGATTTACCTCTTCATCGGTGGTCGGGCGCGACACTTCGGCCACCAGATCAACTACCGAAACGTTCGGAGTGGGAACGCGGATCGCCTGACCGGTCAGTTTGCCCTGGAGCTGTGGCAGCACCAGACCAACAGCAGCAGCAGCGCCGGTGGTGGTCGGGATCATCGACAGCGCTGCGGCGCGTGACAAGTAGGGGTCTTTGCCCACGGTGTCATGGACCGGCTGGCTGGCTGTGTAGGCGTGCACAGTGGTCATGTTGCCGTGTAGGATGCCCAATCCCGCGTCCAGAGCTGCGGCGACAGGCGACAGGCAGTTGGTGGTGCAGGACGCGTTGGAAACCACCAGATCATCCGCGGTGAGTTGGTCGTCATTCACGCCAAACACAACGGTTTTCACTCTGCCATCCCCTTTGGCCGGGGCCGAGATCAAAACTTTCTTTGCACCGTTCTTGAAATGACGCTCCGCCGCCTCGCGGGTACGGAACACACCGGTGCATTCCAGCACGACATCGATATCCGACCAGGGCAGGTCCTCGGGGTTGCGCTCGCTGCTCAGACGGATGGGGCCGCGCCCCACGTCCAGACCTGCATCGCTCAGGCTGACGGGGTTGGGATAACGGCCGTGGACGCTGTCGAATTCGAACAGATGCGCGTTCATTTCGGGCTTGCCCAGGTCATTGATCGCTACGATTTCGACATCGGTTCGGCCGCTTTCCATCACCGCACGCAGCACGCCGCGTCCGATCCGTCCAAAACCATTGATTGCAAGCTTGAGGGTCATTGATTGCTCCACCAGATTGGGTGTTCAGATTGGTTAGCGCTAACAAAGCCAGATGGGCTCAAATGTCAAGGAAAACCTGTGTCATCGCCAGAACGCGAGCCAGTCCAGGAAATCGTAGAGTTTCTTGCCGAGAAACAGCAGATGTTCGGTTCCGAACAATGCGACATCCACGATCAGAGCGCCGAGAATACACAGCCCAAGCCAGATAGCGATTTGATTGGTCATGGTTGTCCCGAACGAAAAATGCCCGCCCAGATAACCTGAGCGGGCGCTACGCTACAAGAGAAGTCCGAAGTCTCAGTTAAGGCGGCCCATCGCCACGGCGACATCGGCCATACGCACCGAAAAGCCCCATTCATTGTCGTACCACGCGAGAACGCGAACCATACGGTCATCGACCACGCGGGTCTGATCCGGTGCAAAGATCGAGCTTTCTTCGGTGTGGTTGAAATCGGTCGACACAAGCGGCGCAGGCTCATATCCCAGAACACGCTGCATCGGGCCTTTTGCAGCCTCTTCAACAATGGCGTTGATCTCGGCCGCTGACGTGTCGCGGGCGGCGCGGAAGGTCAGATCCACCGCCGAAACGTTCGGGGTCGGCACACGGATGGCGGACCCGTCAAGGCGGCCTTTGAGGTTCGGCAGCACTTCACCCAGGGCCTTTGCGGCGCCGGTTGAGGTCGGGATCATCGACATTGCCGCAGCCCGCGCGCGGTAGAGGTCACTATGGCGGCGGTCCAATGTAGGTTGGTCGCCAGTATAGGCGTGGATCGTGGTCATGATGCCATGTTCGATGCCCACACCTTCGTCCAGGACCTTGGCAAGCGGAGCAAGGCAATTGGTGGTGCAGGACCCGTTCGAGATCATGTTGTCATTGGCCGTCAGCGTATTGTGGTTCACGCCAAAGACGATGGTCTTGTCAACATTTGTGCCGGGGGCCGACAGCAAAACCTTACCGGCGCCACGCTCAAGATGCGTTTTGGCTTTCAACCCGTCATTGAACTTGCCAGTGCATTCCAGAACGACGTCGCAGCCGTCCCAGTCCAGCTCGTTCATGTCATAGGTCGAAAACATCCGCATCGGGCCGCGCCCCAGATCCATGGTGTTGCCGTCGACACGAATCTCGCGCGGGAAACGTCCATGGATGCTGTCGTATTTCAAAAGATGCGCCGAGGTTTCCAGCGGACCGGTCGCGTTGATCTTGACGACTTCGATATCATTGCGGCCTGAGGCAGCAATATGCGACAGGGTACAGCGGCCGATGCGGCCAAAACCATTTATACCGACCTTGATGGTCATGGGACGACTCCAGATACGCTTGCTTTGGTCGGCATATAGCCACGAAACCAATTTCTCAAAAGAGTAAAAATGACATATTTGCAATGTGTTAGCGCAAAACCTGGACGGTTGCGCTAACGCTTGCGCTAGCTGTTGGATCAGATAGGGTCCGAGGTGCGGCGATTGTTGTGAAAGGAAGAACGATGAGTGGTCTGTTGGCCCTGCTGGATGATGTGGCCGGAATAGCCAAGGTTGCGGCTTCTTCGGTAGACGACGTGGTGGCAGCGGCCGGCAAAGCCGGGGCCAAAACCGCCGGCGTGATCATTGATGATGCGGCGGTCACGCCGAAATACGTTCAAGGTTTCGCCCCCGCACGAGAGCTGCCGATCATCTGGCGTATCGCGCGAGGATCAATATTCAACAAGATCATTCTGCTGCTGCCCGTCGCCTTGTTGCTGGCCAACTTCGCGCCATGGCTGATCACACCGCTCTTGATGATCGGGGGGTCGTATCTGTGTTTTGAAGGGGCCGAAAAGATCTTTCACGTGCTGTTTCCCCATGGAAGCCATGTTATCGATGAAGACTTGAAGAACCGCGATCCGGGTCATCTGGAAGAACAGAAAGTGCGTGGAGCGATCAAAACCGATTTCATCCTGTCGGCCGAGATCATGACCATCGCACTGGCCGCGATTGAGGCTCCTAACGTCTGGATGCAGGCGGCTACGCTGGCCGTTGTCGGGATTGGTGTGACCGTGGCGGTATATGGCTCGGTCGCGCTGATCGTTAAGATGGATGATGTCGGTCTTTATCTGGCGCAGAACGCTCTAACATCTGTTGGGCGCAGTCTGGGCCGGGGTCTGGTGCGGGCGATGCCGGGTGTGATGAAAACCCTGTCGATCGTGGGCACGGCGGCTATGCTGTGGGTCGGCGGGTCGATTGTCATCCACGGTATGGAGGTTCTGGGCTTTGGCTGGCTGGGCCATCATATCCACGATTGGGCCTATGCGCTGGGGCATTCGGTATCCGCGCAGTGGACAAGTGCCGTTGAATGGATTTCGAAAGCCACAATGGACGGTGTGTTTGGTTTGGCCTGGGGGATGGTACTGATCCCCTTGGCGACCAAGGTGATCATGCCGATGTTCGGAAAATCCGGCGCCCATTGATCCAAATGAAAAAGGCGGCCACGGGCCGCCTTTTGCTTGATCCGCTGGGTCTGTTTTACAGCCCGAGCAACTCCTTGACCTTGGCAACTGTCGCTTCGGCTGTAATGCCGAAATGCTTGTACAGCTCGCCCGCTGGGGCAGAGGCGCCAAAGCTGGACATGCCGATGAACCCGACTTTGGCCTCGCGGCCGCGTTCGCCAAGCAACCAGCGATCCCATCCGCCCGCGCGCACGGCGGCTTCGATGCCGACCCGGACCGGGCCGCCCGGAAGCACGCGTTTGCGATAGGCTTCGTCCTGTTGGGCAAAAAGCTCCATACAGGGCATCGAGACCACACGGGTGCCGATACCTTCGGCTTCAAGCATCGCTTTGGCCTCCATGGCCAGCGACACCTCGGACCCGGTGGCGATCAGGATGGCCTGACGTTTGCCTTCAGCTTCAGCCAGAACATAGGCGCCCTGTGCGGTGAGGTTTTTGGTTTTGTGATCCTTGCGCACCGTGGGCACGCCCTGACGGGTCAATGACAGGACAGAGGGGCTGTCTTTGAAGGTCAGAGCCAATTCCCACGCCTCGGCGGTTTCAACGGTATCAGCAGGGCGGAACACATAGGTATTGGGCGTCGCGCGTGAAATGGCCAGATGTTCGACCGGCTGGTGGGTCGGTCCGTCTTCGCCCAGACCGATGGAGTCATGGGTCATCACGAAGACCGTCGGCACTTTCATCAGAGCAGCCAAACGCATGGACGGGCGGGCATAGTCGGTGAAGGCCATGAACGTTCCGCCATAGGGGCGGATACCACCATGCAGCGCCATGCCGTTCATCGCGGCGGCCATGCCGTGTTCGCGGATACCGTAATGGATATACCGACCCTTGCGGTTTTCCGGCAGGAACACGCCCATATCCGCAGATTTGGTGTTGTTCGATCCGGTCAGGTCCGCCGAGCCGCCGATGGTTTCCGGCATGATCGGGTTGACCACGTTCAAAACTTTCTCGGACGAGGCACGGGTGGCCAGCTTGGGCTGCTCTTCCGCCATCTGCTTTTTAAAGGCACGGATGGCACCGGCCAGTTTTTTGGGTGCCTCAAAGGCATAGGCCCGGTTGAACTCTGCCTGTTTGCGTTCCGAAACTTGGGCAAAGCGTTCTTCCCAGGCAGTACGTTCCGCAGCACCCCGAGCCCCAATGGCTTCCCAGGCGGATTTGACTGCCGACGGAATCTCGAACGGACCGTGCGGCCAGCCATAGCTTTCCTTGGCAGCTTTAAGCTGGTCCTGATCGGTCAGAGCACCGTGACCTTTCGACGTATCCTGCGCCGCATGGCCCAACGCGATATGGCTTTCGCAAGCGATCATTGTTGGCTTGTTCGACGATTTGGCCTTGGTGATGGCTTCATCGATGGCTTGCGGATCGTGGCCGTCAATCTCGATCACCTGCCAGCCCGACGCGGCGAACCGTTTCACCTGATCCGTGCGATCGGCAATATCGACGGTGCCGTCAATGGTGATATTGTTGTTGTCCCAGAACACGATGAGCTTGCTCAACTCGTGCCGTCCGGCCAATGTGATGGCCTCTTGGCTAACGCCTTCCATAAGGCAGCCGTCGCCAGCGATCACGTATGTATAGTGATCGACGATCTTTTTACCGTATTGCGCACGCTGGATTTCTTCGGCCATGGCGAAACCTACGGCGTTCGAGATGCCCTGACCCAGCGGACCGGTGGTGGTTTCGACACCATTGATCAGAAAGTTCTCGGGGTGGCCTGCGGTTTTGGCACCCAACTGGCGGAAATTCTTGATCTCATCCAGCGAGACATCCGCGTGACCTGTCAGATACAGCAGCGAATAGACCAACATCGAGCCATGGCCCGCTGACAGAATGAACCGGTCGCGGTCGGGCCAGTTTGGCGCGCTTGCATCGAATTTCAGGTGCTTTTCGAACAGTACAGTCGCGACATCGGCCATGCCCATCGGCATGCCGGAATGGCCGGAATTGGCGGCGGCGACGGCATCAAGGGTCAGGGTACGGATGGCCGCAGCCTTGTCCCAGTGTTCAGGGTTGGCTTTGCGCAGCGCAGTCAGGTCCACGGGCGTTGTTCCTTTGGATTACGGATGAGTTACGGGCGGTTGCGCCGCTGAATACCACTCACTTGCCAAAGTGCAAGCAGAACCGGGGCGATATCTCGCCGCTTGGTTCAAGAACTCGCCCCAAGCCCTTGAAAGCAAACAGTGGGTATTTTCCAATACATTCCGTTAGACTAGGCACAGATGATGGCATGGCGTGATTCGTAGACGTCACCACGCATACGAACCTTGACAAAGAGGTGACAGGGGCATGAGCCAAATCGAAGAATTACAGCGGCGCATTATCGTTGCTATGCATCGGATCGGAACAGGGGTCGACGCTTTGGCAGAAGCGACCCTGGAGAGCAGCGGTTCAGATGAGGGTTTGCGCGCGACGCTTGACCAGGAACGTCAGCTTACCGCCGAGTTGCATGAGCGGATCAAAACTCTTGAAACGCGCCACCAAAGTGAGATTGACAACCTGCGGGCCGAGTTGGAGCGGGCAGAGGGTGAGCCAGAGAAAGACCCCGAGATGGATGTGCTGCGTCAGCAGCTGGCCGAAGCGAAGACAACACTGGCGTCGGTTGAAGCGGCGCGCGCGGAATTGGCTGAGGCCAAGGCTGCGTTGGACAATACCGACGAAGTTGACGGGCTGAAGGCGGAAATCGCGCAGCTGAAAGCAGAGCTGGCCGATAGCGAACGCATAGAAGAGCTGAGCGCTGAGCTTGATATGCTGCGGGCCGAGCGCAGCAGCCATGGCGCCGCGATGAGCCGGTTGGACGACGATTTGCAGCGGATGCGCAAAGCCAATGAACAACTTAGGGCATCGATGGATGAATTGCGCGCGGCCGCACAGAACGGTTTGCCGGACGCCGCGCTTTTGAACCGAGCCACCGCTGCCGAGCTTGAAGCCACCCGTGCGGCGCAAGCGACCGATGCTGCCGAAGCTCATGCGGTTCTGGCGCGTCTGGAACCGCTTTTGTCGCGCGCACAACTGACCGAGGGAGAGGTGGAGTAATGCCCGAAGTGACCATTTATATCGGTGGCCGCGGCTTTCATGTCTCGTGCCAGGAAGGTGAAGAGGCGTTCTTGCAATCCGCAGCCAAGATGCTGGACGATGAAGCGCAGGTATTATCGGATCAGATTGGCCGGATGCCGGAATCGCGGATGTTGCTCATGGCGGGGCTGATGCTTGCCGATAAAATGGCCGAATCCGATGAGCGGTTGAAAACACTTGAATCCAAACTGGCCGAAACCGAGGCCGAATTGAACCGCCATCGTCTCGCCCCTCCACCTGAACCGGAACGTATCGAGGTTGCGGTTGTGCCGCCATCGGTCACCGATACGCTGGCGGAAATGGCTGCACGGGCTGAAGCGCTGGCTGCGGTAATCGAGGAGAAGTCCGCGAAATGACCTGCTTGCCCAAACTGGCTCTGGCTGCCGCGCTGTCGCTTGGCGCGTCGGCAGCACTGGCCGAGATCGACATTCTGTCCGTCGCCTTCAATTGCGAAAACAATACGCGCATTCCGGTCACCTATTTCAACGCATCCGATGGGTCCGGGGCGGCGGCATTGGTTTTGAACGGAGAGCTGATCGCAATGCGTCAGGTTCCCAGCGGGTCGGGCATCCAGTATGAATCGGTGGATGCCAATGGCCTCTATACGCTGCGGTCCAAAGGGTGGGACGCGACGATCACCCATCAACCCGCAGGCAGTACAGCCCCCGAAACCCTGTTGTTCAGGGACTGTTCCAGCCGCTAGGCGTTGGCTTCGCGGATTTTGTCCGCGGCATCCTTGTCGTAGGTGACACCATTGTCATCAAACAGAGTGTCCAACTCGCCCGACAAAGTCATCTCGGTGATGATATCGCACCCACCGACAAACTCGCCTTTGACGTAAAGCTGCGGCACGGTCGGCCAGTCGGAATAATCCTTGATGCCCTGGCGCACGGCTTCATCCGCCAGCACGTTCACGTCAGCATAGTCAACACCCATATAGTTCAGCACGCCGGCCACACGGGACGAAAACCCGCATTGCGGCATCTCTTTGGTGCCCTTCATATACAGAACGACGTCATTGGCTTTGACGGTTTCGTCGATCTGGGTTTTTACATCGGTCATTTCGCGTTTCCTTGTCATCAGCGCTCAATCGCGCTTGTTCATGCGTTCCAATCGATCGTTTTCTGCTTGTACCTTGTTTACAAGGTCAACATCGGTCGCTTCCATTCCAAGTATGGATTTGTGTTTGGCTCGTGAATGGCTCAACGCCAAAAGCGTGATCAACGCACCAAAACCGGCTACCGCAAACAAAATGACGATTACATGCTCCATCTCACTCCGGCACTTTGGTGGTCAGCGCCAGCGCGTGCAATTCTCCATCTGGGCCGTCCATCTTGCCTTTCAAGGCCGCATAGACCGCGCGCTGTTGTTGGACGCGGTTTTTGCCCCGAAAGCTTTCGTCCACGACCATGGCGGACATGTGTACGCCATCGCTGCCGCCAACCTGAATTTCCGCGTTGGGAAAGCTCTCGCGCAGCAGGGTTTCAATCTCGTGGGCGCTCATCGGCATTTAGGTCACTCCTGAAAGTCTTTCCCAAGATGTAGAGCGCCTGGCGGGGGCGTGCAAGATGTGACGCGGGCGCAGCGCGGGAAAACCCGCGCCTGTGATAAGCGCGGGATTTTCCGTGTTTGAAACGAGAAGAAGGGGTGGGCGTGCTTATGCCACCGCAGAGGCAAAGCTGGTGCGGAAGATATCGGTCAACTCGCTCAGAGGCGCTTCTGCGCTGCCAATCCTGACGCTGTCGCCGGTGAACCGGCCAACCGATACCAAAGGCACGCCCGCCTGACCGGCGGCGATCATCAGCGCCTCGGCCTGATCAAAGTTGCAAGCGACCAGATAGCGTGCCTGATCTTCGCCAAAGAGGAAGTCGGTTGGCGCCTCATCAAGGCAGACACCGACGCCTGCGGCTTCGGCCAGTTCGAACGCGGCCAGTGCCAGACCACCATCACCCAGATCAGTGCAGGCTTTGATCATCTCGCGATTGGCGCGGATGAAATCGCCGTTGCGCTTTTCTGCGGCCAAATCAACCTGCGGCGCGTCGCCGTCTTCGCGGTTGAAGACCTCGGCCAGCAGGGCGGATTGGCCCAGATGGCCGGTGGTGTCGCCGATCACCAGCGCCACGTGACCCTCGCGCACTTCATTGCCGATGATCTCATCGGTGTGGGTCAGCAGGCCGACCGCGCCGATGGTGGGGGTGGGCAGGATCGCCTGGCCATCGGTTTCGTTATAGAGCGAGACATTGCCCGACACGATGGGCATATCCAGCGCGCCGACAGCGGCACCGATGCCCTGAATGGCACCGACGAACTGGCCCATGATCTCGGGCTTTTCGGGGTTGCCGAAATTCAGGTTGTCAGTGGTGGCCAAGGGCGTTGCACCCACGGCGGTGAGGTTGCGATAGGCTTCGGCCACCGCCTGTTTGCCGCCTTCCACCGGGTTGGCTCGCACATAGCGCGGTGTCACATCGCTGGTGAAAGCCAGAACCTTGTCGGTGCCGTGCACGCGCACCATGCCAGCGCCCAGGCCGGGCGTGCGCGCTGAATCGGCCATGACCATGGTGTCGTACTGTTCATAGACCCATTGCTTGCCGGCATAATTGGGCGAAGCCAGAAGCGCGCGCAAACCGTCGATCGGGTCGATCTGCGGCACGTCATCGAGCGGCGCAGCCGGCGGTGTCGGCTCCCACGGGCGATCATATTCGGGTGCGGTTGAGGAGAGTTTGGACAGAACCAGATCGGCTTTGACCTCGCCATTGTGCATGATCAGGAAGCGGTCTTCGGCGATTGTTTCGCCGACGATGGCGAAATCCAGATCCCATTTTTCGAAGACCGCGCGCGCCTCAGCCTCAAGCTCGGGCTTGAGAACCATCAACATGCGTTCCTGGGATTCTGACAGCATCATCTCATAGGCGGTCATGTTCTCTTCGCGCTGGGGCACGTTTTCCAGATCCAGACGTACACCCAGACCACCTTTGTCACCCATTTCAACGGCAGAACAGGTCAAGCCCGCAGCACCCATATCCTGAATCGAGATCACAGCACCGGTCTGCATAAGTTCAAGCGTGGCCTCCATCAGGCGCTTTTCGGTGAAAGGATCGCCAACTTGAACCGTGGGGCGTTTTTCTTCGATCGTGTCATCGAATTCGGCCGAGGCCATGGTTGCGCCGCCCACACCATCACGACCGGTCTTCGCACCAAGATAGACAACGGGCATCCCGATCCCGGAGGCAGCGGAGTAGAAGATCTTGTCACTGTCTGCGAGGCCTGCGGCGAACGCATTTACAAGGCAGTTGCCGTTATAGGCCGGGTGAAACCGGACCTCACCGCCCACGCAAGGTACGCCGAAGCAGTTGCCATAACCGCCGATGCCTTCCACCACGCCGTTCACCAACTGACGGGTCTTGTGGTGCCCGGGTTCGCCAAAGGACAACGCGTTCATCGAGGCGATGGGGCGCGCGCCCATGGTGAAGACGTCACGCAGAATGCCACCCACACCCGTGGCCGCACCTTGATAGGGTTCGATGTACGAGGGGTGGTTATGGCTTTCCATCTTGAAGACCACGGCCTGACCGTCACCAATATCAACAACGCCTGCATTCTCCCCCGGGCCACAGATCACCCGCGGGCCCGATGTGGGCAGGGTGCGCAACCATTTCTTGGAGGATTTGTACGAGCAGTGCTCATTCCACATGGCCGAAAAGATGCCCAGTTCGGTGAAGCTCGGTTCACGTCCGATGATCTCGAGGATCATGTCGTATTCCTCGGGCTTGAGCCCATGTGCAGCAATCAGATCGGGTGTGATGGCGGGCTCTTGCATCGTCTGTCCTGTGTTCAAATGGGCCGAGTTTGCGGGCCTTTTAGGGCAAGGCGCGGGCTGTGGAAAGAGCCAAACCCGCGCAGGTTGGTAGCGGCAAAGAAAAACGGAACCGACGATGGGGCCGGTTCCGTCTATTCTGTGGTGGCGTCTTGTGAGCGCCACCGGCTGCGACACGGTGGTTAAGCCGGATTCTGCGCCTTGTTTGCAGCGTCGGCCGCCGCAGCGCCTACTGCCGCCTTTTGTTCTTCCGTCAGCGCCTCGGCCTCGTCCAGACCTGGGATCGCAACGCGTACCTCGCGGCGCGCAAAATCGATACCGTTTTCGTTGAACGCTGCCTTGACCCGGTTGAAGATCTCTTTGCGCAGGGTGAACTGCTTGCCGGGCTTGGCCATGAACTTACCGCGGATGATCATGCCAACATCGTCAAAGTCAAAGACGCCCTGAGATTTGAACGGTTGCAGGAACCCATCTTTGTGGGTTTCATCCACCATCATCTCGGCGCCGATCTTCTTAAAGATTTTCTTGACCTTATTGGGATCGGTATCGAAAGGAACGGTGAACTTGAGTTTCATGATCACCCAGTCGCGGCTGAAATTGGTCAGCTTCTGGATCTCACCATAAGGGATCGTGTGCACCGGGCCGCGGTGGTGACGCAGTTGCATCGACCGGATCGAAATCTTTTCGACGGTACCCGCAGTACCACCCACATCGACATATTCGCCCACGCGAAACGCGTCATCGATCAGGAAGAAGATACCGCCCACGATATCCGAGACCAGTTTCTGAGCACCAAAACCGATGGCCAGACCCAGGATACCGGCACCGGCCAGCAGCGGGGTGATGTCCAGCCCCAGAGCCCCAAGCGCGAGCAGGGCGAAGATCACTGCAATCGCCACCTGCGCGGTCACGCGAAGCAGCGGAAGAACTGTGGCCAGACGCGACCCGCCCGAACCACCGCCTTCACCGGCTTCTTCGTCCGGGCTCTGTTCTGCGGCAGTCTGCTCCTTGGCCAAGCGGCGGTTGATCCATAGCGAGACAAGTTCGTTCAGGATGTAGCCAATGGCCGCAATGATGAAGAACTGGATCAAACGGCTGCCTTCTTCAGCGCCACCACCTGCGATTTCCTGAAGGTTCAGGTTCCAGGCTTTGGCGATCATCAGGATCACCAGAATCCCCGCGATAACGCGGCCAATCCGGATATAGCTGCGTTTGGTCGAGCGGTAGGCGCGTTCCGCCACGGGTCCGTCACCCATCATGGGTGGCTGCAGGTGGCGCACAAGACCCCGGATCAGTGTATCCAGCGCCGGCGCGATCAGCAGCCAGAACATGGTGGTGAAATGAGCACCCGACAGGAGTATTGCACGAATAACCGGGTCACGCTGCGCTGCCAGAAACTCGACCAACAGCCAGATCACTGCGGACACTGCAATGGCGAAATAGGGATAATACCGCGCCACTTCCTCGTCGAACTTGGTGTGGTCAGGGTCTGTGCCCAACATCATCTGGGTCAGACCATCCCGTGCGGTCCACGCAATCAGACCGATATAGATGTGAATGCCTGCGTTCAGCCAGAACCCGATGCGTGTTTCCCCGCCGGTGATGCCGTTCAAACGATTGAAATGCAGCAGGAACAGTGTGAAGCCGATCAGGATCAGCAGGCCGATCAGGTTGCGATGCAGGTATTTTGCCCAATGGTCGTCGATATTCACCAAACGGTATTCGGGCTTGTTAGGGGCCAACACAAAGCGCGACGCTGCTGCACCCAAACGCGGAATCCAGATAAGATAGAACACAAACGGAGCAGCATAGACGATCTGCTCGGGTGTCAGAAGGCCACGTCCAACCGCGCGTATGACAACGTAGAACACGACCAGACCAGCGATCTCGTGACAAAACCGGACAAACAGATATCTGACGGCACCCCACAGATCGTTCTCTGCGGCGACATCTGACTTCGCGTGCCACTTGCGAGTAAAAAGCCCAAACAGCTTTTCCGCGATGAACCCAACCATCAGAACACTGGCCACCAACCCCAGCAACAAAAGTGCGCCATTGCTTCCAAACGTGCCGACGAAGTTGCTAACGGCCTCGGCCTGCGCACTGAAGATGTTGGGAATAGTGACAAAGACATGTGTCCAGGAGGCGACCATCTCGGCCCAGATCTCATTGATCTCGGTGATGGGATCTTCGCGATCTTCAGCTTCCGCCGCGTTTTTCTCGGCTACCGCATCCAAGCGCTCTAAAAGGATCGAGCGTACCTGATCATCCGACATGCGCGCGACAAGATCATCGACCTGTTCGGGTGTCAGGTCCTCGGGGATGGTCACTGTTGTCGGGGCAGAGCTTGATGATGTTGATGGCACTTGGGCCTGCAATGGTCCGACCAGCAGCACCAATGAAATTAGTGCCGCCAAAAGGCGAAGGGTGTGGCGCATTGAGTTGTCCTCGATCACAATAAATTTGATTGTTTTTTCGGGATCATAGGCATGTGAACTGAAATTTCCCAGCAGTTTCACAGCCCTGGGCTCATGCAAAACCAAAAAACCAAAAAAAAGGCCGAGCACTAAGCTCGGCCGTAGTCCAACAGGGAGGTATGAAGATGATGAGCGTTTCAGCATCACCGCCTTCGATTGCTCATTTAGGGATCACTTGGTGAACGATCAAGGTATTTTACTGGTTAATAAAACATGCCCGCTATGTCGTGAGCGCATAGCTAGATTTTTCCCAACTGCCTCAGGTGTTTGCGATGCGCGATAATTTCATCCTGCACAAAATCCCTGAAGGCTTCGATGCGTTTGGAATGGCGCAGTTCCTCGGGGTAGGCGAGATAGACCGGCACGTCGGTGCTGTCGATATCGGGCAGAACCGGCACAAGATCGGGGAAATCCTCGGTTACATAGTCAGGAAGAACGCCAATGCCCAGATCGTGCAGAACACCCTGCAGAACACCAAAATAGTTGTTTACTGTCAGCAACGACCCGGGGTTATAGGTCATTAGGTGGCGCACCAAAGTGGCGCTGGCCCCGACCTGCGGGGCAGACGGCGTTTGACAGATCAGACGGTGTTTCGAGATGTCCTCGAGGCTTTCCAAAGGCTCGGGATGCGCATCAAGGTAGCTGCGGGTGGCATAAAGCAACATCTGAACGGTCATCAGGCGTTTGCGCACCAGATCGGCCTGGCTGGGTTCTTTCATACGGATGGCAACGTCAGCCTCACGCATGGGCAGATCCAGCACCCGTTCTTCCAGCATCAGGTCGATATTCAGGTCGGGATATTGCTCGTAAAGCTTGGGCAGGCGCGGGGCCAACCACAGGGTACCGAAGCCAAAGGTAGTGGTGACGCGCAGAACGCCAAAGACCTCGTCTTCGCTGTCACGGATGCGCGCGGCGGCTGTGTCCAACCGTTTGGACATGGCCGTGGTTGCATCAAACAAAAGCTCGCCTTGTTCGGTGAGAATCAGACCTCGTGCATGACGGTGAAACAGGGTCACATCCAGCGATTCTTCCAGCGCTCGGATCTGACGACTCACGGCGGATTGAGACAAATTGAGCTTGTCACCCGCATGCGTAAGGCTGCCCGCATCCGCGACCGCGTGAAATATTCTAAGCTTGTCCCAATCCATCTTTGCAACTTTCGTTATTCTTTGGCCGACCTATATGAAACAGGTAACAAATTCCACACGCAAACCCGGAATCGGAAACGTGCGAGCGGAAATTCCCTATACAGGTCAGAATATATGACCTAAAATAGATGAACAATGTGGCAGTATTTTCCGACGAGGGGAGACGTCTGAATGAGTCAGCCAAAAGTATCGCTGAATGACCGGTTCGATCTAAGCAAAAGTCCGATTCTTTTAAACGGCACACAAGCGCTTGTACGTCTGATGCTGATGCAGAAAGAGCGGGACCGCGCAGCAGGGCTGAACACCGCCGGACTGGTCACCGGATACCGAGGTTCACCCTTGGGCGCGGTTGATCAGCAGATGAACCGGGCGCAGAGGCAACTGCTGGAAAACGACGTCACCTTTCAATACGGGTTGAATGAAGATCTGGCCGCCACGGCACTGTGGGGCAGTCAACAGGCCGGTTTGCGCGGGGATGGCAAATACGACGGCGTCTTTGGGCTTTGGTATGGCAAAGGCCCCGGCGTTGACCGATCAGGTGATGTGATGCGCCACGCCAACATGGCAGGAACGGCCGCTTTGGGCGGTGTCCTGATGGCCATGGGCGATGACCATACGGGCGAAAGCTCGACCGTGTTGCACCAGTCGGAATGGTCGATGGTCGACATGTATATGCCGGTGGTCAGCCCCGCCGGTGTACAAGAGATCCTGGATTATGGCATTTACGGCTTTGCTCTCAGCCGCTTTGCCGGTGTCTGGGTTGGGCTCAAGACAATGAAAGACACGATCGAGGTCACCTCGGTCGTCGATGGCAGACCAGACAGGGCCTCAGTGGTGATCCCTGAATTTGATATGCCCGAAGGAGGCTTGAACATTCGCTTGGGCGATACGCCCCACCTGCAAGAAGCGCGGATGATCGACTACAAGCGCTTTGCGGCGGAAACCTTCTCGCACGCAAACCGGATGGACAAACGCGTCTGGGGCAAAGCGGGGGCCAAGATCGGGCTGGTGGCTGCAGGCAAGAACTGGCTGGACCTGACGCACGCTTTGTCTTTACTCAACATTGATGAGGCCGAGGCCGAGCGCCTGGGGATCACAACCTATAAAATCGGCCAGACGTTCCCGTTAGATATGAAAGGGTTTCACGATTGGGCCGAAGGTCTGGACCTGATCGTTATCATCGAAGAAAAGCGCAAGCTGATCGAAGTGCAGGTCAAAGAGGCTATCTTTGACGACCGGCGCGGGCGGCGCGTTTACGGCTGGTACAAAGGCGGGGCCGGGGCGCTGCACCGGGAAGAACTGTTCCCGACGCGCGGCGCGCTTGATCCGATCATGATCGCCGAAAAACTGGGTGATATCCTGATCGAAGAAGGCCGCGAAACGGACGGTATCCGTGCAGGTCTCAGCAAGCTGACCGAGGCGCGTCGCGCCGATAATGCTCAGAACATAGCCGAACGTGTGCCCTATTTCTGCTCGGGCTGCCCGCATAACAGCTCGACCAAACTGCCCGAAGGCAGCCGGGCCTATGCCGGGATCGGATGCCATTACATGGTGCAGTGGATGGATCGCGAGACGACGGGGTTCACCCAGATGGGCGGCGAAGGTGCGAACTGGATCGGTGAAGCGCCGTTTTCCACCACAGAGCATGTGTTCCAGAACCTGGGCGACGGCACCTATAACCATTCGGGCGTTCAGGCGATCCGGGCCGCTTTGGCCAACGACACCAACATCACCTTCAAGATCCTGTTCAACGACGCGGTTGCCATGACGGGCGGGCAGGGCAACGAAGGGGGTCTGACTGCGGAACGGATCGTGGACGAAGTGCGCGCTATGGGCGTCAAGACTGTGGCGCTGGTTTATGACGAAAAGGAAGATGTGAACCTCAAGGCCTTGCCTTCGGATGTCGAGACGCATGAACGGGCCGAACTAATGCAGGTTCAGGAAAAGTTCCGTGCCATTGAGGGTGTTTCGGTCATCGTCTATGTGCAGACTTGCGCTGCAGAGAAACGCCGGCGGCGCAAGCGGGGCACCTTCCCGGACCCTGACAAGCGTGTGTTCATCAATACCGACATTTGCGAAGGATGCGGCGATTGCGGAGTGCAGTCGAACTGTGTGTCCATCGTGCCGAAAGAGACCGAGCTTGGGCGCAAACGTGCCGTCGACCAATCCAGTTGCAACAAGGATTTCTCTTGCCTCAAAGGGTTTTGCCCGTCTTTTGTAACGTTGGAAGGCGCGACAATCCGCAAAGAGGCAACCACTGAAATTGATCTGCCCGATCTGCCCGAGCCAGAACTGCCAGACATCAAGGGAACCCATAACATTGTAATCACAGGCGTTGGCGGCACAGGCGTTGTCACCATCGGTGCGCTTCTGGCGCAAGCCGCGCAAATCGACGGCAAGGGCGCCGGGATGATGGAAATGGCGGGGCTGGCCCAAAAGGGCGGGGCTGTTCACATTCATTGCCGCCTGGCAGAGCGCCCCGAAGACATCAGCGCCATTCGCGTGGCAACGGGCGAGGCACATGCTTTGATCGGGGGCGATCTGGTCGTATCTGCGGGGGCCAAGACCTTGGGGCTGACCCGTCAGGGCCAGACCGGCGCGGTGGTTAACAGCCATGAGATCGTGACCGGAGATTTCACCCGCAATACCGAATTCCAGATCCCAAGCGACCGGTTGGAGCTGGCGCTCAAGGCGCGTCTGAAGGATAATGTGGATCTCTTTGATGCTTCGGATCTCGCGCGCGCGGTTATGGGGGATTCGATCTATTCCAACATGATGGTGTTTGGCGCGGCTTGGCAGCGTGGTCTGATTCCGCTGTCCTGGGACGCAATCGAACAGGCCATTGACCTGAACGGCACAGCGGTCGAGCGCAACAAACGCGCCTTTGCCGTTGGCCGCTGGGCTGTCTTGCATCCCGAAGAGGTCGCAAAGATCCTTGCACCGAACGTAACATCCCTGCCCAAGACGCTGGATCAATTGATCGCATTCCGTGCCGATCACCTGACACAGTATCAAAGCGCCCGATTGGCCAGGAAATACACCAAACTGGTCAATTCAATCGAAGATGAGGCTGTCAAAGAGGCTGTCGCCAAAGGTTATCACAAGCTGCTGTCCTACAAGGACGAATTCGAGGTCGCGCGTCTTTTGCTGGACAGCCGAGAAAAGGCAAAGGCCGAGTTTGATGGCGATTTCAAAATGACCTTCCACTTGGCACCGCCGGTTCTGTCCAAGGCCGGTTCTGACGGGCGTCCTGTCAAAAAGGCATTTGGTGAAGGGTATATGAGGCTGTTCAAGCTGCTGGCGCGTTTGAAATCCCTGCGCGGCACGCCGCTGGACCCGTTTGGCCGTACTGCCGAGCGCCGGATGGAACGGGCGCTGATCAAACAGTACGAAAAGGACATGAAGGAGGTTCTGCCCAAACTGTCTTCTGAAACACGCGACGCGATTGAGGCACTGGCAAAGCTGCCCCTTGAGATCCGCGGGTTTGGCCCGGTCCTTGCGGCCAATGAGGCCAAAGCAGCAAAGCGAAGGGAAGAATTGTTGGCGCTGATCCGGTCGGGCGGTCCTGAGTTAAAGACTGCGGCAGAGTGAAGCTTCACGCCCTTGTCACGTTACTTGGGCAAATCTGTCACATAAAATAACAAGCAGGCCGCAAACCGGAGACCACAATGCGCTCGCGTCATGTTGTTCGTGACATTTCCTATGCCTATTCCGCCGAAACCAAGGGTGGGCGGATGGTGATCAAACTGATCGAGAACACCACTGGACGTTTGCGTCTGATCAAACGCGCGGATGGATATGATCGAGAAGTCGCGTCTGGCCGGGACTTCTGGCAGGTGATGGTCGACCGATATGGGCTGAGTTTGGACATCGTTGGTGGCGCGCTGTCAAACATTCCCAAGGACGGCCCGCTGATCCTGATCGCAAACCATCCCTATGGCATTCTCGACGGGTTGATGATGGGACATATCTTGTCCCAAACCCGAGGGGATTTTCGAATCCTCGCCAATCGGGTCTTTCGCAAGGCCGAAGATCTGAATCGCATCATCCTACCAATCTCGTTTGACGAGACGAAAGAGGCGATGAAGCTGAACCTCGAAACACGTAAAACCGCGCTGAACTACCTGGATGCGGGGGGTGCCATTGGGATTTTTCCGGGTGGCACGGTCAGCACTGGGTTAAAGCCGTTTTCGCACCCGATGGACCCGGGATGGCGCGGGTTCACCGCGCGGATGGTGGCCAAATCTGACGCGACCGTTGTGCCTGTTTTCTTTGACGGCCACACCTCGCGCCTGTTCCAGATCGCCAGCCATCTGCACAGCACGCTGCGGATGGGATTGTTGATCAAAGAGTTCAAAAAGCGCGTCGATACTCCGGTCAAGGTGGTGATCGGTGAGCCAATTGGTCGTGATGTTTTGGACCCATTGGGCAAAGACACGCGCAAGATGATGGATTTCCTGCGCAAAGCCACGTATGAGCTGTCTCCGACGCCATTGAAGTCGTATGACTATGGCTATGAATTCGAGGAACGGCATCGCGCCTGAGTTAAGACATGGCAGTAGGTATCTTTGATTCCGGTTTGGGCGGACTGACCGTTCTGAACGCCGCGCAGCAACGGCTGCCCGACGTGGATTTCCTGTATTACGCCGACAGTTCGCACGCGCCTTATGGTGTGCGCGACGCGGAAGATATCTATCAACTGACGCGCCGCGCGGTTCATGACCTGTGGGAGCGCGGATGCAATCTGGTCATTCTGGCCTGCAACACTGCCAGCGCAGCGGCGTTGCGGCGGATGCAGGAAGAAGGCGTGCCCGAAGGCAAGCGCGTGCTTGGAGTTTTCGTGCCTCTGATCGAGGCTTTGACCGAACGCCAATGGGGCGACAACTCTCCCCCGCGCGAGGTCAAAGTTCAGCATGTGGCCTTGTTTGCCACCCCGGCCACGGTTTCCAGCCGTGCTTTTCAACGCGAATTGGCGTTCCGGGCCATTGGTGTCGATGTCGAAGCGCAGGCCTGCGGGGGCGTGGTCGATGCCATCGAAGACGGTGACATGATCCTGGCCGAAGCCCTGGTGCGCAGTCATGTGGACGCGCTGAAACGCAAAATGCCGTCGCCTCAGGCGGCCATTCTGGGCTGTACGCACTATCCCCTGATGGCTGAGGCGTTCCAGAAGGCATTGGGACCGGATGTTCAGGTGTACAGTCAGGGAACGCTGGTGGCGGACAGTCTGGGCGACTATTTGCAGCGTCATCCCAACATGTTGGGCGACGGTCCGGGCGGGTTTCTGACGACGGGAAAGCCCGATGTGGTCAGCGACCGCGCCACGCAGTTCCTCCGACGACAAATCAAGTTTGAAGCCGCCTGACCTGTATCAAGGACGGCGCAACTCCTGACCCTTAGACCAATGACCGTCGCATCGGCGGTCGTGACATGTGACATCAAGATGAAAGAGGTCTGACATGACCCACAAAATCGCAATTCTGGGCGCTTCGGGATATACCGGCGCCGAACTGGTGCGGCTGATTGCCGAGCACCCGAACATGGACATCGTTGCCTTGGCTGCCGAGCGTAAGGCAGGGCTTTCGATGGCACAGGTCTTTCCGCATCTGCGCCATATGGACCTGCCGGATTTGTGCAAAATCTCGGAAATCGACTTTTCGCAGATCGATCTGTGTTTCTGCGCGCTGCCCCATAAAACCAGCCAGGACGTGATCCGCGCGCTGCCAAAAGACCTCAAGATCGTTGATTTGTCTGCCGATTTCCGGCTTGAGGACGCCGAGGCCTATGAAAAGTGGTACGGCAACCCGCACAGCGCGCTTGAGCAGCAGTCAGAGGCTGTTTACGGCCTGACCGAGTTCTATCGGGATCAGATCCGCACCGCCCGGCTTGTAGCTGGCACAGGCTGCAACGCGGCAACGGGTCAGTTCGTTTTGCGGCCTCTGGTGTCCGCTGGCGTCATTGATCTGGATGACATCATTCTGGACCTCAAATGCGCCGTTTCGGGCGCTGGTCGGTCGTTGAAGGAAAACCTGCTGCATGCGGAACTGAGCGAGGGCTATCACGCCTATGCGGTTGGCGGCACGCACCGGCATCTGGGCGAGTTCGATCAGGAGTTTTCCAAGATCGCAGGACGCCCGGTTCATGTGCAGTTCACCCCGCATTTGCTGCCCGCAAACCGGGGGATTTTGGCCACGACTTACGTGAAGGGTGACCCGCAAAGTGTTTATGAAACACTGAAATCCGCCTATGAGGCTGAGCCGTTCATTCAAGTACTGCAATTCGGCGAAACACCCTCGACCCATCACGTGAGAGGCTCGAACTTCTGCCATATCGGTGTTGTCGCGGACCGGGTCGAGCGGCGGGCCATCGTGGTGGGTGCCTTGGATAACCTGACAAAAGGTAGCAGCGGCCAAGCCTTGCAGAACGCCAACCTGATGTTAGGTGAGGTCGAAACCACCGGTCTGATGATGGCCCCGTTATTCCCATGAGGATGACATGAAAACGCTCAAGAAACGTCGTCGCGTCCAAGTCGTATTGCTGGCCACAGCCGCGCTGGTGTTGGCGACCGTGTTGATTGGTTATGCAATGCGCGACGGGATCAATTTCTTTCGCTCACCCAGTCAGGTCATCGCCGAACCGCCGCAACCCAGCGAGGTGTTTCGGATCGGTGGACTGGTCGAAGAAGGCTCGATCGTGCGCGGGCAGGGTGAAACCGTGCGCTTTGTGGTGACCGATGGGGGCGAGAGCGTACCGGTGTCTTTCACTGGCGTTCTGCCGGATCTGTTTTCTGAAAATCAGGGCATGGTCGGCACGGGCAGCTACATCAATGGCGTCTTCGAAGCCACTGAAATTCTGGCCAAACATGACGAAACCTACATGCCGAAAGAGGTCGTGGACGCGTTGAAGGAACAGGGCGTCTACAAAGAAGCGACCGACGGGTAATACCCGGTTGATTTTGAAAAGGGCGTTGCGGATCGCGGTTCGCAGCGCCCTTTTGTCTTACAGCCTGTTAATGCGCTTCGCCCAGTCTGCCCGTATCGCAAAGGGCGGAGGCATCATGCAGACAGTTCGACGAATTGCGCAAGACATAGTGCATCGCGAGGGCGGGTTCGTGGACGACCCTGACGATCCGGGTGGCGCAACAAAATACGGTGTGACCATCCATACGATGCGACGGCTTGGATTGGATTTGAACGGGGACGGCGCGGTGTCGCGCGATGACGTGCAAATGCTGAGCCGCGCGCAGGCGGTGGATATATTCATACGCCATTTTTTCGAAAAGCCCAGATTGGCCTTGGTGCCTGAACACCTGCAACCTTCGGTGTTCGACATGTATGTGAACGCAGGTGGGCAGGCCGTTCGCTTGTTGCAAAGCCTGCTGCGCCAGATGGGGTTCGATGTGGTCGTTGATGGCGTCATGGGGCCACAGACAGGGAAGGCGGCCAAGCAGGCAGCCAATCCTGATCCTTTGGCGCTGCGCGATGCCTATGGGGTGGCGCGGCGGAATTATTACTTCCGATTGGCAGACCGCCGGGCGAGCCTTCGGAAATTCGCGCGCACCCGTGCCGGGGACAAAGGTGGCTGGATTAAGCGGGCCGAGGAGTTCCTGTCGCCCACTTATCATCTGAGCCGGGTAGAGTTTCAGAAAAGGGTGGCAGCATGGGATTGATTTCGAACATTTTGGGGTTTCTGTTTGGGAATGAGCGCAACGTGATCCGCGAAACGACTGAAATCTTTCGCGAAAACGCAGAAGAAAGTGCCAAGCGCGGTGTCACCTTGCGCGGGCAGGCCATGGGTCAATTCGGGGCCGAGTTCCAAAACCCTCAGAAAGGCGCGTTTGACCGGTTCATGGACGGGCTCAACCGTCTGCCACGGCCGGCGCTGGCGCTTGGGACCCTGGCGTTGTTTGCCGCCGCCATGATCGATCCGATCTGGTTTGCCGCGCGGATGCAGGGCATTGCGCTTGTGCCCGAACCACTATGGTGGCTGCTGGGCGTTGTTGTCTCGTTCTATTTCGGGGCGCGGCATCAGGCCAAGGTGCAGGACCTGCAACGTGAGATCAGCGCCACGATGATGCGTGTGCCCACCGTGCTGTCGAACCTGCAACGGCTGGATCAGATGCGCAGCAACACCCCCGGCGCGGCAGATCCGGGGTCGGATGCGGAATTGATGCAGCATGTATCTGACCCGGATGAAAACAAGGCGCTAGAGGACTGGCGGCGTCTAAGAACGCCCTGAACCGCGACACTTTGTGCGCGACGTCTGGATTGAAAGTGAATGGCGCGCCGGGGGCGTTCGCCCTATAACAACGGGCATGATTACCGAGCTTGGCCATTTCGCACTGATCCTCGCCTTTCTTGTCGCCATCGTGCAAAGCGTGGTGCCTCTGATCGGGGCATCAAAACGTTGGGCTGGTTGGATGGCCTTCGCCGAGCCTGCGGCGATTGCGCAGTTTCTGCTGACCGGCTTTTCCTTTGCCGCGCTGGTCTGGGCCTTTACCACCTCGGACTTTTCACTGCGTATCGTGGTGGAAAACAGCCATTCGGCCAAGCCGATGCTCTACAAGATCAGCGGAACCTGGGGCAATCACGAAGGATCGATGCTGCTTTGGGTGCTGATTGTGGCCCTGTTCGGGGCCATGGCCGCAATGTTTGGCAGCGGTTTGCCCCCAACCCTGAAAGCGCGTGTTTTGGCGGTGCAGGCGGCGATTGGCGTGGCTTTCTTTGCCTTCATCCTTTTCACCTCGAACCCGTTCGACCGTCTGGCGGTGGCACCTTTTGACGGGCGGGATCTGAACCCCTTGCTGCAAGACCCCGGTTTGGCCTTTCACCCGCCGTTCCTCTATCTGGGGTATGTGGGGCTGAGCATGGCCTTCAGCTTTGCGGTCGCCGCCCTGATCGAAGGGCGCGTGGATGCGGCCTGGGGCCGTTGGGTGCGCCCTTGGACGCTGGCCGCCTGGATATTCCTGACCATTGGCATCGCGCTTGGGTCGTGGTGGGCCTATTACGAGCTGGGCTGGGGTGGGTTCTGGTTCTGGGACCCGGTAGAGAATGCCTCGTTCATGCCATGGCTGTTGGCGGCTGCGCTGTTGCATTCGGCGATTGTGGTGGAAAAGCGTGAGGCGTTGAAAAGCTGGACCATCCTGCTGGCCATCATTGCTTTCGGGTTTTCCCTGATCGGGACATTCATCGTGCGGTCAGGCCTTTTGACCTCGGTTCATGCCTTTGCCAATGACCCAGAACGTGGCGTCTTTATTCTGATGATTCTGATCTTTTTCATGGGCGGCGCTCTGACCCTGTTTGCTGCCCGCGCTCAGGCGATGGAGGCCAAGGGTGTGTTCGGAATCGTCAGCCGTGAAAGCGCGTTGGTTCTGAACAACATCCTGTTGGCGGTCAGTTGTTTTGTTGTGTTCTTTGGCACCATGTGGCCGATGGTGGCCGAGATGGCCTTTGACCGGAAACTGTCGGTCGGCCCGCCGTTTTTCGATGCCGCCTTTACCCCGTTCATGATTGCATTGGGGCTTGCGCTGCCGATTGGATCGGCACTGCCTTGGAAACGCGGCAAACTTGGGCGCGCGGTGTGGTCGATGCGTTATGCGTTTGTGCTGGCTGTCGCGCTGGCTCTGCTGGTCTGGGTGATGCAGACGGGGCGCAGCGCGCTGGGGCCGATTGGCCTGTTTCTGGGCGCCTGGATCACCTTCGGCGCGGCCGTCGATCTTTGGAGCCGTACAGGCCGTACTGGCAGCCTCGCGCGCCTTTTCCGGCTGCCGGGGGCCGATTGGGGCAAGGCCGTGGCGCATGCCGGATTGGGCATCACCATGTTTGCTGTGGCCGGTCTGACCGCGTGGGAGGTCGAAGACATCCGAGTGGCCCAACCCGGCGAACCGTTTGAGGTCGGTGACTTTACCCTGACATTGCAGGATGTGCGCCGCGTGCAGGGGCCGAACTATTTTTCGACCACCGCAGACATCCTGGTTGAAAAGCAGGGAAGCCACGTGGCGTTGTTGCACCCGGAAAAACGCGATTACCCGGTGGCGCAGATGCCCACGACAGAGGCCGCCATCGACTATCGCCTGATGCGTGATGTCTATGTGGTGATCGGGGATCAGCAGGCCAATGGCGGATGGGTGGTGCGTACCTATATCAAGCCATTGGCCAACTGGATCTGGGGCGGGTGTGTCCTGATGGCTCTGGGCGGGTTGCTCAGCCTGTCGGACCGCCGGTTCCGCGTTGCAGCGGGCGCACGCAAAACACCGAAAGCCGGAGTGCCCGCGGAATGAAGCACCTGGTTCTGATCTTTTTGCTGGTCGCAGCCCCTGTTTGGGCGGTGCAACCTGATGAGGTTCTGGAGGATCCGGCCCTCGAACAGCGCGCACGCGATATTAGCACCGGCCTGCGGTGTCTGGTTTGCCGGAATGAAAGCATTGATGAAAGCAACGCAGACCTAGCCCGCGACCTGCGCCTGCTGGTACGCGAACGGCTTGTAGCGGGTGATAGCGATGAAGAGGCTGTGGATTTCATCGTTGACCGCTATGGCGAATATGTGTTGCTGAAACCGACCGTGACCGGTGCCAACCTGCTGTTGTGGCTTGCCGGACCCATCATGGCGCTGATCGCTATGGCTGTCGGCTGGAGCTTTTTGCGTCGACGCGCGGCCCTTGAAGCCGCAGCGCCTGCAGACAGCCTGAGCGCCGAAGAACAAGCGCGGCTCAAGGAAATTCTAGAAGACTGACGCGCCGTTCTGCTTTTCCTTCCCGCGGAATTGCGTCAGGGTCCGCAAAAGATTTCGCGCTGGTGAGGAAGCCTATGGAATATCAAGACGTTCTTTTGGACATTACCGACGGTCTGGCCGTTCTGACTCTGAACCGGCCAGACAAGATGAACGCATTGACCACCAATATGCGGGCCGAGATCACCCATGCGATGAAACATGCCGCTCGCCATGCGCGCGCCATCGTGCTGACAGGGGCGGGCGGTGCCTTCTGCTCGGGTCAGGATCTGGGCGACGCCTCCAGCACGGGTCGGATCGATCTGGAACGGGCGCTGCGCGATGAATATGAGCCGATGCTGCAGTCGATCTATGACTGCCCGGTGCCCACCATCGCAGCCGTAAACGGTGCCGCAGCTGGGGCAGGGGCCAATCTTGCGCTGTGCGCGGATGTGGTGATTGCGACCGAGAGCGCCTATTTCCTGCAGGCTTTCGCACGGATCGGGCTGTTGCCTGATGCGGGCGGCACCTGGTTCATGCCGCGCCTTATGGGCTTTGCCAAAGCCATGGGGGCTGCTTTGTTCGCCGAGAAGATCAGCGCCAGACAAGCGGATGATTGGGGCCTGATCTGGGAAGCGGTGTCAGATGACACATTCGATCAGCACTGGCGCAAGCGCGCCAGCTATCTGGCCAATGGTCCTACAGCGGGTTTCGGAGCAATCAAAAAGGCGTTGCGCGGATCATATGACAAGTCGTTGGCCGAACAGCTGACCATCGAGGCCAGCTTGCAAGGCGAGTGCGGGCGCACACGGGACTTTTCCGAAGGTGTGGTGGCTTTCCTGGAAAAACGCCCTCCGAATTTCGAAGGGCGGTGAAACGTCAGGCGCGACGGCGGCGGCGGGTGCGTCGTTCAGGCACCGCATCGTCCCCGGTACCGTCTGAGGCTGATGTGAACGGACCCAGCGCGGAGGTGATCTCGGTCAGACTTGGGCGCTCACCACGTGGTGTTTCGTCCAACGCGGCGCGCATCTTGCGCAGGTGGTCGGGCATGGTACCGCAGCACCCGCCAATGATCGTCGCCCCTGCATCCCGCGCCATGGCCGCGTATTGGCCCATCAACTCGGGTGTACCGTCATAATGGATATGGCCGTCCACATATTTCGGAATACCGGCGTTACCTTTTGAGATCAGCGGGCGTTCAGTGCCTTGTGCCGCAAAGCCCAAAACAGTGCGCAAAATGTCGGACGCGCCGGTGCCGCAATTCGCGCCAAACGCGATGGGTGGATTTGGCAGGGTCTCGACCAGCTGCGCCAGATCCGCCGAGGTAACGCCCATCATGGTACGGCCCGCTGTGTCAAAGCTCATGGTGCCACACCAGGGCATGTTGGCCAGGGCAAAGGCCTCGGCCGCGGCGCGGAATTCTTCGGGCGCGCTGATGGTCTCAAGCCACAGCACATCCGCACCACCGTCTTTCAGCGCTTCGGCCTGCTCATGGAACATCTCAACTGCGTCTGCATGAGACAGCGCTCCCACCGGCTCCATAATCTCACCCGTCGGCCCGACCGAACCCGCAACGATAATGGGGCGACCTGCTGCATCTGCCACCTCACGGCCAAGCTCGGCCCCGATGCGGTTCAACTCGGCCACACGATTCTGGGCGTCATGCAGTTTCAGACGCGCAGAAGTGCCGCCAAAGGTATTGGTCAGAAACAGATCGCTGCCCGCATCGACCGAGCCTTGATAGAGCACCTTGATCTTTTCCGGGGCCTCTACATTCCACAATTCCGGAGCATCCCCGGATTGCAGACCCATATTGAACAGATTTGTTCCGGTGGCACCGTCCGCCAGGATGATGTCGGATGTTTCAAGAAAGGCACTCAGCGCGTTTGTCATCTTGCGATGTCCTGACAGGGGCTAAAACAAAGAGACGCCCCGTGTCTCACGACAGGGGCGTCAAATCAAATTCATAAAACTCATGATGATCATGAGTTTTGCGTCAGGTTCATCCAGCTTCGCTCAGGACCTGGGCTTTAGCCTGGGGCAAAAGTTCGGCCATCTTGGCGCGGATTTCATCTGCTGACGACAGATGTCCAAGATCACCGGCAACCTTGCGCACAACGTCTTCGTGGCCTGCCTCTTCAAAATCTGCGATCACCACAGACTTTGCGTATTCTTCAGCGCTATCGCCGGATTTTCCCATTTTTTCGGCCGCCCAAAGGCCCAGAAGCTTGTTGCAGCGGGCCTGCGCCTTGAACTGCATCTCTTCATCATGGGCGAATTTGGCTTCAAACGCATTTTCGCGGTCGTCAAACGTGGACATGGAATAGGGACCTCTTGGGTTACATCTTCGTTACTGACGATATGAGCATACGACAGCGCCAGTGCAAGGTATTTGCGCTGTGTCAAAACGGCCCGAGGTGGTGAACTTGCGGGTTCGCAAGGGTTGCACTATGAGAGCGGCAAGGCAAAGGGACTCATTCCCATGCTCTGTTTCGGAAAGGTCGCTCATGGCGCGTCGCAAAAAGATCTATGAAGGCAAGGCTAAGATTCTGTATGAAGGCCCCGAACCGGGCACCATCGTTCAGTATTTCAAAGACGATGCCACCGCGTTCAACGCGGAAAAGAAAGATGTGATCGACGGCAAGGGCGTTTTGAACAACCGTCTGAGCGAGTTTTTCATGTCAGGTCTTACGCAGATCGGCGTTCCGAACCACTTTATCCGCCGCCTGAACATGCGTGAGCAGTTGGTACGCAATTGCGAGATCGTGCCGCTTGAGGTGATCGTGCGCAACTATGCCGCCGGGTCGATGTCGAAACGTCTGGGGATTGCCGAGGGCACGCAACTGCCGCGCCCGATCGTTGAATATTGCTATAAGGATGACGCCTTGGGCGATCCTTTGGTCACCGAAGAACATATCGCGGCTTTTGGCTGGGCCAGCCAGCAGGACATGGATGACATCCTCAGCCTTGCGCTACGCGTGAATGATTTCATGAGCGGCATAATGCTCGCTGTCGGTATCCGTCTGGTGGATTTCAAGATCGAGATCGGGCGCGTGTTCGAAGGCGATTATCAACGCCTGATCGTCGCCGATGAGATCAGCCCCGACAGCTGCCGGCTGTGGGATATCGAAACGGGCCAGAAGCTGGACAAGGACGTATTCCGCCGTGATCTGGGCAGCCTGACAGATGCTTATTCCGAAGTGGCGCGCCGACTGGGCGTCTTGCCGCAAAGCAATGTGACCAAGCCGACTCTGATCAACTGATCCAAGCTTTGTCGCTCAACAGGTAACACGCCTCCGGTTTCGGGGGCGTTTTGCATTTGGGGTGCGGGTAAATTCACCATTTGGGCGGCTGCGACAAAGCCGCCTTTGGTCAAAGCCCGCAAAGGGTTGTCGAAAAGGGTCAGGCGCGCTATCCCCCGCGCAACGGAACGGACCGGTCCCATGGTCCACAGGTGGAGTTTTCGAAGATGAAGGCACGGGTGCATGTGATGCTCAAAAACGGGGTGCTGGACCCGCAGGGCGAGGCGGTTCGTCACGCGTTGGGCGCCATGGGGTTCGACAAAGTCGAAGGCGTGCGTCAGGGCAAAGTGATCGATCTGGATCTGGCCGATGGCGCGACCGAGGCCGATGTGACCGAGATGTGCGAAAAGCTCTTGGCCAATACGGTTATCGAACGCTACGAGATCGAGCTGGGCTAAGCCCATGCGCGCCGCGCGTCTGATCGGATATCGCCAACCGCTTGAGGTGATGCAGGTCCCTGATCCCGAGCCTGCCGCCGATGGTGTTGTCCTGCGGCTTTTGGCCTGTGGTGTGTGCCGCTCTGACTGGCATGCCTGGTCCGGCGCGGACCCCGATGTGATCTTACCGATGACCCCGGGCCACGAATATTGCGGCGAAGTCGTCGCCGTTGGGCCAGACGTCAAACGCTGGCGCACTGGGGACCGGGTGATAGCGCCCTTTATTCTGGCCTGCGGCCGATGCCCGGACTGTGCGCAGGGCCATCAGACGATCTGCGCCGATCAGGTGGTGCCTGGCTTTACCTGCGACGGTGCTTTTGCGGAGTATGTGGCGGTGGCCCATGCTGATGCGAACCTGTCCCAATTGCCCGAAACAATAGCGCCCGAGATCGGAGCCGCACTGGGATGCCGTGTCACCACGGCCTGGCAAGCGCTGGTGGGACGGGCTCAGGTTCAAGGTGGGGAATGGATCGCTGTCTTTGGCGGCGGTGGTGTTGGTGTCTCGACCCTGTTGCTGGGCAAGGCGTTGGGTGCGCGAGTCATCGTTGTGGATATTGATGATGACAAACTGGACTATGCCACATCGCTCGGCGCACACGCAGTGGTCAATGCGGCCAAGACCGACGCGCCACAAGCGGTCAAAGACCTGACCAGCGGTGGTGCGCATGTGGCGATTGAGGCGTTGGGCATTGAAACCACTACGGTTGCGGCGATGCGGTCGCTGCGCAAGCTGGGCCGTATGGTGCAGATCGGAATGCCAGCGGGCGATCATACGACCATGTCCTTGCCGATGGATGCGCTCTATTCCGGTCAACTCACCCTTCAGGGCACGCGCGGTATGCCCAGCTGGCGCTACCCTTCGCTTCTGTCGCTGCTCGAAAGCGGTGCGGTCGACCTGAGCCCGTTGGTTACCCGCCAAATTACACTTAACCAGGTAAGCGCCGAGCTTGCCGCCTTTGACGCCCCGACGCCTCCGGGTGTGGCGGTCGTCACCGACTTTAGCTCTTAGGAGACATCACCATGCGTGCAGCCGTTATCGTTTTCCCCGGATCCAACTGTGACAGGGATCTTGCCGTTGCCTTCGAGCATGCGGGGTTTCAGGTAGATATGGTCTGGCACAAGGATGCCTCTTTGCCAGATGGTGTGGATATCGTTGGCGTTCCCGGTGGGTTTTCCTATGGTGATTACCTGCGCTGCGGCGCAATCGCGGCGCAATCACCGATCTGCAAGTCTCTGGTCGAGCATACGCAGCGAGGCGGCTATGCGATCGGGATCTGCAACGGATTTCAGGTTTTGACAGAAACCGGTATCTTGCCTGGCGCATTGTTGCGCAATGCAGATCTGAAATACATTTGCCGCACCGTTGGCCTGAAGGTCGAGACCAGCGACAGCGCCTTTACCCAGGGCTATAACGCAGGTGATGTGATCGGCATTCCCATTGCGCATCATGATGGAAACTACTTTGCCGATGACGAAACGCTGGCTGAGCTGAAAGGGGAGGATCGTGTCGCGTTCTCCTATACCGAGAATCCCAATGGCTCGCGCGGGGATATCGCCGGGATCCTGTCGCCGAACCGGCGTGTTCTGGGCATGATGCCGCATCCAGAGAGGGCGGCTGATGAAGGCCATGGCGGGACAGACGGGACGGCGCTGTTTCGCGCATTGTCAGGCGTTCTTGCGCCCGCGTGACTTGAGGTCGGGGCCTCGGGCGCGTAGCGTCGCGATATGAGTTCAGATACTGGGTCGGCGTCGACAGGGTTTTTCAGAGGCTTTCGTTCAACCACCTTGGGGTGGCGACTGCGCTTGGCCATTGTCATGCTGCTGTTGACTGCCGTTGTCACCGTCTGGGTCACCAACAGCCTGCTGACCAACCGGTTTACGGAGTCCACGCGCAACCGGGCCGAACTGCGACTGGCCTTGTATTCCGGCAACCTGATCAGCGAATTGCGACGCAATGCTATCGTGCCGCAATTGCTGGCACGTGACCCGACACTGATATCCGCGCTGCAATCCAGCGACTATACCCTGTCGAGCCAGCGCCTGATCTCGTTTGTGGAAGAGATCGGTGCAGCGTCTTTGGTTTTGCTCGACCGAGATGGGCTGACACGTGCAGCAACCGATCGAAACCGTTTGGGTGAGGCGCATCGCAATTCCCCCTATTTCATCGATGCCATTCGGTCGAATGCGACGATCTTTTCGGTCATCGCCCGCGAATCCGGCGGCTACAGCTTTGTGTATTCGCGGCGGATCGAAGCCAATTCCGAGATCCTTGGCGTCATTGTTGTCGAGGTCGATCTGCAAAAGTTCGAACGCGCCTGGTCGGGGATTTCCGATGCAGTCATGGTCACCGACAGCACCGGGACCATCATTCTATCAACCGAACCCAAATGGCGTGGCTTGGTCGAGCAAGACGCGCTGTTGCGTCAGCCCCCTCAGGGCGCCATTCAGCGCGCCATCCGCGCAACTACGGATTGGACGGCAGTGCCAGTTGACGCCTATTTCCAAGGCGAGGCGGTCATGCGCATGGAGACGCGGATCCCGTTCCGGGGGTGGCAGATGACCTCTTACACCACCTATTCCTCGGTGCGGGAACGGGTGAACAGCGTTCTGGCACTTGAGATTATGGGCTTTGCGATTCTTCTGGCGCTGGCCTTCTATGCGCTCAGCCGCAGGGCGACCTTGCGCATGGCATTGTTCCAGCGCGAGTCGGCGGAGCTTCGCGCATTGAATACAAGGCTACAGCGGGAAATTGCTGAGCGCGAACGGGTGGAAAAGACGCTGGAAGTGGCCGAGCAGACGCTTGCACAAAGCTCGAAACTGGCGGCCTTGGGCGAAATGTCGGCGGCGGTCAGCCACGAGTTGAATCAACCTCTGGCAGCAATGAAAACCTATCTGGCCGGGGCGCGGTTGCTGCTGCGGCGTGATCGCCCCGAAGAGGCTTTGGCCAGCTTTGGTCGCATCGATGGGCTGATCGAGCGGATGGGAGCGATCACGCGGCAGCTGAAATCCTATGCTCGCAAAGGGGCTGACGCGTTTTCGCCAGTAAATCTTGGGGATGCGCTGGCCTCGTCTCTGTCGATGATGGAACCACAGTTGCGGCAGCGACATGTCAAGATCACGCAGATCATCCCCGAAGACCCCGTGGTGGTCATGGGCGACCGTATGCGGATCGAACAGGTGATGGTGAACCTCTTGCGCAACGCGCTGGATGCCACCAAATCAGTGGCGGAACCTGATGTCGAGATCATATTGGCGGCAGGCGATACAGCGGTCTTGACGGTGCGTGACAACGGGCACGGCATCGAGGATATCGAAAACCTGTTCGAGCCGTTTTACACCACCAAACGTCCCGGTGACGGTGTGGGGCTGGGGCTTGCCATCTCGTCCGGGATCGTGAACGACCATGGGGGACGACTGACGGCGCGCAATGGCCAGAAAGGCGGCGCTGTGTTTGAGATGCAATTGCCCATATTGGGAACAGACGGCCTTGAGGCCGCCGAATAAGAGGAAGACCTATGGCACAGGCCATGAAGATCGCCATTGTGGATGATGAACAGGACATGCGCCAGTCGATCAGCCAATGGCTGGCATTGTCGGGCTATGACACCGAAACCTTCGCCAGCGCAGAAGACGCGCTCAAGGTGTTGGGGCCGGATTACCCGGGCATCGTGATCTCGGACATCAAGATGCCGGGGATGGACGGTATCCAGATGCTGAAAAAGCTAATGGGTGCAGACAGCACCTTGCCGGTGATCATGATCACGGGGCACGGCGATGTGCCCATGGCGGTTGAGGCGATGCGCGTGGGCGCGTTTGACTTTCTTGAAAAGCCCTTCAACCCGGACCGCATGTCGGAACTGGCCAAACGCGCCAGCAACGCCCGCCGTCTGACCCTGGACAACCGCGCATTGCGGCGCGAGCTGTCGGGTGGCGCGCAGATCATGAACAAGCTGATCGGTGCCAGCCCGGTGATGGAGCGTCTGCGCGAAGACATTCTGGATCTGGGCCAGGCCGATGGTCATGTGCTGATCGATGGCGAGACCGGCACCGGTAAAACGCTCGTGGCCCACGCGCTGCACGCGGTTGGCAGCCGGGCTGGCAAGAAATTTGTTCTGGTCTCATGCGCGGCGCTGGAAGAGGAAGCGCTTTCGAAGCGTCTGTTTGGCCCGATGCTGCCGGAAGACAGCCAGTTGCCCGCCATCGAAGAGGCGCGCGGTGGCACTTTGGTTTTGGAAGATATCGAAGCGCTAAGCGACACGCTGCAAGCCCGTTTGCTGAATGTCATGAACGAGCAGGGAACACCTGCGGAAACCCGGATCGTCGCGATCTCGAATCTGCAGGAAGCGGGCAAAACATCAGAAGACGTGTTGCGCCCGGACTTGTTCTATCGGCTTGCCGCGCTGCGGATCACCATGCCGCCGCTGCGGCAGCGGGGTGAGGATATCCTGACGCTCTTCGCCCGTCTCAGCGAGCAGTTTGCTGAAGAATATGGCTGCGATGCACCACAGGTGAGCGCCCAGGAGGCCGCGCAACTGTTGCAGGCGCCCTGGCCGGGCAATGTACGCCAGTTGATCAACATCGCCGAACGCGCCGTTTTGCAGTCGCGGCGCGGCTCGGGCACGATCGCGTCATTGCTGATGTCGGATCACGAAGAAATGCAGCCGGTGATGACCACCGAAGGCAAGCCGCTGAAGGAATATGTCGAAGCGTTCGAGCGCATGCTAATCGACAACACGATGCGGCGACATAAGGGGTCGATTGCGTCGGTCATGGAAGAACTATGCCTGCCGCGCCGCACGCTGAACGAGAAGATGGCCAAATACGGGCTGCAAAGGTCGGACTATTTGTAAGGGAGGGGGCCAGCCCCCTCTTGAGCCTGCGGCTCAATTCACCCCCGAGGTATTTTTCAACAGAAGAAGAGGATTACTGAGTTCGGGACCGGCCGAATGCAGTTTGCCCATTGTCTTTTCCACAGGACTGCTTTTATGGTGTCCTGACGGGCCGGGCGTTTTTTTGGTGCCCAAAAGTCCCGAATCAAAGAGTTTCGCTGTTTTGCTGAAGGTGACCTGAAGGGTCGAACGGCAAGGCAGACCGATTGTGTCCCGTATGGGACAACAGAGCACCTGAGCCCGAACCCCTTCGGGCGAAAGGAATAAATGGGCAGGCTGCAGCACTCTGCGCTTGTCGGAGAAGAACCGCGATGACGCGCGCGCAACGATTGAGAGAACGGGCAGGGGGCCATAGCGCCAGACCTTGCCGCGCGCCGTCCGATATCGCCACTACAAGACATCATGCCAAATGTGCCTGTCCACCCGGACGGGTCAGGACAACGCGTTTGGCGCGGTGCATCAAGGACACATGGCTAAGAAAATGCTTATCGATGCCACCCACGCGGAGGAAACCCGCGTCGTGGTGGTCGACGGAAACAAGGTCGAGGAGTTCGATTTTGAATCCGAAAACAAACGTCAGCTTGCTGGCAATATCTATCTAGCAAAAGTCACGCGGGTCGAACCCTCGCTTCAGGCAGCTTTTGTCGATTATGGCGGGAACCGGCACGGTTTCCTGGCGTTTTCCGAGATCCATCCGGATTACTACCAGATCCCCGTCGCGGATCGCGAAGCGCTGATGGAAGAAGAGCGCGCCTATGCCGAGGCGATGAAGGCGCGGGATGAGGCCGAAGAGGCGAAGCCCAAGAAGCGGCGGTCGCGTTCACGCACAAAAGCGGCAGACGTCAAATCGGACGATCCGGTCGAAACACTGGACGTTTCGTCTGAACCCAGCGGAATGGAAACCATCCACCTGGACGATGGGGATCAGGCGGAAATGCCGGTACCCGAAGGGACGTCTCCGATGGAGGTTGTTGCCGAAACACCGGTTGAGGAACCACAGGACGATCCTGCTGCCGAGGTGGAAGAGGCCGCAGAAGAAAGTAGCGCAGCAGAGTCCGTCGAAGCGGAAGAAGGCGCAGAGGATGCGGCGTCGGAGGCTGTGGCGGAAGACACGGACAACTCGGATGACCCGGTGGACTCCGAAGATGGGGCAGATGACACCTCTGAGGATGAAGATCAGGGCGAGAAAAGCGCGGATGCTGCGTCAAAAGACGAGACCATTGAATCGGTCGCCGATGAAGATGACAGCGAAGATATTCGCCCGCCGCGCAAACCGCGCCCGCGCCGGTACAAAATCCAGGAAGTTATCAAAGTCCGCCAGGTTTTGCTGGTGCAGGTGGTCAAGGAAGAACGCGGCAACAAAGGGGCCGCGCTGACCACCTATCTGTCGCTGGCCGGTCGCTATTGTGTGCTGATGCCCAACACCGCGCGTGGCGGTGGTATCAGCCGCAAGATCACCAACGCGGCCGATCGCAAGAAACTGAAAGAAATCGCTTCGGACATCGATGTGCCGACCGGGGCCGGGCTGATTATTCGCACAGCTGGGGCCAAGCGCACGAAATCCGAGATCAAGCGTGATTATGAATATCTGCAACGCCTGTGGGAGCAGATCCGGGAACTGACGCTGGAATCGATTGCGCCGGCCAAGATCTATGAAGAAGGCGATCTGATCAAACGCTCGATCCGCGATTTGTATAATCGCGATATCGACGAGGTTCTGGTTGAAGGCGAGGGCGGATACCGCATCGCCAAGGACTTTATGAAGATGATCATGCCGTCTCACGCCAAGAACGTGAAACGGTACGAAGATGCGCTGCCGCTTTTTGCGCGCTATCAGGTGGAAAGCTATCTGGCGGGGATGTTCAACCCGACGGTGCAGCTGAAATCCGGCGGCTATATCGTGATCGGGGTGACCGAGGCATTGGTGGCCATTGACGTGAACTCGGGTCGGGCGACCAAAGAGGGCTCGATCGAGGAAACCGCGCTTAAGACGAACCTTGAAGCCGCCGAAGAAGTGGCGCGTCAGCTGCGTCTGCGGGACCTGGCCGGTCTGATCGTCATCGACTTTATCGATATGGACGAGCGCAAGAACAACTCGGCTGTTGAGAAGCGGCTGAAGGACAAGCTGAAGACCGACCGCGCGCGCATTCAGGTGGGCCGGATTTCGGGCTTTGGCCTGCTGGAGATGAGCCGCCAGCGCTTGCGCCCTGGGATGCTTGAGGCCACAACGCAGCCATGCCCGGCCTGTCACGGCACAGGCTTGATCCGTTCGGATGACAGTATGGCCTTGTCGATCCTGCGCCAGATCGAGGAAGAGGGAACGCGTCGCCGCTCGCGCGAGGTTCTGGTGCGGTGCCCTGTGGGGATCGCCAATTTCCTGATGAACCAGAAGCGCGAGCATATTGCGCAGATCGAAGCCCGCTATGGCCTGTCGGTCCGTGTTGAAGGTGATGTGCATCTGGTCAGCCCGGATTTCTCGATGGAGAAGTTCAAGACCGCGAGCCGGATTGTCCCGGAAGCAACCGCACCGGTTATCTCGGCGGATGCCTCATTGATGGATGCGATTGACACCTCGGACGAAGAAGAGGCCGTTGAAGACAGCGTCCAGTCCGACGAGGAACAGAAACCCAAGCGCAAACGTCGCCGTCGTCGTCGCAAGAAAGGTGGCGGCAATGGTGAAAACGGCGAGGCACAGGATTCAGGTGCCGAAGGTGAAGCGTCAGACGACGCTGACGCTGCCGAAACCGCATCGGATGAACCGTCATCGTCGGATCAGGACGAAAAGCCTGCAAAACCCAGGCGCAAACGTGCAGCGCGGCGTCGCAAGAAGGACGATGACGCTGAGGTCGCGCAACCCGCTGAAGTAAGCTCTGACGAGGCGAGCGCCCAGGCGGATGTTGCGGCGGCGGAAGAATCGAGCGAAGCCGCGCGTGCCGAAGAGGTGGCGCAAGAAGAAACGTCTGAGCCAGTTGTTGAACCGACGGCAGAGGCGGAACCTCAGGAAATCCCTGCAGAAGAGACCCCTGAGGCCGCTGTGGCCGAAGAAACCCCAGAGGTCACGGCCACAGAGGCAGAGCCTGAAGCTCCGGCAGAAGAAGCGCCAGAGCCGGTTTTGGAAACTGTGACGCCAGAGCCCGAGCCTGAACCCGCCCCGGCCAAGCCAAAACGCAAGGGCTGGTGGTCATTATAACAAACAAAAGGCGGGCATCATGACCCGCCTTTTTTCTTGTCCGGATTCAATCTAGCCAGATTTTTGGATCAGATAGACCTGGTGATCACCATCGCTGTCTTGTGACAGCAGCACATGGCCCGACTCGGTGCAAAAATGGGGAACATCAATAATCGCAGCCGGATCATCAGCAAGCACCCGCAGCACAGCGCCTGCAGGCAAGGATTTAAGGCGTTTTCGGGCTTTTAGGACAGGCAGCGGGCACAGCAACCCCAGCGCGTCCAGCGTCTCGATCTTTTGCGTCATGTCATTGGGGATAGGACGAACTTGTAACACTGTCTAGATTTCAACCACGAGGTTGTGACCGTTTGGCCTCGTGACGACGCGCATTTGATACCATATGTGGGGATCATGTTCGGAATTGATATCATAGATGCGGAGCTTCTGCCCGCGATGTTCATCGCCATGCTGGGCGGGCTGATCAGTTTTCTGTCCCCCTGCGTGTTGCCGATCGTGCCGCCCTATCTTGCGTATATGAGCGGTGTGTCGATCAACGAGATGAAAGATGAGGCGCAAGCGCGCCGCAAGGCCACCCTGTCGGCGCTGTTCTTCGTTCTGGGCTTGTCGACCGTGTTTCTGGTGCTCGGCTTTACCGCGTCGGCCTTTGGCGCTTTTGTGCTGCAAAATCAGGTACTTTTTGCCAAGATTTCGGGTGCGGTGGTGATTGTCTTTGGTCTTCACTTCCTGAACATCATCCGCATTCCACTGCTGGATCGTGAGGCACGGATGGAGACCGGCGAATCCAGTGGTTCGATCTTTGGCGCCTATATTCTGGGTCTGGCCTTTGCGTTTGGCTGGACGCCCTGTATCGGCCCGCAACTGGGCGCGATCCTGTCGCTGGCGGCGTCCGAGGCTTCGGTGGCGCGCGGAACCCTTTTGCTGGGTGTCTATGCGGCGGGCCTTGGCATTCCATTCCTGCTGGCCGCCATGTTCCTGAACCGGTCTATGGCCGTGATGAACAAGATCAAACCGCATATGGCTTTGATCGAAAAGATCATGGGCGGGTTGCTGTTGTTCGTGGGCATCATGCTGATTACCGGTCTGTTTACCGAGTTCAGCTTCTGGCTGCTGGAAACATTCCCGGTTCTGGCAACCTTCGGTTAAACCCATCGCTCTAACATCGCGGGACCGGTCAGGTGGGTCTTACCCTGACCGTCCCGCTGCGCTAACCTGCGCGGCAGATGAGCAGGGGCATGAGCAGTCAAAGCACCGAAACTACAGTGCGCAAACGCCGGGTGTTCTACATCCCCGGTTATGACCCGATTCCGCCTCGTCGCTATCGTGAGCTTTATCGCAAGGAAAGCGCCGCGCAGGCCCGGGTTTCGGGCTATGAGATCGCATTGAGCCCCAAGAACGGTGATGGCCCCTATGGTTGGCACGTGTTCTCGCGCCAGGACGGGTTTGAAACCGAAACAGACATCGAGGTTCTGGTCTGGTCCGACATCGTGCAGCAGAGCATGGCGCAGTCCATCCCCGGCACCTATCTGCAATTGCTCAGGACGGCGTGGATTTACCTTTCGACCGGCACGCTGGGACGGTTGATGCGGCTACGCAAAGGGCCGGTCATTGCGGCGCTTTATCCGGTCGGGATGCTGCTGGGGCAATTGGCGCTGGCTGTGGGTATCGCTTGGGCCTCGGCTGCGCCGCTTTGGGGCTGGATAGGCTGGCTGGCTCTCTTGCCTGCGTTCGGGTTGGCCTATGGTCTGCTCTATGCCTTTCGTCGTTTCGACAACAGGTTTTTTGCCTATTACCTGATGCATGATTATGCGCATTCCTCGGCTTTGAAGGGTGCCGTTCCGGCTGAACTGGCCGCCCGGTTGGAAGGGTTTGCGCAGATGATCCGGGACGCGCTGGATGGTGACACAGATGAGGTGCTGGTGGTTGGCCACAGCTCGGGCGCGCATTTGGGAGTTTTGGTTCTGGCTTCGTTGCTGAGGCAGCGCCAGACACAGCGCCCTGTGTTCTTCCTCAGCTTAGGGCAAGTGGTCCCCATGGTCTCGTTCCTGCCCAACGCAGACCAATTGCGCCGCGACCTGCAATTCCTAAGCACGCGTGAAGACCTGACCTGGGTCGATGTCTCAGCCCCGGGCGATGGCTGCGCCTTTGCGCTTTGTGATCCCGTAGCGGTGAGTGGCGTGGCCGGGCCGGGCAAGCGCTGGCCGCTTGTCCTGTCAGCGGCCTTTACCCAGACGCTGTCGCCCGAGCGCTGGCGACAGCTGCGCCACCGCTTTTTCCGCCTGCATTTCCAGTATCTCTGCGCCTTCGACCAACCCGGAGACTACGATTATTTCCGCATCACCGCCGGGCCCCTGACGCTCGCGCAGCGGTTCAGCGGCCGTAAGCCGTCAAAATCGCGGATCGAAACACCGGTTTCCAAATACAGTTCGGTCGGCCCATGACGCCACCCAAGCCTCAGCCCCGCGCCGACAAAGTATCGCTGCCGCGGTACCTGAAACTATTCCGGCAGGATCTGCTCTCGGCCCAGCCACAGCGATTGTACCGTGCCTGGATGGCCGAATTTCGAACGCCGTTTTTCCGGTCATACCTGATCAATCAGCCTGATCTGATCCAAACGGTTCTGAAAGACCGGCCCGATGATTTCCCCAAGTCCAACCGCATCAGCGAAGGGTTACGCCCGCTGTTGGGTCAATCGGTGTTCCTGACCAACGGCGAGGTCTGGAAAGCCCAGCGGCGCATTATCGATCCGGCGTTTGAGGGCGGACGGCTGAAAGATACCTTTCCCGCGATGCGCGCAGCGGCGCAGGCTTGTGCGGACCGTTTGCAATCGCGGGTCGGAAACCCCGTCGAGTTCGAAGAAATCACCAGCCACGCAGCCGCAGACGTGATTTTCCGCACCCTGTTTTCGGTCCCGATTGAACATGACATCGCAGCAGAGGTGTTCCAGAAATTCCGCGCTTATCAGCGCGAACAACCGCTTTTGAACCTGGCCGCCTTTGTCCCGTTGCCGCGCTGGATGCCTCGGTTCCATTCCCGCCGCACCCGCCGCACCGCACAGGATATCCGCGCTCTAATCACGCGAATGACACAAGAACGGGCTGCACAGATTGCAAACGGCACCGCGCCAGATGATCTGGCGACCAAGATCATGACCACACCGGACCCCAGCACCGGGCGCTGTTTTGACACCAATGAGATGGTGGATCAGGTGGCGATCTTCTTTCTGGCCGGTCACGAGACCAGCGCATCCGCTTTGGCCTGGGCGCTGTATTTGTTAGCGCTGTTCCCCGAGTGGCAAGACCGGATCGCCGCAGAAGCGCACTTGCTGGATCAACACGATTTTTCTGCGATCTCAAAGCTGCGTAGCGCGCGGGATATATTTCGCGAAACCTTGCGGCTTTATCCGCCGGTCCCGATGATGGTGCGCGAAACAACCTGTCCCGAGCAATTCAGAAATCGCGACCTGCCAACAGGCGCGCAAGTGGTTCTGAGCCCCTGGCATCTGCATCGGCATGAGCGGTTATGGGACAACCCGGACGGGTTTGACCCCAGCAGGTGGAGCACGGAGAACGGCAAGCGCTGTCAGCGGGATGCGTTTATGCCGTTTTCTGCCGGGCCGCGTGTTTGCCCGGGCGCGGGCTTTGCGATGGTAGAAGGCCCGCTGATCTTGTCGATGATCCTGCGGCGCTTCAGGTTGGAAACAATCCCCGGCAAAACGCCTGTTCCCGTCGCACATCTGACGGTCAGGTCCAAAGATGGCATCTGGTTGCGCTTGGTTGAGCGCTAACATCCTACCATCCGTCTCCGCGCTGCTGTATGCGAGGGGGTAAATCGGAATCAGTATTGAACAGGAAAGAGTTATGTCCAACGCAGAACAGCGCGCGCAGATGTCTGAAGGTGCAGGATTTATCGCAGCATTGGATCAAAGCGGCGGCTCGACCCCAAAGGCGCTGGCGCTTTATGGCGTGGAAGCGTCTGACTATGGTTCAGACGCCGAGATGTTTGACGAAATCCAGAAGATGCGCGC
Organism: Ruegeria sp. HKCCA6707; assembly: GCF_013033515.1. Lineage (GTDB taxonomy): Bacteria > Pseudomonadota > Alphaproteobacteria > Rhodobacterales > Rhodobacteraceae > Ruegeria. The sequence continues at coordinate 162,317 of NZ_WQEG01000001.1, read as the reverse complement.
CCGGATCATTCTGGCGGATGATTTCACCAAAGACAAAGTCATCGGCGCCATCCTGTTCGAACGGACATTGGGTGAAGAGATCGAGGGTCGCAAAGTGGCTGACTACCTTTGGTCGGTCAAAGGCATCGTGCCGTTCCTCAAGATCGACAAAGGGCTGGAAGAGCAGGCAAACGGTGTTCAATTGATGAAACCGATCCCCGGTCTGGCCGAGACATTGGCCAAGGCAGGTCGCGTATTCGGGACCAAGGAACGCTCGGTCATCCATGAGGCAAACGCGGAAGGGATCGCCGCCATTGTCGCACAGCAATTTGACGTAGCCCGTGAGGTTGTCAGCGCCGGAATGGTTCCGATCATCGAGCCGGAGGTGAATATCCACTCCGCAACCAAAGCTGAAGCAGAAGACATCCTGAACGCGGAGATCCTGAAAAACCTTGATCAGTTGGAAGACGGTCAGGATGTGATGCTCAAATTGACGATCCCGACCAAAGCCAACCTCTATGATGCGGTGGCCGATCATCCGCGCGTGTTGCGCGTTGTGGCTTTGTCGGGTGGCTATTCTACTGAAGAGGCCTGCGACCTGCTAGGGCAGAACGGCAAAATGATTGCCTCATTCTCGCGCGCCTTGACCGAAGGGCTGTCGAAGCATCAATCCGAGGCCGAGTTCAACGCGGCCCTGGGTGGCAATATCGACAAGATCTTCAAAGCGTCCTGCTAAACCGGCTTGACGTACGCGCGGCGCTTTTGCGCCGCTTTGTCTCGAAAGACGCAGCCTTCTGCGTGATCATTGATCAGCCCCATCGCTTGCATAAATGCATAAACGGTGGTGGGGCCGACAAATTTCCAGCCGCGTTTCTTCAGATCTTTAGACATCGCAACCGACTCGGGTGAGGTCGATGCGCTTCGCGGCGCGGGTGGTGTTTCAGGCTCATAGCGCCAAACATAGGCGGCGATCGAGCCTTCCTGAGCGACCAACTCCTGCGCACGCCGTGCGTTATTGATCACTGCTTCAATCTTTCCGCGATGGCGAACAATACCGGTGTCTTGTAGCAGCCGCGCGACATCTTCGTCAGAAAACACGGCCATCTTGTTGAAATCAAAACCACAAAAGGCACTGCGAAAATTCTCGCGCTTGCTCAGGATCGTGCGCCAACTCAACCCGGATTGAAAGCTTTCCAGGCACAGCTTTTCGAACAGGCGAATGTCGTCTGAAACCGGGTAACCCCATTCCGTGTCGTGATAGTCAAAGAACTCAGGTGCGGCCTGGCACCAGGCACAACGGTGTTGGCCGTCAGGGCCCGTGACGAGATCACCCATATGATGTACCCTTTTTGTTCCTGCTCAAGCTAGCGACCAAAGCGCGGGATGACAAGGGTCAGGCTTTGTCTTGATACCAATTCAGGATGTATACACGGATGGCCGAGGCCAAGCCTGTTTCCGGGTCTCGCGCAACATCAATTTCTGACGCCAGGACATTGATTGGAATATCTTTTTCCTGCGCTATGTTGCGAAAAGCGCGCCAGAACTCATCTTCAAGGGAAACCGAGGTCCGGTGCCCCTTTAGCGTCAGAGAGCGTTTCACCGGGCGGCCGCTCATTCATCCAGCTCATGATTGTCGAGGTCGCGTTTCAGCTTGTCCAGCCGCTCAAGCACCTTGTCTTTTTCCGCCTTGGACCGCCCAAACGCCACAGCATTTTGGTCTGCGCGGGCTTTTTTTGCAGCCCGCGCTTTTTCTTTTCGATACCGGTTCAGATTGACCGGTTTGCCCATCAGTCTTTCGGGCCGATCATCTGTTCAGGGCGCACAACCGCATCAAAGGTCGCCGCATCGACAAAACCCAGGGCAATGGCCTCTTCCTTGAGGGTGGTGCCGTTCTTATGGGCCGTCTTGGCAACCTTGGTGGCATTGTCATAGCCGATGGTGGGGGCAAGCGCGGTCACCAGCATCAGCGATTCCTTCATCAGCTTGTCGATGCGGGGCTCATTGGCCTTGATGCCCAGCAACATGCGCTCGGTAAAGCTGTCGGTTGCATCGCCCAGCAACTGGATCGATTGCAGCAGGTTGTAGGACATCATCGGATTGTAGACGTTCAGCTGGAAATGACCCTGCGAGCCCGCAAATTTCATCGCCGCATCATTGCCCATCACATGGGCGGCGACCTGGGTCAGCGCTTCGGCCTGTGTCGGGTTCACCTTGCCTGGCATGATCGAAGAGCCGGGCTCATTTTCCGGCAGGATCAGTTCCCCCAGACCTGACCTCGGGCCTGAGCCCAGCAAGCGGATATCATTCGCGATCTTGTAACAAGAGCCCGCAATGGTCGCCAAGGCACCTGACAGGAAGACCATGGCATCATGGGCCGCCAGCGCTTCGAACTTGTTCGGCGCGGTGACAAAGGGCAGGCCGGTGATGTCTGCCATGTTCTTTGCAACTGCTTCGTCCCAACCATTGTGCGTGTTCAGGCCAGTGCCCACCGCAGTGCCGCCTTGCGCCAGCTCGTAGATGCCGGGCATCGACGCCTCAACGCGGGCGATCCCCTGACGGATCTGATGTGCGTATCCGCCAAACTCCTGTTCCAGCGTCAAAGGTGTCGCATCTTGCGTATGGGTTCGACCGATCTTGATGATCCCTTCGAACTCTTTAGCTTTTTTCTCAAGCGCTGTAGCGAATTTCTCCAGACCCGGCATCAGCACATCTCGCACGCTCATCGCGGTGGCAATATGCATGGCGGTGGGGAAGGTATCGTTTGACGATTGCCCCATATTGCAGTGGTCATTCGGATGCACCGGATATTTCGAACCGATTACGCCGCCCAGAATTTCGATGGCCCGGTTCGCAATCACCTCGTTCGAGTTCATGTTCGATTGGGTGCCCGATCCGGTTTGCCACACGACCAGAGGGAAGTTGTCATCAAACTTGCCCTCGATCACCTCACCCGCGGCTTGGATGATCGCATCGGCAATCTTGGCGTCAAGCTTGCCAGTGGCTTTGTTTTCCATCGCACAGGCTTTCTTGATCACGCCCAGCGCGCGGACAATGGCCACGGGCTGTTTTTCCCAACCGATCGGGAAATTCATGATCGATCGCTGAGTTTGCGCGCCCCAATACTTGTCAGAAGGAACCTCAAGCGGGCCAAAGCTGTCGGATTCGGTGCGGGTCTGAGACATCTGTCACTCCGTCTGGTATGCAGTTGTATGCCGTTTAGCCCGAGAGATCGCATGACTCAATCGGCAAGTTGCGCGCACCATAGAGGCTGGGCTTTCAAAGATATAGATCGTCAGTAGCGCTCAAACCTTGAAGTTAACGCAAACAGGCCCATTGTGCTGATGGGTAGGCCGGATAGAATGTAGTGCACCCTGCGATGGAGAGTGAAATGCAAAGATCGATTCCCGGACAGTCACTGATCGTGACGCTTGGCGCGGCGTTGATCATGCTGTTCTTGGCTGTCGCTGCCAAAGCATCCGACATCACACCTTTTGTGGGGAATTATGTTGGCTCGGCGAATGTGGTGAACATCGACGGCGAAGAAACCCCGCGCGATATGAGCGTTTCTATTCACGAGCTTAAACAGGGGTTCAATGTCAGTTGGACGACAACGACCTACAAGCCGGACGGGCGCGTGAAGGACGAGAAGTATTCCATCGACTTTCTGCCCTCGGGGCGCGGCGACCTGTACTCGGCTGCGATGAAGCGAAATGTTTTCGGGCACGAAGTTCCGTTGGACCCGATGAAAGGAGAACCCTTTGTTTGGGGGCGGATCGACGGGCCGACGCTGACTGTCTTTTCGCTGTTTATTGACGAATCCGGTGGCTATGAGTTGCAGCAATTTGACCGAACGCTGGCCGACGGCGGGCTGGAATTGTCCTTCTCGCGGTTCCGCAATGGCGAGAAATCACGCTCGGTCGAAACGTTCTTGCGAAAAGAATAAAGGCCTTAGGCGCAGCGCTGCGATTTGCTTACTTCCGAAAACTGTCGAGCGAGACGATATCTGCATCCTGATGCGGCTCGTCTTCTGTTTCCGGCGCTGAGACAGCGATCTCTTCCGAGATATCATCCTCGCTATCGTCATCATTGCTTTCGAAGCGCAAGCCAAACTCGACCGACGGATCCACAAAGGTCTTGATGGCCAGATAGGGGATATACAGAACCTCGGGCGCATCGCCGAAATTCAGCGTGATCGAAAAGCCTTCGTCTCCAACCGTCAGGTTTTCGAACCAATGCTGCATGACGATGGTCATTTCATCAGGATAGCGCTCGCGCAGCCAATCGGCCAACTCGACGCCCGGTTGGCGCGTATCGAAGGTGATAAAGAAGTGATGTGCCCCAGGCAGGCCGGTGTTGGATACATCCGACAAAACCTGCTTGATCAGGCCGCGCATGGCCGTGTGCATCAGGTTTCCATAGTCAATGTCCTGCGACATAAGTTGTCCTCAATACTCGCTACACTCAGCATAGGGGATTTGGCCGGAAACGAAAGGCCGCGCGGGCCAAGATTGGCTACAAATAGTGCAAAACCAGACCGGCGCAGGTCATCAGAGCCAAACTGACTGCAAACCCCAATTTTGCCCAGAAAATCAACAGCCCAGCGCCGATTGTCAAGCCTAGCGCGGCAAGATTCAAAGAGGTGATTTCGGGCAAAGGTATTGACACCGGGCCAAAACTCCAATCCGCGACTGTTCCGAATAAGACGCTCAACCCAAACCAGAGCGACAAATTGAGAATCACTCCGACCACGGCTGCCGTGATCGCGTGCAATGCCGAGGTCAGACGCGGGCGTTCAGCAAGGTAGTCGAGATAGGGTGCTGTCAGGAAAACCCACAGGAAACACGGCACGAAAGTCGCCCAAAGGGCCACCGCTCCCGCCGCCATGGCCAGGGCATATCCACCGGACAGGTAGCCGCTGAGCATGGCCACAAACTGTGTCACCAGAATCAGCGGGCCGGGGGTTGTTTCGGCAAGTCCCAACGCGTCGATCATCTGATCGGTGCTGATCCAGTGATACGTATCCACCACGGTCTGCGTCATATAGGCCAAAACCGCATAGGCCCCGCCGAAGGTCACCACTGCCAGACGGGCGAAATACCAGCCCAGATCACTCAGCAAGGTTTGACCTGTCAGGGTCAGCAGGACCAAGGGGGTCAGCCAAAGCGTCAGCCAGATCGCTGCCGTTCGGATCGGGCTGTTACGGACGGGCGAGGGGGTCGCAGGAACACCCTTGGGCACTGGTGTAACGGCGTATCCCCAAAGGGCGGCGCAGAGGATGATGATCGGGAAAGGCAGGTTGAGCGCGAAGATAGCGATGAATGCCAGCGCAGCGGTCGCTTTGTGGCTCGGCCCGTTAAGAGCCTTTCGCGAAAGGTTGCTCAACGCCTGAAGGACGATCACGATGACAGTTGCCTTGATGCCCAGAAATCCGGCTTGAACCAAGGGCAAATCCCCATAGGCCGCATAAAGCGCAACCAGCAGGGCGATGACAATGGCTCCGGGCACGACAAAAAGCGTGCCTGCGATCAGCCCTCCCCAAACGCCGCGGAGCCGCCACCCCGCATAGGTGGCCAGTTGCATCGCCTCGGGCCCAGGCAACAACATGCACAGAGACAGCGCCCTGAGAAAGCTCTGCTCATCCAGCCAAGGGCGACGCTCGACCAGTTCTTGATGCATCAGGGAAATCTGTGCCGCCGGGCCACCGAAGGACAAAAGCCCAATGCGCCCGAAGACGCGGAGCAGTTCGGAAAATGACGGGCTCATGCGGACCACACGAGATGTCGCGTCACCATCGTGTATGCGCGCGCGTTGCACAGCTGGCGCGCATTCTGCGCCGGACACAGAACCCAAAGCAGCTTTAGGGGCCAAAAGGCTGGGGTTTCAAATCTTCGCGGCGAGGCTGCCATTGCATGTTTCCTGTTTCAACTCGGATACATGCGAAGCTTGGAAAGCGACCTTTGGGGTGTTCGCAAGCTAACCCCGTTCAGGGCTGAGCTAACGCGGAACGCGCGACTGGGTCAAGCGTGCCGTCAAGCCCAGTCCAGGCGCTGCCCAGTCATGCAGACGGGCAGGGTGTCTTGCGGGAACTGACCCAGTTGTTCAAACAGCGAAACGAAGTCGAACTGGTTATACGCCTCAACCATTTTGTCGCCTTTGAACCGCGCCATAACCTGCCCTGTGGCCGTAACCGGAGCCCCATTGTCAGCGCGCGTTGTTTTCAGGTGAACAAACGCGCTGACCCAATCGCCGCTTTCTAGGATCTTGGGCATTTCAACCGTGATGTCGCCAAGGATGTGTCGGAATGCCATGACGAGGTCACGAAAATCACCACCATCCATCTGCATTTCAGGGATCAACCCTTCGGTTGTGGTGTCGGGCGCAAAGAACTGATCGATTGCATCCGTATTGCCCTGTTCCCAAACCTGCGAATACCAGTTGCGAAGCATATCTGCGTTGCTCATCACAGCCTCCTGTCTCTTGGTCAGGACGATGCGGCAAAGGCCTAAATAAACCGTGAACAAAACCTGAGATCTTGTTCAGAATTCGCGCATAGGGGAAATGCAGGTTTCTGTTGCCAGGTACCTGCGAACCCCGCCTTACGCGGCTAGGCGCAAGGGCTTAGATTTCGGTCTTGTTACTGCTTACGCAGCAACTGCAACCGGAGCACGATTGTCGTTTGCAATTGTACTAGTTTCGCCGGTAACGGTGGCAGACAGCCGAGACAAAGCTAACCCCTTTAGACGTTCGTCGATCCTGTTTCGGCCCCAAAATCCCCAAACGAAGGATGGTTGGTGGAGCCGCCGGGTACCGCCCCCGGGTCCGATCCGCTTATTACGAGCGCGTTTATGTCCATAGTCCCGAAGGACATCTTTTATATAGGCAAGGCGTAGGACAGATGCAAATGGCGAATCTGCCGCAGCGCCAATGCCTTAGGCGGTTCTGTTGAGATTGGCCGCAATCAGCCACACGGCCAGCACAAGCTCGATTCCCCCAAAAATCAGAGCTTTGGCCAGGGGTGGGTTGTCCAGCACAACAGATACGAACCGCCCCAGTGCCGCCCCGGAATAGACCACGCCCAGCATGACATAGGCCATGGGCTGGTTGAGCCACAAAACCGCGATCCCTGTCACCACAAACAGCCCGCCAACCGAGGCGCGCATTTCGCTGAGCCCCATAGTGCTGGTGGTGGGTGCCAGATCCAGCGCATTGGCCGTATAGGCGGGGGCCAAAAAGCCGAACAGGCCAAACCCGATGGTCAACAGGGCGGCAATTGCGTTCACGATCGGTATCATTCTGGCCTCTTTTTCTGTGGGTTCATTGCGAACCTAGACTGCCCTTGGCGAATGAACAGCACCAACTTGGCGCTTCAAGCGGGTTTGCGACGTTGTTCGGCCACGTCCCGGGCCAATTGCCGCGTATAGGCCTCAAGCTCGATCAGAGCGGCCTCGACACCATCCGCGTCGCGCGCATCCAGAGCGTCGGCTATGTTGCCGTGCAGCTCGATAATGGCCTCGCGCGACCGTGCCGTGAAGGTGATCATGTTCATCAGTGGCTGCATCGCCTCAACCGCACCCGCTAGTTGGTAGGACAGAACCGGATTGCCAGCACCGTCGACCAACGCGCGATGGAAGGCCACATCCGAGGCGCAAAAGGCCTCATCCGTCAGCCCGGGCTGCGCCTGACGAAAGATCTCGGCCCGCATCGTGGCCAGCTGATCCGGGCTTCTGCGTTCAGCGGACATGGGCGCGCAGGCGCGTTCCAGCGCATAGCGCGCCTCGCAGGCAGTATCGAAACTGACCGCATTCATAGACAGCAGCAGGGTCGAAGTGGTGATTTGCTGCGAATATGCGTCCTCAAAGCTGAGACGGTTCACAAAAGCGCCCCCCGTGGCTCCGCGCTGGGTGCGGATCAGTGCCTGAGCGGCCAGACGTTTCAGGGCCTCGCGCACAGTGGGGCGCGAAACCTGGAACTGATCGGCCAGCTCAGCTTCGGACGGCAGACGCTCATCAACGATCAGCGCGCCAGACACGATAGCGTCCCGAATAGCCTGCGCGATCTGCGCCGACAGGTCCGCCGGGTTTTTGGGGTCAATTTTCATCCCGTGTGCCTGCAAATATGAATTTTTATTTGTCTGACATTTAAAAGTCTGACATTTGAAAAGCAAGAGCGATGCTGTGGGAGGATCAGGTGAGTCGCGCAATCATCCGCAACGGGCTGTGGCTGGGCTTCTATCTCGCGATTCTGTGCGCGTGGTGGGTGATGTTCTCCATGAGCCGCGCGATGGATCTGGACTGGATCGGGCGCCCGGGGCCCATGGGGCAGGCGATGGCGGCAATGGATCCTCGGATGGATATGTACATGCCCATGGCCGAGTACGGCCCGTTGTTCTGGATGTGGGCCATCATGATGGCCGCGATGATGCTGCCGACGCTTGTGCCCACGCTGCGCAGTTACGAGGACCTGATCCGTAGCGCCAATGGCTCTCGCGCTGGATGGCTGGGGGTGTTGCTGGGGTATTTCGTCGTCTGGGTCGGATTTGCAGCCCTGATTGCAGGTGTTCAGCTTGTGCTGCTGTTTGGTGGCGTGATCGACATGCTGGGCATCGCCAAATCGGGATGGGTTGCCGCAGGGTTGATGATCGTCGTCGGCGCGTTTCAGTTTACCCGCGGCAAAGCGGTCTGCCACGGCATCTGTCACGCGCCCATGTCCTATTTCCTGGGCCATTGGAAAACCGGCTTTGCAGGCGGTCTGCGCATGGGGCTGGGGCTGGGCAGTTTTTGCGTTGGATGCTGCTGGGGCTTTATGGCGCTAGGCTTTGTGGGCGGAGTCATGAGCCTCTTGTGGATGGGTTTGGCGACGCTGTTCATGGTCTTGGAAAAACTGCCTCAGATCGGGCACCGGGTGACCCGGCCGATGGGGTTTCTTTTGATTGCTGGCGGCGTGCTGCTGCTGGCCTTTCCCGTGACTTACGGATGACTTGCGGAGGAGAATGAAATGGCAAAGAACAGAAGGGCAGATGCGGACAGGCTGCCGATAAGCCAGCGGATCGACAGCCGCATGCCCAACCCCAAACGGCGCGAGATGAGCCCGACGGAATGGGCCATCAAGGGCGAGTTGATCCTGAACTGTTCCTGCGATGTATTTTGTCCCTGCGTTGTCTCGCTGGGCGCGCATCCACCAACCGAAGGCCATTGCCACGCCTGGATGGGGGTGATCATCGACGAAGGCCATTACGAGGGCGAAGACCTGTCCGGTTTGAATGTGGGCCTGCTGGTCGATATTCCGGGCCGGATGGGCGAAGGCCAGTGGAAAGTCGCCGCCTATGTCGACGAACGCGCCAGCGGCAAGGCGTATAACGGCCTGCTGCAGATCTTCAGTGGTCAGGCAGGCGGCACCACAGGTCTGTTCACCATGCTCGTCAGCGAGATCATCGGAGCCGAGCGTGCGCCGGTTGAGATTGAACGCGACGGAACCAAGCGTCGCATCATGATTGGTCGCAAAATTCAGGGCGAGATCGAGATGCTGGGCGGCAAGGACCCCGATCATCCGGTGATGGTCTCGAACTCGAAATACTGGATGGGCCCCGACATCATCGTCGCGCGCGGCACCAAATCTAGGGTGCGTGATTATGGCCGGGTTTGGGATTTTGGCGGTAAATCCGCCGAAATTTGCCCCATCGACTGGCACGGACCCAAGTGATGCGCGACCGAAGCGTCGTCGAATGTCTGATCAGTGAGAGGAGAGCGGCGTGACCCAAATTTCTCTGTCCCGGCGCTTGCGGCGCACCCCGTTCTCAGACGGTGTCGAAGCGGCAGGGGTCAAAGCCTATACGGTTTACAATCGGATGCTGCTGCCGACGGTCTTTGAAAGCGTCGAAGCGGATTATCGGCACCTGAAAGAGCATGTGCAAATCTGGGATGTCTCTTGCGAGCGCCAGGTCGAGCTGCGCGGCCCGGATGCGACGCGGTTGATGCAAATGCTCACCCCACGCGATTTGCGTGGGATGCTGCCGGGGCAATGCTATTACGTGCCCATCGTGGATGAGACCGGCGGGATGCTGAATGATCCAGTGGCGGTGAAGCTGTCAGAGGACCGTTGGTGGATATCCATTGCCGACAGTGACCTGCTGTTCTGGGTCAAGGGAATCGCCAATGGCTATCGTCTGGATGTGCTGGTGGATGAGCCCGACGTCTCACCCTTGGCGGTGCAGGGGCCAAAATCGGATGAGCTGTTGGCGCGCGTTTTCGGAGACCGTGTGCGTGACATCCGGTTCTTCCGCTTTGACATGTTCGAGTTTCAGGGCCACAGCCTGGCGATTGCGCGCTCGGGCTATTCGAAACAGGGCGGGTTCGAGATCTATGTCGAAGGCAGCGCGGTTGGAATGCCGCTGTGGAACGCTCTGTTCGAGGCTGGGCGGGATCTGAACGTGCGGGCAGGGTGCCCAAACCTGATCGAACGGATCGAGGGCGGGTTGCTGTCTTTTGGCAATGACATGACCGACGACAACACACCGCATGAATGCGGGCTGGGCAAGTTCTGCAACACACATACCGCGATCGGATGTATTGGGCGTGATGCGCTGTTGCGTGTGGCCAAGGAAGGTCCAGTGCAACAGATCCGACCGATCGCCATCGCCGGGGACCCGGTTCCGCCCTGCGATCGGCCCTGGGGCGTTTTTGCCGAAGGCAGGCGCGTGGGGCAGATCACTTCGGCTGCCTGGTCGCCGGATTTCACAACAAATGTGGCCATCGGTATGGTGAAGCTAAGCCATTGGGACGCGGGCACGGCTTTGGAGGTTGAGACACCGGCGGGGACACGTGATGCGGTGGTGCAGGCGCATTTCTGGATTTGAGCGGAGGTAGGGGGCTCTACCTCTGTCGCTGCGCGAACCCCCGGGGATATTTTTGGCCAGATGCAAAGCGGATCTGGCGCTGAGGAACAGAAAGGAAGAGCTGAATGTTTAATGCGTTGATCATGAACAAGGACGAGGACAGCGGCGCGGCACAAGCCGAGATCAAGCAAATCTCGGAAGAGGACCTGCCATCCGGAGATGTGACCGTGGCGGTCGAATATTCCACGGTGAATTACAAAGACGGTTTATGCCTTTCCCCCAAGGGTGGAGGGCTTGTGCGCAATTACCCTCATATTCCGGGGATCGATTATGCCGGTACTGTCGAGACGTCCTCGGATGCGCGCTATGCGCCCGGTGACAAGGTGGTTTTAACTGGTTGGCGTGTGGGCGAGGCGCATTGGGGCGGGTACGCCCAGAAAGCCAGTGCCAAGGCTGACTGGCTGGTTCCCTTGCCGGATGGATTGAGCACGCAACAGGCGATGGCTGTGGGCACTGCGGGGTTCACTGCAATGCTGGCGGTGATGGCTTTGGAAGACCACGGGCTGACCCCCGGCCACGGGCCTGTTTTGGTCACCGGCGCAGCAGGTGGCGTTGGATCGGTGGCTACGGCCATTCTAGCGCATCTGGGCTATGAAGTGGCCGCAGTAACGGGACGCCCGGAGACCGGCGATTACCTGAAGTCATTGGGTGCCAGCACCATCGTGCCGCGCGAGGAGTTGAACGAGACCACCAAACGCCCGCTTGAGAGCGAAACCTGGGCCGGATGCGTTGATGCGGTCGGCGGTGAAATGCTTGCGCGGGTTCTGGGGCAGATGAAATACGGTTGCTCGGTCGCCGCTGTCGGCCTGGCCGGGGGCGCAGGGTTACCGGCCACGGTGATTCCGTTCCTTCTGCGCGGTGTGAACCTGCTGGGGATCGACAGCGTGATGCAGCCCTATGACAACCGGGTGCGCGCCTGGAACCGCATCGCCACTGATCTGCCGATGGACAAGCTTGAAGCGATGGTACAACCCGCGACTCTGTCGGATCTGCCAAAGCTTGGGGCCGATATCCTGCAAGGCCAGGTCAAGGGCCGTGTCGTTGTCGATGTGAACGCTTGAGGCGCGGCCACAACTCCGGGCATTTGTCTGACAATGGCCAGAAACAACTCTGGCCATTGCCACAATTCATGCTCATGATTGCTATACATCCCAATTGTGATGGCTTATGACCCATCCAAACAGCACCTGAAGACCGGGAGTGAGCAGCATGTCTGATGATTTCGAACTGGACACCGATGATTTGCAACGCCGCATGGACGGCGCCATGGCGAATTTGAAAACCGAATTTGCGTCGCTGCGCACCGGGCGGGCATCGGCCTCGATGCTGGAGCCTGTGATGGTGGATGCCTACGGTTCGATGACGCCGATCAATCAGGTGGGCACAGTGAATGTGCCCGAACCGCGCATGGTGACGGTCAACGTCTGGGACAAGTCGCTGGTCGGCAAAGTGGAAAAAGCCATTCGCGAAAGTGGTTTGGGGATCAATCCTCAGCTGAATGGCACCATCATCATGCTGCCCATTCCCGAGTTGAACGAAGAACGTCGTCGGGAACTGGGTAAAGTTGCCGGGCAATATGCTGAAAGCGCACGCGTCTCGATCCGCAATGTGCGCCGGGACGGCATGGATCAGATCAAGAAGGCCAAGGCCGATGGCATGTCGGAAGACGATCAGAAACTTTGGGAAGCCGAAGTTCAGGAGATGACCGACGCAATGATCAAGTCGGTGGATGACGCGCTTGAGACCAAGCAAACCGAGATCATGCAGGTCTAAGGCCCAGCATATGCCAAAAGATCCCCATACCGGGCCGCGTCACGTGGCCATCATCATGGACGGCAATGGCCGCTGGGCGCAGGCACGTGGTCGCCCACGGCTCTATGGCCATCACGCGGGTGCCAAGCGCGTGCGCGAGGTGGTTGAAGCCTGCCCGGAACTGGGTGTGAAATTCCTGACTATCTTTGCGTTTTCAACCGAAAACTGGAAACGGACGCAGGTTGAGGTTGCCGGCCTCATGAGCCTGTTTCGGCGCTATATCGTCAAGGAAACCCGCACGCTGAAGGAAAACGGGATCCGGGTGCGGTTCATCGGGGATCGGGTGCGGTTGGACAAAAAGTTGACAAGCTTGATGGACAAGCTTGAACAAGAAACCAAAGACAATGATCTGGTGCACCTGACAGTCGCTCTGAATTACGGCGGTCGGGATGAGGTCGCGCGGGCAACCAAACGTCTGGCCCGAGATGTGGCCGCAGGAAAGCTGCAGCCCGAAGACGTAGATGAGGAAACTCTGCCAAAATATTTGGATACAAGGGTTTTACCGGATCCCGACTTGGTGATCCGCACCAGTGGTGAGGCCCGAATTTCAAATTTTCTGCTCTGGCAGTCAGCCTATTCGGAATATGAGTTCATCGATACCTTGTGGCCTGATTTTACAGCCGCTGAGTTCGGTCGCGTTTGCCGAAACTACGGCGCACGCGAGCGGCGTTTCGGAGCGGTGCCCGCATGAGCGATGGCCGATGGGCTGACCTTACCGCCCGAGTTCTGTCTGCTGCGGTCTTGGTCGCCATTGGCGCGGTTGAAGTTTGGCTGGGCGGCCTATGGTTTGAAATCTTCGTTGGCATCGCCTGTGGCTTGATGACCTGGGAATTGGTGCGCATGATCGCGCCCGAGCGCGCTGGCGTCGCGATCCAGCTTGCGATCTTGACCGGGGCTGCGGTCATTGCCAGCTATCATCTACCCGCCATTTACCGTCTGCCGATCCTTGTTGCACCCGCGATTGTCGGCGCGGGGCAGGTTGGACGTGCAAAGCTGACCTATGTCGCCTTTGCCGTCTGGATCGCAGCGGCGGGTCTGGGCTTTATCTCGATCCGCGAAAACATGGGGTTTGGCTGGATGGTCTGGCTGATCCTGATCGTCGTCGCCACGGATGTCGCGGGCTATTTCGTGGGCAAGGCGATTGGTGGGCCAAAGTTCTGGCCACGCATCAGCCCCAAGAAAACATGGTCGGGAACCGCAGGAGGATGGGCCGCCGCGGCGGTGGTTGGAATAGTTTTTGCAGCCTATTTTGGCTTGGGCTTTTTCTTCGTCGTCATCTCGGTTCTGGCGTCGATGGCCAGCCAGATCGGTGATATTGTTGAAAGCGCCACAAAGCGGAAATTTGGCGTCAAGGACAGCTCGAACCTCATTCCCGGCCATGGCGGTTTTCTGGACCGGTTTGACGGAATGATGGGGGCTGCGTTATTTGTTCTGATCGCAGCTCAGTTCTTTGTTCCTGTGGGGATGTAATGCGCAAGCTATCCATTTTGGGCGCTACAGGATCGATTGGTCAGAGCACGATTGATCTGATATCCAGACAGACAGACGCCTATGATTTGGTGGCGCTGACCGGTGGCAACAACATTGAACAATTGGCAAATGATGCCAAACACTTACAGGCTGATATTGCGGTAACGGCTTACGACGGACAGCTTGATGCATTGAGGGCTGCGCTGAAAGGATCGGGTGTCGAGGCCGCAGCGGGTCAGAATGCCATTGCCGAAGCGGCTTCCCGTCCGGTGGACTGGGTGATGTCCGCCATCGTCGGGGCCGCAGGGCTCGCCCCAGGGATCAAAGCGCTGGAGCAAGGCGCGACGCTGGCGCTGGCGAACAAGGAAACACTGGTTTGCGCCGGACCTTTGGTGCTGCAGACCGCGCAGCAACACAATGCCCGGCTTCTGCCGGTCGACAGTGAGCATTCAGCTGTGTTCCAGGCTCTCGTGGGCGAGGATATGGACGCGGTCGAGCGGATCATCATCACCGCCAGCGGCGGTGCGTTTCGGGACTGGCCTTTGGAAGCTCTGGCCAGTGCCACGGTCGAACAGGCCTCGAGCCACCCGAACTGGGATATGGGGCAGCGCATTACGATCGACAGCGCGTCTATGTTCAACAAGGCGCTGGAGGTCATTGAGACCAAAGAATTCTTTCAGGTTCATCCGGACCAGATCGAAGTGCTTGTTCACCCCGAGTCCACTGTGCACGCACTTGTCGGTTTCAACGACGGAGCATTGATGGCCCATCTTGGCGCGCCAGATATGCGCCATGCTATCGGATATGCGTTGCACTGGCCGGATCGTCGCGATTTGCCTGTCGAGCGACTGGATTTGGCAGCGCTTGGTCAATTGCGGTTTTCAACGCCCGATCTGAACCGATATCCAGCGCTGCGCATTGCCCGGGACGTGATGGAGCGTGGTGGCTTGTCCGGCGCGATATTCAACGCCGCCAAAGAGCGCGCTCTGGATCATTTCATCGCCCGACGGATCGGTTTTTTGGACATGGCAGACTTGGTCTCGGTCGTTCTTGACCAATTTGACACTACAAATGACCTTATTGATGCCGCTTTGACCCTTGATAACGTCCAGCAAGCGGACCATCTCGCACGGAAGTGGGTGGATGAAGCCGTGCGACAACGAGCAGGATAAGACACTTGGATATTTTTTCTCTGATCCCGCAATTCGGTGGGCTTCTCTACACAATCGCAGCCTTCGTGATTGCATTGTCCGTTATCGTCGCGGTCCACGAATATGGCCACTATATCGTTGGGCGCTGGTCTGGCATTCATGCCGAAGTGTTCTCGATCGGATTTGGCCCGGTCCTGTGGAGCCGTGTCGACAAGCGCGGCACCAAGTGGCAGATCGCCCTGCTTCCTTTCGGCGGCTACGTCAAGTTTCTGGGCGACGCCAATGCGGCCTCGGGCAAAGACGAAGACACGATGACCGAAATAGCCGAGCAAAGCCCCGAAGCCCTGCGTCGTACGATGCACGGTGCGCCGCTTTGGGCGCGCGCAGCGACGGTGGCTGCGGGACCTGTGTTCAATTTCGTCATGTCGATCTTGGTTTTCGGCGCGATTTTCTGGTCCGAAGGCGTCACCCGCGAGCCGCTGACAATTGCCTCTTTGAAACCTTTGCCGGGGACCGTACAGGGCTTGCAGGATGGAGACGAGATCATCGCTATCGAAGGGATCGCAACTCCCGATATCGATGATGGCAACACATGGTCGGAATTCCGGGACGCGCTGCCCGTCGAACCCGTATTGGATTATACGGTGATCCGAGACGGCGAGACCCTGGACGTCGCTGGCCCGTGGTTGTTCCCACCGCTGATACAACAGGTGACGCCACGCAGTGCGGCCATGGATATCGATTTGAAAGCGGGCGATGTAATCACCTCGGTTGACGGAGACCCAATCTTTGCCTTCGACCAGTTGAAAGAACATGTTGAAAGCTCGGACGGGCGCGCCTTGCTTTTGAATGTGTGGCGCGATGGTGCAGACCTTGAATTTGCTTTGGCGCCGCGTCGGACGGACGAGCCCTTGGCCGATGGAGGTTTTGCAACGCATTGGCGTATCGGAATCGTCGGCGGCATGATGCTGGAACCTGCGACCGTTCCCGCCGGTGTTGGCGAATCCCTCTCGGTCGGTGTCAGCCAGACGATGCGGATCATCGAAGGATCATTGTCGGGTATGTGGCACATGATCACCGGAGCGATCAGCACCTGCAATATCTCGGGGCCTATCGGGATTGCCGAGACCTCGGGTGCGGTGGCCAGCCAGGGCGCCCAGAGCTTCATCTTTTTCATAGCTGTCTTGTCTGCGGCGATCGGCCTTTTGAACCTGTTCCCGATACCCGCTTTGGATGGCGGCCATCTGGTGTTCTATGCCTATGAGGCGGTTTCGGGCAAACCACCCAGCGACAAGGCGCTTCGGATCCTGATGGGCATCGGCATCACCATGATCCTGTCTTTGATGCTGTTTTCGATCAGCAACGACCTGTTCTGCTGATTTGGTAAAACCCGGCACAATCTGGACGCATTCTTGCCGCATTTAAACGCTATGATCTGTCCTTACACAGAGCATGGAAACCGGACAGATGACCAAGGCATTGCAGAAATCATATCAGAGTTTCAGCTTTCTGTTCCTGATGAACTGGAACATGCTGATGAGTTTTGCGATCACCGCACTTGCCCTTGCGGCAGGCGCTTATCTGGTGACTATGTGATTCCTCGTCTCTGAAAGCCTAAAACCAATACGCTTTTTATGCAGTTTGGTCTTTTGACAAGACTGCATATTCCCGCTACTCAACTTGCAAAGACTTAGATTCTGGGTTGAGAAAAAAACATGGCGGACAGCAGAGGTACGGGCACATCCTGCGGCTCGGTACAGGCACCAATCAATATATTGTGGCGCGCACTAGTATTCATTTTTGCCTTTACTGTCGTCGGGTTAACGGCAGCACCACAGGTCGCGCAGGCGCAGACTTACACCATCAACAGCTTCGAAGTTGAAGGCAATCGGCGGATCGAAACGTCGACGATCATCGAACGAACAGGTATCGAACCGGGCCAAACGGTAACCGCAGGTCAGTTGAATGATGCTTTCCAGCGTTTGCTTGACAGTGGCGTTTTTGAAACAGTTGAACTGACACCGCGCGGCACGACTCTTGTGATCGAGGTGCAGGAATACCCGACAATCAACCAAATCAGCATCGAAGGGAATCGCCGGGTAAAGGATGAGGTGCTGCTTGACGTCATTTCGTCTGAGACGCGGCGGGTGTTTACGCCCCAAGTGGCCGAAGCGGATGCCGATCTGATCGCCGAGGTTTACTCGGCCCAGGGACGCGTTTCGGCGACCGTCATCCCGCGTATCATTCGTCGCAATGACAATCGGGTCGATCTGGTTTTCGAAGTGGCCGAAGGCACTACGATCGAGGTTGAACGCGTAAGTTTCGTAGGGAACCGCGCGTTCTCGGACCGACGTTTGCGCCGTGTTCTAGAAACCAAGCAAGCAACGTTTTTGCGGACCTTCATCCGAAGCGATACCTTCATCGGCGACCGGATCGAGTTCGATAAGCAGGTAATTCGGGATTTCTATCTTTCGCGCGGCTACGTCGACTTTCGGGTTAACAGCACGAATGTCGAGTTCACCCGCGAACGGGATGCGTTTTTCCTGGTCATGAACATCACCGAAGGTCAGAAGTTCTCATTTGGTAACATCACAACGGTCAGTGAAATTCCGGGTGTCGATCCAGCGATCTATCAGGAAGCCTTGAAGATCAAACCTGGCGTTACCTACACGCCCTCGCTGGTCGAACAGTCGATCGCGAGACAAGAACGCTTGGGCTTGAAGGAAGGTGTCGATTTTCTTCGGGTCGAGCCTCGCGTCACACGAAATGATCGTGATCTATCATTGGATATTCAGTTTGTTCTGACAAAAGGGCCTCGCATCTTTGTCGAAAGGATCGACATCGAAGGAAATACGACAACACTCGACCGTGTTATCCGACGCCAGTTCGACACTGTCGAAGGAGACCCCTTTAACCCGCGCGAAATCCGTCAGGCCGCTGAACGTATTCGGGCACTTGGCTTCTTTTCCGAGGCCGATGTCGAAACACGAGAAGGGTCGAGCCCAAGCCAGGTGATCGTCGATGTGGATGTCGCCGAACAACCGACCGGTTCGCTGAGCCTCGGTGGTAGTTTCTCGGTTTCCGACGGGTTCGGCATCGCGGTTGGTTTGAACGAATCGAACTTTTTGGGACGTGGTCAGAATTTGGGCCTGACAATCTCGACGGCTCAGGAGTCAGAACAGTACACCTTGAACTTTACCGAGCCCTATCTATTGGGTCGCCAATTGCGGTTCGACCTGGGTCTGGGTTTCGCTGCCACGGATTCAAGCTTTGCGTCGTACAATACTGAGCGGTTGTTCTTCCAACCGCAGTTGACCTATTCGATTGGTGAACTCTCGGCACTGCGTCTTCGCTATGGTTGGGAAGACAGTGAAATGACCCAGCAAAGCGGCCAGACAAGCGGTGCGGTTATTTCGTCTGAAATCGCCCAAGGCAGCCGGACTTCAAGTTCGGTTGGTCTGTCTTATATCTACGACAGCCGGCTTGGTGGTTTGAACCCCAATGCAGGCGTGCTGTTGGAAGCAAACCTGGACTACGCTGGGCTGGGTGGTGACAACAAATATATCCAAACCACAGCGCGCGCGATCGCGCAGCAGCGTGTCTTGAATGAAGAAGTAGTTCTGAGAGCTACACTTGAGCTTGGCGCGCTTAACTGGAGAGGTTCCGATTTTAGTCGAACACTGGATCGCTTCTTGCTTGGAAGCGGGACCTTCCGTGGGTTCGAACCGTCGGGTATTGGTCCGCGCGACCTTTCGAACGGTGAAGACGACGCTATCGGTGGCAACTATTACTGGGTCGCCCGGTTTGAGACCGATTTTCCACTGGGGCTGCCCGAGGAACTTGGTTTGAGGGGCGGTGTTTTCTATGACGTCGGCAACCTCTACAACATCAACAACGTTGACACGACGGGTGCCAATATCGTTGGTGC
This sequence comes from Ruegeria sp. HKCCA6707, assembly GCF_013033515.1. Classification (GTDB taxonomy): domain Bacteria; phylum Pseudomonadota; class Alphaproteobacteria; order Rhodobacterales; family Rhodobacteraceae; genus Ruegeria. The sequence goes on along the minus strand of NZ_WQEG01000001.1, from coordinate 143,086 downwards.
AGATGGTTCGATCCGTCACGTATTGGGCGTGTCGGTCCTGTGGACAACACCCTTTGGCCCGCTGCGTTTCAACTTCTCAAAAGCTCTTAAGAAAGAAAGCTTTGACAAAGAGCAAAGCTTTGACCTGACCATTCAGGCAAATTTCTGAGCCAATGAAACCGTCATTTGTCAAAAGGATTACGCGGGGCCCGATCTGGGCCCTGTGTGTTTTTGTCTGCATCGGTGCATCGGCGGCGGCACAGCAATTGGGCGTGCCGCAATCGGGTGTTCTTACAATTTCAAGCGAGCGGTTGTTTTCTGAATCGCAATTTGGCCAACGTATCTTCCGAGAAATCGAAGAGGAAAGTGCCGAACTTGCGGAAGAAAATGAGAAGATCGTCGCTGAATTGAGCCAAGAAGAGCAAGACCTGACCGAACAGCGCGCGACTCTGCCGCCAGAGGAGTTCACGCCGCTTGCAGATGCGTTCGACCTTAAAGTTCAATCGCATCGTGAAAGCCAACGTGCAAAGCTGGACGATTTGGCACGCCGCAGCGAAGTCGCGCGAGCTGCGTTTTTTGAGTTGGCGCAACCTCATTTGATCGACCTTCTGCGCGAATCCGGTGCCTCGATGATCATCGAAAGGTCCAGTGTCTTTCTGAGCGCCGATCGTACGGACATTACCGATTTTGCAATTTCTCGCATAGATGCAGCTATTGGGGATGGACAAGGTCTCGATGACCTCTCTGGCGACTAGCGTGGCTTGCCCTGACGTGACGGTATTGCTAACCACACGTTCAAGATAACACCAAAAAACGGGACACCAGAACCATGAGCACGGAAACCAAGAGTGCCGACATTCAGCTGATCCAGCGCATTCTGCCGCATCGCTATCCGTTTCTTTTGGTCGACAAGGTGGTCGAAATTGACGGGTATCAATCGGCTATTGGCGTCAAGAACGTCACGATGAACGAGCCTCATTTCCAGGGCCATTTCCCGGGCACGCCGATCATGCCAGGCGTTACCATTGTCGAAGCGATGGCACAGACTGCAGGGGTCATGCTGGGCGTCGGTATGGATGTGATCGATAGCGAGCTGCTGATCTATTTCATGAATATCGACAAGTGCAAATTCCGCCGCAAAGTGGTGCCCGGTGACGTCTTGAAGATGCATGTCGAAACCGTGCGCGGCAAAAAGGGTGGTAAAATCTTCAAGTTCAGCGGCCGTGCGACCGTTGATGACGAAGTGGCCGCCGAGGCCGAGTTTTCGGCCTATGTTGATTGGGACATGGAAAAAACAGCATGAGCGGTATCCATCCCAGCGCCATCATCGAAGAGGGTGCAAAACTCGGGCAGGATTGTACGGTTGGACCGTTCTGTTACGTCGGACCCAATGTCCGTCTCGGAGACCGGGTCGAGCTGAAATCACATGTCGTGGTGACCGGTGAGACTTCGGTTGGGGACGACACCGTCATCTTCAACTTTTCGGTCATCGGTGAAATTCCGCAGGATCTGAAATTCGGCGGCGAGAATACGCGTCTTGAGATCGGCCAACGGAACCGCATTCGTGAACATGTCACAATCAATACCGGCACAGAAGGTGGTGGCGGTGTCACCCGCATCGGGGACGATTGCCTGTTGATGGCTGGCGTCCATGTGGCGCATGACGTTCAGATGGGTAATCGCGTGATCATGGTCAACCATTCGGGCGCAGCCGGGCATTGCATCATAGAAGATGATGTCATTGTGGGTGGCATCTCGGGCTTGCATCAATGGGTGCGAGTCGGGCAGGGGGCGATTATTGGCGCGCTTACCATGGTGGCCAAGGATGTCATTCCCTACGGTCTGGTCCAGGCACCGCGTGGTGAGTTGGACGGGCTGAACCTTGTGGGGCTCAAGCGTCGCGGTGTGGCGCGTGAAGATATCGCAGCCTTGCGGGCAGCGTTCCGCGAGTTGTCCGAAGGTGACGGCCCCTTCATGGACCGTGCGCATCGCCTGGGGGAAGACGTCCAAAGCGACTATGTCCGCCGGATCGTGGATTTTGTCACCAGCGATACCGACCGGTCCTTCCTGACGCCAAGGAAATAACCGATGCTGGCTTTGATTGCGGGGACAGGCGCATTGCCGGACGAATTGGTCGCCCGGTTGCCCCAGCGCCCTTTGATCTGCGCCTTGGAAGGGTTCGTGCCCGATAGGCTGACCCCTGACATGGTCTTCCCGCTGGAACAGCTGGGCACGTTTCTGACCGAGTTGCAGACACGCGGCGTAACCGAGATCTGCATGGTTGGCGCTGTGAAACGCCCGAAGGTAGACCCGGCCCGTATCGACGCGGCGACAATGCCTTTGGTTCCGCAATTGCAGCAAGCGATGATCGCCGGCGACGATGCGGCTTTGCGCGCCGTGATATCAATCTTCGAGGGTGCAGGGCTGAGCGTGCGCGCCGCGCATGACCTCGTCCCGGATCTGTTGCCTCCGCTGGGCTGTTTGACCGAGGCGCAACCTGCTGAAGGGGATCTGGCAGATGCAGACCGTGCCGTGGGCGTGGTACGCAGCATGGGGGCTGCGGATATCGGGCAGGCCTGTGTCGTTCTGAAGGGGCAAGTGCTCGCGGTCGAGGGCATCTTTGGCACCGCCTGGATGCTACAATCGCTGACCCAGCGCCCGGATGCGGGCGGCGGGATTCTGTTCAAAGGCCCAAAACCCGACCAGGATCGGCGGGTGGACCTGCCCACCATCGGCCCCGACACCGTGGCCGAGGCCGTTGCGGCAGGGCTGACAGGGATCGTCATCGAAAAGGGCGGTGTGATCCTGTTGCAGCGCGACACGGTGATTGCCGAATGCAACCGGCTTGGCCTCTTCCTGACCGTGCGCGAGCGGGCTGTCTGATGCGCGTCTTTCTGGTGGCCGGAGAACCGTCTGGCGACCGGCTGGGTGGCGCGTTGATGGCGGGGTTGAAAACCCTTGTCCCTGACGTCGAATTTCACGGTGTTGGCGGCCCGTTGATGCAAGCAGAAGGGCTGACCAGCCAGTTTCCGATGTCTGAACTCAGCGTCATGGGGCTGGTGGAAGTTCTGCCGAAGTTTTTTCACCTCAAACGACGGATCGCCGAGACGGCCGAGGCGGTGCTTGCGGTGCAACCTGATGTGTTGATCACCATCGACAGCCCCGATTTTTCGCTGCGCGTGGCCAAGATCGTCAAAGCCTCTAGCGCGATACGAACCGTGCACTACGTGGCCCCCAGCGTCTGGGCCTGGCGACCAGGACGAGCGGACAAGATGGCCAAGGTGATCGACCACGTGCTTGCTCTGCTGCCCTTCGAGCCGCCCTATATGGAGCGGGCCGGGATGGAGTGCGACTTTGTCGGTCATCCCGTGGCCAGTGAACCGATTGCAACGCAAGCCGAAATCGCAGGCTTTCGCGAAACCCATGATCTGGGCGATGCGCCTTTCCTGCTGGCCTTGCCGGGCTCGCGCCGAGGTGAGATCGAGCGGCTGGCCGACAGCTTTGGCGGCGCGCTGGAGCTGTTTATCGCAAAGCACCCCGCGTTTCGTGTTGTCGTGCCCACGGTTGGGGCAACGACCGATCTGATCAATTCGATTGTTCCCAACTGGCCGGGTAAGCCGGTTGTTTTGGACCCGCGCGACAGCGACGCCGCGCAGGCCAGCGCCCAGAAACGCGCGGCCTTTGCTGCGGCGGACCTTGCGCTTGCCGCGTCGGGTACCGTCTCGCTGGAGCTGGCAGCGCAGAACACGCCGATGGTCATTGCCTATAAGCTCAACTGGCTGACCCAGAAAATGGCCGAGCGCATGGTCAAGCTGGACACCGTGACGCTGGTCAATCTGGTAACCGATACGCGCGCTGTACCAGAGTGTCTGCTGGATGACTGCACGCCCGAAAACATCGCCGCAGCCTTGAATGCGGTATGCGAAAACCCGGTCGCACAGCAGGAGGCAATGGCGTTGACCATGGAAAGGCTGGGCCGTGGAGGTGAGGCGCCGGGCCTGCGCGCAGCGCGCGCCGTTCTGGATCGGCTGCCCAAGGCACATGCTTGAACTTACACTCTTTGCCCTGTCTGCCGGCATTGCGCTGGTGACCACCAACTTGGACAACCTCGCGGTTCTGCTGGGCCTCTTTCTGGTCGTCGACAGACGCCGCGCAATAACAGGGTTTGCTTTGGCTCAAACCATAATGCTGAGCCTGTCGATGATCGTGGCCGTCGGACTGAACAACAACGGCATTCCCTTCTGGATCGGCTATCTGGGCCTTGTCCCGCTTGTGCTGGGCCTGCGTGGCATCTGGCATCAGGCCAGCAGCGCCGAGGTCGAAGAGATGGGGACCAAAAGCGCGGTCACCTCGATTGTCACACTGTTCCTCAGCCTGTCGATTGACAGCTTTGCCGTGATGACACCGCTTCTGGCCGACTCAACCCCCGGCTTTCGCTGGGCGGCCCTGATTGGCGCCAGCATTGCGGCCGCTGGGCTGGTTCTTCTGGCCAGTTGGGGCGCGCCGCATGCCCAGAACCTAGCGCCGCGTTTTGCCCGGATGGATCGCATCGCGCCCTATGTCATGGTTTGCGTGGGGCTCTATATCCTGATCAATTCGCCGACGGATGGGCTTTGACCCCCTGGTCCGGCCCTTGTGAACATGCAGTCGCTAGGGCAGGGTCGAAAAGCTGCGCTCAGACGCCCGCCAAGGAGAGACCTCATGACCCGCATTCCCGCCCTGCGCGATGACGAGATGACCCAGACGGCGCGCGAAGCCCATCAGACGCTGGAGGCTTATGGGCCGTTCGACAATTGGTCCCGTGTGGCGGCCCATTGCCCGCCGGTGCTGGACCACGTGGCCGGTATGCTGTCCGAGCTGCGCGCACAGGCCAATTTGCCCCGACGCGCATTGGAGTTGGCTATGGTCACGGTGTCCAAGCTGAACGCTTGTGACTATTGCATCTCGCATCACGCAGCCTGGGCCACCGTCGAGGGGCTGAGCGCCGAAGGGGTCGCGAAACTGCCCGAGGTAGACGACCACCCGGAACTGGACGAGTGCGACAAGGCGGTTGTGCTTTATGCTAAGGCGGTCACATTGCGCTCAGGCCAGATGCGCGACGCCGAGGTCTCAGACCTGCGGCAGTGGTTCACCGACGCACAAATCGTCGAACTCACTTGGCGCATCGCCCTAACCGGCGCTTTTAACCGCTTCAATGATGCTTTGCAGATTGAACTTGAGGCTGCGGTTGAGGCCGTTTCTGGTGGATAGGCTAAATGTCGATAGCCTAGCCAAATTGACGTTAATCTCAGATTTTTAAGCAGCTTCTTCTATGATCACTTCAGAATTCAAACTGTTCGCGGACTTTTTTCAGTTTCTTGTCCAAGATGAATGGTCGGCGGGCGTAGACGGTGATCTATGGACCGAAGACGCAATGAGAGCGAGATTAGCGCGTGGAGTAGATGCTTTTGCTGTACGAACAGCTCGAAATATGCACGTTCCAGTCGAAGTTCTCGTTAGCAACAAACCGTCTGAGTTGGAATCTTCATCGTGGGATCATGTTGTTGAGTTTTCCATTGACGTGCCTTCGGGCCGGTTGGTTGTCGCTGGAAGCACCGACTATCTACCGGAGGCGGAGCGGCTGGTCTTAGACAAAGGACACTACCAAGCCCGCGTGCTCTATTCAAACCTAGACAGTGTTTATTCGGATGGTTTGGAAGGTAATGATCGTTATCGCGTTGAGCTTTGGAAAGGAGATGCCAAACCGCTGAAAGTTCTCAAAGAGTTTGTGGCTTAGTTCGCTAAGAACAATGCTGAAACAAGATCGCCATTGGATCTTGGCGTCCAGCTTGTCGCAAACCCATCGCAACCCTAATACCCCCGCCAGATCCAGCCACCGCCATAGAGGCGGCTGCTCTCTGAGGCGTAGAACACACAGGCCTGACCGGGCGAGATGCCTTCTTCGGGGGTCAGCAGTTCCACCTCGGCAGTGGAGTCGGACAGGGGGCGGATAATCGCTTCGCTTGGGGGGCGGGTGGAGCGGACTTTGACCGACAGGTGCCATTCCTTGCGCGCGGTAAAGGGCTCATCGCCCAGCCAGTTGATCTCACGCACTGGCACGATGCGCGTGGCCAGCATCTCTTTGGGGCCGACGACGACCTGTTTCTTGTCCACGTCCAGCTTGACCACATAAAGCGGCTCGCTCAGCCCGCCGATGCCAAGGCCGCGGCGCTGACCGATGGTGTAATGGATCACGCCCTCATGTTGCGCCAGAACACGTCCATCGGCATGGACGATCTCACCCGGTTCCGCCGCACCAGGGCGCAGTTTTTCGATCACGCTGGCATAATTGCCGTTGGGCACAAAACAGATGTCCTGACTGTCGGGCTTGTCGGCCACGGCCAGCCCGTATTGTGCGGCCATCTCTCGCGTTGCGTCTTTCGAGGGCAGGTGGCCCAGCGGAAAGCGCAGAAACTCAAGCTGCTCGGGCGTGGTCGAGAACAGGAAATAGGATTGATCGCGGTTTGCATCCTCGGCGCTGTGCAATTCCGGGCCGTTTGCACCCATCTTGCGCTGAATGTAATGACCCGTCGCCATGCAGTCAGCCTCAAGATCCTTGGCGGTTTCCAGCAGATCCTTGAACTTCACCCGCTCATTACACCGAATGCAGGGCACAGGGGTTGCCCCCGCCAGATAGCTGTCGGCAAATTCGTCAATCACGGCGTCCTTGAAGATGTTCTCATAGTCCAGAACATAGTGGGGAAAGCCGCGCTCTTCGGCCACGCGCCGCGCGTCATGGATATCGATCCCGGCACAGCAGGCGCCTTTCTTGGCCAAAGCGGCACCATGATCATAAAGCTGCAGGGTTACGCCCACCACGTCATATCCCTGTTCGGCCAGATGCGCGGCAACCACGGAGCTGTCCACACCACCAGACATGGCCACCACCACCCGCGTTTCCGAGGGCGGTTTGGCAAAGCCAAGCGAGTTCAGCGGGGTCTCGGTATCGAGGGCCATTAGGGTATCCGTTCCGGGTTAAAGAAGACCGGCAGAATATAGGAAAATTCTACACACTCTCAAGGGGCGGTTTCACTCGGCTTTAAGTAGACTGGTGCCAGCTTTGTCGCAGCAAAAAAAGGTCAATGAGATGTATTTGCACAAAGTGGAAGGTCCACGATCCGTCACCTTGCCCGATGGCAGCATTCTGACACGCGCCGATCTGCCGCCCACAGATACACGCCGCTGGGTCGCGCCACGCAAGATTCTGGTCGTCCGTGGCGTGGTTTACGGGCTGATCACCCAGTCCGAGGCGCAAAAGCGTTATGCCATCAGTGAGGAAGAGTTCAACAACTGGGTGTCACTGGTTGCCGAACACGGTGAGGCCGGTCTGAAAGTCACTGCGCTAAAAAAATATCGACAACTTTAAGATGAATGTGAATAAATGGATAAACGGTAACTTCAGATTAACCATTTTTCTACAGGCTCGATTCAGTTGAAGAATTTGACCTAAATTGGAGCAGTTAAATGCGCATACTTCTTGTCGAGGATGATCCGACAACGTCCAAAAGCATCGAGTTGATGCTGACCCATGCCAACCTGAACGTGTATGCGACAGATCTTGGCGAAGAAGGGATCGACCTGGCGAAACTGTATGACTACGATCTGATCCTGCTTGATTTGAATTTGCCGGATATGAACGGGCACGAGGTTTTGCGCCAGTTGCGCATCTCGCGCGTCGAAACGCCAATCCTGATCCTGTCGGGTGCGGACGACACTGAAAGCAAGATCAAAGGCTTTGGATTTGGCGCCGATGACTACCTGACCAAACCGTTCCATCGCGAAGAGCTTGTGGCCCGCATCCACGCCATCATCCGCCGGTCAAAAGGTCATTCTCAATCAATCATTCACACCGGCCAGGTGGCCGTGAACCTGGATGCAAAAACGGTTGAGGTCGAAGGCAAAACGGTTCACCTGACCGGTAAAGAATACCAGATGCTGGAACTGCTCAGCCTGCGCAAGGGCACGACCCTGACGAAAGAGATGTTCCTCAATCACCTGTATGGCGGCATGGATGAGCCGGAATTGAAAATCATCGACGTGTTCATCTGCAAATTGCGCAAGAAACTCAGCAATGCCACCGGCGGTGACAACTATATCGAAACGGTATGGGGGCGTGGCTATGTGTTGCGTGACCCGCAAAGCAACGGTCTGGATGAAACCCGCATGGCCGTCGGCGCCTGATACGACAGATTTGTCGTTATAGGTCCGGGACGACATACTCACTCACGGCTCAGCACAGCACTGGACCTGGCCATGGCCTCGCCCTATCACTGGGGACAAAGAAGATGTGATAGAGCGAGGCCATGAGCGAAACCGTTGCGGTAGAAAACCTGACCGAAGCGCAGGCAAAGGACGAACTGGCGCGCTTGGCTTCGGTGTTGCAGCGCGCAAACCGAAAGTATCACGGCGAAGACGCGCCCGAGATCTCTGACGCAGAGTATGACGCGCTGAAACAGCGCAATGCCCAGATCGAAGCACAATTTCCCGACCTGAAACGCTCCGACAGCCCCTCGGACCGAGTGGGTGCCAAACCCTCGGACGGGTTTGCCAAGGTCACCCATGCGATCCGGATGATGTCGTTGGGTAATGCGTTTGACGATGAAGAGGTGGGCGACTTTGATCGCTCGATCCGCAAGTATCTGGGATTGTCGGCAAACGCTCCGCTGGCTTATACAGCGGAACCGAAGATCGACGGGCTGTCTCTGTCTTTGCGCTATGAGAACGGCAATCTGGTTCAGGCCGCCACGCGCGGTGATGGCGAAACCGGCGAGAATGTGACCGAGAATGCGCGGACGGTATCCGATATTCCGCATCACATCAAAGACGCGCCGGAAATCCTTGAAGTTCGTGGCGAAGTCTACATGTCACACGTCGATTTTGACGCGCTGAATGCGCGGCAGGCCGAGACGGGCGGCAAGAGCTTTGCCAATCCGCGCAATGCGGCTGCCGGATCTCTGCGGCAGCTGGATTCCCAAATCACCCGTGAACGACCGCTTCGATTTTTTGCTTATGCCTGGGGTGCGTTGTCCGAGCCGCTGGCGGAAACACAGCACGAAGCAATCCAGCGCCTGAAAGGCTTTGGATTTCAGGTGAATGCTCTGACGCAACTGTGCCAAACCACGCAGGAAATGCTGGATCACTACCGCGCGATTGAGGCGCAGCGCGCGACGCTTGGCTATGACATCGATGGGGTCGTCTATAAGGTCGACGACCTGGTCTTGCAGGCGCGTTTGGGTTTTCGTTCAACCACGCCGCGTTGGGCGATTGCCCATAAGTTCCCGGCCGAGCTGGCCTGGACGCGCCTTGAAGCCATCGACATACAAGTGGGACGCACCGGCGCGTTGAGCCCGGTGGCGCGATTACACCCCGTGACCGTGGGCGGTGTGGTCGTGTCAAACGCAACCCTGCACAATGAAGATTATATCGCGGGCAAGGACGCCAAAGGCGGCACCATTCGCGGCGGCAAGGACATTCGCGTCGGTGATTGGGTGCAGGTCTATCGCGCCGGCGACGTGATACCGAAAGTCGCGGATGTGGACCTGTCAAAACGCCCCTCCGATGCTGCTCCTTACGTGTTTCCAACGCAGTGCCCGGAATGTCAAAGTGAAGCGATCCGGGAAGAAGGCGACGCCGTGCGCCGCTGTACCGGCGGGTTGATCTGCCCGGCGCAGGCTGTTGAAAAACTGAAACATTTTGTGTCGCGCAAGGCGTTCGATATCGAAGGGCTGGGCGCAAAACAGATCGAGATGTTTCATGGCGACGCAACGCTGCCGATCAACACGCCTGCGGATATCTTCACGCTGGAAGAACGCGACAAAACCAGCCTTGCCAGACTCAAAAACCGCGAAGGTTGGGGAGAAACCTCGGCCAGCAATCTGTTCGCCGCAATCACTGAAAAACGCCAAATCGCCTTTGCGCGGCTGCTTTTTGCCCTGGGCATTCGCCATGTGGGAGAGGTGGGCGCGCGCGATCTGGCGCTGTATTACCGCGATTGGGACGCCATGGCCCAAGCGCTGGATACAGCGCGCCCAGCCGCCCTTGCGCAGCGGCAGGCGGACGAAGCCGAAGAGGCCGAGCGCTTTGCTGCTGCCTCAGAAGGCCGCCGCGCCCGCGTGAAAGAGGTGCGCGATGCGGCCATTGCGGCGGCAGATGTGCCGGATGAGGCCAGGCGGGCCTGGGCGGATCTGATCGGTATCGATGGGATCGGTGCGACGTTGGGCCTGTCGCTGTCGGACGCGTTCGCCAATGCAGATGAACGTCAGGCCTTTGACGCTTTGCGCAGCCATCTGACGATCATCCCCCCGGACGCGCCGGCCTCGGACAGCCCGGTGGCAGGAAAAACCGTGGTCTTTACCGGCACGTTGGAAAAGATGACCCGGGCCGAGGCTAAGGCCCGCGCCGAAGCGCTTGGGGCGAAGGTCTCGGGCTCGGTCAGCCAAAAGACCGACCTTCTGGTGGCCGGACCGGGCGCGGGTTCCAAGGCCAAGAAGGCGGCAGATTTGGGGATCGAAACGCTGGATGAGGACGGTTGGCTGCAACTGATCGGCGATGCATGAGCGGCCGTCCTGAGCAATTATTCCCGCTTTTTGCGAACCTTGAAACGCTGGACGGCGTGGGGCCTAAGACCGCTCAGAACATGGCGCAGCTTGGTATAGAAACGCCGCGTGATGTGTTGTTTTCATTGCCTTATGCAGTGATCGACAGACGCAGGCGCGACACGATCCAAGGTGCGGATTTGCCCAGCACCCTGACGGTTGAAGTGACAATCGGAGCCCATCGACCACCGCGCAATCGCGGCGGTGCGTATCGCATCCATGTCGAAGACAGTCAGGCCAATTTTCAACTGGTCTTCTTCCATGCGCGTGGTGATTATCTGAGGAAAATCCTGCCGGAAGGATCCCGGAGGGTGGTGTCGGGCAAGCTGGAGCTGTTCGACGGGATGGCGCAAATGGTGCATCCGGATCATATGGTTGCACCGGAAGAAGCCGGAGAGCTACCTGAGTTCGAGCCGGTCTACCACCTGACTCAAGGCGTAACACAGAAAACGGCCTATAAGGCAGCCCAATCGGCATTGGCCCGCATGCCCGAAACGCAGGAATGGGCCGATCCCGAACAGGTCAAACAGAAAGACTGGCCCGGTTGGGCAGAGGCCATGCGGGTGGCCCATCACCCCAAGGGCGCGGATGACGTCTCGCCTTTTGCACCCGCGCGAGAACGTTTGGCCTATGACGAGTTGCTGGCGCATCAGCTCACCTTGGCGCTGGCGCGTCAGCGGGAACGTAAATCGCGTGGTGTGGTCAGCGTGGGCACTGGCCGGTTGCAGTCGCGGGTCTTGGGCAATTTGCCTTATCGACCCACCGGGGCGCAGGCCCGGGCCATCGAAGAAATTGCCGCCGACATGGCGTCCGAGGCGCGCATGAACCGCTTGTTGCAGGGGGATGTCGGCGCGGGCAAAACCCTTGTGGCCTTCATGGCGTTGCTGGTCGCGGTCGAGGCAGGCGGGCAGGGTGTGATGATGGCGCCAACGGAAATTCTGGCGCGCCAGCATTTGGAAGGCCTGCGCCCGCTGGCCGAGGACGCGGGCGTAGTGCTTGAGATCCTGACCGGTCGCGACAAAGGCGGCGAGCGCAAGGCCAAACTTGCTGCTTTGGCGCGCGGTGACATTCAGATTTTGGTCGGTACCCATGCGGTGTTCCAAAGCGATGTCGCGTTCCATGATTTGCGGCTGGCCATTGTGGACGAGCAGCATCGGTTTGGCGTGCGCCAAAGGATGGAGCTGTCGGAAAAGGGGCAGGGCGCCGATGTACTGGTTATGACGGCCACGCCGATCCCGCGCAGCCTGGCTTTGGCGCAGTATGGAGATATGGACGTCTCGGTGCTGGACGAAAAGCCACCGGGTCGCAAACCGATCAAAACCGCGATCATCAGCACGCAGCGGATGGATGAGGTTGTGGCGCATCTGAGGGGTGCCATCGAAGCGGGCAAGCAATGTTACTGGGTGTGTCCGCTGGTGGACGAATCCGAGGTCTCGGACCTGACCGCTGCCGAGGAACGGTTCAAACGGTTACGCGCAATTCTGGGTGACGGGGTTGTGGGGTTGGTCCACGGGCAGATGCCGCCGGCCGAGAAAGACGCAGCCATGGCTGCTTTTCAGGACGGGCAGACAAAGGTTCTTGTGGCCACCACAGTGATCGAAGTTGGTGTGAACGTGCCAAACGCCACGATCATGGTGATCGAGCGGGCCGAGATCTTTGGTCTGGCGCAATTGCATCAGTTGCGTGGACGGGTGGGGCGGGGCGAGGATGCGTCGACCTGTTTGCTGATGTATCAGCCGCCGCTCAGCGAAGGGGGGCGCAAACGACTTGAGGTGTTGCGCGAAACCGAAGACGGGTTTCGCATTGCCGAGACCGACCTTCAGATGCGCGGCGCGGGTGATTTGATCGGAACGGCGCAATCGGGCCTGCCCAAGTTCCGCATCGCCGATCTGGAACGTCAGGCGGGGTTGATGGCCATTGCCCAATCGGATGCCCGTGCTTTGTTGTCTTGTGACCCCAAACTCACCTCGGATCGAGGGCAGGCGGCGCGTGTTCTTTTGTGGCTGATGAAACAGGATCAGGCGATCCGTTTGATATCAGTGGGTTAGCCGGTAAACCCCATAAAGTTCGCAAATGTTCTCAAAAAGTTCTTTACCCGCCCCTCGAAATATGAGAACAAAAGGTCAACAAAACCTTAAGACACGACGAGAGGTGACCCGATGCTGACCCAGATCAAATCCGCATTCAGCCGTTCTCAGGCAACGTTTATTCAAGACGCTGCGGGTGCTGTGTCATTGGTCGTGATCCTGATGGTTGCCCTGCATATGCCCACAGGGTTCTAGAGTTTTCTGCCTGCGATCTCGTGCCGGTCTACCGCGCTTGTCATCCCCATCTCAGTCAAGGGTGACCTGCCTGTCCCAATTCCCTTGAAGGGGCCAGCCTCGGCCCCGCGCGGAGTTCCGGGTCCCACACGAGAGACGCAATACCTGCCGCCGCCCTTTCCGCCCGGAAGGTGCGGCGGTTTTTTTTACAGCTGACCGGTTTTGAAAATCTCCAGCAGCGCCGACAGGACCGAGTTCACCGCAACCGAAGCCAGAATCATCCCCATCACCCGGCTGATGATCGCGGCGCCGGAATAGCCGATGAACCGGATAATCGGCTCGGCCAAAAGCATCAGAACAAAAGCAATCAGCACGACAACCAGCATGACAAGCGCGGTTATGCCCTGATCCACCACGCTGTAACGGTTGTTGTCGGTCAGCACGACGATGGCCAGCATAGCCCCGGGTGAAGCCAGCGAGGGCACAGCCAATGGGAAAATGGCTGGGTTGGGTTTCTGCGGCGCTTGATCCAACTCTTCTTCGGCTTCGCGTTGTTCCCGGTGCTGTTTGCTTTCGCCAAAAATCATGGTCAGCGCAAAGAGAAAAAGAATGATGCCACCGGCCACTTGAAAGGAATTCAGGCCGATATCCAGGGCTTCGATGACCAGTTGGCCGCACAGCAGAAAGAACAGCAAAATCCCGGCGCTGACCAAGGCCGCCAACAAAGCCACGCGCCTGCGCGCCGCAGCCTCGATCCCCGCCGTCACGGCGATAAACACCGGGATGGTCCCAATGGGGTCGATGACAACCCAGAGCGTGACGAATTGTTCAAGAAGATACTTCAAGTCTTTCTCCGCTATGCGAGACAGACCCTAGACCGATCTCATTTCAAAAACCACGGCTTACGCGCAATGCGCCTGTTCAGCCTGTTCCATCGCCTCGGCGGCGGCTTCCAATGTCAGCATGATCGACGCGTGGCGATTCTTGTAATCGCGTGCGGGCATCAGAACATCCAAGCCGTCAAAGGGTGCATCCGGGGCGGGGCCGTCGCTCTTGAGCATGGCCTTCAACTGATCCCGCGCGGTTTCGACCTGTGACCGGGTCGCCCCAAGAATGGCGCTGCCAACGACCGAAGCCGCAGCCTGGCCCAATGCGCAGGCTTTAACGTCCTGACCGAACTCGGCCACCCGCCCGTCCTGAACCGAGACATCCACGGTCACTGTGGACCCGCACAAAGGCGCGCGTTTCTTGACGGTCGCGTCGGGGGCTTCAAGCCGGTCAAGATGGGGAATATCGGCTGCCAGGGCCAGAATACGACCGGAATACAGCTTGATAAGATCGGTTTCGCCGGACATGGCTTTCCCTCGTTGTCTGTTCCTCATACATAGTGACCCAACCCTGGGATGCAAAAGGTTTTTCTCATGTCAGACTCGATCACGTTTGATCCAAACACTCTTAAGTTCAACGCTGACGGGTTGATTCCTGCGATTGCGCAGGATGAAGAAACCGGAGAGGTTTTGATGATGGCCTGGATGAATGCGCAGGCAGTGTCGCGGACGCTGGAGACCGGGCGCGTGACCTATTGGTCGCGGTCGCGGCAGGCGTTTTGGATCAAGGGCGAATCCTCGGGCCATGTGCAGGAACTGGTGGATTTTCGTGTGGATTGCGACCGGGATTGCCTGTTGGTCGTGGTGCGTCAGACCGGTCCGGCCTGCCACACCAATCGCCGGTCGTGCTTTTACACTGCAGTGCGCGACGGGCAGGAGGTTGAGCTGATGGCTCCGATGCACTGAAGGACGCGTGCGCCGTGCCTTCGGCGAGCCTATCTTTGAAATGATGGCCGGGTCAGAGACCCACCATCTTGCGAATATCCAGAGGGCTAGCGCCTTCGGCCCTGTATTTCATCAGCGCCCGCGCGTCGTCTCGTTTGGCCAGGCGCTTACCTGCGTCGTCCCGGATCAATCGGTGGTGGTGATAGATCGGGATAGGCAGGCCCAGTAGGGTTTGCAGCAATACGTGGATCTGCGTGGCCTCAAACAAGTCCTCCCCGCGTACCACATGGGTGATCATCTGCGCGGCGTCGTCGACCACTACAGACAGGTGGTAAGAGCTGCCCATGTTGCGGCGCACCAGAATGATGTCGCCGACAGATGAGATCAGCGCATCAGGGTCCAGCTTATGCGCACCGTGATAGGTCTCGCCCGTTTCCGTGAAACCCGTAATATCCGCCCGTTGGATGGCTTTGGCCACATCCAGCCGCAACACGTCATCTGGTTGCGCAGACGACATTGCACGGTAACGACAGGTGCCTGGATAGATGCGCCCATCGGGGCCAAATTGCGGAACGCCTTCCTGCGGCGCACCCGCTGCGGCCTCGATATCTGCGCGTTTGCAGCTGCAGGGGTAGACCACCCCCATCTGGATCAACTGATCCAATGCCGCGCGATACTGCGGCAACCGGTCAGACTGGCGCATCACTGGCGCAGGCCAGCGCAGGCCAAGCCAGCTCAGGTCGTCATATATCTGATCCTCCCACTGCGCCCGCGCGCGGGACCGGTCAATATCCTCGATCCGCAGCAGAAACTGGCCACCCTGTGCTGTGGCCACGTCGGAGGCCAGCAACGCCGAATAGGCATGGCCCAGATGCAGCGGACCGGTGGGGGATGGCGCAAATCGGGTGGTGAAGGTCACGCTTTTTCAAGAAGGATGACGTCGGAATTCAGGTTCTGACGGGGCAGGTGCGGCCCGCTTTCGCGAAACAAAATGCGCGCCGCACCGGTGTCGACCCAATCTGTCAGCCGCGAGGTAAAGGCCGGATCATCCAGCGTATGATCGTTGAAGGAAAAGGCCAGAATGCCGGATTTGGGCAGGGCTTTCATCAACAGATCAAAGGTTTCTGGCGGCGCGGCTCCCGTTCCAATCACCCCTATGGCGGCGATGACGGAATAGGCGCCGTTTTGCAGCGGTGCCGGGTCGTCGATGTCAAACCCTTTTAGTTTGCGATAAACCCCCTTGGCCTGCGCGCCCTCTAACATCTTTGGTGTCGGGTCCATGCCATCGAGCACGCGGAACCCTGCCTCGTGCAGCGCCAAACCCGACAGGCCCGTGCCACAGCCATAGTCTAGAATCGGGGTCTGTGGCTCTGGCAAATGCGCCCATAACGCAGCCGCAACACGGCGCGGCGTCGCATAGCCGTTTTCGGCCACCTCATCGTCATAAGAGGCCGCCCAGTCCTGATAAAGATCTTGCGTTTCCTGAGCGGAATTCAGGTTATAGGCGTCGTCGAGGAACTTCTTGCTCATGCCCACATGTTAGGCGCAGCCTGCCTGCCACGTCCAGTCAACATTGGCTCAACCAGTTGGTCCATTCCTGTTTTGCGCGGTCGGTATAGGCCTTATACCGATCCTTTCGCCCGCGCCGCCCGCCTTTGAGGCCATCAACCGGGCGGAACAGACCGAAATTGACGTTCATCGGCTGAAAGGTCTTGGCATCTGCGCCGCCAGTGATGTGGTGGATCAAGGCGCCCATGGCGCTGTCTTGGGGCACATCAGGCAGGGTGTTCCCCAGAATTTCAGCCGCCGCCAACCGACCGGCCAGCAGCCCCATGGCAGCACTTTCGACATAGCCTTCGACACCGGTGATCTGACCTGCGAACCGGATGTTGGGCTTGGATTTCAGACGCATCTGCGCATCGAGGAGTGTTGGCGAGTTCAGAAACGTGTTGCGATGGATACCGCCCAGGCGGGCAAAACTTGCATTCTCCAGCCCAGGGATCGTTCTGAATACATCTGTTTGCGCGCCGTATTTCATCTTGGTCTGAAAGCCCACGATGTTGAACAGTGTGCCCAAGGCGTTGTCACGGCGCAGTTGGACCACGGCGTAAGGTTTGACATCCGGCTGATGTGGATTGGTCAGCCCCACCGGCTTCATTGGACCATGGCGCAAGGTTTCGCGACCACGTTCGGCCATCACTTCGATGGGCAGGCACCCGTCGAAATACCCTGCAGTTTCGCCTTCGTGGAACTCGGTCTTGTCAGCTGCAAGCAGCGCATCGATGAACGCCTCATACTGATCACGACCCATCGGGCAGTTCAGATAGGCGGTGCGTTCTTCCTCGGTCTCACCCTTATCATAGCGCGACTGCATCCAGGCCTGGCTCATGTCGATGCTTTCGGCATAGACGATCGGAGCGATCGCATCGAAGAAGGCCAGCGCCTCAGCCCCGGTTTCCGCCTGAATGGCCGCGCCCAGATCTGGCGAGGTCAGGGGGCCGGTTGCAAAAATCCAATGCCCATCATGGGGCAGGGTGGTGACTTCTTCCCCGGTCACGGTCACTTTGGGATGTGCGTGCAGCTTAGCGGTGACGGATTCCGCAAAAGGATCACGATCCACAGCCAGCGCGCCACCAGCAGGCAGGCGATGCGCGTCGGCAGTGGTCATGATCAACCCGTTGGCTGCGCGCATTTCCCAATGCAGCAGACCAACAGCGTTCTGCTCATCATCGTCGGAGCGAAAGGAGTTCGAGCATACCATCTCGGCCAGATTGCCGGTTTGGTGCGCAAAGGTGCCAACTTTGGGCCGCATTTCGTGGATGACAACATCCACACCCATTTCTGCCGCTTGCCAGGCCGCCTCAGATCCGGCCATGCCGCCGCCAACGATATGCAATTTCTGTGTCATGCGCTGCCACATAGGGCACGACGCAAACATGCGCAACGCGTCTCTTTCAGGTGTTGGAAAACTTGGGAGATTTTGGGGTCGCCGCTGCGGGAATGTCTGCGCCGGTGAGAGAAACCAGCTGGAGGGACCTTCCGCCCACGGCGACCCAAAAGCATAATTGAGCCTTAGCCCTGACTAACCTGTGCCACAGTGTTGCCCTTTTGGGAAGGGAAAAATTGCGAACAGTCGTTAAAATTATCCTAGACCATTGCCTTATTGCCGCCAATTGGGTGGTCGCTTCTCAATAAAGGCAGAAATTCCTTCTTCGGTGTCGCGATGCATCATATTCTGCGCCATTACCTCGGCGGTATGGGCATAGGCCTGATCCACAGGCATATGAATTTGCTCATAAAATGCCCGCTTTCCGATCTTCACAGCCGCGCCAAGCTTGCCTTCCAGTTGTTTGGCCAGTGCTTCGGTTTCGTGCTCAAGTAGCAATTCTGGCACAACGCGGTTGATCAAACCCAGCTCAGCTGCGCGTTCTGCAGATATGAATTCACCGGTCGTCAACATCTCAAATGCTTGTTTTCTAGTGATATTTCGACTGAGCGCCACCATCGGTGTCGAGCAAAAGAGACCGATGTTCACCCCATTGACGCCAAACCGCGTGCCTTCGGCGGCCACAGCCAGATCACAGGTGGCCACCAATTGACATCCTGCGGCCGTCGCAATGCCATGAACGCGCGCAATTACCGGCTGGGGCAGAGACTGGATCGACAGCATCATGCGAGCGCAGCGGTCAAACAGATCCTGAAAATAGGCTTTACCGCCATCTTCGGCCTGACGACCTTGTGTCATTTGCTTCAAATCATGCCCGGCACAAAAGGCTTTGCCCGCACCGGACAAGATGACCACCCGAATCGATTCGTCATTCTGTAGCGCATCAAATTGGTCTTGGAGTGCCGCCAGCATCTCATCACTGAGTGCATTCAAACGCTCGGGCGCATTCAAGGTCAGGTGGGCAACGGCCCCCGTGTCGCTACGTTCCAGAATTGCCATCTTGCCCTCCCCATGACAGTTGGCCAACTCTAGGGCGGCAGGGCACGGAGGGGAAGTATGTCATTGGCGCTGAACAAAGAAGAATTGATGGAATATCTGGCGCAGGTCTTTCCGCAGGTGCATCAGGATTTTGTGGTCGAGGCGCTGAGCGAGGATCAGATTACCATGCGGCTTGTCGTGGAAGAGCGGCATCTGCGTCCGGGCGGCACCGTGTCGGGCCCGTCGATGTTTGGGTTGGCGGATGTCTGCGTCTATGCGATGGTTCTGGCGCGCAAAGGGCGGCAATCTTTGGCGGTGACTACCAACAGCTCTCTTGATTTTTTGCGCAAACCGGACGGCGCAAAGGACATGATTGCCCACTGCAAGTTGCTGAAACTTGGGCGCAGCCTTGCCGTTGGGGACGTGCTGATATTTTCCGAAGGATCGGACAAGCCCGTGGCCCGCGCCAGCATGACCTATTCCATCCCGCCCGAAGGCTCGGCCGCAGCGGCATTTGGATGAAAAAGGGCCGGGGGCAAGCCCCGGCCAGGAAGAGGTCCCGAAAACGGGACTGGGGATGGGTCAGTTCAGCCAGAAATACCGGCGAGATTGTTCATAGGCCTGGCGCGGCGTCAGGCCGACATCGCGCAGCAACCGATCATCCAGCTTGCCCAGATTGACGCGGCTGCGGCGGCGCTGCTCCCATTTCGTGACCGTCGCTGCAAACTGCACGGCCAGAGCTGCGATCAGCGGCAGCCGGGGGCTGTCGGTCAGCAACATGAGGGCGGGTGTGTGCGTTGCGCGTGTCATGGGAGGTATCCTTTCCAAATTGTATTGACACAAAGTAAATTGCCTTGATACAAATATCTGATACATTCAGGATTGTGTCGAAATCAAAGGAAGAATTGTAATGGATACAATTTGGCCGTCTGAACTGCCGAAAACAAAAGGACCAAAATATGCATTGGTCGCCGATACAATTCGAAAAGCGATTGAAAACAAAACCCTGGAGATCGGCGTTAAGCTACCTCCCGTGCGTGAATTGGCCTATCGCCTGCAGATCACTCCGGGCACGGTCGCGCGGGCCTATACAATTCTGACCGATGAAGGGCTCTTATCCGCCGAAGTTGGAAGGGGTACATTTGTTGCCCCGCCAAAGTCTCCGATCCTGGATGATGTGTGGTCGCGGCAGTTGCATCTGCGAGACGACAAGTACAATGCCAATGTCAGCCTGTTCAGCCCCCGCCTGCCAGATGCAGGGCAGGTGGCGCTGATCCGCGAATGTCTGCAAAAGGTTTCGCATGCCGACCCGGGCTTGTTCCTGAATTATCCGACGCGTGATGCCTATCAGCCCATGCGGCAATCGGTGGTGGACTGGCTGTCGGACTTGCCGCTGGGTCCGCTGACCCATGATGATATCGTTCTGACCCATGGCGGACAGAACGGTTTGTGCCTGGTGTTTCAGACCATCTTGCGAGGGCCACGGCCCGTCGTTCTCGTCGAGGATCTGTCTTACGCCGGCTTCCGCCGTGCGGGAGAGCTGATGCGCGCCGAGGTTATTGGGGTCAAGATGGACAAATGGGGCATTGATCCCAAAGCGCTGGAACACGTCTTGCGCCAGACCAGTGCGCAGGCGGTCTGCGTGTCGCCCGAGGTTCAGAACCCAACCGGCGTGCATACACCGCTTGAACGCCGAAAAGAGGTGGTTGAAGTGGCCCGACGCCACGATCTGCAAATTGTCGAAGACGATTGTTACCGCATGGGCGAAGCGCGCGAGCCCAGCTATCGCGCTTTGGCGCCCGAGCGGGGGTGGCACGTGTCGTCGATTTCGAAAATCCTGACCCCGGCGTTGCGTGTCGGCTTTGCGATAGCACCCCGCGACCGCAGCGTCGATCTTCGACGGTCAGCGGAATATGGCTATTTCGGATTGGCGCAGCCGCTGGCCGAGTTGACGCGCTTGCTGCTGTCAGACCCGCGCACCCCACGCATAGCCATGGATGTGCGCAAGAAGATGGGTGACTATGTGCGGATCACGGTAAACGCATTAGGCGGTTTTGACCTCAACTGGGCTCCGGATGTGCCCTTTGTCTGGCTGAACCTGCCAGCGGGTTGGCGCGCAGCAGCCTTCAGTCGCGCTGCCGAGCGCGAAGGGATACAGTTGCGGTCGGCAGACGAGTTTGCTCTGCGCGATGGCCGTGCGCCAAACGCCGTCCGTATCGCCATGAACGGGCATATATCGCTGGAACGGTTTGAAGAGGCGATGCTGAAATTGCGGGTTCTGCTGGACAACCCGCCCGAGCAAATCAGCGTTTAATATCAAGCCGTCGGCGCGGGATCGCCGAAGAAACCCGCAAGATGCTGGATCTTGCCACCTGCGCCGAGCCGAACAAAGTCGTGACCAGCGACCATTTCCTGACCCTCTGCGTTGATCATGTGCCATCTGAAATGGACGACATCATGGTGAACGCTGGGTTTGGTGGTGATCTCGACCCGCCCGCCGGAGGACTTCAGAACTTCACCTATATGCACTGAAAGAGCCTCGCGGCCTTTGACGTCCGCCGTCGGATCCACGTATCGACCATCCTCTTCAAAGCACCGCTCCAACAGACGCATTCTGTTGTCAGCGTCCAACTCCTGCCAGGCGGCACCGTAGTCCAAGATGGTTTGATCCAAATCCTGCACCAGAACTCTCCTTTCCTGATAACACAGTCCCACTATACGTTCTGCGATAGGGCACAGGTCAAAAATGACCCTTGTTGTTGGGGTAAAATAATACCTATTTTCTATCTCTTTGGTTTATAACGTTTTTTCAGGAAATGCTGTTGTTGACGCGGTAAGTGACACAGTCTAAACACCGCTCATCGAATTCGGACCGGTCTGCGATCAGGCCGGTCTTTCACATCAAACAGGACTATCCTGCCATGAAAACCTTTTCTGCAACACCTGCAGACATCGACAAGAAATGGATCCTGATCGACGCCGAGGGCGTTGTTCTGGGCCGTCTTGCCTCGATCGTCGCCATGCGCCTGCGTGGCAAGCACAAAGCGTCGTTCACCCCGAACATGGACATGGGCGACAATGTCATCGTGATCAACGCTGACAAAATCCAGATGACCGGCAAGAAGCGCGACGAAAACTTCTATTGGCACACAGGCCATCCGGGCGGCATCAAATCGCGCACCAAACAAGAGATCCTTGAAGGTGCGCATCCCGAGCGTGTCGTGACCCAAGCGGTCAAGCGCATGCTTCCGGGCAACCGTCTGGCGCGCAAGCAGATGACCAACCTGCGCGTTTATGCCGGTGCCGAGCATCCCCACGAGGCGCAAGCGCCCGAAGTTCTGGATGTTGCATCCATGAACAAGAAAAACACCCGGAGCTAATGACCGATGGCTGATCAGATCAATACTCTCGAAGAGCTGAGCGCCGTCGCAGGCGTTGAAACCGTGGCTGAAGAAGTCATTGCACGTGAGCCCGTGCGTGACGAACTTGGCCGCTCCTACGCCACCGGCAAGCGTAAAGACGCTGTTGCCCGTGTCTGGATCAAACCGGGTTCCGGCAAGGTCACCGTGAACGGCAAAGACCAGGACGTGTATTTCGCACGCCCCGTTCTGCAGCTGATCCTGCGCCAGCCGTTCCAGGTTGCTGGCGTGGAAGGTGAGTTCGACGTTGTCGCAACCGTCAAAGGCGGTGGCCTGACCGGTCAGGCCGGTGCGGTCAAGCACGGCATCTCGAAAGCGCTGCAGCTTTATGATCCCAACCTGCGCGGCGCGCTGAAAGCCGCAGGCTTCCTGACCCGCGACAGCCGCGTTGTGGAACGTAAGAAATACGGTAAGCGCAAAGCGCGTCGTTCGTTCCAGTTCTCGAAGCGCTAATCGCGTCGAACTGCAAAAACTCAAAGGGCTCGCAGATGCGAGCCCTTTTTTGTTGCGCTATGTCCGGTGCTTATTCTTCGTAGACCAGTTTCCACGCGCCGTTTTCGACGACATTCACAAAGACCGTGTCAGCACCCTGGTGGTCGTCGGGGCCATAGGTGATGTGATTCCCCACCAACTCGTCCATGTAATCCAGCGATTCCATCGCTTCGATAAAGCTGTCATGGGTTAGGTCCGGCCCGGCGGCTTCCAGCGCTTTGACCATCATCTCGGCAGCGGAATAGCCCAGCATTGCAAAGCCTACCGGATCTTCGCCGGTCGCTTCTTTGTATTCAGCGATGAACGCGGCGGGGGCGGGTTCTTCGGCGCGGGCCCAGAGGTCAAGCCATGAGGCCGCGGCATAGAACCCATCCGTCACACCGCCCGGGACCTGTGCCACAACGGTCAGGAAACTGGCCGAGGTGCCCAGGAATTTCATGTCCTCAAGCCCCATCTTCTTTGCCGTGCCCACAACGGTGATCGCCTGACGCACCCCCAACGCCATGGTGACGATGTCGCAGCCTTCTTCCTTGAGCTTGCTGAGCGAGCCGACAAAGTCGGTCTCATCCGGTTTATGGGTGGTTTCGGCCCCAAATGTGATGCCAGCCTCCTCGGCGCCCGATTTGCTGCCGTCCAAAATCTCTTCACCAAAATCTGTGGGCAGATACATGGTGCAGACGGTTTGCGAGCCGAACTCTCCGGCCAGGTATTTCACACCGATCCGCGCCTGATCGTAATAGGTGGAGAACGAGGTGAATTTGTTGCGCATCGGCTCTTGCAGCATCTGACGCGCGGCGGTCAGGGGGGCCACGTTGGGAATGCCTTTGGGATCCAGCAGGTTAAAGCCCGCCACATTCATCGGCGTGCCCAGAGATTGCAGCATCGCAAACACCTTGTCGCGGTTCAGCAGCTTGTTATAGCCCTGCATCGCGCGCGGCATCTGATACCCGTTGTCTTCAACCACATAGCGGATCTGGCGTCCGTGCACGCCGCCCGCGGCGTTGACCCGGTCAAACACAACATTGGCGCCTTTGGTGGCTGGCACGCCGACGGCGGCGAAAATTCCGCTGAGGTCATTGACCGAGCCGATAACGATTTCATCGTCGGTGACGCCTTGCGTCTGTGCCCAGCCCGCCGTTGTCATAGCTCCTGCAATGGCCAATCCTGAAATGATGTTTTTCATGTTTCTCCTCCCGTTGGGCAAAGCCCTGATTAATCGTACATGGTTTCGATCAATTCTGCGTT
Source organism: Ruegeria sp. HKCCA6707 (assembly GCF_013033515.1). GTDB lineage: Bacteria > Pseudomonadota > Alphaproteobacteria > Rhodobacterales > Rhodobacteraceae > Ruegeria. The sequence goes on along the minus strand of NZ_WQEG01000001.1, from coordinate 119,359 downwards.
GTTCTTTTCCACCAAGCTCCGCTTGAGCTTCATTGTGGCGGTCAGTTCGTCGTCATCGGCGGTGAGCAATACGTCGATCAGGCGGAAATCCTTGATCTGTTCGACCCGCGCGAAATGTGTGTTGACCTGGGCAACTTCGGACGCGATCAGGTCACGTACCTCGTCGGCTGCACAGAGTGAGGCAAAGTTTGAGAAGGGGATCTTTTGCTCCTGCGCAAATTTCTCGACGTTTTCCTGATCGATCATGATCAGCGCCGTCAGGTATTTGCGGCGATCCCCGATCACAATGGCATCCGAGACATAGGGGCTGAATTTCATCCGGCTTTCGATTTCAGCCGGGGTGACGTTCTTACCGCCTGCGGTGATGATGATATCTTTGAGACGCCCCGTTATCGTGACAAACCCGTCTTCATCCACATGGCCCATATCGCCGGTACGCAACCAACCATCTGCGGTTAATGTCTCGGCTGTCTTGGCGTTGTTGCGCCAATAGCCCTGAAATATGTTCAGGCCTTTGATCTGAATCTCGCCATCTTCCGCAATGCGCAACTGATTGCCCGGGACGGGTCGGCCGATTGTACCCAGCTTGTTGTCGGTCAGCGTGTTGAGCGTGGCGACACCTGATGTTTCGGTCATGCCGAACCCTTCGACAATCGGCACACCGATGGCCCAAAACCATCGCAACAAATCCGGTGAGATCGGTGCTGCCCCTGATCCACCACGCCGGAGTTTGTCCATGCCCAGCATACGCCGCAGATTGCGCAGAACCAGACGATCCCAAAGCCAGAACCGTGCTGCGACACCGGCAGGAACCGACTGGCCGGACAGAATGTAGTCGGCCCGCGCGAGGCCTGCTTTCACAGCCAATCCAAAGGCCGCGCGCCCCGCGGGCGTCGCCTCTTTGGCCATGAATTGGACCTGTGAATAGATCTTCTCCCACACGCGGGGAACCGCAGTGAATGTGGCGGGCGAGACCTCTTGCAGGTTGGCAAATACCGTTTCCGGGCTTTCGGCAAAGTTCACAGTGCTTTTGGACGCCAGAGGCAAGTAGATCGACACAACGCGTTCCAGGATGTGGCACAGCGGCAGAAAGCACAGCTGTTCATCGCTTGCTTGACTGGGCAGGGAATGCGCGCCCGCCTCAATGCTTGCCATGATGTTTTCGTTGCTGACCATCGCGCCTTTGGGCATGCCCGTCGTACCCGAGGTATAGACCAGGATCGCGGTATCCTGCGGCGTCGTTCTGGCGATTTCATCCTCGAACGCCTGCGGAGCGTCTTGATCGGCCTGTTGCCCCAAAGCATAGAGATCATCGATCATCACGCAGCGCGGATGGTTCAGATCGTGCAGCCCTTCGTCTTCCAGGATCACAACGCGCAACAGGTCGGGCAGGGCGTCTTCCACAGCCAGGAACTTATCCAGTTGTTCTTCGTCTTCAACAATCAGGAAACGGCTGTCGCTGTCTTTGACGATGTATTCCAGCTGGCTGGCCGAATCCGTTGTATAGATCCCCGACGCGATCCCGCCGACGCCCTGGATCCCCATATCCAGCCAGGCCCATTCCTTACGGTCCTCAGACAGGATTGAGACAACCTCACCCCGTTTCAATCCAAGCTTGCGCAGGGCCAGACCGATCCATTTGGCGTGGGTCCAATATTCGCCCCAGGAATAGGGTTTCCAGATGCCATAGTCCTTTTCGCGATGGGCGGTCCGATCAGACAGATCGGCGCAGCGTTTCTGGAACAACTGACCAATCGTAGTGCAGCCATCCACGCAAACCGGGCGTTGACCGGGGGTGGCGTTGTAGGATACGCCATCGATCAGCTGTTGCGCAGGCAAGCTGTCATGCATCCCGGTCACCTCCACGTCTTTTTCCGCTTCCAGCGCCGGTTCTCGCGACTGCCTTCTTCCTGCACACCCAGATAGAAGTTCTGAATGTCCTCTGATGCCCGCAGCTCCTCTGCCGCGCCGTCCATGACGATGCGACCCACCTCCATCACATAGCCATGATGGGCCAGCTCAAGCGCCGCATTGGCGTTCTGTTCGACCAGCATCATGGTCATGTTCTGCTCGGCGTTAAGGCGTTTCAGGATGTCGAAAATCTCTTGCACCAAAAGGGGCGACAGGCCCAAAGATGGCTCGTCGAGCAACATGATACGCGGGTTGCCCATCAAACCACGACCAATCGCCAGCATCTGTTGCTGCCCGCCGGACAGGGTTCCGGCCTCTTGTGTGCGGCGCTCTTTCAGGACAGGGAAATAGCTGAACACCAACTCTCGGTCCCGCTCGACCTGCGCCTTGTCCGACAGGGTATAGGCCCCGAGGCTGAGGTTTTCATCAACAGTCATCAACGGAAAGACTTCACGGCCTTCGGGGACATGCACGATGCCACGCTGCACCACCTTATGCGGCTCGGATCCCTGTATCTGCGTGCCGTCAAAAGTAATCGTGCCCTTTTCAGGGTCCATCACGCCCGAGACGGTTTTCATCAGCGTCGTCTTGCCTGCGCCATTGGCGCCCAGGATCGAAACGATCTGACCGGGATGCACATCCAGAGACACGCCACGGATGGCCATGATCGGACCATAGAAGCTTTCGATATTGCGGATTTTCAGGATTGGCTCGCTCATGAGGCCTTCCCCAGATAGGCCTCGACCACTGCCGGGTGTGACTGCACTTCGGATGGCGTGCCCAACGCCAGCATCGCCCCATCTGCCATGGCCAGAACACGGTCGGACACGCCAGACACCAGGCCCATGTCATGCTCGACCATCAAAACGGTGATCCCCATTTGCCGCCTTATGTCGTCGATCCACCACCGCATATCGGTGGTTTCCTCGACCGACAGCCCCGAGGCGGGTTCGTCCAACAACAGCAGCTTGGGGTCAGTGGCCAATGCCCGCGCCACCTCGACCACCTTGCGCACGCCGTAAGGCAAGCCCGAGATCATCTTGTCGCGAAACGCCTGAAGATCCAGAAAATCTATGATCTCTTCAACCTTTTCACGGTTCTCCAACTCCTGCTTGCGGGCCGCGCGTGTGAAAAGGATGTTCTGCAAAAGGTTGGTTTGACGATGCCGGTGCCGTCCGACCAGAAGGTTTTGCAATACGGTCGCGTGCTCAAAGAGTTCGATGTTTTGAAAGGTGCGCGCAACGCCGAACGCCGCCACATCCGAGGGTTTGACCGCCAAAAGATCGTGCCCGTCAAAACGGATCTGGCCCGCAAACGGGTCGTAGAACCGCGAGATCAGGTTGAAGACCGTCGACTTCCCGGCCCCGTTGGGCCCGACAATGGCAAAAACCTCGCCTTCTTCGACTGAAAAGGACAGATCATCCACCGCAGTCAGCCCGCCGAATTTGAGCGTCACATTTTCAAACTCCAGAAGGCTCATCTCAGACGCTCCGTCTTGAGATAGGATTTCTGCCGTTTGAACATGTCCTTGCGGTAGAAGGGGAACAGCTCGAACCAGGTGCGGATTTTCAACCAGCGGCCATACATGCCCATCGGTTCAAACAGGATGAAGGCAATCAGGATAATGCCGAAAATCCCAAACTCCAAGCCGGGGATCGCAACCGTACTGCCCCCGAATACCGCACCGACGTATTCCTTTGAGATCGACAGGAATTGCGGCAGAAACCCAATCACGATGGCCCCCAGAAACGCGCCGTGGATTGATCCCAGCCCGCCAATCACGATCATCATCAGCAATTGGATCGAGATCAGGACGTTAAATGTCTCGTTGTTGAACGCACCGGCATACATCCCCATCAAGGCCCCAGCCCATCCCGTGACGGCGCAAGACAGCGCAAACGAGATGGTTTTGGTGCGCGAGATATCGACCCCCATCGCTTGTGCAGACACCTCGGAATCGCGCACGGCGATGAAGCTGCGCCCCAGCGGTGTGCGCAGCAGGTTGATATAGCCCAGCGTCACCAACACCGCGACCGCCAGCACCAGCCAGAAGAACAATTCAGGCGTGCCCCAGCGATCGACCGTCAGGCCCAGAATATCGACACCGCCCAGGTATTTGCCTGCAACACCTCCGGTGATCGGTTCGGCCAGAACGATGATGTCATCCATCAACACGGAAAGGGCCAGCGTGAAAATGGCTAGATAGATGCCGTGCAGGCGCAGGGCAGGGATGGCCACTGTTACTCCGGCAATTCCGGTCAGTAGCCCGGCAACAGGGAAGGCGATCAGAAAGGGCACACCGGCTTCGATCAAAGCGACATTGGCGTAGCATCCAACCGCCAAAAAGGCCGCATGGCCCAAGCTGGCCTGACCCGTATGACCGGTCAGGATCATCAACCCAAGACCAGCAATTGCCCAGATCAGAACATTGGTCAATTCCCCCAGATAGAAGTCATCCAGCCACCACGGGGCCGCGATCACGGCTGCCAGCAGGATCATATAGAGGCTGAGTTGATAACCATCCTTCCAGGGGCGGATGTCTTGCATGTAGTCGGTTTTGAACACGATCCGCATGGGGTTAGACCTTCTTGATCCGAACCTGACTGAACAGGCCATGCGGGCGGAAGATCAACACGGCCAGCAGCAGGGCATAAGGTGCAATCTGGCTGTATCCGGCAGCGATATATCGGCTGGCAAAGGGCTCGATCACACCCACGATCAGCCCTCCGGCCAAGGCACCCGGCAGGCTGCCAAATCCGCCGATGACGGCCGCCGCAAAGGCCTTGATCCCCAACAGGCCTGTGGTCGGATCAACCGAGCCTTTGGCAGCAAAGAGGATCCCGGCGATCCCGGCGACCACTCCGGCCAGAGCCCAGATCAGACCCTGAACGCGCTTGACCGGAATACCCATGTAGTATGCCGCCAACTGGTTTTGCGAGGCACCCTGCATGGCAAGGCCCAGCTTGGTCTTGTTGAAAAAGACGTAAAGGCTCCAAGTTAGCAACACGGTGACAACAATCACCGCCACGTCCTCGAGCCCCAGCACCAGACCGCCAAACCGAATATCCTTGCCCGCCAGAGGGTTCTGCAAAGTGTGCGGCTCGTGCCCCCAGATCAGACCCGCGACAAAGCGGATCACAAAACCCATGGCAATGGTCAGGATCACCACGGCTGTCTGACTTTCTCCAAACAAGCGGCGAATGATCAGGCGGTCGACCAGATATCCGAAAACCGCCATGATCCCCAACGAAATCGGCAGCGCCAACCAGAAAGGCAGACCCATATATTCGGTATTGGTCAGCCCGATGGTGACGAAAGCACCCAGCATCATGAAATCGCCCTGCGCGAAATTCACCGCTTCGGTCGCTTTGTAAATCAGCACAAACCCAAGAGCGATCAGCCCATAGACACAGCCATTGGCCAGCCCGCTGATCAGCAGCTGCGCATTGTCCAAATTTTTCCTCCCATTTGCCGGATTGCCCGGCCCTCGGGACTACTATGGCGTGATTATCACCTTGCCGTCACTCTTTTTCAGTGCAGACACCAGATTTGACACAACGTCACGCAGTCCAAGACGTTCCGAGATATCGGTTTTCCAGCGCCCATCGGCAAACCGCGCCTGAACTTCGCCCACCACACGCATCTGATCTGCGGGTGGCGTGGACATCATCCATTTGGTGAGCCAGAACCCCTCGATCTGCTTGCCCTGAAAGATCAACTGACCCATCTGGGTCAATTGCGGCATCTCGGTGCTGAGCTTCCCATAACAGACCCAACGCGCGCCGTTGGGCATGGCGCAGAAGATCTGTTCGGACAGCTGATCTGCCACCGCATCCAGAAACACGCGGGGCTTTAGCGTGGCGCTGAGGGCTGCGAATTTCTGCGCCACGTCATCTTCTGTCGTGACCAGCACTTTGGCGGCACCGAGGTCGCGCAGAGTGTCTGCGGCTTCGGCCCGACGTACCAATGCGATGGGTATCAAACCCAGATCGCGCCCAAGACTGCACATCAGCTTGCCAAGCTGACTGGTCGCGGCGGAAACAACAAAAGCGTCGCCCGCATTGCGCGCAATATCGACCATCGCCATTGCGGTCAGCGGATTGACGATCTGCGCCGCGCCGTCTTCGTCGCTGATCTCGGGGCGCAGTGGGATGCACATTATCGCCTGTGTCACCACATATTCCGCCCAAGCGCCCGAGCCTGCCGCCACAAAGGCCACGCGCTGTCCGATCAGCCCTTCGGCGCCGTCCCCGGCTGCCACCACGTCACCGCAGCCTTCAAATCCGGCAGGCATGCCTTTGACGCGGGGCTGACCGTATTCACCTTTGATGAAATGAATATCCGAGGGGTTGACCGAGGCCGCCCGCATCCGGATCAGAACCTGACCCGCCGCAGGTTCGGGCAGGGGAACCTCGGCCTCTGCCACCCAATCGGTGGCGTCCTTGATCACAGGCCCGGTGGCCGACGCGGAATAGCCATCATGGGTTTGAACAACAGCAAACATCGAAGCGGGCAGGGTGGTCATTGGGCGATCCTTCGTTTCGGACGTGACCGCACTCTCCGATGCACATCATATCGGACGGTCACGTTGGACAGGTTGAGAAGGAGTCAAACAAACGCGCTGCAGAGCGTCAACCGGTCAAGCGCGTGACCTGAAGGCAAGGGCCGGCCACACGCGCCGACCCAAGTGTTTTATTGCGGTTGCGTCAAAAGCTGCTGCAACTCCTGCATCTTTGTGACCAAGGTCTCGGGTGAGGCTTTGATCTCATCCAAAATCACAATCGCCTGGGTCTTAATCTCTTGCGCCAATGCGCTGTCCCGCACCGACGCGACCATGCTGTCATAGTCGAACTGTCCCGTTGTCAGCGTACCGTCTTCGATCCACGAATTGAACAGATCCTGACCCTGTTGCGACAGCGCTGCAATTTGGTCGCCTGCCTCGGTTGCGGCGTCTTCGACCTGCGTCCCAACAGATGACGCGCCGTCGCTGATCTGATCTGCTGCTGCATTTGCAGTATCGGTCACAGCCTCTTGCGCCGCCTCTGCGGTCTCGGTGGCCTGATCAACGGCACTGTCCAGCGCGTCGCTTACCGCCTGGCGCGCAGCTTCGGTCGCTTCACCAGCAGCTTCACCTACGTCCTGCGCTGCGGATTGAAGCTCTTCCGCCGGTGTCGGTTCGGGTTGGTTCAGGTAGTAATACGCGCCTGCGCCGATGGCGGCTATGGCGACAATCAAAAGTGTGCGTGACATGGAAATGCTCCTTAGGGGTGAGTTGCGAGGGTTCCATCGCCCCAAAAGTAGCGAGTCGAAAGGGGAAAACCGATGCGCCGCACCCCTATGTCCGAATTGGGCCAGTGTCTGCTGATCACCCGGCAGCACAGCGGCAAAAACACGCCATGTCGCTCGCGGCATATTGAAACTGTCGTGCTATTGAAACAATCGCAGCGCACTCGCGCTGATCAAATGGCGGAGAGACAGGGATTCGAACCCTGGGTGGGCTTGCACCCACAACGGTTTTCGAGACCGCCCCGTTCGACCACTCCGGCACCTCTCCGCGGGGGTCTGTGAGGGGGGGATTTAGTGAGGAACGGGCAGGGGCGCAAGCAGAAAATTCCCCAAATTTCCCTTTGTGGGATTTTCCATTGCCAGCCAGCCGAATAGGCCTAAGCTTGCCAGTATGACAAACCTTGCTCGCCACCTGCTTTCGCCCTTTATGCTCACCTGCGCCATAGTTTTTGCTCTGACCGTTCCAGTGTCAGCCGCAAATCGGGACAGGATCGAGGCCTTTCTGACCACCACCGGCTTTGACGTTGCTTTGGAAAGCATCGCGCTGGCCTCTGCCTCGGCGCCCGAGATGCTTGGCATTGATCCCGACGGGTTCGGATCGGATTGGGCCCGCCTGACCGAAGAAGTGTTCGACACGCAAGAGATGCATGAAACTGCCGTATCGATCTTAGAGCAAACCCTGAGCGAAGAGGCCCTGAACCACGCGGTCGAGTTCTATGCCTCGGACCTGGGACAGCGGCTGGTCGTGGCTGAAAACGCCTCGCATATGCAAGAAGATGATGCAGCCACTCAGACGGAAGGGCAGAAGATCGTGGCCGATCTGATTCAACAAGGCTCGGACCGGGTGGAAAGCCTGAAACGGATGAACCGCGCGGTGGATGCCAGCGGGACGTCTCTTCGGGCGTTGCAGGAAATTCAAGTGCGGTTTTTGATGGCCGCAAGCGCCTCGGGCGTGATCGAGCTGCAACTAAGCGGCGATGAGCTGCGCGAGATGATGCGACAGAACGAGGGCGAGATGCGCCGGTCGCTGCAACTGTCGGCCCTGGCCGGTGCCGCCTATACCTATCAGGATTTCTCTGACGCCGATGTTGATGCATATGTCGACGCATTGGAACAGCCGCTGATGCAAGAGGTCTATGAACTGCTGAACGCGATCCAGTACGAAATCATGGCGATGCGGTTCGAAGTTCTTGCCACACGGATGGCCGAACTGCGCCCGGCACAAGATATCTGATGCGGCTTGTCGCTTTACTGATCGCTGCGCTGCTTTGGGCCGGGCCGCTGGCCGCCAGTGACAATCTTGAGCGTTTGGCCAAAGCCATGCACTTGGCAGACGTGGCGGAAATTCTCCGGGCCGAGGGGCTAGAGCAGGGAAAGGATCTGAACGAAACCCTGCTGAACGGGCGGGCAGGGCAATATTACGAGGAACAGATCGACCTTTTGTTCGATGAAACACGCCTGCATGATCAAATCGCGTCCGCTTTGGATCGAAAAATGACCGATGCGCAGATCGAAAAGGCTGCGATTTTCTTCGAATCCGAACTTGGGCAGTCCATCGTCACCCTCGAAAACGCGGCCCGGCGTGCTTTCTGGGATGAGCAGATCGAAGACTATGCGATTGCCTCTTATCGCGACGCTGACCATGACAGCCCGTTCTATCGGCTGATCGAAGAGTACATCCGCCTGAACAATCTGATTGAACTGAACGTTCAAGGCTCGATGAGCGCGCATTACAACTTCTATCTCGGTCTGTCCGAGGGTCGCGACTCTTTTGCAAGCAGTGACAGTTTTCTGCTGGGGCTGCTGGACGATGAAGTTTCGAAAGCGGAAACCACAGAATGGCTCTATTCCTTTCTACTGATGGCCTACCGTCCGCTGAGCGAGGCCGAGCTGCGCGAGAACATCGCCTTTTCGCGCACCGAGACGGGGCGCGCTTTGAACAGGGCCTTGTTTGCGGGGTTCGATGACATATTCGACGGCATCTGGTACCAGCTTGGAACGGCCGTTTCGAAAGAGATCAACGCGTCCGATCTCTAAGACCCATTTAGGGTTGACTTTACCCTCCAATCTCTGGATAAGCGCGCATCCCGGCCGGTTTTCCGCGCCGGGTATCGTTATTATTTGACCCACGGCCATTAGGCCAAAGGTCAGTCACACAGCCCGAAAAGGGCGCGCTGTTCGAGGTGGCGAAAGCCGACAACACCCGTATGGGGACCACAGAACGCGGTATGGAAAAGGAAAGACGCATGTTTGCGGTCCTCAAGACTGGCGGCAAGCAGTACAAGGTTCAGGCGGGCGATATGCTCCGTGTTGAAAAGCTGGCTGCCGATGCAGGTGAAACAGTTCAATTCAACGATGTTCTGATGCTGGGCGGTGACGCTCCGGTTGTTGGTGCACCTTTCGTTGAAGGCGCAGGCGTTCAGGCCGAAGTGATCGAACAGATCAAAGGTGACAAGGTCATCAAATTCGTCAAACGCCGTCGTAAGCACAGCTCGAAGCGTACCGTTGGCCACCGTCAGAAGCTGACACTGGTCAAGATCACCGACATTCTGTCGTCGGGCGCTGACAAGTCGGGCGTCAAAGCCGCAACCGGTTCGGTCTCGGCCACTGCCGTCGAAGCTTCCGCTCCAAAGAAAGCGGCCCCCAAGAAAGCAACCAAGGCCGAAGCGCCTGCCGCTGCTGAAGCGGGTGCAGACGATCTGAAGAAATTGTCGGGTGTTGGCCCCGCGCTTGAGAAAAAGCTTCTCGACGCAGGCGTGACCACATTTGCTCAGATTGCGGCATGGACGGAAGAAGACGTTGCTGCTATGGACGAGAAACTGTCGTTCAAAGGCCGGATCGAGCGTGAAGGCTGGATCGAACAGGCCAAAGAACTGGCCAAAGGCTAAGGAGAGAGAGAATGGCACATAAAAAAGCTGGCGGTTCCTCCCGTAACGGTCGCGACTCAGCGGGTCGTCGCCTTGGCGTGAAACTCTATGGTGGCCAGGCGGCCATCGCGGGCAACATCATCGTACGTCAGCGCGGCACCAAGTTTTGGCCGGGCGAAGGCGTAGGCATGGGCAAAGATCACACCATCTTTGCAACCACCGATGGCGCCGTGAAGTTCCACAAGGGACTGAAAAACCGCACCTTTATTTCGGTCCTGCCAGTGGCGGAGGCCGCAGAGTAAGCCGAAACCCATAAGGTTAGCAAAAAATTCATGGGGGACCGGCAGAACAAGCCGGCCCCCTTTCTCGTTTTCAGGAGCGGTCCTATGACCGAAGTGATCAAAACACAGCGTCTTGTCTTGCGTCGGTTCCGGCGCGAGGACGCATCGCGTTTGGTCGACCTCCTGAATGACCTGGATTTGGTACGGTGGCTGACTGTGGTTCCCTATCCCTACGATACGGACCACGCCATCGACTTCATTAACAACATCGCCGGTCCCTCGGACGCCTTTGCCATTACATTGGATAACAACCTTATTGGTTGCATCTCTCTTGGCAATCAAATGGGGTATTGGATCGAAAAGGGGTCTTGGGGGCACGGTTACGTCACCGAAGCCGCGCAGGCGATGACAGCACGGCATTTCCGAACCGATTGTGAGGATATCGACTCGGGTTATCACCTCGGCAACGAGCGATCAAAGGCTGTGCTGTCCAAGATTGGCTTCCGGCCAACCGGTCGACGCCCGGCCAAAGTCGTGTCGGCTGACGAAGACGTGATCATTCAGGAAATGGCGCTCTCGCGCGCAGATTGGGAGGCGGCGCAATGACGGTTGCCACCACCAGTTTCCTGATCTTTGCTGCCAGCCAGGTTGGCACGCCGGGACCCGCCAACATGGTTCTGCTGGGCACCGGTGCGCGTTATGGCTTTCGGGCGGCGCTGCCATTTGTGGGCGGGGTCATCCTGGGCAAACAGCTGATCATCTGGCCTGTGGGTTTTGGCCTGCTGCAACTGGCCGAACAGGCACCGATTGTGTTTGCCGTTCTGAAATACGCGTCGGCGGCTTATATCATCTGGCTCGCTTGGAAGATCGCCAATACGCGATTGTCCAGACAAGCCTCAGAAGGTGGTGCGCCGGGCTTTTGGGCCGGGTTGATCGTGCATCCGCTGAACCCCAAGGCCTGGGCGATGATCATTGCCGGGTTTACCGGCTTTGTCGCCACAGGAACGCCAAGTTTGCAAGCTACGATCACAATCGCTCTTTGTTTGTTGATTTGCCAGGTCGTGCTTCACCCGATCTGGACATTTGCGGGTGACAGGATCGCCCATGCGGTTGAAGGACGGCCTGCGGAAAAATATCTGATGTGGACCTTGGCGGGTCTCACAGTCGCGTCTGTATTTTTTGTGTTGTTCGGAGGAGGAACGCACTCATGAAACTGGAAGCCATCATAAATCAGCCGGTCATAGAAACCGAGCGGTTCGACCTGCGCCCTCTGCGCCGGTCGGATATGGGGCTTATTGAACATTACGCCAGCGACGAGCGTGTCGCGCGGATGACGACAAAGATCCCGCATCCGCTGCCGCCGGGCTCGATCGAGGCTATGGTCACGCGCTCGATGGCCGAGGACCGCGATGAGGACGTCTGGGTCATTGATGACACCAAGGAAGGCGGGCCGGAACTGATCGGTCTGATCTCGCTGCAGCGGCTGGATCGCAATCAGTCCGAGGTCAGCTATTGGGTCGCGCCGCTCTATTGGAACACAGGCGTTGCGTCCAAAGCGGTTGAGGCTCTGGTGATGACCAACCCGCTGGACAATGCCAACATGTTTGCCAGCGTGTTTCAGGACAACCCGGCCTCGGCGCGGGTACTGACCCATTGTGGCTTTGAGTACCTGGGGGACGCTGAAAGCTATTCGGTGGCGCGCGACGCGAATGTGCCCACCTGGACCTATAGTAAAAAACTCTGACTTGTGGCCGGTGGGGCCTTTGCAGTAGGGGACAGTCATGAAATTTCTCGATCTTGCAAAGGTCTACATCCGGTCCGGGGCCGGGGGTAATGGCTGCGTCAGCTTTCGGCGCGAAAAATATATTGAATATGGTGGCCCCGATGGGGGTGATGGCGGCAAGGGCGGCTCGGTCTGGGCCGAGGTTGTGGATGGGCTGAACACCCTGATCGACTTCCGCTATCAACAGCATTTCTTCGCCAAGAACGGCCAGCCGGGCCGGGGCCAACAGCGCACCGGTAAGGATGGCGATGACATCATCCTGCGCGTGCCCGTGGGCACCGAGATTCTGGACGAAGACGAAGAAACCGTGATCTGCGACCTGACGCAGGTGGGTGAGCGGTTCTTGCTGGCCAAGGGCGGCAATGGTGGCTTTGGCAACCTGCATTTCAAATCGGCCACCAACCAGGCGCCGCGCCGCGCCAATCCGGGGCAGGCGGGGATTGATCGCACGATCTGGCTGCGGCTCAAGCTGATTGCCGATGTGGGGCTGCTGGGGATGCCCAATGCGGGCAAGTCGACCTTTCTGGCGGCCACCTCGAACGCACGGCCCAAGATCGCCGACTACCCGTTCACCACGCTCCATCCCAATTTGGGCGTAGTCGGTGTCGACAATGTTGAATTTGTCGTGGCCGATATTCCCGGCCTGATCGAAGGTGCGCATGAAGGGCGCGGCATTGGCGACCGGTTCCTGGGCCATGTGGAACGCTGCGCGGTGTTGTTGCATCTGGTGGATGGCACGTCCGAGACTGTGGCCGAGGATTACCGGACGATTATTCACGAGCTTGAGGCGTATGGCGGCGCGCTAGCGGAAAAACCCCGCATCACTGTATTGAACAAGGTCGATGCGCTGGATGAGGAAGAAATGTCTCTGGCCAAGGCCGAGCTGGAAGAGGCGGTCGGCGGCCCCGTCATGACCATGTCCGGCGTGGCGCATCTGGGCGTGACCGAGGTGCTGCGGGCCTTGCGCGCGCAGATCGACGAGAACCGTTTGCGCCAGAAACCCGTCGAGGAGGCCGCGCCTTGGCAACCCTAACGTCGGCGCGCCGGCTTGTTGTCAAGATCGGCTCGGCGCTGCTTGTAGACCGTCATAGCGGCCTGTTGCGATCGGACTGGCTGAAGTCACTGGCAGAAGATGTCGCCTGGCTCAAAGGGCAGGGTACCGATGTCGTTCTTGTCTCGTCTGGGTCAATCGCATTGGGGCGTGAGGTTTTGGGCCTTCCGAGGGCAACCTTACCGCTAGAGCAATCGCAGGCCGCTGCCGCGGTTGGGCAAATCCGTCTGGCCCGCGCCTATGAAGAGGCGCTGACCCCGCATGACATCAAGACAGCGCAGGTTCTGGTAACGCTGGAAGACAGCGCGGATCGCCGCCGCTATCTGAACTCGCGCGCAACGCTTGAGACGTTGCTGAGCCTCGGCGTCGTGCCCATCGTGAACGAGAACGACACCGTTGCCACGGACGAGATCCGTTATGGCGACAATGATCGTCTGGCGGCTCAGATCGCGGTTACGGTTGGCGCGGATCAGTTGATCCTGCTCTCGGATGTAGACGGCTTCTATACCGGCAACCCGGTCGAGGATCCTTCTGCCACGCGCTATGACCAGATCGACACAATCACGCCCGAGATCGAAGCGATGGCGGGTGATGCCGGGTCTGGCCTGTCCAAAGGTGGGATGAAGACCAAACTTTTGGCCGCCAAAATGGCCACGGCGGCAGGCTGCACCATGGCGATCACCGAAGGTTCGCCTCTGAACCCTCTGAAATCACTTGAAAACGACGCGAACTGCACCTGGTTCACGGCAGCGCTCGACCCGCATGCGGCGCGTAAACGCTGGATTTCAGCGATGAAGCCGCGCGGGGAAATCACGGTAGACGCGGGTGCGGCCAAGGCGCTGACGAACGGAAAAAGCTTGTTGCCTGCCGGTATTGTCGAGGTGACGGGGGATTTTGAACGCGGAGATCCGGTTGCAATTCTCGACCCGGCAGCGCGACCGCTGGCGCAGGGCCTGACGCGATACACCGCGCAAGAGGCGGATGCCATCAAGGGGCGCAAATCCTCCGAGATCGAAGCCACCCTGGGTTATCCCGGGCGCGCGGTTCTGATCCACCGGGACGATCTGGCGCTTTGACCACCACAGGATTAGACTGAGACAGCCGTTAAGCGAAAGGCAGATGAGATGAAGGATCTAGACAATATTCCCGGCCTGATGGCCGATCTCGGTCAGCGCGCCAAGGCGGCGTCCAGCGAATTGGCCTTTGCCAGTGCCGAGCGCAAGCACGCAGCGTTGATTGCCGCTGCCGAGGCGGTCTGGGCCAATCGGGCGCAAATCATTGAAGCCAATCAGAAAGATCTGGAGTTTGGGCGCAACAAGGGCCTGAGCCCGGCAATGATGGATCGCCTGATGCTGGATGAGGACCGTATTCAGGGCATGGTCGATGGCCTACGTGCCGTGGCCGAACAAACCGACCCGGTCGGAGAGGTTATGGCAGAATGGGACATGCCCTCGGGCCTGAATATCCAGCGGGTGCGCACGCCTCTGGGCGTGATCGGAGTGATCTATGAAAGCCGTCCCAATGTGACAGCTGATGCAGGGGCACTGTGCCTGAAATCGGGCAACGCAGTAATCCTGCGCGGCGGGTCCGAGAGCTTTCATTCCTCTATCGCCATTCACGCCTGTCTGGTCGAAGGCCTGAAGGCGGCCAACCTGCCCGAAGACGCCATTCAACTGGTGCCCACGCGTGACCGGGCTGCGGTGCAGGAATTGCTGACCATGACCGAATATGTCGATGTCATCGTCCCGCGCGGCGGTAAGGGTCTGGTGGGGCTCGTGCAGCGCGAGGCGCGCGTGCCGGTCTTTGCGCATCTTGAGGGCATCGTTCATATCTATATCGATAAATCCGCTGATCCTCAAAAAACCCTGGACGTCGTGCTGAACGCCAAAACCCGTCGCACAGGTATCTGCGGTGCCGCAGAATGTCTGCTGGTGCATCAAGATGTTGCTGAAACGCTCGGGCGCGACGTTGTCGCATCGCTTATGGCGGCGGGAGTCGAAGTCCATGCCGAAGGTGTGCTGGCTCTGGACGGTTCTGTGGGCGCAACCGGTGAAGATTGGGGCAAAGAGTTCCTGGACAGCATCATCGCTGCGAAACCCGTTGAAAACATCGACGCGGCCATTGCCCATATCCGCCGCTATGGTTCGAACCATACCGATTGCATCATGGCCGAAGATGACGCTGCGGTTGCAAAGTTATTTGAGCAGCTCGACAGCGCCATTCTGATGCACAATGCCTCGACCCAGTTTGCCGATGGTGGTGAGTTTGGGATGGGTGCCGAGATTGGGATCGCCACAGGCAAGATGCACGCGCGGGGCCCGGTTGGGGCCGCGCAGCTGACCAGCTTCAAATACCTTGTCCGGGGCGACGGAACGATCCGCGCCTAAAACCGGATCACGATGCGCGTCGATGCAGTTTCCGCACTGACGCGCCGCCCCATCCCGCGCGCGGTTTCTGGCAAAAGAGCGAACTGAACCTTTCCTAGGGTCACCGCTTCGGCAAAGCGCCCACTTGGCAGGCCCGACCAGAGGCCTGTGTCGATCTGGATCTTGTCGGACATAGCGGTAATCGTCCAATCCTTGCCGTCTACGGTAACGGCCACAGATCCGCCCAGAGGCATCGCGGATTCACAGCATAACAAGGCCAGAAACGCCAGCTTCACCTGATTACGGGGGACCGGTTCCGTGACATGCCAATGCACTTTCACACGGCTGGCAATCTCGATATCGGCCAGTAAACCATTGACCTCGGCCCGGCCCAGCGGTTGATCACTGGCTGCCCCAAATGCCACCCGAAAAAACCGGATCTTGGCACCCGCGCTTCCTACGCTGCCCGAGATTAACTCCATCTCGGGGCCCTGCATGGTGCCCACCATTTCCAACAGCTCCAACCCGTTGGTGATCGCCCCGATCGGACTTATCAGATCGTGACAGATCCGAGAGCCGATCAACTCGGCAAGGTTGACGTCTGATGCGCCCATGCGTACCTCCTGCTGTATCTGCTGCCGGATCGGAGCCCTTGCATGACAGACCTCAATGCTATTCTTGCACCGGGCATGTATGTCCGCCACCCTGATTTCCCCGATTGGGGCGTCGGACAGGTGCAGTCCAACATTGCAGGCAAGATCACCGTTAACTTTCGCGAGCAGGGGAAAGTGGTAATCGACGGAACACGTATAGCCCTGATGCCCGTCTTTGATCCGTGAAACTGGTTTATGAATGGTTAACAAATCGCCGACGACAGCGCGGTTCTTGCGCTTGATCGGTCAATCGCGGTAACTGCGCGCAACTTTAAAACGGACACCGCCCATGCCAGAGGCTGGCTCTTCTTTCACAGTCAAACTCGCCGAAACAACCGAGGAACTGCGCGCTGCGCAAAGGCTGCGCTATGAGGTCTTTGTGCGCGAGCTGGGTGGTGGCGGCGACATGGTCGACCACGAAAAGGGGTTGGAGCAGGATCGGTTTGATCCGTTTTTCGACCACATGCTTGCCGTCGACAACGCGACCCAACAGGTGATCGGTGTCTACAGGCTGTTGCCCGGCGACAAAGCGGCTGAGATCGGGCAATTCTATTCCGAGGATGAATATGACCTGAGCATCCTCAAGCACAGCGGGCGCAAACTGCTGGAGCTGGGGCGGTCCTGCATACATCGCGACTATCGCGGGGGGATGGCGTTGTATCACCTGTGGAACGGGTTGGCCACCTATGTGAACGACCACGACATCGAAGTTCTGTTTGGCGTTGCCAGCTTTCACGGTACCGATATCGCGGCTTTGGCACAGCCGCTGTCCATGCTGCACCACAACCATCTGGCACCCGAAGATCTGCGGGTGCGCGCGCAGCCTGACGTATTCCAATCAATGGACCTCGTGGCCCCGGACGCGCTGGACAGGCGAACAGCAATGGTTCAAGTGCCCGCTCTGATCAAAGCCTATCTGCGTTTGGGCGGTTTTGTGGGCGAGGGCGCCTATATCGACCATGCGTTCAACACCACCGATGTCTGCCTGATTCTGGACACCTCGCGGATGAACGAACGGCAGCGCCGTATGTACAGCGGAACCTGAAAGCTTGAACAACGTTTCCTGGCAAAGCGAAGACGCGCCTGATCCCATCGAACTGGGCGTTCTGGGCTGGATTTTAGTGATCTTGCGCGGGCTGCCCCTATCCATCTTGGTCTTTGGCGGTTTGATCGTCTTGTTGGCTGTCCGTCTCGTTGAACGTCCGCTCTATGGCCTGCACCGACCGGTTACGCCCTATATTTCGCAGTTTGTCTGCCGTAACGCGTTTCGCATCCTTGGAATCGGATTCAAGACTTCCGGTGCTTTGATGCAGCATCCCGGGGCCGTGGTCGCAAACCACACCTCGTGGCTGGATATCTTTGCCCTGAACGCGCGCAAAAGGGTCTATTTCGTATCCAAGGCCGAAGTCGCGAACTGGCCCGGTATCGGCTGGTTGGCACGCGCCACAGGCACCGTATTCATCGAACGCAACCCCAAGAAAGCCCGCGAGCAGACCCAAATCTTTGAGGATCGCCTGAAGGCAGGACATAAGCTGTTGTTCTTCCCCGAAGGCACATCGACCGATGGCTTGCGCGTTTTACCATTTAAAACAACGCTCTTCGCGGCATTCTTCACAGAAGAGCTGCGTCAATCCATCTATGTGCAGCCTGTTTCCGTGATATATCATGCTCCTAAAGGGCAGCCGGATCGCTTTTACGGCTGGTGGGGCGACATGGATTTTGGTCCGCATCTGCTCAAGACGCTGGGGGCAAGGCGCCAAGGCTCGGTCGAGCTGATCTATCACGCGCCCGCCAGGGTCAGCGACTTTGAAAACCGAAAACTGCTGGCGGCCCATTGCGAAGACGCCGTGCGCCACGCTCACAGCTGGGCCCGGCTTGAAAAATAAGGGCAAAAGGCCCTTGCGCTGCATGAAAACCTGCCGTATACGCGCGCCATTCAAACCCGCAGGCGGGGTTTGGGACTTTTGAGGGAGACATCCTCATCAGGACCGCCGGTTGGAGCATCCGCTTCTTTCACCCCCGCCCAGGCGTAAACCGGAAAAGGAAAATTGCATGGCTCTTCCCGAGTTCACCATGCGTCAGCTGCTGGAAGCTGGCGTTCACTTTGGTCACCAGACACAGCGTTGGAATCCCCGCATGGGCCCGTTCATCTACGGCTCGCGCAATGGCATCCACATCATGGACCTGACACAGACTGTTCCGATGCTGGACCAGGCTCTGCAGGCCGTCCGTGACACCGTTGCAAAAGGTGGCCGCGTTCTGTTTGTGGGCACCAAGCGTCAGGCCGCTGGCCCGATCGCCGAAGCTGCTGAAAAGTCGGCCCAGTACTTCATGAACCACCGTTGGCTGGGTGGCACGCTGACCAACTGGAAAACCGTTTCCCAGTCGATCAACCGTCTGAACCAGATTGATGAAGCGATGGAATCCGGCGCCGAAGGCCTGACCAAGAAAGAGCGTCTGGGCATGGAGCGTGACCAGGCCAAGCTGCAAGCCTCGCTGGGCGGTATCCGCGAGATGGGTGGCGTTCCTGACCTGCTGTTCGTCATCGACGTCAAGAAAGAGGCTCTGGCCATCGCCGAAGCCAACAAGCTGGGGATCCCGGTCGTGGCCGTGGTTGACACCAACTGCTCACCCGATGGTGTCGATTACATCATCCCCGGCAATGACGACGCAGCCCGCGCAATCGCTCTGTACTGCGACCTGGCCGCACGCGCCGCACTGGACGGTATGACCGCGCAGTTGGGTGCAGCGGGCGTTGACCTGGGCGAGTTCGAAGAAGCTCCGGTTGAAGAAGCGGTGGCAGAAGAAGAAGCCCCGGCCGAAGCAGCAGCAGAAACACCTGCCGAAGCGTAAGCTGCCCGTCACGTAAATGATATGTGGGGCAGGGTATGACCTGCCCCAATTCCGTTTGAATTGAGGAGAGCCTAAAGATGGCAATCACAGCAGCAATGGTAAAAGAACTGCGCGACTCGACCGGCGCAGGCATGATGGACGCAAAAAAGGCGCTGACCGAGACCGGTGGCAACATGGACGAGGCCGTTGATTGGCTGCGCACCAAAGGCCTGGCCAAAGCGGCCAAGAAATCGGGCCGTACCGCTGCCGAAGGTCTGGTGGCCGTACACGTAAGCGGTGGCAACGGTGTTGCTGTCGAAGTGAACTCGGAAACCGACTTCGTTGCGAAGAACGCTGAGTTTCAGGAAATGGTTGGCAAGATCACCTATGCCGCCGAAGGCGTCGACGATGTCGAAGCTCTGCTGGCCGCAGATCTGGGTGGCAAATCGGTTGCTGACACCCTGACCGACAAGATCGCTACCATTGGCGAGAACATGTCGGTGCGCCGTATGTCGAAACTGTCGGGCGACACTGTTGTGTCTTACGTGCACAACGCAGCCACCAACGGTATGGGCAAAATCGGTGTTCTGGTTGCTTTGACCGGTGGGGACGAAGCCATCGGCAAGCAGATCGCGATGCATATCGCAGCTGTGAACCCGGCCGCTCTGTCCGAGGCAGACATGGACCCGGCGATTGTCGAGAAGGAAAAGCAGGTTCAGATGGACATCGCCCGCGAATCCGGCAAGCCGGAGCAGGTGATCGAAAAAATGATCATCGGCCGTATGAAGAAATTCGTGGCTGAATCGACTCTACTGAACCAGCAGTTCGTCGTGAACCCTGATCTGACCGTCGAAGCTGCAGCCAAAGAAGCTGGCGCTACTGTCACCGGCTTTGTTCGCATGGAAGTTGGCGAAGGCATCGTAGTCGAAAAAGAAGACTTCGCAGCCGAAGTTGCCAAAGCGGCACAAGGCTAAGGCCTATGCGGCCTGTCAATTGATCAGGCCGCACATCTACCAAAACCGGCGACGTGGACACGTGGCCGGTTTTTTGTTTTCAGAATCTCAGGATCACCGCACATCAGAATGGGGCTGATCCAGCACAGGGATGAAGGATAGGAAGAGGGGCCCCGCAGATGGGGATGGTCGGGACCCCTCAAAATCCCAGCCGTCGCACGCGGATAAATACGCGCCCTAGTGCCAGATTGGTCAGAGAGCTCTGATATTGCAAAGATCCGACCGAAACGTTCCCTGGCAAAAAGCCACCACTCACGGAACATGGCCATATTGCATTGTCCCGCTGGGCGGGCCTAGTAGTGTATTCCTTACCTTAGGTAAATTAGCGCTTTTTTGACGCTGTTTTTGGATTTAGGCTTCAATAACGAACATTTGGTTCTGCAACGAGGCCTTCAAAACCGCCTGTGCCGTGGTTTCGACGCTCAAAGCTTCGCGTGCCAGACGCAGGTGTTTCTCAACTGTTGCCGATGTAAGCCCCATCAGAATCGCGATGTCCTGAGTTGTTTTTCCGTCACCGACCCACTCAAGTGCCTCGCGCTGACGCTTGGTCAAAGCGCGGTTCGGAGGGTTGTAGGGCAGAGTGAGAATTTTCAGATGAGCCATATTGTTCATCAACAAAATTTCGTCACCATACTGCTGCCACATCTCGTCCAATTCTTCTTGTGACTTGTCTCCAAAATGGGCCATCGAAATCGCCCCTTTTGAACGTATCGACACCGAGGTAAAGCTGATCGTGTACCCTACTGTCGCGCCGAAAGACCTGTTGAAGTCATAAACCTCACGTTCTTTTTCGGTCATGGTGCCAGCCGACATCTTTTCCTGGATCAGCTTCCAGCTTGCAGCGCCCTCATTCTCAAGCGCCCAATGCAGCATCGGCGCATGAAAATAGAGGCCCGAACGCAGGAACCCATCCAAATATTCGGTGCAATGATTGGTGAGGATGATGAAGTCTTCAGGATCACCCAGCGACGTTTCGGTTCGGTATCGCGTATGGCCATAGAGCAGCCGGTCAAAACCATACTCAGCCATCTGCGCGCAATGGGCGGCCCAAAGCTCTTCCAGCGTTTTGGCGTAACTGATGAATTGCAGATATTCGTTCAGCTTCATGACCCATCACCTTCTGACAAGTGGACGGCCAAGGCGTCGAGCGCCATTTTGTAGCCCAGTGCTCCGAACCCGCAAATCTGTCCGATTGCGACCGGCGCAATGTAGGAGTGATGGCGGAAAGCTTCGCGTGCGTGGATATTGGACAAATGCACCTCCACCACGGGCACTTCAGCTGACGCAATCGCATCCATCAGGGCAACAGATGTGTGCGTGAAAGCCCCAGCGTTCAGAACGATGCCATCGTGAACTCCACGAGCGGCGTGAATCGCATCGATCAGCACACCCTCATGGTTGGATTGCAGATGAGAAACCTGCTGGCCCAGGCTCTGACCATGTGCAGCGCACATGTCTTCCACCATCTTCAACGTGGTGGTCCCGTAAACTTCGGGCTGGCGCGTGCCCAACAGATTCAGGTTCGGGCCATTCAGAACCAGGATTTTCTGCATTTTCACTGTCCCCATCTGTATTTTTATTAAACCTGAAACCTGAGGACGTCTAGATATCGCCGTAACAGCCTAAAATGTCTTTTTTGTTTCAGGGCAGCCGACCTCAAACAGAATCGCGATGTCTGGTTATGTCGAATACATCGAAATGACAACTTTTCCGAGAGTTGACCTATCGGCAAGAAGCGTCAAAGCCTCACTTGCTTGTTCCAGCCGAAAACGAGCGGTGATTTTCGGTTTGATCTTTCCCTGAAGGTACAGATCGAACAATTCGCCCACATTGGCTGCATGCGCCTTTGGATCACGGAACACTGACGATCCCCAGAACACTCCAACAATCTGGCAGCCTTTCAGCAGTGTCAGGTTCAACGGAATGCTCGGAATACCCGCAGGAAAGCCAACAACAAGGAAGCGTCCGTTCCAGGCCATGCTGCGCACAACAGGTTCTGCATAGTCGCCACCAACCGCATCGTAGGCAACATCGACCCCTGAACCGCCTGTCAGTTGCTTGATTTGTGCCGACAGTTCTTTCTGCGCCTCGCGCGTCATCTCGCGCGGGTAAATCAACGTCTCATCAGCCCCGATGGACGTGCAGAATTCAGCCTTTTCTTCAGACGACACAGCCGCGATCACCCGCGCACCCATGGCTTTGCCCAGCTCGATCGCTGCCGATCCAACTCCACCTGCGGCACCCAGAACCAAAAGTGTTTCTCCGGCGTGCAGCGCACCCCGGTCTTTTAGGGCGTGGTACGAGGTGCCATAGGTAAACAGGAAACATGCGGCCTCGTCATAGGGCATCGCTTCGGGGATTTTCACCGCAGTGGCGGCTTTCAGACACAGATGAGTTGAAAAACCGCCATGCACCGTCAGGGCAAGCACGCGGTCACCGGGGTCAAAACCGGTAACCCCCTCACCAATGCTCACGACTTCGCCTGCGATCTCACCGCCGGGCGCGAAAGGGCGGGGCGGTTTGATCTGATAGAGATCCCGGATCACCAGCGTGTCGGGGAAATTGACACCAGCGGCGTGTACACGCACCAAAAGCTCACCGGGTTTTGGTTCCGGATCAGGGAGAGTTCTAAGCTCCAAAGTTTCGGGCCCGCCCGGTGTGACGCTGAGTAATGACTGCATCCGACCCTCTCGCCTCTTGCCTTGTATCCGTTGAACGCGTTGGATCAGACTAGAGGATAATACGGCGATTGCCAGCCAAGGGTCCGTGACGTCAATTTGGGCCCAACACAAGGAGGAGAGCACATGACACCCGAAGCCCTGTTTTCGTTGAACGGAAAAACCGCTTTGGTTACCGGTGGTGCCACAGGGATCGGGCGCATGGCCGCCGAAGCGCTGGTGCGGGCTGGAGCGCGCGTACTAATCGCGTCGCGCAAACGCGAGGCCTGCGAAGCTGTCGCGGCTGAACTGAATGCGTTGGGCGCACCCGGTCAGGCCGAAGGTTTCGGTGGCGATGTCAGTTCTGAGGCAGGGATTGATGCGTTGGTGGAAGAGGTCAAGAGCCGCACGCAAACACTTGATATTTTGATGAATAATGCGGGTGTATCGTGGGGGGCACCGATGGGGCAATTCCCCTATGATGCCTGGGACAAAGTCATGTCGGTGAATGTGGCGGGAATTTTCCACCTGACCCAGAAGCTGTTGCCTTTGCTGATGCAATCGGCCAGCGACGATGATCCCGCGCGGGTGGTCAATGTGGGCTCGGTCATGGGCGAAGTGCCTATGGGCGACGGGGCCTATAGCTATTCCGCGTCAAAAGCCGCCGTGTTGCACCTGACCAAAATCATGGCCAAGGAATTGGCTTCGTACCGGGTCACCGTCAATGCTTTGGCGCCGGGGCCATTTGTATCGCGCATGACCGCCTTTGCGACCGCTGACGAAAAGACCCGCGAGAAGGTGGGCGACGCCGTGCCGCTGGGCCGGGTCGGGCGAGAAGAGGATATCGCAGGCTGCATGCTGTTTCTCTGCGGGCAGGGCGGCAGTTATGTTACAGGCGCGGTGATCCCGGTGTCGGGAGGGATAAATGTTCAAAGCGGCGGTAATATCTTTGCGGCAGCGCTTTAAGGGGCTGTGACATGACACAAGCCTTGGACGTTCAGGCCGTAGATGCCTATTTGCAGCACCACCTTGAGGGGTACAAAGGCCCGCTGGAGGCGGAGAAATTCGCGATTGGCCAATCCAACCCGACATTCCTGCTACGCACGCCCAAGGCGCAATACGTGCTGCGGCGTAAGCCCGAAGGCGTTTTGCTGAAATCTGCTCATGCCGTTGACCGCGAATACCGCGTGCAACGCGCGCTGGCAGACAGCAACGTACCGGTCCCCCGAATGCATCTTCTGTGCGAAGATGACAGTGTGATCGGATCTGCCTTTTACGTGATGCAGCATCTACCGGGTCGCATCTTCATGGAACCTGCGATGCAAAGCGAAACAGCTCGGACCCGCGCAGCCGTAATGGAAGAGATGAACCGGGTTCTCTCCGAATTGCACATGGTCGATATCGACGCGGTGGGCCTTTCGGATTTTGGACCGCCCGGCAATTACTTCGAACGCCAGATTGCGCGCTGGACCAAGCAATACCGGGCATCCGAGACGCAAACCATCCCGGTGATGGATCAGTTGATCACAGAACTCGAGCAGCAGATCCCCGAGGATGATGGCCAACGCACCCTGGTGCATGGTGACTATCGGATCGACAACCTGATGTTCGAGCAGGACGGCACTCGCTGCATCGGGGTTCTGGACTGGGAACTCTCGACCATCGGGCATCCCTATGCCGATCTGGCCGCCGTCATCATGCAATGGCAAATGCCGCCCGGAAAAGAAGGGCGCGGGCTGGCCGGTCTGGATCGCGAAAGCCTGGGATTGCCGTCAGATCAAGCCTTTATCGACGCATATTGCAGTAAGCGCGGGATGGCCGGGATCGACAATTTCGGCTTTTATCTGGGCTTCACCTTCTTCCGCATGGCCGGAATTCTTCAGGGCGTCTACAAGCGCGCCTTGGACGGTAACGCCTCGGATCCTGCACGAGCGCAAAAGTTCGGAAACTATGTGCCGATGTTCGCGCAGCATGGGGTTGCCGCGCTCAGATCGACTGTTTGATCTCAAGCTCGAGATTTCCAAGGCTGTTCTTGCCAAAAAACATCTCAGAACCCCAAAACAATGTCGGAACGCCAAACACACCGCGTCGCACGGCAGCCTTTGTTTCGTCTTTCACGCGCTGTTTGATCTCGGGATCAGTCATCGCGTCACGGATCTTGCGCACAGGTAACTCGTGTTCCTGCAACACATCGGTCAGTACGTTCAGATCATCAATCTTTTGCCCATGAACCCATATCGCATCAAATACGGCATCTATATATTTGGATTCCCAAGATTTTTCTTGAGCAAAACTCGCCCCGCGCATTGCAAATTTTGTGTTTAATGGAAAATGCGGGCTCATGTGAAAACTCAAACCCCGACGCCGCGCGAACCGGTGCAGATCATGGGTCAGGTACGAGGTCTTTTGCCGGTTCTCGGAATAAGCCTGAAACGGATTCTGATTGTTGGTCAACTTGAACACAAGGCTCAGCAGAACAGGCTGAAAAACAATCCCTGACTTTGGCCGCGGCTTCAGACCAGACAGCGCTTTATGGGCCAAATATGCGTTCGGACTGCAAAAGTCGTACATAAATTCAATGTGTTGCGACATCCTGCTTCTCCGGTTCAAGATTGTTGAGGGGCCGAATCTTTATATCCAATAGACTAGCATTTTTCATGACATGTGTTTTTTCATGGTCACAGCAGAACATCAAACAGGCGGATTTCATAATGGGATTTGATCCTCAGAGATTGCAACTCATCCGTGATTGGATGCAACGCTATGTCGACGAACGGAAATATGCAGGTTGCGCCCTGTTGCTAAACCGTTTTGGCACCGAAGGCTTCTTTCACAGTTGCGGCCAGCGCAGTGTTGAAAAGGATCTGCCATTTCAACGCGATACGATCGCACGGATCTATTCTATGACCAAACCCGTCACCTCGGTTGCTCTGATGCAGATTTTGGAGCGCGGGATTTTGCATCTGAGTGCGCCGGTCAGCGAATTTCTACCGGAATTCAAGGATATGCAGGCTCTGATTCCTGACGCGCGCAGCATCGATCAGACCGAACCGGCTAATACGCCGACATTGGCGCAGTTGCTGACCCATACCAGCGGGCTGAGCTATCCGTTCAATCCCGGTATTCTGCCCGCCGCAATGGATGAACAAAACCTAAATTTTGCACCCGACCAGGGACCGTTGTCGAAACGCATCCACGATCTGGCCCGGCTTCCGCTTGCGTTTCAGCCCGGAACGCGCTGGGAATATTCGGTCGGGATCGACGCGATCGGTCGCGTGATCGAAGTGGTGTCCGGCCAGTCACTGGATCGCTATTTCGCCACGCATGTTTTCGACCCCTTAGGCATGAGCGAAACCGGGTTTTCGGTACCAGCCGGGGCAGGGGACCGGTTCGCTTCGCTCTATACGCCGCTGGATGGCGACGCGATGGACCTGAACGCTGCTCAAAAAGGCTCGGATACGTTGCGCCTTGTGGATCGTCCTGGCGATTCCCCGTTCGAAGCCGCGACAACGTTTTCTGGCGGCGGCGGTCTTGTCGGCACCATCGACGACTACAGTCGTTTTGCCGAGATGTTGCGCTGCCCAAACAGTGATGTGCTGAGCGCAAGGATCAAAAACTTTATGATGCGCAATCACTTGCCAGGCGACATTGCCTCGATGGGACCGCGTAGCTTTGCAGAACAACCGATGGAGGGCATGGGTTTCGGCATTGGTGGGGCTGTTGTTCTGGATCCAGGACGGCTTCAGGTGCCGGCCGCCATTGGCGATTTCAGCTGGGGCGGCATGGCGTCGACCTTTTTCTGGGTGGATCGTGCCAACGACATGACTGCCGTCTTTTTCACCCAATTGTCGCCCTCCAGCTCTTACCCGTCCCGCGCGCAGCTGCGAGCCCTTGTGCAGGTCGCTTTGGTGGACTAACGCAGACAACATACACCACGACCGGAGCGCGCCCGATGACCGAAGCTGAACGCATTCTGCTGGAATTGCTGAATCTCGAGCGGCTTGAGGTTGACCTGTTCCGAGGCGTCGGCTCGGGCGGTGAGACGCCCACGCGGATCTTTGGCGGACAGGTTATCGCCCAAGCTCTGTCAGCCGCCTACCGGACCGTTGAGTCGCGCAGTTGCCATTCGCTGCACGCTTATTTCATCCGGCCCGGAGACCCGGACAAACCTGTTATTTATCAAGTGGATCGAGCACGGGATGGAGGCTCTTTCACCACCCGTCGGGTGGTGGCTATTCAGCATGGCAAACAGATTCTGAACATGTCGGCCTCGTTCCACATACAGGATGACGGCTGGGACCATCAGCACCCCATTCCCGATGTGAAGGGCCCGGAAGCGCACCCGCTCCGCAACACGTTGCAACAACAGTATCTGTCCCGCGTACCGGAAAAGTTCCAGTCCGAACTGATGCGCGAACGACCTATCGAAGTGCGCGAAGTTGACCACCAGGACCTGTTTCACCCGGCAAAAACCGACGACCGCAACTCGATCTGGTTTCGAATGAATGCCGCCGATCAGGCCGATCCCGTAACTCAGCATCTGCTGCTGGCCTATGCCTCAGACATGAGCTTGCTGGGTTCGGGTTTGCGTCCACACGGGCTCAGCTGGTTCACCGGAGAGGTCAACGCCGCCAGCCTGGATCACGCGCTTTGGTTTCATGCACCGGTTCAGTTCCAGAACTGGCATCTTTATGCGATGGATTCACCGTGGACGGGGCAGGGGCGCAGTTTCAACCGGGGCTCTATCTATGCTCAAGATGGCACGCTGGTTGCGTCTGTGGCGCAGGAAGGCCTTATGCGCCGGGCAAAACCAAAAGGTTAGCTTTGAACGCCAAAGCGCTGATTTAATTTATTCATTCCCTCGATCCAACGGTCATAGTCAGCTGTTTTCAATCGGATGTAGTCCAGAACCTGCGCGTGCGGCAGAATGAGGAACCGTTCTTCCTCGATCGCTTCAACACAGATTTGAGCGACGATTTCAGGCTCTAACATGCCGTCAATAGCCGCAACAGAGTTCTCATGACCCTTCGTCATCTCGGATCGTACCGCCTGAGGGCACAAAACAGACGTCTTGATGCCCTGATCGCTGTACGTCAAAGCAACCCATTCGGCAAAACCGACCGCTGCATGTTTGGTGACACCATAAGGCGCTGCACCCGGTTGGTTGAGCAAACCAGCGGCGGATGCCGTGGTCATGAAGTATCCGCCACCGCGTGCGATCATCCGCGGAATGACATGTCGCGCGGCCCAGACATGCGACATGACATTAACGCGCCAGATTCGATCCCAGTCTTCATTCGGCACGTCCAGACCGCCAAGCGTCAGAATTCCTGCATTGGCGCAAAACAGATCAATCGGACCAATCTCAGCTTCGACTTTGTCAATCAGCGCCGCGGTGTGATCTTCGCTGGACACATCGCAATGAACTGCGTGTCCGCCAATCTGGTCCGCAATATCTTTCGCGCCGGTTTCGTCGATATCGGCACAAACGACACGCGCACCATCACGGGCAAAACGCTCAGCCAGGGCACGCCCAATCCCTTGAGCCCCGCCTGTGATAACTGCGGTTTTGTCTTGTAACTGCATGATAAGCCATAGTTTCTGACGTTTACTTAACCAAGATACACAAAGCGACGTCAGGTGTCTGCACTACTGTTAATATAACATAATACTGATTACACGCACTTCTCAATAAAAAGCCTGCAACCCTGTCTGCGCTCGGCCAAGGATCAAGGCGTGCACGTCGTGGGTTCCTTCATAGGTGTTCACAGTCTCCAGATTGATCATGTGGCGCACAACCTGAAATTCCAGAGAGATACCATTGCCCCCATGCATGTCCCGTGCCATCCGTGCGATGTCGAGCGCTTTGCCGCAATTGTTGCGTTTGACGATTGAGATCATCTCGGGCGCGGCCTGAGCTTGATCCATCAAACGGCCAACCCGCAGGCTGGCTTGCAGGCCCAATGCGATCTCGGTTTGCATGTCGGCCAGTTTTTTCTGGTAGAGCTGCGTCTGGGCCAAGGGCTTGTCGAATTGCTTGCGGTCCAGCCCGTATTGCCGGGCGGCGTGCCAGCAGGCTTCGGCGGCGCCCATGGTGCCCCAGCTGATGCCATAGCGGGCGCGGTTTAGGCAGCCGAACGGGCCCTTCAAACCTTGCACATGGGGCAGCAAAGCGCCCTCGTCCACTTCGACACCGTCCAGGACTATCTCACCCGTGATCGAGGCGCGCAGGCTGAGTTTGTTTTCGATCTTCGGCGCGCTCAGACCTTTCAGGCCTTTGTCCAGAACAAATCCCCGGATCTTGCCGTCATGGGCGTCAGACTTGGCCCAGACCACAAAAACATCTGAAATCGGCGCGTTCGAGATCCACATTTTGCTGCCGGTAAAACGGTAGCCGCCATCGATCTTTTCGGCGCGGGTTTTCATGCCTGCCGGGTCCGACCCGGCATCCGGTTCGGTCAGGCCAAAACAACCGATCCATTCGCCACTGGCCAGTTTCGGCAGGTATTTCCGGCGCTGCGCCTCGGATCCATAGGCATAGATCGGATACATCACCAGCGAGCTTTGGACCGACATCATAGACCGGTAACCTGAATCGACCCGTTCGACCTCGCGCGCGACAAGGCCGTAGCTGACATAGCCCGATCCAAGCCCGCCATATTCTTCGGGAACGGTGATCCCCAACAGCCCCATCTCGCCCATCTCGCGGAAGATTTCGGGGTCGGTTTCCTCATCCGCAAAGGCTTGGGTCACCCGCGGCTGCAGCTTTTCCTGCGCATAGCTGCGGGCACTTTCCGCGATCATGCGCTCGTCTTCTTCCAACTGGTCAGACAGGCGAAACGGATCGTCCCAGCTAAAGCTTCCCAGGTCGGGTTGATCCTTGGCGCGCAATGTCGGTTTGGTGTCGGGGGCGTTCATCTGTCTCTCCGCTGAAGCAGTCGTCGGAGATCATAATCCGACTTGCCCGCGAAGGACAGCAAGACATTCTCAAGATGGCATGACCAAACCGCATAAGTTGGGCTTTGGACGCCCTACCCCGGTCAGCCCAATGCGTATCCTGCGCCGCGTACCGTGCGCACCGGATCCGCGCCGCCATGTTGGGTCAGCGCCTTGCGCAAACGCCCGATATGGACGTCCACAGTCCGCGTATCGACATAAATATCGCGGCCCCAGACCCGGTCGAGCAATTGCTCGCGGCTCCAGACCCGGCCCGGTTTCTCCATGAATGTGCTCAGCAAGCGAAACTCGGTCGGGCCCAGTTTCAGCGGCTTGTCACTGCGACTGACCTTGTGGGTCTCGGAATCGAGGATGATGTCGTCAAACTCCAACCGCAGCCCGACGGTCGCGGGGCGCACGCGCCGCAGCTGAGACCGCACCCGCGCCATCAGTTCGACCACCGAATAGGGTTTGACCACATAGTCATCGGCTCCCGTTTCCAGGCCACGCACCTTGTCGACCTCTTCGGATCGCGCCGACAGCATAATGATCGGGATCGTGCGTGTATCGGGCCGGGTTTTCAGCCGACGGCAGACTTCGATGCCGCTGAGATTGGGCATCATCCAGTCCAGAACGATGATGTCCGGGCTGTCTTCATCGACCAGCAGCAAGGCCTCATCCCCGCTGCCGGCTTTGGACACGCGAAAGCCTTCGGCCTCAAGGTTATAGGCCAACACTTCACGTTGGGCCAATTCGTCTTCGACCACCAGGACCGTTGGTTGATCAGCGGACATGTCGATGCCTCCTAGGCGGATTCTGCGGTCACGTCAGCCTTGGGCCGCGCTTCCGAGGGACGTTCGCCGGTGACCAGATAGACGACCTGTTCGGCAATCGCCGTCACATGATCGCCCATCCGCTCGATATTCTTGGCGATGAAATGCAGATGCATACAGGCGGTGATGTTGCGCGGGTCTTCGGCCATGAAGGTCAGGAACTCACGGAAGAGACCGTTGTACATCTGATCAACCTCCTCATCCCGGTCGATCACGTCGGTGGCCAGTTCCGCATCACGCTGGATATAGGCGTCCAGAGCGTCGCGCAGCATCAGCTCGACCTCACGCGCCATGCGACGCAAGGCGGCCGCGCTGCCGTTGATCTCACCCATACCCGCAAGAACAGTCGTGCGTTTGGCGATGTTTTTCGAGTAATCGCCAATCCGTTCAAGGTTGGCCGAGACTTTCAGGACCGACAGAACCAAACGCAGGTCACTGGCCGTGGGCGCACGCAGAGCGATCAAACGGGCGGTTTCCTCGTTGATCAACTCTTCCAACGCGTCGATTGCCTTGTCGCCGTTTCGAACCTCTTGGGCCAGCTCTTCGTCGCGCGATTCAAGCGACCGGGCCGAGCTCATGATGGCGGCTTCGACAAGGCCACCCATCTTCATGATATGGGCCTGGATCGCTTCCAGATCACGGTCGAATGCAGATGCAATGTGTTGTTCGCTCATAGGAAAATACCTGTGCTCAGCCGATCCGGCCTGTGATGTAGCTTTCAGTGCGCGGGTCTTCGGGGTTGGTAAAGATCTGCCCGGTTTCACCGAACTCGACCAGGTTCCCCAGATGGAAAAACGCCGTCTTCTGGCTGACCCGTGCTGCCTGCTGCATCGAGTGGGTCACGATGACCACCGAATAGCGCGCGCGCAGCTCGTCGATCAGTTCCTCGACCTGTGCAGTTGCAATCGGGTCCAGCGCGGAACAAGGCTCGTCCATCAACAGCACTTCGGGTTCGGTCGCGACTGCACGGGCAATGCACAGACGCTGTTGCTGACCACCGGACAGGCCAGTCCCCGGAGCATCCAGGCGGTCTTTGACTTCATCCCAGATCGCACCTCGGCGCAGGGATTTTTCGACAATCTCGTCCAGCTCGGCTTTGTTCTTGGCCAGCCCGTGGATGCGCGGGCCGTAAGCCACGTTGTCATAGATCGACTTTGGGAACGGGTTGGGTTTCTGAAACACCATCCCCACCTTGGCGCGCAGCTGCACCGGATCGACCCGCTTGTCATAGATGTCTTCACCGTCCAGCAGAATGTCACCCTTGACCTTGCAGATGTCGATTGTGTCGTTCATCCGGTTCAGACAGCGCAGGAAGGTGGACTTCCCGCAGCCCGACGGGCCGATAAAGGCGGTGACGGTCTTGTCTTCGATATCGACATTCACGTCCTTGATCGCATGGGTCTCGCCATAAAACACCTGAACATTCTTGGCGTTGATTTTGATGTCTTGGGAGTCCACAGCTCTCTCCACTCGTGTCATGTCATTCATTGTAGCCTCCATTTACCAGCGGCGTTCAAAGCGGCGGCGCAGGATAATTGCGATGATATTCATGGTCAGCAGGAACATCAAAAGAATGATGATCCCGCCCCAGGCTTTTTCGTAAAAGCCCACATCGGCGCGGGCGGCCCAGGTATAGATCTGTGCGGGCATGGCCGAGTTCGGCTCGGTAAAGCCCGCCAGGAACCCATCAGGGTATCCACGGGCCACAAAGCCAACCATACCAATTAGCAACAGAGGTGCGGTTTCACCCAAGGCTTGCGCCAGACCAATGATTGTGCCGGTTAGAATACCCGGTGCGGCCAGCGGCAGCACGTGGTGGAACACCGCCTGCATTTTCGAGGCCCCTACCCCAAGTGCTGCATCCCGGATCGATGGCGGCACCGCCTTGAGCGAGGCGCGGGTCGAGATGATGATTGTGGGCAGGGTCATCAGCGTCAGCACCAGCCCTCCGACCAGAGGTGCCGATTGCGGCAGGTGCATGAACTGAATGAACACGGCCAGACCCAGAATACCAAACACAATAGACGGAACTGCGGCCAGGTTCGAGATGTTCACCTCGATCAGATCGGTGAATTTGTTCTGTGGCGCGAACTCTTCGAGATAGATTGATGCTGCAACGCCGATGGGCAAGGACAGGACCAACACAACCATCATCATGAAGAACGAGCCCACAACCGAGGCCCCGATCCCCGCGCCGCCCGGGTTGTCCACACCTGAATCTGCACCGGTGATGAAGGGCCAGTTGAACCCCTGCTTGATGATTCCGGCCTCTTTCAGCGCATCGACCAGATCAAGGTCGCTCAGTTGCAGAAAGCGGCTGTCTTGCAGCGTGTCACGCGACACGCGGCCTTTGAAATATCCATCAACGCGGCTGGAGGCGGCCAGATCAAACTCGATCGGCTGCCCCAGCTGATCAGGGTTTTCGGCATAGAAGGTACGGATCGTGCCGCCAACCTTACCCAACAGACGCTCAATTGCGGCATCGTCGAAATCCACTTCGACCCCACGTTCTGTCAGCTCTTTATTGAGGGCTGCGATGAACAGATCGGAATAGGCTTTGGTTTTGAACAGGGTGCTTTCGGCCTCTTCCCGCTGCTGTTCGGTCAGGGTGAAGTCGACACTGACAACCGTGCGCTGAAAGGCCGGGATACCCTGCGACAGGATCGAGGCAAACAACACCACCAGAAAGAACAGACCGGTTGCGATGGCGACAATGCCATAGGTGCGGAACCGTTTCTCGGCCTTCGCGCGTTTGATCGTACGCGCATCGGTTGCTGTCAGAGACGCTGCGTGGCGACCGGTTTCGGGGCTTTGCATGCTGGCGTCGGTCATTCGTACTGCTCCCGGTATTTGCGCACGATATAAAGGGCAAAGACATTCAGCCCCAAGGTCAGAACAAACAGTGTCATGCCCAGGGCAAAGGCCACCAGCGCCTCGGGCGAGGCAAAGTCGGCATCGCCTGTCAACTGGCTGACGATCTTGGCGGTCACGGTTGTCATCGCTTCAAACGGGTTGAGGCTGAGGCGCGCAGCCGCGCCCGCCCCCAGAACCACGATCATGGTCTCGCCGATGGCGCGTGATGCGGCCAACAGGATGGCACCGACGATGCCCGGCAAAGCTGCGGGCAGCACCACCTGACGAATGGTCTCGGACTGGGTGGCGCCCAAACCGTAAGACCCGTCGCGCATGGCCTGCGGAACCGCGTTGATGATGTCATCCGACAGCGACGACACAAACGGGATCAACATGATCCCCATGACGACACCCGCCGTCATCACCGCGGTCCCGGCTTTCATCCAGCCCAGACCATCGGCACCAAAGATGTTCAGCAGCAGCGGACCCACTGTCAGCAAGGCAAAAAGCCCGTAGACGATGGTGGGGATACCGGCCAGCACCTCAAGCATCGGCTTGGCGACCGAACGGACACGCGGCGAGGCGTATTCGCTGAGGTAGATCGCGGCGAACAAGCCGATGGGCACGGCCACCAGAAGCGCCACGAACGAGATATAGAGCGTACCCCACAGCAGCGGGATGATCCCCAACTCGGACAGGCCTCCGCGCCCTGAAAAGCTGGGCGACCAGGTCAGGCCAAAGAAGAAATCCGTGGCGGGGTAAAGCTTGAAGAACTCCCAGGTGTTGAACACCAGAGAAAGCACGATACCGACCGTTGTCAGAATGGCGATGGATGCAGCGGCCAGCAGCAAAACGCCCACACCCTGCTCGACCACGTTGCGGGCGCGATAGTCGGCATTGGTCTGCAACCAACCTGCAGCGGCGCCGATCAAAGCGACAAACAAAACCACGAAGGACATGATCGTATAGCCGGTCGCGTTCATCAGGCGATAGCGCTGAGCAGCATTCAAGACCGGCTGAGAAATATCCGAGGTAACGACCTGTCCGGCATCTTTCAAAATCTGCGTCAATTCGCTGACATCGGCATCTGCGTTGTTTGCTGCTGTTTCGGACAACGTGCCCTGGGCAACAGCATTGTCCAACCCAGACGCTGTGCGTCGAACTTCGGCCATAACCAGGCTACGCGATGAGCCTTCCTTGATGGCGCTTTCCGGGATCATGTCCGAGATTTGAGAATTCACGAAGAGAGGCTGTGCCAGCAGCCACAGGATCAACAACCCAAAGGCTGGCACAACGGTTTTGAGTGCAACATTGGTGCCGTAAAAAACCGGCAGAGAATGCAAACCCCGGCTGTCCCCGCCGGCACTTTGCAAAGCGCGTGATCGTCCCAGAACATATCCGACCGCCGCAATCGCCAGCACGATCAGTATAAGCCAAGCTATTGGCATGACACCCCCGTTGCTCTCGGTTGAGAGACTTTAGAAAGACACAGAAGGGGGCGACTGTCCGCCGCCCCCAAACCGTCAAACCATCATCAGGCTTAGCTGCCCGAACCCATGGTCACTTCGTTGTTGATCGCTTCCTGAGTTTTCGCCAGCTCAGGGTCTGCCACCAGGCCATAGTTGGCCAGAGGACCCGACGGACCTGCGATTTCGTCAGCAGTAAAGAACTGAGCGTATTCTTTCAGGCCGGGGATCACGCCGATATGCGCTTTCTTGACGTAGAAGAACAGCGGGCGCGAAACGGGGTATTCACCGGTCGAGATGGTCTCGGTCGAAGGCGCAACACCCGACATGGTGCCCACTTTCAGCTTGTCGGTGTTGTTCTCATAAAACGCCAGACCGAACACGCCGATGCCGTTGGGGTTGGTGTCGATGCGGGCCAGTGTCTCGGTATAGTCACCGTCGATATCGACCGACTTGCCATCGGTGCGAACGGCCAGACATGCATCTTCCGCGTCATCTTCGCTCATGCCGCCATCGATCATGGCCTGCATCGCGCCGGTTGCTTCACAGCCGATCAGCAGAACTTTTTCTTCGAACACTTCACGGGTGCCGTGCTTGGTGCCCGGGATGAAGCCTGCGATTTCAACATCAGGCAGGTCCGGGTTGAACTCGGCCCAAGTGTTGTAAGGGTTATCAACAACTTCGCCGTCTTTCAGAACCTTCGCGCCCAGGGCGTTGAAGATGTCCGAAGGCTCGAACGCGTTGAAGGCCGGACCGGTCTGCTGGCTGGCGAACACGATGCCGTCATAGCCGATGCGGACTTCCATGATGTCGGTCACACCGTTTTCGGCGCAGGCCTTGATCTCTTTTTCGCGGATTGCACGCGAAGCATTTGCCACGTCGATGGTGTTCTCACCAACACCTTCGCAGAAACGCTTCAGACCAGCGGAAGAGCCACCCGATTCGACAACGGGTGTCGGGAAGTCAGTGTTTTCACCAAACAGTTCCGCAACGATCGAAGCGTAAGGCAGGACGGTCGACGAACCCGCGACTTGAACATTGTCACGCGCAGCAGCAGCAGTGGCCGAAACGGCAGCGATGGCCAGAGCCGAGGCCGACAGTTTTACAAAGGACATTCCAGTCTCCTTGATAGAAAAGTGTTGTGATCACCCCCATGATGATCTTGAGCGCAGCCCTAAATCGCGCTCGTAAGCCTTTTGTGACAGCTATGTAACAGTTTCATGACAGATCGCGTTTTTCGCGCATTTTTTGTCACAAAAGATGCGACGGCTCAGCGGGGCAGGATCACGGTGAAAACCGAACCCTTGCCCAGATCGCTTTCCACCCGCAACCGACCGCGATGTCGGTTGACGATGTGTTTGACGATGGCCAGCCCCAAACCGGTGCCGCCAAGTTGGCGTGACCGGTGGCTGTCGGCGCGATAGAAGCGTTCGGTCAGGCGCGGCAGATGGACAGAATCAATGCCCGGCCCCTTGTCGACGATCTGCACGCGCACCGCTGGGCCACGCATCGCCGTGTCGCGCTCAAAGACGCGCAGCTTCAATTCGACGCTGCCACCGGACCCACCATATTTGATCCCGTTTTCGATCAGGTTGGTGAAGACCTGGCGCAATTGATCGCTGTCGCCGGGGATCAGCACAGGATCATCGGGGGCGGTCAGTATCAGTTTAACGTCGGCGTCATCCGCCAAAGGCCGCAGCGTATTGATGGTGGATTGCAGCAAACCCGTCAGCTCAAGCTGTTCCTTCGGACGGACCCGTTCTTCGCTTTCGACCCGGTTGAGCGACAGAAGATCCCCAACCAGACGGTTCATCCGGTTCGCCTCATCTTCCATGATCTGCAAGAACCGCTCGCGCGCGACCGCGTCTTCCTTAGCCGGGCCGCGCAGGGTTTCGATAAACCCCATCAGCGCTGTCAGAGGCGTGCGCAGCTCGTGGCTGACATTGGCCACGAAATCGCGCCGCATCTGGCTGGCCTGTTCCAGATGGGTCACATCCTGAAACACCACCAGCGCCGCCCCGCCCGAAACCGCGCCAACACCGTTCAGATAGCGACATTCAACCTCAAACGTCACATCCTGCGCCCCATCATTTGTCAGATGGCGCGCTTTCGCTTTGCCCTTGCTGCGCAGGCTTTGTTCGATCGCCTCGATCACCAGCGGCTGACGCAGGATGGTGGCGAAATGGCGACCGGTGATGTTCTGCCCCAGAATGGTCGTCGCATCCGCATTGGCCGCGATGATGCGTTCGGTCTGATCGACCATCAAAGCGGGCAACGGAAGCGCTGAAACAAATTCTTCGGTCAGGTCTTGGGACATGATTATGCCTTTGATGCGTTAGGCGTCTGTCGAGACCTTTGTGAGGGTGTCACGAAACTTCCGCATGTTCTGCTGATAATGCAGCGCGCTTTGCGTCAAGCGCTGGGCGGCGGCCTCGTCCAACTGACGCACGACCTTGCCCGGCGCTCCCATGACCAGCGAATTGTCGGGGATCTCTTTGCCTTCGGTTATCAGCGCCCCTGCCCCGATCAGGCAATTGCGCCCGATCCTGGCACCGTTCAGCACAATCGCACCCATGCCGATCAGGCTGTTATCGCCGATCGTGCAACCGTGCAGCATGACCTTGTGACCGATGGTGCAGTTCTGGCCGATGCTCAGCGGATAGCCCGGATCGATATGCATCACACAGTTTTCCTGCACATTGCTGCCGGCACCCACCCGGATCTCTTCATGGTCCGCGCGCAAGGTGCAGCCAAACCAGACCGAGGCGCCCTGCTCCAGCACCACTTTGCCGATCAGATTGGCGTCGGGCGCGACCCAAGTGTCGTCGTGTATCTGCGGCGCGTCATCGCCCAGAGCGTAAAGCATCACGACTGTTCCTCGAATTCCATCTGCAGTTTGCGCACATGCTCTTGCAGCGCGGGTTGCTGGATTCGGCGCATCCGTTCGGCGCTGATGATGGTCTTCAGCTTTTCTTCGGTCGCGTCCAGATCATCATTCACCAGAACATAATCGTAATAACCCCAATGGCTGATTTCGTCCCAGCTTTTGAGCATCCGCTTGCTGATCACATCTGCGCTGTCCTGGCCCCGGCTTTCCAGCCTGCGTCGCAATTCTGGGATCGAGGGCGGAAGAATAAAGATCGACAGCGCGTGTTTGCCAAGATCCGAATTGCGGATCTGCAAATCCCCTTGCCAGTCAACGTCGAACAGAACGTCCCGGCCGCTGGTGATCGAGTCGCGCACCGGAGCGACCGGCGATCCATAGAAATTGCCAAAAACATGCGCGTGTTCCAGCATCTGACCGTCGGTCACCTGCTGTTTGAACGCTTCTTCGGTCAAAAAGTAATATTCGCGCCCATGCGCTTCGCCCGGGCGCGGCGCGCGGGTGGTGGCCGAGATTGAGAACTCCAACCCATCGTCCCACTGCATCAGTCGCCGGGCCAAAGTGGATTTGCCCGCGCCCGAGGGCGAAGACAGAATGATTAAAAGACCTCGGCGATCAGCCATCGTTTCCGTTCCTGCTTCTATTCTACGTTCTGCACTTGCTCGCGCATCTGATCAATGACGGCCTTAAGCTCCAGACCAACGGCGGTCAGCTCGGCGTTTTGCGACTTTGAACACAGCGTGTTGGCCTCACGATTGAACTCCTGCATCAGGAAATCAAGCTTACGCCCCACCGGACCATCCTGTTGCAACAGATCCCGAGCGGCCTCCACATGGGCGGCCAGCCGGTCAATCTCTTCTGTGATGTCGGCTTTAACGGCGATCAGGGCAAGTTCCTGCGCCACCCGATCCTCATCCGCTCCCTGACTGTTGTCCAGAACGCGGGCCAGATTGGCGCGCAGGTTCTGTTCCATCTCGCCTCGTCGCTGTTCAGCCAGACCCGCAGCCGCCTGGGTGAGTTCGGCAATCCGGTTCAGTTGATCGGCGAGGATCGCGGCAAGCGCCTGCCCTTCGGTTTGGCGCATTTCAAGAAACGCCGCCAAAAGGGGCCCGAATTCAGACTTGAGCTGTTCCACCAACGGCGCTGCGTCATCGTCTTCGCTTCCAGCCTCCATCATGCCCCGCAGGGACAGGAGGTCGCTTGCCCGCGATTGCGCCAGCGTGACGCCATGGGCATTGGCCATCTGCTCGGTGCGCGCAATGGCCTCAAGCGCCGCTTCCATTGCAGGGATATTCAGCCGCAGATCAGTTGCAGTTTCTTCCCGGCTGACCCGCAAAGACAGTGTAACGTTACCGCGGTTGACATTGCGCGTCAGCTCGGCCCGCAATGCTGCCTCCAGCCCGGTCAGCCAGTCGGGCAGACGCAAGCGCATATCCAGCCCCTTGCCGTTCACGCTGCGCAATTCCCAGCTCCAGGAATGAGGGCCAAACGCGCCTTTTCCAGCAGCAAAACCGGTCATGGATCTGATCATGTATGTCCCTTTTCGCAACGCATCGCCCCGCATCGGACGCACCTAATGCCATCAGGCCACCAAGAGCAAGGCCCCGCTCAGTCTCTGCATTACCGTGTTGGGTTAACCATTCGTTAAAGATTTCCTCCAAAATTGTATTAACCCCTGTCAATCTGGTGGAAACCTAAGCCGTGCTGCCAAGACCTCTGACCAGTATGCGGCATTTTAGGAAAAACGGCTTGGATTGACGTAAAGGTTGGAAAATGAGTTCTTTTTTTGGGAGTGAGCCCCGACAGGAATCGGGAAAAATCGTTGCGATGGACCGCTTTGACAGTGGGCGTAGCCTGTCCCCAATTCGTCAGGCCGAAGCGTATTGGACCGTATTGCTAACCGGCAATGCGGTGCCGATGCGTTCCCAGATCGATCCGCGTGGGCTTGAGAATATTCTTGAATACACTTTCATTCTCGAACGCATCGCCCCCGGTCTCGCCCGGTTTCGCCTTGCGGGTAGCCATCTGAACAAACTGGCGGGGATGGAAGTGCGCGGCATGCCGATGACAGCCTTCTTCGACCCAGCATCGCGGGACCAGATTACAGCTCATCTGGAACGTGTCTTTGCCGCTCCCGCCGTGGCCGAGCTGAGCATGATCTCGAAAGGCAAACTTGGGCGCACCAGCTTGCATGCACGTATGATCCTGCTGCCTTTGAAAAGCGATTTGGGGGATATCAGTCGCATTCTGGGGGTGATGGTCAGTGACGGGGTTATCGGCACAACACCGCGCCGCTTCACATTGACAGGCGATCACATTCGCAATGTCTCGGACGTGCAGCGCCCGCCGCAGAAGGTCAGTGAACCGGAACCAGGTTTTGCCGAAGACCGGAGCGAATTTCGTCCGGCAGGCCGTCATCTGAGACTGGTCGTGTCGCGCGACGACTGAAACAAAAAACGGCGGACCCAAGGCCCGCCGCTTTCAGTCACAAAGCGATCACACTAGCCTGTTGCGCGTTTGCTGCGATCACGGCGCAGGTTGGTCAGCTCTTCGGCCACCAGGAAGGCCAGTTCCAGCGATTGCGAGGCGTTCAAGCGCGGATCACAGGCAGTGTGGTACCGATCCGACAAATCCTCTTCGGTCACAGCGCGCACGCCGCCGGTGCATTCGGTCACGTCCAGACCGGTCATCTCGAAATGCACACCACCGGGGATGGTATCTTCGGACTGGTGCACGCCAAAGAAATCACGCACTTCGCGCAGGACCGAGTCGAACGGGCGCGTTTTGTACCCGGTTGCCGACTTGATGGTGTTGCCATGCATTGGGTCGCAGACCCAGGTGACCTTGGCGCCCTCTTCCTTGACGGCCTTGATGAGCCGCGGCAGATGCTCACCCACATTGCCAGCGCCAAAGCGCGCGATCAGGGTCAGGCGCCCTTCTTCGTTCTTGGGGTTCAGCTTGGACATCAGAACCTTGAGGTCTTCAGCCGTGGTTGTCGGTCCGCATTTCAGGCCAATCGGGTTCTGCACACCACGGCAAAACTCGACATGCGCACCATCGGGCTGACGCGTGCGGTCACCGATCCAGATCATATGACCAGAACCGGCCAGCCATTTGCCCGAGGTGGAATCCAGACGCGTCAGCGCCTCTTCATATTCCAGCAACAGGCCTTCATGGCTCGTATAGAACTCGACGGTCGAGAACTCATGAGTCGTGTCCGCCGTGATTCCGGCCGCACCCATGAAATCGATGCTGTCCTGAATCCGGTCC
Source organism: Ruegeria sp. HKCCA6707 (assembly GCF_013033515.1). GTDB lineage: Bacteria > Pseudomonadota > Alphaproteobacteria > Rhodobacterales > Rhodobacteraceae > Ruegeria. The sequence continues at coordinate 78,417 of NZ_WQEG01000001.1, read as the reverse complement.
GCGATCTCCGAGTATTTCTGAACGTCCTGTTCATCGGCAAAACCAAGCGTCCAGGCGTGAACACGGCTCATATCTGCGAAGCCACCGGTGGAAAACGCGCGCAGCAGGTTCAGCGTGGCGGCTGCCTGCGTATAGGCCTGCAGCATCTTTTCCGGGTTCGGAATGCGCGCTTCGGGGGTGAAGGCCAGATCGTTGATGATGTCACCGCGATAGCTGGGCAGTTCCACGCCATCCACTGTCTCGGTCGGTGCGCTGCGCGGTTTGGCAAATTGCCCCGCCATGCGGCCCACTTTGACCACCGGCACTTTGGCCCCATAGGTCAGAACCATGGCCATTTGCAGCATCACCTTGAACGTGTCGCGAATCGCATCCGCGCTGAATTGCTCAAAGCTTTCGGCACAATCGCCACCTTGAAGCAGGAAAGCCTCACCGCGCCCGGCAGCGCCCAGCTGCTGTTTCAGACGGCGCGCTTCACCGGCAAAGACCAGCGGAGGATATTGAGAAAGCTGAGACTCTACCTTGGCCAACGCAGCCGCGTCGGTATAGTCGGGCATCTGAACCCGGGGCTTGTTGCGCCAGTTCGATTTGTGCCACTCGGTCATAGCTTTGGTCTCCACTGAGGTAATTCAGGTGGTCTCTATACAAAAAGCAATTCAAGGACGCCATATCCGAATTGCGCCTCTTGACGTCGCAATCAAGCTTTGACCAAGGTGGCGGGCAAAACTTCTGCCTGGTGGGTACCGCAGGCACGCAGCAAGGACACGACGTCATGCAAGAGCAACGCCAAGTTGTCACAGTGGACGGCACCGACGCCAAGCCCAAGAATTTCGTTTTTGTCTTGCTCGAGGGCTTTTCACTTTTGTCCTTCGCATCGGCGCTGGACAGCCTTCGTATCGCCAACCGAATGGCCAACGAAACGATTTATACGTGGTCCCTGGCCGGTGAAGGTGGTGAAATCGCCAAATGCTCGGCCGGAACATCATTTCAGCTGGATTCTGATTTGGATGAGTTGCAGCGGGACGAAGTTGTGCTGGTCTGCGGCGGTGTGGACGTACAGACCGCGACCACCAAGCGCGTATTGAACTGGCTGCGGCGCGAGGCGCGCAAAGGTGTCAAGATCGGCGGCTTGTGCACGGCTGCCTATACGCTGGCCAAGGCTGGGCTTCTGGACGGTAAAAACGCGACGATTCATTGGGAAAACTCGGACAGTTTCACCGAAGAGTTTGAAGACGTTCACCTGACCAAATCCGTGTTCCAGATCGACGGCAACCGGATGACAACGGCGGGTGGCACTTCCTCGATCGACCTGATGCTCAAACTGATCGCGGATGACTACGGCGAAGATCTGGCTAATGCGGTGGCAGACCAGATGATCTATTCCTCGATCCGGACAGATCAGGATACCCAGCGCCTGTCCACGCCGACGCGGATCGGCGTGCGCCATCCCAAGCTGAGCCAAGTCATCCTGATGATGGAAAAGAACATCGAAGAGCCGATCTCGCCATCGATCCTGGCCAAAGATGTCGGCATGTCGACCCGCCAGCTGGAACGTCTCTTCCGCCGGTACCTGAGCCGGTCGCCCAAGCGCTATTACATGGAGCTGCGCCTGCACAAAGCGCGCAACCTGCTGATGCAGACGGATATGAGCGTCATCAACGTGGCGCTGGCCTGCGGCTTTGCCAGCCCGTCACATTTCTCGAAATGCTACCGGGCGCATTACAACACCACGCCGTATCGTGAGCGTGGCGCACAAGGCGGGCGCCTGTCGGTGTGACGCCTTTACAGGTGCTTTTCGAAATAATGCAGATGTGGTCGCAGCATCGGCTGATCCAAATAAGTCGTTGTTTCAATCGGATCCTCTAACTCGACAAATCCGAGTTTGGGATAGAGATCGCGCATTTCGACATTGGGTGTAAGCGTATCGGCAATCAGTCGCGTCAGCCCCATATCCCGTGCAGCCTGCTCTCGCGCTTCGATCAGAGCCCGCCCCGTGCCGGTGCCCCGAGCCGCCTCAGTCACGAAAACCCGTTTCAATTCGCCCGTGACGTCATCAAAGCGTTTCATCATGCCGCAACCGACGATCTCGCCCGTCTCACTGCGCGCCACAACCAGGCACCCTTTCGGAGGCAGGTAATCATCCGCATTCGCCCAATACTCGGCCAATGCGCTTTTTGGGGCAGCCGGATCGATATCGAACCCCATGGCGCCCATACGTTCAACGATCAGCCCGTAATACTGCATCAGAATGTCATTCAACGCCGCTTTGGGTGGCATTTCGGTGCAAAGTTCAATGTCAAAAGCGCTCATGACTGCAATCTGGCATAACGGGCGGCCGATGAGAAAGTCTTTCGTCTGAAACAGCCCGCGATCACATTCATTTGGTGAAAATCACGGCGTCATGCGATAGACCGCGCCCTCGCCCACCGACAAGAACCAGATCGCCCCGTCCGGGGCCTCGACGATGTCGCGCACCCGCGCGGTCTCAGGCCCTTTGATCTGCTCAACCTCGCGCACAGGCGATCCGTCAAGTCGGGCGATATAGTCGAACTTCAACGACCCAACGAACAGGTTGTCCTTCCATTCGGGCCAGAGCTTGCCGGAATAGACCAGCAACCCAGACGGCGCGATGGACGGATCCCAATAGTGTTCAGGTTGTTGCATCCCCGCTTTCGAGGTGCCTTCACCGATTTTCTGGCCTGAGTAGTGCACGCCATAGGAGATCACTGGCCATCCGTAATTCGCGCCGGGTTCCACCAGATTCACCTCGTCACCGCCCCGCGCGCCATGTTCCGACACCCAAAGCCGCCCGCGCGCATCCAGACCCGCGCCTTGCGGGTTGCGATGACCGTAAGACCAGATCTCGGGCCGAACGCTGCTTTCGCCGATGAACGGATTGTCTGTGGGCACCGATCCGTCCCGATTGATCCGGATCACCGATCCCATATGCGTCAGCAGATCCTGCGCCGAGGGCCGGTCGCCGCGGTCGCCGATGGTGACGAACAGGCTGCCATCCGGCGCTTCAACGACGCGCGATCCGAAATGCCGGCCACCGGACCCGCCGGGCGTGGCCTCAAAGATCACCCGGAGGTTGGTCAGTCGCGCTCCGCTTTCAGTAAGCCGCGCCACTGCCAGAGCGGTGCCCGCACCGCCGTTTTGCGGCTTAGAGAAGGTCAGGAACACCTCGCGGCTCTGGGCAAAATCCCTTGGAATGGTCACGTCCAGCAACCCGCCCTGCCCGCGCGCTGCGACCTTGGGCACACCGCGTACCGCCTTGGCTTGGCCATCTTTGACATAGAGCAACTCGCCGTCTCGCTCGGTCACCAGGAAATCGCCATCCGGCAGGATGCCAATGGCCCAAGGCGTATCTAGGCCGCCGATCTGTTTGGTCAGAGTGACCGGCCCCGCGCTGGTTTGGAGCGTATCAGCCATGGCACCGGGGACGAACAGGATCAGAAGCAGTGACGAAACAAGTCGGAGCATTTCAAACCTCTTGCAAGCGGGACAAGCGTTCCAAAGAACAAACCTATCAAAGCAAATAGTTTTAGCCTGCGTAAAAGCACGTTTGCGTTAAGACTTTTCTTTTGCGAACGGCTTGCCTAGGGTCTGTCGCAGAAGAAGACTATGACAATAGGGAGTAACACAATGAAAAAGCTGCTGACAGCAACCGCAGCAACTGCTCTGCTGGCGGGCACCGCTATGGCAGACGATGTCAAACTAGGCATCCTTTTGGGCTTTACCGGTCCGATTGAATCGCTGGCCCCGGCCATGGGATCAGGCGCCGAGATGGCGATTGCCGAAGTCACCGAATCCGGCAAGCTGCTGGACGGCACCACAGTGACTGGTGTGCGCGCCGATACAGGCTGTATCGATAACGGTCTGGCCACGTCCAATGGTGAACGCATGATCGCCGATGGTGTCGCAGGCATTATCGGTGGTGACTGCTCGGGCGTGACAGGGGCGATCCTGCAGAACGTGGCGATTCCGAACGGTATGGTGATGATATCACCTTCGGCCACCTCACCGGGTCTTTCGACCATGGAAGACAATGGACTGTTCTTCCGCACCGCTCCGTCGGATGCGCGTGAAGGTCAGGTGATGGCGGACATCCTGAATGATCGCGGCATCAGCTCAATCGCGCTGACCTACACCAATAACGACTACGGCAAGGGTCTGGCGGACGCGATCCAGTCCTCTTTCGAGGCATCGGGTGGTGAAGTGACCATTGTGGCCGCGCATGAGGACGGCAAGGCCGACTATTCCGCTGAAGTGGGAGCGTTGGCCTCGGCTGGTGGCGACATTCTGGTCGTCGCAGGCTATCTGGACCAAGGCGGTCTGGGCATCATCCAGTCGGCGTTGGACAGTGGCGCTTTTGACACTTTCGGTCTGCCCGGTGGCATGATCGGAGATTCGCTGCCAGCCAATGTCGGGCCTGACCTGAACGGCTCGTTCGGTCAGATCGCCGGTTCGGGCGGTGAAGGCGCTGAGAAGTATTTTGCCATGGCCGAAGCCGGTGGCTTTGACGGCTCGTCGCCCTATTCGCCGGAATCCTATGACGCCGCGGCGTTGTTCATGCTGGCCATGCAAGCCGCAGGATCGACCAACCCGGCCGATTATGCAGCCAAGGTCATGGACGTGGCCAACGCACCGGGCGAAAAGATCTATCCCGGTGAACTGGCCAAGGGTCTCGAGTTGTTGGCCGCGGGTCAAGAGATCGACTATGTCGGTGCCTCGGGTGTAGAACTGATCGGCCCCGGTGAAAGCGCAGGCTCTTACCGCGAGATCGAAGTCACCGACGGTGAAAACACAACCGTCAACTTCCGTTGATCCTGCGTAAACGATCATAAACACAAGCAGCCCGGGCCTTGTGCCTGGGCTGTTTCAGTGACAAAAGGCGCCACCTTTCTCAGGGTCGGGGCAATAAGAACGCCAAACAGGGCGGCAAGGGGATATGATGATCGTCGTCGAAGACGTGCACAAGCATTTCGGCGGGTTTCATGCGGTGGATGGGGCATCGCTGGAAATCCAGGAAGGCTCGATCACCGGGTTGATCGGACCAAACGGAGCCGGGAAAACCACTCTGTTCAACGTGATCGCCGGGGTTCTGCCCCCCACCAGTGGCCGGGTCTTCATGGATGGCGAAGATATCACCGGCCTGCCACCGCATGATCTGTTTCACAAAGGTCTGCTGCGCACGTTTCAGATTGCGCATGAGTTTTCCTCGATGAGCTGTCGCGAAAACCTGATGATGGTGCCCGGCGCGCAATCAGGAGAGTCGCTGTGGAACACCTGGTTTGGGCGCAAACGCATCGCCGATGAAGAGCGCGCTTTGAAAGCCAAGGCCGATGAGGTGCTTGAGTTTCTGACCATCGAACATCTGGCCGATCACAAGGCCGGTCAGGTCTCGGGCGGGCAGAAAAAGCTGCTGGAGCTTGGCCGCACCATGATGGTTGACGCCAAGATCGTGTTTCTGGATGAGGTCGGCGCGGGTGTGAACCGCACCCTGCTGATGACCATCGCCGACACGATCCTGCGTCTGAATGCCGAGCGAGGATATACCTTTGTCGTCATCGAGCATGACATGGACTTCATAGGTAAGATCTGCGATCCGGTGATCTGCATGGCCGAGGGCAAAGTGCTGGCCCAAGGCACGCTGGATGAGATCAAGGCCAATGAACACGTGATCGAGGCCTATCTGGGCACCGGTTTGAAAAACAAAGACAAACTGGAGGCCGGGGCGTGATGGATGTGATCCAAATGAGCGCCTGCGGCGCGCTTTGTTTTGCAGGATGGGGGCTCTGCCTCCAAGACCCCCGGGATACTTATGGCCAGATGACAGGGGATCCGGTTTATGGGTGAGCCTTTTTTGATCGGTGACACCATGACCGGTGGCTATGGCAAGGGGCCGGATATTCTGCATGACTGCACGATTGCGGTGGATGCCGGTGAAATTGCCGTGATTGTCGGGCCCAACGGGGCGGGCAAATCGACGGCGATGAAGGCCGTCTTTGGGATGCTGGACGTGCGCGCCGGTACGGTGCGGTTGGATGGCGAGGATATCACAGGGCTGTCGCCGCAGGATCGGGTGGTCAAGGGTATGGGGTTTGTGCCGCAGACCGCGAATATCTTTACCTCGATGACTGTGGAAGAAAACCTTGAGATGGGGGCGTTTATCCGAACCGATGATTTCTCGGACACGATGGAGCAGGTATTTGATCTGTTCCCCATCCTCCGCGACAAGCGGCATCAGGCGGCTGGAGAGCTGTCGGGTGGGCAGCGTCAGCAAGTGGCTGTCGGCCGGGCGCTGATGACCCAGCCCAAGGTGTTGATGCTGGATGAACCCACGGCCGGGGTTTCCCCCATCGTGATGGACGAGCTCTTTGACCGGATCATCGAAGTGTCGCGCACCGGTTTGCCGATCCTGATGGTCGAACAGAACGCGCGGCAGGCGTTGGAGATTGCCGACAAGGGCTATGTGCTGGTTCAGGGGCGGAATGCCTATACCGGCACCGGCAAAGAGCTGTTGGCCGATCCTGAAGTGCGCAAGAGTTTCTTGGGGGGGTGAGGATGAAATTTACCCTTTCAGCATCGTTCGCTTGGTTGATCCAAACTTCCATTCTATCTGCCGCGTGGGATCAGTCCGGCTACCCCGCGAATTGCTTTTTGTACTCCGCTTGTGAAGGTCAAGTCTGTGTGAGTGCGAGTATGCCTCTCAGCTCAGTAAAACTAACCCTAGATGGAGACACATACCATTTAGAGGGTCGTGGAAATGAGCGTCTAAAGCTTGGATATTTCAAGGACTTAGATCAAGCGGTCAACTACCTAGAATCAAGAACTAGACCAGACTTTTCGACCGTTATTGTGCCCAACTACGAAATCGCTGACGCCTTTGGAATGAACCTCATTCCGCTTGTTCGTCGCGGTGACAGCACTGTTATGTCTAATCGAGTTTCCAAAATACTGTGCAGTGCAATAGCGGATGGGCTCTACTAATGGACTTCCTCAACGCCCTTGTGGCGCTCTCCAACTTTGTTCTTGTTCCCGCGATTGCCTATGGCAGCCAGTTGGCGCTGGGCGCGCTTGGGGTGACGCTGATCTATGGTATTCTGCGGTTCTCGAACTTTGCCCATGGCGACACGATGGCTTTTGGGGCGATGATTGCGGTTCTGGTTACCTGGGGGCTGCAAGCCGCCGGGGTCAGTTTCGGGCCGTTACCCACCGCCCTGCTCGCCCTGCCCTTTGCCATACTCGGCTGTATCATTCTGGTGCTGATCACGGACCGGCTGGTTTACAGGTTCTACCGCGAACAAAAGGCCAAGCCCGTCATTCTGGTGATCGTGTCGATGGGTGTGATGTTCATCATGAACGGGTTGGTGCGTTTTGTGATCGGGCCCGATGATCAGCGGTTCTCGGACGGGGCGCGGTTCATCGTGTCGGCGCGGGATTTCAAGGAAATGACCGGGCTGCGCGAGGGGTTGGCGATAAAGACCTCTCAGGGCATTACGGTGATCGTGGCCGTTCTTGCCGTGGCGCTGCTGTTCTGGTTTCTCAACAAGACGCGCACCGGAAAATCGATGCGGGCCTATTCCGACAATGAGGATCTGGCGCTGCTGTCCGGCATCAATCCCGAGCGGGTGGTGATGATCACCTGGATCATCGTGGCGGCACTGGCGACCACAGCAGGCGTGCTCTACGGGCTGGATAAAAGCTTTAAGCCCTTTGTCTATTTCCAACTGCTGCTACCGATCTTTGCCTCGGCCATTGTGGGCGGATTGGGCAACCCTCTGGGCGCGATTGCGGGCGGGTTCATCATCGCCTTTTCCGAGGTGACGATCACCTATGCCTGGAAGAAGGTGCTGACCTATCTGGCCCCCGAAAGCCTTGAGCCTTCGGGATTGGTGCAGTTTCTGTCGACCGATTACAAATTTGCGGTCAGCTTTGTGATCCTTCTAATCGTGCTGCTGTTCAAGCCCACGGGTCTGTTCAAAGGGAAAGTGATATGAGCGAGCCCGTCAAAAACACGCTTCTCTTTGTCGTGGTCGGTGCGCTGATCCTGTTGACCGGGTTCACGCAGAGCTGGAACGCAGCGATCCTGATCCTGAATATGGGGCTGATCTCGGCCATCATGGCCATCGGGGTGAACCTGCAATGGGGGTTTGCGGGGCTCTTTAACGTGGGTGTCATGGGCTTTGTGGCGCTGGGCGGGCTGGCGGTTGTGCTGGTTTCCACCCCGCCGACTCCGGGGGCGTGGTCGTCGGGCGGCTATGGCATAGTGCTGGCCCTGCTGTTGGGGGCCGCGACCGTGGTGGCGGCTGTTCTTGTTGCGACGCGGATGGCTACGGGCCGTATGCGGACGCTGACCATCATCGGAATTCTGATCGCGGGGTTCTTTATTTATCGTGCCGTGTTCGACCCCAGCGTTGCAGGCGTTGAAGCCATAGATCCTGCGATTGCGGGCAATCTGGGCGGGTTGAACCTGCCAGTGCTGCTGGCCTGGCCTGCGGGCGGCTTGTTGGCTGCCGGGGCGGCGTGGCTGATCGGGAAAACGGCGCTGGGGCTGCGCTCGGACTATCTGGCGATTGCAACGCTGGGCATTGCTGAGATCATCATCGCCATCATGAAAAACGAAGACTGGCTGGCCCGGGGCGTAAAGAATGTTTACGGCATTCCGCGCCCGGCCCCCGTGGTCGGCTATGAAGTCGAACTACAACAAGACCCGGCCTTCCTGGCGCGGGCCGAGTGGTTCGGGCTGGAACCGGTCACCGCGTCGACCCTGTCGGTCAAGCTGGGGTATTCACTGCTGTTCATGATCGTTCTGCTGGTGCTGCTGTGGATGGCGCAAATGGCATTGAAAAGCCCGTGGGGCCGGATGATGCGGGCCATTCGCGACAATGAGGTCGCGGCCGAGGCAATGGGCAAGGATGTCACCCGCCGCCATTTGCAGATCTTTGTTCTGGGCTCGGCCATTTGCGGTATCGCGGGTGCGATGATGACCACGCTGGATGGCCAGTTGACCCCAAGCGCCTACCAGCCCTTGCGGTTCACCTTTCTTGTCTGGGTGATGGTGATCGTTGGGGGATCGGGCAACAACTTTGGTGCGGTTCTGGGTGCGTTTCTGATCTGGTTCCTTTGGGTTCAGGTCGAACCCATTGGGCTGTGGCTGATGAACCTGATCACGGCAGGCCTGCCGGATGGAAGCGCTTTGAAAGCGCATCTGGTGGAAAGCGCTGCGCATATGCGCCTGTTCACGATGGGGCTGATTTTGCTGATTGTCCTTCGGTTCAGCCCACGGGGCCTTATCCCCGAAAAATAGACGAAACATCGCCTCAGTCATACAAGCCGCGCCGTTCGACGGCGCGGTTTCTTGCTATTTGGTTAATAAAATACTAATGCAGGGACGCACCACTCAACGGCTCTGGCCTATTTGGCCAGTTGTTAAAGATCGCCCTGTTAACTTGGAAAGCCTTGTTTCGTGATGAAGAAATCGCTCACCTTCTCTCTTCTGACATCGGCTGCTGTCCTGATGGCTGCATGTGTCCCCAGCCCGTCCGATTTTGAGACAACACCCGTTCAGGTTTCAACATCCAAGGGCGTGGTGACCTGTCAGCTCTATCGCCTGGATCGCGTAGACTGGGATCGCGCGATTGATTTCCCGGCTACCAAAATGACGGTGCCCGAAGCGGATCAGATCTGCCGGGATGAAGGCCTGCGGATCAAGAATTCCTAAGCGCTGAGGCACACCTATCGGTTCTTGAACAATCCACCCAGAATGCCGCGAACTATGCGGCGTCCGGTTGTGCCTTTCAGCTCTTTGATCACAGCCTCACTCATGGCGGTTGCGAAGGTGTCCTTTTTCCGGCTGACACGAGACGAAGATCGTCCGACGCGGCTGCCGGAATAACGCCTTGCCGAGGCGTACTCGCGTTCTGCAGGCGATTGGCGTTCGAATATGTCGTCAGCCTCAGCCGCCTCGGCCTCTTTTGCGGCGGCATCCGCACGGGCCTTAAGGATTTCAAAGGCTGACTTACGGTCTTTCACGGCATCGTATTTTCCGGCCATCGCAGAGCCTGCCATGACTGCGGCCCGGTCTTTCTGCGTGATCGGACCAAGCTGCGACCCCGGAGGGCGGATCAGCGTACGCTCGACCATACCTGGGATCCCCTTTTTCTCGAGCATCGAGGTCACGGCTTCGCCGACTCCCACTTCGCGGATGGCGGTTTCGGTATCGAAGGCCGGGTTCTCGCGATAGGTCTCGGCAGCCAAGCGCAGGTTCTTGCGATCCTTGGCGGTAAAGGCGCGCAGCGCGTGTTGAATACGATTGCCCAGCTGTCCCAGAATATCTTCTGGAATATCTGCCGGGTTCTGCGAGATGAAATAGACCCCAACACCTTTGGATCGGATCAGACGCGCCACTTGCTCGACCTTATCGACCAGCACTTTGGGCGCGTCTTCGAACAGCAGATGAGCTTCATCAAAGAAAAAGACCAGTTTTGGTTTTTCCGGGTCACCGACTTCGGGCAATTCTTCGAACAACTCGCTGAGCAACCACAGCAGGAACGTCGCATAAAGACGCGGTGCGCCCATCAGCTTGTCGGACGCCAGAATGTTGACCATTCCATGCCCGTTTTCATCTGTCCGCATCAGATCTGACAGCTCCAGCGCCGGCTCACCGAACAACCGCGTCCCGCCCTGGTTTTCAAGCACCAGCAACCGTCGCTGGATTGCCCCGATTGATGCGGTGGACACATTCCCGTATCGCAGCGACAGCTGAGACCGGTTCTCGCCGATCCAGACCAACAATGCCTGCAGGTCTTTCAGGTCCAGCAGCGGCAGACCGTCCTCATCAGCGACGCGGAAGGCAATGTTCAGAATACCCTCTTGTGCCTCCGACAGCTCGAGCAGACGAGACAGCAGCAACGGGCCCATTTCTGTGACAGTTGTACGCACCGGGTGGCCCTGCTCGCCGAACAGATCCCAGAACGTGACCGGGCAGGCGGAATAGGCAAAATCAGGCAGACCGATCCGCGTTACGCGATCCATGAATGCTTGATGCAACTTATGCGTTTCACTCCCGGCAAGGGCCAAGCCGGACAGGTCTCCTTTGATGTCCGACAGGAAGACAGGAACGCCTGCTTTCGAAAAACCTTCGGCCAAAATTTGCAGCGTTACCGTTTTGCCGGTTCCTGTTGCCCCGGCGATCAAACCGTGGCGGTTGGCATAGTTCAAAGACAGCCCTTGCGGCTGCCCATAGTCCTGACCAGCGCCGCCCACAAAAATCTTGTTTTCCATACTATTCTGTCCCAAAGCTCAACGGTTTGGTGCAAGCATACAAAGTTAACCTTTGCCTGCGATAGTCATTTTGTTTTCTCGCGGGGTTAGCCCCCAAAAGAAGGCAAACTTCCTCCCTGTCGACTGGCCGTGCCTTCGGGCACGGCTTTTTCCTGCCCTGAACCCTAAAAACCTCTGTAACAACAGATTAAATTTCGAGGATAACAGTTGACCGAGCGCCGCCCCTTTCGTAACGTCTGCGCATAAATAAGTCGGCCAGTCCGACGGGGAGAACTATTATCGAAAAGGGGGCTGGTCGAACGGCTCCCTTTTTGGCGTTTTTGAAGGCAGCTCGCGTAGCGCAGGATTCAATTTGCCGAGCGAAAAACGTTCATTTTTGCCAGCTGTGCACGGTTTGAACCTGACACCGCCCCGCCGCGATGGTAGACCGAAAAAAACAGAGATCAGCAGCATGAGGCAATTATGATCAGGACCCTTCTCCCACTCTCGGTGGTCGCCACAGTGGTTTGCACTGGAATTGCTACCGCACAGGAAGCTTCCGACAACGGAACCGGCCTGGACCTTGGTCAAACAGGTCCACGAATTGGCGAGCAATACGTAAAAGAAGAATCCGGTTCATGGAACATTTCTTGCATCAAAGCGGAAACCGGCGAAGATCCCTGCGCCATGGTTCAAATCCTGAACGGGCCCCGGGATGAACCGATCGCAGAGGTGACGATTGGCAAGCTGCCTGAAGGCAATGCCGCCGTCGCTTGGGCCAATGTCATTGTGCCGCTTGAAACACTCTTGCAAGCTCAACTGGCCATGTCGATCGATGGTGCTCCGCGCAAGCTTTACAATTATCACCATTGCATCCCGGTCGGGTGTGTCGCGCAACTGGGTCTGACCCAGGGTGATATTGATGCGATGCGGTCCGGGTCTTCCGCCATACTCTCGCTGGTGCCGGCGCGCGCGCCCGATCAAATTCTGGATATGGAGATGTCTTTGTCCGGCTTCACCGCCGCATTTGATCAGATCGGCGTATCGCTCAACTGATTCAAACCATCTGAACAGAAAGCCGTCAGCCTATCTGACGGCTTTCTTATATTCGTTTGAGCGCAAGCACCGCGTTCAAGCCACCAAACGCGAACGCGTTGCTGATCGCAACATCAACTTTTGCCTCTCGCGCATCGTTGGGAACAACATCAAGCGCACATTCCGGGTCGGGCTCTTCATAGCCGATGGTCGGAGCGATGACCCCTTCACGCAGCGCCATGATACAGGCCAAAAGCTCGACCGCGCCGGTACCACCGATCAGATGTCCATGCATGGATTTGGTCGATGAAATCATCAGATCATCCGCGTGCTGGCCAAAGACATCCGCCACCGCAGCACATTCGGTCTTGTCATTGGCCGCCGTGCCTGTGCCATGGGCGTTGATATAGCCAACCTGATTGGCGTCCAAACGCGCATCCGCCAAGGCGCCGGCCATCGCGCGTGAGGCGCCTTGCTTGCTGGGCATTACGATGTCGGCCGCATCCGAGGACATGGCAAACCCCGCAACCTCGCACAGAATATCTGCCCCGCGAGCACGCGCATGTTCGTACTCTTCGAAGACAAAAACGCCCGCGCCTTCACCCTGCACCATGCCGTTGCGATTCGCACTGAAGGGGCGGCAGGCGTCTTTGGACATCACCCGTAGCCCCTCCCATGCTTTGACCCCACCAAAGCACAGCATCGACTCGGACCCGCCAGTCAACATGGCCGGTGCGGCACCGCTGCGCACCATCTGAAACGCCAGAGCCATGGCATGGTTTGACGAGGCGCAGGCGGTCGAAACGGTAAAGCTGGGCCCTTTGAGGTTGTATTCCATCGACACATGGCTGGCGGCCGCGTTGTTCATCAGCTTTGGAACAACAAAAGGATGCACCCGGTTTTTACCATCCTCATAGACCGAGCGGTAATTGTCGTCCCAAGTCGAAACACCGCCCCCGGCAGTCCCCAGAACCACGCCGGACCGCGCGGCCAAATCGCCATGGAACACAAGGCCCGATTGCTCAATCGCCTCTTTGGCTGCGGTCAGCGTGAACTGCGTGAACCGATCATAGAGCGACATTTGCTGGCGGTTGAAACGGCCCTCGGCCTCGAACCCGCGTACCTGACCACCGATCTTGATCGCCAGACGTTCAACATCGCGAAACTCAAGCTCGGTGATCCCGCAGCGACCTTCCCGCATCGCTTCAAGCGTGTCCGGCACCGAATGGCCCAGCGAATTGATCGTGCCGGCGCCTGTGATGACAACGCGTTTCATCGTCTATGTCAGACCTTTTCCGCCACAAGCTTTTCTATGCCTGCGATAATGGCCGCCACATTTGTGATGTCAAAATCGCTGGCGCTGGGTTCGTTGGCGTTGAAGGGGATCGAAATATCGAACTCTTCCTCAATAGCGAAAATGCTTTCGACCAGACCAAGACTGTCGATGCCCAGATCTTCCAGCGTGCTGTCGGGGGTCACATCCGATGGCTCCAGAACGGCCTGCTCTGCAATGATTGCGATAACGCGGTCGCTGATGCTCATGTCGATACCCTGATTTTCTTGTTGGGCATGATTTAATCGCTCGTGCCCGGTTTGAAAACAGCCTTTTTGAGCGCTTCGATGTCGCGGGCCAGCCGAGGCAGTCTGCGTTGCGACTTATAAATCTCGGTATGGCTCTCCATTTTGATGCCCGGATACCCCATGATGACGCGGCCCGCAGGTACGTTGGACAGGATCTTTGTACCACCACCCGAAATCACACCGTCACCGATAAAGATGTTATCGACCACGCCAGTTTGGCCCCCCAGTACCACGTTATTGCCGATCTCGACCGAGCCCGACACACCGGTTTGTCCGCAAAGCAGACAATCGCGTCCAACGCGTGTGTTGTGACCAACATGAACGAGGTTATCCAGTTTCGACCCATCGCCGATGACCGTATTGCGAATGGTGCCGTTATCGATCGTGCAATTGGACCCGATCTCAACATCGTCGCCGATCTGAACAGCCCCCAGCGAGTGAATCCGCATCCAGCTTTGTGCTTTTGCATCGCCCTGATCACCCATTGTCTTGCGCGCATTTTCTGCGCCCGAAACCTCTGGTGTGACATAGCTGAACCCATCTCCGCCCACGCGTGCGCCGGGTTGCGCGATGAAACGGTCGCCGATCTTTGCGCGCGCGCCGATGCTGACCATCTCGCGCAGCAGCGCATTCTCGCCCAGAACGGCATCCATACCAACAGTAGCATGGGCCCCTAGGATCGAACCCGATCCGACCCGCGCCCGGGCGCCAATCACCACAAGCGGGCCGATTGAGACGTTTTCGCCGATCTCGGCTGTCGGATCAATCACGGCAGACGGGTGGACACCCGGAACGACACCCTGCCCGCGATCCATCATCGCGGTAACACCCGCCATCGCCCGGCGTGGGCGTGCAACAAAGATGGCGGCTTCAAGCCCAAGCGCCTTCCAATCAGCCCCGTCCCACAATACCGCCGCACGGGCGGTGCCACCGGACAGAGACTCGGCGTATTTCGGGGACATGGCCATCGCCAAATCCGTTGGTCCCGCGTCACCCGGTTCGGCGGCGCGCAAAACGGTCAGGTCGGTATTGCCCGCGGCCTCAACACCCAGGGCATCGGCGATTTGCTGAATGGTGAACTGCATGTGGGGCGTCCTTCTGGCAGGATTTGCGCCCCGTGCTTACCCCTGAACGTCCGGCAGGACCACCCCTGCCTTTTGCAACGCCTCCCAGATCTTGCGATCCCGGTCATAAACGTCGCGGCGATATTGAACCTCGCCTTTTGGGCCGATGAAAGCCGTGCGATAGATCAGATGCACAGGGATGGGTTGGTCGAGTTTGACCGTAGCTTCGCGCCCCGCATCCAGCACGCGGTGGAAAAACGCTTTTGGGTCTTCCTCTTGGACAGCCAACAAGGCGTAGGCGAACTCGAAGGGTTCCGCCAGTCGAATACACCCGTGCGAGAAAGCCCGAACCTCACGCGCAAACAGGTTTTTCTGAGGCGTATCATGCAGATAGATGTTGTACTTGTTGGGGAACATGAATTTCACCAACCCCAGCGCGTTGCTGCCGCTGGGTGGTTGACGCATCGCAAACGGGAAGTCGCGCGCAGTGAAAGTGGTAAAGTCAACAGCCCCGCGGTCAACCCGGCGGCCGCTACGATCAGTGATCTCAAGATGGCTGACCGCATTCGGGTTGGTCTGCAATTGCGGCAGATATTCTTTGGTGATGATCGAGCGTGGCACATGCCAGCTGGGATTGATCACCATATGCTCCATCACATCCGAAAATTCAGGGCTGCGACGGTCATGCACATTCTTGCCGATCACTGCGCGCGTTTCGAAGGTGATATGCCCGTCGTCGACGATCTTGGCCGAGAAATCCGCCTGATTCACCAGCACATGTCTGGGCCCGCGTTCATCAGGCAACCAGCGTTCCCGCTCCAGCGCGACCAAAACAGCACGCAGGCGGTCCGACGCGGGCCGGTTGAGCTCGGTCAGGGTGCCCTGCCCGGCCACACCATCCGCCGCCAATCCGTGCGCGGTCTGAAAGGCCTGTACCGCCGCCAGCAGGTTGGCGTCGAAGGCGGGGCTGGCTGTAGGCTTCATATAGCCCATCGCAACCAGTCGGTTGCGCATCTTGATAACTGCGGGACCCGTATCGCCAAGTTCCAACTTGGCCACTGGAACCGTCGGCCCCCAGCCGCCGTCGGCAATCAGCTGTTCCAATACCAATTTCTGCTTCATCAACGCGCGATACTGGCGCGACTGCGGCATCAAGGAATGGAAGTATTGTGTTGCGTCTGCTGAGGAAATTTCTCTCAGATAGTCCTGGGCCAAGCGGTATTCGACCTCGCGCACCAAACCGTCGTCGATGCTGCCTGGTTTCAGGAACCCTGACTGCAATTGAGTGGCATAGTCCACAAAAAGCTGGCTCAATTCCGCTTCAATCTGCCCCAGATCCCGCAGCGAGCGCGCAGTCTCAAGCCGGTTGAGCAAAGCTTGCACATCCGCGCGCTGCGGCAGGCCATGCATATGAGCCGATGACAGGGCTCGGATCAGCCCTGCGCGCCGGGCAGCATATACCTCACCCTCACCGACCCAAATCGGTTGGAAACCTGTCTCGCGATAGAATGCCGCTATATCGGACCGTTCTGACGATTGCTCGGCTACAGCCATCCGGAACGCGGTTCCCTCGGTCGCGGCCTGAGCAACCGAGGCGGCCGCCATGAAACAGGCCGCAAGTAAAGCACGTGTTGAAGTCCGAAAAACTGAGGTCATGGCATAGCCTTGGATCTTGAAACTGGAACGGCGCGAAAAAGGAGCGCCTGAAAATAATGTTTTCCTACGGAAATCTTGTCCATTCACAAGTACATCACCCAACGGTTCATCTGTCACCTGATGCGCGTTTGCATCGTGACTGGAAAAATGCACGTTATAATTGCACAAAAACATCAATTGCGCAGAAATTTGCCGAAATTTCCCCCTTGCCGGCGGATTGTTCAAAGTTTCCTTGGCCCGCGAATCTGCTTGTGCCATACATTCTGCATCTGGGATGGGGAAAAAATTAAGACGGCGCGCGTAACATCGTGCGCAGGCAGGAACTAGTACGGGACGAAACAAAAATGACCACGAGCAGTTCTTCGGGCTTGACCCGACGTGCATTGTTGGGTGCGTTTGCAGCCACAGCCGTTGTTGGAGCCCCCACCTATTCAAACGCAGCAGGTTTTCTACGTGGCGGCGGGGATATCCGCCGCATCCGTATGTATTCGGGCCGCACGGGCGAGCGGATCGATATGGTATATTGGGTGGATGGCAAATACATCAAGGATGCCGTCAAAGAAGTGAACTACTTCATGCGGGATTGGCGCAGCGATCAGGTCAAGAAAATGGACCTGCGCACCATCGATATCATGGCTGCCTCTCACAATCTTCTCGATGTGAGCGAACCTTACATGCTGCTCTCGGGTTATCGCTCACCCCAAACAAACGCCATGCTGCGATCAAAGTCGCGCGGCGTTGCGCGTAACTCCCTGCATATGAAAGGCCAAGCGGCTGATCTGCGGCTGTCCTCGCGCTCGGTCACGCAAATGGCCAAAGCCGCCATGTCCTGCCGTGCAGGCGGCGTCGGAAAATATTACCGCTCGAACTTCGTCCATATGGATTGCGGAGATATCCGCACCTGGCGCGGCTAACCCAAAGCCATAGCCAATTACCCCCTCGAACCCCCGTCAGCTGAGCTGGTGGGGGTTTTGTTTTGCCTGTTTCAAAACGTCGGGAACAACAAAATGGTGAAATGGCGCACCTGAGAGGATTCGAACCTCTGGCCTCTGCCTTCGGAGGGCAGCGCTCTATCCAGCTGAGCTACAGGTGCGTTGGGGTTTAGCTACCCTCGTTCTGATTTGGGCGCAACTGCAAAACGCTGCGCGTGCGCCCGGTTCTTTGCGCTCAGGCAAAGAGTTCATGGGCCAGTTCCAAGGCCTCGATCAGCGTGTCGACCTCATCTGTGGTGTTATAGAGCCCAAAGCTTGCGCGGCAGGTTGCCGAGACACCCAGATGATCCATCAACGGGCCTGCGCAATGGTGGCCTGCCCTTACGGCGACACCCTTTTTGTCAAGGATGGTCGAGATATCATGCGGGTGTCCTGCCCCGTCCAGCGTAAAGCTGAAGATGGCGGCCTTGTTTGGCGTTGTGCCCTGAACCTGCAGCCAGTTGAGCCCGGTGAGGCGCTGCATGGCATAGTCGCGCAAACCCGCTTCGTGGGCCGCGATATTCTCCATCCCCAGGTCCATCATGTAGTCCAGCGCCACGCCCAGCCCGATGGTTTGGACGATACCCGGCGTTCCAGCCTCGAACTTCATTGGCGGATCGTTATAGATGACCTGATCCTTGGACACTTCCTTGATCATGTCGCCACCGCCGATAAACGGCCGCATCTCGGCCATGCGTTCGGATTTGATATAGATCGCCCCCGACCCTGACGGGCCGTAAAGCTTGTGGCCGGTGATCGCGTAGAAATCGCAGCCAATATCGGCGACGTTCACCGGCATATGGACAGCGCCCTGGCTGCCATCGACCAGCACGGGCACCCCCTTGTCATGCGCGCCCTGTGTGATCGCTTTGACGTCAACAACCGTACCCAAAACGTTCGAACACTGGGTGACCGCGACCAGCTTGGTCTTGGGACCAATCGCATCGATCACCGCTTGCGGATCCAGATGCCCCACCGCATCCACATCGACCCATTTCAGAACGACGCCCTGCCGTTCTCGCAGGAAATGCCAGGGAACGATATTGGCGTGATGCTCCATCACACTCAGAACGATCTCATCACCCGCCTGCAGGCGTGGCATGGCCCATCCATAGGCGACCAGATTGATCCCTTCGGTCGTGCCCGAGTTCAGAACGATCTCATCCTCGTCTGGGGCCCCAAGAAAGCGTGCGATTGTTCCGCGCACGGATTCGTATTTCTCGGTCGCGAGGTTCGAGAGGTAGTGCAGCCCGCGGTGCACATTCGAATATTCATGCGCGTAGGCCTGCGTGATCGCATCAATCACCACCTGCGGCTTTTGTGCCGAGGCACCATTGTCCAGATAGGTCAGCGGCTTCCCATTCACCTCGCGGCTGAGAATAGGGAAATCGGCACGGATTTTCTGTATGTCGTACATGAGGATAAGTCTCTAGACCGGGCCGCCCGAAAACAGCATCAGAACAAAGGGAATGGCCACAACGCCCGAAATCAGGATCACCACGAAAGATCGGCCGAGCGAGTCAAACTTGTGCGCCTGATTGAGGAAATGCAGCGTGATGAACAGGCTCAACCCCAGCATCGCCAGGCTGAAGGGCAGGAACAGGAAGGGCAGCGCCAAGCCGCAGATGATCACGAAGGCCTGGCCGACGATCTGCAGCAGTTGCAGCCAGATGACCAGTGTCATGATCTCATAAAAATTTGCGGTGCCACCCAGCAGACGGCCGACGAGAAGGAAAGAGGCCACGCTGATCAGGATCGCTGCGACCGAAACCACAAGCGTGCGCGACAGCGGTTCAGCGACCTGAAGCGTGTCGGGGCTCAGAGCGGGCAGCATGATGTTCGCGACAGATTGCAGCGCTGCGTTCAGGATCACGGCCAGCGAAAATGCCAGCCACAGCACGTCGCCGCCAAGCTTCATGGCCAGCAAGCGCCGGGCAGCTTCGGCAGGATTGGTCAGGGTGAGCCCGACAAGGTTCAGTAATGATGCAGTATTCATGCCCTAACCCATAGCGATTGCTTCAGGCCAGACAACCAAAACCACAGAAAAACCGCCACCCAAAGTAGACCGGCCAGCGTCAGAGCTGGTCCGGGACCAATGAAACCGGCAACAAGACCGTTCAACAACACCAGCGGTGTCGAGGCCAGCAACGCCCAGAACAGCGCCAGACGCGCACCATAGCTGGACCCACTGCCACCGAACAAGCGAGCCACCCCGTGTGAGATCCAGGCCAGCACGTAAAGCAGCAGAGGCAGGATAAAGACCGACCCCATCAGCGCGCCGCCCATCAGCATGTTCAGCTCAAGATCTTCCAGATGAGCCCGACGCGCCAGGCTGGGCAGTTGCGCCACAAAGCCAATCACGCAAAAAGCCATAACAAAGGCCAGCGCGCGATCTTCGCGCGGGCCCATCTTCATCAGACGCCCGACCACCCGGCCGGGCCCGCGATAGGTTGCAACGATATCAGTTGTGACAGGCATCAGCGGCGGCGGGACAGCCATCCTTGCAAACGCTCGACAATGACCTCTGACAGAGCCTCGTTTTCGATCTCGTCCACGGCTTCGGCCAGGAAGGCCAGCGTCAGCATATCGGTGGCATCCGCAACCGGAACGCCGCGAGAGCGCAGATAGAACAGCGCCGTTTCGTCGATCGCGCCCGAGGTCGAGCCGTGTGAACAGGCCACGTCATCGGCATAGATCTCTAATTCCGGCTTGGCGAGGAACTGGCTGTCATCATCCAGCAGCAGAGACTGGCTGATCTGATACCCGTCCGTCTTCTGCGCCCCCTCTTTCACAAGGATCTTGCCTTGGAACACACCGGTCGCGCCGTTGCGCAGCACTTTCTTGAAGACCTGACGGCTTTCGCAATTCACCGCATCATGGGTAACGAACACCGTGTCGTCGTGATGGAAATCACCATCGCCAACACAAGCGCCGGCCACATGGGCCACAGCGTCATCGCCTGTCAGTTCCACAACCTGTTCATTGCGCGTAAGCACACCGTTCACGGTCAGAGTGAAGGATTTATAGACAGATTCCTTGCCCAGACGCGTGAACATATGGGTGGCCGCACGGCGCTGATGATCACGACCTTGCGCCCGGATGTGATGCAACGTGCCATTGTCGGCGATATCGATTTCCATGCACTTGTTAAAGCGCGAGGCCGCCGGGCCGTTCTCCAGAATGGTCACCTCGGCATCGCTTTCGACCCGCACGATATGGTGCAGGATGGCGTCCGAATCCTCGGAAGCATGGCGATAGACAAGATTGATCGGTTTCGACGGCTTGCCGGTGACACGAATGGCCACACCATCCGACGCAAAGGCCGTGTTCAACGCAGCCAGCGGGCGCTGAACCGGCACCTGACCACGCGTTTCCAGCACGCCATAGAGATCCTTGGCCCAATGGATATCCTTGCAGCAGATGTCCTCGAGCCGGTCAATCGAGACACCCTCAAGCGTCAGGTCGTCCGACTGCTCAGGGCTGAACACACCGTCAATGAATACGATCTGAAGGCGATCAAAGTCGTGGAAGATGTCAGGTTCTTCTCCGTCAAACAGCGCAGCGTGGGGTGCTTCGACCGAAACCAAAGTGTCGGGCCGGGTATATTTCCAATACTCGTCGCGACGCCCGGGCAGGCCCATCTCGCGCACGCGAGCAATCGCTGCCTCACGCGCCTTTCTGGTGCAACCGGCATCCGGCAGGCTGAGCGTTGCCAGCCGCTCTTCGGTCGCAGTCTGTTTTGCTTGCGGTAAAGCCATCAGTTCACCTCGGCCAGAATGTCGGCGTATCCGTTGTTTTCAACCTCAAGCGCCAGCTCGGGTCCGCCCGATTTCACGATCCGGCCATCGGCCATGATATGCACAACATCGGGTTTGATGTGATCCAGCAGGCGCTGATAATGCGTGATCACCAGGAACCCACGGCCCGCATCACGCAGCGCATTAACACCTTCGGACACCAGCTTCATCGCATCCACATCAAGACCCGAGTCAGTCTCGTCCAGGATGCACATCTTGGGTTCCAGCATGGCCATCTGCAGGATCTCATTGCGCTTTTTCTCACCGCCCGAGAAACCCACATTGACCGGGCGCTTCAGCATGTCGGCGTCGATCTTCAGCGATTTCGCTTTCTCACGCACCAGCTTCAGGAAGTCGGCTGCCGACAGTTCTTCCTGCCCACGCGCCTTGCGCTGTGCGTTCACGGCGGTCCGCAGGAAAGTCATGTTGCCCACGCCGGGGATTTCGACCGGATATTGGAACGCCAGGAAAATACCGGCTGCCGCGCGCTCTTCGGGCTCCATCTCCAGCAGGTCTTCGCCGTCCAGCGTCGCCGCGCCATCTGTGACCTCATAGCCGTCACGCCCCGACAGCACATAGCTGAGCGTCGACTTGCCCGAGCCGTTCGGCCCCATGATCGCGTGCACCTTGCCGGCCTCGACCGTCAGATCAACACCTTTGAGGATTTCTTTCTCTTCTTCCTCAAGTTTCACGTGCAGGTTCTTGATTTCCAGCATGTTTTGTCCTTTTGCATCTCGCAGGGGAACCCGCAGGCTCCCAATGTATCTATTCGTCAGGGAAGTCGAGCTTAGCCCACAGATCCTTCAAGGCTGATCGCCACCAGTTGCTGTGCTTCCATCGCAAATTCCATTGGCAGCGCCTGCAACACGTCCTTGCAGAACCCGTTGACGACCAAGGCCACGGCCTCTTCCTCGTCCATACCGCGCTGGCGGCAATAGAACAGCTGGTCGTCATCCACCTTGGATGTGGTCGCCTCATGTTCCACACGGGACGAGTTGTTGCGGACCTCGATATAAGGCACCGTATGCGCGCCGCATTTATCGCCGATCAGCAGGCTGTCACACTGGGTATAGTTGCGACTGTCTTTGGCCTTGGGGTGCATCGACACAAGACCGCGATAGGTATTCTGCGCCTTGCCCGCGCTGATGCCTTTCGACACGATCCGTGACTTGGTGTTCTTGCCCAAGTGCACCATCTTGGTGCCGGTATCGGCCTGCTGATAGTTGTTGGCAATCGCGATCGAATAGAACTCACCCTGGCTGTCATCGCCGCGCAGGATGCAGGACGGGTATTTCCATGTCACGGCAGAGCCGGTTTCGACCTGAGTCCACATCACCTTGGACCGATCACCGCGGCAATCGGCGCGTTTTGTCACAAAGTTATAGATGCCGCCCTTGCCGTTCTCATCCCCAGGGAACCAGTTCTGAACGGTCGAATATTTCACCTCGGCATCTTCTTCGATGATGATCTCGACCACCGCTGCGTGCAGCTGTGCGGTGTCGCGCTGGGGCGCGGTGCAGCCTTCGAGGTAAGAGACATACGAGCCCTTGTCGGCGATGATCAGCGTGCGTTCGAACTGACCGGTGTTTTCCGCGTTGATGCGGAAATAGGTGCTCAGCTCCATCGGGCAGCGCACGCCCGGTGGCACATAGACAAACGAGCCGTCCGAGAACACGGCCGAGTTCAGGGTGGCATAGAAATTGTCGGACACCGGCACAACCGAGCCCAGATATTTCTTGACCAGTTCAGGATGCTCTTTGATCGCCTCGGAAATCGAGCAGAAGATCACACCAGCCTTTTTCAACTCGTCCTGAAAGGTCGTGCCGACCGAAACCGAGTCAAACACGGCGTCCACCGCAACCTTGCGGCCCTCGGCAGGCATGTTCTCAGCACCTTCGACACCAGCCAGAATCATCTGTTCTTTCAGAGGAATACCTAGCTTTTCATAGGTCGCCAGCAGCTTGGGATCGACCTCATCCAAAGACTTGGGCTTTTCTTCCATCGATTTGGGACGGGCATAATAATACTGGTCCTGAAAATCGATCTCAGGATAGTTGACCATCGCCCATTTGGGCTCTTCCATCTGAGTCCAGCGCTCGAACGCGGCCAGGCGCCACTCGGTCATCCATTCGGGTTCTTCATTCTTTTCCGAAATCAGCTTGACGATATCGGGGTTCACGCCTTTGGGGGCGTATTCCATCTCGATATCCGTTTCCCATCCGTATTTATACGTGCTGACCTCGCGCACCGCATCCACGGTTTCCTGATCGACACCCTCTTTTACCTGGGTCTGGTCCAATGCGGCCATGTCTTACCCTCCTTGGGATCACGCAGCGCGCGCGTGATGCTTCTTTGCTTTATCAAGCCACGTCTCAGCGAAACGCAGCACGTCTTCTTCTGTTGTCTCGGGTCCTAACGATACCCGCACAGCGCTTGCCGCAACGGTTTCGTAATAGCCCATGGCCGTCAGAACCGCGCTTGCCCGCACCTTGCCGCTGGAACAGGCCGAGCCCGCACTGATGGCAAAACCCGACAGATCCATCTGCATCACCTGTGTTTCCCCTTTCCATCCGGGGGTCGCAAAACACAGCGTATTCGGAAGGCGATCCTGATCTTTCCCGACAAAAATAGTTGATTTAGGTCCGGCCTCAAGGGCATTTTCTAGAATAATTCTAAGATTCTCAACTTTTTCCCAGACACCATCGGCCAGATCCCGCGCTGCCGCTTCAGCTGCGGCCCCGAAGCCCGCGATTCCAATGACATTTTCAGTGCCCGAGCGTCGACCCATCTCTTGCCCGCCACCTTTGATCCTCGCGGCCAGTTCCGTGCCGCGTTTCAGCACCAAAGCGCCAATGCCCTTGGGACCGCCCAGTTTATGGGCCGAGATCAACGCCATCTGAGTGTCGAGCCAGTTGAACGCCACTGGAAGCTTGCCAAAAGCCTGAGTCGCGTCGGTCACGGCAAGCCCTTTGGGCAAAGTCTGGATGATCCCGGTTTCGGAATTGGCCAGCTGCAACGTAGCTTGTGCTGGGTCGGCTATGGATACCAAACCCGAGGGTGAAACAGGCAAAACCTCATCCGTCCAGGCGCGCACCGCATCATGCTCAATCGGAGCGCCAAGCAGGCCCCGACCCTCCAGTGCCAAAGCCGCAGCTTCGGTAGCGCCCGAGGTGAAGACAATATCGGCACCATCGGCACCAAACGCCTCGGCCACCTGCGCGCGGGCCCGTTCAACCAAGGCCTTGGCTGCGCGCCCTTCGGCATGAACCGAGGACGGGTTTCCACAAAGCTCCATCGCTGCAATCATCGCAGTACGCGCTTCGGCCCGCAGCGGGGTCGTTGCATTGTGATCCAGATAAACGCGCTTCATGGATGCATCTTTTCTGGTGCGATGAAGGAAGCTTGCGTGGACATCGGCCTATTCATCCACAACGGCAAACAGGCTTGGAACAGCCGGGCAAGGCGCGAGGTCGTTCTCGATCACATCAGACAAGCGAGTCTGATGCAGGAAAACATAGACATGCGCGCTGAGGCTTTCCCACAGACGGTTCGTCAACGACTGTGCGCGGCTGCCGGACGATCCACCGGACGCCCCCGCCCCCTTGTGCATGGCATCCACAGTTTCATCGACCGCTGCCAGAATCTCGACCACACGGATTTCCGACGCCGGGCGCGCCAGCTTATAGCCACCACCGGGCCCCCGGACAGAAGAAACAAGTTCGGCACGACGCAGCTTGACAAAAAGCTGTTCGAGATAAGGTAAAGAAATGTCTTGGCGGCCAGAAATTTCGCCCAAAGTCACCAATTGCTCCGCCGGTTGCAAAGCAATATCTGCCAATGCCACCATCGCATAGCGCCCTTTGGTCGACAGTTTCATGCTTTACCCCACCGGAAGTCGCGTGAAATCATTGACGTTACAACAGCCAGTGCGTATTTCCCACTGACAGCGTGTTCACGCGATGCAATGTAATTAGAACCGTTCTAAAGTGCCCGACGATTATCGTCAAGATAGTCCCGCTGAAGACGCGTTAAAAAAGAGACAGGACGAAAGCACTCATGCCCGAGGTGATTTTTCCCGGACCCGAAGGCCGCCTGGAAGGCCGCTACCACCCGCAAAAGGAAAAAGACGCACCGATCGCCATCGTGCTGCATCCGCACCCCCAATTCGGCGGGACCATGAACAACAAGGTGGTCTATAACCTGCACTATGCGTTCTATAATATGGGTTTCACCGTATTGCGCTTTAACTTCCGTGGTGTGGGTCGCAGCCAAGGCGAATACGACCAGGGTGTGGGCGAGTTGAGCGATGCAGCCTCGGCGCTGGACTACCTTCAGTCGATGAACAACAACTCCAAGCATTGTTGGGTTGCAGGCTTTTCCTTTGGCGCGTGGATCGGGATGCAATTGCTGATGCGCCGCCCCGAGATCACCGGCTTTATCAGCGTTTCGCCCCCGGCCAATATGTATGATTTCTCGTTCCTCGCCCCCTGCCCGTCGTCGGGCCTGATCATCAACGGCTCATCCGACCGTGTGGCCCCGCCCGCAGATACTGCGGCATTGGTCGACAAGTTGCATGAGCAAAAAGGGATCACCATCACTCACAATGAGGTCGAAGGAGCCGATCACTTCTTCCAGGATCGTCACATGGAGACGTTGATGACTGATGTGACCGACTATGTAAAACGCCGCCTGACCGAGAACACGCGCTGATGTCCGATACGGTTTCGACCCTCGCCGCCCGACTTGCGGAAGACACGTTGAAAGTCATGGATGAAACCGGCGACGACCGCTTCTTTGTCGAGGTGGGCGACCTGTTGGGAGCGTCGTCCCAAACATTGGAAGAGGCCTTTCTGACCGAAATTCGAGTTAGGCTGGCCGAACGCAAGGCGCGGCAGTTTGTCGTGAAACGCCTGTCACAATACCGGACAAAACAAAAAGCAATCGAAAAACAATAAGCTGAACCGTTCAACAGGATGGAAGATGCACAATGAAAAAGGAGCCCGAAGGCTCCTTTTTCACCGGTTACGACGCGACAACCACAAAACAATAAAACCGTTCAACATCAACGGATTGCAATAGAATAGACGGACCCCCCGTCTGCAAGCCACCCAATTGCCACGATCAGAACCGACACGGTTATGACGGATTTAACAAATATCGTCATGTCTAAAAATACTCATAAAAATCAAAGCACTATTTAATAACGACACCTCTACCATAGATGTTAATGCTTCGAAAAGTCTGGTTTCCCTGACCTATGGTAAACTTGACGCCAATGGGTTAGCCCAACCGCTCCAAAATCTGCTTCGTTTCTAATCTGTCCTCTGTGCTATTTGCGTTTTTCCAACGCTTCGGTCGCTGAACGCGCGTTTGGGCTGGAAGTTTGGTCCAAGCCGCGTTATGCGCGCGGCAACTTTCCGTTCAAAGGCTGACCTCTCATGGACCTGCGCAATATCGCAATCATCGCTCACGTGGACCACGGCAAAACGACCCTGGTGGATGAGCTGCTCAAACAATCCGGTGCGTTCCGGGAAAACCAGGCGGTCGCCGAGCGCGCCATGGACAGCAACGATCTGGAACGCGAGCGCGGCATCACCATTCTGGCGAAGGCAACAAGTGTCGAGTGGAAAGACACGCGCATCAACATTGTCGACACCCCCGGCCACGCCGACTTTGGCGGAGAGGTCGAACGGATCCTCAGCATGGTTGACGGCGTTGTTCTGCTGGTCGACGCGGCCGAAGGCCCGATGCCACAGACCAAGTTTGTCACCTCCAAAGCGCTGGCCCTGGGTTTGCGCCCCATCGTGGTGCTGAACAAGGTCGACAAGCCAGACGCAGAGCCTGACCGGGCCCTGGATGAGTGCTTTGACCTGTTCGCCAATCTCGGTGCCGATGACGACCAGCTGGATTTCCCCTCCATGTATGCCTCGGGCCGGTCGGGCTGGGCGGATATGGAGTTGGACGGGCCGCGCAAGGATCTGAGTGCGTTGTTTGACCTGATCGTCGATCACGTCCCGGCCCCGAAACAGGTGGACAAGAAAGACGAACCCTTCCGTATGCTCGCCACCACTCTGGGCAGCGATCCCTTCATCGGTCGTATCCTGACCGGTCGCGTCGAAAGCGGCACTCTGAAAGCCGGTGATACGCTCAAGGCGCTTAGCCGGGATGGTACGCTGATCGAAAACTTCCGCGCCTCAAAAATTCTGGCCTTCCGCGGTCTCTCGCAACAGCCCATCGATCAGGCCGAAGCGGGCGACATCGTCACCATTGCCGGAATGAGCAAAGCCACTGTCGCCGATTCTCTGGTGGCCCCCCAAGTGGAAGAAGCCCTTCCCGCGCAGCCGATCGATCCACCCACCATCACTGTAACCTTTGGTATCAACGATTCCCCGCTGGCCGGGCGCGATGGCAAAAAGGTGCAATCGCGCGTTATCCGGGATCGATTGATGAAAGAGGCCGAATCCAACGTGGCTATCCGCATCACCGACACTCCGGGCGGCGAGGCATTCGAAGTTGCCGGACGTGGCGAATTGCAGATGGGTGTTCTGATCGAGAACATGCGTCGCGAAGGGTTCGAGCTTAGCATCTCGCGCCCGCAGGTTCTGTTCCGCGAGGAAAACGGCCAACGTCTGGAACCCATCGAAGAGGTCACGATCGATGTGGATGACGAATATTCGGGCTCTGTCATCGAAAAGATCACCGGCGCGCGCAAAGGCGAACTGGTCGAGATGCGCCCAGCCGGCGCAGGCAAAACCCGCATCATCGCTCATGTGCCGTCGCGCGGGTTGATCGGCTATCACGGGGAGTTCCTGACCGATACCCGTGGCACCGGCGTTCTGAACCGCGTGTTCCATGATTGGGCCCCGCATAAAGGCCCGATCCCAGGGCGCCGCGCAGGCGTTCTGATCTCGATGGAGAAAGGTCAGGCCGTGGCTTATGCGCTGTGGAACCTGGAAGAGCGCGGACGGATGTTCGTGGGTCCGCAGGTCGAAGTCTATCAAGGCATGATCATTGGAGAGCATTCGCGCGACAATGATCTTGAAGTGAACCCGCTTAAGGGCAAGAAACTGACCAACGTGCGCGCCAGCGGATCGGACGACGCTGTTCGCCTGACACCGCATGTGCAGTTTTCACTGGAAGAGGCCATCGCCTATATCGACGATGACGAGTTGGTCGAAGTGACGCCAAATGTAGTGCGTTTGCGCAAGCGATACCTTGATCCGCACGAGCGTAAACGCATGTCCAAGGCCTCGTAACGCCGTTTCTAGGACGGCCACAATCACCCATATGTTGCATTTTTGCCCACATATGGAGAAACAATCAGGCGCCAAGACCCTATATAGTATAAGGTCTTAGCGCCCTTTTTTTACTCATTTTTCCGGAATTCAAGTGTCCGACCGCTGGTTCTTGAACTTGCGTCGTCTTGAAAGTCTGGCATTACGAAGGTGTATTTGCGGCCAAAGTGTGACGCTGTTCATATAAGCGCTTTGCCTGAATCTGTATCAGTCGTCGCAGTCGAGTTTATGAGTTCCAGGAGAAGCGCCATGCGCATCAAATCCAAATTGCTTTCTGTTGTACTGACCAGTGCGACTATCCCGTTTGTTATGTCTGCTCCCGCCTATGCCGATCAAAGATGTACGGTCGCGACCGGAAAACAATCCGTGGCAACGCAGACCTTGTGCGAATGCAAAGTAGTAACAACCGGCCTTATCAAATACCTGCAGAAACGTCCCGATTTTGACGACATTGTCGCCCGCACTGCATCGGAATGTGCACCGTTTGCAGCTGTGCTGACCGACTTCCCGACCTCATCAGTATCGGGCGCAGCCGACAACCGGTCGGGTGATGGCCCTGCCGACGAGAATGGCGCAGACAACTTCGGCGAAACCACCGGCGAAAACGAAAATACTGCGAACACCGGCGGCGGCGGCACCTCTGGTGGCGGTTCGAATGGCGGCGGCGGATCTTCCAGCGATACCGGCACAAACGGCGGCGGAGACGACACTGGATCCGAACGTGAAGAAGAGCGTGAGGAAGAAAGAGAAGAAGAACGTGAAGAAGAGCGTGAGGAAGAAAGAGAAGAAGAGCGCGAAGAAGAGCGCAAGGAAGAAAAAGAAGAAGAGCGCGAAGAAGAGCGTAAGGAAGAAAAAGAAGAGAAGCGCGAAGAAGAGCGTAAGGAAGAAAAAGAAGAGAAGCGTAAAGAAGAACGCAAGGAAGAAAAGCGCGAAGAAAAAAAGAAAGAAGAGCGTAAAAAAGAAGGCTACGAGGGCAAAGGCGAGAAGAGCCACGGCAAAGGAAAAGGCGGGAAAGCTAAGGAAGGCAAAAAGTAAACAGTAACAGTTTGCTTCCGAGGCAAAGCATCGCAATCGCGAGTTGCCTGACCCACCTATCAAACACCCACACGGCGCCGCCGAATTGTTCCTTGATGAGCGATGGCGGCGTCAGCTTTGCAGGTAGACACCAACCCAGTTTCGCGGTTGCCTGGGATCCTGCATCCTCAGAAACAAGTAGCGCGTTACAGACCAAGGCTTGATACGATTGGTCAAGTTATCCAGTACCAAATCTCCCTGGCTTGAACGATAGACCAATACCGCGTGTGCGTTTCGCTTTCTGTCCAGAACCGTCGCGATCAATAGCTTGCTGGGGTCGATCCCTGCTCGGATCAACTCACGCTTTTTGAGCAACGCAAAATCTTCGCAGTCACCGCCGCGCCTTGTGGGCAAAGCCCAGCGTTCTTGCATTCGGTACTGAGATTGATCGGTAACTTCCCGGGTCGACGCATTCACATGTCGATTGATCCGCCTGACCAATTCCATCTCGCGCTCACCCGACATCGAGACCGAAGTCGCGCTGGCACAAGCCCAGCTATACTGATCGCAAAGTTGGAGAGCGCCCGAAGGCGGTGGCGATGCGGAAACGACCGGCAAAAACGCAGTCCCGGACGCAACGGCCGTAGAGGGCAGTCCAGATGTACCCATGCAAAAAAGGGCCGCACCCAGCAGGGCAACCCCTCGTTTCAAAAAGCTTTTGTCCCTCGTGCCAACGAAAAGCATGACAGTCCCCCCAGGCGTCAGTCCGTTTAGGCGTTTGGCAAAATCACAATACATTCGTATTCCAGAAAGTATTCCTGAACATTTCGCCAACCGCAATGGTTATGACAGGTTGGTCCTGAAAAGCGGCGGAATCCCGATCAACTTCATGGCCATTTCGGTGCATCATCGTGGCAGGCCATGACACAATTTGAGCGACAAATTCGTAAAATATCGTTAAATTACTTAATCTTAACCAAAGACGCTCAGACGCACCCCGTCGGCCAACGGAAATGCGAAATCGCCGTCTGCAAAACGCAGATTCGTCAGGTTGGAACCGGTCAGCGCGCCCAAGTGCTTCCTATTCGGTGATCTCGACCACCATCAATTCGCGCTCGCTTGCCCCTCGCGCATGGGAAAGGGCTTCTTGATAGGCGTCTGAGTTATAGCATTCCACCGCCGCTTCCACCGACGGAAACTTTGCCACGACGTTGCGTGGGCGCTCTTTGCCTTCCAGTTGTACATAACGCGCTGCCCGCGCGATGAAATGTCCGCCATGGGCCGCGATTGCTGGGCCAGCCAGTTCAGCATATTTTCCGTATGCTTCCGCGTCTGTCACAGTGACATGTGCAATCCAAAGTGCAGCCATCTTACCCTCCCAATACCTGTTCTGCGGCCTTGATCGCGGCTTCGGTGTTCGACGCATCCTTGCCACCGCCTTGGGCCATGTCCGGGCGACCACCGCCCCCCTTGCCGCCCAGCTCGACCACTGCGGCCTTGACCAAATCAACAGCGGATATCTTGTCGGTCAGGTCTGGCGTCACACCGGCAGCGACAGCAGCTTTGCCGCCCGTATCTGCAATCAACAGAACCGCACCCGATTGCAGCCGCGCTTTGTGTTCGTCGATCAGCGACGGCAGGTCCTTGCCAGACACACCTGTGAGCGCCTGCGCCAGAAAGGCCACCCCGTTGATGTCGCGCGCCTCGGCACCGCCACCCTGCCCGGCCCCGCCGGCCATTGCCAAATCACGGCGCAGTTGGGCCACTTCGTTCTGCAAGGCCTTGCGCTCATCCAGCAACGCTTTGACACGCGGCACCACATCGTCAGGTTGCGCTTTAAGCTCCAACGCGACCTGCGCCAGCCGGTGATCCTGCGCCGAGAGATAGCGGAAGGCCTCATCGCCGGTCAGCGCTTCGATCCGGCGCACACCTGCACTGCTGGCGCTGTCGCCCAGCACAACAAAGGTGCCGATGTCACCGGTCTGGCGCACATGGGTGCCACCGCAGAGTTCAATCGACCAGGTTTCTCCATCTTGCCCTTTGCCGGTCGGCGCCTTGCCCATCGAAACAACGCGGACTTCATCACCATATTTCTCGCCAAACAGCGCCTGAGCTCCCAGGGCTCGCGCATCGTCAGGAGTCATGATCCTTGTTTCCACAGCCGAGTTTTGCCGAATGAAATCATTGACTTCACGCTCGACCTTCTGGATCTCTTCCAGGCTCAGTGCCTTGGAATGGCTAAAGTCGAACCGCAGCCGGTCCGCGGCGTTCAACGAGCCGCGCTGCGCCACGTGATCCCCCAGTGTCTCGCGCAGTGCTTCGTGCAGCAGGTGCGTGGCCGAGTGGTTGGCGCGGATGGAAGACCGGCGGGCATGATCAACCTCCAGTGCGATCCCGTCGCCTTTGGAAAGCGTGCCGGATTCGACGGTGACCTTGTGGCCATAGACCTTGCCATCGGCAAATTTTCTGGTGTCCGTCACCCGGCAAACATGCTCGCGATCTTCCAGACGGCGCAGCTCACCAGTGTCACCGATCTGACCGCCAGCCTCGCCATAGAATGGGGTCTGATTAACCACGACCCAGGCCTCTTGGCCTGCGCTGATACTGTCCGCCTGTGCGCCATCGACGATCAAGGCTGCCACCTGCGCCTCGGCGTTTTCGGTGTCGTAGCCCAGGAAATCGGTGGCCCCGGCATAGTCGAGCACATCAAACCAAACGGCCTGATCCGCAGCCTCGCCAGACCCGGCCCAGGCCGCGCGAGCCTTGGCCTTTTGTTCCGCCATAGCCGCATCAAACCCATCTGTGTCGACCTCACGGCCTTTTTCACGCAGCGCATCCTGGGTCAGGTCCAGCGGGAAGCCGTATGTGTCATAGAGTTTGAACGCCGCCTCACCCGACAAAGGTGCACCTTCAGCCAGGCCCGACACTTCGTCATCCAGCAGTTTGAGCCCGCGATCCAGCGTTTGCTTGAATCGAGTTTCCTCCAAAAGCAGCGTTTCTTCGATCAATGGCTGCGCCTGAGACAGTTCGGTATAATGGCCGCCCATCAGCTGCACCAGAGTTGATACAAGACGGTGCATGACCGGGTCTTTGGCCCCCAGCAGGTGTGCGTGGCGCATAGCGCGGCGCATGATGCGGCGCAGCACATAGCCGCGCCCGTCATTGCTTGGCATCACCCCATCGGCGATCAGAAACGAGGTCGAGCGCAAATGGTCTGCAATCACCCGATGATGCACGTTCTGGTCGCCGTAAGGATCAACACCGGTCGCCTCGGCCGACGCCTCGATCAGGGTTTTGAACAGATCCGTGTCGTAATTGTCGTGGCTGCCCTGAAGCAACGCACCAATCCGCTCCAACCCCATCCCGGTGTCAATCGACTGCATGTCAAGTTCGACCATCGAGCCGTCCTCGAACTGTTCGTTCTGCATGAAAACGACGTTCCAGATCTCGATAAACCGGTCGCCATCTTCTTCGGGTGAACCCGGAGGGCCGCCCCAGATATGGTCGCCGTGATCGTAGAAAATTTCGGTGCAGGGACCGCAGGGGCCGGTCGGGCCCATCTGCCAGAAATTGTCGCTGGTGGCGATGCGAATGATCCGATCTTCGGGCACGCCGACCTTCTTCCAGATCTCAAACGCCTCGTCATCGGTGTGGTAAACCGTGGTCAGCAGGCGGCTTTTGTCGATGCCGTATTCCTTGGTGATCAGGTTCCAGGCAAAGGGGATGGCCTCATGTTTGAAATAGTCGCCAAACGAGAAATTCCCCAGCATTTCAAAGAATGTATGGTGGCGCGCGGTATAGCCGACATTATCAAGGTCATTGTGCTTGCCGCCGGCACGTACACATTTCTGCGCCGTGGTCGCGCGTTTATAGTCCCGTGTCTCAAGGCCGGTGAACAGGTTCTTGAACTGCACCATGCCCGAGTTGACAAACATCAGCGTCGGATCGTTGCGCGGCACCAGAGGGCTGGACGCCACGACCTCATGCCCCTGTTTTTCAAAATAATTCAAAAAGGTTGATCGGATATCGTTCAGGTTGGGCATGGGGCTCTCTCGGCGCGCAGAAATCTTGGTTTTCGCAGGTTTATCCCCCCGGATTCAGACTGTCCACAGCCCAGATGACCGGATACGAAACAAGGCGGCCCGTTTGGACCGCCCTGCTCCACGTATTCTCAGCACCGTCGAAGTGCCGGGGGATTTAAGCTGTTCCCGTCAGCAACCTTCACGCTTCGAGGATGTCGTCATCCTCTGCCGCGCCGGGTGGCATGTCGAAATCAAGCCCATGTGCCGCGCGGATCTTGTCCTCGATCTCAAACGCAATGGAGGAATTGTCGCGCAGATATTGCTTGGCGTTCTCACGCCCCTGCCCAATCCGCTCATCACCATAGCTGAACCACGAGCCCGATTTCTCGACCACGCCCGCCTTGACGCCCAGATCCAATAGCTCACCCATCTTCGAGATGCCTTCACCATACATGATGTCGAATTCGACCTGTTTGAAGGGTGGTGCCACCTTGTTCTTGACGACCTTTACGCGGGTCTGGTTGCCGACCACTTCATCGCGGTCCTTGATCGCACCGATGCGGCGGATATCCAGGCGGACCGAGCTGTAGAATTTCAGCGCGTTGCCCCCGGTTGTGGTTTCAGGGCTGCCGAACATCACGCCGATTTTCATGCGAATCTGGTTGATAAAGATAACCATACAGTTCGAACGGCTGATCGAGCCGGTCAGCTTGCGCATCGCCTGGCTCATCAAACGGGCTTGCACGCCAACACTGCTGTCGCCCATGTCACCCTCAAGCTCGGACTTCGGCGTCAGTGCCGCGACCGAGTCTACGATGACCATATTCACCGCCCCCGAGCGCACCAGAGTATCGGTGATCTCAAGCGCTTGTTCGCCGGTGTCGGGTTGCGAGATCAGCAGTTCGTCAAGATCAACACCCAACTTGCGGGCATATTGCGGATCCAGCGCGTGTTCGGCGTCAACAAAGGCGCAGACACCACCGCGTTTTTGCTGCTCGGCAATGCAATGCAGAGTCAGCGTCGTTTTACCCGAACTTTCCGGGCCATAAATCTCAACAATCCGGCCCATCGGCAAACCACCGATACCCAGCGCAATATCCAGGCCCAGCGACCCGGTTGAGCTGGCTTCGATATCCTGCTTGGCGTCCTCGCCCAGCTTCATGATCGAGCCTTTGCCGAACTGCCGTTCGATCTGGGCCAGCGCGCTGTCGAGCGCCTTTTGCTTGTCTGCGTTTTTCTTGTCGCTCATCGTCAGAAGATCCGCCATTGTCCTGTCGCCTTCCTTTTGTCACACCCATGTACGGGCGGCAATCACTGCTTTGTTCGCCTCTTGTTCCTGATAGGACCAAAAAGAGAACATTTCAATAAAAACTTACTAAGCTCACCTTTTCCCAAACCGGTTAACGAGTGGTTTATTTCTGAAATAAAAAGTCGCACATCGAAAATTCGCGAGCTATCCGTATGTTTTGAAACAATTTTGCAACCCGATCCAAGGCGGTGCGCGGCCCGAGATTGGCGTCTCAGGCAGATTGCGATAAGCCTGTCCGTGTCATCCATTCTCGGAACCCCCGTCAGCCACATGCTTGTTTTTTTTGAAGAACGCCTTGCCCTGCTATCCATGCCCAAAACCGGCAGCACGGCCTATATCTCGGCCCTGAAGGACCGCGCGGATCTTGTGATCTCGCATCCACCCGAGCTCAAGCACGCGTCGGTCAGGCGGTTTGACCGGTTCTTTCAGACGATGTTTCAGAAAGTGTTCGACGCCGAGATGGAGATCATGGCTGTGGTGCGCGAGCCCGTAGACTGGCTGGGCAGTTGGTACAGGTATCGCAGTCGCCCGGATTTGATCGGGTCAGAGAACTCGACCCGGGATCTGAGTTTCGACGACTTCATCCAAGCCAATTTGCAAAAATCGCCCCCCGCTTTTGCCGATATCGGCCGCCAAAGCGATTTCCTCAAGCCCCGAAGCAATGGCGCAGGTGCAACCCACATTTTCAAATACGACCACCAAGGGGAAATCCGCACCTTCCTTGAAAACCGGCTGAACTGCGCGGTCTATCCGGCGCGCGAAAACGTCTCTCCGCGCCGGTCGCTGGAACTTTCAGAGGCCACACGATTGCGCCTTCGGTCCGAACTTGCGGCAGAGTTCGCGCTCTATGAGGCGGCGCAATAGGTCTAGTTCAGCCGTTGGAACACCGCTTCGGTCAGTTGGTTGAGCGAAAAGGGCTTCGGCAGGAAGGTGGAGTTTTCGACCTGCGGCCCGGCTTCATCAAAGGCGCCTTCAGCGTAGCCTGACATAAAGATCACCTGCACCCCGGGGCGTGTTTTCAACGCCTGGCTAACCCATGTGGGGCCATCCATCCCGGGCATGACAACATCGGTGACAAACACATCAACCGACAGATCCTTGTCCTCAAGCAGGGTCAAGGCGGCTTCGGCCGAATCCGCCTCGAGCACGGTATAGCCTTTCAGCCGCAATGCGCGCGTGGCAAAGGCCCGGACTGGCGCTTCGTCTTCGACCAGTAGAACCACCCCTTCGCCTTGGCGCCCGCCCAGATCCGGCACCGTTGCCGGGCCTTTTGGCGTTTCTTCAGGCAGCGCAACGCTGACCGGCAGATAGACTGTAAACTCGCTGCCGTGCCCCACAACGCTGTCGACAAAGATGAACCCACCGGTCTGCTTGACGATCCCGTAGACGGTTGAAAGACCCAGCCCCGTGCCCTCGCCCGTGCGTTTGGTGGTAAAGAAAGGCTCAAAGATCTTTTGCAGCTTGTCGGCGGCGATCCCCGTTCCGCTGTCGATGACTTTCACCGTCACATATTCACCGACCGGCACAGTGGCACGGTCACGCGTCAACGGTTGGTCAAGAGATAGGATCTCGGTTTCAATCCTGATCTCACCCCCCTCGGGCATCGCGTCCCGTGCGTTCACCACCAGGTTCATCAACACCTGTTCCAACTGCCGCTTATCCGCCCGTACGGGTTTGAGCACCGGATCATGGCTGAGGATCAGGCGGACTTTTTCGCCAACCAACCTGTTGAGCAGGTGGATCAGGTCGGAAATCGTATCGCGCAGATCCAGCATCTCGGGCCGCAGGGTCTGCTTGCGCGAAAAGGCCAAAAGCTGACTGACAAGAGCCGCGGCACGGTTTGCGTTTTGATTGATCTGCACCAGATCGCTGTAATTGGCATCGCTTTGGTCATGACGCAGCAGCAACAGGTCGCAATGCCCCGAAATCGCTGTCAAAAGGTTGTTAAAATCATGCGCGACACCGCCCGCCAGCTGCCCCACGGCCTGCATCTTTTGGCCTTGTACGAATTGCGCCTCAAGCGTCTTTAGCTCGGTCGCATCGTTCAGCACGGCGATCAGGCAGGGTTCACCATCACGCAGGATGCGCGACAGGGTCATTTGCACAAAAGTCTCTTTGTCCTGCCGTTTGAGACGCAGGATTTCTGTGTGCGGTGTCGTATCTTGCTCGGCAGTTTCGGCAAGCCAATCCTCAATTGGCCTGTTCAACCCTTGCATCATTTGGTCGATATTAGTTTTTCCGGGCAGCAAATCTCCGATCAGACGCGAGGCAAGCCGGTTGGCCTCAAGAATTTCGCCCTGCAGCGACAGGCGCATGATCGGGACCGGAAGATCCGAAAAGGACATCACCCCAGCCTGCCCGACACCGTGTTCCAGAGGCGCCAGCAGCAATGCGCGATCCAACCCTTTTTGTCGTAGTGTGGTCACAAGGAACGCCTTGGGTCCATGAACCGTTACAAGCCGTGTGACCCCTCCCGATTGCGCAACATCCGGTGGTAATAGGTGTTCGAGCTTGGGAGGAACACCACTCAGGAGCTTTCGGGCAGGTTCATTGGCATGCAAGATGACATCGTTTCGACCGATGTTCAGAACCGGAAGCTGAATGCTGTTCCAACTCTGCTGCGCCTGCAAATCGACACGCCAGTAGACCATCCCGTCGTTGAGCCAGGTTGCTGCGACGGGGATTGCGACGCCGCGGGTTGCGATGTCTTCCGATGCATAGCCAGCTTCTTGTGCCAGAGACTGCAAGCGGACCAAAATCGCGGCCGGATTGGCGAAAATGGATCTTAAGCAGGCCGCCATATGCGAACCCTGCACGGCCTGAAACCGGCTGCTCGCGAGCGTGTTCGCCAAAAGAACATTGCCTTCGATATCCGCTACGAAACAGGCAGCATCCTGGTTTTCCAACACCTTGGCGAGCACGTCTTTTGTCTGTGCAGCAGTTCGTTTTTGCAAAGTGTCGCGGCCAAGGATCACCGCTACGACACCCAGAAACGCCAATCCGATCGCGATCAGGCCAGCGCCCCAGGCTGGTGGAGCGATCCCCATCGCCGGAGCGAGCAAAAACATGATTGAAACCAAAATCAGTGAAATGACGCGTTTGCCTGAAACACCCACAAAGCGAGGGTCTTCGGTAATAAACTCAACAGAATCTGTCATATACGGCCCTGAATAGAACGTCGCAGAATATCAACTCGATATGGTTAACGACTGCTTAAAGGATCAAGCTGCCACTAACCCGTTAAAGTTGTATCTCAACGGTCTATTTTCGCGTCAAGTGTGCGCAAAAGAAACCATCCGTTCCGTGCGACACAGGCCACGCTTTACCAAAAATCGACGTCCAGTCCGGGCACGCTTGCAAGAAAGCATCCACGACCGCCTGGTTCTCAGCAGCCAGCACAGAACAGGTTGCGTAAGCCAGAATGCCTTTTTCCGCAACCAGAGGGATCACGTCACGCAGGATTTGCCCTTGTGTCACAGTCAGGCCGCGCAATGCGTCCTGCGTCAATGACCATTTCCCGGCGGGTGCACGGCGCCAGGATCCGCTGCCGGAACAGGGAACATCCGTCAGAACAACGTCGAACGGAGCCAATTTGGCCAGTTGCCCGTTGGAGAGTATAGGTATCTTTGCACCGGCCCGCTCCGCGCGTGCAGGCAGGTCGCGCATCCGCCCGGGATTGGCGTCATGCGCAAAGACCTCAACTTGCGGATCACGTGCAGCGATGGCCAAGGCCTTTCCGCCGCCACCCGCGCAATAGTCCAGAACACGCAGGCCCGGCTTCAGCGGGATGGAGGCTACCACCGCTTGGCTGGCAGCATCCTGCAGTTCAACAGTACCGTTCTTGTAGGCGTGGCTTTGCGCGATTCTTCTGGCCCCTTCGGTCACCTCAAGCGCGGTGTCGCAGGCCGGGTGGGCTTGGGTCGAAATGCCCTCCTGCGCTAATTGCGTGATGGCTTTCGCACGGGTCGTCCGTTGCAGATTCACGCGCAGATGCACCGGCGCGCGCGACTTTAGGGCCTGCGCCGCCGCCGCCGCGTCGTCCCCGAGGGACAGGGTGAATTCAGGCCAGAGCCAATCGGGGATGTCGAGCCGCTCAGCCTCGGACGCAAAGGCGCGCGGTGCTTCATCCTCACCAACCGGTGCCGACGCGTGCCGGTCGCCCGAGAACAGCATGTCGATGGCAAGGCCATGTGCACGGGCCAAGCCGATCATCAACCCTCGGCCACCCGGCGCACCACCCAATGCAGCGAAGGACCGCCTGTTCCTGATTGCATCAAACACATGATCCCGGATCGCCGCACGATCCTTGGACCCCGCAAACCGACTGCGCCGGGCCCAGCCGGTCAGCGCCTTTTCGACCGGAGCCCCTGACAGGATGTCGTCAAGGATCTCGATCGCGGCCTGCACACGGGCTGCCGGGGTCATGGCTGTCTCCGATCCTGGTCGGTTACATCACGCGGTAGTTCGGGCTTTCGCGGGTGATCTGCACGTCATGCACATGGCTTTCCTTCAGGCCCGCCCCGGTGATTTTGACAAAGTTGCAGTTCTTGCGCATCTCATCCACCGTGGCACAACCGGTATAGCCCATGGCCGCCCGCAGACCGCCCACCAGCTGGTGCACCACCGCGCTGGCCGAGCCTTTATAGGGCACCTGACCTTCGATGCCTTCGGGCACCAGCTTGTCATTGGCCGCATCTTTCTGGAAATACCGGTCGGCCGAGCCGCGCGCCATCGCACCCAAGCTGCCCATGCCGCGATAGGATTTGAACGACCGGCCCTGATAGAGGATCACTTCGCCCGGGCTTTCATCCGTGCCTGCAATCATCGAGCCGACCATGGCGCAGGACGCCCCTGCTGCGATGGCCTTGGCAAAATCGCCCGAGAACTTGATCCCGCCATCGGCGATCACAGGCACATCGCCAGCCGCTGCGGCGCAATCCATGATCGCGGTCAACTGCGGCACACCAACACCTGCGACCATCCGCGTGGTACAGATCGAGCCCGGCCCGATCCCCACCTTGATCGCATCCGCGCCCGCGTCGATCAGCGCTTTGGTTGCCTCAGCCGTGGCCACGTTGCCCGCGATGATCTGAACCTCATTCGACAGGGTCTTGGCGCGCTTGACCGCATCCAGCACCCCTTGCGAATGGCCATGCGCCGTATCGACCACGATAATGTCGACGCCGGAATCTACCAATTGTTCGGACCGCTCGAACCCGGCATCTCCGACCGAGGTCGCCGCCGCCACGCGCAATCGGCCCAGCCGGTCCTTGCAAGCGGTCGGGTTCAACACCGCCTGTTCGGTATCTTTCAGCGTCAGCAGGCCCGTCAGCTTGCCAGACCCATCCACAACCAGAAGCTTTTCGATCCGGCGCGCACGCATCAGGCTTTTGGCCTCTTCCAGATCCGCGGGCTCTTGCAGCATTGCAAGGTTGTCTGCGGTCATCATGGCATGAATCGGCGTGTCATCCGAAGTGGCAAAGCGCATGTCGCGATTGGTGACGATCCCGACCACCCGGCCATCGCCGTCCACAACCGGGAAACCGGTAAAGTTATAGCGTTCCACCAAAGCCTGCGCATCTGCCAG
This sequence comes from Ruegeria sp. HKCCA6707, assembly GCF_013033515.1. Taxonomy (GTDB): domain Bacteria; phylum Pseudomonadota; class Alphaproteobacteria; order Rhodobacterales; family Rhodobacteraceae; genus Ruegeria. Next base: position 37,821 of record NZ_WQEG01000001.1, on the reverse strand, counting down.
CGTTTGATCCGCACGCAAAGTCACCGGATTGTACACGATGCCGGATTCAAAACGCTTCACGCGGCGGATCTCACGGGCCTGTTCTTCGACCGACAGGTTCTTGTGGACCACCCCGATCCCTCCGGCCTGCGCCATAGCAATCGCCATGCGTGCCTCGGTCACCGTATCCATCGCCGAGCTGAGCAAGGGGATGTTCATGGTGATCTCACGCGTGACCCGCGTGCTGGTATCCGCCGTTGCCGGCAGCACAGTGGATGCGCCCGGAACCAGGAGAACGTCGTCAAAGGTGAGTGCCTCACGAATCTGCATCTGATAACCCCATGCAAAAGCCCGTTTGACGGCGACCCTATGGCATGGATTTCAACCAAGGGAAAGCCCCGAACCCAAGTTGTTTGCCTCTGCGGGGTTCTGCCGCGCCCCAAAACGACGCCTCTTGATCAAAACCTGCCGCGGAATGGCCTTTCCCTTTGCGAATTAACCCATATCTTGCGCGGCAGATGCGCGAATACAAAAGGCAGGCCTTTCATGACCACCGATCCTCTTGTCGTTTTTACCCCCTCGGGCAAACGCGGGCACTTTCCAGTCGGCACGCCGATTCTGACGGCAGCGCGCCAGTTGGGTGTCGATCTGGATTCGGTCTGCGGCGGACGCGGGATCTGTTCGAAATGTCAGATCACCCCAAGTTATGGTGAGTTTCCCAAGCATGGAGTCACCGTATCCGAGAACGCGCTGAGCGCGTGGAACGCAGTCGAGCAGCGCTATGATGACAAACGCGGGTTGAAACCCGGGCGTCGGTTGGGATGTCAGGCCACCGTACAGGGCGACGTGGTGATCGATGTGCCGCCCGAAAGCCAGGTACACCGCCAGGTCGTGCGCAAAGCCGCCGCCGCGCGCGCGATCACCATGGACCCGGCGACCCGCCTGTATTTTGTGGTGGTGGAAGAACCCGACATGCACTCTCCCACCGGCGATCTGGAACGGCTGGAACGTGCGTTGCAGCAACAATGGCAGATCGACGCCGTGACTGCCGACCTGTCGCTGATGTCCAAGCTGCAACCGGTTCTGCGAAAAGGCAAATGGGAGGTCACCGTCGCCTTGCACAAAGGGCACAAGGACAGTGTGGCCCGCATCGTCGAAATCTGGCCTGGCCTGCATGAGCAGGGCCTTTACGGTCTGGCCATCGATCTGGGCTCGACCACCATCGCCGCGCATCTGACCGATCTGGAAACCGGCGAGGTCAAGGCATCTTCGGGCCTGATGAACCCGCAGATCCGCTTTGGCGAAGACCTCATGAGCCGCGTGTCCTACGCGATGATGAACCCCGGCGGCGATCAGGAAATGACCAAAGCCGTGCGCGAGGCAATCAACGATCTGACCACCTCGATCGCCGAGGAGGCCGGGATAGACGCCGCCCTGATCGTCGAGACGGTTTTTGTCTGCAACCCGGTGATGCACCACCTGTTGCTGGGGCTGGATCCGGTTGAACTCGGCCAGGCGCCCTTTGCGCTGGCCACGTCTGAAAGCATGTCTTTGCCCGCGCGCGAGATGGGTCTGACCACCATGAACCCGCGGGCTCAGGTTTACATCCTGCCCTGTATCGCGGGCCATGTCGGTGCTGATTGTGCCGCCGTGGCCTTGTCGGAGGAACCCTGCAAATCCGATGATCTGGTGCTGATCGTCGATGTGGGCACCAATGCCGAGATTTTGCTGGGCAACACCCATCGTGTTCTGGCCTGCTCCTCGCCCACTGGGCCTGCGTTTGAGGGCGCTCAGATCAGCTCGGGCCAGCGCGCCGCACCCGGGGCCATTGAACGGATCGAGATTGATCCGGTCACCAAAGACCCCCGCTTTCGCGTTATCGGCTCCGACAAATGGTCGGATGAAGATGGGTTTGATATCGACATTGCCACCACCGGCATTACCGGTATTTGCGGATCCGGCATTATCGAGGCTGTCGCCGAAATGCGCATCGCGGGCCTGCTGGACGAAAGCGGGCTGATCGGCTCGGCGGCACAAACCGGAACTGAACGCTGCGTGCCCGAAGGACGCACCCATGCCTATCTGGTCCATGACGCCAGTGCCGAAGGCGGCCCGCGCATCACGGTGACCCAGGGCGACATCCGTGCCATCCAACTGGCCAAATCCGCGCTCTATGCCGGGGCGCGGCTGTTGATGGATGAGATGGCGGTCGACAAAGTGGATCGTGTGGTGCTGGCGGGCGCGTTTGGCGCGCATATCTCGACCAAACATGCGATGGTTTTGGGCATGATCCCGGACGCACCTTTGGACAAGGTGACAAGCGCTGGCAACGCGGCAGGCACTGGTGCTCGGATTGCGCTGTGCAATATCGGCTCACGGGCTGAAATCGAGCGCGTCGTGCGTGAGATTACCAAGATCGAAACCGCAATCGAGCCAAAGTTCCAGGATCACTTTGTTGCGGCCAACGCGATCCCGCATAAATCCGACCCGTTCCCGGAACTGGCTCAGGTGGTCACCCTGCCCGCGCCATCGTTCAACACCGGAGGTGCGGATAGCGAAAAATCTGGTCGTCGGCGCCGAAGGCGGTCATAGTCCCCCTCATGCAGGAGGCGCACCATGTTGACGATGAATCTGGACCAGGAAGAATACTGGGGTAAGTCCGATCAGGGCGTTAAGTGGCTGACCTTCGAGGACCAATTGGATCAGCTTTTTGCACCGGTTCTTGACCTTGTGATAGACCGGGCCGCGCTGTTGCCGGGCCAGCGGGTGCTGGATATCGGTTGCGGGACAGGCATCAGCACGCTGGCCGCAGCAGAATGCGTCGGGCCCAAAGGTCATGTTCTGGGCGTGGACATTTCAAAGCAGTTTCTGGATCGTGCCCGTGCCCGCGCGGCGCAAAACGATCTGTCGAACACGACCTTCCAATATGCCGACGCTCAAGCGCACTATCTGTCACCCGGCGATCGCGACGTGGCGATTTCACGCTTTGGCGTCATGTTCTTCGAAGATCCGGTCGCAGCGTTCGCCAACATGGCGCGGGCGTTAAAGCCCGGGGGCCACATCGTCTTTGCGGCCTGGGGAGAATTATCGCAAAACCCCTGGTTCAAAATCCCCCATGTTGCGGCCGTCAAGCGCATGGGTCAGCCCCCCAAAATGGACCGAAACGCCCCCGGCCCTCTGGCCTTTCACGACCGTGACCGCGTGGCGGGTTTGATGACGCAGGCCGGGCTGTCCGAGGTCTCGGTCGACGCCGTCCCCCTGAAACTTACTGGCCCCGACACCGCAATTGGCGCAGCCGCCCTCAGCGCCCGGATCGGGCCCTCAGCTCGCACCATCGCGCATTTTGATGGCACCGAAGAGGACGAAATCGCCGTGCGTGATGCGGTTGCACATGAATTTGCACCGTTCGAGACATCTCAGGGCACGCGGATTCCCGCGCTGATCAACATCTTGCAGGCGCGACGCCCTTCCTGAGGAGGTTCTGGAGCGGGTAGCGGGAATCGAACCCGCGCGTTCAGCTTGGGAAGCTGACAGGCTACCATTACATCATACCCGCCGCGAAAGATTGAATAGCACCGCCCAGAACCCAGGTTCAATCTCAAATTGCGGTTCGGCGCGGTGTTAATCGTTTGGCGTTCACTTGGTCAGATCTTGCGCCAGCATAAAGGCGTTGTTGTCGGGGTCATAAAAGGTTGCGGTGCTGACCATGCCTTCGACCGTGTCGGTCGGGCCGTCAAACCGAACGCCAGCGTCTTCCAGTGCTGCACGCGCCTGAGCGATGTCAGCGACACCAAAGACGGGAACGCAATTGCCCGGCACGGGTTCGGCCTGCTCGCCCAAACCCAAGGTCACGCCTTTGGTTTTGGTTTGCACCTCGCTCCAGCCCGCCTCATCGATGTGATACAGCAGCTCAAAGCCGAGATTTTCCAAATACCACGCAGCGCTTGCATGCCGATCGCGGACAGAAAGCGCCAAAGTGAGGGTGTTGTCGAGAGAAACGCGGGCCATGTGCTTTACCTATGTCTGTAATTAAAGTAACTATACTTTATGGACATTACGACACTTGTCAACCTGACATCTCGGGCCTGGTGCCTGAGTATCTTGGCGGCCCTGAACGCGGGCACGCCCGGGCGTCAGGCACCTTTGCTGGCGGCGACACAGGCCAGTCGAACGTCATTTCGGGCAAGTCTGGACCATTTGATTGACATTGGCCTTCTGGAACGAAATCCGGGCCATGGTCACCCCTTGCGGCCCGAGTTTCGGCTAACACCCGCCGGCGCCGAGGCCGCGCAAATGGCCAGAAAAATCATCAAGGCAGTTCCGAATGCAGATGAATTTGCCCTTCTTCGCAAAAGTTGGAGCGTTCCAGTGCTGGCCCTGACCCAAACCCCGCAACGGTTTTCGATCATGAAAACCAAGTTGCACAGGGTCACGGATCGCGCGCTGTCAGCATCGCTGCTTCAACTGGAGGAAGGTGAATTAATCCAAAGGGATATCAACCTGTCTGAACGCAGGCCTTACCCGACCTATTGTGCGATCAATGCCGGGCGTGAGGTCAGTCATGCGGTTGGGTTGAACTTTTAGTAACAAACGAAAAAGGCCAGGCAAATGCCCGGCCTCTTGTGATTCGTTTGTCTGGCTTACGCCCGGCGGCGACGTCCGCCTCCGCGACGCCCGCGCCCTTCGCCTTCGGCTCCGGGTGCATCAGCGGGTTTGTTGGCGCGAATCCACTCGCCCCCATGCGGGTCATTGTTGGTCAGCAGGTTGGCAGCGCGGATGGCCTCCATCTCTTTGCCCGAGCGCGGCTTGGTTGAGCCAAGACCAAACATCTGAACAAAACTCTCATCGTCCATTCCGTCCGGCAAAATGATCCCAGCAGCGGCTACGGCCTCTTTCTTTTCGGCAATCTTCTTCTGTGTCACCGGCAGCGCGACCGGGTTCATGATGGCAGAGGTCATGCCAGCCCCCATCGCCATGGGCAGAAACGCGTTGTTGATGCCGTGGCGGTTGGGCAGACCGAATGAGATGTTCGACGCGCCGCAGGTGGTGTTCACACCCAATTCTTCGCGCAGACGACGGACCAGAGCAAAGACCTGCAGTCCAGCCGTTGCCATCGCACCGATGGGCATCACCAATGGATCAACAACGATGTCATGGGCTGGAATACCGAAATCGGCGGCGCGTTCGACGATTTTCTTGGCCACGTCGAAGCGTACATTGGGGTCCTCAGAAATCCCCGTGTCATCATTCGAGATCGCGACAACCGGCACGTTGTATTTCTTGACCAGTGGCAGAACCAGTTCCAGGCGTTCTTCCTCACCGGTGACCGAGTTCAGCAACGGGCGGCCTTCGGCGGCTTCAAGACCGGCCTCTAGCGCGCCGGGCACCGAGCTGTCGATACATAAAGGCACATCCACAAGCCCCTGAACCAGCTCAACAATCTGACGCATCAACGGCGGCTCGGTCTCGTTCGGGTTGGGGTTCGAATTATACACGACGCCCGCATTGATATCGAGAACAGTCGCGCCCGCAGCCACCTGCGCCAACGCGTCTTTTTCGACAGTCGAGAAATCTCCGGCTTCCAGCTCTGCGGCAAGTTTCTTGCGGCCCGTTGGATTGATCCGCTCACCGATCACGCAGAACGGCTCATCAAAGCCAAGAACGGCCGTTTTTGTTTTTGATTCTACGACTGTACGAGTCATTTCCGTTCCTTAAGCATTTGCAGGCTGCGCCGAGGCGCCGCCGTTATTGATCGCCCAGTTGGCGTTGGTCTTGATCCCGCCCAGCGGGAAGAAGTGCACGTTTGTGATGTTGAAATCTGGGTTGGCCGCCTTGTGGTTGGCCAATTCAGTCAGGACATCGGATGGCTCATAGGGCAGCAGCAGTTTCGAGACATCCATCGCGCGTTTCTGCAGCACCTTCAGCGAGGGGCCGACACCGCATGCGATGGCGAACTTGATCAGCGTCTGCAATTTCGCAGGCCCCGCGATACCGATATGGATCGGAATATCGATGCCCGCCTCTTTCAAACTGTCGGCCCAGGCGATGATCGGCTTGGCATCAAACGCGAATTGCGTGGCCAGGGCCATTTCGGCGTCTGTTGTCTCGCTGAATTTCTGCTTCCAGCGCAGCGCCTGATCGACATTCTTGGTCGAGCCGTCCGGGTCGATATCCTTATTGCCTTCGGGGTGGCCCGCCACATGCAGGCGTTTGAACCCTGCCTTGTCGAACAAGCCGGTTTCCAGCAACTGCATCGAGCTATCGAAGGCGCCATGCGGGGTGGCAACACCGCCCGCCAGCAGCAGCGCTTGCTCGACACCCGCCTCGCCTTGATACATGGCGATCCAGTTTTCCAGCGTAGCGGCATCCTTGATGATCCGCGCCGGGAAATGCGGCATCACCGGATAGCCTTCAGCCGCAAGACGTTTGGCGGTCTTGACCATGTCTTCAATCGGCGTGCCTTCGATATGGGCGATATAGACGCGCGTACCCTGAGGCAGCAGCGCGCGGAAATCTTCGACCTTTTCGGCAGTACGCGGCATCACTTCGATCGAATAGCCCTGCAAAAAGGCTTCGACGGTGGGATTGACCGGGCCGGTTTCGACCGCGTCACGTTTCTTGAAGTTCAGCAAAGCCATTGCGGCCTCCCATAGCTGTCTGGGGCTCATGCCCAACCGTCATTGGCGATCAGAGCCTTGATGCGGTCCTGATCATACTCGGTCTCAAGACGCAGGGCCTGCGCTTCGGCGATGTCCGAGGGGTCACCCTCGACCGCAAAAGGTTCGGCTTTGCGCCATTCGGCCAGATAGGCATCACTGTCCTTGGCATTCACCTTCATGGCGGCACGGTCGATGGCTTGTTCGAACCGCTCTTCCAATTGCCGCTTGGCCCCGCGACGGCCTTTGCCGACGATGACCTGAGCGGGAATGTCGCGCCAGTATACGATGGTGACGTCAGGCATTACTGTGATTCCTCCTAACCCGATAGGCAGGTTCTAAACTTCAATATGGGCGCGGGTCGGTCGAATTTCGACACACGGCGCTTTCACAGCGACGTTTTCACCCCGCACCGGGATACAGGGCTTTTAACGAGTTCCGGCGCAGATACGCATATCAAAATTCTCAACGTCTCTATGAGGACGCTGCATAAACACGAAAAACCCCGGACGAAGCGTTCCGTCCGGGGCATGATTTCGATAGTGATCAGGCGTTAGCCGACCAGGCCACCATCTTCGCGTGTGACCGCAATGATGGCCGAACGCGGAACGGCATTGCCGCCTTCGGGCCAATGGCTGTTGCCATCTTCGCCGGGGTGCTGAATGCCCACAAACATCGTGCGGCGATCCGGCGACCAGCTGAGGCCGGTGATCTCACACTCGTTCGGGCCCACGAGGAAGCGGCGGATCTCACCGGTGACCGGGTCGCCTGCCAGCATCTGGTTGTTGCCCTGACCGGCAAAGTCACCTTCGTTGCCATAATTGCCATCAGTCTGGATCCACAGCAGGCCGTTGCTGTCAAACTTCAGACCGTCGGGCGAGTTGAACATGTTGTCCGCGCTCACATTGTCCGAACCGGCATAGGCGTCGCTGTGTACGGTCGGGTTGCCCGCCAACACATAGAGATCCCAGCCAAAGCCCGGCGCGGTGTGATCGCCGTCAGCAGGACGCCAGCGCACGATCTGGCCATAGTTGTTGGCCTCACGCGGGTTCGGACCGTTGACCGACGTGTCGTCGCCACCGGCATTCGGCTTGACGCCACGGTTCTTGTTGTTGGTCAGGCAGCAATAGACCTCGGCCACATTCGGGTTGGCAGCAACCCATTCTGGGCGATCCATCGTGGTGGCTCCGACTGCCGAGCCAGCCTGACGGGTGTGAATGCTGATTTCCGCCTGCGAGGCCATACCTGTGGTCTCAGGCGTCAGCTCCAGCCATTCACCTGTGCCGTCGTCATTGAACTTGGCAACAGACAAGGTGCCGTTTTCCAGCAGCGCGTTGGTGTCGACACCAGCCGCGTAGACGCCGTCCGAGACAAAGCGATACAGGAACTCGCCGCGCTCATCGTCACCCATATAGACAACAACGTGACCATCGTTGTTCACGATCGCTTCGGCATTTTCGTGCTTGAAGCGGCCCAGAGCGGTCAGTTTGCGCGGGGTCGATGTCGGGTCAGTCGGGTCGATCTCGACCACATAGCCAGCGCGGTTCGGCTCGTTGGGGTTTTTCGAGACGTCGAAACGGTCGTCGATCTTGGCCCAGCCATAGCCCCAGTCGCTGGCCGACACACCATAGCGTTTCAGCTCGGGGCTGACCTCGTGGTTCTCGTCTTCTGCCGAGAAATAGCCGTTGAAGTTTTCTTCACAGGCCAGGTAGGTGCCCCAGGGGGTCATACCATTGCCGCAGTTGTTCCAGGTGCCTTTCGACGTGGTCCCGGTTGGATCCGCTGCGGTTTTCATCAGATCGTGACCTGCCGCAGGGCCGGTCAGAGCCATATCGGTTTGCGGCGTGATGCGGCGGTTATACGGGCTGTCCTTGACGATGCCCCATGTTCCGTCGGTATTGGCTAACTCAACAACGGTGACCCCATGGGCCATCATGCCCTTGGCCACGTCATCATCTGATGCGGCTTTGGCATCGGGGTTGTTGCCCCAAATGATGTCGCGGTTGGTGTATTCGTTGTTCACCACAAGCAGCACGTGCCCGTCATGGAAGAACACATCCTGACCGTCTGTGTTGTCACCAAAAGCGCGCTCCTGGCTGGCTGCCGTGCCACGGGTTGCCGGATCAAACTCGGGCGCGTCCGACCACAGCGGATCACCCCAGCGCACCATAACCTCAGCCTTGTACCCGGCTGGCACCACAACCTCGTCCGCAGTCGATACAGGGATGGCTTCGAACGAAAAACGATTTGCTGCAGCGCGCGCACCCGAGGGAAGAAGCGCACCGCCAACGGCTGTGAAACTGCCCATGGCCAGAACGCCACCCAGAAAGCCGCGACGCGACAAGGCACGTTCAACCACACGGTCAAACTCACATTCCTCGGGGCGGGGATTCACGACCTCATCGAATTCATCAAAGGTCAGAATGCGCTCATCTTTCATGGCAATCTCCGTATCTGGCTGAGAGCTTGTAAAGAATCCCTTTAAGGGATCGGCACGGACTTCGCATGTCTACATGAATGCTTTGTGACACTTCCGATAATTTCGAAATCGAATTCACTTGCGCGTCGGCAAGACCCCGCCTAGGGTCAAATCAACTCGATAATCGGAGGGCGTGACAAATGGCGCCCAAGCGTCCCAAAGGTGCGGGCGCGTTCCCGAAGGCGGTCGAAAGCCCCGCGCCGGCAAGGCCTGATCCGGATGCTCTTTATGCGGCATTGGATTTGGGTACAAATAGTTGCCGCATGCTGATTGCCCAGCCCAAGGGCAGCGGATTTCATGTGGTCGACAGCTTCTCCAAATCGGTGCAACTGGGCGCCGGTCTGGAACGTACCGGACGACTGTCACGGGCGTCCATGTCGCGCACCGTTCAGGCTCTTCGGATCTGCCAGCAAAAGCTAAAACGCAACAAAGTCAAGCGGATGCGCCTGATCGCGACCGAGGCGTGCCGGCGCGCCAAGAACTCGCGCGATTTCATCCGGCAAGTCAAACGTGAAACCGGTCTTACGCTGGAGATCATCCAGCCCGAGGAAGAAGCACGCCTGGCCGTCATCTCCTGTGCGCCGCTTGTTTCGACCAAGACCGAGCAATTGCTTGTGGTGGATATTGGCGGCGGCTCGACCGAGCTGGTGTGGATCGACATCTCCTCCGTGCCGCGCCGCGATCGCCCCGCGGCGATCATGCGGCTGCATAACGGGTTTCATACCGCCGAGAGCCCATTTCCGGCGGCCAAGGTGGTGGATTGGATCAGCGTTCCGCTGGGTGTGGCCACCTTGCGCGACCAGTTCCATGACGTCGAGGATGACGCCGCCCGTTTTGCCCTTATGAGTTGGTTTTTCGAAGAGAACCTGGCCGATTTCGCACCCTATAAGGACGAACAGACCCGCGACGGGTTTCAGATCGTTGGCACCAGCGGCACAGTTACTACCGTTGCCGCCTCGCATCTGGGGCTTAAACGCTATGACCGTACCAAAGTGGACGGGCTGCGTATGACCAGCGATCAGATTGACAAAGTGATACGCGGCTATCTAGAACTCGGCCCTCAGGGTCGCCGCCGCGATCCCCGGATCGGGGATGACAGGCAGGCCCTGATCATGTCCGGCTCGGCCATTTTGCAGGCGTTGCTCAGATGCTGGCCCACCGACCGCCTGTCAGTGGCGGACCGGGGCCTGCGCGAAGGCCTGCTTTATGCGCAAATGAGCGCGGACGGTGTATTGGAAGACGGACCGTTCTGATGGCAAAGACACCTACGGGGAAAAACAATTCGGGCCGCGGACAACGCGACCTGAAGGTCAAGGTGAAAACAGCGCGCGGGCGCAAGCTCAGCTCGACCCGCTGGCTCGAGCGGCAGTTGAACGACCCTTACGTCAAACGCGCGAATGCCGAAGGTTATCGCGGGCGCGCGGCGTTCAAGATTCTGGAACTGGACGACAAGTATCGCTTTCTGGTGCCGGGCGCGCGCGTGGTGGATTTGGGCTGCGCGCCGGGTGGCTGGTTGCAGGTTGCGGTCAAACGCGTCAACGCGCTGGGCGAGAAAAGCGGTAAGCGTATCGGCACTGTGCTGGGCGTCGATCTGCAAGAAGTCGAACCCGTAGCAGGGGCCACTGCCCATGTGCTGGATTTCATGGAGGATGACGCCGACCAGAAGGTCAAGGACTGGCTGGGCGGCAAGGCGGATGTGGTGATGTCGGACATGGCCGCAGCCTCATCCGGACACAAACAAACCGACCATTTGCGCATCATGGCGCTCTGCGAAACCGCTGCCTATTTTGCCTTTGACGTGCTGGAAGAAGGCGGCACGTTTGTGGCCAAGGTTCTGGCTGGCGGTGCCGAAGGGGACCTGCAAAAGCTGCTCAAGCAGAAATTCACCAAGGTCGCCAATGTCAAACCACCCGCGTCGCGATCAGACAGTTCGGAAAAGTTTGTCGTGGCGACCGGGTTTCGGGGCTGACGCTCAGTCCAGTTGGATCTTGTTCGACGACAGGGTTTGCGCGCGCAACGAGGCGTTCGCCATACCCTGCAACATCAATGCCTGACCGTGGTTGATATCTGTGGGTGCGCGGTTGCGCAGTTCTTCGATCCGCGCCTCCATTGTCTTTTTCCGCCGTCCCAGGCGGGGTTCAACAAAAGTCGCTGCACGTTTCAACATGGGGCACCTGATCTATGACAGACTGTATCAGTGCCCAGTCTTGCGTCAGATTATGCCACCAATAGGGCTGAATTCAGCCCGTTTGAAGCCAATTACCGTCCATATTGGATTGCCAATTGCCGCAAGGCCGGATCGTCTGGCAAGATCGTCAGCCCCTCATCCAGAGCTTGCAAAGCGGCCTCGGTGCCTCGGTTCAGTTGGGCCAGTTGCACGATCATGGGCCAGGCTTCGGCGCGTTGCGGGTCAAGGGCGACCACCTCGCGAAATGCGCCTTCGGCAGCGCGAGAGTTGCGTAGCGTGAGGGCAAAACCGCCCAGAACCAAATGGGTTTCGGGGAAATCCAGTCGTGTCGCAATGCTGCGCTGCCAATCCGCAATCCCTGCCCCAGCAGCTTCGCTTTGCGCTTGGGTCATCGCTTGTGTCGGGATCGTCAGGAACTCTTTCGCGGCCGATATGCGCACATTGCGCAATGGGTCCGATAGCAGTGGTTCCAGCCGTGTGACACGGTCAGCGATCGGGGCGCCCCGTTGAACGGGGGCCGCATTGGCGCGGATCAACGGGTCGGGATCAGAAAGTAACGGAGCGACAGCCGCAGCGACAGCCGCGTTTGCCACGGGCTGTAGCAGAAACAGGGCGGTCGCACGGACGATACCTGCCTGATCCGGATCCAAGGCGATGGCGGTCAAATCTTGGGCACCCGTCAACTGACCCGATACAGCGGCATCGAAAGTTGTCCCGAAATGCGGCTCGCGCTGTGTCGAGGCCGGGTACCAACCCGCGATCTGCTGCGCCGCCCATTGTTGCGTTTCACCCGTGTGGCAATCGGTACAGGCATCCGCCCCAAACCCCAGATCCGGGCGCGGGATGCGAAAGCTGTGATCTTTCCGCCCATCGACCCCCATATAGACCCGCTCGATCATATGGCACGAAACGCATTGCGCCCCTGCGCTGTCCTCGGAGTGATGGTGGTGATCCGGCGTATCGTAAGCCTTGAGCGACAGAGTTGGGAAATCCGGGTTTCCGGCAGGCGAATGGCACTGGGTACACAGCCCGTTGCCCTCGGCGATCGTTTCAGCCCGGTGCGGGTCATGGCACTCCATACAGCCGACACCGCGTGCGTACATTTTGGATTGCAGGAATGAGCCATAGACATAGACCTCATCCAGGATCTGCCCGTCGGGGTGATAGAGCCCCGGGCGCAGCACAGCCAGGTTATAGGCATCGTGATAGGGCGTTCCCGGCAGCGGATTGCCATCCGCCAGTGCCTCGCGCCGGGAATGACAGGTGGCGCATTGCTGGATACCGGCCTCGGTCGTTCCCCAATCCATGGAAAACCCGTATTCGCTCAGCCCATCTGCCAGCACCTGCCCGTCCAACCAGCTAAGATGCGCGGAGCCCGGCCCATGACACGCCTCGCACCCGACGCCGATTTCCGCCTGTTGCGAGGCATAGCTGCGCGTCTGTGCATCATAGTCTTTGACAAAGCCTGTGGCGTGGCACTCGGCACAGCGGGCGTTCCAATTCTTGTAAGGCCCAGTCCAGTGCAACCCGTCGTCGGGGGGCAGGTCTTGATCGGGATAGAGGTGATACCAGCGCTTGTTTTCTGTATCCCAGACCACATCAAAGCTTTGCAATCGGCCCGGTTCGGTCTCGAACAGGTATTGCTGCAGCGGTTCGATCCCCACGACCGAATGCATACCGTATTCTGTTGTCACACCATCCTTTTCGGTGACCTGCGCAAGAGGCACTCCATCGCGCAGCGCAAATGTGACATGCATCCCATCATGGCTAAAGCTTGATCCGTCAAAATCCGCGCGTAATGTGCCGCTGTCAGTTTCCGTCCAGGCCAATGCGTGGTGCGAGCCCGACCAGGCCTCGCCCTGTTCCTGATGGCACTCAATGCAACTGTCCGATCCGACATAGCTCTGCGCATGAGCAAGCGTTGCAGCACCAATGACCAAGGAAAATGCAAGAAAGAAAAGCTTCACGCGGCATCCTCGGACTCAGAGCGCTGTAGATCAATCAAAGCGCCGTTATATTCGGCCCCCAGGATCAGCATCGCGGAACACAGGTACAAAAAGATCAGCGCGGCCATGGCACCAGCCAAACCGGCATAGGTGGCGCTGTAGGTGGCGAAATGGGCGATATAGATTGAAAAGCCCCACCCCCCGATCGCCCAAAGCGCCAATGTCAAAAGCGCCCCGGGCAGGATCTGCGACAGCTTGTGTCGCCGGGTCGGCAAGACCAGATGGGCAATCAGAACCGTACCTGCGGGCACCGCGACCGTGAAGGTCCAGCGCAGACGGTCAACAGACAACCATTCGTTCACACTGACATCGGTGCGCTCAGTCACCAAGTTTGTATAGGCTGGCAGCACAACCTCGACCACGGCAATCGCCAGAATCGAAGCACCCCCAGCGATGACCAGCCCAAAGCAGAGCAGGCGCGCCTTCCAGAACGGCCAGCTGTCCTGATCGTGATAGGCCTGGGTCATGGCCTTGCGCACTGCGACAACCCCGTTTGAGGCAAAGAAGATCGCAAGCAGGCCGCCAAGGGTGATCACCCCTGTTCCAGCACCGTCCAGTACAGCGCGCAGCTCGGCCACTATGGGGTCGGAGACGTCGCGGGGCCAGGCCCCAAAGATCAGCTCGATCAGATCCTCGGTGACATAGCCCTGCGACAGCGCCCCGGCCAAAGCCACCGTGAACAGCGCAAAAGGAAACAGGGCCATCATCAGCGACATGGCCACATGGCTGCTCATGACGAACCCGTCCTTGCGGTTGAACCGCCCAAGGGCCAGCGCGAGCGCGCGCAGAAACATGCCTGGCGAGGGAATCATCGAATGCGTCATGCCCCGACCCTAGCCCGCCTTGTGTGGTGACTGAACCCACAGTGACCCAGCGCGGGTCGAAATCCGGCAGATAAGAGCCTGACCGGATTGAAAAAACGCCGAACCTGTGCAGGATCAGGTCTGACCCTTGCGGGACCTGCGCCCGCCTCATGCCCGATAAGGCCCGTTCATGACCCCGCAACCAGACAGCCAGACAGACCACCCCCGCCTGAAATTGTCGGTGATCCGCGACGTGACAATTGTTGCGACGCTTGTGGTGCTGGCGCTTTATGCCGGGGCCAGCTTTCTGATCCCGCTGACCATGGCGTTACTGATCAATGTGCTGATCATCGCCCTGGCAGATCGCGTGATCGCCCTGACCCGCGCCCCGGTCTGGTTGGCCAATCTGGTGGGAGTGGTGCTGGTTCTGGCCGGTTTGTTCATGATCATGTATGTTCTTGGCAGTCAGGCGACGCAATTTGCGCGTACCATCGGCACCTACGAGACGCAGTTCGACAATGCGGTGAACCGGATCACCGGTCTTGTGGGCAACGATGTGACCAGCTTTATCCGCGACAACCTGATCAGCATCGACATGTCTTATGTGGCACGGCTTTTGCTGGGCAGCGCGACCTCGTTGCTGAACCAGTTCTTTCTGATCAGCCTCTATGTGGCCTTCCTGATGGCCGAGCGTCTGGCCTTTCGCAAAAAGATCCAATTGGCGGCTGGTGCACCAGAATTCGGAGCTGATCTGGCTTCGGTCCTGGGGGCCATTTCGTTCAGCCTGCAGCGCTATGTCGGCGTCAAGACGCTGATCAGCCTGATCACTGCCGGCATCAGCTATTCCATCTTTCGCGCCCTGGGTCTGGAATATGCCGAGACCTGGGCGGTTCTGACCTTTGCGCTGAACTTCATCCCCTCGATCGGATCGATCATCGCCGTGGTGTTTCCGGCGCTGATCGCGCTGGTGCAGTTTGAAAGCATCGGCCCGTTTCTGGTGGTGGTGCTGGGATGTGGCACGATCCAGTTTGTGATTGGCAACTTCGTCGATCCCGCGATGCTGGGTCGGTCGCTGAACATGTCGACCTTTCTGGTGATCCTGGCCCTGATGTTCTGGACCACAGTCTGGGGCTTGATCGGCGCTTTCCTCAGCGTACCTCTGACCGTGTGCATCCTGATCATTTTCAGCCATGTCCCGGCCCTGCGCCCGGTGGCGATCCTGATGTCTCTGGACGGCAGGCTTGGGGATGATGACCCGCAACAGGCCAAATCGTGAATGCTGGACCACCCAGTTTTCATCGGGTCCGAGATCTATCGCCATTCGACATATGGCAGACAACATCCGCTGGCCATTCCGCGCGTCTCGACCGTGATGGACCTGTGCCGTGCCTTGGGTTGGCTGACACCCCAGAGCTATCGCGTCAGCCCCCGCGCCAAGCCCGAGGCGTTGATGGCCTTTCACACTCCCGACTATATCGCGGCGCTTCAGGCGGCTGAACGGGCGCAGGCCGTGTCAGACACCGTGCGGGAGCGATACGGGCTGGGCACCCTGTCCAATCCGGTCTTCCCCGAGATGTATCGTCGCCCTGCGACCTCTGCGGGCGGATCCATGCTGGCGGCCGAGCTGATCCGGGACGGTGGCATTGTCTACAACCCCGCAGGCGGCACGCATCACGGGATGGCAGACCGCGCCAACGGGTTCTGCTATCTCAACGATCCGGTTCTGGCGATCCGCACCCTGCTGAACGCAGGGCTTTCGCGCATCGTCTATGTTGATATCGACGCCCATCATTGCGACGGGGTCGAGGCAGCGTTTCACGGCTCTGCCCAAGTGCGGATGATTTCGGTGCATGAGGCCCGCAGATGGCCCTTTACCGGCGCTTTGTCTGATGATGCGGGCGGTGCGGCCTGGAACCTGCCGGTCGCGCGCAACCTCAATGACAGTGAATTCGACGCGATCCTTGATCAGCTAATCCTGCCGGTGACACAGGACTTCGACCCACAAGCCATCGTCTTGCAATGCGGTGCCGATGCTGTGGCCGAAGACCCGTTGTCTCGGTTGACCCTGTCTAATAACGCCCATTGGCGTGCGGTGGCTCAGCTGAAACCGCTGGCCCCCCGCTTTCTGGTTCTGGGCGGTGGCGGGTATAACCCGTGGTCGGTCGGACGGTTGTGGAGCGGTGTCTGGGCCACGCTCAACGGCTATGAGATCCCCGACAAGCTGAACTCCAACGCACAAAGCATCCTGCGCGCCCTGTCCTGGAACCGTGCCGCCGGACGTCAGCCACC
The DNA here is from genome assembly GCF_013033515.1 of Ruegeria sp. HKCCA6707. GTDB lineage: Bacteria > Pseudomonadota > Alphaproteobacteria > Rhodobacterales > Rhodobacteraceae > Ruegeria. Next base: position 21,421 of record NZ_WQEG01000001.1, on the reverse strand, counting down.
CAGGCATTGGTTCGACACGCTGCGCGACCAACCAAACGAAGGCCCGGTACGCTCCGAGTTGAAGGCCGACCTGCATAAGCTCGCTGCGCGAAATTCACGCTAGATCACACCCTGAATCGTTGCTAACCTGCGATCATTACAGAACATTTCCAACCGCTTTCTCCTGGGCATTTTCGTGATGCCAAGACCAACCAGAGCATTGATTGGACGACCTAAATGAATGCACTTAATCAGATGAATGAACTTAAATCGCGCATGAGTCAGGCCATCATCGGCCAGACCGACGTGATTGACCGATTGGTCATTGGACTGTTGGCGAACGGCAATTTGTTGATTGAAGGACTGCCAGGGCTGGCAAAAACGCGCGCGGTAAAGGCCATGGCCAAGAATCTGGATTCCAGTTTCAGCCGTATCCAGTTCACACCCGATCTGCTGCCTTCGGACGTCACTGGAACTGAAGTATTCCAGCAAACCGAACAAGGTGGAACATTCCGGTTCGATCCCGGCCCGATCTTTGCCAATATCGTTCTGGCCGATGAGATCAACCGCGCCCCCGCCAAGGTTCAGGCCGCGCTGCTTGAGGCTATGGAAGAACGGCAGGTTACGGTGTCCGGCACGACGCATAAGATGGAACCTCTGTTTATCGTAATGGCGACTCAGAACCCGATCGAACAGGAAGGCACCTACCCTCTGCCAGAGGCGCAAATGGACAGGTTCCTGATGCATGTTCAGATCACCTATCCCCCGGTCGAGGATGAAGTCGAGGTGATCCGCCTTGTGCGCGGCGAGGAAGTCGCAGCAAGCAACAGCACCGCACCCAAGCGCGCTGATCCGATTCCGCAAGAAGCCGTGTTTACGGCGCGCACCGAGATTGGCCAAATCCACGTATCTGATGCGATGGATCGTTATATGGCCGATCTTGTACAAGCGACCCGTACACCCGAGAAACTCAGCGACGACCTTGCCCGCTGGATCGAAGTCGGTGCCAGCCCTCGCGCTTCGCTCGCGCTGGACAAATGTGGCCGGGCCCATGCCTGGATGAACCAGCGCGACTATGTCGATCCAGCCGATATCCGAGCCATTGCGCCGGATGTCTTCCGGCACCGGATCACGCTGAGTTTTGAAGCTCAGGGAATGGGCAAATCCGCTGATGACGTGATCACCGAAATGCTGTCGCTTGTTGCACTGCCGTGACATGTCGCACCCGGCATCATATCAGAACGATCCCCGCATCCATGTTGACGCGGACCATTTGCTTCGTCTGGGGCTACAGGCCCGCGCAATCAGCCTGTTGCCATACCAACCGGCCCGTTCAATCCTGAACGGCCGGCACGCCTCGCGTCTGCGCGGGCGTGGCCTGAATTTCGAAGAGCTGCGCGCCTACCTACCCGGCGATGACATTCGCACGATTGATTGGAAAGTCACCGCGCGCACCCGCTCACCCCATGTTAGGGTCTATACCGAGGAACGCGACCGCCCTGCTCTTTTGCTTGTCGATCAAAGAGTTTCGATGTTTTTCGGAACCAAAACATATATGAAATCGGTTATCGCCGCCGAGGCCGCTGCCATTGCCGCCCACCGCATTCTGGCACAAGGAGATCGTGTCGGCGGCATCGTGTTCGGCGACCGCGATCTGGCCGAGCACCGCCCCCAACGGCGCGCCAAAGCACTCATGCGGTTTCTGTCTTCGATCGGCGCGATGAACATAGCCCTGAACGCGGCTCTGCGCCCGGAACCAACTGTGTTCTTGAATGACATATTGGCGTCTGCCAACGCTTTGGCTCACACCAATACGCTGGTCTGTGTCTTTTCCGATTTCGACGGGCTGAATGACAAGAGCGAGGCACTGATCCGCAACCTTGCGCGCTCTAATGATCTGATATTGTTCAATATATCCGATCCGTCCGCACAGGATCTTCCAAAAGGCCTAAAACTCACCGTATCCGACGGCACCGACCAAATCGAGGTAGACAATACCGATCCCGCGCTTTCCGCACGGATCAGGACAGCGATGGAAAACCGACTGTCGCAACTGCATCTCTGGTCGCAGCGCTATGGGTTTCCGGTCGTCCCATTGACGACAGCGCAACCGGCATTGGATCAGTTGCTGCATCTGTTCGGACATCGCGGGAGGCGCAAATGAGCATCCAGACCGATGGGAAATCCCTTGTGGATCTGCTGAATATGCTCGAACCCGCTCCGGACCCTGCCCCGATTTCCATGCTTCCGCAAACCTGGGGATGGGCGGTTCTGGCTACGATCCTGGTTGTGTTGGCGCTCAGGGCTCTTTGGTTATACCTCCGACACCGGCGCCAAAACGCTTACCGCCGTCAGGCACTGAAAGAACTGGACCGATCCGCCGATGACCCTCGATTAGCCTCCGAGATCCTACGGCGAACCGCATTGGTGGCTTTTCCCCGACAAGAGGTCGCAGGACTATTCGGCGATGAGTGGTTGAGCTTTCTTCGACAAACCTCTGATCGAATGACTTTTTCCGGAGAAACCTGGATGGCACTCGGCTCAGCCCCCTACAAAGCGGCATCACCGAACAAAGATGTCACGCGATTGGTTAGAACATGGATCACCTTGCATAAGTCCGGAGGCGCAAGCTGATGTTGTCCTTCGCCTCCCCTTGGGTTTTCCTGCTGCTGCCGCTTCCCGCGTTGGTCTACTGGTACGCACCGCCTTATCGCCAGCCAAGCCAGGCCATTCGAATTCCCTTTTTTCGGAACGTCGCCAAAGCGGTCGGAGCCGCACCACATTCGGGCGTCGCGGTCGCTGGGCGATCACGGCTGCAAACAATTGTAGTGATCTGTATCTGGGGCCTGCTCATCTGCGCCATTGCCCGGCCCGAACGACTGGGTGATCCGGTGGTGGTCGAAAAATCCGCCCACGACGTGGTGCTGTCACTGGATATTTCAGGTTCGATGGATCAGCGCGATTTCCGTTCCAGCGCCGGCACCCCGAAACAACGGTTGGACGCGGTCAAAGAGGTTTTGCGTGGCTTCATTGCCCAAAGGCAAGGTGACCGAATGGCTTTAATCATCTTCGGAACGCGCGCATTTGTACAAGCGCCTTTCACTGAAGACCTCAACAGTTTGAATGGCTTCCTCGACCAAACTCAAGTTGGTATGGCAGGTCCAAATACGGCTTTGGGTGATGCAATTGGCCTGGGCATCCGCACCTTCGACACCAGCGAAGTGGAACAGCGACTTATGATCGTTCTGAGTGATGGTGCTGACACATCCAGCCGCATGACGCCGATCAACGCAGCAGCGATCGCAGCAGAAAAAGGTGTGGTCGTCTACACGATTGGCGTTGGGGACCCAAATGCCACCGGAGAAGACCGGGTTGATCTGGGCGCATTGCAACAGATCGCGTCGCGCACCGGTGGCGCGTATTTCTTTGCAGATGACGAAGCCGCTCTGACCGAGATCTATCAGCGCATTGACCAGCAGAATCCCCGTATTGTGGAAACACAAAGCTACCGACCCAAACAAAGCCTTGCGCATTTCCCACTGCTGTTTGCTTTGCTGCTGATTCTAGGCAGTTCGATCACCTTGCACATTGTCCATTCGCGCCGAGGTGTATCGTGATGCAGTTTTTGGCGGAATTTCATTTTTTGCGAGCGGGTTACCTTCTGTTCCTCATTCCGATTACGATTCTGTGGTGGCGATTGCGCCCCCGAAAAAGCGCTGCGCAAAAACTGCCAGACGGGATCGCCCCACATCTGAGTGCTGCGCTTCTGCTGGGTGCGGATGATCGACGGCGTGTCTATCCGACTGATCTTGCGATGTTGGCGGCACTCCTGATCACGCTAGCGGTCTCTGGGCCCACATGGTCGCGGGCGACGAATCCGTTGATCGCAGATACCGCGCCTTTGGTGATTGCGCTGAAGGTCACGGACAGTATGGAGCAGACAGACCTGACCCCTACGCGTCTGGAGCGCGCGAAATACAAGATCACCGATATGATCACAGCCCGGTCTGGCGCTCAGACTGCTTTGATCGCTTATGCTGGCTCGGCCCACCAGGTGGCGCCGTTGACCGAAGACCCGAATATCCTGCGCCCATTGTTAGAAGGTCTGGTTCCGTCGGTTATGCCACAGCAAGGCGACGTCGCATCCAGTGCATTAGATTTAGCATTAAACATATTGGAAAGCAACGAAACTCCTGGGTCTGTCTTGTTTATTCTGGACGACTTCGACCCTTCTCAGGCACAAGGTTTCGACACCCAAGGACTCGATATTTTCTTCCTTACGATGCTTCCCGACGGTGCGCGCATCGTCCAACTGGACAACCTTTCCAACGCAACTGTCGTACCGTTTACTCCGGACGATCAAGACATCAACAGATTGAACAGGCGTATTCAATCGGCCTATGCCGACGCATTGGATGATGATGACCGGTTGGATTGGACAGACCAAGGTTGGCTGTTGGCTTGGCCTGCGGCCTTTCTGTGCTTGTTGTGGTTCCGCAAAGGCTGGGTGATCCGCTGGGCCGTACTTGCCTGCATCCTCGCAATTCCGAGCGGTCCGGCACAGGCTTCAGGCTGGCGCAACTGGTTCCTGACACCGGATCAACAGGGGCAGGTCGCGATGAACCAGAAACGCTATGGAGATGCTGCTGACCTGTATCAGGAGCCGTATCACCGTGGCTATGCGATGTTGAAGGTGGGTCGATATCCCGAGGCGGCCGAGGTTTTTGCGCAAATGGACACGGCCGAAGCAGCCTTTGCCGAAGGATTGGCCCGCATCCGAAATCGAGAATACCGGCCTGCTATCGCTGCCTTCGAAACTGCGTTGGACCGCAGGCCCGGCTGGCCCGAGGCGGAGCACAATTTGGAGGTTGCGCGCGCGATACTTGAATTTGTCGAGACCACCCGGGAACAATCGGACACGGGGGAAGAAGCCGGGATCGGCGCGGATGATACCGTTTTTGACAACGAAGACAGCAAAGGTGCGCAAACCACCATTCAGGCCCCGAAAGACGGTGCCGAAGGCTTGTCTGCAGACCAGTGGATCAGCGCAATTGATACCGATATGCAGGACTTTCTACGCAATAGGTTTTTGCTCGACAACCAGGCTTTAAATCAATGAGATACGTAGCGCTGTTCATATGGGTTTTCTGGGGCATTCCGACATTGGCTCAAGTCACGCCCAACGTGACGGTCCAGGTACCGGACGACGCAACGACTGTTGGCCAACCCGCCATTATCCGCGTCAAGGTGCTGGTCCCGACCTTCATGCCATCGCCGCCAATTTTCCCATCGCTTGAGCGCGAAAACCTTCTGGTCCGTTTGCCTGAACGTGCCTCGGGGCCCGTAAGTGAAGCGATTGAGGGAGAAACTTGGTCAGGCGTGCAACGCAGCTATCGTGTCTATCCCTTGACCGCAGGCACCTTTGACCTTGGTGCACAGCAGGTTGTCGTCACATATGCGGATCCGGACACAAACGTGCCCATTCAGGCTACCGTGGACCTTCCCAGGATAACTTTTGAGGCGACTGTACCCGATGCGGCACGCGGACTGGACCCGCTGATCATCGCGACCGGTTTCGACGTCACGCAAGAGATCGACGGTGAACGCACACTCAACCCCGGAGACGCCATTACCCGTCGTTTGACCGCACGTATTTCCGGCACTACCCCAATGCTGATTCCGCAATTGATGCCGGATCTGCAGGGCACCCTGCTGCGTTCCTATCCGAAAGAGCCAAAACTAACCGAGACCGAAGATCGCGGCGTGCTGTCCGGGCAGCGCGTGGATGAGGTAACCTATCTGGCGCAGAATGGTGGAGACACCCAGTTGCCGGCAGTCTCGATCCAATGGTTCAATCTGACAAGCAACGCAGTCGAAACAATCGAAATCGACGCCATAGACTTGACCTTGGTGCCACCCAAGGCTCCACCACCTGACGCTGCAGACATCGCACGTTATCTTGGATGGATTGCGATCCTCGCCGGGATATTCTGGACTATATACCGCTTTGGAAAACCGCGTTTGAACACCTGGAAGAGCCGACGCAGACAAACCTATCTTGCGTCGCCGGAACACGCCCTTGATCAGATCAAAGCAGGGCTTCAAGCACATGATTTAAAGACAGTTTACACAGGTTTGGAAGAGTGGAAAAGCAAAGCCGATTGGCCAGCAGACAGCGCGGAGCTGGAGGCAGCGCTTACGCAGATTGGTGCAGCGATTTACGCTCAGAACAAGCCGAACAAAGCGGATTGGAACGCTGCCGGGTTGGCACTTGACCGTTTACGTTGGTCAGGGGACAAACCGCATACTGCAGCTCTGCCCCCACTGAACCCTTAGCTTTGGCAACTGGCAATCAATGCCCGTCTGTCGCTGAGCTTTACCCTGCCATATCCCAACTCGATCAAACCCATATCCACCAGGCGATGTAAGCAGCGATGCAGCGTTGGTGCTGAAACCGCCACCATCTCGGCCAGCTCCTCTTGCGAGACGACAATCCAGTCGTCTTCTGTTGTGTTGCACTCATCGAGATGCAGCAACCGCAAGACCAGCCGCTTCTCGGTCCCTGTGACGGCAAGATTGGCCATGATCCGCAGCGCCGTTTGGATGTTTGCGTGGCTCAACGCATAAAAATCCCGAACGTAATCCGGGTTCGAGCGAACCAGGTTTTCGATCCGCGTATTGGGAAAAAACAGGGTCTGACTGCATTGAGTCGTCACAACGCTGACAAGACGCGAAGCCCCTGCAAACAAGGCCAGATCTCCGACCCAAAATCCATGACCTTCACGGTGAATAACAAATTCCTGCCCATCATCTGCAGGTGCTGTAATCTGAACCGCCCCGTCCAGTATCGCGTAGATACCATTCGCTTCATCGCCATAACGATAGAGCGTTTCACCCGCGGCAAAGGCTTTTGGTACGCCAATGGCCAGCAGGCTGTCTTGAAAGGTTTTGGATCGCGTCGCAAACCATCCGGCTTCGCGTAATCGTCTCATTTTATTCACGTTATCTGACATTACCATTTTGTAATATTATCATATGATGAGTTCTAAATTTCCACGATAATCTAGAATGATTGCATTCGATTCCCAGTGCTATCTGACTGCCTCTTCCTGGGCATCGAACCATTTCGGACTATCCGACATCTTTTATGCCGGATAGTCCCATTTGATTTTCTTTCGGGGCGCCTGGCGTCCAAACAAATCAGGAGCACATCATGTCCCCACCTCGCACGATTGCAGACAATTGGCGCGGCGCCATTCGCCGGTTCGCGGTTGCGTCAGTCGCCATTGCTATGGCGCTTCCTGCCTGGGCACAGGATCAGAAACCCAACATCCTGGTGATTTGGGGTGACGATATCGGTCAGTCCAACATCTCGGCCTATACGATGGGGCTCATGGGGTATCAGACCCCCAATATCGACCGTGTTGCCAAGGAAGGCATGATCTTCACCGACTATTACGGCGAACAATCCTGTACCGCGGGCCGGTCGTCCTACATCATGGGACAGTCGGTTTTCCGTACGGGCTTGTCCAAAGTAGGTCTGCCCGGCGCTGATCTAGGTATGCAGACCGAAGACCCGACCATCGCGGGCCTGCTGAAAGATCACGGCTATGTCACGGGTCAATTTGGCAAGAACCACCTGGGTGACAAGGATGAACATCTGCCCACAAACCACGGTTTCGACGAATTTTTCGGAAATCTTTACCATCTCAACGCCGAGGAAGAGCCCGAGAACGAAGACTATCCCGGTGATATGGTTCTGGCCGATGGCCGCACCTTCCGCGAAACCTATGGTCCGCGCGGTGTTATCAAGTCCAAATCGGACGGCACCATTGAAGATACCGGCCCGCTGACCAAAAAGCGCATGGAAACTGTTGATGACGAAACCGTCGCGGCGGCGATCGACTTCATCAAACGCGCGCACGAACAGGGTCAGCCTTTCTATGTCTGGTGGAACGGCACGCGTATGCACTTCCGCACCCATGTCAAAGAGGAGATGCGAGCGCAGGCGAACGAAATCTTTGGCGGCGTGGCGGATGAATACACCGCAGGCATGATCGAACATGACATGCATGTGGGTCAACTGCTTGATCTGCTGGATGAACTTGGGATCGCCGACAACACGATCGTGCATTACTCGACCGACAATGGTCCGCACATGAACACCTGGCCTGACGCTGCGGCCACGCCGTTCTGGGGCGAAAAGAACACCAACTGGGAAGGCGGTTGGCGCGTTCCGTCGATGGTGCGCTGGCCCGGTCAGATCGAAGCGGGTTCGGTCACCAATGAGATCGTGCATCACATGGATTGGTTGCCGACCTATCTGGCCGTTGCCGGTGATCCGGACATCAAGGAAAAGCTGAAAGCTGGCTATAGCTCGTCCGGTATGGGCCGTGACTATAAGGTTCACCTGGATGGCTATAACATCCTGCCGCTTCTGACGGGAGAAACCACAGAAAGCCCGCGGCAAGAGATCTTCTATTTCTCGGATGACGGTGATCTGACTGCGCTGCGCTTTGACGATTGGAAGCTGATCTTCCTTGAGCAGAAAGCCTGGGCAACCCTGCGGGCCTGGATCGAACCCTGGACCGAGCTGCGCATACCGTTGATCGTCAACCTGCGTCGTGATCCGTATGAGAGGGCCTATCGCACCTCCAACACCTATTACGACTGGCTGTTGGATCGCGCTTATTTCCTGGTTCCAGCTCAGCAATATGTGGGCAACTTCCTGGCGACATTCCAGGAATTCCCACCACGCCAGAAGGCGGCCAGCTTCAACCTGGATCAGGTGATGGAGAAGCTGAACAGCCCGACCAACAACTAGGTCTGGCTTCTTTGAAACCTTCGGGGTCGCCGCAATGGCGGCCCTTTCTTTTCAACAGTTTTCAAAGGGTTTCTGATGCGAAATTCAGTTCTTGCCGCATTCCTGTTTCTAGCTCCGGGTGTGTTGTGGGCCGATCCCCTGCCCAGTTGGGCGGAGGGAGAAACCAAGACGCAAATTGTAGATTTTGTTGACGAGGTTACCGATCCAGACAACCCCGCTTATGTCACCCCGGCCGAACGGATCGCTGTTTTTGACAATGATGGCACGCTTTGGGCCGAGCAACCGGTCTATTTTCAGTTCATTTTTGCCATGGATCGGCTGGCGGCGCTGGCCAAGGAAGACCCATCCATTCTGTCGAGCCCAACGCTGAAAGCTGCGGCACAAGGCGATCTGGCGACCGTTCTTGAGGGTGGCCACGACGCGCTGATCGAAGTCGTCAACGCCACGCATGCCGGCCTGACGGTCGACGCGTTTCAGGATGCGGTTGCCGAATGGCTGGACACTGCCCGCCACCCTTCAACCGGCCTGCCCTATGATCAGATGACCTATCAGCCCATGGTCGAGCTGCTGCGCTATCTGCGCGATGAAGGCTTCAAGACCTATATCGTCTCGGGCGGAGGGCTTCATTTCATGCGTGTCTTTACCGAGGAAGCCTATGGCATCCCGCCCGAACAGGTCCTGGGCACCTATTCCGAGACCACATATGACACCTCTGGCGATACTCCCGTTATCGCCAAGGCCAGCGGTATCGTGTTTGTGGACGACAAAGAGGGCAAGCCCATCAATATCGAACGCACAATCGGGCGGCGGCCGATCCTTGTTGGCGGCAACTCCGATGGTGATTTCGCCATGATGGAATGGACCACCGCTGGCGACGGGGCACGGCTGGGTATTCTTGTGCATCACACGGATGCCGAACGCGAATGGGCCTATGACCGCGACAGCGCCATCGGTCGGTTGGTCGATGGGCTGGACAAAGGCCCCGATATGGGCTGGGTCATCGTGGATATGGCGCAAGACTGGTCACGCGTCTACACTGGCGCGAACTGATCTCTGACTCATGGCCGAATATGTGGACACTTCTTGTTTCTCTTTTTGTCTTCGCGCTTTACTGCACGGCCATCGTTTTTGCCGTACGCTCGGCGCAGACCGCGCGAACGCCACAAGGGGCCATGGGTTGGGTCGTCTTTCTGCTGTCTGCGCCGATGCTGGGCGTGCCCCTCTATCTGTTCTTAGGCCACCACCGGTTTCGCGGCTACCGCATCGCCCGGCGTGAGAGCGAGCGGGTGGTTGAAGGCATCAAAGCCTTTGCCGATTTCTCAAAACCCGATCCTGATCGCGTGACCATCAACCCTCGACCCTTCGAGGCGCTGTCGCATATGCCCGTCTCACGCGGGAACGGGGCCGAGCTTTTGGTGGATGGAGAGGCAACGTTCAAATCAATATTCGAGGCAATTGATAGCGCGCAAAACTATGTGCTGGTGCAATTCTATATCGTGCGCGATGACCGGTTGGGGCGGCAGTTGCAGGACAAATTGATCGCTGCGGCGAAACGCGGCGTGCATGTGCGCTTTATGACTGACGCGGTGGGCAGCTATGGCCTGCCAACAACATATCTGGACGCATTGCAGGACGCTGGTGTGGATGTAGCTGATCCGCGTGAACAGCGCGGGCCAAACCACCGCTTTCAGCTGAACTATCGCAACCACCGCAAAACCTTGATCATTGATGGCGAGACGGGGTTTATTGGCGGGCACAATGTGGGCGTCGAGTATCTGGGCGAAAGCCCCCGCTTCGGGCGCTGGCGCGACACGCATGTGAAGATGACTGGCCATGTGGTCCGGCAGTTGCAGTTGATCTTTACCGAAGACTGGCATTGGGCCCGCGACGAGGATCTGATCGATCAACTGGACTGGTCCGGCAGCGAATCCGATCAGGATATGAACGCCTTGCTGGTGGCGACAGGCCCTGGCGACGAAACCGAGACTGGCGCGATGATGTTTTTCTCGGCTATTGCCGAGGCGAAATCCCGGATCTGGATCGCCTCGCCCTATTTCGTACCTGATATCGACATCATGGCCGCGCTGCAAAACGCGGCCCTGCGCGGGGTGGATGTGCGCATCCTGTTGCCCGATGTGATTGACCACCGCCTGCCATGGCTGGCTGCTTTTGCCTATTTTAACGAGATCCGGGACAGCGGCGTCAAGGTCTTGCGATATACCGATGGTTTCCTGCACCAAAAGGTTTTTGTGGTCGATGATGCGCTGGCTGCCGTGGGCACCACCAATCTGGACAACCGGTCCTTTCGCCTGAACTTTGAGGCGATGGCGCTGTTTTTCGATGAACGTGCAGCCCAAGCCACGGCCAAGATGCTGGAAGAAGATTTCACTTCAAGCTATGAGCTGACGCGCAATCTGGCACAGCAGCCCGCCCATATCCGGTTTGGCGCTCCGATCGCCCGGCTGTTTGCACCGATCCTCTAGTTGAAGAACCGCTCCTGAAACACGCGCGTCATCAGAGCCACAAGGAAGGCGGTCGACAGCCCAAAGGCCAGCAGACCGGTGACCGAGGCAAAAGCTCCGAAAATGCGCAGCTCTTCACCCAGAACGATGTCGCCATAGCCCAGCGTCGTAAAGGTCACGAGCGAGAAATACAGCGCCGTGTTCCAATCCGGTAAAACGTCACCTAAGACCCAGACAATCGCCCAGATCCAGACCTGAAGCGTATGGATCAGAATTATGAAAACAAGTGCCACACTGATCGGGCCTGCTGTTGCCAGTATGGGCCGGGTCACCTCCCACTGTTCAACCAGTTTGCGCACCACCAAGACGCACCATGTCAGAAGAACAAGCTCGATCAGAAAACAAAGGCCCAGATAGACGCTTCCCCAAACTATCTGCTGCGACAATGTCATACGCCAGGCCTTGTGATCGAGATGTGAAAACCGCCCTCAGAATGCGGGTTTGCACGGAAGAGAACAAGCCCGGTACGCCACATCGGGTGCGGCGAAAGGCATCGCCGCTTTTTGGGCACTGGACACGGGCGGGCGCGGTTGCACATTGTGACGGGCACAATAAGAGATCGCGGATGCTGCTCACCATTGACCACGTTCAGAAAACCTATCCCGGCGGACGACCTGTTCTGAAAGACGTGTCGCTGGTACTGGACCATGGCCAAACCCTTGCGCTGACGGGTGAAAGCGGCAGTGGCAAAAGCACCTTGCTGCACCTTGCTGCAGCGCTGGATGGGTTTGATGGGGGTGAGATCACGTTGGATGGCACCCCGCTGTCTGGTCTGGAGGACGCAGGGCGCGCCGCGCTTCGGCGGCAAACCTTGTCGCTCGTGTTTCAGCAGTTCAACCTGATCCCGTCGCTCACCGTGGCGCAAAACCTGTCGATCCACGCACAGATTGCAGGCCGTCACGATCCCGAATGGGAAGCGCATCTGGCACAACATCTGGGCCTTGGGGATCTGTTGGATCGGTTTCCCGAGAACTTGTCGGGCGGGCAGCAGCAGCGTGTTGCGATTGGGCGCGCGATGGCGACGCGACCGGCCTTGCTGCTGGCGGATGAGCCCACGGGCAATCTGGACGAGACCGCCAGCGCCACAGTTCTGGACCTTATGCTTGGGCTCGTAGCCGATACCGGCACGGCACTGTTGCTGGTCACCCATTCCCTCGACATCGCTGCACGGCTAGACCGACGGGCACATTTGTCTGGTGGGCAAGTGACGTGACCGCTACCGTCATCCGAACACTGCTCAGCCATTGGCGCAGCCATCGCTTGCAACTGATCACGCTGCTGACCGGGATCGCTCTGGCCACCGGCCTGTGGTCGGCGGTTCAGGCCATCAATACCGAAGCCCGGGCCAGCTATGCGCGGGCCAGTGCACAACTGGCGCTGGGACAGTTCGATGAGATTCAGAATTCCGACGGGTTTATCCCGATAGAAACCTATGTGGCCCTGCGACGCGATGGCTGGCAGGTGGCAGCGGTTCTGGATGGCACGCTGCGTATTAAGGGACGGTCCGTTCGGATCATGGGCGTGGATATGGTGAGCTATCCCGCCTTGCCTGCGGTCACCGAGGCAGAACAAAGCCAGGCCCCGCCCGATCCCGCGGATATACTGACCGATCCCGGCCGGCTGTTGATGACTGCAGATCTAGCCATGCTGTTTGACGGGGCCGAAGGCTTTCCACCGGTTTTGACCAGCACAGCCTTACCCCCGGATCTGGTGTTGACCGATATCGGCGTGGCTGAACGCCTGCTGGACCGTCCCGGCCAGATCTCGCGTCTTGTGATCCTGCCCGATCAGCCTCAGGGGCGGACGCCGCTGGCGGATCTTGCACCCGAACTGCTGCGCAGCAGCCCGTCAGCACAGACAGATACGGCACAACTGACCGACAGTTTCCACCTGAACTTGGCGGCCTTTGGCTTGCTGTCCTTTGCAGTCGGTCTGTTCATCGTGCACGGCACTGTCGGTCTGGCCTTTGCGCAGCGTCGCGGGATCATCCGCACCTTACGGGCCTTGGGCGTGCCCATGCACCGACTGATCTGGTTGATCCTGACCGAGCTGGTTTTGCTGGCCCTGATCGGAGGTCTCATCGGGCTGCTGATCGGGTTCTTTCTGGCCGGAGCCTTGCTGCCCGATGTCGCCGCCACCCTGCGCGGGCTTTACGGTGCTCCGGTCGAAGGCCAGCTTTCGTTGCGTCCTGCGTGGGTGGCCAGCGGCCTGGCCATGGCGGTCGGCGGTACTCTGGCCGCGTCGGGCCACGCTTTGTGGAAACTGTCGCAGATGCCATTGCTTTCAGGTGCGGGCTTGCAGGCCTGGGGCAACGCAGCCGCGCATCGTGTGATGGGCGGTGTCGGGCTTCTGCTGTTGGTTGGCGCCGGGCTGATCTATCTCAGCGCGCAGGGGTTGCTGGCAGGTTTCGCGATGCTCGGCGCTCTGCTGACCGGTGCCGCACTATTGCTGCCATTGGTCCTGTCGGCGCTGTTGGCGGTGCTGGGCCGACACGCCAAAGGCCCGATCTCGACCTGGGTCTGGGCCGACATGCGCGCGCAATTGCCCGGCCTGTCGCTGGCGCTGATGGCGCTGCTACTGGCTTTGGCGGCCAATATCGGTGTGGGCACAATGGTCTCAAGCTTTCGCCTGACCTTTCTGGGATGGCTGGACCAACGCCTGACATCCGAGCTGTATTTCAGCGCCGAAGATGCCGAACAGGCCGCGTTGATCACCGATTGGCTGAACCCGCAGGTCGACGCGATCCTGCCCATCCGAAACACAGAACTCAGCCATGAGACCGGGCCGCTGTTCCTCTACGGTGTCGTGGATGACCAAACCTATCGCGAAAAATGGCCCCTGATTGCGCGTAGCCCGGACGCTTGGGACAGGGTAATGCAGGGCGAGGCCATCCTGATTAATGAACAGCTGGCCCGCCGCGCAGATCTTTGGCCGGGGGACATCTTGCATCTGACATCGTTGCAGTCGCGCGTGATTGCGGGGGTTTACTCCGACTATGGCAACCCAACCGGGCAGGCTATCGTTTCGATGCGGCAACTGGACGTGCTGGCACCGGATACGCCGCCCGCCTTGCGCTTTGGCATCCGCCTGCCCGAGGTCCGCGCCGCAGAGATGGCACAAAAACTGCGCGACCAATTTGATCTCCCAACGCAAGCGGTGATCCGGCAACACGCTCTAAAGGCGCAATCCGTGGCGATATTTGAAAAGACCTTTGTCGTCACCTCGGCCCTGAACGTGCTGACGCTTGGCGTGGCCGGCTTTGCGATCCTCACCAGCCTGCTTACCCTGTGGACCCAGCGGTTGCCGCAGGTTGCGCCGGTTTGGGCCCTTGGCCTGACAAGGCGGCATTTGGCAGGGCTGGAGCTGCTGCGCAGCTTGTTGCTGGCCGCACTCACCGCGGTGCTGGCCTTGCCTTTGGGGCTGATCCTGGCCTGGGTCTTGCTGGCCGTCATCAATGTGCAAGCCTTCGGTTGGCGTCTGCCGATGTTCCTGTTCCCCGGCGACTGGCTGCGTTTGTTCGCGCTGACCTTGGTCGCAGCGGCTTTGGCTGCTGCCCTGCCCGCCCTGCGCCTGATGCGCCTGCCGCCTGTCCATTTGCTGCGGGTTTTTGCCAATGAGCGTTAGGGTGTTCCTTTTGGCCCTGTGGCTACCTGTCACCGCATGGGCGCAAGGATATGCCGGGCTGGGCGGCTCGGCCGAGGGGTTCGACACGCCCGACCCCGATTACGTGTTCTCATTCCCGCGCGACCATGGCCCCCATCCCAGCTTCCGCATTGAATGGTGGTATCTGACCGCGAATCTGACCGGCGCGGATGGGCAAGACTATGGTGTGCAATGGACCTTGTTTCGCTCAGCGCTCAAACCGAAGGAACAGGAAGGATGGCAAAGCCCGCAAATCTGGATGGGCCACGCTGCGATCACCACACCCGATCAGCACTTCTTTGACGAGCGTCTGTCGCGCGGCGGTATCGGACAGGCCGGTGTCTCGGCCCAGCCCTTCGAGGCCTGGATCGATGAATGGCACATGAGAGGCGACAATTTCGACCAACTGGAGCTCTCGGCCAACAGCGACACTTTCAGCTATGACCTGCAACTGTCGGCCACCGGGCCTTTGGTGTTTCACGGCCAAAAGGGCTATTCAGTCAAATCTGCGGATGGTCAGGCCAGCCACTATTACTCGCAACCGTCCTACGATGTTCAGGGCGTTTTGCGCCTGCCTTCGGGCGACGTCACGGTCACGGGCAATGCCTGGCTGGATCGCGAGTGGTCGTCGCAGCCGTTGGCCTCGGACCAAAGCGGATGGGATTGGTTCTCACTCAGCCTCAACGATGGTCACAAGCTGATGGCTTTCCGCCTGCGCGGCGGGCGCGGTGATTTCACGGCGGCCACATGGATATACCCCGATGGCACAACCGCGACTTTGCCCGACGGGGCCGCGCAGTTCGAAGTGCTGGACACGGATGAGGTGGCAGGTCGCAACGTTCCAACCCGCTGGCGCATCACCCTGCCCGCGCGCGGCATTGATGTCGAGGTGGCGGCGATGAACCCACAGGCCTGGATGGGTACACGGTTTGAATACTGGGAAGGCCCGGTGCGCGTGTCCGGCAGCCATGCGGGGCGCGGCTATCTTGAGATGACGGGGTACTGACCCGCTGTCGTCAGACTGTCACACAGCCCCTTTAGGCCGGAGGCAAACGTAAGAAGGTTTGCCACATGACGGAATTGAAACTGGGAGCTGCCCTGATGGTCTCTGATCTGCCCGCACATCGCGACTGGCTGATTGACGGGCAACGGGATCTTGAAATTCAGGATTTCATCTTTGCCGAGAACCTGGGCGACGCGGCGCTGGATCTGGTCGCCACAGCCAAATCCCAGTTGATCGGCTATTCCGGTCGGCTTGGGATCCACGGGCCTTTCTATGACCTGCCCCTGGATTGCCGCGACCCCGAGGTGCGGATGATCGTGCAGAAGCGTCTGGATCAAGGGCTGGATGCAGCGGCTGCCTTGGGCGCTACGCAGATGGTCATGCACTCGCCCTATTCGACCTGGAGCGCCTACAACCTCGACGCTGATATCAAGGCGCGCGCCGAAAAGTTAAAACGTGCACACGACACTCTGATCCCTGTTGTCGCCCGCGCCGGTGCTTTGGGTGTTGAGCTTGTGATCGAGAATATCGAGGACAAGAACCCTATGGACCGGATCACGCTGGCCGACAGTTTCGGCGTCGATCATGTACGCGCGTCACTTGATACCGGTCATGCGCATTACGCCCATGGTGCGACGGGTGCGCCTCCGGTGGATTACTACGTCCGCGTGGCCGGGGCCAAGCTGGCCCACGTTCATATTCAGGATGCTGACGGCTTTGCCGACCGGCACTGGGCGCCTGGTCAGGGAACGGTGAACTGGCATGCGGTCTTTGCGGCATTGGCTGAAAGCGCGCCAATGGCCCGGTTGGTGCTGGAGCTGAAGAACAGCGCCGATGTCATCCCGGGCTTTGAATATCTGCGCGATCTGGTCTTGGTCGCCTAAGCTCAGCGCACCACATAAACCGAGGCGTCCGAGTGCCGCACGACACGCGCTGCATTCGGACCCAGAAGATAGTCTTTCAGGTCCGGCTTATGGGCTCCGATCACGATCAGATCACTGCCCGCACTTTTGGCGGTTTTCAGGATCTCTTGATAGGCCGTTCCAGTGCCAACCACGTGGCGGATCGTATCATTGCGCCCCTCGCCCAATACGTTTGTGCACAGCTCAACCAGCTTGTCATGCGCCTCGTCCACGGCTTTTTCATGGAAATCCGCTTCAAAAAAGCCCGACACCCAGCTTTCGCCGAAATCCGGTAAAACCGTTACCACGTCCAATTGTGCCGCGTTTTGATCGGCCATCGCGGCTGCAGTTGTCAGAACTTGGGAATCCAGCGTTCCATTGCTGATATCGACGGCGCAAAGTACAGATTTGATCATGCGAGCACCTCTTGTCTGGCGGCGCGGCCGCGTTGCAGGAATGCGATCAACCCCAGAAGAAGCAGTGCGGGGATAAAGACCAGCTGTTTCGGCGGCTGGCTGGTCGGCAAACTGACCGAGGTTATGCGCACTGCGTCATCACCGTAATAGTCAAAGATACCCAGTTCGTCCGCCACAGGCGTTCCAAAGAGCGGCTCATCCAGTTTGACCAGGCCATCCTCGGCAATCGGCAACAGGCCCATTGCTTCGACGCGTGCCGCGCCTCCGTCTTCTTCACCGACAGTGACCACAACAGTGGTGTCCACCATCTCGAGCGTGTCGAAATCAGGCCCGGCCACGACAAGTCGTAATTCCGTTCCCGGAGCCGCGTTGCCCACGGTTTCCTCCAGCGCCGCCGGTTCAACGGACACAAAGGGCGGAGCGATCCGGTTCATGAAGTAGTCGGGCCGGAACAGGGCAAAGGCCACAAGGATCAGCGCGACGCTTTCGTAGATGCGGCTGTGAGTCACAAAGTACCCCATTGTTCCCGCCGTGAAGACAAGGATCGCAATAGTAGCGGAAATGGCGACAATTATCCCCTCGACCCAAGTCACATCGATCAGCAACAGATCGGTGTTGAAGATGAACACGAAAGGCAATGCGACGGTGCGCAGGCTGTAGAAGAACGCGGTAAAGCCCGTCTTAATCGCGTCCCCGCCAGATACGGCTGCGGCGGCAAAGCTCGCAAGACCCACAGGCGGGGTCACATCCGCCATGATGCCGAAGTAGAACACAAACAGGTGCACCGCGATCAGCGGCACGATCAGCCCGCTCTGCGCGCCCAACTCGACCACAACCCCGGCCATAAGCGAGCTGACGACGATATAATTCGCCGTGGTCGGCAGGCCCATACCGAGGATCAGGCTGAGGATACCGACCATGATCAGCATCAGGATCAGGTTGCCGCCCGACAGGAACTCAACCAGATCGGCCATCACCTGCCCCACGCCGGTCAGGGTCACGGTACCTACGATCACGCCCGCCGTGGCGGTCGCCAAGGCGATCCCGATCATGTTGCGGGCACCGTCGATCAGACCCTGCCACAGATCGGCAACACCCTCGATGAAGGTGTTGTACAGGTTGCTTTGTCCCCGGAACATCGCCTTCAACGGCTTTTGGGTCAGCAAGATCACAAACAGCAGCGCCGTGGCCCAGAAGGCAGACAGGCCGGGTGATTTCTGTTCGATCATCAGGAAATAGACGAGCACAATGATCGGCAACAAATAGTGCAGACCGGCCTTATAAATCTCGGCAATCACCGGCAAGGTCACCTGCTTGGCGTTTGGATCGTCGGGCTCCAGATCAGGAACGGTCGCTGCCATCCTGAGAAGCACGACATAGATCGCCACAACAATCAGCGACATTATCAGACCTGCCATGCTGGGTTGCCAGGCTGTGATCGCTTCGACCGGGAATTGCGAGCCATAGCAGAGCCCGGCAAAGACCAGGAAGAAGGACAGCATACCCACAATCGTGCGCGCCAGATGCACGTCGCGGTCGCCCAGCGTGGGCATATTCCGCTTCACCGCTTCCAGATGCACGATATAGACCAGCGCGATGTAGGAAATCGCAGCGGGCAGGAAGGCATGGGTGATGACCTCGACATAGGAGATACCCACATATTCCACCATCAGGAAGGCCGCAGCCCCCATCACCGGGGGCATGATCTGACCGTTCACCGACGAGGCGACCTCGACCGAGCCCGCCTGCTCACTGCTGAACCCCACGCGTTTCATCAGCGGAATGGTAAAGGTGCCGGTGGTTACCACGTTCGCAATGGAAGAGCCCGAAATCAGGCCGGTCGCGGCAGAGCCCACGACAGCGGCCTTTGCAGGACCGCCCCGCAGGTGACCCAGCGCGCCAAAGGCCATCTTGATAAAGTAATTCCCAGCCCCGGCCTTATCGAGCAAGGCTCCGAACAGCACAAACAGGAACACGAATTTGGTAGAGACGCCCAGGGCGATGCCAAACACGCCCTCGGACGTGATCCACATATGGCTCATCGCCTTTTTCAGGCTGGCGCCCTTCCAACGGATAACCTCGGGCACCCATTCAGATGATCCGAAGAAAACATAGGCCAGAAAGATCGTCGCTATGATCGCCATCGCGGGCCCAAGCGCGCGGCGCGCGGCCTCGAACAGCAACAGCAACCCGACCAGAGCGACCCATTTGTCAGTGTCGTCGGCCAGTCCGCCGGCATCCACGATCTTCTGATAGAAGAAATACCCATAAAGCGCGACAAAGGCGCCCAAGACCCCCATGATCCAATCCTGCACCGGGATATAGTCGCGCGGGCTGGATTTCAGGGCCGGATAGGCCGCAAAGGCCAAAAACATGGCAAAGGCCAGATGGAACTGACGGGAATTGTTCACGACACTGCCGGGCAGCACATAGTTGGCCAGCGGCGAGGCCAAGGTGACCTGAAAGATCGACCAGACCGCCGCAACAATGGCCAGGAATATCCCGACATTGCCGACCGGATTGCGCCCGCCTGCGTCGGAAGAGGCAACAAGATCCTGCAGCTCTTCTTCGGATAGCGGGCGGTTGGATTGTGTGTCGGAACTCATGACATGTCTCCCCGTCGTGGCCGGTTTTTGTGGCCTACCGTCTTGCCCGTTTTGGTCACGGGTATCTTGGGTGACAGGGCGCCCATGGGCACCCTGTCTTGAACTGGCTTACTGAACCCAGCCTTTTTCTTTGTAGTACTTCTCGGCACCGGGGTGCAGCGGGGCCGACAGGCCGTCTGCAATCATTTCTTCGGGCTTGAGGTTGGCGAAGGCCGGGTGCAGCTTTTTGAAGTCGTCGAAGTTCTCAAAGACCGAGCTGACCACCGCATAAACGGCGTCTTCCGACACGTCCGCCGAGGTCACGAAGGTCGCGCCGACACCAAAGGTCTGGGTGTCAGCATCCGACCCGCGATACATGCCACCCGGAATGGTCGCGGTGCGGTAGAACGAGTTGTCATCGACCAGCTTGTTCACAGCGTCGCCGCCCACGTTCACCAGAACCGAGTCACAAGCGGTGGTGGCTTCCTGGATCGAACCCGAGGGGTGACCTACAGTATAGACCATCGCGTCGATCTGGTTGTCACAAAGCGCTGCGGACTGTTCCGCCGCTTTCAGCTCGGTCGCCAGTTCGAAATCATCGGTTGTCCAGCCCATCTCGCTCAGCAGCACTTCCATTGTGCCGCGCTGACCGGAACCGGGGTTGCCGATATTGACGCGCTTGCCTTTCAGGTCCTCGAAATTGGTGATCCCGGCATCCGCGCGGGCCACAACGGTGAACGGCTCGGGATGCACCGAGAAGACGGCGCGCAGATTCTCGAACGGGCCGGCCTCTTCGAACTTGGATGTCCCGTTATATGCGTGGTACTGCCAGTCGGACTGGGCGACACCGAATTCCAGTTCGCCTTCGCGAATGGTGTTGATGTTATAGACCGACCCACCTGTCGATTCGACCGAGCACCGAACGCCATGTTCTTTGCGGCCCTTGTTGACCAAGCGGCAAATCGCACCACCGGTCGGGTAATACACACCCGTCACACCACCGGTACCAATGGTGATGAACTCTTCGGCATAGGCCGCAGGTGCCATCATCGCAGCGGTCACAAATGCGCCGAGGCTAAGCTTGCTGCTGTTTTTCATGTTCGAACTCCCAACATTTTTTTGTTCGCGGGAGGCCACGCAACCTCAGGGTTTGAGGTTGCAAATATCACCTTCGGCCCGTGCTATGACGGGTATAGGTCTGATTTTTCGATAGTCTCCCAACTCCTGAGACGTTTCATTCTGAGATACTGCTTGTCAAGGCCAGAGCCAATGCAAACGCCGCTCGGGCTCAGATTTGACGCCGAGACGACCATTTTCCCCGTCAATTGCGCCATTGCCCGTTCTGACAAAGGGCTCCAGCGCTAGGTTGCTGGGGCTGAACATTTGGAACCTGCATGAGGCGTGTCTCGCAAATGCGTCTACGCTAACCGCTGTGCATGTTCACCAAGGTCTTTGATGCTCCCGTTAATCGTGCAAAGAAGGACAGATACACGTGTCTTTGCCCCCTAAAATTGGGCCACTACTTTGGCCGAGAAGGGGGAACAAGGG